>NZ_JAPMLQ010000002.1 GCF_026410305.1 Sulfitobacter sp. F26204 | reverse complement strand
CGGATTTCCCGAAGATGCACCCCTTGATGCCGCGCGGCTCGGCCAACCGCTGGTCGGCGCTGATGATGGGGAGGCTCACTGGTCGCCCCCCTGCGCGAGGATCTCGACCTTCAGCGTGCCGGGCCGGACGGTGCGCGCGGGCTCGAAACCCTGCCGGATGGCCTCGGGCCAAGCCGCGTATTTGCGCTCGGGCACCTTGAACGCGACGTCGACATACTGCGCGGGATCATCCCCGGCGGCGCGGATGCGCTCGACCATGGCCGCAAGTCGATCCTGGTCCCAATCAACCCGTTTCGGCAGATCAGCGACCACGGTGAAATCGCCATCATCAAAGCGGACTGTGCCGGTGTCTTTGCCCGAAACCTGCCGTTCTTCGGCGGCCCGGGTAGCATAGCGGACGGCCAGTCCGGCATCGAAGCGGGTCTTGGCGGCTTTATCGCGCTTCAGACACTCCTCGATCTCGCGCTGCAGGATTGCCAACAACTCAACCGGCAGTGCCGCGATCTCGGCCGCGCTGAGCGACGGCAGATCGTCGGGCGTGGGGGTGTTCTCGGGGAATGGCATGAAATGGTCTCCGTGATCGGTGAATAAGGATTGGAAGGCCGGCATCACGCGGCCTCAGGCTCGGCGAGCAGCAGCTCGGACAGCGAGACGGCAGCAGCTTTGGGTTTGGGGCGGGCAACGGCGATGTAGGCGAACTGGTCGGGCCCCACGCGCTCCTGCACGAGATGTACGAGACCCTGCTCAGCGGCCCAGAAGGCCCGCGATCCAAGCCTGCTCAACTCGGCGCGTGCCGCATCCGACAGCCCTGAAAACACAGGGAAGATGTCGAGCACCAGAAAGCCGCGATGGTATTCCAGCCGGTCGCCGGGAACGGCCTGCGCCACCCAGGCGCAGAATTCGATCTCGGACAGCGGTCGGCTGGCGCGAACCGTGATGAAGGGTGTGGTTCCCATGAACATGATCTCCTCCTTTCGCCTCTACTCAGGCCGCCGCGACATCGTCCCAGCGGGGACCGAGACCGCTTCGGTGTCTTGGTTTGAGGCGTTGTGCTGGTCGTCCGGCTGACCCGTGTCGGCGTCGGCGTATACCGCCACGAGAGGCGTCCCATCCTGGTGGGCCCCGGCATTCTCGATGCGGTATGCACGCTGGTTCTTCAGGATTTCCGGCAGCTCCCAGCGGCGGTAGAGGCCGGGGATGCGCTTGAGGTCTGCGGACAAGAGGTCGGCTTTGCGGATCATGCGGGTCGACTTTCGGTTTGAGTGGGGCGCGCGGTGGCGTCTGAATGGGAAAAGCCACCGCACCGCTGAGATCGGGACATCCGATCAGCGAAATTCTCGCAGGACGTCGCGCAGACGCCGGGTCGCCCGCTGATAGCGTTTGCGCGTTGCCGCCTCAGACAGCCCCAACTCCGATGCGACCTCAGCCTGCGAGAACCCGTCGACGGCCACGCGGATCACCAGATCAGAATCCTTGCCGACGATGCGGACGAGATCGCGGTGGAGCAGTGCAGAGCTGGCGTTGGCTGACGCCTGATCGTCAGTTGGGATTTCGTCGGGATCGGCCTCACAGCGCAGGCTCTGGTGCCTGTCCTCGCGTTGACGCGTTCTGATCAGGTCCCGCTCGATGTTCCGCAGGATGGTTGCCGCAATCCAATTGACGCGCTGCAGATCCAGACCCCGAATGGCCTCGGAAGCTCGTGCAAGGATTTCGGATGCAATCTCGTCGCCGGTGCCGATCCTGCGCCAGATCGATCTGCGCCGAACGGCATCCAGCCCCGGCCAGAGCGCCAGCAGCATCAGCGTCAGGGCACAATCGGCGGCCTCGCCACCAGACTGCGCGACCCTGACCAGCGCGACCAGCAGCTGGTTTTTCTCGTCCGGCGCACGGCCACCGACGTGCAGCGTGTCCAGCAAAGCGGCGGGATCAGCGAAATGTGCGAGCAGTTCGCTGCTGCGCCGCAGAGCATCGAAGGTGTTTTGAAAACCGAGAGTTGATGAAGAAAACATGAGGTGATCACGGATCTCGTGCCACGCGATGGACATTGGACGCCTGCCTTGCGGCCAGGCGTCCAGCGCCTTTTCGTGGCCAGGTCAGGACGTCGTGCGTCTCTGCGATTTCAGGAAATTGGGTGGATGCGCGCCTTAGCGCGCAGGTGATTGCGCCTGGTTCAGCGTTCCGCAGCCCCGACAGGTGGCCACGACCGGAAAGCCAACGAAATATTCGTGGCCCCGCGCGAAACGCAGGTGCATACGGCCGTCCCGACAGGCGCCGAGCAGCTTGTCACAGCGCGTGCAGCGCCATTCCGGGCTCAAAGGGTTGGGTTTTGATTTTTGGCCACCGGTCCAGCTGATCTTGGCTGGCTGGCGGGAAGAGATGGGAGTCGGCATGGAAGTGCTCCTCTGACTGAGTGAGCACTCCTATTGGACGCGAGAATCGGAGTTCGTCAGACCCCGAAACGGAGCCGGATCGGAGTTGACCTCAGATCGCGATCTCCCACCACTTACGTTTCGGAGATCGGACGAAGTCAGCCTTGAGCTTTTTCCAAAGCACGGATCCAAAGATGTTGGAGAGTGACTGATCCTCAATTCCTGCAATAAGGTCCGCCGTCACGATCGGTGCGGGGCCATTGTTGTGGGCGTCCACAAGCCGCTGCACGACGCGCAACCTCTGTTCTCCCGATATGTCGATGGATCCCTTTCCTGGCACAAACAGCTTTCCGGAATTTTCGCCGGTGCGTTCAAGCTGTACGGTGAGACCGCCTCGCGCCAAAGATTGGTCGCGTCGGAAGATCGCCTTGAGCTTGTCCGCAACCAGGGTAATTTCCGGTTCTTCGGTTTCGATGTGATCAGCGAGAGGCGTCAAGACATTCGCAGCGAGACACGCGCCCGCCGTGTTTCCAGCCTGAAGCACCAGTCCAATCCCAAGGTCGCTACGCGCCCTCAGCTCACTGTCGACCGAAGCCCTGGCTTTTTCCTGGTCCAGACTGCGAGCCAGATAGATCGGGACATCCCGATCGTTGATCTCGAGCGTGCCGAGATACAGCAGGTGTTTGTTCAATTCCTCGATCGCAGGTGCATCCAGCACATCTGACAAACGGGCGCGAAGATGCTCCTCGACCCAGCCATCGCGCACACGATAGATTCTATAGCGGTCCGGACTGCCACCACTGGGAGCAACATGGCCCTCCGCGACTTTGAGATCGACTTTGTCCGGTTGCGCGACGACTTCGGCCGCTACCGGGCCAATTCCGTCTTCGTCGTCGATCAGGTCGTCGCCTTCCCAGCCCGCTGGCACAAGGAAACCCAACTCTGTCAGAAGAGCCGGATCGATTCCGCGATCGAGAAGCCATGCACCTGCAATCCTGTCTGTACCGATGTCCCAGATGGAGAGCAGCGCAGGCACAATGGTCATGCCTTCAGCAGCACCCGGGGCACGCCCCTCTTGCAAGATGTTCCAATGCCGAAGCAACTTATGACCGAGCACGCGCTCGAAATGGTCGTCCACGCTGAGAAGGCTGCTCGTATTGCGGTCGGTCAAAGTGAAGTTGAGCGTTTTCTCAGCGGCAGAGTCTACGCGACGATACCTGACTGCAATCTCGACGAAACGGATCGCGACGGCGCGAGAGAAAATGCGGTCCAGACCGGGCTGAGAACCGATAACTGCCGATATGTCCTGATTGATGGTCGTCGACAGCGACAGGCGGTTTGCCAAATTGCCAACGCTGATCTCAGCGCGGATCACCTGGGCACGCAGGATTGCCGCATCGTCCAATTCGGGCGGATCCAGATCAAAACCCGACAGGAATCGCGAAATGTCGTAGGCTTGAAAATCGACCGGCTGGTTCGAGTACGTCTGATCCAATGCGGTCTCTATGAATCGCTCGGCGATGGTGTGGCGCAGCGTTCTGGTGCCAGCCCGAACATGAACCCGGCCAGTCGACGGCGTATAGACGATCATCGCCTCTCCAGGTGGTCGAAAGTAAATGCGTGACCGATTGCCGGAATCGTCAATCTCCCGAACGCTGGTTGGAGGGTCAGGATGAAACAGCAGATACATCTCTGCGGCCGGTTCGTCCCCATCCTCTGGAATATCGAACCGGTCGATGCTGTAGCCGTCGCCTCGATCCAACTCGGTGTTTAGCTGAGAAAGCAGCGCGTCGAGAATTTCGCTACCTGAGTCTGGACCGCCATCTGTGGACGGGTCTGCCATAAACGTTTGATAATGCTTGTCGTACCGACGGTACATGCGGAGGTGCAAGCTGTTTTCAGCCGCTTCGAAGACGCTGTGTTCGCGTGCGTAGGCCCAAAGGCTGCGCGCAAGCTGATCCCGCTGGTTCATAAGTTCCCGGCAGCGCTCCGGTTCGAGCTTTGTCCTTGCCAAGCCTTCGAGAACGAATTGACCACGGTCGGATACCAAGGTGACAATGCGCGAAGCCTCCGCCTCGAGCGGGTTAAGGCGGTCCTTGTTTTCTTGATGCAACATTCCGGCCGCTGATGCTGGACCTTCATGATCGTCAGGCTCGAACTGATAATTCGCCAGCCAATCCAGCCTTCCGAAGGACCTGCTCTGCAAAAACGCCGATAGCAACGAAGGCTCCGCCTCGTTGAGCAGACGAAAAAGGTTTGGGCAGGTCTTGGCTGGGGTGCGAACCATTTAAATCTCCAAAAGAATTATGTGATCTCAAATCTATGAGTGCGGCGCCCTATTTTTAATTCGAAACTGGTTGTCCTATTGGGCAATAGGAAACAGGACCGCCGAATTGTAATGCTGGATCCGATCGCATTTGCTATCCGCGCCAAGATACCACCTCAATAAACGCTTGTTATGTGCCCGACTCAACTCCTGATAGTCGCTGACGCTTCTTTCGTTCGCAAGAGATGATGTTCTCCACTTGTTCACCTGCGGAAGTATGATAGGGGCGCTGCATGTCCCACAAGGGGCTACCAGGTGGCTTTTGGTTGGTAACGACACCAGCAAGCACGGTCACCCAAGACATGAAACGACCCAACCCTCTGCCACCCGACCAGATGACGCCCGCAGAACGCCGCGCCGAGCTATGCGGCCTGCTGGCTCTCGGGCTGGTTCGGTTTCGGATGCGTGATCGGGCGGAAGTATCTGACGATACTGGAGAAAGCGGACTACACTATCAGGCCGACGAATGGCGTCATGCAACTCCAACTCACCGGAGAAATGTATGACGACCCACGATCCGATCCCCGCGCGCCTGGCCGCGCTCAAGACCACATCGACGCCTGACCTAAAGGCGCAATGGCGGGAGTTGTTCGACAGCGAACCGCCGCCGTTCAATCGCCGTTACCTCGAAAGTCGCCTCGCGTACCGCATCCAGGAGCTGGCTTATGGCGGCCTGAAGCCGGAAACGGTAAAGCGGCTAGAAGCCCTTGGCGAGCAGCTCGATGGGGGTGACCGCAAGAAGAGCCGCATCCGCGCTGACTTGACGCCCATTGTCGGTACGCGGCTGATCCGTGAATGGAAAGACGTTGAGCATGTTGTCACCGTCACCGCCGACGGTTTTGACTGGCAGGGCCGCCCCTACAAATCTCTCTCCGCGATTGCTCGCGCCATCACTGGCACACGCTGGAACGGCTGGGTCTTCTTTGGACTGAAAAACCACCGGAGGGGCGCATGACCAAGCCGATTATCCGGAAACTGCGCTGCGCGATCTACACGCGAAAATCCTCCGAGGAAGGGCTCGAGCAGGAATTCAACAGCCTGCATGCGCAACGGGAGGCCTGCGAGGCCTATATCGCAAGCCAGCGCTCCGAGGGCTGGGTGCTCGTCCGCGATCAGTATGACGATGGTGGCATTTCTGGCGGCACGCTGGACCGCCCGGGCTTGCAGCAGCTGATGGCGGACATTCAGGACGGGCTTGTCGACGTGGTCGTGGTCTACAAGATCGATCGCCTCAGCCGTTCGCTGGCCGATTTCGCCAAGCTGGTGGAGGTGTTCGACCGCAACGGCGTGACCTTCGTCTCGGTGACGCAGTCGTTCAACACAACCACATCGATGGGCAGGCTGACGCTGAACATCCTGCTCAGCTTCGCCCAGTTCGAGCGTGAGGTGACAGCGGAGCGCATCCGCGACAAGGTCGCCGCAAGCCGGAAGAAGGGCATGTGGATGGGCGGCGTCCCACCTTACGGCTACCGCGTCGAGAACCGGAAGCTGTTGATCGACGATGAGCGCGCGGACCAAGTCCGCTGGATCTTCGACAGGTTCATCGAGATCGGCTCGGGCACGGAACTGGCGCGGGAAGTCGCGAAACGCGGCATCCGCACGCCGCGGGGCAACCGGATCGACAAGAAGTACCTCTACCGGATGCTCAACAACCGCGCCTACATCGGCGAGGCGGTCCACAAGGGCGACAGCTATCCCGGCGAACATGACGCGATCATCGACAGAGATATCTGGGACAAAGTCCACGCGATCCTGAAGGAGAGCCCCCGCAAGCGCGCTGCCCGCACCCGCGCCGATACGCCCGCACTGCTGAAAGGGCTGCTCTACGGCCCCGACGGCGCGGCCTTCTCGCCGACGCACACCAGAAAGGGCGACCGGCTCTACCGGTACTACGTCAGCCAGACGGTGCTGAAGCATGGGGCCGGATCCTGTCCGATCGGCCGCGTGCCAGCGGGCGAGATAGAAGCCGCCGTCGTTGACCAACTGCGCGTCGTGTTCCGCCAGCCCGAGATCGTTGCAGGGACATGGAAGGCGGCACGCCCCAGTGCCGACGACATCACCGAAGCCGACGCCCGCAGGGCCCTTCAGCAGCTTGATCCGCTGTGGGACGAACTCTTCCCCGCCGAGCAAGCGCGCATCGTGACGCTTTTGGTCCAGCGGGTCGATGTCGGCACCGATGGCCTGAATGTCCGACTGCGCGTCGACGGTCTCAGTGGCCTTGCGCACGAGATGCTTGCAGACCGCATCGAGGCGGCTGCATGACCAGCAGGACGCCGATCCCGAACACCGTTACGCTGCACGTGCCATTCCGCGTCGTGAAGCGCGGTGGGCGGAAGGAGATGCAGCTGCCAGAAGGTGACAAGCGACCGCACCGGACCAACAACACGCTAATCAAGGCGCTCGCGCGTGCGTTCCGGTGGAAGCGCATGCTGGAGTCGGGAGAGTTCACAACCATCGCTGAACTGGCCGAGCGGGAGGGGATCGCGCCATCCTACATGACACGTGTTCTGCGCCTGACCCTGCTGGCTCCGGACGTCGTCGAGGCGATTCTGGATGGGGCGCAGGTGCCCGAATTGGCTTTGAGTCGGCTGCTCGAACCATTTCCGGTGGGCTGGCAACAACAGTCGGAACACTTGGGCTAGCAGCCCAATCTGACGGCCACGGTTGAGTTCGTGCCGCGCTGAGTTGTTTCAAGCGCAAGTGCAGCTGCATTTCAGCATAACTCCAAGACAACCCGCCCGTTCACCGTCATCCGCAAGGCAGCTGCCAAGACAGCACGACCTTCGAACCTATCGGTGGCGCAACGGACTCTTGGCTCACCTCAGATGTTCATGCTTTATTCCGCGAATCTTGTTATTCCATCTAGATCGAAAGCTAGATATGGTGCCAAAATAAGGGGTTCACACATGCATAAAACACCAAGAGGTTTCAGCTTCATCGATCTTTTCGCCGGTATCGGAGGTTTACGCATTGGTTTTGAAGCGGCTGGTGGAACCTGTGTGTTCACCAGCGAGTGGAACCGCTTCTCGCAAGAAACCTACTCCGCGAATTTCGGCGACCACCATCCACTCACTGGCGACATCACGGAGATTCGGGAATCAAATATCCCAGCTCACGATGTCCTGCTTGCTGGCTTCCCATGTCAGCCTTTCAGCATCGCTGGGGTGAGCAAGAAGAACTCACTGGGCCGTGCACACGGCTTTCTGGATGAGACCCAAGGAACGCTGTTTTTTGATGTGGTGAGAATCATCGCCCACCATCGCCCGCGCGCCTTCCTCCTCGAAAACGTCAAGAACCTCCTGTCCCACGACAAGGGCAACACCATGAGGGTCATCCTGCATGCGCTTGACGAACTCGGTTACGATGTCGATCACAAGGTGATCGACGCACGCTCTTGGGTGCCACAGCACCGTGAACGAATCTTCATCTCGGGTTTCCGGCGCGATGTTCCCACGCGTTTCTGCCTCGACGATGTGGTAATCCCTTCAGGACCGAACCCGCGGCTTTCGGACATCCTTCATCCCGAGGACGGGTCCGAGATCGCCGAGCCTCCCTATACAGAAGGTCAGCTAGCGCGGGTTGCCGACAAATACACACTTTCTGACAAGCTTTGGGCCTACCTCCAGAATTACGCCGCAAAACATAAAGCAGCCGGTAACGGTTTCGGCTTCGGCCTATGCACTCCCGAGAGCGTCGCACGGACACTCAGCGCAAGGTATTACAAGGACGGGTCAGAAATTCTGATCGCGCAACCAGGAAAGAACCCTCGGCGACTGACGCCACGCGAATGCGCCCGTCTCATGGGTTTCGACCGTCCCGGCTCCAACCGTCCATGGATCATCCCGGTTTCCGACGCACAGGCTTACCGTCAATTCGGCAATGCAGTTGCAGCGCCGGTCGCGATAGCGATCGCCGAAGCCATGGCCCCGTGGATTGAGAATACTGTCGCGCTAAGGCCGCGGAGAAACCAGAGTGCCTGAAAAACGAGCCCCGATGTCCCGATCGGAAATGATGGCTGGGATTGGACCAAAAGATACAAAACCCGAGATGATTGTCCGCAAGGGATTGCATAGTCTCGGGTTCAGGTTCCGTCTCCACAGCGGCAATCTTGTAGGCAAGCCCGATCTCGTGTTGCCGAAATACCGGGCAGCAATTTTCGTTAACGGTTGCTTCTGGCACGCCCACAAAGGTTGTTCCTATTTCAGATTGCCAAAAACTCGGACTGAATTCTGGCGGGAGAAGTTGGCAAATAACGTCGAACGCGACCAGAAGACTGCACAGTCGCTCATCGCATCAGAGTGGCGAGTACTGACAGTTTGGGAATGTGCGACAAAGCGCTTTTCCGTAGAAGATCTCTTAAGCGAGATCGCCGGATGGTTGCGCGGACAAGAGATTTCTGGCGAGATGCCAAATAGGCGAGAAATTGTTTGATTGATAAATCCGGATTGCCGGAACGACGCTAAAGAGAGGAAGAGCGGGATGGATGATCTGATAAATGAACCGGATGCCCCGCGCCTGATATTCGGGCTGCGCGACACTGGTTACAATGTAAAGACCGCCGCTGCAGACATTATTGATAATTCAATTGCCGCCAAAGCCGACCACATCAATGTCGAGATTGTACTCCACGAGGACGGTAGAAAACTGGTCTATTTTGGCGACAACGGAATCGGCATGGATAATGCAACCATCCATCGCGCCATGCGCTATGGCGCGCCTGTCCGCGAAAACCCTGAAAGCTTGGGGAAATTTGGGCTCGGGCTCAAGACGGCTTCAAGTTCAGTCTGCCTAAAATTCACCATCGTTTCGCGGGCTGCCATAGAGCAGCCCTTGGCAAAACTAGCATGGGATCTCGACCATGTGAAGGAGCGCGGCAAATGGGAAATGTTGCGCGAGCCGGTATCAAACGATGAAGAAGAAATGTTCGAAGAGCTCTGCGGAGAAACTGGAACCCTCGTAATTTGGGAAAAATGCGACCGGATCCTATCCAAGGAATACGAAGCAGGGGGGACCAAGGAACAAGCCGCGATCAAGCGACTGACTGACACCCTCAGCAAACACCTTTCTCTGGTCTACCACCGCTTTACCGACAAATCCGACAAGCGTGAGCGGGATATAGAAATTTTCATCAACAGCAGTCCGGTCGTCCCGTGGAATCCTTTTTACCCGAAAAGGTCCGAACAGGTTCTTCCAGAAAAAAAGCAGACGCTATTGGTTGAGATGCCGGATGGATCGGAAGAACGTGCCACGATCCGCGCTTGGATCCTTCCACACCGTCGCGACATGACGAAGGATGAGGAACGTGAATACGCGCGCATCTCGAACCGGGCACAAGGATTTTACGTCTTCCGCGAGGGGCGGTTAATCCAAGACGGTGGTTGGATGGATGTCTTCGGCGCGCCCGAACCTCACACTTCCCTTTTGAGGATCGAGTTCGATTTCGGGCATGAGCTGGACGACGCTTTCAGGATCGATGTGAAGAAATCCCGCATCCTTTTTCACCCTGATCTGGAGGACGGACTGAGGACTCTTCTGCAGCCGATATACCGCGAGGCAGGGAACCGCTATCGGCGGCAGAGCCGAGCGCAAGCCAACGCGAAAAACAAGGTCGATCACGGTAGTTCCAATAAGAACATTGCAGCGACGACGAACGCCGCGAAGGCACAGGTGACATCGGTGGATCCGGAAGGTCAGTCTGCCGAGATATCCAACAACATGGGACCGAAGATCCGTATCAAGTCACCGATCCAGAACAATGTCAGCCCCGATTACGTGCATGTTGAAGCAGTTGAGTCGATTAATAGCGGGGAACTCTGGCAGCCAGCTTTCCGGAGTACCGGAAACGACGGGCATGTACCTTCCGTTCTTTTGAATAAACACCACGACTTTTACCAGAAAATTTATCAGCGTGCCGCCGCAAACGGATATGCGGTAGAAGGAATGGACCTTTTGCTGTGGGCATTCGCAGCGGCCGAACAGAACAATACAAATGATGAATTAGAACCCATTTTCGAAGACATCCGCACCGAGATATCAAACAACCTCCGTAAACTTCTACGGAACCTACCGGATCCTGAACCAGGCGAACTGGCAGAAGATGATGACGACTGATGCTGGCAGCGAAACAGGAACTCATCGTTCGTGAACTGGAGGAAGGCACGGGTGCTGTCATCGCGGTCACCATGGACAATGCTGGGCTGCGGTCTGGCATGAAAATATGGTTCGATGACCTTGACCAGCAGCACGGTCCCGTTGCGGAGATTAGACCTCACGGACTCAAAGCGCATCGCGTTAATCTGGCATTCGGAAACTTCTCCGGGGCGGTAATTCGCCAGATTCGTCAGGCATCGGCCGAAGATCGGCAGTTGGCCATGGCTCTTGTCGCATCAATTGACCCAGACGTAGGCCTTTCCATAGAGGCACAGACACTGGAAGATTGGACCGTCAACAATGGTTCTTTTCGTATGACAGCAACTAAAAGGCACAACATTCGACCCGACGCGGATGAAGCAGTTTCCGAAACCTGCCGCGAAGTGATCGTACCCATGATGGCGGCGATGGCCGAACTTATTGGGTACGATGTTGTCGAAGAGGATGCGAACTGCGATGAGCCGGCGTTCGAAGGCGCGATAAAGCCTTCTCTAATCAACCGCCGTGAGCGCAACCCCCGCAACCGGCTCCTCTGCATCCGCTTGCACGGTGAGACTTGCGCAGCTTGTGGTCTCGAACCACGTCGACGCTATGGCGACAATGCTGGCGGTATCATTGAAGTGCACCATCTGGAGCCATTAGCCAGTATTTCGAACCCCAGACCCTACGACCCGGCAACCGATCTTCTGCCTCTTTGTCCATCTTGTCATCGTGCGGCCCATACCCGCCGACCAGTACCTTGGGAAGTCGAGGACATCAGGCGCATGTTGGAGGAACACGGTGGTTGACTACACTACACTTCCCGAGTCGTTCGCTGAGCTGAAAGAAGCTCCTCCTGTCGACCATTCTATCTCGGAGAGACTTCTCGAACCAATCGCCCGCCTCGAGCGTGAGGAGAACCGCATCGTCGTGCGTCTGGGTGGCGTTAGGATGGTACGAGGAGAGCGTCATGAGTTCCTCGCTCCGACCAACCGTCATTGCTGGGTGGTTGACGGCACGATATTTCGGCCGCTCCCGCGTGATGCAGCGCAAGTGCTGCAGAAAAAAATTGGCGATGCTGATCCAACCGATGTTCCATTCAGCACAGCAATCCGTCTCATGAGATCCGATGGTGATGGCGTCGCTGCTTTGCCATCAGAAACGATCATGAAGCCGGGCAAGGAAGCTGCGGAACTGAACAGCGATACTATTCGTATCGCGGGCTTGGAAGCTGAGCTTTTTCCCTACCAAGCGAGAGGCGTCCAATGGATGTGGGACACGGTCTCCCGTACCGGCGGACTGATACTTGCCGACGAGATGGGCCTCGGCAAGACGCTCCAAATCATCGCGCTGCTCATGATCGATCCGCCCAACCCTCGGGCACCGGCACTGATTATCTGTCCCACCAGCCTCATTGCTAACTGGGTCCGCGAGATCGCGAGGTTCGCACCGACCTTGGGGGTAGCGGTTCATAGAGGCGCGCACAGGGCTGGAGTGGTTACAGGGCTGCAAACGTCCCAAGTGCTGATCACAACCTATGATACCATGGTTAATGACATCGCCATTTTTTCGAGCCTCGAGTGGTCTTGGGTGATTTGTGATGAGGCACAGGCAATCAAGAACCCGCACTCGAACCGCCGCCAGGCAATCGCAACCATCCCCCGAAAACGGGCCATTCCTATGACCGGGACACCCATCGAGAATAGCTTGGTCGACCTTTGGTCCTTGACGGATTTCGCCATTCCCGGACTGTTGGGCAGTCTCTCGGAGTTCGAGGGCAATTTCCCTGATAGTCTCGACTCAGGCCAACAGTTGAAGCGTCTCACCGATCCAATCATCCTGAAACGCCGGGTGGCGGATGTGGCGAGCGATCTGCCAGAAAGGATTGACGTGGATGTCCCGCTCGAACTCGACGACCGGCTGATCGACCACTATCGCGAGGTACGCGACGCCACTATGGAAAAATACCCTGTCGCGGGCGCCCTCGTTGCCACTCTCCAATTGCAACTCGTTTGTGCTCATCCGTGGTTGCGCAACGCGGGGGAGAACGAAGAAGATGCGACGATTGTCACAGCCGAAGACATGCCACTTGTAACACCCAAGATGGAGCGAGTGGTCGCCCTTCTGCGAGAGGCCTTTGCCAATGGGCGAAAGGTTATTGTTTTCGCTCTTTTCAATCGGATCGGTGACCTGCTCAAGCAAGCATGTGCCCACATGCCTGATACGCATTGGGGAGCTATTAACGGCTCAACCCCTCAGGAGGACAGGCAATCCATCATCGATGTATTCGCAGCTCACGAAGGTCCGGCCTGTTTGGTCCTAAACCCGAAAGCAGCAGGGGCGGGTTTGAATATTACTGCGGCAACAGTTGTTATCCATTTCACTCCGGTGTGGAATCCCGCGCTTGAAGCCCAAGCAAGTGCACGGGCACACCGAAGAGGGCAGACCGAACCAGTTACTGTCTATCGGCTATTCTATTTGGATACCGTCGAGGAAGTAATGATCGATCGGTCCGCATGGAAAAACGACCTTGCGAACGAGACCGTGCCAGTCTCGACCCGTGACGCCGATGATCTCAAACGTGCCCTCGAAATAATGCCGGTGAAGTCATGAGCAGTGAAAAATTCCGAAAGCGACTGAGTGCCAATGATGTCGGAACAACCGGTGGACACCAAGGCGGCGTCTTGATCCCTAAAGGCGAGAAGGAACTTCTCGCAATGCTGCCGGCTCTTGACCAGGACATAAAGAACCCTGACGCGTGGATTGAGTGCATCGACGAAACTGGACACACGTTGAAGTTCCGTTTCGTCTACTACAACAACCGCCTTCACGATCCGGGTGGCACCAGAAATGAATACCGGATTACACACATGACGAGCTGGTTTCGGGACGTTGGCGCTCGGGAAGGTGACGAGTTCGAAATATCACGAGCCAGCTTCGGCAACCAGTATTTGATCGGGCTCAGACCGAAAGACACTGAAGAGCCTGAACCCGATCAAGGCGTTCGAATCCGTTTAACGGCTTGGCGGCGGGTCCATTGATGCTGACAGTTGTGTCCTAGTGCTGCCGTGACAAGGAGGATATCCGGATCCTCGGAGATTCATCCTCATCCACGTAGCCTTCCTCTCGGGCCCGCTCCAGAAGATCGAGTGCGATGACCGATTGTTTTTCCGACGGCAGCTTGGACGGGAACAGGCCGCAAGCCTTCAGAATGCCATCCTCCTTTGGACTGAATATCCTCTTGCCTCCGCCCCATTCCCTAAGCCGGTTCCAGAATTCACCTCCGGCCTCAATCACCGAAGTCTGGGCCTCAATGCCAGAAATTACAGCTTCTTCGCGACGGCCATCTCTCTGAACGGCGCGCGCCTGCTCTGGCTCAACAAGGCAATTCATAAACTCAGGTCCATAGTCGATTTGAGCCCGCTGCAAGGTCGCCCAACACGCCTGTTTCTTTCCCCATTCCGTTATATTGTTCACGCCCGCTTCGGGGTGGGTGATTACTTCCGCTGCCGCTTCGGCCGCGATCAATAATGCGTCACCTAGATCCCGAGATACCGATTGGCGCCGCCATACGGCATCAAGATCAATAACATGATCCCTTTCATCTGCGTCCGAGACCAATTTGGAGATAGAATAAGTGACAATGTTTGCGCGATATCCACCGGGATACCACGGCTGTTTCGGAATTGTCTTTTCGAGATGCCGGAAGATTATCAGTTTAGAGACCAAGCGCCGATACCATGTCTCATCGAACTTCTTGTCACTCCGGTTCCATTCCGCCCCGATCATCTGGGCAAACTCGCCGAAGTTTTTCTGCGCGCCCTTGCTGACCGTATCAGGCCGCATGCGGAAACTCATCTCGACCTTCGCAAGGTCGGTTTTGACGAAGTATTGCGGTTTCGGGTTTTCAAGATCAAAACGCCGACGTTCAGCTTGGGATTTCTTGGCGCGTTCGACAAGGTACTGACCCCTTGCGCGCTCGTAGAACCATTTTGTCTCCCGGTTTGTACCTTCGGCGGCCGGAGCCAAAACTCGTCTCGAGTATTCTTCCATCCTCATATGGAACGGGTGGTTCGAGAAGAAATCCGCCGCGCTGACCTTGTTCTGACTGTTGGCGTATTTCGAGATGGACGGGACGACCTCTTCGGAAGCATCCGACGGAACAACTGTCAACTTCATTTGCACGTGGACCTGTTCGAGCGTTTCTGGCGAGATTTTCCGAGCCGCGTGGAGAGAAGCTGTGGTTTGACCACCATTTACTACCTGCAGGTTTGTCGCGGACACGATCCTGAGACCGTTCGATGTCTTCTCTACCTCGACGCTGTCGGCCGTTGCCGACAGCCCGTTGTTATAGCTGAAGAACATTGCCGGTTCATCCTTGATGGTGTCCCGAATACCCCGATTCACAGCGCCGCGCGCCTGAAGGAAGCTCCGAACGTTCGACTCCAAAAGCCGCGCCCCCCATTTGTCATAAATTTCAGCCAATTGATGGCCGCTGATCACAACAAGATAACTGTCGAGGTGTTCGCCGCTGCTCGAAGCAGCCAGTGCCGGGATGCTTGCGCCGAAATCTTCCCGAAAATTGACGATGATCTTTTCCCGAGCGTGTCCCGACGTCTCGTAACGATGGAAGCGTGTAAGATCCCAGATGTTGTAGGTGACTGGAATGCCGTCAATCTTGCCCGCAAGAACCGCGTCTGTCCTGGCGCTATAGGTCGCGTTTGTCATGAGAATGAGTTTGATCTTCGTGATAGATGACCACGCAGATGTAATAATTGAGGCGGCACCCGCTTCAGCACTCCCTTCGATCAGGTCTGCACGGAAGGCTGCTCGACGCGCGGCGGCGACAAAGTTGATTAGGTGGCCGAAGGCCTTCTTGGCATCGCTTGCATTGATCTTAACCGCCGCGTCTCCATCATGAAAATCGCTGACAATGACGCTAAGTATACCCTCGGACTCACGCGGGTCTCCGCCAATCCCGTCGAGCCTCAAGGTCTTGCCCTGGCTGCTGGCGAGAAACGTAACCCGGTCAGCGGTCGCTATTTCACCTTCTGCTTCCAATAGTGCCGCCATCCGCTCGAAAAAGGCGTCCGACTGTGAAATGCTACTTGCTGATGCTTCAGCGGCGACTTCCTTAACCAATGAATTATTGAATTCGACCAGTTCATCCAAATCGTTCTATCTCCCAACAAGCGTCGAAGTTCGGTGCGCCGTTCTTATTGCACACCGGAGGCAAGCAACTGTACGCACCTTCCTGCATTTCCACGAGAATATCGTTGACCTCGAGATTTGGAAGGTTAAAGTCGCATCCGAAATCAACCAAGAAATTGACCGCCTCAAGACGTGCTGTTGGCATCCTAAATTTGCCTTGGGCCAGCTTATGGTTAGAGTCTCCCAGAGTGCAGTATGTTGTCCCCAAGTCTGAATGCAGGCGGCGGCTGGAGAAACTGAACAAAACGGCAGGTAGGACGCATTTGTCCTACCTCGTTTGCGAACCTGGAGAGCAATATAGCCATAACGTGGAATTCTGCTATATTTGTGACATCGCCACAACAGGCGGATTTCGAACTGGGTCGCGTTAATGCGATAGAGACCGAAGTCGAAGCGCCTAGTGCCCTTTGGAAAAAGGGTATACATATCAGGAACTTACAACCTGATCACCAAAACGGTGCAGTCAACAGGTCCGGAGAATATAGGCCCCGAGAGACCGCTTCGGGGCCTTCCAGCGCTAGGGCCGGTGTTCAGCCCTCCCCGCATAACCCTCGAAAACAACGGAAAAATCCGGCCGGAGCCGGATCGGGAGAACGCTTTCTCAAGGGCAAGTGGCGGATCGACAGGGATTCGAACCCTGGAGACGGTCTCCCGCCTACACACTTTCCAGGCGTGCGCCTTCGACCACTCGGCCACCGATCCGTTGGGCGGGGTTTAATATGAGCGCACCCCCAGTTGCAAGGGCGAAATTGCACCGGACGGTGCATTCGTCAAAACAGATTTAGCTATCAAGATGCAGATAGATACGACGGTTCAAACGGCCTTTCTTTTCCATTTTCCCGACACGAAGCGCACCGATTTCACCGGTGCGGGCCACATGGGTGCCGCCACAGGGTTGCAGATCGATCCAGTCTTCATCCTCGCCGATGCGGATCAGACGAATGTTACCTGCGCCTTTGGGCGGTTTGACGGCCATTGTTTTGACGATATGCGGGTTTGCCTCAAGCTCTTCCCCTGTGATCCACTGTTCACTGATCCGCAGATCCGCGTCTACAAATCCGTTGAGCACCTCTTCGATTTCCTCGCGGTTGTGGGGTGCATCGGGCATGTCAAAATCCAATCGCCCATGTGAGGCGGAAATCTGCCCCCCGGTCACACCAAAGGGCACGGCCACCGACAGAAGATGCAGGGCCGTATGCACCCGCATATGTTTATGACGACGGTCCCAATCTACCTCATGGGTGACATGGGCCCCTTTCGGCGGCAAGGCCGATGCCTCGGCCGGAACCAGTACAATCGCATCTCCCTCGCCCTTTACAGTGGTCGCAATCGGCAGGTGCTGAGTATCCCAGCTGATCCAACCTGAATCTCCGGGTTGGCCGCCGCCGGTCGGGTAGAACAGACATTGATCCAGAATGATGCCGCCTTCCGGAGTCAGATCATGCACTACGGCTGCTGAGTCACGCAGATATGGGTTGGTGCGAAACAACATTTGCGTCATGAGCCTGCTCCTTGTGCGCTTGGTCCTTCAAGGCCGGGTGACCCATCGCCATTATTCTGATCGCTACGCAAGGCTTCGGGATTGCGCAGCCAAATATCACGCTGCGCAAAGGGTATCTCAATCCCTTCGGCAGTGAAACGGGCGGCGATCGCATGATTCATGTCGCTTTTCACGGCCATCATCCAGTTTACATCACGCAGGAAACAGCGCACCTCGAAATCAAGTGAATCCGCCCCGAAATTGACAAACAGCACATTGGGGGGCGGTGTTGCCAGCACCATGGGTTGCGCCTCTGCAATCTCACGCAGGATGGTTTCGACCTTTTTGGTGTCGCTGCCATAGGCCACGCCCACCCGCACGATCACACGCCCTACTGTGTTACCGCGGGTATAATTGGTGACCGTGCCGCTTACCAGATCGGCGTTGGGCACAATCACGTCAGTCTTGTCAAAGGTCTCGATCCGCGTCGAACGCACCGAAATGTCCCGGACATATCCCATCTGTCCACCCACCTCGATCCAGTCGCCTTCGGAGATCGGGCGTTCAATCAAAAGAATGATGCCTGAGACAAAGTTGCTCACAACGGTTTGCAGACCGAAACCGATGCCGACCGACAGGGCACCTGCCACAATTGCAAGCGAACTCAGATCTATCCCGGCACCGGTAATTGCTGCCAGTGCCGCAAGAAAGATACCAACATAGCCCAGACCAGAAACTATGGCGTTCTGTGCGCCTACATCCATTTGCGTCTTTGGCAGGACATTGCCTCTGAGTGCGGATTGCACCAGGCGGGTCAGAACATAGCCAAAAGCAAATATAGCAGCAAAGGCAATAAAGTCGGTGGGTGAAATTCGGCTGTCGCCGATGGCAAACCCGCGCAGGAAAAGCCCCCAAAGCTCGGTCAGGTCGGTGACGCGCGCGCCCCAGATCAAGGCAAACAATGGTGCCGCCAAGATCAGAAGTATCAGTCCGAACAACACAGGCAACAGCGCCTCTCGGGCTTGATCACCCTGCCCGCTGATTGCACCGTAGACATCTGCCGTAAACCGCTGCAGCGACATCACCAGCCCAAGCAAGGCCATGGTCATGATATAGGGTGGGAAAATCGCCTCTGCTGCCCTGTGGTATCCGGCCGCAGCAAGCAGGGGCGCTACAACAGCAACGACAATCGCCCCCGTGCCGATGAAATGCAGCACGCGCACCAGCGTAGAGCTTCGTATTTCGGCAACAGCATTTTCATCTTTTGACGGATCGACATAGCCGCGAAGAATTATACCAATCCAGTATAGCGATATTGCAGCCAGCACCATGATCGGAAACATCAGCACCGCACGTGACGCAGGTGCAGGATTGCCCGAAGCAAGAACCTGGGCAATCAATTCGCCGACAACAACCAATGCTGTGATGCAGCCTACATGGAAGCGCAGTCTTTTGCGCCGCTCAGGAGGCAACAGGATCAACGCCTCATCGTCGTCCCGCGAGAACACCCTTTCCGCAACCCAGCGCATGCCAAGCATTACGCCGCTCAGGAATGCCAGCAGAAACACGATTTCATCGACACTCGGGCCGAAGTAACCGGCCGAGATCACCGCCAGCGCCAGCAGGAACAAGCCACCAAATGGCAACACGATCCGCAGCAGGGATACCAGAAACCGCCATATGCCAAATCCGCGTGCTCCGAACCTTTGCAGGCTGTTCACAATCATTCGAGACCAGAAACGCCCCCGAAAGATCAGCACCGCCCCCAGGGCCGTCAGCAGGACCGTCACGGGAAGCGTCTTGCGTAACTCTTCCAGGCCATCATTGGCATCAGGCGTTTCTTGCCACAGCGTGTACAGCGCCGCTTTCAGGTCGCTCAGCGCGGTTTCCCAATGCAAGGGATTCATTGGTGAGGGCGAAGAAGCCAGCAATTCCTTGGTGCCCCGCTCACGCAGTGTCTGATCAATCTGGGTAACAATTGCATCTGCCCGAACGAATTCGGCTTCGGCGCGCTGGACCGGTACCAGCAAAATGGACAGTTGTTCATTCAATTCCGTACGTGCAGCAACCACATTGGGAGCTTCCGGAGCAGCGGTTTCTCCGTCCAATGTGGTTCCCAGCGCGGCAAGCTGTTCACGCAGCGTCGCGATACGCTTGGCATTCAGGTCACTGGCGGCATCAAACTCCGACCGAAACTCGACGATCTGTGTGCGCATTTCTTCGAGCACTTCGTCGCTGGTGTTTTCATCATCTACAGCGGCCTCGACCCGTTCTGCCAGCGCAGTCCAACGGTCAATGTCAACAGATAGATCCGTTTGCGCAAAGAGACCTGTCACCAAAGCCGTGACAAGAACCAGTGCCAACCATATGCGCACCCCTGCCCTTGCCATCAGACGTTTTCAAAAACCTCAGGCAAAAGCGCCGCTTCTCGGTCCAGCCATTCAGGAACCGGTAGTCCTTTCTCACGCAGGAATGCCGGGTTGAACAATTTGGATTGATAGCGTGTGCCGAAATCGCACAGGATGGTCACAATTGTATGTCCTGGCCCCAGTTCACGCGCCAGGCGCATGGCACCCGCAACATTGACACCAGAGGAGGCCCCCAGACACAGACCTTCGTTCTGCAACAGATCAAATACTTGCGGCAGAGCTTCACTATCTGGGATATTATAGCTGAAATCGGGCTTCAGGCCCTCAAGGTTCTTGGTGATACGCACCTGCCCGATGCCTTCGGCGATCGACCCCCCTTCGGCGACCAGTTCGCCAGTGGTGTAGTAACTGTGCAGAGCAGCGCCATCAGGATCAGCCAGCGCAATCTTCACGCCTTTGGGTTGCAAGACATGCGCAATCCCTGCCAGCGTTCCCCCCGATCCAACCGCGCAACAAAAGCCGTCAACCTTGCCGCCCGTCTGTTCCCATATCTCGGGACCAGTGGTTTCGATATGGGCCTGGCGGTTTGCCACATTGTCAAATTGGTTGGCCCAGATCACGCCGTCGTTGCTCTCGCGTGCCAATGCATGAGCCAGCCGTTCGGAATACCGCACAAAGTTGTTCGGGTTGCGATAGGGCGCGGCGGGCACTTGCACCAGTTGCGCACCGGCCAGGCGCAACATGTCCTTCTTTTCTTCCGACTGGGTTTCCGGGATCACAATGACTGTTTTGAAACCCATAGAGGAGCCTACCAAAGCCAAACCAATGCCGGTGTTGCCTGCGGTGCCTTCGACGATGGTACCGCCCGGTTTCAACAAGCCTTTTGCAACGGCATCCTGAATGATGAATAGTGCCGCACGGTCCTTTACCGATTGGCCAGGATTCATGAATTCGGCTTTGCCCAGAATCTCGCAACCGGTGGCCTCGGACGGTCCTCGCAGTTTGATCAGTGGCGTTTTGCCGACAGCCTTGGTCAGGTCGGTTGCAATGTGCATGAAAGTCCCCGAATGTGTTACGCGCGCTTTGTCCTTAAGGTGTAGCCGCGCCCCTGACAGACCTCAAGCAATCCCTTGCCTTAATCGATCACGGTGGCGTGCCAGATAGTAAGCCGCCATGACCATCGGCGCACCGGCCACATCGAACCTTTCAACACGGGCCATCAGATCATCATAGGACATCAGGTGCGAACGGATGTCTTCGTTTTCTTCTGGCAGCCCACCAATGCCTGTCGACCTGTCAGGTAAATCGGCAAGCCCGAGGTAAAGATAATAAAACCCGGTTGAAGTTCCGGGGGACGGATAAACCTCGGCGATCTTTTCCAGCCCGCCCAGCGTCAAACCGGCCTCTTCCAAGGCTTCACGGCGGGCGGCTTCTTCGGGATGTTCACCCGGATCGATCCGCCCTGCAACCGGTTCCAACTGCCACATTGCCCGATCGCCACGACCGATAGGCCCAAGCCGTATCTGTTCAACCAGCAATACCCGATCCCGCAGGGGATCATAGGGCATCACCAGCGCTGCATCCGCATCTATCAGAACCGCCCGCTCCAACGATTCAGACATGGTTCCATCAAAACGTTCATGGCGTAAAACCAGATCATCCATTGCATAGAATTTAGAATAGGCACGGGTACGATTCTCAATCTCGACATGCCCATGAAAACATTCCGCACTGTGCAAGGAGTGCGCTGCGCGTACCTGCGCATCCGCCCGCGCGCGGATCACCGGAAACATCGCTGCGACAGCATCACGGTCCTGATGACCAAGATAGCTCATGACCTCGGCAGCAGCGATCACGCTCATCTGTCCTGATTTTGCAGCCCAATCTTCCAGCGACCACGGCCCATCCGGCGTCCAGCGCCCGGCCTGCGGAACATAGACCTCAGCTTCCTGTCCGTCCGATAGGGTAACCCGTTGCAAATCATAGGCGAAACTACCCTCATAGTAATCCAGACGGGTGACGTCCTGAGCGCTAAGCCCTTTCACCAGAAGACCACTGGCCTTGGCGCCTGATAGTTCGGCGATCATCGGAAAAGGCCCCTCTGCGACCGCATTCACCTTGAATCCGCCCAGGACAGCCGGGGTTGCATCAATCATGCTGGCATCCCTGCCCAACACGATCTCCAACAAGGGGAGATGTCGAAGCGTGCCGTAGAAAAATAGACTTTTCAAAGTTTTACGGCCATCTCTTAAAGGCAAAGTCAGTGAGAAAGCCGGTCACGACCGCAGAAACAACCAAAGCGATGCCAATCGGTACAGTTGCAATCATCAGGGCATATTCCGATCCGATCTGGAAGATTGCGACAATCGCCTCGAACGGGCCATCGTAACGATTGCGCATCGCAAGACGGAACATCTCAATACTCGAATGTATGCCAATACCCCAGAGCACCAAAAGGAACACACCCATCAAGCCATTGTTGATCGCGGCAGTGCTACCCCGCCCTGCTCTGGGTCCCATGGCGATCCAGCCGATGAGCGCTCCTAAAATCACATTAATTGGTACGAAATTGCCAAAATCTGTCGCCTCGGGCATCAATGGCATTACCATGCCTGAAATGAAATAGGCCACCACGGCCAGACAAATAGCGGCCATCAATCGCGCAGCGGTAGGCATTGTCCTGCTCCTTCGCAAACCCCATTGCTGGCTATCAGCCGGGTTTTTCCTATGCTAATCTGCGTTGTGGCACAATTTCCACCGTCAAATGTCTCTGTCAATGAAGTGAGGTAAAATTTCCACATACATCTGCCTCCGAGTCCAAGCCACTGTTTTCACAAAACCACGCCAACACCCTTAAAACCCGCGATTGCTGTAGGCCGCCAAGGCACGGGCCCGGCCCTCTGCCGGCGTGACCAAAGGGTCGGGATAGGGATCATCAGCGGTCATTGCCCACTGTCTCGGCACAGCTTCGAAATAGCGCAGCGCGTCCCTGTGCGGCGACGATCTGCCTTCTGCTATCCATCGCGTCCTATAGGCACCGTCCTTGTCAAACCTTTCCAATTGGGTTTCTGGGTTGAACACACGGAAATAGGGCGTCGCATCAGGGCCGGACCCTGCAGACCACTGCCAGCCCATCGCGTTGCTGGCGGGGTCCCAGTCGATCAGACAGTTCTCGAACCATGCCAACCCGATACGCCAATGGGTCATCAGGTGTTTCGTCAGGTAGCTGGCAACGATCATCCGACCGCGATTATGCATCCGTCCGGTGACATATAATTCGCGCATGGCTGCATCAACAAAGGGTATTCCGGTGCGCCCCTTTTTCCAGGCCCAGACCTCTGCCGCGCGGGCGTCATCCTTCCAAGGAAAGGCATCCCATTCCTGACGCCAGTTGCCCTCCAGAATGCGTGGTGTGTGGTACATCAGATGATAGGCGAATTCACGCCAAACCAGTTCTTTCAAAAAGATCTCTGCCCCTGCCTTGCCCTCTTCCATGCCGCGACGGCCCGCATGCCAGCATTGGTGCGGGCTGATTTCCCCAACCGCAAGGTTTTCGGAAAGATTTGAGGTGCCATCAATCCCCGGCTGATCGCGGGTATCGGCATAACCGGCCACAATGCCTTCGATGAAATCACCTAACCGTTCCTGGGCAGCCTGCTCCCCCAGCCGTACAAAGGGGCGCACAACAGTCACACCACGGCCCATTGCCGCCCCCATGTTCCAGGACTCAATATCCTCGCTATAGGGCCATTCAACAGGCGATTTAATCGTTTCGGGCACAGGTCTCGGCACGTCTACACCACGCTTTTTCACCGCATTCCAAAAAGGGGTAAATACCTTGTAGTAGCCGCCGGTTTTTGTCTCGACGGTCCAGGGCTCGAACATCAGGTGCCCGCCGAATGAACGCGCCTCAACCCCCTGTTTTTTCAACGTATCCTTGATATTTGCGTCCCGTGCGGCGCTGTCGGGATCATACAGTCGCGTCCAATAAACCGCGCCTGCACCGGTTTGCGCTATCAACTCTTGCAGGACCGCCAATGCATCAGCGCCCTTGCGCAGGACCAGTTGGCTGTTTTTGGCTTTCAAGCATGCGGCCAACGCACCAATTCCAAGGCCCAGACGCCACTTTGGCGCTGCCCCCAAACCTTCGACCAGCGGATCATGAATGAATACTGGAATCACCGGGTGCCCGGACGCACAAGCCGCGGTCAATGCAGCATGGTCGCTCAACCGCAGATCACGGCGAAACCATATCAGGATCGGGGCTTTTTCACTCATCCAGATGCCTCGTTAACGCTCACTCAATACGAGTTAGGGCGAACCAAAAGCGATCAAGGACATGGGCTTATAAAACGGTATCCAGTGCCGACAAAAGCTGATCCATTTCGGATTGACTGGTGTAATGCGTGAAACTGAGCCGTAATACACCCTTGTCCATGTCCACCCCCATCGCGGCCAAGGCACGACCCGCATAGAAATCACCGCCCCCCGCCATTATGCCCTGTTTTGCCAGATCTGCCGCAACATCTTCGCCCGAACGGTTCAAGGCCAAAGCGACAGTAGGCGCACGCCCTGCCGCATCGGAGGAGCCGATCAAGCGCACGGAATTACGTGATTTGACCGCATCCAGCAACGGCTGCAACAGATTGGTTTCATGGGCACGCATCAAATCATGGACTGCCTCACCGCGCTGGGTAGCCTCTGCCTTTCCGCCGATATGATGCGCATAAAACGCGTCGACATAATCTGCCATGCCGGCACAGGCCGCAACCTGAGCATGGTCGGGACCAGCAGGTGTAAAGCGTTTATAAAGGCAATCACCGTTGAATACATGACCTTGATTAGGCAGCATTTCACCCAGGGGGCGGCGGATCACCATCAACCCTTGATGCGGCCCAAAGGTCTTGTAGGCAGAGAACAGATAGATATCCGGGCCCAATGCACCCACATCCGCAAAACCATGTGGCGCATAGGATACGCCATCCACACAGACAAATGCACCGGCTGCATGGCACAGGGCGGTGATTTCAGTCACCGGATTGACCTGCCCCACCACATTCGAACAATGGGGAAAACAAACCAGCCGCACCTTGTCATCAAGCAGGTTTTCCAGATCATCGGTATTCAGGCTTCCCGATTCAGGGTCAATCTGCCACTCACGTACTTCGATCCCGCGATCGGTTAACCTGCGCCAGGGGCCGGTGTTTGCCTCGTGGTCTTGATTGGTGACAATAATCGCCTCTCCCGGCTGCAACATTTGCCCAAAGGCCTGCGCCAGAACATAGGTGTTTTGTGTCGTCGAGGGCCCAAAGCTTAACTCATCCGCTGCAACACCAAGGATCGCAGCCATGCGCAGACGCGCTTCGTCCATTTCAGCGCCGCCCAGGGTACTTGCTTCATAGGGCGCATAGGGTTGCACCTTGCGTTGCCTGTAAAACCGAAAGAGGCGGTCAATCACCTGCTTGCAGGTATAGGACCCACCAGCGTTTTCAAAGAATGCCTGCCCCAGCAAGGAAGGTTCGGCGAAAGCGGGGAATTGGGCACGCACCCAGTCTGTGTCTAATGTCATGTCCCAAGGTTCCTCCGTGTCAACGACGGCGTCAAGTCATGAAAAAAGCGCCCTGAAGCGAGCGCCTTTTGTGTGTTTCGTCAGGCTGGTTTTTAAAGCCTATTTCATTTTTTCACGTTCACTTTGCAGCCCCCTGAAGATGCAATAGCACATCAGCAGCAAGATGACCGTGAACAACAGCCCTGTAGAAATCACCATGGATTGCAAGGCGGCAAGGCCGCCACCGATCAGCAATGCAATGGCAACTGCGCCTTCAAACACACACCAGAACACCCGCTGAGGCATCGGCGCATCGATTTTTCCGCCTGCGGTGATTGTGTCGATCACAAGACTGCCGGAATCCGACGAGGTGACAAAGAACACAATGACCAGCACAATCCCGATGAAGGATGTGATCGAGGCCAGGGGCAATTCGCCCAGCATCTTGAACAACTGCAATGGCAAGCCTGCATCCTGCGCACCGGTAAAGCCATCCGCCAGAACCTGATGAATCGCTGTACCACCAAAGATCGACATCCAGATCACACAGACCATGGAAGGGATCAACAGAACACAAATGATGAATTCACGCACTGTTCTGCCACGGCTGACGCGGGCAATAAACATGCCCACGAAGGGTGACCAGCTGATCCACCAGGCCCAATAGAAGGCCGTCCAACCTTGTGAATAATTGACATCCTCACGTCCGAAGGGATTGGAAAGCGCTGGCAGATACTCAACATAGGCTTTCAGGCTGTCCCAGAAAAAGGCAAACAGAAACGCCGTTGGCCCGACGATCAGGGTGAAAAGCGCCAATAGCCCGGCAAGCCCCATGTTGAGTTCGGACAGGATTTTGACACCGCCATCAAGACCGCGCACCACCGACACCAGGGCGATCAGGGTGATCACGGTGATCAGGACAACTTCTGTGGTCTTGCCGATCGGAACGCCGAACAGCTCGTTCAGGCCTGCATTGGCCTGCGTCGCCCCAAATCCAAGCGAGGTTGCCAGACCAAAGAGCGTGGCAAAGACTGCAATGATATCAATCGCGTGCCCTGGCCATCCCCAGATGCGTTCGCCCAGCAAGGGATAGAATGCCGACCGGATCGTCAGGGGCAGTCCCTTGTTAAAGGTAAACAGGGCCAGCGCCAAAGCAACGGTCGCATAGATCGCCCAAGGGTGCAGCCCCCAATGATAGATGGTTGCCGCCATACCAAGACGGACAGAGCCAGGTTCATCCCCTGTGGCCGCCCCCAACGGTGCCCAATCAGAGCGCAATCCGTTGTCGCCAATGCTGGTTTCCCCAAAAGAGGTCGAAAAATGTGTCAGCGGTTCGGACACGCCGTAAAACATCAGTCCGATGCCCATTCCGGCAGCAAACAACATCGCAAACCAGCCCGTGTAAGAATAATCCGGCTTGGCATCGACCCCGCCCAATCGAACACGACCAAAGGGCGATATGATCAGCAACAAGGTGAAAATCACCACCAGATCGGCAGCGCCGATCAGGAACCAGTCAAAATTCTTGGTGGTAAAGGAGAACATGGAGGAAAATGCAGCCGCCGCCTGTTCGGGCAGCGCCAGCGTGTAGAACACAAAAGCGACAATCGCCACCGCTGAAATCGCGAAAACCGGGTTATGAATATCAAATCCGAAACTACCGATCGAACCATCTACGTTGTCTTGGCCAATCTCATAGTTGGTATCAATCACATCCGCGGCACCTTCGGGTGCCGGGATCCCTTGATCGGTCGTGGCATCTGTCATTTGAATGTCCCTCTTGCGTTATAAAAGCCGAGAATTTTTGCCCCGTTTCGTAACAAAAGAACACGTCTGCACCCAGAAGCAAAGGTCTTCCTCGGCATTTTGGAGGCGAAGACCGACACGACAACGACATTTCCAGCAACGGTTCGCGCAGCAGCAAAACCGATCCCAACCCGGCATTTTCACAGGATGCGCAGGCCGTCACCCCGATCAGGTTGTTCATTCAAGCGCGGCGATAATGGCTTCGGCGTGGTTTTTTATCTCGTCCATATCCCCCATCACACCCGGCGGGCGGATCGGCACGCCTGCATGACGCGGATGGATATGGAAATGCAAATGGAACACTTCCTGCCCCCCCGCAGCCTCGCTGAATTGCCACAGCGTGATGCCATCCGCGTTGAAAGCGGTCTTGGCCGCTTTCGCCACTCTGTTCACCGTTGCCATACAGTCCGCGAGCTGTTGCGGTGTTGCGTCCAGCAAATTCCGGCAGGGCGTTTTCGGGATCACCAGACAATGCCCCCGCGTGCGTGGCATGATGTCCATGAAACAATAGGTTTCGTCGTCCTCATATACCTTGAAGCTGGGGATCTCAGCACGCAGGATCTTGGCAAAGATATTCTGGTCGTCATAGGGGTCGGACATGATATGCTCCTGAAAACTCCCGCCTGTTCTATCCAGCGTCGCGATCAAACTCAACCGCGCCGCAGCCTGCGCTCGGCCAAAGACAAAAGAGCCCGCGAATAAAGCAGATGCAGCGGCATCAATATCCGGACCAGACTGGACATCTCTGCCCCCTGTCGCGTGACCACGGCAGAGCCGAACAACAGTCGCGTCCGCCCCGCCTCATCCAGGCGCACCGCGAGATAGGATCGCGTCGCACCGGAACTTTCGCGCAACAGGATTTGCGCCGCATCACCGGCTTCTACGGTCCAGACCGCAAAGCGTTCAGCCTCCCCTGTCGCCAGTGCCACAACATCGCGGTCGCGGATGCGTCGGCGCAATGCCAGCATCAAAACAAACCGCTCAAGGCGGAACAACCACGTTGTATAAAAGGCTTCGATGAAGGCGGGTAGATCCGCCTCCACCCGAGATGTCACCGCAAAGCAGTCGGTATAGGCCTCATCGCCTTTTGCATATTTCTGCAACAGCGCATCTTGCGGCACCGCTATCGCCCGCACCGTCATGCGTTGACATCAACGACAACGCGGCCTTTGACCTGCCCATTCAAAATGTCGCGGCCCAACTGCGGTAGGTCATCCAGCTTTGCAGGCTGTATCATGGCTTCGAGCTTGTCCATCGGGAGGTCGCGGGCGATCCGCTCCCAGGCGCGCAGACGGTTGTCATAGGGCTGCATCACGGAATCGATACCCAACAGGTTCACACCGCGCAGCAGGAACGGAATGACCGTGGCAGGCAATCCCGCCCCCCCGGCCAGACCGACCGCGGCAACCGAAGCACCATATTGCATTTGCCCCAGCACCCGCGCAAGCATCTCACCGCCCACCGCATCAACGCATCCACCCCATGTCTCGCCTTCCAGAGGTCGTTTGACAGTTTCGTTGATCTCCTCGCGTGCCACGATCTGCGTCGCCCCGAGAGAGGTCAGATAATCCGCGGTTTCCGGTCGCCCTGTCACACCGGCGACCTCATGGCCAAGATTGGCCAGGATCGCCGTCGCCACTGACCCGACCCCACCAGCAGCCCCGGTCACCAGTATCGGCCCGCCCTTGATGCCGTGATCCTCCAGGGCCATCACCGACAGCATCGCCGTAAACCCTGCGGTCCCCACGGCCATTGCCTGTCGCGTATCCAGACCGCTCGGCAGCGGCACCAGCCAATCGGCCTTGACCCGTGCCTTCTGGGCGTAGCCACCCCAATGCGCCTCGCCGACGCGCCAACCGGTCAGCACAACCTTATCACCTGCCTTGTAACGGGGGTCGTCAGAGGCTTCGACAGTACCCGCAAAATCAATACCAGGTATATGCGGGTAATTGCGTACCAATCCGCCACCGGGACCGATACACAGACCATCCTTGTAGTTCACTGTTGAATACTCAACCGCAACAGTCACATCGCCCCCAGGCAGTTGGTCCAGATTCATCTGCGTCACCGCAGCCGAGGTCTTGCCGTCATCATCTTTGGTCACCAATAGCGCATTAAACATCTTCGTTTTCCTTTTCACATGAGGCAAGGCCAACGCCCCTTCTCTTTTTGGCTTTAAATACCGCGGGGTCCGGGGCAGCGCCCCGGTTTGCGCAGCACCTGCAAAACTGCGTCACCTCGACGAATTTTCGCAAACAACTGCACCGTCTTTCTGCCTTTCTGCCCGACGCGGAGATCAGCCGACTGGGACTCATATCCATGCCTTGGCCTTGCGCACATCCAACCGGGGCTACGCCTGGGCAAGACATTCACCGCTGCCGCGCTCTCAGTCCTCCTTTGGCATGAATACGATGTCGGTAACAGGGGCCACCTGCCCTGCGGCCGTCAGCATGGCATGGACTTGCCCGCGATGATGGGTCTGGTGGTTGAACATATGCAAGATGCAAAGTGCCTTGGGCTGGGTAAGATCTCTCTCCAGAGCCCCGGACCACCATGACAATTCACCGGCAAGGTCGATGTTTGACAATGTTTGCGCCCAGATGCGCATACGCCCATCCAGACGAAACCGCTGAGCCTGCCATTCTCCCAGTGTATCTGTCAACGTGACACCACCATCGTCGCAGGGCGCAGGCCTGGCCACATCATCGCACATGCGGCTCATCCACAGGGAATCCCCCAATAGCAAGTGATTCAACGTACCCATGATCGTTCGGAAAAATGCCTTGTGATCGACATATAACTCCGCGGTATCCATACCTTTGGTAATCTCCATGATCTGCTTGTTCTGCCAGGCGTTATACTGCGCCATTGTTAAAACAAATTCCTTGCTGATCATGGCCGCGTCCCCTGCCCGTCGATCAGACCAATCTCGACTGACATGCCGCCAGAACCCCAGACGCGCCCGTTGTTTCGCCCTCTCCTTTTCACCCCCCGGGCCGCGATGATTTCCGTTCCCATCCAATATCTGGAATGTGGGTGAATGTCGGAAATACCCTGCGTTTTACCCGTTGAATTTTTGCCTTCACCCTGAACCTTGAGCCCGCTCAGGGTCTCGGTTTCATGAAAATCTGCATCACGCACCTCCGCCATTGAGGGGTAATTGTGACTTACAGTCCGGGCATACGCGCCAGCGCTGGCGAGGCAACGACGGAACTCAGCACCGGGGCAATTCAATACCAACTCCCCCATTATGCGCGAATCCATCTGGGTGCAGCCGTGCCATCCGGGATTGGAAATGCATGCGTCAATGCGCTGCGAACCAGGCAAACGGTCCGCGCAGGGTGTTATGTTGGGTGGCATTTGTTCTCCTCCTGCAATCAATGACCTGCCAGCCACGGCCAACAGGCCGAAGATCAAGGCAAGGCCCATCGGTATTGTCACATATTGCCAGATCTGCACCAGGTTTTCGACCACCTTAAAAGGGTCACAAAGCCCATCCAGGCCAGACTCTTGACCCCACCGGAAAATCCATCATCAAAGAATGACCAGCCCCATGACAAATCCGATCGGTCCCAGTGCTCTGGAACAACCGACTGCAAGCAACAAGGCGGCGCAGTGAGGATTTTTCGACAATCTGCGCGCAGTCCATTGCAAGAAGCATCCACAGGCCCTACATTACTCCTGTCCTTCGGGACTATGGACATAAACGCGCCTGTAATAATCGGATCGGACCCGGGGGCGGTACCCGGCGACTCCACCAAACATCCTTCATTTGGGGATCATGGGGTCGAAATAGGATCGACGAACGCCTAAAGAGGTTAGCTTTGTTTCGGCTGGGTGCCACCGTATCGGCCCAAAATGTACAATTGCAAATGACAATCGTGCTCCAATGGCGATGGCTGCGTAAGCAACCGGAACTATTGAAAACTTAAGTCCTTACGTTTAGCGACCTAAGGCGGGGTTCGCAGGTACCTGGCAACAGAAACCTGCACTTTCCCCCCTTACTTCCAACATAAATGATTAAAAATTAACGTGAAAACGTAATACGAGGGTAGTTTCCGGCCCTCCGAGTTGTTCCCATCAAGTAAAGCACACGCTGTGGTAGCGCATTATCCAAGTTTTGCCGTAAAATGCACTCAATCACATGCCATTTCTGTTCTCAGCAATGAGCAAGTGAGTATGAATCATGGAAAAAAGCGCGACAAGATCGCTTGCCCAAGAACATCTTGGCGGTTGGGGAAACGACTGGACGAGTCCCAAACCATTGCTGCTGCGCTTTGCCGTTTGTACGTTGATCGTTTCGCTGATGATCCTGCTGACCAGCAAGATTGAATCGCTGACCTATCAGACCCATCTCAGAGACATCAAACTCACCACAACCGTTGAGATGGTAGAAGTCCGCGAACATATTCAAGAAAGTCTTGTCAAACTCGCATTCGATCTGAACGACTTTGCGACATTGATCGGTCAAGACCCGCAAATGAGTCAGCCCGAATTCAATATCAAAGCGCTCGACATCCTGTTGGCCACTGACGGCATGAAACGGATCACGGCCGCTCCTGATGAGGTTGTCTCAATGGTCTTTCCCAAGACAGGCAACGAACAGATCATCGGGCGCGACTATAGAGAATTCTATAATCATGACGCGACAACTGACAAAGCCATCTGGAGCGGTGAAGGCCAGATGGTCGGCCCGATCCTGCTAAAGGACGGCAGTCAGGAACTCGTGCTGCGCAAACCCATATTCTTGCAGGGCAAAAACTCCCAAAAGAAGTTTTGGGGCACGCTTTCCTTCGTGCTCGACTATGATGAATACATAGCCAATATCGGCGTTCCCCAGATCAACAAACGTTTTGACATTCTGGCCTATGAAGCCATTACGGAATTGGAACAGGTCGGCAATGTATTTCTGGGTGATCGCAGCATCCTGGAACAGGACCCGATATCGCTGCATCTAAAATTGCCTTTTGGCACCTGGATTCTCGCCGCTTTGCCTGTTGGTGGCTGGCCTGATAATGCGCCCGGTCACGTTGTACGCAAGTTAAAGTTCTTTTCCTTGACCCTCGCTATTCTGGCCTTCTTTTTGCTGACCCAACGTATCTTTGAAATTCGCCATCAGGCCGAACGCCAGCTTGCCGTCGGGATCGAGGCCCTCGACAGCGGCTTTGTCATGTTCGGCCCAGACCGCCGGATCGTGGCATTTAACCAAAAATACAAGAAACTGGCGGGCGGTTCAGGCATGGTGCATATCGGTGCCCGCTATGAAGACATTGTCAAAGAGAACATTCGCGAAGGTCTGATCCCAGATGCGATTGGCCGTGAACAGGAGTGGTACAAAGAGTGGTTGAAACGCTTTGATGGTGAACAGGTCGGTGTAGGTGTCACAGACAAGGAACAGATCCTTGCAGACGGCAGAATGATACGCGCCTATGACCGCACCATGGAAGACGGCAGCCTCGTCGGGCTTCGGACCGACATCACCGATCTGAGAAAAGCGCAGCTTGAAGCGGAAAGAGCCAACAAGGCCAAGACAGATTTCATGGGTGTGTTGAGCCACGAACTGCGTACACCGCTGACTGTGATCCTGGGGCATACACGTCTGGCCAAGAACATGGCCAGCATGCCATTTTACAAGAAACTGGTGCAAGAAATCGAGAACCACCCGGAAGCCTCGGCGGAAATCCTGCCAAAGTTGGACAGCTTGAAGGACCAAATGGCAAAGATGCTGGAGTCGGTTGAACGGTCTGGCAATCATCTGTTCACCTTGATCAGTGAAATATTGGATTTCGCCAAGATCGAATCCGGCACCCTTGCCATGGAGATGCAGCACACGACTGTCCCCGCGATCGTCGACGCCGCTGTTGAGCAAGTGCGCCTGATGGTTGAAGACAAGGGCCTTTCGCTGAAGGTTGAACGAGGCATTTATGACCTGGTGGTAGACAGCCAGCGGATCAAACAGGTTCTGATCAACCTCATTGGCAATGCGGCCAAATTCACTGACGAAGGATCGATCAGTCTGGATGCCAGCCAGACGGATGATTGCATTCTGTTCCGTGTGACGGACACCGGAATCGGCATACCTGACGCTCAACTGAAAACAGTATTCGAAGCCTTTCATCAGGTCGATTCTACCGCTGAACGCATGCACAACGGCACCGGTCTCGGTCTGGCAATATCGCGCGATATTGCCCTAGCACACGGCGGCGAAATCACGGTTAGCAGCGAACTTGGCAAAGGCAGTGTGTTCACCCTTCGCGTACCTCGTTTCCCTTCCGAAGCAAGGCCAGTTCCGGTAAAGACTGTCACCGCCAAATTGGTCGCTTGACCGTCTGCCCCTTGAAAGGTCCAGGTCTGAATGCCGACTGCAGTTAGGGGATCTACCTAAACCACGGCGGAACGGTTGATATTTGAAACGAAATTTGTCCTCTTGCTGGCTGGCGTCACTAAGACCGATTTTTCGCCACCCAAAGCGACAGGATGGTTGGCGGTTTGGGCTATCTTCACGCCATTTATTCCAGGCCTTTTACATTCCCGCCCCTACTTGAACGGCTTGCGGCCTTTGCACCCATACCCTGCACGCCGAAGACCATTCCCGCCAAGGCGGATGAAGTGATCGCATTCCTCTTTCGTGGTCGGCGCTTTATCCCCTGTGCGCTCTGGCAACGCTGGCCTGGTACATTGCCCTATTGATACCCAAAAGGAACAGATTCAATCCACCTGCCATTTACCTAGATCGATTGCACGACGATTTTCCTGATACCACGGTCCATTGCGCCGGAACCTCTTTGCTGATTGACATCCTTTGACTCCGGTCCCCCTTTCCCTTGGCTGCAAAAGGGGTATGGTGGAAATACAGACTGGATGAACCTGAGGGATCCGATGAGCCGCGAAATTGATTACGGTAACCTGATGCATGACGCGATGCGGGGATTGATCCGTAAAGTGTTGCAGGATGTTGCCGACAATGGATTGCCGGGCAACCATCATTTCTTCATTACCTTCGACACCGCCCATCCCGATGCAGAACTCGCCGATTGGCTCTCTGACCGCTATCCCGGTGAGATGACTGTGGTGATGCAACATTGGTACGACGGGTTGGAAGTAACCGAAGAAGGCTTTTCCATCACGCTCAACTTTGGCGATGCACCCGAACCGCTGTATATTCCCTATGATGCCATCCGTACCTTTGTTGACCCTTCCGTAGAATTTGGCCTGCGGTTTGAGCAACAGGACTCAGACGACACTGAATCCGCCCCGGCGGACAGAAAACCGGTTGCAGCACAGAAAACAGAACCTGAGGATGATAACCCCAAAGGCAACGATGCCGAGATCGTTTCGCTGGATTCCTTCCGCAAATAGGATGAGCCACAAATAAACCGATCCTATCGCACGGAAATATTCCGGTCGATGCCGGGAATAGGCCCATTTACGGCAACGTCCAATTGCGCTGCGCTGCGTGCACCGCTACACCCCTTTTGACAGCAAGACAAAGCAGGAGCCGGACCATGGCCAATACACGTACAGAAACAGACAGCTTTGGCCCATTGGAAGTCCCTTCCGACAAATATTGGGGTGCCCAAACCCAACGTTCAATCATCAACTTTCCCATTGGTTGGGAACGCCAGCCAGTTGCGATCATACGAGCGTTGGGTGTGATCAAAAAGGCATGTGCCACGGTCAACCTTGGCTTTGGTGATTTGGACCCGGAACTGGCTGCCGCGATTCAGGAAGCCGCGCAGGAAGTGATCGAAGGCAAGTTTGACGACAACTTTCCGCTGGTGGTTTGGCAAACTGGATCCGGCACACAGTCGAACATGAACTCCAACGAAGTGATTTCCAACCGTGCCATCGAAATTCTGGGCGGGGTGATGGGATCAAAATCCCCAGTTCACCCCAATGATCACTGCAATATGGGACAATCATCCAACGATACCTTCCCGACGGCAATGCATGTGGCCATCGGCATGGTTGCCCGCGATACCCTGTTGCCGGGTCTGCGCAAATTGCATGAGGCACTGGCCGCAAAATCGGAAGAATTCAAGGACATCATCAAGATCGGTCGCACCCATACGCAGGATGCGACGCCTTTGACACTGGGGCAGGAATTCGGCGGTTATGCACATCAGATGGCCAAAGGCATTGCGCGGGTCGAGGCCTGTTTGCCCGACATCTATGAACTTGCGCAGGGCGGAACAGCCGTGGGCACCGGATTGAACACCCGCAAGGGCTTTGCCGAAAAGGTTGCCGCAGAGATTGCGTCGATCACCGACCTGCCCTTTGTCACGGCCCCCAACAAATTCGAAGCCTTGGCCGCTCATGATGCCATGGTCATGTTTTCCGGAGCGCTAAAGACCGTCGCCGCCTCAATGTTCAAGATCGCCAATGACATGCGCCTCTTGGGCTCTGGTCCACGCTCTGGACTGGGTGAATTGATCTTGCCGGAAAACGAGCCCGGTTCCTCGATCATGCCGGGCAAGGTGAATCCGACCCAGGCCGAAGCACTGACCATGGTTTGTGCCCATGTGATGGGCAATGACGCGGCTGTGGGCTTTGCCGGGTCGCAGGGACATTTCGAGTTGAACGTCTATAACCCGATGATGAGCTATAATGTGATCCAATCCATGCAATTGCTTGGCGATGCGGCTGGCAGTTTCACGGACAATATGGTGGTCGGCACATTGGCCAATAAACCACGCATTGAAAAGCTGATGAAAGAAAGCCTGATGTTGGTGACAGCACTTGCACCGACCATCGGTTATGACAACGCAACAAAAGTCGCTAAAACTGCACATAAGAACGGCACAACCTTGAAAGAAGAAGCGATTGCGCTGGGATTTGTCGATGCAGAAACCTTTGACCGCGTGGTGCGGCCCGAAGATATGATTGGTCCGAAATAGGATGACGCAATGAGCGCCCCCATCAACCTCAACAAAGTCAAGAAAGAACGAAACCGCGCCTCGCGCAAAGCCCGCGCAGATGAGAATGCCGTGCGTTTTGGCCAAACAAAGGCGCAAAAAGAAGCGTTGAAGGCGCGTGCCGAAAAGATCGCCCGCAATCTGGACGCCCATCGCCGCGACACATGAGCGGACGGCCTGTCAAACATTCCGTGACCTTGAAGGGGCACCGCACATCCGTGTCGCTGGAGGATGAATTCTGGGCAGAGTTTCGCGCCTTGGCCGAGGCAAAATCCATGCCAATCAATGCTTTGGTCGCCGAAATTGATGCAGACCGCGGGATGGAGATGGGGCTGGCTTCGGCGATCCGGCTTTATGTGCTGCGCGCGTTAAGAGATCGTTTACCGAAAGAGGGTTAGCATTCTTGGATGTCCGGCTCTGCTTCACCACTCACCACACACGAATGGATCGTTGATTTGTTCAGTTCACGCGCGGCTGCAACGGGTGGCGTCGTTCGCAGAAAGCGGCGCGACGTCGAACGCTACGTTGGAATCGATGAATTCAAAGACGAACTGCGCCGACGCGGATTTCATGCAATCGAGAACGCCGGCCAGATCGTGATCTTTTGCAATCAGGAACCTGTTCGGTCATTTTTGTAATCGTTTTCTTTCAAAGAAAACGGTCGGAAACTTTGAAAGTTTCCGATACCTCATGCAACCGAAGCATCGTAGATCTTGCCGATGTTCGCGCCCAACGCCGCGTTGAACCCTTCATCCGTCATTTTGACGTTCAGCCCTTCAGTCAAAGCCCGTGAAAAGCTTGCAATCATCTTGGTGTTCTGGGCAAGCCGCGCACAGGCATCGTCAGTCGAATAACCGCCAGACAAGGCCACAACGCGCAAGACATTGGCATGATCCGCAAGCGCATCATAGAGACCGGGCTGTTCTGGCAGGGTCAGTTTCAACATGACAATCTGGTCGGGTGCCAGTGTCTCGACATGGCGCATCAAGGCGGCGGCCAACATTCCTTCTGCCTGCGCCTTTGACTTGGAATTGATGTTCACTTCCGGTTCGATAATCGGCACAAGGCCTGCCGCACAAACCTGTCTTGCGACCTCCAGCTGTTGCGCTACGACCGCCTCTATTCCCGCTTCATCGGCTGTATGAATGACCGAGCGTTCCTTGGTGCCGAAAATACCGGCCCGCCCTGCACGCGTCAAAAGATCATCAAGATCCGGCATCGGTTTCAACAATTGGACACCCTGCGCTTCGTCTTCCAAGCCTTTGTCAATCTTGAGAAAAGGCACGACACCACGATCTTCCCACAACAATTGTGCAACCGGCTTGCCTTTGATCTGGCCATCCATGGTGCGTTCGAACAGGATTGCACCGATCACTTTGTCCGAAGTGAAAGCATCCGCAAGAATGATCCGCGCGCGCATGTCATGCATTGCCTGAAACATGGCCGCTTCGCCCTCGTAATCCTCTGGCATGACACCATAAAGGCTCAGCGCCTTGGGCGTCGACCCGCCGGATTGATCCAATGCCGCGATAAAGCCTTTGCCGCTTTTCATTTGCGTCATCTGTGCTGCGTTCATTGGATTTTCTCCGTCATATCTGATTCCGTTTCCCTGCTTCTAAGTCAAACAATGCCAAGATGGTAGAACCTACCGCCGTTCCAGCTTCAACCAGATACCCTGGTCAGACCGGACCGTAAGATGGGCAACAGGAACCGGAACACGATCCGGCAGTGCCTCTATACGAAAATCTCTCAAGATGCGCGACAAAAGTAACGGACCCTCGACCATCGCAAACCCTGCCCCGGTACAGACCCGTGCGCCGGCAGAAAATGGGATATAGGCCTCGCGTCCGCATTTCCGTCCGTTTTCTGTCTGCCAGCGTGTTGGGTCAAATCCGTCAGGATTGTCCCACAGCCGCTCCTGACGGTGCAGATGCCACGGACTTATCACCACTTGCGATCCCTTTTTGACATTACGGTCACGAAAATTCTCTGGGCATGCGGCCTCACGAACCAACATCGGGACCGGTGGATAGAGCCGCAGTGCCTCGCGAAACACGTCACGGCTGAGGCGCAGTTTTGACATGACACCGAAATCGCAGGTGCCGAGCACCCGAGCTTCGGTTGCCAATTTTTCCTGCCATTCAGGATGCGTCGCCATGAGATACAAAGCCCAGGCCAGGGCAGAGGCGCTGGTTTCGTGACCTGCGAGGAAAAATATGGCGACGTGGTCGGCCATTTCTATCTCGTCAAACTGATCACCTGTAACAGGATCCGCTGTTGTCATGATCTTGGTCGCCAGATCGTCCGGTGCTGTCCCAGCCGCAATCTGGACAAAGCGTTCGCGCGTCAGTTCAGCGATCAACCTGCGTATTTTTTTCGCACTTTCCTTGGTTCCCTTGTTAAAGAACCGCGGCATCCAGCGCGGCAGCGGGACCAAGGCCGCAATGTTCAGCAATGGTTGCGAGCGTTGGTAATTCCGGAATTCACTGAAAACCGCCTGTGCCAAATGATGTTCGATCGGGATGGAGAACAACGTTCGAAAAATCACGTCGGCGGCGGCATGACTGGTTTCAGCCTCGATCTCGATCGTTTCACCAACCTGGGCGTCCAACCGTTTGACCGCAGCTTCGGCAGCGTCCCACATGGCAGGAAAGGTCTCGCGCAGGCGGCCACCCTCGAATGCCGGATCGATGATACGCCGCTGCCGTTTCCATAATTCGCCATTGGTGATGAAAACAGAATTTCCCAGCAGCGGGCGTAGACCTTCACTGACCCGCTCCGATTTTGGAAAATCCTCCGGACGGTCCTTTAGCACGGTTTTGACCAGTTCGGGCTGATTTACCAGATAGCTGCGGAAAAACGGTGTCTTGAATTCCGCCATCCATGCGCGATAGAGCCGCGCAGGCTGGGCCGACAGAATGTCGGTGCGAAACAGCTTGGCATAACGCCACAGTGATACCTTATCCGATCGACTGGGCGGCTTGGGTGGGATCGTCATGCAGCCATCGACCTGTATTTGCTGACTGCACGATCGATCCGCGACTTGCTGGGAGGACGGTCGGCATAGCGGGCTGCCAGGGTTTCAGGCCCTGCCGTGATCTGGAAATAATCATAGTCCTTGGGCCGGTCAAAAGCGCAGAGGTATTGAAAATGCAAACGGAAAAAGCGCCAGCGTAGTTCCCTCCACCGCGCAGGGCTGAGTGTCTGGGTAAAGGCTGCGGAAAACACAAGCGGCCATCGCTTGTTTTCTGGCGCGACACCGGACACCGAAACAGGATCACACAGAGCAAAGGAACAGCCGTCACCAGGGGCAGTCACATCTACCCAGGTCAGTTCATCACGTGAGGCAAGATCATGCAGATCAGCCCGCAAACGATGTGCTTGTGACAGGAAGGAGACCATGGGCACCACCTGCCCCAAGGTGAGAAAGGACAAGGCAGGCCCGCCCCCAGGAACCTTGCCCTGACGGATCAGATCCGCCATGATCGACACCCCCAGATGTGCACCCGATGAATGGCCGACCACCAGAACCTCATCCGCATCACTTTGAAGCGCCTCTGCGATCGTATCCACAAATGTCGCAATGCGCGCCTCAAGCTCGGGCGGGTTTTCGCCCAGTGAAGAAGCCGAATAGGAATAGTCATGCATCAGATAATAGGCGTAGAACTTGCCATCCTGTTTTTTGAACCAGCGCAACAGGGCGACAAAAACAACAGCCGCTGCAAGCATCGAAACCAGCACGGCAGCGATGCCCAGTCTGGGCGTCAACAAGGCTGTGCCAACCTCAATCATCAGCGCCGCAGCCAGACAGGCCAATAACAGTTGCAACACCAACATCCCCACGGGATAAAGTGCTGCAATCACCGGCCCTTTGCGCAGCTTCATCAAACGCCACAGTGCACCCGAGGCGATATAGACCCATGCGGTGCGCAGCAATTGAAGATATGTTGCAGGGATCGACGTAGCCATGCTGTCGCGTACGATATCGGACCAGACCAACACCTCGACATCCGCATGCACATCGGTTCCGTCGATCCTGGCCTGGACTGACCAGCCGTAATTCTCACCTTTGGGTTTGGCCTTCAGGGCAATTTCATATCCGGAAACCGCTGCTTGTGCTGCACTTTCCTTGCGATACAACTCGCGATAGCGACGCGGATGAATCGGGTCATAGCCGGGAATGTAAAACACCCGCCGCGACGTCACCTTGTCATTTTCTGAACTGCCCATAGCACCCTCATTTCCAAGAAATATAACCCGGATTTTGGGCAAGAGTAAGGCCGTCAGTTGCGATGAATTATCCCAGAAGTCCCAGGGATGGGAATGTTTCAAGCAGCCAGAAGGCAAGCGACGTGAACGCGCCCGTCACCATCATCACACCAACCAGAACCAACAGCCCTCCCATCACACGTTCGATCGTTCTCATGTGCCGTTTGAGCCGGTTCATCACGCCCATCGCGCGGGTAATGAACATGGCGGCCAACAAGAACGGAATGCCGAGTCCGGCGGCATATACCCCCAGCAGCAAGGTACCCTTGGTTACCGAGGCTTCGGAAGCGGCCAGAGACAGGATCGCGCCCAGTTGCGGCCCGATGCAAGGCGTCCAGCCAAAGGCAAAGGCAAGCCCCAGGACATAGGCCCCGAAACTGGAACCGCCCTTGTCACCTGCATCCAGTCGCGCTTCCTGGTCCAGAAAAGGAATTCGGAACACACCAAGAAAATGAAGTCCAAACACAATGATCACGACGCCCGAGATCTGCGCGAAAAGCACCTGGTTCTGAAGGAAAAACGCCCCAAAGATCGACGCCGTGAAGCCAAGGATCAGAAAGACAGTGCTCAATCCCAATACAAAACAAAGCGCTGCCAGGACGGCCTTGCGCCGTGCGTCATCTTGCGTTGACATGTCACTAAGGGTCACGCCGCTCATATAGGCCAGATAAGGCGGCACAATCGGCAGCACGCAGGGACTGAGAAAGCTGATGATCCCTGCCACAAGCGCCACAAGCATTGCGGGCAATATCCCCGCGTCAATGAGTTCAATTCCAAACATATCCCACCCATAGCGAGGAAGCGCACCAGCGTCACGCTGCCTTTGGTCACAAGACTGTGGACCTATCGTAACATCTCGCATATTTGGCGCATATGACAACTCATGACCTTGATGCAACAGGCCTGCTGTGCCCCCTGCCGGTACTGAAACTGCGTAAGCGACTAAAGAACCTTCAGCCCGGTGAACACGTCATCATGCGTGCGGATGATCCCGCAGCGATTGTCGATGTGCCGCATTTCTGCGCGGAAACGGGCAATATACTGATTGAAACCTCGGATGAAGGTGCAGTCCAGGTCTATCTGGTACGCAAAGGCCTCTGAAATGCGAAAAGGGCGGGTTGTTGGACCTGCCCTTTCCTTTTGATGCTTTGGTGCAGATTAGCGGCCCAATGACCACCATCCTTTTTTCTTGGGCTTTTTGGCAACTTCCTGTGCCGGTTCCGCCGCAGGTTCGGGTGTCGCCATCGCCGGCTCTGGCACTTGGGTCGGCTCCGGCGCAGGCGTAGGTTCGGATGCCGGCGCTGGCGCGGCTTGTTCCGGTGCCTCCTCGGGCTTAGACTTGGCTTTCGGCTTTGGCTTTGGCTTTGCGCGGCTGCGTGTGGTCTTCTTTGGTTTGTTCTCCTTGGACTCTTCCGCAGCCTGTTCGTCTGATTTATCCTCGTCCGCGTGCTCTTCAACCGGTTTGGTTTTCTTGGCAGCCGGCTTGCGCGTGGACTTGGACTTCGGCTTGTCCTTGTCCTTTGCCTTGGCCTTTGGGCTCACGGCTTCTGAGGCCGTCGCATCTGCATCTGCTGCAGTTTCGGCTTCAACTTCCGCTTTGGGCGTACGTGTGCGGCTGCGCGAGGTCGGCTTCTTGGGTTTGCTGTCAGCCTTATCGTCTGCTAGATCCTTTGACGCCTCAGAAGATTGCGCAGATTTCTGCGAGGACTGCTGCTGATCGGCGGCATCGCCATTGTCATCCTCTGCGCCGTTATCGGACTCTGAGTTGTACTCACCATTGCCACTATCGCCACCGTTCTTGCCGCGTCCCCCGCGGCTGCGACGGCGACGGCGCTTGCGTTTGGGTTTGCCGTCGGCATCGAACTGTTGCTCACCATTGCCGTTTTCGCGGCCACCATTGTCGCGCTGACCCCTCCCGCGAGAATCTTCATCCGTGTCTTCTGTTTCGGCCGCTTCGGCGGCGACGGCCTCGTCTTCGTCGATCTGATCCATCAATGAAGTATCAACCGATACAATATGCGCGCCTGCCACAGGTACATTACGCGTGGCTGTCTTGAATTTCTCCATCGAGAAATCCGGGCTGACCAGATGCGGGTCCCCTTCGATCCGCACTGCCATACCATAGCGTGCCTCAATCTGCGCGACATGTTCACGTTTCGAGTTCATCAAGAAGTTGGCAATTCCGACTGGTGCCTTGATCAGCACCTCGCGGGTGCGGCGACGTGTGCCTTCTTCTTCGATTTGACGGATAATCGACAAGGCGAGGTTATCGTCCGATCGGATCAACCCGGTGCCGTGACACGCCACGCAAGGCTGTGTCGTCGCCTCGATCATGCCTGGGCGCAGACGCTGACGCGACATCTCCATCAGACCAAAGCCCGAGATCCGCCCCACCTGGATGCGGGCGCGGTCCGTCTTGAGTTTGTCTTTCATCAGCTTTTCGACAGCAGCATTATTGCGCCGTTCGTCCATGTCGATGAAATCGATGACAATCAGGCCTGCAAGGTCACGCAAACGCAACTGGCGCGCCACTTCGGCGGCGGCTTCAAGGTTGGTCTTGGTCGCCGTCTGCTCGATGGAGCCTTCCTTGGTGGCCCGCCCAGAGTTCACGTCAATAGCCACGAGTGCCTCGGTCACACCAATAACGATATAGCCGCCCGAAGGAAGCTGCACCGTCGGATTGAACATGCCGGACAGGTAGCTTTCCACCTGGTATCGCGCAAACAGCGGCAGGTTTTCTTCGTAACGTTTCACGTTTTTCGCGTGGGATGGCATGATCATTTTCATGAAATCCTTGGCGATGCGATACCCGCGCTCCCCTTCGACAAAGACTTCGTCGATGTCGCGGTTATAGAGGTCGCGGATCGAGCGTTTGATCAGGTCGCCTTCCTCGTAGATCTTGGCGGGGGCGATGCTTTTCAGCGTCAATTCGCGGATTTGTTCCCACAGCCGTTGCAAATATTCATAATCGCGCTTGATCTCGGCACGGGTGCGTTTGGCCCCCGCAGTGCGCACAATCAGTCCAGCACCCAAGGGCACGGTGATTTCACTGGCGATTTCTTTCAATTTTTTACGGTCTACAGCATTGGTGATCTTGCGGCTGATGCCACCACCACGCGCAGTGTTGGGCATGAGTACGCAATAACGGCCCGCAAGCGACAGATAGGTGGTCAGCGCCGCGCCTTTGTTTCCGCGTTCTTCCTTGACGACCTGCACCAACAGGATCTGGCGTACCTTGATGACTTCCTGAATTTTGTAGCGTCGCGGACGTGGTTTGCGTACAGGACGAATGTCTTCACTGTCATCTTCATCAGCAACAGATTCGATGTTCTCATCCTTGGACGTCGCATTGGCACCCTTGGATTCTGCGTCGCCGTCTTCGTCTGACTGGGTGTCATCGTCTTCTGCCTCGGATGATTCATCGTCGGCATCTTCCGCCGTCGATTCATCATCGTCTTCGCTCACTTCAGGCGTTTCGACCGGTGTCTCAGGCACACGCTCCATCGGCGAGGAGGCCTCATCATCACTGACTTCGACTTCGTCGTCATCGGTCAGATCAACGGTTTCCATTCCTTCGATCTCGGTGGATGTCTTGACGTCTGTTCCAACGGCATCTTCGGCCTTGGGCTTGGCACGGCTGCGCGAGCGCGAGCGGCGCTTGGGTTTGGAGTCGTCTTCATCCTTGGCCGCCTGTGCTTCTGCATAGGCGCGTTCCTCTTCCAGCAGCGCCTGCCGGTCAGCAACAGGTATCTGATAATAGTCGGGATGGATTTCCGAGAAGGCAAGGAACCCGTGGCGATTGCCACCGTAGTCTACAAAAGCGGCCTGCAGGGATGGTTCTACACGTGTTACTTTGGCTAGATAGATGTTGCCAGCAAGCTGGCGTTTGTTTTCGGACTCAAAGTCGAATTCTTCAACCTTGTTTCCGTCCACCACCACAACGCGGGTTTCTTCCGCGTGGGTGGCATCGATAAGCATTTTCTTAGGCATGTTTCCACTATGCACAGCACATGCGCCAGACCGACCCCCGGAGGAGCGAGCGACGTTGCGGTGTGACTTGTCAGGGCGATGGGTGACGGCGCACGGGGAAGCAGGCCTGAAAAGGCCTGTCTGTTCCTACTCGTAACGTCTGCGCGCGTCATCGCGTTTCTTCTCCGATGCATCCACGCCGTTCAGCACGTCACATCCATTATTTACCGACGTCGAATCAAGCATCTGCCCGTTCAATGTCGGCGGTTCTCTGGCCGTTGCTGGCCGTATCGGTCTGACTGTGTGCTCATTTGGGGGCAATCACAGGCAGCGAAACTCTAATCAAAGGGGTGTGGCACCATAGTGCGACAGAACCTTCATCCGACTAGATAAGGGTTTTGAGGCACGAAACACAATGGGCAAAATCAGACCCAAGGTGCAAAACCCGGATTTCGGCCTGTTCGCTTGACAAGATTGCCATGATCTGGCTCACCTGTTTGCGCGCTCAAAGCAGCCTCAAATACCGTGCCAATTGCCGCTATTCAAAGACCCAAAGGACCTTCTATGCATATTCTGACCCGCTCCATTCTTGGTTTTTCTCTTGTGGGGCTAGTTGCCTGTGACGAGTTGGCGGTTGCCAATGACCCGGTGGCCCTTGCCGATCTGCGCGGTCAGAAAAGCTGCGTCGCAGCCGTCGCGGCAGAGACGGGTGCGGCCAACGTTGCTATCAATACCACCCTGCCCGTGATCGAGACACACCGGTTTATCGTGGATGTTCCGGGCGCAAAACGATGGACCTGCGTGACCGACGCCAATGGTCAGGCCACCCAGATCGTCGAACGTCAGAACGGCTGAGCCGGTCCGCAACACAGGTCAGCATCAATCTGAAAGCAAGGTCAGATCCGGCAGGTTCTGACCTTTTTCAAGCCCGCTCAAAGATAATCCGAACGTTGCAATCCGTATTTTGCCATCTTTTCGTTCAGCGTTCGCCGTGGAAGGCACAATTCGTCCATCACAGATGCAATCGACCCCTTGTGGCGGCGCATGGTATTGTCAATCAACATGCGTTCAAAGGCTTCGACATATTCCTTGAGCGGTTTGCCTTCGGTGGTCATCACCGGCTGCATTTCCTCGTGATCCGACATCAACAGGGACGCAATGGTGCCGGAGCCACGCCGCGATTGAAGCACTGCCCTTTCCGCCACGTTGATCAATTGACGCACATTTCCCGGCCAAGGTGCCTGCAATAGCTGTGCCGCTTCCTGCGCGCTGACCTGCGGTGCCTCACAACCGTATTCATCGGCAAACTGTTCACTGAGGCGGGTAAACAAAGTCAGAATGTCCTCTCCCCGTTGGCGCAAGGGCGGTACCGTAATTCGCAGGGCGGCAAGGCGGTAAAACAGATCCGAACGCAATACGTCTTCCGAGGTACGCCCGGCCTCCTGCAGATTCGAAATGGCGACAATCCGTGTCTCGGCCGGGGTGCCTTGTTCATTGATCACCGACAACAACCGCGCTTGCAGCGTTTCTGACAAGGCTTCGATGTCCTCAAGAACCAGCGTTCCGCCACGCGCCTCCTCGATCGCCGGGAGTTGCGCATCTTCCGGCTGCATCGGGCCAAACAGCCGTTTGGACAGGTTGTCCTCTTCCAGCGCGCCGCAGGACACGAGCACGAACTTCTTGCCGGCACGGCTTCCCACGGCATGCAGGGCATGAGCGACTAGAGTTTTCCCCGTGCCCGTTTCACCATCAATCAAGACATGGCCATCCGCTTGTCCCAGGTCCAGAATATCTTCGCGCAGCCTGTCCATCACCGGTGATTGACCGATGAGTTTTTTCATCAACTGGCCCCCATCCGACAATTCGCGGCGCAAGGCACGGCTGTCCATGACCAGCCGCCTTGCGGTGGTGGCCTTCTTTGCCAGTTCGCTCATCCGGTCCGGATTGAAGGGTTTCTCGAGAAAATCAAAGGCACCGACGCGCATCGCTTCAACCGCCATCGGCACATCGCCGTGACCGGTGATCATGATCACTGGCAGGGCACTGTCATTGCCCATCAGTTTGCGCAGAAACTGCATACCGTCCATGCCCGGCATCTTGATGTCAGAGATCACAATGCCCGGATAATCCGGCCCCAGGATCTTCAATGCTTCCTCGGCCGAACCGAAGGTTTCAGTGTCATAGCCAGACAGGGCCAACCATTGACTGATGGACCGGCGCATGTCCTGTTCATCATCGACGATCGCGATTTTCATTGCCTGTGCCATTTGGCATGCTCCTCAGCTTCTTCTGTCTCTTGCTCGCCCATGATGGGCAATTGCATCTCAAAGACCGCGCCCCCCGATTGTCCGTTGCGCGCCGTCAACCGTCCCCCAAGGTCGTTTACGATACCAGAAGAGATGGCAAGCCCCAAGCCGACTCCGTCCCCCGGTTGCTTGGTTGTATAAAAAGGTTCGAACAGGGCATCGAGGTCTGCAATTCCAGGACCGTTGTCACGCACGGTGAGCGTGGCGGTTTCACCAGCGGTCAGGATGATCTCGACCAGCGGATGGCGCTCTGATTTGGTCGCGTCCAGCGCATTGCGCAAAAGGTTCACAATGACCTGCTCAATCCGCATCTGGTCGCCCATCACAATCACCGGTTCATCTGGTAGAATGCGTGCGATTTCGACCTGTCGCTGGCGCAGTTGCGGCTCCATCATCGACATCGAAGAGGCAAGCGCCGCGCCAATATCCACAGGGGAAAACGCCTCCTGGCCCTTGCGCGCATAAGACTTCAATTGTTTGGTGATGGCTCCCATGCGTTCAATCAGACCATCAATACGACCAAAAGAGGATAAAGCCTCTTCGGGACGGTTGCGATGCAACAGCAATCGCGCCCCTGCCAGATAGGTTTTCATCGCTGCCAACGGCTGGTTCAACTCGTGACTGACAGCCGCCGACATCTCCCCCAGGGCGGCCAGTTTTGAAGATTGCTCAAGCGTCTGTTCTGCCACCGCAAGCGTTTTCTGCACCCTTTTGCGCTCAGCGATTTCCCGCTGCAACGCCACGTTCAATGCGCGAAGTTTGGCCGACTCGCGTTGAAAAATCGCCAAACGACCGGCGGTGCGACGGCTGAGGAAATAGAAGGTAAACGCCAGCAGAATCGCAAATCCCATGACCTGCAGAGCCAGCACGCCATTTACCCTCTCGCGCGTGCTGGCATAGGTCGTGTAGCTGACCATCCGCCAACCCCGGAACGGGATACGGCTCTCAAGACGCATCACCGCTTCGCCCTGCAAATAAGCATCCGGTGGCAAGGCGGTCCAGTCAGCAGTGACCTTGATCGCACGCTCGATTGCAGTTCTGGGCAGATCATTCGCCAGCGCCTGTGCCTCGGTAAGGCCGCGCCAGCGCGGTGAGGTGCCCAGAATGATCTCGCCTGTGCTATCGACCACCATGACCGCATCCGAAACCCCGGCCCATCCGCGTTCGAACTTCTGCAGATCGACCTCGACCGCGATAACGCCCAGCATATCTCCCCCCGCCTGGATGCGGCGCGAATACATGAATTTATATCCCCCCCCCGGCAGCTTGATGCTGCTGAAGATCGTCGCATTGGAACGGATCGCATCCACGAAATAGGCCTCCGAGCGGTGCCCCGACTGCAACCGGTTGCGATCCGTCGCCGCCACGGTACGTCCGTCGATGTCATATAGCATCAGGGATGCCGCACCAATTTCCTCCACAAAGGAAATCAGGCGCTGGGTCGACAGGGAATAATCGGCGTTCTGCAGGGCCGTGATCAAGGCGGGGTCGCGCGCCAGCAACTGTGGCACGATCGCGTTCTGACGCAACTCGGACATCAGGTTTCCGCTATAGAGCGCAATCCGCATTTCGGCCCGGTTGCGGGTGCTCTGTGTAAACCGGTCCGTCAGCAATTTGTTGGTAACAGAGATCGTCAGGACCGCGACCAACATGATCAGGCCGATCGCGACGCGCAAACGCCACGATACATTCAGCGATGGGTTGGGATCAGGGGCGGCGCTCATGGCGCGACCCTACGCAGGTTGCACTGGGCACTCAAGTCACGCTGCAGCTACTGCCCCTGCCAATGCGCGAAAGAGCGCCGCTCCCTCCGTTCCGCCATGGCCAATGTCCGCCGCCCGTTCCGGGTGCGGCATCATGCCAAGGACTCGACGGTTTTCCGAAAGGATCCCCGCAATATCCGCCTGTGCCCCATTGGGATTGTCCGTATAGCGAAAGGCCACACGATCCTCACCCTGAAGCCGCGCAATCGTCTCATTATCGGCAAAGTAATTTCCATCGTGATGCGCAATCGGAATATTGATGACTTCCCCGGCATCATATCCCTCTGTATAGACGCTTTGCGTGGTTTCCACCTTCAACCCAACCGTCTTGCAGATATATTTCAATCCGGCATTGCGCAGCAGCGCACCGGGCAGCATTCCGGTTTCGGTCAATACCTGAAACCCGTTGCAAACGCCCAGCACGTACCCCCCGCGCTCTGCATGCGTCTTGACCGATCCGATAATCCGGGACTGGGCTGCAATCGCACCGCAACGCAAATAGTCACCATAGGAAAACCCGCCCGGAATGCCCACAATATCCACCCCCTGCGGCAGGGCGCTGTCCTTGTGCCAGACCATATCGACCTGCAGCCCAGCCGCCTTGAAGGCAACCGCCAGATCCCGGTCGCAATTGGACCCGGGAAACACGACAACAGCAGCCCGCATCAGACGATCTCCACCACGTAGGATTCGATCACCGTATTGGCCAGCAGCTTTTCACACATCTGCGCCACATCCGCCTCGGATATGCCTTCTTCAAGATCAAGCTCGATCACCTTGCCCTGGCGAACGCCCTTCACCCCGTCAAAGCCCAAAGCACCCAATGCATGGCGCACCGCTTCGCCCTGCGGGTCCAATACACCGTTCTTCAACATCACATGCACCCGTGCTTTCATCGTGCCTTCCCCTGCTTCATCTTGCTCTTAAACTCAATCTGACATCTGCTTCAGTTGATCAGCGTCGGTTTGGTGATCGGCGTTGACGTCTTGGGCATCACACCCAGGCGCTTGGCCACTTCCGTATAGGCATCCGTCAGCGACCCCAGATCGCGGCGAAACACATCCTTGTCCAGTTTCTGACCGGTCTCGATGTCCCACAACCGACAACTGTCCGGGCTGATCTCGTCTGCAATGATCAACCGCTGGAAATCGCCCTCAAAAACGCGACCGATCTCGATCTTGAAGTCCACCAGTTTGATCCCGACGGCAAACATGACACCTGACATGAAATCATTCACCCGCAAGGCCAGGCTCAGGATGTCTTCCATATCCTGCTGGGTTGCCCAACCAAAAGCCGCGATATGTTCTTCCGTAACCAAAGGATCACCAAGTTTGTCGTCCTTGAAGCAATATTCCACGATCGGACGTGGCAATTGCGTGCCCTCATCAATGCCCAGCCGCTTGGACATGGTGCCTGCGGCATAGTTGCGCACGATGACTTCCAGCGGCACAATCTCGACCTGGCGTACCAGTTGTTCGCGCATGTTCAGCCGTTTGATGAAATGTGTCGGTACACCGATCTGGTTCAACCCGGTCATGAAATATTCCGACAAGAGGTTGTTCAACGCCCCCTTGCCTTCGATCACGTCTTTCTTTTCCGCATTGAACGCAGTCGCATCATCCTTGAAATACTGGACAATCGTCCCCGGCTCTGGGCCTTCATACAGGATCTTAGCTTTGCCTTCGTAAATTTTCTTGCGCCGGGCCATGGGCGTCCTTTCGTCAGGACAGGTCGAGGGGGCTCCCCGACCCTGTTGCGCACCTCTTAGTCTAAGCCTTCCCGCCCCGCAAGTTGTCCCTGCATCTCTCGTACAAGACCTTGTTTCGAACGCAGGTAAGGGCCATCTTGAAAGCAAGACCCTGCCACCTGACACCAGTGCCAACCCGGAGGACGTCTGATGACCACGATGAAAGACCGCGCAAACGCATTTGAAAACAAGTTTGCCCATGATGCAGAAATGCAGTTCAAGGCCGAAGCCCGCCGCAACAAGTTGCTGGGCCTTTGGGCTGCAGATCTGTTGGGCAAGACCGGTATTGCCGCCGATGATTATGCCAAAGAAGTGGTGAAATCCGACTTCGAGGAAGCGGGTGATGAAGATGTCTACCGCAAGGTGGCAGGTGATCTGGGAGACCGCGCTGACGAAGCGACCATCCGCAGCCGGATGGCCGATCTGATGATACAGGCCAAAGGCCAGATCATGGAGGAGGCCGACTGACCGGCCCCGCACCATCTGAACCGCAAACCAATGGATGCGCCCTTCGTATTATCGAAAGGGCGCAATTGGTGCAGCGCTGCCTTGCCAGGGCCCGCTCCTCATGGACAAAATGAAAAAATTGACATTGCCTCGAGCCTCTGAGCATGGAAAGGGACATTCTGAGACAAGACAGGCAGATTACATGAACAACGCATTCACAGACCTTTTGGCCGAAAAAGGCATCCTTCTGGCCGATGGGGCGACGGGGACCAACCTGTTCAACATGGGATTGATGGCAGGGGATCCACCGGAATTCTGGAACACCGATAAGCCGAAAAACATCACTGCACTTTACAAAGGTGCGGTAGACGCGGGAAGCGATCTTTTCCTGACCAACAGTTTTGGTGCCAATGCCTCGCGCCTCAAGCTGCATAATGCCGCCAAGAGGGCGCATGAGCTAAGCCGCGTTGCCGCCGAACTGGGCCGCGAAGTCGCAGATACCGCGGGACGCAAGGTGATCGTGGCAGGCTCGGTTGGTCCGACAGGCGAGATTATGGAACCTGTGGGTACACTCAGTCATGCGGTTGCTGTCGAAATGTTTCATGAAACGGCCGACGGGCTCAAGGCGGGTGGGGCCGACATCGGCTGGCTCGAAACTATCAGCGCGCCCGAAGAATATTCCGCCGCAGCCGAAGGCTTTGCCCTGGCGGGTCTTCCCTGGTGTGGCACCATGAGTTTCGATACCGCCGGGCGCACGATGATGGGTGTGACCTCGGCCGGGATGGTCGACATGGTCGAAGCTCTGGACAATCCTCCAATGGCTTTTGGCGCAAACTGCGGCACCGGTGCATCCGACCTGCTGCGCACCGTCCTGGGCTTTGCAGACAAAGGCAGCACCCGCCCCGTGATCGCCAAAGGCAACGCCGGCATCCCGAAATATATCGAGGGTCACATCCACTATGATGGCACACCAGAGCTGATGGGCCAATATGCGGTGATGGCACGCAACTGCGGCGCAACCGTAATTGGCGGCTGTTGCGGCACGATGCCAAGCCACCTCAAGGCTATGCGTGAAGCCCTTGATACAACCGCAAAGGGCAGCGCTCCCACCTTGGAGGAAATCGTCAGAACGCTGGGTGACTTCTCATCGACCAGTGATGGCACTGACGGCAATGCCCCAACCCGCGGACCACGAAAAGGCCGTCGGCGCAGCTGAAACCGGCGATCAAACGCTAAAACAACGACAATTGTGCGCCCTGCACCTTTGGCGGCCGAAAGAGATCACAGCGCATCGGTGGGGCCTCTCTGTCCAGCCGCAACCGCTTGACCGCCAGATTGAAGCGCTGAGCGATGATTTCGGCGTAAGGCCCCTCGCCACGCATGCGCCGGTGCCATCTGGCGTCATAAGGCTTGCCACCGTGCATTTCACGTAACCGCGCCATGATCCGGTCTGCACGATCCGGATAATGCCGTGCCAGCCACTCCTGCACCAGCGGGGACACTTCCCGCGGCAGGCGCAGCATGATCCAGCTGGCAAAACGCGCCCCTGCTTTCCGCCCCGCAGCGAGTATCGCCTCAAGTTCAGGGTCGGTAAGCGCGGGGATCATTGGCGATGCCATGACCCGCACTGGAATTCCCGCCTCTGCCAGACGCCGGATCATCACCATACGACGCTGCGGCGCAGGTGCCCGCGGTTCCATCAATCGGCATAACTCAGGATCAAGTGTCGTCACGGAAATCCCGACACGCACCAAACCGCGTCGCGCCATCGGACCCAGAATATCAATGTCTCGTTCGATCAGGCTGCCCTTGGTTACAATTGCCACCGGGTGCCCCGCATCCGCCAACACCTCCAGACAGCCACGCATGATCCCATGCTCTTTCTCAATCGGTTGATAGGGGTCGGTATTGGTGCCGATCGCTATGGGGGCCACACGGTAGGTTTTGACCGCAAGATCACGTTTCAGAACTTCCGGTGCATTCGGCCGTGCGATCAACCGGGTTTCGAAATCAAGCCCCGGAGACAGGCCAAGATAGGCATGACTGGGGCGCGCAAAGCAATAAACACAGCCATGTTCACAGCCGCGATAGGGGTTGATCGACCGATCAAACGGCAGGTCCGGCGCGCGGTTATAGCTGATCATCTTGCGCGGCACTTCCGTCCGCGTGACAGTACGCAGCATCGGCAGATCCTCGTCACGGGTCCAGCCGTCATCCACCGCCGCCACCTGGTGACGTTCAAAGCGCCCGGCATGGTTGCTTGCCGCGGCGCGGCCTTTGATCCTATATCGTGTGATTTCGCTATCCATGCGCCAATCTGGAACAAAAAGAGAACAGACACAACCGCCATTCCCTATCCCTCTGTCTGCATGCAAGAAATTCATGATAATCGTGAGAATAATGCGTCGCTGAAACTCCAGTTGATGTCGTAATTTGCGTGTCAATTCGACGCTTTCCGTGACAAAAGTAGCCACAGGCCCAGGGCCCGCCAGAACCGCATAGAGGAAATGCAGATGTCAGACGAAGATGAAATCATCCTGTCCGAACTCGACGACGAAGAGCTTGTCCAACAGATGTTTGACGATCTGTATGACGGCCTCAAGGAAGAGATCGAAGAAGGCGTTGAGATCCTGCTGGAACGCAAATGGGAACCCTATGATGTACTGACCAAAGCGCTGGTCGGTGGCATGACCATCGTCGGTGCCGACTTCCGCGATGGTATTCTGTTCGTTCCCGAGGTTCTGCTTGCTGCCAATGCAATGAAAGGCGGCATGGCCATCCTCAAGCCGCTGCTGGCTGAAACCGGCGCACCACGGGTCGGCAAGATGGTCATCGGCACCGTAAAGGGCGACATTCACGACATCGGCAAGAACCTGGTCGGGATGATGATGGAGGGTGCGGGTTTTGAAGTGGTCGATCTCGGAATCAATAATCCTGTCGAAAACTATCTGGATTCGCTTGAAACCGAAGGGGCCGACATCCTTGGCATGTCAGCTCTGCTGACAACCACGATGCCCTACATGAAAGTCGTGATCGACACGCTCATTGAACAGGGCAAGCGCGACGACTATATCGTATTGGTCGGTGGTGCTCCCCTGAACGAAGAGTTCGGCAAAGCCATCGGCGCGGATGCCTATTGTCGCGATGCGGCCGTGGCTGTTGAAACCGCCAAGGAATGGATGGGACGCAAGCACAACCAGGCGAAACCGGCCTGATCCTGCTGGACCGACCGGTGATCCTCGGCACTGCGTCGCGCCGCAATTTCCTCGACGGCCCCCCCGCGCCCGTCGTGTAAAGCAACAAGGAGACCGCCATGCCTGCCCGCCGGTTCTTTCTGATCTTTGCAGGTGCCTTGATCGCCGCCGCTGTGACGCTCTGGCTGCTGCTCCTTGGCGATGCCGGACTGGACCTTGCAGTATTGCCCGTCTTTCTGCTTGCCGCTGGCACCGTCAGGGTACTGTGGCCATGATCCCATCCGATACAGAGCTGGCCGAAGCGGGCCTGCCCCTCGCAGAGGCAAAGGGCCAGATCCTGTTGGTCGCTTGCGGTGCCTTGGCCCGAGAAATCCTTGATCTGAAGGCCATGAACGGCTGGACCCACCTTGATCTGACCTGCCTGCCTGCAAATCTGCATCTTCACCCGGAAAAAATCACCCAGGCCGTGCGCGATACCGTGGCCAAGCACCATGCCTCCTACGACCAGATCTTCATCGTTTATGCCGATTGCGGCACCGGTGGCTTACTGGAAGCGGCCTGCGCGGAAATGGGCGTGGAAATGGTTGCAGGGCCTCATTGCTACAGCTTTTTCGAAGGCAACGCAGCCTTTGCCGCGAAAGCTGATCAGGAGTTTACCTGCTTTTATCTCACCGATTTTCTTGTGCGCCAATTTGATGCCTTTATCTGGAAACCCATGGGGCTGGACCGCCATCCCGATCTGCGCGAAATGTATTTTGGCAACTACGAAAAACTGATCTACCAGGCCCAGACAGACGATCCCGCACTGACTGACAAGGCCAGAGAATGCGCGGCGCGCCTCGGCCTTGCCTTTGAACGCCGTTTCACAGGCTATGGGGATTTGCAAACCACCCTCGCCCGCCTTTAGGTGCTGTTCTTTTTGGCCTTAAGAACCGCGGGGAGTCGCGCTTGCGCGACGGGGCAGCGCCCCTCATGACCTGCGAAAAGACGCAGCAACAGCTTCTGCCACATCAGTAGTTCACCAAGAAAGCGACTACAGCGCTGCTGCCGTTTCGCGTATTCTTTCGATCATTGCGCGCAATCCATTGGAACGCTGCGCCGAAAGATGTTCATTCAACCCCAACCGCGCCATCTCTGCCCTCGCATCCACGGCAAGCACCTGCTCAGGTGACAACCCGTTATACAAGGTCCGAAGCAGCGCAATCAGTCCGGAAACGATCATGGCATCCGACGCGCCATCAAAATGCAGGCGTCCATCCTCGATTTGTGCATGCAACCAGACCTGCGACGCACAGCCGTCGACCTTGGTGGCAGGGACGCGCAATGCCTCTTCCAGCGCTTCCATCGCCTTGCCCTGTTCAATCACATGACGATAGCGATCTTCCCAATCGTCAAGAAACTCGAAATCCTCGACAAGTTCTTCAAATGCTGCGTTGGCCATCCGACACCTTCTGCGAAATTCCCCCAAGACCTAGGACCGCCTCCGCCAAAGGTCCAGCCCCTTCCCAAGCCCAGCGGGATAGGATACTCAAATCCTCAAGCGAATTTCCAAGGCAGCCCTCATGTGCAAGACACTCCCCCTACTCCTTTCGGCAACCCTCGTTCTGGGGGCCTGCGCGTCAATCCGCGAAAGCCGGGTGAATCCGCTGAACTGGTTCGGCCAGTCCCGATCAGAGCCCGTCGCCACGGTCGAAAACACCAATCCCCTGATCCCGACGCGCAGCGGCTTGTTTGCCAAACGCCGATCCAGCGAAGAAGTCTACGAAGGCCGTCCCTTCGAACAGGTTACCAATCTGACAATAGAACGTGTGCCCGGCGGTGCCATCGTGCGTGCGACCGGTCTCGCTGCGCGGCAAGGCATCTACGCTGTGCAACTGACACCGGCAAACGAAGAGGAAAAACCTGTTGATGGGGTTCTGACCTATCGTCTGGAAGGTATCCGGCCCAAACAGCAGACGCCGATTGGCAGTAAACCTACCCGTGAAGTGATCGCAGCACGCCCCTTGACCGATCAGCAGCTTGCAGGGGTCCGTCGTATCCGAGTCGAAGGGCAACTCAACGCACAGGTCGCACGCCGCTAAGGTCTTTCACATCTGCGATTGCCGCGACACCATGCCTCAACACGCCGAAAACAGGACACCGGTGCATTGAGGCATTAGTTGTGCAAAAGGTGGAGACCCTACGCCAATGCCGCCGTTACGATGATTTCCACCGTAAATTCTGGCCGCGCCAGCTTGGCTTCCCCGCAGGCCCGCGCCGGGGCATGACCCTCCGGGACCCAGGCATCCCAGACCGCGTTCATTTCAGCAAAATCATCCATACTATCAAGCCAGATCACCGCTTGCAGGATCCGGCTCTTGTCGGATCCGATTTCGGCCAACAAGGCGTCAACCTTGTCCAGACACTCCTGCGTCTGCTTTGCCACGCTCGCGCCGGCAGTGCCAACCTGCCCCGCCAGGTAAACCGTCCCAGCGTGGGTGACGATCTGGCTCATGCGTTGGTTGCCGTGGTATCTTTTAATTTCTGTCATGGTTTACCCCATTGTTTGATTTTCGCATCAATCACGACCTCATACATCAACAAGCTTGATGTCATTACCCTTGGCCGTCAAAGCAATCTCGCCCTTGCACAGACGCAGAGCGTCATTGCCAAATACCTCGAAACGCCACCCGCGCAATGCCGGCACATCCCGCATGCCGGCTGCGATTCCGTCCAGATCAGCAGCAGGGGCAATCAGCTTGGCCGCCACACCTGCCTGTTCGGTTTTCGCCTTGAGCAAGACTCTCAATAGGTCCGCCAGCGCCGGGTTTACATGCAGCTTGTCGCGGCTACGGTCTGGCTTGGGCAGGTCTTCTGCCTTTGTCTTGATCCCCTTCGCTACGCTTTGCAAGATACCGTCGGCAATCTCTCCTTTACGTCCTTCGCGTAGCAAGAGCCGGGCGCGGCCAAGCTCTTCATGGTTGGAGGGCTTGAGACTGGCCAGTTCAACAAGTGCGTCATCTTTGTAAACACGGTTGCGCGGGATGTTGCGCGCCTGGGCATAAGCCTCGCGGAAAGCTGCCAATTCGCGTACGATGCCCAGAAACTTCGGCGAATTTGTCCGGGTCTTGACCCGTTTCCAGGCGTCCTGCGGCGCAGTGACGTAGGTTTCGGGCGACGTGAGGGTGGTCAGTTCCTCCTGTACCCAACGGCCACGCCCGCTTTCTTCCAGCTTCCCGGCCAAGAATTCGTATATCTGCCGCAAATGGGTAACATCCGCCAAAGCATATTTCTTTTGTGCGTCTGACAACGGACGGCGCGACCAATCGGTAAAGCGCGAGGATTTATCCACACCCTCATTGCAGATCTTTCGCACCAGCGTTTCATAGCCCACCTGTTCGCCAAATCCACAGACCATCGCCGCGACCTGGGTATCAAACAGCGGTTCGGGAAAAACCTGCGCATCGACAAAAAAGATTTCAAGATCCTGACGCGCCGCATGAAAAACCTTGACCACCGATGAATCACGAAAGAGGTCATAAAGCGGCTCGAGCGAAATACCGTCTGCCAGCGGATCCAGCAGAACCGCGTTGCTGTCATCGCTGCCGGGCATCGCCAGCTGCACAAGGCAAAGTTTCGAATAATAAGTACGTTCGCGCAGAAATTCGGTGTCCAGAGTGACATAGGGATGTTCTGCGGCTTGGCTGCAAAATTCGGCGAGGTCGGCTGTCGTTGTTATTGTTCTCATGAATTCACTTCGCGAAGAAAGGGTGGTGCAGATCGCCCAACAGCTACAGCACGAACCGGGAATTGACCAGTCAACCTGTCAACATCACTGGCCTGCGATCCCCATCGGCAAAACGGCGTAAAACGGCAGGGTACAGTTTATGCTCAAGCACCAAAACCCGCTCTGCCAGCGACTGTGCTGAGTCATCCACCGCAACAGACAAGACAGCTTGGCCAAGGATCGGACCATCATCCAGCGCCGCCGTGACCTCGTGCACGGTGCAACCATGTTGCGCATCGCCTTCATCCAGTACACGGCGATGCGTATGCAACCCTTTATATTTCGGTAACAATGAGGGATGAATGTTGATCATTTTTCCCGCCCACTGATCGGTAAACCCGGCCGTCAGTTTCCGCATGAATCCGGCAAGGCAGATGATGTCTGGCTGATGCGGCGTTAGGGCCGCGCTTATTGCGGTTTCAAACTGCACCCTGTCGCCGGCAAACGGACGATGGTCCACCACTTCTGTCGCGATACCCTGCTCTCTTGCCCAAGCGATCCCACCGGCTTCCGCCTGATTTGAAAGCACAACACAGGGTCGCGCCGGGTGATCGCCCTGCATGTCCTCGACCAGTGCACGCATGTTTGAACCGCCACCAGAAAGGAAGATCGCAACCCGCTTTGTCAAAGCAGAGCACCCGTATAATGCACGCCTGCGCCTTTGATGATCCGGCCCATTTCAAACGCCACGTGTCCGTCACTGGCAAAAGCTTCCTTGGCATCAGAGACCTTGTCCTGCGGTACGACGGCAACCATGCCAACACCGGTATTAAAGGTCTTGAGCATCTCAGCTTCGGAAATTCCGCCAGTTTGGGACAACCATTTGAAAACAGGTGGTAAAGTCCAGGTCTCCAGATCGATTTTCGCCCCCAGCCCTTCGGGCAGCACACGCGGAAGGTTCTCGGTCAAGCCGCCACCCGTAATATGCGCAAGCGCTTGCAAGCAATCGCGGCGCAAGGCTGCAACAGCCCCCTTGACGTAAAGCCGCGTCGGTGTCAGCAACGCCGCTCCCAAGGTCTCCTCATTCCAGGGTGAGCGATCCTCCCAGCCAAGGCCTGAAATCTCGACAATCTTACGCACCAGCGAATAGCCGTTGGAATGCACACCGTCACTGGGCAAACCCAACAAGATGTCACCCTCGGCCACCCCGCGTGGCAGCTCCGCACCGCGCTCCATCGCGCCGACGGAAAAACCTGCAAGATCAAAATCGCCTGCGTGATACATGCCGGGCATCTCAGCAGTTTCACCTCCGATCAAAGCGCAGCCGGACGCTTCGCAACCCGCGGCGATGCCTTCGATGATACGGGTCGCCTGATCCAGCTCCAGCTTGCCCGTTGCAAAATAATCCAGAAAAAACAATGGCTCTGCACCTTGACACACCAAATCGTTCACACACATGGCAACCAGATCAACGCCGATGCCGTCAACATTTCCTGTATCAATAGCAATACGCAGTTTGGTGCCAACACCATCCGTCGCCGCCACCAGAATCGGATCGACAAACCCTGCTGCTTTCAGGTCGAACAATGCACCAAATCCACCAAGACCCGCCATCGTGCCCGGCCGCTGGGTACGTTTGGCCGCAGGTTTGATCCGTTCAACCAACGCATTGCCAGCGTCGATATCCACGCCCGCATCCGCATAGGTGATACCGTTTTTTGTCATGCTCAATCCCCAGTTTCCAGACAATGTCGCTGCGATACCCGATCAACCCGACCCAAGCAACCACTGCCATCACCGGATTCACGCCGCCTGTCCTGCGATGGGTCTTTGCAAACCGGAACGCCGAACCCACGCAAGGTCTTGACGAATGTTTCATCGCGGCTTACCCAACGCCCGTGGTGGGCCTGTAGCTCAACTGGTTAGAGCAGAGCGCTCATAACGCTTTGGTTGCGGGTTCAAGTCCTGCCGGGCCTACCAAGCCTTTCAGTATCTTAGCTGGAACCGTCGAATTACCAAAAAGTTCATTGAACCACTGAATGACTATGGGACCGACTTCTGGCGGATCTGGCCGCGAATCCGCCTAGATCTTCGCGACATATGCCCAAAGGTATTTTCACATTTATCCCTGCCAATGGGCTGTCGGTTGAATTCGTGAAAATTGCCCTCAAGGCCCGGTCGGCTGCAAGCAGGTGGGCGAAATTTCAATACGCCCCAAGGTCGGCCTTTCACCATAAAAGAGTTGAACATCGCGGGTATCACGGCCCCCAACAGACATGCGCGCTAAGCAGTGTTTTCGGGCATGGCCAATCGCCTGACGCTACCCTTTCCACGCCCAATCGGCGCATCGAGCAGCTATGCCTCACATGTGAAATGGGTTGATCACAGTGGTCACGCATCAGTTTCCTTTACCACGGAATCGATTGTTCCGTAACGACCGTGGAAGGCAGCGCCCAGTGGTCCTGGGCTGAACAGGCGAAAACCCCAACCAACGCGCATGTTCCAACCATTAACAAGCAACAAAACCGATGGGGCGGAAAACCATGTCAGGTTCGTTCAAGGCTGACGTACATAGCAGTCTCCGACGCGCTGCCTTGGTCTTGGATAAGATGCGCCTGGCTTATCTTACCGCGCTCACATACCAGTTCACGGTCATCTCGACGACGGTGTCGCCGCTGGCGTCTTGGATCTCGACGCTGACATCGAATGTCACCTTGCCATCATCCGCAATCGCAGCCATCAGCGCCGCGCCTTCTCGGGAGGTTTTGGCATGGGCTGTCAGCCTGCCCTTGGCAACTTTCTTGAATGCGATACTGGCCACCGCAGCCACCGGACGCATCTGCAGGATGACTGGTGCCAATGCCCCTGCCATGGCTGCCCCTGATGCCGCTTCTCCCAGCGTGAACATCGCGCCTGCATGCATTGAATTGATATGATTGGACACCTCTTCTCGTTGATCCAGCTCTGCGCTGGCAACGCCATCACCAAGCTCCAGCAACTTGACCCCCACATGGCTGGCAAACGGTACAGCGCTGTCAAGGTTGGTTTTGATCATTTCATAGGGTGTCATGGGAGTCTCCGGCTTGGGGTCTGGCAACTGTGATCAAGATCTGGCCGCGCTGCAATCCTTCCGCTGGGTCGCCAAGTTGCAAAAACCTATCGCGCGATGACAATATCCGCCTTCAAACCGCCCAGACGCTGCGATTCCCCCAAACGTAGAACACCTCCGTGCGCCCGTGCGATGTCTGTCGCAATGGCCAGCCCCAAACCAACACCACCGCCCTTGTCCTGATTGCGTGCAGGATCAAGCCGGGTAAAGGGGCGTGCTGCCTCGGCGCGGCGGTCCTCGGGAATACCGGGACCATCGTCTTCGACACGAATTCGCAAAGTCTTGTCGGTCAACATGACAGAGACCTCGGCCCGGGCACCGTAGCGCACTGCATTGGAAATCAGGTTGTCGACTGCACGCCGGATCGCGACGCGGCGCAGCATCACCGTACCTGTGCCGTCGCCCTCAGCCGGCAACAAACTCACATCACGTCCGCCACGCTGTGCCTCATTCACTATCTCGGTGACAAGATCGAACGGCACGACGGCCTCTGGCGTGCCCTCGGCAGCACCTTTGGCAAAATCAAGAAATTCATCCAGCATCCGTTGCATGTCATCCACATCCTGCAACAATGGTGTGGCCTCATCATCGTCCAACATCGACAGGCTTAGCCGCATCCGCGTAAGCGGTGTGCGCAGGTCATGGCTGACCCCCGACAACATCAGGGTGCGCTGTTCGATCTGGCGTTCGATCCGGTTGCGCATGTCCACAAAGGCCGCCCCCGCGCTGCGCACTTCAACCGCACCGGCGGGTGAATAGGGCACATGGCGTCCACGCCCGAAGGCCTCGGACGCAAGAGCCAGCCGCTTGATCGGGCGCAACTGATTACGCAAATAAACAAAAGCGATGAACGTCATCAATGCACCAAAGAAAATCGTATAGACAAAAAGCTGGTGCGGATTGCTCGCGGAGATGCGTCGTCGGTCGAATCGGATTTCCATTGCCCCCTTCGGCGACGCCACAAATACCTTTACCAGGCTGCCATTTGTCAGATCGACCGCCTGGAACCCCGCAAGCATATTCTTGAAGCGTTGTGCAATAACGCGCCCTGAATAATCGTACCACAACATCCTATTCCCAGGTGGCAAGTCTGACGCTCCAACAGGAAAAACCCCGATTTCAAGCGCTTCGAGCCGTTCTGATACCTGCCTTGAGACTGCCGAGCGGCTGGGGGCCTTTTCAATCTCCTCTTGCACCAGAACAAGCTCACGCAGCACCGTATCGGCCATCTGATGTGTCACGCCTTCGAAATGACGCTGCGCAAAAAGCACCGTGACCACCAATTGAATGATCACCACCGGCAAAAGCAGGATCAATGCGGCCCGCCCGTAAATACCGCGCGGCATATAGTGTTTGAGCCAGAGGAACGACATGGGATAGACCTTAGCCAGCGTCACCGCCCTATGAAAGGCCATTCCCGATGAAACTCTGCCATGCAGCCTCCTGACGACTTTAATCCTCCGGTCGGTGTTCCCGAACTGCTGGAACCAGGTCTGCGTCGAATCCTGGCTCCCAACCCCTCACCGATGACCTATCGTGGCACCAATACCTATCTTCTGGGGTCAGGTGGCCTTGCCGTTATTGATCCCGGCCCGCTGAGTGACGCGCATCTGCAGGCGATCCTTGACGCGGTCCAGCCCCCCCAGCGGATCACCCATATCATCGTCACCCATACCCACCTTGACCATTCGCCCCTGGCACGTCCACTGGCCAAGGCCAGTGGCGCCCCTGTCCTGGCCTTTGGTGAGGCCACGGCCGGCCGCTCCGAGGTCATGCAAACCCTCGCTGCCGGCGGATTGCTGGGTGGCGGCGAAGGCATCGATGCTGAATTCACGCCCGATCAAACACTCGGTGATTGTGAAATATTACGGGGTGACGGCTGGCAGCTCGAAGCGCTGCACACCCCCGGCCACATCGGCAATCATTTGTCACTGGCCTGGGGGGACGCCTGTTTTACGGCGGATCACGTGATGGGTTGGGCATCATCGCTGGTTTCTCCCCCCGATGGCGATCTGACCGATTTCATGGCCTCATGTATGCGACTGGCAACACGACAATGGCGTGTCTTTTACCCCGGTCACGGCGCGCAGGTCGATGACCCCGCTGCCCGTCTCGACTGGTTGGTTGCACATCGGTTGAACCGCGAATCCGCGATCCTAAAAGCATTGTCCGCCGGCCCTGCCACCGCCCAGACCATTGCCAAACTGGTCTATGCCGACACCCCCGCTGCCCTGCTTGCTGCCGCAACCCGTAACGTACTCGCACATCTTGTTGATCTTAATGGTAAATCCAAAGTCCAACCGCTTGGTTCGTTGCATGCCGAAGCAGAATTCCAACTAAAGTCCGTCTAGAGGACAAAAATTCTGACATTCAGACCAAATCCCTCTGGACGCGCCAGAATCTCACTGCTATATCGCCCAGACCGTTCCGACGTAGCTCAGCGGTAGAGCAGTTGACTGTTAATCAATTGGTCGTAGGTTCGATCCCTACCGTCGGAGCCATAAGTTTCAAGGGCTTAGCATGCAAATGCTAGGCCCTTTGCTTTTCCTGTATCGCCGACTTGATCAAACCCGCAATGCGCGCCACGATGGGTTCGATGTCTTTCACCCTTACCTCTGACAGCCTGACGGTCCGTATCCTGTCCAAAGGGGCCAGGCTCGTGGCGTTGCATATGCGCGGGCTGGATCGCAGTCTCGTGCTGGCCGTAAAGAATGACGCGCAAATGCCTGATTATGCAGGTGCAATTGTGGGGCCAGTGGCCAATCGCATCTCCAAAGGTCTGATGCCGGTCGACGGCACAGTTTACCAAATGCCATTGAACGAAGAAGGCCGTGCCTGCCTTCATTCCGGTGCTGACGGGTTGCACGCCCGCGATTGGGAAGAGGTTGATCACGGTGCGACGCACCTGTGTTTGCGTGCGGTATTGGCAGATGGTGAACAAGGCCTTCCCGGTCTGCGCAGGATCACCGCACGTTACAGCCTGGACGCCCAATGCCTCCGCCTGGAGATCACGGCACAATCCGACCAGCCCACGCCGATGAATATTGCCCATCACCCCTACTGGAATCTGGGCGGCAAGGATGTTGCAGAACATCAACTGCATATTCCCGCCCAACTGTATTTGCCGACTGACGCCCACAATCTGCCCACCGGCCAGATTGCCTCTGTTTCAGGCAGCATGTTTGATTTTACCTCCGCCAAACCGGTACCCCTAAGCAGGGACCTGGACGTGAACTACTGCATCGACACCATCAAAGATGGTCCTTCGCGCCTCTGTGCCACCCTCACAGGCCCGAACGGGACCAGGCTAAGGGTGATGTCAAACGCCCCGGGGATACAGGTGTATGCGGGTGGCTTTCTGCCTCACTGGCCCGGCGCTCTGCAAGATGGTACAGACCTGCGACCATTTGCTGGTCTCGCGCTTGAACCCCAGTTCTGGCCCGACGCCCCGCGACATCCAACTTTCCCTTCAATCATTCTGCGGCCCGGCCAGATCTGGCGGCAAGTGACCAGTTATCACCTGACAGCGCCGGCCTGATTGCCACATTGCCGCCATAATTTTGCCGCTCTGACGGCACTCTTTTCTGCAAGGCATTGATTTACAGGCTGGTCATTCCCTGTCCGGCCCCCTTTCAGGAGCAGCCAGATGGCACGCCGTGACACTTCCGATGACAAACCACCCCCTCAACCTGCACCCGCCGCACCCAGTGCCCAGGCGCAAGGTCCCGAAGCAGCACCCAAGCCCGTATTTACCGACTACGCCAGTCTCTGACTGAATCCGGCATTCCGGGATGACAGCCCTCGCGGCGCGAAGTAATATCAGGTCATGACAACGCCTGTCTCGTCAATCCGCAACCTTGGTCCCGCCTTCGAGGCCAATTGCACAGCAGCCGGCATTCATAGTGCCGAAGCATTGCGTGCCTTGGGGCCGGATGCAGCATATGCCAAGCTCTTGACCGCTGGCGTCGCCCCCCACTTCATTGGTTATTACGTCCTGGTCATGGCGCTTCAGGGCCGCCCGTGGAATGATTGCAAGGGTGCTGAAAAAGCTGCTTTGCGCAAAAGATTCGACGCGCTTAAGGCTGCGCACCACCCGCCGCAAAAAACCTCATTGGACAAATTTCTTGACGAAATCGGCCTGAACAAACCCTGATCCGCGCCCATAAAAAAGGCCGCATCGCTGCGGCCTCTTCCAAACATCGCTGAGACAGGACAGCAGGCTTAGCCCACCAACTCCAGACCAGAAAAGAAATAGGCGATCTCTTCTGCTGCAGTCTCTGGCGCATCTGAGCCATGAACTGAATTCTCGCCAACGCTTTGTGCGAATTCGGCGCGGATCGTGCCGGCTGCGGCATCTGCGGGGTTTGTGGCACCCATCACTTCGCGATTCTTGGCAATGGCGTTTTCACCTTCCAGAACCTGTGCAACGATGGGCGCAGAGGCCATGAATTCACACAGTTCGCCGTAAAACGGACGCTCTGCGTGAACTTTATAGAACTCGCCGGCCTGTGCCATGGTCAGATGGATACGCTTGGATGCGACAACGCGCAGACCTGCATCTTCGAATTTCTTGACGATTGCGCCGGTCAGGTTGCGCTTGGTTGCATCGGGTTTGATGATCGAGAATGTACGCTCAAGGGCCATGTGGCTTGCTCCTATGGGGGTTGATTTGGCCGCTCCCTAGCATGGTGATCCTCGCGTGAAAACCCGCGATTGACGCCCGCCTCGCATTGCGGCACACCCCGCCCATGTTACGCATCTCAGAAATCAACTATTCCGTCGAAGGCCGTCCTCTGTTCGAGGAAGCTTCCGCTGTCATTCCCGATGGTCACAAGGTGGGCCTTGTCGGACGTAATGGCGCGGGAAAAACCACGCTGTTCCGGATCATTCGTGGCGAATTGAGCCTTGATGCGGGGGAAATCACCCTGCCCTCACGCGCCAAGATCGGTGGCGTGGCACAGGAAGTTCCTTCTTCTGAAACTTCCCTGCTCGATACTGTGCTGCAAGCTGATACTGAACGCGCAGCCTTGTTGATCGAATCCGAGACCGCGACTGATCCGGGCCGCATCGCCGACATACAGGCCCGCCTGTCGGACATTGATGCATGGTCCGCCGAAGGGCGCGCCTCGTCGATCCTCAAAGGCCTTGGTTTTGACGCTGAAGACCAACTCATGCCCTGCTCTTCATTTTCGGGCGGCTGGCGCATGCGCGTCGCGCTCGCCGGAGTGCTTTTTGCCCAGCCTGATCTCTTGTTGCTGGATGAACCGACAAACTACCTTGACCTTGAAGGCGCGCTCTGGCTCGAGGCATATCTTGCCAAATATCCCCATACAGTCATCATCATCAGCCACGACCGCGGATTGCTCAACCGTGCAGTCAACGGCATCCTGCATCTGGAAGACCGCAAGCTGACCTTCTACCAGGGTCCTTATGACCAATTCGCCCGCCAACGCGCCGAACAACGCGCGGTTCAGGCCGCGATGGCCAAGAAACAACAGCAGCGCCGCGATCACATGCAAAGTTTTGTGGACCGCTTCAAGGCCAAGGCGTCCAAGGCCAAACAGGCGCAATCCCGCCTTAAGATGATCGAAAAGATGGACATGATCGCCTCGCCGGAGCAGGCGGCCAAACGCGTCTTCACCTTTCCCGAGCCCGAAGAGCTTTCACCGCCCATCATCTCGATCGAAAACGGCTCGGTCGGCTATCTCGAAGGCACGCCCGTCCTCTCCCGCCTCAATCTTCGCATCGATCAGGATGATCGCATCGCCCTTTTGGGGCGCAATGGTCAGGGCAAATCAACCCTCTCCAAACTCCTTTCCGACCGCCTCATATTGATGGACGGCAAGGCTGTAAAAGCCAATAAATTGCGCATCGGTTTCTTCGCCCAGCATCAGGTCGAGGAGTTGATTGTCGAGGAAACCCCGCTGCAACATATGATCGCCGCCCGACCCGGGGTGTTACAGTCAAAACTGCGTGCCCAACTGGCCGGTTTTGGCCTTGGCCCGGATCAGGCCGAAACCGAAGTGGGCCGACTGTCAGGGGGCCAGAAAGCCCGCCTGTCCCTGCTGCTTGCCACGCTCGACGCGCCGCATCTGCTGATCCTTGATGAGCCGACAAACCACCTCGACATCGAATCCCGCGAAGCCCTGGTCGAAGCGCTCACGCAATATTCCGGTGCGGTGATCCTTGTCAGCCACGACATGCACCTATTGTCGATGGTTGCCGACCGCCTGTGGCTGGTGTCGAACGGCACTGTCACCCCTTACGAAGACGACCTGGAATCCTATCGTAAGCTGTTGTTGGCGCCGGCAAAACCGGTCAGCAAGAACGCAAGGACCAAAGAGAAACCCAAGGAAAAACGCGCCAGCCGCGACGAAGTCCTCGCCCTGCGCGCCGAAGTGCGCAAAGCCGAAGCGCGCATGACCAAAATCAATGACATGCGCGACAAGCTGGCCAAAAAACTCGCCGATCCTGCCCTTTACGAAGATACCAAAAATGGCGAACTTGATGTATGGAACAAGAAATACGCCGAGGTCATGCAGGCACTGGAACGCGCTGAAACTCTCTGGATGCAGGCCCAGGAAAAACTCGAAAAGGCGACAGGCTGACATCCCTCATTTCTTACCTCGGCTCCTTCTGGCCTTAAGATCCTCGGGAATTCATCTTTGATGATGGGGCGCTGTCCCAAATAATGTAACGGGCGCGGCCCACAATCGGTTTTGGACAGATGACACTCGATACCGCCTATATGATCACCGCCCTTGTCACGATGTTTGTCGTGATCGATCCGATCGCCATCTTCCCGTTGTTTCTGGCCCTCACCCCGGGCTATACGCCGACAGAACGCCGGCGCATCGCCATTCGTGCGGTTTGCGTCGCCGCACTGATCCTCGCACTTTTTGCCCTGTTCGGCAAAGCCGTCCTCGGGTTTGTCGGCATCTCCATGCCCTCCTTTCGCATCGCCGGCGGCATCCTGCTTTTCCTTACCGCGCTCGACATGCTGTTTGACCGTCGTGCAAAACGGCGTGAGGACCGCACTGAAGAAGAGGACACCGACGACCCTTCCGTCTTTCCCTTGGCCATTCCATTGATTGCAGGTCCGGGATCCATTGCCTCGATCATCCTGTTGATCGCTGAAAAGCCCGGCGGCCAGGGTCTTGTCACCGTGCTTGCCATCACCGCATTCGTATTGGTTAGCATGTTGTTGACCTTGATGGTCAGCAGTTACCTTGACCGCATCATCAGCAAGACCGGCATCAATGTGATCACCCGTATCCTCGGCATGTTGCTTGCCGCGCTGGCGGTTCAATTTGTCCTTGATGGTTTGGCTGCCTATGGCTTTGGCCCGACAACGGGCTGACATCCGGCCCGTGCCATCCTATATATATCCCATAGGGTGAAACAGGGGCTGCCATGACAAATCTCGACACCGGAAACTTGATCTATCTGATTGTTTTGCTTGCCATGGTTGCAGGTTGGTTTTTCATGCAATCCCGTGAGGGTCTGAATAAAACACTGCAATATGCAGCCGTTTGGGCGATGATCTTTGTCGGTGCCGCCGCTGCGGTGGGCCTGTGGCAGGACATCAGCCGCGATGCGCGCCGGTCGCAAATCAGCTATTCAGATACGGATCAGATCATCGTGCCCCGGGCCCGTGACGGTCATTATTACCTTTCTGCCGAGGTCAACGGCACCAGCATCCGCTTTGTCGTCGACACCGGTGCCACAGACATGGTGCTCACCCAGTCTGACGCAAAACGGGCGGGAATAGATCCAGGCGATCTTGCCTATTTGGGTCGCGCCAATACTGCCAATGGCGAAGTTCGCACCGCATTCGTGCGCCTCGATTCCGTACAACTCGGCAGCGTCAGCGATCACGATGTGCCCGCTGTGGTAAACGAAGGTCAGATGGAACAATCACTCTTGGGTATGGGTTACCTGCAGCGTTGGGGCCGAATCGAGATCGCTGGTGGCGAGTTGATCCTGACCCGTTGATCATGGTCCGTGTCTCAGGTCTCTGCCTTTTTCTCCCATCGTCCAGAGTTTTCGGACCAATACTGCGCCCGGACACCCGCATCTTTCAGTGACTTCCATTGTCCCCTTGCCCGGTTCAAAGCACGATCATCATTGCCGTCAAAGATGATGCATACGCGCTCCATCGCTTCAACCTCCGTCGCCGTGACCTCAGCACCGGCAACCGACATCACGCAATGCGCCTCTTTCGTGAGGGCCAAATCCGTGGTCAGCAAAACCGGCTGGTCACTGTCATGGTCGCCCCCCGCCATGGCGTGTGGCAGAAATGCGTCTTCCGGTCCGAGCCACAGGGCATTGTCCAACGCCCTGAGCCCTGACTCTTCGGTCCCTCGCACCACAACACGCCAGTCGTTGGCCAGAGATTTCTCAAGCAACATTCGCAGGGTTTCAGCCAGCGAGCGCTGTGTCAGGTGATAGAAAAAGACCGCGCCCATCAGGCCTATCCTTTCTCGAACCGCTCACGCACCAGACGGTTCAAGGCAGCGACACCCCATCCCGTAGCCCCTGCGGGTGCCAGTGTCGTTTCGGATTTGACCGATGCAACCCCTGCAATATCCAGATGAATCCAGGGCGTTTCCTCTTTGACAAAACGCTTCAGGAACTGCGCTGCGGTCACTGACCCGGCCGCACGACCGCCGATGTTCTTCATATCCGCAATCCGGCTTTTGAGCAGGGTATCATACCCTCGTCCCATCGGCATTCGCCATGCACCTTCCCCCTCTGCCTGCGCCGCCTTGAGAAAGGCATTACACAGGGCATCATCGTTGGAAAAAACACCGGCGTTCTCATGGCCCAGCCCGACGACAATCGCACCTGTCAGGGTTGCCAGGTCAATCATGGCCGCAGGCTTGAACCTTTCCTGTGCATACCACATCACGTCACAGAGCACCAAACGCCCCTCAGCATCCGTATTGATCACCTCGACTGTGTCGCCCTTCATCGAGGTGACAACATCTCCGGGCCGCACAGCATTCCCCGAAGGCATGTTTTCAACAAGCCCGACAAGCCCGACGACATTGGCCTTGGCGGCACGCAACGCCAGACTGCGCATCACCCCGGCCACAACACCGGCACCGCCCATGTCCATCGTCATATCTTCCATGCCTGCGCCGGGCTTGAGACTGATACCACCGGTATCAAAAACCACACCCTTACCAACCAACGCCAACGGGGCCTCGTCCTTTGCGCCACCATTCCATTCCATGACTACCACCTTGGACGGGCTTTCTGATCCCTGACCAACGCATAAAAGCGTTCTCATGCCTAACTTTACAAGCTGATCCTCATCTAACACTTCAACTTTCAGGCCCAGATCCTGCATCGCCGAGAGCTGATCCGCAAATGCCGTGGTCGTCAGCACATTCGCCGGTGCATTTGTGAGATCGCGGGTCATGAATGCCCCTTCGGCGATTGCCATCAACGGGGCTGCGGCGGCCTCGGCCTCATCAGGTTTTTTGCACATCGTGACGACAGCGCCCTTGCGCTCATTGGCATCGGTCTTGTGATCATCAAATCCGTAGTCACGCATTGCCAGACCGAAGCAGACCTCGGCGACATACTTCATATTTGCCGCCAGCAACAACAGATCCGACTGGCCGCGAAGTTTTGCCAGACCGGCGCCCGCCTTGCGCGCCGCAAGGGCATCAGTGCGGCGCGGCAGGTGAACAATGTCTACGGCCTCTGCCACCATGCCCACAGGAAAGGTCAGTGTGGCGACGTCACCGGGTTTCGATTTGGCGAATTTCTGCCCAGCCAGCAACCGCTGCACCGCCCCTTTCGTCAGCTTGTTAACCCGGCGCGCACCTGCATCCAAAGGTCCGTCAGGAGCCAGAAAAATAGCGACACGCCCTTCTTGTGCGGCGATTTTTTCAATGTCAGTGGCGGCGAAGGTGATAGGAGTCAGAGCGGTCATGTTGTGTGCCTTTGTGCTGAAATTCCACAAGATCTAGCGCCTTGGGACTTCCTTGGCCAGTTAGCAGTTTTCCCCGGCCATATTTTGCTTTAGACATTGCTGTAAAATAGCCCGAACAGGCACCTTGGGGGACATGAGTGGCACGATTAGACCGCTATATGCTGTCACAGCTTTTGCTGCTGTTTGGCTTCTTTGCGCTTGTTCTGGTGGCGCTGTTCTGGATCAACCGGGCCGTCATCCTGTTTGACCGGCTGATTGGTGACGGGCAATCTGCCCTGGTCTTTCTGGAATTCACCGCCCTCGGCCTGCCCAAACTCATCACGACTGTCCTGCCCATCGCTACCTTTGCAGGAGCAGTATATGTCACCAATCGTATGTCTTCTGAATCAGAACTTACCGTGCTGCAATCCACAGGTTCCAGCCCTTGGCGACTGGCGCGCCCCGTCTTGGTCTTCGGGCTATGTGTTGCCGTCATGATGAGTATACTCACCCATTTTCTTGTCCCTATGGCGCAATCCCAACTGACCCAACGCGAAAACGAAATTTCCCAGAACATTACCGCCAGCCTGCTGCGCGAGGGGCGATTCCTGCATCCGACACAGAATGTCACCTTCTACACCCGCGCCATCGATACGGATGGTGTGCTACGCGATGTTTTTCTATCGGACCGGCGTGATCCGGCCGAAGGCGTAATCTATACCGCTGCCGAAGCCTATCTTGTCCGCAATGGCTCAGGAACAACTTTGATCATGGTGGATGGTCTGGCACAGCGGCTGAACAAAGCCGACACGCGGCTTGCCACGGCCAAATTTCGCGATTTCTCCTTTGATATTTCCGGATTGGTGAACCAAAGCAGCAATAGCACGCTGTCAACCAACAATCTGATCTCAACCTATCTGCTGCGGGACTGGGAGGACGTTGCTGCGCGCACCGGCGACAGCCAAGGCGTGATTGCCGAAGAACTTCATGCGCGGTTTGCCCAGCCATTGTTTTGCATCGTGGCTGCCCTGGTCGGCTATGCCACATTGCTGCTTGGCGGGTTCTCACGGTTCGGGGTCTGGCGAGAGATTGCCATTGCCTTTGCCTTGCTGATTGCGATCGACGGCATCCGGGGATCGTTGGTGGACAGCGTCAGAAATGACGCAACCAACTGGCCCTTGTTGTATGTGCCATCGCTGGTCGGTGGAGTGCTGGTCATTGCAATGTTGTGGCATGTGGCCAACCCCGGCTGGTTGGTCCGCCTACGCCGACGAAAGATCGCGTAATGATCCTGCACCTGTATTTCGCACGTCGTTTTGCCATGACTTTCCTGATGATCATGGCTGTTTTGTTCGCTTTGGTCATGTTGATCGATGGGGTTGATCAGGCGCGCAGATTTGGCGGACTGGATCTGGGTTGGCCCCGGATCCTGCAGCTCACCTTTCTGAATGCGCCCCAGACCATCAACCTGATCCTACCCCTGATTGTAATCCTGGCGACAATCACCCTCTTCATCTCTCTGGCGCGATCTTCGGAACTGGTGGTCACCCGTGCTGCCGGACGGTCTGCGATGCGGGCACTGATTGCGCCTGTGGTCGTCGCCTTGCTGATCGGCATCATGGCCGTCGGCATGCTGAACCCGATTGTTGCAGCCACCGGCAACCGGTATTTGCAACTTTCCGAAAGCTATCGCGCCGGTGGGGCCTCTGCCCTGTCGATCAGCGACGAAGGTCTGTGGTTGCGTCAGGGCACGGCGCAGGGCCAAACCGTGATCCGGGCCTGGCGCTCAAATTCAGATGCATCGGTGCTCTTTGACGTGACTTTCATCTCCTATGATTCCGAAAACGGACCGGTGCGCCGGATCGAGGCAGGCAGCGCCGCGCTTCAAGAGGGCGCATGGTCATTGCGCAATGCGAAATCATGGCCGCTTTCTCCCGGTGTGAATTCCGAGGCAAAGGCCGAAAAATTCGAGACCCTCATTATTCCTTCTTCGCTGACACTGGAGCGGATTCGCGAAAGCATTGGCAAACCTGCAGCTGTTTCGATTTACGATTTGCCCACTTTTATCCGGCAATTGGAGCAATCCGGATTCTCGGCACGGCGTCATCAGGTCTGGTTGCAAACTGAGTTTGCGCGGCCTTTGTTCCTGATGGCGATGGTATTGGTTGCCAGTGCCTTTACCATGCGCCACACGCGCTTTGGCGGAACCGGAGTGGCGGTGTTGACGGCCGTGCTGTTGGGCTTTGGACTGTATTTCATTCGCAGTTTCGCCCAGATTTTGGGCGAGAACGGACAGATTCCCGTACTGCTTGCCGCTTGGGCACCCCCTGTTGCCGCTGTTCTGCTGGCTATTGGTCTCTTGCTGCATGTGGAGGACGGCTAATGGTGCGTCTGCTTCTGCTGGTTGCTGCCCTGTTGATGCCCCGCCTCAGTCATGCGCAGGAAACCACCTCACATCAACAACCCGCCGTATTGATCGCGGACGAGGTTTTTATCACCAAAGACCGCAAGCTGGTCGCCCGCGGCAATGTTGAAGCCTTTCAAGGTACAGCCCGTCTGCAGGCAAAATCCATCCGATACGACCAAACCAACGGCAGTCTCACGATCGAAGGGCCGATCACCCTGACGGAAGGCAGCGAAACACTGATCTTTGCGGATGCAGCCGAACTGGACGCGGATATGCGCAACGGAATTCTGTCCGGCGCTCGGCTGATCCTCAACCGGCAATTGCAGATTGCCGCTGTGCAACTGGACCGTGTCGCAGGGCGCTATTCCCAATTGTCCAAAGCCTCGGTCACCTCCTGCAAAGTCTGTGAAGACGGCAGCCCGCCGCTTTGGCAAATCCGCGCAAAACGCGTGATCCATGACCAGTTGGAAGAACAGCTTTACTTTGACGAGGCCCAGTTTCGCATTCTGAACGTGCCGGTCCTGTATCTGCCACGGCTGCGCCTGCCCGGCCCCGAACTCGAACGGGCCACCGGCTTTCTGGTGCCGTCGATCCGCACTACTTCGCAATTGGGGACAGGGCTCAAGGTGCCCTATTTCATCAAATTGGGCGAACACCGCGATCTGACCTTGACGCCCTATCTTTCCAGCGTCACCCGCACTTTGGAATTCCGTTATCGTCAGGCCTACCGCAAGGGACGCATCACATTTAACGGCGCATTCACCCGCGATGATCAGCAACCCGGATCAAATCGAGGCTATGTTTTTGGTGAAGGCCAGTTCGATCTCGCGCGCGACTATGAATTGGATTTTGACATCGAGGCCACCACGGATCGCGCCTATCTGAATGAATACGGTTATTTCCTGCAGGACCGGCTGGAAAGCCAGATCACGGTCGATCGTGCCCGTCGCGACGAATTTGTTCGCGCCAGCCTGTATAATTTTGAAAGTCTGCGCGCTGATGACATCAACGACAATTTGCCGACAGTCGTGCTGGACGGCGAATTCGAACGGCGTTTCTTTCCGAAAGCTCTGGGCGGCGAACTGCGTCTCGGCATCAAGGCCCATGCCCATCGACGCAATTCGGACAGCGATGTGGACGGCCCCGATGCCGATCTGGTAACGGACGGGCGCGACGTCGCGCGACTGCACGGCGAAGCGGATTGGCGACGCCGCTTTACCTGGAAAAGCGGATTGGTCGCAGATCTACAGGGCGGGGTCAGCTTTAACTTTTTTGACATCACTCAAGATGCCTCCTTCGCGCAGAACCATTCGGAAATCGTGCCCAATGCGGCTCTGACATTCAGCTATCCAATGGTGCGGCGCGACAGCGGCGGCATCACACAAATCCTGCAACCAGTTGCCCAGATCGGCTGGACCGGTGGTCGCCGTCTTGACGTGCCGAACGACGAAAGCACGCGTGTAGAATTTGACGAAGGCAATCTTTTGTCCTTGTCACGCTTTCCGCGCCCGGACCGTCGCGAACGCAGTACCGTCGGTGCCGTGGGGCTGAACTGGTCTCGGATCAACCCGCAGGGCTGGGACAGCCATATCTCGGTCGGTCAGGTCTTTCGAAGCGATGCCGATGCCGATTTTTCGACTTCCACGGGTTTGAACGGCGTGTCCTCAAACATCTTGCTGGCGGCACAGTTGATTACGCCCAACGGATTGTCCATCTCGGGCCGCAGCCTGTTTGACCGCGAATTCCGTTTTGCCAAAGCGGAGTTGCGCGGCAACTGGGGCTTTTCACGTGGATCGCTTGCAGGCAGCTATGTCTGGCTGGACGAAGACGCGGCAGAAGAACGTGACGAAGCGGTTTCGGAAATCCTTCTGGCGGGACGCTATGAGATCAGCAACCACTGGGAGGTCAGTGCCGACTGGCGATTCAACGTCGCAGACGACCGCGCCGCAACCGCTGGTATCGGCCTGAGTTACAACAACGAATGTGTAAAGATCGATCTGTCCGTTGCCCGCAGTTATTCTTCTTCCACGGCGGTTGAGCCTACTACCAATTTCGGGTTTAACGTCGGCCTAAGAGGTTTCGCAGCCTCGTCGGGCAGTAAAAATTATAGTCGCTCATGTCAAAGGTGATCCAGATGAAAATATCCGCCACACTTCGTCGGCTTGCCCTTTTGGGTGCGATGACCCTCGGGGCACAGATGGCGCAGGCGCAGAACCTGTTTGCGCCTGTTGCGCGTGTCAACGACATGGTTGTCACTGAATTCGAAGTTCAGCAGCGCCAGCGTTTCTTGCAGGTTCTGAATGCGCCGGGATCGGATCGCGACAGCGCTGTGCAAGGCCTGATTGATGACCGTCTGCGGGCGCAGGCGGTAACAGACAGCGGCATAGCACTGACCGAGGAAGGGTTGCAGGAGGGATTGGCAGAATTCGCCTCCCGCGCCAATCTAACGCTCGAAGAATTCACCCAGGCGCTTGAACAATCCGGCGTATCTCGTGAAACACTGCGCGACTTTGTGTCCAATTCCCTGGCATGGCGCGAATTGATCCGCGCGCGTTATGCACGCCAGTCCTCGGTTTCCGAAGACGAAATCAATCGCGCACTCGGCAACACCCGATCAACAGGATCCGGGATTCGGGTTCTATTGTCCGAGATCATCATTCCCGCGCCACCCCAGCGTGCAACGCAGGTTGCCGCCTTGGCGGAACGCATCGCACAATCGAAATCCGAAAGCGAATTTTCGCGTTTTGCCGGTCAATACTCCGCGACTGCGTCACGCGGCCGTGGCGGGCGGATGCCGTGGACACCTCTGGAAAAACTTCCTCCTGCGCTGCATCCGATATTGCTGGCGCTTGGTCCCGGCGAGGTGACCGCACCGCTACCGATCCCTAATGCCATCGCCCTGTTCCAATTGCGTGGAATAGAAGAAACCGGCGCACCTGCCAAAATCTATTCCGAAATCGAATACGCTGCCTATTACATGGCCGGTGGCCGCTCCGAAGCGACGCTGGCGCAGGCCGCCCGTCTGCGCACCCAGGTTGATACCTGTGACGATCTGTACGGGATTGCCAAAGACCAGCCAGAAGAAGTTCTGGACCGTGGCACCAAAGCTCCTGCTGAACTTCCACAAGACATTGCGATCGAATTGGCAAAACTTGATCCCGGTGAAGTATCAACGGCGTTGACCCGCTCCAACGGCGAAACGCTGGTATTCCTGATGCTGTGCAAACGCACTGCCCAAGCCAATGCCGAAGTCAGCCGCGAGGACGTCATCAGCACCCTGAGACAGCGCAAATTGCAAGGATTTGCCAACAATTACATGGAACAGTTACGTGCCGATGCGCGTATCTTGATGCAATGACAGGACGTATGCTGCCGGTTGTGATCTCCTGTGGAGAACCCGCTGGCATTGGTCCCGAAGTGGCGGCGGCAGCTTGGGCTGCGCTGGCGCAGGAAATACCTATGCTCTGGCTCGGTGACCCCCGCCACCTGCCTGCGGGCACACCTTACAAGGTGGTGGCAACACCGGCAGAGGCGACCTTGCCCAACGCCGAAGCATTACCCGTACTTGCGCATGATTTTGGATCAGCCAGTGTTGCCGGGACAGCCATGCCGGGGCATGCGCCCCATGTCGTCGAAATGATCGCAAAGGGTGTCGACCTTGTCCAAAGCGGCCTGGCCTCAGCCCTGTGTACCGCACCGATCAACAAAAAGGCGCTCAAGGACGGAACCGGTTTCGCCTACCCCGGCCATACCGAATACCTTGCCGCCCTTGCAGGTGTTCAGGACGCTGTGATGATGCTGGCATCCGAACAATTGCGGGTGGTCCCGGCAACCATCCACATTGCGCTGGATCAGGTGCCGCAGCAACTGACGCCAATTTTGCTCAGGCATGTGATTGAAACAACCGACAAGGGCTTGCGTGAACAGTTTGGCATTGCCGCGCCGCGCCTCGCAATCGCAGGACTGAACCCGCACGCAGGCGAAGGCGGCACGATGGGCATGCAGGAATGTGATTGGATCAACGATCTGGTTGAAAAAATGCGGGGCGAGGGTTTTGCCCTTGCCGGTCCCCTGCCTGCCGATACGATGTTTCACGCCGCTGCCCGCACCAGATATGACGCGGCAATTGCAATGTATCATGACCAGGCCCTTATTCCGATCAAGACCTTGGATTTTGACAAGGGCGTAAACGTGACATTGGGTTTGCCGTTTATCCGCACCTCACCCGATCATGGCACCGCATTTGACATCGCAGGACGCGGCCTTGCTAACCCTTCCAGCATGATTGAAGCCATCCGTCTGGCCCACAAGATGGCCGCCTCAAGATGAGCGCGATCGACTCCCTTCCGCCGCTGCGCGAGGTCATCGCGACACATGAATTATCTGCCCGCAAGTCGCTGGGGCAGAACTTCTTGCTGGATCTGAACTTGACGGCCAAGATTGCCCGCCAGGCCGGTGACCTTACAGGCTTTGATGTGCTTGAAATCGGCCCAGGGCCCGGGGGACTGACACGCGGGTTGCTGTCCGAAGGTGCCCGTCACGTCCTTGCCATTGAAAAGGACCCCCGCTGCCTCCCGGCATTGGCCGAAATCGGCAAAGCCTATCCTGACCGATTGACGGTGATACAGGGAGATGCACTTGAGATCGATCCATTGGCCCATCTTACGGCACCGATCCGCGTCGCCGCGAATTTGCCTTACAACGTTGGCACCGAGTTGCTGGTGCGTTGGCTCACGCCGCCCCTCTGGCCGCCCTTCTGGCAAAGCCTGACACTGATGTTTCAGCGCGAGGTGGCGGAAAGGATCGTCGCAACTCCTGGCTCAAAAACCTATGGCCGCCTCGCGATCCTTGCCCAGTGGCGGACTGACGCGCGCATTGTGTTAACCTTGCCGCCAGAGGCCTTCACGCCGCCGCCCAAGGTATCCTCGGCCGTGGTTCATCTCAGCGCCCTCAGCGCGCCGCGTTTCCCTGCCGATCCTGCAATCCTCAACCGCGTTGTTGCAGCCGGATTCAACCAAAGACGCAAGATGCTGCGGGCGTCGCTCAAGGGGATCGCCCCAGACATCGAAGACCGTCTGCGTGCCGCTGGTATCAAACCTACGGACCGTGCAGAACAAATTCCGCTAGAGGGGTTCTGTGCCCTGGCTCGGGAGGTGGCGCGCTCATGACCCGAATAGCATTGCTTCTGGCGCTGCTTTTACTGGCGGCCTGCGCTCCGAAACCACCTGCACCTGCCACGCCCAGGCAGATTACCGCGCTCGCCCTGGCCTTGCGCCAGATGTCACCCGACGTTGACCCCACAGAGGCGACGATCGCAGCGCGTTTGTCCTATGCGACCAGTCGGGAACTGGCGCGCGCCTATCACATCACCGACAGCCCCCTGATTCACAATGCAAAGGTCAACGCCGGTACACGGCCACGCGGCCTCTGCTACCATTGGGCTGAGGACATGCAGGCACGCCTCGAGGCAGAGGGTTTTCATACGCTCGACGTCACCCGTGCCATTGCCAATTCCGATGCCTTGTTCTTGATTGAACATTCCACCGCAGTCCTGACACCAAAAGGCGCAAAGATGGAAGACGGCGTGGTTATTGATCCTTGGCGCAAGGGCGGTACCTTGTTCTGGTCACCCGTGACAGAGGACAGGCGCTATGATTGGCTCCCCCGCGCGCAGGTGCTGCGCGACAAGGGACGGATCCATTACGTCCACCGGACCAAAGGATCTCTGGCAGCACCGCCCGCCGAATGAAACTCTACAAAAACCCCGCTCAATGCGGGGTTTTCTGTTTATTCTGCAGCCTTTGGCGCGTCACTGCTGTCACCATCTGAGGCGACTTCAGTTTTGGGTTTCGGCTTGCGTCGCGGGGCGCGTTTCGGTTTCGGTTTGCTCTCAGGTGTTTCGACCAACCCGCTGTCACCGTCTGACTCAGGCTCGACAACACCTTCGGGCTGGACAACATCAGCCGCCGGCTCGCCACTGGATTGATCACCGCCTTGCTGCGCGCCAGCGTCGTTCTGGTTGTTGCCTTGTTGATTGGCTTCACGTTCCTGACGCTCCGCACGCTCACGGTCCCGCTCGGCCTGGCGTTCGCGATTCTGGCGTTCCTGTTCCTCACGGCGTTGGTCAATCTCACGCTGCGCCTCGGACAACATACGCAGATAATGCTCTGCATGCTGCTGAAAGTTCTCCGCCGCCACGCGGTCATTTGACAACTGCGCGTCGCGGGCAAGTTGATTGTATTTTTCAATCACCTGACTTGGCGTTCCACGTACCTTGCCTTCCGGACCGGAACTGTCAAAAACACGGTTAACGACGTTACCGCCGCCTTGATTGTTGTTGTTACGGTTACGGTTATTCTTGGACCGACCGCGTGATCTGGTAGATTTCATTGAAAAGTATCAGCCTTTGGTGCTGTTTCGCGAAGATGAACCGATTGCGCAAAGCGCGGACAGCATCGGTAAGAAAATGTTGGGTTAAAAACCGCACGGGACCGCCATAGGCATCCACCGCTGCAACACCCCTGAATAAACATGAGAGCATCGGCGCGGCAAGTGAAAAGTCACAAAATTTTCGCGAAAGTGCATTATTACGCCGGTTGCGCCGCACAGACCACACGTGCGCGCCCGTCCAGGTCCTGTGCGACATCTACACCGGCCCAGCCTGCACCTTTGAAAATTTCGCGAACAGAATCGCCCTGTTGCCAGCCAATTTCCACCATCACGCGCCCCTGTGCGGTCAGATAGGACTGCGCCTGTGCCGCGATTTCACGATAAACCGACAGACCATCCAGACCGTCCGTAAGTGCCATCCGCGGTTCGTGATCGCGCAGCTCCGGTGCGACATCTGCCAGTTCGCCAGGGGCAAGATAAGGCGGGTTCGCAACAATCAAGTCAAAACGGCCTTCCACCGCATCAAACCAATCCGACTGGAGGATCCTGGCCCGATCCGCCACACCATGCAGAATCGCATTTGCGCTGGCTTGCAGACAGGCCGCCTCGGAAAGATCAACGCCGACACCAAGGGCGTCCCCGCGCTCGGCCAGCAACGTCACAAGAATACAGCCTGAACCAGTTCCAAGGTCCAGCACCCTGTCAAAGGGCGCGCTCAGCGCCAGGTCAACGAGCGTTTCGGTTTCTGGTCTGGGATCAAGTACTTCTCGGCTGATCTTAAAGTCACGACCGTAGAATGCGCGGGCACCGACAAGTTGGGAAACCGGGACCCTGATAGCACGCAATGCAATCAGGTTGTCATAGCGTTCTGCAATTTCAGGTGCGATTTCTTCAGGGGCAATCAATGTTATCCGCGCCGCATCGACCGAGGCGGCATGGGCCAAAAGCAATCTCGCATCCCGTGCCGGATCTGGCACACCCGCTGCTCTGAGCCGCGAGGCCGCAGCGGCCATCGCCTGGGCCGCTGTGCTCATCGATTCATCTCTGCCATCTGCCGCGCCTGCGCATCCGCCGTCAGGGCGTCGATGATCTCATCCAGATCCCCCTGCATGATGGCATCGAGCCGATACAATGTCAGATTGATCCGGTGGTCCGTCATCCGTCCCTGGGGAAAGTTATAGGTCCTGATACGCTCCGACCGGTCACCAGAACCTACCTGCGACGCACGATCCGCCGAACGCGCATTGTCAATGCGTGACCGCTCCATGTCGTACAACCGGGCCTTGAGGACCTGCATCGCCTTGTCACGATTGCGATGCTGGGATTTTTCAGACGAGGTCACCACCAGCCCCGTTGGCAGATGGGTGATGCGGACCGCAGAATCAGTGGTGTTCACATGCTGCCCGCCGGCACCGGACGATCGCATGGTATCAATGCGCAAATCGTTCTGGTTGATTTCGATATCCACGTCTTCTGCCTCCGGCAGCACGGCAACCGTCGCAGCAGAGGTATGGATCCGGCCACCGGATTCCGTGGTCGGTACCCGCTGGACCCGGTGCACGCCACTTTCATATTTCAGACGCGCAAAAACATTCTGACCGGTGATATGCGCAACAACTTCCTTGACCCCGCCCAACTCCGTCATCTGTTCCTCGATCAACTCGACCCCCCAGCCCTGAGCCTCGCAATATCGTTGATACATGCGCAACAGGTCGGCCGCGAACAAAGCCGCTTCATCCCCCCCGGTGCCCGGCCTGATCTCCAGCATCGCAGGTTTGGCGTCCGCCGCATCCCGTGGCAGCAGCGCAATTTGCAATGCCGCTTCGGCTTCGGGAACCGCTGCTTTCAAGGCGGGCAGTTCTTCCTGCGCCAGTTCCGCCATCTCAGGGTCCGCCAGCATCGCTTGCGCCTCATCCAGATCACGCAACAGCTGCATATAGCTTTCGATCTGCACGACCACCGGGCGCAAATCCGCATATTCCTTGGCCAAAGCTGCAAAATCAGCCTGGTCCGAGCCAGAAGACATCGACGCCTCCAGAAACTGGAATCGCTGCGTAATCTGCTCAAGACGGTCGCGTGCTATCATCGTCAAACCATGTCGCCGATGGAAAGGCTTTGGTCAAGGGCTGCATCATGCTATTATCATCCCATGAAACACATCATGATCCTTGCCAGCCTCGCTGCGCTGCCAGCAACCGCCGATGTCACATCGCCAAGCGGCAAAACGGTCGAATGCTATTGTACCGACCGCAACCACAACCGGATCGAACTGGGCGAAACGATTTGCCTGCAGGTTGATGGCCGCATGTTCATGGCCCAATGCCAGATGTCGCTGAACGTACCGATGTGGCGCGAAATCCAGGAAGGTTGCCTTTCATCCGCCCTGGACAACAGCGCGCCATCCCTTGATACGTTTGGCATTTATCCCAAAATCTGACCGGCCAAAACGCGCGCGCCCGAAGATCTCGAAATAGCTTTGCCCGCCTTCTTCGACCGATCCCCTGTACACACCTATTGTCGTGTAATCTGGCAGGCCAAATACCAGTGAACGTGACACAAATGTCATCTGTCCGGCCTTCAGTGACCCCGCTACTGCCTGGGTGCGAGGTGTTGCTTCCATGACATTTGCCATTGCCTTCAGCAGTCCGGCACCGGTGTTCTCGACCGGTGCGCGCCAGACATAACTCTGTCTCCCCTGCAACTCCCCCATACCGGAGTGACCAGCCCGACGGTGCCAGCGGTCAGGGTCAAAAGGTGCGAACCGCACATAACCCAGCACCGCAACACCTGCTCCTATCCCTGCCCAAATCATCATTGCCGCTGGCCCGCGCTTCATCTTGCCAATAAACTCAATTCCGCCTTCTCAACGACAGACAACGCCAGGAAGAACACATAACATCTCATACAGCAAGTTTGCCCCCGTCAGCGCGGTATTGCCTGTGGAATCGTAAGGTGGCGACACTTCAACAAGATCCCCTCCGACAAAGTTCAGGCCCTGCAGGGCACGGATCAACTGCATCGCCTGCGGTGTCGTCAACCCGCCAATTTCCGGTGTACCGGTGCCAGGTGCATAGGCGGGATCAAGACTGTCGATGTCATAGGTCAGATAGACAGGCGCATCACCGATGTCGCGCCGGATCTCCGCCCCCAGATTGACAAGGCTACGTCCCCAGAGATCCTGGGCTAAAAATTGCTGAAAGCCCCATCCGCGCGCCTCGGTGAAATCTTCGGCAGAATACCCGGTGCCGCGCAAACCGATCTGATATGTCTTGGCCGGTTGAATCAGCCCTTCCTCATAGGCACGGCGAAATACCGTGCCGTGACATTCGCGCACACCAAACATTTCGTCATTCACATCGGCATGGGCATCCACATGGATCAATGCCACAGGCCCGTGGCGTCTGGCCATCGCCCGCAGGATTGGCAAGGTGATCGAATGATCACCACCGATCCCCAGCGGGATTGCAGAGGTCGTGAGAATTGCGTCGTAACACTTTGCGATAATACGCAAACTGTCACTCAGGGAAAAGGTGTTGATGGGCAGGTCTCCGATGTCAGCCACCTGTAAACTGTCAAAGGGTGCTGCCCCCGTGCCCAGGTTGTATGGCCGCAACATCGCGCTTTGAGTGCGCACTTCCTTTGGGCCCAAACGCGTGCCGGACCGCCATGAGGTGCCAATATCCAGCGGAATACCCAGAATCGCGACATCCAGTCCTTCGGAATCCTTGGCCTCGGGCAGGCGCATGAAAGTGTTCGGTCCCGAAAACCGCGCCAGATCGTTGCCGCTGATCGGTTGGTTTCTGCTGGTCATGAGTTGCGCATCCGATGTCCCAATAGACATAGAATTTCGGTCGCAACATGCGCACCTGCGATGGCGGTGGCACCGGTGGGATCAAAGGGTGGTGAAACCTCAACCACATCTCCGCCGACAATGTTGATTCCCGCCAGATCTCGCAGCATGATGGCCGCCTGCGCCGAAGTCAGCCCGCCCCAGACCGGCGTCCCCGTGCCCGGCGCAAATGCCGGATCCAGCGCATCAATGTCGAACGTCAGATAACAGGGACGATCGCCCAAAATCTGCTTGATGCGCATCACCGCTGCCTGTGCCCCGCGTTCATGAACCTCACGGGCGTCGATCGTCGCCACGCCCAGTGTGTCCGGATTGGTTGTTCTGATCCCCACTTGCACCGAAGTCGCTGGATCGACGACACCCGATTGCACTGCCTTGTAAAACATCGTGCCATGATCGATCCGCTCCATATCGTCATCGGGCCAGGTATCCGAATGGGCATCGAATTGCAGCAAGCTGACGGGGCCGTATTTCTCTGCATAAGCCTTGAGAATGGGAAAGCTGATGTAGTGATCCCCGCCCAGCGTGAGACTGGCCGCGCCGGCGTCGAGTATCCCTTTGATATGGGCTGTCAGCGCTGCGGGGAATTTCGAGGTATGACCATAGTCAAAGGCCAGATCGCCGTAGTCCGTGATGGCGCATTCGCTCAGTACATCGAAATCCCAACCATAGGGCGGGTCATAGGGCTGCAGGCTCGAGGCCTCGCGGATTGCCCTTGGACCCAGGCGGGTACCCGGCCGGTTGGTCACCGCCTGATCGAACGGCACACCGGTCACCGCAATATCGACGCCGGTCAGATCCTTGGTATACTTGCGTCGTAGAAATGATGTCACGCCACCAAAGGCATTTTCAAAACTCGGCCCCTTCAGATCAGTTCGCGTGATTGCCTGATCGACCTGTGATGCAGCATCTTCCAGGGCCATTTCAGGATACCGCCACTGGCTGCGCCTGTTCGACCAGACGCGCAAAAAAGGACGCACCCACAGGAGCGATCTCATCATTGAAATTGTATTTAGGGTGATGCAGCCCCGCACCCTCGCCCTGTCCCAGCATCAGATAGGCACCCGGGCGCGCTTCCAGCATATAAGAAAAATCCTCGGCCCCCATAACAGGCGGAAAGGCCTCATCAACCCCCGCTTCACCAGCCACCTCCTGCGCGACGATTGCTGCGAATTTCGCCTTGGCGGCGTCATTGACCGTGGGCGGATAGCCGAACTGAAACTCCAGATCAGCTGTCAATTCGTAACTTGCCGCATGGCCGTCCACGATGGTCTGCATACGCCGCACCACCATCGCCTGAACCTCTTTGTCAAAGGTGCGTACAGTGCCGTTGATAAAGACATCTTCAGGAATCACGTTATCTGTTGTCCCGGTGTGTATCTGCGTCGTAGAAATCACCAATTGTGCCTTGGGATCGGTGTTTCGACTTACAATCGTTTGTAACGATTGAACAATCGCACAGGCAGCCACAACTGGATCAATGCTTTCATGAGGTCGCGCTGCATGGCCGCCCTTGCCCGTCAGGTTGATGGTAAAGCGGTCCGCCGCGGCCATGATCGGTCCCGGCGTCGTGTGAAAACGACCGAACTCCAAACCCGGCGCATTGTGCAGCGCATAGACCTGTTCGATATTGAACCGGTCCATCACCCCTTCACACACCATCACCTTGCCGCCGGCTCCATCCTCTTCTGCCGGTTGGAATAACAGTGCCACGCGACCCGAGAAGTTTCGGGTTTCCGCCAGGTATTTCGCTGCACCCAGCAACATTGTGGTGTGCCCGTCATGGCCGCAGGCGTGCATCTTGCCCTCATGTGTGCTGGCATAGGGCACGCCGGTTTCCTCGTGAATCGGCAAGCCATCCATATCGGCGCGCAGGCCAAAGGTGGGGCCGGCACCCTGTCCGTTGATGATCGCCACGATTCCGGTTTTGGCAACGCCTTCATGCAACTCGTCCACCCCGAATTCACGTAGCCGTTCAGCGACAAAGGCAGCCGTCTGGTAACACTCCAGCCCCAACTCGGGGATGGTATGCAGATGTTGACGCCAGGCCGTCATGTCGGAGGCAAAATCGGCAATACGGTTGACAACGGGCATGGGGCTGGACTCCTTGGGCAAGACAATGATCTGGTGCCATCTGACACCAGACAGGACCCAGCCGCAATGCCAGACCCAGCAAAAGATGACGCCCTGATCCACGCTTCCGATGCCGGGATCGAACGCTTGCTTGAAATCATGCGCCGTCTGCGGGATCCGGAAACAGGATGCCCATGGGACATAGAGCAGGATTTCGGCAGCATCGCCCCCTATACCATTGAAGAAGCTTACGAAGTTGCAGATGCCATTCAGCGCCAGGACTGGTCCGAGCTTGAGGGCGAATTGGGAGATCTGCTATTACAAACAGTTTATCATACCGCCATGGGTGAAGAAGCCGGGCATTTCACCTTTGCAACTGTGGTAAACAACATTTCGGACAAGATGGTCGCCCGACACCCGCATGTCTTCGGCGATGAGAATCGTAACAAATCCGCCGAACAGCAAACGATCGATTGGGAAAAAATCAAGGCTGCCGAACGGGCCGGCAAGAAACAGCAAGGCACGCTTGACGGCGTTGCTCTTGGTCTGCCCGGCATGACACGTGCGGTCAAACTGCAAAAGCGGCTCGCACGGGTCGGCTTTGACTGGGCCAACACGGACAGCGTATTGGACAAGATCATTGAGGAAGCGGCGGAACTGGTCGAAGCACGCGATACCCAGGATCCCGATTCCATAGAGGATGAATTTGGCGATTTGCTGTTTGTCATTGCCAACCTGGCTCGGCATCTTGATGTTGACCCGGAAGCTGCGGTGCGGCGCACGAACGCAAAGGTTGAACGCCGCTTTCGTGCAATCGAGACGCGGCTCGCGGCGATGGGTAAAACGCCCTCCGCCAGCGATCTGGACGAAATGGACGCTCTTTGGAACGCCGTCAAAGCGGAAGAACGCCAAAGCGACAGCAAAGGCTGAACCGCCCCTTTTGTTCACCCTGTATTTCCCCTATTCCTGAGACAAAGAGGAAGCCCCATGCCGCCACACAAAATCATCATCGACACGGACCCCGGCCAGGACGATGCGGTCGCTATTCTTCTTGCCTTGGCCAGCCCGGAAGAGATCGACCTTCTTGGCATAACCTGTGTCGCGGGGAACGTACCCCTCGACCTGACATCAAAAAATGCACGCATCGTCTGTGAGTTAGCGGGAAAAACGAATGTAAAGGTTTTCGCCGGTTGCGATCGCCCGATGGGCCGAGACCTGGTCACGGCAGAGCATGTGCATGGCAAGACAGGTCTGGACGGGCCCAACCTGCCTGATCCGGTGATGCCCCTGGCCCAAGGTGATGCGGTTGATTTCATCATCGAGCAATTGCGCGAATTTGCCCCGGGCACAGTCACTCTATGTCCCCTCGGACCGTTGACCAACATTGCGACGGCCTTTGAAAAAGCGCCGGACATCAAAAAGCGTGTCGCCAAGATCGTCTTGATGGGCGGCGGATACTTCGAAGGTGGCAACATTACGCCAACCGCGGAATTCAACATCTACGTTGATCCGCATGCCGCTGATATTGTGTTCAAATCCGGCGTTCCGATTGTCGTGATGCCGCTTGATGTCACCCATAAGGCCCTTGTCACCAAATCCCGCAATGATGCCTTTCGAGCCTTGCAGACCTCTGTCGGCATCGCTGTGGCTGAAATGACCGATTTCTTTGAACGGTTCGACAAGGAAAAGTACGGGTCCGAAGGGGCCCCGTTACATGACCCCTGTGTGACGGCCTATCTGATCAATCCGGATCTTTTCACCGGCCGACACATCAATGTTGAAATCGAAACGCAGTCGGAACTCACCATGGGCATGACCGTCGCGGATTGGTGGGGCGTTACGGACCGCGCCCCCAATGCAACCTTTATGGGGGATATAGACGCTGACGGTTTCTTTGACCTTCTAACCGACCGCTTGGCCAGATTGTGAGTGCGGCCCTCACCCTCGCCAAACCGGAGCATCTGGACAAGGTCGCGACCCTTTGTGCCAATTTTCACGCCGAAACAGGGATTTCGCAATCCGACGAAATACGCCGGGCAGCGCTTGCGCCATTGCTTGAAGGATCCCCATATGGTGCGATTTATCTGATTGGCCCCCCGCGTGCGGCCATCGGCTACATGGTACTATGTTTCGGCTGGTCCATCGAATTTGGCGGTTTGGACGCAATTCTGGACGAACTTTACATTCGCCCCGGCGTGCGCGGACGTGGCATTGCAACAGAAAGCCTGATCGCTTTGCCCCGGGCCCTCGCCGAAGGTGGCCTCAGGGCTGTTCACCTCGAGGTTGACCGAGAAAATGCTGCCGCGCTCAAACTCTATGCAAGGGCCGGTTTCAAACCGCGAGAAAAATACATGTTCATGTCCCGAGTTCTTTGATCAGATGTTCATCCCATTTGACAACAGCTATGCCCTTTTGCCCGAAGGTTTCTTTTCAAAACAGAAACCAACTTCAGTTTCAGACCCCAAGCTATTGGCTTTCAACAATGAACTGGCATTGACCTTGGGTATTGAGCTCGATGACTTTGCCGAGGCGGCCAGCGTATTTAGCGGTAATTCAATACCCCAAAACGCGGCTCCGATTGCCCAGCTTTATGCCGGTCACCAGTTTGGCAGTTTTAATCCGCAACTTGGTGATGGCCGCGCGATCCTGTTGGGCGAGGTCATTGGCAGCGACGGGATCCGCCGTGACATCCAGCTCAAGGGGTCCGGTCCGACACCTTATTCTCGCATGGGCGACGGCCGTGCCTGGCTTGGCCCTGTGTTGCGCGAATATGTGATCTCGGAGGCAATGCAAGCCCTTGGCATTCCCACCACCCGCGCTTTGGCTGCTGTTGCAACAGGCGAACAGATCTGGCGCGAGCAAGGCGCGCTGCCCGGCGCGGTACTGACCCGCGTGGCCACCAGCCATTTGCGCGTCGGTACGTTTCAGGTTTTTGCCCATCGTGGTGAGCTTGAGCATCTCCGGACCCTCACGGAATACACAATTCAACGTCACTATCCCGAGGCCCAGGGCCCGATGGACCTGCTGCGGGCGGTCTGCGCGGCGCAGGCCGATCTGGTCACGCGCTGGATGTCTGTCGGTTTCATCCATGGCGTGATGAACACGGATAATTGCAGCATCGCTGGAGAAACCATCGACTATGGCCCCTGTGCCTTTATGGATGGGTTTCATCAAAACCGCGTTTTCAGTTCCATCGATACCCAAGGCAGGTATGCCTTTGGTACGCAACCTGGCATTGCCGTCTGGAACATGGCTCAATTGGCAACCTGTTTGATCCAACTCTTCAAAGACCGCGATGCCGCCCTCGAAGAAGCAACAGAAATTGTTCATGCGATGCCAGATCTGTTGGAGAAAGCATGGCTAAACCGGTTTTGTGCCAAGATTGGCATCAGCACGCCACAGGCTGATGACCAAGGCCTGATTGAAGAGCTTTTGGCGCTTATGCAAACCGATGAAGCCGACTTTACCAACACTTTTCAGGCACTTAACGAAGGCAAGGCGCGGGATCAATTCACAGACCTTGAAGCCTTCGATCAATGGTCGGAAAAATGGAAAAACCGCCTGACCACCGAGGCAGAATCTCAAACGGTTATGCAAAGCGCCAATCCCGTCATCATTCCCCGAAATCACCGGATTGAACAGATGATTGAGGCCGCGGTTGCCGGTGACATGGCCCCTTTCGAACGGTTGATGAAGGCCCTCGCAACGCCATTTGTCGAAACCGATGCCGCTCTTGCCCGCCCGCCTTCCCGGCAAGAGATCGTTCCAGCTACCTTTTGTGGCACCTAGGTTTTGCGCGGCTTTCGGTTGATCAGGTAAATCCCGCTGGCGACCAGAACCAAGGCACCCCAAACGGAGGGCGCGACGTCTTCGGAGAGCAATAGCCAGCCCAAGATCACCGAAAACACCGGGGACAGAAAGCTGAAAGATGCAACCGAAGAGGCGGGATAAATCGTCATCAACCAGAACCACGCCAGAAATCCAAGGCTGGCGATGGCGACGATCTGAAACAACAAGCCGACGATATGGATCGGGGCAACATCGCGCAGCAATGGACCAAGAAAGGGTGCGAGCAGCAACAGGATCGGTGCAGATATCAAAACCTGAAACATCAGCTGTTGCGCAGGCGGCACCTCGGACAGCGGCGTGATGCGCACGCAAATCACGATTGCCGCCCAGCAAAACGCCGAAGTAAGCGCCAACAAGTCTCCTGCCCAGCTGACGTCCCCCCCCGACCGATCCGCCAGCGCAACCGCAACGCCGGTCATTGCCAGCAACAAACCTGTGATCTTGAGCGGTGTAAGGCGTTCTCCCGGGAAAAACACATGGGCGATCAGGGAAAGCCAGACCGGCATGGAATAAAAGATCACCGAGGCCCGACTGACCGTTGTGATGTCCAATGCCGAGAAAAGGCAAAGGAATTCAAACGTAAAGAACAGACCCGATGCGATACCACCCAACCATGCATTGCGCGGAACAGAGAAGCTGACTCCGCGCATGTGCATCCAAAGGTAGAGCACCAACACCGCACCGGCAGAGCGTAGGCCCGCCTGAAAGACCGGCCCGAAACCACCGCCGGTCACTTTGATCACGACCTGATTGAACGCCAGATGCAACGCAAAGGCGATGAGAGCAGCCGCACCGAAAAGGTCCATATGATCCTTGCGTTCCATCGCACCACTAGCGCGGCTGACAGCCAGCCAGTCAATGTGAAAATACCCGCGACTGAGGTAAATCCTTGTATTTTCCCCTCGTGGCTGTCGCAAAACATGTCAAACTGCGGCGACTCAAATAGGGGGTTTACCAGATGAGCTTGATGAAAACCTTGGCCAAAGTGGCCGTTGGCGTAGCGGTGGCAAAGGGTGCCAGCGCGATGATGAAAAAGGGCAATAACGCAAATACAGCGGGTGCAGGCGGCCTGGGTGGTTTGCTGGGTGGTTTGACCGGTGGCGGCACGGCAACTGCGGGCGGCGGACTACAGGATATGCTTGGTGGCCTTCTGGGCGGTGCAGGCGGTGCAAATGCCCCGGGCATGTCCGGAGGCCTGGGCGGTTTGCTCAACCAACTGGGCGGTGGCGGCGGCAGGACCTCGACCGGCGGGCTGGGCGATCTGCTTGGCAGCGGTGGCAGTTCGAAGGGTGGGCTTGGCGGTTTGCTGGGCGGTCTGGCCGGTGCCGGCGGGCTATTGGCCGGGGCTGGCGCAGCCGTGCAAAAGCGTCCGAAAACGAACGATCATGATTTTGGGGCGGTCTTGAACTCGCAATTCGATTCCACCCCCGAGCCCGAGATCGAGCCGTCACAGGATCAGGAAGCCGCAGCAGGTTTGATGCTCGCCGCTATGATCCAGGCGGCAAAATCGGATGGCACCTTTGACGAAGCTGAAAAAGCCAAGCTACTGGATCAATTGGGCGACGTCGACGCCGAAGAAGCCGCCTTTGTCCAGGCACAGCTGCAAGCACCGGTAGATGTCGACATGTTGGTGCGCGAAACGCCTGAAGGCATGCAAAGTCAGATCTATGCAATGTCCCTGCTGGGGATCGATCTGGACACCCAGAAAGAGGCACAATATCTGCATCAGTTGGCCCAGGGTTACGGCATGAAGCCCGCCGAAGTGAACGACATTCATGCACAGATGGGCGTACCGTCTCTTTACACCTGAAAACAACAAAATATCAATCGCTTGCGCCCCGAAGTTTATTTGGAGCGCAGGCAGTTTTACCCAGATTTGTGCAGCTTTCCGATCACTCAGATGAGCATGGGCGCAACGGTAACAAGCGACTCCTCGGGGCCAGCCGGGCCAGGGAAAAATCAATCATGCGCCATCACGCCACGGCGCGAAACATCCATGGATTTTTGCATAAACCGCCGGGCAAATGCAAAAACGGCGGCACCGCCATCAGCAATGCCACCGTTCGTTCAACGCATTGAGAGCCGATCAGCGGATCAAGCGGCCTGTTGGCCACCCGGCTTTCCACCACCGCCACCGCGCCGACGGTTGCGACCGCCACCCGGCTTGCCAGCGCCCTGTCCGCCGCCACCCGACGGGCGACCACCACCACCGCCGCCACCAGACCGGCCGCGGCCACGACCGCGCTGCTGCTTCGGTTTCTCTTCGATCTCGGCACCTTCCCAGGGACGGCCCGAGGCCACGGGAATGCGTATTTTCATCACTTTCTGAATAGCAATCAGTTCGCCCATTTCATCCGGCGCACAAAAGGCAATCGCCGCTCCATCCTTGCCCGCTCGTGCAGTACGGCCGATCCGGTGGACATAATTGTCAGGAACATTAGGCAGTTCATAGTTATATACGTGCTTTACATCTGGAATATCCAATCCGCGCGCCGCAACATCCGTTGCCACCAATACCGTGACTTGTCCGGACTTGAATCCGGCAATAGCGCGATCGCGCTGGCCTTGCGATTTGTTCCCGTGGATGGAAGCCGCATTAAAACCGGCTTTTACCAGGGTCTTCATCAATTTTTCGCACCCGTGTTTTGTCCGTCCAAAGACCAGGGCACGCTCCTCTTTGTGTTTCGCCAGCAATTCTTGCAACAACGATGTTTTCTCGGCCTTGGCGATGAAATGAACCTCTTGGGTGACTTTATCCGCCGCCTTGCCCGGAGGCGAAACTTCAATACGGATCGGACTGCGCAAATAGGTGCTTGCGATCTCGTTCATCAATTTGGGCATTGTCGCTGAGAACAACATCGTCTGACGTTCTTTGGGCATCACGGCTGAAATTTTACGCAGATCGTGGATAAAGCCCATGTCGAGCATCTGATCCGCCTCGTCCAGCACCAGAAAGGTTGCCTCGTTCAGCTTCACGGCGCGCCGGTCCATCAGATCAAGCAACCGACCCGGTGTCGCCACCAGAATGTCGACGCCGCGGTCAAGCCGGTTGATCTGTGGATTGATCGACTGGCCGCCCACGACCATCTGGGCCTTGATCGGTGTGCCGTCGCAAAACCCCTTGAGATTCTGCATGATTTGTTGCGCCAGTTCGCGTGTCGGTGCCAGCACCAGCGCACGCACGGATTTTGGCGAGGGGCGTTTGGGCTCGCGCATCATCTGCGCGATCAGCGGCACACCAAAGGCCGCCGTTTTTCCAGTCCCGGTTTGGGCCAGCCCCATCACGTCGCGCCCGTTCAGAGCGTGTGGAATGGCTTGTTTCTGGATCGGTGTCGGGTCTTTCAAACCCATCTCATGCAATCGTGCCACCAGCTTCGGCGGCAGGTCCATCATGTCAAAATCGCTCATATCATTCTTTCTGCGCGCAAGGTATCCCACACGCCATCATTCATAGGCACAGATTGCGCCAGTAGGGTCACGCAAAGCAGATCGCAAGTGTATGGCCAACTGCCAGACACCTGTCTGTTGCGCTTGGCCCCACGCGTGATTTTGGGAACATCGGCGGGCCTTTTTAGCCGGACCTCAAAATTCGGGTCGGGCACTGCTCACGCGGCAGAAGGCATCGCTTGCTTTGGCAAATGAGGCAGATGAGAGGATAAGTCAACCACTACAGGAAAAACGTCGGTAGCCCTGCGGGAAAAAGAACGCTACATGGTGCGCAATCACCGCGCGGAGGCCAGGAATGCCTAAATCCATCATCAACAGATGCGAGACTATGGGTCTGCGCATGACCGGCCAGCGGCGTATCATTGCGCAGGTGATCGAAGACAGCGATGACCATCCCGATGTTGAAGAACTCTACACCCGCGCGTCCAACCGTGATGCGGGCATATCCATTGCAACGGTTTACCGGACGGTGAAATTGTTTGAAGAGGCCGGTATCCTCGACAAACTGGAATTCGGTGACGGCCGCGCCCGTTATGAAGATGCAGAGCGCGATCATCATGACCATTTGATCGATCTGAACTCTGGTGCTGTCATCGAATTTGTCGATGCAGAGATCGAGGCCCTCCAGGAAAAGATTGCGCAAAAGTTGGGTTACGAACTGCGCGGTCACCGCCTGGAACTTTATGGCGTGCCAATCAAAAAACCGAAAGGCTAAAGCAGCCGGGCTGTCACGTCGCCGCCCCTTGCCCCTGCCCGTCAAACAGGTCATTTGAACTGTGAAACGGACAAGGATCTCAACTCATGGACAATACACGCGGCGCGGTGCTGATGGTACTTGCCATGTTGGGTTTCGCGCTTGAGGACAGTTTTATCAAGTTTCTGTCAGGCACGGTCAGCGTCGGACAAATTCTGGCAATGCTCGGGGTTGGCGGATCAATCGTTTTTGGCGTGGTTGTAGTGATACAGGGCAAGGCATTGTTCTCCCGTGACATGCTAACTGCCCCCATCGGTTTGCGGGCCTTGGGCGAGATGGCTGGCACCGTCGCCTTTGTCTCGGCGATCTCGCTGACACCACTCTCCAGCGCCTCGGCGATTCTGCAGGCAACGCCACTGGTAGTAACGCTGGGAGCTGCGCTTTTCCTCGGTGAATCGGTAGGATGGCGCCGCTGGAGCGCGATCATTGTCGGCCTCTGTGGTGTTCTCTTGATCATCCGTCCTGGGTTTGACAGCTTTGAAGCATTGTCGCTGCTTGCCGTCATCGCCGTGTTCATGTTGGGCATGCGCGACCTCGCGACCCGTCGCACACCTGCAAATATCAGCACGATGCAACTCAGCTTTCTAGGGTTTGTCGTCATCATTCCCGCTGGCCTGGGCCTGATGCTCGCCACGGGCACACCCTATGTCATATTGAATGGCGGCCAATGGATGTACTTTTTCGCCGCTCTGATCGTGGGGCTTTTCGCCTATTACGGTATTGTTGCTGCCATGCGGTTGGGCGAGGTCAGCTTTGTCACGCCGTTCCGCTATTCCCGCCTGATTTTTGCATTGGTCATCGGGGTCGGTTTTTTTGGCGAATCTCCCGATGCACTGACCTTGGCGGGGGCCGTGATCATCGTAGCCTCGGGCATTTATACCGTATGGCGCGAAAGACGCTTGGCCGTCTAAGACCTTTCACACCTGACTTCGTCGCGCTAAGAAGCGTCAAACGCAGCCAAAGGATTGAGCCCATGAGCACCATCATCGATATTCACGCACGCGAAATCCTCGACAGCCGGGGCAATCCGACCGTCGAGGTTGATGTGACCCTCGAAGATGGAACCATGGGACGGGCGGCTGTCCCCTCTGGTGCCTCCACCGGAGCCTATGAAGCGGTCGAAAAACGCGATGGTGACAAAACTCGGTATCTGGGCAAGGGCGTGCTCGATGCCTGCGCCGCAGTTAACGGTGAAATCGCCGAAGCTCTGGTAGGCATTGACGCCACAGAGCAGGTCGAAATCGATGAGATCATGATCGAGCTGGACGGGACCGACAACAAGTCCCGTCTGGGCGCCAACGCCATCCTCGGGGTGTCTCTCGCCGCGGCCAAGGCAGCCGCAGATTACTGCACCCAGCCGTTGTTTCGCTATGTCGGTGGCACTTCCGCGCGCCTCCTGCCAGTGCCGATGATGAACATCATCAACGGTGGAGAGCATGCGGACAACCCGATCGACATTCAGGAATTCATGATCATGCCGGTCGCTGCCGCAAACATCCGTGAGGCCGTGCGTATGGGGGCCGAGGTCTTTCACACGCTGAAAGGCGAATTGTCGGCCGCCGGATTGTCTACAGGAATCGGCGATGAAGGCGGGTTCGCCCCCAATATCAACTCCACCCGCGATGCGCTTGATTTTATTCTGAAATCCATTGAAAAGGCTGGCTACAAGCCGGGCGAGGACATCTATCTCGCACTCGATTGTGCAGCGACAGAATACTACAAAGATGGAAAGTACGAATTGTCAGGTGAAAACAAATCACTGAGCAGCGAAGAGAATGTAGATTATCTGACCGCTTTGGTAAATGATTACCCCATTATTTCCATCGAAGACGGCATGTCCGAAGACGACTGGGATGGCTGGAAGGCCTTGACATCTGCGCTGGGGGAAAAGGTTCAACTGGTGGGGGATGATCTGTTTGTCACCAATCCAAGACGGCTGGCCGAAGGCATCAAACGCGGTTCGGCCAATGCCATGCTGGTCAAGGTTAACCAGATCGGCAGCCTGACCGAAACCTTGAAAGCCGTTGAAATGGCCCATCGTGCAGGATTTACCAACGTCATGTCCCATCGCTCTGGTGAAACCGAGGATGCGACCATCGCGGATCTCGCCGTGGCAACGAATTGCGGCCAGATCAAAACCGGTTCATTGGCGCGGTCTGACAGGTTGGCAAAATACAATCAGCTGATCCGTATCGAAGAACTCCTGGGCGAAACGGCCGAATTTGCCGGTCGCAGTATCCTGAAATAAACAAAGGAGCGCGTGCAGCCACGCTGCACCCGGTTTTTCAATGCCACCGACCACCGTGACCGAAGCAACCTCCGCCGCCGATCTGGACGCGGTGCGCAGCCTGTGTTGGGCCTTTCGCGATTTCCTGATGACGCATTCCAGCATCGACAGGGACATAACCGAAACCTTCTACCCGGTGCCAAAATATCAGGCCCTGATGGACAATCTGGCACAGATCCATGAACGTCCACGGGGGATGATTTTGCTGGCGCGGACCGCCGATGGCACTGCGGTTGGTTGCGGGATGACTCATGCGCTCGATCCGCGGACATCCGAAATCAAACGGGTCTTTGTCACTGACCAGGCGCGTGGACAGGGTGTCGCGGCCCTGATCTGTGAAACCTTGATCGCACAGGCCAGGGCGGACGGCTTTGAACGCATCGTTCTGGACACCTCCAAAGGCCTGCATGCGGCACAGGGCCTGTATCAGAGGCTTGGCTTCTCACAACGCACACCCTATCAACCGCTTCCCCCAGAGGTCGTGCCCGAACTTCTGTTCTACGAGCGCCGATTATGACACAAATGACCGCCGAACAGATCATCAGCCGCCTTGGCCTCGCTCCCCATCCCGAAGGTGGCTATTACCGCCAGACCTGGCAGGCTCAAAACAGCGGTCGCGCGACAGGCACCTGCATCTATTTCCTGCTAAAGAACAACGAACGCAGCCATTGGCACCGCGTGGATGCCACTGAAATCTGGCTCTATCATGCCGGTGCGCCCCTGGTTCTGTCTTTGGCCGAAACCGATTCCGGCCCCTGCCAGGACCACCTGCTGACACCCGATCTGAGCCAGGGCGAGCCTCAGTGCATTGTGCCCGAAAACCACTGGCAATCTGCCCGTACGACGGGGGATTTCACGCTTGTCAGCTGCACGGTCTCCCCCGGTTTTGAATTTGACGGCTTCACGCTGGCCCCGCCCGGAATGGAAATTCCGCGATAGCAACCCGGTCGACCCCTTGATCCAAGACACCGCCTGAGTCGTAAATCCCCTGCCCCCCAATCACTTTGCCAATAAACTCAAATAGCCACATCACCGACAAAGAACGCGTCAGGATTTGCCCCATGGCGCTGCTTCCCACTCCAGCAACCGAAATCACGGCAGGCTTACCACGCCGCCACCAACGGCCGCCCGCACACCCGTTGTTGTCTCGCAAGAGGTCGGCAATCCCCGTGCCACCCGCACTGCAAGATAGGCAAAGGCCTGCGCCTCGAGCATATCACCGTCCAGCCCGATGGTTTCAACCGGCTCTACCGGGCAATCAAGGCTGACGCGCAGCATTTGCATCAGAACAGGATTGTTGCGCCCGCCGCCTGTCACCAGAACCTTCGACGGCAGGGCGGGACAATGCTGCATGGCTTCGGCCACCCCCGCCGCGCACATGGCGGTCAGCGTCGCAGCAGCATCAGCATCAGACAGTTCCCCTACCAACGCCACCATTTCTGCAAAATCGTTGCGGTCCAACGACTTGGGCGGCATACGCGCGAAATAGGGCTCTGCCAGAAACAGCTCCAGCGCCCCCTGTTCAACCGCCCCCCGCGCGGCCAGTTTTCCCCCGTCATCAAATGGCTTTCCCAAACGGTTCTGCATCAGATCGTTCATTGGCGCATTGGCAGGACCTGTGTCGAAAGCCAGCAATGCGCCTGCATCCTGGGGCCGCGTAACCAGTGGATCAACCCAGGTGAGATTGCCCACGCCGCCAAGGTTCAAAAAGGCCACAGGTGCCTGCAAACCTGCAAAACGTGCACAGGCATGATGGAAAAACGGTGCCAATGGCGCGCCTTCACCGCCCAGCTCGACATCCGCACTGCGAAAATCCCAGACCACAGGACAGCCCAAACGCCGCGCAAGGGCCGCGCCATCACCCACCTGCAAAGTGCCCTGCAGGCGTGGCGCATGCGCCAAGGTCTGCCCATGAAACCCAATAAGATCAACGCGTTCCATTGGGTCCAACAAGGCGACATGCGCCTGTTCCACCACTTCTGCGGCTGCCTCGACCGCGGCCCCATGCCACAGCCCAAACCCCGCGGCAATAACCGCACGTTCCTGGGGTGTGTAACTGCGATAGGCTGTAGGCCCAAACGCCAGAATATCATGGCCGTCCGTGACCAGCACCGCTGCATCGACCCCGTCCAGAGATGTCCCCGACATCGCCCCCAAGGCCCGCACCGGCCCCTCCTTGCTGATCGCCCTGTTCATATGACCTGCCTCAAACCTCGGGCCTTTCCCTTGTCGGCCCATGCGCCTATAGATGCCCCGCAAAGCAAGCGTGAGGCAAGACACCATGACCTATCATCCCAAATCGGAATTCATCACCGTGATGATGTCGCGTGGTTTCCTCGCCGATTGTACCGACTATCAAGGTCTGGACGAGGCCTTTGCCGCGGGTGTTGTGCCCGCCTATATCGGCTATGACGCCACGGCCCAATCCCTGCATGTGGGGCATTTGATGAACATCATGGTGCTGCGCTGGTTGCAGAAATGCGGTCACAAGCCGATCACCCTTATGGGCGGTGGCACCACCAAGGTGGGGGATCCGTCTTTCCGCAGCGATGAACGCCCCTTGCTTGGCCCCGAACAGATCGCGGCGAACATCACAGGTATGCAGCAGGTGTTTGCAAAATATCTGCAATATGGAGAAGGTGCGACCGACGCCTTGATGTTGAACAATGCCGAATGGCTGGACGGGTTGAACTACCTTGATTTCCTACGCGACATCGGGCGGCATTTCAGTGTCAACCGCATGCTCAGCTTTGAAAGCGTGAAGTCGCGTCTGGATCGTGAACAATCGCTGTCCTTCCTCGAATTCAACTACATGATCCTTCAGGCCTATGATTTTCTGGAACTCAATCGGCGCTACGGCTGCCTGTTGCAGATGGGCGGGTCCGACCAATGGGGCAATATCGTCAATGGTATCGACCTCACGCGCCGGGTGCTCGACAATGAGATTTACGGGCTGACTACACCGCTGCTCACCACCTCGGATGGGCGCAAGATGGGCAAATCGCAAGGCGGTGCCATCTGGCTGAACGGGGATATGTTGTCACCCTATGAATTCTGGCAGTTCTGGCGCAATACAACCGATGCTGATACGGGTAAGTTCCTGAAGTTGTTCACGGAAATTCCGGTGGCCGAATGCGAGCGTCTGGGTGCGCTGGAAGGCTCCGAGATCAATGCAGCCAAGATCATCCTTGCCAATGAGGTCACCAAGTTGCTGCATGGTGCAGATGCTGCGGCAGCTGCGGAATCCACAGCGCGTGAAGTCTTTGAAAAAGGCGGTGTCGGCGACGATCTACCCACCCTGACGCTCAGCCCGGCAGATGTTGGTGACGGAATTTCCATTGTGCAACTGCTGGTCAAATCCGGTCTTGCCGGATCGGGCAAGGAAGCCAAACGTCTGATTTCCGAAAACGGGGCCAAGATCAATGACTCACCGCTGACCGATGCGGGCATGATGGTAGATGCCACCGCCCTTGTTACCCCGATGAAACTGAGTGCCGGCAAAAAGCGTCACGCCCTGGTGCAGATCGGCTGACCCCGTGACAAGGCCTGAGGGGACCGCAGGCGAAGGCCAACCGTTTCGCGCCGCATTACTCGGCTGCGCGCTCCTCCAACATCAGCCATTCTTCCTCAAGGGATGCCAGCTTTTCCTGACGTTCAATAAGGGCTTGCGTCGCTTTCTTGAACTTGACCGGTTCACGGATGAACAGTTCCGGATCGGCCAGAAGACCTTCGACCTTGGCAATTTCGGCTTCAAGCCGCTCAATGTCGGCTGGTAAAGCCTCAAGCCGGTGCTTTTCGGTGAAACTCAGGCCCTTTTTGCCGGCCTTCCTGGGTCCATCCTTGGCCACCGCAGGCTTTTTGGTCTCGGTTACACTGCTGGCAAAATCGTCCTGCCCGCGTTGCATCAGGTAATCTGACCATCCCCCGGCATAGACCGTCGCCCGCCCGTCACCTTCCATCGCAATGGTCGTCGCGGCCACACGGTCCAGAAAATCACGGTCGTGGCTGACCAGAATCACCGTGCCATCATATTGACCCAGCAATTCCTGCAACAGGTCCAGCGTTTCTACATCCAGATCGTTTGTCGGTTCATCCAGCACCAGCAGATTGCTTTCACGCGCCATGATCTTGGCCAACAACAAACGCGCCTTTTCACCACCCGACAAGGACCGCACAGGTGCCCGCGCCTGCGCTTCGTCGAACAGGAATTCCTTGAGATAGCCGACAACATGCTTGGGGTTGCCGCGCACCAATACCTGATCGGCCTTGCCTGACACCCGCATTTCGGGATCCCCGGTCAATGAATCCCACAGGGTCATGTCGCCATCCAGTTGCGCACGCGCCTGATCAAACAAGGCCAGCGCCAAATTGGTGCCCAGCGTCACCGCACCCTCATCAGGAGAGTCCTTGCCAATCAGCATGTTCAGCAGCGTCGTTTTGCCAACCCCGTTCGGACCGACCAGCGCAATTCTATCGCCGCGTTGCACCTTCAGCGAAAAATCCCGCACAATGGTCTTGTCACCAAACCGTTTGGTTATATTGACCGCCTCGATCACCTTGCGCCCTGATTTCGGCCCGGCTTCAAGTACCATGGCGGCAGCACCCTGTCGGTTGATCTGGGACGATCGTTGAGCACGCAGCTCCTGCAAGGCCCGTACCCGGCCCTGATTGCGTTTGCGCCGCGCAGAAATACCCTCGACAGCCCAACGGGCCTCGGATCTGATCTTGCGGTTAAGCTTGTGACGCTGGGTGTCCTCCTCTTCCCAAACCTGATCCCGCCAGGCTTCGAAAGCGCCAAACCCTTTTTCCTGTCGTTTCACGTTACCCCTGTCGATCCAAAGGGTTGCGCGGGTAAGCTCACGCAAAAACGCGCGATCATGGCTGATAATCACAAAGGCGGTGCGGGTCGCTTTCAGTTCTTCTTCCAGCCAGCGGATCGCTTCGATATCCAAATGGTTGGTCGGTTCGTCCAACAACATCAATTCCGGCTCTTCCGCCATCAGCCGTGCCAATGCTGCGCGACGCCGCTCGCCGCCACTTGCCGTTGCCACGGGCCTGTCAGGATGAAATTTCAACCCTTCGCCAGCCCGTTCAACCTTGTACATCTCCGACATCTCAAGCTTGGCCGACGCGAAATCACCCAGGGTCTCATAGCCACACAGATCCGGGTCCTGTTCCATATAGCCTACCGAAACGCCCGGTCCCGCAATCACGCCGCCCCTGTCGGCTTCGACCAGTCCGGCCATGACCTTCATCAAGGTGGATTTCCCCGATCCGTTGCGCCCGACCAGGGCCACACGGTCCCCCGGCTGAACCACCAGGGACAGATCTTTGAATACCGGATCACCGCCAAAGGTAAGTGAAATATCATTGAGTTGTAAAAGAGGTGCACGTGCCATGACCCGCAGCTAAACGCCACCTTCGCGAAGGTCAACGCGCCCTGGCTTCATCTTGCCAAATAAACTCTAAACCAAAGCCCGCAACAAGCGCTTTCGGCTCTCGGGGATCGCCCCGGTTTCAACGCCGGTAAACACATGCAACGTGTTCATCTGGTGATCCACAACCGCATGATCGCTCACCCGGCCGCCCATCAACAGATAACTACGCAAGAGCGGCGGCATCTCAAGCAAAGCCTTGCGAAGGTCCGACACCCTCCCCATCCGGGTAGCAAACCGAAAGACATCCGGTGCCTTGACGCATGGTAACCACCGCTCCGGGGCCAGATGCCGGTCATGCAACAAGGCAAAAGCATCCAGATAGACCTCCGGATTGATGCCGGCAAAAGAGGAGCATCCAAACAGAAAGGTGATCCGCTGGCGGTCCACAAGATCGGTCATCACTGCCCAGGCGATGCGCAGGATGTCTGGATCCTTGCGTTCCGGCGCGATACAGAAACGGCCCAGTTCAAGCATCCGCCCCTGAAAGCGCGCCAATGCCTCCAGATCATAATATTGCGCGGCATAACTTCTGCACAGACTGGCACCATCCAGCTCCAGCAGACGATAACAGCATACCAGCGTGCCGTCGGTAAGGTCTTCGATCAGGATATGTGTGCTGATGTCGTCAAACGGATCCCGGTCACGCGGCGATCCCAAAAGAAAACTTCTTGCCCGCAGGCTCTGCGCGGCAGCCAGATCCGCTGCGCCTGCTGCCGCCCTTGCACAGAAACGCCCTTTGTAAAGTGGGGCAATCACGTGCCGGTTCCTGATTGCAACGCGAAGGCGCGCATCACAGGCAGGCAGCTCATGCAGTCCTAGCCTCCAAAGGCTGTGGGATTGAAGCGTCCGATGTTACCCAGAAGTTGGCGCAGAAAGTTGTTGTCACTGACCGGCGACGAAGTCACGCGCCGCGACAAGGGTACAACGCGGCCCCGCTCAAGGCCAAAGCGTTCCACATTCTGAACAACACCGGCTTCGCTAAAGCTGATTGCGACAACCTGACGGTCGATTTCCTGAGGGGCCAGGGGTCCGATTGTCTTGGTGCGCATCCGCACGTAATAATACCCTGAGGAATTCAGAACACCGGAAGAAGCAGGTACGCCAATCTTGTCCGCGACCGTCTCCCGCGTGTCGCTGCCGACTGCGATCAGTTCAAGGTCTTCGGCAGGCGGCACATAACCGTAGTTGTTGAACTGTGGCGCACAACCTGCGACACCAAAGACCAACGCCAAGGCGGTGGCCCGAATGGCCCGAAGGCCCGATTGGCGAATGGTGCGCATGATGTCTGCCCTCTTGCCCTTGGAACGTCTGGCTTTTATCCCGCATACACCATGCAGCACCTTGTGTTCAAGAAACGAAAGTAGACCAGATATGGCGCATCCAAATTCCAGCGACACGGCGATCCGCGTCTCCGACCTGTCCCAGAGCACCGACAACGCCTTTGCCCTGCGTCCGGATGCGGAAGAGTTAAAGACGATTTGCAGTGAACTTGGCTTTCTCACCCTGCGCAAACTCAGCTTTGATGGTCAAATCACGCCAATCGGAAACAGCGATTGGGCGCTCGAAGGTCAGTTGGGCGCCACCATTGTACAGCCCTGCGTCGTCACGCTCGAACCTGTCACAACCCGGATTGATGTCGCCGTCAGGCGACAATACCTCAGCGGCTATACCGACCCAGAGGAGCCTGAGGCAGAAATGCCCGAGGACGATAGTACCGAACCACTGGGCAACTGGATCGATCCCGGACAGGTCATGCGCGAATCCCTGGCGCTGGCGGCACCCGACTATCCGCGCAAGAATGATGCAACCCTCGGACAGATGGTCTATACCAAGCCCGGTGAATCCCCGATGACAGACGAGGACGCCCGCCCCTTCGCCGGACTGGCTGATCTGAAAAACAAACTGGAGAAGGGTGGCAATTGAAACCTGTGATCGAAAGGGCATTTTTCGCGCAGGGTCGCGACTGGCGGCATTATCACTTGCGCCCGCGGTTTTTCGCGGTATTTTGCCGCCCTCACCCGAATTAAGGTTGGACATCGCGGCCTGCTTTGCCTAAAGCGGCGACACACCCAACCGGGGTCAAATGAAACACGGGGTTTTGCAAGTGTGCAGGAGCCCCCCGAAAAACAAAGGCACCAGTCATGGCTGTCCAGCAGAATAAAGTTTCCAAATCGCGTCGCAACAACCGTCGTGCGCACGATTCTCTTACCGCCGCAAACCCGAACGAATGTTCCAACTGCGGTGAACTGAAGCGCCCTCATCACATCTGCGCATCTTGCGGTCACTACGACGACAAGGAAATTGTCGCACTGACGGAAGAAATCGAACTGGATGAAGACGCGGCCTAACCTTAGGCAATCGGTTTTTGCAGATCATAAAAGGGCATTCGCATCCATGACGGTACCGACCGATCATACCGACGCGAAGCCTGATGCCCGTTCGGACCATATCCGGTCGAACGGACGCACCCTTATTTCCGTGGATGCCATGGGGGGGGATGAAGGCCCGGCAGCCGTTGTTGCCGGGTGTTCTTTGTCTGCAGAGATCAATCCCGATATTGCCTATATTTTGCACGGCGATGAGAGCCAGCTTGCACCATTGGTTGCCAAATATGCCGGGTTGAAGAACCGGTGTCATATACGACATGCCAGCGACGTGGTGTCGATGGAAGACAAGCCCAGTCAGGTTGTGCGCACCGGCAAGGAAACCTCGATGTGGGCGGCCATCGAATCCGTTCGCTCCGGCGAGGCAGCGGTCGCCGTTTCCTGTGGCAATACAGGTGCCTTGATGGCCATCTCGATGATCCGCCTGCGCAGATTGCCCGGTGTGAACCGTCCGGCAATTGCCGTGCTCTACCCGTCCTCGAACAAGCAAGGTTTTAACGTGATGTTGGATGTTGGCGCGGACATCCGCGCCGATGCAGAAGACCTGCTGCGCTTTGCGCTGATGGGGGCCTCCTATGCCCGCAACGGCATGGACCTGCAGCGGCCCCGCGTTGGCTTGTTGAATGTCGGCACCGAAGAACACAAGGGGCGTTCAGAACTCAAGGAAGCCTATGACCTGATTCGCGGTCAGGAGGTGAATGTCGGGTTTGATTTTGTCGGATTCGTCGAGGGAGGGGATATTTCCGGTGATGTGGCAGATGTCATTGTTACCGACGGCTTTACAGGCAATATCGCGATCAAGACCGGCGAAGGCACCGCCAGCCTGATTGGCAACCGCCTGCGCGAAGCCTTTGGCTATTCGATCCTTTCGCGCCTCGCCTCGCTGCTGGCTTATACATCACTTGTCCGTCTGAAGGCCAAAATCGACCCCCGGCGCGTCAACGGTGGTGTCTTCCTGGGATTGAATGGTACAGTTGTGAAATCCCACGGATCAGCAGATGCGACGGGTGTATCGGCAGCCATCAAATTGGCGGCACAACTGGCTCAGAACCAGTTCAACGACAAACTGGCTGCGCGAATCGCAGCCACACTTCCCGCGGAGGAGACCCCGGAATGACGACCCGCGCTGTAGTGATTGGATGTGGACACTTCCTGCCTTCCCGCGTGGTAGAAAATGCCGAATTCGAGGCAACGCTCGACACCAATGACGAATGGATCCGGACCCGTTCCGGCATTGAACGGCGTCACTTTGCTGCCGAGGGCGAAACGACTTCGACCATGGCCACAGCCGCAGCCCAGGCCGCTCTGGATGATGCCGGTCTCGCAGCCGACGACGTAGATGCGATCATCCTGGCAACCTCCACGGCGGACCTGACCTTTCCTTCCGCGGCCACAATGGTACAGGCCCAATTGGGCATGAACCGCGGTTATGCCTTTGATATTCAAGCTGTTTGTGCTGGATTCATCTTTGCCCTGAGTAATGCGAACGCATTGATAGTCTCGGGTCAGGCCAAACGTGTAATGGTGATCGGAGCCGAAACTTTCAGCAACATCATGGACTGGACCGATCGCAGTACCTGTGTGTTGTTCGGCGACGGTGCTGGGGCACTTCTGCTTGAAGCACAAGAAGGGGATGGCGCGTCGGCGGACCGTGGTGTGCTGTCTACCGATCTCAATTCCGACGGGCGTCACCGCGACCTGCTTTATGTTGATGGCGGCGTGAGCACCGGAACCACTGGCTATCTGCGCATGCAGGGCAATCAGGTGTTTCGCCATGCAGTAGCGAAACTTGCCGCAACGGCCACGACAGCGATGGAGCGCGCAGGCATCACCGCCGAAGAAGTGGATTGGATTGTACCGCACCAGGCCAATATCCGTATCATTCAGGGCACCGCCAAAAAATTGAATCTGCCGATGGACAGGGTCGTGGTCACGGTTCAGGACCATGGCAACACCTCTGCGGCGTCAATCCCGCTGGCCTTGTCTGTAGGGCGCGACCGTGGTCAGATCAAAGCGGGTGACATGATCGTGACCGAGGCCATCGGCGGCGGCCTGGCCTGGGGTGCCGTTGTCCTGCGCTGGTAAGTTGCGCTTTTTACAGACTTGTTTTCGCTCAAAGACGGCTATGCAAGCCATTGATATTGACTCTGAAAATTGCCCGCGGCTAAGGTAATGAAAATACCGGGGGACAAAGATGCCGAATAAAACCTTGACGCGTATGGACCTGAGCGAGGCGGTCTTCCGCGAAGTGGGTCTGTCACGCAACGAAAGCGCACAATTGGTTGAATCCGTACTCGACCATATGTCTGATGCATTGGTCAGCGGGGATCAGGTCAAAATCTCCTCTTTTGGTACATTCAGCGTGCGTGACAAGACTGCGCGAGTCGGCCGCAACCCCAAGACCGGAGAAGAAGTGCCCATCAATCCCCGGCGCGTGCTGACCTTCCGTCCTTCACACCTGATGAAAGACCGTGTCGCGGACGGCAACAAGTCCTGATCTGATGGCCAAATCGGCAGACGCGTTCCGTACCATTTCCGAAGTTGCAGACTGGTTGGGCATTCAGGCCCATGTGCTGCGCTTTTGGGAAAGCAAATTTACGCAGGTGCGACCTGTCAAACGCGCGGGTGGACGACGGTATTACCGCCCAAACGATATGTTGCTGTTGGGCGGGATCAAGCAATTGCTGCACGAGGATGGTTTGACCATCAAAGGGGTGCAAAAGATCCTGCGCGAAGAAGGCATGGGCCATGTCGCTGCCATGTCGCCACCACTGGATGAATTGACCCACTCACAGGTGCAGGACGCCTCACAGGCCTCGGTTGCGGAACCACCGAAACCACACCTGGAAGACAAGGGCATTGTACTGAATTTCGAACAATCGCCGGCCAAGGTCGAAGACACAGTTTTGGAACCAGAAGCCGCTGCGCCAGCGGCTATTTCACAGGTAAAGAGCGAAGATCCTGTCGACGAACAGCGCGAGGCTTTGGCAGACGATGTGGAGAAACCAGAGATCACAACCGATGCAGTTTCCGCCACCCCAGACGATAGCACTTCTGACGCGCCGATACCTGTAATGGGCGAACCCGAAACTTCTGCCCCTGCGGCTGAACCCGCAGCTTCAGAAACGGATCAACCCACAGTCGACTCTGACGACAGCAAATCAGATGTGCCGGCACCTGAAGCGCCCGAGCCTGAAACCGCTACGCCCGAAGCCGTTGAACCGCCGCTCCAATCCAACGCAAAGACCTCAGAACCGGAATCAGAAGCACCCGATGAGACCGCAGCGCCCGCTTCTGCACCGGAACCTGAGGTACAGGTTGAAACAGCCCCTGTCGCTACAGAAACACCTGGCAAGCAAACCCCCGCCACAGAAACGCCTGCTCCCGTTGAAGCGCAGGCCGCCACAACTCCGCCAGAACCTTCTGCCCTGCCCCCTGAAAACCTTGCTGCCGCTGGGCAGGATCCCGAAACAACCGCAACGGCGGATACACCAAAGGGCGAAGATTCCTCACTGCCGGAAACTGCGACCCTGCCCGCGTTCTTGCGTCGACCGATGGCGGATCAACCCGCGCCCTCGGACAATCCCCCGGTGGACATGGCAGAAACAAAAGAGACAGAAGCCCCCGAACCCGTCGAACCGCCGTCACCAAAACCACGCATGATCGACATGCCCGATTTTACGCCCGAACACGACATCGTGGCCCATCCCGCGATTCTGTCGACCGCCTGCCGTTGCAAGCATCTCTCTACCCGGCAGGCTCGCCAGATTGCGCCCCTGCTCGCCAAGCTGGAAGTATTGCGTGATTCCATGGCGACCACCCGCAGCGGCGCAACCAAATCAGGATCAAACGGGTAATCCAATGCCTGCAGGCTTAGTTCGCTCTTGCACGGCTGTGAAGATCAGGTATGAACGCCCCCATGTCGGGCTATGGCGCAGTCTGGTAGCGCGTCCGTCTGGGGGACGGAAGGTCGCAGGTTCGAGTCCTGCTAGCCCGACCAACCGACATATTTCACACGCCCGCTGCACCTTGGGTGCGCGGGCGTTTGAATTTGAACAAAGAGGCGAAACATGCAGGGTGTGATCCCCAATCAATTGATCGCCAGGATGATTGAGAAAGGCGAGATTACAGCGCGTCCTGCTGTACAGCCGGCCCAGATCCAACCCGCCAGCCTTGATCTGCGCCTTGGCGATGTGGCCTATCGCGTCAGGGCCTCTTTTCTTGCTGGACATGGTGCCAATGTCTCGGACCGCCTTGCCGAATTCGAAATGCACCGCGTCGACCTGAACAACGGTGCAGTACTTGAAAAAGGCTGTGTTTACGTTGTGCCCTTGATGGAGCGCCTAGACCTGCCCGCCGATGTGTCAGCCGTTGCTAACGCCAAAAGCTCGACCGGCAGACTTGATCTGTTGACCCGCGCAATTACCGACGGCGGTACGGAATTCGATCGCATTGCCTGTGGCTATTCCGGCCCGCTTTACGCTGAAATTTGTCCGCGTTCTTTTTCCGTACTTGTCCGCCCCGGCATGCGTCTGAACCAGATCCGCTTTGGACGTGGCGATGCGGTACTGGATGACACTGCATTGCAAGCGCTGCACAGCGAAGTACCATTGGTCGACGGTGACGCCGTGATTGACGACGGCCTGGGCTTTTCCGTTGATTTGAAATTACCGGATACAACGCTGGTCGGTTACCGTGCCAAGCCACATACCGGTGTGATCGACCTGGATCTAATTGGCCATTATGCACCTGCGGACTATTGGGAAGAAGTTCACACCACCAACGGCCAGATCATCCTGGACCCTGGTGCATTCTATATCCTTGTCAGTCGCGAAGCGGTGACAATCCCGCCGAACTTTGCCGCAGAAATGGCGCCCTACCTCGCGATGGTGGGAGAGTTCCGTGTGCATTACGCTGGTTTCTTCGATCCTGGTTTCGGCTTTGCTTCTGCGGGGGGTGCGGGTTCTCGCGGCGTTTTGGAAGTCCGCTGCCACGAAGCACCCTTTGTCCTGGAACATGGTCAGGTTGTTGGCCGACTTGTCTATGAACGCATGTGCGAAGCCCCGACACAATTGTACGGAGCGGCACTTGCATCGAACTATCAAGGGCAAGGATTGAAACTGTCCAAGCATTTCAAGGTTTAGGGTTGCCTCGTAAGCACCTGAAATGACTTTCAAATCCCCCGCGATACAAGAACATGAAATGATCCGGCCAATTGTGACCGAGACAAAAAACGTCTTACTGCGACGATATTGAAGAAACGTTGCGACGCCCCAGCTTATTTGAGGCGGCGTATCAGTTTCATCTGTTGCCGCTGCTGACGGGCCTGCTGCCGGGATCGCTGCTGGTGGTTACGGTCCTGCCGCGTCACTTCGGGCCTCAACGGATTGCCATAGTCGTCCAGAGCATCAGGTGGCAATTGCTGCGCTTTGCGGCGCTGACCCATCTGGCCGGCTTTATCAATGCCCGCGTTGATACCGCGACGCACCAATTGGTTCATCACTTGACGGATGATCATATTGATAATCTGGTTCATCTCTTGGTCCTCGAATTGCCTCAATGTGTAATATAGCGCGGATTGAGGCGATTTTCAGGCCCCTGAGCGGTCAATCCTCGAAAAGTTCGGATTGACCTTCGCTTGTCTCTTCTTCGACCTCGCCATCGCCCAACACCGGCCCGGCCCCAAATGGCGGGCGGTTTTCCAGTAACCCCGCCGACCGCAGCTCTTTCAACCCCGGCAGGTCGCGTGCGTTTTCCAGACCAAAGTGATCAAGGAATTCCTGCGTCACCACAAAGGTAACCGGACGTCCCGGAGTCATCTTGCGTCGGCCAAAGCGGATCCACTCCATCTCCAGCAATTGATCCACAGTACCACGCGACACGGAAACACCTCGTATTTCTTCGATCTCTGCACGGGTCACCGGCTGATGGTAGGCGATGATCGCCAGGGTTTCGATGGCTGCACGACTCAGCTTGCGGACTTCGACGGTTTCCTTTTGCATCAAAAAACCCAGATCTGCCGCCGTCCGCATGGCATAACCGTCCCCGACACGGGCAAGCTGTACACCGCGCCCTTCATAGCGTTTGCGCAGATGCACCATAGCTTCGGCAGCATCACATCCATGCGGCATTCGCGCTTCAAGTTCTTTGATCGTGATCGGCTCTGATGTCGCAAAAAGAACCGCCTCGATCATGCGTTCCTGTTCGGCCATCGGCGGAGCCTCGAATAGGCTTTCTTCTTTTTCTTCAGTATGTTCAGTCACGCGGCTCTTCCCTCTTACGTAACTGGATTGGCGCGAAGGTATCGCTTTGCCGAATTTCCAGATGCCCTTCTTTAACCAGTTCAAGGGAGGCTGCAAATGTCGCCGCCGTGGCCGAACGACGCTTGACCGGATCGCTTTCCCAGCCTTCGGGCAAATAACTAAGCAGATCACCCCAATCGCCGGCATAGCCGATCAGACCACGCATCCGGTCCAGCGCCTGTTCCATCGTGAAAACCGCATCGCGATCAAGGACAAAGGGGCGAAAATCATCCTTGGTCTTGATCCGCGCATAACCCTGCATGAGTTCCAGGAGAGTTGCCGTATAGGTGATCTTGCGAACCCGCTCGACCTCGTTCGTGTGCCCCCGCGCAAAAAAATCACGCCCTAGTTGATCCCGTGCCATCAACCGTGCGGCTGCATCGCGCATCGCTTGCAAACGCTCAAGCTGGAACGCCAGATGTGCAGCAAGTTCTTCTCCGGAGGGACCGTCCTCGGTTGGATCAGGAGGCAAAAGCAGTCGCGATTTCAGGAAGGCCAACCAGGCCGCCATCACCAGATAATCCGCAGCCAGTTCAAGCCGCAATGCCTTGGCCTTTTCCACAAAGGCAAGGTATTGCCGCGCCAGTTGCAGGACCGAAATCTTGCGCAGATCAACCTTTTGCGTGCGACTGAGGGTCAATAACAGGTCCAACGGCCCTTCAAAGCCGTCGACATCTACGATCAACGCTTCGGCGGCTATCCTTTCGGCAACCGATGTCTTGTCTTCTTCGAATAGAGTTTCAGCCATGCTCTGCCCCGCCCAAAAGCGCTTCAAACTCGCGCTCAAGGGCTGGAATGTCAACGTCATCGGGGGCCTTGCGCATCGACAGGGCCCGCTCAGCGCGGATCTGCGCCTGAGGGGTCATACGCCCCGCAGCTTGGGTGACGGCGCGACGGTCTTCGAGGGAAGCATTGCAATAAAGCACAAGATCACAACCAGACGCGATGGCATTGACGGCATTTTCCGCCGGTGCACCTGACAAGGCCTGCATCGAAATATCATCGGTCATGATCAGGTTGTCGAAACCGATTTCCTCGCGGATCAATTTCATCACTTTGGGCGACAGCGTCGCTGGCATGACGTCGATCGCTTCATAAACCAGATGCGCGGTCATCCCCATTGGGAAATGGTTCAGCGCTTGGAATGGTAGGAAATCAGAATCCTGCAGGTCACTGAGCGGTGCCGAAACCAATGGCAAGTCGAAGTGGCTGTCCATCGTCGCCCGACCGTGGCCGGGGATATGTTTCACAACCGGCAGTACACCGCCATCCAACAGGCCAGCGCCTGCGGCACGGCCCAGGGCTGCCACACGGACAGGATCGCTACTGTAACAGCGGTTGCGCAGGAATTGATGGGTTGCCACACCCGCAACATCGACCATTGGCGCGCAATTGCTGTCGATCCCGACCTTGTGCAACTCATCAGCAATGATGCGATACATCAGATACAGGGCACGCGGTGCGGTTTCACCTGACAGCGCCACCAGTTCCAGCGGGGGCAACCAATCGCGCCAATGCGGACTGCGCATCCGCTGGACGCGCCCACCTTCCTGATCGATGGTAATTACAGCATTGCGGCCCACGGCCTCGCGCATTTCCGCACATAGTGCACGCACCTGTTCCGGCGTATCGATGTTGCGCGCAAAAAGGATAAATCCGAAAGGATCGGCCTCACGGAACAGGGCTTTTTCCGCGGCGGTCAAGCGCAGACCATCAGCGTCGATGATCGTTGCCCCATAATTCATCAGCGTGTCACAACCGGAATACAATCGGCGTTTTGAGCAACAAGGGCCGAACAAAACCGACGCGCGTCCGCAATGTCCTCGAACCCCATGGCCCGCAGACGATAGAACACGCGGCCCCCGCTGGTCGCTTTCTGTACGATACGCGTTTTGTCCGAAAGATAGGCATCAAACCGCACAGTCAATTGATCCCATTGCTCGCGTGCCACTTCGGGACTGTCAAAGGCCCCCAACTGGGCCAACCGCGTGCCGGCGGGCAAGCTTGCAGCATTTGCCTCGGCTGTTTTTGCCGCCGGCGCGCTTGCAGTGCTGAGCGCTGCCGGGGTGATCACCGCGCGCGTTGCCGGCCGTTTTTTCGGGCGTTTGGAGCGACGCACACCCGGGGCTTCTATCACCGAGGCAACCTGACGTTCGGCTTCGGTCACCTCGGCCAGCACGGCTTTGTTTACAGAGGCTACAACCGTTTCGCTGTCCTCACCGACATCGCTCAGCGGGGCGACGCCTGCCGTCATTTGCGCCACAATATCATCGACATTGCCGCTTTCCAGCGCTGCGATCACCTCTTCCGCATCCAATATTGGCGCTTCGGACAGGGCTTGGACACTCTCTTCCTGTTGCACCGGTGCCACCATCGCGGCGGGCATGACCTGATCTTCATCCAAAAGATCGATAGGTTTGGGTGCCAGGATCAAGCGATCCGCAGGCGCTGCCGCTGTGCCGAGTGCGGCCACCGCATTCACGGACAAACCTTGATGACTGGCCGTTTCACCCCCCGGATCATCAGGTTTGATGCGCATTTCGCCGCTGGCAGCACGCACAACGGGGATACCGCTGACATCGCGCACCAGCAATTTATATCCCCAGATACCAATACCGACGATCAGCACCAAAGATAGCGCGGCACCTGCGATATTTGTGAGTGTTACCAGCCTGTTGGAAGACCCTTTTACGGTGTAATCCGAATGTTGGTCGTCATAGTATTCCCCCGCCATGGGGGAAGACGTGAAATCTGCCATCTTTGCCTCATTGCCCTGCGGATACATTGTCCGAAAGGTCTGGTCTTGGGGTTGCCTGTATTCGGCGCTTTTGTGCGTTACCGCATCTCGTCCGCCGGATTGACACCAAGAATACCAAGACCGGCAGCAATTACAATCGCCGTGGACCGAGCAAGGGCAATTTTTGCTTGCGATGTGGCCACATCATCCTGAATGAAGCGCAAAGAAGGGAGTTCATTGCCCTTGTTCCACAAGCCATGCAGATCCCCCGCAAGTTCATACAGGTAAAAGGCCACCCGATGTGGTTCATTGCTGCGTGCAGCCGTTTCAACCAGCCGGGGCCATTCTGCGAGTTTACGCAGCACCGTGAGCTCGCTCTCGTGATCGAGCAGGCCAAGATCGGAACCGGCCAGGGTTGCATCGTCTACAGCGATCCCGGCCTCGATGGACTTGCGCAAGACCGACGCGACCCGTGCATGTGCATATTGCACATAAAACACCGGGTTCTCGCGGGATTGTTCCAGCACTTTATCAAAATCAAAATCCAACATCGCGTCGTTTTTGCGGGTCAACATAACAAACCGTGTAACATCCGGACCAACCTCGTCGATCAGATCGCGCAGGGTAATAAAGGTCCCTGCCCGTTTGGACATTTTGAATTCCTCACCGTTTTTGAACAGCTTCACCAGTTGCGTCAGCTTGATGTCCAGCGGCACCTTGCCCTCGGACAAGGCTGACACCGCGGCTTTCATACGTTTGACATAACCACCGTGATCCGCGCCAAAGACATCGATCAATTGGTCGAAACCACGTTGGACCTTATCGTAATGATAGGCGATGTCAGGTGCGAAATATGCCCAACTGCCGTCGGATTTCTTAACCGGCCGGTCTTCGTCATCACCGTGTTCAGTGGATTTGAACAAGGTCTGAATGCGCGGCACCCAATCGTCGCTGGGCTTGCCTTTCGGGGGCGGCAATGTGCCTTCATAGATCAGGCCCTTGGCGTTCAGGTCCTCGATTGCCGCTTCGATCCGGCCGGTGCCGTAAAGTGATTTCTCCGAAAAGAAGACATCCATCTCGACGCCCAGCGCCTTGAGATCCTCACGGACCATATCCATCATGGCATCCGTTGAGAAACTTCTGACATCCTGCAACCAGAAGGATTCATCCTTCCCCACATAGGCATCACCCACCTTGCCCTTGAGCGCCTCACCTGTCGCAATCAGATAATCCCCGGGATAGGTTCCTTCGGGAAAGGCGACTTTCTGACCATGTGCTTCGAGGTAACGCAGATAAACAGACCGGGCCAGCGTATCGACCTGCCCGCCGCCATCATTGATGTAGTATTCACGCGTGACATCATAACCGGCAAATTTCAGCAAGGACGCCAAAGCATCACCAAATACCGCGCCGCGTGTGTGACCCACATGCAGCGGTCCCGTCGGATTGGCCGAGACATATTCGACGTTAACCTTTTTACCCTGCCCCAGCGAACCACGTCCAAAGGTCGTACCTTCGGTCAGCACGGTCGTGGCAACAGCTTGCCAAACTTTCGAGGCCAGCCGCAGGTTCAAGAAACCGGGCCCGGCCACTTCCGCAGAGGTGATACGGGAATCTTCGGCCAGCTTCACCGCCAGAGCGTCGGCAATATCACGTGGTTTCATCTTGGCTGGTTTTGCCAAGACCATCGCCGCATTGGTTGCCATATCCCCATGTGACGCATCGCGTGGTGGCTCTGCCGTGATCGGGTCAAGGTTCAACCCTTCAGGCAAGGTCCCGGCCTGGACCATGTCCTCTAGTGTGTTCAGGATCAACGTGCGGATTTCAGCAAAGATATTCATGGGTCATTTCCTTATTCACGCCTCATCTATCACCTCAAGAACCGCACTCAACCCCTATCAGGCCTTCCCACCGACCAGTCGCGCATGTTCTGCATATGCAAAACGGTCGGTCATGCCCGCGATATAGTCGCTGACCATGCGCGCCAGGGTCGTCCGGTCCTGAGCGGCGGCTTCGATCTCGCGGGCCCAATGTCGCGGCAACAGGTCGGGATTCTCCAAAAACAAAGGGAAGAGTTCCTCAACCACAACCGTCACCTCGGCGCGTTTTTCCATAACTGACGGTGCCCGATACATACGGGCAAACAGAAAATTACGAATTGCGCGAATATCCTGCCACATCTGAGGTGAAAAACGAATGACGGGGTACCCGAGGCGACGGATCCCGGCCGCAGATCCGGCATCCGCTTCGGCCAGTAATTGCCTTGAGGTTTCAATGACATCCGCGACCATCATACCAAACACGCGTCGCAATGCCTCGTGGCGGCGGCGGTAAGGATCGGTATCAGGATACCTCGTATCGACCTCGGCATAGGCGGCGCCGATCAAGGGGAGCTGCGCAATTTCTTCTTCGCTGAACAACTGCGCGCGCAAGCCATCGTGCAGGTCATGATTGTTATAGGCAATATCGTCGGACAGGGCCGCAACCTGTGCCTCAGCACTCGCATGGGTGTGTAATTCAAGATCATGCACCGCATTATATTCGGCAAGCGCATATGGCAAATCGCCAACAACCGGCCCGTTGTGCTTGGCAATCCCTTCCAAGGTGTCCCATGTCAGGTTAAGTCCATCGAATTCAGCATAATGACGTTCAAGCGAGGTCACAATCTTGATCGCCTGCGCGTTGTGATCAAATCCACCGTAAGGAGACATAAGCAGGTGCAAAGCATCTTCACCCGTATGTCCAAACGGCGTATGCCCCAGATCATGCGCCAGGGCGACAGCCTCGGTCAGTTCACTGTTCAAGCCCAGGGCTCCTGAAATTGTGCGGGCCACCTGTGCCACTTCAATCGAATGGGTCAGGCGCGTGCGGTAATAATCGCCTTCGTGCTCAACGAAAACCTGCGTCTTATGCTTGAGCCGTCGAAAGGCGCTGGCATGAATAATTCTGTCCCGGTCCCGCTGATAGCAAGAACGAAAGGTGCTTTCCTCCTCCGGCACGCGCCGTCCCATGGCCTGTGCAGGATCAGAGGCAAAAAGTGCGCGCATCGCGGCTGGTCCTTGTGGCCTGTCCCTTGCACTTCTATATTGTAGGAACCGAGCGATTAAAACCGAGAGCTTAAAATGAACCTGCCGCCCAAAGTGACACCACGTGCTTTCGAACGTCTTGCAGAGATCGGCGCGTCCGAACAGGGCAAAGCCCTGCGTGTCGCAGTGGAAGGTGGTGGATGTTCGGGATTTCAATACGAAATTGAACTGGACGACCCCAAAGCGGATGATCTGGTGCTGGAAGGATCAGGCCAGAAAGTTGTGGTTGACAGTATCTCCCTGCCTTTCCTCGCAAATGCCGTGATTGATTTTTCGGAAGAATTGATCGGTGCCCGTTTTGTCATTGAAAATCCAAATGCGACTTCGGCTTGTGGCTGTGGTACTTCATTTTCGATGTAGCATTAGCCCGCCCCGACCGCCCAGCGATTGCCAGCCCGTGCAAAAGCTTCGAAAAACACATCAAACTTACCAGTCGACGCCTCTGTAGCCTGCAATATGTCACGACTTTGTCGTGCAAGCAGCGGCATGATACGACCACGCATGGATGCCCAATCGCCGCTGCGTCGTGCGCCCAACTCATACAGACATTCTGACAATGGCCGCAGCGCGCTGACGGGCCTGGATGTTGCACGAAAATACAAGGGACCATTCGGTACCGGTGCGTCAAAACCGGTTTCTCCCGACACGGCCTGCGCCCAACCTGTCATCAAATAGGCATGATAGGCATCTTGCTTTGTTTCCTCGGCCCTTCCCGCCGTCGGCAGGATTTGCCCATGGGTCTTTTCAATCGTGCGGATCCATGCCCTGTTGGGAGTGGTCCCGGCAAATGTCAGCGCAATACAGACTTCGGCAAGCAAATCATGATTTTGGTCCAGAAAGGCCAGAACCCCGGCAAATTCAAGGCTGGTCAAGGTCGCCGCGCTCAGCGCCGGGTCGGTCTTGCCGTAATCTGACAGGTAGAACACGATATGGGTCAGTTCATAGGCCGCTTTTTTGTTAGGCAAGGCAAAGGTTTCCACCCGTTCGGAAAAGCTGCGCAGCCGCTGTGCCACCTTGGTTCGCGTCAGGACATCACCTGCGCCACGTCGTGCCAGCAATCGACAGGCTTCGCCGCGCTGCAAATCTGACAGTTCCGCTTGAGCCAGTTCTTTTCGGGCAACCCAATGACACAAGGCCTCCCCCTTGTTGCCGTCAAAGCCGAGATCTTCCAGGTCCAGACAAAGCGAAAGATAAAACCGGTAATATTGCGGAAAGAACCGGAGCTGTTGGTCGATCCGCTCGTAAAACTCGGCATAGGGGGTCAGATCAAGCGGTGCGCGATGCGCTTGGGTGGACGCCAGTACGCCCAGCAGTTCCGCGTTTTCCTTGAGCCAGAAGACGTCGTCAGGTAGGCGCCGCTCTGTTGCCACAGCATTTACGAGTATCTGCAGGTTCATATCCCGACATCCGTGCCCGACTGGCAGGCAGTCAACGGGCGGGAAGGTAATGATATTGGTCATGGCAAGCCTGATTTCGGGGGATTGAACAGGTCCAGCATCAATTCACTGGACCCGTTGGAACGTGACAAGATGATCAGACGCTGCAGGTATACAGCCCTGTCTGGTCACCATCCATAACTGCGGATCGCATGTTAAGTACGCTACAAGTGAACATTTCCACCTTGTCACCGTCCATCACGTCAGCCCCTGCGCCCAGGACGCTGCAGGTGAACATCTCAAGACCGTCCCCCGCCATCATATCAGCAGTAGAAGCGAGCGATCCGGAACTGAACATCTCCACCCCTGCACCAGAGTCAATGCTATGGGCATCGGCTGTTCGTGAGGCGGCAAATACGGAAGAACGTGCAAGTGCTGTCATGGTTATACTCCTTTTGGATGTGAAAAACCGCAATCATAAGTTGCAGCAAACTCAGCGTTGCCCGTCAAAATCGTTCTGCCAAATGGAATTTTTTCGACTTTCTTTTGTCCACAAGATCACACACATTGACCTCCGGCCACAGTAGCGCGACCCTGGACGATAAATGAGGGTTTTCCACAGTAAACAAAAGAGTTACACACAGTAAGTGACCGCGACTGTTTCCCTACAAACTGGTGGACATGTGCAACCAAAAGTTGATTTAGCCCGATGAGAATCACCCTAAGGTGAAGCGGGCTACTAGCGGGATCTGACGCGTAACGGGATTTGGCGGAGACGAAGATGAAGATCGCAACCTTCAACATCAACGGGATCAAAGCCCGCATTGACGCCCTGCCCGCCTGGCTGGACTCTGCCCAACCGGATGTGGTCCTGTTGCAGGAAATAAAATCGGTTGATGAGACATTTCCGTCCGACATCTTCGAAGAGCGCGGCTATAACGTGCACACCCATGGTCAGAAATCATTCAACGGTGTTGCGATCCTGTCCAAATATCCCCTCGAAGATGTCACAAGAGGTCTGCCGGGTGATGACAGCGACGTGCAGGCGCGCTGGATCGAGGCCACCGTGATCGGCGAAAGGGATGCCCTGCGGATCTGCGGGCTGTACCTGCCCAACGGCAACCCAGCTCCTGGTCCGAAATACGACTACAAGCTGGCCTGGATGGAACGCCTGCAGGATCGGGCCAAGACACTCTTGAAGGCCGAAACTCCATTCTTGATGGCAGGCGACTATAACATCATTCCCCAGGCTGAAGATGCAGCAAAGCCCGACAGTTGGCGTGAGGATGCGCTGTTTCGCCCGCAATCACGCGCTGCCTGGCGCAAATTGGTGAACCTCGGTCTGACCGATGCATTCCGCGCCCGCACACAGGGGCCAGGACACTATAGTTTCTGGGACTATCAGGCTGGTGCCTGGAATCGCAACAACGGCATCCGCATCGACCATTTCCTGCTTAGTCCAGCCGTGGCAGATTGGCTGCGCGACTGTCAGATCGACAAAGAGATTCGGGCCTTGGAAAAACCTTCGGACCATGTACCAGTCTGGATCGAACTGGATTTCTAGACGACCCTGTCATTAGAGGGCACAGATTGGCATGAATACCGCTCTTGGCTGCCCCTCATGGCAGTGAGAAGCGGCATATCCTTTTCACAGTTTGCAGGTCTCTTTCACATGGGTTTCAAAGAAGTCGGAGAACGTCGCCACCCGCAGAGGCAACCGATTATAGGGCGGATAATAAAGCGTTAGCCAGATTTCGGAAATCGACCAGTCAGGCAAAACCTCAATCAGCCGGCCCGCGTCCAGATCTGCGGCGACAATAAAACGCGGCAACAGGGCAATACCTTCTCCGTTCAACGCAAGTTTCGCCAACAGATCGCCGTTATTGACACTGAAAGTCCCGTCAACTTTGTGACTGCGATGGGATCCGCCTTTGGACAGTTCCCAGGTCTCTTCCCGTGTTTCAGCATCATAGCTGAGACAGTCAAACCGGTGCAGATCATCGGGCGAATCTGGCAGCCCCTTTACAGCGCCATAATCAGCCGAGGCGACAAGGACGCGCGGGACCTTGCAAATCTTGCGCCAGATGGTTGATTTGTCATTCGGCGGTCCTGAAACCCGGATGGCCAGATCGAAATCTTCTTCGACTATATCAACGAACCTGTCAGACAGGCTTACTGCGACATGGGTCTTGGGGTGCAGTGTTGCGAATTGCGTCAGGACAGTGGGCAGCACCTCGAGCCCTAGTGAAATGGGCGCACTGATCCGGATACGACCCGCTGTCATGCCCTGCGCCTCGCGTGTCTCTTCGACGGCAGATGCCAGACCCTTTGCCAGTGGCGTCACCCGTGCAGCATAAAGCGCCCCTGCAGATGTCAACGAAACCCGCCGTGTCGTGCGCACCAGCAATTGCAGGTTCAACCTGTCCTCAAGCGCCGCAACCGTGCGCGTGACAGAGGCAGGCGTCATGCCAAGCTGGCGTGCCGCACCGGCAAAACTTTCCAGTTCAGCCACAGCGAGAAAGACGCGAATAGATTCCAGTTCACCCATGATCTCATTATTACGCATACTGCAACAGTCAATGCAATATTATACCTATTCTGCTAAATGATTGGATGCCCTATGTCTTGAGCAAGCAACATAAGCCAGGAAGGAGCCCGTCATGCTCACCCAGATCAAAGGCCTGCACCACGTCACATCAATGGCCGCGGATGCACAGGAAAATAACGATTTCTTTACCAAGCTGCTCGGCATGCGCCGGGTCAAGAAAACAGTCAACTTTGATGCACCGGATGTCTATCACCTATATTACGGCGACGCGACCGGTACCCCGGGATCTGTAATGACCTATTTTCCTTTCCCACATATCGTGAAGGGCCGCCGCGGCACAGGCGAAGTCAGCGAAACGGCCTTTGCAGTGCCTGAAAACGCGCTCCCCTATTGGCGTGATCGACTTGCCCTCGCGGGGGTTGATGGCCTCGAAGAGGTGATACAGTTCGGGGAGAAGCGGCTTCGGTTTGCGGGTCCTGACGGCGATGGCTTTGCACTTGTCGAAGTATCAGGAGATGCACGTCCGCCCTATGCCGACGGTCCCGTTCCGACCGACAAGGGTGTCCATGGCTTTCGCGGTGTCACCATGCGGCTGCGTGATGGCGCGGCCACGGCCAGGCTTCTGACCTTCATGGGGTATCAAGAAATTGATCGGGAAGGTGCGCTGATCCGCATGGGTCTTGAGAACGGCAATGGAGCCGACATTATAGATATTGAGGTGCTTCCTGGTGCCGCACCGGCCCGCGAGGGAGCAGGCTCTGTTCACCACGTCGCCTTTGCGGTAGAGAATCGCGAAGTACAGGCAGAAGTACGCAAGGCACTGCTCGCAGCAGGGGCCCATGTCACTCCTGTCATTGACCGGGACTACTTTTGGGCGATCTACTTTCGCACGCCCGGCGGAGTTCTCTTTGAAATTGCAACAAACGAACCCGGCTTTGATCGGGACGAGGACCTGGCCCATCTGGGCCAAGCTCTAAAGCTTCCCGACCAACACGCCCACCTGCGCCCGCAGTTGGAGAAAACACTGTCGGTCATCACGGACTGATGCTTTGGAACGGTGTTGCCACGCGCGCAGCGCCGGTCCGTTTTCGGAAAAATGAAAGGAACCCGACATGAATGCCCACAACCTCGAAACCGTCTGGACGCCACGCATGCTGAGCCTGTTGCGCATCATTGCGGCCCTCGTCCTGTTTTCATACGGCACGGACAAGATCCTGGGTTTTCCGCAAAATCGGGCTCCCGATGCGTTTACATTGTCGTGGATCGCTGGTGTGATCGAACTGGTCGGCGGTGGCTTGCTGCTTGTTGGCCTGTTTACCCGCCAAGCCGCTTTTGTTTGTTCGGGCTTGATGGCTGTGGCCTATTTCATCGCACATGCGCCGCAAAGCTTCTTTCCTTCCATCAATAACGGCGCTGCCGCGATCCTGTTCTGCTTTGTCTTTCTTTACATTGTCTTTGCCGGCCCTGGCCCATGGAGTCTCGACGCCATTCGCAACCGGCGTTCAAACTGAAGGGCACAAACAACGAAACCCGCAATCGGGTCGGCATCCAGTGGTCAGCCTATACTTCACACAACCTCAACCCATCCACCAAAAACAGGAGAAATCCCATGACTGTTAAGCTCGCAATCATCTATTATTCAAGCTACGGTACCAATCATCAGATGGCGACCATTGCTGCCGAGGCGGCAAAGGTCGCGGGCGCTGAGGTGCGTCTTCTCAAGGCACCTGAAACCGCCCCTGCCGCAGCGGTGAACAGTCAGGACGCGTGGAAGGCCCATGCCGAAGCCACCGCTGACATCCCCCACGCCACTGCCGAAGATATGGAATGGGCCAATGCCTATCTCATCTCTGCCGGAACACGCTTTGGCGTGATGGCCAGCCAGATGCGCGCCTTCATCGACACGCTTGGTGGTGTCTGGAGCAAGGGTGGCCTGGCCAACAAGCCGATTTCGGCAATGACATCGGCGCAGAACGATCACGGCGGCCAGGAAACCACGCTGAGTTCCTTTTACATTACAGCAATGCATTGGGGCGGATTCATCGTGGCACCCGGTTACACGGATGAAGTGATCTTCAAGACTGGCGGCAACCCCTATGGCTATAGCCATACCCAGGGTGCTGCTTTCTCTGACGACGCAAAAGCCGCCATCGGTCACCAGGCACGCCGCCTTGTCGAAGTGGCCGCCAAACTGGCCTAAAGGGAAGCCCGCAAATCCCTGTCGGCACAAAACCGGTGACCGACAGGTACGATACCCGCACGCAGCCCATGGCTGCGGGCGGCAGGGGTCAACCACACGACCCTGCGCGCGGACGCCTCGAAGTTTTGACCACAGGTCGCTACACTCAGACCATTGGCGGGCGGTTTACATTTGTGTTGCCGCGTCGATACGGGCGCGGCAACATATGCTACTGCTAGGAATTCAGAAAAACAAACAAGGAGCTGCATGAGATGAGTTATTCCCCTTGCCCCGACCCTGTTCTCGGAGACAGAGATGGCGTCAACGCAATCGAAACCCTGATCGTGCCCCGTGCGGTTGATCTGGGCGAAATGGAAGTCCGTCGCGCCCTGCCCTCAACCAAGCGACAGATGGTTGGCCCATTCATCTTTTTCGATCAGATGGGCCCTGCCGAGTTTCTGACAGATCAGGGCATCGACGTGCGTCCTCACCCGCATATCAACCTTGCCACGCTGACCTATCTGTTCGAGGGCGAAATCCTGCACCGGGATTCACTTGGAACCGAACAGACCATCAAACCAGGTGCGGTCAACTGGATGCGGGCGGGCAAAGGCATCGTACATTCCGAGCGTACGTCTGACGAAAGGAAAAAACACGGCCAAAAACTGTTCGGATTGCAGACCTGGATGGCCCTGCCCGAAGCACAGGAGGAATCCGCACCGGAGTTCATTCACTATGGATCTGATGAACTGCCGATGTTCGACAGCGACGGCATAAAAGCCCGTATTATCGCCGGCCAAGCCTTTGGCAAATCGTCAAACCTGCAAACCGCATCAGAAACCCTCTACGGCGATGTCGAATTGCAGGCAGGACACAACATGCCCATCGACGCCGACTATGAGGAACGCGCCCTTTACACGATTTCGGGCGAGATCGAGATTGCAGGAGACCGTTTTGAAAAAGGCCAGCTTCTGGTGTTGCGCCCTGGTGATGCAATCACAGTGCGCGCCCATACAACATCACGGTTCATGATCTTTGGCGGCGCACCGATGGAAGGTCCGCGCTATATCTGGTGGAACTTCGTATCCTCACGCCCAGAGAGGATCGAGGCCGCAAAGGAAGAATGGGCCAAAGGACGCTTTGATACTGTGCCGGGGGATGAGGCGGATTTCATTCCGTTACCTGACAATATCGGTAAGCCGCGCCGCGCTGAGGGCGGTGTTCATTTCCCTTGAAAACCAAACCATATGAAAGGGTGCAGTCATGACACAGACGATCCCGGGCCTTCACCATGTCACTGCAATTTCCGGACCACCGCAGGGCAACGTCGACTTCTATGTCGGTACCATGCTGCAACGGCTTGTCAAAAAGACCGTGAATTTCGACGATCCCGGCACCTATCATCTTTATTACGGCAACAAACAGGCCGAGCCGGGCAGCATCCTGACGTTCTTTCCCTTTGTCGATGCCGGACCTGGCCGCGCCGGACCGGGTATGGCCAGCGCGGTCGCCTATGCGGTGCCAATAGGTGGCCTGAATTCCTGGATGATGGCCTTTGCCGAGGCAGCAATTGATTTCGACGGACCGACTGAGAGGTTTGGCGAACAAATGATCGCTTTGACCGATCCTGACGGGTTACGGATCGAACTGATTGAAACGGATCGCGGAACCGGTGACCTTGCGGCTGGCGACGATACACCCGTTGATGGCGGATTTCATTCCGTCACCCTATGGCTGGATGCGCCGGACCGAACTGCACGTCTGTTAACGGATGTTTTCGGCTATAGCAGCGCCGGTGAAGAAACCGACGGCGGCGTGAAACGTCATCGGTTTCAGGCCAAGGGGCACGGGCGCGGTTCGGCCATTGATTTGATCACATCAAATGCCGCCTCCATTGGCAGGCAGGGAGCCGGAACCATTCATCACGTTGCCTTTCGGGCGGAAAACGACGATGTCCAAAAGACTTGGCAAGAGATCCTGCGCAGCCAGGGTTTTGATGTGACACCGCAAATCGACCGGCAGTATTTCAACGCAATCTATTTCCGCGAACCCGGTGGTGTCCTGTTCGAAATTGCCACCGATCCGCCCGGTTTTACCACGGATGAACCTATGGAAACGCTGGGACAAGCGCTAAAACTCCCGGCCCAATACGAAACCCAGCGCGACAGAATCGAACGCATCCTGCCTTCGATCTCCAACCCGAAAAGGACAACCACATGACCAATGACCCACATGGCCAAGGACGCCTCCTCTCGGATGGTGCCCCCCTTTCCCGTGCGCGATTGGCCATGATCATGTTGCATGGACGGGGCGGCGCACCAGAAGATATGTTGCGCCTTGCCAAACATCTGGGGCTGCCGGACATCGCCGTGCGCGCGCCCGAGGCCGCTGGCAACTCATGGTGGCCCGATAGTTTTCTGGCCCCCTTGCCCAACAACGAGCCGGGGTTGTCGTCGGCCTTGGCTGTAATTGAAAATATCGCGCAGCAATTGGGCAAAGAAGGCATCTCGCCGGATCGTACTGTCGTTCTCGGCTTCAGCCAGGGTGCCTGCCTTGCGCTGGAATATGCCGCGCGGGCAGGCACGCGCTTTGCGGGTGTTGCCGGGCTTTCGGGTGGTCTTGTCGGGACTAAGGACGGCACCGGCACGCGACAGCAAGCGCTCTATAATCATGTAGAAAAAGAGTTCGTTTACGATGGTCGAATGGACGGAACTCCCGTGCTTCTGGGATGTCACGAGAGGGATCCGCACATCCCGCTTGCTCGTGTGAAAACAACACAGAAATCGTTCAGCGATATGGGTGCTGATGTCACCACACAAATCTATCCCGGCGAGGGTCATGGTATCGTCGAGGAAGAAATCAAGGCCTTGCGCAGCATCCTCAATACATGATCCTTGGCGATGACTTGAAGCCTTCGCCAGACCCGTACACTCACATGCCAGCACTGGCCACATGCAGGAGATTACAGAATGCGTATCACATCATTGGCGCTTGCCCTTATGGCGACCGCCAGCGCGGCAACCGCGCAGGTCAGCCTGTCCATCCCGCTCGCCGCCGACACTTCGGATAGCGTGCAATCGCAAAGCTATTCCTGTGGAGAAGGCGCAGCCCTCACGGTACAATATGTCAATTCGGGAGCAAATTCCCTCGCAATCCTGCCCCTTGATGGCGCAGACCGGATTTTCGTAAATGTGGTAGCGGCGTCAGGCGCAAAATATGTATCTGGTAGCGATGTCTGGTGGACCAAGGGACAAGGCGCGACGCTGGAAAACACGTTGAAGGCGGACAGCATGCAGAACTGCGTTGTTGACTAGCCGGACGGGGGCAGTCCTGCGCACCTGCGATGACCCTAACGGCCCTTGATCTTGATTGAATAGCTGCGGCGTGCGCCGTTGGGCGGCGGCGGAAACGGCTGTGCCTTGCGCACCACCGCCAAAGCCGCCTGATCAAGCGCCCCTGACCCGGAAGACCCGGCAACGCTGGCCGAGGCCAGCCGCCCATTCGCAGCAATAGAGAAGCGGATCACCGCGACGCCACGCGCGGATGTTCGCGGCCTTGGAACCCGTGAGATACGCTGCATGACCAATCCAGGATAATTTGATGCAGCGGCACCGCCCTGCGCCTTTTTCGTAACCGCTTTTCCTGCCTGGCGCGCCTGCGAAGGTTTTGCTGCATGACCAGTCTGCTGTCCTGCCTTGGCGTTGCGGCTTGCATTTCCTTTCTGCTTGGAACGACTTCGTACCGGTTTGACATTTGAAGGCTCGGGGCGTTTGGCAGGCATGCGTGATCTGACCGAAACCGGTGTTGCGGCGGGTTCAGGCAAAGCTGAAACGGTCAGTTCGGGCTGCACGGGTTGCGCTTTTTTTGCAGAAACTGGCGCTGGTTGTTGCACCACGCCAGGAACGGGTTGTGATTTGGCATGTTCTGAGCTTTTCAACGCCCTGATCGGTGTGCTGGCCTGCGCAGCCGCAGGAGTGGCCTGCACAGCGACCGACCTGGCCGTTAACTGTTCTGGTTGTACGGCTCGCGTAATGGCAGGCGCGGTGTTCGGGGTGACTTGCTTCAGTGTCTCGGTCGCTTGCTGTACCCCTTCCGCAAGGTCTGAAAAGCTTGATCCGAATGATGTCTCCGCCATCAACGTCCCGCCTTCGATTTCGGGGGAAGGCGCGGTCCAAAGCAATGTCATCGCCCCAAGATGCAAGGCAGATGAAACACCAAGAACGATCGCAAAAGCCAGACGGGACCGCACAATCATTGCAAGGCCCTTTCGGTCACGAGAATGATCCGCCCGGCACCCGCCGCACGCAGTTCGGCAGATATTGCCAACAATTGAGTGGCAGACAGATCACGATCCGGCAATAGACGCACGACATCACGGGGGCGGCTGTCGGGCCGGTCCAGATAGGCTGCTGCGGATGTCAGCACGATACCACGATGGCGCAATTGGCCGGTCTTGTCGATGACCAGGGCATCTGGAGGCTCGGCCCCTTCCAGTGCCTGCGTATCGACCAGCGTTATATCATCGTCCATTGAAGGTGATAATGTGCCTGCCACCATAAAGAAGATCAGCATCAGGAACACGATGTTGATCAGTGCGATCGTCGGCTCTTTGGGGCGACGGGACAAGGAAGGTCTCATCTCGGGGCCAGGATGCTGAGCTTCAGCGCTGGCAGCCTGCGCAGGACTACCAATACTTCCGTCAGACGCTGGGCGGTAACATTATCCGACAGGCTGAGCAGGACATGCGCAGCACCGTCTTCGGCTGACTCCCTCAGCCGCGCAGGCAACTCTTCGATGCGCAAGGATGCGGTATTCAGACGAAGCGCCTGCGCAGAGACCTGCACAAACAATGTGTCGCCCGCTTCACCGCCTCCCTGCCCCGCCGGGCCTGCCAGTTCGACTTCGGCAAATTTGGAAAAGGTCGAGGACAGCATGAAGAACAACAGCAACAGAAAAATGACATCAATCAGGGATGTCATGGACAAAGGCCGGCGGCGATATGTAGCTCTAAGCGCCATGAAGAACAGGCCGGCTGCTGGGCGCGGCGTTCTGCTGACTGCGCTGTTCTGGTCCCATCTCACCAGTGGGTGTGAGAATAGCCGCCAGTGCCCGTTCGGCCAAAACGCGTTCAGATGCCATACGGCTTTCCAGCCAGGACAAGATTACGGACGTCGGCATCGCGACTCCCAGGCCGACAGCAGTTGTCAGCAGCGCCACCCAGATCCCCCCCGCAAGCAAGGACGGGTCCACCTGGCTTCCCGCAGCCTGGAGCGACTGGAAAGCCTCGATCATGCCAAGAACCGTCCCGAACAGACCCAACAGCGGCGCAAGTTGCGCGACAGAATCAAGCAGCCGGAATCCGCGCTCCAGCACCGCAAAACGTGCCTCTGCCTCGGCCTCCAGCCGCTGACCAATATCGGGAACGACGTGATGTTCCATTGCCATGCGGATCACGGCGGCCAAGTAGCTGGTGCTGTCGTTCAACAATCTGAACGACTTGGGCTGGTCCCCTTGATCCCAGGATTCAATAGCAGCCTGCAAGGCCGTGTGACGCCCGACACCGGCCTGTCGGAATTGCCAGATTTTGTAAAAAACCACGCCTGTTGTCAGGATCGACACGGCGATCAGCAATACCACTACCGGACCACCAAGGTTGAACACCTCGGCAATCAAATCTTGCAGTGCCTGAAGAAAATTCATCCCAGAAACTCCGTTTCGGTGCGGGTTTTAAGAGTTGGCGCGGCGCAGTGCGAACTTTCTGCACCATCCACCTGGCATGTACTGGCCCCGTTGATCAAAACTTGACCAAGATCATCACAACGCAATCCATCCACCTGAAACTGGCGTACCCGTGGCCGTCCTGAAGGAAGGTTGCCGAAATCGAATAGGGTCAGTCGGTCCACCTGTCCTGAAGTGGTGAAAAGCACGGTCTCGAATATCGCGCTGTCGATCGCGTCGGTAAAACTGTTGGTCACCATGAAGGTCAGAAGGCATCCTGACTCGGCACTTGCCACGGAATTCAGCTCGACCGTCAACTGTTGGTCGACATCCTGCGCCAAGGCAGCCGCCGCACCCAACGATAGCGCAGCGGCAAAGACGATATTCTTGCCCATGATCATCCTCAGAACAGTTTGGAAAGGGTGAGTTTCAAATTGCGACCCGGTGCCGGTCGCGTGGAAAGATGGGGCGTATAATCACGGTCAAACACGTTCTCCAGCCCCACACGGATTTGCGTATCCTTCAATACCCCGGATTGCGGAATATAGGTGGCGCGCAGATTGTGGACACCAAAGCCCGAAGTAGCAGCGCGCCCGCCGTCAATCGAGGTATTTGCCACGACTTCCCAGCTAAGATCCAACTCATCCCCGAATTTCCTGCCAAGCGTGAACCTCACGCTGTCTGCAGGGGAATTGCGCCAGTCTGTTACAGGCAAACCGGGACCAAATTCAGATCCTTTCACCATGTTTGCATTCAGGTCCAGATAGAAGCCGCTTTCCATCGCGTAAGAGACTTCGACTTCCAGACCTTCGGTTTCGATCTTGTCCAGGGCCGGTGCAGGTGGGCGAACGCCGGGCACCAGATAGCTGGTCACGTCGTAAAGGCTGGTTTGATAAACTACGCCTTTGATCGAGAAATTATCACCACTTTGGAACAGGTCCGAACGATCAAACGATGCACCTATTTCAAAGGTGCGTGATTTTTCGGATTGTGTGATCGCCGAGGCGGTATCCAGATCGTCAATGATGGGCAAGCCTTCGGTATATGCGGCGCTACCGAACAGCGCCAAACCGTTGCCAAAAGCGTAGCGAACCGAGAGTCCGCCCATCACTGCATCGCTTTTGAATGTCCCATCATTGGGCGCGGTCGAACCTGTAATTTTCGACGACTCATACCGCAATGCAGGTGTTACGGTCCACGCATCACCAATCCGCATGTCATCCACAGCAAACAGGGCTAAACGATTGTCAACACCACCCGCCGCCGAACTGGCGTCAAGTCTTTCACGACGGATAAGCTCAAGCCCTGTACGCAAGTCGTGGCTGACGGCACCAGTGTTGAAAAGGCTGGTGTTTTTAAAGGCCAGTTTGGTTGTTTGATAGCGGTGATCGGCATTGACCAAGGCCAATAACCCAGCCGCACTTGGCGTGTTTTCCAGTGGTGACGTCCCCGGCACATACCGCTGATCAATCTGCTGGTCCGCGTAGGACAATACGACATCAAGATCGATCAGGTCATTGTCTGCCGGATTGAAATTGTAGGTCAAAACAGCCGTTGTTGAATCCGTATCACGGTCAACATGGCCAAATGCATTCGCAGTGGTAGTAAAGCTGTCAAAAGGCACGTCACGGTCGCTGGCCGTAGTTTTGGCAAAACTGAGCGTCACGGACTGATCGCGATTCTCGCCAAAGGTATATTTCGCCTTGATCAGACCTGATGGCAGGGAAAAGGCGCTGTTGCCGATGGCGTTACCGCCCCCGTCCTTCTGGTTGTCCTGATCACGCCATGTGTAGTTCAGCAGAAATTCCATGTCCTGTGTTGGCTGCCATGCCAAAACACTTGAGGATGTGATCCCGGTGCCGTTACTGCTGAACTCCAACGTCTGGCCAAGGGCATACCCGATCTCGCCCTGCATCAAATCCGATGCATCTTTTGTTTCCAGCTTTACCACACCACCAACGATGCCAGAGCCATATTCAAAGCTGCCGACCGTACCACGGATCACGCTCACGCTTTTATAAAGAAATGGATCGGTGAACAGTTGCGTGCCGATGCGGTACAGCTTTTCCGCACCGACGCTCGCCCCGTCGACCTGCACCGCCACCTTGCTATCTGTACCAAAGGTGCCATTCGCTCCGAATCCGCGAATATTGATGCCGGAACCCTGTGGTGTGGAACCGTTGACCAGGCTGACACCCGGTACGGAGTCGATCAGTTCGGCGACGGTTCCCGCCTGTCTGTCATCAATTTCCTCTTGGTCCACTTCCGTTACCGGAACGGCGGTATCGGTCAGAACATCCCGCTTGCTCTCGCCCAGAACCAACGTGCCGAGAAAGCCGTCACCCGCCTCCTGAGCGCGTAATGTATGTGCGCTGATTCCTAGGAAAATAAGGCTGGTCGTGCCCAACAAGGCAGCACGCGTGCCGGCAGTCAAAATCGTCATTGGAGTCCTCGCAAACATCTAGTGGGGCCAAGTGCTTGCGATGGGCTGGCGGCGGCAGTGCAAATTTTTCACGCCGATCGTCCTGGCGTTCTTGCGCCTTCTAAAAAGACATAGTAAAAGTGTCAAGAATAAAGGCTGAGTATTTTACTAAACCTTTGCCAGCCAGCGCGCGACCGCGCCTCGCCAGCCCCCTCCCCCCAATGATTAGGCCAAGAGGTGCTGCATGACCCAGACAGATTCCCCAACCCCGGACCACATCCGCGCATGTCGAATCGAGAACCCGCAAATGAGAGAACGCGACCTCGCCGACAAGCTGAACATCAGCGAGGCACAGTTGATCGCGGCACATTGTGGTGAGGGATCCTTGCGCGTCGCGGCGCATCCAGACGGGATCATGGCGGCGGCTCAAACTCTGGGCGAAGTCATGGCCCTGACCCGCAATCCATCCTGCGTCAACGAAAAGGTCGGAACCTACGACAACTACCAATCCGGCGCACATGCCTCGATGATCCTGACAGACGACATTGACCTGCGTATTTTCCCAAGCCATTGGAAACATGCCTACATGGTTGAAAAGGAAACCGATGCTGGCACGCGGCGCAGCCTGCAGGTCTTTGATGCCGCGGGCGATGCGGTCCACAAGATCTTCCTGCGTGATGGCTCTGACATTGCGGCATTTGAACGCGCCAAGGCGGAATTGCGCCTTGAGGATCAATCCCAATCGCTGAAGGTCGAGGCGCGCAAACCGGACGAGACCCCAAAAGCGGACATCTCAAAGCTCGATATCCTGCAGAAGGAATGGGCGCGGATGACGGACACGCATCAGTTCATGCGCCTGACGTCCAAGCTCAAAATGAACCGGCTGGGGGCTTACCGGATTGCGGGCGAACCCCTTGCCCGCGCATTGGAACCAGCCGCGGTTGATCAGATGCTGCAGGAGGTCGCGGCAAGTGAACTGGAGATCATGGTCTTTACCGGCAACCGTGGCTGCATCCAGATCCATTCCGGACCCATCGAGAACCTTAAGGCAATGGGTCCCTGGCAAAATGTGATGGATCCGCGCTTCAACCTGCATCTGCGCCTTGACCACATTGCAGAGGTCTGGGCGGTAGACAAACCCACACAGCGCGGCCCGGCGGTTTCGATCGAGGCCTTCAATGCGACGGGTGGATTGATTTTTCAGGTCTTCGGGGTCGGCAAGGACGGCCGCGATTGCCGCCCGGCCTGGGGCAAGCTGGTGGCGGGCCTCGAAGGTCTGAACGCTCAGGTGTCGGCATGAGGTCACTTACGCTCGTCGCGGCCTTCTGCCTGATCTCAACATCCCTGCCAGCCCTGGCGCAGAGCAAGCCGGGCGGTATCGTGTCAATTGGTGGATCGGTGACCGAAATCATCTTTGCCCTTGGGGCTGCTGACCGTTTGGTGGCGCGCGACACCACCTCAAGCTACCCGCCCGAAGCAGAAAGCCTGCCCGATGTCGGTTACATGCGCGCCCTGTCTCCCGAAGGGGTTCTGGCCACCGATCCCACAATGATCATCGCCGAGGACGGAGCGGGACCATTGGAGACAATCAGCGTGCTGGAAGGGGCGCATATCCCCTTTGTCACGGTCCCAGATGAATTTTCCGCGCAGGGTGTCAGCGCAAAAATCATGGCAATTGGCAAGGCCATCAACGAAGAAGAAAAGGCCGAGGCATTGGCCGCTGATCTGCGCCGACGATTGAACACTGTGATGCAGACGTCCCAAGGAAAAGTTGACGGCGAAAAAAGGCGCGTGTTGTTCGTTCTCAGTACACAGGGCGGGAGAATCATGGCCTCGGGCACAAATACAGCGGCTGCGGCCATGATCGAAATGGCCGGTGCCCGGAATGCGGTGACTGTTTTTGAAGGATACAAGCCCCTCACCGATGAGGCCGTTATCGCCGCCGCACCAGATGCGATTCTGATGATGGAACGCGCGGGAGATCATGACGGCTCAATCGACGGCCTGTTGTCATTGCCCGCCATTGCCTCAACTCCTGCGGCGCAGAACCGCGCAGTGATCCGGATGGACGGATTGTATCTGTTGGGTTTCGGGCCGCGCACAGCCGATGCCGTGTCCGACCTGAACCGCGCTTTATACGGTAGTTGAGCGGATGACCTTGACAGCGGAGTCCGCCCTGCCTTTTGACCGTCGCAGAACCGCACGTCAGGCCCATGTCTGGCTCGTCGTTGTACTGGTGGCGGTCAGCATCTCAAGCCTTGCCACAGGGGCATCGGGCACCTCTCTTTGGGGGGCTTTGCAGAAACTCGTGACAGGTGCTCCCCTGAGCCAGATGGAACGCGTGGTATTGTGGGACATCCGGTTGCCCCGGTTGATACTCGGCATTGCGGTCGGGGCATCCCTGGCAGTTTCAGGCGCCGTGATGCAGGGATTGTTCCGTAATCCACTGGCCGACCCCGGACTTGTGGGAGTCTCTGCGGGCGCAGGCCTTGGGGCGATCCTGGCCATTGTTCTGGGTGGGCTGCTGCCTTTGGGGGTGATGGGATTTATTGGCTACTGGCTGGTCCCGCTTGCCGCCTTTCTTGGAGGATGGGGATCGACAATGATCCTGTACCGGGTCTCAACGCGGGCAGGACGCACCTCAGTCGCAACCATGTTGCTGGCAGGGATTGCCCTGGGCGCCCTTGCCGGGGCGGTGTCCGGTATACTGGTTTACCTGGCCGATGATGCGCAACTGCGTGATCTGACATTCTGGGGGCTCGGTTCACTTGCCGGTGCCACCTGGACCAAGGTTCTGGTCGCCTGTCCGGTTATCGGCGTCGCCCTTCTCTTGGCTGCCTCATTGGGCCATGGATTGAACAGTCTCGCCCTGGGCGAGGCCACGGCCGCGCATATGGGTACCCCCGTGCAACGGGTCAAGAACACCGCCATCCTGACTGTTGCCGCCGCAACCGGGGCTGCGGTGGCCGTTTCAGGCGGGATCGGCTTCATTGGTATCGTCGTGCCGCATCTGTTGCGGCTGGCAACCGGACCGGATCACCAGACACTGTTGATCAATGCTGCCCTGCTCGGAGCCAGCCTGTTGCTTGTTGCGGATGTGATCAGCCGCGTCATCATTGCGCCCGCGGAACTGCCCATCGGGATCGTCACGGCCGTCCTTGGCGCGCCGGTGTTTCTGTGGATACTGCTGCGTCGCCGCGGATTGGTGGATCTGTAATGCTAAAAGCGCTCAACATTCACGCCCGAATCGGTAAAAAACAGATTCTCCGTGGCATCGACCTCACGGCGCATTCTGGTGAGGTCACCGCCATCGTCGGCCCGAACGGTTCCGGCAAGTCGACACTTTTGAAAGCGATCACGGATGAAATCAATTTCACCGGCAGCGTTAGCCTGAACGGTCAGGACATAAGTGGGTTGAAACCCTGGGAACTTGCCGCGCTGCGTGGTGTGCTGCCACAGGCCAGCACGCTGGCTTTCCCCTTCACCGTGATCGAAGTTGTCCGTATGGGTCTGATGAGTGGCACATCGGGCGAACGCGCGGACATTCCCGACCGCGCACTGGCAGCAGTGGGTCTTGATGGCTATGCCATGCGTTTCTATCAGGAGTTATCAGGCGGCGAGCAACAGCGCGTTCAATTGGCGCGGGTCTTGTGCCAGGTCTGGAATCCGGTGGTCGAGAGCGCACCGCGCTGGCTCTTGCTGGACGAACCGGTTGCGAGCCTCGACATCGGGCATCAGCTTTTGGTCATGCAATTGATCAGGGATTATGCCACACGTGGCGGCGGCGTGGTCGCGGTGATGCATGACCTCAATCTGTCCGCCATGTTTGCAGATCGAATGGCCATTGTCCTGGACGGCAAGTTACTGCTCTCTGGCCCGCCTGACCGAGTTATGCAAAATGATGTGCTGTCAAAGGCATACGGATGTGACCTGACAGTAAACATGCCAGCCGCTGCCGGGCAAAGCTATGTCTTGCCCCATCTTGCATCCATGCAATCAGAATAAGCCCGCCTGTCGCAGCCAGACGTCAGACCTGCAACGATTCAGCATGCCTTTGCTGCAACCTGAAAGCATCAAACGCACGGGGCCTAGGCCTCAAGCTCTGCATCCCAGTACAAGAAGTCTATCCAACTGTCATGCAGGTGGTTTGGGGGGAATTTGCGCCCCATGTTGCGTAGTTCTTCTGCTGCTGGCTGGCGCGGGGTTTTACGCAGGTGCAGGCCGGTTCGGTGCAGAGGCCGCGACCCCTTGCGCAGGTTACAAGGCGAACAGGCCGCCACCACATTCTGCCATGAAGTCACGCCGCCGGAGGCGCGTGGCACCACATGGTCAAAGGTCAACTCTCCGCGCGCACCGCAATACTGGCAGCAGAATTCGTCCCTCAGAAATAAATTAAAGCGCGTGAAGGCCACGCGCTTTTGAGGTTTTACATAATCTTTCAGGACAATAACGGATGGAATTTTCAATGTCATTGTCGGGCTGCGCACCACATCGTCATATTCTGCAACGATGTCGACGCGGTCCAGCCATTTGGCCTTGATCGCATCCTGCCATGGCCACAGCGACAAGGGATAATAGCTCAGTGGCCGGTAGTCCGCATTCAAAACCAGGGCGGGCCTGTGTTTGAGCCCCGACGGTTGTCTCGTAAACTCGCTTCTGAAATCGCCTTGCACTGGCCTGCGCCCTCTAGCCTTTTCCGCGACTATATCTCGTGTTTTTGCTCTGGCAAGCCCAAGCTTGGCACAAGATGTCGAGGATATGGTTAGAGGGGGTTCGTGACAGCTTTGTGACAGCCGGCTACAGGCCCAACTTATCGCGCATAAAGGCAAGGGCTACGCTTAATCCATCCGGTGCGATGCCATGAGCCGTGCCTTTCATGATATGGGCATAAACGTCCTTCCACCCTGCCGCTTCAAGCGCTTCTGCCGCTTGAGCCAGGGATTCAGGCGGAACAACATCATCCTGATCGCCATGCACTAACAGGATGGGAGGTTTTACAACGGCTTCTTCCGCAAGAGATTCTGGTGCCAGCAACCGCCCTGAAAACGCAACGATGCCCGCAACCGAATCTTCGCGGCGCGGGGCGACATGGAGCGCCATCATCGTGCCTTGTGAGAACCCGAACAGAACCACCTGTTCGGGCAGCACATCCTCATCTACCATCAGCGCATCCAGAAACGCATTCAGGTCCTGAACGGATTGATCCATTCCACGCATGGATTCTTCTTCAGATGATCCATCAATCCAGGGAATCGGAAACCATTGATAACCATTGGGCATGCCCGCGATCGTTTCCGGCGCATTAGGTGCCACAAACATCGTGTCGGGCAAATGTTCACCCAATGGATCAGCCAGGCCCAAAAGGTCCGCACCATTGGCACCGTATCCGTGCAGAAACACCACGATCGAGCGTGTTTCGCCCGATTTCGCTTCCCGCCGCTCCGCGTTCAAAACCCGTGTCATCCAAGCCCCTCTCTGTTTTTCACTATCCGGTAGTAGGCAAAGAGTGCACGGGCTGCAACCGACCGCCAGGGTGCCCAGTTTTCCGCCATCTGCGCCAATGCTTCGGGTTTGGGCCTTTCGCCCAATTCAAACAATGCCTGTGCTGCAACCTGCAATGCCAGATCCCCATGCGGAAACAGATCCGCCCGCCCCATGCAGAACATTGCATAGATCTGCGCCGTCCACGGCCCAACGCCTGTAATTGCCGTCAACCGAGCCATCACCTGTGCATTATCAAGATCATGCAACGCGTTATAGTCAAGCGCCGCACCTGCCAGATTCAACGCATAGCGCGCCTTGGGCCGGCTCAGCCCGGTGTTGCGCAGCCCGTCTTCTCCCGCAGATAACACCGCCTGCTCCGAGAACAGCCCCACCGCGTTCATGCGCAACCTAATGGCATCTGCGGAGGCAACGCTCACCTGCTGACTGACGATGATCTCAAGCAAACCGGCAAAACCATCGGGTTTCAACCGCAACGGCAGCGGTCCTGTCTGCGACAATACCTGCGCGAAACGCGGCTCGATCAATGCCAGTCTGGCTGCGGCCTCCGCTACATCCTGATCGGTGCGAATGATTGACGATACGTCGCTCAAAGCTTTTCTACCCACTGCAATGCATCTGCAATATTGTGCACGACCTGAATGCCACGCGGTGCTTTAGGCCGGTCAATCAGGATCACCTTGAGCCCCAATTCCCTGGCCGCATCCAGTTTGGGGCGGCTGGGAATCCCGCCGAGGTTACGCGCAATCAACGTGTCGACCGCAAGCTCCTGAAACAATGTCCTTTCACCTGACACCGTGAAGGGTGGCTTGCCAAACACCAACTCTACAAATTCAAATGGTGGCGGCCGATCATGTGGGCTGGTTTGGCGCACCATCAAACAGGCGCCCTTGAAACCGGCGTACTCCGGCAGGCTCTGCCACCCCGTGGCTGAAAACACCCGCTCTGACGGCGCGATCATCGCCATTGCCGCCGACACATCAGCAGCGCGATGCCAGTGTTCTTCCCCGCAGACCTCCCATATCGGCCGCGAAAGGGTCACAAACGGCAGATCAAGCTGCAAAGCTGCCGCATGTCCCAGCTCCGTCATGCGCCCGTCAAAGCCATGGCTGGCGTCCAGAATGGCAATTGCATCCGATGCAGCCCCGATCATCAGTTGAGGTGTTGGATCACTAACAACCTCAAAGGGAACCGGCATCGGGTTGGCCCCTCGGGGTGGTTCGGACAAAACTGTGCGCAGGGCGATGCCCCGGTCTGTCAACGCCACCGCGATCTGGCGCGCTTCGGCGCTACCCGCAAGCAAAAGGATATGACCCGTCGGTTTCATCGGGGCGATCTTAGGCAGGCCATCGCTGGACACAAGGGCCAAGCGCAGCACCTCTTTCAGCTCAGGGGTTGCTCCTTCCGGAACAGAGGTTTACCCAATCGTCAACAAAGGAAATTTCTGCATGATTGATGACTCACGCGCGAAGCGCAATGTAGCTGTTCTTGTTGCCGCACAAGCATTTCTAGGCAGCCAGATTACCATGATCTTTGTAATCGGCGGACTGGCAGGCCAACAGCTTTCCCCCAACGCCTGTCTAGCGACACTGCCCATTTCGCTGATTGTCTTTGGGTCGATGTCCACCGCGCCCTGGTTGTCACCGCTGATGCAGAAACACGGGAGACGTGCGGGATTCCTTATTGGTGCCCTCGGCGGTCTGATCGGCGCGATGATCTGTGCATATGCCCTGACGATAAACAATTTCTGGGTCTTTCTGGTCGGCAGTTACTTTACCGGCATCTATATGTCCTCCCAGGGGTTCTTTCGCTTTGCAGCGGCGGATACCGCCTCGGATTCCTTTCGCCCCAAGGCCATTTCCTATGTGATGGCTGGTGGACTGATCTCTGCCATCATCGGGCCGCAGCTTGTTTCCTTTCTTTCGGATGGCGGGGATGCCACCGTGATGCGCTTCCTTCCGGTTTATCTGACCGCGATGGCATTGAACCTTGTTGGTATGGCGATGTTCTTTTTGCTCGACATACCAAAACCACTTGCCCCGACAATGGACAGCCCCAAGGGGCGCACCCGCTGGGAATTGCTCACCACCCCGCGCATCGCCGTCGCCGTGATTTGCGCCATGGTGTCCTACGCGCTGATGAACCTCGTGATGACCTCGACGCCATTGGCGGTTGTTGGCTGCGGGTTCGCCGTTTCGGATGCCTCGAATGTCGTTACAGGCCATGTCCTGGCTATGTTCGCTCCTTCGTTCTTTACCGGCCATCTGATTGCCCGCTTTGGCGTGGAAAAGATCATGGGACTGGGCATCGCGATCCTCGGCATCGCCGGGATTGTTGCATTGCAAGGGGTCGCCTTGATGAATTTCTACAGTTCCCTGATCCTGCTGGGGCTCGGTTGGAACTTTGGTTTCATTGGTGCCACCACCCTGCTTGCCGGATCCCATGAACCGCACGAGCGGGGCCGAATGCAGGGGCTCAACGATCTGCTGGTCTTTGGAGGTGTGACCCTGGCGTCATTGGCCTCCGGCGGCTTGATGAACTGTGCAGGTGGCGACGCCGCAACGGGCTGGGCAGCGGTGAATATCGCGATGATCCCCTTCCTGACCCTGGCCGGTGGCGCATTGATCTGGCTGGTCATGCGTCCCAAGGCCGAACCAGCCTGACCGCTACCAGCGGCCTGTGAGCACACGATAGGCAAGACCGAAACGGTCGCTGTCCACAGGGTGTGGCAAGCGCCCATCAATCACCGCGCCGGGATCACCTGCAGCCGCCAGCAAGATCTTTCGGGCGGGTCCAACATGCAGCAGTGCTGGCCGTGCTGCACGGTCTACGCCGGATCGGTTTGCGCAGGCTTGGGCCAACCGGGCAAGCGCGGCATCTGCCAGTTTGGCAACACCCGCAGCGGTCCCGTCCAGCAACGGGATGCGCCCGCGCGCCTCAAGCTCGGGAATGGCGCGAAACCAGGCAGCAACGCCCGAGGCAAAAGCTGCATGCCGCACGGTTTGTTCATCAGCACAACCAAGCGTATTGGCCGCAATCCATGCCAGATTGCCTGTGGTCTGATCAATATAACGTTCAAAATGCGCCTGGCTTTCGAAGGCATCCTTGTATATATCCCAACGCCTTGCTGCGATAAGCTCATCCAAAAGATCAGCATTTTCAACCGAAAGGACTGATGCCAGGGGCGTGGCCACTTCATGGCGACGTACTGGCGCACCCTTGGCGATTTCTTCGGCGATGTCGCGCCACCATTGTAGCCGCATCTCCGCGATCATCGGCTCCTGTGTGACCCAGGGCGCGCGGGCAACTTCGACGTTAAAGGCATAAAGTGGGAACAACACGCGTCGGGCCGCGACAGGTGCAGCCATCACAGCGCGAAAGCGCCAGGGGTCGGCGCGTTCAACCAGGCTGGCACAGGCCTTCAGATCCTCATCAAAACTCATTTTGGTCGAACGACACTCAGCAAATAGCCGAATTCCTGCCGGTGTTCACGCCAACAGGCCGCTTCTTCGGCTGCTTCGTCCAACACCTTTTGCAATGCTGAATCAGCACCTTTACGCAGGGCTGCGATACGTATTTCAAGTGGTGTCAAATAAGCTTCCCAGGCTGCATCCGACAAAGGGCGTGTATCCAGAACTTCATAGCCTGCCGCTTCGACCCGTTGCTGAATGCCTGCCGCATCTGTCATCGCCGGATAGCCGGACCAAAGCTTTCGCGCCCTTGGCGAGGGCCGGTCGGTGAACCAGCATATCTCTGAAAATGCGATCACCCCATTGCGGGTCAAGGATTTGCGCCACCCGGTCAAGGCTTCGGTGACTCCCAGAAAATAAACCGCGCCAGCACACCAAATCAGATCATATTGATTGCGGATGACCGCCATATCCGCCTTGAGCACCGTCACCCGCCCGTCCCCCTGCCAGGTCTCTCGGGCAGCTGTTACAAAGTGCGCTATCTTGTCGAGGGCAGTCACCTGTCCCCTGGGCGCAATTTCCAGCAGGGAACCGATGTCGCCACCTGGACCGCAACCGACATCAGCCATCTGTGCTGTTTGGGGTGTGCCCGCGACGCTGGCCGCCCAATGAATATCTGCGGGTTCGCCCGGCCCTTCGCGGGGCAAATCCCTGTGTAAGGTAAAAAACGCCTGCGTCGGATCAGAAGTCATTGAGATAGCTTTCGATAGTTTCGCGTGTTTGCACGGCATCGACGATGTCCAGATGTTTGACTCCATCGACGATCACATAGGTGCCCTTGTCTGTCACCGCGCCCATTGTCGGTTCGTACAACGCCGCATCAAAGGCTTCGTCTTGCGCCCCGACGATCAGCGTGAAACGCGGCAAGGCCGCCACATCCCTGAGATAGTCGCCATGCGGCGCAAAACCGGTGTTCAGACGATAGGAATAGGTTGTTGTCGCCGTATCGCCCAGCGGTCCGTCCAACACGGCTTGTGGCATGCGCAACTGGATAACAGTCAGATGGTTCAAGGCTGTGATCCCGAAGCTGTTCAACATGCTCAGCCCGATGATCCGCCGTGTCAGCACATTGGTCCAACCGCCCGAATTCTGGCGCGTTGTCGGCGCGTTATATTTTAGAAACGGGGCCAGCAGCAGCGCGCCGTCCAGCATGCCCCCATGGGCACCGCCAGCAAAACGCAGAACCAAGCCACCGCCAGAGGAATGGCCGCCCAGCACCACCTTTTGACCAGGCTTGGCCGTGGCTTTGATCAGATCGGCAAGGTCATCCTCAAGCTGGTTGATATATTCAATGTCGCCGCGTTGTCCGGGCTTTGGGCCATGTCCGCGCAAATCGGGTGCGATCACATCAGCGACGGCAGTCAGACTGCGCGCCAAGCCATCAAAATGCAGACCGTGCCAGCCGGAACCGTGCACCAACACCAGAAGTGGCGCGTCTGGCGCAATGCTGTCATATCGACGGACCTGTAAGGGAAAGCCGTCACGCATTGCCACTTGGGTAAGCGGCTTTGGCACTTGTCTTTCGTTTTCAAGCGTTTGACTGAAATCCAGACCATCGCCGGGCGGTATTTCCTTTGGGCGTTGCGACAGGATCAGCACGCCGGCAATGCCGAAGGTAATCACAACTGATGAAACGATAAACGTGACCACTTTGCCGATCATGTCTCTTCGGCTTTCAAATCTCTGATCAATTTCCACCGGATCGCATCCAGCAACGCCTCGAAACTGGCATCTATTATGTTGGCGCTGACACCTACTGTCGACCATCGACGGCCCTGCCCGTCTTCGCTGTCGATGATGACCCGGGTCACAGCCTCGGTGCCGCCTTGTGTGATGCGCACCTTGAAATCGACCAGCCGCATGTCTTCGATCAGTGCCGAATATTGGCCCAGATCCTTGGCCAAAGCCTTGGCCAGCGCGTTGACCGGACCACGGTCACCACCTGCTGCATCCATGCTTTCGCTGACCGACTGACGTTTTTCACCATCCACTTTGACGACCACGACCGCTTCGGAAAGGCTTATCATCTTGTTGTATTTGTTTTTGCGCCGCTCGACAGTCACGCGATAGCGTTTCACCTCGAAAAATTCGGGTAGCTGTCCCAGAACCTCCCGCGCCAGCAACTCGAAACTTGCCTGCGCAGTGTCATAGGCATAACCCTCTGCTTCGCGTGTTTTCACCTCTTCAAGGATTCGGCCAAGCGCAGGATCGCCCCTGGTCACATCCAGACCGGCCTCTGCCAGTCGCTTGCGCAGATTGGACTGACCGGCTTGATTGGACATCGGAATGATCCGCGTATTGCCGACCAGCGCCGGGTCGATATGTTCATAGGTTGTCGGATCTTTGGCGATGGCACTGGCATGCAGTCCGGCCTTGTGGGCAAAGGCCGACGCCCCAACAAACCCTGCCTGCTTGTGCGGCACCCGGTTGAGAATTTCATCCAGCATGCGGCTGGTACGGGTCAGGTTGCTTAACGCCTTTTTAGAGATGCCCGTATCGAACTGACTGGCATAGGGTTCCTTCAATAAAAGGATCGGGATCAATGCGGTGAGGTTGGCATTGCCACAGCGTTCGCCCAAACCGTTCAATGTACCCTGAATCTGACGTGCCCCCGCATCAACGGCGGCCAGGGTACAAGCCACTGCGTTTTCAGTGTCATCATGGGTATGGATGCCCAAATGGTCGCCGGGAATACCGGACGCGATAACCGCAGCAGTAATCGCGGCGATTTCCGCAGGCAGCGTACCGCCATTGGTATCACACAACACGATCCAGCGCGCCCCCGCATCATAAACGGTTTTCAGGCACTTCAACGCATAATCGGGGTTGGATTTATATCCATCAAAGAAGTGCTCTGCATCAAACAGCGCCTCGCGCCCGGATGCCACCAGATGCACGATGCTGTCTTTCAACAACGTCAGATTTTCTTCCAGTGTGATGCCAAGTGCCTTGGTAACGTGGAATTCGTGCGTCTTGCCAACGATGCAAACGGATGACGTGCCTGCGTTCAGCACGGCGGCCAGCACATCATCGTTCTGCGCCGAAATACCGGATCGTTTGGTCATGCCAAAGGCGGTGAGTTTCGCCCGGGTCTGTGGTGCCTCCTCGAAAAACGCATTGTCGGTGGGGTTTGCCCCGGGCCAGCCGCCCTCAATATAGTCAACGCCCAGACTGTCGAGCGCCGCTGCGATCTGGTGTTTTTCTTTGGTGGAAAATTGCACGCCCTGAGTTTGCTGGCCGTCACGCAGGGTGGTGTCGTAGAGGGAGAGGCGTTGTTTCATTGGTTATAGCCCTTTCCGTGTGACTCACAGAAACGTTCGTGCACTTTGCCGCCCCATGGCCGGGTTCTCAGACTCCGTAGGGCGGGGTTGACCCCGCCACTCCGGCGCGGCGGGGTCAACCCCGCCCTACCCGCCACATCTGGTCCTGCCAAACTACTCACAACACCCCCTCCAGTGTCGCGCGATCAAATCCTGCAGGTGCGGTCAGCTTTACGCCATCCTTGCTCATTTGCACTTCGATGCCTACAGCGATCAGGGCTGACTTGATCCGGTCCACTTCGGCGAAGTTCTTGGTCTCCATCGCCTCCGCACGAAGCACCGCAAGCCGATCTTCCCATGTTGCAAGCAAGAGACTTTCAACTCCTCCATCAAACACCCAACTACCCATTACGGCGTTGTCCTCAAGCAACCCCAAGAGTCTGGCGGACGCAGCAAAGTCATCTATCTCGCCAGCTTCGTCCTCACCATGTTGCTTGCTGAGGATGGATTGCGCGATCTTGTGGAGTTCCGAAATAGCCAGTGATGTATTCAGATCATCCGCCAAGGCACTAAGCACCTTTTCCGAGGGCTTACCGTCGGCTCCCGCCGCATTTGCTGCATCCCGCCATTTCCGCAGCGTCTTCTCCGCCTCAACCCGCTTCTTCTCGGTCCAGTCCATCGGCTTGCGGTAATGCGTCGACAACATCACAAAGCGGATCACCTCCCCAGGCACGCCCTGTTCCAGCAAATCGCGCACGGTAAAGAAGTTGCCAAGGGACTTGGACATCTTCTTGCCCTCCACCTGCAACATCTCGTTGTGCATCCAGACATTCGCAAACCCGTGGCCTGCACATTTGGACTGCGCAATCTCATTCTCGTGATGCGGGAAGGTCAAATCATTGCCGCCGCCGTGAATGTCAAAACTCTCGCCCAGCAATTCATGCGCCATGGCAGAGCATTCGATATGCCAACCGGGACGGCCACGCCCCCAAGGCGACTCCCAGCCGGGCAAATCATCCGGCGAGGGTTTCCACAGCACAAAATCCATCGGGTCTTCTTTGAACGGGGCCACTTCAACCCGCGCGCCGGCGATCATATCATCCACAGACCGCCCAGACAGTGCACCATATTCAGAATAGGACCGCACCCGGAACAACACATGCCCCTCTGCGGGATAGGCATGGCCCTTTTCAATCAGGTCTTCAATCATCGCAACCATCTGGCCGATATAGGCGGTGGCACGTGGCATTGCGCGTTCATGGTCCTTGCCCCGTATCGACGGCTGCAACGCCCCGACTGCGGCCATATCCTCCAGAAACCAGCCCGTTGTCTCGGCGGTGATGTCACTGATGGATCTGCCACTTTGCGCTGCGCGGGCGTTAATCTTGTCGTCCACATCCGTGAAATTGCGCACATAGGTGACATGATCCTGCCCATAAACATGGCGCAGCAAACGGTTCAGCACGTCAAACACGATCACCGGTCGTGCATTGCCCAAGTGGGCACGATCATAGACCGTTGGTCCGCAAACATACATACGCACGTTGTTCGGGTCCAAGGGCGCAAAGGGTTCTTTGCGACGGGTCTTGGTGTTGTAGAGATTGATTGTGCTCATCGTGTCTTCCTCGCGCAGCGGTCACGCGGGCTTGCCACATATCTTAAGAAAACGAAACGACATGATAACAACCCGCGAGAAAAAACTCAGCAGGTAATCGTGCAACAAATCATGCAGGTCATCATGGTCATGCCGGATAGCTAGCCGAGGACAGGCCGGTAGGTCAAGGTTGATTGACGAATCGATCTCTCTCTGCGCCCCTGCCTGTAAACAGGGGAAGGGACACAACATGCAGCCATCAAAGCGGATTTCGGGGATCTTGGGCGGCGGATCAGACGGCTGGGACGTGTTCAACAAAGCCCGAGAGATGATCGCGGCGGGTACACCTGTTGTGGAGCTGACCATCGGGGAACATGACATCCGTACCGCTGCGCCCATTCTGCAGGACATGCACAGGTCTGCCATGGGGGGGCACACCGGTTATGCCTCGGTCCCGGGGGTACCTGCGCTGCGCGACACGATTGCGGCACGGGTTGAGGCGCAAAGCGGCGTGCCCACGACCCGCGACAACATCCTGATCACACCGGGTGGGCAATCCGCGCTTTATACTGCCCATTTTGCAGTTTGTGATCCTGGTGACCGTGCATTGTACCTTGATCCTTTTTATGCCACCTATCCCGGTACCCTGCGGGGTGCCAGCACAGCGCCCCAGCGCATACAAACCCATGCAGAGGACGCCTTTCAACCTCGTGCTGCCGATATTGCGGCCGAGGCAAAGGGCGCTAGATCCCTGCTGATCAACTCGCCTAACAACCCTACGGGCGTGGTGTATTCCCGTGCCACCCTTGAAGGCATCGCACAGGTTTGCAAGGATCACGACCTTTGGCTGATATCGGATGAAGTCTATGACACCCAGGTTTGGGAAGGTGACCACCTGTCGCCGCGTGCATTGCCCGATATGGCTCAGCGCACACTTGTAGTCGGCTCGATGTCCAAATCCCACGCCATGACCGGGTCTCGCATCGGCTGGATTGTCGGACCTGCGCAGATTGTCGACGATATGATCAATCTGGCGATCCATACCACCTATGGCGTGCCCGGTTATATTCAGGATGCCGCATTGTTTGCCCTGAATCTCGGCCCCGATTTCGAAGCCGAGGTCGCCGCCCCTTTCCGACGCCGCCGTGCCATCGCGCAAAAGCTGCTGGCCGGTCAGAACGCGGTCTCTCTGGTGCCTGCACAGGGCGCAATGTACCTGATGCTGGACGTACGCAGCACCGGCATGTCGGGCGAGGCCTTTGCAAACGCCCTGTTGGATGCACATCATATCGCGGTAATGCCGGGCGAGAGTTTCGGGGCCTCGGCCGCGGGACATGTGCGCGTTGCAATGACGATCCAGGACAGCGCTTTTGAGACAGCGCTAAAAACGCTTTGCGCCTTTGCGAAAACCTGCCGCATCGACGAGTAAAGCGCGCCTCCGGGACCGAACTGCACGACATCCCAAACGCCCTTTGCGGCCCATCAATAATCTTGGGCAATCAAAAGTCACCGGTCGCTTTGATCCCGACCAAGACCGCCATCCAGCTGCCAAGCGCACAATGGGCCGATCCTGCCTGCAACGCGCATTGGTGCCGCTTTGATCCCATGAGGACGGTCTTTCATGCTGCAGCTGCACGGGTCGCAAACAGACACAAACGCCGTAAACAGGACAGAAACCGACTTATTGTCTGAGCAGGCTACCCATTAAGGAAGCCGCAAAAAGGGTCGGCGCATGGAAGCGGACATCTGCATCATCACACGGATCTGCCGCACCATTGGTGCTGTTCGGGGACGTGCGGCACGCGGGGCACCGCTGCGGTTGTAACCGCCCTACCCTTTCATTTGCCCAACGGATACTTCCCTATGACAGAAACCACGTCTTTGCGCAGCGGCGGCCGAGCGGCCCGTCGCGCTGCCCGCGCCAATCCGCTTGCCGATCACCTGCGCCCGATCCGCCCCGGCATGGAGGGCGGTCAATACAGACCCCTCACCCTGGAAGGCATGGCAGCGATTCACAATGCTGCTCTGGAGGCCCTGGAAACCATTGGCCTTGCGGATGCCCCCGCGTCCGGTGTGGCCCATCTGACCGGTGTCGGGGCGATACAGGGAGATGATGGTCGTATCCGCTTTCCCCGCGCATTGGTCGAAGACACGATTGCCCGCGCCAACAGAAGGATCACGCTTTTTGCCCGGGATCCTGCTCATGATCTGGATCTTTCCGGCACCCGTGTGCATTTCGGAACGGCCGGAGCGGCAGTCCATTTGGTCGATGTAGAAGACAACAGTTACCGCGAATGTGGCGTGCAGGACCTGCATGATGCGGCCCGCATTGCCGATGTGCTCGACAATATCCATTTCCTGCAACGCCCCATGGTGTGCCGTGACATCACCGATAACCGCGAAATGGACGTGAACACCCTTTATGCCTGCTGTTCCGGCACACTAAAGCACGTAGGCACCTCGTTTACCGAACCGGAATATGTCAAACACGCGCTGGAATTTCTGCATATGATAGCGGGCGGCGAGGACAAATGGCGCGAACGGCCCTTTGTCTCGAATTCAAACTGTTTTGTCGTGCCACCGATGAAATTTGCCACCGAGGCCTGTCAGGTCATGGAGGCCTGCATCGAGGGCGGCATGCCCGTCCTGTTATTGTCCGCAGGCATGGCAGGCGCCACAGCACCATCAACCATCGCCGGCGCGATTACCCAGGCCGTGGCGGAATGTCTGGCCGGTCTGGTCTATGTCAATGCAGTCAAACCGGGGCATCCGGCAATCTTTGGCACATGGCCCTTCGGACTGGATCTGCGTTCCGGCGCGATGACCGGCGGGTCGGGTGAACAGGCATTACTGACCGCAGGCTGTGCACAGATGCACCAGTTCTACGGAGTTCCCGGCGGTGCGGCAGCAGGTATCGCAGATGCCAAGATGCCCGATATGCAGGCAGGATGGGAACAGATGTGCTCTAACGTGATGGCGGGTCTGTCGGGGCTGAACATGGTATATGAAGCCGCGGGAATGCATGCCTCCCTGTTGGGTTTTTGTCATGAATCCCTGATCTTGGGAGATGACATCATCGGTCAGGCCTTGCGCTGTGTACGCGGGATCGAGGTGAATGACGAAACCCTTGCACTGGAGCAGATGCGCGAAGTCTGCATGGGTGGTCCGGGGCATTATCTGGGAACGGAGCAGACATTGAGCCGGATGGAGATCGACCACGTTTATCCAAGCCTCGGCAACCGTTCCTCCCCCAAGGAATGGGATGAACTGGGCAAGCCTGAACTGGTGCCAAACGCCACGCGGCGCAAGGAAGCGATCCTGAGCGAACGTGCGCGCGCCCGGTTCGATCTCGTGATCGACAAAGCGGTGCGGGACAGATTCAACATCCACCTGCCTGCCTGAGACGGTGATACATTCCATAAATGGCCCGACAGCGTTGCTGTCGGGCCACCGTCCATCGTGGTCTGTCCTCCGGGATCCCCGCCACGACTGTCTCCGGGTCACCGGTGCATGAGTGGTAGCTGTTGCTAGCCCTTGGTCGGTGCGGGCATCATGCCGGCTTCCTGAGCGGCCTGGACTTCACTGTCATCCAGCGCACCATCGGCATTCAGATCCATAGCCGAGAACTGCGCAGGTGTAATATCTGGATAGACGGCCTGCACCTCGGCGACACTGAGAAGACCGTCCTCATTGGTGTCCAGGTCCGCGTTTCCCGCGCCCATGGCATAGGCGGGCAAGCTCAGCGCGGTCACGGTACAAAGGATCATTCGGAAGTTATTGGTCATTTGGATACTCCTTTTCAGGGGTTGGATTGGTCGAAGACTTTGTTGCCTTCCTCCTGTCAGATGCACCGGAGCGCCTTTGCATCCCGCCCGGATGCTGTACACGCGGGGGACTGCCGATGCCGCTGTCCGGAATGGGCAAGGCTTTGCCCAAAAAGGGCAATCTGTCGCAATCGGCGGAAATTCCCGCAGTGATTGAAGTCCAGCAAGATGCCAAGCTGGATGAAAATCAATGTGAGGCAAAAAATGAAACACACCGGGTTATCCCGCCACCAAATGCATGAAGCTATGCAAGTCACCGAATTATTGCCAAAACTCCAGCGCCGGGCACGACGGCTGGCCCTCAACCGCGCCGAAGCAGAAGACATGGCGCAGGAGACCGTTCTGCGGCTCTGGCAGCGCCTCAACAGCCAGCAGGTGATAGACGCGCCGGAACGCTATGCCATGACCATGCTCCACAACCTGGCCCGCCAACGCTGGCGCAAGGGTCACCGGACCGAACAACTGACTGAAGACATGGCACAGATCGCGCCCGTGGCCCCCGCACGCATCGCCTGCGCTCAATTGATAGAGGCAATCGGGGATCTGCCGCGGGATCAAGCCGTTGTTATGAACCTGGTGGTGACAGGAGAAACCAGCCCTGACCGTATGGCAAAGCGTTTGGGAGTCCCCCGGGGCACCGTGATGTCACGCCTGGGGCGCGCGCGCGCAAAGTTGCGCGCCGCGATGGATCTCGAAGGGTCGGTGGCGGACCTTCTTTGAGCGCGATCCCTTACGAAACCGGGTTTCCGGAGGCTCTGCCTCCGGACCTCCGCGGTATTTATGGCCAAAAAGAAATCAGTTCAGGAGACCGAATCCAGGTCTGCATATAGAAGAAAGGGGAGACCGCAGTCCCCCCTTGAGTTTCGCCGTTCAAGCTCAATTTGTTAACCGCTCGGTGTTTATTTGCCTGCGGCCTGAACGTCGTCCAGAGCGAACGCATCCGCTCCGTGTACGTCGTCCCGGCCTTGGCCGGGGCGACGAAGGGGTGGCAGTCGTTCGCTTGCGAACGATGAGAACCCCCCCGGTTACTGATGAAGCGCGATACGCGCCCCACCCAATTTCAAATCAGCTACACCCAGACGTCCCGCCGCAGGTGTTGCATTTCATGCAGGTGCCGTTACGCACCAATGTGTAGTTGCCACATTCGCCACAGGCTTCGCCTTCGTAACCCTGCATCTTGGCCTTGGTGCGTGCATCCAGCGATGTTGCGCCCGACGAGGTAGCCGCCTTACCAGCGATTGCAACAGCGACGCCGCCCTCGGTGGCGACCGGCGCTGTAGACAGATCCCCGCCCCCTTGCAACAGAACCAGTTCCTGGGGTGGCCGGTTGCGCAGATAGCCCGACGAACTGATCTGTTTGAGCACTTCGAGAGACCGTGTCGCGGCTGTTTCGGACAATTCCGCCACATTGCCGACATTCTCGGCCTCATCACCCTTGCCCAGATCATCAAATGTCGCCCCTTCGGGTTTCACATGTGCCAGGTCCGTGCGGTCGAGGTAGCTGACGGCCAGTTCGCGGAAGATATAGTCGAGGATCGAGGTGGCATTCTTGATGCTGTCATTACCCTGAACCATACCAGCTGGTTCAAACTTGGTGAAGGTGAAGGCGTCGACAAATTCTTCCAGCGGGACACCATACTGCAGCCCAACAGACACCGCGATGGCGAAGTTGTTCATCATGGCGCGGAAACCGGCACCCTCCTTGTGCATGTCGATGAAGATCTCGCCCAGCTTGCCGTCTTCATACTCACCGGTGCGAAGATAGACCTTGTGCCCGCCAACCATGGCTTTCTGGGTATAGCCCTTGCGGCGCTGAGGCATTTTTTCACGGTGCGATTTCACCAGCTCTTTGATGATTACCTTTTCGACGATCTTTTCGGCCAGGACCTTGGCCTTGTCGTGGTTTGTGCCGCTTTCAAGCGCTTCTGCCGCTTCATCATCATCTTCAACCAGGGCCGAAGCCAAGGGTTGCGACAGTTTCGAGCCGTCGCGGTAGAGGGCGTTTGCCTTGATCCCCAAGGACCAGCTGAGCTCATAGGCCTTCTGGCAATCTTCGATCGTGGCATCGTTCGGCATGTTGATCGTCTTGGAAATAGCGCCGGAGATAAAGGACTGCGCGGCGGCCATCATATGAATGTGGCTATTCACGGAGAGATAGCGCTTGCCCTTTTTGCCACAGGGATTTGCACAATCGAATATGCTGTAATGCTCTTGCTTGAGGTGCGGTGCCCCTTCCAGTGTCATGGTGCCGCAAACGTGGTCATTGGCCGCTTCGATGTCCGCTTTGGAAAAGCCAAGCGATTTCAGTAGATCAAAGGAAGGATCGTTCAGCTTGTCAGCCGGAATACCCAGAACCTGGGTGCAGAACTCCTCGCCCAGCGTCCACTGGTTGAACACAAAGCGGATGTCAAAGGCCTGTGCCAGTGCGGCGTCCACTTTCGCCAGTTCATTTGGCCCAAACCCATGGCCCATCAGCGTGGTGTGGTTGATGCCGGGCGCATTGCCAATGGTGCCGTGGCCCACCGCATAACCAACGATTTCCTCGATCTGAGCCGATCCATACCCCTGCTTTTCCAATGCGGCTGGAACGGATTGGTTGATGATCTTGAAGTAGCCACCGCCTGCAAGTTTCTTGAACTTCACCAAGGCAAAGTCCGGCTCAATGCCTGTGGTGTCGCAATCCATCACCAGACCGATTGTTCCGGTCGGAGCAATCACGGAAGTTTGCGCATTGCGGTAGCCATGTACCTCGCCCAGTTTCAAAACCTCATCCCAACAGGACATGGCAACGTCAACCAGACCCGGCTGTGGGCAATTGTCATGATCCAGCGGCACAGGCTTGATCGCCAGCGCTTCGTAGCCATTCACATTACCATAGGCGGCATTGCGATGGTTGCGCATCACGCGCAGCATGTGATCCGCGTTTTTCCCATAGCCCGGAAAGGCGCCCAATTCGCCCGCCATCTCAGACGAGGTCGCATAGGCGACACCGGTCATGATCGCGGTCAGCGCGCCGCAAAGCGCCCGGCCTTCGTCGCTGTCATAGGAGTAGCCCATGTTCATCAGCAGGCCACCGATGTTTGCATAGCCCAGACCCAGGGTGCGGAAGTCATAAGAGCGCTGCGCGATCTCCTTGGACGGGAACTGCGCCATCATCACAGAGATTTCCAGCGTCACGGTCCAGAGGCGCGCGGCATGCATGTAGTCTTCGACATTGAACACGCCGTCTTCCAGGAAGGTCAGCAGGTTCATCGACGCAAGGTTGCAGGCGGTATCGTCCAGGAACATGTATTCGGAACAAGGGTTCGAGCCGCGGATCGCGCCGTCTTCCGGGCAGGTATGCCATTCATTGACGGTGTCATGGTACTGGATGCCCGGATCGGCACAGGCCCATGCGGCATGGCCAACCTGTTCCCACAGGTCACGGGCACGGATGGTCTTGCTGACGCGGCCCGTCACCCGGTCGATCAGTTCCCAATCGGCGTCCTTTTCAACGGCGGTGAGAAAGCCGTTGGTTACGCGGATGGAGTTGTTGGAGTTCTGGCCGGAAACCGAATTATACGCTTCGGAATCCCAGTCCGTGTCATAGGTCGGGAATTCAATCGATGTATGCCCCTGCTTTGCATAGTCCAGCACACGCTTGACGTATGTCTCGGGGATCATGGACTTTTTGGCCGCGCGGATCGCCGCTTTCAGCTGGTCATTCTTGGCGGGATCGTAGGCGTCGGCCTCGGCACCATCCCAGCCCTTGATCGCAGCGAAGATCAGGTTCAATTTTTGCTCGTGCATTTTTGAGCCGGCAACGATGGACGCCACCTTCTGCTCTTCCAGCACCTTCCAGTTGATGAAATCCTCAATATCGGGATGGTCTGCATCAACGATCACCATCTTGGCCGCACGGCGCGTGGTGCCGCCGGATTTGATCGCACCTGCAGCACGGTCACCGATTTTCAGGAAACCCATCAGGCCCGAGGATTTGCCACCACCAGAAAGACTTTCTCCCGCGGCCCGCAGCGAAGAGAAATTCGTGCCGGTGCCGGAACCGTATTTGAACAGCCGCGCCTCACGCACCCACAGGTCCATGATGCCGCCGTCACCGACCAGATCGTCCGCCACGGATTGGATGAAACAGGCGTGCGGCTGCGGATGTTCGTAAGAAGACTTGGAACGCGTCAGTTTACCTGTCTTGTAATCTACATAATAGTGGCCCTGTGCAGGACCGTCGATACCATAGGCCCAGTGCAGACCCGTGTTGAACCATTGCGGTGAATTTGGGGCTGCGCGCTGAGAGGCCAGCATGTGGCGCATTTCGTCGTAATAGGCCTGGGCATCTTCTTCTGTCGTGAAGTATCCGCCCTTCCAGCCCCAGTAGGCCCAGGCACCCGCCAAACGATCGAACACCTGCTTGGAAGAGGTTTCCCCACCCATCTCGGCACCTTCGGCAGGGACGGAGCGCCACAGGAATTCCGGCACGCCCTTCTCTTTCACTTTTTTCAACTCTGAGGGAACACCGGCTTTGCGGAAATATTTTTGAGCGATAACGTCGCTTGCCACCTGGCTCCAGCTCGACGGCACTTCCACATTGTCCAGCTTGAAAACAACAGAGCCGTCGGGATTGCGGATTTCCGATACTGTCGTAATGAAATCCAGTTCTGCGTATGCGTCTTTGCCTGCCTTGGTGAATTTACGTTCAATCTTCATTATCGCTGCCTCTGTCCTAACTATGTTACCCTAGGCCGCTCCAGTGGAGCATCCCCATCTCGTTCATTGCCGTTTTCGCACAAGGGCCATTCTTCCCGAACCGCAGGTGCAGCAGGGAAATTGCTGAGGTCTGATCGAGATAATCGTCGTTAACCTGCTCTTGTGCTATCGATGCGCCTCTTCAGCGTTAACCACCATATGTTGTGGCGTCATCTCCGGCTTCCACAACCTGACGTATCCGACCCCACTCGGTCAACGCGTTTTTTTGCAAATTTGGACTTTGTTTTTGTTGACCGGGCAGAGGTTTTTTGAATCAGTTTTGCCTGTCTGATTCACGCGTTTGATATCCACAAGATCCCAATTCAGGGGATAACAGGCATTCGGTTCAAAAACCTTAGATTCGCGGCAGGTTTAGCACTGACGCTTCACCCACTGCATGAAGTTATCCACAGGTAGGCGGGGGATAAGCGCAGGCGAATGCCGTCGAATATTCTCTCCGGCGATCTTTTGGGAATTCATAAAAATGCAACACCAGCTATGAACGAATGTCACCGAATCAAGGTTTGAGGATCGGCGCAAGACACTATCTGGAGTGTACACAGCGCCAGAACCCTCTAGATGATGTGGGTGCAACTTTCCTCGGCACGATAGGTCATCCCATCCCGAGAACGACAAAACAGCCGACTTTCACCGTTCTGGTCCGTTATAGATCTGCAAAATTTGAAAGTGGTCGGAGCGAGAGGATTCGAACCTCCGACCCCCTGTACCCAAAACAGGTGCGCTACCAGGCTGCGCCACGCTCCGACTGCCGCTTCTTTAGCCACAGTTCAGGCGAATGAAAAGCCCTAGAATGCGCTAAATCAACATGGCCATACCGGCGACCAGGCTGCATGTGCGGGATGACGCACATAACTACCGACAGTGATGCCAAGCCTCGCGGCCAGCCCGCCGTTTATTTCAAGCACCGTAAGAATGTCCGCTCCGCCGGGAATCGGGGTTTCGTCCAGAGGTACGGCGTTGTGGTGTATATGTTTCACCACGCCGCGCGCATCTATGAAAAGCATATCGAGTGGAATCAGCGTGTTACGCATCCAGAAACTGGTCTCACGCGGCCGCGCATTTACAAAATACATACCCGATGCCATCGCCAGTTCGCTGCGATGCATCAGGCCGCGCGCCTGCTCGACCGGGTCATCGGCCAGCTCAACATTGAATCTGGCTGTACCCCAGGCCCCTTTCAATTCAACAGAATCAGGCCGGCAGGCATCTGCCGCCGCCGTCCCTGCTGCCAGAACGGCGCCGATCGCATAAATTAGCTGTCGGAATCTGTAGAATGCAGAACCGTTTCCCACGCATGCACCTCGCCCGCCATCTGACCACGTTTGCCATTGATCACGCGCACCGCAAGGGCTTCGCCCGGCTGCAGGTCTGACAACCCCGAAAGCCGCAGAATTTCCACATGAACAAAAACATCTTCCGGTTTGCCAAAAACATTTGCGAAACCGAACCCCTTGGCTTTGTCGAACCATTTCACCCGCGCAGGTTCCAGCGGTGCAGCCTGCAATGCATCGGAGTCGAGCCCCACAATATCCACAAGCGTGGCACTTTGAACGATCTCGACAGGGTGGATCGCTGTGATCTCGGTGGCTTGCACGCCGCGCGCAGTCTGCTGAACAGTCAATTCCACGCAGGTTCCATCCGCGATCGAACTTTGACCAAAGTTGCGCAACACATTGACATGCAACAAAATATCAGGCCCGCCAGAATCCGCGACGACAAAGCCGAATCCCTTGACCGGATCGAACCATTTAACCACGCCCGAAACGGGCTGCTGGTCGACCTCGGGCATCGGCTCGACCTCTGCTTTGACGCTGTTTTGCTCTGCCACGTTACACCTTTAATCTGTCGGCCATTAAGTTCCGACATTCTGGCCCTGACTTTCAGACAGGCCATTGAAACACATATAGAAAACCAATCAAGGGTTGAGACGGTTAATCTCCCAAGGGGTAGCTGCCGTCGCCCTTTTCCATTGAAACCGGTCGTGCAAGCGGTGTTCCCCGTCTGCCCAAAACTCTATTTCTACCGGTACAAGCCGGAACCCGCCCCAGAACGGCGGTCTTGCCGGATTGATCCCCTTGGTCGCTGTGACCTTGGCCACTTCTGCAATGAGGGCCGCGCGGCTCGCCAAAGGACGCGATTGTTTTGACGCCCAGGCACCCAAACGACTTTGCAGACCGCGCGACGCATAATAGGCATCTGCCTTTGGGCCGTCTTCCCGTGTGATCAGACCACGGACGCGAATCTGTCGACGCAAGGATTTCCAATGCATGACAAAAGCCGCCTTGCCAGCCGATTCCAGCTCGGTCGCTTTTTGACTTTCATAATTTGTATAGAAAACAAATGCGTCCTTTTCTACTTCCTTGAGCAGAACCATACGCGCATTGGGCAGACCGTCACTGTCGACCGTGGACAGGGCAATCGCATTGGCATCATTCGGCTCACTGGCCTCTGCCTCTTCCATCCATGACCTGACGATCTCGAACGGGTCATCCCCAGAAAATTTACCGCTTCGACCTGACATACCGCACTCTTGATTCTTGCCCATCACACCCGCAACACAACCCCAGCGAGAAGTTGCGATTGCCATCTCGCAAAGTACAGGAATTGGGCGGCTGCAACAACCTAAAGCTGACATACCACCATTGCCAGACTTCTGTCTTCCCTTGCCCGCCCCATGCATCGGACAAGGCCCTGTTGCAGCTCTCTTGATGGCATGCACGCAATGTCCTAAACGAATGGGAACGTATGTAAATAGAATTGGGCATGGCATGGCGAACAATCTGATGCAGGGCAAGCGGGGGCTGATCATGGGCCTCGCCAACGACAAATCGATTGCCTGGGGCGTTGCGCGTTGTCTCGCTGACGCCGGTGCGGAACTGGCTTTTTCCTATCAGGGGGAAGCGTTGAAAAAACGGGTTGATCCGCTGGCCGCGCAATTGGGTAGCGACATTGTACTGCCCTGTGATGTCGGTGATGAAGCCTCGATCGACGCCCTGTTTGACAGCCTCAGGAAACGCTGGAACGAGATCGATTTCGTCGTGCATGCAATCGGCTTTTCGGACAAGAACGAATTGCGCGGTCGCTATGTCGATACCAGCCGCAGCAACTTTGCCATGTCGATGGACATCTCGGTCTATTCCTTCACTGCGGTGATGCAGCGTGCCGAAAAGATGATGAAATCCGGTGGCAGCGCGGTGACACTTACCTACTATGGTGCCGAGAAGGTCATGCCGCATTATAATGTGATGGGCGTTGCCAAAGCTGCGCTTGAAGCAAGCGTAAAGTATCTTGCCGAAGACCTGGGCAAAGACGGAATCCGCGTCAATGCCATCTCCGCGGGCCCGATCAAGACTCTCGCCGCCTCTGGCATCGGAGATTTCCGCTATATTATGAAGTGGAACGAATATAACTCGCCCCTGCGCCGAAATGTCACCATCGACGAAGTCGGAAAATCCGCGCTCTACCTGCTCTCCGATCTGGGCAGTGGCACAACTGGCGAAAACCTGCATGTCGACGCCGGTTACCACGTTGTCGGCATGAAGGCCGTGGATGCGCCGGATATGTCCAAGGACTAGATCGCCGCCACTCAGCATATATGCCCCAAGATATGAAAGATCGATCATGACCGACACGCGCCTGCCTCACGAAAAAGGGTTTCACATCTCATGGGACCAGATCCACCGCGACAGCCGTGCACTGGCCTGGCGCTTGGACGGGAAAGGCCCCGATGATGGCGCTTGGCGCGCGGTCGTCGCGATTACCCGGGGCGGTATGGCCCCTGCGATGATTGTCGCACGCGAACTGGACATCCGCACGGTCGATACGATCTCCGTCGTGTCCTACCATGCCGGCGGCGGCAAGGCGGATGAGCGGCGCGATGCCAAGGTACTGAAATCTCCGGACCCTGAAATGATGGCCGACGGCACCGGGATCCTGATCGTCGATGATCTTGTCGACAGCGGCAAGACCCTGGAACTTGTCCGCGCGCTCTATCCCAATGCGCATTTCGCCACGGTCTACGCCAAACCCGAAGGCGAACCACAAGTGGATACCTTTATCACTGGAGTAAGTCAGGACACCTGGATTTTCTTTCCATGGGACATGGCTTTGCAATACGTCGAACCCTACCGCGGCACCGACTGACCACCGCACCGGGGTGGCGCAGGTCCCTTTCCCCTCTTTTTGGCCTTATATACCGATCCACCGCTCGCAACCGGAACCGCCCCCATGATTTTATCTCGCACCGCTGCCACATTTGCGCCCCCCGTGATGGAAGCCCGCCGCTGGCTCGATGGCGTCACCCATCCGGCGGATCGCCCCTTGATAAATGTCTCCCAGGCCGCACCGGTCGATCCGCCCCCCCAGGCCCTGCGCCAAGCCATGGCCGATGCCGCATTGAACAACGACGATGCTCATCTTTACGGTCCTGTCCTCGGGCTTCCCGAATTGCGCCTTGAACTCAGCCAGCAAACCGCCAGCCACTATGCGGGCAACATCAGTCCCGCCCAAACTTGCATTACCTCCGGCTGCAATCAGGCCTTTGCCGCTGCCATCGCGATGCTTTGCACCGATGGTGACGAAGTGATTCTGCCAACTCCATGGTATTTCAACCATAAAATGTGGCTCGATATGTCCGGTGTAAAAAGCGTCCCGCTGCCCACCGGTCCCGCACTTCTGCCCGACCCTGATCATGCGGCGACTCTGATCACCGCCAGAACACGGGCCATCGCGCTGGTCACGCCGAACAACCCTGCCGGCGTGGAATACCCCGCCGATCTGATGCAGGCCTTTTTCACTCTTGCCCGCGCTCATGGGATCGCGCTGATTGTCGATGAAACCTACCGCGATTTCGACAGCCGTTCGGGCCCGCCACACGCGCTGTTCCAGGATCCGGCCTGGCATGACACCCTGATCCACCTCTATTCCTTTTCCAAGGCATATCGTCTTACCGGCCACCGCGTTGGCGCATTGATCGCCAGCGAAACGCGCCTGGCAGAAGTCGAAAAATTTCTTGATACGGTGGCCATCTGCCCCGGTCAGTTGGGCCAGCACGCCGCGCTTTGGGGCATGCGGAACCTGACACAATGGCTGGCCGGGGAACGTGCCGAAATCCTTGCACGTCGCGCTGCCATCGCGGAAAATATGCCCAGGCTCGAGGCCAAGGGCTGGCAGCTGCTGGGGCTGGGTGGCTATTTCGCCTATCTGCACCACCCCTTCGCACTCAATTCCACTGAACTCGCGCAGACCCTTGTTAAACAGGCGGGCATTCTCTGTCTTCCCGGCATGATGTTCCATCCTGAAACAGAGAGCGCCGGTGCCCGCCAACTGCGCATCGCCTTTGCCAATCTGGACACTGCCGGAATTGCCACGCTTTTTGACCGCCTTGAGAGAGTCACCCTGCCCTGACGCAGGGGCCCAACGCCCCTTGCCCCGCCTCGCTGCACCGCTTAGACATCCCATTCAAGCAGGGAATTCGGGGCGCCCCCCGCGCCGCACATAAGGAATATTTGACATGGCAAAACGCAGCGGCATTGGCAAAATCGCAATGTGGGGCCTGATGGGTCTGCTTTTCATCGGCCTTGGCGGCTTCGGCGCAGCCAACCTCAGCGGCAATATCCGCTCGATCGGTACTGTCGGCAGTAAATCCATTCCCGTCGATGCCTATGCCCGCCAGTTGCAAAACGAGATTCAGGCAATCACCCGCCAGACCGGGCAGCCGCTGCCGTTTGCTCAGGCTCAGGCCATCGGCCTTGATCGCGCTGTCCTGCAACGGCTGGTGCGCAACCGCGCATTGGATCACGAGAATAGCGAACTCGGTTTGTCCATTGGCGATGAATCCCTGCGTGACGAAATCCTGCAAATCTCTTCTTTCCAGGGTGTAAACGGGGAATTCGACCGTGAAGGTTATCGCTTTGCACTGCAACAGGGCGGTGTGACCGAAGCGGAATTTGAAACTTCCCTGCGCGAAGAAGCCGCACGCACATTGCTGCAAGGGGCGGTCCTGGGCGGTGTCCGCATGAATCCGGTCTATGCCGAAACACTGGTGAATTACGTCGGCGAACAGCGCAATTTCACATGGAGCCTGCTTGACGGTGACAGTCTGTCAACTGAATTGGCAACACCAACTCCGGAACAACTCCGCAGCTATTATGATGAACACACAGAACAATTCATGCTGCCAGACACCAAGTTCATTACTTATATTCTGCTGACTCCCGACCAGTTGACCGATGAGGTCGAGGTGCCCGAAGAGGAACTGAGGGCAGAATATGAGGCCCGCGCCAATATCTACAACCAGCCCGAACGACGCCTGGTCGAACGCCTTGTCTTTTCCGACCAGGAAGCCGCAGACCAGGCCGCAGCCGCGCTTGAAGTGGGAGGCACAAAATTTCGCAATCTGGTCGAAGAACGCGGTCTGACACTGGCCGATATTGACCTTGGGGATGTCAGCCGGCTTGAGCTTGATGCCGCCGGCGAAGCCGTCTTTGCAGCCGAAGTAGGGGACATCGTCGGACCGGAACCCAGCCCGCTTGGCCCTGCCCTGTTCCGGGTCAACGCGATCCTGCCTGCCCATTCCACCAGTTTCGAGGAAGCCCGCGAAGAACTGCAGCAGGAACAGGCAATCGAACGGGCGGTGCGTGCCGTCGAAGTTCTCGCGCAGGATATTGACGATCAACTGGCAGGCGGCGCGACGCTGGAGCAATTGAGCAACGAGACTCAGATGCAGCTCGGCACCATTGCCTGGCATGGCGAAGCGAGTGAAGGCATCGCGGCCTATGCGGGTTTCCGCGAAGCGGCGGCAACATTGCAATCCAGCGATTTCCCCAAGATTACGCAACTGGACGACGGCAGCATTTTTGCCATGCGTCTGGACGACCAACAGCCGGAACGCGCCAAAGCCTTTGAGGACGCCACCGACGACATTCGCGCAGCATGGGAGGCGGAGCAGACCGTATCCGCCTTGACGGCCCAGGCCGAAGCCTTGGTTGGCACGTTGAACGGCCCGGTGGCATTCGAGGCAGCCGGCCTTGATGCCTTTGTCGAGACCGATCAGACACGAAACGCCTTTATCGAAGGCACACCAAAGGATTTCATGTCTGAAGTCTTTGCAATGGCGGTTGGAGATCTGGCCGTTCTACCGAACGAAAACAGTGTTGTGATCGTGCGCCTGGACGCGATCACCCCCGCCTCTGACGAAGACAATAACGTCGCCTTGCTGAGCCAACTCAGCACGCAGATGGATCAGGCTCTGGCCCAGGATCTGTTCAACATCTATGCGGACGACGTGGTGCGACGGGCCAGACCTCAGGTGGATCAGCGTGCTTTGCAAGCTGTCCATGTGAACTTCCCCTAGGGCGCGGAAAATGGCCTTGACCCCCAGTTTCGACAGCTTCGAAGCCGGCCATAAAGCCGGTCGCAACCAGGTCGTTTATACCCGTCTTGCGGCAGACCTCGACACGCCGGTCTCTCTGATGATCAAGCTGACGGATGCGGCGGAAAATGCCTTTGTGCTGGAATCCGTCACCGGGGGCGAAGTGCGCGGACGCTATTCCATTATCGGCATGAAACCCGATCTGATCTGGCGCTGCCGCGGCGATACATCCGCCATCAACCGCGCCGCCCGCTACGATGCAGATGCCTTTGAACAAGTCGCGGGCAATCCCCTGGATGTGCTGCGCGCCCTGATTGCGGAATCAAGGATCGACCTGCCAGACGACCTGCCTCAAGCCGCTGCTGGCCTGTTTGGCTATCTCGGCTATGACATGATCCGGCTGGTGGAACACCTGCCCGATGTGAACCCTGATCCGCTGGACCTGCCGGATGCCGTGATGCTGCGGCCTTCGGTGATCGCCGTGCTCGATGGCGTCAAGGGGGAAGTCACCATCGTATCACCCGCATGGGTTTCGGACGGTCAATCGGCGCGTGCGGCCTATGCTCAGGCCGCTGAACGCGTGATGGACGCGGTGCGCGATCTGGAACGCGCGATGCCGGGAACCAGCCGTGATCTTGGCGATGCGGCCGAGGCTGCGGAACCGGTCAGCAATTTCACCCGCGAAGGCTATAAGTCCGCCGTGGAAAAGGCCCGCGACTACATCGTGGCCGGTGACATCTTCCAGGTGGTTCCCAGCCAACGCTGGGCGCAGGCGTTTCCGCGCCCGCCGCTTTCCTTGTATCGTTCCTTGCGTCGCACCAACCCTTCACCCTTCATGTTCTATTTCAATTTCGGCGGGTTTCATGTGGTGGGGGCCAGCCCCGAAATCCTGGTTCGGGTCTTCGGCAAGGAAGTCACGATTCGCCCCATCGCAGGCACCCGCCCCCGCGGGGCAACACCGGAAGAGGACCGCGCCCTGGAAGCAGATCTTCTTGCCGACGAAAAGGAATTGGCTGAACATCTGATGCTGCTGGATCTGGGGCGCAACGACGTCGGTCGCGTTGCAAAAATAGGGACCGTTCGCCCTACCGAAGAATTCATCGTCGAACGCTATTCCCACGTCATGCATATCGTTTCCAACGTGGTCGGCGAATTGAAAGAGGGCTGCGACGCGCTGGATGCGTTTTTCGCAGGCATGCCCGCAGGTACGGTATCCGGAGCCCCCAAGGTACGTGCCATGGAAATCATCGACGAACTTGAACCGGAAAAACGCGGTGTCTATGGCGGAGGCGTCGGATACTTCAGCGCCGGCGGCGACATGGACATGTGCATCGCCCTGCGCACAGCCGTAATCAAGGATGAAACCCTGTATATCCAGGCGGGTGGTGGAGTTGTCTATGACAGTGACGCCGAGGCAGAGTTCATGGAAACCATCCATAAATCCGGTGCCATCCGTCGTGCTGCGGCAGATGCCGCACGCTTTGACGGATCGGGACGTAACTGATGCCTCAGCAAGCGCCCTTTGACATTGCAGGCGTTCAGATCCCCGCCGGTTCATCGCAAACCGTGACCCTGCCCGTATCAACCCTGCCCGACCATACGCCCATCGGGCTGAATGTGCAGATCCACCATGGAAAGCGCGCAGGCCCAACCATGTGTGTAACCGCCGCGGTTCATGGCGACGAGGTGATCGGAGTCGAAATCGTGCGTCGATTGCTGCGCGCCCCGCAACTCGCCTCTTTGCGGGGAAGCCTGCTGGCCGTGCCGGTTGTAAACTCCTACGGTTTCCTATCGCGTTCGCGCTACCTGCCGGACCGTCGCGACCTGAATCGTTGTTTTCCAGGGCATCCTTCTGGCTCATTGGGGTCACGCCTTGCGCATATCTTTCTCAATGACATCGTGAAACGCTGTGATTTCGGCATCGACTTGCATTCTGCCGCGATCCACCGCACCAACCTGCCTCAGGTGCGCATTTCGCCCAAGGACAGTTTCACACGCCAGATGGCGATTGATTTCGGTGCCCCTGTGGTGTTGACCTCGCCGTTGCGCGACGGCTCCTTGCGCGCCGTTGCCGCCAAACATGACACGCCGATCCTGCTCTATGAAGCAGGAGAGGGTTTGCGGTTCGACGAAATGGCGGTACGAGCCGGCGTCGCAGGCATCCTGCGCGTCATGCGGGCGCAAAACATGCTGCCTGCCAAAGGCATCGCCAAACCCAAGGTTGCGCCTTACATTTGCAATGCCTCCACTTGGTTGCGCGCGCCAGCGGGCGGCTTGTTGCGTACCTTCCGTGCAGAAGGCGAAACCGTTGCCGCCGGCGACGTTCTCGCAACTGTTTCAGACCCCTTTGGCGATGTTGAAACCGATTTGATTGCACCGTATCCCGGCATCCTGATCGGCCGCGCGATCCTGCCCGTGGTGAATGAGGGCGACGCGGTGTTTCATCTGGCCCAGCTTAGCCCGAAAGTTTCCGAGGACACGGTAGATGATCTGTCGACCCAGCTCGAAACGGACCCGTTGTTTGACGAAGACGAAATCATCTGAGGGACGGCCGGCAATCGCACGATCATCGGTCAGGCATCTCCAAAGAATTCGTTACTCTCGTCTGAATTGAAAACGCGCTGTGTCAACTGTCCCCACGCAGTAACAGGGCCGAAATCGGTGCCAGGGCAACCTGCCCTGCACGGTCTTGCAGCCCCCACAGCAACAGGGCCGAAATCGTATCCGGCCGCACGCGACCCAGCATGATCACGGCCCCCTCCTGACCCGCTTTGAACGCCGCTTGATCCAGGAAACGGCGGATGACTGTTGCGGTCTGACCTTTGCTGTCAAAGTCACGAAAGACCGGATCGGCAGGGACGCCTTCCTTGCGGGCGAGTTTGGGCATGGTATTCAATCCTTTGTCCATCGTCACCAGACCATGACCCGTCTGAGCAAGAATTGCAGTTACCTGATCGGACACCTCTCGCGATGATTGCAGCCCGATTTCGGTGCCTTCCAACAGCCCGACAACTTCGTTCATCTGCGCCAGCGTCGCGCCCAGCGTTGTTTCAACGTCTGTGGCCTGCGCCCCCTGCGGCAGGTTGACCAATGCCAGGACCTCAAAGCCTTCCTTGCGATAAAGCGCCATACGCTCGACAGCATCCGGCAATGCGCTGTCTACCGCAAAACTGAGCGTGTAGGGAAAACTGCGCAGCGCCGCAATGCCCGGAGCACCTGAGGTGGGATTACTGCCGTCGTCAATCAGGACAATGCTCATCAACGGCTTGTTGTCGGTATTGGCAAAAGGTTGGGCAAATCGACTCAAGGGAGGTTGATCGCCCCCTGCCGAGGTCGACCCGTCCTGCGAGATCACGGTTACGGGATCTGCGTCACTACCGCTTCCGCCGCTGTTGCCCAACCGATTCACTGTAACACCATTGCTGCGGTCGGTAAGGGAAATGGCAGGTGTGCCAATTTGCGGCCGCGCCGATGTGCCCAGCATTGCAACCTTTGGTGCCCCTTCTGGCTTATCGTCGGGAACGGTCGTTTCCGGTTTTGCTGGCGGGACATTTGCCGGTGGCTCGACCGGCTCAAGCCCGGCCTGTTCCGTCTGCTCCGGCTGTTCGATCTGATCCGGCCCTTCGGTTTGCACTGGTTGTTGCGCGTCCCCGTCCTCTTGTCTTTGTGCCACTTCCGGGGCATCCGCATCGGGCAGCGGTGCGGCGGCATCCATGCCATCCTCCGATGGCGTGGCCCCATCTTCGATCACGGCGACGTCTGTATCTGCGGCTTCACCTGCGTCACGCTCTGGTGAAGTAGCTTCAGTAACCGGTGGCTGTGGCGGATCCGCAGGGGCGGTATCGATTTCAACTGATTCAAGATCTTGCGGCAGCATCGGGGCAAGGGCTTGCGGGTTGGGAAACACCGGGTCTTCTTCGCTCAGAACCACGCTTCCCGAATGCGGCAGATCCTCGGGTGCCTCCAGCCCCGCAACATCGTCCGTCACCGGAGCTGGTGCAATTGCTGTTGTCGTTTCTTCCAGATCATCGAGCGTATCCTGATCCGGCGCTGTCACAGGTGCCGAGTTTTCTACAGGTTGAGGCGCCGTTTCTGTGACTTTTGTCAACGGTGCCGCCGCATCGACTCCCGGCGCATCGGCGCTACTTGGGGCGATGTCGCTGACTTCAGGTGCCTGGACCGGTGCAAGGGGCACCATAACCGACAACACGCTACCGGCACCAAGGCTCAGCGCCCCACCCAGCAACGCACCACCGAGAAATCCCCCACTGCGAAGTCCAACTGCCATCTATCTTCTCCTGCTCACTATGCCAGCCCGTCACCACCTGCGATGGGCTGGCCTGTCCGATTTAGCCTGATCGCGCTCTTGACGGCGCGAGGCAAGCCTGAACATCTATGCACCTGTATATATACGCTGGCCTACGGGCTTGTCTCCAGCCTTTCGGGCCTCCTTAGATGCAAAGTTTTGACCATTGTTGCTGCTAATCGATAACTACGACAGCTTTACCTACAACCTTGTACATTATCTGGGCTCTCTTGGCGCGGATGTGCAGGTGCATCGCAATGATAAGCTGAGTGTTGCCGATGCACTTGAATTGCGCCCTGCCGGAATCTTGTTGTCTCCCGGTCCCTGTGACCCGGACCAGGCCGGCATATGTCTGGATCTGACACTTGCCGCCGCAGAAGCAGGCCTGCCATTGTTGGGTGTTTGTCTGGGCCATCAGACCCTGGGTCAGGCCTTTGGTGGCAAGGTGGTTCGGGCCGCCGACATCGTGCACGGCAAGATGGGCCGGATGAACCACGACGGCATGGGCCTTTTTGCGGGGCTGCCAAGCCCGTTTGAGGCCACCCGCTATCATTCGTTGGTTGTCGATCCCGATACCTTGCCCGATTGCCTGAAAATCACCGCCAGCCTCGATGACGGAACGATCATGGGCCTGCAACACCGTGAATTGCCGCTGCATGGGGTGCAGTTTCATCCCGAATCGATCCGCTCCGAACACGGGCATGCCCTGTTGCAAAACTTCCTTAATGAAATGCAGGTGCCCGCATGAGTGACTCCCTGAAACCGCTGATTGACGCTGCAGCCAACGGCCCGTTGACTCGCGTTCAAGCAGCCGAAGCCTTTGAAATCCTTTTTGACGGCGAAGCCACGCCTTCGCAGATCGGCGGGTTTCTGATGGCCTTGCGCACCCGTGGCGAAACCGTCGATGAATACGCCGCCGCCGCCAGTGTGATGCGCGCCAAGTGCAATGCGGTGAAAGCACCCGAAGGCGCAATCGACATCGTCGGCACCGGCGGGGACGGCAAAGGCACGCTGAACATCTCGACAGCTACCGCTTTCGTCGTGGCAGGTGCCGGTGTTGTCGTGGCCAAACATGGCAACCGCAACCTGTCGTCCAAATCAGGTGCTGCGGATGCGCTGACCCAGATGGGGTTGAACGTCATGGTCGGGCCGAAAGTGGTCGAACGCGAACTGGCAGAGGTGGGCATCGGTTTCATGATGGCCCCCATGCATCATCCCGCCATTGCACATGTCATGCCAACGCGTTCCGAGTTGGGCACACGCACAATCTTTAACATTCTCGGACCTTTGACCAACCCGGCCTCTGTCAAACGTCAACTGACCGGGGCTTATCGGCGCGACCTGATCCGGCCAATGGCGGAAACACTTCTTGCGTTAGGGTCGGAAAAAGCCTGGTTGGTGCATGGGTCGGACGGTACAGACGAACTGACGATAACCGGTGTCAGCTGGGTTTCGGGCCTTGCCGATGGGGAAATCACAGACTTTGAAGTTCACCCTGAAGACGCGGGTCTTCCCGTGCATGATTTCGAGGCGATCCTCGGCGGTACACCCGAAGAAAATGCCCGCGATTTCAAAGCGCTGCTGGATGGAGCCCCCTCTGCTTACCGCGATGCGGTTCTGTTGAACGCTGCCGCAGCACTGATGGTTGCGGATGCGGCCTCTGATTTGAAAACAGGTGTGGAAATGGCGCGTACAAGCATCGATTCCGGCGCGGCACGTGACAAGATCACGCGCGTCGCAGCCGTGTCACAGGAAACATGAGCCGTATCGATCCCCGAGGTGCTGCGGGACAGTCGGCACTGCCACTTTCATTCTGCGGCACCACCACTTGCCTGCAGGTCAACGGCTGGGACGCCATTAACTGGACCATTCCGGAGGACCAATGACCGACACCATTCTCGACAGGATCAAAGCCTACAAACTCGACGAAGTCGCCGCGGACAAAGCCGCCAAACCCTTGAGCAATGTTGAGGCCGAAGCCAAGGCCGCGCCGCCTGTGCGCCCTTTTGGTGACGCGCTGCATGCTGCATCTCGGGAAGGCTATGGATTGATCGCTGAGATCAAAAAGGCCAGTCCGTCCAAGGGTTTGATCCGCGAAGACTTTGATCCTGCCACCCTTGCCCAGGCCTATGCCGCAGGGGGCGCAACCTGTCTGTCCGTCCTCACCGACACGCCCAGTTTTCAGGGTGCAAAAGAATACCTTGTTGCCGCACGCGCTGCCTGTGAGTTGCCCGCCCTGCGCAAGGATTTCATGTACGATACCTATCAGGTCACGCAGGCACGGGCGCTGGGGGCGGATTGTATTCTGATTATCATGGCCTCTGTGTCAGACGCACAGGCCGCCGAACTGGAAGACGCAGCACTTTCTTGGGGTATGGAGGCACTGATCGAGGTGCACGATGCTGCCGAACTTGAACGCGCAGGCCTGCTCAAGAGCGGGCTTATCGGCATAAACAACCGCAACCTCAAGACCTTCGAGACCTCTCTTGATGTAACACGTCAACTGTCAAAACTGGTACCGGCAGACCGGATGATCATCTCTGAATCCGGCTTGAACACACCCCAGGATCTTGCGGATATGGCGCTTTACGGCGCGCGCACTTTCCTGATCGGGGAAAGCCTGATGCGTCAGGCAGATGTCGAACAGGCAACGCGCAGTTTGCTGGCAAACCCGCTCACGGCCGGGGGCATGTGATGGCGCTTTCACATTTTGATGCCCAAGGTGATGCACATATGGTGGATGTATCGGACAAACCCGTGACATCACGCATTGCCGTGGCTGAAAGCCATATCAGAATGAAGCGAGAAACCTTTGACATCATAACCGAAGGTCGCGCCAAAAAGGGTGACGTCCTGGGGGTGGCCCGCCTTGCCGGTATCATGGCCGCCAAACGCACCCCCGATCTGATCCCCCTGTGTCATCCGCTGCCAATCACAAAGGTCAGCATAGATCTTGAGCCCGACGCCACCCTGCCCGGCATCCGCATCACCGCAACGGTCAAAACCACCGGACAAACCGGTGTCGAGATGGAGGCCCTGACGGCCGCATCGGTCACCGCCCTTACGATCTACGACATGTCCAAGGCGGTCGATAAATCCATGGAAGTCGGTGGATTGCGGGTCGTTTTGAAAGACGGTGGAAAATCAGGCCGGTATGAAGTCTCATGATCTCGGTCGCTGAAGCACATGCTGCATTATCGACACTTGTTTCTCCATTGGAAACCGAATTCATTCCTCTGCGCGAGGCCGCAGGCCGTGTCCTTGCCCAAAATGTTACGGCGACGCGCACACAACCTCCCTTCGCCGCCTCTTCGATGGACGGATATGCGCTACGCGGTGCAGAGGTAGAACCGGATGCAATGTTCAAGGTTATTGGTGAAGCCGCCGCCGGGCACCGCTTTGAAGGAACTCTTCGCGCAGGCCAGGCAGTGCGTATATTTACCGGTGCACCAATCCCTGATGGTGCCGACTTTGTCGTCATTCAGGAAGATACCACCAGACGGGGGGATCTGATCACGCTGGGTCACAATATCGGGGACAAGGACAACATTCGCCCTGCGGGTGGTGATTTCACCATCGGCCAAAGCGTCAACGCACCGCTGCGCCTGCGCCCGGCGGACATTGCGTTGCTTGCCGCCATGAACATCAGCCATGTGCCAGTGACGCGCAAACCACTGGTCGCCATCCTTGCCACAGGGGACGAGCTGGTCCAGCCGGGAGAATCCCCCGGACCGGATCAGATTGTCGCATCCAACAGCTTCGGTTTGGCCGCGATGCTTGAGAATGCAGGGGCTCGGGTACATCTGCTGCCGATTGCACGTGATACCGCAGCATCCTTGAAACAGGCCTTTGCCTTGGCGCGGGGGGCCGATCTGATGGTGACAATCGGCGGCGCATCGGTGGGCGATCACGATCTGGTTGGCCCCATCGCGGCGGAACTGGGGATGGAGCAGACCTTTTACAAAGTCGCCATGCGACCTGGAAAACCTCTGATGGCAGGGCGTATGGGCGACATGGCAATGCTCGGCCTGCCCGGAAACCCGGTATCAGCGATGGTTTGTGGTCATGTATTTGTATTACCTGTTCTGAACAAGTTGCTTGGACTCGGCTCAGAACCCGCGCAGGTTTTCAAGGCACCGCTTGCTGTCGATTTGCCCGCCAACGGTGCACGCGCGCACTACATGCGCGCACAAATCATCAAAGGGAAATTGCACCCCGATACGCGCCAGGACAGTTCCTTGCTAAGCGTATTGGCCAGCGCTGATGCACTGTTGGTGAGACCTGTGGATGATCCCGCTCGCAAACAGGGTGAAGATGCCGAATATCTGAGGCTATGACGCGAAATTGCAAAATGCGTTGACACAAAACGGGAACATCCATAGAACAAATTGAAACTAATGGCGGAGGGCGCAGGCGTGCTAACCAAAAAACAACTTGATCTTTTGGCGTTCATTCACAAACGGGTACAGCGTGACGGTGTACCGCCCAGTTTCGATGAAATGAAATTAGCCTTGGATCTACGGTCCAAATCAGGCATCCACCGTTTGATCACTGCTCTTGAAGAACGCGGCTTTATCCGCCGGCTGGCCCACCGCGCCCGCGCTATCGAGGTGGTGAAACTGCCCGAGAGTCTGGGTGGTGCCCCAAACCCCGGTTTTACCCCGCGTGTGATTGACGGGGATCGACCCGATAAATCGCCCCCTGTCGATGCAATGCCGGTCGGTCTGGCCGATGCAAGGAGCCTGCCGGTCATGGGACAGATTGCTGCGGGTGTACCAATCGAAGCCATCAACCACATGACCCATTCCGTGACCGTTCCGGGGGGTATGATCGCCGGCTCAGGCGAACATTACGCCCTTGAGGTCAAAGGCGATTCGATGATCGAAGCCGGGATCAACAACGGCGATGTCGTGGTGATCCGCGAGACATCGACCGCAGATGATGGCGATATTGTTGTCGCATTGGTTGAGGACAGCGAAGCCACGTTGAAGACTTTCCGGCGCAAGGGGGCTTCCATCGCACTCGAGGCTGCAAACCCCGCCTACGAGACCAGGGTTTTCCCCTCTCATTTGGTCAAGGTTCAGGGCCGTCTGGTCGGATTGATCCGCACCTATTGATCATCTTTGCCGGCTTTGGGCCACCGTGTCCAAAGCCGTTCTCCGGCAAGATCGCGCGCGGTGGTGATCTGCCAGGCGGTTTCAATGCGACGCAGGGCAATTGACCCCGAATGCCGAAGCCGCAGAGGATCAAAGAACATACAAGGCAGATCCGGTATTTCGCCGGCCTTTACCGAGGTCACGACAATCTGTTCTGCGGTGCATCCGCGAAATCCGGCCAAGGCGCGTTTACCTGATAAATGCACAACCGCACCCTGTTTCCACATTTTGGCAGCCGCGATTTGATCAGGCCCGACACCGTCATTTTCCAACCAGTTTCGCGCCACGAACCCCGCTGTTTTAGATTTGCTCAACGCGCGCCCCTGGGGTGTCATTACACCGACAAGGGCCCCGTTGTCGGCGATCAGGACATCAGGCCGCTCAGTCCCATGCCAGAGCACAAAACCAACAGCCATCAGCGCGCCACCTGCCCATCGCAACCTGCCTTGCCATAGAATGATTGTCAGGAAACCCAGGGCCAGTAACGGAACCACCCAGCCCCCCGGCCCAACAACATAGCCACGCGCATTCTCAAGTCCCGCGATCGTATGGGCAACCTTGAGAATCCAGTCGAGTCCCAGCCCCATCACCCAAAGTCCGATCCACTCAAGCCCCAAAGGGGCCAACAGCAAACCAACCACCGCTGCAGGGATGACCAAAACTCCCATCAATGGCACCGACAACAGATTTGCAATCAGACCGTAATGGGCGATGGCATTGAAATGCGCCGCGGCTATGGGTGCTGTCGCCACACCGGCGACCGCAGAGGAGACAACCGTAGCAAAGACGGGTTTGACCCATTGCGCCATCCCGTCCCGATTTATCCCGCGCAGCCATTCAAACACCGCCACCAGGGCCGTTGTTGCAGCAAAAGACATTTGGAATCCTGGCCCCAGCAAGGCTTCGGGGCGCAGGGTCAATACAATGGTTGCCGCCACTGACACTGCCCGGATCGTCATGGCCCGCCGCCCGATGATCAACGCCGCCAATGCAACCGCAATCATGATAAATGCCCGCTGTGTAGCGACATTTCCCCCCGACAGCGCCAGATAGCACGCCGCTGCGGCCAAGGCTCCGAAGGCCGCGATTCCCTTGGTCGGAAGGTGCAGTGCTGTGACGGGATGCATCGCCAACAAACTCCGTAGGACGGCAAAAACAAAGGCCGTCAGCAGCCCCATGTGCAATCCCGAAATAGCCAGCAAATGTGCGAGGTTACTGGCGCGCAAAGCATCGAGTGCCGGACGGCTCATCGCGCTGCGATCTCCGGTGGTGATAGCCGCGGCAAAACCGCCGGTGTCGCCTGCCAGATGTTCCTGGATACGTGACGAGGCCGCCATACGAATACGAAACACCCGCAAACCCGCGTGGCCTTCGGACGCAGGGGCAACCCCCATCAGCGGAACCCGCGCATACCCAACAGCCCCCAAACGATTGAACCACGCATGACGTTGGAAATCGAATCCGCTTGGTTCAACCGGGCCGGAGGGTGGAGACAGATGCGCCGTCGTCATCACCCGTAGCCCAGGTGCCGGTGTGATACCGGCAGGCCCCTTGTAGTGCAGCGAAATGCGCACGCGCAGAGGTGTGCGTGCAGGCGCGATACGGTCAAGGCGTACCTGGTCCAGCGTCAAACGCACCGCATCCGACTGACTGCGATCAATCGCAACGATACGCCCTTCGACAGCACCATAATAGCGCCATGCCAGAGTTGGTGCCGCCACAGAATGTGCACGCCCCCCCGCCAACAGGAACCCGGTCAGGAAAACTGCGCCAGCAACCGCAATGGGCGAGATTGCCTCGCCCAGGTGCCAGGCGAGCACAAATAACAAAACGGCACCTAACCCGAACCAGACATAGACCGGCCAGGCAGGTTCGGTTCTCAACGAAAAATAAAATCCGATCCCTGCCCCGAGGCAGACTGGTACCCAGCCCAGCAAATGACCACGCTGCGCCAGCAAGACCTCTTGAATCCTACGCCATGGCAACTGCAGTATCCTGCTGATGCGGCCCATGCTTGCTCCCGTTCACCGCACTGGGTAGATAGGCGGTAACACTAGCGGGATGACGGTTAGCGAATGGTAAACGCTGAACGGTTCCGGTTAAATCCAGTTAAGAAAGTACCCTTCATGGCCGCTCCTGTTGTCACCCGTTTCGCCCCCTCGCCCACTGGATTCCTTCACATCGGTGGTGCCCGTACGGCCCTGTTCAACTGGCTGTATGCCCGCGGACGTGGCGGTAGGTTTCTGCTGCGGATCGAAGATACCGACCGTGCCCGTTCAACCCCCGAAGCGACCGCGGCAATCCTGCAGGGGATGGCTTGGCTGGGGCTGGACCATGACGGCGAGATCGTCAGCCAGTTCAACAATGCAGCGCGTCACGCCGAGGTGGCACTCGACCTGCTGGCACAGGGCAAGGCTTACAAGTGTTTCGCAACACAAGAAGAGATCACCGCCTTTCGTGAAGCCGCCAAAGCCGCAGGAAAAAGCACACTTTACCATTCGCCCTGGCGCGATGCACCGGCAGACAGCCACCCTGACCAACCCTATGTCCTGCGCATCAAAGCGCCGCGGGACGGCACGACCGTAATCCGCGATCAGGTACAGGGCGAAGTAACCATCCAGAACAACACACTGGATGACATGGTTCTGTTACGTTCGGATGGCACACCGGTCTACATGTTGGCGGTGGTTGTAGACGATCATGATATGGGTGTGACACATGTGGTACGGGGTGACGACCACCTGAACAACGCGGCGCGGCAAATGATGATCTATGACGCCATGGGCTGGGATGTACCGGTCTGGGCGCATATTCCTTTGATTCATGGCGACGACGGCAGGAAGCTTAGCAAACGGCACGGCGCTTTGGGCGCGCAGGAATACCAGGTGATGGGATATCCGGCTGCCGGCATGCGCAATTACCTGGCGCGGTTGGGCTGGAGCCACGGCGATGACGAGTTTTTCACAGACGCTCAGGCGCTGGAATGGTTTGATCTGGACGGTATCCGCAAAAGCCCCGCACAATTCGACCTCAAGAAGCTGGAAAACATCTGTGGCCAGCATATTGCGGCAGCGGATGATGCTGCATTGCGGCAAGAGTGTGAAAGCTATCTGGAAGCCGCAGAATTGCCTGCACTGACGGAACAACAAAGTGATGGTTTGGAGCGCGCGATGTACTGCCTCAAGGAACGCGCAAAAACACTTACTGAACTTATTGAAAAAGCACACTTTATTTTAACAAACAGACCGATTGAACCCGATGAGAAAGCGGCGAAAAACCTTGATCCGGCATCCCGTACCATGCTGAAAGAATTGACGCCGCAGTTGCAAAATGCTAGCTGGGACAAACAATCGTTGGAAGAGGTAATGAACGGCTTTGCGGCCGCTCATGATACCAAATTCGGCAAACTTGCAGGGCCGCTTCGTGCAGCACTTGCGGGGCGTGCAGTAACTCCATCTGTTTATGACATGATGTTGGTATTGGGGCCTGAAGAAACCCTTGCCCGCCTGACGGATGCAGTGGCTTGAGAAACGTATTGCGTATTCTCAACGTCGCGTAAAATAACACAAGGAACGGCCCCGTTACGAAGGGCCGCGCCCCGGACGGCCAAGCAAAATGCCGCGCCGCCAATCGGACGAAAGGGACCGCATGACCGAGAGCACTAAATCCGCAACGCTGACCATTGATGGCAAAAGCTATGAACTGCCGATCTTTTCGCCAACCGCTGGACCTGATGTCCTGGACGTTCGCAAACTCTATGCACAGGCTGATGTGTTCACCTATGATCCCGGCTATACCTCGACCGCATCCTGCGACAGCACCATCACCTTCATCGATGGTGAAGAAGGGGTGTTGTTGCACCGTGGCTACCCGATTGATCAACTGGCCAGCAATTCCCACTACCTCGAAGTTTGCTATCTTTTGCTCTATGGTAACCTGCCCACCCCGGCAGAACTGGAAGACTTTGAATCCCGTGTGACCAAACACACGATGATCCACGAACAAATGATGTACCTTTTCCGTGGGTTCCGCCGCGACGCGCATCCGATGGCCATCATGGTTGGTGTGGTTGGCGCAATGTCTGCCTTTTATCACGACAGCACCGACGTGACGGACGAATGGCAGCGCGAGGTTGCAACGATTCGTCTGATTGCGAAAATGCCGACCATCGCTGCAATGGCGTTCAAATATACCATCGGCCAACCCTTCGAATATCCAAAGAACGATCTGGATTATGCTTCCAACTTCCTGCGCATGTGCTTTGCTGTCCCTGCGGAGGACTATGTTGTGGATCCGATCCTGAGCCGTGCAATGGACCGTATTTTCACCCTCCATGCAGACCATGAGCAGAATGCTTCCACTTCAACCGTACGGCTCGCCTCCTCCTCCGGGGCCAACCCCTTTGCATGTATTGCAGCGGGTATTGCCTGTCTCTGGGGGCCTGCACATGGTGGCGCCAACCAGGCCTGCCTCGAGATGCTCAAGGAAATCGGAACGCCGGATCGTATCCCGGAATTCATCGCCCGCGCCAAAGACAAAAACGACCCTTTCCGCCTGATGGGCTTTGGCCACCGCGTCTACAAGAACCACGATCCCCGTGCCACCGTGATGAAAGAAAGCGCTGATGAAGTGCTGGAATTGCTGGGTGTGGAAAACAATCCCGTTCTGCAAGTGGCCAAGGAACTGGAAAAAGCCGCGTTGAGCGATCCCTATTTCGCCGAGAAGAAACTATTCCCGAATGTGGATTTCTATTCCGGTATCATCCTCGAGGCGATGGGTTTTCCAACTTCGATGTTCACGCCGATCTTTGCGCTGTCGCGCACCGTTGGCTGGATTTCCCAGTGGAAAGAAATGATCGCTGATCCACAGAACAAGATCGGTCGCCCACGCCAGTTGTATCTGGGTGAAACCCAGCGCGACTATGTGGATATTGAGAACCGGTAAACCGATTTCATCGCACGGAAAAAACAACGCTCCGCATCAACGCGGGGCGTTGTTTACGTTTGGGAAACGCAATTATGGCGAATGTGGGCCCGTGGATTGCGCGGTCCTGGATATTTGCACGAATCAATTGCTGCCTATTTCACGATTTCCGTTATCAAATCCTCTTTTTTCCTATGAACTGTTTCTATGGCCGATGCGTAATTAGAAACGGCGGAGGCGGAAACAAGGCACAATTAAGGCATTGTTTCGGATGAGCGTACAATATCTTGCTGATCATTGACCCGTGCTCCATCGACCCGCTAGCCTATCTTCATCAGATCAAAGGAAATCTAATGTTTGTTGAGTTTGCGGTCGTGATGGCCTGTTTGCTGACTGGAAGTCTTGTGATGGCTTCCCGGTTCCGTCAGAAATCAAAACAAGTGCAGGCAAGGATCGCGCGCAACAAGCAGCGAGGGCAAAGCACATGAATTGCGACCGCACAACTACTGCTTTGCAATGGGACGCAGCCACCGGCCTGATGCACAATTCACAGTCGGATATTGGCGAACCCCAAGGGGCCTTTATCCCCGATACCAACCATAACCGCGATCATGTCGCGGTCGTATATCCCAAAGGCCAAAACCCGCCCGAAATCACCATCCGCAAGGTTTCTGGATCGGTGCATACCGTTTTGGCCGATGGCGTTGCCGTCGCGGTGATCGCACGGGCAGATGGGCCGGCGGTCTCTGCTGATGATGTGCTACTGGTTGAGCGCCACATCTAGTTTCGCAATTTCTTCCCTAGCGCCCTTCAAAGACGGCCGGGCGCTTTTCGGTAAAGGCCAGAACACCTTCCTTGAAATCACGCGATTTGCCGCATTTTCCCTGCGCATGCTCTTCCAAGGTCAACTGATCCTCAAAAGTGTTGTCCCAGGAGCCGCGGATCACTTTTTTCAGTTCCGAATAGGCAGTTGTCGGTCCGGCTGCCAAATGTGCAGCTTTGGCACGCCAGTTCGCCTCAAAAGCGTTGTCTGGCACCGCTTCCCAGATCATGCCCCAATCATCGGCCTGACGGGCACTGATCTTGTCCGCGAACAATGCCGCGCCCATAGCTTTGGCGCTGCCCATGGAACGAGGCAATGTATAGGTGCCCCCCGCATCAGGGATAAGGCCAATGCGCGTAAAAGCCTGGAGGAAATAGGCAGATTCCGTCGCAATCACCACATCGGCAGCCAATGCCAGATTGGCCCCTGCCCCCGCCGCCGCGCCATTCACCGCTGCAATCGTAGGCACTGGACAATTGACAATGGCGCGCAGCATCGGCGCATATTCATCGCGCAACGTGCGCTCCATATCCGTCGCCCCACCTGCTGACCGGTCACCAAGGTCTTGGCCGGAACAAAACGCCCGCCCCTCACCGGTCAGGACCACAACACGTGCATCTTTGCCAGCCTGCGTCGCTGCATGTGCAATTTCGGCTCGCATTTGTGTTGTCAGCGCGTTCATTTTGTCCGCGCGTGACAGCGTGATCACTGCCACATCACTTTCGACAGTATAGGTGATGGTTTGATATTCCATGGTCCGGTCCTTCTATGGCGGGTCTGGCACAGTGATACCAAAGCAGATCAAAGGAACCAGCAAAACCGGACGTCACCGTGCAAAATTGCAATCAGCGGCGCAAGATCTCATTCAGTCGCGTTTGTTCGTCCTGCGTCAAAGGAACCTCGCCGCCCGTTTGAGCCACCGAACGTCTGCGCAGATAGCTCATTCCCAATCCGCCCGCCAATAACAGCATTAATGGTCCCGCTCCCCAAAGGAGCCAATTGGCACCAGTAACAGGCGGGTTCAACAATACAAATTCCCCATACCGCGCGACGATGAAGTCAACGGCCTGTTCGTCACTGTCACCCGCCACCAGCCGCTCGCGCAACAACAGACGCAGATCGCGGGCCAGAGTTGCCTCACTTTCATCAATACTCTCGTTCTGGCAGACCAGACAGCGCAGCCCCTTGGACAGATCACGTGCTCGCTGTTCAAGCACCGGATCGTCCAAAATCTCATCCGGCTGCACCGCCCAAAGCGGCGCAGCAAACAGCATCATGAACAACACCAGGGGTTTCATTCGGCTGGCACCGGCGTTCTGCGCGCCTTACTTGCCCCGGCGGCCACGCGGAACCGACGATCGCTCAAACTGAACACACCGCCAAGCGCCATCATCGCACAGCCCAGCCAGATCCAGGCCGTCAACGGTTTGATATAGGTTCTTACCGTCCAGCCGCCGTTATTCTGCTGGTCCCCGATCACAACATATACATCCCGAAGGAAATCGGAATCGATGCCCGCTTCTGTTGTCGGCATCTGCGCCACCGGATAGAATCGCTTTTCCGGGCGTAGTTGCGCGACCAGTTCACCCTTTTGCGCCAAATCCACCATGCCCATCGTCGACAGGTAATTCGGGCCGCGCAGGTCCTGAACATCGGTGAGCGTCAGTTCGTATTTGCCGACATTCCACGGCTTATTCAATTGTGCGACGCGAATATCATCCTGCGTCCAGGCGGTCAGTCCTGCGATCCCCGCAATGGTCACACCAAGGCCGGCGTGGGCTGTTGCCTTACCCCAATCAGCCCGTGGCAAACGTGTCAGACGCCGTAAACGATCAGACCCGCGCCCTGTACGTTGCGCCAGTTCGACGCCCACACCCATCACCAACCATGCCCCCAGGAACAGACCCAGCGGCCCGATCATGCTGCGCCCGGTCTGCATGGCATAGCTTAACCCGCCCAAGGCCAGGGCCAGGACAAAAACATAGCGCAACGGCCGCATCGCTTTGAAAATGCGCGCTCTTTTCCACGGCATCACCGACCCCACGGGCAAGATCAAACCAAGGGCAACCATAAATGGGGTAAAGGCCGCGTTGAAAAACGGCGGCCCCACACTGAGTTTACGATCAAAAAACATCTCAGCAACGAGCGGCCACATGGTGCCCACAAAAACCACAAAACAAGCGACGGCCAATAACAGGTTGTTCACCACCAAGGCGGACTCGCGGCTCACCAGACCAAATACCCCCTTGGCCTCCATCGTGCCGGCCCGCAACGTGAACAGAACCAGAGCACCACCCATGAAGAACCCCAGAATCATGAGGATAAACACACCTCGTTCCGGGTCGTTGGCAAAGGCATGCACCGATGTCAGCAGACCGGAACGCACGATGAAAGTGCCGATCAGCGAGAAACCGAAGGCAAGGATTGCCAACAGGATTGTCCAGCTTTTCAAGGCTTCGCGCTTTTCCACGACGATCGCAGAATGCAACAAGGCAGCCGCAAGAAGCCACGGCATGAAGGAAGCGTTTTCAACCGGATCCCAGAACCAGAACCCGCCCCAGCCGAGCTCATAATAGGCCCACCACGACCCCAAAGCGATCCCGATGGTCAGGAATATCCATGCCGCCAGTGTCCACGGCCGCACCCAACGGCCCCAAGCAGCATCCACCCGCCCCTCGATCAGCGCTGCAACAGCAAAGCTGAAGGCCATGCTCAACCCCACATATCCAAGGTACAGAAACGGAGGATGAAAGGCCAATCCAGGATCCTGCAACAAAGGGTTGAGATCCTGACCATCAAACGGCGGTGTTTCCAGCCGTAAGAAAGGATTGGACGTGAACAGAATAAATGCAAAAAATGCGACCGCAATTGCCGATTGAACAGCCAGCACCCGCGCGCGCAAGGTCGGTGGCAAGTTGCCACCAAACCAGGCTGCCATTGCTCCAAACAAAGTAAGAATCAACACCCACAGCAGCATCGAACCTTCGTGATTTCCCCAGGTGCCGCTGATTTTATACAACATCGGCTTGGCCGAATGGCTGTTCAACCAAACCAGACGCAATGAGAAATCAGAAGTCACAAACCCCCACATCAGAGCGCCGAACGCCAGGGCCGTCAGGGCGAATTGGGCCCCCGCAGCCGGTTCAGCAACCGCCATCCAGCCAGACCAGCGTTTATGTGCACCGATCAGGGGCACGACCATCTGCACAATCGCAACAGCAAAGGCCAGGATTAGGGCGAAATGTCCGAGTTCTGTAATCATAGGTGGCAATATAGGGTGCAAATGCTGACACCGCCACGCCAATTCTACCCAACTTGCCGTACAAAGCGTCGCAGTCAGCGGCGTGACTGTTTCCAGGCCTCCAACGCGGCGTTTTCTGCCGCTTTGACCGCACTCAGGGACAATGCGGCATCCGGCCCGGTATCGGCAAGCGCAACTTGATCATACCGGAGGTCGCGGATGGCGTGAATGTTGTGCAATACTTCGGGTACCCGTGCAACACCGCTGGCAATCTCGCGTTGAAAGTCCTGCACTTTGATTTGATGGCGCGCACCAAAATAAAAAGAAACGATGACACCCAGCAACCACCACAACGGCTCTGGCACCAATGCGATGCCCTGCATCCGTTCGGCAAACCACAACGGCGCAACCATCGCCGAAACGAACAACCCCAAGGTTCCCAGTGCCAAGGCAGGGCGCGGCAAACGGTTCACCCCGTCCATGAACCGGTCAAATCCCCCGCGACGCGGCGCAATGAACTCTGCCCCGAACTGGCTCATGGCCTGTTTTTGTGTAGCGGCACCCCGTTCAGCGTTTGCTTCCGCATTTTCGCGAAAGACCTCAACCGTTTCACGCAGGACATTGGTTTGCCTACCAAACAGCATCGCAAACAGCCGCTCCATTACCCCCATGACGCAACCCTTTGTCTAAATGCCTGATCGCTCAGATGGTAGCGCGGTGCGATGAAATCCTCGGCACGTTTGATCCAACCGCCTTTTCCGCCTGCCTGCGTGCGGACATATTTGCGGCTTGCCGCCCGACGGTCCGCAAGCCGAAAGTAATAATTGCGCCGCGCAATCCCGTAGGCATCAACCAGATGATCCGGTGCAGCAGCCATCGCCTGTTTCACACCAGCGATACTTTGCGGGCCCAGAACGCCATCAACAGTGACATTGATCCCCATCTCACGCAGGAGCTGTTGAAGAATACGGATCGCATTGGATCCCGCGTTCACCTGCATGTCAAAAACCGTTGCCTGCAAAGGTTCAGGCAAGTCACAGATCCGCGGTCCCTCGAAATAGTGTTTTATGAAAATATCTACGGCTTGGGCCCGCGTTAACGCTTTGACGTCATGTTTATCCACATGTCCGTCTGCTGTCAGATCAAGGCCCAAGCGCCGCAGCGTATGAATCGTAACGCCAAAATTCGTCGCCCCGCCCGGATCATCGGGATCGTTCACGAAACCGCCTTCGCGGATTACGATATTTTCTGCAATATCCCTGACCGAAATCATACACACCCTTGCCCGCTGTTCGCGGTTCAAAAGGGCAAAAAGTGGTTAAGAACGTCTAAGGGCAGCGCACGGTCTTAGCTTTCAGGCTCAACATAAACACCCTGTTCCTTGAGGGCATCGATCACTTCTGTAGGCATGTAGGTTTCATCATGTTTCGCAAGTATTTCAGTCGCTTCAAAGACGCCGTTCACGTAACGCCCGGTCCCGACCATGCCTTGGTTTTCTTCAAACAGATCAGGCAGGACACCGCGATAGGTGACAGGCACCGATGCCCCGCCATCCGTCACGTTGAAACTGACGGTTTCGCTTTCGCCCCGCACCAGCGTGCCTTCTTCGACCAGACCGCCGATGCGAAAAACCTCGGTGGCACCGGGGGGTTCTGCGATCACTTGTGACGGTGCGCGAAAAAAATTGATCCCGTCGCGCATCGCATAGCCAATCAGCGCCGTCGAGGCGATCAGCGCCACAATCGCGACGGCAATCACCTGAATACGCCTTTGTTTTTTCAAACTTTTCATAGCACTCACGGAAATAGCGGGGCTATCATCAGCCCCTCGGTCTCTTCAATACCTAACATCAGGTTCGCATTCTGCAACGCTTGTCCGCTGCTGCCCTTCGTCAGGTTATCAAGGGCGGCGATTACGATGGCCCGGCCCGAAATCCGGTCAGCGGTCACGCCGATATGACAGAAATTCGATCCACGAATATGCCGTGTGCTTGGTGCCTCGCCCAGCGGCAACACCTCGATGAAGGGTTCATCCTGATACGTTTTTTCTAACGCATTATGAATATGTTCAGCTTCACCTTTAACGTAGCATGTCGCCAAAATACCGCGGTTGGCGGGAACCAGATGAGGCGTGAATTGAACCTTCACCGGTCGCCCGGCCAGCGCCGAAAACTCCTGATCGAATTCCCCAAGATGCCGGTGCGTGCCCCCTGTCGCATAGGCGTGATAGCCTTCGGACAATTCCGCATGCAGCAGGTTTTCCTTCAAGGACCGCCCCGCGCCGGATACCGCACATTTCAAATCAAGGATGATGTCATCCAGATCAATCAGACCGCCCGAAATCAATGGCCGCAAGGCAAACTGACCAGTCGCGGCGTTGCAGCCCGTACCAGCAACCAGTCGCGCTGCCTTGATCTCATCGCGGTAGAATTCCGTCAGGCCATAAACCGCCTCGGCCTGCTGTTCCATAGCGGCATGGGCGTTGCCGTACCACTTTTGGTATTCCGCCGGATCGCGCAGCCGGAAATCGGCGGAGAGATCGACGATCTTTAGTGTTTTCGGAAGCTTCGCGATCACCTCTTGCGACGTTTTGTGTGGCAAGGCGCAAAAGCACAGATCAATCTCAGCGAAATCGATGTCTTCGATGGTCACGAGTGCGGGTAAATCCAGATGCCGCAGATGCGGAAAGACTTCGGTCATTCTCTGCCCAGCCTTGGAGTTCCCCCCCAAAGCCGTGATTTTCATCAAAGAATGTCCGGCAATCAGCCGGATCAGTTCGGCACCTGTGTAACCGGAAGCGCCCAGAATTGCGATATTGTACATGGTAGGTATCCCTTGTTCGGGTGACGTTTAAGCGAGAATCAAGCAGCAGTGAACTGGATTGATCGTCGCAAAAACTGTGTCGCGCGGCTGGAAACCTGCCGGGGATCCCCCGTTGTCAAAAACGCAGCCTCGCCTGTACCCAGTTTGTCAGGATGGCGCCCCAGATAATCCGCCAGGCTTTCGGCCACCAGATTGGCCTGAGAATATACCTTCACCTCCGCGCCCAGCGCCTCCTGAAAGGTCTCTTGCATCAGCGGATAATGGGTGCAGCCCAGAATGGCGGCCTGAGGTTCCGGCATCTTGCGTTTAAGCGCATCCACATGACTGCGCACCAAGGCTTCGGCGAGGATGAAATCACCCTCTTCGATTGCATCGACAACGCCGCCGCAAGCCTGGGCTTCGACATCCACCCCGATCGCGCGAAAGGCCAGCTCGCGCTGAAAGGCCCGCGACGCCACGGTTGCAGGTGTGGCGAAGAGCCCGACGTGTTTGACCGCCACTTCGCGTGGCGGTGAATTATCGCCCCACTGACGCTCTGTCAGTGCTTCGATCAGGGGCACAAACACCCCCAAGACGCGTTTGTCCGACGGCACCCAACCCTCCTGCATCCGGCGCAATGCTGCCGCAGACGCCGTATTGCAGGCCAGGATCACCAAATCACAACCCGCATCAAAAAGGCGTTGCGTCGCTGTCTTGGTCAAGGCGTAGATGTCGTCAGCCGTCCGCACCCCATAGGGCGCATGCGCGCTATCCGCGAGATAAACAAAATCCACATCAGGCAGCCGGTCCTGAACGGCTGACAAAACGGTAAGACCGCCCAAACCACTGTCAAAAATACCCACTGCCATGCTGTACTACCCTGTTTGGCACTCGCGTTCATCGTCTCATACGTAGCTTTGCGACGGAAATCCACAAAGGGTTTTATTCAGCGGCTTTGCCCATTTCTGCCCCGCCGGAACGGATCACGCTCAACAACTCCTCACGCCGTTTCGCGGCCTTGGCTTCTGCGGCCTGTTTGACCGGCCCGAACCCTCTGATCTGCTTGGGTAGTTCAGCCAGCGCAACAATCGCCTCACGGTTCTGGTCATTGAGCTTTGGCAGTACTTCATCCATGTCGCGTTCGTATTGCTGGATCAATCCGCGCTCCATCTTGCGCTCGGCGGTATAGCCAAAGGGATCAAACGGTGTGCCGCGCAGGGCTTTCATCCGCGCCAGCAAACGCATGGGACCTTCCAGCCATGGACCAAATTCGCGCTTCATGGGGCGGCCATCCGGACCGGTTCTGGACAACAATGGCGGTGCCAGATTGAAGGTCATCCTAAAATCGCCATCAAATTCGGCCTGGGCCTTCTCTCGGCTGCTCAAAAGCAGTCGCGCCACCTCATATTCATCCTTGTAGGCCAGTAACTTGTGATAACCATCGGCCGCAGCGGCCTTGACCGCCCTGTCCTTGATCCCATTCACCAGCTTGGCATAGCGATTTGCCAGCCGCTTGCCTTGATATGCGGTCAGGTGTTCAATGCGAAAGGCAATCTTGTCCTCCAGCGTCTTGGGCAAGGATACCACCTTGGGTTCTGCCACCCGTGCCGCATCTTGTGGATAAAGCACTGCCCAGCGCCCGATTTCAAAGGCGCGCAGGTTACGCTCAACCGCTGCACCGTTCAGGCGGATCGCATCTTGCAGACTTTCCAGCGTCAGTGGCAACAGCCCCTTTTGCCAAGCTGCGCCAAACACCATCATGTTCGAATAAATACTGTCACCCAGCGCCGCTTTTGCCAGATCAGAGGCATCAAACAAAGCAACGTCGTCCTTCAACCGAGCCTCCAGAGCCAGTGTCAAACGATCATACGGCATGTGGAATTCGGTATCGCGGGTAAAATCACCTGTGATGATCTGATGCGAATTCACGACGGCACCGGTGCGCCCGGCGCGAGTCAGCCCCAATGTCTTGGACCCGGCCGACACCACCAGATCGCCCCCGATCAATGCATGAGCCTCTCCCGTCGCGACCCGTATGGCGGAAATGTCTTCAGGCTTGTTCGCCAAACGGCAATGGATGTGCACGGCACCACCCTTCTGGGCAAGGCCAGCCATCTCCATCATGCCAGCCCCTTTACCATCAAGCTGCGCCGCCTGTGCCAACACGGCACCAATGGTCACAACACCCGTTCCACCGACACCTGTAATCACCACGTTATGTGTGCCGTCGATTTCAGGAAGATCAGGCATTGGCAGATCCGGGATGCTGATTTCGGCGGTGGGATCCTTGCGCACTTGCGCCCCTTCAAGCGTGATGAACGATGGGCAGAAGCCCTTTACACAGGAAAAGTCCTTGTTGCAGGAAGACTGGTCAATCGCCCGCTTGCGGCCAAGTTCGGTTTCTTCGGGAACGATCGAAACACAGTTGGACTGCACACCGCAGTCGCCACAACCTTCACAGACATCAGTGTTGATAAACACGCGCTTGTCGGGATCGGGGAACAATCCGCGTTTGCGGCGGCGGCGTTTCTCGGCGGCACATGTCTGGATATAGACAATCGCACTGACACCTTCCTTGGTCGCCATGTCCTTTTGCACCGCATCCATCTGCGCACGCTCATGCATCGCCACACCCTTGAAGGCTGTGAAATCTACTTCTTCTTTCTCGTCATAGACAACGGCGAGGTTCTGAACGCCCATTGCCTGCAATTCGGCGACAATGCGTGGCGCGTTCAAATCGCCTTCGTTATGCTGCCCGCCGGTCATGGCTACCGCGTCATTATACAGGATCTTGTAGGTAATGTTCGTGCCTGCAGCCAGCGCCGCACGGATCGCCTGCACCCCTGAATGGTTATAGGTACCATCCCCAAGATTCTGGAACACATGCTTGCGCGTCGAAAACGGCGCTTCGCCGATCCAGTTGGCACCTTCACCGCCCATATGGGTGAAACCGGTGGTTTCCCGGTCCATCCACTGCACCATGTAGTGACACCCGATACCCGCATAGGCACGGCTGCCGTCGGGTACCTTGGTGGAAGTATTATGAGGACAGCCGGAACAGAAATAGGGCATCCGTGCCGCGATTTCCTCGGCATTGTCGGCGCGGCGCGCCTCATCCAGCGCAGCCATACCCGCCTTGACACCTTCGGTCTCACGTCCCTCTTCGATCAGGATTTCACCTAACTTTTGTGCGATGTAGATCGGGTCCAGCGCCCCGCGCGTCGGGAATAGCTCTTCGCCATGCTCCAGCCCTGCGCCACCGCCCTTGTACCAGCCATAAACGCGCCGGTGCTGGTCAGAAAACAACGCTTCCTTGATCTGAACTTCGATCAGCTTACGCTTTTCTTCAACCACCACAACCAGATCCAGCCCTTCGGCAAAGGCGTGAAACCCGTGCATGTCCAACGGGAATGTCTGGCCGATCTTGTACAGCGAGATGCCCAGCCGCTCCGCCTCGTTCTCGTCGATGTTGAGCAGGCTCATGGCGTGGATCAGATCCAGCCAGTTCTTGCCCGCCGCGACAAAACCGAACTTGGCACCCGGTTTGCCCCACATCCGCTTGTCCATCTTGTTGGCGTGGCTGAAGGCTTCAGCGGCATATCGTTTGTGGTCGATCATCCGCGCTTCCTGGGCGTGGGGTGTATCGCCCAACCGGATGTTCAGCCCGCCTTCGGGCATATCGAACGTCGGCGCGATGAGCTGCACCCGGCCGGGATCTCCGTCTACCACGCTTGTTGCCTCAACCGTGTCTTTCATCGTCTTCAGACCAACCCAAAGCCCCGAAAACCGCGACAGCGCCCAGCCGTATATACCGTAATCAAGGATTTCCTGAACGCCTGCGGGGCTGACCACTGGCATATAGGCATCTACCATCGCCCATTCCGACTGGTGCAACACGGTAGAAGATTCGCCTGTGTGATCATCGCCCATCGCCATCAGGACGCCGCCATGCGCAGAGGTCCCCGCCATGTTCGCATGCCGCATCACATCGCCCGACCTATCTACACCAGGACCCTTGCCATACCACAGACCAAACACACCGTCGTATTTTCCTTCTCCGCGCAATTCTGCCTGTTGAGACCCCCACAGCGCGGTCGCCGCCAGATCCTCATTCAGGCCGGCCTGAAAGGTCACCTGATGCTGCGTCAAGACTTTCTCGGCCCTGGCCATCTGCAAATCGACGGCCCCCAACGGCGACCCGCGATAGCCTGTGACCAGACCCGCCGTGTTCAGCCCTGCCGCACGGTCCCGCGCTGCTTGCATCAACATCAACCGCACCAAAGCTTGGGTGCCGTTCAACAGAACCGGGCTTTTTTCCAGATCGAAGCGGTCAGTAAGTGAAATCTTGGGCGTTGTCATGGCGGCCTCCCTCGGCTTGCGACAGTTTTGCACAATCTGGGGCAATTATAGGTCACAAATGCTGACCTGTATAGCATCTTTTATGACCTCCTTTGCCGCATTTTCCCCCATAACCCTGCATAGTTAACAAGTATGAGCTATTAGAGACACGAATCGCGGCATGCCTTTGCATATGCCGAACCAAAGGGCGGACAGGATGGATTGGGATAAACTCAGGATTTTTCATGCGGTTGCGGATGCCGGATCGCTCACCCATGCTGGCGATAAATTGAACCTGTCGCAGTCGGCGGTATCTCGCCAGATCCGTGGACTCGAAGAACAATTGAACACCAATTTGTTTCACCGCCATGCCCGCGGCCTGATCCTCACCGAACAGGGCGAATTGTTGTTTGACGCGACTGCCGCCATGTCAAAACGACTCGACGCAGCTTCTGCACGCATCCGCGACAGCGAAGAAGAAGTGTTCGGAGAGTTGCGCGTCACCACCACTACCGGCTTTGGTACCCTGTGGCTTGCCCCGCGCCTGCCTAAACTCTACGAAAAATACCCGGACCTCAAAATCGATCTCATGCTTGAAGAACGTGTGCTGGACCTGCCCATGCGCGAAGCGGACGTCGCCATTCGCATGAAAGAACCCTCACAGGCCGATCTGGTTCGCAAGAAACTGATGATGATCCGCATGTGTCTATATGCATCGCCTGCATATCTTGAAGCCAACGGCACCCCTCAGCGTATGGAAGATATGTCCAACCACCGGCTTGTTTGCCAGAACACCGAAAGCAACCAGGTGGGTGCAGGTGTGGCACTGATCCAGCAGGTGATGATGCATGACGTCAGATCATTATTGACTGTGAATAACTATTTTGGCGTCCTTCAGGGGGTTTTGCATAATCTGGGAATCGGCGTTTTGCCTGACTATCTGACCGAGGATTTTCCTGACCTGATTGAGGTTCTACCTGAGACTCAGTCGGCCGGAGTACCTGTTTTCCTCGCTTACCCAGAGGAATTGCGCCAATCCAAGCGGGTTTCGGCCTTCAAGGATTTTGTACAGGATGAGATCATAAGCTATCGTAAGCGGTTGAAAGAAAACTGACTTAGGTCTGATATGCAAAAAATGCATACCGGACATGCTGCAAAAAACACATTGCCTGACTTGATTGCAGGCACGCTGCCTCCTAATTCACCCTTATAAAGTTCAACGGCCGCAAGGTCGTTTCTTTATACCTCCCTGTTGGACTCGGCCGAGCTTCGTGCTCGGCCTTTTTTTGCGCCTGCGCCTGCGCAGTCTTTCACCGGTGCTCCAAAAAAAATAATGCGAATGGCGCGGCTCCGCGCTGGACCGGCCCCCGCTTCATGGCAGAGGCCGATAAATCGCTACAGAAACAGACAATGACCGACAATTCAGCCACAGACCGCACGGTGGCATCAAGCGCAGGGCTCCACGAATTGCATTGGTTTTCAGATAATTAGACAGAACAACCCCAAATCAAAGGAAGTTTTTCGGAACTTTTGCACGTGCCGTCATGTTGTTACCGCAAGCCCCGCATTTGATGCGGCAATGAAACTGAAAACGAACTGGAGAAATCATGACACGCAAGTTTCTGATGACCTCAACCACAATCGCAACCCTGATCGCCGCGCCCATGGCCTTTGCTGCTGAAAACAGCGCGAGCGACCTTCAAGGCAACTCACCCGCCGTCACCGAAGGCGGGAACAAGAATGTGGTCGGCTCCACCGCCAACTCAGACATCGCAACCAAGCGTGTCGGCCTCGGCATTGCCGAGTATGACGCGACTCGCATGGTCACGACAAAGGAAGAATATCAAGCTCTTGCCCGTTCTGTTGGTGCCGATTTCAAGACGCAGGACAATGAGGTTCTGGGCGTGGTTGACGGTGTCACCTTTGATGCACAGGGGAATCCCGAACTTGTTGTAAATCTGAATGATGACAGCAAGATCGACGCGGATACGCTGGTCGTGACGCTGCTGCCCGAAAGCTTGACCCTGCGCGACGGCAAGATCTTTCTCGATACGACGGCAGATGAATTGTACCTCAAGGCGCAAGACGGCTCCAAACGCGACGACGAAACCCGCACCACTGTCATCGTGATGTAACCGCATCACATTGGCTCTGCTTGCACGGATCCGCTCATAGGCCGCTTCCCTACAGGGAGGCGGCCTTTTTCACGACGAAGCGCCTGCCCCCTTTCCCCCACATGCCCCATCCTCTAAGAGACAGGACAACAATCTCCACTGGGAATAGTCGTCTCATGCAAGAACCTGTCATCACCGAAGAATTGATTGCCTCACACGGCTTCACGCCCGAAGAATACGCCGAGGTAAACAATATCCTTGGGCGTGCCCCGAATTACACCGAAATGGGTATCTTCTCGGCGATGTGGAACGAACATTGCTCTTATAAATCGTCCAAAAAATGGCTGCGTACCCTGCCTACCGAAGGCCCACAGGTCATCTGCGGCCCCGGCGAAAACGCCGGTGTCGTGGACATTGGCGACGGGCAAGCGCTTGTCTTCAAGATGGAATCCCATAACCATCCCAGCTACATTGAACCCTATCAGGGTGCGGCCACAGGCGTTGGAGGTATCCTGCGTGACGTGTTTACCATGGGTGCGCGACCGATCGCGGCGATGAACTCTCTCAGCTTCGGACGCCCTGATCATCCCAAAACACGCCAATTGGTCCACGGCGTTGTTGCGGGCGTCGGCGGCTATGGCAACTGCTTTGGTGTGCCTACGGTCGGCGGAGAAGTCCGTTTTGATACCGCCTATGATGGTAACTGTCTGGTGAACGCCTTTGCAGCGGGCCTCGCGGATGCGGACAAGATCTTTTACTCCGCTGCATCAGGTGTGGGCATGCCTGTCGTCTATCTTGGTGCAAAGACCGGCCGTGACGGTGTCGGTGGCGCAACCATGGCCTCGGCCGAATTTGACGATACGATCGAGGAAAAGCGACCCACCGTTCAGGTTGGCGACCCTTTTACCGAAAAGCGACTGATGGAAGCCACGCTCGAACTGATGGCCACAGGTGCCGTGATCTCGATTCAGGATATGGGGGCTGCGGGTCTCACCTGCTCTGCTGTGGAAATGGGCGACAAGGGCGGGCTTGGCGTACGTCTGGACCTTGAAAAAGTGCCGGTTCGCGAACCCAACATGACGGCCTATGAAATGATGCTTTCTGAATCGCAGGAACGCATGTTGATGGTGCTCAAGCCCGAACTCGAAGCAGAGGCCAAGGCGGTGTTTGACAAATGGGACCTTGATTTTGCCGTTGTCGGCGAAACCCTGGCCGAGGACCGCTTCCTGATCATGCACAACGGCGAACTCAAAGCTGACCTGCCTCTTAGCAAACTTGCATCAACCGCTCCGGAATATGATCGCCCCTGGGTCGAAACACCTGCATGTGAACCCCTGTCCGATGTTGCAGGCATCGATCCCATCGACGGCCTCAAAGCCCTGATATCTGATCCGAACTACGCTGCAAAGAACTGGGTGTTCGAGCAATATGACACCATGGTCATGGGCGATTCAGCCCGTACTCCCGGCGTCGGCGCAGGCATCATCCGCGTCCACGGGACCGAGAAATCCATCGCCTTCACCTCTGATGTCACGCCGCGCTATGTCAAGGCGAACCCTGTAGAGGGTGGCAAACAGGCCGTTGCAGAAGCCTACCGTAACTTGACCGCCGTGGGAGCTACCCCCTTGGCTACGACGGACAACATGAACTTTGGGAGCCCTGAAAAGCCTGAAATCATGGGCCAGTTTGTCGGCGCGATCAAGGGCATCGGCCAGGCCGTATCCGCCCTCGATATGCCCATCGTGTCGGGCAATGTGTCGCTGTACAACGAAACCGACGGCAAGGGTATCCTGCCGACGCCAACCATCGGCGCGGTCGGGCTGATCGACCATCCCGACGACATCATCGGCTGTGATGTCCGGGACGGTCATGTGGCTCTTGTGCTGGGGGAAACCACCGGTCATCTTGGTCAATCTGCCCTGCTTGCAACCGTATTCGGCCGCAATGAAGGCGACGCCCCTGCAGTAGATCTGGCGGCGGAAAAAGCCCATGGCGATTTCATCCGTGCCAACCGTTCATTGATCAAGGCCTGCACTGACCTAAGCGATGGTGGCCTCGCGCTCGCGGCTTTTGAACTGGGCGAACTGGCTGGAGTTGGTATCACTTTGGACTCTGCCGACACCCCGACGCTATTTGGCGAAGATCAGGCCCGCTACCTCATTGCCTGCAACTTTGATCAAGCCGAAGCATTGATGATCGCGGCCTCTTCGGCTGGTCTCACGCTTACTACAGTAGGGAAATTCGGCGGCAATCTGGTCAGTTTTGGTGGTGTCGGTGCCCCGCTTGAAGAACTTGCCCGGATCTATCGCAATAGCTTCGAGGAAACCTTCGCCTGATCCGGGTCTCACCGTCATGATTGGCGCAATGCCGCCATCAGGCGCGTTTTCTCGCCCATATCATCCGGACGCGTGATGACGGCTGCCAGCTCTTCGAGCGACGCAATCGAATGTCCGGCCCTGAAACTGTCCACATGGGGCAGCATCGCGCGTATGCCTGCCGCTTTGGGAGCGAACCCATCCCAGCGCAACAAGGGATTCAGCCAGATCACCCGGCGGGCGGAAAGATGCAGCCGTTGCATATGCCGCGCAAGGTTTTCAGGGGCATCGCGGTCCAGCCCGTCAGTGATCAACAAGACAACGGCACCCTGTCCCATGACCCGGCGTGACCAATCGCGGTTGAAGGCCTCGATCGACGCGCCGATCCGCGTGCCGCCTTCCCAATCCTGCGCCTCGGAGCCCGCCGCCGCCAGCGCCGCATCCACGTCGCGAGTCGCCAGGTGACGGGTGATATTGGTCAGCCGTGTGCCAAAGGTAAAGGCATGCACCTTGGCCCAGCCCGCCCCCCTCGCATTGCTGACCGCATGGAGGAAATGCAGGATCACCCGGGAATATTGGCTCATCGAACCGGAAATATCACAGAGGACCACAAGGTTCGGATACCGCGGGCGCGGCTTTTTCAACGCAAGCCCGCCGATCTCTCCCCCGCGGCGCAGGGCCTGCCGCAAGGTACGTGCCGCATCAATCCTTCCGCGTGGTGCCGCCAAGCCACGCCGGGACAGCAACGGTTTTACCGGTAAGGCCAACCGTGCCAGCATACGTTTCGCCTCGGCCATTTCGGCAAGCGACATTTGTTCGAAATCCAAAGAACGCAGACGCTCTGCCGAAGACATGGTCAGACTTGCGTCCACCTCGATCAGGGTTTCCTCTTCGCTGGAATGTACCTCTTCGTCTCTTGGCGGGGCCTCAGCCCCGTCCAGCAAGGCCTCAGCCGCACGTTTTTCCGCAGGTTTGGCTGGCCTCTCTTCCTGCACCCCTCTGATCGCGGGCAACATCGCCGCCATCATATGTTCAAGATAACGCGGATCGCGCCAATAAAGCCGGAACAACTGTGCAAAGATCCTGCGATGTTCAGGACGGTTCACGAAACAAGCGTGCAGCGTCCAGTAAAAGTCGCGCTTGTTGCCGACGCCTGCAGCCTCCACGGCGCGAATGGCATCGATCACGCGGCCCGGTCCGATCGGCAGACCGGCACGGCGCAGAGCGCGTGCAAAATGGGTGATATTGCCTGCGAGTTTTGGATCTTCAGGCAGTTCGAGAGGGATATGTTCAACCATAAATGGTTGACTGGAGGACGCTGTCCTCCAGACCACCTGCGGTATTTAGGGCCAAAAAGAGAAAGGACTGCATCTCAGGCCGGTTCCAAACTGGCTTTGGCCTGATCGAGGATTCGTTTTGCCTCCGATCCGTGCAATTTTGCAATGTCGTCCTGGTATTTCAGGACTGCGCCCAATGTATCTGCGATGACTTCGGGGCTGAGATTGATCACATCCAATGCCAAAAGGCATTTTGCCCAGTCGATGGTTTCCGCCACTCCCGGTTTCTTGAACAGATCTTCTGTACGCAGATGTTGGACAAAGGCCACTACCTCGCGACTTAGCGCTTCCGAGGCCTCGGGAGCACGGGCCTTGAGGATTTCCATCTCGCGCGTGAAGTCGGGATAGTCGACCCAGTGATACAGGCACCGACGTTTCAACGCATCATGGACTTCGCGTGTTCGGTTTGAGGTCAATATCACAATCGGCGGTTCGGGTGCCTTGATGGTGCCGATCTCGGGGATCGTCACCTGAAAATCGCTGAGCGCTTCAAGCAGGAAAGCTTCAAAGGGCGCATCGGTGCGGTCAAGTTCGTCGATCAACAAGATCGGCGCACCCTGTTCATCCGGTCGCATCGCTTCAAGCAAGGGGCGTTCGATCAGATACCGGTCGCTGAACAGATCCTGCGTCAGATTATCCGCCTGGACGGTGCCTGCGGCTTCGGCAGCGCGGATCGCGATCATCTGTGCGGGAAAGTTCCATTCGTAGACGGCCGAAGACGCATCGAGCCCTTCATAACATTGCAGCCGGATCAGTTTGCGGCCCAGGCCTGCTGCCAATGCCTTGGCAATCTCGGTCTTGCCCACACCGGCTTCCCCTTCCAGAAACAGCGGGCGCCCCAGCCTGAGCGCCAGAAACACCACCGTTCCCAAGGCGCGCCCGCAGATATAACCTTGATCGCCGAGCAAATCTTGCACTGCGTCGATGCTTGATAGATCATTCATTCAAATCTCTCCCGATACGCCCAAAGGTGCACCTGTGTCCGGCAAGGTCAAGGTCGCGCCCTTGCCGAATTGTCACGCCCGCGCCTGCAAACTGCTCCAAGATTGACGGGATTCGGTGGGGCTGACATAATATTTACAAAGAATGAGAGGTTTTCGGGACGAAAGTTACCCGGACCCAGAGGCGAGAGTGAAACGATTCATGAAACACCCCAAAGCAACGGGTGATCGCTGAGATGCGCATCACAGCCGTGACCTGTGTCAAGAATGAAGGGCCCTTCCTACTGGAATGGATTGCCTTTCATCGTGTTATCGGGGTAACAGATTTCCTTTTTTATTCAAACGATTGTACGGATGCGACAGACCGTTTGCTGGACTGCCTGGAAGGTCACGACATTGTCGCGCATCTGCCCAATCCGGCGACCAATCGCACCTATCAGATGCAAGCATTAAAGGCGGCCAAGCAGCATCAGATTGTGAAATCTGCTGATTGGGTCTGGGTCGCAGATGTGGATGAGTTCCTGAACATCCATGTCGGCGATCACACGATCCCCGCATTGATCGAAGCCTGTAGCGACCCGCAGGCAATTTCCGTTACCTTTCAATTCATGGCCAATAATGGCGTCGAAGAATATATTGACGCCCCCGTGATCGGTCAGTTTCTGCACAGTCACAATCCCGACATCTGGGGCGCCGACACCGCAATCGAAGTCAAGACACTTGTGCGCAGCGACTTTCCCACCGAATACTTCGGGGCGCACCGCCCCTTTCATGACGACGCAAAATTCAAACCGCGCTGGACCGACGGGTCGGGCCGTCAGGTCCCGCGCCCCTTTCGCAAGGCTGCGGGCAGACGTCGCATTCGCGCCTTTCCAGCTCGCGACGCACGGTTGCATGCGACCTTGAACCATTATGCGCTGCGCTCGCTTGACAGCTATCTCGTCAAGAACGACCGCGGGGATGTCAACCGCGAGAACCGCGCGTTTGACGAAAGCTATTGGCGCGAACGCAATGACTCCGGGTATCGAGACGACAGTATTCTTCGGTATGTTGACCCGCTGAAAGCGGAAATGGATCGCCTCATGGCGCTTGACGGCGTTGCCGATCTGCACCGCGAGGCCGTTGCCCTGCACAAGGCCCGGCGGGATGCCCTCCTGACGCAGAAGAGCTACCGCGACATCCGTGACCAATTGCGCCTTGCCCCTGCCATCAGCCAGGCCGAAGCCGATATTATCAAGGAGCTTGCCGGCACATGATCTCTAACCCGATCATCAGCCTCAGCCTGCCCAAGTCAGGAACAACCACCCTGGCTGTTGCCTTGCGGCACGCAGGGCTCAAGGTCATCGACTGGCGCATCCGTCAGGGACAATCGGCAAATCCGGCGCTGAAAGGGGCATTGATCGCGCCCTTGATGTATGAGGACTACTTTGACAGTGGCGATCCGCTGGCCCGGCTGGGTGAATTCCATGCGGTCACCGAAATGAGTGCGGTTAACAACAGGATGTCAATGTGGCCACAAACCGACAGCGGCATGCTGAGCGCGATCCTGCACCATCATCCGGGGGCGCGCTTTGTGCTCTCCCTGCGCGATCCGACTGATGTTGCCAACAGTATCATGGGGTGGAACAATCTGGGGAAAATCAGGTTGCCGCGCAACGATGTACCTGGCCTGCCCCGTCCCTATGGCGGTGACATAAAACACCTGACGCGGTGGGTCGAAGGGCATTACAATTTTTGCGCCCGTTTTTTCCGCAACTCCCCGAATTTTCTGGCCTATAAACTGGAAGACCGGAATGTCCGCGCAGACATAAGCCGCTTTTTGGGGCTTGAACTGCCCTGGTGGGGAAAAGCGAATGTGAATAAAAACCCTGCGCAACCTGTGAAAACCAGCACCATTGCGCCGGAAGGGCAAGGCAATGACGAAGCCTGATCTGACCCTCTTTATCGGACCTACCGAAAAGGCGGCCATGCGTATGCGCGGTCTGCTGAAACAGCATGCCGAACCGATGCGGAAACATGGCATTGCTGCCCCTGGCTGGAACCACTTGCGGCTTTATGCGGCCTGTGCCGAAGTGGAGGAAGTCAGCGTTTTGCGTTTTCGCAGGGGGCTGGAGTCGCCGCTCACGCAAGAAACCCTGACGACTGAATTCCACACACGGTTTCAGAAAGACCTTCCCGATATGGCAGCCACACATCTGGTCTGGGTTTCGGCCCAGTTAGGCAGCCTGCTACACACCCCGGAGGAGCTGTCGCGTCTTTATCTGCTTTTATCCCCTTATTTCAACAAGATTCAGATTGTTGCTCATGTAGAAGAACAGGCGCGACTGCTGGTACAACATTATATCCATAGTGTGCTTGAAGGACGCCATACCTCGCTGGAACAGGAGATCGACCTCGCCGGTAAAGAGGACTGGTGGAAAGGCGCAATTGACATGCGGGGCAAGAACGACCCTCTGTCGGGTCTCTTTAACGACGTGCATTGTGCACCCTTTTGGCTTGATTATGTCGCCTTGCTCGCCCACTGGGAAACCGCGTTTGGTGCGGGCAATGTCACTCTGGCACCGCTCGACCTGGTTTCCCTCAACAGGGATTCCGGCATGGAATGTCTCTGTGCCGCGCTGAACATTGACAATACTTTCGGCAAATCAGATCCCGCACGTATGTTCAGGCCGGAACCCGCCGCATCACTTGCCCGCATGCGCCAGATGAACGACGTCCTCATTCGCTACAGCAAGGCCCGCGACATATTCATCCCCCGCGACATCTGGATCAACATTCACAAATACGTCCGCATTCACGGAGAACCGATTCCACCGGGAAGCCTTGCATCTGTTTCCAGACATTTCGAAGCTGCGAATGCGACGCTCATCAAAAGGTTTCCCGATCTCGCCTCTGCCTTGCAACCCGATCCCCCGCAGGCACCATGGCAAGAGGCCCCCCCAACCCGAGGTTTCCGGGCCACGCAATATCTGGCCGCTTTTGCACATGGGATACGCAAAAATTCGATTCCCGCGGCTGAAAAACGGGGCGAGGCGGTAGAAGCCATAGAAGCCTTTAGAAAATTCGAGGAAATCATCTGCACACAAAACATAAACAAGGATGAAGATGCCGCCAATGAACGGCTTCTCAATCGCGTAAAGGTCAATCACCAGATGGTGATGTCGACCCAGTTCAAACCCCACAACAACATGGGCACGGTAAATGAAGAACGCCCCGCCCCGGCTTATATCTCGTTGCCGCCACGCCAGTTAACGAACGGCAGTACGGGCAACGTCATCGTCGGCTGCATGAAAAATGAAGCGCCCTATATCATTGAATGGATCGCCTATCACCGCGCCATCGGCATCGACAATTTTCTGATCTATACCAATGATTGTACCGACGGCACTGATGAAGTGCTGGGCCGTCTTATGGAAATGGGCATTGTCCAGCTTCGCAACAACAACAGCTGGAAAGGCAATTCGCCGCAACAACATGCGCTGAACAAGTCGCTCAAGGAACCGTTGATCACCAATGCCGAATGGATCGCCCACATTGATGTGGACGAATTCATGAATGTGCGTACCGGTAATGGCACGCTGGACGATCTGTTCGCGGCCGTGCCGGACGCCACAAATATCGCAATGACCTGGCGACTTTTCGGACACAACGACGTGACACAGATCAACAACAACTTTGTCATTGACCAATTCGACAGATGTGCGCCGAAATACTGCCCGAAACCACACACTGCCTGGGGTTTCAAAACCATGTTCCGCAACATCGGGGCCTATGGAAAAATTTCATGCCACCGCCCGAATAAACTTGATCAATCGTTTGAAAACAAAGTGAAATGGGTCAACGGATCAGGTCAGGACATGACTGCGGACGCCGCCCATAACGGTTGGCGCTCCTCCCAGAGCAATATCGGCTACGATCTGTTGCAACTCAATCATTATGCCCTGCGCAGCGCTGATTCATTCCTGATCAAACGTCAAAGGGGGCGCGCCCTGCATGTCGATCGTATGATCGGAATCAACTACTGGATTCGAATGGACTGGTCCGACGCCCGTGACATAACGATCAAACGCAACATCCCGCGCCTGCGTCAGGAATATGATCACCTTTTGACCGACACAAAACTCAGAAAAGCACACGAGGACGGCTTGGCCTGGCACAAAGCCAAGGCCCGGGAACTGCACAATATGCCCGAATTCCGCGACCTTTACCATCAGGCCCTCGAAATCAAGCTGAACAAGACAGAGCGTGTCGCCTATGCGCTATCGCTGGATATGGAGAGCTGACATGGCACCCGATACCAAGACGGTCGAGGATTTCATTGTATCTCGCGGTATGAAATTCCCGAGACATCCAGAGATCATACAAGGCAAGATCCGCAGGATGCTGCGCCGCGGAGTGTACGAACGCAAGGAATCCGAAGCCGCTCTGCGCGTGGTACGCAAGGACGATGTAGTGGTCGAATTGGGCGGTGGCATCGGTTATATGTCCACCCTCGTCGCAACCAAACGCGCGGTCAAATCCGTACATGTTTTCGAGGCAAACGCCAATTTGATCCCCTATATGAAATCTGTGCATCAGGCCAACGGCGTCCGCAATGTGCAGGTGACCAACGCCATCCTGGGACCGCGGAAGGGCAAGGTCGATTTTTACATCCGCGAACCAATGCTCGGATCATCCATGCAAGTGCTTGAGGGCGAAATCGACCCTCCTTCCGTCAAGGTCGATGTGCTCAACGCAAAGACCACTCTCAAGGAGATCGGTGCCAATGTGTTGATCTGCGACATCGAAGGTGCCGAGGTCGATTTGATCCCTGACATTGACCTCACCGGCCTGCGCGCTGCCATCATTGAAACCCATCCGCAATGGATCGGTCCGGAAGGCGTGAACAAGGTTTTCCGTGCCCTTATGGACGCGGGCCTTGCCTATTATCACCGCGGCTCCGAAGGCAAGGTGATCGCCTTTCGTGACCGCTGGTAACACCGCACATGACCCATCTCGCTATCCTCTGTGTCCGCAACGAAGCTGCCTTTCTGTTGGAATGGCTGGCCCATCACCGGGCTTTGGGGTTCGACGATTTCCTCGTCTTTTCAAACGATTGCGCCGATGGCACCGATCTGATGCTGGACCGGCTTTCAGAGATGGGCCTGCTTACTCATATCCGCAACAACGGCCCTTACGACAAGGGCGGAATCCAGTTTTCGGCACTCAAGGCCGCGGCCAAATTGCGCCAGGTCAAAAAAGCGGACTGGATTCTGCCCTTGGACGTTGATGAATTTGTCAACATTCACACTGGCGACCATACGCTGTCTGCCCTGCATACCGCCCTTCCTGATGCCACAGCCATCACCCTGACATGGAGACTTTTCGGCAATAACGGGCAGACACGCTATCAGGACAAGCCCGTTCTGGACACTTTCACCCAATGTGCGCCAGCGATCATGTATTGGCCCTGGCGGGCTGCAATGTTCAAAACACTTTATCGCAATGATGGCACCTACAGGAAACCCGGAGTCCACCGTCCCCGTGATGCAGTCTCTGCCAGATTGGCCACTGCGACATGGATGGATGGGGCGGGACGCACCCTGTCGGATCAATTCAAAAACAAACGCATCTTTTCGGACTACGGTCAGGATAACCACACGCTTGTCCAGCTCAATCATTACCCGCTCGGCGCTCTGGAATCCTATGTCCTCAAGGCGGACCGGGGACGCGCCGTTCATTCGGACGACTTCCTTGGCCTCGATTATTTTGTCGAGCGGAATTTCAATACCGACACTGACACCAGCATCCAAGCCCTTGCCCCCCAAAGGGCAACAGAACTGGCGGCGTTAAAATCCGACAAGGTGCTGGCAACGTTGCATCATCAGGCGGTCACCTGGCGCCGAAACCGCTTCGACGCGCTGTTGAAACAGGACAGCTTTCGCGCCTTGTTTGGTCGATTGCTGATGACACCGCCCAGTCAGCCGCTGTCCCGCAAGGCTGCCGAATTTCTCCTGCATCACGCCACGCAAGCGCATAGAAAAGCGCGGCAACAGCCTTAATTTTGCACCTATTCTCCTAATTTCTGCCGCAAATCGCTGGTATCTCTGCCCCCAAATCGCTCATCCTAAGGGCGATACGTGCAGTTGAGGACGCAGCAAATGACCGATGCAACACCGACGCTTGAGACGTCCCTGCTGGACCTGCCCCGGCGGGAATGGTTGGCCACGGTCGAACAGATTGTAGACGAAGACGGCTATGTCGAAAAACTTGGCCGCCGCCATCATGCTATCTTCTTTGAAGAAGGCAGCACGTTGCTGGTCACCTTTGAAACCCTGCAAGGCATCCACGCATTGTCAGATCTCGGCCAGCCTCTGGGCTGGGAAATGTTGCGTGATCATGGCTGGTCGCATCTGTGCCTGGCCAGCAATGGTGACACCTGGTTCCGCGATACCGCAGTCTATGGCTATTTTGATCGGTTGATAGACGACGGGTTCTTTGACGAATTTGATAATGTGGTCTTTTACGGTGCGGGCCCCTGTGCCTATGCCGCGGCCGCCTATTCCGTTTCTTCACCAGGCGCACGGGTTCTGGCGATCCAACCACAGGCCACGCTGGATCCGCGTCTGACCGAATGGGACGACCGTTTCACCGATATGCGTATTCACGATTTCACGACGCGTTATGGCTTTGCCCCCGAAATGCTGGATGCGGCCGAACAGGCTTACGTCGTCTACGACCCGCGCGAGCAACTGGACGCGATGCACGCAGCACTCTTTACCCGTCCAAATGTCGACAAACTGCGAATGCGCTTCATGGGTGACGCCCTGCAAACTGATCTGCTGGAGATGGGAACCTGGGCTCCGTTGTTGCTTGCGATTGCCGAGGGTGAACTCACCACAAACCGTTTCGCCGAGCTATATCGCGCAAGACGCAATTATCGCCCCTATCTGCGTAACCTGCTTGACGCATTCGAAAGCGAAAAGCGGACGGGACTGGTCGAAGCCCTCTGTGCCAATGTTTCCAATCGCATGCGTGCACCGCGATTTGCCATCACCCTGCGCAGAATCCAACAAGCCAGAAAAAGCGAACCGGACGACGACGCTACAGATCAGGACTAGCCTGCCTTCGGCGGCTGTGATACCGCCGCATCCATGACAAAAACACTGACGATCCGCCGTCCTGATGACTGGCACCTGCACCTGCGCGACGGTGAAATGCTACGCGCTGTTTTACCACAGACCTGCACCCATTTTGCCCGTGCGATCATCATGCCCAATCTGGTACCACCGGTTGTGTCCATGGCTGATGCCGCCGCCTATCGCGACCGCATTGTTGATGCCTTGCCCACGGGCGCGGATTTTACACCGCTGATGACACTCTATCTGACCGAAGATACCGATCCCGAAGATGTTGCATCCGCCCATGCAGCAGGGCTTATCCATGCCGTGAAACTCTATCCGGCGGGGGCAACAACCAATTCCGCAAGCGGTGTCTCGAACTTTGATAACGTCGCGCAAGTACTTGAGAAAATGGCAGAGATTGGCCTTCCCCTTTGCACTCACGGCGAGGTTACAGATGCCGATGTGGACATTTTTGACCGCGAGGCTGTGTTCATCGACCGCGTCCTGGATCCGATCCGGCGCAACCACCCTGCCTTGCTTGTGGTCATGGAACATATCACCACTTCCAATGCCGTGGACTATGTGAACGCCAATCCCGAAAACCTTGCCGCAACCATTACGACTCACCACCTCGTGATCAATCGCAATCATATTCTCGCCGGTGGCATCAAACCGCATTACTATTGCCTGCCCGTCGCGAAACGCGAAGAACACCGCCTTGCCTTGCGGGCGGCTGCGACCTCGGGCGATGCGCGCTTCTTTCTGGGTACGGATTCCGCGCCCCATACAGATGAGAACAAGCTGCTGCCCTGTGGCTGCGCTGGCTGTTTCACGGCGACGAATACCATGTCGATCCTCGCAGAGGTCTTTGAACAGGAAGATGCCCTCGACAATCTCGAAGCCTTTGCATCGCTGAACGGGCCGCGCTTTTACGGTCTGCCCATCAATGAGACAACGCTCACCCTTGTTCGCGAAACACCTGATTACCCCGGCCACATAGATACACCCGATGGGCCTGTCACAGTGTTCGATCCCGCCATGCCCCTGAATTGGTCGGTCAAATAAACTATCGGAGAAACCGCATGATCCCTTCCAGCTACCCCAACGCCAGCGAAATGGCCCGCCTCACCGCCCGCATGTTGTTGGAAATCAAAGCGGTCCACTTTAACGCTGAGGACCCTTTCATCCTCGCGTCTGGTCTTCCCAGCCCGACCTATATCGACTGCCGCAAGCTGATCAGCTATCCGCGCATCCGCAGCACCCTGATGGATTTTCTGACCGTAACCGTGATGCGCAATGCGGGACTGGAGGCATTTGACAATATCGCCGGCGGCGAAACGGCGGGCATTCCCTTTGCCGCGCTCGTTGCCGAACGTATGGCCCTGCCCATGACCTACGTGCGAAAGAAGCCAAAGGGCTATGGCAAAAATGCGCGTATCGAAGGCGACATGCGTGAGGGCCAGCGCGTTTTGCTGGTCGAAGACCTGACCACCGATGGCGGTTCAAAAATCAGCTTTGTCGATGCCATTCGCGAAACCGGCGCACACTGCGCCCATACGGCAGTGATCTTTTACTACGGTATCTTCCCGCAGACCGAAAAGACGCTGGGTGATCATGGAGTTACGCTACATTCGCTCTGCACGTGGTGGGATGTACTGGCCGAAGCAAAAGCACAGAATGCTTTCAGCACGGCGACCCTGAGCGAAGTCGAAGCCTTTTTGAATTCCCCCACGGAATGGCAGGAATCGCACAAAACTTAAGTCTTAGTGAACGCAGCATGTTGACCCGCAGCCCCGCATCAAGGCAAGATATGGTAGGCGCGAGCCAGTTACAGGCTTATCCACAAAACATACAATTTGCGCCATCGCCCTGCGCCCCCTAAAGGGGACAGGGGAAAAATCGGGTGAGAATATGAACGAAATCACGTCACTGAACGCGAATGATCTTGCTGTGCAGGCTCCGGAGACGATGCCACATTCCATCGAGGCCGAACAACAGTTGTTGGGGGCCATCCTTACCAACAACGACATCTATGACCGCATAGCCTCCATCATAGGACCGAAACACTTCTATGACCCTGTGCATGCCCGCATTTTCGACATCGCCGCCCAGCGAATCGCGAAAAACAACCTTGCCTCGCCGGTGACACTCAAGGCGTTTATGGAAGACGACGAAGGTCTCAAGGAACTTGGTGGCCCCGCTTATCTGGCCCGTCTTGCTGGCGCTGCGATCTCTGCCTTTGCAGCACGCGACTATGCACAGATGATCTACGATTTGGCAGTGCGCCGTGACCTGATCCAACTCGGGCGGGACATCTCTGCCAAGGCCGCAAATGTCGACGTGGCTTCCGAACCCCGCGAACAGATTGTCGAGGCGGAACAGCATCTTTACAAACTTGCAGAGCAAGGCCAGACCGAAAGCGGATTTCAAAGCTTTCTCAAGGCAGTAACAGACGCCGTTAATGTAGCGAATGCCGCATATCAGCGCGATGGCGGCCTGTCCGGTGTTTCCACCGGTCTGCTTGACATGGACGCGAAACTCGGGGGGTTGCACCGCTCTGACTTGCTGATCCTGGCCGGTCGCCCCTCCATGGGCAAGACCTCGCTTGCGACCAATATCGCCTTTAACGTCGCCAAGGCCTATAAACGCGGACAACTGCCAGACGGATCCGAAGGCGCAGTCGACGGCGGCGTCGTGGGGTTTTATTCATTGGAAATGAGCGCCGAACAACTCGCTGCGCGGATCCTTTCCGAAGCCGCTGAAATCCCTTCACAACAGATCCGCTCGGGCGACATGTCCGAAACCGAATTTCGACGTTTCGTCGATGCCGCCAAAGCGCTTGAAGCCTGCCCGCTGTATATCGACGACACTCCCGCCTTGCCGATCAGCCAGCTTGCCGCCCGTGCCCGTCGCCTGAAACGGACCCATGGCCTGGACGTGTTGATCGTGGACTATCTGCAACTGGTGCGCGGTACCGGTAAAACCGAAAACCGGGTCAATGAAATTTCGGAAATCACCATGGGTCTCAAGGCCATTGCCAAGGAACTCGATATTCCGGTGATCGCCCTGTCGCAATTGTCGCGACAAGTGGAAAACCGCGAAGACAAGCGCCCTCAACTCAGTGACCTTCGTGAATCAGGCTCAATCGAACAGGATGCGGATGTGGTCATGTTCGTCTTCCGCGAAGAATATTACAAAGAACGCGAAAAGCCCGGTGATCACGATCTGGAAGCCATGGCCCGCTGGCAGGAAGAGATGGAACGCCTGCATGGCAAGGCCGAAGTCGTCATCGGCAAACAGCGTCATGGCCCCATTGGCACTGTTGAATTGAGCTTTGAAGGTCGCTTTACCCGCTTTGGCAACCTTGTGAAGCCATGGCAGCAAGGTGGGGGCAACGATCAGGAATTCTGATGCATTGCCATGAAAGATCACCGTTGAAGTGCCACGTCCCGCTGATGGTTTGACCGCTCTGCGATCAGCGAGGATTGGCGCGCCCTGTATTTCAAGGTCAGCTGGGCCAGTAACAAGCGTTCAAATGCGCCTGCCACGTCTTGTACAGTGATAAAGGGCCCGCCGCCGCTGTGAAGGCGGCAAAACGGGCCCAATCAACCATTGCAACAACATGTTAGATTTTGGAACCTAGGGCGTTTTCACCTCGAAACGCAGACCCTTTGCCGTTCCTTGGGCAAAACCTTTCCAATAACTGTGATCCTCTTTCTCCGTGCCGTCTTCGTTCATCGACCAGACGCCATCATTCGAATTCTCTACCAGTTGCAGATAAGCGTTCTTGTCCGTATCACCTTTCAATTCCCGGTCCAGCCACGCGGTCACAAAATGCTGCGCAATATTGTTCATCCGTGTCGTATCCCAGACCGGATCGGTATAGTGACTTGAGATGTCAAAACCTTTATCCGCGTTGAAATAATAGCTTTCTGCCGGCGCCGGTATCGGGGCAGCGGCGTTATGGCCGCCATTTTCAAATGTCAGCAAAGCATGGGGCAGAGCCGAGGCATTCTCCCAGATCGCACGCACGCCTTTTTCATAAAGCGACACATCGTCCAGGGACCCGGCGATGAACATCATGGGTATCTTGATACCTGCCAGACCAGCAGCATCCCAAAATCCTGTGTTCATGCCCCAGGGACCTATGGCTATCGCGGTCTTGATCCGGGCGTCAGGAAGCGCGTTATGGGTGTCACTGCCGGATTGGTGGATGGCCAATGTGTCGTGTGGCCCTCCCCAGGGATAGGCAACCGAGGCTTCGGTGACACCACCGCCCGCGGTAATCACCGCCCCGTATCCCCCCATCGAATAACCGATCAAGCCGGTATTGTCAGCGTCATAAAGCCCCGCGAAATCGCCACCTTCGGCAGCCATCCGCGCCATTTCCTCCAGCACAAAGACTTGATCCAGCGAACGGTTGACCAATGTTGACCCAAAGGCCGCCTGGGTGCGGTAGGTGCTGTCAGTATGATCAATCGAGGCCACGACATACCCTTTGGACGCGATGTTTTCTGCCAGATGGGACAGCAGAAAGCGGTTGCCGGGATACCCGTGACTGATCAGGATCAACGGATAGCCTGCGGGTGCCGCAGGCGCAGCATCGCGCACCGCACGGCCTTGCAAGGTCACCTCGGTGGTACCATCACGCAGATAGACCTTTAGTCCGGTCTCTCCCGCCGCCCCTTGCGCCGCAGGATACCACATTTCAACAGTCAGCGGACGGTCATAAGTCGGCAGGGTCGCTGGCTTGTCCGCAGCGGGATCGATTGCCAGTATATTGACTTGGCGCGGGTTGACCAAATCCAATTGCCGCACACCGACAGGCAAATCACCATAGGCTGCGAGCGCCGGTGCATCGGGACGTTGCCTGTCGATTCGATTTTCGGCAAATGCCGGTGCCGTCGCGAGCGCAAGCGCAACAGGTGCCGCCGCAAGGGTTGTTTTCAACATGTCATCCTCCTCTTTCCCGCCCAGCTTAGGGCGGCAGCGGGGCGGCACAAGCGGTCATTCTATGACGTTACATCACTGCCCCCACGGGCAGCGACAGCGATCTCTGCCGCGCTCAGCCCGTATTTGGACGCAAATCTCTGACGCGCTGCGACAAGTCGTGGATCATCCGGACGCATGCCAAGGGTGCGGATGAATGTCTGGCGCTGCTGCTGCTTGAGGGTTTCCTTGTCTATTTCGGTTCCCATGGCACGATCGATGATCTCTCCGCCGGGGCTGACATGGAACCATTTGCTGAAATCCCGGAAATGATGCTGGTTGTGCAGGCGCGTGACCCGACGTGATACGGCGGATTTGGGCAGCGTGAGATGGGCGGTCATGTGGAACCATTCATACACCAGAAACATTGCCACGCCGCCCGCCGGAACAATTGCCAGCGCGATCCAGAATGGCTGTGCCGCCCCAAAGACCCAGGCGACGGCCCAGACCAGCGCAAAATTCCCCGCCAGCATCGGCAAGGCCACCCAGATCGGCACAAAGAACAACGCATGGTTGGTGGGAAAGTCGTGATGCCCGTAATGCGCCTGATAAAGCAGATCAAATGCCCACTGCCGGCGCGGTGGCGAAAGATGAAAAACATGGCGGTGCAAATTGTATTCATTCAACAATTGCGCGGCTACACCAAGCGGCACCAACAACCAGGCCCACCAAGGACCAAAGAGCGCGAGTGCCCCAAATGAGCCGGCGCATATCACCGCCATAATGACCACACAGCGATGCTGCGCCAGAATGCGTAACCGTGTCATCTCTCCCGGTTCCCCCTGCTTGTTCCTGTGATACAACTTGAGTAACCTAAGCCAAGAATTTGTGATCCGCAAAGCGGATGTAAAACGCCCTCTCATTGAACGACAAGCACCGGATCTGCACATCATGAGCACCGCCACCCTCACCATCGACCTGCCTGCCATCGCAGCCAACTGGGAGACGCTGGATCGGCTGACTTCCTGTGAAACCGCTGCTGTGGTCAAAGCGGATGCCTATGGTCTGGGTGTCGCCAAGGTTGGCCCCGCCCTGGCCAGGGCGGGCGCGCGCCTGTTCTTTGTCGCTGCTGCCGAAGAAGGCATTCAACTGCGGCGTGCCCTGGGACACGGCCCAGCGATCTGCGTATTCACCGGTCATATGCCTGGAGATGCGGACATCATCCGCGCCGCCGACCTTACCCCGATGGTGAACTCGGTCGATCAATTGTTGATCCATGTTGAGGCCCTGCCCGGACATCCCTTTGGCATCCAGTTCGATACCGGGATGAACCGTCTGGGGATGGAACCTGCGGAATGGTCTGCGGTGCATGACATCGCGATTGCACAAAAACCGGAACTGCTCATCTCGCATCTGGCCTGCGCCGATGAACCCGATCATCTGGCAAACCAGATGCAACTGGACTGTTTTGTCGACATGACTGAAGGTCTCGATATTCCACGGTCACTGGCAGCGACCGGCGGTATTTTTCTGGGCGAGAAATACCATTTTGACCTGACACGCCCCGGCGTTGGACTTTACGGGGGGTTACCCTTTGTCGATGCCAGGCCTGTCGTGACCCTGGATGTTCCCGTGATTCAGGTCCGCGATGTGGCGGCCGGCGAAAGCGTCGGCTACGGTGCTGCCTATGTTGCGAAATCCGAAACCCGTGTCGCAACCGTTGCAGCGGGCTATGCCGACGGGGTGATCCGCGCCATGGGTGCCAAGGCGACCTTCACTCATGAAGGCAGGAAACTGCCCGTCATCGGCCGGGTGTCGATGGATGCGATCACTGTGGATGTCAGCAGCCTGGCCAAGGTGCCCGAACATCTTCAACTGATCGGATTGCACCAATCGGTGGACACAGTGGCGGAGTTTGCAGGCACCATCGGTTATGAAATCCTTACCTCGCTGGGCGCACGCTATGATCGGGTGTATCTGAGGTGACCCGTACCAACCGGGCTTTGGCCCTGATGAACCTCGGCCTCCTGGTCCTGTATCCGATTGCATGGTGGGCACCGCTGATGCGCGCGGGCCTGCTCCCCCTGTTCTCGCTCAGCGAAATTTCGATGTTGACCGGCCTGCAATCGCTTTGGGCCTCGGACATTTTTCTGGCGCTTGTTGTCTCGCTTTTCGCGCTGTTTGCGCCTTACCTCAAAACCATCGGGCTGGCGCTGGTGCATTTCGATCTTCTCAAACCCGTTGCGCTGCCTGCCCTGCAAGTTCTGGGCAAACTGGCGATGGCTGATATCTTCTTGATCGCACTCTATATTACCCTGTCCAAAGGCATCGGTCTGGGCCGGATCGAAGTTGCTTGGGGGCTGTATCTGTTCACTGCATGCATCCTTGCCTCTCTCTGGATCAGCTGGAAAACAGAACAATCCTTGAAACCGACCGCAATTGATCACGGGTAGGAAACAACTTTCAGACAAACTGTGGTATTTGTAGCAAACCTTCCCGATTTACGACGTGTTTTTGACTTTTTTCATGCATTTTTCCGGCTTTCGGCATAAACTTGCCGATAGATACTTCCGGGGGGAATGTCTTTGTCTACTGTTCGCGCGCTTGCGTATTTTATCCAGTATATCATGCAGCGTTTCGCGCTGATCGTTTTTGTGTTTGCTGCCTTATCGCTTTTCGGGGCCACTGTCATGGCGGCCTTGGGTTTCTGGGCATGGATTGATCTCACCCTGAACTACCAAGGAAAGCCCATTGAAAACGCTGGCATGTATGTGCAGATCGGCCTGACCATTCTTGCTGTGGGCCTGTGTTTTTTCCTGCCCTCTAACCGCCGCATCATGACATTGGAAAATTCGCATCGCAGGTTTTCCATCGGAATGGAGGACGTCGCCCGCGCCTATGCGGCTGTCCACGCCGCGGATCGGGCCGAAACCTTTCGGCTAAGCTCTGAATTCGATGCCGTGCGCGAAAGACTTGCCTACTTGCGTGACCACCCCGACCTCAGCACGCTTGAACCCTCCCTACTGGAAGTCGCCGCCCAAATGAGCCACCTCAGCCGCGAACTGGCCGAGGTCTATTCAGACGAAAAACTCGCCCGTGCACGCAATTTCCTGAAAGAACGCCAACAAGAGATCGCCTTGTTCAACGGGCGTCTGGATCAGGCCAAGGCAATTACAAACGATCTCAAGCATTGGGTGCATGAGGTAGAACTGGAAGAAAGCGTTGCCGTTGCACAACTTGAACGCCTGCGTGCGGAAATGCAGGAAATATTGCCGGAACTGGGCTTGGAAAGCCGGATAAAAAACAACCAGACCGCGCTCGACAATACCATTGTGGATTTGCAACCCAAGGCCGCGGAATAACCCCAGACGGCAAACCTGCGAAATCGTCACCGGATGGGCGCAACCGAAACCGCGCAATTTTCCCCCGCTTTCCCTTTGACGGCCCGCTCAGTCTCGGCCACAACACGTTCCATGGCAAAACCCGTCAAGACATTCTCCTGTACCGCCTGTGGTGCCAGTTTCAACAAATGGTCCGGACGTTGTGACGGCTGTGGCGACTGGAACACCATTCAGGAAGATAAAGGTATTTCAACCGGCCCACCCAGCAAGTCACTTGGTGCGCGCCGCGGCTCTGCCATGCATCTTAGCGATCTTTCCACCGAAGAAGCCCCGCCGCCGCGCAGCCAGTCTGGTATCGGAGAACTCGACCGCGTCCTGGGCGGGGGGCTTGTCGCAGCATCCGCCATCCTGGTCGGCGGTGACCCCGGTATCGGCAAATCGACACTGCTGCTGCAAGCCGCAGCCCATTTTGCCAATGCAGGGCTGAAGACCATCTATGTCAGCGGCGAAGAGGCCTCTGCACAGGTGCGCATGCGCGCCCAGCGCCTCGGGCTGTCGGATGCTCCCGTCAAACTCGCCGCTGAAACCAACCTGCGCGACATCCTCACCACGCTGGATAAAGAACGCCCACGGCTTGCCATTATTGATTCGATCCAGACCATGTGGGCCGACAATGTCGAATCTGCCCCAGGGTCCGTCAGTCAGGTCCGCGCCGCAAGCCACGAACTCACCGCCTTTGCCAAACGTACCGGTACCAGCGTCATCCTTGTCGGCCATGTCACCAAGGAAGGTGCGATTGCCGGTCCACGCGTTGTCGAACATATGGTCGATACCGTGCTTTATTTCGAAGGCGAACGCGGCCATCAATTCCGCATCTTGCGTTCTGTCAAAAACCGCTTTGGCCCCGCCGATGAAATTGGCGTATTCGAAATGACCGGTCGTGGCCTGTGCGAAGTCACCAACCCCTCCGCGCTGTTCCTTTCCGAACGCGGTGAACCCGCCGCGGGATCAGTTGTCTTTGCCGGGATCGAAGGCACGCGCCCGCTGCTGGTTGAAATCCAGGCGCTTGTTGCGCCCTCGCCCCATGCACAGGCCCGCCGAACGGTTGTCGGCTGGGACGGAGGGCGGCTGGCGATGATCCTTGCCGTATTGGAAGCCCGCTGTGGCATCCCCTTTGCCGGCCTTGATGTTTATCTCAACGTCGCAGGCGGCATGAAAATATCCGAACCTGCCGCTGATCTGGCCGTTGCCGCCGCATTGCTGAGCGCCCGCGAGGACGTCGCCCTTCCAGCGGAAACTGTTGTATTTGGGGAAATAAGCCTTTCCGGTGCCCTGCGCCCTGCCTCCCAGACCGAAAACAGGTTGAAAGAGGCGCAAAAACTTGGTTTTACCAGCGCTATCGCTCCTGCTGGTGGAAAAGCGGCAGCGGCAACCGGCATTTCGCTGAACACGATGAGCGATCTCACCGGATTTGTGGGTGAAATTTTCGGCGCAGGTTAGCGCGCACAAAGGCAAAGGGCAGTACTGATGGAAGGCTTTACAATTATTGATGGTGTGGTGGCGCTGGTCATCATTCTGTCAGCGCTCTTGGCTTATGGCCGCGGCCTTGTTCGTGAACTCATGGCAATTGTCGGATGGATCGCGGCAGCGATCCTCGCCTTTCTGTTCGCCCCGCGCGTCGAACCTTTGGTTCGTGAGATTCCGGTCATTGGCGATTTCCTTGCGGACAGCTGCGAACTGTCGATCATCGGTGCCTTTGCCATCGTCTTTGCCATTGCACTGATTGTTGTCTCTCTCTTTACTCCCTTGTTTTCGTCACTGGTACAACGTTCCGTCTTTGGCGGCCTTGATCAAGGTCTTGGATTTATCTTTGGCGTGGCACGCGGCATCCTGCTCGTTGCGATTGCCTTCTTTGTCTATAAAACAGTGATCACAAGCCAGCAGTTCACCATCGTCGACGAAAGCCGCTCGGCGGTTGTGTTTTCCCGCTTCACTGGCCAGATCGAGGATCAGAACCCCGAAGCCGCGCTTGGCTGGATCACGTCACGCTACGAAGCACTTGTGGGCGCTTGCGGCGAATAGGTCAGGACCGATCGACCAGGCGTGTTGAACCACCCGTTTGTTCATTTGCATTTTGAGCAAGGGCACCAATTGATCAGCCACGGTTGCGCGCGACAGATCTTGCCGCGGTTTGAACCTTCTGGCTTTTCGAGCACCTGAACAGGCGACAATGATTTTCTGCACCCATCGTTTGCAGCCCCGTTGCCAAATGATCCTGCCAATCATCGCCCGAGACCACTTTGCGCAGATGAAACCCGGTCAATCGCAACATCGACCTAAACAATCACGCAAAGATCACCTGCTTCGGGGTGACACTGCGCTTTAATACTCCTAAACATGGCCCGACCTCAACCGGAGTCGGAGCTGCCCCGTGCCCATGAACACCTCCAAAATCATGCCTCCCGCACATCCCTTTGACACTTCCTATCTGCGCGAATCGGACCATGACGATAAACTCAAGGAAGAATGCGGCGTCTTCGGCGTGATTGGCGTGGCCGATGCGTCCAATTTTGTCGCCCTCGGGCTGCATGCCCTGCAACATCGCGGACAGGAAGCCGGTGGCATCGTCAGCCATGATCCGAAAGTGGGATTCCAGTCCGCCCGACGCTTTGGCTATGTCCGCGACAATTTCACCTCGCAAAAGATCATGGAAACCCTGCCCGGTGAAATCGCCATCGGTCATGTCCGCTACTCCACCTCCGGCACCAAAGGCCCGACGGCGATCCGTGATGTACAGCCTTTTTTTGGCGAATTCGCCATGGGCGGCGCTGCAATTGCCCATAACGGCAACATCACCAATGCCAATTCCCTGCGCCGCGAGTTGATTGAACGTGGCTCCATTTTCCAGTCTTCGTCGGACAGTGAATGCATCATCCACCTGATGGCACGTTCCTTGCAGCGCAATATCCCCGAGCGGATGGAAGACGCCCTGCGCCGGGTTGAAGGTGCCTTTTCAATCGTCGCCATGACCCGCACCAAACTGATTGGTGTGCGCGATCCGTTGGGAGTGCGACCGCTGGTACTGGGCAAACTCGGCGATGGCTGGGCGTTGAGTTCCGAAACCTGCGCACTCGACATCATTGGTGCGGAATTCGTCCGCGAAATCGAACCGGGCGAAATGGTGGTGATTACGCCCAAGGGTATCGAGTCCCACTTTCCTTTCCGCCGTCAGGAACCACGTTTCTGCATTTTTGAACACGTTTACTTCAGCCGTCCTGACAGCATCCTCGGTGGCCGTTCTGTCTATGAAACCCGCGAGGCGATTGGCCGGGAACTGGCCAAGGAAAGCCCGGTCGAAGCCGATCTTGTCTGCCCTGTACCCGATTCGGGAACGCCTGCTGCTATTGGATACAGTCTGCAATCCGGTATTCCTTATGCCATGGGCATCATCCGCAATCAGTACATGGGGCGTACCTTCATCGAACCGACAGAGCAGATCCGTAACATGGGTGTACGCCTGAAACTCAACGTCAACCGGGCGCTGATCAAGGGCAAGCGGGTGATTCTGGTCGACGACAGCGTGGTGCGCGGCACCACCAGCCGCAAGATCAAGGAAATGATCCTCGATGCCGGTGCCAGCGAAGTTCACTTCCGCATCGCGTCACCGCCAACGGCCTGGCCTTGCTTTTATGGTGTGGACACACCTCAGCGCGACAAATTGCTCGCGGCGACGATGTCCGAAGAGGAAATGCGCGAACATTTGAATGTCGACAGCCTCAAGTTCATTTCCCTTGACGGGCTTTACCGCGCCGTCGGCGAAGCCAAGGGGCGCAATGCCAAATGTCCGCAATATTGTGACGCCTGTTTCTCAGGAGAATATCCGGTAATCCCCTCTGATCAGATGGATCAGGGGTTTGAAATGAAACCAGCCGCCGAATAGCCCTGTTGCCGGAAATTGGCAGCAGTCTGAGCTAGAAGGATGTCATGGACACCACACATGCCCCAGCCTCGCTGCTTTCAACATTTCGCCAATGGTCAGCCCCGGCACAAAATGCCGCCTGGGCTTGCCGGGCCATTTTCCAAACCATTGCGCAAGAAAACAACCTTGGGCCGTTAGCGGAGTCCCTGAAATGGGGACAACCCGCCTGGCGTCCGCAAAAGCCTCGTACCGGCAGCACCTTGCGCCTGCATTGGATTCCTGCCGATCCAGACCAGCTTGCCTTGTTTGTCGATTGCAAGACCGATCTGGCCGAACGCATGCGTGAACTTTATCCGGACCTCCCGGCCAATGACGGCCGCCGCCGGCTGGTCCTGTCGCTCAATGAGGATCTGCCGGAACAGGCCCTCGCGCATCTGGCGCAAATGACCTTCACCTATCATCTGCCCAAGCGCGATTCACTTAACGTCGGCTGAAGTTGGCCGATGCCTACCCCCCCGCCTTTCTGCGCTGCAGCATAACTGATACTTGCCCGCTCGGAACTCCTCTCAATGGTGCGAAAGAGCCGGACATGATCCTCAAAGACACTCAAGAACCAACATCGCAACATGTGGCCGACCTTGCCACCCAACGCGTCAAGCTGCCCGCGCTGGCCCTGATCGGTGTGTTTGGCAATGAAACAAATCCCGCGGCACTGATCCGCGGGCACAACGGCGAAATCCAACGGATCAATGTTGGCGATACGGTCGCGGGCAGTTTGGTCGCCGCGATTGACATCGACCGCGTGATCCTCGCCAAGGGCGCACAAACCAAGATACTAGGCTTGCCGGACACTTGACCCGCCCGCCGCAAGCAGGCACATCGCATTCATGACAAAAACAGCTCTCATCACCGGCGCGTCACGCGGCCTGGGTGCCGCCCTCGCCGAAGCGCTTGCGCCCACCTACCACATCATCGCCGTCGCGCGCACCACCGGTGCGCTCGAAGAACTTGACGATCGCATACAGGCCAAAGGCGGTGCTGCCACACTTGCCCCCATGGACATCACCAACGCCGATGCGATGGCAGTGCTTTGCCGGGGCATTCATGACCGCTGGGGCAACCTTGACCTGTGGATGCATTGCGCCATCCACGCACCGCCACTGGCCCCGGCCGATCATATCGATGCCAAGGACATGGCAAAATCGGTCTCCGGCAACATCACCGCGACCTCAACGCTGATTACTTATGTTGCGCCGCTGCTTGGGTCATCCGGCACCGCAGTCTTTTTTGACGATCCTCGCCAGAACCAAAAGTTCTTTGGCGCATATGCCGCGACCAAGGCCGCGCAAATCGCCCTTGCCCGCGCCTGGGCTGCCGAAACGGCCAATATCGGCCCCGATGTTCGCATCTTGACGCCCGAACCGATGCCCACAGCGACACGTGCCCGTTTCTTTCCCGGAGAAGACCGTGCCCCCCTGAGCGACACAGGGGTTCAGGCGGCTGAGGTATTGGCGCAACTTTAGCCGGTTCACGCCACGCCCGCGCTTGCCGCATCCTCGCCCCTCACCTATCAAGGCAAAAAGGGGCGACACATGCGCATTCTCATCACAAATGACGACGGGATCACGGCACCGGGACTTGAGGTGCTGCATCGGATCGCCACAAAACTGGCTGGCAAAAACGGTGAAGTCTGGACTGTGGCGCCTGCCTTTGAACAATCTGGTGTTGGCCATTGTATCAATTATGTCCACCCCACGATGATGACCCAACTGGACGAACGGCGTTTTGCAGCCGAAGGATCACCCGCCGATTGCGTGCTGGTCGCAGTGCATGACGTGATGAAAGACTGCCCCCCCGACCTGGTCCTTTCCGGGGTCAACCGCGGCAATAACTCTGCCGAAAACACCCTGTATTCCGGCACGATTGGCGGCGCAATGGAAGCAGCCTTGCAAGGCTATCCCGCCATCGCCCTGTCGCAATATTTTGGTCCCGGCAACAGTGGCCTTGCCGATCCGTTTGAGGCATCGGCCAAACATGGCGCAGCAGTCCTGCGCCGTATTTTACGCAATACGCCTGACGAAGATGTTGACTACCCGCTGTTTTACAACGTGAATTTCCCTCCCGTCGCCGCGGCTCAGGTCAAGGGCACCCGACTTGCCACGCAAGGACGCCGACCAGGCGTTGTATTCGGAACAGAACCCCATTTGGCACCATCGGGCCGCCGTTTTTCATGGATCAAAGGCGGTGATCAACAGGTCAAGACCGCCCCCGGATCTGATGCAGCGGTCAATCTGGAAGGCTATGTTTCCGTCACGCCAATGCGCGCGGACCTGACCGCATATGACATGATGGACAGCCTTGCAGGCATCTCCACATGACCGATGAAGCCGCTTCAACCGCGGAACGCAAGATGCAGTTCTTGTATGCGCTGCGCTCAAAGGGAGTGACAGACAAACGCGTGCTTGAAGCGATGGAAAGCGTTGATCGCGGCCCCTTTATCACTGGTCTGTTTTCCGAACGCGCCTATGAGGACATGCCTTTGCCCATCGCATGCGGCCAGACCATCAGCCAGCCCTCTGTGGTGGGGTTGATGACACAGGCGCTGGAAATCACGCCGCGGGACAAGGTGCTGGAAATCGGCACTGGCTCGGGCTATCAGGCCGCGATCCTCTCGAAACTGGCACGGCGGGTCTATACCATCGACCGCCATCGCCGTCTGGTGCATGAAGCCCGTACGATTTTCCAGAACCTCGATCTGGTCAATATCACCGCCATCACCGGCGACGGCAGTTACGGACTGGCCGAACAGGCCCCCTTTGACCGTATCATCGTGACCGCCGCCGCCGAAGATCCGCCCGGACCACTGCTTGCACAACTCAAGGAAGGCGGCATCATGGTTCTGCCAGTCGGCCAATCTGACGCGGTACAGCACCTGATACGCGTGCGTAAAACCGCCACCGGTCTGGAATATGACGAAATGCGTTCTGTCCGCTTTGTTCCCCTTCTCGAGGGCTTGGGCAAAGATGGATAATAGGTTACTATGAGGAAAACCCCCGGATACATGGGGGATCGCGTGAAATGAGGACAAGCAGATGAGAAATTCCACCCCAGGCTTCACCAGCCCGATTTCCCGCATGCGGACTGGTGTGCTCCTCCTGACAAGTGCTGCGCTTTTGACCGCCTGTGGTGATCAACCGCTTGATTTCGATCTGCGCGGACTGGGCGGCGGGTTCAGCACCGCAGAAGCCGCGACCGGCCCATTGGCCAGCCGCCCGCGTCCCGATGACCGTGGCGTGATCTCATATCCTAATTATCAAGTGGCGATCGCGCGTCGCGGCGATACTCTGGCTGATGTGGCCAAACGCGTTGGGGTGGACGCCGCATCCCTTGCCCGATTCAATGGCATTGCGCCCGACGTTCCCCTGCGCAAGGACGAGGTGATCGCCCTCTCCGGCCGCGTTGCCGAACCTTCTCCTGCTACGGGCGCCGCTGCCAGCGGCCCAATCCAGCCTGTAGACATCAATGCACTTGCTGGTGGCGCGATCGATCGCGCCCCTGAAACACCGGGTGTCCAAACCGCCGCCCTGCCCCCAGCCAATACCGCAACGGCCCCCCGACAAACCGGTCAAGAACCTGTGCGCCACAAGGTTGAACGCGGCGAAACCGCCTATACCGTGGCGCGGCTTTATTCCGTCCCGGTCAAGGCATTGGCCGAATGGAACGGCCTTGGCGCGGATTTCAAGGTCCGCGAAGGCCAGTTCCTGCTGATCCCCGTTGCCAAGCAAAATCCACCCGCACGCAAGCCCGCTCTTGACGAGGCCACTGCCCCCGGTGCTGGCAGTCCGACGCCAACGCCCCCCTCGGCGGCCAAGCCCTTGCCAAATGATGACACCGCAAAACCTGTGGCCAAAGCCGAAGAACCCACCGAACCGGTAGCAGATGTCGGCAAGACCACCAAACCGGCCAAAGCCGCCAAGATGGTCACACCCGTTAAGGGCAGCATCATCCGCGCCTATGCCAAGGGACGCAACGAAGGCATCAACATCAAAGCCGCCGCAGGTGCCCCGGTGAAAGCCGCCGACAGCGGCACCGTAGCCGCAATCACCAAAAGCGCCGAAGGTGTGCCTATTGTCGTTGTTCGCCACGCTGGCAACCTGTTGACCGTCTATGCCAATGTAGCGGATGTGAGCGTTTCCAAAGGCGACACCGTCGGACGCGGCCAGCAAATCGCCAAACTGCGCAGCGGAGATGACGCCTATGTGCACTTCGAAGTCCGCCAGGGGTTCGACAGCGTCGATCCAGCGCCCTTCCTGAACTGACACCTGCCTTCACTACCTGGAGTTCGGTTTTTAGATAATTTTCCTCTAAAACATCACAAGTTTGCCTCAAACGGCGCGGAAACGCCCCGTTTCCGCCCTGTTGCAAGAATAGAAACAATCCAACGCATTTGAGGCGATTGGATTGAAAAATGCCCGAACATTTCGGCTACACCAATACAATATACGGCACACAGAGCACCGTGAACGGGGCGGCGCATAATTATGCCCTTTCCCCACCAACCAGCGGAACATGGCGCTATTCCGGGCCGGACACCTATTTTGTTGTCGATGAAAACACCGGAGCCAGCGTTTTCAACGGCGATCCCACCAACGAAGTCGTCAGCACAAACGAACGTATCGGCGGCAGATGGCAGCAAACCACAGAGATCGGCGGCATCGACCGCCAGATAATCTATGACTATACCTTCACGGTCAGCGACGGCACCACGACATGGCGTGTGACGGCTATCGACGTTGATTTGAACAACGACAACGATTTAGACGATGCAGGCGAAGACGGTTATTTCCTGATTTTTCCCGATGGCATGCCTCCCGCTGATACCAACCTCTCCATCGGCGGCATCGTCGACAACGAAGACTTCATTCCCCATGCCGACCTCGGCGGCAGCGTTGTCTGCTTTGCCCATGGCACTTTGATTACAACGACGGAGCGGTCGGTTCCTGTTGAGGATCTTGCGATCGGCGATCTGGTTGAAACACGCGATGGTGGCCACCGACCCATCGCTTGGATCGGCAAAACGACAGTACGTGCCGAGGGTGATCTGGCACCGATTGTCATCACCAAAGGCACCTTGGGCAACTCCCGTGATCTGGTGGTCTCTCCGCAGCATGCAATACTATTGGACGACTGGCGCGCCGAATTGTTTTTCGGCCAGGAAGAAGTGTTGGTTCGGGCTGTAGACTTGCTGCGCCACGACGGGGTTTACCGCAAGACCGGCGGGGTGGTCACCTATTACCACATCCTGTTTGACGCGCATCATCTGGTCTGTTCCGAAGGAATCTGGAGCGAAAGCCTCTTTCCCGGTGAAATGACATTGCAAACCGTCAACGAAGCCGCCCGCGCCGAAATCTTCGAGTTGTTTCCCGATCTCAGTACCTATGGACCGAAAGCGGCACCTTGCCTGCGCAGCTACGAAGCAAGCTGTCTTTACGCAGCCTAGTCCAGCCTTACGCCCTTGCGCCCGGCCAGATCGACAAAGTACTGCCAGGCCACACGCCCGGACCGCGCACCACGTGTCGCCTGCCATTCAATCGCCTCGGCATAGAGTTCATCACCGTCGATCTTGACGCCATAGGCGGTGCAATAGCCCCGGATCATCTGCAAATACTGATCCTGGTCACAGGGGTGAAACCCGAGCCAAAGACCGAACCGATCTGACAGGGATACCTTTTCCTCGACCGCCTCACTCGGGTTGATGGCGGTGCCGCGTTCGTTCTCAATCATGTCCCGCGCCATCAAATGCCGCCGGTTCGAAGTGGCATAAAGCACCACGTTCTCCGGCCGCCCTTCGATGCCACCGTCCAGGACCGCCTTGAGCGATTTGTAATGTGCATCATCATGACCAAAGCTTAGATCGTCGCAAAACAGGATAAACCGTTGCGGTGCCCCACGCAGGAAATTCAGCAAGCGCGCGACAGAGGGCAGATCCTCGCGCTGCAACTCGACGATACGCAATGCCTCATGTGTTGCATGAACTTCAGCATGTATTGCTTTGACAAGACTGGATTTACCCATCCCCCTTGCGCCCCAGAGCAGCGCATTATTCGCCGGCAGACCCGCCGCGAATTGGCGCGTGTTCTGCAACAGGGTATCGCGCGACCGGTCCACCCCGACAAGCAAGCCCAGATCAATGCGGCTTATCTGTGCCACAGGCTCCAGCCGGTCAGGCTCTGTGTGCCAGACAAAGGCCGAAGCCGCTTCGAAGTCAGGCGCAGGCGCCGGAGCGGGTGCCATCCGCTCCAAGGCCATGGCGATCCGGTCCATCGGGTCATCAATCATCGGCACTGACGGTTCCTCACTTCAGATCATCATCGGGATCAAAATCACCTGCATCGTCTTCGTCCTCGTCGTAGTACCCTTCGGCCCGCAACTTGGCCTCACGTGTCTTTTCAACCCGTTTCACCAACTGGATCGACATCTCGTATAGACCGTAAACAACAACGAACAGGATCACTTGCGTGATTACATCCGGCGGCGTGACCAAGGCAGCCAGCACCAAAATCGCGACGACTGCGTATTTACGTACATTGCCTAGCCCCTCAGCAGAAACCAGTCCCGCCTTGCCCATCAAGGTCAACAAGACCGGTAATTGAAAACACAGCCCAAAGGCCACGATGAATTTGATTGTCAGGCTCAGATATTCCTGGGCAGATCCCTGAAAGGCAATCGCAGCAACGCCCCCCGCCACGGCCTCGGAGCCTTCCCCGGTCAATGATCCCTGTTGGAACCCAAGAAAGAAATCAAAGGCAAGTGGCGTCACAACATAGAATGCGAAGGATGCCCCGATAAAAAACATAATCGGTGATGCGATGAGAAAGGGCAGAAACGCGCCTTTCTCATTCTTGTACAGGCCGGGAGCCACAAAGCGCCACAATTGATAGCTGATGTAGGGAAACCCCAGGATCAGACCCCCTAAAAGCGAAATCGAAATCGCAACAAAAAAGCCTTCTTGCAGCTTGATCAGGATCAATCCGCAATCCTCCTGCCCACGCTCTGCCATTGCCGAACACAGGGGATTGGTCAGAAAGTTAAAGATCGGGTTCCAAACTGTGAAACAGATGATCATCCCGATGATGAACGCGATCACCGAATGAATCAGCCGCGTGCGCAACTCTGCCAGATGCTCGATCAGCGGCGCTGCGCTGTCGTCAATTTCGTCTGTCGCACTCATGGTTTACTCTTTTTTGACAGGGGCTTTTTTGGCCGGCGCTTTCTTGGCAGCGGGTTTCTTGGCGGCGGGTTTCTTGGCTGTGGTTTTTTTCGGCGCTGCCTTCTTTGGTGCCGGCTTTTTCACCGCTGCGGTTTTTGTGGCTGCCGGTGTTGTTTCCGCTTCCAGTGCATCAGCCGCTTTCAATGCTTCCGCTGCTTCCTGCGCTTTGCGCTCGGCAGCCTTGCGCGCGGTTGCCACCTGGATTTTCTTGACATCCTCGGCTCGCTTTGCCGCCAGTTTTCCGGTCTCGCTTTCGGGGTCGATGTCCGCAAGCGACTTCGCCGCTGATTTCACCCCATCCAGCGCAGAACCCACCGGATTGGTCGCGGCCTTCAACGACTTGTTCAGCGATGAGGACATCTCGCGCATACCGGTCTCATCGGCTGCATTGTTCATGGCCGACGAAAACTCGCGTGCCATCCCCTTGGCCTTGCCAACAAATTGCCCCACCCTGCGAAACAGGATCGGCAAATCCTTTGGGCCAACGACAATCAGGGCAACAACACCAATGACCAACAGCTCGGTCCAGCCGAGATCGAACATCGCTTAAACCTTATCTTTGGTCGTGTCGCTGGAATCTACGATTTCGCTGTCAACCACTTCGGCGTCATTCTCCAGCTCTTTTTCGCCTTCGGAAATGCCGCGCTTGAAGCTGGTAATCCCCTTGCCGACTTCGCCCATCAGACCGGAAATCTTGCCCCGTCCAAACAGAACCAGGACAACAACCGCGATCAGCAGGATTCCCGGCAAACCAATATTATTCAACATCTCACTACTCCTTTTTCAGCGCATACATCCGTATCACAGCTTTTCTTTCCGTTCAGTCCCGTTCTAAGGCGGCCACCAGCCAAGGCAATGTGTCAAATCACTTCACCGATGAAAACCTGATCAAAGCTCCTTGAAAATCTGGGCTTGCCCGACACAACTGACAGGTTTACGTCAGTAGGATGGCCCGCAAAGACCGCCTTTTCGAATTGATCCAACTTATGCGTGACGGCGATTTGCACCGCGCAGAAGACATTGCCGACGCGCTCGGCGTGACAACGCGCACAATCTATCGCGATATGGAGCATCTGGTTGCCTCCGGTGTCCCGATCCGGGGCACACGTGGCGCAGGGTATCGTATCACGCCTGAAATCAACCTACCGCCACTCTCCCTGACCGAACCCGAATTCGAAGCACTCAACCTTGGCCTCGCGATTGTTGCTCAGGCCGCGGATGAGACACTGAAAACCGCCGCGAAAACGCTGGCCGACAAAGTCGACGCTGTGTTGCCTGCCCAAACCATTGCCAAAGCCGAGGCCTGGAACACCGCGGTGACGCCCTTTGCCAGCCCAACGCGCAATCTTACACATATGCCGCTGCTACGCTCTGCCATCAAAGCCCGCCAGAAGATCCGTCTGACCTATACCTTTGCCGATGGTACCGTCACCAGCGACACGATCCGCCCTCTGCATATGGAATATTGGGGGCGCGTCTGGACGCTCACTGCCTGGTGCGAAGGCCAAAATGATTTCCGCGTTTTCCGTCTTGACCTGATTGAAAGCACCGAAGCCCTGGCCGATCTGTTTGTCGATGAACCCGGCAAGACTCTGGCCGATTACGCCCCCTAGGAAGTCAGTTTCCAGCCGCCTTGCAACGGCAAAAACGCCTCGACCGAGGCCTGGGCAATCACGATCGTTTCATCGCCCGCCGACACGTTTAATCCACCGTGAACAGCCCGCACTTCGGCCTTACCACGTGGCAACCGGGCCGCCAGTTCTTCCAGATCCAGCTTGTCGGGTTCCTGTACTCCGATCGTCACTTGAACGCGCATTTCTTCGGGGCTGACACCTGTCACTGCGAACAACGGCAGCGACGAATGGCGCAAGGCATCCTCAATCGCGCGTCCTGCGGCCTTGGTGTAATCCATCCCATGTAGGTCATTGCCCATGCCCATTTCGATGATCACGCGATGCATTTTGCGGCGTTCATCCATCCGACCGCTCCATCTCAAAGCCCACGCATAATGCGACAGTGGCCATCACCGTCGGTTGGCCCGTCCCTTCCTGGCCCACAGGGCGCGGCACATCCAGTCCACCCCTGGACACTTTAACCGTCACCTTACCATAAGGAAAAACCGCTTTCAGAACCTCGACATCCACCGCCTCGGGCTCTTGCACTCCAACCTCCAGCCTGATCTGCATGTCCGCTTTGTCAAAACCGAAAAGCTCTGCCAGATTGATCGAGTTATGCCACAGGGCATCGCGCACCGCACGTTCCGCCGCCTGGGTGTAATCCCCGCGCCGCAAGGACGATCCCATGCCAAATTCCACCAGTAAAGTCTCAGTCATTGCCCGCCCTCTTCTCGACCGGAAACACAAAACACCTATCCCGCGGGATGGTCAGCCACATCACGGCCCCTACCTGCGGCAAAAACACATTCGGCACCGTCGCGCGCACCACGGACCCGTCATAGTCCATCACAAATTCAATCAGGCTTTCGGACCCCATGAAGCGCGCCCGCGATACCGCGGCGCGTGCCGGTGTGCCATCTTTGGCAGTCGGATTCGGTCCCTTGCCTGCGCGGTCAAAATCAATTCGCACATGCTGCGGGCGAAACACGATCTGCACATCTGTCCCGTCCGCCACACCGGGGGCCAGAAACCTGCCAAAGGCGGTCTGCGCAAGCGCGCCTTCCACCGTGGCCTCAACCACATTCGCATCCGAGAAAAAGGCCACCGCCGCCCGATCGAGCGGGCGGGTATAAACATTGTAAGGTGCCCCCTGTTGCACGATCCTGCCATCGCGCATCAGCGCGATTTCATCAGCCATCCGCATCGCCTCATCCGGTTCATGGGTGACCAGCAGGACCGCCGTGTCCTCTTCTTTCAGGATGCTCAGGGTTTCATCCCTGATCCCGTCCCGCAACCGGTTGTCCAGCCCTGAAAAAGGTTCGTCCATCAACATGATGCGGGGCTTGGGGGCCAGCGCACGCGCGAGCGCCACGCGTTGCTGTTCCCCTCCCGACAATTGATGCGGATACCCATCGATAAAACGCAACAAGTCAACCCGCGCCAAAAGTTCTTCAATCCGCGCTCGCTTGTCCGCCTTTGATCCGCGCAACCCGAAGCCCACATTGTCGGCCACGGACAAATGTGGAAACAACGCAAAATCCTGAAACATCAGGCCAATCTCGCGCTGTTCGGGTGGTATACGGAACACTGTGTCGCAGACCAGCTTGCCATCGACATGGATCGAGCCGCTGTCCTGCATTTCGACACCGGCGATCATCCGCAGGGTTGTGGACTTCCCGCAGCCCGAAGGCCCCAACAAGCAAGTGACCTGCCCGGGCATGATTTTCAAAGACACATCGTCAACCACAACCCGCCCCGCAAAACTGCGGCGCAGGTTTTTGATCTCAAGCCGTGGCACAGGCGCTGTCTCAATGGTTTGCATATATACCCGAAAAATTGCTCTGAACGGAGCTATCAGCCCCTATCCACCCCTGCAAGACATCACGCGGTCAGTTCAAACTCCGCCCGCGCAACATCGCGCCCGTTGACCTGCAAAACCACTTCATGCGCACCGGGATAGAGTTTGAAAGTGCTCGCATCTCCTTTGAGAGGATGGTTTTTCGCCAGTTTTAACGGCACTCCCGCCTTGATCTGTCCTACCTTCAGCTTGAACACCTTTTCAGCCTTCTTGCCGCCGGGTCGGGCAAAGATCATGCGGTAATCCGCCAGCACCGGCAGGTCTTGGGCGCATTGCAACACACATGAGACTGCAAGCTTTTCCCCCATCGCATAACTGGCCGCCCCCAAATCCAAGGTCGCATCAACAGCCACGTCAGGACGATAGCCCAACATCGTCAACGCCCCGCCATGCCCTTGTTTGACCAAGGTACGCAGGCCATGACGTGTCATCCACGCCATCTCCTTGCCGGTCTGCCGGCCGGTTTCAGCCCAGTCGGCCAGACGTGCGCACACCAGATCCGGCTGTTTCTTGGCAATGTCGTTCAGATGGTTCGCAACAGAGCGCGTGACATAGCGTGTGCCATCACTGTACAGAAGATCCAACAGCGGCAAGGTCTGATCACTGGTCAGGCGCACGGCCTTGGCCCAGGGCAGTCTGGGTCGTGTGCCCTCGCTGACCAACCTGCGCACATGATAATTGCCGTCCGTCGCCCAGACCGACAACCGCGCCAGTGTCTCCTCGGGCCAGCGGTTCAGAAATGGACGAATGTAATACTCCATCGAGAACCGTTGCGTCGCCTGATAGAGCAGATCCAACGCCCGCTCGCGGTGGTCTTCCAACCCGTGACGCACCGCCAAAATCCCTGGCAAAGCATGGATGAAATGACCAAAGTCATCGTCGCTCAAGGCAGGATCAAGTGGCGCAGGCATTGCCGCCTCCAGTTGCGCCGCCATGGTTGGGAAATCGGCGGCCAACTGCCCTTCCAGACAGTCCGCCATCCATTCCAAACGCGCCAGCAACTCGCGTGTGCCAAAGCCGGACAAGGCCTCGACCTGAAACCTGTCGCCGTCAAATCCGGGCAGGCCAGCGGCAAATTCATCCGCCAGTTGTGCCAGGGTTTCGGCATTAAACAGATGATCCTTAAGCGAAAATTTTTCTTCCGATACCATAGTCATTACATCGTGATATTGGTGGCACCACCATCCAGCAACAGGTTTTGTCCCACGATGAACCCGGCATGGGTCGAACACAGGAACGCGCAAGCCGCGCCAAATTCATCCCGCGTACCATAGCGTCCCGCAGGGATTGTTGCGGCCCGCTGTGCACGCGCCTCTTCCAGCGTGACGCCCTGCGCCTTGACGACACCGCCATCCAGCGCATCCGCCCGGTCCGTGGCATGAATCCCCGGCAACAGGTTGTTGATCGTCACTCCCTTGCCCGCCACCTGTCGCGAGGTCCCTGCCACATATCCCGTCAATCCGGTTCGTGCAGAATTACTAAGGCCCAGCACGCCAATCGGCGCGCGCACTGACTGCGAGGTGATGTTCACCACACGCCCCCAGCCGCGATCCATCATCGCAGGCACCAGCGCCTTGATCAAAGCGATTGGCGCTAACATATTGGCATCCAACGCTTTGATAAAATCCTCACGATCCCAATCGGACCACATTCCCGGAGGCGGCCCGCCTGCGTTGTTCACCAGAATGTCCACGCCCTCAGCCGCCGCAATCACCAGGGCCTGCCCCTCTGGCGTGGCCACATCCGCCGCCACTGTCGTGATCGCAACACCGTATTCCTGTCGCAGCCGCTCTGCCGAGGCCTGCAACGCCTCGGCCCCGCGTGCATTCATCACCAGATCAACACCCGCCTGGGCCAATGCCTCTGCACAGCCAAGCCCAAGTCCCTTTGACGATGCACAAACCAGCGCCTTTTTACCCTTGATCCCCAAATCCATATTACGATTCCTCCCTTGGTTATCTCAGACCTACCACGATCAACAGCAACTGCCAGCAAAACACCCTGAGCTTGACCCAACGGTGTCACAATCCTACTCTACTGCCTTGCCAAACCCTTTATCTCAAGGATCAAAATGGCCCGCTCCAGACCCGCCCCCGCGCAAAACTTGCCTGTCTACCGCGCCCAGGAATTTGTCGCCTCGGATGGTGCCAACATGGGCGATGCCCTGTCCTTTGCCTCCGAGCTGGTTCTTGATGACGTTTATGAATTGCCCTACAGGATCGAGGCACAGCGCCTGTCGATCCTGCCGGGCAACAACGGCCGGTTTCGTGTCGCGACAGATACCCAGCTGGGCACGCCCGGCGCGACCTTGATCCTTGATAGCGCCCTCAGCTTCATGTCCAATGATGGCGGAATGCACGACGTGCTGCTGCTTGTCGAAATCGATAACGAAGGCAGCGTGACCGAGATCTATATCCTGCCGCTGACAACCCTGGCAGGCCATGTGGAATATCGGCTTGTTGGCATCGACACCGAAAACGCACACAAGAAATTCGCACAGGTCGCCTGCGTTTCCTTCACCCGTGGGACCCATATTACCATGTCCTCTGGCGAACAACGCAAGATCGAGCACCTTAAGGTCGGCGACCGAATCCTGACGCGGGATGACGGCGTTCAAACCATCCGCTGGATCAGCCAATCGACCGCCCGTGCCGTCGGTGACTTCGCCCCGATCAAGATCAACGCAGGCACGCTCAACAACGACCATGACCTGATCGTCAGCCCCGATCACCGCCTGTTCATCTATCAACGCAGTGACGAAGTCGGCGTAGGGCGCGCCGAACTACTGGTTAAAGCCCGCCATCTGGTCAACGGCATGACCGTGACAGTCATGGATGGCGGCTTTGTCGACTATTTCCAATTGTTGTTCGACAGCCACCAGATCATCTATGCCGAAGGTATCGCTGCCGAAACCATGCTGATCGACACCCGAACAAAGTCGGTCCTGCCGCTGGAGCTGTCAGAGGCACTGGGCGAGGTCATCCCCGGCCACTCCGACCTGCCCCATGCGGGACTGGACGTGAACGAGGCACTTTTGAACCGCCCGGATGCGGCAGAGTTGTTGCGCAAGGCATCGACGCGGTGATCGGCCATCTCCTCTGCGCGATTTCCCTGATCCTGACGTCTTTCGCAGCCATGGCAGATGTCAGCGGGAATCAGGATCGCCGCTTTCAAAATGCAAAGAGCGCTTGGTTGTAGGGCCAAGACAACCTCGGCACACTCCGTCAATGCGCAGCCCTCGCCGGAAGTGGCACTCTCGCCGCGCAACTCGCCTTGGGCCTCAGGCACATCAGGTCGCAGACCTACCTTCACGCCGTCACCGGCCTCGACAACAAAGAACGCTGCAGATTGATGCAGCAAAAACGATGGGCATTTTGGCCAGAGCTGGCTCAAGGCGATTGCATCACAACATCCCCTTGCGGCCCTGCTCTCGCAAGACGACATCGAAGATTACCCGGCCTATGCGACTGCCTTGGCGGATGCGGTCCAGTTTGAGATGGCATATGGTGCTGCGAATATGCCGTTGAATACGGATAATGACGACGTAACGACCATGCGCCACCTGTCTCACCCCAAGGTGCTCCCACTCACAAAGACATCCATTTATGCCTACGCAAGAAGGATGGAAAACACGCTGCGCCGGGTTGATCGGGTGTACGATCCCGAGGGGATGCAATCGCGTGCTGGCCACGCAACTTGGTAAGCGCATTGGCCTCGACGACCTTTCCGCAAATCACATTGCCGTCCGGATGCGCGGTGCCGCTCTGCTGCTGCATCCTGATCTGGCGTCTATTGCCAGTATTTTGAAAGGGCTCTGGCCGTAGGACACTGCCTATCACATGGGTGTCCTCTATCGTATGGAGGGCGACATCAAGCTTCGGCTGAAGTTGATCAGTTCGCTAGAGCCGATCATTTCATCCGACGATTGACTCCGGTCAACTCGTTTTTGCGGTGCCTTGTTGCGCAGTTTTCCCGCCAAGGATTCCCGCTTTGAAGGCCACTCCAGGCTAGGTGCCTGTTTCGCAACTGCGCTTCAAGCTGCCCAGCAGCAAAACACAAAGTCCCCCAAACCCTTGCCACGCTGCGTATGTACGGTATGTGTACGCGCGGTGACGTCTGTTTGACACTTTACACGTCGTTCACCCATTGCCGAAAGATCGGTAAAACACACATGAGGAACGCCCCGCAAGATGTTGGATCAAAATACCAATCGCCCTCCTTTGCCACCCGAAATCGCGCGTCGCCGGACCTTTGCCATCATCAGCCACCCGGATGCAGGCAAGACCACGCTTACCGAAAAATTCCTCCTCTTCGGCGGTGCGATCCAGATGGCTGGACAGGTCCGCGCCAAGGGCGAAGCCCGCCGTACCCGGTCCGACTTCATGGCGATGGAAAAGGATCGCGGCATCTCTGTCTCCGCATCCGCGATGTCTTTTGATTTCACCACAAGATCCGACACTTTCCGCTTCAATCTGGTAGACACCCCCGGTCACTCCGATTTTTCCGAAGATACCTATCGTACACTGACGGCCGTTGATGCCGCCGTCATGGTGATCGACGGTGCCAAGGGCGTTGAATCCCAGACTCAGAAGCTGTTTGAAGTTTGCCGCATGCGCGACCTCCCAATCTTGACATTTTGTAATAAAATGGACCGCGAGAGCCGGGATATTTTCGAAATTATTGACGAAATCCAACAAAATCTTGCCATTGACGTGACCCCGGCAAGCTGGCCCATCGGTGTCGGACGTGACTTTATCGGCTGCTACGACATACTGCGCGACCGTCTTGAACTGATGGATCGCGCGGATCGAAACAAGGTTGCGGAATCGGTCGAAATCAATGGTCTGGATGATCCGAAACTGGCCGAACATGTCCCTGCCAATCTGCTTGAAAAACTCCGTGAAGACCTTGAAATGGTCCGTGAATTGATGCCGCCACTGGATGCGGAACTCATGGCCGAAGGGTCGCTCACTCCGATCTGGTTCGGATCCGCCATCAATTCCTTTGGCGTCAAGGAGTTGATGGAAGGCATCGCCAAATTCGGTCCCGAACCGCAAATCCAGAAGGCGGAACCACGACAAATCCTGCCAGAAGAAAGAAAGGTCTCTGGCTTTGTTTTCAAGGTTCAGGCCAACATGGACCCCAAACACCGCGATCGTGTTGCCTTTGTCCGTCTGGCTGCGGGTCACTTTCTGCGCGGCATGAAAATGACCCATGTGCGCAGCAAGAAATCAATGACCATCACCAATCCGGTGATGTTCCTCGCCTCAGACCGCGAACTGGCCGAGGAAGCCTGGGCGGGTGACATCATCGGCATCCCGAACCACGGCCAACTTCGCATCGGCGATACATTGACCGAAGGCGAGGCATTGCGCGTCACTGGCATCCCCTCTTTCGCGCCTGAACTGTTGCAAGGGGTACGTGCGGGCGATCCGCTGAAATCCAAACACTTGGAAAAGGCACTGATGCAGTTTGCCGAAGAAGGTGCCGCGAAGGTTTTCAAACCGGCGATCGGATCCGGATTTGTTGTCGGTGTTGTCGGACAGTTGCAGTTTGAAGTCCTGGCAAGCCGGATCGAGCTTGAGTACGGTTTGCCGGTGCGCTTTGAAGCGTCGCAATTTACCTCGGCGAGATGGGTCACTGGAGACAAACAAGCCGTTGATAAATTTATACAAAGCAATCCCCAGCATATAGCCCATGACCATGATGGCGACATCGTCTATCTGACCCGTTTGCAATGGGACATCGACCGCGTGGGCCGCGATTACCCCGAGGTACGACTGACCGCGACCAAGGAAATGATGGTGTGAGCGACAGTTGGGGGATCAGCGCCACGATCCTCGCACCGGTGGCGACAATCCTTGATTTTGCCGCCTATCACCTTGAGGCAGGTGCCCACCGGCTTTACCTTTATCTTGATGACGACAATCAGGCCGCGTTTGACATCCTCAAGGCTCACCCCAAAATCAAACCAACCCTGTGCAACGACGCATGGTGGAGGGGCAAGCGCCCCAAAAAACACCAGGTGCGCCAGACACAAAACGCCACCCATGCCTATCACCGTCGGACCGAGGTCGACTGGCTGATCCATATGGACGTGGATGAGTTTCTTGTTGCACAGCAGCCTGTGGGCGAAATCCTCGCCGCCCTGCCAAAAGCCGATAAAATCGCGCGTATCCGGCCAATGGAACAGCTTGCGGGTGACGGCAGCCGATTCAAGGCCTTCGTCCCCAACGGACCGGACCGCGCCCGCATTGTCGCAGAGCTTTATCCAACCTACGGGCCCCATATCAAAGGTGGGTTCCTGAGCCATCTCGCAGGAAAGTGCTTCGTGCGCAGCGGTTTGCAAGGCATGCGCATCCAGATCCACAACGCCTTCCAACACGATCAGATGCTGCAAGGTCCGGAAACCACAGCAGGCATCGACCTCGCCCATTGTCATGCAACATCCTGGGAAGAGTGGTACGCCGCCTTTCGCTACCGCTTCGATAAAGGGTCCTACCGCGCCGAACTTGCCCCCAATCGTCCCCGTGAAAAGGGCGGGCTTTCGATGCACGAACTCTTTGCAACCATCGAGGCCGAAAACGGTGAAACGGGTCTGCGGGCGTTTTTCGACGAAGTTTGTGCCGACACCCCCGCCCTGCGCCGCAGGCTTGCCTCCCAAGGTCTGCTCAGAGAGGTGAAATTTGATCTAAATACCACAACAGCCAAGCATTTTCCTCACCACAGCTCCTGATTCCCGTTCTATTTGACGATCTCCCCCCAAGTTGGTATCGGTGCGCAACATATCGCGGCAGATGCCGCCGTTTGGGCCATGCGGGCCGATATGACAGATGCAGCGGGCCACAACGTGTCCGCAAAACCCGGACACATATGACAAAATTTTCTGATCTGAAGCTCAGCCCAAAAGTGCTCAAGGCCATCAACGAGGCCGGATATGAGACACCCACCCCGATTCAGGCAGGTGCGATCCCTCCTGCCCTCGAAGGCCGCGATGTTCTGGGCATCGCCCAGACCGGCACCGGAAAAACCGCAAGCTTTACGCTTCCGATGATCACGATGCTTGCCCGTGGCCGCGCGCGCGCGCGGATGCCACGCTCGCTGGTGCTATGCCCCACACGTGAATTGGCCGCACAGGTTGCCGAAAATTTCGACACCTACGCCAAACATGTCAAACTGACCAAGGCGCTATTGATTGGCGGCGTATCGTTCAAAGAACAAGACATCGCCATCGACAAGGGCGTCGACGTTCTGATTGCCACACCGGGCCGCTTGCTTGATCATTTCGAACGCGGAAAACTGATCCTGAACGACGTCAAGATCATGGTGGTGGACGAAGCCGACCGGATGCTCGACATGGGGTTCATACCTGACATCGAGCGCATTTTTGGTCTGACCCCCTTCACACGGCAGACGTTGTTCTTTTCTGCCACCATGGCCCCCGAGATCGAGCGGATCACCAACACCTTCCTCAGCAACCCGGAACGCATCGAAGTTGCCCGGCAGGCCACCACCGGCGAGAATATCACCCAGGGTGTGCTGATGTTCAAAGGCTCGCGCAAGGACCGTGAGGCATCGGAAAAACGCAAAGTCCTGAGAGCTTTGATCGATGCCGAAGGCGACAAATGCACCAATGCCATCGTATTCTGCAATCGCAAGATGGATGTCGACATCGTTGCCAAGTCCCTCAAGAAATATGGCTATGATGCCGCCCCGATCCATGGCGATCTTGACCAAAGCCAGCGTACCCGCACACTGGACGGTTTCCGCGAAGGATCTTTGCGCTTTCTGATCGCTTCCGATGTGGCTGCCCGTGGTCTTGATGTGCCCTCGGTATCCCATGTGTTCAACTTTGACGTGCCCAGTCACGCAGAAGATTACGTGCATCGCATTGGCCGTACCGGTCGTGCGGGACGCGATGGCACCGCGATCATGATCTGCACCCTGCGGGATGAGAAAAACCTCGCGGATGTGGAGCGTCTGGTACAACGCGAAATTCCGCGTCTGGATAACCCGCTCGGGGGGAATGCCACTCCCGACGAGGTACCGGAGAAGAAATCAGCGGATGAGTCCGGGGCAAAGCCCAAGCGTAGCCGTTCGCGCAGCCGCAAGTCCGATGCCGCACCCAAGGCCGAAACGCCAAAGGCGCAAGAGGCCAAGGCGGAGGCCCCCCAAAAGGAGACTGGCAAAGACGCGTCAAAGGCATCTGAAACGTCCAGGCAGGTACAGTCGGAACAGCGTTCTGACAAAAACAACCATGACCGCGAGGCCAAGCGCGACGGCGGGCGTGACAACAAACAGGGTAGAAACGACAACCGTGGTGGCCGAAATGACAACCGTGGCGGGCGCGGCAATGATCGCAGCCAAAACCACAAGGTTATTGGCCTGGGCGACCATACGCCGGAGTTCATCGAACTCAGCTTTGCGGACCGCCCCGACAGCTAACCCCTTTACCCCCCAATAAAAACGGCCCCGCATCACTGGGGGGCCGTTTTTCGTTGTCCTGTGCCTGTAACAGCGCTTAACTCAACCGGCTGACCACGACCGTCACTTCGGGTTTTTTGCCGATTTCTTCTTGGGCAGACTGGCGCAGGACGCGCTTCAACCCATCATTCAGCTTGGTATCATCACGCAGCGTTGCCGCCTTGGACCGCCCCAGAAACTGGCTCAGGTCTTCTTCCAGCACGTCGGCCAGCGGTGCCCCGGATTTTCCAACCTCAGGCAGGCCCATAGTATCGACCCAAGGATCTCCCAGCGGTTCGTCCTCATCGTCCAGAATGACGGTGACTGTTACATGTCCGTTCAACGCCATGCGGATACGATCACGCACAACACCGTCAAGTGCACCGATCTGGACCGATCCGTCGATATAAGTACGCCCTGTCTCGACATATTCCGCAACCTTGGGCTCATTGCCTGACAGGTCGATCATCATACCGTTGACGGCCAGTACACCGGCAATGCCCTTGCCTTCGGCAATCTTCACATGCTCGCGCAGGTGGCGGTGTTCACCATGCATGGGGATCAGCACCTGTGGCTTCACCACGTCGTGGAGAGTCTCGAGGTCGGGACGATTGGCATGACCCGACACATGGTATCTGCCAGAACTGTCATCCACGACATCGACGCCACGTTCAGAGAACTGGTTCATAATGCGAATGACGCCTTTTTCGTTCCCCGGAATCGTCTTGGACGAGAAGAGAAACAGATCTCCCTCCTTCATCTCGATCCCTTGAAACTTTCCGCGGGCCAATTGCGCGCTTGCCGCACGGCGTTCGCCCTGCGATCCGGTCACCAACAGCATCAGGTTCTCACGTGGAATACCGCGTGCCTCCTCTGGGCTGACGATTGGCGGGAAATCCTTCATCACACCGGTTTCAAGTGATGCTTCGACCATGCGTTTCATTGCGCGTCCCAACAGGACAACTGAACGCCCTGCCTTGTCCGCCGCCATGGCCAGCGTTTTCACCCGTGCCACGTTGGATGCAAAGGTTGTCGCGACAACCATACCCTCGGCAGCACTGACCAACTCTTCAAGAGCGGGGCCAAGTGTCGCTTCAGACCGCCCCGGATCCGGCGAAAAGACATTGGTACTGTCACAGATCAGCGCCTTGATGCCATCCTTGCAAACCTCGGCCCATAGGTCGGGATCATAGGCTTCGCCCACCCCCGGAGTACGGTCGATCTTGAAATCACCCGAATGGATCACACGCCCCGCCGGCGTGTCGATCACCAATGCCGAACTTTCCGGAATCGAATGCGAGATCGGGAGGAATCCCACCGTAAACGGCCCTGCATCAATCTGCTCGGGCCAGGCACCTATAACCCGAACTGCATCATCGGGATGGCCGTGCTCATCCATCTTGCGCTTGGTGATATTCGCGGTGAACTTGCGCGCATAAATCGGGGCTTGCAACTGACCATAGGTATGGGAGACACCCCCGACATGGTCTTCATGGGCATGAGTGACGAACACCGCTTCAATCTGGTCCTTGCGCGCACGCAGCCAGGCAATGTCTGCAATGATCAGATCGACACCGGGTGAGCTGTCCATGTCAGGAAAGGCCACTCCAAGGTCCACAACAATCAGGCGTTCCTTGCCCGGTTTTCCATATCCGTACACATAGGCATTCATGCCTATTTCACCCGCCCCGCCAAGGGGAAGGTAGATTAATCTTTCGCTGCTCATTATCCAGCTATTTCCTTATTATATTTATGTATCACGGTCAGGCCGTGCATCGTGAGGTCATTTTCTATGACATCAAAAAGATCTTCGGTTTGCGCAAACAGCGACGCCAGGCCGCCAGTTGCGATTATTTTCATCGGGCTTTCACGTTCTGCTTTGATACGGGCGCAAATTTCTTTCACCAATCCGACATAGCCCCAAAAGACGCCGGACTGCATACAAGCAACGGTGTTGGTGCCTACTACACGTTGCGGTTTGGTAATGTCCACATGCGGCAAGGCAGCAGCCGCCATATGAAGTGCCTCAAGTGACAGATTTACCCCCGGCGCAATCACACCGCCTACATAGGCCCCATCATGATCCGCCACATCAAAGGTGGTCGCCGTTCCGAAATCGACCACAATCAGGTTGCCACCATGGCGATCATAGGCACCAGCAGCATTCACCAACCGGTCCGGCCCGACCAGCGTGCCCTCATCCACACGCGGGTTTGTCGGCAACAGGCAGTCAGGCTTGCCCACAACCAATGGACGACAATTGAAAAACTGGTCCGAAAACACGCGCAGGTTAAACACCACGCGTGGCACCGTGGATGAAATGATCACTTCAGTGATTTCGGGATCGATCTTGTAGTGATTCAGCAATGTCGAGAACCAGGTAAAATAGGCATCCGCCGTCCGGGCATGATGGGTGGACGTGCGCATCGTACAGAGCGCATGATCGCCATCATAAATTGAAAAAACCGTGTTGGTATTGCCGCAATCAATCGCCAAAAGCATGGGTTGGTCCCCTTAGAAAAACACATCTGCCGCCGTGATCGCCACGGGCCCCTTGGATGTCTGTAAAACAAGATTTCCGTCTTCGTCGACATCCTGAAAGGTGCCAATTGTCTCATCTCGCATGGTACGGGCGGTGATCACCTCGCCCAGCTTTGCCGCATGATCCAGCCAGCCACGGCGGATTGGAGCAAAGCCATGTGCCGTGAACTGGTTTTCCAGTATAGCATATTGAGCGGCGAGCGTATCCAGAAATACCTCAGGACTGACGTCTACCCCCAACTCACCGGCAAGGCTCACCGGGCGTAGCGCACCCGCCTCTACCTGGTCCGGTCGCGGTGCATGCACAAGGTTCACACCAACGCCGATCACCAGATGATCGCCAATGCTCTCAAGCAGGATCCCAGCCACTTTGCCGCCGTTGAGCAATACATCATTTGGCCATTTCAACGCAAAGGCATCCGGCATCCCGGTAACCGCGGCAAAGCTGCGCAAAAGCGCCAGCGACGTCACAAAAGAACGCAACGCTGCAACTGCTGGCGTTTCGGCCCGTCGCATCACCAAAGTTCCGGCAAAGTTTCCGCGTGGCGTTGCCCAGGCGCGACCACGCCTGCCCCGTGCCTCTGTCTGCTCTAACGCAAGGATCCACGTGGGACCAGCAAGGTCAGGCAACAGGCGCGCCGCTTCGGAAAGGGTGCTGTCGACTACATCCAGCACATGACGGCCATAGCCTTGCGGCCAATTGTTCATCTGCACATCCGGACAAATCGACCTGTCCATAGCAGGGGCAAGCCAGAATGGTTCAATTCACCAACGCGCCAGCGGCTTCAACTGCGGCTGCCTCGACCCCGAACATATTGATGATGCCCAGAACCATGATCACCGCGGATACCGTCAGAAACGCAGGCAGGATCCTTCCGCTGGACCGGTCAAGTTGTTCGGTTGGTTCTTCGCCGAAATACATGTAGAACACGATCCGCAGGTAATAATAGGCACCGATCACAGATGCGACCACACCGGCAACGGCCAACCACACAAGTCCAGCATCGTAAGCTGCGCGCAGGACATAAAGCTTGCCGAAAAAGCCCAGCATAGGCGGCACCCCGGCAAGACTGAACAACAACACCAACATCGACAGGGCGCGTCCAGGATTGGTCTTGGCGTACATGTTCAAGGACGCAATATCCGTCACCGGCGCACCATCCTTTTGCATCATCAGAATAAAGGAAAAGGCACCGACGTTCATTGTCACATAGATCGCCATATAGACCAGCATCGCCTGCACACCAAAGGCGGTGCCCGCCGCCAAACCCATCAGCGCATAGCCCATATGCGCGATAGAGGAAAACGCCATCAGACGTTTGATATTCGTTTGCCCGATCGCGGCAACAGCACCAAGAAACATCGATAGCAGGGACAAAAGCGCGATGACCTGGCTCCAGTCGCTCACGGCATTGCCAAAGGCATCATGCAGAACTCGGGCAAACAGCGCCATCGCCGCCATTTTGGGCGCGGTTGCGAAAAAGGCGGTGACCGGTGTTGGCGACCCTTCGTAAACGTCAGGCGTCCACATATGGAATGGCACCGCAGATACCTTGAACGCAAGGCCGGCAATCAAAAAGACCAGGCCAAACAACAGGCCCAGCGATGTCTCGCCTGCCTGTGCGGTCGTAATGATGCCCGAGAACAATGTCGTTCCTGCATAACCGTAAACCAGCGATGCACCGTAAAGCAACAAACCTGAGGACAGCGCGCCCAACACAAAATACTTCAGCCCCGCTTCGGTGGAACGCACGGAATCACGGCGCAGCGACGCCACCACGTAAAGCGCCAGGGACTGCAGCTCCAGACCCATGTAAAGCGCCATAAGATCACCGGCACTGACCATCATCATCATGCCAACAACGCTGAGCGCGACAAGAATGGGATACTCAAAGCGCAGCAGACCACGGCTCCGCATATAGTTTTCCGACATCACCAATACCGCTGCTGCTGACAGCAGGATCGTTACCTTGGCAAACCGGGCAAATCCGTCCTCGATGAACATTCCGTTAAACGCGCTCTGCGTTCCTTCGCCTGTCAGCCCGATGTAGGCGGCCAACACGACAAAGACAGCCGCCGTGATCCAGACAAGCATCCCACCCACCTTGTCCTTGGTGGTATAGACAGCAACCATTAATCCCAGCAGCGCAAAGGCCGACAGCAGGATTTCCGGCAAAATGACATTCAGATCAGCGGCAATCATCGTGGACTTCCTTAATGCGATGCAGTGGCGGTTTGAACGGAGGTATCAGCCGCCTCTACCGCGCTTGCGTAGTTCTCAACCAGAGCTGTCACGGACGGCCCCGTAATATCCAAAACCAATGCGGGATAGACACCCAGCAGCAGTGTCATGGCGACCAGTGGGGCCAGGATCCATTTTTCCCGCGGCGACATGTCCTTGATCGCCTTCAGGCTTTCCTTGATCAACTCACCCATCACCACGCGGCGATACAGCCACAGCGCATAGGCCGCTGAAAAGATCACACCCGTTGTTGCAACCATTGCGACCCATGTGTCGACCTGGAAAACCGCAATCAGGGTCAGGAACTCGCCGATGAACCCTGAAGTACCCGGCAGGCCGACGTTCGCCATCGTAAAGAACATAAAGACCATCGCATAGGCGGGCATCCGGTTCACAAGACCACCATAGGCGTCAATCTCGCGGGTGTGCATCCTGTCATAGATCACACCAACCAGAAGAAAGAGCGCTGCAGAGATAAAGCCGTGGCTGACCATCTGGAAAATCGCACCGTCAACGCCCTGCTGGTTGCCGGCAAAAATACCCATCGTCACAAACCCCATGTGGGCAACAGAGGAATAGGCAATCAGCTTCTTCATGTCGTCCTGAACAAGGGCCACCAGCGAGGTATAAACAATCGCAATTGCAGACATCCAAAGCACCAGTGGTGCCATCACATCGGATCCAACGGGAAACATCGGTAAGGTAAAGCGCAGAAAGCCGTAGCCGCCCATCTTCAACAGGATTGCAGCCAGTACCACAGAACCGGCCGTCGGTGCCTGCACATGCGCATCAGGCAACCAGGTATGCACCGGCCACATTGGCATCTTGACCGCAAAACTCGCAAAGAACGCCAGGAACATCAGTGTCTGCATGCCGCCGACAATCTGGATGCCAAGAATACTGAAAGACTCGCTGCCGAACTGGTGTTTCAACAGGCTGACGTCGCAGGCCGCGATACAGGTGGTCCCGGCCTCCGAAAACATCGCAACCATCGCCACCAGCATCAACACCGAACCAAGAAAGGTATAAAGGAAAAACTTGAAGCTGGCATAAATGCGGTTCGCCCCGCCCCAGATACCGATGATCAGGAACATCGGGATCAGCCCTGCTTCGAAGAACAGGTAGAACAGGATCAGGTCCAGCGCCATGAAGACGCCCAGCATGAGCGTTTCCAGCATCAGGAAGGCAATCATGTATTCCTTGACCCGTTTGTCCACATTCCACGAGGCGGCAATCACCAGCGGCATCATGAAAGTGGTTAACATCACAAAAAGGACCGAAATGCCGTCCACGCCAAGGCGGTACTTGAGCCCCAGAAGCCATTCAGCTTCGGTCACAAACTGGAAACCGGTATCCTGCGGGTCGAATTCAAACAACACAAACAAGGAGATCACAAAGGTCGCCGTGGTGGTGATCATCGCCAGCCACTTGGCATTGCGCTGCGCCGCGGCGTCATCACCCCGCAGAAAGACCGCAAGGATCACCGCGGCAAAGGCAGGCAGAAAAGTGATAATGGAAAGCAGATGGGTATCCATTAGTGCGCCCCTCCGGTCATCGTCATCCATGTCACCAGCACCGCAATGCCGATCACCATGGCAAAGGCATAGGTGAAGATGTAACCCGACTGTGCCTTACCGGCGAGCCGTGTGAAAAAAGGCACAATGCCCATGGCAATACCGTTGAGCGTCCCGTCGATGACATTCCCGTCGCCGCGCTTCCAGAAAAAGCGACCGATGGCTTTGGCGGGTCTTACAAATACGACATCGTAGAGTTCGTCAAAATACCATTTGTTCAAAAAGAACTGATACAGCGGTTGCTGGTTTTCGGCCAGACGCTTGGGCAGGCTCGGATTCCAGATGTAGAACCACAATGCCATGATAAGCCCAAAGAGCATGGCAACAAAGGGTGCAACCTTGACCCATTTCGGTGCCGCATGGGCGTCTTCCAACACGTGGTTGTCAGGACCAAAGAACAAGGCCCCCTCGCCCGGTGCACCGCCAAATGCCGCATGATGCGCTTCCGTTGCACCATGTCCGTCATCCGATTTGCCCTGATTGTCCTCTGCCCCGCTTGTATGGGTGTCAGTCCCTTCTGCCATTTCCGCGAGCGGAATATCGTAAAACGCCGCGACATATTTGTGATCGCCAAAGAACGGCTTGAACCACAGCATCCCGGCAAAAATCGCCCCCAATGCCAAGACCCCCAAAGGCACCAGCATTACCATGGGCGATTCATGGGCATGTTCATGAGTATGTTTGTCACCGCGCGGCTTGCCGTAGAAAGTCATGAACATCAGACGCCAGCTGTAAAAGGAGGTCATCGCCGCCGCTGCCACCAGCAGCCAGAAACCATACATCGACCCACCTGCCCATGCGCTCTCGATAATCGCGTCTTTTGACAGGAAACCAGCAAAGCCGAAATGCGTCAGCGGAATACCCACACCGGTAATCGCGAGCGTACCAATCATCATGGCAGCAAAGGTATAGGGGATCTTTTTGCGCAGACCGCCATAATTACGCATGTCCTGCTCGTGATGCATCGCATGAATGACTGAACCCGCGCCAAGGAACAACATTGCCTTAAAGAAGGCATGAGTGAACAGGTGGAACATTGCCGCCGAGTACATGCCAACACCTGCCGCCACGAACATATAGCCCAGCTGTGAACAGGTCGAATAGGCAATGACGCGCTTGATGTCGTTCTGAACCAGCCCCACGGTCGCTGCGAACAACGCGGTTGTGGCCCCGATAAAGGTTACAAACATCATTGCTTCGGGCGCGAATTCCATGATTGGCGACATCCGGCAAACAAGGAAAACACCCGCCGTCACCATTGTCGCGGCATGGATCAATGCCGACACAGGCGTCGGGCCTTCCATCGCATCGGGCAACCAGGTGTGCAGGAACAACTGCGCCGATTTCCCCATCGCGCCGACAAACAGCAAAAAGGCGATCAGGTTCGCCGCATTCCAGTCGGTCCAGAGAAAGCCGATGGTCTGCTCTGCCAGATCGGGGGCCGCCGCAAAAATATCGTCGAAACGGATGCTGTCCGTCATCAGATACAGCGCCATGATCCCAAGCGCGAAACCGAAATCGCCCACCCTGTTCACCACAAAGGCCTTGATCGCCGCCGCATTTGCGCTGGGTTTCTTGTAGTAGAAACCGATCAAGAGATAAGAGGCCACGCCGACACCTTCCCAGCCAAAGAACATCTGAACAAGATTGTCAGAGGTGACCAGCATCAACATCGCAAAGGTAAAGAACGACAGATAGGCAAAGAAACGGGCCCGATAATTTTCCCCCTCGCCGCTGAAATTATCGTCATGCGCCATATAGCCAAAGGAATAAAGGTGCACGAGCGCGGAAACCGTGGTCACGACGATCAGCATGATTGCGGTCATACGATCCAGGCGGATCGACCAGTCGGTGCTTAGGCTACCGGATTCGATAAAGCGCAGGATCTGGATATGCTCTGTCGGGCCGTCAAAGGACAGAAACACAATCCAAGACAAGGCCGCAGACAGAAACAACAGGCCCGTGGTGATCCACTGCGCAGCGGTTTCGCCCATCAACTTCCAACCGAAACCGGCAACAAGCGCGCCAACCAGCGGCGCAAAAAGGAGTGTGGTTTCCATCTGCCTCAGCCCTTCATCACATTAACGTCTTCAACCGCGATCGTGCCACGATTGCGGAAGAAACAGACCAGAATGGCCAGACCAATCGCCGCCTCAGCCGCAGCAACCGTGAGGACAAACAGCGTGAACACCTGCCCGACCAGATCCCCAAGGAAACTGGAGAAGGCGACCAGATTGATATTCACCGCCAGAAGCATCAATTCAATGCTCATCAACAGGATGATCACGTTTTTGCGGTTCAGGAATAGCCCGAAGATGCCGATGACAAAAAGCGTCGCCGCCACTGTCAGGTAATGTTCAAGTCCGATCATGTCGTCCCTCGGTTGTCGCCCTGTTGTCAGGCATTTCGTCTTAGTCTTGTGGCAGAAAGCCACCAAAGGCTGGTTAGCCCATGAACCCGTATCCACCCAGCAGGATGACAAGCACCACTACGAGTACAACGATTGTATTTCTAGACATGGTGTTGTCCCCTTGTTGACTGGCGCAGGTTCATAGCCCCTGCCCCGATTTCACGTCTTTCAATTCCATCGTCTTGGCCGGATCACGCATCATCTGTGCCACCACATCCTGCCGCTTCACATCCACACGGTGGCGCAGGGTCAGCACGATTGCACCAATCATCGCCACCAGCAGGATCATCCCCGCCAATTGGAACAGCAGAAAATAGTCATCATAAAGGATCAGACCCAAAGCTGCCGTATTCTGCACATTCAGACCTGTCACCTGAGCGCGTAGCCCTTCGGCTGCTGCATTGCTTTCCCAGGCACCAAAAGCCATCACGAATTGCATCAATATGATCAACCCGATCAGAAGCGCCAGCGGCATGTATTTCGCCATCTCGGCCTTCAACTCGGCAAAATCAACGTCCAGCATCATCACCACGAACAGGAACAACACCGCAACCGCACCGACATAGACAATGATCAGCAACATCGCGACAAATTCGGCGCCCAGCAGCACAAACAGACCTGCAGAGGACAGGAAGGCAAGGATCAGCCAAAGCACCGAATGCACCGGGTTGCGGCTGACCACGGTGAAAAGCCCGCCCGCGATCACGCAGATCGCAAACAAATAGAAAGCAAAAACCATCATGCTTGGGTGCCTTTCTCGTCGCTTTCATCTATCTCGGCCATAATAGCGTCGGCCAGTTCCATTGCCTTGGCCATAGCTGGCAGACCTGCAAAAACAGACATCTGTGCAATGGCTTCGCGGATATGTTGCTTGGTCGCGCCGGCCTCGATCGCGTGGCGGACGGTCTGGCGCACGGCCACATCGTTTTGGGCACCCTGCATGGTCAACCCAGCCAGGGTCAGCAACAGGCGTGTCCGCGCATCAAGCCCGTCCTTGTTCACACCGTTGCCAAACATCATTTCCATCATGTCTTTCGGCATGGTGCCCATCATCGCCTCAAACACCTTGGGCGAAAACGCGTCCATCGCAGGCATGGCCTTGGCCATCTCCTGCGCTTGCTTCATCATCGCCTCAAAGGGGTTTACGGGATCATTCATCGGTAGGGTGCATCCATTTCAAGATTGCGGGCGATCTCGGTTTCCCAACGGTCCCCATTGTCCAGCAATTTGGCCTTGTCGTAATATAACTCTTCGCGGGTTTCCGTCGAAAACTCAAAGTTCGGCCCTTCGACAATCGCATCCACTGGACAGGCCTCCTGACAGAAACCGCAATAGATGCATTTGGTCATGTCTATGTCATAACGCTTGGTGCGGCGGCTGCCGTCCTCGCGGGGTTCCGCGTCAATGGTGATGGCCTGCGCGGGACAAACTGCCTCGCACAATTTGCAGGCGATGCAGCGTTCTTCCCCACTGGGATAGCGACGCAAGGCATGTTCCCCACGAAAACGCGGCGACAGCGGGCCTTTTTCATGTGGGTAGTTCAGCGTGACCTTGGGCGCAAAGAAATAGCGCATGCCCAGCAGGAAGCCTTTGACATAGTCGGTCAGCAGGAAATATCCGGCCTTGCGGGAAAAATCGGTTTGACTCATATCACCCTCACATCGGCCAGCGGGCATAAATGCCCCAGAACCATTCGAATTTCGCCGCGAACGCCGTGAAAACCACCCAGAAAAGAGAGAACGGCAGGAAAACCTTCCAACCCAGACGCATCAACTGATCGTAGCGGTAGCGTGGCGTGATCGCCTTGACCATCGAGAACATAAAGAAGACGCCCAGCATCTTGATGAACATCCAGAAAAAGCCATCCGGCAAGAAAGCCACAGGCGACAGCCAGCCACCGAGGAACAGCAAAGATACCAGTGCGCACATCAACACAACTGCGACCAGTTCACCGATCATGAACAGCAGGAAAGGTGTCGAGGAATATTCAACCTGATAGCCCGCAACCAGTTCTGATTCCGCTTCCGGCAGATCAAAGGGCGGCCGGTTGGTTTCAGCCAAAGCACTGATAAAGAACAGGATCATCATCGGGAAATGCGGCAGGAAATACCAATGCAGCAATCCGCCACCGCCCTCTTGTGCCTGCACAATCGCGCCAAAGTTCATTGACCCTGTGGAAATGATCACACCGATGATGATCAAACCGATCGAGACCTCATAGGAGATCATCTGCGCCGCGGACCGCAGGGAACCCAGGAAAGGGTATTTGGAGTTAGACGCCCAACCACCCATGATCACGCCATAGACTTCAAGCGAGGAAATCGCGAAAACATAAAGGATGGCGACGTTAATATCGGCCAAAATCCAGGTGTCATTAAAGGGGATCACCGCCCAGGCGATCATCGCCATAACGAAGGAAATCATCGGCGCAAGGAAAAAGACCGCGCGGTCAGCACCGGCGGGAACGACAACTTCCTTTACGATATATTTCAGAAAATCCGCAAATGATTGCAGCAGGCCAAAGACACCCACAACGTTGGGGCCGCGTCGCATCATCACAGCGGCCCAGATCTTACGGTCCGCATACATCAGAAACGCCAGCGCCAGCAGCAAGGGCACGACGAGAAGCAGAACCTGCCCCACCAACAAAAGCCCCATGCCGAGGCCTGTTTGCGTAAAGAATTCAACCATTAGCCGTTAAGCCCCTGTCTTTCAAATCGTGGTCTCTCATACCCTCGGAATGCCTTTCTCGACGCAGTTCGCGACGGTGACCTCGGCATCAATTGTCTTTATGCCACGTGGCAAGCTTGGCGAGATCGTATAAACAGCATCGCCTCGCCAAAGACCAGCCTCTTGGGCGACATTTGTGCGGACATGCCGTGCAAAACCATAGCCGCGAATAAGGGTGTATTGCGCTGCAGCACATTCCGCATAGTCCGAAACGTCCTGACCGCTTTGTGCTTTGGTCATCGCAACCTTGAACTGCACCAGATCCCCATCCAGTAACGCTGTTTCCACCCCCTTGTAATCAGGAATGAAATCAGAGGCCAAGGGAACCTGCGGCTCACAGGCGGCCAGGGTCACCGCCGCCACCGCAAGTGTCAGAGCCGCCACCCCTCTCACTCAGCCGCCAGAGGTGACGCAGCCCGTGCCGCCGCATTGGCCGAAAGCTCCGCCATCAACGCACTTGCTCTTGCAATCGGGTTAGAGAGATAGAAATCTGCAATCGCCGGCTGGAACACCGCGCTGCCCAGCTTGCCGCTTTTCACGGGTTGCCATTCATTTGCCGGGACCCGGTCTATCTCTCCCAGATGCGGCACGTCTTTAACCAGCGCCTTTCGCAGCGCCACGAGAGAATCATATGGCAACGTCGCATCCATTTCGGCGGACAAGGCCCGCAGGATCGCCCAGTTTTCCTTGGCCTGACCCGGTGCGAAACTTGCACGCGCCGCCAGTTGCGGACGCCCTTCGGTATTCACGAATAATCCTGCCTCTTCGGTATAGGCCGCACCGGGCAGGATAATATCCGCACGATGGGCACCGCGATCACCATGTGATCCTTGATAGATCACAAATGGACCCGCCGGAATGTCGCCCTCATCCGCGCCAAGGTTGTAGATCACATCCGCACTCAGAATATCCGCGATGCCATTCTCGCAGGTCGCCCCGATGTCCATCGCACCAACGCGGCCAGCCGCCGTGTGCAGCACCAACAACTTGCTCTGTGTCTTTTCGCACAATTCCATTGCAGCGCCGAGAACTGCTTCGCCGTCATCGCGGGCTAATGCGCCCTGCCCGATCACAATGACCGACGGCACTTCCAGCACCTTCGAGAATGTGTTCCCCAGCACCGCGCCAAGCGCCGCCGGATCATCGCCCATGTGGTGATAATCATATGTCAGATCAACAGGTTGGCCAATCAATCCGATGTTTGCGCCCCGCGTCCATGCTTTGCGAATACGCGCGTTCAGTACAGGCGCTTCTACCGCTGGATTGGTCCCGATCAACTGGATCATCTCGGCAGTGTCCAGATCCTCAACCGTGGCCGTGCCAACATAGCCCGAACGATTGCCCGCAGGCAGCTTCGCACCATCGGTGCGGCATTCAACCGAACCGCCATGCCCCTCGATCAGGGTTTTCAACGCATAGGCCGCTTCGACCGAGACCAGATCACCGATCAGCCCGCCAACCTTCTTGTCCTTCATCGCCGCAGCAGCCGCCGCCAGCGCCTCGGGCCAATCGGCTTTGCGCAGCTTGCCGTTCTCGCGGATATAGGGGGTGTCCAGACGTTGACGGCGCAACCCATCCCAGACGAAGCGCGTCTTGTCGGAAATCCATTCCTCGTTCACACCGTCATGATTGCGCGGCAGGAACCGCATGACTTCACGACCTTTGGTATCCACGTGGATGTTCGATCCCAGCGCGTCCATCACATCAATTGATTCCGTCTTGGACAATTCCCAGGGCCGCGCCGTGAATGAATACGGCTTGCTGACCAAAGCGCCCACAGGGCACAGATCAATGATGTTGCCCGATAGATTGCTTTCGATCACTGCCCCCAGATAGGTCGTAATCTCTGCATCTTCCCCGCGTCCTGTCTGGCCCATGATATGCTGGCCTGCGACCTCGGTCGTGAAACGCACACAACGGGTGCAGGAAATGCAGCGGGTCATATGAGTTTCGATCAGTGGCCCGATTTCGAGATCTTCGGTTGCCCGCTTCGGCTCGCGGAAACGCGAGAAATCAACACCATAGGCCATCGCCTGATCCTGAAGGTCACATTCGCCGCCCTGATCGCAGATCGGGCAATCAAGCGGATGGTTGATCAACAGGAACTCCATCACCCCTTCACGTGCCTTTTTCACCATCGGCGAATTGGTTTTCACAACCGGCGGTTGCCCTTCCGGGCCGGGGCGCAGATCACGTACCTGCATCGCACAGGATGCGGCCGGCTTGGGCGGACCGCCGACGACCTCGACCAGACACATGCGGCAATTGCCCGCAATCGACAGACGCTCATGGTAACAGAACCGCGGAATTTCCACCCCCGCCTGCTCACACGCCTGAATGAGCGTCATGGCCCCCTCAGTCTCAACTTCTTTACCGTCGATAATGATTTTGCGCAGGTCGCTCATAGGGTTACTTCGCTCTCAGTAACGAACCGATACGGCTCGATTTTTGAATCTCTTGCTGTCCTAGCACACAGTAACTCTGTGGGTCGGAAGTATCGACCCCCCGCGCGCGGAAAAATGCAGCGGCTTTCGCCCGCAACCGGTTCTTTTCGGCGTCACTGTCGGTATAGGCTTCGATTTCGGCCTGGGAATAGCCCATTCCCCGTGCTTTTTGTTCCAGATTGCGCACATATCCAATCGCCTTGAACATGCGCGCACTGATTGTCGGACATTCTTTGCGAATAATATCAGCGAGGCCCAAATCAAACAGAGCATCATCAATCGCCGCAACTTCACGCAAAGGCGGCTTGGCCATCGCGGGACCTGCGATCAGGCTTGCACTCAGAAATGCTGCTACCAAAATTCTCATGTATTACTTCCTCAGGTGGCGCGGGCGGCTTTGCCCTTGGTCCACATGGGGTTTGGTCCCGTTGATATGCAATAGCAGGCACTCGGCCTGTGGTAAACACGGCCCTTATTGCGCATTTCAAAGCTGAGGGCAAACACCCTGAAACACCAGCGTATTGTCAACAATCTGAAGTTGCTCTGGCGGAGTCTCCGGGCCCACGGACCAGCGGATCTTGGAACTTCCAAAATTCTCGACGCAATAAGCGATGCCCGCATGCCGGCCTGCGGCACGCGCCCCCTCAAGGGACTGCGCGACATCGCGGATACGCACTGTGAACACGTCCCGTTGCTTGTCAACCTTGGCCACCTTTGTACGGAAATAATGCCCGTCAAAAGTTATCTGGTTCTTACTGTCGGTGCAGCCCGTCAACAGACCCAATGACAGGGCAAACATTACAGATGTCGTTTTCATTTTTGTACCCTTGTTAGTTCTGGACCCGCAAATGCGCCGGCCATTGCGCTGCGGCAATCGGCTTCACCGTGATCTCCCTTAGCACCGCATCTTTACCCAGATCACACGGCCACTTCTACCAGGATTCCCCATAATTCGCTCTAAACTCAAGGTTTATTGCCGGCCAGATTCGATTCCGACCAAACAGGCGGCAGCGGTGCTACAGATCATGCTGCCTCTCGGGATCACTTGGAAGACATTTCGCTTCTTCTGCCGTTCAGGCAACCGCCGCGTCACGGCAACCATGGGTCCGATGCATACTGGCCGCAGACAAAAGCGCCCAGCCAAAGGCATGTGCACTGTCACCATTGGATTGTCGGTGCGCAAGCCTTGCCAGGGGGTCATCCAGTGTCGGTCGATGGCCAACAGGCACAAACCACATCACAAGATGCACCCCTCAGCACATCGAACCACACGGCACGGCGCTCATAGAATTTGTTTGTGAATCCTGTCCCAGACGAATGTTTCCTGCGTTTCGACTTTTTCTCAAACACTGAGGTTGGGAATGAACAGCGGATCACCGTCAATTGCCGTATCCGTATTGCCCCCGCCGCTCTCACCTTCCATTATCCATTGGAAACCGGGCATCCGTTTCGCCAACCCATTGATCCTGTTGAGGTTCGTCATGAAATCCGCGACACGCGGATCATCCTGCGCCGCAACCAGTCGCCCCACATTCAACTCTGCCAGATGCATGCCGTTCAACGTCTTTTCCTGTCGCGCAGCGGAGCCACCCCATCAAGCGCCTTGCGCAGAAAAGCAAGGCAGAGGTTGCCGCCGATGAACACCAGTCCCACCACTGCTGCATAGGTCCAGATCGGCACGATGCCATTGCTGATCGCCAGATGCGTCGCCCAGACCGGAATGCCGAATATGGCAAATGTCGCCAACGCGGCAATCAGGCTCAACAAGCCATCCCAGAGATTTTTGAAGAAGCCCACCGCGCTACCCACAGGCCTTAGTTTTCCAAAGCTGCGCTGCTTTCATGTGCCCCCACCCAAAGGCGTGATCAGTTGGGCCATGGGTTTCCAAATGCCGGAAACGCGCCATTGCTTCGGCCATTGTAGGTTGATGGCCTATCGGCACCCACCACATGGCAAAACGCAATGCGGCACCCATGTCGTACCATTCACCTTTGCGGTCATAAAACCGCTTGTGCACCGTGTTCCAGACAAAATGTTCCAACCGCGCGACGCTTTCCCAAACGCTCAGGGTGCTGGCCATACGCGGATTCGCCCCCATATTGCCATCTGCGTGGGTCTGCTCGAATTCCATCTCATCCGGGTCCATCATCCAGACAAAACCAGCGCTGCGCTTGGCCGCACTGTTAACCAGTTCAAGACCATTTACAAAATCCTGAACCCGCGGATCATCCCAGTCGTATTTCAGGATCCCCAGGTTCAGTTCCGCAAGATGATGACCATAGGGCTGCTGCATCACTTCAGAAAGCGGCAATCGCGGCCATCAAGGCCAGGATGAAAACGCAAAGCATGCCAATGGCCCAGGTCATCGAACGCAACGGCTGGTTTTCGGTGCCAATGTGAACCACCGCCATTGCGACACGCGACAGGATAAAGACGGATGCAAGAATGTTCACCCAGAACGGCGCAGCGCCCGCAAGAATGCCTGCAACAGTCGCCGCCACAAAAGGACCGTTCATTTCCATGGCATTCGCAAAAGCGCGGCCACGGCGGTAAACCACATCCGAATAGTCGCGTCTGGGCAGACCGCACTCACAACGGTTCTGGGCATTGCGTCCCAACGTCGACATGGCTCCAAGCACCAGGCTCAACAAAGCCCAGATCGCCAGCGCGGCGATGGCGTGGCTGTAAGCCTCAAGGTAATCCATCATTCCGCCGCCACCGCAGAAACGCGGCCGGTGCGCTTGTGCTTGATCCGGTCCTCGATCTCATCCCGGAAATGCCGGATCAACCCCTGGATCGGCCAGGCCGCCGCATCGCCAAGGGCGCAAATCGTGTGGCCCTCGACCTGCTTGGTTACATCCAGCAACATATCGATTTCCTCAGGCTCCGCATCGCCCGTTACCAGACGGTCCATGACACGCATCATCCAACCGGTACCTTCGCGACAGGGCGTACATTGGCCGCAAGATTCGTGTTTGTAGAACTTTGACAAACGCCAGATCGCCTTGATCACATCGGTTGAATTGTCCATCACGATCACCGCCGCCGTGCCCAGACCCGACCGCTGCTCGCGCAGATAGTCGAAATCCATGATTGCATCTTTCATCTGCGACCCCGGAATCAACGGCACCGACGACCCGCCGGGGATCACCGCCTTGAGATTGTCCCAACCACCCCGGATGCCACCGCAATGGGTCTCGATCAACTCTTCGAAAGAAATCGACATCGCCTCTTCAACCACACAGGGGTTGTTTACATGCCCCGAGATCGCAAACAGCTTGGTGCCCGCATTGTTGGGACGCCCAAAGCCTGCAAACCATTCAGGCCCGCGGCGCAGGATCGTCGGCACCACGGCAATGGATTCCACGTTGTTCACGGTTGTCGGACAACCATAGAGACCAGCCCCTGCAGGAAATGGCGGCTTCATGCGCGGCATGCCCTTTTTACCTTCAAGGCTTTCCAGCAGCGCGGTTTCCTCACCACAGATGTAGGCACCGGCACCATGCGCAAGATAGATGTCGAAATCCCACCCGGATTTGCAGGCGTTCTTGCCCACAAGTCCTGCATCATAGGCCTCGTCAATCGCTGCCTGCAGCGCCTCTTTCTCACGGATATATTCACCGCGGATGTAGATGTAACAGGCATGGGCATTCATCGCAAAACTGGCAATCAGGCAGCCTTCGATCAGCGTATGCGGATCATGGCGCATGATCTCGCGGTCCTTGCAGGTGCCCGGCTCTGATTCATCCGCATTGATCACCAGATAGGCGGGGCGACCGTCGGATTCTTTCGGCATGAAGGACCATTTCAGACCGGTCGGGAAGCCCGCACCACCACGCCCGCGCAGCCCTGAGGCTTTCATCTGGTCCACAATCCAGTCGCGGCCTTTCTTGATGATGCCCGCAGTGCCATCCCAATGGCCGCGCTGCTGCGCACCCTTCAGCGTGCGGTCATGCATGCCGTAGAGATTGGTAAAAATGCGGTCCTGATCTGCAAGCATTGCTTTGCCCTACTCTTCCATGTCAGCCCTTCGGAGCTGGTTAATCTCGTATGCCACCCGCACACAGGTGGTCCGTCTAATTTCCGGCCTACTGCTTGTCCGCCTGGCGCGCTTGCCACATCTGCCAGATCAGCACCATCGACCATACAAGCGCGGCCAAGGCGGCCAGGTCAAATAACAATGCATAACGTCCGGGCAAGCCCAATCGCGGCCCCGCAAGGTTTGCAACAAGCCAAAGCACCATCGTTACTGCAATGACCAGACCCACGGTCTGGCCTTTCTTTGCAAGTGCTTTGTCCTGTTGTTCACCCATCTGCGAAATCGCTTATTTCTTCTTCTTGCGAGAGAATTCAGTCTCGCCGCCCTTGGCCAGAATCTTGGCCTGCGACATCCAGTCATCTCGCTCGATCCGGCCTTTGAAGCGCAGGCGCGCATCGACCCATTCGATTTCCTTTTTACGCCAGCCCGCCACCTGTTCATACAGATAGATGCCCATGTCGTTCAGCGTCTGCTCAAGCTTGGGACCAACGCCGCTGATCAGCTTTAGGTCATCTGCCCCGCCCGCGGGTACTGTGTCATAGATCTGCGGCTGTCCATCTGCCGCCACGGGTGCACGCTTGGGCTTTGTTGCAGGCTTTGTCGCTGCGGTTTTCTTGGTGCCTGACTTGGATGCAGCGGCCTTCTTGGGCGCCGCCGCGTCAGCGGTTGTACTCTTTGCCGCCGCCTTTTTGGGGGCAGCTTTCATGGGTGCCGCTTTTTCAGAGGTTGCGCGCTTTGTTGCCGCGCTTTTTGCCGCCGGTTTGGCAGCTTTGGCCGCCGGCTTCTTTGCCGCCGATTTGGCCGCCGGCTTGGACGTCGCCTTGCCCGGTGCCACCTCGGACACGACATCCGCTGGGGCTTCTGCCGGTGCATCCGGCGCCATCAATGGCGCTGCGGTTGTTGTCAGGTCGGATGCTGTCGCGACAGATTGTGCAGCGCTTGCCGTGCCGGTGGTTGCACTGCCTGCCCCGGATGCACCTGCCGGTGTGCCAGTTGTCGTCCCCGCTGCGTCACCGCTTACTGCTGTGCCCGTCCGCGATGCAGCAGCCTGCGCCGTTGCACCAGCCTGCCCCGATACCTGTCCTGCATCCTGTCCCGTGCAAATGAACTTTGGCAAAACAAACGCCAACAGCAGCCCCGCGATTACCCCCCAGATAAACGACGCGAACCCGCCAAGCCCAAAAGCCAAATACAATAAAAAGAACACCACCACCCCGGCGACGGCGGCAATGATCCATGATTTTCTCTTACAGTCTTCATTTAGTTGAGTCTGTGACATCGTCTTTTACTTCCCCTTGGTGACAACACGGTCTCATGTTTCGCTGTCGTAGCGCCCGTCAGTCCGGGCCTTGGCGGAAAAGGCCGTTTCCTCGCCAGCCGCCAGTTTTTGTGCTTGATCTACCCAGGTGTCACGGCTTACGCGGCCCTTGAATCCCTTCAGATTCTGATCCGCCCAGGCCACTTCCGCAGCGCCCCATTTGGCAATCTGGTCAAAATGAAAAATCCCCATGTCATGTAACATGGTTGCAAGCTTCGGACCGACACCCTTGATCATTTTCAGATCGTCAGCGCCCGACTTGCGCGGAGCCTTCATGGTTCTGGGTTTTTTGCCCGCATCCGCAACCGCCGCAGAAACCCCTTTTGGCTCTGCCTTGGAGGGCGGTTTGGCCTTGGACGCAGCAACCGCTTCTTGTTTGGTCACCCCGGTCTTGTCCGCGGGCTCATTTGCTGCAGGCTTTGACTTGGCCGAAGCCTCCGCTTTTTTGGCAGGCGTTTTCTGTTCTTTGGCAGACGTTTTCTGCGCGGAGGGTTTTGCCGACTTATTGGCCGTCTTGCCTTGCCATGGTGCCAGCAGCGGCACTTCGGTTCCATCGATCCGCTTGATCGTGTCGCCGATGTCTACTGCCAACTGAACGCTGGCGTTATACTGTGTCTTGCCGCTGTCATATTCCTTGAGGCTGGTCAGGCCGCTTGCGGGTTCCGCCGCAAATCGCCCGCTCTGAGAGCCCGGCGTCGGTACCTTACCCGCCGCCAGATCATCCAGCATTGCCACCAGCCGCTCTGCGGTCAAATCTTCGTAGTAATCCTTGCCGATTTGCGCCATAGGCGCATTCGCACAGGCCCCAAGGCATTCCACCTCTTCCCAGGAAAACTTGCCATCCGCCGACAGTTCATGGGGATTTTTGGCAATCTTTTCCTGACATACCGACACAAGATCCTCGGCCCCGCAAATCATGCAGGTCGTGGTTCCACAAATCTGGATATGTGCTACGGAACCAACTGGTTGCAGCTGGAACATAAAGTAGAAAGTCGCCACCTCAAGCCCACGGATATAGGCCATGCCCAACATTTCAGAGACATGTTCAATCGCAGGACGGGTCAACCAGCCCTCTTGCTCCTGCGCACGCCACAACAGGGGTATGATCGCCGATGCCTGACGGCCCTCGGGGTATTTGGTGATCTGCGCCTCGGCCCATGCCTGATTGGCGGGGGTAAAGGCGAAAGCCTGCGGTTGGTCTGGGTGTAGTCGGCGGAGCATGGATACTAGCCTTCGTATCTATAGGCGGCGCAGCGCCCGGTATTTTCAATAAGGATGTGCAGCGCTGGCTGTATCACCGGTCAATCTCTCCGAACACAACATCCATCGTGCCGATGATCGCAGCAACATCAGCCAGTTGGTGACCCTTGCTGATATGGTCCATCGCCTGCAAATGCAGGAAACCCGGCGCGCGGATCTTGCAGCGATAAGGTTTGTTGGACCCATCCGCCACCAGATAGACACCAAACTCGCCCTTGGGCGCCTCGACGGCGCAATAGACCTCGCCCGCGGGCACGTGAAAGCCCTCGGTATAAAGCTTGAAATGGTGGATCAGGCTTTCCATGTCGGTCTTCATCGCGGTGCGCGACGGCGGCGTGATCTTGCCCCGTGCCAACACGTCACCCTGCCCGTCAGGCGCGTTCAGCTTCACGATGGCCTGCTGGATGATATGCACCGACTGGCGCATCTCTTCCATGCGGCACAAATATCGGTCAAAACAATCGCCATTCTTGCCAATTGGAATTTCAAACTCGAATTCGTCATAACATTCATAGGGTTGCGAACGACGCAGGTCCCAGGCAAGGCCAGAACCACGCACCATCACGCCAGAGAACCCATAATCCAGGATGTCTTCTTCGGTCACGATGCCAATATCGACATTGCGCTGTTTGAAAATCCGGTTCTCGGTCAGCAACTCATCAATATCGACCATGAACTTGGTCATGAACTGTTCTGACCACGCCTGAATATCGTCCAACAGACCGGGCGGCAAATCCTGATGCACACCACCGGGGCGGAAGTACGCGGCATGCAGACGCGCCCCGCAGACCCGTTCATAGAACACCATCAACTGCTCGCGTTCCTCAAAACCCCACAGCGGCGGTGTCAGTGCGCCAACATCCAGCGCCTGCGTGGTCACGTTCAACAGGTGATTCAGAATGCGGCCGATTTCGCAAAACAACACGCGGATAAGGCTGGCACGGCGTGGCACCGGCGTATCGGTCAGCTTTTCGATAGCCAGACACCAAGCGTGTTCCTGATTCATCGGCGCGACATAATCCAGCCGGTCAAAATACGGCAGGTTTTGCAGGTAGGTCCGGCTCTCCATCAACTTTTCAGTACCGCGATGCAAAAGTCCGATATGGGGGTCGCAGCGCTCTACCACCTCGCCGTCCAGTTCCAGAACCAGACGCAAAACACCGTGCGCCGCAGGGTGTTGCGGACCAAAGTTAATGTTGAAGTTACGGATTTTCTGTTCACCCGTGACAGCATCAATCGATCCGTCATTATAGGTGTTCGTGCGAATATCGCCGTCCATCATTTCCGCCCCTTCAACTGCTTGTCGATTGGCCGCTCATCATCCGCAAAAACACGGATCGGCTGTTGCTCACGCTGACCGAACAGCTTGGCTATCATCTCTTCCAGAAGGTCAATCACCGCTTCTCCAACTCTTGCAGTTTCATCCCCATCCACCACAACAGCGCAATCGTGCCAAACGGGATCAAACAGGCCGCAGCCCAGTATTTATTGATGCCAAAGAACGGCAGCAGTTTCAGCATTGGAATTGCCGTCAATGCGGACAACAAAAGCCACCAGAAACCGCCCATTACTTGGCACCTTCCACTTTATCATCTCCGGGCAGGATATACTCCGCCCCTTCCCAAGGTGACATGAAGTCGAACTGACGGTATTCCTGCACCAGCGATACCGGTTCATAGACCACACGTTTTTGCGCTTCGTCATACCGCACTTCGGTATAGCCCGTGGTCGGGAAATCCTTACGCAGGGGATAGCCACGGAAACCATAGTCCGTCAGGATGCGACGCAGATCAGGGTGGCCGGAAAACAGAATACCAAACATATCGAACACTTCGCGCTCGAACCAGTTCGCGCTTGGGTGCACGGCCACCAATGACGGTACCAGATCCTTTTCCCGAACCGCCACGCGCAGACGGATGCGGTGGTTCTGATACATGCTCAACAGGTGATAGACGACATCAAACCGTTTGGCCCGGCCGGCGTAATCCACCGCCGTAATATCCACGAGCGTCGAGAAACGACAGCTTGCATCGCCTTTGAGAAACTCCACAAGACCCGCGATATTGGTAAGCGTCGCGTTCAGGTTCAATTCGCCCCGCGAAACGTCCCATGACAGCACACAATCCGGTCGCTTTGCCTCGATATAGGCTCCGAGTTCTTGCAGTGCATCGCTCATCGTACAATTGTCCCTGTCCGTCGCATCTTCTTTTGCAGTTGGAGAATACCATACAGCAGCGCCTCGGCAGTTGGCGGACACCCCGGAACATATACATCCACTGGCACGATTCGGTCACAGCCACGCACCACAGAGTAGCTGTAGTGATAATAGCCGCCCCCGTTCGCGCAGGACCCCATCGAGATCACATAGCGCGGCTCGGGCATTTGATCATAGACCTTGCGCAGCGCCGGGGCCATCTTGTTGGTCAGCGTACCGGCCACGATCATCAGATCCGATTGGCGCGGGCTGGCACGTGGTGCCGTGCCGAACCGCTCAAGGTCATAGCGCGGCATCGAGGTATGCATCATTTCAACCGCACAACAGGCCAGTCCAAAGGTCATCCAGTGCAGCGATCCTGTCCGCGCCCAGTTGATCACATCCGCTGTAGACGTGACCAGAAACCCCTTGTCCTGCAAGGCGTCATTGAATTGCGCGGTCTGCGCGTCACGATCAGGGCCGGCCTTGTAGCCGCCCGCGACACCTGCATCCGTTACTGCCATTCCAGCGCCCCCTTCTTCCACTCATATGCAAACCCTGCGGTCAGCACAGCCAGGAACACCATCATCGACCAGAAACCGACCATCGAAATGTCCTTGAACGCAACCGCCCAGGGAAACAAAAACGCGATCTCAAGATCGAAAATAATGAACAGAATTGATACCAGATAGAAACGCACATCGAATTTCATACGTGCATCATCAAAGGCGTTGAACCCGCATTCATAGGCCGACACTTTTTCAGGGTCGGGATTGCGCACAGCCAGAACCAAAGCGGCGAGGATCAGCACAAGGCCCAAACCGATGGCAACAGCCAGAAAAACAAGGATAGGCAGGTATTCCCGCAGCATTTCGTCCAAGGGAGGCTCCTTTAGGGCTGGGCCTGCGCACGATGGCACAGACGCTGGCAGAACATGGTCAGCACTGGGTCTAAACCGATGCAGCGGAAGGGTCAACGGGATGGGGTGTGGAAATGGCGTCGCAGAGCGTCGGGTTATGGTTGGTGCCAGCGGAAAAAACCGCTTGCTGCTGTCTTGAATACCCTTCCCATCAAGCGCAGGTTGCACGGTAAGCCAAGCAATTGCAGTGCGATCAGAAGCGCCCGCGCGAACTTGTGCCGCAAAATACGCCACTGATTGCGGAAAATCCGCTCTCCCAAGGCTTATCAATACTGCCGAAGGATCAGCCAAGATGACAGATCAAGCCGACGCCAAACAACGACGAAACCGACTGCAAGGACTTGATCTTGCGAGATATATTGCCTTTGTTGGTATGGTCATTGTTAATTTCAAGATCGCCATGGGGGCAGAAGGCGGCGAAACCCTGTTGGATGTGCTGACACGCGCGCTCGAAGGGCGCGCCGCCGCGACTTTTGTGGTGCTTGCGGGGATAGGGCTTGGCCTTGCCGGGATCAGGGGGCTTGATCAGACAATCGCAGTGACGCTGAAGCGCGCGCTGTTCCTGCTCGCTGTCGGTTTGCTGAACATGACGATATTCGATGCAGATATCCTGCATTATTATGCCTTTTACTTCCTGTTTGGGGCGCTGTTGCTGCCTTTGGGCAATCGAGCGTTGTTTGCGGTCGTGATCGGTCTCAATCTGTTCTTTGTCGTGATGGTGCTTGTCCTTGACTACGACGCTGGCTGGAACTGGGATGACTACAGCTATACCGGTTTCTGGACACCCGTCGGCTTTGTTCGCAACCTGTTCTTTAACGGCTGGCATCCGGTCATTCCATGGCTCGGCTTCCTGCTGGTGGGGATCATGTTGAGCCGGATTTCGTTGGTCGAACGCACAACCCAAGTTCGGTTGGTGATCGCGGGTATCATTCTTTTTGCCTTGGCCGAAGCGTTAAGCGCGGTGTTGCGCATCCAATTCGCGCAGATTGATCCCGAACTGGCACTTCTTGTAACGACTGAACCCGTCCCGCCGATGCCGCTCTATATGCTGGCGGGGATCGGTGCGGCATGCATCGTTGTTGGCCTTTGTTTGCTGGTCTCTGACAGGCTTGCCAGAATGGGTCTTTTGCGGCTTCTGGCCCCAGCAGGGCGGCAGACCCTAACGCTTTACATCGCGCATATCCTGATCGGGATGGGCACGTTGGAAGCCCTTGGCATGCTGGGCGGACAAACTACCGCACAGGCCGTAGCGGCCTCCCTTCTGTTCTGCGCGGCCGCCACGCTTTATGCCTTTGTCTGGGCAAGATTCTTCAAGCGTGGCCCGGTTGAGGCAATGATGCGTGCAATCGCTGGGTAGACTTGGGAATCACCCCATCCACGCCGCCTTGCGCTTGTCAAAAAACGCACCGATCCCCTCGGCGGCTTCCTCCGTCTCCCAGCGTTCGGCCAGCGCCTTGATCGAAAGCGCAACCGCCGCCTCGCTTGCCGCACCACCCAGTTCCAAAGCAAGTGCCTTGGCCGCCGCCACGGCCCCCGGTGCACAGCTCAGATAAGGCACCACTTCGGCCTCTACCGCTGCATCCAGTTCATCGGCAGCCACGCTCCGGGCCAACAACCCCAGATCAACCGCCTCTGCCGCGCCGAACAGACGGGCCGACATAAACACGCGCCGCGCGGGCCCTTCGCCCATGCGGGCAATCACATAAGGCCCGATGGTTGCGGGGATGATGCCCAGCCGTGTTTCGGTGAAACCCATCTTGAGGCTGTCCACCCCGATCGCCACATCGCAAACGCTCGCCATGCCGACGCCGCCGCCAAACGCGTTGCCCTGCACCTTCCCGATCAGAGGTTTGGGCAGGCTGTTGAGCGCTCCCAGCATTGCCGCCAGTTTACCCGCTTCTGCGGACCGGGTCGGCGCATCCATATCGCGCTGTGCGCGCATCCATTCCAGATCACCACCCGCACAAAAGGATTTGCCCGCCCCGGTCAGCACCACAACGCGCACCGCCTCATCCGCCCCCAGCTGCGCCGCCGCATCGGTCAAGTCTGCCAGCATCTGCGCCGACATCGCGTTGTGCTTTTCCACGCGGTTCAGGGTCAGCGTCGCCACCCCGCGCGCATCCGTTTCAATCGTTATGGTCTCAAACATCGTTCACTCCTTCCGGCAAGCCCGGCACCTGTCCGCCTTGATGCCGCCAGTCTTCCAAAATCCACACCATGCGGTCCACAAACCACAGTTTGGGCAGCGCCGCGAGTATGACGCCAAAGGCGACAAACACCGGATCAAGCACCCAAAGCCCCCAGCCCAGAACAAGCAGCCCCGGCACCGCGCCATAGCCCAGAATAATCGCCATCCTGCGGTGATGCGCGGGCAAGGATTCGTTGAATTGCAGGAACACCCGTTCCCCCAACACGCCGCGCGACATCCAACTGTCAAACCGGGCGGGCGGCGCAAAGACACGCGGATTGAACCATATCCAGATCAATACAAACGCCACAGCGCCCCAGGCATAGCTGCCAATCCACACCCGGCTCCAGATCGCCAAAGCCCAGAGCGGCAGGATGCTCAGGCGGGTCCAGCCGGACCATGGATTCGCATGGCGCAACCAGATCTCATCGCTCATGCCCATCAGCCGCTCTGCCCGCAGCGCAATCTTCATGATCTAGCCCCGCATAGCCTGTGCCATGGCGGCCGCTTCCTCCAGAACGCTTTGATCCAGCCCCGTTACATAGCCCAAAGCCGTCAAATGCTTGTTCACTGCTTCGGTCGCAACATTTCCCGGTGCGCCGGGCGCATAGGGACAACCGCCAAGCCCCCCGACTGCCCCGTCAAATACCCGCAATCCCAGGGACAGGGACGCATCTATGTTGGCCATGGCATGGCCCTTTGTGTCATGGTAATGTCCGGCAAGCCTGCCCGCCGGCACCACATCGCGCACCGCCAGCAACATCCGCGCAATGCTGTCAGGTGTGCCCGCTCCGGTCGTATCTCCCAGTGAGATCTCGTAGCAGCCCATGGCAAATAGCCTGTCCGCCACTTCGGCGACCGCCGCTGGTGCAACCACACCGTCATAGGGACATTCCACCACACAAGAGACATAGCCTCGAACCGGAATGTCACGATGGCGCGCGTCCTCCAGCACCGGAGCAAACAATTCCAGACTCTCGGCAATACTTGCATTGATGTTTTTCTGGCTGAACCCTTCCGAGGCCGATCCAAAAACAGCAATCTCGTCCACACCCGCCGCCAAGGCATCCTGATAGCCGCGCATGTTCGGCGTCAACGCTGCATAGCGCACCCCCTCCTTGCGCGTGATCGCCGCCATCACCTCGCCCGAACCGGCCATCTGCGGCACCCACTTGGGCGACACGAAACTGGCGCATTCGATCCGCCGGAACCCCGCCTCTGTCAGCTTGTCGACCAGCGCAACCTTGTCTGCGACAGCAATCTCTCTGGTTTCGCTCTGTAATCCGTCCCGTGGGCCGACCTCAAAAATCTCACATGGTCCCAGGCTCATCGATTTTCCCCCAATTCAGTTTGTAAAAAGTGCGCGCAGGGTTTTACTCAACGGGCCAGGGTGGATAGAAATCCTGCGTATAAATTCCGTCGTCCTGTGGCAGTGCATTGATGAACCCCTGGCGCTCGGTGATGCGTTCGTACCATTTGGCCACTTCCGGGTGATTGTCCAGGGTCACAAACCAGCGTGACATATAAACCGCCTGACCGACAGAAATATCCACTGCCGAAAACCCGCTGGTCAGCAGATAATCCCGATTCTCTACCGGAGTCGACAACCGCGCCTCGAGCGCATCGTAACATTTGGCCACCCGCGCCGCTTCCAGTTTCATCACGATCGGACTGCGCATATGATCCTCGCGCAAGGCGACATGCTGCTGGGTCAATGCCGCCGTATGCTGGCTGATGGTTTCGGCGAAATGCAACCACACCAGCCAGGCCATCCTGTCCGGGCTTCCCACCGAGCGTCCCAGCCGGTCGGGGCTGAACCGCTCGCACAGATACTGTGTGATGGCACCGGTTTCGAACATCCGCTCGCCATCGATTTCCAGGGCAGGCACCCGTCCGGCAGGGGACAGGCTCAGGTATTCGGGATCTCTCAGGGTCCGGTCAAAGGCATGGAAACGCAGCTGAAATTCGATTTCCAATTCGTTTAGCAACCAAAGTGTGCGCATCGATCGTGTTTGCGGACAATGGTGTAATACAATCATGGGGTGGCCTCTTCGGTTTCTGCTTCCAGTCGGACAAGAGCGGCACCCGCTTCTACCTGGTCTCCGGCAACGGCCAGCACCTCGGCAACAATGCCATCACGGGCCGCCAAAAGCGAATGCTCCATCTTCATGGCCTCCAATACCGCCAATCGATCCCCTTTGGCCACCTGCAGTCCGACCTTGGCGTCAACAGAGCGCACCAACCCCGGCATTGGCGCTTCGATCAGATTGCCATCCCCCTGCGCGGCTGCCGCCCGGTCCAGCGGGTCGATCACGTCAAAGGCCATGCCATACCCGTCAAAAACCGTCACCACATTCCTTGCGACTGCGACATCGGCCGTTGCCTGTCCATCAACGATCCACTGCCCACCACGGTGATGTGCCCTGACCTCGACATCTCCGACCGACCAGAGCTGTTCATCCGCACCCAGCACCCGCACCTTCACCAGATGCTCCTCGCCGCCCCAGCCCAGAAGCACCGACCGGCGCAGGGCACGCCACAGGACAAAACCCGCCGCCTCCCGCCGTTCCAGCAACCCCAGCGCCGCCATGCCCGCCAGGGCTACATGCCGCACCTCGACCGCCGGAACGGCCGTCAACCTGTCGATGTCGCGTGCGATCAGGCCGGTATCCACTTCTCCCCTGCCAAAGCCTTCATGCCCCGCAAGCGCGCCCAGAAACGCCAGATTGGTGACCGTGCCCCCGACCTGGCAACCGCTCAAGGCCGCCCGCAGCTTCGCCAGCGCCACGTCCCGCGTAGGCCCATGCACGATGATCTTCGCAATCATCGGATCATAAAACGGGCTGATGCTGTCCCCGGCCCGCACCCCGGAATCGGCCCGTGTCTGCGGTGTGAACTGCAAATGCGTCAACTGTCCCGTCGCCGGCAGAAATCCTGCAGGAACATCCTCTGCATAAAGCCGCGCCTCAAAGGCATGACCCTCAATCGTCAATTCGTCCTGGGTCTTTGGCAAAGTCTCCCCGGCCGCGACACGCAGCTGCCAGGCCACCAGGTCAACACCGGTAATTGCCTCGGTCACCGGATGTTCCACCTGCAACCGCGTGTTCATCTCCATGAAAAAGAACCCGTCCGCCGAAAGACCATCCGACCCGTCAACGATAAACTCTACCGTCCCTGCTCCGGCATAGCCGATCGCCTCGGCCGCCTTGACAGCCGCATCTCCCATCGCCTGGCGCATCGCTTGCGTCATCCCCGGTGCCGGTGCTTCCTCGATCACCTTCTGATGCCGCCGCTGCAGGGAACAATCCCGCTCGAACAAATGCACCGCCTTTGTCCCGTCTGCGAACACCTGCACCTCGATGTGTCGCGGCTTGGCGACAAATTTTTCAACCAGAACATCGGCATTGCCAAAGGCTGTCTTCGCTTCCGACCGCGCCGATTCCAGCGCCGCCTGAAAACCACCCGCCTCTTCCACCAGACGCATGCCCTTGCCGCCGCCCCCCGCGACTGCCTTGATCAGCACCGGATAGCCGATCTTGCCCGCCTCCTTGGCCAGCAAGCCATCCTCCTGATCCGTCCCGTGATACCCGGGCACCACTGGCACACCGGCCTTTATCATCAGGGCCTTGGCAGCATCCTTAAGCCCCATCGCCCGAATGGCCGAGGCCGACGGGCCGATAAACACCAATCCCGCCGCCTCAACCGCTTCGACAAATTCCGGGTTCTCCGACAGGAACCCATAGCCCGGATGAATCGCCTGTGCCCCCGTATCCAACGCCGCCTGAATGATCACATCCCCGCGCAGGTAACTCGCACTTGGCGCAGAGCCGCCAATGTGGGCCGCCACATCCGCCATTGCCACGTGTTTGGCCCCCGCATCGGCGTCCGAATACACCGCCACACAGCGCACCCCCATTGCCTGTGCGGTTTCCATCACCCGGCAGGCGATCTCGCCGCGGTTCGCTATCAAAATCGTGTCAAACATAGCCGCCAAACCTCACATCTTTCATCTTGCCAATAAACTCCGGGGTCCGGGGCAGAGCCCCGGAAAACCGCCGGCCTTGCCCCGCGGGACAGGTCCTGGGCCTGTTGGACCTGTTACAGCAGCCGGCCCAGACTACCATGTCACCAGGGGACGCAACCGCCCTCACATCCGGAACACACCAAATTTTGTTGCCTCGATCGGCGCGTTCAAAGAGGCCGACAGGCTGAGCGCCAGAACATCCCGGCTCTTGCGCGGATCGATGATGCCATCATCCCAAAGCCGCGCAGAAGCATAAAGCGGATGCGACTGCTCCTCGAACATGTCGATTGTGGGTTGTTTGAACCTGGCCTCCTCCTCGGCGGACCATGTCTCGCCAGCCCGCTCGATTGCGTCGCGCTTTACCGTGGCCAATACCCCCGCGGCCTGCGGCCCCCCCATCACAGAGATACGGCTGTTCGGCCATGTCCACAGGAACCTTGGCCGGTAGGCCCGCCCCGCCATACCATAATTGCCCGCCCCAAAGGAGCCGCCGACCAACATCGTAATCTTGGGCACATTGGTACTGGCTACCGCCGTCACCATCTTCGCCCCATGCCGTGCGATACCTTCGTTCTCGTATTTCCGTCCGACCATGAAACCGGTGATGTTCTGCAGGAACACAAGCGGGATATTGCGCTGAGAACACAGTTCCACAAAATGCGCACCCTTCTGCGCCGCCTCGCTGAACAGCACCCCATTATTGCCGATGATACCCACCGGACAGCCCTTCACATGGGCAAAGCCGGTCACCAGGGTCTCGCCGAACCGTGCCTTGAATTCGTCAAATCGCGAGCCATCCACCAGCCGCGCAATCACCTCACGGATGTCATAGGGCGTGCGCAGATCCGCAGGCACCACGCCAAGCATTTCGGATGGATCATAGGCCGGTTCCTCGGAGGTCTGCCACTGCACCGTCGCAGGTTTGGCCCGGTTCAACTGCCCCACGGCACGCCGCGCCAGGGCAAGCGCATGGGCATCATCTTCAGCCAGATAATCCGCAACGCCGGAGAGGCGCGTGTGTACATCACCGCCGCCCAGATCCTCCGCCGTGACAACCTCGCCCGTCGCGGCCTTGACCAAAGGCGGGCCAGCGAGGAAAATAGTCCCCTGTTCTTTGACGATGATCGTCACATCCGACATCGCAGGCACATAGGCCCCACCCGCCGTACAGGACCCCATCACCACGGCAATCTGCGCGATGCCCTTGGCAGACATGCGCGCCTGATTGTAGAATATTGCGCCAAAATGGTCGCGGTCAGGAAACACCTCGTCCTGCTGCGGCAGATTGGCACCCCCTGAATCCACCAGATAGACACAGGGCAGATGGTTCGCCTCCGCGATTTCCTGAGCGCGCAGATGCTTTTTTACTGTCATCGGGAAATATGTGCCGCCTTTGACAGTTGCATCGTTGCAGACGACCATGACTTCCTGACCCTGTACCTGACCGATGCCGGCAATCACACCCGCGCAGGGGGCGGCATTGTCATATAGCCCATGGGCCGCGGTTGCGCCGATCTCCAGAAACGGACTTCCCGGATCAAGCAGGTTCGCAACCCGTTCCCGCGGCAACATCTTGCCCCGGCTCTCATGGCGGGCGCGCGATTTCTCACCGCCGCCCAGAGCAGCAGCCTCGGCAGCATGCTGAACCACGTCAAGCGCCTCCAGATGGGCCGCTTCATTGGCCTTGTAGGCTTCGGAAGACGGCAATGCCTGTGATGCTAGTTTCATGTCTTTCCTTCAACTTCCCGCGCTGCACGCGCCTTCAATTCCTTGCGGATCACCTTGCCCGTTACCGTCATCGGCAGGGCTTCCAGAAACTCGATTTCTCTTGGGTAGGAATAGCTTGCAAGCCGATCCTTAACCCATTTCTGCAACACTTCAGCCGTCACATCCGCCCCAGGTCTGCGCACCACATAGGCTTTCACAACTTCGGTGCGCAGCGCATCCGGTTTGCCCACAACCCCACAGGTCGCAACGCCCGCATGGGTCAACAGACAATCCTCGATCTCTGCCGGACCAATCCGGTATCCGGCAGAGGTGATCACGTCATCCTCGCGCCCGACAAAGCGCAGGAAGTCGCCCTCCCAGATGCCACGATCGCCGGTCAGCATCCAGTTGTCGCGATACTTCTGTGCCGTTTCATCCGGTCGCTGCCAATATCCCAACATCATCGAGGCAGAACCACGCCGCACGGCAATATCCCCCTCACCGTCGCTTTCCTGCCCCTGCGCGTCAAGTACCGCCAGGTGGTGCCCCGCCACGGCCTTGCCAATCGCCCCCGCCCTCGCCTTGAACGCCGCCCCGCAGGAAGAGGCGATCATGTTGCATTCGGTCTGGCCATAAAACTCGTTGATGTCCAAACCGAATGATCGCCGTCCCCATGCCAGCATCTCTGCGCCCAAAGGTTCGCCGCCACTGGCAACAGAGCGCAGGCCAGCGATCGAAACATCCGCGGCTTTCAGCATCCGCAGGGCCGTTGGCGGGAAAAACACGTTGCGCACACCACCCTGTTCAATCACCTCACAACAGCCTTCGGGCGTGAATTTCGCCATGCGCGCGGCCACTACCGGCACGCCCAAGGCCAAGCCCGGCATCGCCACATCAAACAGCCCGCCGATCCAGGCCCAATCCGCCGGCGTCCACAGGCAATCCTCCGGCTGGCCCAGAAAGTCATGGCTGACCGCGACACCTGGCAGATGCCCGGTCAGCATCCGGTGGCCATGCAGCGCGCCTTTTGGGCTGCCGGTGGTTCCCGAGGTATAGATCAACACCGCCGGGTCATCGGGACCAGTGTCGGCAAATGGCACATCCGAACCGCCCACTCCCACCTGATCCGCAATCCAGGCCTCGGCCAGATCACCCAGCAGCGCGGTGCCCTCACCATCGGTGAGCACCACTTCACATCCGGCATCCTTCACCCGCGATGACAGTGCATCCCGCTTGAAGAGTTTGAACAAAGGCACGGAAATCGCACCGATTTTCCAGATTGCCAAATGGGCCGCCGCGCACCATGGGGATTGCGACAGCAAGACCCCAACGCGATCCCCCGCCTGCACCTTGGTCAGCAATGCACGCGCCAGACCATCAGTCATTTCTGCAAGCGCTGCGAAACTGACATCGCGCCTGCCCACACCCGTCAGATCGATGATCGCCGTCTGGGACGAAGGCTGTGCCAAACACTGCGCGGCCATGTTCAACCGCGCAGGTATATCCCACGCCCCGTCGTCCAACACACCGGGCAAAGATTGCGACATGTCCGGTTAGCCCATCGAGGTCATCATTTCGCGGCCCACCAACATGCGCCTGATTTCCGATGTGCCTGCCCCGATCTCCATCAACTTGGCATCACGGAAAATCCGGCCCACGGGATTGTCGGACAGATACCCGGCACCGCCCATCGCCTGAACCGCCTGATGCGCCTGCACCATCGCTTGCTCTGAGGCATAAAGACAGCAGGCCGCCGCGTCCTGACGGGTCACATCTCCGCGGTCACAGGCCTGCGCAACATTATAAACATAAGCCCGCGCCGAATTCATCGCTGTATACATATCGGCCATCTTGCCCTGCATCAGTTGGAAATTGCCAATCGGCTGGCCGAATTGTTTGCGCTCGACCATATAGGGCATGATCTCATCCAGACAGTTGGCTATGATACCAAGGCCAATACCCGCCAGTACAACCCGTTCGTAATCCAGACCCGACATCAGCACGGCAACGCCACGCCCCTCTTCACCCAGCACGTTTTCAAACGGCACTTCGACATCATCAAAGATCAGCTCGGCCGTATTGGAGCCACGCATGCCCAGTTTGTCGAAATGCGGGCTGGTGCTGAAACCTTTCATATCCTTGTCGATCAGAAAGGCCGTGATCCCCTTGGACCCTGCATCGGGATCGGTCTTGGCGTAGACCACCAACGTCTGCGCATCCGGCCCGTTGGTGATCCAATATTTGTTGCCGCTTAACCGATAGTGATCATTACGTTTTTCCGCCCGCAACTTCATCGACACCACGTCACTCCCGGCAGAGGGCTCTGACATCGCCAACGCCCCCACATGTTCACCGGAACAGAGTTTGGGCAGATATTGCGCGCGCTGTTCATCCGTGCCGTTCAGCTTGATCTGGTTCACGCAGAGGTTGGAATGGGCCCCATATGACAGGGAAACCGATGCCGACGCACGGGCGATTTCCTCAACCGCAACCGTATGCGCCAGATAGCTCATGCCTGACCCGCCATATTCTTCCGGCACTGTCATGCCCAAAAGGCCCAATTCACCCATTTCGGTCCAAAGCTCGGGCGGAAATTCGTTTTTCTGGTCGATTTCGGCGGCCATTGGCTTGACCCGCTCCTGCGCCCAACGGTGCACCATGTCGCGCATGGCTTCGACATCTTCGCCCAGATTAAATTTCATGCTTGCATTGAACATGGTCGGTCTCCCCGAAACGGATTTAATGAACAGTTGTTCATTACTTACCAAGTTGTTCACAACCGGTCAACGATTCATGCCGGATCCTGACAGTTAAGACCCCTGTACCTCCTGATAGACTGCGCCAACTTCCGCCTTGATGATCCCGGAAATCAGGGCGCAATCCTCAAGGCTGAAGGTCAGCGGCACCCGCATGTCAACAATTCCCGCAAGGACCGCATCGCTTTGCGGCATCCTTGGCGCTTGCACATAGCGCCAGGAATCATATCGGCTGGTAAACCCTACTGGTTCTGCACCACCGAACCACTTCAACTCGACACCTCGTTTCAGACACCCTGTCAAAACAGCTTCGACAGCCTCGGTTTCCCAACCTTCCAACAGGAACTGGATCGAAGATCCGACAAAACTTTCCTCTGCGGGCCGTTCAATCACGGTCAGACCCGGCGTATCACGCAGCCCCGCCTCAATTGCAAAATAGCGTTCGTTCCACCTTGCGCATTGCGACGCCAGGTTCCGTAACTGGGGGCGCAGGATGGCCGCACGCAGATTATCCATCCGCCCCGATATATTGGGGGTTTCATAGCGAACGGCATCAAACGCCTCGGCCGGCGGTGCGGCCAGATGCCTTTCATACAACATATAGGACCCCGACAGGATCACGGCACGGGCAGCGACCTGCGCATCATCCGTGACAAACAAGCCGCCTTCGCCCGAATTCACATGTTTATAGCTCTGGCAGGAATAGCAGCCCACACGGCCCTGCGTTCCCGATGGCACAGCTTTCCAGGACGCTCCCATGGTGTGGGCGCAATCCTCGATCACTGTGACGCCCGCAGAGTCACAAATCGCCATCAAGGCCTCCATATCCGCCAGATGCCCGCGCATATGACTGAGAAGCAGCACTTCCGCCTGCCCGGTCTTTGCCGCCAGATCCTCCAGATCAATGACCAGTTGCGGCGTGACCCCGACAAAGACCGGCACCGCCCCCACCGCCGCTATGGCACCCGGCACCGGGGCAAGCGTGAAGGCATTGGTCAGCACACGGTCTCCCGGTTTCACCCCCACGGCCCGCAAGGCGGTCGCCATGGCATACCCCCCCGAGGCCACGGCCAAACAATATTTCGCCCCGACCAGCGCGGCAAACTCCTGCTCCAGCAACGCGGTTTCGGCCAATTCATCCGTTGCCGTGTTGTATCGGTGTAACCGCCCCGACCGCAGCACCGCCATTGCGGCTTCGATGCCTTCTTCGGGGATGGGTTCCTGCTGGGTAAAACTCCCGGAAAAGCGCGTGCTCATGCCGCCGTTCCGATCAATTGCGCAACGATTCCATGCAGATCATCAAAATGATCCAGCAATGCTTCTGGCTGCAACACCGACATATCCTCCCCTGACGGCCCGAAAGTAACCAGCACACAGGGCACCTTGGCGGCCCGCGCCGTCATGCGGTCGGTTTCCGAATCGCCAATCAGAATGCACCGTGCGGGATCGCCGCCCGCGCGCCGCGCTGTTTCAAACAGATGCTCCGGATCAGGCTTGCGCACCGCAATGCTATCCGCCCCAAGAAGGGCATCAAACACTGAACGCACACCCAGCCGCGTCAACAGACTGTCCGCCAGCCCCTCAGGCTTGTTGGTGCAAATTGCGACGAGATAGCCTTCGGCTTTCAGCTTTTCGACCGCCGCCATTGCCCCGTCATAAAGAACAGTATGCCTGTCGATGTCGCGGGCATAGGCATCCAGGAAAAACGGGTAATAGCGATCAATCGCCGCCAGGTCACCCCCGCGTTCCAGGCGTTGCAGTCCCAATTGCAACAAGGCCCTTGCGCCCAGCAGCGCGATGCCGGAATCCCTGCCTGTCTCAAGCATGTCCCCCGCTCCCATATCCCGAAAACAGACATTTGCCGCCGCAATCAGATCGGCACTGGTATCAGCCAATGTACCGTCCAGATCAAATATCACTGTCTTTGCCATGACGCCTCCCGTGCGCGGGTCCCCGCCCGCTGATGTTGCAACACGCAACTTAGTTTGATGCGCACCAGTCTTGCGCCTTTGCGTCAACCGCGTAAAGAGGGGCCAACAATGGATAAACGAGTGTCACAATGAAAACCGCCCTCATCATCCTTGCTGCAGGCAAGGGCACAAGGATGAATTCCGATCTGCCGAAGGTTCTGCACCCGATCGCCGGTGAACCCATGCTTATTCACGCATTGGAAGCGGGCACCATGCTGGAACCGGAACGTTCTGTCGTGGTTGCAGGTCACGGTGCCGAACAGGTCCGCAGCGCGACCCTTGCACATGACATGTCGATCAATGTGGTCGAACAAACCGAACAACTGGGCACCGCCCATGCGGTTGCCCAGGCCCGCGAGGCACTGGCCGGTTTTGACGGTATGGCCCTGGTGCTATATGGTGACACGCCGTTCATCCGCCCTGAGACACTCGAAAAAATGCAGGCCGCCCTGGCTCAGAACGATGTTGTCGTACTGGGATTCGAAGCAGCGGACCCCGCCCGTTATGGCCGTCTGGTCATGGATGGCCAACAACTGGATCGCATCGTCGAGTTCAAGGATGCCTCTGAACAGGAACGCATGATCACCCTGTGCAATTCCGGCGTCGTCGCCTGCAATGCCGATCTGTTGTTTGATCTCATCGATGCGGTCGACAACAACAATGCTTCTGAAGAATACTATCTGACCGACATCGTCGGTCTTGCCCGCGGCCGCGGATTGTCCGCCACTGCTGTCACCTGCGAAGAATGGGAAACCGTCGGCATTAATTCGCGCAGCGAACTGGCCCGTGCCGAAAACACCTTTCAGGCGCGTGCCCGTTCGGCATTGCTTGAGGATGGCGTGACCCTGACCGCCCCCGAAACCGTTTTTCTGGCCCGCGACACCGTCATCGGACGCGATACCCTGGTGGAACCCAACGTGGTCTTTGGCCCCGGCGTGACGATAGAAAGTGGCGCAACCATCCGCGCCTTTTCCCATCTGGAAGGCTGCCACGTATCACGCGGTGCGGTCGTGGGACCCTATGCACGACTGCGCCCCGGTGCGGAATTGTCCGAACATGTGCGCATCGGCAATTTTGTCGAGGTAAAGAATGCCCAGATCGCCGAAGGGGCCAAGGTCAACCACCTGAGTTACATCGGCGACGCCACGATCGGTGCCGCCGCAAACATCGGAGCCGGTACCATCACCTGCAATTATGACGGCGTCATGAAGCATCACACCACCATCGGCGCAGGCGCTTTCATCGGCTCCAATACCATGCTGGTGGCACCTGTCACCGTTGGCGACGGGGCAATGACGGGCAGCGGTTCGGTGATCACTTCAGACGTGGAACCAGAGGCACTGGCGCTTGCCCGTGCCCCGCAAGTCGAAAAACCGGGCATGGCGCGTAAATTGTTCGATATGTTAAAGGCCAAAAAGGCCAAGCAACAGCGAGGAAGCTGAAAATGTGTGGAATTGTTGGGGTACTTGGGAGTCACGAAGTGGCGCCCATATTGGTTGAGGCGCTCAAGCGACTTGAATATCGCGGCTATGACAGTGCTGGCATTGCAACCGTGAACGAGGGCACCCTGGCGCGCCGCCGCGCAGTGGGTAAACTGGTGAACCTCTCGGACCTTCTGGTGCATGAACCGCTCGCGGGCAAATCCGGCATCGGCCACACTCGCTGGGCAACCCATGGTGCCCCGACAGTCACCAATGCGCATCCCCATCAGGCGGGCGCTGTGGCCGTCGTCCACAATGGCATCATCGAAAATTTTCGTGAGTTACGCGCAGAACTGGCCAAGACCGGCGTGTCCTTTGTTACCGAAACGGACACCGAAACAGTTGCCCTGCTCACCCATCAGTACCTCGAAACCGGCATGTCACCGGTCGAGGCGGCGACCAAAACCCTGTCACGGCTTGAAGGGGCTTTTGCGCTCGCCTTTCTGTTTGACGGCCACGAAGACCTGATGATCGCCGCGCGCAAGGGCTCGCCCCTGGCCATCGGATATGGTACCGGCGAAATGTATGTTGGCAGTGACGCCATCGCACTGTCCCCCATGACCGACCGGATTTCCTATCTCGAAGAAGGGGACATTGCGGCAATCACCCGAACTTCGGTCGAAATCAAGGATGCCAACGGCAGACTTGCAAACCGCGCCATCAAAACCATTCAGGTCGACGCCACCCGCATCGACAAAGGTGGCCATAAGCATTTTATGGCCAAGGAAATCGCCGAACAACCCGGCGTCATCGGCCAGGCATTGTCCCATTACCTCAGCGACGCAGGCGAGATCATCCTGCCGGGCAAAGGCATCGATTTCACCAAGGTCGACCGCATCACCATGGTCGCCTGCGGCACCGCGTCCTACGCCTGTCTCACGGCGAAATACTGGTTTGAACAGATTGCCCGAATTCCGGTCGAGGTCGATGTTGCCTCGGAATTCCGCTACCGCGAGCCGCCGATCCCCGAAGGCACCCTTGCCGTATTTGTCAGCCAATCAGGTGAAACCGCAGATACGCTTGCCGCGCTGCGCTATTGTGAAGGCAAAGCACAATCGATCCTGTCAGTGGTAAACGTCCCCGAATCCTCCATCGCCCGCGAAAGCGATCTGGCCCTGTCGATCTACGCCGGTGTCGAGGTTGGAGTCGCTTCGACCAAGGCCTTTACCTGCCAGCTCACGGTTTTGTTGCTTTTGGTGCTCAAGGCTGCCCACCAACGCGGCGCGATCGATGACGCCGCCCTTGCCGATCACATCAGCGCATTGCGCGGTCTGCCGTCCCTTATCAACACGGCACTTGAACAAAACGACGCCATGCGCGACGCGGCATACAAATTGTCCCAGGCACAGGATGTCTTGTTTCTGGGCCGCGGCAGAATGTTCCCACTGGCCCTTGAAGGCGCACTAAAACTAAAAGAAATCAGCTATATACACGCTGAAGCTTATGCATCAGGTGAACTGAAACACGGCCCCATCGCCCTCATTGACGAAAATGTGCCGGTGGTCGTTCTCGCCCCTTACGATACCTTGTTTGATAAAACGGTCAGCAACATGCAAGAGGTCATGGCGCGCAAGGGCAAAGTGGTCCTTGTCACCGACAGCGACGGTTTGGCTGAAGCCAGCGAAGGCGTCTGGGTGACCATTGAAATGCCCAAAGTTGCCGAAGTTCTTGGCCCGATCCTCTATGCAATCCCGGCGCAATTGCTGGCCTATCACGCTGCCATCGCCAAGGGCACAGATGTCGATCAGCCGCGCAACCTCGCGAAATCCGTTACGGTCGAATAACCCCACCTGAAAAGGGCATCACAATCGCCAAACAATTCGATCAGATCACCGAGGACCACCGCCGGTTCATCGACGCCCAGCACATTTTCTTTTGCGGCACGGCAGCAGACCAAGGGCGCGTCAACATCTCGCCCAAAGGCATGGACTGCCTGCGGATCTTGGGCCCGAACCGGATCATCTGGCGCAACCTGAGCGGCTCGGGAAATGAAACCGCTGGGCATCTATTGCACAAGAACAGGATTACCCTGATGTGGTGCAGCTTTGAAGCCCGCCCGATGATCATGCGCGCCTACGGCAAGGCGAAAACCCTGCACCCGCGCGATGCCGGATTTGCAACGCTGAATGCCCGGTTTGAACAGGATGTTGGCGCGCGGCAGATCTTTGATATTACGGTCGATCTGCTTCAGACCTCCTGTGGCTATGCGGTGCCATTCTACAACCACATTGGCCCACGCGACACCCTGAAACGACAGGCCAAGACCCATGGTGCCGACGGCGTCGCCCAACGATGGGCGCGCGACAACCAGACCACCATCGACGGTTTGCCTACAGATATATTGGACACAGACGATGCATGAACCCTATCTTGACCAGTTGAGTGCGCTCACCAACCCGGCCAAAGCCCTTGATATGCGCAAGTATCACAAGGCGGATCGGGTTTACCTGGGTCTCGCAAACCCGCAGATTGATGCGCTGACCAAGGCATGGCGCAAGGAACTGGAAACCCCCAAACGCGTCGCCCTCGCCGATGCCCTTTGGCAAACCGACATTTTCGAGGCGCGCGTCGCGGCAGCCAAGCTGTTGACGCAGGCCCGCATCCGCCCCGACGATGGCGCTGCCTGGGCTCTGATCGCCTCCTGGACGCAGGATTTTGACAGTTGGGCCATCGCCGATCATGCGTGCATGGCCGGCCAGAAACGTCTTGTCATGGATCCTTCGCGGCTTGACACGGTCGAAGCCTGGATCACCTCGGATCACATGTGGACGCGGCGCGCTGCCTTTGTCAGCACCCTGCCCTGGACAAAACAGAACACCCCGAAGCCAGCCGAACTTGAAGCCCGCGACCGTATCCTTGGTTGGGCTGCACGCCTCACGACCGACCATCAGTGGTTCATACAAAAGGCCATCGGGTGGTGGCTGCGCGAATTGTCCAAACATGATGCCGCCCGCACCAGAGGCTTTATTCAGGCCCATGGTGAAAAGATGAAACCCTTTGCAGTAAAAGAAGCCCTGCGAGGCCTCAACAAGGCTTAGTTTTCCAATGCAACTGATACTTCTGTCAAATCGGCCAAGGATGCTTCGATCAACCGCAAGGCGGCCAGCGACATCCGGCTTCCCGCGGTGGCCGGCCCTTCAAGCGGGATCATCGTCACAACAGAAGACTTGCCGTTTGCCAGATTGGTGACACGGCCCTGTGCCTCAACCTTCGTCAAAGGTGTCTTGATCCACAGGCCCGGCTCTGTCGGACTGCCCAGGGTCACGATGGTCTTGCCCAGCGCCTTGTTTGGCGCTTTGGCTGGGGCCACGGCTGCGGCACGCTGGGCCGGAGTGGTGGTATCAAGAGTCTCCACGGTGCGCGCCGCTGGTGGTGGCGGCGGTGCTGCGGTTTCAGGCGAAAGCACAGCGCTCTCAACCTCATTGACGGCCGGTAAAACCGGTTCAGCCGGCACACTTTCAACCGCCGGTTTCTTCGGGAAAAACCCGCTGATCCCCGAACAACTGGACAATAGCGCCAAAAGAACGCCTGACACCACAATTTGTTTCATAGCCTGCCTACCTCTTGTGACATACCAGCCAAGGGCGCAAACGCTAATGGTCCTTAGCTCGGCAACTTGATGCTCAAAGGAACGATCGGCGGTTCCTCTTCAACCTCGGGCGCCGCCACCTCCGGAGGGGTGCACCCTGCCAGTAGCGCCGCAACCACGCTGACAATCATAAATTTCTTCATGTTTCAATCCTCACATTTCCAATGCCTGACCCTAGCTTGGGTGGCTTGACGCATCAATCACCCAAATGTCGCTTGCCCCGCCATCGGCCGACCTTTACCATCCATCCCATGAATGCACCCCTGATAGATCCCTTCGCCCGCGCCATCACCTACCTGCGCGTTTCGGTCACTGACCGCTGTGATTTCCGGTGCGTTTACTGCATGTCCGAAAACATGACCTTCCTGCCCAAAAAGGAACTGCTCACGCTTGAAGAGCTGGACCGGCTGTGTTCGGCATTTGTCGATCTGGGGGTGGAAAAACTGCGTATCACGGGGGGCGAACCTCTTGTGCGCCGAGAGATCATGACGTTTTTCAACAGCATCTCGCGTCACCTCGACAGCGGCGCGCTGAAAGAATTGACCCTGACCACCAACGGCAGCCAGTTGGAACGTTTCGCAGATCAGCTATATGCCGCCGGTGTACGCCGCGTGAACATATCACTCGATACGATTGACGAGGCAAAGTTTGCCCAGATCACCCGCTGGGGCCGTCTGCCACAGGTGATGCGTGGTATCGACGCTGCGCAAAAGGCCGGGCTAAAGGTCAAGATCAACGCTGTCGCGCTGAAAGGTTTTAACGAAGACGAACTGCCCACGCTTACCGCCTGGTGCGCTGAAAGGGGGATGGATCTTACCTGGATCGAGGTCATGCCAATGGGCGACCTCGGCAACGAGGATCGGTTGGGCCAGTATTGGTCGCTCAAGGACGTGCGCAGCGCCTATGCTGATCACTATACCGTCACCGATCTCGCAGAGCGCACCGGCGGACCGGCACGCTATGTTCGTCTCGAAGAAACCGGTCAAAAGATCGGCTTCATCACACCTCTATCACATAACTTCTGCGAAAGCTGCAACCGCGTCCGGCTGACCTGTACAGGCGAACTTTATCTCTGTCTGGGTCAGGAAGACATGGCCGACCTGCGCGCGCCCCTGCGCAATCACACCGACAGCGATGCCCCGCTCAAGGATGCAATCCGCGCTGCGATCACCCTCAAACCAAAAGGCCATGATTTCGACTATTCGCGCCAGAAACCTGACGGACAGATGCCCCGCCACATGAGCCACACCGGCGGCTGATCACGTCCATGACCACGCCCATTCTCTATCGCGCTTGGGTTGCTGCCAGCATGGTTCTGCTGCCGTTCTTCGCCCGATCCGAAGTCAGGAAACTGCGTCAGGCCGGCGTCAGCCGCCTGCGTGCCCGCGAAAAACTGGGCCATGCCACACAACCACGCGCCACGGACGTCCCCTTGATCTGGTTTCACGGCGCATCGGTCGGGGAAAGCCTGTCGGTACTGGCCCTGATCCATCGCATCGGCGTCGCCCTGCCACAGGCACAATTTGTCATCACCTCGGGCACTGCCACCTCCGCCACCCTGCTGGCTGGCCGCCTGCCTCCGCGCACCCTACATCAATTTGCGCCCCTGGATGCGCCTGGCCCTGTCCGTCGTTTTCTGCGCCATTGGAAACCAGACGCAGCAGTATTTGTTGAAAGTGAACTATGGCCGCAAATGCTGCGCCGCACCCATGCTCGGGGCGCGAAACTTGCTCTGGTCAATGCGCGTTTGTCCGAAAGATCCATGGCACGTTGGCGCAAGCGGCCCGAACTGGCACGGTTTCTGTTTGATCTGTTTTCACTGATCCTGACCCAGAACGACAAAATGGCGCAGGGAATGCGCGACATGCACGCTCCAGCCGAACGTGTCGAACCTGGTATCAACCTCAAATCCATGGCAGGCCCGCTGCCTGTTGACCTTGAAACTCTGGCCATGGCCCGCACCGCCCTCGGCCAGCGCCCGGTCTGGATTGCCTCTTCAACCCACGCAGGGGAAGAAGAGACCGTCCTGGCCGCCCACAAGGCCCTGTTGAAATCGCATCCGGATCTCTGCCTGATCCTTGCCCCCCGCCATCCCGAACGTGGCACCGAGGTACGTGACAAGATCGCCGCAGCGGGGCTGAGCTTCACCCGCCGCACGCGCGGCGACATGCCCGGCGAACAGGTGTTTCTTGCCGATACTATGGGCGAATTGGGCATATGGTATGCGCTGGGTGATATTGTGTTCCTGGGTGGATCCCTCAAGCCGATTGGCGGACATAACCCTTTTGAAGTGGCGCAATCAGGGGCTTGCGTCCTCTCTGGTGCTCATGTGGCTGCCTTTGCAGAAACCTATAGCGCACTGGAGGCAGCAGGTGCCGCATTCCTGATCGCCGATGGCACCGACCTTGCTGCGCGCGTCGACCACCTGTTGACGGACGAATTCGACCGTACCAAGGCCTGTACAGCGGCGCAGGCCTTTGTCTCTGGCCAAACCGACCGGCTCGATACCATCGCCACCCGCCTGATTACTGCGCTGGAGCTGACTCCATGACCAAAACCGACATCCGCAAACTTCAGGTCATCGCGCCGAATTTCAAGAAACGCCTCTCCGGTGTCACCGCTACCGTGATGCGCCTTGTCCCCGTGCAGGCCCGCGACATCAACATCGCCGCGACCGGTCCCGTGATCCCGTCCCATGTGCCACAAATCCCGCTGTCCGCGCTGATCACCATGCCGCGCTGCGGCCCCGATGGCCCGCGTATCTGGCATGCACGGCGCAATGTGGAAATGATCGGCGGGCTGGCGTTGAAATATCTGCTGGGCAAAAGGCTCAAGCTGGTCTTCACCTCTGCGTCGCAACGCAAACAGACCGGCCTCACCCGATGGCTGATCCGTCAAATGGATGCAGTTGTCGCAACCTCAAAACGCACCGATGCCTATCTCGAAAACCCCGCGCAGGTGATCATGCACGGCATCGATCTGGACGACTACGCCCCGCCCGAGGACCGCGCCGCTCTGCGCGCAAGGCTCGGCCTGCCGGACGGTGTGCTGATTGGCTGTTATGGCCGCATTCGCGCACAAAAAGGCACCGATGCCTTTGTCGAGGCCATGATCCCCGTATTGCACGCTCACCCCGACGCCTATGCGCTGGTTATGGGGCGCGCAACGGACAAATACCGTGCCTTTGAACAAGGTCTCAAAGATCGCGTCGCCGCCGAAGGCCTGACAGAACAGCTCTTGTTCCTGCCCGAAGTTCCGGTTGAACAGATGCCCGATTGGTATCCCGTGCTTGACCTCTATATCGCGCCGCAACGCTGGGAGGGCTTTGGCCTGACCCCGATCGAGGCCATGGCCTGTGGTGTCCCGGTGATCGCCACGCGGGTCGGTGCATTCGACGCGCTGGTGGTTGATGGCCTGACAGGTGCCCTGGTCGACCCCGACGACATTCCCGCACTCACCAAAGCGACCCAGACCGCGCTCGACAGTCATGCAACGTTGAGTAACTGGGCCGCAAACAGCCGCCCGCACATCACCAGGAATTTCTCAATCGAGCGCGAGGCGGCAGAACTTGTTGCGCTCTACCGCCGCCTGCTGTCAGCCTAATCTCAAGCAGCAGGCATCCGCTGTTCGATGATTCCAGCCCACCAGGAACAGCCGACCGGGATCGCTTCGTCATTGAAGTTATAGAGCGGATGATGCACCGCCGCGCCTTCCGTGCCGTTGCCGACGAGAATATAGGCACCGGGCCGCTCCTCAAGCATAAAGGCAAAGTCCTCGCCGCCCATGACCAGAGGTGCTTCATCACATTGGCCAGAAATCTGGCGTGCCACATCGGCGGCAAATTCGGTCTGTTCGTCGTGGTTCACCATAACCGGATAGTTGCGGCGGTAATCGACTCGCGCTACCGCGCCAAAGGTCGCTGCAATACCTTCGCAGATTTCCACGACCCGCTTTTCTGCCAGATCGCGCAGATCATTCGACATGGTGCGCACGGTACCCATCAGGTTCACACGCTGCGGGATCACGTTGAAAGCCTTTGACGAACTCTCAATCGAGGTGATGGACACCACGATATTGCCAATCGGGTCGGCATTTCGGCTGACGATGCTTTGCAATGCGGTGATGATATGGGCCGTCACAACCATCGTATCGATGGTTTCCTGTGGTTTGGCAGCATGACCGCCCAGCCCCTCGATCTCAATCTCCAACAGGTCGGTCGCAGCAAAGAAAGGCCCGGTCCGAATGCCGAAAGACCCCGTTGGCATGCCCGGCCAGTTGTGCATGCCATAAACTTCCTGAATGCCCCACCGCTCCATCATGCCATCCTTGCACATCTCGCGCCCGCCGCCGCCGCCTTCTTCGGCAGGCTGAAAGATCACTACGCAAGTGCCGTCAAAATTGCGCGTTTCCGCCAGATATTGTGCCGCCCCCAACAGCATCGCCGTGTGCCCGTCATGCCCGCAGGCATGCATCGCATTCGGGGTTTTAGAGGCATATTCCAGACCCGTCTGCTCATGGATCGGCAGCGCGTCCATATCCGCACGCAGGCCGATGACCTTGCCGCTGGTGTCCTGCTTGCCCTTGATTACACCGACAACGCCGGTACGCCCGATGCCCTCAACAACCTCGTCGCACCCAAAGCTGCGCAATTTTTCCGCCACGGTCGCAGAGGTCCGGTGGGTTTCAAACAGGATTTCAGGATGTTCATGCAAATCACGGCGCCAGGCGGTGATGTCATCATGCAGTTCAGCGAAACGGTTCTTGATCGGCATTGCGAGGGTCCTTTGAAATGGAGTGTATTTTCGTCAACTTAGGGTTTCCGCAGGCAAGAGGAAAGGTGCTGTTATCGGCAAGGTTCTCCCCTCGGCAGCGGGCGCGGATCTTGCCGCCACGCCCAGTACAGGGGCGGTTTCCCCAGCGTCACCCGACGCGGAATTTACAGGTATTTTCAGAAAGTTAAAGCCGCTTCCGGGCAGACAGCGCATATTTTGATACCTTTGACAGGGTCAAGCTACCTGCGCCGCGCAACTGGCGCTCATATCGCCAGCCCAGACAAGTATCCCATCTCTTTTTACACGCGCATTTATCCCCCCGCGGCCTGCAAGGTGCGCCAGTCCTGACAATGGGTATCGCGCCACACCGGAATAATCCGGCGGATTCGCTGCCCGCTTGCGCGCTGGTCTTGCCTTCAAAGCAGTCCCGTGGCGTTCAACCTGCCTTCAATCGGGTCTCCACTACCTCCGCATACCACGAACAGCCTGCGGGAATCGCCTCGTCGTTGAAGTCATACTTCGGGTGGTGCACCGTGGCACCCTCTTCACCGTTACCGATCATCATATAGGCACCGGGACGTTCATTCAGCATATAGGAGAAATCCTCGCCCGCCATGATCGGCGGCGTGTCGCGCCAGACCCCGGGCGTGATTTTTTCAGCAATGTCCGCTGCAAAATCGGTTTCGGCATCATGGTTCACCGTCACAGGATAGCCGCGCTCATAATCGACCTCGGCCCGGCACTGATGGGCCGCTGCGGTATGTGTGGCGATGTCGCGCAGTCGTGCCTCGGCCAGATCACGCACATCCTCGTCCAGGGTGCGTACCGTTCCGCGCAGACGCACGGTCTGCGGCAGCACGTTATGGCTGTCCGTATCCGAGCGCAGCGTGCAGACCGACACAACCACCTGTTTCACCGGGTCCACATTGCGCGAGGCGATGTTTTGAAGGGCAATCAGCACATGGGCCGCCGCCAGATTGCTGTCCACCGCCTCATGCGGGGCAGCGGCATGCCCCCCCTGACCTTCGATGACAATATCGAACTGATCGGCAGCCGCCAGTAGGGCACCTTTTCTGATCGCGAACTGCCCCACCGGATAATGCGGCATATTGTGCATGCCATAGACTTCGTCGATGCCCCAACGCTCCATCAACCCGTCCTTGACCATCTCGTTGCCGCCGCCGCCGCCTTCTTCGGCGGGCTGAAAAATCAACACGCAGCGTCCGTCGAAATTGCGCGTTTCCGCCAGATATTGCGCCGCCCCCAGCAGCATCGCCGTATGCCCGTCATGCCCGCATGCATGCATCTTGCCCGGAACCTTGCTGGCATAGTCTAGCCCCGTCGCTTCGGTGATCGGCAAGGCATCCATATCCGCCCGCAGCCCGACCGTACGCCCCGAACTGTTGTTGCGCCCCTCGATCACGGCCACCACGCCGGTTTGACCGATGCCCGTGGTAATGTCCGTAATACCAAATTCACGTAACCGTTCTTCAACGAACTTGGCGGTCTCGTGGACGTCAAACTGCAATTCAGGATATTGATGCAGATGACGCCGCCAGGCGGTAATTTCGGCGTGGGTCTCGGCAAAGCGGTTCTTGATTGGCATGGGATGTTCCTTTGAAAACGGTGGCTCAGATGGATAACCCCAAACGGATGCTGGAACCGTCGGTGAATCGCTTTGCTCTGAATCTGTTCAGATCATGCCCCACCTGATCCCCCGTGACCAGTGCGGCCAAAACCCGCCCCATGCCAGGGCCGATGCCAAATCCATGGCCCGACATGCCCGTACCAATCACCAACCCCGGAATTCCGGCACAATGGTCCACGATGGGGACCAGATCAGGCATCGTGTCGATCATCCCGCCCCAGGCGGCTTTCAATCGTATCTCGGGCAGTGCCGGATATAAAGCGGCAAAATCCCGTGCCAGCCGCCCCACATGACGTTTGTTCGGTGCAGGATTGAGGATACGCATGCGTTCAAAAGGTGTCTGCTCGTCCCCCGCCCATTGGCGCACTGTGCCCCAGGCATCGGGAAACCCGCCCGGTGCCGCCGGAAAATAGCTTTGCCCCAAAGGCTCCTTCATGAGTTGCGGCAGGTAGTGCCGGAAGGCGCGAAAGGCATCCGGCCCGATGAACAATTCCGCGATGCCTTTGGGAGCAAGGGTATAGCCACCGTCCAGACGCCGGCGAAACGCCACGCGCTGATCCGTTGCCGCACCGCCGTACACTTGGGGAAGCGGATGTGTCGCGGCAACACTTTCACGTACCGACAGTTGGGGTATGTCGACCCCGTGATTACGCAGGAACAATGCCGACCAGGCCCCTCCCGCCAATACGACACTGGAGGTTTTCACCACGCCGCTTTCGGTAACGACCCCTGCGATTCGTCCGGCCTGTATGTCCAGCATCCGCACCGCGCAGTTTTCCACCAATTGCACACCCGCCCGCCTCGCGAGCGCGGCCAGTGCTGGCACCGCCACCCAGGGCTCGGCGCGCATATCGGTCGGACTGACCAGCGCCCCCGCCACCGGCCCGCCGACTCCGGGGAACATCGCATGGGTCTCCGCCGGGGACAGTATGCGGCTTTCAACACCATTTGCACGCGCATGCGGCAACCAGGCCTCGAAAGCCGCCAGTTTCCGGGCGCTACGCGCAAAGTAGGTCACGCCACCTTGTCGCAGACCGAAATCAATTGTGCTGTCAGCCGCCAGTTCCTGCCATCGCCGCACCGATTCGACCATGATCGGCAATTCGTCCGGGTCACGCCCCTGCTGCCGGATCCAACCCCAGTTGCGCGAGGATTGTTCGCCCGCGATCCGCCCCTTCTCCAGCAGAACCACGCTTTGTCCCGCTCGCGCCAGATAGAGCGCGGTACAAACGCCGATGATTCCGCCCCCTATCACCACCACCTCTGCCCTGTCGGGCAAGGTGCCGGTATAGGTAATCGGCGTTTGATCTGTTATCGGAAACGGCTGCATCCCGGCGCGTCCTAAGTGCCCAGCCTCTCCAGAAGCTTGCGCATAAAGTCCTGGCCTGCGTTGAACTGCGCCACCTCGATGAACTCGTTGGGCTGATGCGCCTGAGCGATATTTCCGGGACCACAGATCACCGCCGAATAGCCCGCAGCCTGAAACTGCCCCGCTTCTGTACCATAACTGACCTTGTGGCTCGCATTGTCGCCGGTGATCTGGCGCACCAGCGTTTCGGCCACGCCGTCCTCTTCGGGTTGCAGCGCAGGCACGTCGAAACGTTCGCTGATTCTGATCTCGGTCTCGGGCACAACCGACTGCATCTGTTTTTCGACTTCGCGCACCTTCTCAAGGTAAAGCTTGCCCCAGTAATCCTTGTCCTCGCCCGGTACGACACGGAAATCCATCGCGAACCGGCAATCCTTGGCCGTGATGTTATGCGCTGTCCCGCCGGAAATCATACCCACATGCACCGTCGTGAACGGCGGATCGAACATCGCCGCCAAATCGCTCGGCTTTGCCGCCATGCTCGCGGTGTTCATCTCGTTGGCCCATTCAATCAGCTTGGCACCGGCCATGATCGCGTTGACCCCGGTATGCAGTAACGATGAATGTACCTCGAAGCCGACAACATGGGTATCAAATCCGGTGCCGCCCTTATGCCCGGTGACCGCCTGCATCGTAGACGGCTCTCCGATAATGGCCGCTGCGCCCTTGGGCAGTACCGGCTGCATCGCCGCAATCATCGGCGGCGCACCGGTGCACCCCACCTCTTCGTCAAAGCTCAGCGCGATTTGCAAGGGCCGTTTCAGACCGGCATATTTCCCTTCGACCAGCGCCCAGATGGCAAGCGCGTCAAACCCCTTCATGTCGCAGGTGCCGCGCCCATAGTATTTGCCGTCTTTTTCAACAACGCTGAAAGGATCAGTATCCCATGGCTGGCCATCGACCGGCACCACATCCGTATGCCCCGACAATACAACCGCGCCCTCTTCCCAGGGGCCGACATGGGCAAACAGCGCATGTTTGGGTTGATCAGGATCAATATATCGATGGCTCTCGATCCCATGACTGGCCAGATAATCCGCCACCCAGTCGATCAAGGGAATATTCGAATCACGTGAGACGGTGGGAAAGCTGATCAGCTTTTCCATCACCTGAAACGCAGTTAAGCGACTGGTCATTTATCAGTACCCACTGTCTGTGATCAAGAGATGGTGCCCCGGCTCCACTTCGACATATTCCGACGGCTTGGGCTGGTAGCGCGCAGAATGTATCGGCGAGGGAATCGGCTTGAAATTCAGATCTTTCTCATCCTTGCGCTTGCGCGGATCGGCAATCGGGACCGCCTTCATCAATGCCTGAGTATAGCTGTGCAGCGGGTTCTCGAAAACCTGCTGGCGCGTGCCTATCTCGACAATCCGGCCCAGATACATGACACCGACACAATGGCTGACACGTTCCACAACGGCCATGTCATGCGAGATGAACAGGAAACTCAATTCCATCTCCTGCTGCAGTTCCATCATCAGGTTCAACACCTGCGCCTGCACCGACACGTCCAGTGCGCTCACCGCTTCATCCGCAATGATCAGCTTTGGATTCAACGCAAGGGCACGGGCAATCGCCACCCGTTGACGCTGTCCCCCCGACAACTCATGAGGGAAACGCCGCATGAAACTACGTGGCAATTCCACGCGATCAAACAGCATCTCGACCCTTTCGGTGATCGCCTTGCCTTTGAGCGTGTCGAAATTATGGATCGGCTCGGCCACCTGATCGGACAACTGCATTTGCGGATTGAGCGAGGCGAAAGGATCCTGAAAGATCATCTGCATATCAAGTCGCGCCGTACGCAGGTCATGCTGGTTCAGCGCCATGATGTCCTTGCCGGCGACATTGATTTCGCCGCGCAGGGGTTCCACCAGCCGCAGAATCGATCGTCCCGCCGTAGATTTGCCGCAACCTGATTCGCCGACCAGACTCAGGGTCTGGCCCTTGTTGATGGTAAAGGACAGATCCTCGACCGCGTGAACATTCGCCACCGTACGGCGGAAAAAACCGCCTTTGACCGGAAACCGCGTCGTCAGGTTCTTGACGGTGAGCAACACCTCTTCCGTCCCCTTGATCGGTTTGATTTCCTTGCCTTCCGAGCCAAGCAGTTTCATAGGTTCCGGATAGGCCTTGCCGGTCATTTCACCCAGTTTGGGCACCGCCGCGAGCAACGCTTTGGTATAGGCATGCTTGGGATTCTCGAAAACCTCCTCAACCGTGCCTTCCTCAACTTTGTTGCCGCGAAACATGACGACGACACGATCCGCCATTTGCGCCACCACGGCCATATCGTGCGTGATGAACATCACGGCAGTCCCTGTCTCACGCTTGAGGCGGTCCATCAACGCCAGAATCTCGGCCTGAATTGTCACATCCAGTGCCGTCGTCGGTTCATCCGCAATCAGCAGTTTGGGTTCGCAGGCCAGTGCCATGGCGATCACCACACGCTGACGCATCCCGCCTGACAATTCATGCGGGTATTGCTTTAGACGCCTTTCAGGCTCTGGAATCCGCACCTGCTTCATCAGTTCAAGAGCGCGTGCCTCGGCTGCCTTCTTGCTCATTCCCTTGTGCAGGCGCAGACCTTCGGTCATTTGCCGGCCCACGGTGAATACCGGGTTCAGCGCGGTCATCGGCTCCTGAAAGATCATGCCGATCTCGTTGCCGCGAATCCGGCGCATGTCCTGCGCACTTGTCTGGGCCAGATCAATCTGGTCCTTGCCGTCACGATCAAACAACATCCGGCCCGCGGCGATTTCACCGCCACCGTATTCGACAAGCCGCATCAGCGACAGCGAAGACACAGATTTGCCTGACCCGGATTCGCCGACAACACAGACAGTTTCCCCCGGATTGATGTCAAAACTAACATCTTCCACCCCGACGACAGGTCCGTCCTTGGTCTGGAATTGGACCCTGAGCCCCTTGATTTGAGCAATCGGTCCGGTATTTGGCCGATCCTGCGACAGATCGGTCGGTGTAGTCTGGTCGAGCATGTTATCCCCTGAAGTTCCCTGGCGGCTCTTTGGCGCATTGGTCGTAAAGCTACGGCGATTGTCGAGTCAGGTCAAACGACACGACAACTTTTTGGAGTAAAAATTCAACTTGGACCATCTCAAGGCTTGCATTTCCCGAGAAATATGATTGTCATTGCGCCCATGCGCTCTGGGGGTACGCATACGTTTTGTAACTATTGCCCGATTTTTCGTTGGGTTAGCAACAATTCTTAAAGTTCCCCAGATCGACAAAACTGGGCAGGAAACACTCCTGCCCCAACACGCGGCACAACTTACACGTGTCCGACATGGAGAGTATGAATGAAACTAAGAACCCTTCTTATGGGTGCAATTGCGACGACTGCACTTGCCCCCGCTGCCTTTGCCGACGGTCATTCCGGCGAGCGTGGGCGCGATGGCGACGTCAAGATTATCTATTGGCAGGCCCCTTCCATCCTGAACCCCTATCTGTCGAGCGGGACCAAGGACATCGAATCAGCTTCACTGGTTCTGGAACCAATGGGACGCTATGACGATACAGGCGCATTGGTTCCCTATCTGGCCGAAGAAATCCCGACAGTCGAAAATGGCGGCGTCAGCGAGGATCTCAAGTCCATCACATGGAAACTGCAGTCCGGGCTGGTATGGTCCGACGGTACACCCGTTACCTCCGCAGACCTGAAATTCACTGCAGATTACTGCATGGACCCGGAAGGCGGCTGCGCACAGCTCGCGAAATTCGAAGGTGTTTCATCCGTAGACATCGTGGATGATCTGACAGTCACGGTCACTTTCTCCGAAGCCAAGCCAAACCCCTATGGCCCGTTCATGGGTGGCCAGTCGCCCATCATCCAGGCGGCCCAGTTCAAGGACTGCATGGGGGCCAAAGCACCTGAATGTACCGAAGCCAACTTCAACCCGATTGGCACAGGTCCGTTCACTGTTACCGAATTCCGTCCGAACGACGTGATCACGATGGCAGCAAACGAAAACTTCCGCCACGAAGGCAAGCCCGCATTTGCAACGCTGACCTTCAAAGGTGGTGGTGACGCTGTTTCCGCGGGCCGCTCGGTTCTGGAAACCGGCGAATATGACTACGCCTGGAACCTGCAACTGGCACCAGACGTTCTTGCCAAGATGGAAGAAGCCGGCAAGGGCAAACTCTATGCCGCTTTCGGCACATTGGTCGAGCGAATCGAAATCAACCTGACAGATCCATCACCTGACCTGCCTGAAGGCGAGCGTTCTACAGCGGCGCACCCACACCCCTTCCTGTCAGACCTGAACGTCCGCAAGGCGTTGTCCATGGCCATCGACCGCGAGTTGCTGACCGAAGTGGGCTATGGCCAGGCCGGGCGTCCGACATGTAACGTAGTCCCTGCACCTGCGCTTTATGCGTCAGACAACACCGATTGTATGACACAGGACATCGAAGGCGCCAAAGCGCTGCTCGACGAAGCGGGCTGGGTCGACTCCGATGGTGATGGCATCCGTGACAAGGACGGCGTCAAGATGTCGATCCTTTATCAGACATCCACAAACGCCGTACGTCAGGACTTCCAGGCTCTGATCAAGGATTGGTGGAGCCAGATCGGCATCGAAACCGAGCTGCGCAACATTGACGGTTCTGTCTACTTTGGTGGCGACCCCGGTTCCCCTGACACATTCCAGCGTTTCTATGCAGACGTCGAAATGTATGCCAACAACTTTGACGGCACAGACCCGGAAAGCTATCTCGCACAGCGCACCTGTGAAAAGGCACCTAGCCCCGAATCACAGTGGCAGGGTGAGAACATCAACCGCTTCTGCGACCCAGAATACGACAAACTGGTTGCCGAACTCGGCCGCACAGGTGAACTCTCCAAACGCGGCGAGATCGCCAAAAAGCTGAACGACATGTTGACCAAGGAAAGCTATTCCATGCTGCCACTGGTTGACCGTGGTCGTGTCTCCGGCGCTTCCGTAACCCTTGGTGGTGTGGTTCTGAATACATGGGACTCCGAACTTTGGAATGTTGCCGACTGGTATCGCATGAAATAAATGAGAGTGGCGGGGGAATCCCCGCCCTTTCGCTAATCGGTAAGGCGGGGCTATACCCGCCTTACATACCATCCTCTCAAGACCAATAAACAAAGGCGACGGCCACCCATGCTGACCTTCACCCTCCGACGATTGATCCTGTCCGTTCCGACGCTTTTGTTCATTAGTTTTATCATATTCGGCCTGTTGCAATTGGCGCCCGGCGATCCGATGGCTCAGGTTCCTCTCACTGTCCCTCCCGAAGTGAAACAAAAAATGCGCGAGGCCCTCGGTCTCGGTGCCCCTTGGTACGTGCAGTACTACAAATGGCTGATCCAGTTTTTCTGGATCGAACCCAAGGTCTTTATCGACTATCTGACCAACACCAGCTTCCTGCTGGGATGGCTGCCCGACACCTCTTTCTATCAGGGTGAATTGCGTGTGATCTCTTGGCAGACCCGCTCCCCGGTGATGGACATCGTGGCCCAGCGTATGCCCCAGACTCTCTGGGTTGTCGGGCTCAGCTATATCGTTGGCATCGTCATTGCGATCCCGATCGGCATCTATTCTGCCTACCGCCACTATTCGGTTTTCGACCAGGCCGGTACCTTTATCACCATGGTCGGCTTTTCGATCCCGCCGTTTTTCACCGGACCGCTGCTGATCGTGATCTTTTCTGTCTCACTGGGCTGGTTGCCATCGATCTATGACACCACCCATGTGGTCACCGACTGGGCCAGTTTCAAAATCCAGTTCTTTCAGATGATCATGCCCGTCATGGTGCTGGCCCTGCAAACCACCGCACAGATCAGCCGCTACATGCGTGGCGCGATGCTGGACAACCTCAATCAGGATTACGTTCGCACCGCCCGCGCCAAAGGCCTGCGCGAAGGTGTCGTGGTCATGGTGCATGTGCTGCGCAACTCCATGATCCCGGTTGTCACCGTCATCGCCCTTGGTATGCCCGCAATTTTCGGCGGCGCAATCATCACCGAAAACGTTTTCAAGGTGAATGGCATTGGCCAGCTTCTTCTTACCGCCCTCTTCGCAAACGATCTGCCGATGGTGATGACCCTGACCTTCATCTTCGCCATTCTCATCGTTCTGTTTAACCTGATCGCCGATGTCCTCTATGGCCTGTTAGACCCAAGGATCCGCTATGACTGAGCAAGCCATACCTGCAAGCCCGATCGAGGCAGACATCGAAATCTACGGGGCGCTGAAGGACAAAGAACCGCAAAAGCCACCACAAAGCCAGTGGCGCGATGTCTGGGACCAGTTCCGCAAACACAAGGGCGCGGTATTCGGTGGCGGCTTCCTGCTGTTCATCACGCTTGGAGTGGTCATCGGTCCCTGGCTTTGGGACGTGGATCCCAAGGCGCTGGACATCCGCAGCAAAAACTGGCGTCCGATCTATACCCTGCTCTGGGATAGCGAGGCCAATGCAGGTTGGGTGCATCCCTTTGGCACCGACCAACTGGGCCGTGATATTCTCGCACAGATGATTGCGGGGGGGCGTGTCTCGATGGCTGTCGGCTGGCTGGCGATGGGCCTGGCCCTGCTGATCGGCACTGCCATCGGCGTTCTGTCGGGCTATTTCAAACGCCTGGATTTCTGGCTGATGCGCTTTACCGATCTGGTGCTTTCCCTGCCGATCCTGCCTCTCACCCTGCTGGCTGTAACCCTGTTCCGCCAGCCGCTGAATGCTCGTTTCGGTCCCGAAGGCGGCATGTTCATCCTGATCGTCGGCATCATCGGCCTGACCTCCTGGATGCAGACCGCACGGATCGTGCGCGGCGATATTCTGGCGTTGAAAGAACGCGAATTTATTCTCGCCGCCCGCTCCATCGGCACCACCTCGGGCAAGATCATCCGCAGGCATCTGCTGCCCAATGTGATCTCGCCGATCATGGTATCCGCAACCCTTGGTCTTGCTACCGCAATCATCACCGAATCCGCGCTCAGTTTCCTCGGCGTCGGTTTCCCCTCGGACTACCCTACATGGGGTAAGCTGTTGGCGGACGCGGTTCAGCGGATGCAGGATTATCCCGAACGTGTCCTGTTGCCCGGCATCGCGATCTCGCTGACCGTGCTCAGCGTGAATTACCTCGGCGACGGCCTGCGTGACGCGCTTGACCCGCGTATTCGCGGCCGCTGAACCTCACTTGCTTTGATCTGTCGCCCCGGTCCACAGACCGGTGCGATAGACCGGCACGCGAAAATAAGGATCACCACCCCATCCTTCCTCAAGGCACGAACCATTGGTTCCGCCTGCCGGAAAAATGCAGAACTCCATCCCTGTAAATCCTGGCAGACAGGAATTTCCTCCTCGCTTCCTGCCGCCTTCTTCCGCTCCCACGCTTGATCACGACGAAAAGTCACTCCAGATGGAACAAACGTTCCAAAAGGAGACAGACAATGTTCGAAACTTTCGAATTCGAAACGCTGACAGCGCCGCAAGCCGCAGTCTTTTTCGCCCTGATCATTGGCCTGCTGTTTGGCGTGATGGCCCAGATCACAAAGTTCTGTTTCCGCCGTGCATTGGTGGGTGAGGACCGGCGCGCCGCTGCTGGTCTCTGGGCTGCAGCCCTTGCTGTTGCCGTGATTGGCACCCAGGCCAGCGTTGCCGCCGGCTGGATCAGCTTTGATGACCACCGTTTCATGATCTCTGATCTGCCTGTTCTGGCTATCGTCATCGGAGGACTCTTGTTCGGGGCGGGCATGGTATTGACCCGCGGCTGCGTTTCCCGCCTCACCGTCCTTGCCGGTTCGGGCAACCTACGGGCAGGCATTGTGCTGCTGGTCTTTGCCATTGTGGCCCATATGACCCTCAAAGGTCTTCTTGCCCCCCTGCGCAGCACCCTGGGGTCCGTGACCGTGGATATGGGCGACGCCATCAGTCTGGCCGCCCTGCCCGGTGGTGCCTGGCTCTGGACCGCGTTGATCGCGCTGGCCGCCCTCGGCGTTGCCTACCGCTCTGGAAATTCTGCAGGCATGCTGGGCCTCGCGCTGCTGATCGGGCTGCTGGTCCCTGCGGCCTGGGTCGGCACCGGCTTTGTCCTGTTTGACGACTTTGATCCCGTTGCCATGGAAAGCCTGTCTTTCACCTCGCCTGCTGCGGAAACCTTGTTCTGGGGCATTGCCAGCACCTCGATCTCCGCCGGTTTCGGCACCGGCCTACTGGGAGGTGTCCTGCTGGGCGCACTGGCGTCGAGCCTGATCTTCGGCGGTTTCCAATGGCAAAGTTTTGATACCCCACGCCAGACCGGACGCTATGTTCTTGGCGCTTCCTTCATGGGGCTGGGCGGTGTGCTTGCCGGTGGCTGTACCCTGGGCGCAGGCCTGTCAGGTGTCCCGACCCTCTCCGTCGCGGCAATCCTGGCCATTGTGATGATTGCTCTGGGCGCAAAGCTGATGCATGCGCTGCTCAGCCAAGATGCTTTTTCAGACGCCGCAGCATCAACCACACGGCAGCAATTACCGGCAGAGTGACCAGTGCCAGCAGGATGCCTTTGCTCACCCCAAAGGCATCCGCAACGGGATAAAGCAAATATCCCGCAAGCGAGACCGCATAATAGCTGATGGCCACAACCGAAAGCCCCTCCACCGTCTTTTGCAACCGCAATTGCAGATCCGCACGCTTGTCCATCGAAGCAAGGATGTACTGGTTCTGGGCTGAACGTTCCACATCGACCCGCGTGCGCAGCAGTTCTGCTGCACGGCTTGCACGCTCGGCCATGGCTTGCAACCGGCGCTCGCAGGATTGCACCGTCCGCATCGCAGGATCATAGCGTCGCATCATGAATTCGGCAAAACCCTGACGGCTTTGAAAACGTTCCTCGCGCAGCACCTCGATCCGCTGGCCAACAATCCTGCGATAGGCCCCCGTCGCCCCAAAGCGGAAGGCCGTCCTGACGGCTAGGGTTTCAAGTTCGACAGAAATATCCAAAAGCGCATGCAGCGTGTCTTCGGCCTTTGCCCGCTCCCCGCGCATCTGCGCCATCAACTCGGTCAGTTTCATATCCAGCAGATTCAATTGCGGCGACAACCAGCGCACCATCGAAAAGCCCAGCATCGACGCCGCCTTGTAGGTCTCGATCTCGCACAGACGTTGCACGATCCGGCCGATACGCCGCTCCCCTGCTTTTGCTTCGGCAAAGATCGCAAGCCGCAAATGACCCGCAGGATCAATCCGGAAATCAGAGGCCACAATCGCCGCTCCATCCAAAACCGTCGCAACAGCAAGGCTTTCGGGCACAAACCAATCCTCGAGCCCGGCGTTGATCTCGGCTTTGTTCTTGGGCATCGGGATCAGCCGCAACACTGCCGAGGTGATCCGCCCGCCCGGTGCATCCGCCAGCCAGTAATCGGGAAAAACATCAAATGCCGCCCCGCCAAAAGCAGGCTCACACAGTTCATCACGGAACACCGTATAAGTGACCAGTTCGGTATGCTGCTCCCACTTCAACCGATATTTCCCCAATTCACCATAGTAATGCGTGGCATCGGCATCCGGGCGCGGGGCACCATAATGATCCAGCAACGCATTGAGATGCGCCAGATCCCGGCTTTTGTCGCGACTGGCTGCATCCTCGGGCTGTTTGATGGCCAGAAACACGACCGTAGAAGGTGCCTTTAACGAGGGAAAAGGACGCGCGTGCAACTCGCCGGTCAAGCCATGGCGTTGCGGATAGTCTATGATCGGTGCCATGTCTGGTTCCTGCATTGGGTGCCAATGACATAGAACGCTTTTCCGCACTAATCAAATATTTATATTTTTCAATGCGTTAACTGAATACAATTGTATACCGTCGCCCGTGCATCCCCCGGAGCTCCAACCTTTTCGCAAACCGGCCCGGTCATTGAATGCTGACCTCAGCGCCGCCGGCAAACCCGCCAAAAAAACGCCCCGCCATTTCTGGCAGGGCGTGTCGTCAATAGATCGAAGATATTCAAAATTTCCAGTCGCTTCCTTTGAAAGAAAACACTCAGTCGATCATCGGCAGCAACTTGTCGAGCGATGCCTTGGCATCTCCATAAAACATCCGCGTATTGTCCTTGAAGAACAACGGGTTTTCGATGCCAGAATAGCCCGTGCCCTGCCCGCGCTTTGAGACAAACACCTGTTTGGCCTTCCAGCACTCCAGAACCGGCATCCCCGCAATCGGGCTGTTCGGATCGTCCTGCGCCGCAGGGTTCACGATGTCGTTGGACCCGATGACAATCGCCACATCCGTGTCCGGGAAATCATCGTTGATTTCATCCATCTCCATCACGATGTCATAGGGCACCTTGGCCTCCGCCAGCAGCACGTTCATGTGACCGGGCAAACGCCCCGCAACCGGGTGAATGGCAAAGCGCACGTTCTTGCCCTTGGCGCGCAGCTTCTTGACCAGATCGCTCACCGCACCCTGCGCCTGTGCCACCGCCATGCCGTAACCCGGAATGATGATCACGCTGTCCGCCTCGTTCAGAGCTGCCGCAACGCCATCCGCTTCGATGGCGATCTGTTCGCCCTCGACCGCCATCTGTTCTCCTGCAGGGCCGCCAAAGCCGCCCAGGATCACCGAAACGAAGGACCGGTTCATCGCCTTGCACATGATATAGGACAGGATCGCACCGGAGGAGCCAACCAACGCCCCCACAACAATCAACAGATCATTGCCAAGCGAGAAACCGATCGCCGCCGCTGCCCAGCCAGAATAACTGTTCAGCATGGAAACAACCACAGGCATATCCGCCCCGCCAATCCCGGTGATCAGGTGATACCCGATGAACAGCGCCGCCAATGTCATCAGAAACAGCGGAAAGAACCCGCCGGTGTTGAAGTACCAGATCAGGCAAAGCAGTGAGAGACCCGCCGCGCCCGCGTTCAACATATGCCCGCCGGGCAGTTTCTTGGCCGCTGAATCCACCTTGCCCGCCAGTTTGCCATAGGCGATCACAGACCCGGTAAAGGTCACCGCACCGATGAAGATACCAAGAAAGACCTCAACCCGCAGGATGTTGATCTCTACCGCGGTCTTTTTCGCGATCAAACCGGCAAAAGTGCCCAGCGCATAAACATCCCCCCCGCCGGCGACATAGCTTGCCACCCGGCCGATTTCGAAATGCGCGATAAAGCCGACAAAGACCGCGGCCAGACCAACCAGGGAATGCATCGCCGCAACCAGTTCCGGCATCTGCGTCATCTGCACCTTTGTCGCCAGTTGATAGCCGATAACACCGCCGCCCGCGATCAGGATCAGCGACAGGAACCAGTACCCGGACCCGGGCCCGATCAGCGTGGCCACCACCGCCAGCGCCATGCCGACAATACCGTACCAGACCGCGCGCTTGGCGCTTTCCTGTCCTGATAGCCCCCCCAGGGAAAGGATGAACAAGATTGCCGCAACCACATAGACTGCTGTTGTAAAACCAAAATCCATTTATCCAGCCTCCTTCAAGATTTCTGGAACATGGCGAGCATGCGCCGTGTCACGAGGAAGCCGCCAAAGATATTGATCCCGCACATGAAGATCGACAAGGCAGCAAGGAGGATCACCAGGAAAGAGGCCGATCCGATCTGCATCAGCGCCCCCAGAATGATGATCGAGGAAATCGCATTTGTCACCGCCATCAACGGCGTATGAAGGCTATGTGCCACACCCCAGATCACCTGGAATCCGACAAAGACTGCCAGTACAAAAACGATGAAATGCTGCATAAAGCTCGCCGGTGCGACAAGGCCAACAGCCAGCAACACTGCGCCACCAACGGCCAGCAAAGTGACCTGGTTCTTGGTCTGCTGCTTGAACGCGGCAATCTCCGCTGCGCGCTTTTGCTCTGACGTCAGTTCCTTGGGGGCAGGTTTCTTGCTCTGCACCGCAATCGCGGCCACCTTTGGCGGTGGCGGCGGGAAGGTCACCTCCTTGGCGTGGGCAATGGTGGCCCCGCGAATGACGTCGTCTTCCATGTTGTGATGGATCACACCGTCTTTTTCCGGTGTGAGATCGGTCAACAGATGACGGATGTTGGTGGCATAAAGGGTCGAGGCCTGCGTCGCCATGCGGCTGGGGAAATCGGTGTAGCCAATGATGGTAACGCCGTTTTCCGTCACGATCTTCTCGTCCATGACCGTCTGTTTGCAGTTGCCGCCCTTCTCTGCCGCAAGATCCACGATCACCGACCCCGGCTTCATGGCCGCAACCATGTCAGCGGTCCAGATTTCCGGTGCTTCGCGGTTGGGGATCAGTGCCGTGGTGATAACGATGTCAACTTCCGGTGCCATTTCGCGGAACTTGGCCAACTGGGCTTCGCGAAACTCCGGGCTGGACACAGAGGCATAGCCCCCTGTCGCCGCACCATCCTGCTGCTCCTCCTCGAAATCAAGATAGACGAATTCCGCGCCCATGCTCTCGACCTGCTCGGCCACTTCGGGACGCACATCAAAGGCATAGGTGATCGCACCCAGACTGGTCGCCGTGCCGATTGCCGCCAAACCCGCCACACCGGCCCCGACAATCAAAACCTTCGCCGGTGGCACCTTGCCCGCCGCCGTGATCTGTCCGGTAAAGAAGCGACCGAAATTATTGCCAGCTTCGATCACCGCACGGTAACCGGCAATATTCGCCATGGAAGACAGCGCATCCATCTTCTGCGCACGGGAAATCCGCGGGATCATCTCCATCGCAATGACAGTCGCGCCCTTTTCCCCCGCCTTTTTCATCTTCGCTTCATCGCCCACCGGGCTGAAGAAAGAAATCAGCGTCTGATCCGCGCGCAAGCGTTTCATCTCGGCGGTATCGGGCACGCGCACCTTGGCCACAACATCGGCGGCTTTCCACAAGGCAGCAGCCGTCTTGACGACTTCAACACCGGCGGCCTTATAATCGGCATCGGAAAAACCCGCAGCGCTACCCGCGCCGGTCTCGATCAGACACTCATGGCCCAGCTTTTGCAGCGCAGTGGCGGAATCCGGCGTCATTGCAACGCGGTTCTCACCCTCGAAAATCTCTTTTGGCGTTCCGATCTTCACTCGGTCTTCCCCCCTTTGATTGATCACTCTGACGGCATACGCCCCCAGCAAGGGACGCAATTTCGCACCCGCAGCAAATAGCGTGATGGCAGGCTGTCCACAAGCCAGCACCGCGCAAAAGCGGCAAAGTTGCGCGATTTTCAAAAGCGACGTGGCGTTTTTCGCGCAACCTGCAGCGGATTGATCTCGAAGCTATCTTTCAAGCAGGCCGTGCTGAGCGCAACAATGCTTCAATACCCATATCGCTTGATTACAAGAATCGACAATGGGCCGCCTCTGCCCGCTCTCCGTCGCAGCCCCGCGCCCTCAGCCCGCCTTGAGCGCGACAGCGCCCCGCGCTGCCGCCCAGTTGTGCACTGCCTCACCAAAACCCCCAAACAGTTTGGACGAAACCGGGTCCGCGGCAGCGTTCCACTCCGGATGCCACTGCACGGCAAGCGTGAACCCAGGTGCCCCCTGCACATAGATCGCTTCCGGCGTCCCATCCTCTGCAAATCCGTCAATCACGATCCTCGCGCCCGCAGTCTTGATCCCCTGGCCGTGCAGGGTATTGGTGCGCACGACTGTATTGCCCATCAGCGCGTGAAACACACCACCCTCGGTAAAGGTCACATCATGGCGCAACTGAAATTTCTCTTCGATGGTACCATCCGGGGGCATGCGATGGTTCATGCGGCCGGGCAGATCGCGGATTTCAGGATAAAGCGTGCCGCCCATCGCGACATTGATCTCCTGAAACCCCCGACAAATTCCCAAAATCGGCTGCCCCCGTGCCACACAGGCCCGCACCAGCGGCAGCACCACCGCATCACGCGGCCGGTCAAATTCGCCATGGGCAGCGGTCTCAACCTCGCCATATTCTTCTGGATGCACATTGGGCCGCCCGCCGGTAAGCAGGAAACCGTCGCAGACTTCCAGCAGGTCCTCGACGCAGACATGGCGCGGGTCCGAGGGAATGATCAACGGCATACAGCCCGTCACTTCCGAAATGGCATCCGAATTCATCTGCCCACCGGCATGCACCGGATACTGATCGTTTAAAAGGTAGGAATTTCCGATAATACCAACAACGGGTCGGGCCATATGTCACCAAGCTTTGCCAAAGATTGCCCCTGTATATGACAGGCTTTGCAATCCCTCAAGCGGCCTTGATCACGCCCCCCTTGCCGAGGTGATTTTTACCGCAGACACCATCCCGCCTGCCCCCGCATTCAAAACCCTGTCCCACTCTCACAGCCGCCAGGTTCTCTTTTTGGCCGTAAATACCGTGGGGAGTCTGAGGGGCCAGCCCCTCAGTCCCACGGCTGCGACAAACCGCTTTACCCGGCGGCTTTCAGTGCCAGCCGCCGCGCATGCAACACAGGCTCTGTATAGCCCGAAGGCTGTGCACGCCCCTCAAACACCAGATCGCAAGCCGCCTGGAAGGCGATCCCGTCAAACCCCGGTGACATGGCACGATACATCGGATCCGCCGCGTTCTGGCCATCGACGACCCTGGCCATCTTGCGCATGGCCTCCATGACCTGATCCTTGCTGACCACCTCATGATGCAACCAGTTCGCCACGTGCTGGGCTGAAATGCGACAGGTGGCGCGGTCTTCCATCAGTCCGACATCATTGATGTCGGGAACCTTGGAACAGCCGACTCCCTGATCGATCCAGCGCACGACATAGCCCAAAATACCCTGTACATTGTTCTCCACTTCGCGCTGCACCTGCTCCGGCGTCCATTGCTGATAGGTCGCCAGCGGAATCTCCAGCAGCGTTTCCTTATAGGCGCGGCGCCCGTCTTTTTGCAGCCTGTCCTGGACCGCAAAGACATCCACCTTGTGATAATGCAGCGCATGCAGGGTTGCCGCCGTCGGTGACGGCACCCAGGCACAATTTGCCCCCGATTTGGGGTGGGCGATCTTCTGTTCAAGCATGGCAGCCATCTGATCCGGCATCGCCCACATGCCCTTGCCGATCTGCGCCCGTCCCGACAGGCCACATTCCAATCCGATATCGACGTTCTGCAATTCATATGCGCCGATCCAGGGCTTGTTCTTGATGAAATCCTTGCGCGAGAATGGCCCCGCTTCCATCGAGGTATGTATCTCGTCCCCCGTCCGGTCGAGAAACCCGGTATTGATAAAGGCCACACGATGTTTCGCGGCCCGAATACATTCCTTCAAATTGGCCGAAGTGCGCCGTTCCTCATCCATGATGCCCAGTTTGACGGTATTGGCGGCAAGGCCCAGCGCCCCCTCCACATGGCTGAATATCTCGTCGGCAAAGGCAACTTCCTCGGGTCCGTGCATCTTGGGTTTCACCACATAGACAGAGCCTTCAACCGAATTTCCCCCATCGCGCAGCAGATCATGTTTGGCAATCAACGTCGTGATCATCGCATCCATCAGACCTTCGAAGACTTCATTGCCATCGCGGTCCAGAATGGCCGGATTTGTCATCAGATGCCCGACGTTGCGCACCAGCATCAGCGCCCGCCCTTTCAAGGAAAGGATGCCGCCATCCGCCGCCGTATAGTTGCGATCCGGATTCAACCGGCGCGTCATCTGCGCACCACCCTTGACGAAACTCTCTTCCAGATCGCCGCGCATCAGGCCCAGCCAGTTGGCATAGGCTTGCACCTTGTCCTCGGCATCGACACAGGCCACGCTGTCTTCGCAATCCATGATCGCCGAGAGCGCGGATTCAAGCTGCACATCCGCTAGCCCCGCCTGGTCGCGGCTGCCAATCGGATGCCCCCGATCAAACACCAATTCCACATGCAGCCCGTTGTTGCAAAGCACCACCGCGTCCGGCGTATCGGGGTCACCACGGTATCCCACGAATTTTTCAGGTGTCACCAGAGGGTGATCATCCACGCGCAAGGCCCCCGCGCGCACGCAATAACGCCGTGCATCTGCATGGCTGACACCTTCGACAGGAAAGACCTCATCCAGAAACACACGGGCACGCGCCACGACCCGCGCTCCATGTCCCTGATCATAGTCTCCTGCAGGCGGTTGACCCCCCATGGCATCGGTACCATACAGGCCATCATACAAACTGCCCCAACGTGCATTCGCTGCATTCAAGGCAAAGCGACCATTGGTGATCGGCACAACAAGCTGCGGCCCCGCTATAGTGGCAATTTCCGGATCCACTCCCTTGGTCTCGATCGTGAAATCTGCACCTTCTGGCACCAGATACCCGATCTCCTCAAGAAAGCGGATATAGGTTGCATGGTCATGCACCTTGTCCCTGTGCGCCAGATGCCAATCATCAATCTTGCCTTGAAGTTCTTCACGTTTGGCCAGAAACGCCGCGTTCCTTGGCCCCATTTCATGCACCAACTCGGACAACCCGGTCCAGAACTCCGCCGCTGTCACCCCGGTCCCGGGCAAAGCCTGCTCTTCCAAGAACGCCACCAGTTGCGCGTCGACCTGAAGGCCATCCCTGTTCATACGCTTTGCCATCGCCAAGTCTCCCTAGGGTGTTTCCTTTCGGAAATTAGTAAGACCAAAGGAAAACCCCTTCAAGCACCGCGCCTCCCTGTTGCAGCAATAGGTGTCTCTTCAAAAACAAAACAATCCCGAACAGGACAGACCAACAACCAAAACGGCGCAGGCTTGCGCCCGCACCGCTTTGCTGCAGCATTGTTGCCGCTACTTTGACGTATTGGCCTGGCATCGTTGATAGCACAGGCATCAATGGCGCTGGCGCGATCCCGGTTCAGTCACCCGATGCGGTCGATGCCGCGGCACCGTCCGTTGCATTCAATCCCGCATCGCCCTGCGGATCACTCGCGTTGATCGCAGTGAACACGGCAACCAAAACAAGCATCAAGGCACCAAAGAGCATCGCCCCCTTTATCCCGAAAAGCGACGCCTTGTGTTTCTGTTCCTGTTTTTCGATATTTGTGTCGGGAGCTGACATCTTGATCTCCTTTGCTTGGTCTCATTTGACCCGTTGAGGGTACTGGCTTACCGAACTAACGTGCGGCGCAGACAATTGTTCCAAAATTTTAAAGGTGCCAAATGCGCGATGCTGCCCCCAAGACCATCTATCTGGCTGACTACACCCCCTACCCTTGGACCGTAGAAAGCGTGGATTTGCATTTCACCCTCGACCCCCATGCCACCCGCGTACGCAGCGTGCTTCGCCTTGTGCCGAACCCTGCGCATGATCAGGAACACCCTGACAGCATGTTCCTGCACGGCGAACAGGTAAAGCTCATCCAGGCCCGGATCGATGGCATCCCCTGTGATCCCGTTGTCACCGACGAAGGCCTCACCGTTGGCGTTCCCGACGGCCCCTTTACTTGGGAATCCGAGGTCGAGATCGATCCCGCCAACAACACCGCGCTTGAAGGCCTCTATATGTCGAACGGCATGTATTGCACCCAATGCGAAGCCGAAGGCTTTCGCAAGATCACCTTCTATCCCGATCGTCCTGATGTGATGTCGGTCTTTACCGTCACAATCGACGGCCCGCATCCGGTGCTCTTGTCCAACGGCAACCCGGTCAAGACCGGCGAAAACCACGCCGAATGGCACGATCCCTGGCCCAAACCCGCCTATCTCTTCGCGCTGGTCGCGGGCGATCTTGTGTCGCACCACGACACCTTTACCACGATGAACGGGCGTGGGGTCGATCTGAATCTCTATGTCCGTCCCGGTGACCAGGGCAAATGCGCCTTTGGCATGCAGGCGCTCAAGGCGTCGATGACATGGGACGAACAGGTTTACGGCCGCGAATACGATCTTGACCTGTTCAACATCGTCGCGGTGGATGACTTCAACATGGGGGCGATGGAAAACAAGGGGCTGAACATCTTCAATTCATCTGCTGTTCTTGCCTCGCCCGAAACCTCGACCGACATGAATTTCGAAAGGATCGAGGCGATCATCGCGCATGAGTATTTCCACAACTGGACCGGCAACCGCATCACCTGCCGCGACTGGTTCCAGCTGTGCCTCAAGGAAGGGCTGACCGTCTACCGCGACAGCCAGTTCACCAGTGACATGCGCTCAGCTCCTGTCAAGCGTATCTCGGACGTCATCGACCTGCGCGCCCGCCAGTTCCCCGAGGACCAGGGCCCGCTTGCCCATCCTGTGCGTCCCGAAAGCTTTCAGGAAATCAACAACTTTTATACCGCCACCGTCTATGAAAAAGGTGCCGAGGTCATCGGCATGCTGAAAACATTGGTGGGTGATGACGCCTACCACAAGGCGGTGGAACTCTACTTCGACCGCCACGACGGTCAGGCCTGCACGATCGAGGACTGGCTTGCCGTCTTTGCAGAAACCACAGGGCGCGACCTGACCCAGTTCAAACGCTGGTATTCCCAGGCTGGCACCCCGCGCTTGTCGGTCGAGGAATCTTTCGAACTCGACACGCTCACGCTGACTTTCACGCAACACACACCACCCAGCGCGGCCACCCCCGCGCCGCAGCCACAGCTGATCCCGATTGCCCTCGGCCTGATCTATCCAGATGGCCGCGAGGCGCTGGCGACCCAGGTTCTCGAAATGACCAAGGAAACCCAAAGCTTCCGCTTTACCGGTCTTGAGGATCAACCTGTCGCCTCAATCCTGCGCGGCTTTTCCGCACCCGTAGTCCTGAAGCACGATCTGTCTCAGGCAGACCGCAGGCTGCTGCTGACCCAGGACACCGACCCGTTCAACCGGTGGGAAGCGGGCAATATGCTTGGCCGCGAAGCGATGCTTGCCATGATCTGTGAGGGGGCCGCCGCCGACCCGGCCTTTCTGACAGCAATCAAAGACATTGCCATGGACGAAACACTTGATCCCGCGTTCCGTGCCCTGATGATCGGCTGGCCTGGTGCCGCTGAACTTGCCACCGTGCTGCATGAGGCAGGAACAACACCAGACCCAGAAGCGCTGTACAACGCCGGTGAACAGATGCGCGACGCCATGGCCGAAACCTTTGGCGATGCCGCAGCTGACCTCTATGCCCGCTACAGCGTTAAGCACCCCTACCAGCCAAACGCCGACCAGTCCGGCAAACGCGCACTGACCAATGCCATGCTCGCGTTCATCAGCCACCACAGCGGTACCGCAACAGCACAGGAACAATTCGACACCGCTGACAACATGACCCAGCAAATCAGCGCCCTCGGCCAGATTCTGCGCCACGGTGATGCCGGGCCGGCGCTTGCCGCCTTTTACGACCAATGGCGCGAGGATCGCCTTGTCATGGACAAATGGTTCGGCCTTCAGGTCAGCGCGGCCAAACCCCAGGACGCCGCCGCCACCGCCCAGCGCCTGACAGAGCACCCTGACTTCAACCACAAGAACCCCAACCGCTTCCGCGCCGTTTTCGGCAGCCTCACGGCACACCACGCCGGATTCCACCATGCCTCCGGTGCGGCCTACACCCTGCTGGCTGACTGGCTGATCACCCTTGATCCGCTCAACCCGCAAACCACGGCGCGCATGTGCTCTGCCTTCCAGACGTGGAAACGCTATGGCGCGGACCGTCAGGCCAAAATACTGGCTGAAATCGACCGCATCCTGGCCGCCCCCAACCTCAGCCGCGACACAACCGAGATGCTGACCCGCATCAAGGGCGCGTGATCGATGCGCCCGGTTTGCCTGATCACAGGAGCCTCCGCTGGCATTGGTGCCGCCTGTGCCCGCCTTGCCGCACGGCGTGGGTACGACCTTGCCCTGACCTATAATTCCGACCTCAAAGGGGCCAAGGTGGTTGCCGCCGCTGCCTACGAAGCCGGAGTCGAAACCCTGATCCTTCAGACGGATGTAGCCAACCCCGCCGACATCGACACAATGTTTGCAGAAATCGATGCTAGGTTCGGCCGCCTCGACGCGCTGATCAACAATGCGGGCATCGTCGATCAGGCCGCCCGTGTCACCGATATGACCCACGACCGACTGCGCCGCATGTTCGATGTCAACGTCATCGGTGCAATCATGGTCGCGCAGGGGGCCGTGCGCCGGATGGAGCCGCAAGGCAGCGGCGTGATCGTCAACATCACCTCTGCTGCTGCCCGCCTCGGGTCGGCCAATCAATATGTTGACTACGCCGCCTCCAAGGCTGCGATGGACGTCTTTACCAAGGGCCTCTCGGACGAGGTTGCAGGCCAGGGCATTCGCGTCATGGGGCTTGCCCCCGGTCTCATCGACACCGAAATTCACGCCAAGGGCGGCGATCCTGAGCGCGCGGCACGGCTGGCCCATATGGTGCCGATGGGCCGCATCGGCTCACCGCAGGAAGTCGCGCAAGCCGTGCTTTGGCTGATGTCGGAAGAGGCGTCCTATGTCACTGGCTCCACCCTCTCGGTCACGGGCGGACGGTGAATCCCGATTTCACCTTTGCACACTCCGGACGCAACAGGCGTACCGCGATGGTGGTGGCGGCAATCTGGTTTGCGGTCCTCGCCGCCGGTCTGTTCTGGGAGATGTCTGCGCTGATGATGGCCTTCCTCCTGGCTTTCACCCTGCCCGCGTTATGGGATTTGATGCGTGATCCCGCCAGCGGATTGACCCTGACCAACAACACCCTTCACTGGTATTCCGGAAAACGCCAGGTCAGCGTCGCGCTTGAGGAAGTTGCCATGATCCGCCTTGACACGCGGCTTGATCTCTCCGTCAAGGTTACATTGATCCTGAACACGGGCACCAAATTGCGCCTGCCGTTCGAAAGCACACCACCGCATCAGCCCTTTGAAGAAGCGTTGATCCAGCGCGGCCTCAAGACGGAACGCCATCATTTTCAACTGATGCAATAAATCCGGAAACCAGCAGGCCTGCGACTTCAGGGCCGCATCCGGGGGCGTGTCGCATTCACCGGCTTGCAATAATTCTGCTGTTTTAACCAATTCGCCATGTTTCGCCGCTTAGGTGCCGAATGCATCGGCCCCCAGTCCGCAGTCACGCCCAGTCCCTTGCGCTTCCTGTAACCGTGAATCACCCCGTCGCGTGGCACCGTATGGGCCATGATGCGTACCGCGCAACTCAGGTTCGCCGCACCGTTTTTCAGCGCGGCACCCGTTCCGACGTTGCATTTGTAGCCCCGCGCAGTGGACGGCAGGATTTGCAACAATCCGTACCACAGCCCGCCGCCGCCGACAGCGCTTGCCTTGTAGGTGCTTTCATATTTCGCAAGCGCCGACATGAACCCAACCCAAAAGGCACGCCGCTCCGCAGATGTGGCATCAGGGTATTTGGGACACCAGGTCGCAATATCGGCGGGCACCAGATCGACCAGCGGCTTGCCATGATCCTTGAGCGCTGACAGAGCAGCGCGCGTCCAGATCTCGTTGCCGCCCATGTGCTGCCAGCGCGTGCGCGGAATGTGGCCAGGCCGCGCAGGTGGACGCAGGTTGGTGACAAACGACGACGTCGCGGCACCGTCAATCGGTCCTTCTGCGTTCTGTCCCTTGACGCGAATCTCCTGCACATCCAGCCCCGGCACAGCGGCCGACTCGGTCAGCGCAAGGGACTGCGGTCGCAAAACAGGTTCCGCCACAGCGGGCGACGCACAACTTAAAAGTGCAGAGATCAAAGTGAACGCAATTCTATTCATCGCGCGACTATGCAAGTCGACAAAGGCATTTGGCAAATTCAGCACCTCAACTCCCCAGGAAAAGGCAACAAACGTACTCTAATCCTTAGATCGTTCGCATTTATTGGACAATCCCAGGGTTTCAACGCCCTTTGCAGACCGGCGAATACCCGCCTGCCTAGAAGAAACAACGCGATATCTCCGCAAGGCCGCCACGCTTCCGCCTCAATGCTCGGACAAATTATATGCAACCACAACGTGTTATTGGACCCCGTTTGATGAGACCATTCAGCGCCTTCCTTCAAAAGCATATGCGCCCCCTGGGGAGCATGCTGCGCCCGGTTCCCCCCGCGCCAGCGCCGGTAAAACCTGTGCCGCCAATGCCAATTCGCCGGCGCATGCCGCGCACTGCAATGCAGACTGTGGCAGACGGCACGCTCCACATTGCCTGTCCCGATCCTACCGCAGAAGATAGCGTACGTGACAAACATCTTGCTAAGGCACAGCATCTTGTACGCCAGGAACGCTGGGACGATCTGCTGTCGGCAATCCACACGGCCGATTCGAACCGCCACATGACCCCAGGCACCATGCCGATCGCTGATCTCTTGTCTTTCGGTGCCCGCGCCGATGTCGTCCACGCTGCCGAACATGTGCTGATGGACGGCAGACCGGCCAAGGGTGCCCCCATTCTGGCCGGCATCGAAGCACTGGAACACGAACTGACCGCCCAACCCGGCAATCACATCATGGCCTGTATCGTCGCACAGGCCCATATGGACATTGCCTGGGCCTGGCGTGGCGAAGGCTGGGACGTCGAAGTGCCCGCCCGCAACCGCGAGGCATTTACCGCGCATTTTGATCGCGCGGCTGACATCATGGCAGAATATTGTCCGCTTACGCTGGATTCACCGCTTCTCGCCGCCACATGCTGCGCCCTTCTGGGAGGGGTCGAACGTGGCAAACGCAGGGTGTCCGACCGCTATGAAGCGCTCATAGATCTCAACCCGGCAAATCCGCGCCCGATGCGGGCCATGGGCAATCATCTTCTGCCGCGCTGGTACGGCACCTACGCAGAACTTGAACTCGAAGCGCGCCGCACCGCCGCACGCACCGAAAGCATCTGGGGTGCCGGCGGCTACACCTGGGTTCAGTTCGACGCCATCTCCTGTGACGACGATGCCTGCGCCAACCTTGACCTTGAATTCTTTGTCGAAGGCATGCGCGACATCCTGACCCGCAAGCCTGACGCCTATACCGCCAACCTCATGGCGGCCTATTGTGCCAATTCCATCGGCCAAAGCTTTTCTGGCAATGATCAGGCAGACCAGATCCGCAGCCAGATCGCCGATTGCGCCCACTGGATTGTGCGCGAACACCTCAGGGAATTGCATCCGATGATCTGGGCCCATGCAGCGCGCGGATTTGACAATAACCTGCGTGTGCATTCTCCGGGGCGTTTCGCCGCCTCCGGCAAGGATGACGCCATGCGCCTGATCTCGTCGCTGTTCAAGTCCGAAATCTCGTCGGGAAAACGCATCGTCTTTACCGAAACCGGCCCTGTCGCAATGGAATGTTGACCACCACAGAGCCGCAGCAATCAGGTTTCCCATTGCAGTCCTGTGTCATATGACACATGAAAGGGGCACCTGCGCTGCACCTCGACAGAGCTGCGCGCCCTTTTGTCATCCGTTGCATGACCCCATGCCGCCCTCAGACAGGTGGCCATCCGGCGGAGAAAATGAACCAAAATCCTTCCTCACCCATCGACGGTCCGATTGATCCCTTTCCGGTCCGGCTGATCAAGCGTTTTGCCTTGGTTTTGCTCGGCCCCATCTACTTCTTGTTCATCGCTTTTGTTCCCCTGATCTGTGCAGGACGCCGCGGCTTTCGCGGATGGTACTGGCGGCGCGTCAAACGCGCCTGTTCACGCCTGTTGTGGTTGCTTAGCCTGCGGGCGGAAATGAGCGCAGAAGACAGGGCTGCCCTGGCCGCAAACACCAACAGCATCATCGTCATCAATCATCGCAGCCACCTGGACGGATTTGCGCTGATGCATGTGATCCCGGACGCCAAATGGTTCACTTTTGCGGCGAAAAGCGAATTCTGGAAAAGCAGACTGCTGCGCACAGGATTTGACGGCGCGGGGCTTGTCCCGATTGAGCGCGCCAGCGGCTCTGTAGCGATGGAAACCCTGACGGCAGCCGTGCGCGACATGCCGCCGCGCCGTTCTGTCGTTCTGTTTCCCGAAGGCACCCGCACGAAAAGCCAATCCCTTGGAGAATTCAAGGCGGGGGCTGTTCTTGTGGCCCGTGCCACCGGGCGCAGTATCCAACCTATCGTGATCCACGACAGCGACCGCCTGCTGCCACGAGGCAAGATGAATCCTGCCAGCGGCATCATTCGCCTGGAGGCCCTGCCCCCCTTCATCTGTGACCCGAAGGCTTCTGTCGACAATGATGTGGCCCGTTTGCGCACTGCGATGCTGGCCGTCTTCGATCGCTCGGGGCCAGCCGACCCGCGCTGATCCACTTGCAGCACAACGCCACCTGCCCTAAACCGTGGCCAACACCAGCGCACACGAGGGCTCCAATGCTTGATCTGACCTACGACACCCCAAAACCCCGCGTCATTGCAGGCGCAAAACACGACTGGGAGCTGGTCATCGGCATGGAGGTCCATGCTCAGGTGTCCTCAAACGCAAAATTGTTCTCGGGTGCTTCAACCCAGTTCGGTGCCGAACCCAACAGCAATGTCGCCTTCGTGGACGCCGCCATGCCCGGCATGCTGCCTGTGATCAACGAATACTGCGTGGAACAGGCCGTGCGCACCGGGCTGGGTCTCAAGGCCGAGATCAACCTCAAATCCGCTTTTGATCGCAAGAACTACTTTTACCCCGACTTGCCCCAGGGTTACCAGATCAGCCAGCTTTACCATCCCATCGTCGGCGAGGGCGAAGTGCTGGTGGAACTCGGCGACGGCACCGCCCGTCTGGTGCGGGTCGAACGCATCCACATGGAACAGGACGCAGGCAAATCCATCCACGACATGGACCCCAACATGTCCTTTGTCGACCTCAACCGCACCGGCGTCTGCCTGATGGAGATCGTCTCGCGCCCCGACATCCGTGGCCCTGAAGAGGCCGCCGCCTACCTCGCCAAACTGCGCCAGATCCTGCGCTACCTGGGCACCTGCAACGGCGACATGCAATCCGGTGCCATGCGCGCCGATGTGAATGTCTCCATCTGCCGTGTCGGCCAGTACGAAAAATACGTCGAAACGCAAGATTTCGCCCACCTCGGCACCCGCTGCGAGATCAAGAACATGAACTCCATGCGCTTCATCCAGCAGGCGATCGAGGTCGAGGCCAAGCGCCAGATCGCCATCGTCGAAGCGGGCGGCGAAGTCACCCAGGAAACCCGCCTGTTTGACCCTGACAAACAGGAAACCCGCTCCATGCGGTCCAAGGAAGAAGCCCACGACTATCGCTACTTCCCCGACCCCGACCTGCTGCCGCTGGAGATCGAACAGGCCTGGGTGGACGACATCGCCGCCAGTCTCCCCGAATTGCCGGACGCCAAAAAAGCGCGATTCATCAATGATTTCGGGCTTACGGACTATGATGCCTCCGTCCTCACCGCCGACCTTGACTCAGCGGGCTATTTCGAGGCCGTGGCACAGGGCCGCGACGGCAAATCCTCCGCCAACTGGGTGATCAACGAACTCTTCGGCCGTCTGAAAAAGGACGAAAAGGACATCTCAGAAAGCCCCGTCACCCCGGCCCATCTGGGTGAAATCATCGACCTCATCGCCTCCGACGCGATCAGTGGCAAAATCGCCAAGGACGTGTTTGAAATCACCTACACCACAGGCCGCGACCCGGCGGAAATCGTCGAAACCGAAGGCATGAAACAGGTCACCGACACCGGTGCCATCGAAGCCGCCGTGGACGAGATCATCGCCGCCAACCCCGATCAGGTTGCCAAGGCGCAGGAAAACCCGAAACTTGCCGGCTGGTTCGTTGGTCAGGTGATGAAGGCCACAGGCGGGAAGGCCAACCCCAAAGCAGTAAACCAGATCGTTGCAGCCAAGCTTGGGGCATAGCCCGCGCTTGGGTAATACGATCAGCGCGAGGCAGGGTATCCGCAGGATGCCCGTTCATGCCCCCTCACCGCATCGCCACCGACAGGAACCAACATGCAAATCCCCTTCCGCTCTTCCCTGATGACCGTCAAACCGGAGTGGATCGACTTCAACGGCCATCTCAACATGGCCTATTACAACGTGTTGTTCGACGAGTCCGTGGATGAACTCTACCCCCACATCGGCTTTGGCCTTGACTATGTGCAATCCACCGGCTGCACCACATATGTCGCCGAATGGCACATCCGCTATGTGCGCGAACTCCATGAAGGCGATGAAGTCTTCGCCACCTTCTATCTCATCGACTTTGACGAGAAACGCTTTCACAGCTACTCCGAACTCTACCACCGCGACGGCTGGCTTGCCGCCACTGCCGAAGGCGTCACCCTGCACGTCGACCAATCCGGCCCCCGTGTCGCGCCCATGCCGCAGCATATTCAGGACGCCATGGCCGCCTACAAAGCCGGTCAGACCGACATGCCCGCCCCCGAAAACATCAGCCGCCGGATCAGCCTCAAACGGTAGGGTGGGTGCAACCCACCCCTTGCCACCCCTGCGAACCTCCCTTTAATGTTGTTCCAACATAATAAGCGCCAATCGCGTAACAGGGCAGGACAGGCATTATGAATCACCTCTACTATGGCGATAACCTCTCTGTCCTGCGGAACTCAATTGCAGATGCTTCTGTCGATCTGATCTATCTCGACCCGCCGTTCAACTCCAACGCCAGCTACAACGTGTTGTTCAAGGGACCGCAGGGCAACGAAAGCGCAGCGCAGATCGAGGCGTTTGACGACACATGGCACTGGAACGATTCAGCTGAATCCGCTTTTGGCGAGGTCATGCGCTCGGGCAACGGCAACGTCGCCGAAATGCTGCGCGCCATGCGGTCGTTTCTGGGCGACAACGACATGATGGCCTATCTCACGATGATGGCCGTGCGCCTGCTGGAATTGCACAGGGTGTTGAAGGACACCGGCTCGCTCTATCTGCACTGCGACCCCACGGCGAGTCACTATCTCAAAATATTGCTGGATGCGGTGTTTGGGGCGCGGAATTTCCGGAATGAGATTGTTTGGCAGAGGTCATCTGCCAAGGGCGACGCTACAAAGAAAATGGCTTGGAACCATGATATAATTCTTGCTTTGGCGAAATCAGATAATAGTGCTTTCCATCCGGTATTCGCCGTGAAAACTGACGAATACAATGGTCGATTTCGGCTAGACGACAAAGATGGTAGAGGCGCGTATCGTCTAGCGCCGCTAGATAGCCCAAGTCCTCGACCAAACTTGACATATTCATACAAAGGATATGCACCACCTAGTAAGGGTTGGCGCGTCAATCGCGAGCTTATGGAAAAGTTAGATGCGGAGGGCAGACTAGCATTTCCTAAATCTAAGGACGGTCGAATATCGCGCAAACATTATTTGGCAGAACAGGATGGCCGTAAGATAGGAGATGTATGGACAGACCTCCCTCCTCTCCAATCAGGGCAACGAATGGGTTATCCCACTGAAAAACCCGTCGCCCTCCTCGAACGCATCCTTGCCGCCTCCTCAAACGAAGGGGATGTCGTGCTTGACCCGTTCTGCGGTTGCGGCACCACCGTTCATGCGGCACAGAAAATGGACCGTCAGTGGATCGGCATTGACGTTACCCATCTTGCCATCGGTCTCATCGAAAAACGCCTGCGCGATGCCTTCCCAAAGGTCGCCTTCACCACCCACGGTGTGCCACAGGACATCGCAGGCGCGCGGGACATGGCGCAGCGCGGTCGCAAGGACAAGAACTACTATTTCGAATTTGAAAAATGGGCGCTCTCCCTCATCGCCGCGCAACCGGGCAACATGGGCAAGAAAGGCGCGGACAAGGGCATCGACGGGCGCATCTACTTCGGCTCCAAATCCGAAGGCACGGCCATTGTCTCGGTCAAGGCAGGCGACAACGTCGGCGTTGCCATGATCCGCGATCTGCGCGGCGTGATCGAACGCGAAAATGCCGCCGTCGGCATTTTCCTCACCCTTACCGCGCCGACCAAACCGATGGTCACCGAAGCCGCAGGCGCGGGCCAGTTCGAGATGGAAGGGTTCGAACCTGTTCCCCGCATCCAGATCGTGACAATCGAACAGGCGATGGAATTGCGCGACCGCGCATTGCGCCTTCCCGCCCGCCGCGACGATACCTTCAAGAAAGCAGCCGTTGAGAAAGATACAAGATCGCAGGGCAAGCTGGATCTCTAACCCGCAATGCTGCGCCGCGGCGGTGTACGGGGGTGCACGCGGGGTGTATGCTGGGTGACAGTTACCAAATCGTTAACCTTGCCCCGTTCCCTTTCCCAAATCCATGCGCTAGAACGCCCTGATCCCAAGTCGGAGACACCCCATGCCCCGTTACGAATACAAAGTTGTGCCTGCCCCTACCAAAGGTCTGAAGGCCAAGGGCGTCAAAACTGCCGAAGGCAGGTTTTCCCATGCGATTCAAGAGCTTATGAACGGGCTGGCTGGCTACGGCTGGGAATATCAGCGCGCCGAAACCCTGCCGTCGGTCGAACGTTCCGGTCTCACCTCCAACACCACTGAATGGCGCAATGTGCTGGTGTTCCGCCGTCCCCGCGAACAGGATGTGGAGGCCTTCGCCCCCGAACTCCTCCCGCCCCCCCAAGAGGCACCCCAGTCCCCGGAACCAAAGCCTGAACCAGTGGTTGAAAACAGCCCCGAAACGTCAGGCGAAACCCCCGGGGATACGCCGGCAGAAGCTGAAAAATCCAGTGAGGATCCATGGGACAACGGGGTCGAAGATACCAGCGATGTTGACGGACTTGGGTCGACGTTAAAAACCCTCGCCGCTGCCAGAAAAACCCCTAAAACAGACAGTTAAAGGATAAAGTTAAACGTCCAGATCAAGGGCCAGCGCGTGTATGCGCCCAATCAGGTCCGGCCCCAGCGCGGCATGCACCGCCCGGTGTCGCGCAATACGGGACATGCCCTTGAATGCCGATGCCCGGATACGCAGATTGAAATGGCTCTCCCCGCCTTCCTGAAACCCTGAATGCCCCCGGTGGCTTTCGCTGTCATCTACCACATCCAGCTCCCGTGGTGCCAATGCCGCCCGTAACCGTGCTTCTATCTCCTGCGTTTTCGACATTTTTTTCTCCCGCCCCCTTCTATCTCTGTCCACAAGGTCTAAACTCGTCGCCTTGAGTCGGAAAGGTCTATCCCATGAGCAAATCTGATCCCTTCGGTTTCGACATGTCCGTGTCGACCTCGAAAAAAAAGAACCCCCGTGGCCGTCGCGGCATGTCCGGTGCATCCGAGACATCTACACGCGTCTGTGATCATGCTGATTGCGACGAAGCAGGCAAGTTCCGCGCACCCAAGGCACCCGATGTACTGGACGATTATTTCTGGTTCTGTCAGCAACACGTGCGGGAATATAACCTCAAGTGGAACTTCTTTGACGGCACCACCGAGGCCGAAATGAACGCGCAGCAATCCGAAGACAAGGTATGGGAGCGCAAGACCAAGCCGATGGGAGACCCCGAAGCCCGCGCATGGGCGCGGTTGGGCATCGAGGATCCGCATCAGGTTCTGGGAAAGAACGCCACACAAAACCCCGGCAGAGGTGCGCAATCGGGCCGACGCCTGCCGCCGACAGAACGCCGTGCGGTCGAAATTCTGGAGGTCAAGGACAACATGACCAAACCGGAGATCCGCAAAGCCTACAAGATGCTGATCAAAGTGCTGCATCCCGACATGAATGGCGGCGACCGGTCACAGGAAGACCAGTTACAACAGGTCATGTGGGCATGGGACCAGATCAAGGGCAGCCGCAGTTTCAAGGATTGACAGGCCCTCACCTGCGCAGCCCTCAAGGAGGTCAATATGGACTATCCCTATGATTTAGGGCGATTTTCGCGCAAGGTAACCACGGATAACCTTGAGGCTCAGATGTGGTTCGACCGTGGGCTGAACTGGATCTACGGCTTTAACCACAAAGAGGCGATTGCCTGTTTCCAACGCGCCTATGGCGCTGATCCGACCTGCGCCATGGCCTATTGGGGGCACGCCTATGCGGCGGGACCCAACTATAATATGCCGTGGGTGCTCTACGATTCCAAAGGCCTGGAGGAGGCCTTGAACGAGGCCTATACAGCCACCCGCAAAGCACTGGTGCATATCGCCCATGTGACCCCCGTCGAAAAAGCGCTTATCAACACGTTGATCCACCGTTATCCACAACGCAAACCCGTTGATGACATGGCCCCCTGGGATCGTGATTTTGCCGATGCGATGCGGGCGGTTCATGGCAGGTTTCCTGATGATCCCGAGGTTGCAACCTGTTTCGTTGACGCCTTGATGAACCTCACACCCTGGAAGATGTGGGACCTGCCCGAGGGCAAGATCGCATCCGGTGCAGCCACAGTTGAGGCCCGACAGGTGTTAGAGCGCCAGATGGCCCTGCCTGGCGGTATGAGCCATCCGGGCATTCTGCATCTCTATGTACATCTCATGGAAATGTCGCCGCATCCAGAACTGGCCCTGAAAGCCGCCGATGTGTTGCGCACTCTTGTGCCGGACGCAGGGCACCTCGTACATATGCCCAGCCACATTGATGTCCTCTGCGGGCAGTATGAAAACGTGGTGCGCTGGAACGAAAAAGCGATAGAGGCAGACCTGATCTATTACGAGGCCGAAGGCGCGTTCAATATTTACACCGGCTACCGTCAGCACAACTATCATTTTGTCATCTATGGGGCGCTGTTTCTTGGGCAATTTGAACCAGCGATGCGGGCGGTGCGTGGGATGGACGACACAACCCCGGAGGCCCTGCTCAAGGTCCAGTCCCCTCCCATGGCGGATTTTCTGGAAAGCTATCTCAGCATGGAACCCCATGTGCTGATCCGCTTTGGCAAGTGGGAAGAGGTTCTGAGGCTGACCCTGCCGGACGATATTGAAACCCGGTGTACCAAGGTTGCGATGATCGAATATGCCAAGGCTCTGGCCCTGTCCGCTTTGGGGCGCATATCCGAGGCCGAAACGCAATATGAGGTGTTTGCCCGCGCCAAAGCCCGTGTTCCTGACAGTCGGCTGTTGCACAATGTGCGTGTCGTCGACCTGCTGGACCTCGCAACGGCGATGCTGGACGGAGAACTCGCCTATCGCAAGGGCGATTATGCCCATGCCTTCAAGCGGTTGCGCGATGCGGTTGCGCTGGATGACGCCCTTCCCTACGACGAACCTTGGGGGTGGATGCAACCGACACGTCATGCGTTGGGTGCCTTGTTGTTTGAACAGGGCCATCACCGCGACGCCGAAGAGGTGTTCCGCCAGGATCTCGGCCTTTCCCCCGGTCTGCCGCGCGCCTGTCAGCACCCCGACAATATCTGGGCGTTGCGTGGGCTATATGACTGTCTGGTGGCGCAGGGCAAGACCGCAGAAACCGCTCATATCAAGCTGCGCCTCGACCTGGCCGAAGCCCGCAGCGACCGCCCAGTCAAGGCGGCTTGCGGCTGTGCCCAGGCCGCGATGTCGTGACGTCGGGGCTGATAACTGGCCCGTACAAGGCAAAAACCCACCGTCCAACCCTTGCAGGTAGGCACGAATTGTAGCACCACTGGGCGGAACTTGACCTCCCTGGTGGAGCATGAATGAGAGGACGACCCTATGGCTGACGGCACGCTGGATATCGATACGAAACCAACAGAAGACATCAGCGTCCGTGACGTCTTTGGCATCGACACCGACATGACCATCAAAGGTTTTGCCCATCGCACCGATCGTGTGCCGGAGGAAGACAAGACCTACAAGTTTGACCCCGATACCACACTCGCGATCCTCGCAGGCTTTGGCCACAATCGGCGCGTGATGATCCAGGGTTACCACGGTACCGGCAAATCCACCCATATTGAACAGGTTGCCTCTCGGCTGAACTGGCCCTGTGTCCGCGTAAACCTCGATTCACATATTTCCCGTATCGACCTGATCGGCAAAGATGCAATCAAGCTGAAAGACGGCGTGCAAGTAACTGAATTTCAAGAAGGAATCCTGCCCTGGGCTTTGCGTAACCCGACGGCAATCGTGTTTGATGAATATGACGCCGGGCGCGCCGATGTGATGTTCGTGATCCAGCGCGTGCTGGAAGTAGATGGAAAACTGACACTGCTGGATCAGAACCAGGTAATCGAACCCCACCCCTATTTTCGCCTTTTCGCCACGGCCAACACCGTGGGACTAGGCGATACAACAGGTCTTTACCACGGTACCCAGCAGATCAACCAGGGCCAAATGGACCGCTGGTCGCTGGTCGCTACGCTCAACTATCTATCAATCGATGCAGAAACGGCCATCGTCCTTTCCAAAAACCCCCATTACAACACGGCTGAGGGACGCAAGATCGTCAAGCAGATGGTGACAGTGGCCGATCTGACGCGCACGGCTTTCATGAGCGGCGAGTTATCCACCGTCATGTCACCCCGAACCGTGATCGCTTGGGCGCAGAATGCACAGATTTTCCACAACGTCGGTTATGCCTTCCGGCTCTCGTTCCTGAACAAATGTGATGAACTGGAGCGCCAGACCGTGGCTGAATTCTATCAGCGTCTGTTTGATGAGGAACTGCCCGAAAGCGCCGCAAACGTCAGCCTGGGCTAATCGGCCACCGGCAGGCATCAAACCCCATGAAAACAGCCCCGCAGGCATTGCCTGCGGGGCTGTTGTTTTACCTTTCGGGGAAAGGTTAGCTGTCGGTTTTGGCGTCATCCTCGACAAGTGACCCCTCTGCGTCATCCACGATATCCGCATCCTCATAGGCTTTCGCGCCCTGGTCAGCCTTGGCCGTGTCTTCCAGAGAGTCACCTTCGACTTTTTTCTTGGAAACATCCTCATCAGGGTCGGCATCCACCGATTGTTGTGGCGAGCCTGTTTGCGTTGCGAAAGCGGCCACAGGTGCCGTCGACAACATCGCAATCGTAAAAAGGGTGGCGGCGTTTTTGAGCTTGGTCATTTCGTTTCCTTCTTTATTGCCCCCCGAATGGATGCGGCCATGTCGCGTCGGCCGCTGGGGCGTTCATATCATAAACACCCCCCGCCTGAGCCGGGTTCCATATTTCTTGGAGTAATCCCCAAAGCCCCCCTTTGACCCCTCCGTCAAAACCTGCGAAACCATATCTGAATTAGGCGAAGGACATCCGCATGAGCAAATCGACCGACAATCCCGCAGATGCCTTCAAGAAAGCCCTGGCCGAAGCGTCAAAGGTCATGGCAAATGATTCCGATCTGAATGTCACCTATTCCGTCGACCCTTCGGGCCTGTCCGGCGAGACCATGCGCCTGCCGCAGGTATCCCGCCGCATGACCCGCGAAGAGGTTCTGTTGGCCCGTGGCACTGCCGACGCCCTTGCCTTGAACCGGCGGTACCACAACGGCCAGACCCATGCCCGCTACGCCCCGCAGGGAGAGATGGCGCGTGATCTCTATGAAGCGATGGAAACCGCAAGATGTGAGGCCATGGGAGCCCGCGACATGCCGGGCACGGCGACCAACATTGACGTGAAAATCAAACACGAAGCCCTGCGCAAGGGCTATGATCAGGCCAAGCAGGCCAGCGAGGTGCCGCTGGCAACTGCCGCCGGCTATCTGGTGCGCCATCTGGCAACGGGACGCGACCTGCCCGCCGGGGCTGATACCGCCATGGAACTCTGGCGCGGGTTTATCGAGGAACAGGCCAGCGGCACGCTTGATCATCTGAACGACATCCTTGAGGACCAATCGGCCTTTGCCAAACTTGCACGCCAGATGATCAGTGATCTCGGGTATGGTGACCAACTGGGTGACGATCCTGACATGCTTGACCAGGATCAGGAGGATGAAGCCGAAGAAGGTGCCGAAGAGGAACAGGACCCCGACAGCACCGGTCAGGATGATCAGGACGAGAATGATGCCGAGGGCAGCGCCGAGCAGTCACAGGAAGACCAGCAGGATTCTTCCGAAGCCCAGGTTTCCATGGACGACATGGCCGATCAGGAACTGGGCGAAGAAGCAGAGATGCCCGAGGGCGACGCTCCGATGGAGCCCCCCGCCCCGCAACCGGTTTCCGACGCGGACCCGAATTATCTGGTCTATCTGGATAGTCATGACGAGGTGATCGGAGCCGAAGATCTGGCCGATCCGATTGAACTGGAGCGTCTGCGCGCCTACCTGGATCAGCAGTTGGAGCCCTTGAAAGGGGCGGTCAGCCGCCTTGCCAACAAGTTGCAACGCCGACTGCAGGCCCAGCAGAATCGCTCCTGGGAATTCGATCTGGAAGAAGGCACGCTGGACGCCGGACGCCTTGCGCGTGTGGTGGCGAATCCGACCACGCCCCTGTCCTTCAAACAGGAAAAAGACACTGAATTCCGCGATACCTGTGTGACGCTCTTGCTGGATAACTCCGGCTCGATGCGGGGCCGTCCGATTTCGATTGCGGCGATCTGCGCCGATGTTCTGGCCCGCACCCTGGAACGCTGCAACGTCAAGGTCGAGATCCTCGGCTTTACCACCCGTGCGTGGAAAGGCGGCCAGGCCCGCGAGGCATGGCTGAACGATGGCCGTCCCGTGCAACCGGGCCGATTGAACGATCTGCGCCACATTATCTATAAAAGTGCCGATGCGCCCTGGCGACGGACCCGCGACAATCTGGGCTTGATGATGAAAGAAGGATTGTTGAAAGAAAACATCGACGGCGAGGCCCTGGAATGGGCACATCGCCGGATGACCGCGCGTCATGAGGCCCGCAAGATCCTGATGGTGATTTCTGATGGCGCACCGGTGGACGATTCCACCCTGTCGGTGAATCCGGCGAATTATCTGGAAAAACACCTGCGCGACGTGATCGCCATGGTCGAGAAACGCAAAGCGGTTGAATTGCTGGCAATCGGCATCGGCCATGATGTGACCCGTTATTATGACCGTGCGGTAACGATTACCGATGTGGATCAACTGGCAGGGGCAATGACCGAACAACTGGCGGCGCTGTTTGACAGCGATCCACGGGCACGGGCGCGTGTCATGGGCATGCGCCGCGCAGGTTGATCGGTCGAAAATGAGTTTAAAGGCAAGATGAAGGAGGGGCGGATGTTCCAGAGTTTCGAGGTGACCGCGAGGCCGGAACAGGGGCCACCCCGCCTGTCGGCATTGCGCGATGAACTGGATGCCGAAGGGCTGGACGGATTTCTGGTGCCACGCGCCGATGCGCATCAGGGAGAATATGTTGCACCCCATGACGACCGCCTGACCTGGCTGACCGGTTTTACCGGATCAGCGGGTTTTTGCTGTGTTCTGCAGGCTGTGGCAGGCGTGTTCATTGACGGGCGCTATCGTACGCAGGTCAAGGCACAGGTAGCACCAGTCTATACGCCAGTACCATGGCCCGAAGTGTCCCTGGCCGATTGGCTGAAGGAACAATTGCCCGACGGAGGCACAATCGGCTTTGATCCCTGGCTTCATACCCCCAATCAGATCACGCAGGCCCGCGATGCCCTGAAGGGCAGCGGTGTGTTTTTGCAGCCCGGCACAAATCTTGTAGACCGGATCTGGAAAGATCAACCGCCGCCACCGATGCAGGTCGCCAAAGCCCATCCGGTCGAATTTGCCGGCGAGAGCCATGCTGTAAAACGCGAAAGACTGGCCCAGGACCTGGCAGAGTCGGGGCAATCCGCGGCAGTCATCACCTTGCCGGACAGTCACAACTGGTTGCTCAATATCAGAGGTGCAGACATTCCGCGCAATCCCGTCGCCCATGGCTTTGCCGTGCTGCACAGGGATGCGACGGTAGATCTGTTCATGGCTGCGGCCAAAGTGGAGGGGCTGGCGGATCATCTTGGTCCGCAGGTGCGTTGCCATCCGCCTGAAACCTTTCTGGAGGCCATCACAGCCCTGCAAGCGCCTGTCAGGCTGGACAGGCAATCGGCACCGATGATCGTCGCGGAAACACTGGGTGACAAGGCCGTATGGGGGGATGACCCCTGCGCCCTGCCCAAAGCCTGCAAGAACGATGCCGAAATCAAGGGCACGGCACAGGCGCATTTGCGCGATGGCGCCGCTTTGTGCGAGACATTGGCCTGGCTGGATATGCAGTCTCCGGGCAGCATCACCGAAACACAGCTTGTGACGCACCTCGAAGCCGAAAGACGCAAGGACAACGCCCTGCGCGACATCAGCTTTGAGACCATCGCGGGTACGGGAGCAAACGGGGCCATCATTCATTACCGTGTGACCGAGGAAACCGACAGCCACCTGCAGGAGGGAGATCTGATCGTGCTGGATTCCGGCGGTCAATACCTAGACGGGACCACTGACATCACCCGGACGATCGCCATAGGCCGCCCGCCGAAAGAGGCCTGCGCCGCCTTTACCCGTGTGCTTGCCGGTATGATCGCGATGAGCCGCCTGCGTTGGCCAGAGGGGTTGGCAGGGGCCCATATCGAAGCCGTGGGGCGCGTGCCGCTTTGGCAGGCGGGACAGGATTTTGATCACGGGCTGGGCCATGGCGTCGGTGCCTATCTCAGCGTGCATGAAGGCCCCCAGCGCCTGAGCCGCGTCAGCCTGGTCCCCCTGCAGGCGGGCATGATCCTGAGCAATGAACCGGGCTATTATCGTGAAGGCGCCTTTGGCATCCGCCTTGAAAACCTGCTTGTCGTCCGTCCTGCCCCCGCCCTGTCCGAGGGCGATGCCCACCGCAAGATGTTTGTCTGGGAGACCCTGAGTTTTGTTCCCATCGACAAGCGGCTGATTGTTGCCGAATTGCTGGATCCTGCGGCACTGGCCTGGCTCAACAGCTATCATGCCGAGGTCGCTGAAAAGATCGGTCCACGGGTATCGCCAGAGACAAAATTGTGGTTGGATGCCGCAACCGCGCCAATCTAATGCGCAGAACAGGCACTTAAGGGAAAAGCAGATGGCAACAAGTCACATCAAGATTACCAAGGCACCGGGATCCTGGACGGTGCGCGCTGGCGGAGCTGTTCTGGGCGAAAGCCGGAATGCGCTTGAGCTGCACGAGGGCGGTTATCCTCCGGTCATCTATTTCCCGCGCGAAGACATTGCCGTGGCTTTCCTTGATGCCAGCGACAGCACCAGCCATTGTCCGCACAAGGGCGATGCCACCTATTATTCCGTGGTGACCAAAAGCCGGACCTTGGAAAATTCGGTCTGGTCCTATGAAAACCCGAAGCCTGATGTGGCCGAAATCAAGGGTTATCTGGCCTTTCACCGCATGGATGAAATCACCATCGAACAGATTTGAGCGCCGCAAGGATTGCGACGCCCGTTGAGGCAAGGCAACGCCTGCCTTGGCGATGCTACAGGCCTGTCCCCCTCAGGCAACCGCAGCCGGTGTCGTTGGCAAGGCGAAGGGGGTGCCGAACCAGGGCTGCGTCAGGCTCAGACCGGTTGCCTCGGTGCCCTGCAAGAGCGCCATAACCTGACCGCGGTAAACCACCTCGGTACTCTGACCATCGGCAGTTGCACGCACCAGCAGGTTCTCGCCATCGCTGATCGCAGCGTCCTCGCCATCCGGGCCGACCAGCACCAGCACATCCTGAGCAGGGTCAAAGTCTGTGACGACGACAGCATCCTGTTCGGATTGTCCCAGCCCCAGGGCACGCACCACATCATTTCCATTGCCGCCGGTGACGACGTCGCCGTCATTGGCCGTGATGGTATCGTTGCCATTGCCACCGTTCAACGTATCGGCTGCGCCGTCATCCAGTCCGACCCCGGCCGCGCCAGAGGCACCTTCCTGAAACCCGGTGATCCGGTCACTGCCATCATCGCCGTTGGCAACATCGGCGCCATTACCGGTAACGATGACATCGTTGTCATTCCCTCCGTTGATCGTATCATTCCCGTCACCGCCAACCAGCGCGTCGGTACCGTGTCCTCCATTGATCAGATCATTACCGGGATCGCCGCGCACGATGTCGTTGCCGTCGCCGCCATCAATCACATCATCGCCGACCAGACCCCAAAGCGTGTCATTGCCATCCTCGCCGCGCAGTGCATCCACGCCCTCGCCACCGACAAGGAAGTCATCGCCGGTTCCACCTGAGACCGTATCATCATTGCCGAAGGCGCGAACTTCGTCGTCGCCCGGCCCTGCGTCAATGTTATCAGGGCCGCCAGTGCCTGAAATACGGTCATTTCCGCTGGTCCCGTCGATCTGGTTCACGGGTTCAGACGCAAAATTCGCGAACCAGGAGGTATCCGCCGCCAATGCGGCCGCATTTGTATTCTGCAACACGGCGATCAATGTATCTTCAAATAAGATATTCGTGCTGGTACCATCCTGAACGATATCGATGCGGTCATCGTCGGCCTCCAACGACAGGTCCGGTCCCGTGCTCGACGCCATCAACAGCATATCCTCATCCGGGTCAAAGTCCGTGACGGTTACTCCGCCCCCGTCTTCCTGATCGAACCCGATGGTGCGGATCAGATCTGCGCCGGTGCCACCTGTCACCAGATCACCCTTGTTTCCGGTAATGACGTCATCGCCGCTCCCACCGTCAAGCTGGTCCACCAGCAGATCGTCCACGCCCGCCAGCATCCCCTCGCCGACAGGCAGGTTGTAGCCGGTAAGCGTATCCGCACCATTGCCCCCAAAGAGAGAATCCGCGCCGTTACCGGCCTGAAGTACATCATCGCCCTGGTTCCCCAGCAGCGCATCATCGCCCGGTCCGCCCAGCAAGACATCGTCGCCGCCACCGCCACGCATGATGTCGTCCCCATTGTCACCACGCAGGGTATCCGCGCCGTTGCCGCCGTTCATCCGGTCATCGCCGTCGCGGCCCCATAGGGTATCCTCTCCATTGTTCCCCTGCATCGAATCGTCACCGTCGCCACCAACTTCAAGGTCATCGCCGCTGCCGCCGATCAAGGTGTCGTCACCGCCGTAACCGCGCAATTCATCATCACCGCCATGCCCGAGCATCAGGTCATTGGCACCGGTCCCCGTCAGCTTGTCTGGGCCGTCAGTGCCGTTGATTTCATTTTCCGGGTCAACCGGTGGTTCGACAACGGAATCATCATCATTGTCGAAAAGGGTCGCAAGAAGGCCAATTCCAAGCAATGGAAGAAGAAGGTAGGCGAGCATGGCAACAAAGCTCCTGTAATTGCATCAACTATTGAAACAATACCCAATGGCGAAGCCAATGCTATGACTTTCCATCACCAATCCGCGTCAATTGGTGCCTTGGCGGAAACAGTTGCGCCGTCCTTTGGCAAATTACCCAGCAACTTGAAACACTTTACCAATTGTTTACGAGTGTTCCTCGGCTGCTGTGGCCGCCAATGCCCTGTTATAGGCCTTGAGCGCATCTACCTGAAAAAGCGCGCCCAATAGCTCGGGAGGTGCATCGGGCGACAGGGCAACAACCGGGATCAGCGAGGCGCCGCTGGTTTCAAACATCGGCATTGCCGCTTCCAGGGTCGCGCTCCCGTCAATATAGACGCCCGCGTTGATCAGTTCCCAACAGGTCTCTTGGTCTGCTGAATTAGTATCGTCGGGCCTGCGCATGATGCGCGCGACGGTGAACATTGCCAGAAGATAGGCCTGTGGGCCGGCGGCAAGATGGATGCCGCGCCGCTCGATCTGGGTGAGAAAGAAACTGCGGTCAACAAGCCGGCTGGCCAGCGCTGTGGACATGCTTACCGCCACCATCACCGCCATTGCGGTCTGCCAGTCGCCTGTCAATTCGAATACGATCAATGTGGTCGAGATCGGCGCCCCCAATACCGCCGCTGAAACAGCCCCCATGCCGGCAAGGGCATAAAGCGTCGAAGAACCCGACACATCTGGAAACACGCCCGTCGCAATCAGGCCAAATCCCAGCCCTGTCAGTGCACCAATCATCAATGAGGGCGAAAACATGCCGCCGCCCATGCGACCCCCCATGGTAATAGCCACCGCTGTCACCTTGAGGATGGCAAAGACCACCACCTCATGCAGGGTCAGCGCCCCGGTCAAAGCCAGCGACATTGTTTCGTATCCGACGCCGATGATATGCGGGAACCACAGCGCGATGATGCCCAGCATCGCCCCTGCCACTGCGGGGCGCAGCCAGCGGGGCCAACCCGTGAATTTTTCCAGAAAATCGCCAATATCCTCGGCCCAGAAGACGCTGCGCATCAACGCCACGGCCACTGCCCCACAGGTCAGGCCCAATAGAAGAAAGGCAGGAAGCTCTACATAAAACTGCAGATCGCCATAGGTTGGCAGGACAAATTCCGTGACCCCGCCAAATTCAATCCGGTTGATGATAGCCCCCGCAACAGAGGCTATCACAATCGGTGCAAAGGCGTGGACCGCAAAATGGCGCAACACCACCTCAAGGGCGAATAATGCCCCTGCAATCGGCGCATTGAACGATGCCGCCACCGCTGCGGCAACCGCACAGCCCAACAGGTCGCGTCCCGTAATCCCATCCGCATTAATGCGATCGCTGACCCAAGTTGAAACCACGCCGGCAATATGTACCACCGGTCCTTCACGCCCTGACGAGCCCCCAGTGGACAGTGTTATCAAGGAGGCAAAGGCCGATGCAATGCCCGCTTTGATTTCGACCCGACCCTCGTGCATGGCCGCGCCGAGGATCACGTCGCTGACGGTCCTTACCCGCGCATCATTGGTAAAGTGGTGCAGGATCAGGCCAACTGTCAGCCCGCCGAGCGTCGGGATCAGAACAACCCAATACCATTCCAACCCGCTGATAAAGCTGTGAAGTGTATTCACATCTTCCGTGCCGTAGAGCGTTTCCTGCAGGAAATCGATGCCCTTGCGAAACAACAGGGCGGCAAAGCCCGCGGCGACGCCGATGACCAAAGCGATGAACCAAAAGGTGACCTTGCCGGGACCGCGATGGCGGATCACCTGCAATGCATGCTTTAGCGTTTCGACGCTCAAGCCGACCTGATGTGCGATGAATCCGGGCGCGTTCTTGTTTTGAGGCCCCTTTGTCATCAGCCAGCCAGCAACACTTCGGCTGCGGCGCGCGCTGCATCAGTGATGGTATCACCGGCCAGCATCCGCGCCACTTCATCAACCCGTTCCGGCGGCGACAGGGGCACCACGCTTGAGGTGGTGACCCCCTTGGAAACCCCTTTTTGAACCCGCCAGTGATGGGCACCCAGCGCGGCCACTTGCGGGCTGTGCGTCACGACCAGGACCTGCCCGCCACTTGCAAGCGCGGACAGGCGCCGCCCGACAGCATCAGCCGTGGCACCGCCGACGCCGCGGTCGATTTCGTCAAATATCATCGTGATGCCGGATTGCCCCCGCGTGAGACAAACCTTGAGCGCCAACAAGAAACGGCTGAGTTCGCCCCCCGAGGCAATCTTGCCCAATGGACCGGCGGGTGCACCGGGGTTGGTGGCCACCGTGAAACCTACTGCATCGCGCCCTTCTGCACCGGCTTCTTCCAAGGTGATTTGTGTTTCGAAAACCGCCCGCTCCATCTTGAGCGGCGCAAGTTCTCCTGACACGGCCTTGTCCAGTTTCTTGGCTGCATTCTTGCGTGCCGCGCTCAAGGCGGCGGCGGCGTTGTCATAATGCGCTTCGGCTTCCTCAACCGCTTTGGCAAGTGCGATTTCGGCCACTTCGCTGGCATCAAGCGCGTCCAACTTGGCGCGCAACGTCGCACCAAATCCGGCGAGTTCTTCTGGTGAGACATCATGCTTGCGTGCCATTGCGCGGATTGCAAACAGACGCTCTTCTGTCTCTTCCAGTTCCATCGGGTCAAAGGTCATGGCATCCATCGCGCTGGCCACGCCAGTCATCGCTTCGTCCAGTTCCACCATCGCCCGCCCGAGCGCAGCCATTGGGCTCTCCAGTGCTCCTTCCGCCCGCTCTGCCGCACCGTCGAGCCAGCGCAGCGCCTCCCCCAGGCTACCTTCCGCCCCGTTCTGGCCCATCGCTTCATATGCATTTACAACATCGGCGCGGATCTTTTCGGCTGCTTGCATCTGACGACGGCGCGCGTCGAGCAGCGCTTCCTCTCCCTCAGCCGGGTTCAACTTGTCCAGTTCCGCAACGGCATGGCGCAGAAAATCCTCTTCTGCCATGATCGCGGCGCGTTCCTCTGCCGCCCTTGCCGCTGCTTTTCGCGCTGCTCCCAGAGTGGTCCAAGCCTGGCGTACTTTCGCCCGTGCGGCCCCTGTGTCAGCAAAATCATCAAGGATGGCACGATGCCCACGCGGGTTCAAAAGCCCGCGATCGTCGTGCTGCCCGTGCAATTCAACCAGCGTTTCCGACAAGGCCCGCAGCACCTCCCCCGAACAGCGGCGGTCGTTGACCCAGGCCGTCTTACGCCCCTCACTGGTGTTGATCCGTCGCAAGATCAGCTCATCCCCGCAAGGCAGACCCGCCTCTTGCAGGACTGCACGGGCCGGGTGATTGTCGGTGAGATCGAACCATGCCGTAACTTCGCCCTGTGCCGCCCCCTGTCGCACCAGATCGGCACGCCCCCGCCAGCCCAGAACAAAACCAAGGGAATCCAGCAGGATGGATTTACCTGCACCGGTTTCACCGGTGAGCACGTTCAGCCCCGGTTGAAAGCTGAGTTCCAACCGTTCAATGATCAGCATGTCAGAAATATCAAGGCCGCGCAGCATCTGTCTGTCCCGTCGGGTGGGCAAAACCCACCGATTCTAGAGCCACTCGCCTTTGATCGTCTGGCGATACATGGCAGCCAACCAATTGTCCTTGAAGAACGCAGGCTCAAGCCCTTGTCCCGTCAGCAGCCTATAACTGTCCTGATACCATTCGGTTGAGCGGAAGTTGTGGCCAAGTATCGCACCGGCGGTCTGGGCTTCTTTGGTCAGACCCAGCGACAGATAGCTTTCAACCAAGCGGTGCAGCGCCTCGGCAGTGTGGGTTGTGGTCTGGAAATCCTCAACTACGACGCGGAACCGATTGATTGCCGCCGTGTAATGATCGCGGCGCAGGTAATACCGCCCGATTTCCATCTCTTTACCTGCAAGGTGGTCGAAAGCGAGGTCGAATTTCAGGATCGCGGATTTTGCATATTCGCTGTCTGGATAGTTCTCGATCACCGTTCGCAACGACTGCAACGCCTGAAAGGTCAGCCCCTGATCACGGCCTACTTCGTCAATCTGGTCATAATAGCTGAGCGCCAGCAGATATTGCGCATAGGCTGCGTCATCATCAGCCGGATAAAAATCAATGAAACGTTGCGCGGCAGAGCGTGAATTCGGATAATCCTTGTCACGGTGATAGCTGAAGGCCTGCATGATCAAGGCACGTCGGGCCCAATCGGAATAAGGATAAAGCCGTTCGATTTCAGAGAAGTAAAATGCCGCCTCGCCTGCTTGTCGGCGATTCAACTCGTATTCACCACGTTCGAAAATCTGTTCGGCCGAATAGGTTTCAAGCGGAATATCCTGCGGGTTGAAAAGGCTCCCTCCCACCAGTCCCGCGTTGCGATTGCCGCCACATGCGGCAAGGCTGGCCACCACAACAATTGCACCCACCAAACGCTTGCGCGCCGCCAATCCGCCTAACAGCTTTGCCAGTGTTGCCTGTCTTGCCTGCACCATTCGCATCGTCACACCTTTGGTCTTTGCAACCTATCTTGCGCTCTTGCTAGCACATTAATCTGCAATGCAAAACGCCGATTGCAATGCTTCTGACCACGATCCGAACAAATCATCAAGTGCGAACCCGAGCGTCACAGGTACATCCAGCAGCAGAATGGTACAAAAACGGGTTGATTGCCGGCCCCGACAGGCCAAGGCAGAGGGTTATGCGACCTGCGGGACTTCGTCCCACACCAGACCATACCCAGGAAGACGCTGCGCCATGGCGGCATCACATTCAATCAGACGCACCGCGCCAGGTGTTGCAAACAATTTGCGCAACAAGGTGTTGGTGAGCGAATGTCCTGCACGCAGACCGGTATAATGTCCCAGCAATGGTGCCCCTGCCAGAGCCAGATCGCCCAGAGCATCCAGCATCTTGTGACGCACAGGTTCATCCGCGTGGCGCAAGCCGCCGGGGCTGACCACGGTGTCACCGTCAAAGACCACCGCATTTTCGCCAGAGTTCCCGCCCAGCGCAAGGCCATTGGCCTGCATTGCATCAACATCCGCCTGACGACAGAATGTACGACTGTCGCACAATTCACGGGCAAAAGACCCGTTGTTCATCACCAACGACTTGGCCTGATGCCCGATAGCGGCATCGACAAAATCAATTTCAAAATCGATCCGCAACGTATCGGAAGGGGAAATGGTCGCTGTTGCATCGCCTTCGGAGACACTGACAGTCTGCAAAACTTCGAAAGCCATCACAGGCGCGGCAAGCTGGCGAATACCGCGCTGCATGAAACCACGTACAAATGGTACGGCCGATCCATCGAGAATCGGCACTTCCGGACCGTCGATTTCAACCAGAGCGTTATGAATACCGCAGCCCGCGAGCGCCGCCATCAAATGTTCGACGGTCGAAACAGAAAGACCTGCAGCATTTTCAATCTTGGTGCACAATGGCGAACGATTGACCGCATCCCAACGTGCCGGGATCATCCGGTCGCCGACAGAAATGTCAGTCCGGGAAAACCAAATACCATGGTGCATGCCTGCAGGGCGAACTGTAACAGTGGCAGGGGCACCTGAATGCAGGCCTTTGCCGCCGAAACTGATCGGTGATTTGATAGTTGTCTGCACGCATTAACCCCGGTTTCATAGAACATAGTCTAAGTTGAGTATGACCTATGCGCTGCTGTTGCTGCACTCAACTCAAACTTTGCAACCGACTGAAACATGGCTGTAACAAATGGGCACAATGACGCCGATCAGCACCCAATTGCCTGTAATCAAAAGAAAAAGGACCGCCCGAAGGCGGTCCAAATTGTAACGGTTTTGAACGAATTAGTTCGCTTGACGGCGCAGGAATGCCGGGATTTCAATGCGTTCCTGTTCCGGGTCCGGCTCTTGAACCGATTGCGGTGCGGCGGCAACACGTGGTTGCTGCTGCTGGACGGGCGGTTGCTGACGGGCTGGGCGTTGCTGTGACTGGCCCTCACCTTCGGCATGACCTGTCATCCGGTTGATCAGTGAATTGATGCCAAAACGGGGCTTTTCGCCACCCGCCTGACCGCCTGCGGGTCCTTGAGCTGCGGCATCGGGGCGCTGCTGCTGTGGCTGGCTCTGCTCAGCACCGTTGCTTTTCTGGGCTGCGGCACGCAGGCGCGCCAGCGCTTCGGGGGAAGGTGTGCCGGGGGCCGGTGCGCGTGGTGCAACAAAGGAATCCGGTTTTGCTTCGATGTCTTCTTCGCGGCGCGGTTCAAACGCGGCAACCTGCGGCTGATAGGCCGGTGGTGGCAAATCGTCGGCATCCGATGAATCTTCAGCAAAAATATCTTCAGCCTGTTCCTGAGCAGCGACCTTTTGCACATCCATGTCTTCGAACAGGGGTGCCTGCTCTTCTTTCTCTTCAGTGGCAACAGGGGCTGAAACGGAGGCTGCGACTGCCGCGGCGGGAGCATCGGTTGTTTGCTGAGGCAGTGGCTGGCTCATGGAGCGGCGCGGTACTGGCATTTCAGTGTTCACATCCATCGCATCAATACCCGTCGCGACAACGCTGACGCGCATCATGCCGCCGATATCCTCGTCCAATGTGGAGCCGACAATGATGTTCGCCTCTGGATCGACTTCTTCGCGAATGCGGTTGGCCGCCTCGTCAAGCTCGAACAAGGTCAGATCATGGCCACCTGTAATATTGATCAGCACACCCTTGGCACCGCGCAGGCTGATTTCGTCCAGCAGCGGATTCGCGATTGCCTTTTCGGCGGCCTGAACCGCGCGATCTTCGCCCTCGGCCTCACCGGTGCCCATCATCGCCTTGCCCATTTCGTCCATGACAGCGCGCACGTCGGCAAAATCAAGGTTGATCAGGCCGGGACGGACCATAAGATCGGTCACACCCTTCACGCCCTGATAGAGAACATCGTCGGCCATCGAAAAGGCTTCGGTGAATGTTGTCTTTTCATTTGCCAGACGGAACAGATTCTGGTTCGGAATGATGATCAGCGTATCGACAACCTTTTGCAGCGCTTCGACACCCTCTTCGGCCTGACGCATGCGTTTGGCACCTTCGAACTGGAAGGGTTTGGTCACGACACCAACGGTCAGCACACCCAACTCGCGAGCGGCCTGCGCAATGATTGGCGCGGCACCTGTACCGGTGCCCCCACCCATGCCAGCAGTGATAAAGCACATATGTGCACCTGCCAGGTGATCGACGATCTGTTCAATTGATTCTTCGGCAGCAGCGGCCCCAACCGAGGCTCGCGCCCCCGCGCCCAGACCCTCGGTAACCTTGATGCCCAATTGGACGCGGTTTTCCGATTTGGCTTGTTGCAGCGCCTGTGCATCGGTATTGGCGACAACAAAATCAACGCCATCCAGTTGTTTTTCGATCATATTATTGACCGCATTACCACCGGCACCACCAACACCAAAAACGGTGATCCGTGGCTTTAGGTCTTCTTGACCGGGCATCGAAAGATTAAGTGTCATGTGCTGTCCGCCTGTTGATTTAGCCCACGTCCCACGGGCACTTTACGTCATATATTTACGTGACATTAACGGCACAGAACCACAACGTCACCCTAAAAACACTATTTTGACACCAAATATGGCGATTTCTACACCCAATTCACGCGATATTTCGCCTAGAGGTATAAATCTAGGGCAACCTCGACAGTTGACCACAAGACGAACAGCATCGGACGCCGCAAGGCGGCGCAGAAACGACTCAGTAATTTAACGTGGCCTGCTCGACCCGCGCCCGCTTGTTTGATTGGCCTTATGGTGACCGTAGCGATTGCAGGAAAGATACGACAATCTACACGTGCTGTCACGCAGAATTGCCATATGATCCAGTATGTATTCACACAGTTCAAAGATGAACCCTGAGACCATTCGGAACAAGCAACCCCATGAGAACCGTTCACATAGAAAATGATTATGCCGTGGCTCCCGAACGCCTATGGGCGGTTGCGACGAGTTACGATGCCCTTGCCGAAATCATGCAAGGGCTCACTGTCTTCCAGGGATTGCCGTCAGGCAGAGCCAGAACCGGTCAGAAACTGGAAATCATGGTCTCCTTGTTCGGCAGATTGCCCGCTCAGCCCTATGTCATAGAAATATTGGAATGCGACGATGACCGGAGGGTCATGCAGGCGTCTGAACAGGGCGCAGGTGTCAAAAGTTGGCATCATACCCTGTCGGTAACAGAAACTGCTACCGGCAGCCGATTAAGCGATCATATCCAGATCGAAGCGGGGCTGCTCACCCCTGTATTCGTTCTATGGGCGAGATACCTCTACCAAGCGCGCCACAAGCCGCGGGAAAAACTCCTGCAATCCTGGCAATACTAAAGCACAAGATACGGCAAAGACCTGGCGTCCCCGCCGCCGGGTTGCAAACAGGGTGAGGCGGATTACCAGTTATCCTTGAACCACTTCACCGCCCGCTTCAGTGACCGCGACGGATATTTGTCGGCTGGAATATCAAAGTCCCACCATTCGTCCTGCGGATGCGCTGCGAACAGGGACAGACCCACGGCGGAGGCAAAGCTTGGCCCTGTCGCTGCTTGCGGCAAGCCATGCACGCGCAAGGGGCGCCCCAGGCGCACCTGCTGGCCCAGAATCTTGCTGGCCAGACCATCCAAACCGGGGATCTGGCTGCCCCCCCCTGTCAGAACGATTTGCTGGCTTGGCAAATGATCAAAGCCCGCTGCATCCAGACGCACGCGGACTTCTTCCAAAATCTCTTCGACCCGGGGCCGCATGATGCCGATCAGTTCCGCGCGGCTGGCGGTGCGTCGGTCGTGTTCGTAGTCTCCGGTATCGCGACCAATCTCGATCATTTCGCGATCGTCCATGCCCGTCGCATGCACACCCCCATAGAAGGTCTTGATCCGCTCTGCATTCGCGGTCGGCACTTGCAGTCCCAGCGAAATGTCCTGTGTCACATGATCACCGCCCATGCGCACCGTGTCCGCATAGATCATGTGTTTCTTGATAAAGATCGAAACGCCCGTCGTTCCGCCCCCCATGTCGATACAGGCGGCACCCAACTCCTGTTCATCCTCGACCAGCGAGGAAATGCCGGAGGCATAAGCGGAGGATGCAATGCCCGCCAGTTCCAGGTCGCAGCGCTTGATACAATGGGCGAGATGCTGCACGGCGGGGGCATCAACGGTCAGCATGTGCATGTCAACCGACAAGGATTGTCCCATCTGCCCGCGCGGGTCTGACAGACCCGAACGGTGATCCAGTGCAAAGTTCACCGGCTGGGCATGCAGTACTTCGCGTCCTTCGCCGTATTCGGGCACATCACATTCAGCAAGCACACGGGCCACGTCATCCTCGGTCACGGTTTCGCCATCCAGGTCGATATGGGCATCCAGCCCATAACTGCGCGGTTCCGCTCCTGAGAAACATGCAATCACCTGATCCACTCGGATCCCGGCCATTTTCTGTGCGGCCTGCAACGCAGTGCGGATCGCCCGTTCCGTTTCCCCCATGGCGTTGATCTCGCCGTATCTCACCCCACGCGAACGGGTTGTCGCCGCCCCGATCACCCGAAAACCCGACTGACCGGCCAAGGATCCTATCGTGCCTTCTTCGCCTGTCAAATCTCCGCCATCAAAGCGCAATACCAGACAGGCAATCTTGGAACTGCCCACATCCAGAATCGCCACGACTCCGCGTTGCATGGCGACCTTGCGCATATGACGCATTGATCGCTGGCTTTGGTATAGATCGTTCATCATCGCTTTGCCTTCACTGCCCGGCTGTTTACCAGCCTTTATTTTATTTTGACCTGCCACCAGGCTTCATTCGCTTCCGGGTTCATCCGGATCGTTGGACGCTGGCTATGCCGCATATCCACCATGATCACATCGCGGCTCAGCACCTCCTGGGCGCGCTCGAGGGCGATGACCCGCTCAAGGGCGGGCAAGGGTTGATCCTCGGGGAGCAGGATCCGCTGTTCGCGGTCCAACACGACATCCCACCGTCTGTCCCCCATGCGTACGACACCACGCACCCGATCACCCAGAGCATCCGCCGCATGTATCAAGGTCAGCGCCTCGGGGACGTGACGTGCGGCCCCCTCTCCTGCAATCAACGGCAAGTCTGGAAAATCGGCACGGGCATTTACATCAGCGACATAGGCGCCGCCCGCATCAAGCAGCACCAACCCGTCGTCATTGCGCCATATGGCCACGGGAATCCGCCGCACAACGTCCACATGCAGGATGCCACCGGGCTTGATGCGTACATTGGCAGTGCGCACACCGGACAAGGCCGTGATCTTGCTGCGCAACTCGGAAAGATCCAGATCGAAGGAGCTTTGTGGAAACTCCAGCGGCAGAACATTGCGGATTTCTGCGGCCAAGGCCCCCTCGGCACCGTCGATCGCCATCAACTTGACCATAAATTCCGGTCGTTCCTCGATGCTTGCACGTGCATCGGCAACAGCCTGAGTGATTGCGTTGCGCCGCCCTTCATCCGACAGGTAAATCGTCCCTGCCATGAGGGTCAGACAAAACGGCACCCCTGCCCGCAAGGCAAGACGGAAACCAGGTGTCAGCATCAACCGTTGCATCCGCCAGGCCCAGCGTGAAGGTGCCGGGTCGGACTTCATCGGCTTTTTGCGCATGATCAACGATCGCATGAGGCATCCTCTACCATCCAGGCACAGAGATCCGGGAAGGATACGCCACAGAACTGACCTTGTTCCGGCGAAAGCGACGTCGCCGTCATGCCCGGCTGGGTATTGGTCTCCAGCAGGAACAGACCAGCCGCGCCGCGCGTTTCATCCCAACGGAAATCTGTACGGCTGATGCCGCGGCAGCCCAATGCACGATGCGCGGTCAATGCGTACTTCATGCACAAATCGAACAATTCCCGGGGAATATCGGCGGGTAAAACGTGCGCAGACCCACCTTCTTTGTACTTTGCGTCATAATCATACCAGCCGGTGGTAATGATGTCCGTTACAGTCAGGGCACGGTCGCCCATCACGGATGCGGTCAATTCGCGCCCTGGTACAAAAGCCTCGACCATGACTTCATCGGGCATGCTGTCCTCCAATTGCGGTGGCCCGTTGGCGACTTCGTTCACCAAATAGACACCGACTGAGGATCCTTCGTTGCTCGGCTTGACCACATAGGGTGGCGGCATCACATGCCCTGCCCGCACATCCGATGCTGCAGCGATAACACTGTCAACAACGGGCAAACCATGCGCACGATAGACTTCTTTGGTGCGTTGTTTGTCCATGGCCAGCGCCGAAGCCAGCACACCGGAGTGACTGTAGGGAATGCGCATCCACTCAAGCAAACCCTGCACACAGCCATCTTCGCCCCAACGACCATGCAGGCAGTTCAGGACGGCATCCGGTTTCAATTCCGTTAAAACGGCACAAAGGTCGGGGCCTGCGTCGACCTCGACCACTTTATACCCGCCTTTTTCCCGCAGCGCGGCTGCACAGGCCCTACCTGAACTCAACGACACCTCGCGCTCAGCCGAGGGACCGCCCATTAACACCGCTACTGTCGGGGTTTGCCTGCTCGACTTACCCACTATTACTGCCTTTACCCGGACCTTTTGCGGCCCTTATTCTTGATCTTGACCGTTTATCGGTCTTGTTTACGTCTTTGGATCATCACCTTCGACATCGCCATATTCACCGACGCGCATGATTTCCCACTCTAGCCTGATCCCACTGGAATCGTAAACCTTTTTTCGCACCTCTTCTCCCAATCCTTCGAGATCCGCGGCACTTGCGCCACCCGTGTTGATCAGGAAATTGGAATGTTTCGGCGACATCTGTGCCCCACCTCGGGTCGCGCCGCGCATACCGGCATTGTCGATGACCTTCCAGGCCTTGAGATCATGCACATCATCGGCCTTGCCCGTTGAGGAAAATCCGGCAGGATTGCGAAAGGTGCTGCCTGCGCTGCGGTCTTTGGTCGGCTGAGTCTCATCGCGTTTGCGCAACTGGTCCTGCATGCGCGCATGCAACTCGGATGCCTCCCCCGGCGGGGGTGCAAAGGTGGCCGAAACGATCACGGCCTGATCTGCCAAGTTGCTTTGACGATAGGCGAAATCCAGATCATCGCCAGTGACGGTCACCAGTGACCCATCGCGCAAAACCACCTGGGCCGAGACAAAACAATCCGCCGTATAGCTGCCATAGCATCCCGCATTCATCCGCAAAGCCCCGCCAATGCTGCCGGGAATTGTACGTAAAAACGTGAGGTCCAGGCCCGCATCCGCCGCCTTGCGGGCCACATGCGCGTCCAGTGCTGCTGCGCCAGCAGTGACATGCCCGCCCTCGATCTCGATTTGATTGAATCCGCGGCCCAGTCGGATCACCACAGCCCGCAAACCACCGTCGCGCACGATCAGATTGCTGCCCACACCCATAGGGAAAACGGTAACCTCATCTGGCAAATTCCGCAGGAAATCGCGTAAATCACCCAGATCGCTGGGTTGAAACAGATAATCCGCCGTGCCCCCCACACGCAACCAGGTCAGATCGTTCAGCGGGCGATCTGGCGTCAACCTGCCGCGTGGTATTGGCATGTCGGCCTGCGGCACCCTGCGTTTCTGGTTCATATTGTCCGCTTTCAGTTAGGAATTCCGACCTTTACCGCCGCGAAACGCCCCCGGCAAGGATGCAGGCAATGCGCAAGCGGGCGATCGGCGCAAGGCACAACTGAGGCTAGCGATCAATCCTTGGATGTAATGCGGCTCTCGCTCCAGAGGCGGCGCACCCGCGCCAGAAACAAACCAATCCCAAAGGCACTGAGGGCATATATCGCTGCCGCAGTCTGGGCAATCAACAGGTTGTCTTCAAGGGGATCGGCCTTCAGGCCAAACACCATCCAGGCCATATTGGCTGCCAATCCGGTAAATCCTACGGCCAGAAACGCGACAAAGCGCTTCTTGAAACCACAAAAGCAACAGGCCGCCATCCAGAATGCGAATAGCCCGACAATGGTGCCAATCATACCGTTCATTCAACGCGCCCGCTCAGCCCGGCAAACTGTCGCCGTAGCCAGCGGCCGAAATAGATCACCGGCCAGCGCAGGATCGAACAGCCCGCAGCAAGGACCAGCAAACCGACCCAGGGGCCGTGCTGCATCGTCACATAACCCACCATGGGAACGCCCACAGCAATCAGAAAATAAGCGTTGCGCCAATGCTGATCCTTACTTGGTGTCATGGCCAGAACATTGGCAAAAACCGCCCAAAGGCAGGCAAGCGTGAGGGACAGGCTCATTGTGGCACCTGCGGGTTCTGCCCGCGCAGTTTTGCCCATAGGAACATCAGCGGATTACGGAACATCGACACGAAGGCAGCCAAGCCCAGCAAGGCCATGAACCATCCCACCTGAATGGCAATCATCACAATCAGGACCGGAGCGGCCAATAGCAAAATAACCCCCGGAACATACTGTTGCCGCATGGGTAGCATCGCGACGCCAGCAGAGGCGAAAACCCACAGAATACAAAGCCAAATCAACGTCATCTCACCGCTCTTTCATTGTCCACATCCGAAACCCCGAAAATCCACGCACTGGAGTGCTGTAGGCATTGTTCACGCCGCCGCCCCTTTCAGCCCCGCCAGTTTCTGTGGCAAACCATTGGCCCAGGCGCTGATCGTGCCCGCGCCCAGACAGACGACCATATCCCCCGGCCCCGCCTGTTCACGCACCAGCCGCGCCAGATCATCCTCGCCTGTGACCGACCGTGCGTGACGATGCCCGTGGCGGATCAGCCCCGCCACCAGATCATCACGGGTCGCGCCCTCGATCGGGTCTTCTCCGGCGGAAAACACCTCGGCAATGCCGACCACATCCGCATCATTGAAACAGGCGCAGAATTCATCAAAGTGATGGCTAAGCCGCGAATAGCGGTGCGGTTGGTGCACGGCAATGACGCGACCGTCGGTCGCCTGCCGTGCGGCTTTCAAAACCGCGGCAATCTCAACCGGATGGTGGCCGTAATCATCAATGATCGTCACGCCGTCAACTTCACCGACTTTCGTAAAGCGCCGGTTAACGCCGCCAAAGGCTGCCAAAGCCTTGCGAATTTCATCCAGTTTCATGCCCAGATGCCGCGCTACTGTCACAGCGGCCAAAGCATTCGACACGTTATGATCGCCGGGCATGGGCAGGGCACAGCCTTCGATCACCATATCCTCGGCCTGCAAGTGGATGTCAAAATGCGCCACACCGTTTTTGTAGTGCAGATTTCGCGCCCGCACATCGGCCTGCGCGTTGAAGCCATAGGTCATCACGCGCCGGTCGGTGATCTTGCCCACCAGCTTTTGCACTTCGTCGTGATCGGTGCAGCAGACGGCCAACCCGTAGAACGGAATGTTACTGACGAAATCCAGAAACCCCTGTCGCAGCGTATCGAAATCACCCCAGTGTTCCATATGTTCGGGGTCAATGTTGGTCACAATCGCGATTGTAGCGGGCAAGCGGTTGAAGGTGCCGTCGCTCTCATCCGCCTCGACGACCATCCATTCGCCCTGCCCCATACGGGCATTCGAACCATAGGCATGAATGATTCCGCCGTTTACCACCGTCGGATCAATACCCCCGGCCACCAATAGTTCCGCCACCAGGGTTGTCGTTGTCGTCTTGCCATGAGTCCCCGCCACGGCGATGTTGGACTTGAGCCGCATCAATTCGGCCAGCATTTCCGCCCGGCGCACAATCGGAAGACCGGCATTACGTGCCGCATCCAGTTCAGCATTGCCCGTCTTGATCGCTGAGGAGATCACGATGACCTCAGCACCGGCAATATTCGCCGCCTCTTGCCCGACAAATATCGTCGCGCCAAGTTCCGCCAGACGGTCGGTGATTTTGGAGGCTTTCAGATCAGAGCCCTGCACACGGTACCCGTGGTTCAACAGAACCTCGGCAATCCCGGACATACCAATGCCGCCGATGCCAACGAAATGAATAGGCCCGACATCAGTGGGCAATTTGGTTGCAGCGGCAGCATTCATGTTTTTCTTCCTTGATCTGCGAGGGTCTCGACCATTGCCGCCAGCGCCTCCGCGGCTTCCGGCTTGCCCACTGACAATGCGGCATTAGCCATCTGCAAGGCAACTTGCGGCATGTTGAGGATGGTTTCAATCTGCTCAGTCAGCGTTTCCGGGGTCGCTTCCTGCTCTGTCAACATGACAGCCGCGCCCGCCTCGACCAATCCACGCCCATTGGCGGTTTGTTCATTTCGGATCGCCGCGGCCAATGGCACCAGGACAGAGGGGCGTCCGATCACCGAAATATCCGCAACGCTTGACGCACCGGCGCGGCTGATCACAAGTTGCGCTTCTGACATCCGTCGCGGCACATCTTCGAAAAAGGGCTGCACATCCGCGCTGATTCCGTTCTCGGCATAAAAAGTCGCAACCCGTTGTCCGTCTTCGTCCCGCGCCTGATGACTGACACGGATGTTCTTCAGCATTTCCATCGGCAAGGCAGCAATCGCAGGCGGTACAACTTCACTAAGGATCCGTGCCCCCTGCGAGCCGCCCATCACAAGCAATTCCATCGGGTAATCACCCGGAGGAATATACCCCGCGCCCGCCCGCTCCAGTACCGAGGCCCGCACCGGGTTACCTACATGCACAGCTTCAACGCCTTCTGGCAACTCTGTCGGCCATGTGCCGCAGGCCACCCTGTCGACCCTTTTGGCAAATAACTCGTTCACGCGACCCAGAACGCCGTTCTGCTCATGGATCATCCGAGGCAGTCGAAGCAAAGTCGCCGCGCCTAATGCCGGTATAGACGGGTATCCGCCAAAGCCGACGACAACACTGGGCCGATCGCGCAGCATTCGCCATGCAGCACCCAAGGTTCCGGACAGGATTCTGAAGGGTACAACAGCCTTGGCCAGGACCCCACCCCGGGCGAAAGTCGCGGAATTGACCTGCATGATCTCGACGGCATCGGGGAAGCCGCCCGTATAGCGTGCGCCGCGCTCATCCGTGGACAGACGTACCCGCCACCCGCGCGCAAGCATGACTTCGGCCAGGGCCTGCGCCGGGAACATGTGCCCGCCGGTCCCGCCCGCCGCAATAACCAGCAAGGGCGGTTTCATCGTCCCCGCCCCCGACCCAGAATATCGGAAATCTCACCCTGCGGACGTGTCCGCGTGAACGCCAGCAACATACCGACCGCAATGCCCGAGGCAATCACCGACGACCCCCCGTAGCTGACGAAGGGCAAGGTCATTCCCTTGGCTGGCAGCAAACGCACCGCAACCCCCATATTGATCATCGCCTGGACACCGAACATGCAGGCCAGCCCCGTCCCCGCAAGACGAATAAAGGGATCCCGCTCACGCACCAGGCGCAACAAGGACCGAACCACAACTACGGTATAGACGGCAATGATGAACATCACCAACACCAGACCATATTCCTCGGCTGCGACAGCAATGATAAAATCTGTATGGGCATCTGGCAGTGACCATTTCACTTCGCCCTCACCGACACCGACACCAAACAATCCCCCCTCGCGGATCGCATTCGTCGCATAGCCTAGCTGGGTCGTGGGATCGACATCCGGGCTGAGGAAACCGTCAATCCGGCGTGCAAAGTGTTCGGAATGCGCATAGGCCACGGTTCCGGCAATCACCACCATTGCCGCCATACCGACAAGCAATATCATCGGCGCACCGGCAACGAAATACATCACACCCCAACCGAAAAGCACCAGACAGGCCTGCCCGAAATCCGGCTGCAAGGCCAACATCAGCACAATTGCGATACACAAGGCAAAAGACCACGCTTTTCCCGGAGGGCCGTTAATCTCTAGCGAAGCGGCCATCATCCAGGCTGCCGCAACCACGAAACCAGGTTTCAAAAACTCTGACGGCTGGAAGGACGCAAACCCCAGCGAATACCAACGCATCGCACCCTTGCCGAAATCCGTGCCAAAAAACGGCAACAAGGCCAGCGCCACAAAGGCAAACAGAAACCCGATCACGGCCAAACGCCGCACGATCAGCGGAGACATCATTGACGTCAGCAGCATCGCCATGATCGCAAGACTGCCAAAAACCGCCTGTCGTTGCACATAATGAAAAGGCTGAAAGCCATTCCGTTCGGCCAGTGGCACCGAGGCTGCCAAACCCAGCAAAAGGCCGACGGCAAATAACATCAACACGCAGGACAACGCCCAACGATCAACGGTTCGCCACCATTTTGGTAATATCGGTTCACCGTCCTGTACATGAACGGTGCCATGCGCCATCGCTGTCATGACTGTCTGCCTTACACTGCCTCGAATGCCCCGGGGGCAAGCCCCATTTTTGGGGTCTATCGGCGCATCATAGCCCCAAATGACGCAACAGGCTAGGGCTTTTCCGCGCCTGCCCCAACGACAGTTCCACGCCTCGCCGCCTTGACCGTTCCATCGGTTCCGTGCATGCCCCAAAGATGCAATACGATACCGTGATCATAGGTGCCGGCGCGGCCGGCATGATGGCCGCCGCCCATGCGGGTGGGCGTGTTCTGGTGGTGGATCACGCCAAGGCCCCTGGTGAAAAAATCCGGATTTCAGGGGGCGGGCGCTGTAATTTCACCAATATGTATTGCGGCCCCGAAAATTTTATCAGCCAGAACCCCCATTTCGCCAAATCTGCATTGGCCCGTTATACGCAATGGGATTTCATCGCGCTGATCGAAGCCCACGGCATCGCCTGGCATGAAAAGACCCTTGGCCAGTTATTCTGCGACACTTCCGCCAAAGAGATTATCGCGATGCTGCGTCAGATGATGGACGAGGCATCGGTTGATCTGCGCCTCAACACCAGCGTCAGCAACATTTCAAAGCTAAATCATAACTTTAAGATCGACCTTCAATTTATTGAAAACAAAATTGAAATAGAGACAAGAAATCTCATCATTGCCACCGGAGGCAAATCCATCCCCAAGATGGGCGCAACCGGCTTCGCCTATGACATCGCCCGCCAATTCGACATCCCCGTGACTGAGACCCGCGCCGCATTGGTCCCCTTCACCTTTGCCGGTGGCCGCTTTGCCGACATCTCCGGCGTGGCCCTGCCCTCCAAAGTCACGGCTGGCACCGCCACCTTTGAAGAGGCTCTTCTCTTTACCCATCGCGGCCTTTCCGGCCCCGCGATCCTGCAAGCGTCATCTTATTGGCAGGACGGCGACCCCGTCACGGTCAACCTCACTCCTGCGCATGACTTGTTGGAAAAGCTGCGCAGCCAACGCCAGACCGCAGGCCGCAAGAATCTGACGACCGAACTCGCCCGCCACCTGCCGACGCGCCTTGTGGATCACCTTGCCACGCAAATGGATCTCACCGGCAACCTTGCGGATTGGTCCGACACGCGCCTCACCGCCCTCACCGACACCCTCGCCGCATGGGAATTGTTCCCCAATGGCACCGAAGGTTACCGCACTGCCGAAGTCACGCTCGGCGGTATCGACACCAACGCGCTGTCCTCAACCACGATGATGAGCAAACAGGTCGACGGCCTCTATTTCATCGGCGAAGCGGTGGATGTCACAGGCTGGCTCGGCGGGTTCAACTTTCAATGGGCGTGGTCCTCGGGCATGGCCGCCGCCCAGGCGATCAGTGGCCAGTAACCGCCTGGACCTGCGCGATAAAATCCTCGCCGCGCCGTTCGAAACTGTCATATTGATCAAAACTTGCCGCGGCCGGAGCCAGCAGCACGACGTCACCCTCTTCGGCCTCCGCTGCGGCCCGCGCCACTGCCACCTCCATCGTCCCGCAGACTTCTGCCTCGACGTTCAACTGCATCGCAAAGGACGCCGCCTCGCGCCCGATCACATAGGCCTTTTTCACCGACCCTACGGCCTCGGACAGCCCTGCAAGCCCACCTTCCTTCTCAAGCCCGCCGCAAATCCAGCGAATATTCTTGAACGCGGCCAAGGCCTTAACCGCCGAATCTACATTCGTCGCCTTGCTGTCATTCACAAAGCGTACGCCATTATGTTCACCAATGGTTTGTGAGCGATGCGGCAATCCGCCAAAGGAATGAAACGCTGCCTCGATCACTTTCGGCGCCAAGCCCAACGTCCGACAGGCCGCATAAGCCGCACAGGCATTCTGATGATTATGCGAACCCGGCAGTCCCGCAACCAGGCGCAGATCAATCGAGGCCACCTGCTTGCCCTTGCGATACTCCGACAAAAAACCTTTGCGCGCAAAGACCTGCCATCCCGGCCCTGTCAGCTTGCGCTCAACCGACACACGGATCACCCGATCATCCGTTGGCCCCTGGCTCAACTGCCCTGCCAGAAACCGCCCTTCATCCTCATCCACACCAATCACCGCACGATCCGGCCCGCCTTCGGCAAACAATCGCCGCTTGGCTGCGAAATACCCGCCCATCCCGTGATGCCGGTCCAGATGATCAGGCGACAGGTTGGTAAACACTGCCACATCCGGCGTCAGGTTGCGTGCAAGGTCGGTCTGGTAAGACGACAACTCCAACACAACGACCTCGCCATCCACCGCAGGCTCAATATCCAGGACCCCACGCCCGATGTTGCCCGCCAACTGGCAGGGACGCTGTACATGTTCCAGAATATGGTGGATCAGGGCCGAAGTGGTTGATTTTCCGTTTGATCCCGTGACTGCCACAACACGCGGCAGGGTTTCGAAATTATCCCACTGACCGGTCGCAAAGCTTTGAAAGAAAAGTCCAATATCGTTATCGACGGGCACGCCAGCCTCCAGCGCGAACCCGACAACAGGATTGGGCGCAGGATAGAGATGCGCAATGCCGGGTGAAACGATCAACCGCGCAATTCCTTCGAATGCCTGCGCAGATTTGAACGGCTGACAGGTAAACCCTTCACCCTCCGCCGCCTCACGTGCTGCCGGATTGTCGTCCCAACAGATCGCTTTGGCCCCTCCCTCGCGCAAGGCACGTGCCGCTGACAACCCCGACCGCCCCAAGCCCAATACCGCGACTTTCGCATCCTGCAATCCCTGTACTGGAATCATCCCATTTCCCCTGTTAGCACTGTCGGAGCACCATGATGCCATCAGGTGCTCTTCACAAGCCGGAGCCTGCACCATCGCCAATCTCAATTCCCTTCTACGTGATCTTGACGCCCAAATGCGCGAGGACGGCAATTGGGGCGAGCCGGCGAATTACATCCCCGAACTGGCGCGCGTCGACCCGGCGCAATTTGGTATCACTGTGGTCACAGCGGACGGCAAGGTGTTCAGCGCGGGCGACACCGACACCCTGTTTTCAGTGCAATCCATCACCAAGGTTTTTACCCTCGCCATCGCGCTTGGCCGGTCCGGCGATCAATTGTGGAAACGTGTGGGCCGCGAACCTTCAGGGCGGGCGTTCAACTCCATCGTACAACTGGAACGCGAAGAGGGCCGCCCGCGCAATCCCTTTATCAACGCAGGCGCAATTGTCACCACCGACGAAGTGCTGGATGGCCGCGCCCCACGCGATGCCTTGGCCGAAATCATTCAATTCATCCGTTCCGCCGCAGGCTCGAACGAGATTCATATCAACGAGGCCGTCGCCGCATCAGAGACCGAACATGGCCACCGCAATTTTGCTCTCGCGCATTTTCTGGCGTCTTTCAACAATCTAAAAAGCACACCGGAAATGACGCTTGGAACTTATTTCCACCACTGCGCCGTGGAAATGACCACCACGCAACTGGCCCATGCGGGGCGGTTTCTGATGGGCGTTCCCAAGATGTCGCGTCTGGTTTCAATGGCGCGTGTGCGCCGCCTCAATGCTCTGATGCTGACCTGCGGCCATTATGACGGCTCGGGTGATTTTGCCTATCGCGTCGGGATACCGGGCAAATCCGGCGTTGGCGGGGGCATCCTTGCCATCGTGCCGGGCAAGGCCTCCGTTGCCGTCTGGTCACCCGGCCTCAACACCTATGGCAATAGCAACAAGGGGACTGAAGCCCTGGCCCTGCTGGCCCGCAAAATGAACTGGTCGATCTTCTGACACGCGAAGGCAAGCAGCCGACCCCTTTCTCTTTTTGGCCTTATATCCCGCGGGAGTTTGAGGGCAGAGCCCTCATAGGCCCCATGGGGCCTCCCCGTTAGCGCACCTTCAGCGTCGCCAGACCAATCATCGCCAAAATAAGCGCCACAATCCAGAACCGGATCACAATCTGTGGCTCTGACCAGCCCTTTTTTTCGTAGTGGTGGTGAATCGGGGCCATCAGGAACACCCGTTTACCCGTGCGCTTGAAATATAGCACCTGGATGATCACCGACATCGCTTCGAGAACGAACAGCCCGCCGACAATTGCCAGCACGATCTCATGTTTGGTGCTGACGGCAATCGCGCCCAAGGCACCGCCCAGGGCCAGCGATCCGGTATCGCCCATAAACACGGCAGCAGGTGGGGCATTATACCACAAAAACCCCAAACCGCCGCCGAATACCGCTGCGGCAAAGACCAGAATCTCGCCGGTACCCGGCACATAATGCAGACCCAGATCAGCGGCCCAATCGACCCGCCCAACGACATAGGCAATGATCCCCAGCGTTCCGGCCGCGATCATCACCGGCATGATTGCCAGCCCATCAAGCCCGTCCGTCAAGTTCACCGCATTGGCCGAGCCCACGATGACAACCACGGCAAAAGGCACAAAGAACAGGCCAAGGTTGATCAATGTATCCTTGAAGACCGGCACAGCCAGCTGGTTTTGCAGTTCTGCAGGGTGATACCAGGCGGCCCAGACCGCTGCGATCACCGCAATCAACAGCCCCAGCCCCATGCGCACCCTGCCGGAAACGCCGGCGGTGTCCTGCTTGCTGACCTTGGCATAATCATCCGCAAAGCCGATGGCCGCAAAACTGATTGTCACAAACAACACGATCCAGACAAAAGGCGTATCCCAACGTGCCCAGAGAATGGTCGAGGTCAACAAGGCGCCGACAATCAGCAAACCACCCATGGTTGGCGTCCCTGCCTTGACGAAATGCCCTTCGGGGCCGTCATCGCGGATGGGTTGGCCCTTGCCCTGTTTCTTGCGCAGAACGGCAATCAGTGGCCTGCCAAACAGAAAACCGAAAACCAGCGCCGTCAGAAAGGCACCACCCGCCCGAAAGGTAATATACCGAAACAGGTTATAAAAATCACCACCATCAGACAGCAGGGTCAACCAATAGAGCATGCAACGCGCCCCTCAACTTTATCTTGTGGGCATCCGCCCTATTTACACATGATCTTTCCGATGGCCCATTTTGCGAATGGCGTCAACGACTGCGCCCAAATTCATCGACAATGATCCCTTGACCAGCACCACATCCCCGGAATCCAGTTTCTGGCGCAAGCCGGTCAGCATTTCCGACGCGGTTTCGGTCCAGTCGCCGCGCTGGTGTTCAGGCAGGAGTTCATAAAGCGCGCGCATCAATGGTCCTACGCAATGCACCACATCCAGGGTTTTTGTCGTTTCCAGATGGGCAAGGCCCGCGTGAAGTGCAACGGCATCCGAACCCAACTCTTTCATATCTCCCAGAAAGGCAATCCTGCGTCCCTTGCTGACCCGACCGATGTCATGGGTCACCTCCGAGGCTGCCAGCACCTCAAGCGCCGCTGCCATGGAGGTCGGATTGGCATTGTAGCTGTCATCAATCAGATCCAGCGTCATTTGCGTTTCAACCGGGTCGAGCACGATGGTTTCGCGCCCGCCTCGTCCGCGATAGGGAGTCCAGCGGCCCAGTGACTGCACCGCCAAGGCAAGATCCGCGCCAAGTGCCTTTACCACGGCCAGCGCTCCCAGGGCATTCATCGCAAAATGCCGTCCCGGTGTAGCAATCTTGAACAACAGGGGCATGCCATCGGCATCGGCCTGCACTACCGTTGCCTGCGCCTGCACGTTGACGTCTTTCAACTTGAACTGGAACCCGTGCAGACCGAATTCGATCTCACGAAGCTGACAGTCTACTGCCTTTGCCATAAGGATCGCGGCGTGTTCGATGTCGGCATTGATCACCGCAATACCGCCTGCGGCAACGCCTTCGAATATCGCGGCTTTTTCAACCGCAATCGCGGCGACATTCTCAAAAGCTTCCAGGTGCGCAGCAGCCACTGTTGTCACCATGGCGACATCAGGCCGGGCCATTTTGGCCAGGGGTGCAATCTCGCCGGGGTGGTTCATTCCAATTTCGATCACGGCAAATTCTGTCTCACGCGGCATCCGTGCCAGCGTCAGCGGCACGCCCCAATGGTTGTTATAGCTGGCCACGGATGCATGGGTGCGCCCCTGATCGGCAAGCATTGCGCGCAGCATTTCCTTGGTCGAGGTTTTGCCGACGCTTCCCGTAACTGCTGCAACCCGAGCAGAGGTCCGTGCCCGCGCGGCAATTCCCATTGCTTCAAGCCCGGCAAGCACATCTTCCACAATCAGCAAGGGGGCATCCGCCGCAACCCCGTCCGGAACGTGGGACACCAGGGCAGCCGCCGCCCCCTTTTCCAAGGCCTGGGCCACAAAATCATGCCCGTCGCGCAGGTCCTTCAATGCCACGAACAAATCGCCCTGCTGCAGGGTTCGCGTATCGATCGAGACCCCGTCACAGACCCATTCTCCAACAGCCCGGCCTCCGGTGGCCGCTGCTGCTTCCGCACTTGTCCAAAGGCTCATGCCAATCTCCCGTCAAGCGCGGCGACCGCCACACTCGCCTGCTCCACATCATCAAAGGGCAGCACGTCGTCACCAACAGTCTGACCTGTTTCATGTCCCTTTCCAGCCACCAACAAGGCATCCCCCGGCCCAATCGCATCCACCCCGCGCAAAATCGCTTCGGCACGATCGCCAACTTCGGTCGCTTCCGGTGCCCCCAGCATCACAGCAGTCCTGATCACGGCCGGATCCTCGGAACGCGGATTGTCATCGGTGACAATCACCAGATCCGCATGGGCCGCCGCGGCCGCCCCCATCAAGGGTCGCTTGCTTGCATCACGGTCGCCTCCCGCCCCAACGATCGCCACCAAACGGCCCATCACATGCGGTCGCATCGCCTGCAATGCCGTGGCAATCGCATCCGGTGTATGGGCGTAATCCACAAACACCGCCGCACCATTGTCGCGGGTTGCCGCCAGTTGCATCCGACCGCGCACCGTCGTCAGGTGCGGCAGGACGTCGAAGACCTCCGACGCATCCGCACCACAGGCGATGACGAGGCCGCAGGCCAGCAGAACATTTTCGGCCTGAAACCCACCAATCAGGTTCAGACGCTTCTGATAGTCTTTTCCCTGCCAAGAAAACCGCAGATCCTGTCCTGTCGCGTCAAACCGCTGGCCCGTCAAATGCAGATCACCACCGTCGCGACCTACTGTGATAACCTCACAGCCCCGCGCCTTGGCAATCGCCGCCATCTCGATCCCCTTGCGGTCATCGATGTTGATCACGGCGGTCCCCTCCTCCGGCAAGACTCGCGCGAACAGACCCGCCTTGGCGTCGAAATAAGCCTCAAAGGTCTCGTGATAATCCAGATGATCCTGCGTGAAATTCGTGAAACCCGCAGCCTTGAGGGTCACGCCGTCCAGTCGCCGCTGGTCCAAACCATGCGATGATGCCTCCATCGCGCCATGGGTGATCCCGTTTGCTGCGGCCTCCGCAAGTGCTTTGTGCAAGGTAATCGGTTCCGGCGTCGTATGAGCCAAAGGCGCGGTCCATGCTCCTTCTACCCCTGTTGTGCCAAGATTTACGGCCGACAGACCCATTTCGATCCAGATCTGGCGCACAAAGGTGGACACCGATGTCTTGCCGTTGGTTCCCGTGACTGCCACCATTGTTCCGGGCTGGGCCCCGAACCAAAGTGCGGCGGTGCGCGACAAAGCTTCGCGGGGGGTATCGGTGACAACCACGGTGACACCGGCCTCTGCCATCACATCTGCTGCAATCCCCGCACCTGCAGTATCGGTCAGAACCGCAACAGCACCTTGACGCACTGCGTATTGAATGAATTCAGCACCATGTACGACAGCCCCGGGCATCGCGGCAAAAAGGAAGCCGTCACGCACCAAACGACTGTCCACAGCAATACCAGCAATGTCGGGATTGTCGCCACCTCGCCCCGTTAGACCAAGTGAAGATAGCGGAACGGTGGGGCTGCTCATGGGGTGTGGACTTTTTATCAGTTGCTGCTGCTGGTCAGCGTTACCATAGCGGGCTTTGAAGGTTCAACAGTCGGTCTCAAACCAAGCAACGGTGCAACGCGCCGGATCATCTCTGCGGCCACAGGCACCGCAGTCCATCCCGCGGTGCGTCGTGGCTTTTCGCCCGAATTTTCCGAAGGTTCGTCCAAGGTCACAATCAACACATATTTGGGATCATGAGCGGGGAAAATCGAGGCAAATGTCGCCAGTGTTTTGCTTTTGTAATACCCGCCTCGCGGTTTGGGCTTGTCTGCCGTGCCGGTCTTGCCACCGACAAAATAGCCCGGTACGCGTGCAAAACTGGCAGTGCCATCGGACACGACCTTGCGCAGCATCATACGTCCGTCACGCGCTGTCTGTTCCGACATCACTCGCGGACCGCGCACGGCCTTATCCTGTTTGATCAAGGTCGGTGTCACTTTATACCCACCATTTGCAATGGCTGCATATCCGGCGGCCAAATGCATCGGCGAGGTAGACATGCCATGCCCATATGAAATCGTCACAGAAGAAAGATCCGTCCATCGCTTGGGCAGCAAGGGCTTTCCGCCAGAGGCCTCGACGATCTCGAACGGGGTGATGTCGAAAAAGCCGAGACTTTTGAGGAATTCTTTTTGCCGTTTCGCGCCAATCTGCAACGCCATCCGTCCGGTACCTCGGTTTGACGATTTCACGATAATATCCGCGACCGAGAGTGCGCCATAGTTTTTGCCGTGGAACTCACCAATTTTGAATCCGCCCACCTTCATCGGGCCTTTGGTATCGATCACCGTGTTCACATTGACCAATCCCAGTTCAATCGCCTGAGTTGCTGCGAAAATCTTGAAAACCGAGCCAAGTTCATAAACACCCTGTACCGCGCGGTTGAACAAAGGTGAGTCCGAGGCATCGCCGTCAACTGCGGGACGCGGTCGGTTATTGGGGTCGAATGTCGGCAAGGAGACCACGCTGATCACCTCGCCCGTCTTCACATCCATCAATACGCTGGTCGCGCCCTTGGCATTCATCAGTTTCATGCCACCGTAAAGCACCCGTTCGGACGCCGCCTGCACCGTAAGGTCGAGGGACAATTGCAGGGGTTTGCCTGCATTTGCCGGATCGCGCAGATAATCGTCAAAATACTTTTCGACACCGGCTACTCCGATGACCTCTGCGGCATGCACGCCCTCTTTGCCATAGGAGGCGCCACCCATGACATGAGCCGCAAGCGTACCATTTGGATACAAGCGCATATCACGCGGAGCAAACAACAGGCCCGGATCACCGATGTCATGCACCGCCTGTTTTTGTTCTGGCGAAATCTTCTTCTTGATCCACAGGAATTTCCGCTTGCCGGTAAAATCCTTGATCAGCCTGGCTTCATCCAGATCCGGAAATATCTTGACCAGCCCCTTTGCCGCCATCACGGGGTCAACCATGTGTTTGGGTTGGGCGTATAACGCATGTGTGTCAAAATTTGTGGCCAACAGATTGCCATTGCGATCCACAATATCCGCACGACTGGCCGAAATGACTGCACCCGGTGCGTGGGTACGTGGCTCAACCGGGTCCGTGCTGGCCAGCATCCCCATTCGCGCACCTACAACCGCGAAGGCGCAAAAGAAAAACGCACCCAAGACCAGCAACCGGCCTTCTGCACGCAACCGCGCCCCATCGCGCATCTGTTCATGCCGGATGCGCTTGTTCTCATTTTCGATCGCGTCTGGATTTTCGCCTTTTTGACGCGCCTCAAGGATACGTGCCAGTGGGCGCAGGGGGGTGCGGATCATAGCGGGTCCTCCGGGGCGGCGGCGCTTGACACATCAACCGGATTGGTGATCGGCAACAATGGTGCCGGCGGATAGGCGACCTCGTCCACCTGACCGAATTGATCAGGGTGCAGAGGGAGCAACCCCAGACGTTCAAAGTTTATCTCAGCCAGATCGCGCAGGCGATCGGGACGATTTTGATAAGCCCATTCTGCTTTCAGCACGGCAAGCCGTGAATGTGCGTCGCGGATATTGGCATGCAGCTTGTCCGCTTCGGACAGCGCCTGTTGGGTTGCGTAATTCTCGCGGTAAGCCCAGAAAGCCAAGGCGATCACCGCAATAGTTGTCAATATATGAAGGATTGCCCGCATCGTTACAGCCCCCTGACCATCGGCATGCCGAGGATCTTTGCATCAATTTCACCCGCAGGCGCATCTGTCCTGACCGCCACACGCAATTTTGCCGAACGCGCACGCGGATTGTCTTCCAACTCTTGATCATCCGGCCCGATCGCCTTGCGCTTTTTCACGTCAAACCGCGGTGTGTCGCGGTTGGTTTCAGGCGCAAATCGATTTGCATTGCCCCCCCCGCCGGAGCGCGCCGTCAGAAAGCGTTTGACCATGCGGTCCTCGACGGAATGAAAGGTCACAACGGCCAATTGTCCGCCGGGCTTTAACGCCCGTTCTGCAGCCATAAGACCCTGAAACAACTCACCATATTCATTATTTACAGCGATCCTAAGTCCCTGAAAGCTACGTGTTGCAGGATGGCTTTGCCCCGGTTTGGAACGTGGCAAGCAGCCCTCGACCAGCTTCGCGAGTTTCAGCGTTGAGGTAATCGGTGCCTCGTTTCGTGCCCGTACAATCGCTGCGGCAATCCTGCGCGACGCACGTTCCTCCCCGTATTGGAACAGGATGTTGGCAATAAGTTCTTCTTCGGCCTCGTTGACGATGTCTGCTGCGGATGGTCCTTCCTGTGACATCCGCATATCCAGCGGCCCGTCGCGCATGAAGGAAAATCCACGCTCGGCGAGGTCCAACTGCATTGATGACACGCCAAGGTCCAGCACGACGCCGTCCAGATCCTGCGCATATTCATCCATCCGGGAAAATACACCCTGCTGCATCACCAGCCGGTCACCATAATCGCCCGCCCATACCGCCGCCATCTCGAATGCCAATGGGTCACGATCGACCGCGATCACCCGTGACGCACCAGCGTCAAGGAAACCACGGGTATAGCCGCCCGCCCCGAATGTACCGTCGAGCCAAACACCTTCAACAGGTGCAACCGCATCCAGAATAGGACGTAGCAAAACCGGAATATGTGGGGCAGGATCTGTATTTTCGGGGGCCGCAGCAGCCATTGTCTTTATTCCCCCGAAGGACCGTCGAGGAACGCCATCGGATCAAAATCCTCAGGTAGATCGTCCAGCCATTCCTGTTCTTTCGCGCGTTCGACGGTGTCATAGGTCTCGGTCTTCCAGATCTGGAAGGTATCACCTGCGGCAATAAAGAACGCTTCGTTCTCGAGGTCGATTTTCTGACGCAGTTTGGCAGGCAGTACCAAGCGTCCGGTCTCATCAACGGTTGTTGGAAAGGACTGGCCGTGGAACAGACGCTGCAACATCTTGCGCTCCATCGAGCCACGCGGCAAAGCGTCGATCTTTGCGTCCACCTCGTCAATCGCGTTCATGGTATAACATTCAAGATAGGAACGGCGGTGATCGCCGTAGACAATTACCAGTTCAGGGTTTTCGCCGGATTTCCAGTTCGGGTCGCCTGCCTCCAGCACACGCCGAAAAGAGGCTGGGATAGACACCCGCCCCTTCGCATCGACCTTGTGGTGGCTTTCGCCTCTGAACCTTCGGCTCACTGTACTATGTTCCTGCCTGCGCCAGGTCGTCCGTCCCACCGGAAAACCCTGTGTTAGATGTAGAAACGGCGGGCTTGATCTGCTGCCACTGATCAACCCGCCGCCTCTGTCCCGCTTTGCGGGGAAGTCCGACTGCGCGCGCCACCTGGGGGGATGTCTGCTCGCTCGCGCGCCGGATCTCTTGGTCTGATGAAAGCGAGGTGCCTGTATGAAACCTGCTAGGTTTTGTTTTTATGTGGGGTCGTTTGGTGCCCCGTGTTCCCGTTCTCATCCGATGCACTAGGGATGCCATGGGAATTCATGGGCGTCTACAATTAATTTGCAATTTATCCCCTAAATATGGTTTCCCACAGGGGTCCAAAACAAGATATAGCGTTCCGACAATTCGAATTTTTAGCTTAATTTGCTATATTAACTTAGAATACCACAATATATTGTGCCATCAGGCGAAGCCCCAAAATCTCCCATGAATTCCCAAAAAACTTCACACACAGTTTTATCCACAGGCAATGTTCCACGCTTGTTCTCAAGGCTGACTGTATTTCTTGCCCCGAATCAAGCCCTGTCTCACGAAATTGATTCGGTTTCAGCGGATTTCAGCGCAATGCTGCGGCGGATTCATGCTTTAGTCCCACGTTTTCCCGTACGGTGACCCATGCATTCCCAGCCATGTCCGACGCGAAGCCTCGGAAACCGGTTACATCGCTGCATCTTGCTTCTTTTGGTCCAAGCCGCCACAAGACCCCCATTAAGCAACGGAGCCTTACATGAACACCGCATTGGCAATTCTTGCCCACGCCCTGCGCATGCTGATCTTTGAAACAGCGGCCACGTTGCGGGTGATCATGCCGGCCGTGGTGCTGGTAATAGGCTGTAGCATCGGCGTGGCCCTGCTCTCTCCCGATCTGGTGGCCTTTATGCAAGACACCCAGGATACAGGCAAAACCCTGCGCCCTGATGATCTGTTGAACATGGTGTTTTTCGGGTTGGTCGGCCTTTTGGGTTATGCGCTGATGGCCGTATTGTGGCATCGGCACGTTTTGTTGAATGGTGCCGAACAGCGCGAAAACCTGCGCCCGAACCTCAGCATCTTTCTGGGTTATGTCTGGCGGGCTGTTGTGGTCGGATGCGCGCAAGTACTGGCAGCGATCCCGATCAGTTTGGCCATGGGGGGACTGGGGTTGCTTCTGATACGGGACAATCCCGACGGCATGGCAACCATGTTGATCGGTTTTCTGGGCGGGCTGGCCTTTATCTGGATCGCCCTGCGTCTCAGCCTGGCCCTCCCCGCCGCGGCCATCGGCTATACCATGACCCTTGGTGAAAGCTGGCAGATCACGAAACCGCTTTCTGCCCAACTCTGGGGGGTTGGTTTGTTGCTCTCGGGGCTGAACGTCTGCGTCTATATAGTGACGAATGCCGTGCTGCCCGATGTAGGTATCATCGCCGTCATCGCGCAAACACTGGTTTTCATTTTGGAAGGTTTGGTCTTTATTTCGGTGCTGACCACGCTTTACGGCTATATGGTCGAGGGGCGATCATTGGGGCAATAGCCCCTCAGGACAGCTTCAGGCCATCCCGCCCTCAATCAACCCCTTGGCAATCCGCGCATAGGCCTGCGCCATCGGCCCTTCACCGGCGGCAATCGGTGTGCCGCCATCGCCCGCCAGCCGTGTCTCAAGATCAATCGGCAATGCGCCCAACAACGGGACCGACATCTTTTCGGCCTCGGCCTTCACCCCGCCAGAGCCGAATATCTCATGTTCGGCACCGCAATCGGGACAGACAAACAGCGACATGTTCTCGATCAAACCCAGCACAGGTGTCTTGAGCGTCGCGAACATATCAAGTGCCTTGCGGGCATCAATCAGCGCAACATCCTGCGGGGTGCTCACCACAATCGCCCCTGTCAGCTCGGATTTGGTACAAAGTGTGAGTTGCACATCGCCTGTCCCCGGTGGCAGATCGACGATCAACACATCCAGTTCGCCCCATTCCACCTGTCCCAACATCTGTTGCAAGGCACCCATCAACATCGGCCCACGCCAGACAACTGCCTTGCCCTCTTCCATCATGAATCCAATCGACATCAGCGTCACACCATGCGCATGCAAGGGGATGATCGTCTTGCCATCAGGGCTGGCGGGCTTCTTGTTGACCCCCATCATACGTGGAATGCTGGGGCCATAAATATCCGCATCCAGCAAACCCACCTTGCGACCGGCCCGCGCCAGGGCGACTGCGAGGTTTGTGCTGATGGTCGATTTGCCCACGCCCCCCTTACCTGACCCGATTGCCAGAATACGTTGTACGCCGCTTGGTTTTCGCGGCCCATCCTGCGGCTTGGGATGCCCGCCGACTTTCAGGCTGGGCGGCGCGGAAGGTTTGGCAGCGGGGCCATGCGCAGTCAAAGCCACCTGGGCCTGCGTGACACCCGGCACCGCCAGCACCGCTTTTTCCGCGGCATCCCGCAGCGGGCCCATCTGGCGGGCGACTTCCGCATTCGGAGCTTCGACAACAAAGCGCACAATAGAACCCTCAATGGAGAGCGCCCGCACCAGGTCATGCGCCATCAAACTCTGCCCGTCTGGCAGGCTGACACGCTCAAGTGCGGCTTGGATCTCGGCTTTGGTCGGGGATATAGGCGTGGACATTGGCGCGGCTCCTTACAACAGATGGTTCCGAAAGACATCGCAGTTTCCACAAGGGACGCAAGGGGGCGCGGCCATTTGCGCAGGTGTCGGCCCGCAGCCAACGATGCCGCAACGCCGCATCCATGCGATTGCCGCATAGCAGCATTGCAAAGACAATCATTGTGCATCCGCAGCAAATATTCAATTATTTACCTATCGAAGCAGCGCAAGCCGCTTCAACAGAAAGACCAGACAAGCTTATCCTCCTCCCGAGCAAGTCTGTATTTTGGCAGCGGTATCTCCTCCCAGATATCGCTGCCCCTTTTCTCGCCTTCCCCTATGCCTTCACGCTCCGGTGCCTCCTCCAGGAGATTGTTTCCCTTTTATTAACAGTTGGTTGCCGCGATGTTCCCTATGCAGAAACCGCATACCGGCTTTGCCTGAACGGGCGTTGTTTGCTGAATCAAAAGGCGTATGTACAGCTCAACAGAAACACAGACACAGTAAAAAGTTGAGGTGCCCCAATGGCATATTCGAATGTATCATCCGCCAATATTGAAACCCTTGGCATGCGTGTATCGCGCCTGATCACCCCATTGATCACCCGCTACAAACGTCACCGCCTGTACCGCGCAACCTTTGACGGGTTGAACGCGCTGACCCAACGTGAATTGGCTGACCTGGGGCTGCACCGTTCCGAACTGCATCATGTTGCACTGGAATCAGCGGCCAAAGCCGACATTTAATTTGAATCGGACACAACGCGCCTCCCCGCGATGTGTCTGAGCTGCTGCGGCCTGCCCTTCCTCCCCTGAAATGGCCGCCCGCGCAGCACTGACTCGAAGCCGATCCTCCCAGATGCTTCGGGCTGACAAAGAAACAGCCGTACCTTCCTCCCAAGGTGCGGCTGTTTTCTGTTCCATTCTCTGGTTGAACTGTTTTGGTAACCGCTCTCGGCGAAAGTCCGAGACAAGCCATAGCCCAGCCATACAAGGGATTTTCTTTCGACCTGGACCTTACCGCTTTTATGGCTAAAGACAGGAACCTGGTACGCAAAACCCATTGTCTGCGCGGCCTGGAAAAATCCAGCGCAAGTGCCTTCCCCGATTGCAAGTGCAATGCAAGGAATCCCTCTGCATATTTCTGAAAATCCTAGATCAACGGCTCACTCTATTACAGTGACCAAGTCGAACTGTCGGGCCTAATGCCCATCGATCGCCCCATATCCTGTCGAAATTATTTGCAGAAAACGGGCAGGTTCCAGTTTAGAACGGCACATCGTCACAACCTGTGACAAAGCGGGAGACAACTTTTTTCCGACCCGCCTTTTCAAAGTCGACCTCCAGCTTGTCACCTTCGATGTCGATAATCGCACCATATCCGAACTTCTGGTGGAACACCCGTTCCCCCATCACAAAGCTGCTGACCGCCTTCATATCAATCGTGACATTTCTGGCCTCCGACGGCTGCGACATTCCGCGTTCACCAGAACGCGCCTGCAACCGTCTCCAGCCTGGCGAATTATAAACGTTTGCCTCTGCTGCTTTCTCATGCAGGTTACTGGTCGGCATGGCCACACCAAATCCGCCACCATATAATCCCGGCGGTGTCAGGACGTCGACGTGATCCGCCGGCAGTTCGTCAATGAATCGTGATGGCATCGCACTTTGCCACTGTCCAAATACCCGGCGGTTCGCCGCAAAACTGATCGTGCAAAGCGCTTCTGCCCGCGTGATCCCCACATAGGCCAGCCGCCGCTCTTCTTCCAGGCCTTTGATACCGCTTTCATCCATCGAGCGTTGTGACGGGAACAACCCGTCCTCCCATCCGGGTAAAAACACCACCGGAAACTCCAAGCCCTTGGACGCATGCAGCGTCATGATTGACACTTTCGCGCCGCCCTCGTCGCTTTCATTGTCCATGATCAGGCTGACGTGTTCCAGAAACCCTTGCAGGTTCTCGAACTGCTCCAACGCCTTGACCAATTCCTTGAGGTTCTCAAGACGTCCCGGCGCTTCGGGCGTCTTGTCGTTCTGCCACATGCCGGTATAGCCGGATTCGTCCAGAATAATCTCTGCCAGCTCCATATGCGACATCACGGGTGGGCCGTATTCAACCCGCGCAACTTCAATACCGCCATCATCGAGCACGCTATCGTCAGGTGGCGCCTGCATCACCGGCCCGCGCAGCTTGCCGTTCCACCGCTCGATCCCGTCAATCAGCTGACGCAACTGCGCGCCGCCCTTGCCGCCCAACCCGTCATTGGCCAGCAAAATCCGCGCGCCATCGACAAGGTTCACGCCGTGTTCCCGCGCTGTCATCTGGATTTTCTGCTGTGCCTTGTCGCCCAGTCCGCGTTTAGGCGTATTTACAATCCGCTCAAACGCCAGATCATCATCGGGGCTGGTCACAATGCGGAAATAGGCCATCGCATCGCGGATCTCCATCCGCTCGTAAAACCGTGGTCCGCCGATCACCCGGTAAGGTAACCCAATCGTCAGAAACCGGTCTTCAAAGGCGCGCATCTGGTGCGACGCCCGCACCAAAATCGCCATATGATCGAGACTGACGGCCTCCATTCCCCGCGTGCCACGTTGCATGGCCTCAACTTCATCACCAATCCAACGTGCCTCTTCCTCGCCGTCCCAATGGCCGATCAGACGGACCTTCTCGCCTTCCTCACGATCGGTCCACAACGTCTTGCCCAGGCGCCCCTCATTGCCTGCGATCACGCCTGAGGCTGCCGCCAGAATATGCGGCGTCGAGCGATAATTCTGCTCCAGCTTGACCACATGCGCGCCGGGGAAATCCGTCTCGAACCGCAGGATGTTGCCCACCTCGGCCCCGCGCCAGCCATAGATCGACTGATCGTCATCCCCGACGCAGCAAATGTTCCTGTGCCCCTGTGCCAACAAGCGCAGCCATAGATACTGTGCTACGTTGGTATCCTGATATTCATCCACAAGTATATATTTGAACCAACGCTGGTACTGCTCGAGCACATCCGCATGTTTCTGGAAAATCGTCACCATATGCAGCAGAAGATCGCCGAAATCGGTCGCATTCAGTTCCAGCAGACGCGCCTGATAGGCAGCATAGATCTCGGAGCCGCGATGATTGTACAACCCTGCATCCGACGCCGGCACCTTGTCCGGTGTCAATGCCCGGTTCTTCCAGCCGTCAATTATCCCCGCCAGCATCCGCGCAGGCCAGCGTTTGTCATCAATATTCTCGGCGCGGATCAACTGCTTGAGCAATCTCAACTGGTCGTCGGAATCCAGAATCGTAAAGTTTGACTTCAACCCCACCAATTCCGCATGCCGCCGTAACAATTTCACACATATCGCATGAAAAGTGCCCAGCCAGGGCATCCCCTCGATCTGCTGACCCAACATCGAACCGACACGGTTTTTCATCTCCCGTGCGGCCTTGTTGGTAAAGGTCACCGCCAGAATTTCATTGGGACGCGCCCGCCCGGTATTCATCAAATGGACAATCCGTGCCGTCAGCGCCTTGGTCTTTCCCGTACCGGCACCGGCCAACATCAAGACTGGCCCGTCCATCTGTTCAACCGCCGCCCGCTGCGCAGGGTTCAATCCGTCCAAATAGGGCTGAGGCCGCGCGGCCATGGCACGTGCGGACAGCGATGCGCCTTCAAAGGCGTCCATTTCATCAAAACTGCTCATGTTCCCAGACTAGCCAATGAACGGCCAAAGGAAAACCCGTGTTCTACACATGTTCCCCTTCTCTTTTGACATTGAATGCCACTGCGCGACACTGGCCACAGGTCAGACATCACCGCAGGCATACTGCCGATCTTCGCGGCTGGACAATCCAGCGGCCTTGGGCGCAAATACCCCATGGATCTGCACCGCAAATATCCCGCGCTCACCGATCTGCGCAGTGCCGCACACAAACGAATCCCAAAATTCGTCTGGGATTATCTCGACAGCGGTACAGGCGCAGAGGCAGCCAAGGCGCGTAACCGTCAGGAACTCGACAGGATTGGTTTTTTGCCGTCAATTCTACACGGCGAACTCAAACCCGACCTGCGCACCAGTCTTTTCGGTCGCGATTTGCCCCTTCCCTTCGGCATCGCACCGATTGGCATGTCCGGACTGATATGGCCCGGAGCAGAACCGCACCTCGCAGCAACGAGCAAAAGCCACAACATCCCATATTGTATCTCTACGGTTGCCACTCAAAGCCCCGAAGACATCGCGCCCCATCTTGGCGAAAACGCCTGGTTTCAACTTTATCCTCCGCGGGACCCCACCATCCGCACAGACATGCTGACCCGCGCCAGAACTGCAGGCTTCAACGCGCTTGTGCTCACCGTGGATGTGCCCGAATCGTCGCGCCGGGAACGTCAGGTGCGCTCTGGCCTGACCAACCCCCCTACCATCACACCCCGCATCCTTGCCCAGATCATGACCTGTCCCACATGGGCGTTCAGAACCGCAAAACGCGGCATGCCGCGCATGCGTGGCATTGACAAATATATCAATGCCTCGACCAAAGGCATGTCGCCAACTGCTCATATGGGTTATCTTCTGCGCACCTCCCCCGATTGGGATTATGTCAAATGGTTACGCGATGCCTGGCAGGGACCCTTTATCATTAAAGGCGTGATGCACCCGGACGATGCAGCCGCACTGGAAAAAACTGGTGTTGATGCGATCTGGGTCTCCAATCATGCGGGCCGTCAATTCGACGGCACCCCTGCCAGTGTCGAAGCGCTCCCCGCGATCCGGGCGGCCACCAAACTGCCAGTTATTTTTGACAGCGGTGTTGAAAACGGCCTCGACATTCTGCGCGCCCTTGCTTTGGGAGCGGATTTTGTGATGCTGGGCCGTGCGTTTCACTTTGCCCTTGGGGCTCTGGGCGCAAAGGGCCCGGATCACTTGATCGACATTCTCACCAAAGACATGATTGCCAACATGGGCCAACTCGGCGCTGCTGATCTCAAATCCCTACCCCCACCGCTGCAACTTGCCTGATTTTTCAATCGTTACAGAAATGTTGCAACTTTCTGCCTTCCGGTATTGCGCCGCAACGCAGCAACACTAAACTGCCGAAAATTTTAGCTGCCGGAGGCTTCCATGCCCGAATTCTCAAAGATCCTCATCGCCAACCGCGGCGAAATTGCCATTCGTATCATGCGAGCTGCCAACGAAATGGGCAAGAAAACTGTCGCGGTCTACGCCGAAGAGGACAAACTCGGTCTGCACCGTTTCAAGGCGGATGAAGCCTATCGGATTGGCGAGGGTCTTGGCCCTGTCGCGGCCTATCTAAGCATCGATGAAATAATCCGCGTCGCAAAAGCCTCTGGCGCAGATGCAATTCATCCCGGTTACGGCCTATTGTCGGAAAACCCGGATTTTGTCGACGCCTGCGAAAACAATGGAATTACCTTCATCGGCCCGCGTGCCGAAACCATGCGCGCCCTGGGCGACAAAGCCTCCGCCCGCCGTGTCGCGATAGAAGCAGGCGTACCTGTCATTCCCGCCACCGAGGTGCTGGGTGACGATATGGAAGCCATCCGCAAGGAGGCCAAGAAAGTCGGCTATCCTTTCATGCTAAAGGCCTCATGGGGCGGCGGCGGACGTGGCATGCGTCCGATCTATGAAGAGAGTGAACTCGAAGAGAAAGTTCTCGAAGGGCGCCGAGAGGCCGAAGCTGCCTTTGGTAACGGCGAAGGCTATCTGGAAAAAATGATTCTCAAGGCCCGCCACGTCGAGGTGCAGATCCTCGGCGACAAACATGGCGAGATCTATCACCTGTTTGAACGTGACTGCTCTGTCCAGCGGCGCAACCAGAAGGTCGTCGAACGCGCCCCCGCCCCCTATCTAAGTGATGACCAACGCGCTGAAATCTGCGCTTTGGGCCGCAAAATCTGCGCCCATGTCGGATACGAATGCGCCGGAACTGTTGAATTCCTGATGGATATGGCGGACGGGAAATTCTACTTCATCGAAGTGAACCCGCGTGTCCAGGTTGAACACACTGTCACCGAAGAAGTCACTGGCATCGACATTGTTCAGGCCCAGATCCTGATCGCTGAGGGCAAGACCATCGCCGAGGCCACTGGCAAAGCCAGCCAGGATGACATTGTCCTCACTGGTCACGCGTTGCAAACCCGTATCACGACCGAAGACCCACTGAATAATTTCATACCTGATTACGGCCGCATCACCGCGTTTCGCGAAGCCACAGGTATGGGCATCCGTCTTGACGGCGGCACGGCCTATTCCGGTGGCGTGATCACGCGTTACTATGATTCCCTGCTGATGAAAGTCACGGCCAAGGCACAAACGCCCGAAGCCGCCATCGCCCGCATGGACCGCGCCCTGCGCGAATTCCGCATCCGCGGCGTCGCCACCAACATTGCCTTTGTCGAGAACCTGCTGAAACACCCGACGTTCCTAGACAATACCTACCACACGAAATTCATCGATGAGACACCGGACCTCTTTAGCTTCAAAAAACGCCGTGACCGCGCCACCAAGGTGCTGGTTTACATCGCTGACATCACCGTGAACGGCCATCCAGAGACCAAGGATCACGCCCGCCCCGGCTCGCAGCTACGTGCGCCCAAACCGCCCGCAAACCGGGCAGAACCACAGATGGGTACCCGCAACCTGTTGGAACAAAAAGGCCCGCAGGCCGTCGCGGACTGGATGTCACAGCAACGTCAATTGCTGATCACGGACACCACCATGCGCGACGGACACCAGAGCTTGCTCGCTACGCGGATGCGGTCTCATGACATGATCAAGGTTGCGCCGGCCTATGCGGCCAATCTGCCCTCGCTCTTTTCGGTAGAATGCTGGGGTGGTGCCACCTTTGACGTTGCCTACCGTTTCCTGCAGGAATGTCCGTGGCAGCGCTTGCGCGATCTGCGCGAAGCCATGCCCAACGTCATGACGCAAATGTTGTTGCGTGCTTCAAATGGCGTGGGTTACACCAACTATCCGGACAATGTCGTGCAGTTCTTTGTCGCCCAGGCCGCAAAATCCGGCGTCGATGTCTTTCGCGTCTTCGACAGTCTGAACTGGGTCGAAAACATGCGCGTCGCCATGGATGCGGTGATCGACGCAGGCAAGGTCTGCGAAGGCACGATCTGTTACACCGGTGACATCTTTGATCCGAATCGCGCAAAATACGACCTGAAATACTATGTTGCGATGGGTAAGGAATTGAAAGCCGCCGGTGCACATGTCCTTGGCCTCAAGGACATGGCCGGCCTGCTGAAACCGGCCCAGGCACGTGTCCTGGTCAAAGCCCTGAAATCCGAGGTCGGCCTGCCGATCCACTTCCACACCCATGACACTGCTGGTATTGCCTGCGCCACGATCCTTGCGGCAAGCGAGGCGGGCGTCGACGCCGTCGATTGTGCCATGGACGCTTTTTCCGGCAACACCTCCCAGGCCACGCTTGGCTCTGTGGTCTCTGCACTGCAACATACCGACCGCGACACCGGGCTTTCGATGCAGGCCATCCGCGAGATTTCGGATTACTGGGAAGACGTGCGTCACCAGTACAGTGCATTTGAAACCGGCATGCAGGCACCAAGTTCGGAGGTTTACCTGCATGAAATGCCCGGAGGCCAGTTCACCAACCTCAAGGCACAGGCAGCAAGTCTTGGTCTTGATGACCGCTGGCCGGAAGTGGCGCGCACCTATGCCGAGGTCAATCAGATGTTCGGCGATATCGTCAAGGTAACGCCCAGTTCTAAAGTTGTCGGCGACATGGCACTAATGATGGTTTCACAAGGGTTGACCCGCGCCGAAGTCGAAGACCCAAGCACCGAGGTCGCCTTTCCCGAATCAGTCATCGACATGATGCGCGGCAACCTCGGACAACCGCCCGGCGGCTTCCCTGCGACAATCGTAAACAAAGCGCTGAAAGGTGACATGCCCAACCTTGCCCGCCCCGGTGCCCACCTTGCCCCCGTCGACATCGAGGCCACGCGTGCAGACCTTTCCAAACAACTGGAGGGGATGGCGATCGATGATGAAGACCTTGCCGGATACCTGATGTATCCGAAGGTTTTTCTTGACTACATGGGCCGCCACCGGGAATACGGCCCCGTGCGCACAATGCCGACACCGACGTTCTTTTTCGGAATGGAGCCGGGCGAAGAAGTCAGTGCCGAGATCGATCCGGGCAAGACGCTTGAGATCCGGCTACAGGCGGTGGGCGAAACCAGTGAAGACGGTGAAGTAAAAGTCTTCTTCGAACTAAACGGTCAACCCCGCGTGATCCGCGTGCCCAACCGTCTGGTCAAGGCAACCACTATTCAACGCCCCAAGGCCGAAGCGGGCAACGACAAACATATCGGTGCGCCCATGCCCGGTGTCGTCGCCTCTGTCGGGGCGGTGGTTGGTCAGCAGGTTCACGAAGGTGACCTGTTGCTGACCATCGAGGCCATGAAAATGGAAACCGGCATCCATGCCGAAAGGGATGCGGTGGTAAAGTCTGTCCATGTCGCTGCCGGTGGACAGATCGACGCCAAGGATTTGCTGGTCGAATTGGAATAATCTGACAAGCGGGGGAAACCCCGCCTGCCACCCTGTTTGCAACCTTGCCTTGGCTGACATTTTCCGGTGCTTCAAGATTCCTGCGCGACGACCGGAGCATCCTCTGACGCGACGCCGCAGGCTCCGCAATACTTGTAGAAAGAATTCTCGCGCTGTCCGCAGTTACGACAGGCGCTGAACAAACAAAATCCGCAGTGCACACAGAAATCCACTTTGATTTCGTCCTTATCTTCTCCTTTGCGCAGCTTCCTGGCTGCGGCAAACTGGCGGTCGCAACTGGGGCAGACACCATTTGAAATCTTCTTTACTGCCGTTTCATAGGCAATCAACTTGCGCTTTTCGCTTTCTGGTCTGCTCTCTTCGCTTTTCTTCTTTTGCAGATAATGCGCCATGCCTTTGGTGGCGAAATGCGCGAAGAGCAGTGCCAGTACAATCCCAACACTATACCGCACATAACCGCCATAAGACGGCAGATAGGGCACCAGTTCGACAAAAAAGGCGAACAACGAAAAGATTACAAAACCACGGTAGATCGGCCAATAGGTCGACTGACGCTTCTTAAAGATCAACCATGCGGCGATCAAAAGCAGCGGCAAGGTCAATGCCAAGCGCAGCAAAAATACCTTGAGAACCTCGAAGGTTCGCGCCTTTTCATAGGGCTCAACCGCATTTTCCACAATTTGCCCACGTTCATTCTTTACTTTCGCCAAATCGCGTTTGGCCTGCACAATATCCTGACCCAGTCCATTCACCCTGCGCTGGGCGGTGCGCTCTTCCAGCTTGAGCAACTCAACCGCCCTGACCCGGTCCACCACTTCTGCGTTCTGGCTCTCAGACTGTGTCGCAGAGCGCGTTTTTATCCAGTTTTCAAAGCTCGCCCTCTGGTTCTGATAGTCAAGCGTCCGGGACTCCAACACGAATCTCGCATCTTCAAACTCGTCCTCCAGCTGCTGCAGGCGTGATTGCGCCTGATCAATCCGCGCATCCACGACATCCATCTGTTGCTGATCCAGAAAATCTTCCCGTGAAATTCTTTTGCCTGCTGTCGGTACATCCGACATGATCAAAGAACCTAGCTGGATCAGCAGCGACGCGAACACCACTGACACCAACCACATGACAAGATTATACCAGAACAACGGACGGCGTACGGCTTTCATCGTTTTTCCCTTAATTTGAAACAGTTTTCTGTCTGTTCCTGCTCAACAATCACGTCACGGTAAAATGAAGCAGCTATTCGCTCAAAAGTCACTGATCTATTCCCATCTCTCCGCTGCTCAAAAAGATGAAACGCAGCTCTCAGGCACAATCATGACACCTGAGCAACCTGTCGCATTGCTCACGGAATTTGATCCGCTATCTTTCAATCATCAGAATACGGATCAATTCAATGCCCTACGAATGGAAAACCCCGCCACAGGCGGCGCTTCAGGAAATGCGCCTCTGGCCGCATCAATCCCTACCGGCCCGTGGATTCGCGGCCTTTGTTCTGGCCACCTTCACCATGATTCTCATCCCCTCGTTTGCCCTGCTCGGCACAGTTCTGCTTTGGGGTATCCTGCCCTTTGCATTGATGGCGGTTGCAGGGATCTATTTTGCGCTGCAATCAAACCACAGGTCGCGCCAGATCAATGAAATCCTGACCATCAGTCCGGACCAGGCGCGTCTTGTCCATACGACACCCAAGGGCGAGGTAAAAGAATGGCAGTGCAACCGTTATTGGACCAAGGTCACCAAATACGACAGGGACGGACCCGTTCCGAACTACGTGACGCTGCGTGGTGAGGGCCGCGAGGTCGAAATCGGAGCCTTTCTGAGCGAAGAAGAACGTGTCGAACTGTTCAAAGACCTGCAACGCACCCTGAGCCGTTAGGCAGCTTGTGAAACATCAGTTGCTTTCGCCGACTCTGGCATTGCCCCAGTTTTTCAGAAAAGGCGCACATGAGTGCAACGATGCTTCTCTGCCCCCGTCAAAAGTTAAAGCACTGCATTATGTTTTAGGTTCAGTGCTTTGTTTTTTAACCCAAACAGCAGAGACCTGAAACTACGCTGGCATGACCCATAACAGGTGCCTGAACCTGCTTCACCGGCCTTAGCTCAATAGATCCTTAACCATCGGGCCGACTTTGCCGAAATCCATCTGACCGGTGTATTGCGCCTTGAGCGCCCCTATTACCTTGCCCATGTCGCGAATGCTTTCGGCGCCGATTTCGGCAATTGCCTTTTCCACCGCCGCAGTGGTTTCTGCGTCATTCAATTGACGGGGCAGATATTCTTCTATGATCTTGATTTCGGACATTTCGCGTTCGGCAAGATCCAGACGCCCGCCCTCTTCGTAGGCACGGGCAGATTCCATCCGCTGCTTGGTCATTTTTCCCAGGATCGCAAGAACCTCGGAATCTGCCACCCCTTCATCCGTCCCGGTCGCACGGGCCGCAATATCCTTGTCCTTGATCGCTGCATTGATCAGGCGCAGTGTCGATAGCCGTGCAGCATCCTTGTCTTTCATGGCCTGCTTCAAGGCCTCGGTGATGCGTTTGCGCAAACCCATGTGGAACCGTCCCATCCAAAGAAATCTCAAGATTGCGACCATACCCAAAGCAAACCGTCAAAGCAATGCCCCTACCCCGAGGTTAAGTGACTGTTTTTAAGCAATATCTCATTTACGCTGCACCCTTGACCCTGCCGTCACCGGGCGGTATCCACAGCATCGTTTACCCCATCCACATCTGCCGGAGACTGCTCATGTCCGCGCCTGCACCCACACGCCCGACCGCTTGTCTTGCCCTTGCGGACGGTTCTATTTTTTACGGCATGGGCTTTGGTGCCACTGGCCAGACCGTGGCGGAGTTGTGTTTTAACACAGCGATGACGGGGTATCAGGAAATCATGACCGACCCTTCCTATGCGGGGCAGTTGGTCACCTTTACCTTTCCCCACATCGGCAATACCGGCACCAACGTCGAAGACGACGAAACCACCGATCCGGTAGCAGCAGGCATGATTGTGAAATGGATGCCAACCGACCCGTCCAACTGGCGCAATACCCAGTCGCTTTCCGCATGGCTTGCAGCGCGTGGCCGCATTGCCGTTGGTGGCATCGACACCCGGCGGTTGACCCGCGCCATCCGACATCAGGGTGCCCCTCATGCCGCATTAGCCCATGATCCAGACGGAAATTTCGACATTGCGGCGCTTGTTAACGCCGCCCGCGGCTTTGCCGGGCTTGAAGGCATGGATCTGGCCAAGGATGTTACCTGTGCGCAATCCTACCGTTGGAACGAAATGCGGTGGGCATGGCCGGATGGCTACCCCCAACAACTTGACCCAAAACATAAAGTGATCGCTGTCGACTATGGCGCAAAACGCAATATCTTGCGCTGTCTTGCCTCTGCGGGCTGTGATGTCACCGTATTGCCAGCTTCGGCAACATTTGATGACATCATGGCGCATGATCCTGACGGGCTGTTCCTGTCCAATGGTCCCGGTGATCCGGCAGCGACGGGTGAATATGCGGTTCCTATGATCCGCGAAGTGTTGGACAAGACCGATCTACCGCTTTTCGGTATCTGTCTTGGTCACCAGATGTTGGCGCTGGCCCTTGGTGCCAAAACAACCAAGATGAGCCACGGCCACCATGGGGCGAACCATCCTGTCAAGGACATGGACACTGGCAAAGTCGAAATCACGTCAATGAATCATGGTTTTGCCGTCGATGCGCAAACCCTGCCCACAGGTGTACGCGAAACCCATGTTTCACTGTTTGACGGGTCCAATTGCGGTATTCGACTCGAAGGACGTCCTGTCTGGTCGGTGCAGCACCATCCCGAGGCCTCACCAGGACCGCAGGATAGCTATTATCTGTTCGAACGCTTCGCGCAAGCGATGCAGGAAAACAACATCGAGAAGGTACTGACCTGATCGGGTTCCCACCGTTCCTGCGTTAACTACTTGTTAACCGATCACTGCAAATTTGGCCCTTCATTAACTCTGTCGGGCTATTCATGAGCAAACTACGGCTACATCTCGCTGATCCGCAACTTGCGCGACCGCTTCATCCGCCAATGCCGCTTGGCCGGCATCTGGTTGAAACAGGTGCGATCCGAAACAAGGATCTGGTGCACGCGCTTGATTTACAACAACATGTTGACGCACCGCTGGGAGAAATCCTGATTGCAGAAGGGCTCGCTTCATCGCGCGATGTGTTGGAATGCCTTGCCGCTCAGCACAATACCCAACTGGTCGATCTGCGTGACGATCCTCCGCAACCGGGTCTTGACCTTCATCTGCCCCCCAAACTCTGTCTGGAATACCGTGCTGTCGCATGGATGGATATGGGTGGGGTGTTACTCGTCGCGACCAGCAGGCCGGAATTGTTTGACAAGCTTCGGCAGGCCCTCGGTGAACATGCGCCAACGATCCTGCCGATTGTTGCTTCGGAACAGCAGATTCAAGACGCGATCACAAATACTTATGGGCTAGAGCTCGCGCACAAGGCGGCCACGCGCGTCCCAGCCATATTCAGTTGCCGCACATGGGATGTGACAAGCCGCATTCGCACATTATGGGCCCTGGCAATCATGAGTTTCATCCTCGCCTGTGTGATCATCGCCCCCCTGTGGAGCTTCACCGTCGCGGCCTTGTTTGCTTTTATCACGCTGCTGATGACCTCAACCCTCAAGGCCGCGGCACTTTGGTCACAAATCACCCACAAGGTGCCGGATGCCCCGGTGCCCTTCACGGCCAACCATTCCCTGAATTTCCGCCTGCCACGGGTGTCAATCATGGTACCATTGCTCAAGGAAAGGGAGATCGCCAGCGCGTTGATTGCCCGCCTGACCAAGCTGACTTATCCCAAGGCCTTGTTGGATGTCGTTCTGGTGCTGGAAGAAAGCGATGCCATCACAAGGACGACGCTTGCCCGTACGGCATTACCGTCGTGGGTCAGCGTGATCACCGTCCCTGCGGCCAACAGCCTGACGACCAAACCCCGCGCCTTGAACTATGCACTGGATTTTTGCAAAGGCAGTATCATCGGGATCTGGGATGCAGAAGATGCGCCAGAGCCGGATCAACTGGAACGCGTGGTGGATCGATTTCGCAAGGCACCAGAAAACGTCGCCTGCCTGCAGGGAATCCTGGATTATTACAACCCTCGGGCCAACTGGCTGTCACGTTGTTTTACAATTGAATATGCAACGTGGTGGCGGGTCTTGCTGCCCGGGGTTGCGCGGATGGGGTTGGTCATTCCCTTGGGGGGGACAACCTTGTTTTTTCGCCGTAACATCCTGGAAAAGCTCTCTGGTTGGGATGCACATAATGTCACCGAAGACGCGGATTTGGGCGTAAGACTGGCACGGGCCGGATATGTCACAGAATTGCTGCCCACAGTAACATATGAAGAAGCAAATTGTCGTTTGTGGCCCTGGATCCGGCAACGTTCCCGTTGGCTCAAAGGGTTCCTGATTACATGGTGTGTGCACATGCGCGACCCGCGGCAATTGCTTCGAGACTTGGGATGGTGTCGGTTTATTGGCATTCAGACGATGCTTTTGGCAACGGTAGCACAGTTCTTTTGCGCGCCATTGTTATGGTCCTTCTGGATCGCGATGTTTGGCCTGCCGCATCCGGTACCGCAAACCCTAGGCAATGTGGCCATGTGGTCGATGGTGTCGGTCTTCATACTCTCGTACACCTTGAACCTTGGCATGTCGCTGATGGCGGTTTCCGGTAAGGAACACAGGCATCTCATGTGGTGGGTTTTCACCACTCCCTTTTACTATCCTCTCGGGGCTTTGGCTGCGTTCAAGGGATTGCAGGAATTTGTCGCCAGCCCATTCTTCTGGGACAAGACGGAACATGGTGTGACATCGGCCACGGAGTATCCTCAAAACCTGATTGTTGAGGGACCGCAAATTGCCCCGGTTTCTCCACGGATGTCAGAACTGGAAACGCCTGGGATCGAGGTTTGTGATTCTCTTCCGCACCTCGAACAAAGGTCGCCAGTGAAACAACAGTTTCCGCAGGGTGCCGTCGGTGCCAAATGAACCGGTTCGCAATTGAAGGAACCGGTAAAACCCACAAGAGCGGAACCCGCCAGAAATCAACCTCGTGCCAATCCTAACCGTCGCGTTCGGGCCGGTCCGCTACCTGTTTGAGACGGGTGACAAAAGCCACCGAAATATGCGCCCGCAATGCGGCATCTGCGCCCTCTTCGTCATGGGCTTCGATCATCGAAACGATCTTGCCGTGTTCGGCCTGGGCAATTTCCCCGCGACCCTCAGCCGCCAATGATGTTTCGGCCATCAAGGCCATGGACCGATAGACCAGATCCAGTTGTTGCACCAGGTAACGGTTGTGCGAGGCAAGATGCAGTTGTTTGTGAAACCGCCTGTTGCTGCGTGCCAGAGCCTGCGGCTGATCGATCAGGGCATCATCCGCTTCGACCATTTCGCGCAATACCCGCACCTCTTCCGGGGTTGCGTGGCGCGCCGCAAGACGTGCGGCCAGTCCTTCCAGTTCGGTTCTCACCACATAGAGTTCTGCGGTTTGGTTGTGATCGAGTGACGCCACAATCAGGCTGCGGCCCTCTCGGGCCAGCAAAGATTGTGTCTCAAGCCGTTGCAAGGCCTCGCGAATAGGGGTGCGCGACACATTGAACCGATCGGCTAGTTCACTTTCCACCAGCCGGTCACCGGGCCGGTAGGTCCCCCCGTCAATCGCCTCGAGTATCATCGAATAGGCGTCGGTTGACCCTGATTTGAGCGCAGGCATATTCAATTTCCTCATTGATGCCGGCATCCTACCCAGCCCGCCTGCATGCGCAAGCATCCGTGGCCAGCTCGCTCTTGCGCCGCCCGCGCCAAGCGCCTAACGATGCACTCATGCCACAGACTTCTTTTTCCCATGTCGACACTTGGGTATTTGACCTCGACAATACGCTTTATCCGCCCTCGGCCCGGTTGTTTGATCATATCGAGGTGCGCATGACCGCTTGGGTCATGGCAACCCTCAAGGTAGACAAGGACGAAGCAAACCGTCTGCGGGTTCATTATTGGCATACCCATGGCACGACCCTGGCGGGCCTGATGCGCGAACATGACGTTGATCCCGCACCCTATCTTGAGGATGTGCATGACATTCCCATGGACAGCCTGATTCCCGACCCAGACCTTGCTGCACGGATCAAGGCCCTGCCCGGTCGGCGCATCGTTTATACAAATGGCTGTGCGCCCTATGCCGAACGCGTGCTGGCTGCACGTGGCCTGTCGGGGGTCTTCGATGCGGTCTATGGTGTAGAACACGCCGGTTTTCTGCCCAAACCCGAACGCAGTGCCTTTGACCGGGTATTTGCCACCGATGGTCTGACACCTGAACGGGCCGCGATGTTCGAAGATGATCCGCGCAACCTTGCCGCGCCTTTTGAAATGGGGATGAAGACCGTGCATGTTGCCCCAGATCCGTTTGCCGCTGCACATATTGAGTATCATACGGACGATTTGTCTCACTTCCTTGATCGCTTGACGGAGTAAGCTGGGCACATGAAATATGATTGTGACATCTTGATTTCCGGTGGGGGCATTGCCGGATTGACGGCGGCCGCCGCTTTTGGCACCGCTGGTTTTGATGTCATTTGCGTTGATCCCGCCCCGCCGATAACCGCGCGCGATGCCGAAGGGGCGGACATGCGTTCAACCGCGATGTTGCAACCTGCACGCAAGGTACTGACAGAAGCAGGCCTATGGGAGGCTCTTGCCCCGCATGCGGCCCCATTACAGATCATGCGGCTGATTGATGCAGGTGGACTCATCGCGGAGCCTCGTGTGACACGCGATTTTGACGCGGCAGAGATTTCGGATCAGCCATTCGGCTGGAATTTTCCAAACTGGCTGTTGCGCCGCGAATTGGTGGCGCGACTTAAGCAGCTGGAAAATGTAGATTTCCGACCCGGAACCGGAACGACAGCCCTGTTCACACGCACCGCCGGTGCCAAAGTCAGCCTGAGTGATGCCACCCAGGTAATGACAAGACTGGTCATTGCGGCCGATGGCCGTGACAGTCCGATGCGACAGGCTGCGGGCATCGACGTTAGCACGCGACGCTACGGACAAAAGGCACTGGCTTTTGCAGTCACCCACCCCGCGCCACATCAAAATGTTTCAACTGAAATCCACCGTACCGGCGGACCTTTTACCCTGGTTCCCCTCCCCGACCACAACGGAATACCCTCTTCGGCTGTTGTCTGGATGGACGATGGCGATCGCATTCTGTCCCGCGCTGAAATGGATGTGGCAGCCTTTGAGGCGGTTATGACGGAACGTTCCTGTCACATTCTTGGCCCCCTGACCCTGGCCAGTCCGCGCAACGTCTGGCCAATCATCAGTCAGCACGCTGCCCGCCTCTCAGGAGAGCGCCTTGCCCTGATCGCGGAAGCCGCTCATGTGATGCCGCCCATCGGCGCCCAGGGGTTGAACATGTCCCTTCAGGATGTCGCGAGCCTGCTGCAACTCGCCTTGGCCGATCGCGAGACCCTGGGCAATGCGCAGATGCTCACGGCCTATCACAAGGCGCGCTTCGGTGACATCCGCATGCGCATCAAAGGCATCGATCTGTTGAACCGTGTCTCCCAGGCAAGCCATCCGGCAGCCCGTGATCTTCGTGCCAAGGGGCTGGACGCGCTTTATGCCAAGAAACCGCTACGCAACCTGCTGATGCAGATGGGGCTCGGCGCAAGGTAATTGAACACCCCCTCCGGCAGTGCATGACGCCCCTTTACCCAAGGGTAAGTGGCGACAATAGAGGGAAAGGCATGCCTGTTTCGCCACCTCTTCCCGTAACTCATGGCTTGAGTCATGCCTGAGCGGGCTACAAAACCTCGTCCACCACCGCTGCAAGGCGACCGAGGGTCGCATCAACATCATATAGCTTGTCCAGACCGAACAGACCAAGCCGGAAGGTGCTGAACCCCTCCGGCTCTCCCACTTGCAGCGGCACACCCGCCGCGATTTGCATGCCTTTTTCGGCGAAGGCCCTACCGGATTTCACGTCAGGGTCATTGGTATAGCTCACCACCACCCCCGGCGCGCCAAAGCCATCTGCAGCGACAAAGACAATCCCCTTGGCCTCCAACATCTTGCGCACGCCGTCACCGAGTTTCCACTGAGCTTCTTTCAACCGCTCGAAACCGTATTCCTTGGTCTCGAGCATCGTGTCGCGAAACATCCGCAGCGCGTCTGTCGGCATGGTCGCGTGATAGGCATGGCCCCCATCTTCATAGGCTTTCATGATCGCCCGCCATTTCCCCAGATCAATGGAAAAACTGTCCGAAACAGTCTCGGCCAGCCGCGCCTCGCCCCGCTTTGACAGCATCACAAGTCCCGCAGAAGGAGAGGATGACCAGCCCTTTTGCGGCGCTGAAATCAACACATCCACGCCCAACTTGCGCATGTCAATCCAGGCACAGCCCGACGCAATGCAATCCAGCACCATCAACGCCCCGACGTCATGGGCGGCTTTCGCCATTTCAGCGATGTAGTCATCAGGCAGGATCACCCCCGCACTGGTTTCAACATGTGGTGCGAAAACCACCTGTGGCCTTTCGTCGTGGATCGACGCCACGACATCTTCGATTGCAGCCGGAGCATAGGGCGATGCGGGTGCATTTCCCTGTTGGCGCGCTTTCATTACCGTCGCCCCTGCAGTCAAGCCACCGGTTTCGATGATCTGGGACCAGCGGTAGGAGAACCAGCCATTGCGCACCACCAATACCTCTGCCCCGCGTGCAAATTGCCTCGCCACCGCTTCCATCGCATATGTACCACCACCCGGGACCACTGCGACAGCATCGGCCTGATAGACCTCTTTCAGCATCTGCGACATATCGCGCATCACCTGTTGAAATGCGGCACTCATCGAATTGAGCGAGCGATCGGTAAAGACCACCGAAAACTCGTCAAGCCCTGTGGGATCTACCGTATCTAGCAATGCCATGATCATTTCCTTTGCTGGTGCTTTGCCCTGTAGATACAAAGCCGCGTGGTCATTGGCAAAGTGTATCTGTGCAATGGTGACCACCTACAGATGTTGCGCATCCCCTTGAAAGCGCAACCTGGCGAATACCGCAGTCCCCTTCTCGGCTTGCTCGGTGAAACTGGCAGGAACGAGCCTCCGCTGACAAGGGACCAGCCCTATAGCGGGCCGGCAAGCCGCTCCTCGCTCAGCAAGACATTCGCCTCGACTTCGCCTGCACCGGGCAACGTCATGATCCTGCGGCGCAGGACCCGTTCAAAATCCGGCAGATCCCGCGCCACGACCCGTAAACGGTAATCGTATCGCCCCAAAACATGCTCAACGGTCTGCACTTCTGGAATCGCCGAAACCGCGCGTTCGAAATCTTCCAGCGACACGCGCCCCTTGGTAGCCAGCTTGATGCCCAGAAACACCGTCACGCCGAACCCCAGCTTTTCCGCATCCAGCCGCAGCCGTCTCCCCCCGATCACACCGGCCTGTTCCAACCGTTTGATCCGGCGCCAAGTGGCAGGTTGGGACAAGCCAAAGACCTTGCCAAGGGCACTGGCAGAGTGACGGGCATCACGCGCCAAAGCCGTAAGCAATCCGTGATCAATGGCGTCCAACACAATCACAACGGCAATGTCTCATCTGTCTTGATCCGGGCCACATGCATCAACGCTTCGATGTCAGCGATATGCGGCAAGGACAAAATATCGCGCCGGTAAATCTGTTGGTAATGCGCCATATCGCGGGCAATGATCGATAAACGCAGATCAACGCGCCCCAAAAAGGTCTGTATCTCGATCACCCCGGGAACCTTGCGGGCTGCCACAATAAAGAGGTCAAATGCATTGCCCTGCGTCTTGTCCAGCGTCACCCGTAAAGACACTTCTACCGCATACCCCAGAGCCGCCCAGTTGATCACCACACCGACTCCCTGCACCACGCCATTCTCTTCCATCCGCGCAAGGCGGCGCGCAGCCTTGCCCGCTGACATGCCACATCGGTCGGCCAGATCACCCGGACTCAGGCTCGGCTCCGCCTGCCAATACCGCAACAAACGGCGATCCACATCATCAAGCATGATTTTTCCATTTTTTAAACTTATCGCGCATTACCATCTTCATCTTGCCAAATAAACTCATTATTCCACCATGGCCACTCGCGCCGGTGTCTCTATAGTCCCGCTCAGAACAAATCCAATCAAAGGACAAGCCAATGCGCGTATATTATGATCGAGACTGTGACGTTAACCTGATCAAGGACAAAAAGGTCGCCATCCTCGGCTATGGCTCACAGGGACACGCACATGCGTTGAACCTACGCGATTCAGGAGCCAAGAACCTCGTGGTTGCCCTGCGTGACGGATCGGCTTCCAAGGCAAAGGCCGAAGGCGAAGGCCTCAAGGTTATGGAAATCGCTGAAGCCGCAGCATGGGCCGATCTGATCATGTTCACCATGCCCGACGAACTGCAGGCGGACACCTACAAAAAATACGTACACGACAACATTCGTGAAGGAGCGGCCATCGCCTTTGCCCACGGTCTGAACGTTCACTTTGGCCTGATCGAGCCCAAAGAAGGCATCGACGTGATCATGATGGCGCCCAAAGGCCCTGGTCACACGGTGCGCGGTGAATACACCAAAGGTGGCGGTGTGCCCTGCCTTGTTGCCGTTGACAAAAATGCATCCGGCAAGGCCCTGGAAATCGGTCTCTCCTATTGCTCCGCCATCGGCGGTGGCCGGTCCGGAATCATCGAAACCGATTTCCGTGAAGAATGCGAAACCGACCTCTTTGGCGAGCAGGCAGTTCTCTGTGGTGGTATCGTCGAATTGATCCGTATGGGCTTTGAAACACTGGTCGAGGCCGGATACGAGCCGGAAATGGCCTATTTCGAATGTCTCCACGAAACCAAGCTGATTGTCGATCTTATCTATGAAGGCGGGATTGCCAACATGGACTATTCGATTTCCAACACCGCGGAATATGGTCAGTATGTCTCCGGTCCGCGTATCCTGCCCTATGACGAGACAAAGGCCCGGATGAAAGCCGTTCTGAGCGACATCCAATCGGGCAAATTCGTGCGCGATTTCATGTTGGAAAATGCAGTAGGTCAACCAACGATCAAATCCTCGCGCCGAGCAAACGACGAACATCAGATCGAAGTGGTCGGCGGCAAGCTGCGCGACATGATGCCTTGGATCTCAGCGGGCAAGATGGTCGACAAAGCCAAGAACTAAGCGCGCAAGAATCGAGTCTGGCGAGGGTGGTCTGCGGACCACCCTTTTTTCGTGCCGCCCCGCAGGTTGCGCAATCACGCTTTGCCCATTGACCCGGCTTCTTCCCCCCCGTACCTCTGCTTGATGAAGCAAACCCCGGAAATCACGTATAAAAGCTGGTTGATGATTGTCACTCTTGCCTTTGTCTGGGGCGGGACATTCATGGTGACCGAGGTGGCTCTGACAGGCATGACACCCTTCTGGCTGGCCGCAGCCCGCATCGGGTTTGCGGCCGTCGTGATGCTGGTGATCTGGGCGGCGCGCGGCCTTGTCCTGTTTCACACGCCGCCTTCTGGCCCGGCACGGGTCACGCTGGTTGTCGTCAGTGGGTTGAGCGGTGCCCTCCCCTTTGCGTTGCTGGCATGGGGCCAACTGCATGTAACATCAGGTTTCGCAGGTGTGTCGATGGCTTCAACTGCATTGATCATCCTGCCGTTGGCGCATTTTCTGGTGCCCGGTGAGCGGATGACCTGGCGGCGGATTTTGGGATTCCTCATCGGGTTTTGCGGCGTTGCGATATTGATCGGCGGTCAGGCCTTTGCAAGCACTGGCGGAAATCTGGAAACCCTCGGGCGTATGGCCTGTATCGGTGCGGCAGGCTGTTATGCCCTCAGTTCAATCCTGATGCGCCGTTTGCCCGCCGTCGACGCGATCGGGCTGTCCACAATTCTATTGGTGCTTGGATCGGCCTTCAGCATCCCTCTCGCCCTGATCCTTGAAGGCCCGCCCCAAATGCCTACGCCGCAAATCTTGCTGGTTCTGGTTTTCCTCGGGCTGGTGCCGACAGCAGCGGCAAATTTCCTGCGGGTTCTGGTGGTGCGCAGTGCCGGACCGGTCTTTATGTCACTGGTCAACTATCAAGTGCCGGTCTGGTCTGTGGTGCTGGGGGCGTTAATCTTGTCTGAACCCCTGCCGCCCTCATTGCTATATGCGATGGCGCTGATCCTCGCGGGGCTAGCCCTGAGCCAATATGGTGCATTGCGCCGCTTGTTCGGCAAAAGGCACCAAGGCAAAAACGCCTAGGCGCTGATCATATCAGGCCTGAACCACCCCTGCGCATATCGCTTCATCTCGATGAGATGCATCGTTTGAAACTGGCACTGAATTGCCGGTTCAGGCGCAGAGCGTTATCAATCAGGTTTGATAGCAATTGGCCCAGGACCCATGGGTCGGTTACTTAGGAAACGGCTTGTTCCACCGCCGCGACAACACCTTCGACAACCTGTTCCATCAGGGTCGCGTCCTCGTGTTCTGCCATCACACGCACCAGAGGTTCGGTTCCGGATTTACGGATCAACAATCGGCCCTGCCCAGACAAATCTGCCTCCGCCTGTTTGATTGCGGCAACGACCGTTTTGTCTTCCAAGGGCAATTGTCCTGCCTCAAAGCGCACGTTTTTGAGCAATTGCGGCACTGTATCAAACTGGTGCAACAGCCCTGATGCCGGTTGGGACGACCGAACCATCTCGGCCAGGAACTGCAACCCCGCCATCAAACCGTCACCTGTCGTGGCGTGATCCGTCATCACGATATGGCCTGACTGTTCGCCGCCAAGGTTATAGCCGCCTTCACGCATGCGTTCGACGACGTAGCGATCCCCGACGTTGGTGCGTTCCAGCCGCAGGCCCCGCGATTGCAGAAAATGTTCCAGTCCCAGATTGCTCATCACAGTCGCAACCAGGGCTTTTCCGTTCAATTTGTTTTCCGCCGCCCAGCGGGCCGCCATCAATGCCATGAACTGGTCCCCGTCACCGACCTGCCCGTTTTGATCAATCAGAATAACGCGATCAGCATCGCCATCCAGGCAAATTCCAACATCCGCTCCATGTGCGACGACCATTTCCGCCGCCGCCTGAGGTTGTGTGGACCCACAGCCCTTGTTGATATTATGTCCATCCGGAGCGGTACCCATCGCAACCACATCCGCCCCGAGTTCCCACAGGGTTTCAGGAGCCACCCGATGCGCCGCACCATTCGCGCAATCGATCACTACCTTAAGGCCATCCAGACGCATCTGGCGCGGAAAGGACGATTTGACCCGTTCAACATAGCGATAACGACCATCGTCAATGCGTTTGGCCCGGCCTATTTCGGCGGCAGGCGCGGGCTCTACACCGCTTTCCACCAATGCTTCGATCTCGGACTCCACCTGATCTGACAGTTTGAAACCATCAGGGCCAAAGAACTTGATCCCATTATCATGAGCGGGGTTATGGCTGGCCGAGATCATCACACCCAGATCTGCCCGCATGGAACGGGTCAAAAGGCCGACTGCTGGCGTCGGGACCGGCCCCAGCAATAAAACGCTCATCCCGGTACTGGTCAGCCCTGCGGTCAATGCGTTTTCAAACATATATCCCGAAAGTCGCGTATCCTTGCCGATCACCACACGATGCACAGCACTGCCATCACGACGAAAATACCGCCCTACGGCTGCGCCGATACGCAGCGCCATTTCAGGCGTCATCGGATGTATGTTTGCCGTGCCACGCACGCCATCAGTACCAAAGAGTTTGCTCATATCTGTCTTCCTGCCATGGCCGCTTGCCACAATGCAATTGCTTGAATGGTTTCGGCGACATCATGCACCCGCAAGATCTGAACACCATGGGAAAGTGCCGCCAAAGCAACCCCCAAACTTCCCGCCAGGCGGGTATGTGCCGCTTCCGTCTGAGAAATCGTACCAATGAACCGCTTTCTTGATGCACCCAGCAGAACCGGCACACCAATTCCGTGAAACAGGCTAAGTCGCGCCAGCAGCGTCAAGTTGTGTTCAAGCGTCTTGCCAAACCCGATTCCGGGATCGACAATGATCCGGTCCCGCGCCACGCCTACCTGCTCAAGAAACGCCACCTGAGCAGAGAGAAAATCATAGACGTCCAACAAGACATCATCATATTGCGGATTGTTCTGCATCGTCGCGGGATCACCCAATGCGTGCATCACACAGACGGGCACTGCATAGCTGGCAGCAAGACCGGCAAGACCGTCGTCATAGGTGAATCCAGATACATCATTGATCAGGCCGGCCCCGGCATCCAAGGCTGCCGCAGCCACATTTGCCTTGCGCGTATCCACCGAGATCAAGGTTTCTACTCCTGCTGCACGTAGGCCACTTATCACCGGAACGACACGGCCTATTTCAGCGTCAGCTGTTACCGTTTCGGCCCCGGGACGGGTGGATTCGCCGCCGACGTCAAGCAGGTCGACACCCGCATCGCGCATCGCCAGTCCAGCAGTGATCGCATCCTGGGCGCTGGCATGCAGCCCACCGTCGGAGAAACTGTCGGGCGTGGCATTCAGGATGCCCATGGCGCGCGGACGCGACATTGCAAGCCCGCCAATATCACTGCGGGTGGTGGTCAATATGTCCAACACATCAGCGGGTGCTTGTGTCAGGGGGATCACCTTCGGCATGCGTCCGCGTGCCAGGACTTCAAGATGGGTGAACCATCCCCAGCCGCCTGCCAAACCGATGGCCCCGGCCGGACGGGCAGGCCCCACCTGCACAATGGGGCGGAAGTAATCGCTTGTTTCGCTCACGCGATGACCTGTGTTTCAACATCCAGTGCACGCAATGGCACCTCTGCCTTTTGCGGGAGCTCCGCGCCCATGACCACCATCTCGGTGGCATCCAGGGTTGCGGCAAACCACGCCGCGAGCGCCACTGCATCACAGGCCTGCACCGACGGCGTATCAACGCTGTCGAGCACGATTTTAGAGGGTGCCCAGACGCTTGTCTGGCCGTTTTTCATGGCCCAATCCAGTTCGGTCCGGGTTTCTACGACCACGCAGCGATCATCTTTCGCCGCCAGCACCCAGGCATTTTGTTCAATCGCCAGAAGATCAATGCGGCGCTGCGCCATCTTATGCGGCACCTGCGGCGCTGGCGCGTCAGAAGCTCCTACACATAAAATCAAAGGCGTCTCAAGGGCATGCCATTGATCAAGCCAGCCAGTCAGATAGGGGGATGCAATCGCAGCATTACTGAGGAACACCAATTCGGGTTGTGGGGAGTCTTCGGGAACCAGATCTGTCGCCGGTTCCGCCACACGGGTGCGCACGATCTCGACACCAAGAGCACCGGGCCCGCGATCCAGTTTTTCGATACGCACAAAAGCCCGCAACGCCTGTGGTTCAAGCAGGATGCGCTCTGCCACCCTTTCGGCCAATGTCTCCAGCAATGCAAGGCGTTCGGTGGAGAGTTCGGCAGCAATGGCTTCGGTGACGCGGTCATAACTCAGGATGCGGTCAACGTCGTCGTCAATTGGTCCGCGCAGGGGACGCACTTCAACAACAACGTTAAAGCAGATGCGCTGTTTCACACCGCGCTCGGTCTGGAACGCACCAATCTCGACGTCTACTATATGATCACGCAAGGAAATTCGGTCAGGCGGATCGCCCCCCGACATGGCATCGGCGCGTTCGGATGGGTGAGCAAAGGCAAGACGGATTTCGTTAGACATGTGGCATCCCCTTGAATTGGATCGGCCTTTCTCTTCGACCGGTGTCATCGGTCTAACGATGCACCCCATACTTAACAGTCCGTTTTCCGGCAAGCCAGCATTTGAAACCGTCAGTTGGAGGCAGTGCGCCAAGTGTGGCGATAAAACAAATGCACGCCAATCTTGGCCGTGCGGGTATAGACCCTGGCCCAGCGCGGATTTACGGCAGTGGTATGATAGTGAGTGGCCCCTTCGGTCAATTTGGGCACCTGACCGTCAATCATCAACCGCGCGATTTTGCCGACACGGGCAAAGGCAAGTGGTTCCGAGATCACCTCGGCGCGACCATCGCAGGTATAGGTGAACTGACATTGATATTTCTTGCCTGTGCCCTGATTGATCACGGCGCATAGGGATCCTGGAAAGCGTGCGCTTTTCACACGGTTCATAATCACCTCTGCCACGGCAAACTGTCCTTTGACCGTTTCGCCCCGCGCTTCGAAATAAAGAGCTTCGGCCAAGCATCGCCACTGAGCGGAACCGGTTGCCTTGGGTCGACTATCGATCCATTTGCGAGAATATTGAACGTTCCCCTTGGCGGCTACCGTTTGGGCTGCCAGCGCTTCAAGTTGTTTCTGGCCTACCGACTTCAACCCGTTTTTCTCAATCCGCGCCAGATCTTTTGCCTTTGCTGACGATGCAGAGGCTCCCATAGGCAAAACCGAAAGAGCGCCCATAACCAGGGCGAGAATTGAATGGCGAAGTAACAGCATGGAGAAACTCAAAGATCGTTAAAATCGCGCCAGCGCTACCCAAATTTATCCAATTGGTAAAGGTCTTGCCAAAATGCTCGGCAGAAAGCAGCCTCGTGCTACATTCCTTAGCACGACAGCGGTGCTGACCTACCCGATTTTGTGTTTGATCGCGAGTTGCGCTGCAGCCAGTCTTGCTACCGGAACGCGAAATGGCGAGCATGAAACATAATCAAATCCGGCATCCCGACAAAATGCAATCGATTCGGGATTCCCTCCATGTTCACCACAAAGCGATACGGTAATGCCCGGTTGCGCCGCCCGCCCCCGTGCTGCACCCAGGGTCAGCAACTCGCCCACACCCTCAACATCAAGCATGTGAAAAGGGTCTTCGGCAAAGACACCTTGCTGTACGTAATCCGACATGAACCGCCCCGCGTCATCACGGGACAAGCCATAGGTCATTTGTGTCAGGTCGTTTGTTCCAAAGCTGAGAAAGGCACAGTGAGGCGCGATTTCACCAGCCCGCAACGCCGCTCGGGGGGTTTCGACCATGATCCCCAGACGGTATTCAAAACTTGCGTCCTGTTCGGTCCGCACGGCAGCCGCAATCGCGTCAATCGCGGTTTTGACCATTTCTACTTCGCGCCGTGTCGATACCAAGGGGATCATGATCTCTGGCACCACAGGATCGCCATCGCGGCTTGCTGCGACGGTCGCCTCAAAGATGGCACGCGCTTGCATTTCGTAGATTTCCGGCACCGTCACGCCAAGACGCACCCCACGCAGCCCAAGCATCGGGTTATGCTCTGACATTGCCTCGATCCGCCGCGTGACATCAGACAGCGGCAGGTTCAAGGCATCTGCCAATTCGCGCTGCCCTGCCTTGTTCATCGGTAGGAATTCGTGCAACGGCGGGTCGAACAACCGGATACATACCGGCTGCCCCTGCATGATGCGAAACAATTCCTTGAAGTCTTCGCGCTGCATGGGCAACAGACGTTCCAGCACGGCGCGCCGGTCCTCACCTGTTTCCGCAAAGATCATTTCGCGCATGACCGTGAGGCGACCAGCCTCGAAAAACATGTGTTCTGTGCGACATAATCCGATGCCATGGGCATTGAAATTGCGCGCAGTCTGGGCATCGGCCGGCGTGTCGGCATTGGCGCGAATGTCAATGTCGGCAGCGTCCTCTGCCCATGACATCAAACGTGTGAAATTCTCATCCAGTGCGGCCTCGATCATATCGGCAGAGCCTGCCAGAACCTGCCCGCTGCTACCGTCCACGGTGATCACGTCACCCTCACTAAAGATGCGGCCATCGGCTGTGACCAATTGCTTCTGGATCAGATTGAATTTGATCTTTGACACGCCCACGACACAGGGCAAGCCGAGCCCGCGCCCAATGACTGCGGCATGGCTGGTGGCACCACCTCTTTCCGTCATGACTGCGACGGCGGCATGCATGCCGCGAATGTCCTCTGGCGCGGTTTCACGACGGATCAGAATGCAGGGCTCGTCACGGGCGGCACTGGATTGTGCCTCATTGGCGGAAAACACGATCTTACCGGTCGCGGCACCGGGGCTGGCTGCAATCCCGCGGCCAATCACATCGCGCTTTGAACGCGGATCAACCTGGCGGTGCAACAATTCGGTCAGGGTACGCGGTTCGACCCGCATCAACGCTTCCTCGCGCGAGATGATGCCTTCATCGGCAAGTGCCACAGCAATGCGCACCGCCGCACGGGACGACCGCGCCACGCGCATACCATCCAGAATGTGCAATTTGCCCGCGTCGATGACAAACTCAACCAACATTTCCGCCCGGAGCCGCCTGCGCATCAATGCCGTATGCGCCAATAGTTCCTTGAACGCCTCTGGTGCCAGTTCTTCGAGCGAGGGACCACGCGGATCACGGGTCAGATACAAGGCTGCGGCGTCCCCTTCCATCGCGTCGCGCCCTTGCGATTGGCTGAGATAGCGACCCTTGATCTGGGGTTCGCCTGTGTCGCTATCGACAAGTTGCAGTATCCCGGACCCGCATTCGCCGATGCCGACACCAAATGCCATCTGTTGCACCACCAGCCCGAGGCCCGCATCAGCCGGCGCGCCTTTGGCCTGTCGCAACAACCGCGCCGACGTTCCATCCCAAGCCCGCGCCATCGAACGCAGGACAGCGGACAACTGCACGGTCGGGTCCTGAGGAAACTCTTCTTCGGTCTCCCTTTCGTAGGCCTTGAGCGATTGTTCAAGTGCTGCCCGCCCTTGCCCCGCGACATCGTCGAACATATCCGGGTCAAGACGGGCGACATTGATCGCATAGCTCTGCACAAATCGGGTATAAAGCGCTGCTGCCGCGTCTTCGCCAATACTGGCGCAAAGTTCGTCAAAACGGCTGTTGTTGATCCCGATGTTCAATACAGCGCCCGGCCCGCCCCAATCGGGATCTTCACTGGAGGGGCGTACACACATCAGCGCCCCCTCGGGCATCTGGGCCACTACTGCGGCCACATCTGGCATCTGGCCTTTGGCGATCTTCTGAACAGCGCCAAAGGAAATCGCAACGGTGCGCGGTACCGGCAAATCAAGGCGCACAAGACGTTGCAGGCACTTGGCGCGCCCGCCGTGGGTCTCGTTTGTGATCGGTCCGGTCGCTGTTACCAGCGTCGTATCTGGATTATTCTGCACTGCAGCACCTTTCGGTTTCAGGTGCAGCATAGGGGTTATGCAGGGTCTGGCAAGGGGCCGCCGGCCTTGTCAGCCAGTAATCAATGTCAGATCGGCAACCGAGCTACAGATGCTTCTAATCCGGCTAAGCAGGTTCAGACGGTTGCGCCGCACAGTTGGATTGTCTGAATTTACCTGTACAGCATCAAAGAAAGCGTCAACAGGACCGCGCAAATCGGCCATGGCGGACATGGCAGTGGTGAAATCCTGTTTTTCCATCGCGGGGGTGATCACCGCCTCTGCGTCATCCAGTGCCTTGAAAAGCGCGCGCTCCTCGTCGGTTTCAGCGAATTTCACATCCGCGCCGTAGGAGTATTCGACGCCGTCGGCCTCTTCCGCTTGGGTCAAGATGTTGTTGGCGCGTTTGAACCCCTGGATCAGGTTTTCGCCGTCGTCGGTTTTCAAGGTTTCGCTCAACGCCCTGGCGCGTTTGACCAGCAGGGTCAGATCGTCGTTGCCTTCCATAGCGATGCAAGCGTCGATGATGTCGTGGCGGATGCCTTGGTCCTTGAGATAGACTTTGAGGCGGTCGTGGAGGAAGGAGAGGAGATCGGCTTTAATCTTCTCAACTGAATCCAGCTGTCGCAGCGTCGCCTTGTCGTCGCCCACCCAAGTTCCTTCGTGGTGACCTACACCCTCTTGGCGACCCTTAAATTCAGTGAATAAGATCTCGTCGACAAGACCTCCGTCAAGTTCATCTAAGCCGCCAACCAAAGAATAAGTCTCGTAAGCTGTGTCGCCGCTACCAATTTTATGTTCCTTGAATACCGCGATCGTGTTCACAACCGAATTAATAATCTTCGCATAGGAAGTGTGAACTACTGCCGAAAATGAAAAAACCAACTCATTCTCAACCAATATCCGAATAACCCCCAGCGCAGCCCTTCTCAAAGCAAAGGGGTCTTTACTCCCCGTCGGCTTCTCGTCAATCGCCCAGAAGCCGGTCAGCTTGTCGATCTTCTCGGCCAGCGCCACGGCGACGGACACGGGCGCGGTAGGCACATCATCGGACGGCCCCAAAGGCGCGTAGTGTTCTTGTGCAGCGGCAGCAATGGCATCGGACATGCCCGCAGCGGAGGCATAGTACCGCCCCATCAAGCCCTGCAATTCGGGGAATTCATAGACCATCTCGGAGGACAGATCGGCCTTGGCCACCCGCGCCGCCTCCATGGCCTCTTCCTTCTTAGCACCAACCATCGGCGCAAGCTCACCTGCCAGAACGGCCATGCGCTCAATCAACTCGGCCTGCGTGCCCAGCTTGTTGTGAAAGGTGACGTTTTCCAGCGCCTTGACCCAAGTGGCCATGCCATCCTTTGACGTTGCAACGCGCAGATCGTTCTCCCAAAAGAACTTCGCATCCGCCAGCCGCGCCGAGAGCACCTTTTCATTGCCTGCCAAAATCGTCGCACCCTCATCGGCGGTGGTGCGGTTGGCGACGGTGATGAACCGCTCGATGCGCCCCGTCTTGGGGTTGCGCACGGAAAAGAATTTCTGATGCTCTTTCATCGAGGTTTGCAGAACCTCTGGCGGCAGGCCAAGGAAGTCATCGGCAATATTGCCCATCAGCACAACAGGCCATTCCACCAGCCCCGCAACCTCGGCCAAGAGGCCCGCATCCTCGACCACTTCCATGCCTGACGCAAAGGCCAGATTGTTGGCATCATTCAGAATGGTTTCAGCCCGCGCATCGGCGCGCAGCACGACTTTGGCGCGGGCGAGTTTGGCCTCATAATCCTCAAACCCTGTGACCTTGATCACATCGGGCGCAAGAAAGCGGTGGCCATAGGTGATGTCACCCGACTGGATACCGTCGATTTCCATCGGGACAATCTCTGCGCCATCCTCGCCAGTCAGAATACAAACGATGGAGTGCAAAGGCCGCACCCATTTCAGGCTCCCCGATCCCCAGCGCATGGATTTGGGCCAGGGGAAATTGCGGATTGTTGTTTCCAGAACTTCGGCCACGATCTCTGCCGCCGGACGGCCCGGTTTGTTGATTTTGGCAAACAGGATCTTGCCCTTGGGCGTGTCACGTTCCTCCAACTGGTCGCGGGTCAACCCCGCGCCACGCAGAAACCCCTCAATCGCTTTTTCAGGCGCATCCGCCTTGGGGCCTTTGCGTTCCTCGACCACGGCAGGCGAGGCATCCAGCATCCCCTCAACCGTCAGCGCCAGCCGTCGCGGAGTGGAAAATGCAGCGGCAGAAGCATAGGTCAGGCCCGCCTCGACCAGACCGTTTGTCACCAGCTTTTGCAGATCCTGCGCGGCACGGGCTTGCATGCGGGCGGGGATTTCTTCGGAGAAGAGTTCAATCAGCAGGTCAGACACGGGATTTCCTTACGGGGTGTGGTGTGGGTCGGGTTGAGCAATGGTTAGGCTATTCTGTCGGGCGTCCTGGGCATTCCTCGCCGATAATGGTGCCGTCATAGGCCTTGTCGCCACAATCGTTGAGTTCATGCCAGACATAGCCGCGTCCGTCTTCGGTGATGGCGACAATACGATCAACACCAAATTCGATATTCTTGGTTCCCATAAAGGTCAACGCGGTGCCGGCCTCAAGTTCCGCGCCGATGGCAGCAGCGTCAAAACAGTCAAACCATTTGGGCGCATTGCGCGGGTCGATGTTGGGGGCAAGCACGTAGGATTCCGTGAAGAAAGCAAGGCTTTGCGGTGTCGTGAAACAAGCGCGATAGCGGATCGGTGAACTGTCTGCGTCGATCGCCTGAAAATTGTCAAAGACAATGGTTTCCGGCTGCTCGGTCGCGAGCGACACCAGTTGCACCTCTTCGCTGTATACTGCGTCATAAAACCCGTAAACCTGCAGGTAATACATGCCTGCGCCTGCGATGATGGATGCTAACAAAATGGTAATCCCCATTATTCTGCCGTTCATAGTAGCAATCCTTCTGCATTTGACAGTGTTCTACCAAAGTGCTGCAGGTTGCCATCAATGTCCGTTCCCTCGATTTCGCGCATGTTGTAAAAGGTGGCGTTGGGGCCTTCGAAGCTGCGGGAATTGGCCGTCAGATGCATATTCAGCGCGGGCAAATCATCAGAATGAAAACTGCCGTGCCCAATGTCCAGGACATGCATGAGGTTTGTCTCAGTTCCAGCACTGGAAATGCCAAAGTCGGTGCCTGAAACGCCCGTGTCGTTGATGACCTCAAAATCCTTCATGTTCATATCCACCATCTTGGCGCGCTGATGGTCAGAGCTCCGCAACCAGGAGTGGCGTTGCGACAGTTCACGCCGCATCCTCGGACCAGCCACCGGCATCGGTCTGCACAAAGGCATCGGCACAGAGTTTTGATAGGCTGCGCACCCGTCCGATGTATGCTTGGCGTTCGGTGACAGAAATCACGCCGCGCGCATCAAGAAGATTGAAGATGTGGCTGGCCTTGATGCATTGATCATAGGCCGGATGCACCATGATGATGCGTTTGCCGGTCTTGGGATCAAGATGGGGCTGCTCAAGGATCATTTTGCAATGGGCCTCGGCCTCTTCGAACTGGCGCAACAATACTTCGGTATTGGCGGTATCGAAATTCCAGCGCGCGTATTCTTCTTCGGTTTGTTTGAACACATCGCGATATGTCAGGGGAATCAGCGCGTCGGGGTCGTTGAAGGGCATGTCCATGACATGATCCACTCCGAGGACATACATGGCCAGGCGCTCCAGTCCATATGTCAACTCGCCACTGACCGGATGGCAATCCTGCCCGCCGACCTGTTGGAAATAGGTGAACTGGCTAACTTCCATGCCGTCACACCAGACTTCCCAGCCCAGCCCCCAGGCACCAAGAGTCGGGCTTTCCCAGTCATCCTCGACAAAGCGGATGTCGTGCAACTCCATTTCGATCCCAATGGCAGCAAGGGAACCGAGATAGAGTTCCTGTAGGTTCGGCGGACTGGGTTTGATCAATACCTGATACTGGTAATAGTGTTGCAAGCGGTTGGGGTTTTCACCATAACGACCGTCGGTCGGGCGGCGCGAGGGCTGCACATATGCGGCAGCCCAGGGTTGGGTCCCAAGCGAGCGCAAAGTCGTTGCCGGATGGAACGTTCCCGCCCCCACTTCCATATCGTAGGGCTGCAGCATGGCACAGCCCTGAGCCGCCCAGTAATTCTGCAAAGCCAATATGATTGATTGGAACGAACGGGGTTTTGTTGGGGTCTGGGACATAGGCTTGCCTCTGGTTGGCGACGCGCTCTACCTACGCACCGGACCCTATGGCGTCAATTGCATCACACCGACAAAATGGCCTTGCAAATTTGATGCGCTGGCCATGGCATTTCAGCCGGTTTCCTGCTTATGTGCGCGTTCTGTTGATTCACATGAGAAACTTCCCCTATGACGCGTATTGTTTCGGCATTTCTGGCTGTGGTATTTACCTTGGCGACCTTTATCGGGTCCGCCGCCCTGGCCCAATCCCCTGACGATGTCGTCTGGGTCCAGATCGAAGCACAGCCCAGCCTGTCGGAGGCGACAGCGCGGGCGCGGGAATATGCAGGTCAGATCGAAGATGTGAACGGCTTTGCCTTGGGCGGCGGCTGGTATGCTATTGCCGTGGGCCCTTACCGACGTGCGGATGCAGAACAGGTCTTGCGCCAGTATGTGCGTACCCGGATCGTGCCCCGCGACAGTTTTATCCAGTTTTCGTCCAGTTTTCGCCAGCAATTCTGGCCCATCGGTGCAAATGTGCTGAATCGCGGTGTGCTGGAAGCACCCTCTGCGGTTGAGACCGTGACAACCACACCTGATGTCACACCTGATGTTCAGGCACCCATCAGCGAACCGGAAACACCCCTGCTGGAACCCGCAGACGAAACACTGGCTGAGGCGCGACGCAGCGAACGCAGCCTGACGGCGCAGGATCGCAAGGATCTGCAGATCGCGTTGAAATGGGCCGGGTTTTATGACGCTGCAATTGACGGATCATACGGGCGCGGCACCCGCAATTCGATGGCCGCCTGGCAAGAGGCAAATAATTACGAGACCACAGGCGTCTTGACGACCATGCAACGTGCCGCCCTGTTGCGCCAGTACAACGCAGTCTTGGATGGTCTGGGCTTGCAACTGGTCCGCGACACACAGGCAGGCATCGAGATGATCATGCCCACGGCTGAAGTAGCCTTTGCGAAATACGAAGCCCCTTTCGCGCATTACAATGCGACAGGTGACATCGGCGCGCGTGTGCTGCTGATTTCGCAAGCAGGCGATCAGAATACCTTGTTCGGTCTTTACGACATCATGCAGACACTTGAAATCGTGCCACTCAACGGACCTCGTGAGCGCAAGAACGCGTCTTTCACGCTGGTCGGTGAAAACAGCCGGATCATCAGCGAAACCCGCGTGTCACTGGAAGACGGACAGGTCAAAGGCTTTACCCTGATCTGGCCTGCCGGCGACGAAGAGCGGCGGACCCGTGTCATGGATGAAATGCTCAAGAGCTTTACGCTTTTGCCCGGCGTTCTGGATCCGGCAGCCGGGGGGGATGCCGAACAAGCGATTGATCTGGTTTCCGGCCTGTCGGTTCGTCAGCCGAAAATCTCGCGTTCCGGCTTCTTTGTCGATCGCAGTGGTGTTGTTTTGACAACGACGCAGGCGGTCGAGGCCTGCGGGCGCTTGACAGTCGATGGTGACACCGAGGCAGAAGTTGTGGCGCAGGATCCAATCAACGGATTGGCCTTGTTGAAACCAAGCAGCCCGCTGGCACCGCTGGCGGTAGCGGCATTTGATCTGGGCACGCCGCGCCTGCAGACCGAAGTATCCGTTGCGGGATACTCCTATGAAGGCGTCTTATCAGCCGCAACCCTGACCTTTGGCAAGGTCGAAGACATCCGTGGCTTGGCAGGCGAAGAACACCTCAGCCGGCTGTCTCTTAAGGCTCAGGCCGGGGATTCCGGTGGCCCGGTGTTCAATGCCAGCGGCAATGTCGTGGGCATGTTGTTGCCCAATACGACAAAGGACCAACAATTGCCTAAGGATGTGAGCTTTGCTGTCGACAGCACGTCGATCGCTGATCTGGCCGCACAAGCTGGTGTGCAACTGACCGCTGCTGACCGCACCGGCAATGTCGCCCCACGTGATTTGCGGCTGGCTGCGCAGGGCATGACCGTGCTGGTCAGTTGCTGGGATTAAGATAGGGCCGAAGGGTCCTGCGCCGTTGCTGTCCTGTCCCGAACAGGGCCCGGTTTGGTACAGGACGAACCCGCCCCTTGCGTCAAAGCGATCGTTTCAATTGTCCGACCCGACGGCCTTGAAACAAGCCAGCTAACCCAGAACGGCAGGCGTAAGATAAATCAGTGTCGGGCCAGATGCATCAAATGCGCTTTTTACCGCAGCCTGCAGGTCCGGCACACTTGCGGGTGTCACCGCGAACGCGCCAAAAGCTTCGGCCAGTTTCACAAAATCGGGATTATGCGCCACAACGGCGTTGGGCGCTATCTGGGCGCGCACCATGCTGTCCTCGATCTCACCCAGTTTGCCATTGTCCCAGAGGATGATCGGCAGGCTGAGACCCAGTTCAACAGCAACACCCAGTTCCTGCATCGTATAATGGAATCCATAATCCCCGATGATCGCCATTGTCGGTTTACCGCGCCGCGCCACCGCCCCCCCGATCGCCGCTGGCGTCGCATAGCCAAGCGTGCCAAAGCCGTAGGGATGATGCCAGTGACCCGGGCACTCCATTTCCCAGACTTCCTTGGCGGCATAGGCAAATTGGGTCATGTCGGAATAGATCATCGTATCCGCTGGCACTGCGTCACGCAGCGCATCACAAATCGGCACGATTCCGGGACGTTCCGCATCGGTTTCCGCCCGCCAGAGGGCACGGGTCTTTGCCACGTCCTGCGCCAGCCATTGCGTATCCGCAACATGCCCTTCAAGTGCATTGAAAAGCTGTTGTAGCCAATCAGCCGCGTCGCAGCAGTGCACCATGTCACCAGAATCTGCTTTGGCCAGAACTTCCGGATCCAGGTTCACCACAATCGCCTGACACTCATGTCCCAGAGTATCACGCCATAAGTCAACTTCTGCCAGATCGGTGCCAATGAGAACAACCAAATCTGCCTGCTCTGCAATCTCTGCGCTTGCCGGTCGTGCAAGGGTTGCACCAAACGATAACGGATCTCCCGGTGCAACAATGCCGCGCCCTGCGTAACTGGTAAAGGAGGCCGCGCCCACTGCTTTCAGGACAGCCCGTGCCGCGGGATGCGCCCGGGCGGCTCCCCCGCCAAATACAAACAGAGGTCTGGATGCCTTTGTTATCACTTCAACAGCCAGTGCGATCTGCCTTGGATCCGCAGTGCACAAAGCCATTTGTGGTGGTGGTGCGGGTGCTGCCGCTGCCTCTCCCTCCAGTTGCGCGATTGGCACCTGAATGTGCTTTGGCGACGGGGTTTTGCCCCTGAACTCGGCAAAAGCGCGATCAATCAATTGATAGGCCGCATCTGCTGTCCGCGCTTCTTCGGACCAGTCACACACCGTGGCTGCCGCGGTCTGTTGGTCTTTCATCTGATGTAACTGGCCACGCTTTGCCGCAACTTCGTCCAGACAAGACGAAATCACCAACATCGGTACGCTATCGGAATAGGCCTGCCCCATCGGGGTCATGATGTTGCACACCCCCGGTCCGGTGATGACATAGGCGACTCCCGGCTTGCCGGACGCGCGGGCATAGCCATCCGCCATGAACCCCGCGCCCTGTTCGTGACGCGCCAGCACATGAGTTATCCCGGCCTCTTCGATGCCGCGATACATTTCCTGATTGTGTACGCCGGGAATACCAAAAATGACATCAACCCCGCGATCCTTGAGCATATGCGAAATTTGCGCACCAAGGGGGCGTGTTTGATGATCCATCAGGCTCTCCAGAATTTAACAGTTAAGATAACGTAGACGGCTAAAAGTTCCAGTCGTCCGATAAACATCGCAGCGGTCAATATCCATTTGGCAGTATCGTTGAGGCTGCTGAAATTGCCGGCGGGGCCGATGATCGGCCCGAGACCGGGACCAATATTGGCCAATGCCGCCGCCGCGCCTGAAACCGATGTGATGAAGTCAAGACCCGTCAGACTGAGCGCAACCGCTACCAGCCCCAAGGTCACGATAAAGAACATGAAAAACGACATCACAGATGACAGGACATCTGGCCCCACAGGTCGTCCATCATAGCGCGGAGTAAAAATACCATGGGGGGAACGGATGCGGTGCAATTGGGCCCGTATCGACGCGAATAATAGCTGATAGCGGAAAATCTTGATTGAACAGGCGGTAGAACCCGCGCAGCCTCCGATCAGCCCGATGAAAAAAAACAATGTGACGGCAAAGGCGCCCCAATGCATGTAGTCAACCGAAGCATAACCCGTGCCTGAAATGATGGAGGTGATGTTGAAAAGCGCTTCGCGAAAAATACGTTCTTCCGAATTCGGAAATACGCGCTGCAACAGGATGAATACAACCAGCACAAGCACCAGGATCGTCAATAGAAATCCGCGCACTTGCGGGTCGCGATGCAGCGCCAGTGGATTGCCGTTCACAAGTTGGACATATCTAACGAATGGCAGCGCCGCCAAGACCATGAAAACCGAAGCGACATATTCCGCCGGCCCCGAAAACGTGCCGAAAGATGCATCATAATTGGCGAAACCACCCGTTGAGATCGTGGTGAGCGCATGCACCGTGGCGTCAAATATGCTCATGCCGACGGCAACATAGCTTGCCACACATGCCAAGGTCAGCCAGAGATAAATGACGGAAATTTGCGTGGCGATCTGACCGGCGCGCGGAAGAATTTTTCCAAAGGTATCAAAGCTTTCAGACTTGAAAATTTGCATGCCCCCTACCTTCAGTTCGGGAAGGAACACCATGGCGACAACAATGATACCGATACCACCCAGCCATTGCAGAATTCCGCGCCATAACAACAAACCTTTTGGCAAGGCTTCGAGACCGCTCAACACCGTTGCACCAGTAGTTGTCATCCCTGACATTGCCTCGAAAAACGCATCGGTAAAGTTGGTTTCCGTCGCCCCCAGAATAAAAGGCAAGGCACCGAAAAGCGGCAACATCAACCAGACGCCGGTGGTCAACAGGAAGGTCTGCTGGATCGTTAGGCCTTCGCGCACACCGTTGGCGCAGGCCAGCGCAATCAGCCCCCCCATCAAGGTGGTCATCAAACTGGATTCAGCAAAGACTCGCCAATGCCCCCGTCCCTCGGCGACATCCACCAACATTGGCAGGATCATGGCCACACCCAGAACGGCTACCAACAGGCCGACAACATATCCTACGGGGCGTAAATCCAACATGGCTGCAGCGTTGGCGCGGAGCCTTCGCGGTGTCAAGCAATCTGCAGAGGAATCACACGAAAACAACCCTGCCTGCGCTTTTTCAGCAGGGCAAAAGTTGTCATTTCGCATGGGTCCGAATGGCAGATCGAAACGCATGTGACACTGGCACGTACAGTCCTTGGCAACATCTGATCACAGGCTGGAAACCTCTGATCAGATGGAATTTCGACTGCCAGGACCAATCTGGTTCAGACGTAGTACAAATCACCAAAAACGTGATGAACTATATCGTCGCGTTTGATGTTCAGTGCTGCCAGTTCGGCGTCTGATTTCGCCTGCAAGCTTTGCATCCGTTCAAAGCGACGCTGCGCAGAGGATGCCCGCTGCATTGCCTGAAAGGCATTTGAGAACCAAGCGCTGATGCGGGCAAAGAACCTGCGTGTCAAAGCGATTTCGCGGTTCAGGATGACGGCGGGAGTTGCGATATTGTGATAGGCCATTTGAGCTACCTTTCGGATCACTGAGTATGATTGCGTTACCCGTTAGATAGGCTCCCTTGCCCATGAGGAGTACCAACAAAAATGCATAGCCGACAGACGCTTGCCGCAATGCAGCAATTTTTTGATAATCGTGCAGATTATCGCGCCGGCACCTGCCCCTTTGCAACCGTGATCAGCCGACGTGAAACAGCGTATTGAACAGTTTTGGATCTATGCTTTGCATTTCGAAGGTTGGACCGTCAGTCAAAACCGAAATTGCATCGTGGCTGTGCAAACTTTCCTGATGGCTCGCAATCACGCGAAAATCGCCGACGCGCGGGTCTGCCTGCAATTGTTCGCAGAACAGGCGTGCGGCATCCTCGACAAAAATCGGATTGGCCGCGTTCAATTCGGCAAAAGCTTGTTCGTCTTCGCGTTTGACCATGACCTGTGTTTCAGTCGGTACCGCACGGCGGCATGCGTCGATCAGGTCTTCGAACCAAAGACATTCACCACCAGAGTTGATGACTACAGAGATCCGCGCAACCGAGCGCTGCGAATGCGGCGTCGCCAATTGTCCCCGTGTGGCACGGGCGTGTTCAGAGAGTTCCAGCGAACAGGGACAGGTGCTTGAATAGACATAATCAAGATGGATCATCTTTTGACGAAGCCCGTCTTTATCAATTAGTTCCAGCGCTACATCGTAATACTGATAGCCGGTCAACCCCGACCGCAGGGATTCAATCTTCATCGGAAAGCTGAACCGCATCTGGATGCGTGCATCCATACTTTCCAAATCGGTCTTATAGTCATCAAGTGCCGCTTCGATTACTTCAAAACTGAACGTGCGCTCCGCGTGTTTATAAAAACTCCGCATGATACGGGACATGTTGATGCCCTTCTTGTCAGCCTCAAGGCTGACAGAGCCTGTGACCGATGTCTCCAAACGCAGGTCGCCGCCATCGCGGGAATGAAAGCCGATCGGCAGACGGAAATTCGAGATTCCCACGTGTTGTATCTGCTGCCGAGCACCGCGAATGAGGCTGGATGGTCCGTTTTGCAGATCCGGCAATGTCGCCTTGTAGTTATCGCCGACGGCAAAGTCATCCGGATAGGTCCGGCTGAACTCGGGATATGCTTCGCTGTCTTTCAGCACTTGCGAAAATGCTGGGTCAAGCACGCCAAGCTCTTGCTGTGTGGCATGGGCCGCCCAGGCTTTCAGCGTCGCAAGTGCTGCTTCTGCGTCGGCACGTTCCGGCCTTTTCTCAACGGCAGTGACTATATTCATAGGCCTGGCCCCCAACTGTTTCACCTGTCAGATCTAAGGATTCTAGCACAGATTACCAATAAAGAACTTTCAGAGTTTATTATGCAACCGATAAACCGCTGTAAAATATAACGTTTTAGTTATCGAGTGCCTGTAGAAAGTCAGCAATCAGATCTTCGTCACTCTCAAGCCCGACCGAAATGCGTACCAGCCCAGGCGTGATGCCAAGCGCCGCCTTCTGATCAAGCGGAAGACGCTGGTGGGTCGTAAAGGCAGGAGGCGTCAGGATGGTTTTGGCATCGCCGAGATTATTGGAAATAATGCCGATTTTACAGGCATCAAGAAAGCGGTAGGCCCCGTCCTTGCCACCTTTCACCTCAATTGCAATCATGGTCCCGCCAGCGCCCATTTGCGCAGTGGCAAGATCATGTTGCGGATGACTGGCCAGACCGGGATAGATCACCTTGCTCAGTGCCTCGTGCCCTTCCAGTCGCTGTGCAATCTTGAGCGCCGATGCCGTTTGCGCGCCCACGCGCAGGGCCATTGTCTCAAGTCCTTTCAACATGATCCACGCAGTAAAGGGGCTCATGGAGCCGCCAGTGTGTTTCATGTAGGGTTCAACCGTTTTGCGGATCATCTCACGCGACCCTAGGATCACGCCCCCCAACGCCCGGCCCTGTCCGTCGATATGCTTGGTCGCAGAATAAATCACAAGATCAACGCCCTGCGCGATAGCGTTGGAATAGACGGGTGTGGCAAAGACATTGTCGCAGACCACAAGTGCGCCCTGGGCACGGGCGAGTTTCGACACGGCTTCGATATTCACGATCTCAAGAGTCGGATTGGAAAGTGATTCAAAAAAGACCGCGCGTGTGCCGGGGCGAATAGCGGCTTCCCATTCCTCTAGGTTGCCACCATCGACAAAGGTAACCTCAACGCCAAAACGGGGCAGAATTTCCTCGGCGATATATAGACAGGAACCGAACAAGGCGCGGGCCGATACCACGTGATCGCCGGCTTTCAACAACGACATCAACGCACCGTTGACCGCAGCCATGCCCGACGCTGTGGCAAAAGCATCCTCTGCCCCTTCAAGTGCCGCGATGCGTTCCTGAAACATTGCGACCGTCGGATTGCCGTAGCGGGCATAGATGAATTCATCCGGTCCCGCGCTTTCGAACCGCGCTTCCGCCTGTGCCGCAGTGTCATAGACAAACCCCTGCGTCATAAAGATTGATTCAGAGACCTCGCCATACTGGCTGCGTTTTGTACCTGCATGCACGCCTTTGGTGCTTTTGTGCCACTCGTTTGTCATGTCATACATCCTTCCGCCCCGCTCCCCAGCGGGCAATAAAAAACCCCAGACGCCAGTCAAGCGAAAGGGGGCTTTCATCCTGACCTTTTAGCAGATTGTTTAACGTGGCCCGCAATCCAGTAACAAATCACCACAAGATTGACCTACGCCTGTTGCCGGCCCGCGTCAATCACACCTTGGCATTCTCTACCGTATCGTCATCATGCAGCAAAAGGAGACCGCGATGACTGACCCGATAGATCTCTACTACTGGCCTACGCCGAACGGCTGGAAAGTTTCCATCACCCTCGAAGAAATGGGGCTTTCCTATCAAACACATCTGGTCGACATTGGTGCCGGGGAACAATTTTCACCGGATTTTCTCACAAATGCGCCCAACAACCGGATACCCGCGATCATCGATCCCGACGGACCTGACGGTGCCGCTGTCTCGATATTTGAAAGTGGCGCAATCCTACAATATCTGGCGGAAAAAACCGGACAGTTCGACGGCTCGACCCCGCGCGAAAAAATTGCGGTCAAGGAGTGGCTGATGTGGCAAATGGGCGGACTGGGTCCTATGGCAGGGCAAGCACACCACTTTTTGAAATATGCACCACATATGAATCCGCCACATGATATTCCCTATGCCAAAGAGCGTTACCGCTCAGAAACGGCACGGCTGTACGGGGTGTTGGACCGCCAACTGGCAAAACATGAATTTGTTGCAGGCGATTTCGTTTCAATCGCGGATTTTTCAATTTGGGGCTGGGCGTCACTGTGGGAGGGTCAACAACAGACGCTGGAGGACAAACCCCATATGGCGCGCTGGCTGGCGGTCATGGGTGCGCGCAGGGGTGTCGCTGCGGGACGCGCAGTTTTTGCCGAAAAACGGGCGGATTTCGCTGGGGACAGCAAAGCCCAAGCCAAATTGTTCAAGAAATGATAATAGCCAAAGTCGCGTAATCGCCAGAATTAAGCGATCGGGATATTTGAAATTTGGCTTTTATTCAGCTTCGTCTGTCTCTGTAAATCGCTCAAGCGCGACGATCTGGCTCCACAGAAAAAGGAACATCAGGACCGGAAAACCAAAGGTTTCAATCTTGACCCAGGCATCTGTGGACATCGTACGCCATACGATTTCATTACCCGCCGCCAGACAGATGAAAAATACAGTCAACCGTCGCGTCAACAACATCCAGCCTTCGTGTTTCATAGGGATCATTTCGGACATGACAAAGGCCAGATAGCTTTGTCCGCGCAACAGCCCGATCGACAAAATGGCGGCAAAAAACGCATAGACGATGGTGGTTTTCATTTTAAAGAACCGCTCGTCATTGAACCATGCAGTAAGACCGCCAAAGAAAATCACCATGAACGCCGTGAATATCTGCATTCGGCTGAGTTGCCCCGTCAGCATCCAGAGCACCGCCATCGACACCAACAGGATTGGCACAAAAACAAGCGTTGCCACGATGAAACCCGAATATTCAGTCCCGCCAAAACTGAACATATCGTCGCGGATACGCAGGTAAATGACAAAGAACAGCAAGGGAGGCCCGAGTTCGAGTACTTGTTTCAGAATCGGGTTGATGGTCTTTGGCTCAGGCATGGTGCTCTCCTATCCACCCATTTCAACTATCACAGCCCCCAGCGCAATCAATGCCATCAAGCCAACGCGTCGTGGGCCTACCGTTTCTTTCAGGAAAACGACACCAATCAATGCGGCAAACACAGTTGATGTTTCGCGCAGGACGGCCGCTTCGCCCACTTTGTCAAGACGTGTGGCCATCATGATGGCCCCAAAACTGAGAAAGGCGACGATCCCGCCAAAAAATCCACGCGTCATCAAAGGCCCAAGCGCCGGGGCGTTCTCCATGCGGAGCCAACGCCCTGCCGCGATGAATGGCATAAGCAGCCCGTCAATCATGAAAAACCACGCCAGAAAGGTAAAAGGGTTCTGCGTCGCACGTATACCGAAAGCATCGTAGGTGGTATAAAGCGCCACAAACAGACCAGTCAGCAACGCAATGGCAAGCGCCGCGTTCAACGTGTCACGTTCCGACACAAGGTATTTCATGTTGTAGATCGCAAGGCCAAAGATACCCATCAGTAATATCCCGACGCCGAACCATTGTATCCCGCTAAAGCGTTCATCAAAGATCAGATAGGCACCGATGACGGCAAACAGTGGCCCTGTGCCACGCACCACCGGATAAACGACGGTATAGGCACCTTTGGTATAGGCCCAAGCCTGCAAGCATTTGTAAACGATATGAATGGCAAATGCGCCAAGAAAAATCAGCCACATATGCGGTTCCGGCCAAGGTACGACAAGCAACGCAAAAGGGGCCGCCATCACGCAATAGCAAAAATCAATTGCACCGCGTGTCAACCAGGGATCATGGCGGCCCTTTTGCAAGGCACCGAAAACCGCATGCAGGATTGCCGCCATGATGGCTAGGAACAGCGCGACACTGTGTCCAGTTTCGCTCCCTTCAATCGACACTAGCCAGTCAGTCACGACCTGCCCTCCGGTTCAGACATCATCGCAAGACCGACAGGCGAAAGGAAAACGCCGGATATGTTGCACATCTTTTGGCACGAACAGGTTGCGACGCCGGTCTTGCCAGTGGTCGAACGCCATCACAGCCACTTGATCAGAGCCGGTCTGGGTCTGCGCCCGCCCTGCACCCATCAATACAGAATGCACATCCTGCAACGAGGGTGCCGCGCCACTGCAAGCAAATACCGCGCTATCGTCATTATCAACAAATTGGGGAACTGGTACCGGACCAACTGACAGCGGAATACCGTCTCTCACCTGCGCGCTTGTTGAAAACGGATGCCCGGTGATCTTCACCTTTCGTAGCCTACCAAGGCGTCGGCGAAATCCTGCGGATCAAAGGGGGATAGATCATAAATTTGTTCACCTACGCCAATCGCGTGAATAGGCAGGCCGAACTTGTCCGCCAGCGCCACCAGGACCCCCCCCTTGGCTGTGCCATCCAGCTTGGTCATCACAAGCCCGGAAACATCCGAAATGTCTTGAAACACCTTTACCTGGTTCAATGCGTTCTGCCCAGTCGTGGCATCCAGTACCAACAGCGTATTGTGAGGTGCATCCGGATCCTTTTTACGTATCACCCGTACGATCTTGGCCAATTCCTCCATCAGGTCGCTACGGTTTTGCAATCGCCCTGCGGTGTCGATCAGCAAAAGATCCGCGCCGTCGGCTTCGGCACGGGTCATGGCATCAAATGCCAGGCTGGCCGGATCGGACCCCTGTGCAGCGGTGAGCACTGGCACGCCGGCCCGGTCTCCCCAGACCTGTAGTTGCTCAACCGCCGCAGCACGAAAGGTGTCACCCGCAGCAATCACCACAGATTTACCTGCTGCCTTGAACTGACTGGCGAGTTTGCCGATTGTCGTGGTCTTGCCCGACCCGTTGACCCCAACCACCAACACCACCTGTGGTGTCTTGGGATACAGCGGCAAGGGGCGTGCAACAGGATCCATGATACGGGCAATTTCATTTGCCATCAGTTCCTTGATTTCTGCCACCGACAGTCTCTTGCCAAAGCGACCTTCAGCCATATTGGCAGTAACCCTTAGCGCGGTATCCACCCCCATATCTGCTGTGATCAACAACTCTTCGAGTTGTTCCAGCATGTCATCATCGAGAACCCGGCGCACAACGGTCTTGGGCGCACTGCGTCCCATTAGACGGCCCAGTAGCCCCGGCTTTGGAGCCATTTCAGTGGATTTAATCAGTTCCGGTGTCACGGGTGTTAAGGTGCTGCGCAAGGGCTCTGCTTTTGCGGCGGCGTCCTGAGCGGCTTTTTCCTCGGCGGCACGCTCGCCAGCTTTGGCAGCGGCTTGCTCTTCTTCGGCCTGACGGGCGGCTTTTGCTGATTCCGCAGCAGCGGCCTCTGCGGCTTCTTCGGCGCGACGAGCTTCTTGCGCGATGCGGTCCTCCTCAGCCAGGCGGGCCTCTTCGGCAGCGGCCTCAGCCTCGGCCATCCGTGCAGTTTCAGCCTCCTGCGCTGCTTCTACCGCTGCGCGACGTGCCGCCTCGTCCGCGGCTTCCTGAACGGCTTTTGCACTGGCGGCACGGGCTTGCTCATTTTCGGCTTCGCGCTTTTCTTGCGCTGCTTTTGCTGCTGCCAGACGCTCTGCTTCTTCGCGAACCGCCTGCCCTGCCGCTTCACGCGCTGCTTGCTCTTTTACGAGGCGGGCATCTTCTTGGACCTGGTGTTCTGCATCTTCGGCGCGCTGTGCGGCTGACTGCTCTCCGGCTTGAGCCGCAACAGCGTTAACGGTGTCAACGCTATCGTCAACCGTAGTCTCGACTTCGCCACCGTCACTGACAATCGCTTCCAATCCCTCGTCGATTTTCGACGACGACTTGAACAATTTGTCTTTGAGTTTCTTGAAAAACGCCAAGGAAGGCCTCCGCACCAGTTTGGATCAGGCTTACCCCCTCTTTTCACAGGATGGAAGTGCGCCTCTTGGAATTGACATAAGGATGCGAACACCGCACCAACAGCCCATGTACCGTCTGTTTGTCTTCGTTTTTGTACTTTTCGTCAGTAGCATGCCTGTCGCGACACGGGCTGAACCTGGTCGCATGTGCACGACACAGAAATGGGGGCATGCGCATTGCATCCGCCCCAGTCACTTTGTTTATGACACCTGCAATGCGATCCTGAATTTATCCCAACGTCACGGGCTGAACACTGGGTTCTTTGCCCGTCTGATCTGGCAAGAAAGCCGCTTTGATCCCAATGCCCTGAGCCATGCGAATGCACGTGGCATCGCACAGTTCATTCCCTCAACCGCCAGGCGTCGCGGGTTGAAAGACCCCTACAACCCCGCCGATGCCCTGGAACATTCCGCGCAATATCTGGCCGAGATGGTAAAACGATATGGCAACGAGGGATTGGCAGCGATTGGTTACAACGGCGGGGAACGACGGGCCGAAGGATTCTTGCTGGGCAAGGGGTTGGCACCGGAAACAATGAACTATGTACCGATCATCACGGGATTGGATGCCGAGGACTGGCGCGATGCAAAACCCAAACAACATGACATGCGATTGTCCCAAACCGAGGATTTTCTGACCGCCTGCTATTCAATGGCGCAAAATCGCCGGATCACGCCACTGGTTCGCCCCAAACCACCTGCCCCCAAGATCAAGCCTTGGGGCGTGCAAGTCGGCTTTGCCCAATCCAAAAAGGCAGCCCGCTCAGGCGCACGCAGACAGACGGCATCCTGCCGCAGTGTCATTGGCAAGGAACCGGTAGAACTGATTTACAAACCTCACAAGGTAGCGCGCAAAAAGGGATACTATTTTGCGCGATATGGCCGCAATAGCCGCGACAGCGCAAAACAGCTCTGCGATGCCATGCGCAGGCAAGGATGTAATTGTCGCGTCATGCAGAATTGACAGTTAGGATGCGGAACCTGCTTTGATCGCCCCGACTCGTGACGCTCTTGCACCGATTGCGTCAAACCTCATCTGCAAAATGCTTCATCACCATGCGGATCGGATTTGGTGCCGCCTGCCCCAGCCCACAAATCGAAGCATCCACCATCGCGCTGGACAGTTCCTCCAACAGCGCGGTGTCCCACCGCTCTGCCTGCATCAACTTTACGGCCTTTTCACAGCCGACGCGGCAGGGCGTGCATTGCCCGCAGCTTTCATCTTCGAAGAACCTGAGCATGTTCAGTGCCGCTGCCCGCGCCGAATCATCCTCGGACAAAACGACCACTGCCGCCGACCCAATAAAGGTGCCATGCGGTTGCAAGGTATCAAAATCGAGCGGGATGTCGTTCATTGAGGCTGGCAACAGCCCCGATGACGGCCCGCCGGGCTGGTAGGCTTTGAATACCTGGCCTTCGGCCATACCCCCGGCGGCCTCGATCACATCGCTTATCGTTGACCCCGCTGGCAACAGATACATCCCCGGACGCGCAACGCGGCCCGATACAGAATAGGACCGCAGCCCCTTGCGCCCATTCTTCTCAACCCCCGAAAGCACCTCGGGTCCCTCACGGCAAACACGGGCAACCCAATGCAATGTCTCGACATTATGCACCAAGGTCGGCTGACCAAAAAGGCCCACCTGCGCCACAAACGGTGGACGGTGGCGCGGCATACCGCGTTTGCCTTCGATGCTTTCGATCATCGCGGATTCTTCGCCACAGATATAGGCACCCGCGCCCCGTCGCAGGTCGATAAAGCCTGGCTGAACGATACCTGCACTTTCCAGTGCCTTGATTTCAGTTGCCAGAATCCCCAGCACTGCCGGATACTCATCGCGCATGTAGATGAAAACCTTTTCGGCTTCGACAGCCCATGCTGCAATCAACATGCCTTCAAGGAAAAGATGCGGCACCCGCTCTAGGTAATAGCGATCCTTGAATGTTCCCGGCTCCCCCTCGTCCCCGTTCACAGCCATATAGCGTGGGCCTGTGTTTGCTCTGACAAAGCCCCACTTTTTACCGGAAGGGAACCCGGCGCCCCCCAATCCGCGCAGACCCGAGGCCAGCACCTTGTCCTGAACAGATTCCCAATCGCCGTCTTCACGCAGCGCCGTCAATGTTGCATAGCCCCCATCGGCGGCATAATCGGCATAGGTCTGATAGGCTGGGATACGGGCATGGGTATCCCCTGCAGCAATCGCTGCATGAACCTTTTCCGGCGTGGCAAGATCGATGTGATTGTGCCCGATTTCCAGAACCGGTGCCGTATCACAGCGCCCCATGCAAGGAGCCCGCAAGACCCTTACTTGAGAAGCATCCAGACCATCCTCCAAAGCGGCCTTCAGTGCCTGCGCCCCGGCCAATTCACACGAAAGTGAATCGCACACTCGGATCGTCAGGGCGGGTGGTGGCAGCTCTCCCTCTTTGACCACATCGAAATGTGCATAAAAGGTCGCAACCTCATAGACTTCTGCCATCGACATCCGCATTTCCTCTGCCAGCGCACGCAGATGTGCCGCAGAGAGGCAGCCATAGGCGTCCTGTATCAAATGCAGAAACTCGATCAACAGATCAGCATCGCGTGGTCTGTCCCCCAACAACGCGCGCACTTCACCCCATGGACCGTCCAGCAATTGACGTCCCTTGGTATGGTGACGTCCTTTCCCCTTGCCGGATTTCCAGACGCCCTTTCGCGGACCCCTGCCCGCCGTCTTGCCATCATTGTCCAGCGCCATGAAATATCCCTTCAGTCTGTATCAAGGTATTCCTATCAAGTACCACAAAGGTCACATGATCAAAAACGACAATTCCCTTGCTCTTTGCGCGGCACAAGACACGACAGTGCCACGATATTTACTTTGAGGGTTCAAATTTCATCTATAGAGACAGAGCCGAAACAAACAAGAGATCGCTTATATGTTCTGGTACGCCGTCGCCAGCCTCACTCCCGCCGCGCTGCTGGCCCTGGGATGCCTGTTCGGCGGTCACTTTGCGCCTTCGGGTGTGCTGTCGATCACTGTTTTTGTATTCTTCATGGACAAAATCGCACATGCGCTACCTGACACAGGCAACAACGGGCGCAGCCTCAGCATGGCCCTCGCAGCTGTGCATTTCCCGCTTTTGGCATTGGGAATCTGGGCACTTGCCACGCCAGGGTCTTTGTCACTTATCGACAGGATATTGCTTTTCACGGGTCTTGGGCTTTACTTCGGACAGGTCTCCAACTCGAACGCACATGAGTTGATACATGCGACTGCCCGGTTTCCTCGCCGTGTCGGTGCCGCCCTTTATATCTCGCTGTTGCACGGGCATCATGTCTCAGCGCATCTTCACGTGCATCACATCTATGCCGCAACAAGGACCGACCCCAATTCCGCCCGTAAGGGCGAAGGGTTCTGGGCCTACGCCCTGCGTGCCCTCAGTGGCGAATTCATCGCGGGCTGGCGCGCCGAAACATCGCGTCGGGCCCGCGCGCATAATTCTCCGCCTTTGAGCCATCCTTATGTCGCCTATATCGGCGGTGCAGGCGTCGCTTTAGTCAGCGCCTATATGATTGCCGGTCACAAGGGCACCATCATCTATCTCGCCATTGCGTTTTATGCCCAGTTACAACTGCTGTTATCGGACTATGTGCAACATTACGGTCTGCGCCGCGCCACACTGGCCAATGGCAAGCCCGAACCGATTGGCCCACAACACAGTTGGAACGCGCCGAAATGGTATTCCAGCGCGATGATGCTGAATGCGCCAAAACACTCCGATCATCATCTGCGCCCTGCCCGCGCCTTTCCGGCCTTGCAAGTCACCCCGGACACCATGCCCATCCTGCCACATTCCCTTCCGGTAATGGCAGTCCTTGCGCTGCTGCCCCCCGTTTGGCGGCGGATTATGGATCATCGTGTTGCCAGGTGGCAAAAACCGGCCTGACCGCTAGCAAGCCGTGCCGAATTCTGGCAATGTTGCAGGATGAAACAGCTTGCCCTCCTGCTTAGCCTCCTTGCAGCGCCCCTCGCGGCGCAAGACCTCATGACTGCCAAGGAATTTGACGACTATACCCGTGGAAAAACCCTGTTCTTCGGTCAGAACGGCCAAGCTTATGGCGCGGAAATATATCACGAAAACCGCCGCGTCGAATGGTCTTTTCTGGATGGGGATTGCAAACAGGGTGAATGGTACGAGGCCAATGGGTTGATCTGTTTCATCTATGAGAACAATCCCGATCCTCAATGCTGGAGTTTCAGACGCGGCACCACTGGTCTCATTGCCCGCTTTGAAAATCGCCCCAATACAACCGAACTCTACGAAGCACGGGACCGCGATGAAAAAATGCTCTGCCTTGGACCAAAGGTCGGGGTCTGACAGTTCAGGCCGGGCACCCTGGCCGCCTCTCTTTTGGTCTTGTTTACCGTCCGTAGGCGCCGCGCTCTCCGCAGCGGGGTAAATTAACCTGCTACAACAAGGACCCCTGTTCGGGCGTTTCCGGCGCGGCCTTCTTGCGGTTGGCCGCAGGTTTACTCCCAACGAGCATCCGCCCGTCCGCGAATTGTATCTCCAGCACGGCCGCTTTTTGGGCCGTCCTGGTATCTGTCACCACAGCCCCGTCGCCACGCACAACGGCATAGCCGCGTTCCAATGTCGCCTCGTATCCCAATGTATTGCGCAACCGTTCCAGCGCCGTCAGTTTTTGACGCCATCCTTGGGTCTGGCGCATGCCGGCCTCGGACAGTCGAAGTACCAGTTTGCCAAAGGCTTCGGCCTTCGCGGTATGTTCGCGCGCAAGCGCTGCTGGCCGAAAGGCTTTGGCACGGCTTTCAAAGCGATCGCGTTTTTCCGCCACACCCCGCCCCAAAGCAGGTCCAAGTCGCCCCGCTCGTTCCTCCAGCCGCCGATGGTCATTCGCCACGCGCTGGCGCAGGGTCGCCGGGCGCAGCGATCCTGACACATCCGCCAAACGCACACGCCGCCGTTGCACACCGGCAATCAGTGCAGGCCCCAGTTGCTCTCCCGCACGATCCAGCCGCTGTCGTGGACCATCCAGCAAAGTTTCTGCGCGTGGCAAGGCGCGGCTCATGTCGCGCAACCGTTGCGCCCGCGCCGTCAATCCATTGCTCAACAACTGGCCCATGCGTGCCGATTGCCCCTCCAGCCACGCCAGCAATTCGTGACGCACCGGCACCGCCAATTCGGCGGCCGCCGTTGGCGTTGGTGCCCGCTTGTCAGAAACAAAATCAATCAGGGTCGTGTCTGTCTCGTGCCCCACGGCCGAAATCAACGGGATCGTTCCCGCCGCCACCGCCCGCGCCACGATTTCCTCGTTAAACCCCCACAGATCCTCGACCGATCCCCCACCGCGTGCAACGATCAACAGATCGGGGCGCGGCATGCTGCCCCCGGGAGTCAGGGCGTTGAACCCTTCGATCGCGCGGGCGACTTCCGGTGCTGATTTGGCACCCTGCACCGCTACCGGCCAGATCAAGACCTTGCGCGGAAACCGGTCGCGCAATCGATGCAATATGTCACGGATCACGGCACCAGAGGGGGAGGTCACAACGCCGATGATCTCTGGCAAATAAGGCAGTGGTCGCTTACGCGAAGCGTCAAACAGCCCCTCTGCCGCCAGCATTTTCTTGCGCTTTTCCAGCAATGCCATCAAGGCCCCCATGCCGGCGGGTTTGATGTCTTCGATAATGATCTGGTATTTCGACTGTCCGCCAAAGGTCGTGATGCGCCCGGTTGCAACCACCTCCATGCCCTCTTCGGGCTGCGTCTCAAGCCGGGCGGAAACACCTTTCCAGATCACCCCGTTTATGACGGATTTATCGTCTTTCAGATCCAGATAGATATGCCCCGACCGGGGACGGCTGACGCGGCCCACCTCACCCTTGATGCGCACATGAGAAAACTCACCTTCAATGATGCGTTTGATTGCGCCAGATAACTCCGTGACCGAAAATTCCGGGCTGTTGTTCCCGTCTGTCGGCCCGTTGGCCCCGTCATCAAACATATCCATCAGGTCACCTTGCCCCTATCCGCGCCACAGCTTAGAACGCCCAGCAGCAAAACCCAAGGGAGCGCTGTAGCATGAACATCCTAATTCTCGGCAGCGGCGGACGCGAGCACAGTCTTGCTTGGGCCACCTTACAGAATCCAAAGTGTGACAAGCTGATCGTTGCACCGGGCAATGCGGGCATCGCCAAGATCGCCGATTGCGCGGATCTGGACATCATGAACGGCGCAGAAATCATCGCCTTTTGTGAGGAAAACAGCATAGATTTCATCATCGTCGGACCAGAAGCGCCCTTGGCAGCCGGTGTTGCAGACGACTTGCGTGGCGCGGGCTTTCTTGTTTTCGGCCCCTCGGCTGCGGCGGCACAACTGGAGGCCTCAAAAGCATTTACAAAGGAAATCTGCGACGCCTGCAATGCACCAACTGCGGGTTACGCCCATTTCACAAATCACGAGGACGCCTGTGCCTATGTCACAACCCACCCTGCCCCCCTGGTGATCAAAGCGGACGGCCTGGCCGCTGGCAAGGGTGTGATCATCGCCATGACCGATGAAGAGGCCTCGGCAGCCGTGGACGAGATGTTTGACGGCGCTTTCGGAGCCGCAGGTGCGGAAGTTGTGATCGAAGAGTTCATGGAAGGCGAGGAAGCCTCGTTTTTCGTATTATGCGACGGCGAAAACATCCTACCCATCGGCACAGCACAGGACCACAAACGCGTAGGTGACGGCGACACCGGACCAAACACCGGCGGCATGGGAGCCTATTCGCCTGCACCCATCCTGACCGAAGAAATTGCGCAAAAGGCCCTGAACGAAATTATTCGGCCGACCATGGCGGAAATGACAAAACGCGGCACACCCTACCAGGGTGTGCTTTACGCCGGTCTCATGATCAAGGACGGGCAACCACGTCTGGTTGAATTCAATGCCCGATTTGGCGACCCGGAATGTCAGGTGTTGATGATGCGACTTGGTGCCCAGGCTTTTGATCTGATGCATGCAACGGCTGAGGGCCGCCTGTCAGACATGCGCGTCAACTGGGCCGAGGACCATGCGGTCACGGTCGTCATGGCCGCCAAAGGCTATCCTGGCACCTATCAAAAAGGCTCTGAGATCAGGGGGTTAGACACCCTTCCTGAAGACAGCAAGAATATGACCTTTCATGCGGGCACTTCTGTCAGCGACGGGACATTCATCGCCACCGGCGGGCGGGTCCTGAACGTCACGGCAAGGGGAAATAGTCTGATGGAGGCAAAAGACCGCGCCTATGCCATGGTCGATCAGATCAATTGGCCCGAAGGCTTCTGTCGGCGTGACATCGGTTGGCGCGCGCTAGATTAGTCGCAAAGCAGTTTGAAAGTGATCTTCCCTGCACTACAGCCCGATGATCTTCGCCCGCAATTTGCGCTGTACCGATCTGAATTTACCCGAGTTTCGGCGTAATCAGATTTTGGCGCAGGTGCCCCCTGACAATGGGACAGACCATGATTTCAGGGCACTGCGTCTAACTGCATGCAAGCGCTGCAGCGATGCTTTCAGGTCCGTTGTTTGCGCCGATCCTCTGCTTTACAAACCCGTCTTCCTGCCAGTGGACCAGAACCAGGTCCCGCCAATCCGGCGACAGCAGAACCATCTCGGGCTTGTCTGCACATTTACGTATGCCACCCGAGATATAATCATCCCCGATCCGATGGTTTGTAAGAGCATCAAGCTCCTCGAAAGCGCCGGCCTCACCCTTGGCATAGGAAAAGACCCTTAACTTCTGGACCAGATGCGGCCGGTCGACAAAGGCAATCTCCATCACGCCATCGCCGTTAAAATCAGCCGCCCCAACAGGGGCAACCCAGCGGTGTTTCCGTCCGATAAACCTGGTCCAAGCTTGCAATTCAGGTATCCCATCGACGTTCAACCCATAGACAGCCAGACGGGCCCCGTAATCAGAATGGCTTTCGACCACAATGATCTCAGGCTTGTCATCGCCGTCCAGATCCACAAGACGCGGGGCGGTGTCTTCGAACACCCGATCCTCCGGTTGGCGCAGATGATATGTCTGATCCCGCCAGGTTCGCAACAGACCATCCTTGCTGCCGGTTTCACGGTGCACTGTCACGGACAGATTGCCCCATTCGACATTGTCCCCCAGCACACCATGTGCGTAACGTTGTGTAGGTTCGTTATATGCGGCCTCTGTGATTGTCTGGGCAAAAAGGGGGCCCGCCGACCACCACATCAGCCAGGCAACGAGCCATCGCATCAGATCTGCTTTTCCGGCATCTGGACGCGCAAACCATCAAGCGCATCCGTAACTTTGATCTGACAAGTCAAACGCGAACGTGACGGATCCGGTTCAAAGGCGAAATCAAGCATATCCTCTTCCATATCATCCTTGACAGGAAGCTTCTCGACCCATGCGGGATCCACATAGACGTGACAAGTGGAACAGGCACAGGCCCCGCCACAGTCGGCTTCGATTCCTGGGATGTTATTATCACGTGCACCTTCCATGACCGTCATGCCATTCGCCACTTCGACCACATGCTCTTTGCCGCCATGTTCAACGTAGGTGATTTTCGCCATGTATCCGTCCTTTGTTTCTTTGTTGTTCGATGTTTTCTATCGGGGCGGGCAAGGCTCTGCCAGCCCCTTTTATGCCGAAGAACCGCCTGAGGCTCAGCACTGCTAGGCAGCGCCTTTCAAAACAGCTAGGGTAATGCAAAACCAGACCCAGAGGCATCGGGCATGACACAGGCATTTTCTTTAAAAACGCAACCCGCTCGTTTTCCGCTGTTACTGGTGGTTGTTTTCGGACTTGGTGCCTGCGATGCCGATTCTCCTGATCCAACGACCGCACCGCCCGAACCAGGTGTAATGGCGGCCACGCGCGACGGTCCAGCCGATGCACCCGAAGGCAGCTGCTGGGGCAAGACCGTCAGCCCTGCTGTTGTCGAACGCGTTACAGAACAGGTCCAGATCAAAGCCGCCAAAGTCAACAGCGACGGCACCATCGCTAGTTTACCGGTATATCGCACAGAAGAACGGCAGGTCATCGTAACCCCGCGTCGCGACAATTGGTTTGAAACCCCCTGTCCCGATGTCCTGACACCCGAATTCGTCTCGTCGCTGCAACGCGCCCTTCAGGCCCGCGGCAACTACACCGGCAAAATCTCTGGCAGCCTGGACGCAAAAACCCGAAGTGCAATACAACGCTTGCAACGCAACGAAGGCCTGGACAGCGCAGTATTGGCGATAAGCACAGCCCGCATGTTGGGCTTGATCGCTGTCCCCCGAGTCCCGGCCGGATAAACAAAAAAGGGCACCCCGAAGGGTGCCCCGTAATCCCTGGGATAAGCGGTCTCAATCAGACAGGGTCAACGCAACAAACCTCGGATCCCCGGCACGACGCACCAGCAACAGAAGCGACTTGCGCCCGCCTTCCTTGGCAGACTCTACCCGGGCCTCCAGATCGCCAATGCTCGCAACCTTTTGCTGTCCGGCTTCGGTAATGATGTCGCCCTCACGCAGCCCCTTTTCAAAAGCCTCCGATGCTTCGTCAACGCCGGTCACAACCAATCCGGCCATATCTGCGTCAATGCCCAGTTCGGAACGCAGCGCATCCGTCAAAGGCGACAGCGTCAAGCCCAGCAAATCCTTGCTTTCAGGCGCGGTATTGCTTTCGGGATCACTGGCTTCCGGTTCCGCGTCAGCGGCATCCTCGCGACGGCCCAACACTACCTTTATCGTCTGGCTTTTGCCTTCCCGCATCACGGTGACACGTACAGTGGCACCAACCGCGCTGTTCCCGACCTGTTTTACCAGGGCACGTGTATCCGCAACCTCAACGCCGTCAAAGGACATGATCACATCACCTGTCTCCAGTCCGGCCTCTTTCGCCGGCCCTTCAGGAACATCTGTGATCAATGCGCCGGTTGCCTTGGCCAAACCCATGGCATCAGCCACATCCTCCGTCACGTCCTGAATGCGCACACCCAACCAGCCGCGCCGCGTTTCGCCGAATTCTTTCAACTGATCCACCACACGCGTAACCACATTCGACGCCATCGAGAATCCGATCCCGATCGACCCGCCATTCGGTGACAGGATTGCCGTGTTCACACCAATCACATCCCCATCCATGTTGAACAACGGCCCTCCGGAATTGCCTCGGTTGATGGCCGCATCTGTCTGAATGTAATCGTCATAGGTGCCCGATAGCGCGCGGTTGCGCGCCGACACGATGCCTGCCGAAACCGAAAAACCCTGCCCCAGCGGGTTGCCCATGGCAATCACCCAGTCTCCGACACGTGCCGCATTGCTGTCACCAAAGGTTACAAAGGGCAAAGGTGACTTCGCTTCCACTTTCAACAATGCAATGTCGGTATTTGGATCGGTACCGATCACCGTAGCCTTCAGCTCCTCACCCGAAAAGAATTCGATCGTTATCTCGTCCGCCCCTTCGATGACGTGATTGTTGGTCACCACATAACCGTCTTCGGAAATCACGAATCCTGAACCAAGCGCGGAAGACCGCCGTGGGCGTGGCCCCGTGCCATCGCCGCCGTTGTTACGGTCTTGAAACTCACGAAAGAAATCCTCAAAAGGGGAGCCTTCCGGCACGATCCCGCGTGGCCCGGTGCGCCCTTCAACCATTGTCGAGGTCGTGATATTCACCACCGAGGGGCTGATTTTCTCGGCGAGCGGCGCAAGACTCTCGGGTTTGGCAAAGACCGCCAACGCCTGCGCCATCACCAAAGCCAGGGCCAAAATTCCCAGCATGAATGCCTTGAACACGGTACTCTGCACAAAGCGCTGGGCTCCGACCTTCGCCTTGACGGGCATGTTCTGCCGCAGATTGCCGTGCCCGGCATTGACCTGTGATTGCATGGCTGTTCTCCTGCTTTGTTCTTCTGGGGCCTGAGGCCGGATTATGCTGGTGACAGAGTGCATCGCCAATCTCCCTGCCGCAATATCAAAGATGTACCCGTTCACGGGGTTTTCAACAGGGCACCCCCTTCTTTTGATCACTGTCTGCCCTGGTCTAAGCTTCTTTTTGGCCTTAAATACCGCGGGGAGTCGATCTTTGATCGACGGGGCAGAGCCCCTTGAGCATGTCGTGGCGCCCATGCGATGCTTGGGTCAGGGCCGGATCTGAAAGGCCCCCCAAATCAGGACCAGACCCGTCACCACAATCAGGGCACCGATCTGGCGCACCGCATCCGGTGGCAGCTTGCGCAGTGTTTCCAGCATACGTTCCAAAAACGAAGGGGCCAGCGCATAGACCAGCCCCTCGAAAACCATTACCAACCCGACGGCCAGCAGGATCAATTTCAATTGCGCTCTCCCTCGTCAGAGCGGCTGCCCTGATCCGAACGCAGGTAGTTGAAGAATTCACTGTTTGGCGACAATACCATTGTGGAATTACTGCCCTTCAGGGCTTCCTCATAGGCGGTCAAGGAACGGTAGAATTCAAAGAACTCCTGATTCTTGCCATAGGCCTCTGCAAAGATCTTGTTGCGCTCGGCATCCGCTTCACCTTCGATGATGCGGGCATCACGACGGGCCTCTGACAGGATTTCTTCATAGGTACGATCCGCCAGGGCGATGACGCGCTGTGCGGCTTCCCGGCCACGGGCGCGTTCATCCGTCGCTTCACGGTCACGTTCGGCAATCATCCGCTGCAATGTTGCGGCAAAGTTCTGTTCCGGCAGGTTGGTCTGGCGCAGGCGCACATCCACAACCGCAAGCCCAAGCGCATCGGCACGGGCATCCGACCTTACGCGGATTTGCTCCATCAGATCCGAACGCTCCGGCGATAGAATGGTGTTCGACGTCACCCCTTGCGAGCCCAGAACCGCACGGATCTGCGATTCCATGATACCGCTCAGATCATTGACCGCCTGTCGTTCCCCACCGGCACCAATGGCCTGACGATACTGTACAATGTCGTCAATCCGGTAAAGAACAAAGGCATCAATCTCAAGGCGTCGATCATCGGCTGGGGTAACCTCGATCAGTTCCGTCTCAAAGGACAGAATACGATCCTCAAAGCGTACTATTTCATCCAGGATCGGCACCTTAAATCCGATGCCAGGATCAACAACCACTTGCTTGATCTGACCGAACCGCAGAACCAAAGCCTTTTCGCGCTCATCCACCACAAAAATAGCAGAGAGTACAGCAACAATCGCAACCACCACTATCGGCAGCAAAAATCCCATCTTACGCATCAGTTCGATCCTCCACTGCGACGCAGTTCATTGAGGGGCAGATAGGGCACGACACCCTGCCCTCCTGAACCATCGGACCCGTTTTCAAGGATGATCTTGTCGACCCCGCCCAGTACCTTTTCCATGGTTTCAATATATAAACGTTTGCGGGTTACTTCGGGTGCCGCCGAATATTCGGTCAAAACCGCTTCAAAGCGGCTCGCCTCACCAACGGCATCGTTCACTACACGCGCACGGTACCCTTCGGCAGCTTCCAGAAGCTGCGCTGATTCACCACGCGCCTCGGCAGTTTTACGGTTGGCATAGGCATCCGCCTGTCGTTCGACCCGGTCGCGTTCCTGTTCCGCAGCTTGCACATCACGAAAGGCATCCACAACCGAGCCTTGTGACGTCGTGCCGTCGGTGTTGGTGACAATCACGTTCTGGCTCGGTGGGTCGACCTTGTTGAGGTTCACACGCAGGATGTTGATCCCGGTTTCGCGGTTGTCCAGTGTGGTCTGGATCAACTCTTTTACCTGGTCGGCAACCGCGCCTCGGTCCCGGCTGAGAATCGGCGCAAGTTCGGATTGGGCAATGACTTCGCGCATCGCGGACTCACTGATCGCTTTGACCGAGGCTTCAGGATCGCGTAGCGAGAATTTGAAGTGTTGAGCATTCTTGATGTTCCACACCACCTGAAAATCAATGTCGACGATATTTTCATCCGTGGTCAGCATCAGCCCGTCATTACCACCCGATCCACGCCGAACACCCAGTTCTTCGGTGCGGTTGGTGGTCACGTCAAACACTTCGGCTTTGACCAGCGGCCAGGGTGCAAAGTTCAATCCCTCTGTACCAACCTGGCTGAATTCCCCCAGAAAGAGTTCGATCGACTGTTGTTCCGGGCGCACCGTATAGAAACTGGCAACCCCCCAAGCGATCACAGCCGCCAGCAGGCCTACACCGATCGTGCCGCGTGTCAGCACCGGACCGCCGCCGCCTGCACCGCCGGTGCCATTGTTGCGTCCACCACCACCGCCGCCGCCCATCAGGACACGAAGCTGTTCCTGGCCCTTTTTGACCAGTTCGTCGATTTCGGGAATCTGCGGCTTTTGATCACCGGGGCCACGCCCGCCGCCGCCATTATGCCCACCGCCATTTTTGTTTCCGCGCTCGCCGGGGTTATCATCCCGTCCACCGCCACCGCCGCCCCACGGGCCGCCATTGTTACCAGCCATCTTGTCTTGTTCCCCTCTTGATGCCGTCAGTTTGCGGCATTCGTTCTTAAATCTCTACAACGCCATGTGTGCACAGACCTGCCAAAATCAAGCGCTTCGCACTGATTTGCGCATGGTTACCAGTTCTTCGGACATGGTTGGATGCACAGCACATGTCGCATCGAACTGTTCTTTCGTCAGACCCGCCTTGACCGCGATACCAACCATCTGGATCAATTCACCCGCATTGGGTGCGACGATGTGACAACCCAGAACCTTGCGCGTCGCCTTGGATACGACCAGTTTCATCAGGACCCGGTCCGGCTTTTCCGCAAACGATGTCTGCATCGGCTTGAACGAGGTTGCATAGATTTCGACCTCTTCTTTCTCGCTGGCCTCTTCTTCACTTAGCCCAACCGTGCCCATCTCCGGTTGCGTAAACACCGCGCTGGCGATCAGGTCATGATCCACCGGAGTCGGCCTACCGCCAAAGACGGTTTCTACAAAGGCCATACCCTCGCGTATTGCCACGGGGGTCAAGTTCACGCGATCTGTCACATCGCCAATTGCATAGATCGACGGAACCTCAGTCTGGCTGTATTCGTTCACCTCGATCTGTCCCTTGCGGCCCAAGCGCACGCCGACATCTTCCAGACCCATGTTTCTGGACGCGGGATCGCGCCCGGTGGCAAACATCACCTGATCAAAAGAACGCTCGTTTCCATTTGTGGATTTGACATTTATGCCATTCTCGCCTTGAGATAATTCAATAATGTTGGTCCCCAGATGCAGGTCAACACCACTCTGGCTCATGCTCTCCGAAACCAGACCCCGTGCCTCGTCGTCAAAGCCGCGCAAAATCTGTGCCCCACGATAGTATTGCGTCACCTCAACACCCAAACCATTGAGGATACAGGCAAATTCGCAAGCGATATAACCGCCTCCGATGATCAGAATGGATTTGGGCAGTTCTTCGAGATGGAAAATATCATCCGATACGATCCCCAACTCGGCATTTTGCATGTCCGGCCGTACCGGATAGCCACCTGTCGCGATCAATATATGTTTGGCCGTCTTCGTTGTGCCATCTGCCAGCGCCACGGTATGCGCATCCTTGACAGTCGCCCGCAGATCAAATGTCTCGACCCCCGACCCCGCCAATAGATTGCGATACACCCCTTCGAGGCGGTCCAGTTCCGCCTGCAACTTGCCCCGAAAGCGGTTCCAATCGAACGCCCCCCCCTGTACGTCCCAACCATAGGATGCGGCTTCGGCGGGCATGCCTGCATATTCCGATGCAAACACCATCAACTTCTTCGGCACGCAGCCCCGGATCACACAGGTGCCGCCATATCGGTCATCCTCGGCCAAGCCGACCTTTACGCCATATTCTCCCGCCGCGACCCGTGCTGCACGTACGCCGCCTGATCCGCCGCCGATAACAAAAAGGTCAAAGTCGAAAGCATCCGCCATGGGGTATTCCTTAATCAGAGAGGTCAGAGAAGAGATTGTCCGTTTCGACAAAATCCAGTCGCTCGGTTGCAACCGTACCTTCGTTTATGTCACGTACCTCGACCCTGCCATCTCCGTAACCGATCACAACCGCGTCACAAATATCGATAAACAAACCGTTTTCCACGACACCAGGCATCTGGTTGATCACCAGCGCCAATTGCCGCGCATTACCGATACGATTCAAATGCAGATCCAGGATGTGATTCCCCTCATCGGTAATAAACGGCACCTCTCCATTCATCCTCAGTGTCGAAGTGCGCCCAAGGACATCCATCGAAATCAATGTTTCCTCAACCAGCGCCTGCGTGGTCTGCCAACCAAACGGAATAACCTCGATGGGCAAAGGGAATGCGCCCAGGCTCTCGACCTCTTTGCCTACATCCGCAATCACCACCATCTGGTCAGAGGCCGTGGCAACAATCTTTTCCTGCAGTAACGCGCCGCCCCCCCCTTTGATCAGGTTCAAATCACCGTCAAATTCATCCGCACCGTCGATTGTCAGGTCGAGCCATTTTGCCTCATCCAGCGAAATCACATCGATCCCGACGCCCCGCGCCAGTTCCGCGGTACGTGTCGACGTCGGCACACCTTTGATGCGCAAACCGTCATCGCGCACCATTTCTCCCAGGCACCGCACAAGCCACGCCGCAGTCGACCCGGTGCCCAGCCCGACACGCATCCCGTCCTCAACATATTGCGCAGCGCGTTTTGCCGCGACAAATTTCGCCTTGTCGATGGGGGATAGTTCTCCAGCCATGTGGCAACTCCTGAGAAGATGGGCATGCTATTCGTTCTGGCGTTATAAGCAGATTCCCCTGAGGGTGCGAGGGCAGACAGCGGCTTTTTTCTACCCATGTCGATCCCTTGCCCGAATTGAAACCTAACAGGTCGCATTCGCGCATGCAGCCCCCTTGCAAAGCAGGTCTGCCTTGGGCAGAGACAACCCTGACCATATTGAACCAAAAGGCAGCGCAAACGATGTTTCTCTCCGTCTTCGACATGTTCAAAGTAGGCATTGGGCCCTCTTCCTCCCACACGATGGGACCGATGGTCGCCGCCTCACGTTTCCTTGACCTTATGCGCGCCTCTCCCTTCCAGTTTGCGGGCGTGCGCGCCTCGCTACATGGATCACTCGCCTTTACGGGCGTCGGACACGCTACGGATCGCGCAACGATTCTCGGTCTCGCCGGGTTCACACCGGAAAGGTATGACGCAGATCATGCCGAAGCGGTTTTGCAAGCAATCAATACGGACAACAGAATTTTGGTGGAAGGGTTCGCACCCCTTTCGTTCAACCCGAAGACCGACCTGATTTTCGACTACGACACCAAACTTGACGGTCATGCCAACGGCATGATGCTCATGGCGACCGATGCCCAGGGGGATGTAGTTCTGCGTGAAGCCTATTATTCCATCGGTGGCGGCTTCGTGATGACAGAAAGCGAGCTGGCTGCCGGCAAAGACACCGATGAAGGGGCACCAGTGCCCTTTCCATTCAAATCCGCTTCCGAAATGTTGCAAATGGCCCAGGCCAGCGGCAAATCAATCGCCGCCATGAAGCGGGCAAACGAAGTGTCACGCAATGGTGAAATCCACCTCAAGGCCGGGGCCAAGCGCCTGTGGCAGGTGATGAACGACTGTATCAACCGCGGGATCGAGACAGAGGGTGTCCTGCCCGGAGGGCTCAACGTCAAACGCCGCGCCAAAGGCATCCATGACGCGCTGGTCGCCGAACGTGGGCAGAACCAATCGGCGCCTCATACGATCAACGACTGGATGAGCACCTATGCAATGGCCGTGAATGAAGAAAACGCCGCCGGGGGGCAAGTTGTCACCGCCCCCACCAACGGCGCCGCCGGCGTGTTGCCGGCGACATTGCGCTATTACCTCGATCATGTGCCGGGAGCATCCGAATCCCATATCGAAGATTTCCTGCTGACCGCTGCCGCGATCGGTGGCCTTGTCAAATTCAACGCCTCCATTTCAGGTGCCGAAGCAGGTTGCCAGGCCGAAGTCGGTTCTGCCGCCGCCATGTCTGCTGCTGGCCTTTGCGCCGTGCTGGGGGGAACTCCTGAACAGGTTGAAAACGCTGCGGAAATCGCACTTGAGCACCACCTCGGCATGACCTGCGATCCCGTCAAGGGATTGGTCCAGGTCCCCTGTATCGAACGCAACGGCCTCGGTGCGATCAAAGCGGTTGCCGCCGCCTCCCTTGCACTGCGTGGCGATGGTACGCACCTGGTGCCACTGGATGCCTGTATCGAAACCATGCGGCAAACCGGTGCTGACATGTCCGAGAAATACAAGGAAACCTCGCTCGGTGGCCTCGCCGTGAACGTCCCCAACTGCTGACCGTCAAATCCGTGATTCTTCACGGGGTCAAGGATGCGCAGCACCGCGCTTGCGCGGCTTGTCCTTGAGGACGTGACGAATCGCACCCACCCTTGCACAGGTGACTTGAGGATCATTCCGATCCCTCAAGCACCTCTCAGCAAAACGGGTATACCCTTCAACAGAAACACTGACAAATTTCTGCGAGAACGCCGCCACAAACACCAAAAATATAATCGCGGCTTCAGCCGCGTCCGTTGGATCACCCCCGCCCGCGTACCGGCACTTCATATCCGCGCTCTTCAGGTTCATCATCCACCAGTTCCTCAGGAAATCCCGGTGCAGTGATGCTCAGGCCTGTTGCTTCCTCCAGACGTTCGATCATCCGGTCCGATTGCGCGCGTTCCCCGTAACGTTTCTGCCCGTCTGCCAGTATATCGATCATCAACGGAGACAGCTCAAGTGGTACCTGATGTTCATCTGCCAACGCCTGGAAAAGGCCTACATCTTTCTGCACAAGATCAAGTGTAAAATTCACATCTCGTGACCCTGACAGGATCAATTGGCTTTCGGTCTCATGCACAAAGCTATTGCCTGATGAGCAGGCAATCGCTTCATAGGTCACGCCCAGATCCATCCCCGCGGCCTTCATCACCGTCAACGCCTCGCAAAGCGACAAAAGATTAATTGTTGCCAGATAGTTGGTCATCACCTTTAAAGTGCTGGCCACACCTACTTCGCCAACATGCAAGATGCGCCTTCCCATATAGGTCAACACCGGCAACACCCTGTCAAAGGTCGCACGGGGACACCCTGCATAGATCGAGATATTGCCAGTATCCGCTCGGTGACACCCACCCGATACCGGGCAGTCCACCGCCGCCCCGCCCCTGGCGACAATCATCTTACCATGCGCCACTATTTGTGCGGCCTGAGTTGTCGACATTTCCATCCAGATCTTACCAACACCGACATGCGGCAACATCTCGGCCACGACCGCAGCACAGGCCGCCGGACTGGGCAAACAGGTAATGACCATATCGCATTTTTGCATCAATCCTGCCGCCGATCCGCCGTCCTGCGCCCCGCGCGCCACAAAATCCGCAACCAACCCTGTATCCAGATCGAAAACCGCCAATTCAACGCCGTTACGCAACAGCGATCCTGCCAGTTTCCCCCCAACATTCCCCAGCCCCACAAACCCGACTTTCATTCCAATCTCCTTTTGCATTCACCTTCATGAGCCTTGGCTGTTACCGACATGTCGCGCCAGGAAACGACCTTGCAGCTGTCGTCCCCCGCAGGATCAATTGCCGCAAGGCCCTGTTGCCCTCTCAATGCAGGCCGGATCTTGCCGATCCGTCCGAAACGCGCGAACCTGCGCCGTTAACCGGTTTACCATTTAACCAATTGTTTAAATTAAACTTTTCATCAAAGTCAGAACTTGCAAATCTGTTTCATGAACCGACGGGGGCCGGTGCAGCATCGACAATTGCAACGGATGGTCCCCATGTTCAAAACCCTGCCAAAAACACTTTTTAGAGCCGCCACATTGGCCTTGCTGACGGCCTGTCCAGCGCAGGCTCAGAACGATTTGGGCATCATCGGCGCCGTTTTCCATCTCGGGTCTTCAGATCACAAGCAAGAAGGCGGTTACGCCGGAGTATCGGTGGATGTGAAAATCACTGATTATCACGGTCTCCAGCTTGACCTGCAATACGAAGAACGCAGCACCGGTGGCGTCGGACGACTGGGCGGATTTTTATACATGACACCGCGGGAGGGTCAGAAATACGGGCTGAGCATGATGGTAGCTGACAAAAATGACGTCTCTGCGACCTATGGCCAATTCGGGGCAGCAGGCATTTTTGCCATTGGAGAGCGCACCAATCTGGCACTGCGCGTTGCTGTAGGCGTTTCTGCGGACAATGACATGGACTGGGTCACGGCAGGTGCCGGTCTGCATTGGCAAGCCGGTGACGCAACCCGGTTCTACGCACATTACGACATCACGGAATTCGACGAAGAATCCTTTGGAGCCATTGCCCAAGAAGTCACCTTTGGCCTGCGGACCCGTTTGGGCGATGGCCCTGCCTCCCTGTTTGCCGAAGCCTCCAGAGATTGGCTCAACGGACGCGATGCATCAACTGCTGACACGACCCTGCGCGCGGGCGTGTCGTTTAGGCTTGGTCGGACCGGCAACAATCAACCGTTGTTCCATCTGTCAGATCCAATGCGTCAGATCTTGCGGCGTGGACATTTCTAGCCAGGGCAGAATTGGTTTCAGGGGCAGCCTAACCCCCACCGACGGCCTTGCGGACCATATCCCAATATTGTGCAACCACTTCATCCAACGACAGCCGCCCGCCGTCCCGAAACCAGGTATTGACCCCCGTCAGCATTGCGATGATGGCCAAAGTGACAATTTTGCTGTCAGCCACCTGGAATACCCCCGTGCTGGCACCATCACGCAATATCTTTTCAAGGCGATCTTCATAGCGCCGCCGCAAAGCTTCGATTTGCGCAAAGTTTTCCGGCCCAAGGTTACGCAGTTCCATATAGGCGATGAACACCTCGTCAGGGCGATCCGCATGAAAGCGGATGTGAAAGGCCACGAACTGTTCCAGCCGCGCCATGGCGTCCCCTTTGGGGTCCGGTGCCGCAGCCAACAGGGCTTCCAGATGGTCGCGCATCAGGTCAAACAGCAATGTCTGTTTGTCCGGCGTGTAATTATAAAGCGCGCCGACCTGCACGCCGACCTCTGCCGCGATGACCCGCATCGACACGGCAGCATAGCCGCGCTGCGCAAAAAGCTGCAGCGCCGCCTGCCGTATCCGCGGACCTGTAATACCCGCATGTGAACCTGTGGTACGTGCCATGGGTGCAATTTAATGAACATCTGTTCAAAAGCAAAGCCCGCTTGCGTGAACCCCGCCTCTGGTGCAGACAAGTGGCATGATGCGCACCACCTTCCTTTGTACCTTATTGGCCCTGCCCCCTGCGGGCTGCACCCAATTCCCTGAACTGGAGCACACACAGAATGGCCCGGTGGCACAGGCTGAATATCCTGCACTTGTTCCACTCGACCCATTGCTGGCACGTGCCGCTACCCCCGGCGCAGATCCAGCAGGGGAGCAGGCCGAATTATTCCGCCGCATCGCAGGCCTGCGTCAACGGGCTGACATGATGCGGGGTTCGGTGTTGACAGGGCCCGAAAAGCAACGCCTGCAACAAGGGTTGCATTAACCGATAGCCTCCGTTGCAAGGCCTGCCTGAACCAGCTACATCGCGCCTGACCACAAACAAAAAAGGACCGTGTCCATGTCTGATCCCCTTCGCCTTGGAATTGCAGGTTTGGGCACTGTTGGTGTCGGCGTTGTGCGTATCATCCGCCAGCAGGCCGCATTGCTTGAGGCGCGCACTGGACGGCCTATCAGTATTTCAGCCGTATCCGCTCGATCCCAAGGCAAAGATCGCGGCGTCAATCTGAGTGATTACCAGTGGGAAGACGATCCAGTCGCGGTCGCACAACGTGATGATGTAGATGTCTTTGTCGAACTTATGGGCGGCGAAGATGGCCCCGCAAAAGCCGCAACCGAAGCCGCCTTGAAAGCTGGCAAGGATGTCGTGACCGCCAACAAGGCAATGCTTGCGATCAATGGGCAGGTTCTGGCGGAACTGGCCGAAAGCAAAGGCCGAGCGATCCGTTATGAAGCCGCGGTCGCAGGTGGCATTCCGGTGATCAAGACGCTGATGGAAGGATTGGCGGGAAATGAAATCACCCGCGTGATGGGTGTCATGAACGGTTCCTGCAATTATATCCTGACCCGCATGGAAAACGCCGGTAAAACATATCAGGAGATTTTTGCCGAAGCCGATGGTCTGGGCTATCTGGAAGCCGACCCACAACTTGATGTGGGCGGGATCGACGCGGCGCATAAACTGGCGATCCTGTCCTCGATCGCCTTTGGCACCAAGGTCGATTTCGATGGCATTCAGCTCGAGGGGATCGAGCGGATCAGCATAGAAGACATACGCGCCGCGGCCGACATGGGCTACAAGATCAAGTTGCTGGGTGTCGCACAACGGACCGGTCGCGGTCTGGAACAACGCATGCAGCCTTGTCTCGTGCCCGATACATCGCCGTTGGCTCAACTGGATGGTGGCACCAACATGGTTGTGCTGGAAGGCGACGCAGTGGGTCAAATCGTTCTGCGCGGGGCCGGTGCCGGAGAAGGCCCGACCGCAAGCGCGGTGATGGCAGATGTTTGCGATATTGCGCGCGGGATCCGTGGCCCTGTATTCGGCCAGCCCGCAACCACCCTCGTGCGCGCAAAAGCTGCCCTGACACAACTGCCTGCCTCTTACTATCTGCGTATGGAGCTTGTCGATAAACCCGGTGCCCTGGCCAAGATTGCAACCGTTCTGGGCGAGGCAGGCGTCAGCATTGACCGCATGCGCCAATACGCTCATGAGAACACCGCGGCCCCCGTGTTGATTGTCACGCACAAGACCACGCAAAGCTCACTGGATGCGGCGCTGGCGAATATGGAAAATACCCGTGTGATGGCCGGTGTACCGGTCGCGCTGCGGATTGAAGAAGTCTAAGCCGGTCCGGCCTGTGGCCATGGCATGACAGCTTATCTTGGTCTCTTTGTGTCAGCGCTTGTTGCCGCAACGCTTTTGCCGATGCAATCCGAAGCAGTTCTGGTTACGCTGCTGGTACAAGGCAATCATGCACCGCTGTCGCTATTGGCAATCGCTACTTTTGGCAACGTCCTGGGGTCAGTCATCAACTGGTTCATGGGACGCTTCCTCCTTGGCTTCAGGGACCGGCCCTGGTTCCCCGCATCAAAGACGCAGCTGCGTCGCGCAGAAAACTGGTATCATCACTATGGCCGCTGGTCGCTTCTTGGGGCCTGGTTGCCGATCGTCGGTGATCCCCTGACGGTTGTTGCGGGATTGATGCGCGAACCACTGTTGTTCTTTGTCCTGATAGTCACATTGGCCAAGGGTGCCCGGTATCTGTTTCTGGCAATGATCACTCTGTCCTGGCTGCAATAAAGGTAAAACCTGCGCCTTCTTGTGCAAAAGCACGCCGGACGCTAGACGAAGACAACCAAACATCATCAAGGACCCCTGCCCCATGCCCACTTCCGCCGATTTTCAAGACCGTATGTTGTCACTGGGCCTTGCCCGCGTTTCCGAGGCCGCAGCACTTGCATCTGCCAAGCTGGTCGGCAAGGGCGACGAAAAGGCGGCCGATCAAGCGGCTGTGAATGCAATGCGCGAGCAGTTGAACATGCTGGATATAGCAGGTGTCGTGGTGATCGGCGAAGGTGAACGGGACGAAGCCCCGATGTTGTTCATCGGCGAAGAGGTCGGGACGGGAAAAGGACCAGGCGTGGACATCGCGCTGGACCCGCTGGAGGGCACCACACTCACCGCCAAGGACATGCCCAATGCGCTGACCGTGATTGCGATGGGACCACGCGGGTCCATGCTGCATGCACCAGACACCTATATGGACAAGCTGGCCATCGGTCCGGGCTTTGCGCCTGATGTGGTAACGCTTGACATGACACCCGGCGAACGCGTCGAGGCCTTGGCCAAGGCCAAGGGATGTGCGCCATCGGATATTACCGTCTGTATCCTCGAACGCCCGCGTCATGAAGAGATGATTGCCGAAGTCCGTGCCAAGGGGGCGGCGATCCGTCTGATCACCGATGGCGATGTGGCCGGTGTGATGCATTGCGCCGACCCGGACACTGGTATTGACATGTACATGGGCGCAGGCGGAGCCCCGGAAGGCGTATTGGCCGCAGCGGCACTCAAATGTATGGGCGGGCAGATGTATACCCGTTTGCTGTTTCGCAACGATGATGAACGCAACCGTGCCACGAAAGCGGGAATCACCGATTTTGACCGCATCTATACCCGTGATGACATGGTCACCGAGGATGTGATCTTTGCCGCCACCGGCGTCACCGACGGCGCGCTGCTGCCGGGGGTCAAGCGCGAGTTGGGCTGGCTCACCACCGAGACAATCATCATGCGTTCCAAAACCGGCTCTGTGCGCCGGATCAATTACCGCACCCCCGTCGACAACAATTGATCCGCCCACCAGTTGCGCTGTTGTGATTGAGTTTAAGGGCAAGATGAAGCGGGAGCCACTGTGGCATTTCTTGAGGTTGAGACATCGCTGACCGGGCGGCGCTGGGTCGGGCCCGGTGTCGAGATGGAACGTGCCACAGAATTGCTGGCACAACGCTGCGTATTGCCGCAGGCCGTCTGCCAGGTACTGGCGCGCCGTGGCGTGACACCCGAGGCCGCCGAAGCTTTTCTGGCCCCTTCCTTGCGTGACCTTTTGCCGGATCCGCGCTCTCTCAAGGACATGGAACTTGCCGCGACACGGTTTCTGGCCGCGGTCAAGAACCGCCAGAAGATCGCCGTCTTTGCCGATTACGATGTCGATGGTGGCAGCTCTGCGGCACTTTTGCTGGTCTGGCTGCGCGATATGGGCTGTGGAGCCACCCTATATGTTCCGGACAGGATCGACGAGGGCTATGGCCCTAACGATGAGGCCATGACGCAATTGGCGTCGGATCATGATCTGATCATCTGTGTCGATTGCGGAACCCTGTCTCATGGCCCCATTGCCGCCGCCAGGGACGCGGATGTGATCGTCCTGGATCACCATCTGGGTGGTGAAACCCTGCCCGATGCATTGGCCGTGGTGAATCCGAACCGTCAGGATGAAGACGGTCTTTGCGGGCATCTCTGCGCCGCTGGTGTGGTCTTCCTGATGTTGGTTGAAGCGGGCCGTCAATTGCGTGAAGGCGGTGCGAGGGGGCCTGACCTGTTGACCATGCTTGATCTGGTCGCCCTGGCCACTGTCGCGGACGTGGCACCGCTGACAGGTGTCAATCGGGCCTTTGTACGTCAAGGCCTGCACGTGATGTCACGTCGGGCGCGGGTCGGGCTGACCGCACTGGCTGATGTGGCGCGGATGGAAACCGCGCCCACGGCCTATCACCTCGGTTTTCTGCTTGGCCCACGTATCAATGCGGGCGGGCGCATCGGGCAAGCCGATCTGGGCGCCCGGCTGCTTGCATCAGACGATCCACATGAGGCTGCCGCGCTTGCCGAACGGCTCGACAGGTTGAACTCAGAACGTCGGGATGTCGAAGCAGCAGTACGGGCGGCCGCGCTGGTCCAGGCAGAGGAGCGCGGCTATGACGCCCCGCTGGTTTGGGCAGCCGGCCCCGGTTGGCATCCCGGTGTGGTCGGAATTGTCGCCTCGCGCTTGAAAGACGCAGCAAACCGTCCCTCCATTGTCATTGGAGTTGAAGAAGGCATCGGCAAGGGGTCGGGGCGTTCCGTGAGCGGCATCGACCTGGGCGCGCCCATCCAACGTCTGGTCGCGGAGGGACTGCTGCTGAAAGGGGGAGGTCACAAGATGGCCGCTGGCCTTACCGTCGCGCAAGACAAGATCGAGATGGCGATGGACCGGCTCAGTGCCCTCTTGGAAAAACAGGGGGCACATTTGGGCGGGCCTGCAGACCTTAACGTGACAGGTATATTGATGCCTGCCGCTGCCACGGTCGAACTGGCCGAGATGATCGAAAAGGCCGGTCCCTTCGGTGCCGCGGCTCCTGCCCCACGTTATGTCTTTGCGGATATGAAGATCCTTTTTGCCAAACGGGTCGGCGACAGCCACCTCAAAATCAGCTTTGGTGACGGGCTTGGCACCCGAATTGAAGGGATCGCCTTTGGAGCTTATGATGGCCCGATGGGTGCCGCACTGGAAAAGCATAACGGCAATCGTTTTCACCTCGCCGGGCGGCTTGACATCAATGACTGGCGTGGCCGGCGCACGGTTCAACTCCGGCTTGAAGATGCCGCCCCGGCCCGATGAATATTTTTCACGTTTGCAGGTAAATTTGCCCTTGCGCGTTGCGCCGTCATTCCGTAGAGAACCGCTCACGAGATAGTGGCCCGTTCGTCTATCGGTTAGGACGCCAGGTTTTCAACCTGGAAAGAGGGGTTCGATTCCCCTACGGGCTGCCACTTTCCTTCACAACTTGTGACCGTTCTATCTGGTGTTAGGTTATCGGGGCGTTTTTCTGTCCTTGACCTGCGACAAAGGTCGCCGCCCCGTCACCAGGTCCGCACCCCCCCCCCTTGTGAGAGGCATAAAGGTTGGAAAACGCACGAGTGACAGGCAGCCCAGGCAGCCAACAAATGCGTTTGTAAAGCGAAATGCGCCCTGTTGATCCGGGATCTGGATCAGGGAATTAGCAAGAACCGCACAGGCCGACACGACCTGCCCTGAATAGCCTGATTGCGCAGAACGATTGTATTTCCTCGCCGGGAAATTCGTGAACCGGCTCAATCCGAATTTAGTTTTCTATTTTCGGATTTATCATGGAACCAATCAATTGCAGTTTCGTTCTTTTACCAATGGCGCCCCAGATGAGGCGCAAAATTGACAGGAGCGAAAAATGAAAAACTTTCTAGCAACAGCCGCAACCGCATTGGTTTTGGGAACGACTGCATATGCAGACGGCCATACAGCAGCTTTTACTGATCTGGCCTTTGACGAATCCGTCAATCTGAATGCATCCGAACTTATTGGCATGCGGGTCTACGCAACCGAATCCGACATCAATAACGAAACCATGATCACCGCTGATGGCGAAAAGGAATGGGACGATATTGGTGAAATCAACGAAATCGTACTGACACGGAATGGTGAGGTACAATCGGTGATTGTTGGCGTTGGCGGTTTCATCGGTGTCGGTGAGCGAGACGTCGCCATTTCCATGTCCCAGTTGAAATTTGTGCAAGAAGAAGGCGATGCGGATGACTTTTTCCTTGTCGTAAACGCAAGTCTTGCAGGCGTAAAGGAAGCGCCGGAATACAAATATCTGGGACAGTCGGAGACCAGCATGAAATCCGGCACAGCCATGGATACGGAAACAACCATGACGGCCGATGGTGACGCCCCGATGAAGGCGCAGGACGACCGGGCGATGCTGACACCGCCGGCGATCGAGCGTGACGGCTATATCACTGCGAAGGTGGATGACCTGACTGCCGAAGATCTGACCGGCGCGCGGGTTTATGGCCCCAACGACGAAGACGTCGGTGAGATTGGTGAACTGCTGTTGACTGACGACGGCAAGATGGATCGGGTTGTGATCGACGTAGGTGGTTTTCTCGGTATGGGTGAACACCATGTCGCCGTGACCTTTGAAGAATTGCAGATCGTACGCATGGAAGATGGCAGCGATCTTCGGGTCTACATCGACAGTACTCAGGAAACACTGGAGCAACAGCCCGAGTACCAGGGGTAAAATCATCGAACCGGGGGAAACCCCGGTTCTTTCCAGGCTCAACTTTTCATCTGCCCGCGCCTTGTGCGGGCGGATTTCCATGTCAACGTCGATCCGGCAATCCAATCGACAGAGACAGAGACAGAGACAGAGACAGAAATGAATCAAACGTTTAGGAGATGAAAATGCCCGAACACTTCGTAGAGGAACTTGACCAAGGCACAAGAAGCGCAATGGTCAAATTACTGAATGCCAACCTATCCAACGCGATCGCACTGACACTCGCGGTGAAACAGGCCCATTGGAACCTGAAAGGACGCGGGTTCATCGGCGTGCATGAACTGCTGGACGAAGTTGCTGACCGTCTACGCGAAGGCGCTGACCTGATGGCAGAACGCGCTGTGATCCTTGGTGGCTTTGCCGAAGGCACTTTGGAAGTTGTCGCCGAACGGTCGGAGATCGACGCCTATCCCGTCGAAGAAGCCGATATCGCGGCACATATCGATGCCCTGAAACAGCGTTTCAAGTTTGTGGGTGCTGAGGTTCGTAAAGGAATCGTTGAGGCCGCAGAGGCGGGTGATGAAGACACAGCGGACCTGCTCACCGGAGTGAGCCGCGCGCTGGACAAAGACGCCTGGTTCATCGGTGCTAATGCCTGACCATGCATCGCAAAACAGGGTCAGATAGATCGCGTTACGATGGAACTATTTGGCAGTCCAACAGTTAATTCAATATAACTGAACAAAATATGAAATAGGAGCTATATCATGGAATATGGTATTGTCGGACTCTTGGTCCTGGTTGCAGATGTTTATGCAATCATCAACATCATTTCAAGTAGGGTTTCCATCGGTGCGAAATTGCTCTGGACCCTACTTGTTCTCATTCTTCCCGTCATTGGTTTTGTCATCTGGTTTTTCGCGGGACCACGCGGAAAGACATCGACGATATAGACGGGTTACGGAACTGCAAACAAAATACAGAACCGGATTGGCCGGTTTCTGTAAAACACTCAAAATGGAAAGGCGATCACTATGAATTGGGATCAAATCGAAGGTAAATGGAAAGAAATGTCCGGCTCTGTCAAGGCGAAATGGGGCGATCTTACGGACGATGAAATGGCCGAAATCAATGGTAACCGTGAAAAACTTGAGGGTAAGATCCAAGCAAAATACGGAAAGTCCAAGGAAGAGGCCAAGGCAGAGGTCGACGAATTCCTCAGCAAGCACTAAAAATCAATTGAATTTTTCCTGCGAAGGCCAGCCAAGTACGTTGGCTGGCCTTTCACGTTTGCCTGTCTGAAAGGTCCAATGCCACTTCCCGTGTTGGCAAAAGTAGGGATTATTCCAATACCCCGACAAAGCGGGTAGCGACCACCTAAGGTGAAACGAGCGCAATACTGATAGAAACGATCCTGGCAACTTGTTATCGGCCAATCGCCAACACCGACGGCCCTGGTAAACCGGTGATGCGCAACGCTGAAAAAAACCGGCAATGGACCCTTCTCTGATGACACTGGAACCATCCCAGGTGGTTCATCGATGGCTTCACCCAGACACAGAAGGCCCCCCTTTTCAGGGAGGCCACTATTATTGTAACTAGCTGATTTTACATCCAGTAAAGTGGTACGCCGTAGTGATCATGCGCCCTGCGTTCCCAGTCGCGGTCCGCCTGCCAATTGTCATTCCGTTTTGGTGCGCCCTTGACTTCCTGTTCGGTCAGATCTGTCACAAACCCATGTTTGTGTGTGTCGTATGTCAGTTTGCTCCAGGGGATCGGATGATGTTCTTCGCCCAATCCAAGAAACCCACCAAAGCCCATGACGGCATATGCTACGTTACCCGATTGTTTGTCGATCATCAGATGGTCGATTGAACCGATATTTGAGCCATCGCTTCCGTAGACCACTGTTCCGTTTACATCACTCGAAGAAACGAGTGCGCTTTTTGATACGTTTTCCATAGTTTGGTCCTCCTTTGTCGTTCTCTAGACAAACGAACAAACCGGTGATTGGTTCCAAAATGCAATGAAACCACCGTTCAGGGCCGGGGGAAAAGGTCATTCAAGAGAGATGGTTGGTTTTTTCGCGGAGAGAAATTCTGTAAACTCTCTTATCTGATTTTACACCCGGCACTCTGCATGGAATTGAATTTGGTCTCGGTTTTTCAACATCTACCCGCAGCACTGCGAACCTTCCAATACTCCATCAGGGAAAAGGGTGCTGGAAAATGGCATTATTCATTTCTATCAAAGCCATTGTAAATTCAGTTGCTCATTCAAAAATCACGACCCTCGGGCGTGAAATCCTCAATTTCAAATCGCAAAGTCAATGAATAGACTTCATCGCCCTTTTCAAAATTTATTTCGCCGCCCAATTGAACCGAAAAGGCGTTGATCAATTTTGCACCGAGGCCGGTGCCATCGGCAAATGACGTGTCACCCACTGAATTCTCCATTGTCAGGACACACTCGGTCCCGACCTGTTTCAAAGATACTCGGATGAAAGGCTTGGCTTTGTTGGCGCTGCCGAGATATTTCAGGGCATTTGTCATACCTTCGGCGACAAGCAATGCCAGAGGCACCGCCTGATCAGGATAAAGCAATACCGGATCAAAATCAGTCTCGACTTCAATGGCGTTGGTTTTCGAGATAGCTATTTCAACCGAGCTTTCAACGATATCCGCGACCAATCCACCTGCGTTTGCCCTGCCCCCATTCTGAGATTGATACAGGTCTCTATGAATTGAAGCGAGGCTAAGAACACGATCCTGAAGACGCATCAGGACGGATTTAGTTTCATCATGTTTCGCCTCACGAATTTTCATGTTCATGATTGACGAGATCAGTTGAAGATTATTTTTGACGCGGTGATGCACCTCTTTGATCAGCACATTCTTTTCGCGCACCATGTCTTCAAGTTCGGCTTCTTCGCGCATGATGTCGTCTGTCATCCGGTCAAAGTTATTCGCAAGTGCTTGCAATTCGTTCGGCATTCCAAAATGGGATACCGAATTTTCGATAACACGAGTTTCGGCGAAATTATCCATATTGCGACGCAAGTGTATTATGTGACGCAAAACCAAAGTATGGATTGAAAGCATCGCGACTGCGACGCTGGCAACCCACATCAATATCGGGAAAACTGCTGGGCTCATGTAGGTACTTATCAACCCGACCGGGTTATCCTCGATCGACCAGACACCCAGAACTGTAGCAGAACTGCCTTCGATAGGCACAACAGTGTAGGTTCTGCTCTCTCCGCGTTGATTCTTGTCCACAAAGGTAAGGCCCGGGAAATGGTTGAGGCTCCCCAAGGAGCGATCCAACGGCAACTCCTGATCCGCATTGTCCAGATCATTTCGGGCACTCAATATCTGGTCTTTCGAATTGAACGTTAGCAACTCGATCAAACCCAGTTCTTCCAGGTCTTTGGTTGCCTGAGGCATGCCGCGATGTGGAATGGAAATTGTGATGAATCCGGCAAATTCATCATTAATTTCAAAAGGTTCCGATATATTGAATATCGACTCGCGACTTATCGGACCGCGCGGATTGGCGGTTATCGTGCGCCGTTTCGTTTGCATCAATTCGGTAAAGTCCTGCCCCGTTTTCGCATCAAAGGCACCTCCAGCTGAGGTACAGGTCATGATGCCGGACGGCGGTAGCACACCGATAAAACTATAGTTCTGGTTGCGCGCAACAAACCGGCGCAAATCCCGAACACAGGTGTCCGGGTCTTCGATGAAATCCGATGCCACCGTGCCAAAAAAACGCGCTACGCCCAATGCGCGCTGAATGAACAATTCCTCTTCTTTCGCGGCACTGCGTGTCAGTGCCAAAAGGGACATTTCAGCATTGCGGGCCGACTCGTTCTCAACGCGACTGGTTTGATATACAGCGACCGCGCCTAATGGAAAAAGTGCCAGCGACAACAGCAGCACGATTTGCACGCGCAAACCGTTCAGCCATTTTGGCGTCATTTTGACGGTCCCCCGAAATTTCCCACCACAGCCATCGTTGCGCGATCTGTAAGTTCCAGAGCCTCGTCATCATCAAGACGCAAGAGTTCAGTCAGCTTGATACGCCCCCGGTTGACCCGGCTCTTGATGGTACCGGTCGCTACGCCGCACATTTCGCCCGCCTCTTCGTAGCTAAAGCCGGAGGCACCGACCAGTATCAGTGCTTCACGTTGTTCATCAGGCAATTTGTCGAAGGCTTGTTTGAAGTCCGTCATCTGGAGGCGACCATCATGATCCGGCTTGACCGACAAGGTATCGGAAAAAATATTATCCACATCCGCGACCTCACGGTTCAACTTGCGGCGGCTGGAATAGAAATTGTTGCGCAGTATCGTAAACAGCCACGCTCGCATGTTCGTGCCCGCTTTGTACTTGTCCATGTTTGTCCATGCCTTGAGCACGGTATCCTGCATCATATCATCAGCCGTCGCACGATTGCGCGTGAGGCTCAACGCAAAGGCCCGAAGTGCTGGCAAATGTGTCAGCAGCTCATCTTTCGGCTCCAGGGTGCTCATTTTTCGTCCTTCTTGGCATCGTCTTGCGCACGCAGAACTGACAGCAGATCGGTAATCCGGTCGGGCAATTCATCTCGCTCCAGGTCCGAAAAGACCTGTTTGAGATTCTCGTCGATATATTTTGCTATCTTTGCACTCTTCTGATCATCGTTACTTGTCATTCTGGTTCGTTGCCTCAATGCTAAAAAACGGACTGCACATGGAACCAACTGCGGCACCCCGCGTTTGGTTCCAACAACAATGGAACAAAAGGTCAAAAATGAATAGTACCCAGGACGAGACGAGCTTCTCAGACCTCATTGCAGCAGAGCTTCCATATTTACGGCGATACACCCGCGCTCTGACAGGATCGCAATCTCGCGGCGACAACTATACGGTTGCAACTCTTGAAACCATTCTCAAGGACCGCTCACCTTTCGAGAACGAATTTTCGGTCAAGGTGAACCTTTTCAAGTGTTTTCATGCCGTCTGGTCGACATCAGGGCAACGGTTTGCAGATCCGGAGACAGATTTGCGAAGCCGCGCCCATGGCCTGCTTGCCAACCTGACCGCCAATTCCCGTGAGGCGCTGTTGCTGCGCACAGTCGAGGAATTCAGTCTGACCAACATTGCTGAAATCATGCAAACGGATGTTGAAGATGTCCGTGCGCTGATTGCTGTCGCAAACAAGGAGCTGGCAGACAGCTTTAAAGGCCGGATCATGATCATCGAGGATGAACCAATCATTGCGGCCGATCTGTCAGAGATTGTAAGCGCCTTGGGCCATCAGGTCACCGGGATTGCACGCACGCACAAGGAGGCGCTTGCACTTGGCGCTGAACTAAACGCTGACTTGATATTGGCAGACATCCAATTGGCAGATAATTCTTCTGGTATCGATGCAGTAAACGATCTTTTGGAGATGATGGATGTACCGGTGATCTTTATCACGGCATTTCCCGAACGGCTCCTTACGGGGGACCGTCCTGAACCTGCTTTCCTCATCTCCAAACCGTTTCAAGAGGCCCAGGTTCAATCGGCGGTGAGTCAGGCGATGTTTTTCGCCTCGACCGATACGCTCAAGTCCTGATCGGTCACCGACGTTGCATTGGTCGCTTGGGCGACCATGCAGGTCGGGGGTTTTGCAGCACAGGGACTGATCGGTGATGCAACCGAATTCGACGCAAACCTCGCCGACCGGTTCACCCTGTCCAGCTGACTAATTGCGCAGAACACGCAGCACCAAGGTGCCTAAAAACAATACTAGAAAGACAAAGAACAGAATTTGGGCGATCCCCGCCGAAGCAGACGCTATGCCGCCAAAGCCAAAGATTGCTGCGATGACTGCCACTATTAAGAAGATAACTGTATAATACAGCATAATGATACTCCTGACTGATTTTGTGGACAATGACTTCCCTGCCCGCTTACCTACCAACACCAAAGAACAGGGTCTGGTTCCAAAGGTTTTATCAGAATCCGAAAGGATCGAACCGGATAGCAGCAAGAGTGACCGGGTGAGAATTTGAAAACCCATTTCAGTTGATCTGCGCAAAAGTTACGCTTCGATCAGGTCAACTTTTCAAGGCCGCGATGAAGGCATGCAGCGCATGTCCCTTTTATATAAAAGTACTGGCAAGCATTCGGACAGGCCGTTCGTTCAGATCAAAGCGTTCAATATCATTTCCGTTGTAAATGGTTTGTTGACGACATCGGCAGCGAAACTCACGCCATTGCCGACACCGATCACCACCATCCTTGCGCCAGCCGCAGCGTATCTTTCGAAATCGGCCGAGGTTACATCCGAAACAAGGCTGCTATCGATCAAGATGCAGGCCGAAGCTTGCGAGGCTTCGATACAGACCGAAGCTTTTTCAAGATGCTCAAAAAGTACCACAGTGCTTTGAGGAAATGCCAGTTCCAGCATTTCAACGAGGTCCATGCCGACAACCGGATCCGGTTGGATCACAATAAACAGTCGAGAAGATGGTTCAGGATTAAATGTCATACAGACCGATTAGCGCGGCAGTGCCCAGTCAGCTTAAGTTTATGACATAGCTGATGCTGTTTATCGGGTTTAGCGTCCCTGCGGCTATGCGTTGATCAAAGCGCAATATCTGACGCCAGTTGGTTTTCTTGTCGGTGTGGATGATGCAAATCAATGGTGGGTTCAGCCGCCTGCATCCGTTCGCCCAATCAGCCTTGGTCCAGAATCGGAAAAAAAGAAAACCACATCGTTGCAGAAAGTGTGGAACCAATCTGCAGCGCGCTGGGTTGTTTACCTGAGAGGTCCAAACCTCAAATATGAATGGAGCAATAAATGACCAACCTATTTAAAACCGCCGCAGCAGTCGCCCTTTTGAGCACAGCATCCGCCCCAGCGTTTGCGGCCGCACATCTCGACATGACGACGATGACCTGCGCTCAATACCAGGATCTGAGCCCTGAAGATCAGATGAAGGTCGCAACAATGGCCATTGCCAGCGTAGATGATGGCATGAACAGCGAAGGTGGCGACGGCGAGCCAAAGGCAACCGAAGATTCCGAAGGCACAACCACTGCTGCCGAAGCAACCGAAGGTAACACCACATCCGGTGCCAAGGCCGACGGTAACGAAGATGACACCACTGAAACGTCCATGAGCGAGAGCGCTCTCGAAGCGTTCAACCTTCAGTGTGAGCGAAATCTGGATACCCTGGTCAGCGAAGCTGCCGCAGGTCTTGACGGAACACGCTAAGGTTTACTTCCGCATAGCTCACCAGTTATGCAGATAATAATGCGAGGGCACTCTTGGGTGCCCTCGTTCACGTTCAGGATGCCGCTTAACCGGTTTCGCGCGGCACGCCCTTAGCGACCAAAACCTGCATATTCTGGCAGCCATGTTGCAATCGGTGGAAACACAAAGACAATCAAAAGACCGATCAGCATCAATGCGGCATAGGGTGCGGAGCCTCTAATGACTTGGGAAAGCGGCGCTTTGGCGATACCCTTGATCACAAAAAGATTCATGCCAACCGGCGGTGTAATCAACGCCATTTCCAGATTGATCATCAACAGGATCCCATACCAAATCGGATCAATACCCAGGGTTATCATTACCGGAAAGACAATCGGTGTGGTGATCAGAATGATGGAAATGGTTTCCAGAAACATGCCCAGGATCAGGATCAATGCCATCACCGCCAGCACGAAGTACGTGGGGGTCATGCCCATGGCGGCTACCCCTTCCACGATCTCAATCGGCAAACGGATGATGGTGACAGCATGCCCAAACAGCGCCGCCGCGGCCAAAATCATGAACAACATCGAGGTGGTGCGAACCGTTTCCAGCGCCGTGATCCACAGATCCCGCAGGCCAAAGTTCCGATAAACGACGACGGCAATCACCAGGGCATAAAGGCACCCGATGGAGGCGGCCTCAGTCGCCGTGAAAATACCCAGATAAATCCCTCCCAAAACGACAGGTGGCATCAGTAACGCCCAGATCGACTGTCGTGCACGCGCCCAGACGGCCGCCATCCCCTCCCAGGGTTTGCGTGCGACTGTAGCGCCGAAATCCGCACTGACCGAGGCCCACACAGCAAAAATCAACGCCATCATCACTCCCGGCACGAGACCAGCAAGAAACAAGGCACCAATTGATGCCTCGGTCACAATTGCATATAGGATCAACGGCCCAGATGGCGGGATTAGAATACCCAATGTACCACCCGCTGCGATGACCCCATAGGAATAGCTGGGCTTGTAATTGAAACGCTCCATTTGCGGTATGGCAGTTGATCCGATGGTCAGGGCAGTGGCCACGGATGAGCCAGAAATGGCTGCAAAGATTGTACAGGATAGGATCGTCGCAATCCCCAACCCGCCGCGCAGATGACCAACCATGGCGTTGGCGGCATTATACAGATCCTCGACAACCTTCGCGCGGATCATGACATGCGCCATGAATGCAAACATCGGAATTGCTGTCAAAAGCCCGTTGTTGAGTTTGGCAAAAACCGTATCAGCAGCGCTGTTGACGTTGCCCTCGGTGAGCAGCATCAGAATGAGCGACGCCAGTCCGAGGCCGGCAAAGATGGGCACGCCTGTCAACAGGATGGCAATCAAACCTGCCAGAATCAATACGGTCATCATGTCGAAGGGTCAGTCAAAAAACTGATGATGCGCACAATTGCCGCAAGGATCAGTATTACCATTCCAATCAGCAGGAACACCTGCGGTATCCACATTGCGACCCCCAAGTAACCGTTTGAATAGATACCGAAATCATAAGAAAACCGTGTCATGAGAACGGCACTGTAGACAATGGCCAGGGCAACGCAGATGACGGCAATCATGCCCCAGATTTCAATCCATTTTCCTGCGCGGCCTCGCGCACGCCCCGTCAGCAGGTCGACACCAAAATGTTCATCCCGCAAAAGCACCTCTCCCGCACCAAGCGAAACCATCGCAACCACAAGAAAACCGTTCAGCTCATCCGTGATCGTGACAGGTGTTCCCAATACATAGCGCATAAAAACGCTATAGCTGACCACCGCGAAAACGATCAGCACCAGCAACGTCGCAATGGCCGCACCGGCACCGGTCACCCAGCGCACTGCCTGTTCCACCCCCGAGACATGGCGTGTCCCGGAGGTGGCATTGTTAGAAGCGAGATTAACGTTCACCCGGCGATACCGTTCACAAGTTCAATCAACTTGACCCCGTCTTCGCCTGTCGCCTCGCCAAAGGATTTGTCAAAAGCAGGCCCCATGATCGCTTGCCATTCAGCCTGTTCCTCTGCGGTTTGCATATGCACCGCCATGCCTTTCTCGACCAGTTGATCTGGCGCAGCACTTGATGCTTCTTCTGATGCAGCAACCGCCCATTCCGCAGCTTTTGCACCCGCTGTGTCAATGGCCGCTTTCTGGCTGTCACTCAGTCCATTGTACCAGGCCGGATTGAGGTAGCCGTGAAAGAACACGCTGAACAACGGCATTACATTGGCTTGGTCCTGTACTTCGTAATATTTCCGTGAATAAGCCGCTGCCACATCGGTCATGCCCGCGTCAATTACACCGGTGGACAGTGCCTCATATACCTTTGATCCCGACATGGCAGAAGGGGCAGCCCCCATTGCCACGAGAAAAGCATCCGAAACAGGGTTCAGACCGCGAATTTTCACGCCTTTGAAATCTGCCGGATTGATCAGCGGCTTGTCGTTTGAGGTGATCGCGGTCATTCGTGTCGTAAAGAGCCAAACGGCGTTATGAACCCCTTTTTCCAACAGCTTTTCGTTTAGGAAATTCGCAGCGTCACTGCTTGGCCAGGCGGCGAGCGTCTCCAGGTCGGTGACCGCATAGGGCTTTAGCGTCACGTTCATCAGAGGCAATGTCTTGCCCCATTGCGGGTTGATCGAAAAGGCACATTCAATGTTGCCCTTGGCCACCGAGACGATGTTTTCACGCGGACCGACAAGGCTGTTTGCACCGAAAACCTGTACATCAATCTCACCATTGGACTGGGATTCAATCTCGGCGGCCCACTGATCAATGACCTTTGCAATGTGATGCCCCGGAGGCAATTGGTGGCTGCACCGCATTTCTTCTGCTGCGGCAACTGGTGCGGCCATTCCTGCGGCCAACACCGCGCCATAAATTAGATGTTTCATAGTTTCCTCCCATTTGAGTTTTGGATTCGTGCCCCGGTCGCTCCGGGTTTTGGTTTTGTATTTTACTTTACATCGGCAGCGGTCCTGCACGCGCCACGCCACCATGCAGGGTTTCGCGCGGCATTGCCTGTTGCAATACACTGCGCACAGCGACGAGCTTTTCAAGATCGATTCCTGTCTCGAAGCCCTTGGCATGCGCCAGAAATACCAGGTCTTCGATCACCACATTGCCCGTCGCGCCCGGTGCAAAGGGACATCCCCCCAATCCGCCCAACGATCCGTCCAGAATGCGGCATCCCTCATCCAGTGCGGCAGATGCATTGGCAATCCCCATGCCCCGCGTGTCATGCAGGTGGATACAAAGCGGCACGGTCGCGCATAACGCCTGCGCTTTTGCGGTTAACGCGCCAACGGCTCGGGGCCCTGCAAATCCAACGGTATCCGCCAGACCGATCACATCCGCCCCTGCCTTCAAGCAACTTTCGATCAAGGCGAGAACCGCTGCCGGTTCGACCAAACCCGTAATCGAACATCCGAATGCCATTGCGATTCCGACAGAGATCAACGGACCGCCACCCCCTCTGGCACCAACAGCCGTGCGCACCAGATCAATGGCCGCGCTCTGACTACGCCGTTGATTGGCCTGTGAATGGGCCTCGGTCGCGGAAACCACCAGGGCAATCTCATGTACGCCTGCGGACAAGGCATCCATCAGGCCACGTTCATTCAATACCAGCGCGATCGTATGGCAATCCGGCAAAGCACCCGCAGTCTGTGCAACCTTCGCCACATCCGCAAACTGTGCGAATTTGTGTTTGGGCAGAAACGATCCAACTTCGAAATGGCGCAGCCCTGCGTGATGCTCGCGTTGGAGCCAGTCGATTTTGGCGGCAGTATCCGGCCAGACCTCGACCATCTGCAACCCATCGCGCAGCCCGACCTCTCTCAACACCAATCGATCTTGGGGGTATATGTCTGTGGCGCACCTCATTCGGCGTTCACCGTGTTCTGACAGATCGCGATCTCGTCAGCCGACAACCCGATGCTACTGAGAACCGCTTTGGTATGCTGCCCTACATCCGCCACGTCGCCTGCGGGGCTGTTTGAGACTCCCCTTACTTCGAATGGCAGGGAAGGTGCCCTAAAGACCGCGCCGGATCCGGTGCGTGACGTGTCAAGACCGCCAGAACGTGTCACATGCGGATCGTCAAACATATCGCCCGGGCGAGAAATGGGCGAAAACGGAATGCCCTGCGCTTCGAACTCTGTCGCCAATGTGTCAATCTCGCGAGCGGCAATCGCTTCTGCAAAAATAGGAATGGTCCAGGAACGTGCCGCAATCTGTGCTTCACGTCCCTGAAGGCGCGGATCGTCACGCAGTTGCTCCAGCCCCAGCAAGCCAGTGATCGTGTGCCATTGACCATCGGTCACTGCGGAAACGAACATTTGCTGGCCCGAGGCAGTCTGGAACACATCGTAAACCGGCCACGAAAAATCACGCGCAGGCATTGGTGGCGGATTCACCCCGTCGAGCTCGAATTGAACCATATGTTGTGCGACCAGCAAAAGGCAGTTTTCGAACAGTCCAACCCGAATGCTGCGCCCCTCACCGGTCTGCCCACGTTCCAGCAAGGCAGCAAGAACAGAGTACGCACCGAAAAGCCCGCCCATGATGTCATTCGCAGAAGACCCCACCCGCAGGGGCTGTCCCGGCGGGCCGGTCATATAGGCCAGCCCTGTCATCATCTGCACCACTTCGTCCAAGGCAGTGCGATCTTGATAAGGGCCGCTTAGAAAGCCTTTGCAGCCGCTGATAATAAGACGAGGATAGAGCTCTCGCAATGCGTCCAGATCCAGCCCCATCTTGGTCAACGATGTATCGCGAAAATTCTCCACCAGCACATCAGCGCCCTCCAACAACCGGTGCAAAGCCGCCTGCCCCGCAGATGTCGTGGTGTCCAGACAAACCGATTTCTTGCCGCGATTGAACAGTGGATGCATCGGCCGACCCATCCCCTGAAGATAGCGCGTCTTGTCGCCACCAGGTGGTTCGATCTTAATGACTTCGGCTCCAAGCAAGGCCAGGAACATGCCACAGGCCGGTCCCATAATCATGTGGCTTAGTTCTATGACACGAATGCCATCCAGCGGACGAAACTCAGGTTCGGACATCAATGCTCCCTTTCAGTGGGTTTACACTAAGCGGGAAAATGCTATCAGAAAATGACAAAGAATATTCAGTAACTTTCTAAATAATAGAAAGATGAAACTGTGAATGACCGGCATCTCTCCTGTTTTGCAGCGATCTATGACGAAGGCTCAATGACTGGTGCTGCTGAAAGATTGCGTTTGCCGATCTCGTCCCTCAGCCTGCATTTGAACAACCTCGAAGCGCAACTGGGCGTCACGTTGTTTCGCAGGCATCGTCGCGGGATGGAGCCAACAGCGGCAGGAGAGCGGTTTTATGGCCATGTGCGCGGCATTCTTACGGCAATGACAAACGCCAGGCAGGATATGCAGGCCGCTACCAACCGGGTGACAGGATCGGTGACATTGGTGATGGCCGGCTCTGCCAATCGCGCAATCGGATTCAAACTTGTCGAGCGGGTCAGTCAAGAATACCCTGACTTGCGTTTGACCCTCACTGAAAGCCTTTCGGGCGCAGCACTGGACGAACTTCATCATGGCCGGGCTGATCTTGCGGTCGCCTTCAATCCCACCCCCGGTCCCGGCATTCGGATCACACCTGTGCTGGATGAGGATCTTGTACTGGTTGGCCAGTCAAGAATTATTGGTGAAAGCGTGGAACCAATTGCTTTTGAGGATATTCTGCGCCTTCCCCTGATCTTGTTGCAACAGGGATTGTCTGCCCGGGCGCTGACCCGCGATACGCGCCTCTTGAAGCGTATCGAGGCCAGTGCCCGATTGCAGGTAAATTCGATCACCACCATCAGCGAAAGCCTATGCGCGGGCTTAGGCGCGACGATCGGAACACGGCTGATTTTTGCCGGGGAAATCGCGACCGGCGCCCTCAACGCCCGCCCGATCATGCGCCCGGCATTGGACCGAACGCTTTGCGTAATCGAGAGCACTGCGCGCGCGCAAACATTCGCGCTGGAGCATATGCAAGCGATGATTATCTCACTTCTTGAAGAAAGTGTCCGTGAGAAGCGCTGGGAAGCGAGGCTGGTCGCATGAAAATGGCACCTGATGCCTATTTCACTTGGGTATCCACTTTGTTTGTTCGCCGCAGTGGAAACAACGTCATCGGCCGCTTGGAAACGTCGACATTGTCAAAGATCGCATCACACAGAGACCAGATGGTTGTCCCATTTATATCCTCTTGTGGTCCGGACGACGGTCTGCCGTTTTGACACGCCGAGGATCTCACCTGTGCCTGCAGTGGCAAACAGTCCTGCCGCCGAGGGGGCAACGCCACAGACATCTGTGATCGGCAAGATGCGTTCAAGTGTCATCCCCTTGGTGTCATAGAGATGCAGGACACCGCCGCGTGGGGATGTGGCCGCGATGGTTCGTCCATCCGCTGAATAAGCAATACTGCCGACATAGCCTTCCAATGTACGCACTGCGTCACTGGTTGCATGCATCAATTCCAGCGCGTCACCACGTCTATGTCTCCCTACCAAAGCAGCGACAGGGCCGTCCGCCTGCCACTGCATGCCAAAGGCGACTGTACCTGTTGTGCCCACTGCCAGATGGCGAATGGAGTTCTTTTGCATCTCGGGTGGCAGCGCGTATGAGTCAACAACCACGCCTCCTTCGATATATGCCAGATTGGATTGCATCGTCGGGATATTTAATTTCGTGCGCCCTGTTTCTGGATGCGTGTCGATCCCGCCATTTGCGATCACCAGAACGTCAGAATGTGCGAGGCGTTTGACGTCGTGCGGGCCAATGCCGCCACTGTCGAATTCTGCAACACGTACATAGCCTCGCGCCACATCCCAGACACCGACACAGCCGCGACCGATTTCATAGTCGTTCTCGGTTGTGTATAACCAGTCCCCGCTTGCAGAAAACGCACCATGCCCATAGAAGTGCCGCCCGCTCGGGGCTTCGATGGTGACCTTGGGTTTGCCGGTCAAACAGTTGATCACCATAGCAAACGTGCCCGGCCGACGGGCAAATGCCACTGCTTCGGGACGGAGAGGATGTGCTGCCGCCGCATGCCCGCGGGCTGGCAACGGAATTTCAAAAACTATATTCAGAGACTGGTCAATGCCACATAGGGCGTATGTTCCTTCAGGTTTGGCTGCCGCCGACAGATAGGCCGGTGCCCCGACATCCGCCCAGGTCGGGCTTGGAATTACTCCGGCAGCAAATAAACCGCCGAGGAAATGACGTCGATTTGTGTTCATCTCAATCTCCATCCAGAGAATTGAATCCTGCCGCCACACCAAGGCTCGGCCCCAGTTCGTTGCGCACAACCTCACGAATACTATCCACGGATTGCTGCACGACTTCCAGTTTCAATCGTCGCTGCGGGTCGGTAATGCGGGCGAAAACCGGATCATCCAACGCATCAAGTCTGGCCTGCGCTTGCGCGAATACCTCGGCCAACCGCATAGCCAGATCGGGATCAGAATTGGCCAGCCGCGCCGCCAGATCCTGCAGCGATGCAAGGCTTAGACTGACGTGTCGCGCAGACCGTCCCGATCGCCAGTTTTCGGCACGCATGGGACGCGGACGGTCATAGGTGCCAAGGGGGCGCCCCAGTCGCGTTTCAGAGGTGAATTGCAAACCTGTGGTCAGGGCCTTGAACAGCTCACGCAGGACTTCATCCGCCCTGCGGTATTTGGCTTTCTCCTGAGGGGCCAGCATTTGCGCAGCATAATTTGTGTGCCAGTCCGTGGCGATTGCCGAGCTGGTCCTTGCGATGTCGCCAGCAACGGTCTGAACCAAGGTACAATGGTAATCTGCATCGCCCTCTCGTATCAGATCCGCGTCGTACAAAAGAAACTCCAGCGCATAAAAACCACGCGCAGCAATGGACATCTGCGCATAGGCTTCAGGCGTTGCCGCGATGGGATCTTGATCCGCAATCAGCTGGGCCAGCGCCCTTGGCGTTACGCCCCGGCTATCCGGCCAGAAAGCCAGTGCAAAGGCACGGTCGTCCACTTCACTGGGGCCGAACCGCAGATGGCTTGCCGAAACCCAGGCATCAAAGGCCCGTCCATACGCAGATCGAAGTGGAGCAGAGTTTGGCATGCAATCGTCGCGGGCGGCGATCTCCAACTGTGCGGTGTTGTCTGCCAAAGCATCAATTCTTGGCAGGATATGCCCCTCGACGCTTTCGACAATTATTTTGTTATCAGTTTGTGCTGTTGCAAAAAGCGGCACCAGCAAAAGCATTGCAGTCAAAAGAAACTGTTTCATAGGCTTTCCAAATAAGTGATGAGCGCATCCCGATCTACCTTCGGCATGGCAATAACGGCGTCGCGCTGCGCTGCCGCCTCCCCTCCGTGCCACAAGATCGCCTCAAGGATCGACCGCGCCCGCCCGTCATGAAGATAATAACTATGGCCACTGACCAGTTTGGTCAGGCCTATTCCCCACAGCGGCGGCGTGCGCCATTCCGTGCCTGTTGCCCGTGCCTCCGGGCGATGATCGGCAAGGCCAGGCCCCATGTCGTGCAAAAGCATGTCCGTAAAAGGCCAGATCAACTGAAAGCTTTGTTCGGGCTGATCCTGAAGCCTGTTGGTCACAAAATTGGGGGTATGACATGCCGTACAGCGGGTCTTGTAGAACACTTCCTTGCCAGCCAGCACCTGCGGGGTATTGACACCGCGCCGTGCAGGAACACCCAGATTGCGGCTGTAAAACGTCACCAAATCCAACCCCTCGGCGTCAATTTCGAAAATACGGTCATCGCCGTCCCCATGAAGGGCCGCCTGGCAGTCGGCTTGCAGATCGGTGCATTCGCCCGCCCCTGCAGTGAAAATCGGGTTTGAAATGCCGATGTCACCGACAAAGGCAGAGGCCGATTGTTCCAGAATGGACGGATTGCCCGCCTTATGACCGAAACGTCCTAACATTGGCCGATCAAGTACTTTGGACCAGACGATATTGGCGCGGCCCGAAATACCATCCTTATCTGCATCCTCTGGATCCGCGGCGGCCAGAATATCAGCAGCGGGAATTGCCTCCAGCAGTCCAAGACCTATCATCTGGGGCGCAACCCGCGGGCTCAACATCGCCTTTTCATGCAATGGCCCATAGCCCAGATTTGTAGCGCTATAAACCGGGTGGCGTAATGACACCTCTGCACCATCGGACAGGGTGATGATTTCTTCGCTATAGGTAATGCCAAGCCGGTATTCGGATTTATGGCCCTGAATGGCAAAATCCTGCAACTGTGTCCCATATGTAGGATCAGGCAGGGTTGCCAGGTAGCCGTCTATTTCAGCGATGGCATCCTCCGGTTGACCGGGAATCGACACGCGCAAGAACATTGATATGGCATTGTCCTGCGGATTTTCGGGGGGATGGCCACGCCCGTCCTTGATGTGGCAGCGCTGGCAGGAGCGTGCATTGTAAAGCGGACCCAGCCCATCGGAGGCCAAGGTGGACGAAGGCGACGACACCCAGAGTTTGCGAAACAAGCCGTTGCCCAGCTTGAAATCCAGTTCCTTTTCAAAGCTGATGTTGCCCGATGGCTCGGAAAAGGCATCCGCGTCTGTGCGCGCCCGCACGGTCGCCGCACCGCCGGGACGTTCCTCAAACCGCTGTGGCGCTGCAAAACCGGTGGCTAACGCCGTAACCTTTGCAATTCTTGCCGCCTCATCCGCCGTTCTGGGGATCACGTTCAAATGTGAATCATCCAAGGCCAGTGACCTTGCAAGGTCTTCAGCCGCGGCACTTGACGCCATGGCCACTGCAACCAATGCCAAGACGGTTGATCTGATCCCTTCTTGAAGTGTCACACAGGCCATTTCCAATTCCCCGATATTGCTGCTGATCTGATCGGTAGCTTCAATTCCGTTTAACGAACTGCTGTGTCAGCCAGAACCCCCAATTGCCATCAATACAGATCCGGTCGCAATGCCGAAGCGATAGCCTGCCGAATAGCGTGATCCGTCGGTTGTGCCGCTGGACATAAGCCTTCAGGCAATGGGAAACACCATGGCCCGGCCGACCGCGACAAAACGACAGATCAGACAACGGGCGCATGGCAATCGATTTTCACCCCCGCATCAATATCAGACCGAAGGTACAGTTGCTCTCTTCTCCGGCGTATTGCATCGGTTGGCAGGCTGGTTGTTCGGGCTTATTGGAAAACTGCGTTTGGATCATCAAGACTGTCAGATCCTTCAAAGGCAATCTGATCAAGGCCCAGGGTGGTAACGACGCGCTCGATCGTGCGGGTTTGATCTATCAACCCGTTCACGCCGCCCATGATCAGGGCTTCTCCGCCGGCATTGCCACGTTCAAGCATCTGGTCGTATGCAAATCCTGCCTCAGCAGCCGTCTTGATCCGTGCCAGTGCCATCATTGTCGTACCCAGTTTGCCGCGCATCTCTGCATCAAGGTTTGCATCCTCTGTTGCAACCAGGTCGGAAAGGGAAGGACCGGATACCAGGCTGCCGTCAACACGCACATATTCACCCAGATAGACATTTTGCACACCCAACCCATCATAATAATGACTGTTGTGGGTGTTGTCAGAGAAACAATCGTGTTCTTCTTCGGGGTCGTTCAACATCAGACCCAGACGCATCCGTTCGCCTGCCTGTTCACCATATGAAAGCGACCCCATGCCGGTCAGTATCGTCGCAAGTCCCGCATTGGTGTCAGACATCAGTTCCCCCCGTGCTGCCCCATCAGCGGTCCACTGGGAAACCATCCACTCAAGGTCACTCACCAACAGGTCTGTCGCTGCCTGCAGATATGCGCCACGGCGGTCGCAATTGGAATTGGTGCAGTCTTCACCTTTGGCATAGTCGGTCCAGGGGCGGTCGCCCGCGCCACGGTCATGCCCGTTCAGATCCTGCCCCCACAACAGAAACTCGATGGCGTGATACCCTGTGGCCACGTTTGCCTCGACCCCATCCGCCTCGTGCAATGTGTCGGCCAGCAAGGTCGGCGTAATTTCCGCAGCATCAACACTCTTGCCGGACAACGTGAAAGCCGGGTTCGCCACAATGTTCAAAGCTGCAAATGCGTTCTCGTCGGATGGCCCGCCATAGCTTGCATCAACGTAATCGATCAATCCTTCGTCCAGCGGCCAGGCGTTCACTTTGCCTTCCCAGTCATCCACGATGGCATTGCCAAAGCGATAGACCTCGGTTTGTTGATAGGGCACACGGGCGGCCAGCCATGCACTACGGGCGGCAGTCAGGTTCTCTGCTGATGGCGTTTGAACCAGCCGGGCGACTGCAGATTGCAAATGCTGCGCGGTGAGCAGGCTGTCCTCGTATTTCGCGCCAGCAATATCAGCATAGGTGCTGACCACCTCTGACTTTTCAATCGCAAAGGCAGGGGTAGCCAGCGCAAGGATGGCCACGGTGGTCAAGAGCTGTGTCGGTTTCATTCTGTCGTCCTTTTAGTGAAGTGTTTTGGGTCGGAAGGTCATCGGGGTGATTTCTTTTGCGCCGCCGAGAGGCATGCGTTTCAAGGCCAGGCCGAATTCTGCAGCACAAGAAACCACCATCGACGCAACATCGCTGCGTACCAGCAACGTCGCGAACAACATGGCGTCTTCGTGCTCTCCCTCTGCCGCAGCGGCAATGAAATTGGCAAAACAGGATTCATCGGCACCAAGGCATTTACAATCAACCGAATGCCGCATCAGCGGTCTTCGCCCATGATTTGCGCAAAGACGACAGAGTTGTGTGAACGACCTGATGGCCTTGCTGCCACAAACAGTACCAAGCCCTGCAGCAAGATCCCTACACACGCGCGCCTGCGAGTGAGGCCCATCAGACCACAAACGCAAATACAGTACAGAGACCGCCTCGATTCCATCCAGTTCAGCAATATATCCGACAGGCACACCACCGCGTTTTTCCTGCCTGATTGTCATTTGGTCAGGATCAACTTTCCGGCCCGCGTAATCCGCAGGGTGTAGATTTGCCCGTCGAGTACGATCTGAGCAAGATCCCCTCCCTCGGTAAGGTCGCGCGCGGAATAGGCAGGCAGGACTTCCGAGGGCGTTTGTTTTACAGGCGGTGAATGAAAACTCATGCCATTGCCCTGCCCGACAACCGAGCAAGCTCATATGCCCATTCAACTGGCATGCCTTCGCTTGCGGCAGCGGCGTATAGCACCTCATGGGGGTCGATTGTTTCTGTAATAGGTTTGTTTCGATCATAAGGTACTGGAATCTTTTGCCTTGTGGTGAACAGCATCTAAAAGCCCTCTGTTGTCGCGGTTGTCGGGCTTGCCCGATACAGGAATCGGGGTGGCTTGACTCGCTGCAAATCTGATAGTTTTGGTAAGATATGTCAATCTGACAATTTTAGTCGGATATGAGCACCTTTGTGCCCTGCTACTCACGCAGTCATCTGACTATCTATCATTTTTGACTGAAATTTCTGACATGACAGAAACAAAAGACGAACTTCTATCTGATGCGAAGTCCCAATTCATTCTCTATTGGGGAGACATGGGAAGCCAATGGAGCGTGAATCGCTCGGTTGCGCAAATACAAGCGCTGCTGTTTCTAAGCGTGAAGCCGATGAACGCAGAACAAATTGTCGAAGAACTGGGCATCGCCCGGTCGAATGCATTAACCTTCTTGAAAGAGCTGATTAGCTGGAAACTGATCCGCCGCGCCCCTTCCCATTGGCCCTCGCTGTGTCGGCCAGCCCGCCGTTGTCGTGTTGACCCAAGACAGTGCTGGTGAGGGTCAGTTCTGGATCCGGCAATATGGGCGCGGATCCGGCTTCCCCCAGGTTGTGCACCGTTCCAAAAGGTTTGCCTGACCAACCGGATTGGAGGAATATATCGGTTATCGCCCACTATTTCGAAGTGATACCCTGTCGGATCGCCGAGGAATAATCTGCACCACTATATGAGAGTGCCTTTGGGGTGATCTGGGCCATCTCGACCCGCTCTTCTATCGGCATACTGCCGTCGAACCCACCCAAACCATCGACATAGTCAGGAAGATGGCCGGACAAGACCAAGCGCCAATCAGGGGTCATATCCGGCTTGATCACCCGCGCCAAGCCATAGACCGTGGTCGTGCAATTTGCAGTGATCGTGTTATAAAACATGGGGTTTTTCTCAAGGTCCTGCGCCAGATCGACATAAGACATGAACAAGTCCCGGCGTTGCTGCGCGTTCAGGTTGACCGGATAAAGCCGAACATCCTCTTGCCGGTGATTGGTCCGCAGCTTGATGATGTCGTCTTCGGTCGCGGCAACAAGAACCAATTCAAATTGACGGAAAAACCCGCCTTTGACATTGAAACTTTCGTGGGATTCTTTGCGGATCTCAACCGAAAATACCACCCTTTGTCCGTCAACAAAGCCAAAGCTGACCAGCAAATGGGCAATTTCGGGATTGTCCCAGACAGAGGTCAGCATGTCGACCGATTGCAACTTGTTCAAATCAACTGTGCGAGTCTCCCAGGATTGATCTGCCTGGGCTGCGTCCCGCCAGTTGAAATTTCGGATATTCGAGAGCGTCACCAGGTCGCCCTCAACCTTGGCCCCTACCCCGTGTGCGACGTCAAATGCCCATTCGCGGTCCTGCGCGGGCGTGATGCCCTGATACCAAACGCCGATCACACCCGCGATCGCGACCAGGCTGAGCCATCCCAGGCGCCGCTTGTAAAACCGGATGCCAAAAGCGAATACAGCAGCCAGAACAACAGCGGCAAAGCCTATTTGAAACGTGTTCCCTGACAAATGGACCGACATGGCACCCCAGACCCAGGCCACCCCTGCAATTGCCACAAGGGCAAACAGCAGGTGGCCAACAAAGCGCCCAACGGAGGCAACTGTGATTGTGCGACGTGTCATGTCCGAAAGCTCCGGTATCTGGGGAAAAGCGCGGTGGCGATCAAGATCAACCCGATCGCCACCAAGGGCACATTCAGGCCGCGTCAGACTTGCCTACTTCAGCCAAGAGCCGCTCGGTGCGGGCATCTTCAAGTTTGTTGTGTAAACGCGTACTTTCTTCGTTGTCACGCAAGGCCTTGGTAATGCCAGCAGTTGAACTGACAAGCATGATTGCAGCCATTGAATAAAACCCTTTGGCGGCAAAACTGGCTTCCAGAAAGAAGATACCACCCGCCATCATGGTTGCCGCAATTGCGAACTGGGCATAGGTAAACATGTTCCAGGCGTGGGAAGGTTTGTCGATATATGCATTCATTGGTTTGACCTCTTAGAGTTGTGCATTTTGGGGGAAAGGTTTGGGATTAATCCTGTCAGGATCTGGATCATTCTTTGCCATTCTTGAGGCGGGCAAGGACATCCGCGGCTGCCGTCTTTTTCGGCACGCCGAAACCTTGGCTGGCCATACGGTCGCTCAGGGCGTCGGCAGAGGCTGTAGACGACAATTCAGCCATCGCCTGCATTGTCGCCTCGTTATGCTGTTGGCGTTCCTGTAGGCGTTTGAGCGTTTCAGAAGCATCCGAAAGATCGCTTTGCGTCCAGGAAGGTGTGTCACCGCGCAGCCGTTGTGTTTTGGAAGTTGCCTCTGCGATGCGCTGGCCCCTTTTCAGTTCGCTAAGCAATGCTTCGTTCTGGCCAAGGGTCTGGCGCAGTTGAACGATCTCGGTGGAATAGATCTTGATCGTGCGCTGTGTCGCGTCACGTTCTGCTTCGAGGTTGGCGATAGCAGTGGCAGCCTCAAGGGCCATATCATCTGCTCCTTTGTCCAGGGCGTCGCAGGCGCGGGCTTCCAGGTCTGTGATCTTGTCCTCGATCTGGACCAGTGAGGCCTTCTCGCGCTCGGCATAGGCCATAACAACAGCAACTGCCTTGCGGTTTTTTTCTACGCCAACTGCTGCTTCGCGCAGTTGCTGACGCAACAAAGCCGTCGCATTGGCATCAAGATACGCTTGCGAGGCATCGGCAGTACGGCCACGAACCAAAGTAAAAAGTTGTCTCAACATATTTGTCTCCAAATTCTTGAACGCTGTTCATGCGTTCAATCTACATATTTCTGAACATCGTTCAAGAATAAAATTGAACATCGTTCATTTTTCTTGAAAGCTATTCTCTTATCAAAGTGCATCTGCTCGGGCCGTTCATTCACCCTTGGTTAATCTATCTGCTAAGAATTGATTTCGATCATGAAATGACTGGAACTTGTTTTTATTGCGGCATCACGTTGACTTACTGCCAGGGACCGTCGCTTGGACCGCCCGGCGACTGTTACCAGTCTGCCGATCCTTTCTGGATTTCGGAAAAAATATGTTACAAAATACCAAAAAATCCGCGCAGTCTTCGAGAAGTCTCAGTAAATCCAGCCGCGGAGCAGCTTTTAACTTTGCCGGTTGAACGCCGTTCATGCATATGATCTGAAACAACAGACGATCAATCCATTGAGATTTCGACAAGGTGCCGAACCCATTCGGAGATATAATGACCAGTAAAGCAGAAACGAAACGTGAAAACCTGCGCAGACGACTGATCGATTCAGCCGAGGTCGCGATCCGTGAGGGTGGCTTGCGCGGATTGAAAGCACGGGATGTAACCGCAAGGGCGGGATGCGCCCTGGGAGGATTGTATAATGCTGTTCAAGACCTTGATCAGCTTGTGATGTTGGTGAACTCGCGCACTTTGGGGCGACTTGGTGCGGATTTGAAAAATGCAGTCACCGCCGAGGATACACCCACAGAAACAATGCAGGCATTGGCCGCAACCTATGTTGAGTTCGCATTGCAAAACACGGCGTTGTGGTCTGCAATATTTAACCACCGGCTGCCGGAGGGCGCAGAGATCCCCGATTGGCACAAAGATGAATATCCGGTGTTGATTGCAGAAATCATCGCACCGTTAAAACAGCTTCGCCCTGATTTGCCACCGGATGCGCTCAGACTGCGTGCCCAAACCTTGTTTGCTTCGGTGCATGGGGTTGTGCAACTGGCGATCCATGGCCGTTTTGTCGGTGTGCCCCTGTCGATGCTTAAATCCGAGGTCGCGGCCCTGGTAGATGCGATGACCCGTGGCATCCACCTGGTTAAACAATAAAACCGTATTGGCGTGTTCCCCCAAAGAACCCGACCCGCAGTTCACGGATCAGGTAGAGGGATTCAATGTTTGCCGCCGCGATGCGACATTTGCATGTGGGCGCCATAGGAATTGACTGCCCGATTGCCTGGCTGGTTTGCCTCCAACACCAGTTTTTCCAATTCACCGCTTTCTACCTCAATCGAAATCGTATGATGGTGCTTGGACATGCGCCACATGTACAACACACCTGTCAAGGACGCAGAGGGGTCATTGCTGCCATCGGTCTTGTATGGTTTTCCGCGCCCTTCTACGATCATGATACGCGGTTTATCCAGACGGTAGTTATGGCCTTCATAACCATAGGCATAGATCAACGCGATCGTCGGACATTCATCTTCGGCACCTGGCCCCGAATTTGCGCCGTCCTTGGATTTCGCTGTCAGGATCAGCTTATCAGCAAAGTCGCAACGGATGTGCATCTCTCCTGCGGCAAGTTTATCGGTGTATTCTTCGCGTTGCTTGGCGGTTGCATTCGCTTTCAACACGTCCCCCATCGGTGAAGGTGCCATATGAGACCCGATCAGTACAACATCGGAGGGGTCGTAATATTCGTCAGGAATGAGTGGAATAATTTCATTGGGGTCCATTTTGGGTCCTTTCCCTTAAATCCAAACGACAGGGCGCGGACGGCCCTGCCAAAGTTGATGAACATCGTATGGTGAAATAATGTCACGCCATTCAAGGCACTCAACCAGGCCTTCGGCAACCCTGCCATGTCCTGCAGCCTGCAGCGCTGCGCAAACAGCCAGCCCCGCATCGGCAAACGTCAGAGTCTCGCTGTTCAGCCGTTGCCAGGAATCTGCCAGCCCCTGCGCGATGATATCGCGGGCATCGCCCAGCGCCGCCTTGAGTTGAAAATGCTTGAGGTCGTAATCCGCCTCAAAGGCACGCGCATAGGTCCGTTCCAGATCAGCATCGAAATCCCGCGCATCCGCGATCGAGCCTGGCGGTAGATCGACAAGCCCGCGATCAACCGCAAGGTCATGGTAGGTCTGAACTAAAGCATCAAAAATTGCCCCGGTAAACGGACGGGAACGGTCATGCACCTCAAACCCGACATCACCCATCTTACGGGAATTCCCCGCAATTCTGATCTGGCGTTCATCGGCAAGTTCGGCCACGCGGTTTAGTTCATTCAACGCCATCAGATTGCCTGATCCGCGGCGCAACAGTCGGTCCATGGCCGTGTCGAAATGCAACATGCCGATAAGCGAGATGAGGTCCGAAACACCTTCGTAAAAGGCAAACAGATCCGGTGTTGGTGACACACCCACGGGTGGCAACCCCACCTCAGAAAACAGAATCGAATGGCCGATCTCATGAGCAATTACATCGAAATTCAGAGCGAACAAATCGCGCCCGCCGCTGCCAGTCGGACGATAACCGAATTCCAACATGCCATAGCCAGACTGTGCATTGTCCCAATCAATCAGTGGAATGATCTCCAACCGTTCATAGGTTTCCGCAAAATGCCAGTTGATGCGATGACCTATAAACCCTTCCCAGATGTCCAGTATCCGCGCCACAGATCCAAAGACATGTACCCCGAGAAAATCGCGGCTGTTCGGATCAATGTGATCGAAATGCCCGTCGGGGGACGGTTCGACCGGTGCTGCCTTCGCCCCTCTGAACGGCGGCAAATAGGGATAATCATAGTGTTTCTTTGGCATCGTTGGATTGACCACATACATCCGGTCATTCTGTGGTCCGGGCTGGATCGAACCCTGACGGGCCGAGATCCAGACGAGCTCTGGCTTTTCATAGCCTGGCGTTGTCGGCGATTGCGGATACAACAGGAACCGCGTGCCGATAGAGGCTTCAGTGCCCATCAAGTTAAACATCCCCCGGTTTGCGGCGCGGTCCTATTGCTGGCCCGTCATTCACACATCTTCCTTTGTTACCATATGTTTCAACGGGAGTCTGTGAAGTTGTTAACATTAGACATCATGTTTTCCAAAACCGCTGCCGCCCAGTTCGATCCCGCCGTCGCTCAGATCATCCAGCCATGCATCAACAATCGGAGGCATGCCACAGGTCGTCGCAGGCCAGTCGTCATTCACGCTGTGATTTGCCATGCGGTGCAGCAATTGAGCCCCATCATGAGCTTTTTGCGATGGCATGGCGGCGCCGGCAACCTGGGGAAGGTGCCGTTCCGCAAAGGGCAGCGCCTTGATGTGGCGCAAATGTGCTTTGGCATCGTCGCACGAAAGCAGCCCTTGGCGGGTTGCCGCAGACAATGCACGCCGAATGTCCACCAAGGCATCCGACAAGGCAGGCGCACCCAGTGCAGCAGGTCCATGGGTCACTGCAACGGCGTCATCGGGCAGCAACGCAAAGCGCCGGTACCAGCGGTAGATCAATCCGACCCCGATCATACCCTGACGCGACAGTTCCGCGGCACGCAGGGCCCCCATGCTGGCCGCCCCGAACACCGGTATACCATGCGCCATCGCCCAAAGAATTTCACGATGCCTTACTGTCGGGGCGTCTTTGAAGATACCGTCGATCAAACCGATGGCGGAGGGACCTTCGGCACAGGCACGCATTATGTCACCCTGCCCCGCCGGCGGACGATAAGAAGCGTCAAAAATCGCCTTTGCCTTTGAACGGGGCAGACTGGGGCCAAGGAAAACAATACAGCGATTTTTGCTCATGTTGGGACCAGACGCAGAGGATCGGCAATCAGATCTGGTGCGACGACGCGCACGATCGCCAGAGGCAAATCGGCATCCCAGTGGAGGGGCAGCGCGCACACGGGCCCGACCCGACATGCAATCTCGCGCAAGGAAATGCAGGTGGTGTCAGGACAGTCGCCCACCAGCGGCGTTTCCTTGTGTCGTGCCCATTCAGCTTCAATTTCGGCCAATGTGAACCCGTGTTTGTAAAACCGTTGCGTAATATCCTCACGCGCGCCGGCTATCACGGCAAGCCGAGCCTGCACAGCCTCTGCCAATGCTGCAGCGATTGCCGCAGAGGCAGTCTGGCGCGCAGCAAAGCCAGTGGCAGGCAAAGGCAAGGCGGTCGCGCCAGGCGCTTCCATGATTGAAGCTTTTACTGCGATCACACCACTGTTGTTCGGCATTGCTTGCACCCTGATGCGCAGTCCAGCCGCTTGGATCTGGCGCGCAATCGCCCCATAGACCGGGTCATCCTGAACGATCCGGACGGGGTGCAGATGTCCTGTCGCTTCGCTGTGACATCTTGCATCCGCTTCGATACACTCCAGCAAGCCGTGCAGCACCGCCGACGCAAGGTTTGTCCCCGCGCCAAGCCCGATCGAATGGCGCAAGATCGGGGCCTTTGCCGCTGGGGCATTGCGGGTAAAGTCCGTTGAAATCAAATCACGCGGCAACGCCGAGGCGACATTCTCACCAAGATTCCAGGCCCCGACATAACTGGTCGCTGCATCGGGCCAAATGCTGCCGTCTTCCAGACCCGGCGCGAGTGGCGACCATAGCGCCCCGTCACCTGGTACGCTGGCAAAGCGCGCCATGTCTTCGCCTGCCGCCATCTCGAGACTTTCGAGGACCGCCCCCACCGCTGCCCCGCTCATTGTCGCGGCCTTGCCCTGGGTCACCGCATTTGATCTGGCCAGGGGACGTATCGCTTGTACAACCGGAAAACCAATTCTGTCCAATCCGGTAATATCCGCAAGCCGCGAAATGCCAAATTCATCGAGCCGAGGGCGCAAGTTGCTCCAGAACTCTTCGGGCGTCAGTTCATGTGCCGTATCCGCGTCCAGAACATCCTGCAGCACCTCAATAGGTGGCGGGTTACAAACCCAAGGCATGCACAACCTTTTTGCGTAGCGCACATTCATCGACCTGCGCAATTTTCGTCGCCATCTGTGCGGCCTGGTCGGCAGGTATGGCCATCCCCAAATCAAGGCGGGATGCGATGTTGCGCATCGCCAGCATCCGGGCATTTTGCGTTGCTGCGATCTCAAACCCCTCGTCCAGCGCCGCTTCCGCGAGGTCTTTCGAACTCAATACGGCCTTGCGGCGCAACAGTTCCGGCAACCAATAGGTCAGGCCGGTGTTGCGGGATTCCTCAATCGCCTCGCACAGGGGACCAAGCGCTGCATCGGCCGACCCGCTGGCCGCGGCAACTTCGGCGGCAATGTCAGCGTAGAAAGGCACATCTTCCAAAACACCGAATTCCCGCAAAGCGGCAAGGCCTTGGGTCACTGCCTCGATCTGGCCTCTGTCCCCTCTGCTGGCTGCCATCCAGCCACGAAAAATCTTGCGTTTGGCAACGATCGCGGGAACCGCATCCACATCAGCCAATTCAGTCATTTTATTGAGGATACGGTCAATTTCATTCAGGTCATGGCGGAAAAATGCAACTTGGGACGCAATATCAAGCCCGTGCAAACAGCTTGACAGATGCGCGGTTTCATCCGCCCAGGCTTCGCATTGCTCAATCGCCTCGGCACTGGCATGCACCTGGCCCGTCAACCAGCTACTCAGGGCGCGTTCACCCAATCCACAAACTCGCGCATCATGGCCGTACACATAGCGCGAGCGATGACCCACCTGAGGTTCATACAACGCAAGCCCATCCGCAATCGTCGCAAGACATCGGTCGTGCGCCCCCCCGTCAAACAATGTGGCCCAACCGCAATGCAATGCTTGCAACCGTGATTCCGGATCGGCGCGCGGGGTCACGTCACGGATCAATACCTCGGAGCGACGGGTCTGTTCTACCAGATTGCTGGCCGTGAACCACCAGCCCCAAAGAACCGGAAAAAATGCATCCCGCTCTGTTTCAGGAAGGCTGAAATACAGTGCCTGTCCGCGTTCATACAATGAGGCCGCGGTGCGGGGCCCGTCAAGTAAGGTCACCAGCGGTCCAAGCAAAGTGATCGCCTGCAACTGGATCAAATCGCGTGCCATGCTGGGGGCAAGCGTGCCCGCCAGAGTGAGCACCCGCTCAAGCATCCTGTATGGGGCCTGCAAGGCGGAACGTCTGATGGCGTCTTCAGCAACCTGCAACAGCAATTCCGCGCCTCTTTGCGTGCGGTCAGCCGCCAGGCAATGTTCAGCCAACAGAATATTCGGCACGCTTTCGCTCAAGGTCGCGTCGGCATCAACCAGATCCACGATCTTGCCGTGTAGCTCCTGACGTACCGTCCGCAACTGGCTGTCATAAGCGACATCGCGTATCAGCACATGACGAAAGGCATAAGCATATCCGTTGTCGATAATGTCATTCAGCCCATGATCAACCAAACGCTGCAGGTCTGCATCCAGAGATTGCTTATCATAGTCGGTCGCGAGCTTTGTCAAAAGGTAGTAGGAGGATTCACGTCCGACGACGCTGGCAATCTGCGCCGTTCGCTTGGCGACACCTGAACTTTCAAGCCGTGTTTCAAGTAGATCGCTGAGGCTCGCCACCTGCGCACCGTTGATATCGGATAGCTTCTTGCCTGCGGCCATCGCTTCAACGGCAAAAGCGGTGAGTTCGGTCAGGAACAGAGGATTGCCATCGGCACGCTCGACAATCCATTTCTTGGTTTTCTGGGCCAATGGCATTCGCGCCGCATCGTCGATCAAGGCATAGGCATCCTCACGGGCAATCGGCGACAGGGGCAACAGCGTGAAACTGGTATTCTGATTGTCCAAACCTGCCACCGGTCTGGACGTGCCTATCATCAACAGCGGATATTTTGACACGCTTTTTGCCAACCGATCCAGCACTGCAAAGGTAACCTCATCCGCCCAATGCAGATCCTCACCCATCACCAACAGCGGGCGATCTGCAGCCAGAGCAAGAATCTCTTCAACAACTGCGTTCAAAATCGCTTCCCGACGGCTCTGGGAATTAAGGGTTTCATCAGCCTCTAGCGCACCTAGGCGCTCGGCTGTACAGGCGGCAGCATGGGAAAGCCGCTGGTCAGTGGCTTCTTCATAGGCACGCTCGTAAAACGCCACGATCGAGAAAAGCGCTTCGCCCTGGGTACGCGGCTGACATTGCAAAAGCACCGACCTTGCGCCTGCACCTTCTGCCGCCACCGTTTTGGACAATTCCGACAGCATGCGCGATTTGCCTATTCCAGGTTCGCCTTGGATGACGATAGCACTGCCCCTGCCCACCTTTGCCTCTGCCCATGCGGCTTTCAGCATGGCGACTTCATCCTTGCGCCCGGTAAATGTGCCAGAGCTGTCTCTGTCCCGCTGGAAACGCGATGCAACAGGTTGCAGCGCAAGAGGGCGCCACACCTGGGAAACATCGGGAAACCCTTTAAGGGTTACACCGTCTACCGCCTGAAATTTAACGGCGCGATGGGTCAACGCATAGGTCGCAGGCGACACCAATATGCCGTTGATTGGGGCTGCAGATTCAAGTCTTGCTGCAAGGTTCGGTGCCACACCCACCGCGCCCAACCGCCCCCCGGCCAAAGCGTCGGGCGTATCGGGCAGAACGACAACGCTTGAGGCGATACCGATCCGGATGTCCGGGGCACTTGCCATCTTGCTACGTGTCTCAAGCAAGTCAAGCGCGGCATGCACTGCGGAAAATGCAGCGTCTTCGCTGGCGACGGGATAGCCAAAATATGCCATGCCGCCGTCCCCCATCACCTGCTCAATCGAACCACCATGTGCCTCGACCGCACCGCGCGCTGCTTCATGGATCAAGTCAAGTGTCGCACGCAGGGTTTCGGGGTCATGGCGTTCAGCTAACGAGGTCGATCCGACGATGTCGTAAAACAGGATCGTCAGATGGCGTCTTTCGCCTGAAACCTCCGGCGCTTTTACTGGCTTTGCCGCGCGTTTTTTGAACAAAGACACAAATGCCGCCTAGTATTGATGAGGATTTACTGCAAACAAACAAACCGATTAGACCCGTTATTGCAATCGGTTCTGTCGCCAGCGACATTTATCAACCAGAGGTGGCACCAGTGGCAGATCAGGCAGGTTTCTTTCTTGGAGCATCGCAAGAGTTGCGGCGTCTTTTTGACAAGGCCTTTGTCTCGCAAGACCTCAAGGCGGGCGAAACCTTGTTTGAGCAGGACCAGTTTGACGATCGGCTCTATGTTCTTGACGCAGGATTGCTCGAAGTCAGCGTCTATTCCGCTGCCGGACGCAAACTGTCCCTGAACCTTTTGCGCCCCGAAAGCGTTTTTGGCGAGATTGCCATGTTCGACCCTGGCCCGCGCACCGCCCGCATCGAAGCCGTCGAGGATTGCAAACTGCGCTATATCCGTCAGACTGCGCTGATTGCCGAAATCGCCCGCGAACCCCATCTCGCGGCAGAGTTGCTGGGTCTGGCGGGCAAGCGGATGCGCTGGATGAGCCGGCAAATGGAGGAACAGGTGTTCTTGCCCCCCGCCGCTCGCCTGGCGGCGAAGGTTCTGTATCTTTCAGGCGCCGACGGCAGGATTGTGATGTCCCAAGCGCAGATCGCCGATTATGTCGGTGTCACCCGCGAGGTGGTGTCCAAGGTTCTGTCCGAATGGCGTCGCGAGGGGTATGTCGCGCTGTCACGTGGCAAAATCGAGATCCGTGACGTTGAAGCGCTCGAAAACATCAAAAAAGCAGATTTTCTCTGAATTTTCCCCTTTTCTTTCTCTTGTGTGAAGTCGTTCGCAGAAGCTGGGCCCGAAGTATGGCATTCCTGTATCACGGTTGTCAGCGACCGGACGTTGAACAAGAAAGGCCCAGACAAAACCGCGACAGTGCGGGCACAGGTCCAATGATAGCGATGGGTTTTGGCCAGGGTGGCCCAAAATGCGCTATGCTGGTCCATCCATCATAACCGTCCTGTCGGTAACACGAAATACCTGTCGGGCCTTGGCAAGTCCGATCTCGGAAGGATCGACTCTTATCAGTCTTCAGATCCGACGGAATCCCGGCCTTCACGGCGAAGGTTTCTCTTTTCACCATTTTGTGGAGAGACACAGTGATCAGGTGCGAAATTATGCGCTGCCATTCGGTGAGGGCCTTTTTGTCAGGCTTTCGCTGTATCCGTAAAAAGGGCAACTCCCTGTCCCATTTACGGCGGTTGCAGTGACCATCATGTGCAATTTCACATTGTGGTCGCTGCATAGACCGTTTCTTTCACAACATTCCCACCTGACCAGACCGCATTTCAAGCAATCATAGTTCATTGGCCCACGGCGGATTTGCCCCGGCACGCGACACCGTAACAGCCGCAACCCGCGCCCCGAATGCCAATGCCTCCGCCAGATCATCCGCGGACATCTTTTCAAGTGCGGCCTTGTCCAAAGCGCCGTTGCGCTGCAAATGTGCCAGGAATCCCGCGTTAAAGGTATCCCCCGCTCCGACTGTATCCACGACCACCGCTTTTTGTGCAGCGGCATGGGCGACCTTGCCATCAGCCAGCACCATGGCCCCTTCTGCCCCGCGAGTGATGATCACAAAACGTGCGCCTTTGGCCTGCAGTACCGCTGCTTGCGCCTCAAGCCCACCCGCGCCGCCCGTCATCCAGGCCAGATCCTCATCAGAGACTTTGACAATATCACAATTCGCCAACATGCGATCCAGCCGGGCGCGATATGCAGGGGCGTCGGTGATAAACGAAGGGCGAATATTTGGATCAAGCATGATCGGAAACCGCTTCGATGCAACTTGGCACAAGTCGGCATAGCTGTCGGCGGCAGGCAGGCTGACAAGACTGATTCCGCCAAAATACAGGGCCGAAGTTCCTGCAGGAATGGGTGGCATATCATCGGGCGTGATCATCCGGCCTGCGGACCCTTCATCATAAAAGGCATAAGTCGCATGGCCATCTCTCAGATGTACGATTGCCAGAGTCGTCAGCAGGTCAGAGCGAACCAGATGATCTGTGGACACATTGTTTTCAGCCAGTGACGCCACCAGTCGCTGACCAAATGCATCGCGCGAAATACCGCTGATCATTCCCACGGGAACCCCAAGACGTCCCAATGCAATCGCAGTGTTGAATATCGCCCCTCCGGCATGCGGTGCAAAGGCTGTGCTTCCATCCGGTTGAGGCACTGGTATCATGTCAATCAGGGCTTCACCGCAACACAAAATCATCAGGCTTTCCTTTGCTCTGGGCATGGATGCACGGCGGATGCCGCGCGGTTTCTGGCTGTTCCGCTCCTGAATAGAGTATTTACGATCTTAGGCAACTTTGGCCTGATAAACGCCCGACTTCCGCCTGATTTCCCTCTTTCATCTCCATGCCAAACTGATTCTCTTGGGGCTGCTGCGCCTTTATTCGGCCCTTTTCCGCCGAATATTTTGCGATTTTCCTGCTTTTGGAAGTCTCCTAGCCCCCTGTTTATCCCGATCTTTTCCCGTATGGCGCGAAAAATCGGGGCTGTTTTTTGAGTTTTCGTCAACAATCTCACCTTCAGCCGCCCAATGTTATTGTAAAGGAGCAGAAACAGTTTGTTTCCGCTGGTTTTCAGCAAATAAGGCGAAAAAATGTTATGACTGGGTCAAGTTAAAAGCGTCTGTTGGCCTCTGATCCACCCTCTGTCGCTGCGACACTAAGGTTTCGCAGTGCATATTGTGGAGCAGGTACCAAACGCTGTATGGAGAGCATGTTCTTGGCTGATGCCGTGAGTCTCTCTCCCTACAAGTTTGGCAGCAGACCATTGTTCGGGCATCCCGTGGATGTGTGTAAGTGTTTGAGTATCTGTTTAGCCCTGGGGGGTTAGAATGAAAGACAATGTAACCAATTCCGCCGATTTTGGCATCTTCTCTTTTGCAGGCAAACCCGCCTTCAGCGAAGCTGGACTCGTCGCACGTCAAAGCCATGTTTGGGATGCCGCCTTAGCTGCCAAAAGCGGCCCGGTATATTTGTATCGTCATCTGGGCAAACGTGTCATGGACATCCTGTTTGTGCTTTTGACCCTGCCTTTTTCGCTGCCGATTATCGCCATTTGTGCAATTGCCCTGTGGATCGAAGGTGGTAACCCTTTCTATACTCAGGATCGTCTGGGTGAGGATGGAAAAAGGTTTTCGATCCTAAAGCTGCGCACAATGGTGCGCGACGCCGATGCGGTGCTCCAGCAATATCTGTCCAATGATCCAGACCTGCGTCGCGAATGGGACGAATTGCAAAAGCTGCGCAATGATCCGCGTATCACCCCGATGGGTCGCATTTTACGAAAAACATCGATGGATGAATTGCCACAGTTGTTGAACGTCCTGCTGGGCGACATGAGCATCGTTGGCCCCCGCCCGATGATGCCCGACCAATTGGAAATGTATGGCGATCCCAGCCGCTACTACGCGCTCAAGCCTGGTATCACCGGCTTGTGGCAGGTGTCGGCACGCAACAACTCACGCTTTACCTACCGCAATGAAGTAGACGGCGCCTATGAGCGTTCTCTCACACTGAAAATGGACCTCACCATTCTTTTCAAGACAATCGGCGTGGTCTTGCGTCCGACTGGTCACTGAGATGGGGAACCTTGGTATGATGGCTGAAAAAGGTGTAAACAGGTCTTATGGCCAATTCTCACAAGGAGGAAATCATGCGTGATCTCCATGCTGAAGAACCCCTCCAGGCTGAACTGATGGATGCACCGGTAATGGTGTCAAAGGCTGGCATGCGCCACAGCATCCGGCCTCGCAGGGCACTTGTCGCGCACAAGGGCACCTCGGTCCCTGCGCGGGCAAAAACCACGCCGGACATCCGCAATGACCTGCCCGACATGCAGGCTGATGTTGCGCCCGCTGTTGCAGCTACGGGCTATCAGCCTGATCCGAACCTGCCCCGCTGGCACGAACTGGATCAGGTAGAAGCAGGTCAGGACCGCAGAAACGACACGGCCCTGCCAGTTGTCGACGCCGCCCGCGACAGTACCTCGGTGCGTGCGTTCGACCTGTTGCGCACCCGTCTACGTCAAACGACACAGGAACACGGCTGGACCAATATTGCGATCACCACACCGACCTCAGGCTGCGGAAACACTTTCACCGCCGTCAATCTGGCACTTAGCCTTTCCCGCATCTCTGGCTCGCGGACAGTTCTGATGGATTTCAACCTGCGCCGTCCCGGCATTGCCAAAGCTTTCGATATCACGCCTCGTGGTGCGATGCGGGACTTCCTGATGGGTCACAGCCCGATTGGTGACCACATGGTCAAAGTCAGCGAAACCCTGGCCTTGGGATTGAACAATGCGGTAGACAACGACGCTGCCGAAACACTTCAGGCTGCGGAAACCGCGCATACCATGGAACGCATGCGCGCCGCTTTGCAGCCAGAATTGGTGATTTATGACATGCCGGCAATGCTGGCTCATGACGATGTATCAGCGTTTTTGCCGCATCTTGATGGCGTCTTGCTGGTGTCAGACGGAACCCGCACCCTCGGCCGCGAACTTCTGGAATGTGAGCGAATGTTGGAAAATCAGGTGCCGTTGTTGGGGGTTGTTCTGAACCGCGCCCGCGCCAATTCGATCCCGCAATATTCCTGACGACATCATAGTCTGCGCAATGGATTGGCATTATTCTGCCTCTCCCAATTTCACAACGTTTGCCCTATTGTGGTCAGATTGTTCTGATTTTAACAATGTAAACCCGTTGCCGGCATTGCTGCGTCGGGCAAATTCAAGTGGGATACCATAGGGCAAATGGGACCGATCTATTCGCTGGCTGACTTTCTGGACATGTTGCGCCGTCGCATCGGTGTCATTTCGGCTGTCATCATTGCCGGCTGCTTTATCTCGGTCTTTTGGGCACTTTCGGTGCCGCATATGTATGAATCCACCGAAGTTATCCAGATTGAACAGCCACAGATTTCCGACGAAATGGCCCGTTCCACTGTCGAAAGCTCGGCCGCACGGCGCTTGCAACTGATTGAACAGCAAGTGATGGCACGCAGCAATCTGGAAAAGATGATTGCAGAATTCGATCTTTATCAAAACCTTCCTGCGCTGCGCCTGTCAGAAAAGGTGCATATGCTGCGCCTTGCTGTTTCAATCACGGGTGTCGCAGCGGTGCGCGAGGGCTTTGCTGACGACGGTGCAATTTCGGTTCTGACCATCACTGCCGAAATGGACGACGCAGAAAAGGCACGTGCCGTCGCCCATGCCCTTGCTGATGAAACCCGTGCCTTGGCAATTTCGCAGCGTCGCGAACAGACCCGCGAAACATTGGCATTTTTTCAGCAGCAAGAGGATGCAGTATTAGCCGAAATCGCGCAACAAGAGGCCGATCTCGCCGATTTTCGCAGCCAGAACGATATTTCAGTCGAAGGTTCCCTCGAATTTCGCCGCTCCGAACTCGGTAGTTTGAATGACGCCATTCTCGAATTGGACCGCGAGCTGATCACAGCACAATTGGCCCGTGAAAACCTCGATCGCAGCGGCAATACCCGCGCCGCCACTGTAGAGCGCGAAGATGAAGAACTGGGGCGATTGCTTGCCAGTCTCGGCACTCAGCGTCAACTGCTGCTTGACCGGCGCGCTGCCCTGAGCGCCAGTATCGAAACCCGCCCGGAAGTCGAACGTACCCTGGCCGAATTCGAGCGCCGAATGACCAGCCTGCGCAACCAACTTGATGTGATTTCAACCAGACGTAACGAAGCCGAAGTGGGCTTTACCCTTGAAAACGCAGCCCGCGGCGAGCGGTTTATCACACTTGAAGAAGCCCGCGTTCCGGATTTCCCAACCACCATGAGTCGCAAGAAACGCATGTTCATGGGGATCGTTGCGGCCACCGGTCTTGGGTTGATCATTGCATTCCTGTTGGAACTCCGCCGCCCCGTGATCCGTACGTCCCGTCAGATGCAACGCGAAACGGGGTTACTGCCGGTTGTTTCGATCCCTGAAACGCCCTCTCCCAGGCTCAAGAAACGCAAAGGCATCGGAAAATTCTGGCAAGATCGCGCCGAAGCCGGATTGCAGGGACGTGCAGCGCGCATCGCCCGTAATCCCAAAGGCAGTAATCCCTAGGCAGAGGTTGCTGCAATCATTGCTGTGATCTTGTCCCAATGCAGCCACAGCGCCGCGCCGCCGCCAATCCCACCGACGACTGCCAGAAACAGATCATGCCGACCGTCCCAAACCTCATGGGCACGGGCCAGCCAGATCAACACAAAATGCGCCAGCACCATGGCAAGGCCAAGCCCTGCAATTGCCCCGATCAGCCCTGCAAAAATCGCACCCAGAAGTAAAAGCGATACTTGAAGTGTTGCGCGGATCGCATTGTAAATAAAAAACCTTCGACTATCGCCAGCCGCCAGCGCCGCCTGATCGTAGGTGATGCCGATAACCTGAGGCAGCACGCTAACCGCAAGGACAACGACAATTGCGCCTGAATTCAAATAGCGTGCATCATACAGCACCCCGACAAGCCACGGCCCCAGCAACGCCATCACAATCAAGAGCGCCGATATACCCAGAGTCAGACCATATCGTAAGCGCTGGATACGTGTGGCATCTGCCTTTTCGCGATAAACAGGTATCATGATCTTGCTCACGACTGCCTGCCCCAGCAGCAATGGAAAACTCGCCAGAAAATAGCCGATGTTGTAAATGCCCAGAACCTCAAGCGTCAGGAACTTGCCCAGGATCGCCTTGTCCCCCTGACTGGCAAAGAACCACGCCAATGTGGACAGGAAAATCCATTTGCCAAAGGTCACCAACTCGCCCACCGCCTTGCGCTCAAACTGGAACCGGTTGCGAATGCCGGGCAAAAAGAAATGTGTCAGCAGCAGCTTGGCCAACGCCCCCACAACGCCGCCCACCACCAGCGCCAGCACCGATTGCCACATCATTGCCAGCACAATCATCACCACCACGCCGATCACCTGTGACAGCAGGTCAAGCACCGTCAGTCGCCCCATCAGCAAATGCCGCTGCGCTGTTTCGATCCGCGTGGGATTGAAACCGGACACAACTAACGAAAGCGCCGCTATCGGCAAATATTGCGCAAGCTCGGGTTGGTCGTAAAACGCGGCAATCGGGCCCGCCAACAGGGTCGCAATGCCCCACAAGAGCGCCCCGCGCACGATTTGAATGCTCCAGGCAGTATTGAGGAAGGCAGGATCATCGCCCCGTTTACTTTGCGCAATTGACGGCGATATTCCGACGTCGGAAAACAGCATCAACCCCACGGTTACAACGCTGATCAACGCCATCAGGCCAAAGGCTTCAGGGAATAACAATCTTGTCAGGATCAGGTTGGATGCCAGCCGCAGCGCTTGGGATCCGCCATACCCCATAATGATGAACGAAGAAGAGCGCACCACCCGTGCCATCAACCCATTTCCGCCCAGAATGTTGGACAAACCCGTTAACACTTTGCTTGCGCCTCACTTCTGCCGTCTAAACCTGATAGAACACGCGCACAGCTTGGTCTATGGGTTTGGCTGTTAGAAAAAACCTGACTGTCTGAATGCCGGAAACAATGCTGTGAAAATCGCTTACATTCTTAACACTTACCCTCAACCCTCTCAGAGTTTTATCCGCCGCGAGATCAGCGCCCTCGAAGCACAGGGCCACGATGTGCTGCGCCTTGCCATGCGGGTATCGGAGGATCCGTTGGTTGATCAACAGGACCAGGCAGAGGCAACAAAAACAGAATACGTTCTCGCCGAAGGCAAACGTCACCTGCTTGGTGCGGTATGGCGCACGGCCAGGCGCGATCTGGCCCAGTTCTGGGAAGCGGCCAAAGTCGCGATTGTAATGGGTCGTGCTTCCGAAGTCGGCATCCTGCGCCATTTGATTTATCTCGTCGAAGCCGCCTATGTCGCCGAACGCTGTCGCGCCGAAGGCGTCCGTCACGCCCATGCGCATTTTGGGACCAACCCTGCCGCAGTGGCGCTGCTTGGTTCTTTGCTCGGCGGCCCGAAATACAGTTTCACCGTTCATGGCCCCGAAGAATTCGATGCACCCCGCGCCCTGTCGCTGGCAACCAAGATCGCCCATTCCGATTTCACTGTTGCCATCTCACAGTTTGGCCGTTCGCAGCTTTGCCGCTGGGCTGCTCATGCGGATTGGGCAAAGATAAAGGTGGTCCATTGCGGGATAGAACCACAAAAATTTGCCAACCCGGTCTCTCTACCGACCGGGCGGCGCACATTGGTCGCAATTGGGCGGTTGGTCGAACAAAAAGGCCAACTGGCATTGATCGAAGCCTTGGCACAAGTCGAGGCCGATCTACATGTGAAACTGATTGGCGACGGCGAAATGCGCGATCAAATCGAAGCGCTGATCGCAGAACACAATTTGTCGGACCGCGTGACCCTGACGGGCTGGCTGAACGAAGCACGAGTCAACGCGGAGCTTTCTGCTGCGCAGGGTTTGGTCATGCCCAGTTTTGCCGAAGGTCTGCCGATGGTTGTGATGGAAGCGATGGCCGCAGCGCGTCCAGTGATTGCCACCTATGTCGCGGGCACACCGGAACTGGTACAAAATGACACCCATGGCTGGCTTGTACCTGCTGGCGATGTTGATGCCATGGCCGATGCGATGGAGCGGTTTGCACGCAGCCCTTTGAACAAGTTGGCCACAATGGGCGACAAAGCCCGCCAGCGCGTATTGCAACGCCACGACATTCACGTCGAAGCGGCCAAGCTGGCGCATCATATTACTGATTAACGCCCCCGCGCCCAGCGGTTGCCAGATTTCAGAATTGGCAATCGGATTGCGATGCGCACTGCGGCAAAGGCAACAAAGGCCAGGGGATCTGTTAACGCCCGTTTCCACAAGGGAACGGTCTGATCATGGTCATCGTCATTCGCCAACAATTCAGGGTAACGGTGCGCGATCTCTGCAACGCCGATGTCCTGGCGCCGCCGAACCTGTACCAGCCGCGTGAACCCTTCAATCATCGGCCAGTCATATGAAGCAGGCACGCCTTGTCGTTCGGCGGGCGTAAAATTCAGCCGGGCAAAGGTATCATCCGAAATGATGTCGGGCCATGCGCCCCAACGCGCACGCCCAGCGCGGTTCATGGCAAAAACCCCGAACCCCTGCACACCATGCACCATGAATGGCGTCGTCAGCCAGAACCGCGTATAAAGGCGCGTCAAGGCATCCTTGCCTGAAATGGTCACATTGGGTCGCCCGCTGGCATAACCGGGGGCATCCATGTTCAACGACTTGACGATCTCTGCAACGACCAGAGGTGATACACAGACATCAGCATCAAGATAGATCAGAACATCTCCCGTTGCCGCCGCTTCACCTTGATTCAACGCATTCAACTTACCACCCTCAGCAAGGTCCAGCACATTCATTGTCCAGCCCTTTTCCGCGAAGTTTGCCGTGAAATCACGCGCGATCGAAGCGGTGTTATCTGTGCATCCATTTGCCATGACAATAATCTGAACAGGACCTTCAACCGGTGCCGAAGCCAGCAACGCCCCAAGGCAGGCCGGCAGATAGCCTGCTTCGTTATGCGCCGGTATCAAGATAGATGTGCTCATTGAAACGCCAATAGCGCATCCCAGCGCGGATTGCTGTCGTCCAAATGCCGCAATGCCCCCCACGATCCCCATTTTGTCGGGGCATAGACATCGGAATAAGCGTTAAACAATTGACCGCCTACAGCTTTCCACCCCTGTAACAACACTTCATAAAGCGTGCCCATTTCCGCCGAATAGTTGAAGTGATGCAAAAACCTGGTCAAGGCTGCGTCATCCACCATCGGGCCGATGCCTACGGCGTGGCTGCCCCCCTCGTACATCACCAGATCCAGATCATGATTGCGCGCAACAGATGCGTGATAAGGCCAGACACGGCCGATCAGATCGCTCAGGGTATCCTCGGATTTGCCGCTGATCGCGCCGTCCATCAACTCCCGACCGGCCATTTCCGAGGCGAAATCATACTGATGCGCCGCGACGTAGTCGGTTGCGGCTGCTTCAGACAGGCCTTGAGTATTGGCCTGTGCCTTGGCCAAACTTTCGGTAATCCAGCTTTTTACCATCGGCTGACGGTCTTCCAGGCCCAGCACGCCACCAAAATATCCGGTGATCGCAAAAGCATCAAAGGCATCAACAGGCGCAGGCACCCCGTCGGCGACGGCCAAAGGAGCGGTCAGTGCCTCAACCTCGAGCCCGAGCCAACCAGTCTGTGACGAAATCACATTGACCAGATGCGCGTGTCCGTCACCGGCGAAGACATCAGACCAGATGCGCGCCACTTCGGCGGCCCGCAATCCGTAATACTGCATCCATTTGTCCTTTTGTCCCCAACGCGCCAGTGCCGCCTCATCTGCCCAGCGCGCTTGAGCGAATTGCCAATTCCAAACTTCATTCGAGAATTCGACATAAGCGGTCAGTTTGGGATCCAGTCGGTCACGTACCAATTCTGCAAAGGAACGAACAAATGCGTCGTCGGCCAGATGCGGAACATTGAACCACACATCCTTTTCCAGTTCGTTGGCCAGATCAACCATTAACTCGACCGGCACACCGGAGGCATAGGTCACGTCTTCGACCCTGGGTCGGTCGGCCCAACTGGACAAGGTACTGTCGTTCGTCTTTGCCCAATCCATGAAACGCAGTGCGCGGAACTGGCCAATGCGACCAGTCCAAGCCGGATTGAACAAGTCGCCGCGTGCGAAGCGGGAAATGTTGTCAGTATGAACCACAGTGATGTTGCGTGGAGGATCCGTGACGTTGATCCGTTGGATGCGGATTTCGACGCTGCCCGGTCCCGGGCTGTAGTCAAAGGTGACTTCGCCTTTGCCATAGCGCACATTCTTGGCACGGCCCGACACTTCGATCACGCCCTTGCCGTCAAATTTCAAACGATAGCGCCCCCTCAAAGAGATCGCCGCTTCCGGCATGTCGGTCAGAACAAGCGTCCCGATGCTGCTGAGTTCCCGAGGCATTTTCAGCGGCCAACCTGCCGAATCCAGATAGCCGCCCGATCGCAATGCGTCATATTCCATCCCTCCCCATTGGCCTGGCTTGTGTCCTATCCATAAACGTGAGGTTTTCATCAGGTCGAGAAAGGGGATTTGCGGGCTCCAGTCTGTAACTGCCGCCAGTCCGATGGCCACCGCATTGGTACCTTCCACCGCATATTCGGGCGGTTGGCTGAGGTCTGCCAACGGCGTTGTCGGCAGATAGCTCGGTGTCGCGGGCGCACTGCTTGCGCGGGGCACTGTCACGGCGGCCGGAGCCGCCGTCACTGCATTACCGCCATATGCCTGAACAGCCTCCCATGCGATGCGTTGCAGGATACGGGCCATGTCTTCGTCCGGTGTCTCAAAGGCCTTGCCATAGCGGTCCTTGAAATCTGACGGCAGCCCTAGAGGAGACTGACCAGTCAAGGTCGCGTATTGCACCATCGCGACAAAGTAGTGCCCCATGTGATTGAGGTGAATATCGTCGTCAAAGAATGCGGCAATTCCGTCAATTTCCGGTAGCGTTCCCGCCGCTATTTCATCATGTAGCCGCGCCAAGGCTTGCCCTGCGGGGATCAGGGCAACCGTTGCGCGATCCGAACGGTTGCCCGCAGCGACCTGCGCGACAATATTTTCCCACACGGGAAGATCCTGATCCAGACGCATGCGCCAGGGAATATCCGCCTTGTCGTCGAAGTCTACCACCTCGCCACTGCCGCTTTTCAGGCTGTGCCAGGTTTCCTGCACAAAGATGTGTACATCCGGATTGGCGGATGTGGCGAGACCGGCAAAGGCTTGGGCGTAGACATCTGTCTCGGACCACCGGGTGTGGTTTTCCAGTGGAATTGCCTCGGTCAGGATCAAGTGCGTGACACCTCCCTCGGGCAATACTGCACGGGCATCCACGCCTTCGGCCGTGTCGGATTTCTCCCAATTGTAACGCAGGGGGGCACCATTGATGATCTGTGCTTGTACATGGCCCTCACCGGTTCCAGCCAGCAAAGCTTGTTCCAACATCGTTGGCCCGGTGGTGCCGAACAGACTGTGCCCGACCATCAAAATCGAAAATAACGTGGCCAGCCCGCTCATACCGCTACTCCCGTTTCGGGATGGCGCGTGACCACCTCCCATACAATGCGCTGCATCAATGCAGCGACGACCGGGTTTGGCGCAATCGCTTGCGTGCCGTCAGCGCGCAACAGTTTGTACGGCAATCCCACGGGAGAACGATGGTAGAGAACCGCATAATGCGTCAATGCAACCAGATATGCGCCCAGATCATTGAAGTGGATCGTGTCAGGCGTGCCGTCGGCCTGTTTGGCCATCAACCCTTCTACACCGCTTATTCCTCCCGGCCCTTCTTGCCCCTGCACCGCCCTGACAAAGGCGGCTTTGACCTGACCTGCCGGGATCAGATGGATGGGTGCCCTGCCGCTTGCAAGCGCAGGATACTTCATACGCCCCTGCCAGAATTTGCGCAGATCGTGATCGATACGGGTCAGCCACCCTGCGCTATCATCCGTATGGGGCCAAGTCTCATATAGGTAAATCCGCGCCTTCGGGTTTGCGTCCCAGGCCAGCCCGGCCCAGAGCGCAAGATAATCGGCGCTGTCATGATACCGGATTGCATCAGCAATATCGACCATTTCCGTTAAAACAACTGCCGTGTAATCCCCTGAATTCAATGCCTCTTTTGCATCGCGAAAACGCGGATGCGCGTTCTCGGTCTCAAAACCGTTGATCGTCAGGTCAGGTTCCCAATGCTCTTTAAGAGAGGTCCCCCAGCCAAGTTGGCTTTCATAACGATGGTCTTGCCCAGCCAGTTGCGCCAGCATTGCAGGCATGTCGCGCCCGACAAGAGAATGCCCCAGATGGAACACCCGCAGTGCACCTTCTGGCTTTTCAAGCGGCGTGGTGTAAAGCGCGGCTGCTGCCCGTACACCCCGCTGACGCTGCGCATAGGTATAGGCCCCAACCCCCAGACTGGCCGTAAGCACTCCAAGGGCGGCGCGGCGGGTAAACTTTGGCATGCAATCAGGCTCCTTTGCGCATACCTTTATCGCTCCAGACGGCAGTGACAAGGTGGCCTGCCACTGTGGCGTAGCGGCCCGGCAATCGGTCGCCTGCTGCAAAGCAACCAGCAGGCTTGAGGAATGTTGCGCTGAACCGTTCTTCGGCTTGATCAAGTAGAATATCGATGTGATCAAAACCGAGAAGCATACCCGTCAGCGGATACTGGGCTTTATAAACGGCCTCTTTCGCACAAAAGATCAATTTTCCCAGATGCAACAGATTTGGCCCCGCAATACGTGCCTGTTCTGCAGTCGAACAGATTGTGGAAAGCAGCCCCTCGTTGAGATCGGTGTCAGCTTCAAGATCCAGCCCCACAGTGTGCCCGCGATCCGCCACAACGGCAGCACAAAGCGTTTTGGTATGCGAAATACTGCCGTATACACCTTGCGGCCAGACCGGCGCGCGGTCTTTTGCGGCAAAAACCGGAACGGGTGCGATCCCCAGTTGTGCGAGTGCCTGACGCGCCGCTACACGACCCGCTGCAAATTCCCGTTTACGCGCCTCAAGCGCATGCGCCAAATGCGCAGCCTCGTCCCCCAGCGGCTCCGGCTGGGGCTTGCGTGGATCTGTAGTGCCGACGCAAACAGCCCTGTCAAACAGTGACGATATGACGGCCCCCACCTGCGCCAGTCGATCCTGTTCGTTCATAGGCATCACGCGCCTGCTTTGTTGCGTCCGGCCCGCATTGCGCGACGTTTGGAAATGACCGCCGAGGCAGATGGTGCAGTTGCGGATGGTTCAACGGATGTCGCCACGCCCTGCCCCTTGTCGATATGACCAGCCAGCCCCCCCAGCGTCGGAAAGCGGAAAATATCGGTGATCGACAAGGTGTTCAGCCCAAGCGCCGCTTTGATGTCGCGATGTGCCTGCACCGCCAGCAGGGAATGCCCGCCCAGTCCGAAAAAGTTATCCTCTGCACGGATGTCCGCCACACCCAGAAGGCCGGTCCAGATCCCGGCAATTACACCCTGTGTCGAACTGTCAGACGCAACCGGTGAACCGGTCGAGCTGCATGCAAAAGTTTGGCGGCCTTGGGGCAGCGGCAATGCCTTTCGATCGATTTTCTTGTTTGGTGTCAAAGGCATGCGATCCAGTGTTACATAGTAGCTCGGCACCATGATCGCGGGAAGAACAAGAGACAGCGCCGCCCTGGCCTTTTCAGGGTCAATCGGTGAAGCCGCTGTCACATAGCCGACCAGATGCTCACTTCCGAATGCTTCGACCATCGTCACCACAGCTTGCGTAACTCCTGGCAGTTCCGCCAGCCGTGCTTCGATTTCTCCCAGTTCGATGCGATGCCCGCGTATCTTGACCTGCGCATCGGCACGCCCGGCAAAATGCAATACCCCAGATGCATCCCAGGTCGCCAAATCGCCAGTCCGGTAAAGCCTGCCTGCCCCAAACGGGTTAGGTAGAAATCTTTCAGCGCTCAACGCCGGGCGTTGCCAATAGCCCTGTGTCACCCCGTCCCCGCCGATCCACAATTCCCCTTCCACACCAACAAGTTGCTGGCGCATCCTATCATCAAGGATAAAGGCCTGTGTGTTGGCTATCGGTGTGCCTATCGGGGCTGTAGCCGCCGTGCCGTTCTCAATCAATGAAGTCGTTGACCAGATTGTTGTTTCGGTCGGGCCATACATATTCTGAAGGCTGGCACTGGTTGCGGATTTCAGGGCTGTCACCAATGACCCCGGCAGGGCTTCTCCCCCTATCATGAGATGTTTCACGCGGCTCAATGCCATGCGTGCTTCATCATTTGTCACCAACATCTGCGCCATTGAAGGTGTGCATTGCAAATGCGTGACGCCATGACGAATGATCTGTGCCGCCAAGGAAAAATCATCTTCGGCCAGGGCAGAACCCTTGTTGGATTGTTCAAGCACTTTGGCGAGCGGTTTCAAACCTTCCATGACCAAAGCAGGGTCAATGCCGTAGTCGATAAGACACGCAATTTCGTCAACGCCGATCTGCTTGAGTTGCTCAACCCGCGCAACAGCATCGGCCACCGTGCCGAACAACCCGCTATCATTGAAATAACGCTGAAAGGCGAACTCAAGGATCGCATCCAGCTCTTCGTCCGACACCCCTTCAAGGTCCAGATCAAAAGCGTTTGCCGTGCCCTCCGGACGTTTGAAGGCCGGAAACGCCCAAGCATATTGTTTGATCAATGCCGCGGCTGAACGCAGGTAGTCCTTCATCGGGCCACGGGCAACCACTTCGGCCTGTTCGCCTGTATCGGCCAAATAGCTGTGCAACATCAGGGTGACGGTAAAATCCTTCGGATCAAGGCCTGCATCGCGCAGTGCCTGATGGTAGATCTTGATCTTGTCGCCCACTTCTTCGATCGATTGTCCCAAGAGATGCGTCAAGACATTTGCACCAATCTCGCCTGCTTCCTTCCAGGTTTGTGGATTGCCCGCCGTGGTCACCCAGACCGGCAGCTCCCTGGAAACCGGACGCGGTTGCGTGACAACAGCGTGCATGCTGCCGTCCTGCTTGGGAAATTCCACCGGCTCCCCGCGCCACATCTTGCGCAACTGCTCGATGGCCACATACATCGCCGGTTTGTTGGCGGGCGGCGTGTTTTCAGGACGCAGCACAAAATCATCAGGTTGCCAGCCGCTGGCGATGGCAAGACCCACACGTCCGTTGGTCAGATTGTCGATAACCGCCCATTCCTCGGCGATCCGTGCCGGATGATGTAGAGGTGCGACGCAGGACCCCGCCCGCACCGAGAGGTTTTGCGTGACCGCCGCCACCGCAGCCCCTGTCACCGACGGGTTTGGGTACGGACCGCCAAAAGCGTGAAAGTGCCGTTCCGGCGTCCAGACCGCATTAAAGCCATGGGCATCGGCAAATTTCGCACCTTCCAACAACAATTCGTATTTCTTCGGCCCGACACCGTCATCATTGCCCCAATACATCAGATTGAAGTCCACCTTGCGGTCAGACACAGCGATGGGGCCGTTTGAAACCATCGTGCGCGATTCATCACCTGCCAGCACCAGCTTGAAACCGCGCGCAAGGGTCCAGAAGAGCTCCAAAACCGAGATGTCAAAGCTGAGTGAAGTGACCGCAAGCCAGACTGCCCCATCTTCATGGGCGATCCTGTCATCCATGCCCGCAAAGAAATTGGCGACATTGCCATGGCTGACCATAACGCCCTTGGGGGTCCCGGTGGAACCGGATGTATAGATCAGATAGGCCAGATCATCCGCACTGGCCGATACAGGCAATCTCTGCGCCGAAGCTTCCGCGATACGCGGGTCGCTATCCATCACAATGACCTCTGCCTGATGTCCGGGCAATTGATCAGCCAGCGCCGCCTGGGTCACGATCAAGGGTGCGGCACTGTCGTTGATGTAATGTGCAATCCGTTCAGATGGATAAGCGGGGTCAAGCGGCAAGTAGGCCCCACCGGCCTTGAGAATACCCAACGCCCCGATCACCAGATCCAGACTGCGTTTGGCATAAAGACCGATCGGCGTGCCTGGTCCTGCACCCTCTGCTCGCAATACCGCGGCCAGTTTATTGGCGCGTTTGTCCAGGTCTTCATAGCTCAGAGTTTCGCCTTCAAAAACGATTGCCTCTGCGTCAGGCGTCTTGGCCGCCTGCGCTTCAAACGCGGCATGGATGGTTTTAGGCGAATAGTTCCGCTCGGTTGCATTCCAGCCAAGCAACATCGCCGCCTCGCTATCGGGCATGACCTCAAGATCGCGAAGGGTTTGCGCCTTTTCAAACCCATTGCCGACTGCGCTGATGCGATCACAAAGCAATCTGGCCACAGCATCGCTGACGCGACCAACATCATAGATGAGTTGCGCCGACTGCCCCATGATGCAGACAGTCAATACAGTACCCGCAACCCGGCCAGCATCCAGCGAGATGCCGATCTGCGGCGTCTGCTTTCCTTCAATCACCGGGTCTCGCAGCAAGAGATCCGCTGCCATTCCTTCCGAGGTCGCGGCACGTTCCAACTGGGACGCGATGGAATCTGTCAGGCTATCGACTTGATCGTCACTTGCCACTGCAACAAACAAGGGCAGCCAGGACGCAGCCAAAGGATGGACGCTATTCGCCTTGAGGGCCAAAACGCCCGAACCAACGGCGCAGCCGTTCAGAAAGGCCATGGCCGCAGCGCTGATTTGTTCCTCTGTCGACAGGGTTGCAGGCAGAACCAAAGGAATTGATTTGAAATCTTCAGAACCGGACCCGGCATCGACAAGCGGCGAGTCGAGGCTGGCCGCAGCAGACAAGGCTGCCCGCCAATCTGCTTCGTCCTTGGTATCCAGAACAGAAAGGGTATCCTGAGACAGCACATCACCCACGGTAAAATACGATTGAACGTTCACGGGTTTGCCCGCAAGGTCGCTCAAACCGCGCAGAATGACAGGAGTGCTCGCTGTACCAAGGGTGACATTGTCCCCCGAAACCTGCAAAATCTCGCCGCAAGCGCCCTCGCTCTGTGGCGCAATTTCAAGGCTGCCCAGGCACAGGAAATCTCCGGCTACAGCCACTTTTGCGACCGTCAGGGGGTTCCAGTATTCACCAAAATCCAGGCCTCTGACCAGAGTGCTCAGTTGTTCGGCGGTTTGCGAGAAATTCAGCACGCCCATCTGGTCGGGCCTTTTGTGCTTGGCATAATAACTGCGTTGGCTCAGGTCCTGGGATCGCAGATCAAGAGTACCGGTTTCGAGTTTACCCAAAACCCTGGAAAAGCTTTCCATCCCTGCAGCATAGCATTTCGAGTTCAGACTGAAGGCTGTCTCATCCGGTGAGATCTCAACCTCCTGCTGCGCCAGCAGGTCTCCTTCGTCCACCCCACCTTCGATCATATGCCAGCTTACGCCATGGGTGGTCTCACCATTCATGATCGCCCAGGCTGGCGTGTTCAGCCCCGCATAGCGCGGCAGCGGACCATCGTGAAAGTTTATCGCGCCCTTAAGAGGTATGGCAAGTACATCAGTCGGGATCATGCGCAAGTTGGCGATACTCAACAACCAGTCCGCCGACATTCCCGCACCCAAAAGCGCAGTGGGGCGTTCAAAGACCATTAACCCCTTTTCCTCGGCCCAACCGTGAACCGAAGCATCCCGCGTGATCACAGCAACAAGGCTATGCCCACCCGCCAACATCATGTCTCCACAGGCGATGGTCAGGGATTCATCGCCCATCAGTATGGCGCTGAAACCTTGGGGATTAAAAGTCGCAGTCATGAACTTTCCTCCGATGGGGAACGACCTGTCGTAGCTATGGCAGGGCCAAGGGGCAATCCAAGGCCGTAGCGCAACAGATCACGATAAAAGCCCGGAGCATCTTGGGAGTTTTGCCCGGAAAACTTGCATCTCAGGATATGGATCGCGCCGCCCGCAAGCCGAGCCAGCCAGGCGGCGGCGGCATAGGGACGGCCGTGGTTTTTGATGAAGTAATGTCTACGCGATGCAAACCAATAATCAGGAATACGACGCCATTCCTTCATTCCCGTCGAGACCGAGCCGATGTGGATAACCCGGGCATCAGGCAGATACCAGCATTCCCAGCCCGCCAGCGCGGCCCGTTTGCACAGATCGGTTTCTTCGTAATATAGGAAAAACGTCTCATCAAACTGACCGATTTCCCTAAGCATCGCGGCCCGTATCAATACGCTTGCCCCCGCAACCCAGTCCACTGGTTTGGCCGTTTGTGGCAAAGCTGCCGCGACGATTGACCCTTTCAGCAGTCGGGAGATCGGGCCCGTACGTGCTGCCCCTTCAAATTCTCCAGCGATGGAAGGAAAGCGAAAGGCGGTCGTATGCACAACATTGTCTTCGCCTCGCACATGGCTGCCGACCATGCCCGCTTTAGGCGTGATTTGCAGATGATGGATCAGTTTGGGCAAACATCCCTCGTCCGGAAACGCATCCGAATTGAGGACATAAAAATAATCTGGCTCAGAGCCGTCTGACATGCCCGCAGCAAACCCGATGTTGTTGCCCGCCCCGAAACCTCCGTTTACCGCCGAGGCAATCAAACGCACACGGCCACCGCCATCCCAGCCGCGCTGCGCGATCGTCTTGGTCAATATGCCCGTTGAACCATCACCAGATGCATTGTCGACAATCACCAGTTCCGCCCCGTCCGGCATATCGGCCAAGACGGCTTCGGCTGCACGCAAGGTCATTTCTGCCGTACGGTAGTTCAACAAAACCACCAGAACTGAAGGGACAGGTTGTGCCATCATTCTGCTGCCGTCGCCCGTTGCCAATCATCTCCCCGATCATCCAATGCCCGCGCAATGACTTCGCGCAGTTCCTGAGCAAGGGTTGTGACGTTCGGTGCCAACATCATGCTGTCGTGATCACCTGGCACTTCAATCACCTCCATATGCGGCGCAAACCGGCGCCAATCATTGTCCTCGAAAACAAATTCGCGTTCACGGCTGACCCATTTGCCCCCTGTCACCTGCCAATGCAGATCAAGTGGCGGACGAAACAGCGTAAGCGGGCCTTCCCAGGGTTTTGTCTGATAGCTCCCCACTGCGTCGAGAAAGGCGTTCTGAATCTTGAGATTGTTGAATTCACTTGCCGCTGTTTGCTCAGGCGGCATGCCCGCATGTTTTTGCAGTTCCCATGCCCATCGGTTGCGGGCCCATTCGCCCAGATAGCCGACACCTTTACGTCGCAATTCCGCAATCTTGATCAGGGCCTTGTCCGGCTTGCTCAAGACTGGGCGCACGGGAAGCGGCGTGTCGAACATCGCAACAACGCCGACATCTGCATCCATGTTGCGCAATTGTTGCGCCATCTCGTAGGCCATGATCCCGCCGCCGGAATAGCCAGCGATCAGATAGGGCCCCTGCGGTTGAATCCGCTGGATCTCGGCAAGGTAATCCTTCGCAGCGCTGGCCACATCGCGATGTGGTTCCATATCTCCAATCAATCCCCGCGCCTGCACACCAAACACCCGGCGTTCAGCAGAAAAAGGCAAAGCAAGGTAGCGCAGGTTCAGCACGTTACCGAACATGCCTGCAACAATGAACAATGGTGGCGCGTCATGTTGATCGCTTTGGTTCAATGGCACAAGGAATTCGAATTTCTCTTGTGTTACACTTATTGTGCCATCTCCCACAGTTGCACCCGGATCACCGGTTTCCGCTGCAATCAATGCAGCGCATTTTGCAATTGTCGGGGCTTCGAACAGCACAGAGATTGGAAATTCGACCTTGAATTCGCGCTTCACATTGGCAAACAAGCGCACCGCGATCAGAGAATGACCGCCAAGATCAAAGAAACTATCTTCAACGCCAACCGGGCTGACCCCCAGCAGGTTCTGCCACATCTCAGCCAGACGCTCTTCGATTCCGTTGCGCGGCGCGACATAGCTACCGTCGAGGTCAGGACGTTCGAAACTTTGCCCGGAGGTCTGCTGCACAACCGGTGCATTTGCACGATCGATCAATCCCTGTAACGGCAGCGAAGACACCATAACCTGCGCACGGCCCAAGGCCAGCGCGCGCCGTAGGGCTTCGGGGCCTTCACTGGCACGGATCCCCTGCGAAGTCAGATAGGCGAGTTGTTCTTCCGCGGGGCTGCGTTCCTGCGGCGATTTTTCGTCGTCAAACCGCACTTCGGCGGCAGTAAGCGGCATGACAGCAAGGCCATCTTCCAATCGCTTCATCGCAAAATCGCCCAGGTCGACAATAACCTTACCGTTTTTGTCGCAAATCGTAACGTCAAAGCGGGCGAAATCGCCCCGCCCTTCACGTAGTCGTACCCAGGAACAGACTTCTGCCGGTAACGGCGCATGAACGCGGATCGCGCCATAAGAAACCGGCACCCAAAGATGGGTTGCGCCATACCCTGGAACCAGACCGATGGCCCAACCGGTCGCCAGATCCATGACACCAGGATGCAGAACTGTCGTATTTTCGGCACGGCAGGCATCTGGCAAGGACAGCCTGGCCAACCCTTCGCCTTCGCCCATGCGGGTTTCCGAGAGAACGTGCCACTGCGGTCCGAATTTCAAGTGCCCCTCTTGTGGAGAACGCAAACGCCGATCCGGCGTGCTGCGCTCCACCTTGTTGCAGCGGGCGGAAACCTCTGCAAGGTCAACATCTTGTGGAGGCGATGTCGTCAAAGGCTTCACATTGGCCTGTGCATGCAACTGCCATCCGGCTTTACCCTGTAACAGGCAATCACTGCGTAACTCTGCGGCGTACCCTTCTTCTTCGGGATGCAGGGTGACTTGCAACTCGCACCGCGAGCCATCTTCGACAGGCATCGCCCGCAGAAAATACAAATCGTGGATTTCAAATTCTGACAGCCCCTGCGCTGCGGCTGCTTCGGCCAACAATTCGATATAACCGGTACCAGGCAAGATCGCCTGGCCACGGGCTGTGCGGTGGTGGTCCAACAACCAGTTGTCAGTGTCCAACTCTGCGGTAAAAACAGGATCTCCAACCGCATCCGCGCCTGCTGTAAGCAGAAGTGCCGCGTCAAGGGCACGCGGCGGCAGCACATCGCTGGCAGCACCGTTCAAGGCCTTGACCGCCATGCCCACATCGGCCCAGATCCCCCAATTGATGGCAACCACTTTGGTCTTCCCCTCAGTCCGCGAAACGGCAAAGGCATTAAGCCAGGCGTTGGCGGCAACGTAATCGGACTGTCCCGCAGATCGGGTCGCTGTCGAGGTCGAGGAAAACAGCACCATCAGTTCCAGCGTGCCATCCGGCAGCAATTGATCAATCACGCGCAAGCCCTGCACCTTGGGTGACAGGACCGCTTCGATCTGGGCATCTGTCTTGGCCAGTAGAGGTGCATCCTCCAGCGTTCCGGCGGCATGTATCACACCAGTCAAGGGACCATGGCGTTCAACCAGTCCACCGATCACGCGGCGCATCTGGGCAAGGTTTGCCACATCGGCGCTGGCCACTTCCACAGTGCCGCCCTGATCCCTTGCCATTTCTTCCAGACGCATAACCGCATGCATTCGGCGCGCGACGCGATCTGTCGTGCCACGGGTCTTTAGGTAACCCTCCCATGCCTTGCGATCCGGCAGGGCGTCACGCGACAATAACACAACATGCGCCTTGTGATGACGCAGGATGTCCGCCGCCAGTGTTTGGCCGATTCCACCAAAGCCACCAGTGATCAGATAGATGCCGTTATCGCGGAACACCGGCACCTCATTAGGGACAAGCGAAATCGGGCGATAGCCCTGTTCAAACCGTTTTTCCCCGCGATAGGCCGCTACAATATTGGCAGGCGCCGCAAGCAGATCTTCGAGAAGTTGATCCACCAACCCGTCATTGAGTTTGCCGGCCAAGGCGGGTGTTGCAAACAGACCCTTGCGCGGTGCCACCGGCGTTTCCTGCGGTTCAAGGTCGATCTGCGCACAGGTAACGCCGGGCATCTCTCGGGCGAAAACCCCAACGGGACCGGCAATCAGTGCTTTTTCGGGATGCGGCACGTTTTCGTTCCGCACCAAGGCGGATCCCGAGGTGAAAACGCTAAGATGGACAGGTTTTTCCAGCCCCGCTTCGGAGAGGGATTGCGCCAACCAGGTAAGGCTCCAGAACCCTTGTTCCATGTGCCTGTCAAAGGCGGACGACCCCGCACGCGGCGGAAGATGGTCGTCAGCCAGCCAGAAATGACCAATCCGATCGGGCATGCAGTCACGTTTCTGCAAATGCGCTACCAGTTGTTCATAGCCCTGGCGGCCCTGCTCGGCGGCGAGGGTATAGGTTGTGTCATCAACCTGCCCGAAGGCATCCCCCGCCCGGACGGTTATGACTGTATGACCGGCATCTTGCAGGCGCTGCACAACTGGTGCACCACAGCCCATGTTATCGGCAAACATCAACCAGGTCAGCGGTGTATCGGCAAGATCTGTGCTTACATCCAGATCGCAATCGGCAAATCGTGGCCGCCAGGCGGGAATGCTGCCCCATTCCGTCATATCTTCGGATCGCTTGAGACGCGGTATAGCCGGCGCTTTGGCTGCCTGCCCGGGCTCGATAAAATATTTGGCCCTCTGGAACCGATAGGTTGGCAGCACCACGCGGTTGCGCCGTGCCTCACCCCAGATTTGTGACCAATCGGCGTTCACACCACAGGCCCAAAGACGACCGACAACTGCAATGAAATAAGCATCATCGGCTATCGCTTGATCGGGGTGGCGTAGCGAAGAGAGAACCTGTGCAGGAGCCACCTCTGCACTCATCTGCGCAAGAGCGGACAGAGCCTTGCCAGGGCCGACTTCAAGATAGACGCGTTTTCGCGGTGCCGAAAGAGTAGAGATGCAGTCGGCAAAATTGACGGTATTGCGCAATTGGCCAACCCAGTAGTCGGGGCTGGTCGCCTGCTCATCCGTGATCATGTCGCCGCTGCGGTTTGAAACAAAGGGCAGTTGAGGTGGACGCAGATCAAGAGTGCCGAGGAAGGCACGATAACGCGCAAGAATCGGCTCCAACATCCGGCTGTGCGCGGCAATGTCGATGGCGATACGCTGGTAGTCGATTTCGGCCGTATCCAAACGCTCCTGCATCTTTTCAAGTGCGCCTTGCGGACCGGAAACCGCGATCAGTTCCGGCGCGTTGATCGAAGCGATGTCGAGGTCATCACCCAGTAACGGTTTGATGGTGCCGAGCGGCGCGGAGATCGACAGCATGCCGCCTGCGGGCACTTCGTCAAACAGTCGGCCACGCAAGAGGACCAGATCAATCAGATTTTCAAATGTCATCACACCGGCAAGACAGGCCGCGACGTTTTCGCCCATGGAATGCCCAACAAGTGCAGCAGGCTGCACCCCCCAAGACATCCAAAGCTTTGCCAGCGCGTATTCAACGATGGCAATGAGCGGCAGCTGCACCGAAGGTTTCTTCAGAGCTTTTATCGCCTCTTCTGCCATTTCTGCATCCGGCAACCACAGGGCCCGGATGTCATAATCAAGCTGAGGCGACAGATGGTCCAACCCACGGTCCATCCATTCGGCGAATTCAGGCTCGGTCTCGTAAAGGTCCCGCGCCATGCCTGCATATTGGGCCCCGCCACCGGGGAACATAAAGACAACTTCAGGGTTTTCGCCCAAGGATTCATGGGTGAAAACACGACGCGTATCTGCCGCCTCCAGCAGATCGGCCGCTTCTTCGTGGGTCTCGGCAACGACAACACGTCGCTTGTCAAATGCGCGGCGTCCGTTTTTCAACGTAAAGGCAACATCTGCCAGAGGTTGTTCAGGATGGGCCCTCAAATGCGCCGCAAGTGCCTTTGTGTTTGCGTCAAGCGCGGCGGTGGAAGCACCAGAAACAACCAGCGCCTGGAACGGCCAGTCACTTTCGTCGCTGGGCCGGCGTTCAGGCGCTTCTTGCAAGATCGTATGAGCATTGGTGCCCCCCACGCCCAGTGCATTGACGGCCGCACGACGTGGCGTGTCGTTAGACACCCATTCCGACAACCTGTCGTTGACGCGAAAAGGCGATCCTTCAAAGGGAATTGAAGGGTTCGGCGCTTCATACCCTAACGAAGGCGGTATCTGTTTGTGATGCAGTGCAAGCGTGGCCTTCGCAAAGCCGGCAACACCGGCAGCAGTATCCAGATGCCCGATATTTGTTTTCACCGAACCGATACGGCAGAAATCAACGGCATCGGTCTCGGCACGAAAAGCTTCGGTCAGGGCGGCAACTTCGATCGGGTCGCCCAGATAGGTGCCGGTGCCGTGACATTCAATCATGCCGATGGATTGCGCCGCGACACCTGCGGCATCCAATGCCGCAGCAATGGCAGCGGTCTGGCCGTCAACGGATGGCGCGAGGTATCCCGCTTTGGCCGCACCATCATTATTGACAGCAGACCCTTTGATGACGGCCCAGATGTGATCGCCATCCGCGATGGCATCAGACAGCCGGCGCAAGGCAACCGCGCCCGCCCCGGATCCAAAAACTGTGCCCTGGGCGCGATGATCAAAGGCATGGCAATGACCATCAGGCGACAGAATTTCGTTTTCCTTGAATTCATATCCACGGCCATGGGGTAACTCGATGGTGACACCACCGGCCAAAGCCATGTCCACTTCGCCCGCCCGCAACGCCTGACAAGCATAGTGAATCGCCACCAGAGAGGTCGAACAAGCCGTTTGCAGATTGATCGATGGTCCCTTCAGGTCGAATACATGGCTTACCCGCGTAGACAGGAAATCCTTGTCATTGCCCGTATGGCGCAACAGGAACATGCCGACATCATCCACCAGTTCGGGATTGGAACAGATGTTGAAATAAAAATAGCTGCCCATGCCACAGCCCGCATAGACGCCAACAGGCCCGGTCAGGGTCTCGGGCGGATGGCCGGCCTGTTCCATTGCTTCCCAAGCCACTTCAAGGAACTTGCGATGCTGTGGATCAAGAATAGCTGCGTCTTTTGGTGAAAAGCCAAAGAAGTCCGCATCGAAGGTATCGAATCCCTCAAGTGTCGCTGCGGCGGGCACATAATTCTTGCGTGCGATTGCCTCTGGGTTTTCCCCCCGATCGAGCAATTCCTCTTCGCTCAACCGACGGATAGATTCCACCCCATCCCGCAGATTGGCCCAATAGGCGTCGACTCCGGCCGCGCCGGGGACGTTGACCGAAAGACCAACAATGGCAATATCTTCGCCGACCTTGGCGCTTTTATCTTTGGTGTTCATCGTTCAAAAATCACCCCCTTACCGGTGTCCTCCGGCACTGGGCTCCCATGGGTTATCTCAGCAATGCTTGCCCGACTTACAGCTCAATCTGGGCATTTTTATGCCATTTGGAGCGAGTACCTGTGCTTTATGCCAACCAAAGCAGGTTGAGCCTCTGACTTTGAGGGGAATATCACAACAATCCGCTCACCACAGAGGGATTATTGACGCAGCAAGAACAATCCCTTGATCCTTCCAGATTTCATTCGCCACGCCTTACTCAAAGAACGGTACGGTTGCCCCTGGGCGGATCGCTGCCTTGAATGATAGGTGTGCCCAGCGCGAATTTTGGCCCTCGAAGGGCACGCGGCATCTTTTTTTCCGCATACCCCAATATCGCCCCCGCAGTCAGCCATGTAAGCGGCGTGAGCGTCGCATTCAACAGCATGTCCATCATCGTAATGCCAAGGATCAGACACAAAGGAGCCACATAGGGCGAGATTTCCGCATCCCGTCGCTTACGGATATAAAGCCACATCAGGACCAGGGGCAGTGCCAGCAGCCCAAATTCGCAAAGATACCCCAACCACCCAAAGGTGCCAAAGATGATGATCCAGCGGCCATCAGGGATCGACAAGATCTGACCTGTCTCCGGATGACGTATCAAACTACGCCCCCATCCTCCCCACCCGAAGGCAGGCTTTTGCGCGGCACGGGCCAGCAGTTGTTCTTCATTGTTGAACCGATACTCCAGCGATTGTGCCCGTTCTGTGCTGATCGCTTCAGCTTGGGCCAGGATGGCATCCAGCGGCACAAGTTGAAAGTTGCGCAACATCGGGTAGGTCACCGCAACAAAAGCAAACAGGGCGGCTATTCGGATTAGCCAGCGCTGCGGTGCGAACAGGATCAGCGGCACCAGAACCAACCCGTACATCTGCGAAGCAAGGCTTTTGCACAACACCAGCAGCACGGCGATATATCCGACCAGCAACATCATCCGCCATCGGTCATTGGGCGCGGCGGCGCGTGCAAGTGCCGCAGCCGCCATCAGTCCCATGCAGACAAATAGTGCAAGCCACAAACCATGAGGCAGAAAAACAATCGGGCGAAAACCGCCTGCACGCATGGTTTGCTCAAAGGAATGTTGGAAAAACCCGTAAATCCAGACGTTCATTTGCGGGCTCAGCCTGATCTCGATCAGCGAGGGAACCGAATAAACCAAGGTGCCAACCATCAATGCCAGTAGCATTTCGTGCAGCCCTTCCTCGGTCGAAAGAAACTGGCGCGCCAACAGGAAGGGCACCAATGTCAAAACCTGGGCAATCAAAACGGACCCGAGGTCGCGCACCGACTGGCCTGGCAACATATCAACCATAAAGACAATGGGATCGGCGTCTTTCAAGACTTCGAAAATGATAGGATCACTGTTGGTCAGAACCGTCGGCACAGCAGAAAGGATCAGACCTGCCACCAACAACTGTGCCAGACGGCTTTCGGGCCACAAGCGCACCTTTTGCGTCATTGCGAACAACATTATCAACAAAACAGACAGGTTCGGGATCGATACCTTGTCCATCGCCGGCACAAGCGGCAGATTGAATTCGGTCAAGGGAGGCAGAAATAGGTAGCCCCCGAGGATTGACCAGACCAACGCCCGTTCAAGTTTTTGAGTGCGAAACAGCACGAGGCAAACGATTGGCCAGATCGCCAGCATCAAATATGCAAGCCCATTTCCCATGACGCTATTCTCGGACTCCTTAGGTTGACGCAAAAATTAACACTTGGCGCACCCCCTGTCATCCCGATAGGTTCTCCATCAGGATCTGGGGAAAGATGAAAATAAGGTTACAAATAATTGAAAAATAACACTTATTGCAAAGCGCCAAAGGCTAAATGCAGCCAATCCGCAACACTCAAAATTCGGTATGCGTTTTGAAATTTGGCAAAGAACCCTATCAAGTCGAGGTCAATACCGCGACCAGAGACGCATTGTTTCGTACTGTTGAGGAACGCATCACCAATGGCAGCGGTTTTGCCTTGGCGACATTGAACCTTGATCATCTGACAAAGCTGCCTGTTGATCCCGCTTTTCTCTCGGCCTATCGCGCCCATGACCTAGTCGTGGCGGACGGCCGACCGGTGGTTTGGCTGGCACGCCTCGCAGGGGCAAAGATTGATCTGATGCCGGGGTCGGATATGATTGTTCCACTTTGCGAAATCTGTGCGGCCCTCTCCGCGCCCATCGCTCTGGTCGGCAGTTCAGACGCCGCACTTGAAGGCGCTGCCAAGGCACTCTGCGCGCGCGTGCCGGGACTGGTTGTCAGCTATTCTCATGCGCCACCCTATGGGTTTGATCCTGCCGGGCGGGACGCTGATCGGATTTTCGCGTCACTGACCGCCAGCGGTGCCGCCCTCTGCTTCATTGCCCTTGGAGCTCCCAAACAAGAGGTTTTTGCGGCTCGCGGGCGCAGCCAAAGTCCTGGCCTCGGCTTTGTTTCGATCGGTGCCGGCCTCGATTTCCTATCCGGTCATCAGGTCCGTGCCCCCAAGGTGATGCGTATGCTCGCGCTCGAATGGATGTGGCGTGCCCTGCAAAGCCCAAAGCGTATGTTTCCACGATACGCCAGGTGTTTTGCCATCCTGCCGGGTTTGGTGATGCAGGCGCTGCGCCATCGCTGAACAGAACTATTTGTATTCAATAATCCGGGCCTCGCCACCGCGAAGACAGGTCACATAGAACTGGAGTGCGCCATGCGCTTCGGGAAATTTCGCCAGCGTTGTAAAGAACGCCCATTTCAGGGACCTGCGCCGTGCTAGCCGGGCAATCTGTAACGGATAGACGAACAGTCCAAGCATCATCCAACCGGTCACCCCGATCGAAGCAGCCAAAATAAACAACGGCAACGCCGCACCCCACAACAAGGCACGCCGCGTTTCCGCAACCCAGTGCTTTTCTGGGGATGCACCATGCAAATACGCGCCTTCGGCAAAGGCATGCCCCGCCCGCCTGCACCGCCGCCACCATTGGCCGAACTGTGTGAGCGCCGCGTCGTGCCAGGTCATTTCGGCATCCAACCGCCAAACCTGCCAACCCGCCTGACGCAATCGCAGGCAGAGTTCTGGTTCTTCGCCCGCAATCAGACCTTCGTGATACCCGCCCACAGCGCGTAGCGCCGCTAAACGCATCAAGGCGTCCCCGCCACAGGCTTTTGTCATCCCGACAGGTGTGTCCCATTCCTCATCAATCAGCGCATTGTAAATGGAATGTTCGGGATGGCGTTCGCGTCTTCGCCCACAAGCCACAGCCGCCTCTGGTGTCGCATCCAAGAACGCGGTGGCGGTCTCGATCCAGCCCGCACGAAGCACGCAATCGCCATCCAGCAGTTGCACAAAACCAACCTCGTCACCCAGCGCAGACACCCCGGCGTTGCGCGCTCGTGCCGCTGTAAACGGCAAGGTCATATCCAACGAAATGACCTTGGCTCCAAGCGACTGAGCGACGGTCAACGACCCGTCCGTTGACCCACTGTCGACATAGACGATCTGTCCCACCTGCCCTTGCAAGGCTTCAAGACATGCCACAAGCCGCTCTCCTTCGTTACGACCGATGACGACAGCAGCGACACTCATACCTGTGCCTTTGTCAGATAGTCCTTGTATTGGTCGGACCCCACCAGAAACCCCGCCCGGATCAGCAACTCAACCCTGTTCCAGCGCCGCGCGTCAAGGGAAAACAATGTTACATCGGGATCCTCCGACAAGACCGCTGCGCGGGCCGCGTCTTCGCCATGGGCCAGAACACCGGCCGAAAGGGACGCCGCATCGCGCGCGGCTGTGTTGCCGGCAAATTTGTAATGTTTGATCACTCCGGAAATATCCGCACAACGCACGCCCATGGATAAATGTGGATGCGGGGCCGGGGTCACACCCGCGCCATTGAAAACCAGGGGGTGCTTTGTCAGGCAGCAATTTTCACCAAAGACCTTGCCGCGTACCCCGCCAAACATGAACTGAATATCGTTGTTTGATACCTCGTTGTTGCGGAGCAACGCCGCAAAGGGAATTTCCGCGCTGTGGTAGTCGTACCGACGCAAACTACTGATGTCGAAATAGCTAAACTCATCAAGAGCTGTGGCATAGCTGTAGTCGGCAACCGCATTCAGAGGGGCTTTGGGAAACATCTCAAGCATCTGGGCCGTCATGGCAGTGGCCCCCTGCTCCTCAAGGTAAGAAATCAGTCCTTTCAGGCCAATCCTTGTGCGGCCTTCAAAGTCAAAAATTTCGTCCATATCGATATAAAGGCACCAGCGGTCTTGCCCATAGGTCTGGGCCGGAAATTGGCGCAACAGATCCTCATATTCGGCCAGGGGCAGCGAAGATTGGTCAATGATCACGTCCTTTTCCGCACAGAGGCGCGCAATGGTGTCATCTGTTGAACCGTTATCGATAAAGGCAAAATGTTTAATCCCCAAGGCACGGTAATAGGCAAGGAACCTGTCGATATAATAGCTTCCATTGCGCACCAATACGATGGCGAGCACCTGATCACGCGCGATGTCGGGCGTTCGCGCGCCATGCAGATGTCGCAGGCTATGCGCAAAGCGGGACCGCCGGCGGCGTTCCGCGCCACGCTGCCACAGACGGCGCAAGATATGAAAAGGGCTTCTCATTCATGCGTGATAAGACAGTGCGCCCTTGCGGTCTACTCCCCTACATTGGTGCACTGCAACTTCTCGGGAAAATTCACATTTTCACGCTATTGATAATGCGATTGTTGGCGTCAGTTTGTTGCGACCCCGTCACGAAGGTCTTGTGGAGCGTTCTGACAAGGGTGCAACAGCATTGGACGCACGGCGCAGGTCGGGGGAATAAAGCGTCTGCTTGGCCCGGCCGGCATTTTTGGAAGCATAAAGCGCGACATCCGCATCTGACAACAAGTCCTCCATGGTTGGCGTGTCACCAGATTGAATCCAAACGGTGCCAATGCTCGCCGAAATCTTGCATTCGGACCCTTCAAAGGGAATCGGCACTTCAAGCCGGTCAATGATCCGCCGACCGACACGCCGCAGAATGCCCTCATCACAAACATCGGGCAGAACAACCGTAAATTCATCGCCACCGACCCGCGCCACCAGATCGTCGTTGCGGGTTTCATCGACCATGATCCGCGCCACATGCTGCAAAACAAAGTCACCCGCCGCATGCCCCAGCGTGTCATTGACCGTCTTGAAATAGTCCAGATCAATTTGCATCACCGCAAAGGAATTCCTGGTGTCCAGCAAACGCGTCAGTACCGTGTCCAACGCACGACGATTCTTGAGCCCGGTGAGCGTGTCGGTATAAGCCTGCTCTTCTGCTGCGATCTTGGCCCCTTGCAACCTTGAATTCAGGTGATGAGAAGCCTCCATCGCAGCGGTCTTAGCCTCGACAAGATATAGCATCTCAATCGCCAGATCGGTTGCTGCGAAATCGGCGTTTGTCAGGTCAAAGTCGCGCACGCCATCCAGAATAGAGATACCAAAGCTGAGATTGACGATCATCCCGCCCCCACTATCCACAGCCGGCACAATCACGCCTTTCAATGCTGTGTGCGGCGCAGACCGCATTTTCAGGCTAAGTTTCTGTGGTCCCTTCCCCTGCAAATCCTTCATTGACGACAGGGCCCGTGGGCGTTTGACTTCAAACAGCTCAAGAAAACATTTTTCGCCGACCTCGTGCCCCGCAAGTATTTTTCTCAAGGTCGGTCCAGCATGCACAATATGACCTGCCGAATTCAGGATCAGATGCATCGGGCACAAGACATCAAGTGCCGGAAAATCGGGAAGGTTGTTCATCCCAGACCCACCGCAAGGCTAAAGGCACGCCCTTCGGCAAAATCGTTTTCGACCAATGTAATTGATACGATTTCGGTTCCTGTGCCGTCGTTGCTGTAGGAATGTTCAAGAAAGGCCAACGCCCCGTAATCATCTGCCATGGCACGCAGAATACCCATCATCACATGGCCGTACCCCTGAACACCGGCTTCACAAACCAGATTGTAATGACCATCCGCATTCGCCCGCAGTTCCACCTTGGGCAAAATCAGGTCGGAGACCGCAAGCCGGACACGATCGTGCAGATCATCAAGAGAATGAAGAAAATCGACAAAATCCACCCCGCTGAACCGCAGCAGCCTGCGCACCGCTTCGAACCCCGGATGACAGACCAGAAAAGCACCGAAATCTTCCATTATTTCGTCTTGCGGGCGTTTCAGAACATCAGCAGATGCCTCAAGCAATTGAGGCGTATAAACCTGTGAATAGCGTAACATGCCTTCAAAATCAGTGAAGTCGAGCCCAGCCTTGATCGTCACTTGCAGCCAGGTCGATCTGCCATAGGTGTGCGTAACAAACAGCTGGATTCCACGATTTACAAGGCCATGCATAAACGATCACTCCCTTCTACCCGGAGCATGACCTATCGCAAAAGGCATTAAGAAATAGCCAATATCCTCGTTTTTAGGGACTTTGCCCATGGTGTGTCTGTCGGGGGCAATGCCTGATTATGGCTTAGAAGTCGGTCGGCGCTCCGCCTTCGGATTTGCGACGCGCCACAAAATCGCGTAATTCATCGCGTATCGCCACATCCATTGGCGGGGGATCAAAACTGCTGACGATCTCTTTGAACATGTGATGTGCACGCTCTTGGGTCCAGATACCGCCTGCGACTTCCCATCCCTCATAATTGCGCCAATCAGACAGGAAAGGTTGATAAAACGCCGTCGTATAACGGTCTTGAGTGTGTTGAATACCAAAGAAATGGCCCTGGTTGCCAACAGATTTGATGGCGTCCAACGCGATTTCGTCGGGCCCGGTGGCGCAGATTTCAGGTTCCATGTAACGCTGGATCTGCTGCAGAACCTCGCAATCCATAATGAATTTCTCGGGCGAAGCGATCAATCCGCCCTCAAGCCATCCCGCCGCATGATAGACCATGTTGGTTCCCGATTGCACCGCCGCCCAGAGCGAATTAGAGGTTTCCCACATCGCCTGCCCATCCGGAACATTGGCCGCGCAAACGCCAGAAGAGCGCAGCGGCAACTCGTAATATCGCGCCATTTGCCCGGTCATCTGGGTCGCGCGCATGTACTCTGGCGTGCCAAACGCCGGGGCACCTGATTTCATATCGACGTTTGATGTAAACGTGCCGATGGCTACCGGACACCCCGGATTGATGATCTGAGCCAGCACAACCGCACAAAGCGCTTCTGCCAGAGATTGTGCCACGGCCCCCGACATCGTGACAGGGGCCATTGCACCTGCAAGCGTAAATGGTGTGACGACCAACCCTTGCCCGCGCCGTGCCATCCGTATCCAGCCGTCCATCATCGGCAGGTCATGTTTCAGCGGCGAGGTGGAGTTAATATTGGTGTACATGCGCGGGCTTGCATCAAATTCCTCATGGCTCAGACCGCCCGCGATGCGCACCATTTCCATCACATCCTCGACACGTTCTTTGCCCAGCGAATAGGCATGCATGACCTTGTCCGTCAGTGTCAGCTTGTCATAGAGCACGTCAAGGTGGCGCACAGAGGCGTGGATGTCGCAGGGTTCCACCGGATAGCCGCCCGCAAAATGGATGCAGTTGAAATATTGCGTCAGTTTCAGCAGGTCCTTGCACATCTCCCGCGTGCCGGGCACCTTCTTACCGATCGCCATGTCCCAATAATTGGGCGGTGAGGACACATTGCCGAAAACCATATTCTTGCCACCGATTGTGATCCGGTGATCCGGATTTCGTGGCGTCAGTGTGAATTGGGATGGTGCCTTACCAATCCATTCCATAACAAAATCACGCCCCATGCGGACGTTTTCGTCTTTGACCGTACATCCCGCCTTGCGCAGAATATCCAATGCCTCGGGGTTGAGAAATTCGATCCCGATTTCTTCCAGGATGCGCATCGCGCCATCATGGATTGCTGCGATGCCATCAGGGGTCAGCGGCTCTGTCGGGCGGTCGATATTGACCGGTGGTTTCCAGGGCATCTGTTCGATCACAGCCGTGCCGCGCCGATCCTTGGCGCCTGCCCGCCCACCACTGCGCGTTCTGCGTTTGCCGGATAGCTCTGACATAGCCTGTCCTCCTGAAGGTGAGTTCAGAAGGCAATAACAGCCGGACCGTAGCCTTTCTGTTTGCGACTGGATGTGTCGTTTTTAATCGTCTGCCTGAGATCGCGACCGGGTCGCCAACCATGAGGGCAGATGGCCGATGTTCGGCAGCACCACCTCGGCAAAGGAAGACAGATCCTCTTGGCTTGCCAGTCCTGTCAAGACGCCGACAGGGATCATTCCCGCTGCCCGGCCTGCACGTAGATCATGGGTACTGTCACCCACCATCAACACCTCCGACGGATCAAGGCCGGTCTGTGTGGCAAAGGCCAACAACTGCCCCGGTGCCGGTTTCCCGCCGTAACCGGAATCGTAACCAGCGATAAAGTCGAAAAAACCTGTGATCCCTGCCTGCTCAAGATGGGCACGCGCGGGTTTTTCAGCGTCATTGGTCGCGACCCCAAGGCGCAAACCCTGCGTGCGTAATTCTCCCAATAAGGGGGCAAGCGGCACAGCGGCGGCTTGTGGCGCGGACTCGGCCTCGTGGTTCAATATCTCCAGCAACGCACCCATCGTCATCTGCGGAAAATACGGATGCAGCGCCGCACCCACTTCACCGGGCGTTCCAGCGATCACAACACTGGATGGGGCAAATTTCCGGCGCACCAGATCAAAGCCGATAACCTTGCCGATTTCAGCAGCTTGCGTCCTGTTTCCGGTACAGAGGCGCAAAAGGAATGCGCTGGCCCATGCCTCCCAGGTGGTTGCGAAATCAAACAGGGTGCCATCTTTGTCAAAAACAATGCCCGTGACCGCCCTCATGTCCAGTTCACCTGTTCTCCGCCTGGCAATGCTCCACGCATTTGCATTATCCGCTCATATGGCAGGTTGTGTGCGTCGCAAAACCGCATGACCCAGGCATCGTCCATCATTAAAAAATCCAGCACCGCACCCAGAAACTGCGGATCGGTGGCACGTTCTCGGATGTCTGCCTCGGAAACACCGGTACTGCCTTGAAAAACCGGCATTAAATCCTCATCTCCAACCAACCACGCCAAGACCTGCAGGGCTAATGTTTCGGCCGTTTCCTGGGGGTTTCTCATGGGTTCCGATCCGCTTTGAAAGTTCTGGAAACGCTTTATTAACTAATAGGCGTAAAAACTGAGCCATGGAATGCGATTTACTGTTTTTATGGAAAGGTGGGGGGTGTGCAAGCTAATATCCTCATCGTAGATGCAATTGCGACGAACCGAATCGTACTTAAAGTAAAGCTGAAAAAAGCTTATTATGAAGTGACATATGCCGCCACGATGCAGGATGCGGTCAAAGTTGTGCGTTCGGATTTGCCTGACCTTGTGATTTCCGCAACCACGCTGCCGGATGGCGGCGTTGCCGAACTCTGCAGAATCCTTGCGAAATGCCCCCAGACAGAACAAATTCCCATTCTTGCAATCGGATGCCAGGGGGATTCGGCATCGCGGATGGCGATCCTCGAAACCGGCGTCCACGATATTTTGCCCCAGCCTGTTGATGAAACACTCTTGCTGGGCCGTGTGCGCAGCCTGATCCGGGCACATATCTCGATTGCCGAATGGCGGATGCGCGAAGATACCTGCCGCGCACTTGGCATGGCTGAACCCGCGACGGAATTCCAAGTACAAACACATTGCGTTCTGGCAGGCAATGATGCCCCCCTCTTGCAAAAATTTGCAATGCACCTGCGTCCCATGCTCTCGGCGCAACTGGCCTTGTCTTCGCCAACTGCGTTAATGCAGCAGATCAATGGCGAAAAAATGCCCGATGTCTTTGTCCTGATCCTGGCTGAAAATGCAACCGCAGCGATGGCGGATCTCTCTTTCATCTCAACGCTGCGCGCGCATGGACGCGCCCGCCACACCGGCATCATCGTATTGCAAACCAAAAAGGATTCGGGGGTTGGGGCCCATGCACTTGACCTCGGTGCAGATGACCTCATGGCGAATGGGTTTGACGCCACCGAATTGGCCCTGCGGATCAGGGCCGTGATGCGCCGCAAGCGGATGGGTGAACAACTCCGCGCAACTGTCCGCACCGGATTGCAGGCCGCGGTTTTTGACCCGCTGACCGGATTGTACAACCGCCGCTATGCCATGCCCCATCTCGAACGCATCTATGAGCATGCCTGCACAACCGACCGCAGTTTTGCCGTGTTGGTGGCTGACCTGGACCATTTCAAACGTATCAATGACATTTACGGTCACGCCTCTGGTGACGCCGTCCTTGTCGAGGTGGGTCACCGTCTACGTGCAGGATTGCGCAACACAGACATGGTCGCGCGTATCGGCGGCGAGGAATTTCTTGTGATCTTGCCGGGCACCAATCTGGACGAAGCCCAAAAGGCAGCCCTTCGGATTTGTCGCGATATTTCCGCTCTTCCCTATGTGGTTCCGGGTAGTTCAGTGCCGATCAATGTTACAATCAGTATCGGTATGGCACTTGGCGGCAATGCATCAAGGGACGGCGCAACTGCAGAGCAGAATGGTCTCGCCCTACTCAAACAGGCTGACAGCGCACTCTATGCCGCAAAGGGGCAAGGACGAAACCAGGTCAACCTCAGCCGCCCGGCAGCTTGACATCTGTTTCTGCAGGTCGCTTGAACCACCATGCGACACCCGTAGCGCCACAACCAATCACCGCTGTCACGACCCGGCGCAACTTTATATTCTCGGTGTGGTTCGGTCCTCCTCGGACGGGCAAGGACGCCGTTCGGCAAAAGGTACCACATTGAGATGGTTCTGGATCAAGGCATTCCAAAGGATCTGATTGACCAAACCGCCAGATGGCTGTGCACCCTTGAACACAGGTTTGTCGCGCGTTTCTGCGGTGCCTGTCCACTATTGTCCCGTTTCAGATCCTTGCCGTCACAAAATCGGACGGCTTGTTACAAATTCCGCTTCCGCTAATGATTGCAGCGACTTTCAAGACCGACTAGATTCTGCTCATGATCCAGGACCGCCCCATGATAGGAATTGCTTTGATGGTAGGCTTTTGCCTGCTTGCACCCATGGGCGATGCTGTTGCCAAGGTTCTTGGGTCCAGTGTCCCGCTTGGTCAGGTGGTGACCATCCGCTTTGCGCTTCAGGCATTGGTGTTGATCCCGCTTGTCTGGTGGTCCGGTCGCAATTGGCACATGCAGGGCCAGGTCCTGTGGCTCACCTTTCTGCGCACCATACTGCATATCATCGGCATTGGCGGCATGTTTACCGCCCTGAAATATCTGCCTTTGGCGGATGCTATTGCCATTGCTTTCATTATGCCTTTCTTCATGCTGCTTCTTGGCAGATTTGTCCTCAAAGAAATTGTCGGACCACGTCGGATGGGGGCTTGCCTTGTCGGGTTTATCGGAACGTTACTGGTGATCCAGCCCAGCTTTGCCGCCGCCGGTTGGCCTGCCTTGCTGCCTGTCTTTGTGGCTGCGAATTTTTCGTTGTTTATGCTTTTGACCCGTCAGATAGCCAAGAAAACGGACCCGATTGGACTACAAGCGGTCAGCGGCGTCATGGCCGTGGTAATTCTGGTCCCATTCACAGTGGTCGGTCATTTCATGGATGTGGCCGCACTTTCAATAATCGCCCCCAACAATGTGCAATGGTTGCTCTTGATTGGTTTGGGCACATTGGGAACTGCGGCACATTTACTGATGACCTGGTCATTGCGGTTTGCACCCTCGGCGACCCTGGCCCCCATGCAATATCTCGAAATCCCCTTCGCCACGATCCTGGGATTGGTGTTCTTTGGTGATCTACCTAATCCTCTGGCCGGGCTCGGCATCGCGATAACCGTTGCTGCAGGTCTTTACATCATTCTGCGCGAGCGGGCCACCGCACGGCAGATGACTGCCCAAGCGCCGATACAAGCTGCGGCATGAGCCTGCGTGGAAGGATCAAGAGCATCGCGGCGCTTTCCATGCGCAAAGTCATAGGACCCAAAGCATGATTGGATGTGCCAATCTTGCTCATCGGATCAAACTGTAAGCCATTGATAGGCCATGCCAGACCGGTGCTCTGCCCCTCAACTTGTCCCATTGGAAACAACGAAACGACATCCCCCTTCCGGGTAGGCAACGAAATTTCGCGCGGGGCAAGGCAGATCAATTCCTCCCGCCCGATCAAGATACACGGCCTGTCCGGGTGAGCGGCAATCACATGCAGCGCAGCAAGATGATGGTCGCTTCGATTTCCCAAAAAACCGACACCTAATACCACCGGCGCATGAATACGGGTCAGCGCTTTTTCAAAATCCGTGCTGTCCTGCTCCGAGATATGGTGACGCCGTTCTGCCGGAATCCGTGCCAAATCATCTTCCAGCACCGAATCAAAATCGCCAATCACGGCAGTCGGTGTCACACCTGCGCGCAAGGCCAGCCGCGCACCGCCATCCGCTGCCACACAAACAGGCGCAAGCGTTAATGCTTTTTGCAGGTCTTGAGGCGTAGCTTCACCCCCACCAACCAGCGTGATAGGATCGGAACTGTTAACAATAGGGCTAAACTGATGCAATTATCGCTACTTTCGGAAACAGGTCACATTCTCGCCATGAAATGATACGGTGCGGGGCACAGATTCGGGCCGCTTTGGTCTTGGACATCGTGGTAAACGGTATCTTGCTAAACCGCAGAGGACGAGCATCCGATGATGAATAATAACAAAATTCTTACGGTATCTTATGGCACCTTTTCGTGCACGCTTGAAGGATTCGAAGATTCTTTCGGCACGATGAAGGCGATTGCGGAGTATTTCCGCGATCTGGCCGCAGATGACCGCTACTTTGGTGCCGAGCCTCCGCAGCCCGATGCAGAAATGCTTGCGCGGATTGCCCAAAAAGAAGTTTCTCGACGTGTCCAGGCCCGTGAGCAGGATGGCAAGATTGTCCTCAGTGCGCTTGAGGATCAGCGCGGCCAATCTTCCGATGCGGCCGTAACCGGCGCAGTTGGCCTTAGTGCTCTGGTCGATGCAGCCTCGGATGAGGCACGATCAAATGATGCGCCGAGCGCAAAAGTTGCAGAACCCGCCGACAAGTCAGAAGCCCAGACCATTCAAATGGCGCGTGAGGAAAGCGTTGAGATCGCGACAGAAGCCGCGGATCTGGATGCGCCCGAATTGGTTTCCGTCCAAGAAACGCTGGTCGAAGAAATCGAAGACACCGCAAAGGTTACCGAACTCGACACCACAGAACAGCCTGTCGTCGCAGAAACAATTGCCGCCCCGGTTGTTGAAGTGACGCCAGAAAGTGATGCCGTCGCAGAGGGTGAGGCCAAAGCTGACGTGGAAATTGATGCTGCCCAGGCGTCAACCGATGTCGCATTTGACGACATCGAAAACGACATCGTCCCAGGGCAAGCCGATGCCGATGTGGAGGCCTTTTTTGCCGAAAGCCATACATCCCGGGACGATCGCACTGCCCAGGACATGAAAGAGGATGCACCACAGGTCGAAGCTGTTGCCCCGAAACCCGAAGCGCCCGCACCAGACAGCATCGCCGCAAAACTACAACGTATTCGCGCCGTTGTTGCCCAGCATGAAGAAGCCGACGAGGAAGATGATTACCTCGAAGACCAACATGTAGAAGACAAACAGCCGGGCAAGTTTCAGGCAGAAGACCCTGCAACCGAAGACGAAGCAGATGTTTCAGAAGAACTGATCGCCGACGCCCGCGCCGACATCGAAGAAGCGCTGGAATTGGATGAAGCAACTTCGACCGAGGCAGAGACCACGCTGAAAAAGACCGAAGCAGTGGCCAAGGAAGAATCAGTCAAGGACAAGGACGATGTGAGCGCCATTCTCAGTCGTCTGCAATCCGATGAGCCCGAAACATCGGCTCAGGAACCCACCGCGACCAAGGCCGACGCACAGCATGATGAGGTAAACCTCGCTGACATTGATGATTCAAGTGATGAACCCAGCGTCGAAGACACGGTCAGCAACTTGTTTGATGCAGATGAGACCGTGATCGGCGATGCGGACGAAACCCAGACCCCGGTCAAGGTATCCCTGCGCAAAACGCCAAGGGTCGCACCCGCGCAGGAACTTGAGGTTCAGAACGACGCGACCAAGGCTCCCCCCCGCGCCCGTGTGATCAAGGTCAAACGCGCCGACCTTGAAACAGCGATCGAACAAGGTGAACTTGAGGAATACGATGCAAAGCCGGAGGCCAAGGCCGATGGCGAAGAAGCAACCGCTGATGCATCCGCCGAACAAACCCCGAAACTCGATGATCTGGCCCCGTCCCGCACCAAAAAGCGCACAGCATTGTCGCCCGAAGAAGAGGACGAACTGGCCCGCGAACTGGCAGAACTGGAACAGGACATCCCGGCCGATACTGTCAAGGATGTCACCCCAAAACGGCCACTGCGCCGCGAAGGCACCTCCGCGCGCGATGTGTTGTCGTCCATTGACGCAAGTAATGAAACTGACGTGAACCGCCTACTGGCAGAAACCGATCACCAGATGGACGAGCCGGAAAGCGCAACACGCCGCGATGCCTTTGCACATCTGCGTGCTGCCGTCGCTGCCAAAAAGGCTGATCTGGCGATGGGCGATTCCGCAAACACCGAAGACAACGACGGTGCCTACCGTGAGGATCTGGCCGAGGTCGTACGCCCGCGTCGCCCGGTCGGTGGTTCCCCCCGCACGGAACGTCCTGGCGAAACGCGCCCCGCGCCTCTGAAACTAGTTGCCGAACAACGTATCGATGTTGCAAAGCCGGCCGTTGCTACAGGCCCAGTGCGTCCACGCCGCATTTCTGCAGCCGTTGCGGAAGACACGGAAACCACAGCCGACGGTGAAAGTTTCTCGGATTTTGCCGCGGATATGGGGGCCGTGACATTGCCGGAGCTTCTGGAAGCCGCCGCCGCCTATATGTCGTTTGTCGAAGGCCGCGAACAATTTTCGCGCCCGCAATTGATGACAAAGGTACGTCAGGCCGGTGGCCCCGACAGGTTCAGCCGCGAAGAGGGACTGCGCTCCTTCGGCCAATTGTTGCGCACCGGCAAGATCGAAAAAATCAAAGGCGGCCGCTTTACGGTTTCTGATGACATCGGCTTCCGTCCGGACGAACGGGCAGCGAGTTAAGCCAGAACACTTTTTGGTAACGAGTATCAGGGCCGCTCCGCTTGGAGTGGCCCTTTTTCATGTTTCGCTGTCGGTGTCGCGCTCGGCATCCGGGTCGGCCTGCCCCACGCCCATGAAAATCGGTTTCAACGGCAAGATCCAAACGACGCCAAGCACCAGATAGATAAACAGTTCCAACAGGACAGATGGCCGCTCGAAAAGTGCCACCAGGTTGATCGCGACAACAATATAAAGTGGCAAAGCAACCAATAAAACGACCAATGCCCATCTACGACGGGCCTTGTAACTCAACGCCATGGTCGTTTCTCCTTAATCCGCAAAAGGGTCTGTCACCAGAATGGTGTCTTCCCGTTCGGGCGACGTAGAAAGCAGCGCCACGGGACACTCAATCAACTCTTCCACACGGCGCACATATTTGATCGCTTCGGCAGGCAGGTCCGCCCAACTGCGCGCACCTTCGGTGGATTGCGACCACCCGGGCATTTCCTCATATATCGGTGTACAGCGGGATTGCTGGTCTGCTGCAGTCGGCAGATATTCAAGCCGCTCACCGTCGAGTTCATAGCCGGTACAGATCTTCAGTGTCTCGAAGCCGTCCAGCACATCCAGCTTGGTAAAGGCAATGCCGTTCACTCCAGAGGTCGCGCAGGTCTGGCGCACGAGGACCGCATCAAACCAGCCACAACGGCGTTTACGGCCGGTATTGGTGCCAAACTCATGGCCTCGCTCACCCAGACGCTGACCATCCGCATCGTTCAGCTCGGCCGGAAAAGGCCCCTCGCCAACCCGCGTGGTATAGGCCTTGACGATCCCCAGAACGAAATCAATGGTACCCGGCCCGACACCGGTGCCTGTTGCCGCCTGCCCCGCAATCACATTCGACGATGTGACATAGGGATAGGTACCGAAATCAATGTCCAAAAGCGCGCCCTGCGCCCCTTCGAACAGGATGCGTTTGCCCGCCTTGCGCTTTTCATTCAACACCTTCCAGACAGGTGCCGCATACTCCAGAACCGCCGGTGCAATCTCGCGTAGCGAATTCAGCAGGGCATCTCTGTCCACCGGTTCAAGCCCAAGCCCGCGGCGCAGCGCGTCATGATGCACCAGCGCGCGATCCACACGCAGAGCCAGAGTCTTCTCGTCCCCCAGGTCCGCCACACGCACCGATCGACGGCCGACCTTATCCTCATAGGCCGGTCCGATGCCACGCCCGGTTGTGCCGATCTTGGCCACGGAATTCTGCGCCTCGCGCGCCCGGTCCAACTCTCCATGGATCGGCAGGATCAAAGGCGTATTCTCGGCGATCATCAGCGTTTCGGCGGACACCACCACGCCCTGTGTGCGAATCTGCGCGATCTCTTTCATCAAATGCCAGGGATCCAGAACCACCCCATTGCCAATCACCGACAGTTTGCCTCCGCGCACAATCCCCGACGGCAATGCGGCCAGCTTGAAGACTTCGCCATCAATCACCAGGGTATGGCCCGCATTATGTCCTCCCTGAAACCGCGCAATCACATCTGCGCGCTCCGACAGCCAATCGACGATCTTGCCTTTTCCCTCGTCGCCCCATTGGGCACCGACAACAACAACATTGGCCATGGCAATTCTTCCTTTTCAGACATCCGCGCCCCTCATAGCCGCCGCAGACGTCCCGTGAAACACCAAAACGCACGCACGCCCTCTTTTTGGCCTTATATACCGATCCCTGGTCCGCGCCTTGCGCAGACAGTAGACTTTCCCAGGCGACCCGCGATAGGTTTTCAAAAAACCGCAAAAGGACCTTCACATGGGCTTTATCCTGCGCTGGCTTTGCGCCTTTCTCCTGCTGGCAGCCACTTTCAATCCGACCGAATATAACTACATCAACTGGGTTGTTGATTATGGCCGTGCGAACCTTTCAATCGCAGTGCTGGCCGGTCTGATCCTCGGCATCGGTTACATCATCTACTTGCGGGCCACGCTGCGTTCCATCGGAGCTGTCGGCATGTTGCTCGTGCTGGCCGTTGTGGGTGCCGGTCTATGGGTACTTTATGATCTTGGCGTCCTGCGGTTGGACAATGCCAGCTTCAATCTTTGGCTTGGCCTGGTTGCGCTCAGCTTTGTTCTGGGCATCGGCCTCAGCTGGAGCCACGTGCGTCGCTCCTTGTCGGGTCAGGCTGATATGGATGATGTCGACGTCTAGGCACACTTTTTGCGTGTATTGACGCAATGCATTTCTCAATGTTCTATGAAACTGCCCTTCATCAGCAGGAATCGCAGCTATTCATGCGACATTTGTACCGCTGGTGCCTGGGGAATTTGTCTTTTCAAACATTGATTGGGAGCAATTCTATGAACATCGGCAAACAAATGGATGAATTAACCAAACTGCTCGACAAGCAGAAAAAACTCAGCCTCGACATGATGAAAGTGCAGCAAGACCAGAAAAAAGTGGCTGACATGATGAAAGTGATGAAACAGCTTATGAAAGCGCAGGAAGACATTAACAAGAAGATCATCAAAGAAATGAAGTGATCATTCCATTGCGCGCAGCACACGGAAACTGGCCAGAGCTTATAACTGGACCGGCGCACCGTGAGGCGTGTTGAGAAAGGCCATTTCCCAGGCATCCCGCAGCTGCGCCACCTCATCGGGGCGTGCCATGCCAACCTCGGACAGAAGCCCCTCCAGCGTTTCCAGCCAGGCGGCGAAATAATCTTCGCCGCCATTCAGGTCTTTGGTCAGCCCATGCCGCTTCAAGGTTGCGCCAAAACGTTCGGCCCAAGCGCCCCACTCAAAATGGCCTGCCTCGTTCAGATGCACTGTCAGGGCAAAGACCTGTGCATGCCACGGGGCATCAAAAACCGGTTCCGGCTTCATTGCGCCACACCCAGATAGCTTTGCCACATATCCAGAACCACTTCATCGTCAGGATGTTCCGGGTGCGCCCAAAGTTCAGAAGCGGGAAAAGCCACCGCATAAAGCGGCTCCGCCGCCTCGCCCAAATCATGCGCATTGCTGTCGGGCAGAATATGACTGCCGTGCAGCCGCAGGATCCGTCCCCTTGCGCCAGCGGCATAGGCCGGTAATCGCGTGTGTCCGCCGCTGACCCTGGCATTCTCGGCAAATTTACGTGCGACCACGACATCACCCAGTGCAAAAATTGGTGCTACATCAGACGGCCGGTCCACCGGCCCGCCTTTGGCCAGGACTTCAGCCACCTGTTGCGCCTGCAACTTGCGCCCGGCCAAGGGGCTGGGTGCCGGATCGACCGTACCGGCCAACTCCGCCTCTGTCACGACACCGGTTTCAAGTAGAAGCGTCACCAGACCGCCCAGCCACTTTTCATAGTATGAAAACGTTGCATAATCTGTCGGGGCAAGACGTTCGCGCGCATGCCGTGATGCGTCCAAATTCCATTGACCAAGACTGCCTGCAGCCAGCGTCAGCGCCAATGCGCGCGGATGCCAATCGGCGTGAAATCTTACGTTTTCCGGTTCGGGCTGGACCGGCCCGTCACCAAATCGCCCCCCCATATCGTGAAGACGGCTCATGCTGCGGTTCCTGATGAAAAGAAGGATACCTTCATGGCTGAACCGCCAATCCTGTTCCGATCATGGAATCACGGCTGACCAACTCCATAAGCGCATCCTCCCCCATGCCTTCTGTGCCAGCGGGACGCATCGGTATCACCAGATAGCGCATTTCTGCGGTACTGTCCCATACCCGAACGGCCGTATTTTCAGGCAGAACGACACCGAAATCAGCAAGAACCTTGCGCGGTTCACGCACCGCGCGCGCACGATAGGCATCGGATTTATACCACCCGGGCGGAATTCCCAAAAGCGGCCATGGATAACAGGAGCACAGGGTGCAGACGACCATATTGTGGACTGCATCGGTATTTTCAACCGCAACCATATGCTCACCCTGACGGCCATAAAAACCCAGGTCCGAAACGACCGCGGTCGCGTTCTCCAGCAAAGCCGCGCGAAAATCGGGGTCACACCACGCCCGCGCCACGACCCGCGCACCGTTACGCGGACCAATCTTGTTTTCGTAGGTGTCGATGATCTCATCCAATGCCGCAGGATCGATCAATCCCTTTTGCGTCAACAGGGTTTCCAATGCCTTGACGCGCAAGGCGGGTTCTGGCGGCAAAAGGGCGTGCGGGTCATCGTGGTGATCATGATCATGTGGCATGGGCAAACCCTGCCTCAGCTTGATCGCAGTGTCCATTTTCTTTTGCTGCCCTTGGCGGACGTTCCTCCCTTGCCCCGCAGGCCAAAGATGCCTAGATAACCGCAAACGAAAAACGAAAGCAGCCTATCTATGGAAAACGTCGTTCTGATCATCCATCTATTATTGGCCCTCGGCCTTATTGCCGTTGTGCTGATGCAACGCTCTGAGGGTGGTGGTCTTGGAATGGGCGGCGGCGGTGCCATATCTGGCCGTTCAGCGGCGACAGCCCTGGGCAAACTGACTTGGCTTTTGGGCGCGGCTTTCATCATCACATCGATCACCTTGACCGTGATTGTGGCGCAGCAATCAGCCGGGTCTTCCGTGATCGACCGGCTGAGCGCGACACCGCCTGCTGCGACGCAGGATGAAACCGGGTTGCCATCGGGCGATTTGCTGTTGCCGCCAACCGACAGCGATGCACCACTGGTTCCGGCAGCGGATTAAACAACGACAACAACACCTTGAGTTTGGCCCGCTTGTTGCAACATGATGTTGCGGGGGTGCCTTGCTTTGCTGCGGCGAATCCTGTTATTCTTAAATCCCGTGATGGTGCGGTTTTTGACCCGGCACCAGCTGCGGAGATTCCGCAAAATAATTGAGTTTACGGGGGGTCTTCGGGCACATGGCACGCTATATTTTCATCACCGGCGGTGTGGTATCATCCTTGGGCAAGGGTCTTGCCTCGGCCGCATTGGGTGCCTTGCTGCAAGCGCGCGGTTTTTCGGTCAGACTACGCAAACTCGACCCCTATCTGAACGTCGATCCCGGCACGATGAGTCCCTTTGAACATGGCGAGGTCTTTGTCACCGACGATGGGGCCGAAACTGATCTGGATCTGGGCCACTATGAACGATTCACCGGTGTCCCGGCGCGAAACACCGATTCCGTTTCATCCGGTCGCATCTATTCAACCGTATTGGAGAAGGAACGGCGCGGCGATTACCTTGGCAAGACCATCCAGGTCGTTCCCCATGTCACCAATGAAATCAAAGACTTCCTGAAAATCGGCGATGACGAAGTCGATTTCATGCTGTGTGAAATCGGCGGCACCGTTGGCGACATCGAAGGACTGCCGTTCTTCGAAGCGATCCGCCAGTTCTCCCATGACAAACCGCGTGGCCAGTGCATTTTTATGCATTTGACACTGCTGCCCTACCTTGCCGCATCCGGCGAATTGAAAACCAAGCCAACCCAACACTCGGTCAAGGAATTGCAAAGCATCGGCATCGCGCCAGATATTCTGGTCTGCCGTTCCGAACACCCGATCCCCGAAAAAGAACGCGAGAAAATCGCGCTGTTCTGCAACGTGCGCAAAGAGGCTGTCGTCGCGGCATACGACCTCAAATCCATCTACGAGGCACCGCTTGCCTATCATGCACAGGGTCTAGACCAGGCGGTTCTGGATGCCTTTGACATCTCGCCGGCACCCCGCCCCGATCTGGCCGTCTGGCACGATGTTTATGACCGCGTACACAATCCCGAAGGCGAAGTGCGCGTGGCAATCGTGGGCAAATACACCCAGTTGGAAGACGCCTATAAATCCATCGCCGAGGCGCTGACCCATGGTGGCATGGCCAACCGCGTCAAGGTCAAGGTCGAATGGGTTGATGCCGAGGTCTTTGACAAAAGCGACGACGTCGCTGCTGCACTTGAAGGGTACCACGCCATCCTAGTACCCGGCGGTTTTGGCGAACGCGGCACCGAAGGCAAGATCAAGGCCGCGCAATATGCCCGCGAACATAAGGTGCCCTACCTTGGCATCTGTCTGGGTATGCAAATGGCGGTGATCGAAGCGGCCCGCAACGTCGCCGGTGTGAAAACCGCAGGCTCGGAAGAATTTGATCACGAGGCGGGTAAAAAGCGTTTTGAACCGGTGGTCTATCACCTCAAGGAATGGGTGCAGGGCAACCACAAGGTAGAACGCAAAGTCGGCGATGACAAAGGCGGCACCATGCGTCTGGGTGCATATGATGCGACCCTCAAGCCGGGTTCGCGCGTGGCACAAGCCTATGGCACCACCACCATTGATGAACGCCACCGCCACCGCTATGAGGTTGATATTGCTTACAAAGACCAACTTGAAGCAGCCGGCCTGACCTTTTCTGGCATGTCCCCTGACGGCAAATTGCCCGAAATCGTCGAATGGTCCGATCATCCCTGGTTCATCGGTGTACAGTTCCATCCTGAACTGAAATCCAAGCCCTTTGATCCACATCCGCTGTTCAAGGATTTTGTGCGTGCGGCCAAGGAAATGTCGCGACTGGTCTGACACCAAAGGGGCCGACATGCTTTCCTATCAACATATCTATCATGCCGGAAACCTTGCTGATGTTCATAAACACAGTCTGTTGTCATGGATGCTTGATTATCTGACGGTCAAGGATAAGCCCCTAAGCTATATCGAAACCCACGCTGGCCGCGCCATATACGACCTGACTGACGCGGCAGCGTTGAAAACCGGCGAAGCCGCGCAGGGCATTGAAAAAGCACGAAAATGGTTTTCTGACAGTCATCCCTATGCCCGGATCCTGGCGCAGACAATCGCGCAAGACGGGTCAAACAGCTATCCCGGGTCCCCCCTCCTTGCTGCTTCGCTCTTGCGCCCGACCGACAGCATTCATCTGGCCGAACTTCACCCGCAGGAACATGCGGCCCTCACACTGGCGATGTCCCCCTATCCGGCAAAAATCCATCTGCGCGACGGGTTTGAAATGGCCCATACCTTGACGCCGCCCACGCCACGGCGCGGCTTGATGCTGATTGATCCCAGCTATGAGATCAAGGACGACTACACCACGATCCCACGTCACATCGCGCAAATTACACGGGCCTGGAACGTCGGGATCATTGTATTGTGGTACCCAATTCTGACCAACAAAGCGCATGTCCCGATGCTGTCCACCCTGCAAGCCAGCCACCCACAGGCGCTTCAGCATGAAGTCACCTTTCCGCCGGCTCGTCCTGGTCATGGCATGGTGGGTTCCGGGCTTTTCGTGATAAATCCCCCCTACGGACTGGAAGCCGAAGCCAAGACCTTAGCCAAAAAATTCAACACGTTATAAAGGAGACTCCGGATGCCAAAAGGATACTGGATCGCGACTATGGATGTCCATGACGCCGCCGTATATGACAGCTACCGCGCCGCCAACGCCAAGCCACTTGCCGATTACGGCGCCCGCTTTATCGTGCGCGGTGGCACGCAGGTACAGACCGAGGGGACCTGGCGCGGTCGTACGGTGGTCATCGAATTTGCCAGCTATGCGGACGCTATCGCCTGCTACGAAAGCGATGCCTACAAAGCCGCCAAGGACATCCGCCTGCCGGTCGCCGACAACAACATGGTGATCGTTGAGGGATACGAAAACTAAATTCTGTGCTATTCTGGCGCCATGATCCGCATGGCAGCCCTGTTTCTATTCCTTGCCCCGCTGGCAGCACTTGCTTGCGGACAACCTGTTTGCCTTGTCGATCCTGAAAGCCTGAGCTTGACCGAAGTCATTACTTTCGACGATGTCCGTTCGGGCGCTGGTCCTGGATACAACGTTGATGAAGTCCTTGCGCTAAAGGGTGCCCGCTTTGGTGAACGATTTGCCGGGCAAAGCGTGGCGATGCGCGGTTCCCATGACGAAATTTCCGGTGAAGCCATTGCCCCGTTGACCATGCTTCCGGGGGCTGCGGGACAAAATCTGTCATTGGTGCATTTCTCCGGCAACACCTTTTTGAACGGCTATGGTGGTGCGGGTTTCCCCAAACGGGACGCACAGGGCGAAGGTGCGATTGCGGTACTGTTTGACGAGGATCAATCCGCCTTTGCCTTTGATCTGCGTGGCGGTGAACAGGGGGCTGCTCTTGTGCTCGTCTTTAGGCGGGACGGCACATTTATCGGACCTGTTCAGGTGCAGCCTACCGGCGAATTTGCCGTCGGGTTCTTGCGCGAAGAAGGTCGCGCCGATATTGCGGGCTTTGTCGTGACCAATACTGACCCGCAAGGGCTGGCAATGGACACTTTACGCTTTGGAAAACCGCCCAACTTGAGTTAACGATCAATAATGTTTGAACGTCTTTTCCCCCGCCGCCCGCCGGTCCGCCAACCTCTGCCGCAACCCAACGCCCAGCTTGCCTTGGGCGCATTGCTGGTTCGTGTGGCTTTTGCAGACCGAAATTACCGCGCCACCGAGATCGGCCAGATCGACCGCATACTGGCGCAGAGTTTTGATCTCGGCCCCATCGATGCCGCAAAATTGCGCGCTACCTGCGAGGCCCTGGAACGCGATGCGCCCAAAACGCCTGAATTTGCCCGAATCTTGCGCGAAGAGGTGGATTATGCGCAACGTCTGGCACTGGGCGAAGCAATGTGGTCCGTTGCATTGGCCGACGGCCATCGCCACGAAAAAGAAGAAATTCAACTTCTGGCCATTGAAACGGCGCTTGGCCTTACGGAGCAGGACATCAAGGACCTGCGCGAAAAGGCCGTGCGCGCGCTATGACTTGGCCTTTTGGTTTCACAGGCCTATATGCACAACATGTTTGGTGATTTCCTGAAAAGGCTGACACAGCCCGACCCCGTCCCGCTGGTTGATGAAGATGCCCGTCTTGCGCTGACGGCGCTTTTGGTGCGTGTTGCACGTTCCGATGACGACTATGCGGCAGCCGAAGTTTCATTGATCGAAAACATCACTGCCACACGCTACAACTTGCCGGCACCAGATGCCCGCGCCCTGCGCAGTCGCGCCGAGGCATTGGAGCGTGAAGCACCGGATACAGTTCGCTTTACCCGCGCAATCAAGGACGCTGTCGCTTACGAAGAACGGGTCGCCGTGATCGAGGCACTGTGGAAAGTTGCGCTTGCCGACGGGACACGTTCTGATGAAGAAAATGCACTGTTGCGTCTGGTCGCCAGTCTCCTGGGTGTTGCGGACACTGATAGCGCGATGGCGCGTCAAAGGGTGGCCCGTACCGACTGATCACCGCATAACCCTGGGTCATTTCGCCCCGAAATGACGGAATGCGTTGCAATTTTTGACAATCTGCCGCCTTATTGGCGATGGAATCAACATGAGTATACCTTTGTGACCACACAGCCCCCCGTTATTCAAATCGACGGACTGCATAAGGCCTATTCCGAGCTGGAGGTGCTGAAAGGTGTCAGCCTGCAGGCCCCGCGCGGCCATGTCATTTCGCTGATCGGTTCGTCCGGTTCTGGCAAATCGACGCTGCTGCGCTGTTGCAATCTGCTGGAGGACAGCCAACAGGGCGAAATCCTGTTCAAGGGCGAACCATTGACCTGGGTGGGTACAGGTCACGACCGCCGCCCCGCGGATCCGGAACAGGTGCTGCGTATCCGCACAAATCTGTCGATGGTGTTTCAACAGTTCAATCTGTGGGCCCATATGACGATCCTGCAAAACGTCATGGAGGCCCCCCTGACCGTACTGCGCCGTGACCGTGCGGAGGTCGAGAAATCGGCGCGCGCCTATCTCGAAAAGGTCGGTATCGGTGACAAATGCGATGTCTATCCGGCGCAACTGTCTGGTGGACAGCAACAACGCGCTGCGATTGCCCGCGCACTTTGCATGGAACCGGAAGCGTTGCTGTTTGATGAGCCGACCTCGGCACTGGATCCTGAACTGGAACAGGAAGTCGTCAAGGTGATCAAGGATTTGGCAACCGAAGGGCGCACCATGATCATTGTAACACACGACATGAAACTGGCCGCTGACGTGTCTGACCACGTCATTTTTCTGCATCAAGGCCTGATCGAAGAACAAGGGGCACCGGACAAATTGTTCGGCGCGCCCGAATCCGAACGCCTGCGCGGGTTTCTATCTGCAACCCTCGCAACGTAACAAAACCAAGGGAGTACAAAATATGAAATCTTTAATCCTTACCACCGCGGCCCTGGCGCTGACGGCTACATTCGCAATGGCAGACGGGCATGGAAAAACCATCCGTATGGGCACCGAAGGTGCCTACCCTCCGTATAACTTCTTGAATGACGCCGGCGAAGTCGACGGTTTCGAGCGCGCCGTCGGAGATGAGTTGTGCAAACGTGCCGAACTGACATGTGAATGGGTCACCAACGAATGGGACAGCATCATCCCAAACCTGACATCCGGAAACTATGACACCATCATCGCGGGCATGTCGATCACCGATGAACGTGACGAAGTCATCGACTTTACCCAGAACTATTTTCCACCAGCAGCCTCTGCATATGCCGCAAAATCGGAAGGTGCCGATCTGACTGGTGGCGTGGTCGCTGCACAGACCAGCACGATCCAGGCCGGTCACGTCGCAGAATCAGGTGCGACCCTGTTGGAATTCGCAACCTATGATGACACGATTGCGGCAGTGATGTCTGGTGAAGCAGATGCCGTGTTTGCAGACAAGGATGCTCTGGTCCCTACGGTTGAGGAATCAGGCGGAGAACTGGTTTTCGCTGGTGATGATGTCCCATTGGGCGGCGGCATCGGCATTGGCCTGCGCGAAAGCGACACAGAGCTGAAAGAAAAGTTCAACACTGCCATCACTTCGATGAAAGAAGACGGGACATTGAACGAATTGATCATCAAATGGTTTGGCGAAGACGCCAAGACCTTTGAATAAATGATCTTGGGGCGGACCGCCAGGTCCGCCCTTTTTTCCATGACCCGCACCCACACACCCAAAGAACACAATGCCTGAGTATTGTATCGATCCGCCTTCGCTTGAAGGGCTGATATGGCTCGGCTGTTATCTGACCACTGGCAAGCATCTGGCGTTTTATGGCGCTTTTGGAACGGTGTTGCTCTTGCTGGCGATTACCGCCCCGACTGCCCTTGCCTTTGGGTTCGGCGGTGCAATGGCGGCACGTGCCCGCAACGCCCCACTGCGCTGGTTCGGCAAAGGCTATATCGCAGTCGTCCGCGGCGTACCCGATATTGCGTTTTTCCTGTTTTTCGTGATCGCACTGGATCAGGGTTTCGAATATCTGCGCCATAAATTCAAATGCCCGGACTGGGATGAGCCAATTCGACAGGGCAGCGATTTTCTGGTCTGTCAGGCGGCAAAGATGCCGCTTGGCAATTCTCCGCAATGGGTGCACGAGGTCTACGGATTTTCCCTTGCTGTTCTTACCTTTGCCATTGTTTTCGGCGCTTTCGCTGCCAATGTCCTGTATGGAGCCATGCAGGCAGTGCCACGCTCTCAGGTAGAGACCGCCGAGGCCTATGGCATGACGCGACGACAGACTTTCTGGCGCATAACAGTGCCTCAAATGTGGGTCTACGCCCTGCCCGGCCTGTCCAACCTCTGGATGGTGCTTATCAAGGCAACGCCGCTCCTGTTCCTGCTCGGTGTCGAAGACATCGTTTATTGGGCACGTGATTTGGGCGCGGCCAAGACTCCTCGATTTACCGACTATCCCCATGGTGATTGGCGGGTTTATTACTTCCTCGTGTTACTGGTGTTTTATCTGGCGTTCACGCGCCTGTCTGAATTGGTTTTGGACCGATTGATGTCGCGGCTGACCCGCGGCCAGGCAACGACCGGCGGCGAAGCGCAAAGGAAAGCCGCGTGAGTTGTATTCAAACCATTCAGGATTACGGTCTGCGCTCGCTGGGATATGGCGAACGCCTGCTGCCGCGCGAAGGTTTCACCCTCTGCGAACAAGTAACGCTGATCGGTTCCGGTATGATCTGGAACGTCTATTTCGGTGTTTTCGCCCTTGCCTTTGGTTTCGTGCTGGCCACCGCTTTGGGTGCGGGTAAGGCCAGCAGCAACCCCCTGTTACACAAACCTGCAGCTTGGTTCATCTTTCTATTCCGGGGATCACCGCTGTTTATCCAGTTCTTCTTTGGCTACTTTCTGTTTCTTGCATTGAAACAACAATCAGCCCTCTTTGACGCTTTTTCCGCGGCATGGCTCGGCGCGTTGATCGTACTGTTTCTGAACACGGCGGCCTATACGGGTGAAATTTTCTATGGTGCCTTGCAGTCAATTCCCAAGGGCGACGTAGAGGCCGCTGATGCCTATGGATTATCTGGCTGGTCGCGTTTCAAGCGGGTGATCTGGCCCACCATGCTGCGCCTTGCTTGGCCCGCCTACACCAATGAGGCAATTTTTCTGTTTCATGCCACGACATTGGTATTTTTCAGTGGTTTTCCCGCCCGCCAACAACGTGGCGATGCACTATACTATGCCAGCTATTTCGCCGACAAAACCTTCAACCCCTTTATCCCGTACCCGATCCTGGCCGGCTATTTCATCCTGCTGACGCTTGTGATCATCGGAGTGTTTGGTGCGGTTAACCGGCGGTTGAACCGGCACCTGCCACAGGAGCAACGCAAAAAATTACGCTTGCGTCCCAATCTTATCCGGTAGTATCCAAGATTTGATCAAATTATCCGGCGCGTGGGCGACGGATGGTTGTGGCGCCCCTGACGGGAAGCGCCAGACCGTATGGCCCACCGACAAAATGGTGTGTTATGAACAATTGGCTACGCAAAAATCCAAACGTCCGCTCTGTCAGGGTGGCCGCTGCTGACCTTAATGGCCAGCCGCGTGGCAAACGCATTCCAACACGATTCGCAGACAAGGCATTGGAAGACGGAACGCGGTTTCCCTTTTCCGTACTGAACCTCGACATTTGGGGCGAGGATATTGAGGACAGCCCCCTCGTGATGGAAAGCGGCGACAAGGACGGCGTGCTCAAGGCGACGGAACGCGGTTTCATGCCTATGCCCTGGCTTGAAGCACCCACGGCCCTGTTACCGATCTGGATGTATCACGATGACGGCCGCCCTTTTGCCGGTGATCCACGGCACGCGTTGAACGCTGTTTTGAAAAGATTCAAGGCGCGCGGACTGACACCGGTCTGCGCCGTTGAACTGGAATTTTTTCTCATCGACGATTCAGGGCGCAAACTACAGGTTCCACCCTCGCCGCGATCCGGCAAACGCCGCCAAGCAGGTGACATTCTGTCCATGCGGGCATTGGATCAGTTCGATACCTTTTTTACAGAGCTTTATGACGCCTGCGAGGAAATGGACATTCCCGCCGATACCGCAATCTCCGAAGCAGGCCTCGGACAGTTCGAGATCAATTTGATGCATTGTGACGATGCACTGCGGGCGGCCGATGATGCCTGGTTGTTCAAGATGCTGGTAAAAGGCCTCGCGCGCAAACACGGGTTCGCGGCCAGTTTCATGGCAAAACCCTATCCCGACTATGCAGGGAACGGATTGCACATGCATTTCTCTATTCTGGATGAATACGGCAACAACGTTTTCGACAATGGCGGCCCCGAAGGCACCGATATACTACGCCATGCTGTTGCCGGATGTCTGGAAGCAATGGCAGGCTCGGGTCTGATCTTTGCCCCGCACGCCAATAGTTATGATCGCATCGTACCTGATGCCCATGCACCGACAAGCGTGTGCTGGGCTTATGAAAACCGCACCTCGTCCATCCGCATCCCCTCGGGAAACCCCAAGGCACGGCGGATCGAACATCGCGTGGCAGGCGGTGACGTGAATCCCTATCTGATGCTGACAGCCGTTCTTGGTGCCGCCATTAACGGGATCGAAGACGCTGTCTTTCCCCCCGCTCCGATCACCGGCAATGCCTATGCAGCCGACCTGCCCCAGATCCCCGGCGATTGGCAAACCGCGATTGATCTGTTTGAAAAGGATCCCGCAGTCGCGCGCATCTTTCCTGCCGATCTGATTCGCAATCTGGTGATGACCAAACGTCAGGAACTGCGCGATATGGCCGAGCTCAGCCGCGAAGAGCAGGTCGAAATTTATCTCGAAACCGTGTAAGGACATTCCATGAAAATCGGCATCCTCATCACGGGGAACCCACCCGAAGAACTCGCTCAAAACGGTCATTATGGCACCTATTTCCGCCACCTTCTGGGTGACGACGGTTTCACCTATCAATATTGGTCTGTTGTAGACGGCGAATTGCCCGATAGCGTCACAGATGCTGATGGCTGGCTGATCACGGGCAGCAAACATGGTGCCTATGAGGATCATCCCTGGATTCCCCCGCTCGAACAGTTCATTCGCGCGAGTTACGACGCCCACATTCCCATGATCGGCGTCTGTTTCGGCCACCAGATCATCGCACAGGCCATGGGCGGCAAGGTCGAGAAATTTGCGGGCGGTTGGTCGGTCGGTGCCGTCGATTACACGCTGGACGGCGAATCCGTGGCAATTAATGCCTGGCATCAGGATCAGGTCGTCGAAAAACCGCAAACGGCAAAGGTGATCGGCTCAACTGATTTTTGTGCCAATGCTGCCCTGCTCTACGGCGACCGGTTTTGGACAATCCAGCCGCATCCGGAATACGATCATGATTTTATCGAAGCATTGATAAAATTTCGCGGCAAGGGGCTGGTACCAGAAGATCAGCTTGCCACCGCGATGGAGCGCCTGAACACCCCACTAGACACCACATCCGTTGCAAAGAAAATGAGAGATTTTTTCAAGAAAGAGAGGGCCTGATGGCCGATTGGATCAAAGACCTGCCCAACGCAGCGCAGGAATATCTCGAAGGCAGGCGGCTGGACGAAGTAGAATGCATCATTTCCGATTTGCCCGGAATTGCGCGTGGTAAAGCGGTGCCTGCCTCAAAATTTTCAAGGCAGAAATTTTTCCATCTGCCCGACAGCATCTTTTACCAAACCATTACCGGGGACTGGAGCGAAGCCGCCGGAGAGGAAGGCTTTACCGAAAAGGACATGGTCCTGAAGCCGGACATGAGCACCGCCACCGCCGCACCCTGGACCGGCGACTGGACCTTGCAAGTCATTCACGACGCCTATGACCGTCACGACAATCCGGTCGGATACTCGCCCCGCAACGTGTTGAAACGCGTGGTTCAACTCTACCGCGACAAGGGTTGGGAACCAGTGGTTGCACCGGAAATGGAGTTTTTCCTGGTTGCCCGCAACCTTGACCCGGCGCAGGAGATCAAGCCGATGATCGGCCGCTCGGGGCGCCCCGCCGCCGCCCGACAGGCCTATTCGATGACCGCCGTGGACGAATTCGGCCCCGTGATCGACGACATCTATGATTTCGCCGAAGCGCAGGGGTTCGAGATCGACGGTATCACGCAGGAAGGGGGCGCAGGCCAGCTTGAAATCAACCTGATGCACGGGGATCCGGTAGATCTTGCCGATGAGGTGTTCTTCTTCAAGCGTTTGATCCGCGAAGCCGCGATGCGCCACGAATGCTATGCGACCTTCATGGCCAAGCCGATCGCAGATGAACCCGGTTCTGCCATGCACATCCACCACTCTATCTTGGACCTCAAGACCGGGAAAAACATCTTTTCTGATGCCAAAGGCGGTGAAACGACCGCATTCAGACATTTCATCGCAGGTCTTCAAAACCATATGCCAAGCGCTTTGGCGGTGATCGCACCCTATGTGAACAGCTATCGCCGCTATGTCAAAGATCACGCCGCGCCGATCAACCTGGAATGGGGCTATGACAACCGCACCACGGGCATCCGTGTGCCGCTTTCCAACCCTCGCGCGCGTCGCGTCGAGAACCGCCTTGCCGGGATGGATTGCAATCCCTATCTGGCCATCGCGGCATCATTGGCCTGCGGCTATCTCGGTCTGATGGAAGCCAAAGACCCCGCCGAACATTTCAAGGGCGACGCCTATGACGGAGATGGCGACATCCCGCATGTACTGGGCGAGGCGCTTGATATATTTGAAGAAGCCACCGCATTACATGAGGTTCTGGGTCCTGAGTTTGCCCGTGTCTACGCCATCGTCAAACGCACCGAATACGACGAATTCCTTCATGTGATCTCGCCCTGGGAGCGCGAGCATCTGCTGCTGAACGTCTGACACATGAACCTGCTTTATTCGAATGACAAACGTGGCCAATATCCGGACAGTTGGTATGCGGCCACTGCCGCACCTTTGGACCGCTTTGCGCCTCTGAAAGGCGCAATCAAAGCGGATGTATGTGTCGTTGGCGGCGGATATACCGGACTGGTCGCTGCCCTGCATCTGGCTGAAGCGGGGCGCGACGTGGTCCTGCTTGAAGCGCAACGGGTCGGTTTCGGCGCGTCCGGCCGCAATGGCGGACAACTGGGCAACGGGCAACGGGTGGAGCAGAAACAGCTAGAGCGGATGGCAGGAGAAGCACATGCCGCCAAGCTGTGGAACATGGGCCTTGAGGCTGTCACGCTGGCAAAGGACCTGATTGCAAAACACAAGATTGACTGCCACTTGAAACCCGGTATCGCCTGGACCGCTTCCACCCAGGGTGATCTTGCCCATATCCATGAATACGCCGATTTCCTACGCACACGTTACCGATATGACCAGATCGAAACCCTGGATCATGCCGCCTTACAATCGGTTTGCCCTTCACCTGACTATCTGGGTGGCTTTCTTGATTTGGGGGCGGCGCATTTGCATCCCTTGAACTATGCTCTGGGTCTGGCGCGGGCCGCACGTGACGCCGGTGTACGGATTTTCGAAGCAACCGCCGTCCATCACATCGAGGAAGGTGAACAGGCCAGGATACAGACCGACGCCGGGCACGTGATGGCAAAACATGTTATTCTGGGTTGTAACGGCTATCTTGGCGGGTTGAACAGAAGTGTCGCGGCCCGGGTCATGCCCATCAACAATTTTATCGTGGCAACTGAGCCTTTGGGCGATCGTGTCAAAGACGTTTTACCCCGTGACGTGGCCGTCGCCGACAGCCGTTTTGTCGTAAATTATTTCCGCATGTCCCACGACGGACGGCTGCTGTTTGGGGGGGGCGAAACCTATGGTTACAAATTTCCCATCGACATCGCAGCCAAGGTGCGCAAGCCGATGTCAGTGGTGTTTCCCCAACTCAAAAACGTCAAGATCGACTATGCTTGGGGCGGCACATTGGCCATCACGATGAAACGGCTCCCCTATATGGCGCGGGTCGGACGAAACATTCTGTCTGCTTCTGGATATTCCGGGCACGGTGTCGGCACCGCTACACATGCAGGCATGCTGATGGCACGCGCGATTCAAGGCGACAGCGACGGCTTTGACACCATGTCGCTGATCCCGACGCCAGCCTTTCCTGGCGGTAGCGCCCTGCGCACACCGCTCTTGACCCTCGCGATGAGCTGGTATGCCATGCGGGATCGGCTGGGAATCTAAAAGCTTGGGCTCACTTGAGTTTTGACAGCTTTTCCTGAAGGTCGGCCAATTGTTTTTTGATCGCTTCCAGATCTTCTGCAGGTTCTGCTTCTGCCTTGGCCTCGGGCGCTGGCGCGCTTTTGGCAACATTGCCCCAGCCGCCGGTCATTGCCTTCATAAAGGCTTCTTGCTGTGCTTGCATCGCTTCCAACCCCGGCATCTTGGCAATGGGATTGGCCGAGGTCATATTTTCCATCATCTTGGTCTGGCCGTCACGCAGCATATCAAAGGAAGCCTGCAAAAATTGTGGCATACCCGACACTTTCCCCGTCATATAGCTGCGCACGAGATCGTTCAAAACACCAACCGGCAAAACGGATTCGCCTCGGCTTTCGTGTTCCGCAATAATTTGCAGCAAATACTGGCGGGTCAGATCATCACCGGATTTAAGGTCAACAATCTGCACTTCGCGGCCATCGCGGATGAAACCGGATATATCCTCAAGGGTGACGTAATCGCTTGTCTCGGTATTATAAAGCCGCCGCGACGCATAGCGTTTGATCAACAGGGGTTTGGATGTATCCGCCACGGTGTTCCTCCCGAAATACGTGCTGCAACGCAGCTTAGGGCGGGACGCAGGAAAATGAAAGGCCACTTTGCAAAGGGCAAACTGCCCGCCTTTTGTTTGGCAACGTGGATGCGGGCGGGACCGTAAAGGCGATCATCCCCGTCACGCACGTCATAAACCCAGCCGCCAACAACGAAAGCAGTGCCAACCCTGCTTTCAAGTCCATGCATTGCGGTTTCAACACATGACCCGAACGCTTCGAAACTCCAATCCTCGCCAAACGCGAATCCGGCGCGCGTATTTGCATCTGTCAGGTGATCCTTAACCAATGACGGATCACCAGGCGCCGGGTTGATGTCGAAATGTCCAGACCGTATCTGAACATTGCCGCCCCCACTGTCGACAAGTTCAAGCTGAAAGGCGTTTTCATTGTCTTTCTGTCGATCAAAATGGCCCACACTTTTTCACGTCACCACAAAGCTGCGCGCTCGTTGTTGAAACCCCAAAAGATTTCCTTGTCCGGATCATTCGTGCCGCAGGATGCCATCGTCTGGCAGATTTGTATGAAAACTCTCACTTCAATCTGCGCCTGATATGCAGAGAAACCAAAGCTCCGGTCAAGGAACGCCAAGTGTTTTTCAAATTTCAGAAATTTTCCAGCCCTCCAAACGACAAAGGGCGGGTTCCAAAGAACCCGCCCTGTCCCACGCGTATCAGGGAGGAATTGCGTGAGATGATCTAGCCGAGGGAGCGGCTATTACTTTGCTGTCGCTTTTTTCGCAGCAGCTTGTACGTCGCTTGTGGCTTTCTTGACGGCCGCAGATGCTTCTTCCTGCACGTCTTTTCCAGCAGCCATCATCAGTTCAACAGTTTCCATCTGAACTTTTTTCGCGATTTCTGCGAATGCTGCCATGTGCTCGGCTGCGCCTTCGGAATAAGCAGAAGCGAAGTCTGTCATGGCTTTTGCGTAGTCAGCAGGCTCGGCTTTGGCTTTTGCCATTTCTGCCATCTTGGCAACGGTGTCTTTTGTCCACTTTGAAGAAATCTCGGTGGACTTCTCAACTGCGTTCAGCGCAACGCCGGACAGTTTTTCGTTCAGTGTTGCTGTTGTCTTGAACGCATCGCCCATCGCGGCTGTATCAACCGGGAAAGAAGCCATTACGTCTTTGAGAATTGCTGTCATGTCTGGTGTCTTTGTCATTTTTCTATCCTTAGTTTGCGTTTTCTATCTTTCGGCGCTCCGGGATGCCCCGTCATGCTGCGTCTGCAAACTATATAGATGCTGCAATGCAGCAATGCAAGGGTTATTCTGCACTGCAGCATTGCCAGTCATATCAACAAAATCGTCAATACATTCAGCGATTTGCCTTCTTGGCCACATATTCTCCCGGCGCATCCGAGATTATTTTTCGACCACCGTCACCCGGATTTCTGGCGGGAATCATCTTTCCTGACTGTTTATCCAGCCACTTGCCCCAACGCGGCCACCATGATCCGGTGTGGAATTCGGCCCCCTCTAACCAATCTTCGTAACCCAGGTTCAAATCCTCATTGGTATAGTGACCGTATTTTCCCTTGGAGGGAGGATTGACGATACCCGCAATATGGCCCGATTGGGTCATGATAAAGGTCTTGTCCTTCGACCCCATTTGCTGAACTCCGCGATAGCTGTCCTTCCAGGGCGCGATATGATCGGTTTCACATGCAATCGCGCACAGCGGCACATCAACATCTTCCAGCCCCAGACGATGACCCATCAGCTCATAACCGCCTTCCGCCAGTTCATTGCGCTGGCACAGACCGCGCAAATACTGCATCGCCATCTTTGCGGGCAGATTGGCGCCATCCCCGTTCCAATAAAGAAGGTCAAAGGCCGGCGGGGTCTCACCCATCATGTAGCTTTTGACCGCAGGCCCATAGACCAGGTCATTTGAACGCAAGAAGGAAAAGGTGCGCGCCATGATGAGCGACGGCAGGATACCCTTGTCTTCGGTCTCTGCCTCAATACCGTCGATGAAGTCATCGGTGAGGAACGGTCGGAATTCGCCCTGATCCCCAAAATCTGTGAGGGCTGTAAACAATGTGGCTGATTTGATCGATTTATCACCACGCTGTTTCATCAACGATAGCGTCAGCGACAGGGTCGTGCCCGCGATACAATAGCCGACCGCATTCACCTGTTTCTCGCCGGTAATTGCCTTTACCTCATTCACCGCCGCGAGGTAGCCATCCTCGATATAGTCCTCCATGCCCACATCGCGATAGGTCGCATCCGGATTCACCCAAGAGATCATGAACAACGTGTACCCTTGATCCAGAAGCCATCTGACCATGGAATTCTGTTCCTTTAGATCAAGGATATAAAACTTGTTGATCCACGGCGGAAAGATAAGCAATGGTGTCTTGTGCACGGTTTCGGTCGTGGGTGTATATTGTACCAGCTCGAACATCCGGTTGCGGAAAACAACCTTACCCGGAGTCGTGGCGATGTTTCGCCCCAACTCAAATGCTGATTCGTCTGCCAGTTTGACAATCAATTCCCCGTCATTGGCCTCGAGATCGGAAATCAGATTTTCCAACCCCTTGATCAGACTTTCGCCCTCGGTATCAACAGCGCGCTGCAAGGCATCGGGATTGGTGGCAAGGAAATTGGTTGGGCTCATCAGATCAATAATCTGGCCACTAAAGAAGGCCAGCCGCTGTTTTTCGCGCGGGTCCATGTCGGAAACATCTTCGACCGCCTGTTTCACAGCTTCGGCATTGATCAAATACTGCTGTTTGACGAAGTTGAAATAGGGGTGCGTTTCCCAAAGCGGGTTGGCAAATCTGCGATCGGTCCCTGTTTTATCTTCGGGCGCGGTCATTTTACCTTTGGCCAGCGCCTGTTGCGCATCCATGAAATGTGTGACGGTTTTCGTCCAGAACCCCATCTGATGCTCCATCAGTTTAGCGGGATTCGTCAGCGCCTCGGACATATAGGCCTGCCCTGCTTTTGTGAACAATTCCTGATTTGGGCCATCAAGTGCTTGTTGATGGGTCTGGCGATTACTCATCACCTGCCCCAATCTTTCGGTCAGGGCCTCTACTTTCTTAAGGTTCTCGGCCATCCGTGTCATGGATGCCTCGGTTGCTGCTTTCTGATCTGTGGTATTAGTTGTCATCTTAATCTTTTGCTCCTATCTTCGCAGTTGCAGCATAATGTCATCCATATTCAGGGGTTGGATTGGCAGTGTGCCCAAACCCGGGCCTGAACAGGAGACCCCACATGCGACAAATGGCAACTTACGACCTTATGGAAACGGTACGGAATACCAACCAATGGCTCGGTGCATCTGCGCTTGCTATGGCATCCTACCCCGCTTTCGCAATGTTTCCAAACCCCGCGCTTGAATGGATGGCCGCTTGGGGTGAAGTTACCGAACGTAGTTTTTCGCGCATGGCGATGAAACCTGACTGGGACATCCCTCCTTTCGTTGGTTCGAACGGCCAGGACCGTATCGTCGTCGAAGAAGTTGTAATGGAACGTGCCTTTGGCAATCTGTTACATTTCCGTGTGCAGGGGCGTACGCTGCCCAAACGCAAGGTGCTGTTGGTGGCACCGATGTCGGGCCACTATGCAACCTTGCTGCGCTCAACAGTGATCAGCCTGCTTCCTGATTGCGACATCTATATTACCGATTGGCACAATGCCCGCGATATTCCTGTAAAAATGGGCAAGTTTGATATCGAGGATTATACACTATACCTCGTGGATTTCATGCGCGAACTGGGCGCTGATCTGCATGTTATCGCAGTCTGCCAGCCCGCACCGCTGACTCTTGCCGCAACGGCGTATCTCGCCGAAGAAGATCCCAAGGCCCAGCCGCGCACATTGACCTTGATCGGCGGGCCAATCGATCCCTCCGCGGCCCCCACCGAAGTCACCGATTTTGGTCATTCCGTAACGATGGGCCAACTTGAAAGAATCATGATCCAGCGCGTTGGTTTCAAATTCGCTGGCGCGGGGCGGTTGGTCTATCCCGGTCTGTTGCAACTTTCTTCCTTCATCTCGATGAATTCCGAAACACATGCGAATGCCTTCACGGACCAAATTTCGGCTGTTGTAAACGGAACAGCCCATGAGCATGACAAACACAACAAGTTTTATGACGAATACCTTGCTGTCATGGACATGCCAGCGGAATTCTACCTGTCAACCGTAGACCGAATTTTCAAAGCAGGCGAAATCGCCAGGAATGAATTTGTCGTCGCCGGGAAAAAGGTCGATTTCGGAAAGATCACGGATGTTGCGGTCAAGACCGTTGAAGGCAGCAAGGACGATATTTCGGCACCGGGCCAATGCATTGCTGCCCTTGATCTGTGCACCGGCCTGCCCGACAGCAAAAAGGCCAGCCACGTCGAAGAAGGCGCCGGCCATTACGGTATCTTCGCAGGTAAGAGCTGGCGGAAAAATATCAGACCCATGGTGCTGGATTTCATCAACGCCCATAGCAACGACCAAAAGCCGTCAGTAGCCAAATCCGCAAATACAAATAAAAAAATCGCCTAAGCCATGGCTGATGTCCCTTTTACATGCCGATGCGGTGGTGTGAAAGGGACGTTACATAATGTCGGTTGGGGAAATCACGCGAGATGCTTTTGCCAGTCTTGCCGTGCTGCCGACATTCATACCGGTGATCCTGATCCAGGGGATGGCGGCATCACCGTGTTTCAGACGACTCCTGACAAGATTACCTTTGAGACCGGACAAAACAAACTTGTCTGCTTTTCCTTTGGTCCCAAGAACCTGTTGCGCTGGCAGGCCGAGTGCTGTGGTGCGTTGCTTTTCAACACCTTGCGAACACCACATGTGCCCTTTGCCGCCCTTCGTACAAGCCGAATCCCAGAACCTGACCGATTGGGCCCGGTCCGCTCGCGTGGGTTTATTCCAGATAAGAACGGCAGGCATCGTCATGAAGGCATGAGACATCTGGTTCTGGGCATGATCGGACGTTCACTGTTTGCGCGGCTCACAGGGCGCTGGAAACAAACACCTTTCTTTGATCTTGGCACGTCACGGCCAGTTGCCGAGGTGCGGGTCCTGCCCGAAGGTGCCCGCCACGATATACTGAAGTAGCACTGCACGAGCATTCTACAGGACTATTGCAGGACCAGAGGTTGCTTCATCCATTTGCGTAGGGCTGCCGTAGTCTGCGCCGGTTGTTCAAGGGTTGGCAGATGCCCCGCATCTTCAAGAACGACCAATTCGGCATAGGGAATCAGTTCCGCCATGAATGTGTGCCGTTTGACGGGACATAACTGATCATGTTCCCCACAAAGCACCAGGGCGGGTGTCCGGCACTTGCGCAGCACTGCTTGTTGGTCGCGCCGCCGCTGCATCGCGCGCGACTGTCGGATAAAAACCTCTGGCCCCAGGGTTTCAGCCATGTCCATCACCAGTTCCATCACCTCGGCGCGGAAAGGTCCGGGAGCCAGATATTGCGGCTTCATTTCGTCGCGCATGACCTCAAGCAACCGACCAGACCGCACTTTGACGATTTGCGGCTCCCGGTTGGCGGCAATCGCCGGTGTTTCGGCCAAGGGATTCGTATCCATCAACGCAATGCGCGAAACACGATCAGGTGCGCGGCGCAGCAGTTCCATTGCTACAACACCCCCCATTGCCAGACCGGCCAGGGCAAAGCGCGCAGGCAATAGATCGAGCAGACTAGAAGCGATTTCCTCGATCCGCTCACCCTGCGTAATCGGGGCAACCATCACTGCCATATCCGATGAAAGTTCGGCAATCTGAGGGCCGAATACCCGCGCATCACACATCATGTCGGGCAGCAGCACCAAAGGTTCGGCCATCAAAAGATACCCATTTGAAAATGCATGTAAGTACTGCCCTGCCCAAGCCTTGGATCTGTCATGACCTCAAGGCGATTTTGACGCAGCATACGCCGGGGCAACGGGATGCCTCAACCCCCGAAAAGGGGGGAAATCCGCGTATCGTGACTGCCGATCTGCCAGAGCTTCATCAGGGTCCGCCCCCGGGTGCAACAACATGCCACGTGGCTTGATATAGCTTGAGATAGTGCGCCTGGGCATTGGCCTCCACACCAGATTGAGCGCGGCCAGTTTGGGGAAAAACCACATCTCCGAATAGGATATGTGATCGTGAATCCACCATGCCAGATCGCGCCAGTCGCGGCCTTGCGCATATTGATCAGCAAACCAGGGCACCACGATCGACGCACCCGCCACTGCCTGCGCATCCTGCCCCCAATCCCAGATGTGGCATTCAAGCGGGTTGTCATTCGCGGCACAATTCAGTTTGTTTTCATTGCCAAATTGATTGAGTTGCCGGGACCGATAGCCGGAACGCACCGCAATCCGGCCAAAGGTTTCTTCAAGCGGGTCCATCAAAGCAGCACAAAACGCACGGCCATTCGCCAGCGCCAGCTCTGGATCATCCGGAACGTTCGGCACACCATGAAAACCTGAAATTTCCGAATACATGAAATCCCGCATGAAAAAGTACCGCGACAGCCGTTGCCGGCCGAAGGTCTCAAGGCTCCACATACTCGCGGGCTTGCGCATCAGCCAAAGCCATTCCAACGGAACTCACCCGCGTCCCCGAGAGGCGAAAACGGGTTATATGCGACCTCCCAGATATGTCCTTCGGGATCCGAAAAATATCCGATGTGTCCGCCCCAAAAGACATCGCCTGCGGCTTTCAACACCTTTGCGCCCGCGGTTTGGGCAAGATTCATCAGGCGGGAAACTTCTTCTTTGGTGCGCACGTTGTAGCTTAATGTCATGGCTCCATGACCAAGGCTATTTATATCCACCCCGATGTCCTCGGCCAGTTTTTCCAACTGGTACAGCGCCAGGGTTTGCCCGATCAGATCATAGGCAATCACCCCGTCTTGTGTCTCGACCCGCACCCAACCCAGTGCATCATAAAAGGCCGACAGTGCTGCGGCATCTCTTACACCAAGTGTGATAAGTGAAATGCGTTGCTCCATTTAATTTTACCTTTCAATCGCCTACCGACAAAACTTGATCTATCGCATCAACGATCAATCCAAGACACGGACCATCTGAAAACCGGTGATCCGCATCTTTGACCAATTGCAACCGCATGTCCGGCCCGGTCGCGTGCTCCAACAAGCGCACGGCAGTTTCGACGCTGACGGCCGTGTCCGCCGTGCCTTGCAAAAAACGTACAGGAAAGGGCAAAGGCAAGGGATCGCGCAGGACCAGCTGTTTGCGACCGTCCTCGATCATCCGTCTGGTGATCACATAGGGCTCCATGTAGTCAGACGGGAGTTCCACATGTCCGGTGGTTTGCATTGCCTCTTTTTGCGCATCGCTGAAAGATGCCCAATAGCCATCCTCGGTAAAATCCGGGGCCGCTGCGATTGTAACAAGCCCGGCAATGCGTTCTGGAATAGCCCGCGTCAGTAGCAAGGCTTGCCATCCCCCCATTGACGAGCCTACCGGAAGGATCGCTCCATCGGTCAAGGCATCGATCGCTGCCAAAGTGTCGTCTGCCCAGTCGCCGATACATCCATCTGTGAACACACCCGACGATTCGCCGTGACCGGAATAGTCAAACCGCAGGAATGCACGGCCTTCCTTTCTGGCCCATTGTTCTAAAAAAACCGCCTTGGTGCCCTGCATGTCGGATTTCAATCCCCCAAGAAAAACCACACATGGACCGTGCCCTTCAGTGCGGTGATAGGCCAACCTGCGCCCTTGTTTTGTTGATAAAAACGATGTTTCGACCATGAATGCCCTCCTGCTTTACGCGATCATGCGCGCGACTTTCCACAGACACAACCTTCAGATAATTACGTGACTCTATTGTCACGTGACTAATTTATTACCTATAGTGCCCTATATGGATGCAGTCTTCAAAGCACTTGCCGATCCGGCCCGTCGCACCCTTTTGGACGCGTTGCGCCAAAAGGACGGACAAACTTTGCAAGAGTTGACGGAACTGCTTGATATGACCCGATTTGGCGTGATGAAGCACCTGAATGTGCTGGCAGAAGCCCATCTGGTCGTGACCCACAAGAAAGGCCGGTTCAAATACCACTATTTGAACGCAGTGACCCTGCAACAGACCATAGATCGCTGGATTGAGCCGATGCGCTCCAAACCGGTAGCACGAGCGGTACTAGACCTCAAATCATCCCTCGAAAGGAACGATCAAATGACCAAACCAGACTTTATGATGCAGACATTTATCCGCTGCACGCAAGATGCGTTATGGGACGCGTTGAGCAATCCCGAAAGCATGTCTGCCTACCATTTTCTTGGCGCTCGGGTAGAGGGCGAAGCCCGTGTTGGCGGTAAACTGAACTGGATCATGCCTGACGGCAATTCGATGCTGACGCAGCAACCGACCAAAGTTGTGCCAAAGACGCGGATCGAAGCGACCTTCGAACCGCATTTCTTCGGGCCCGATGCTGCGGCATCACGCATGGCATTCTTGATCGAACCACAGGGAGACATCTGCAAGCTCACCATCGAACATTACGACCTGCCCGAGGGGCAAGAAGGCTCTGGTGAAGGATGGGCGCGTCTGGCCGCTTCTCTCAAGTCCTGGCTCGAGACTGGCACAGCCTTGAAATCTTCAATGTAAGGGACTGGTTTTATGGATGCTTTCCCAACGGAACTTGGTATTCTTGCCTGCCTCAGCCTGTTCGCGGCCTCCCTTTGGCTACCCTATGTGGTCGGTGCCGCACGCCAAACCGAAACCGGCGGTACGCTGGATCCTTTCCAGCGACCTGCAGATCTGCGCCAATTACCGGCATGGGTGCACCGCGCGCACCGTGCCCATCTGAACCTACTGGAACAATTTTTGCCTTTTGCGGTTCTGGTTTTGATCGTGGATCGCGTCGACGGCTTTGGCACGCTAACCTACTGGACCGCGATTGTATATTTCTGGGTCAGGGTCGCCCATGCAATCGGCATGATCAGTGGCATGGCACGTATGCCTCTGCGTCCAATGCTTCATAACATCGGCTGGGTGTGCTGCTTGTTGATGGGCTATGCGGTTTTCGTAGCGGGTCTGGCTCAACCGCTGACGTAAACGTCTGATTTGGGCCGGTAAAAGATCTTTTGATCATGCAGCCGGCCCAACAAAGCCTCACCTTTGCGCAGGTTTTCTTCAATCTCGCGATTGGTCTTGGCCCGCTCTGCATTCGCGTCAGGGTTCACCAGCTTTTGCATCGACAATTCCCGCGCATGAGCCCGCAGTGCTTCTTCGATCAGTTCCATGTCATCAACGGTCAGTTGGAAGGTACTATTGTAGCCGGACATCAAGTTCCCCTTGCGCTGTGATGGGCTGAAACTATACGCCCCCCTGCCATGGTCAATGTGTTTCTGCCATTACATTACGTCGCTGTTCAGCGCCGAAACGGAACACCACCTGCACCGCTTCCGCGCTGGTCCACCGGTGCGGCCCATGTATCGGCATCAAGAATCATCGCCGCAATCGCTTCGGCCGCTGCCTCGAACAACCGCTCCCCCTTGTCCGCGCTGGACCGTCCCGGCATGCCGGTCGCCCCATGTGATGTGGTTTGCGTATAAGGCCGCCAGCGATAGGCCGCCTTGCCCGCCCCAAGGAACCCAGCACCTGCCCCGTCAGCATTGTTCAGCGCCGCAAGGTCGGAGGTATCCACCAGCTCGCCTTCGACAGCCATCATCATCGAGGTCTCCGCCTCGCAAGCATGGGACAGGTTTTCCTGATCTTCCAGTATCTTGCCAATCTCATCCGCCGCCTCTGCCGGGTAGGTAACAGCCACAAGCGTCGCATCTAACCGTGGTGACATCTCCTCACAGAAATGCTGCATCGCGGTCATGTTGCCACCGTGAGAATTGGAAATCACAATGTCATGAAACCCGTGGCGCGTGATGGAATCAACAAGATCGCGCAAAACCGCGTGAAACGTCGCATGGCTGACTGTCAGCGTCCCGCCGAAAGGCATATGATGTTCGGACAACCCGGCCCAGACCACCGGGGTCACAACAACAGGACGTGTCGGATAGGCCTTGCGCGCGGCACGCACCGCAACTTCGTGACCCAACCGCGTATCCACCATGGTCGGCAAATGCGGTCCGTGCTGTTCAATTGACGCGACGGGCAGGATCACCACGGCATCTTGATCTGCCAAATTGCGCAGTTCCTGCGCTTTCAATCGTTGCCATTCCACTTCGACCATTGCGCAGACTCCTCAGGTTTGTTTCCATCACGTTTTCACGTGCCTGCCACGTTGACAACCCTTGGCCGTCCCGCCACATAGACCAAACACATAACCCGCAACCGGGCGTCTCGTAGGCGCCAAACTGACGAGGAGGCCCATTGATGGCGCAAATCTCACTCACCCTTCCCGATGGCAATGTCCGAAACTACGACGCAGGTATCACCGCGGGCGAAGTTGCTGCCGACATTTCGAAATCCCTAGGCAAAAAGGCAATCAGCGCCACGGTGAACGGCACACATTCCGATCTGGCCTGGCCGATTGAGGGGGATGCCGACATCGCCATCCACACGATGGCGGATGAGGAGCAAGCCAATGAGCTGGTCCGTCACGATCTGGCCCATATCATGGCGCGCGCCGTGCAGGAGATCTGGCCCGACACCAAGGTCACCATCGGCCCCGTGATCAAGGATGGCTGGTATTACGACTTTGACCGCAAGGAATCCTTCACTCCCGAAGATCTCGGCTTGATAGAGAAAAAGATGAAGGAAATCATCAACAAGAGGGATCAAGTGCGCACCGAAGTCTGGGACCGCGCCCGCGCCATCAAACATTATGAAGACAACGGCGAACCCTACAAGGTCGAACTGATCAACGCCATTCCGGGCGATGAGCCGCTGCGTATGTACTGGCATGGTGACTGGCAGGATCTGTGCCGTGGCCCTCACCTGCAGCACACAGGCCAGGTGCCCGGCGATGCCTTCAAATTGATGTCCATCGCCGGTGCCTACTGGCGCGGCGACAGTGACCGCGCCATGTTGCAACGCATCTACGGCGTTGCCTTTACCGGCAAGGAAAAGCTGCGCGCGCATCTCAATATGCTGGAAGAAGCCGCAAAACGCGATCACCGCAAGCTGGGCCGCGAGATGAACCTGTTTCACATGCAGGAAGAAGCCCCCGGTCAGGTGTTCTGGCACCCTAACGGCTGGTCGATCTACACCACCTTACAAGATTACATGCGCCGCAAACAGCGCAAGGCAGGCTATGTCGAAGTGAACACCCCGCAGGTTGTTGATCGCAAACTGTGGGAGGCCTCAGGCCATTGGGACAAATATCAAGAACATATGTTTATCGTCGAGGTGGATGAGGAACACGCCCGCGAAAAGGCCGTGAATGCGCTGAAACCGATGAACTGCCCCTGCCACGTGCAGATTTTCAACCAAGGCATGAAATCCTACCGTGACCTGCCCTTGCGCATGGCCGAATTCGGATCCTGCAACCGGTACGAACCTTCCGGCGCGTTGCACGGCATCATGCGCGTGCGCGGATTTACGCAGGATGACGGCCATATCTTCTGCCGTGAGGACCAGATTGAGGCCGAATGCGCCGCCTTCATCGACTATCTGGCCTCTGTCTACAAAGACCTCGGCTTTGAAAAATTCGAAATCATGTTTGCCACCCGCCCCGAAAAGCGGGTTGGATCAGAGGAAAGCTGGGATCACGTCGAAAACGCGCTGGAAAACGCGATCAAGGCCACCGGCTACCCCTATACGCTGGATGCAGGGGAAGGCGCTTTTTACGGCCCCAAGCTCGACTTCAAACTGACCGATGCGATTGGCCGCGAATGGCAATGTGGCACCTTTCAGGTGGACCCAAATCTGCCCGAACGTCTGAACGCGCAATTTGTCGGCGAAGATGGTGCAAAACACCGCCCCTATATGCTGCACCGCGCCTGCCTTGGGTCGTTTGAACGGTTCATCGGCATCCTGATCGAAAACTCCGCGGGCAAACTGCCCTTCTGGTTGGCACCGCGCCAAGTTGTCGTGGCCTCCATCACCTCCGAGGCGGACGACTATGTCATGGAGGTCGTCGAGACCCTGAAATCAGCGGGGGTGCGCGCCGAAGCTGACATGCGCAACGAAAAGATCAACTATAAGGTTCGCGAACATTCGGTGGGCAAGGTGCCGGTGATCCTGGCTGTAGGCGCACGCGAGGTTGAGGAAAAGACAGTCTCGGTCCGTCGTTTGGGTCAAAAGCAAACCTCTGTCCAGGCCTTGCAGGATGTCGCCGCAGAACTGCGCATTGAGGCCACCCCACCCGATTTGCGGGCCTGAATCCATTGTAACATCCCCCCCCTCCGCGCGACGGTGGCACCGCCGAGGGCGGGGGGAATTGTAACAAACAGAGGTACTTGCCCACCCGTTCCTGTAATATTTACAAACATTACGGGCCAATCCCTGACAGGATCGTGAAACACTGGCTCGTGACTGGAGTGCAGGCCATTCTGATGGTTTAGTAAGCACATTACCCGTGACCCAAGCCAAGAAAAAGGAAGTTCACATGTCAAACGCTATGAAATCAGTCGCAATTGCCGGCGCGGTCGCTGCCGCAATGACAGCCCAATCCACCACAACCGCCGAAGCAGCCTCCAAAGAGAAATGCTATGGCGTCTCCCTTGCAGGTGAAAATGATTGCGCCGCCGGGCCCGGCACCACCTGCGCCGGGACCTCTGTCACCGACTATCAGGGCAACGCATGGACCTTGGTTGATTCCGGTACATGTCAGGACATCGAACTACCGGAAATGGCCGACGGATCAGAGCGAAAAGGCTCTTTGGAGGCTCTTGATCGCGACCTGCCGGCATAAACATCCTGTCTCGGGCGGCTTGTTCGCCCCGGGACCCCGCTCAAAGAGGAACAGACGCTATGCTGGATAGGTCACGCCACTTTGAAAAACTGCCCCACGCTGCCGGCGTGGGGTACAAACCCCAGCATTTCAAGGACCTGCAATCGGATCCCGGTCCGGTCGAATGGATAGAGGTGCATGCAGAAAACTACATGGGGGATGGGGGCCGCCCCCTGGCGCAACTCGCGGCATTGTCAGAACAATTCGCCATTTCTGTCCACGGTGTCGGTCTGTCGATTGGCGGCGAAGCACCCCTGGATCGCGCCCACCTCAAACGCCTGAAGCGCCTGTGCGACTGGATCAACCCGGCCAGTTTTTCCGAACATCTCGCCTGGTCGACACATGGTACGGCTTTCTTGAATGACTTGCTGCCCCTGCCCTATACAACGGCGACGCTGGATTGTGTGGTGGATCACATCAATCAGGTACAAGATCTCCTGGGGCGGCAAATGTTGTTGGAAAACCCCTCAAGCTATCTGGCCTTTACGGAATCAACCTTCTCTGAAACCGACTTTTTAAAGGAAGTTACCCACAGAACTTCCTGTGGTCTCTTGCTGGATGTCAACAATGTATTCATTTCATCCACCAATCTTGGACTTTCGGCCCAGAACTATATTGATGCTTTCCCGACAGACAAGGTGGGGGAAATTCATGTGGGTGGCCACGACGAAGACCAAGACGATCATGGTGCGCCCCTGCTGATCGACAGCCATGGCAAACCCGTTGTCGATCCGGTTTGGGCACTGCTGGACTATACTCTTGCTCAGACAGGCACTGCTCCGATCCTTGTCGAATGGGACAACGATGTGCCTGAATGGCCCGTCCTGCGCGATGAAGCCGGACGCGCCGCACTTGCGTTGACACCGTGACCGACCAAAAGGCATTTCACGCCGGCCTTCTCGACCCGTCGCAGGCGGTTCCGGAGGGGCTCGTGGATGGCGCAGCACGGCCTGCCGGCAAACGTTATGCGGTCTATCGCAACAATGTGACGGTATCGCTGATTGAATCGATGAAAACCGCCTTTCCTCTGGTATCCAAGCTGATCGGACCTGGGAATTTCGCGAACCTGGCCGGTCTCTTTGTCCGCCGCCATCCACCGACGTCGCCGGTCATGATGTTCTATGGCCTTGAGTTCCCTGAGTTCCTGAAAACATTTGAGCCGCTCAAACATATCGGCTGCCTGCCTGACGCAGCGGCTCTCGATCTTGCATTCCGCCAATCATATCATGCGGCAGACGCCCCTGTCTTTGATAACAATAGCCTGCAAAATCTTTCACCGGAGGCCCTGCTGGCGACGACGGTGACCCTTGCGCCGGCAACACGCATAATCCGATCCGATTGGCCGCTCTACGATATTTGGAATTTCAATCAAAACCCCGAGGCTGGGAAACCGCGTAGCATATCCCAAGACGTGTTGATCACCCGACCGGCCTTTGATCCCGCCCCGCAGCCGCTCCCGTCCGGTGCCGCGCAATGGCTCGGGGCGCTGGATCGGGGGATGTCATTTGGTGAGGCATATGACAAGGTCATGATCACCACTCCCGAATTCGATCTGACGACCAGCCTGGCCCTTGCACTGCGTAGCGGCGCACTGGCCAAATTGAAACATAAGGAGCTGACATGACTGCACTTCTGGCTTTATACGCATCGCTTACCAGCAAGCTTGAGCGCGCCGACTGGTTGCTTTCCACAGTGGCGCGGTTCCTGTTCGCAGCCATCCTTATGGTGTATTTCTTGAACTCCGGCCTGACCAAATTGGGGGAAGGTCTTGCCGGTATCTGGACTCCGTCAGTGGGTGCCTACGCACAGATTTTTCCACGCGTGATCGAAATCGCAGGCTATGATGTGGAGGCTCTGTCGTTGTTTCACAAGCTTGTCGTCCTCGCGGGCACCTGGTCGGAATTCATCCTGCCGGTGCTCATTGTCCTGGGCTTTTTGACGCGTTTGGCTGCATTGGGGATGATCGGCTTTGTCGTTGTTCAATCCCTGACGGATATTCACGGACACGGGGCTTCAGATGCGCTTGGCAGCTGGTTCGATCGCTTTCCCGACGCCACGATCATGGATCAGCGCGCGTTGTGGATTTTCCTGCTGTTGGTGTTGGTTGTGAAGGGTGCAGGCCCGCTTTCCTTTGACCGGGCATTGGCCCCTGCAACATCGTGACACACTCGAAAGGTAAAGATGTCTCACCCCTTAAAGCAAAGCTTTAATTTCAAGCTCTATCGCACTGTTCCAACCTAGAAAAAAGGATTTATCCACAGCGATCAAAGGTCGCTTCATCACTGCAGGATAGGCCAAGATCAAAGTCATTGGCTGTTGCGCACGCTCGCTTTCGTTCAGCCCGCGCCACGTCGTTGAGCGTTTGTTAACCAACGCCTCCCCGAAGTGCGCCAGGGCTGCTGTCAAAATCGCTTCGGGCACCGGGTCAACGCGCACATCTCGCAGTTCCGCACCTGGCAGTGCTTTCATCACTTTACGGCAGGTATCACAGTTCTTAAGGCCATAGATGATCACGGTTGTGCGTCTCCTTTGGGACAGTCCAACGAGGTTGGCTCAGGTTTCGGTTTTCACATTTTCAACGTGAAGCCCAAGGCATTGGGGAGCCCCGGCGCAAAGCCCCCATCACAACGGCTAAATCGACGCCTTAACAAACCTTTTCACCATGCCGGGGCAGCGACCAGATCACCAGATAAAGGAAAGGACACAACAGGACAGGAATCCAGCGCACCGACAGATCACCGCAGAGGCGTCAAAACAATTTTGCGAAAATCGCATGACCGGCAATCAAGCTTTGCATCTGTGACAGGTGCCACCCTGCGCCGGGCGCTGAACCGACAGATTTTGCCGATTCAACCCGGTTCCGAGGGCCATAAATATCAGTAGCTTGAGCAACCCTTTGTGCCTGCCGGGCAGGTTGGCCGGGCGGAACGCACCTTGCGCACTACCTTGCGATATTTCTTTTTCGCGACCGGATGCGCCATCGCCTGGCTATAGCTCATGCTTTGGTTAGGCTGACCGCAACAGATCACCCCGCCCAGCTGCACTGGCTGATAACCGGCGGGGCAATAATTTGCACCGTTATAAGGATAAATTTTAGGCTGTGCCGCAACTTGCGCGGGCATCAGTGTGGCCAACATCAGGCCGACGCCTGCGAGTGCTGAGGTTGTGAGACGCATGAGGTTCCCTCGTTTTATTGTATTTACCGCAATTTTTGTTGCCGTAACTTTGCCGCGATGAATTGCCCAAGTCCAGCCTTTTCTTGGACTTAGAGGCTTGCCGGCAACGACGTGTAGCCGTGAAACCTGATCCGTCCACCAGATATACGCCTGTCGGATAGGGTGTAGCCAGGATAGCGGCGCAGGAAGCGTTCAATGGCGATGCGCCCCTCCATCCGGGCAAGGGTCAGCCCGACACAGACATGCGGACCACCCGCAAAGGCAAGATGCCGGTTGGGGTGGCGCGTGATGTCGAATTCTGTCGGATCGTCAAAGACATCCGGGTCGCGGTTGGCCGCACCGATGCAAAGATGCAGGTTGGTGTGGGGCGGGATCTCATGACCGCGAAATGTCACGGTGGCGGTGGTTTCCCGATTGCCGAACTGATTGGGCGCGCGCAGACGCAGCACCTCTTCCACCGTCGTGTCGATCAGGGTTAAGTCATTCTGCAGCAAAGCTTTTTGATCGGGATGATCGTGCAAAAGGGCAAGGCCGTTGCCGATGAGGTTGGTGGTGGTTTCATGGCCGGCGTTGAGAATGAAAATGCAATTGTGCAGCAATTCGGTTTCGGTGAGTTGGCCGTTGGAATCCCCATTGATCAACCGCGTGAGGACGTCGGTTTCCGGATCGCCCGGATCAACGCGGCGGCGGGCGATAAGGTCTTGTAAGTAGACTTTGAATTCCTCAACGGCGGTGTGACCCTTGGCCAGTTGCGCGTCCGTGAGCGTGGGTTCCAGTGCGCCCAGAATGGCGAGGGACCAATCGCGCAGGGGGGCGCGTTCGGCCATGGGAATATCAAGGAGGTTACCGATGATCTGGATGGGGATTGTGGAGGCAAAGTCCTCAATAAGATCAGGGGCTTGAGGCATGTCATCAAGCAGTCTGTCCACTGTAGCAATCAGGCCGGGTTCCATGCGGGCCAAGGCGCGGGGCGTGAGGGCCGCCGTCATGATGCGGCGCACGCGGGTGTGCAGCGGCGGGTCGTTGAAAACAAGGCTGGTCGTGTGATGCTCATAAAGCGGGGTGCCTTTGCCGAACTTCGGCGCAAAGGCTTGTTTTTTATCGGAAATATAGGTGGTCGTGTCGCGGTAGATCGCGTTCAGATCGGCGTGTCTGGTGATGAGGAAAGAGCCGTCAGGCTGCGGCGTGACGGGGCTATTTTGCAGCAAATCATCGTAGTGCGGAAAGGGGTTTTCGATGAAACCGGCGGGGGGATTGGCGAGGTCAAACATGCAGTGAGTTTGGGGGTTTTAGAGGGGGGTGTCTAGCGTACACCCCCTGTGCACCCCCCGTACACCCCCCGGTGCATGCGCGTTTTTGGTGGTTTTTGGCTTGGGGGCGATTTTGACCTACTAGATGTGGTGTTTGGCTGGGCGTGGCTTTGCAGCAAAGGGCAGCGCTTGGACCTCGGGGTGGGTGCGAAGCGCCCTCCCCATGGGGGAGGTCCGGGCGCTGTCCGGCGGTGCCGGACGTGTTTGAGAGGCAGGTGGGCATCTCATCAACTATTATCAAGGCAACAGGTCTCGATAAATATGGGCTTAATCCAATCTAATTTTGGTCAAGCGAACTATCAAAAATTCCTACTTCTTAACTCCGCACAAGAACTATCAATTCCCGGAAACAGAGTCCCATAAGTTATCCCCATAAGTCGGAGTTCTCTCAAAGCATTTTCTCTCTCAAAATATGGAATATCAAATGCTCTGAGCAACTTGATCCCAGAGGATTTTTCCAGCCAAAAGATGTGACGTTCTACATCTCGCACATTAGTCAACGTCAAGATACCTTGCTGCGGAGCCATCCGGGGGTTCTCGATTGCCAACGATTCTAGTTTGGATATGTGCTGGATCGAATAGGTCAGAAAGAATGATGACCTGAATTTTTCAAGTGCTGTTTGATCAAGTGCCAATATTCTAACTGGCCGATTAGCTTCAGCCTCTGGCCGAAACTGTTTCTCGAAAGCAAACCACGCGGCCACATACGGAGACCAACTCCAATCAATTAATGGTGTTGGATATCCATGATGTTGAGCAAGCGCAGTAATTGCTCCGAGTTCATCTGCACGATCCAGATTAAAAATATGGTTGGTGTGGGAAGTGACAGCGCGATGGATTTCTTGTAGGTCATATCCAAGGAAGCGATGTAAGCAGCTTCTGTTCGTTCTGTGAAACGAGGACTGCAAAGACCAAGGTAGGGCTTGGCCGCGAAACAAGTATTGGTACGGTTCGTAGGCGGTGACCACGCTCTTGAAGTCAGTCCAGCTTATATTTTCTGCTTCCATATCTGAAAATTCCGGAGGCTCGGATTTTTCAAGGTCTACTTTGACAAACGTTCCATCTACAAATGTCACATTTAGTCTAAGAGAGTTCTCGTCCAATTGGGGATCAGAAAAGGCGATTCTGATCTCATCAGGAAAGGAGAATCCAGGAAACTTCGCAGCGAGGTCTACTTGCCGCTGATCTATGATAGCACCAATCAACGGATCAAAATACGCAACTTGGTAGGTAGTTTCTCTTCCATCGAATGTTTCAGATTCATCAATCTGAATCGATGCCCCGATAGGCAAGCCCTCTGGGTAATAATACAAGAAACCGTATAACTGACCTTTTGGGACACTGTCTAAATTCAGTACAATTCGCCCCGATACCTGCGCCTGAACAGTACCTATCCATTGGCCCGCCTTCACCCAATCACACCCATAAACTCCCGCCATTCCCCCTTGCTCATCCCAGACGTCTCCTGCGTCACCTCCTCACCCTTCAACATCCGGCGGACACAATCCAAAGCCTTGCCGGACATCGTGGCACCGCCCAGGCGGTAGTCCTCAAACGCGCCATAGGCCGCGGGCACCCAGTCGGCGACGACCTTGCAGATCGCGTCGGCGTAAACCCTTATTTCATATTGTGCGTGTTTATCTGCCCGCAGGCGCAGAAAATGAAACAGGTTATGGAGGTCCACTTTCCAATACCATTGGGTATAGATGTTCGCAGGCAGGTTCATGCGGGCGAGTTCGCGGGCAAGGCCGTCTTGCCCGTCCTGCGAGATCATGGATTCGTAATTATCATAGGCCCGCGTCGAGTCTGACTTCAGGATTTCCAGAACTCTCGCCGCTTCCTCGCCCTCCAGCACGCCGCCCCTGCCCTGATTGTTCACGACGGATTGCGCGTTGATATGTTCCGGCGCGGGGATGTAGAATTCGCGGTCAAGGATCGAATAGCGGGCAGAGTATTCGTTGACGTTGGCAGTGCGGTGGCGAATCCACTGGCGCGCGACAAAGACCGGCAGTTTGACGTGCAGCTTGATCTCGCACATCTCGAAGGGGGTCGAATGCCAGTGCCGCATGAGGTAACGGATCAGCCCCTCGTCGTTCTGCACCGATTTGGTGCCCTTGCCGTAAGATACGCGGGCCGCCTGACAGATGGCAGAATCGTCGCCCATATAGTCGATGACGCGGATGAAACCGTGATCGAGCACATCATAGGCCTTGTAAAGATGCGCCTCCATCCCCGGTACGGTGGCACGCAGGGTTGGCATGGTGTGCAAGCGCAGTTCGTCGATTTCGGCTTGTTGTTCGAGGCTGAGGGGCATTGGGGCGTCCTTGGAAAGCGGCTAAGATTCGTCGGCTACTATATCTGGGCGCAGGCAAAGCAGGAACAGCGATATGAGGTATTGTGTCGAGAGAACCCTAAATCAACTATTTTGGCTTTAATGCCTGCCGCACCGTTGACAAGGAGGACCGGTTCTTGGGATTGTCCAACGAATTCTTCTGGGTAGGCTGGGATACATGAAAATCAATATCGCGGGGCTGATGCTTTGCACGTTTCTTGTCGGGTGTGGTGGCGAAGCGCCCTTTGGCCAAGATGCAACCGATCCGGATTCCGGTTCAGACGGCGGCGATGGCGGGATCGTAAGCGACCGCGTGGTGCCACCGGGCACCGTTTCTCCAAAGCCGAATGACTCGATCTTTCGCAAGGAGCCGAAGGACGGTGACTCCGGTGACGGGTTTGCCGAGGGCATTCGCTATATCGCGGAAAACGATACATTCTATGTCGACAACCTGCCCTTTGATGGCAGCGACGACACGCCATATGTGCGCGGCGTCGCTGTCGGCAGTCTGGGGGACTATGCGGTTTATGAAGCGGTCGACCAATATCCTGACACGCAGACCGCCGCACCGATCAACCAGTTCACCCATCGCGCCATCTATGGCGTGAGCCGGACAGGCAATACCGAATTCGCGATTGTGCGCACAGGTGCCTATGTCCAATATGGTTTCGGTGGTTTTGTTTACCAGCGCAACGGATCGGTTCAGATGCCGACCTCTGGCCAGGGGCTTTACAATGGCAAGGGGGCGGGTCTGCGCGACTACAACAGCACCGGATTGCTGGAATATACGACATCCAGCGTACAGATCGTGATTGATTTTGACGATTTCAATGCCGAAACCGGCCGCTATGAAGGTGCCGTTGACGGATTTGTCTTTGACCGGCGGGTTTTTGATCTGAGCGGGAACGAGATCACCGGTGATATTGCGGAGCGGATCGGTGAAGCAAACAACGCCGATCTTGGCGGGCGGTTGCCCACCATCCGTTTCTTCATCACGCAGGATTCGCTTGACGCAAATGGTGAGCTGACGGGTGAAGTCTTCTCGACCTTTGGCAGCCTTGCGGGGCAAGCGGTGAACTACGAAGAAGGCAAATACTACGGTGTGCTTGCCGGTGACAATGGCGAAGAGCTTGTTGGCGTGATTGTAGCTGAAACCGGGATTGACCCCGCCTCGCCCGATGGGGTGCGCGACACCACCGGCTTTACGATCTATCGCGAAGCGCGTGAGTAATGCACCCTGCCCTCAGGCGACTGATTGCCGGTGCTGCAGTGTCGGTCTGCTGCTGCACCTTCGCGGTACAGGCCCAGACTGCCCTGACTGCTGATGAACTGCGTCAGGCGGCTATGGTCGCTTTGGGCGGTGGTGATGCACAGACCGCACGGCGCTTTGCCGAAGCTTTGCTGACAAGGGACGGCGAGGACCGGAATGCCTATCTGATACTTGCCCGCGCCGCGCGGGATCTGGGGGATATGCCCCCTGCCCGCGCAGCGGCACGCAAAGCCTGGGATCTGTCCAACACCGATGCGCAACGATATTCCGCAGCACTGATCACAGCACAGGTTTTATCTTCCGAAGGCAAACGCACACGGGCGCAACTGTGGCTGCGTCGCGCCGCGCAGCATGCTCCCAATGATGCTTTGCGCGCGCGTGCTGAACGCGATTTCAGATATGTCAAACAGCAGAATCCCTGGCAGACCGACGTTACATTTACCTTTGCACCCAACTCCAACATCAACAACGGATCGGCGCGAGATCGGTCTCGGTTGAACTATGCTATTTCGGAACTTCTGTTCGGCGAGTCGATTGAATTCTCACTAAATGATGAAGCGCAAGCAATTGCCGGGCTTGAAGTTGGCGGTGCGCTGCGCACGCGCTACCGGTTTCACCAGACTCCGGATACTGCCCATGATGTAAAATTCGCCCTTTCCTATCGGACCTTTGCCATCACTGATGATCTGGGTTCTTCCGCTATTTCGGGGTCGGACTTTGCCTTTGGGGCAGCCTCTTTGGGATACGGGTTTCGCACCTTCAACATGGCGCGCAAAGGTGAGTTTGCGGCTGATGTCGAAGCGGGTCAAACCTGGTATGGTGGGGCGAGATATGCCAGTTTCCTGCGCGGACAGGCGCAACAGACCCTCGCGACCGGTGCCCGACAGAAAATGCGGTTCGGTGTGGAAGTAGAACGCCAATGGGGCCAAAGCACGCCGGATCGCGACCTATTTGGTCTATCCAGCAGCGTCACCCATGGGTTTGCATCAGGGAACAGTGGCTTTGCGGGGCTTTACCTGACCGCAACACAATCGGATGACGCGACCATTGAATATACAGAGGTGCTTTTGCGCACTGGTTTTTCGTTGAAGAAACCGGTCATGGGGGCAGCGGTACAATTCGGTCTGGGCGCAAGCTGGCGCGATTATGACGTATCGCGCGATTCCCGCGACGGTCGGCAGGACCGTCGGATATTTGCAGATGTAACCGCCACCTTCACAGACATCGACTATTACGGGTTCAATCCATCGCTGACACTGTCCGCGTCGCGTACCGACAGCAATATCGGGCTGTATGATGTAAACCGTGTTGGCCTGAACATCGGAATCAAATCAGCCTTCTAGGGTCAACTTGTTGCGAGCCACTGGCCACGACAGATGGCTATGCTAGGATCATGGGTAACCGGATCTTAGGAGTACCCCGATGCCAATAAAATTTCTGCACACGATGGTGCGCGTCAAAGACCTTGATGCTTCGATCGCCTTTTACAAACTCTTGGGCCTGATCGAACGGCGGCGCATTGACCATGACGGCGGACGCTTCACCCTGGTTTTTCTTTGCCCCCCCGGGATGGAAGGTGGCCATGCCGATATTGAACTGACCTACAACTGGGACGGTGATGACGACCTGCCTTCGGACAGTCGCCACTTTGGCCATCTGGCCTATTCGGTCGAAAATATTTACAAGACATGCCAGCATCTTATGGACAACGGTGTTGTGATGAACCGCCCGCCCCGCGATGGGCGCATGGCCTTTGTGCGCAGCCCAGACAACATTTCTGTCGAACTGTTGCAGGAGGGGGATCCACTTGAGGTGGCAGAACCATGGGCCAGTATGGAGAACATCGGACATTGGTAAAAACGTGCCATTGCAGGCGCAGCGCCGGTGCCATTGTCCGGGATTGAAGCGGGAAGCTTCTGGCGGCCCTGAGCAGGCGGGAGGCGGCATGAAAATGATCTGGCGCGATAGAAGCAGGGAGCGGGCGCTCTCTGGGGCGGCGCTTTTTGCAATGTTCATTGCCCTGCCCGGCATTGCTGATGCCGACTGTCGGCTGGCGCTGTTACTGGCTCTGGATGTGTCCAGTTCGGTTGATCCGGAGGAGGATACGCTGCAGCGTGGCGGTGTCGTTGCGGCGCTTACCGCCCCCGAAGTTGTCGCAGCATTTTTCGCAACTGATCAACCGGTTGCGCTGGCGGTTTATGAATGGTCGGGCCGCTATCAGCAGGATGTTTTGCTGGACTGGACCACGATTGACAGCCGCCGCGCCTTGGTTGTGGCGGCCGAAACGATTGCCGGATCAACCCGCAAGCATGCCGATTATCCGACCGCCATGGGATATGCGCTCGGCTATGGTGCACGGATGTTTGAAAGAGCCCCGCAATGCACCAGACAAACACTGGATATGGCAGGGGACGGGCAGAACAACGAAGGATTTGGTCCGCAACAGGCCTACCGCGCCTTTCCTTTTGAGGGTGTGACCGTGAATGGTTTGGTGGTGAACGCCGCTGATTTCGAAGGGGAACTGGGCTTGATCCCTTTTTATCACGCCGAAGTTTTGCATGGGCCGGGGGCATTTATTGAGATAGCCAATGGTTTTGCTGATTATGAACGGGCCATGCGGCGCAAGCTGGAACGCGAGCTGTCGCCGGCGATGATCGGGCAATTCGAGGCGCGGCAGGGATCGCAAGGATGATCCGGGCTGTTGCCATCGCCGCGATTTTGGCCATGCCATGCGCAGCGGCAGAGGCGGCCTGCCGTCAGGCGCTGGCACTGGGGCTGGATGTCTCCGGCTCAGTCGACGCCCGCGAATACCGGTTGCAGATGGCTGGTCTTGCGACAGCACTTGATCACCCTGAAGTACGCAAAAAGATACTGGCAATGCCTGACGCCCCCCTACGCATGATGGTCTATGAATGGTCCGGTGTCGCCGATCAAATGATTGTCCTTCCCTGGACAACCATTGATGACCCTGCAGCCCTTGACCGGATCATTGCCACCCTGCGTGCGACAACACGGCGTGATGCCAGTCCCGGCACTGCCCTGGGCGTCGCGATGAACGAAGGGGCACGTCACCTGCGCAGTCAGACGGACTGTTGGAAACGGACATTGGATCTGTCAGGTGACGGTAAATCCAACCTCGGGCCGCGTCCGCGTGACATTGGTCAACGCCTTGCGAAAAGTGGCCTCACGATAAATGCACTGGTGATTGGCGTCGATGATCCCCAACTCGGAGATATACGTCAGGCCGAAATTGCCGAATTGTCGGCATATTTTCAGGCCGAGGTGATTTTGGGGCCCGATGCATTTGTGCAGACTGCCATGGGGTTTAACGATTATAGCCGCGCCATGACGGAAAAACTGATCCGGGAATTGGACGGATTGGTGCTTTCACGACTTTGACGACGCATTTCCGGATAAAGAACTGACCAATGTGCAGGTCGCATTCCGCGTTCAAAGATATGTTCATTCGTAGCCTGTCTAATAAATATACCGGATCTGATCGGTCCAATACCGTTCCATCCGTTTAAGAGAGCCTGTGATGTCGGCGACACCATCAACACCCAGCACACCCTTGTCTTTCAGGGCATCCGCATGGCGGGCAAAAAGGTCCGAGACCACGTCGCGGATATTTCGGCCCTTTTCCGTGAGGCGCACGCGCACCGACCTGCGGTCGATCTCGCAACGCTGGTGGTGCATATACCCCATTTCGACCAGTTTCTTGAGATTATAGCTGACGTTGCTTCCCTGATAATAGCCGCGGCTTTTCAATTCGCCTGCGGTCACTTCGTTGTCACCAATGTTAAAAAGCAAAAGCGCCTGCACCGCGTTGATTTCCAACACGCCGACCCGTTCGAATTCATCCTTGATCACGTCCAACAACAGACGGTGCAACCGTTCAACCAATGACAGGGCTTCGAGATAGCCGATCATGAAGTCCTTGTTTCGGACGCCCTGCCCAATTGTGTCTTGAATGCTCATGCGAGGTCTCCGACTCATCTAATGAGCCTGAACCTGAAGAACAAAACAGAATATTTCGTTAAACCCTCCCGATCTACCGGGGGTCACTTCACAGGTGGAAAATCCGCAGCAATATCAGCCATCAAGGCGGCAAAACGATCCGGCGCTGTCTGCTGACCCGTGATCCACTGATACAGGTCATGGTCGTTTTCATCCAACATCACCGCATAAAGATCGAGGGCTGCATCGTCCATCTGTGCCAGATGCCTGTCCGCATAGGATTTCAGGATCAGGTCCATTTCCTTGATTCCGCGACGGATCGAACGCATGTAAAGGCGTTTGATCTTATGTTCGCGCAGTTCTTCAGACATGCCGGGGGGCCTCGGTCGCCAGACGCAGGCGTTTCTCAAGGCGTCCCATCTTTTCAACATTTTTTAACATTTCAGCGCGCAATACACGCATATCCGACAGGATCGCCTGCATGTCCTCGCTCACACCCTGGGCATCCTGTGGCGGGTCAAGACCTTCTCCCTCACCGTTGATCAACCACATCATCGAGACATTCAGCAGTCCCGCCAACATGGACAGCCGGTTTGCACGCGGCTCTGAACGGTCTTCTTCCCAGGCGCGCAGGGTCGACAGTTGCACGCCCAGTCTTTTGGCCAGCACGCCCTGTGTCATGCCTGCTGTTTCGCGCGCAGCGGCCACGCGGTCACCAAAGGTTGCTGCATCAGGGCTGTACCAGTCGGTTTCGTCTGTCATTGCACTCTCTCTCCTTTTGGATGCGCCGCTATAGGCTTGCCCGACGCAGGGACGGACCGTATGAGTATGCACGAACTCATAACGCTCCGAGGCCCAAAATGGAACTGCTGTCCGCGACTCTCGCTCGTGTCAAACCGTCACCAACCATCGCCGTATCCAACAAGGCCGCAGAAATGAAGGCGGCAGGGCAGGATATAATCGGTCTCGGCGCAGGCGAGCCGGATTTTGACACCCCGCAGAACATCAAGGATGCCGGTATCGCAGCCATCACCGAAGGGCGCACGAAATATACCAATGTCGACGGGATACTTGAACTGAAGCAGGCGATTTGCGCCAAGTTCAAACGCGACAACAAACTGGCCTATGTACCCTCACAGGTCAGCGTCGGCACGGGCGGCAAGCAAATCCTGTTCAATGCGCTGGTCGCCACCCTGAACGAAGGCGATGAAGTGATCATTCCGGCACCCTATTGGGTCAGCTACCCTGATATGGTGTTGCTGGCCGGGGGCACGCCGGTCATTGCCGAGGCCTCCTTGCAGACTGGGTTCAAGCTGACCGCCGACCAGCTGGAAGCGGCAATCACGGACAAGACGAAATGGCTGATCTTCAATTCGCCGTCCAATCCGACGGGGGCCGGATATACTTGGGATGAGTTGAAACAACTGACCGATGTGCTGATGCGTCATCCTCATGTCTGGGTGCTGACCGACGATATGTACGAACATCTGGTCTATGATGATTTCGAATTCTGCACCCCTGCTGAAGTCGAACCGCGCCTGTATGATCGCACGTTGACCATGAATGGCGTCAGCAAGGCCTATGCGATGACTGGCTGGCGGATTGGTTATGCGGCAGGACCGGAAAAGTTGATTGGCGCGATGCGCAAGGTGCAATCGCAATCAACATCAAACCCTTGCTCCATCAGTCAATGGGCGGCTGTTGAGGCGCTGAACGGGCCACAGGATTTCATCGCCGCCAACAACAAGATGTTTGCGCGACGTCGCGATCTGGTGGTCGAGATGCTGAACGCCGCCGAAGGCATCCGGTGCCCGGTTCCCGACGGCGCATTTTATGTTTATCCCTCTATCGCGGGATGTATTGGCAAGACTTCGGCGGCTGGGACCAGGATCACCGATGACGAAGTATTCGCCACCGCCTTGCTGGAGGAGACAGGTGTTGCGGTGGTATTTGGGGCCGCTTTCGGGCTTTCCCCAAACTTTAGGGTGAGTTACGCTACGTCAGATGCCGCCCTGAAGGAGGCGTGCGAGAGAATTCAGTCATTCTGTGCCGGTTTGACATAATAAGGAACGATCATGTCCGCAGAACTGCCTGAATATTACTTCCGGGTGCGCGAGAATGGCGCGGCGGTGTTTCGTGTCGATACGGAAAACCGCCAGCGCCGGATCGAGATGGACCAGATTGCGGTGGTCAACATCAAGAACGGCGAAATCAAGCCGCATGGCGATCGCACCCTGTCCGAAGAGGACCGCGCCACCATCCAGGACTGGATGGAAGAGCGCATGCGAGTGCTTGCCCATCGCGACATAGACGATATCTATCGTGCGGTGGATTATATGAACCTGACCACGCAATGGGCCCAATCCAAAGCCAGTGACGCGCAATTGGAGGCGGTGACAGATCAGTTGTTGCTGGCGATGCACGACCTGCGCAGTACATTGGTGCGCAAGAAAGCCGACAGGCTGTTGAAAAAGAAATGACCTGTCAGCTTTGCTGCTGCAGCCGCTGCATCCCGGGCATTGTCACACGCCAGAACCGCAAATTCAGCAATACAGCAGCCACGCCCAACCCGATTACCAAACCGGCCCAGACGCCGATGCCGTCCCAGCCCAGCACAAAGCCCAGCAAGTAGGAGCATGGGACTCCAACAACCCAATAGCTGAACGCGGCCATCCACATGGGCACCGTTGTATCCTGCACCCCACGCAACAACCCCAGGGCAATGACCTGTGTGCCATCCATCAATTGAAACAGTGCAGCAGCGGCCAGAAGGCCGACGCCAACAGCAAGAATTTCAGCGCGCGCAGGTTCATCATTCTGCATGAAAAGGAGGATCAGCGGTTCTGGCCAGATCACAAAGATACAAATGGTGACAGCGGCAAACACGATTGACATTGCTGTCACGATCAATGCCCCACGTGCCATATGCGGCGCGTCACGACGCCCCAGCGCATTGCCTGCACGGATCGTTGCCACATTGCTGAACCCCAGATGCACCATGAAGGTCATCGACGCCAACTGCATCACAATCCCATGCGCCGCCAGCGGGATTGTGCCCAGCCAGCCCATCATCACTGCCGATGCGGCAAACAACCCTACTTCGCTAAGGGTGGTCAGGCCGATTGGAAGGCCCAGTCGGAACACCCGCGCCAGCATTTGCCAATCCGCCCGCCAGAAACGGACAAACAACTGGTGTTGCGGCACGACAATCAGGATGTAAAGGATTACCCCCACCAGCGAGACGATTTGCGTGCTGAGCGAGGCAAGGGCGGCACCGACAACGCCCAGTTCCGGCGCGCCCCAATTGCCGAAGATGAAGGCATAATTGGCCAGCGCATTCACCGCTGCAGCCAGTAGCGTGATCCACAAAACCACCTGCGTCCGTTCAAGCGCTGCCAGATAGGATTTCAGCACCATCACCAGAAGCGCCGGCAATATGCCCCAGCCCGCAACCGACAGATAGGATGCGGCCTGTTGTGCAACCGCTTCGCCCTGCCCCAAAAGCCGCAAGACGGGTTGCGCAAACAACAACAATGGCAGCGCAATAGCGCCAAATGCCAGCGACAACCACAAACCCATGCGCGTGGTGCGACGGATGGCGACTTCGTCTTCTTCGGCGGCAAAGGCGGCGACCATGGGCATCACCGCAAAAGCAAAGCCGGATCCGAAAATGAACAGCACGAAAAAATAGGTGCCCGCCAGCGTCACCGCCGCCAGGCCTTCGATGGAATACCAGCCCACCATGACCGTATCGGTCACGGTAATCGCAATCTGCGCCAGATGCCCCCCGATCAAGGGGAGGCCAAGGGTCAGAATGGCGCGAACATGGCTGCTTTTGGTCATGGGAATACTCATGCTTCAGCCTTACGCCGGGAAGATGCAGAGGAAAAGAGGGGATCAGACCCGTCCGAGATGGGTTTGTTTGAATCCCGAGCCATATTTCAAACCATACCCAAGCGCACGGTCAAAGCCGATGTGGGCGATCCAGACCAAAGCAACGGGAGCAAGCCACAAAGTTTGTGCTATCATCGATATGCCCAACAAGACGATCGGCCCAATATAGCTGTGAAACAGATTATAGCAGAATGCACCGTACCGGTTGCCTGCGAAATAGGCCATCATGGCCAGATCCGGTGCAAAGAAGAGCACTGCGCACAGCACCCAGGATGCGGAGGTCTGGGAAAACGCTGCCAGTGCCGCGAATGCAATGACCAGCCCCTCTGCTCTTAGCGTCAGGGCAATGGGACCGGTTTGATGGGGTGTCAGGGTCGAGAGTGATGCCGTCATGTGACTGTCCTTTTTGCACTTACGGGGCATCTTTGCAAAGCCATCGGTCGAATGAAATTGTCTATTTGAGTTCAGTCAGCTAACATATTTTGATGAGCGTACCTGCGATGGATCATATCCCCGCCTTTCACGCTGTGATGCGTCACGGCTCTCTCAGCGCGGCGGCACGTGCGCTGAGGCTGGCCCAGCCCACGGTGCGCCGCCATATCGAAGCCCTCGAATCCGACATCGGCGCGGCACTTTTTACGCGCGCCGCCAATGGGTTGACCCCGACAGAGCTGGCACAAACCCTGTACCCGATGGCGCAAGCCGTGCTGGAACAGGCTGCCGCAATGCATCGCGCGGCGACCACCACCGCCGATACCCTGGGCGGCGTTGTACGTATCACCACCAGCCGCATCGTTGCCACCCATGTCCTGCCACCCGTACTGGCCACCCTGCGCACGCGCACGCCCGGTTTGAGATTTGAAATTGCCGCAACCGATCAGGCGGAAAACCTGGCCCAGCGTGCCGCCGACATTGCCATCCGGTTTACGCCGCCGCGCCAACAGATGATGGTAGCCCAATCCCTGTCCCCGGTTGACATCGGCCTGTTTGCCGCGCCGGGCTTCCCCGCGCCGCAAACAGTGGAAGAGATCACCACCATCCCCTTTATCGCCGACGACCGCGAGGATCTGATCCTGCCAGGATTGATCGCGGCCGGGGTGGCGCCGCCTGGCTGCCTCGTGGTGCGCTGTGACGATCCTCTGGCGCAGATCGCACATATTGTGGAGGGTCTGGGTGTTGGCGTTTGCCAGGCCAAACTGGCTGCGCGACTGGGGTTGGTGCGGGTGTTGCCCGAAATATCATACAAGATGCCGATTTGGCTGGTGGTCCACGAAGATCAGGCCCATGTGGCGCGTATCAGACGGGTATTTGACCACCTGAAAACCCACCTGCCAGCCGTGATGTAGGCGAAAGGAGCCGTGATGACCGAGCCAAAATCAGAGTTTGTGGACCTGGATGGCCGTCCGTTTTTTGTGCGTCACTGGGGGAATGAAGACCTCCCCAGGCTTCTGTTGTTGCACGGGTTTCCCGAATACGGAGGGGCATGGGCGCAATTGGCCCCGCTGCTCTCGCAACGTTTTCATTGTATTGCCCCCGACCAGCGCGGTTTTGGTCAAAGCTGGGCCCCCTCCGAGGTCTCTGCCTATGCCACCTCAAGGCTCATCGGTGATATGGCGACATTGATCGGGGAAGGGCCGGTGCATGTTCTGGGACATGATTGGGGGGCGGCAGTGGCTTATGGGCTCGCCATGTTCCGCCCCGAACTGGTGTCAGATCTGATTATCCTGAACGGCGTGCATCCTGTGCCTTTCCAACGCGCACTGGCGGCCGGGGGACCACAGACCGACGCCTCGCAATATATTCATTATCTTCGTGCCGAAGGTGCCGAGGACAGGCTGATGGCAGATGACTTCGCCAAACTGACCGCGTTGTTTTCGGCCAATATGGATCACGCCTGGTCTGATGCCGCGACCGCTGCGGCCTACAAACGCGAATGGGGACGTGAGGGCAGGATGCGGGGCATGCTCAATTGGTATCGTGCGTCGCCGCTGGTTGTACCCAAGAGCGGCGAGACCGCGACCCTGCCTGATTTGCCGCTGGACAGGCTGCATGTGCACTGTCGGCATTTGCTGATCTGGGGGCGCGAGGACACTGCATTGCTGCCCGAGGCGACCGAGGGACTTGAGGCATTTGCAAAGGATCTGACCCGGGTCGAGTTCCCCGGAGCAGATCACTGGCTGCACCACCAGAAACCACAGGCCGTTGCAGATGCCATTCTGGGTTGGGTCGATTGAAACCAGATGCACAGCGCCCTAGGCATGGCCCCAATCGTCGGGGTCATCGTTATTGCCGGGGCTCAGGCCGATCACGTCACCGCTGGTGGAACAACCTAACCCCAACACTGTTCGATTGGCATAGGCGAAATAGGCAGAAACCTGATTGATCTCAAGTATCTCGCCATCATCCCAGCCTGCTGCGCGCAACTTTTGCACGTCACCCTCAACCATCTCCTGCGGCGCGATGGTAAGCTTCCTTGCATAGGTCAATGCCGCCTGCTCACGCGCGTCAAGCGGCGCAGCATCGATGTCACCCGCGTCAATGGCATGCCGCAGGGCATCTGCACGCGCATCATCGCGCATCAGGCGTTTGAGACCGGCAAAATGGTGCGCGATGCAGTAGTCACAGTGATTCAGCGAAGACACCCAAACGCCCAGCGTTTCCAGAAACCATTTTGGCACGGTATTGTCGCGGTGATGTAGCACATATTTGTATAACGCCATATGTCCCTCCATGCTGTGGGGGCGCAGGGAATGCATCATCATGATGTTGTCGACGTTATTGCCAGGTCCGGTGACACGCTTGTAGAGCGCCTGTAGTTTGCCTGTGGCGGCGTCAAAGGGGATGGTTTTGATCCAGGGCATATCGGTGGCTTTCTGATCTGGAGGAAACGGGCAGTTTCGCGCCTGACGCGGCGCATGGGCAAAGTCTGCCCTAAACCGCATGCACAAACCATGGCCGATCCAGTACAGGGTAAAACCTGATTCAAAGAAACATCGGTTTCGCACCTGTCCCAAATCGCTGCGGATGCAATGGCATGATTGCGAAATGTCAGGAATGATAGATTTCCAGTATCTTCTCCACCCCCTCTTTTTCCAGGGGCTTATGAAGATAGCCTTTGACAATGTCGATCTGTTCGGCCCGCGCCAGATCTTCAGGGTTGCTGGACGAGGTGAACATCATGACAACCACGCAGGCATGTGCTGTACCCTTCGCGACGCGACGCTGTAATTCCTCAATGGTTTGAAACCCATCCATGCGCGGCATGTTGACGTCCATCAGGATAACCAGTGGTGGATCCGCGACATGCAATTCTCCTGCATCGCGCGACACCTTTTGCAGGAATTCCTCCCCATTGGTGGCTTCACGCAGCTCTTCGAATACGCCGGCTTTCGATAGTCTTTTTCTGACGATGAAACGGTCGGCTTCGTTATCATCGACGATCATGACGGAAACCCTACACATGCCCGTTCTCCTCCGAAGGCAGGGTAAAGGTGAATCTTGTGCCCTCTCCTTCAGTGCTTTCCACTGCAATCCGTCCTCCCAACCGTTCAATCTGTTTCTGGACCAATGAAAGCCCCAAGCCGTCGCCGCTGCGTTCATCCAGCCTTTTGAACATCTGAAAAACCTGTTGCACATTTCTGGCGGGGATGCCGATTCCATTGTCTGAAATGGTGATGCGGACATGGCCGCCCTCTGTTGTGCTGGTGATACCTATCAGATGTTCGCATTTTGCCGTGTCAACATAGCGCAATGCGTTGGACAGCATGTTTTCGATGATCACTTTCAGGGTCGGCAGTTCGGTCACCACCGGATCCCTGTGCCGCAAATCCAATGCAAGCCTGGCGCGGCTGTTGCCTCCGGTCAGATCCAGCCAGATTTCCTGAATCGTCGGTTCAAGCAACACTGGCGTTTTCGGCATGCCATCACGGCCGACACGCGCGATTTGCAACACCCCTTCGACCTTATGTGCGCTGCGGCGGCTGATTTCGATGGCCCGGGTCAGATTTTCACGCAGCTCATCAATCTGTCCTTCTTCCATCGCTTCGATGCTCAGGCTCAACAGGCCGGTGATGGATAGCAAGGGAGCCTTGAGATCATGACTGGCACTATAGGCATAATGCGAAAGCTCGATGTTCAACGCGGCCAATTCCGCGTTCTTTTGCGCCACGGCCTTGGCTGCAGCAAAGCGTTCGGTAAGATCAACGATGGTGCTCATCACCATTTTCCCCGTTGGCGCATCCACCGGGGTCAGCACGATTTCGACAGGGAAACGGCTGCCGTCCTGACGGCAGGCATAAAGATCGCGTCCCAGTCCCATGGCACGGGCCGTCCTGTTGTCCATAAAATTGCCGCTATAGATCTGATGCACACGCTGGAATTCCTTGGGGACCAGCATTTCAACCCGTTGGCCAAGCATGTCGTTTTCTTCATATCCGAACAGCGAGGTGGCGGAGCGGTTCACAAAGACAATCTCCCCCCGTTCATTGACCATGATCATGGCGCTGGCGGCAGCATCCATGGCACTGTGCAACAATTCCTCGTGAAACTTGCGATGACGCAGATCAATGGCCACGACAAGCATCATGGTTTCGCTGCCTTCGGATATATATTCGAGGTTGAGTTCGAGCGGGATCAAGGCCCCGGTTTTCGTCACCCCATGCAGATCGCGGCTGGTCCCCGGGTGCCGTTGCGTGAAAGCCTGTACATAGGCACTGTGCAGCGCCGCCTGATGGTTGCGATGGCGTACAGGCATCAGCACCTCGACATCCATGCCCGTCAATTCATCCAGATCATATTCAAAAAGCGCTTCGAAATCGGCATTGGCCAACAATATCTTGCCGTCCTGCGCAACCAGAAGCATTGGAACGGGTGAGATCCCGAAAGCAAGCCGGTACTTTTCGATCAACGACAATGAGCAACCTTTCCGGCGATAGAAATCTGGAGATCTTGAACATCCATCGCTCAGAAGTAGCCCGAATTTAGTTAATGGATCCTCTACGCAGTTTGATCAGGCTCTGGAAAGCCGCAGTATTCAAAGCGCTGTTAAGGTTGGAACCGTGCTGGAAACCCCCGGAAACTCCCTGACGGGATCACCCTTGTCCCCCTTTCCCATGGCTGCGCGCTCTGACATAATCCCAGACGACGGTGAGCAATAACATACAGGCGATTTAATGACCGATCTTTTGTCCGGCCAAGACCCCAGTGACTATGACGCTTCTTCTATCGAAGTGCTGGAGGATATGGAGCATGTTCGCCTGCGTCCCGGCATGTATATCGGTGGCAAGGACGACCGCGCCCTGCATCACATGGTCGCCGAAATCATTGACAACTCGATGGACGAAGCAGTGGCAGGTCATGCCACATGGATCGAGCTTGAATTGCACGAAAACGGCCATGTCACCGTGCGGGACAACGGGCGCGGCATTCCCACAGGACCGCACCCGAAGGATCCGTCCAAATCCGCGCTTGAAATCATCTTTTGCACCCTGAACGCAGGTGGCAAATTCTCGGGCGATTCCTATGAGACCTCGGGCGGTCTGCACGGGGTCGGATCCTCGGTTGTGAATGCCCTGTCAGACCATCTGCGCGTCGAAGTGGCGCGCAACCGTGAATTATTCGCAATGGAATTTTCGCGCGGGATTCCGCAGGGGCCGCTGGAAAAGGTCGGGGCCGCCCCCAACCGGCGCGGCACCTCCGTCACCTTTCATCCGGATGCAGAAATCTTTGGTCCCTTGCGGTTGAAACCGGCGCGTTTGTTTGCGATGGCCCGCTCCAAGGCCTATTTGTTCTCGGGCATCGAAATCCGTTGGAAAACCGCGCAGAATGACGGCGATACACCGCTAGAGGCCAAGTTCCATTTTCCCGGTGGCCTGTCGGATTATCTGAAGGAAAGCCTTGGCAGTGCAATGGCTTATGCCGAAGAACCCTTTGCAGGCATGGTTGACTTCAAGGACAAGTTCAACACGCCGGGCAAGGTGGAATGGGCGATCAACTGGACCCCCTCGCGGGACGGATTTATCCAATCCTATTGCAACACCATCCCCACGCCCGAGGGCGGCACCCATGAGGCCGGTTTTTGGGCCGCGATCCTCAAGGGCATCAAGGCGTATGGCGAACTGGCAGGCAACCGCAAGGCGGGCACGATCACCCGCGAGGACCTGATTACAGGGGGCTGCGCGCTGGTCTCCTGCTTTATCCGAGAGCCGGAATTTGTGGGCCAAACCAAGGACCGACTGGCCACGGTCGAAGCGCAACGCATGGTGGAAAACGCGGTGCGCGACCACTTTGACAACTGGCTGGCCTCCGACACCAAATCCGCCGGTGCGATCCTTGATTTTCTGGTGCTGCGGGCCGAGGAACGCCTGCGCCGGCGTCAGGAAAAGGAAACCGCACGCAAATCCGCAACCAAGAAGCTCCGCCTGCCCGGCAAGCTGACCGACTGCACCTCAAAGGACCGCGTCGGCACGGAATTATTCATCGTGGAGGGCGATTCCGCGGGGGGGTCTGGCAAGGGCGCGCGCGATCGCAAGACGCAGGCGCTGTTGCCCCTGAAAGGCAAGATCCTTAACGTGCTGGGGGCGGCGTCAAACAAGTTGACGACAAATGCCGAAATCAATGACCTGTGCGAGGCCCTGGGCGTAGGCATGGGCACCAAATTCAACCTTGATGATCTGCGCTATGACAAGATCATCATCATGACCGATGCCGATGTCGACGGTGCGCATATCGCCGCTTTGCTGATGACATTCTTTTTCACCCAGATGCGGCCATTGATTGATGGCGGCCACCTCTACCTCGCCTGCCCGCCGCTGTTCCGCCTGACACAGGGGGCCAAGCGGCTTTATGTCGCCGATGACGCAGAGAAGGACTACTGGCTGGAAAAAGGCCTGGGCGGCAAGGGCAAGATCGACTTGCAACGTTTCAAGGGGCTGGGCGAGATGGACGCGAAGGACCTGAAAGAAACCACCATGGACCCCGCCACACGCAAGCTGATCCGCGTGTCAGTGCAGGAGGATGTACCCGGCGAGACCGGTGATCTGGTAGAGCGGCTGATGGGGAAGAAGCCGGAGTTGCGGTTCCAGTACATTCAGGAGAACGCGAAGTTTGCGGATATGGAGGAACTGGATGTTTGAGGGGGGCCTGTATTGTATCTGATGGTTGCGGACGAGGCTGACCAAGACGGCTCAAAGCAGTTCATAGTTTTTGCAGGTGTTTTCTATGATACCGACAAGGTCCTTAATCTACATCGTGGCATAGCCGACTTGCGGAAAAAGTATGGTTTCGAAGACGCAGACGATTTAAAATCTAACCCGAGCACCAAACCCAAAAATTGTCGAGCGTTCAGCTCACGCCGAAATTAAGAACGAGGTTCTCAGACTTGCGGGAGATCAAGGTTGCAAAATTTGCTGCTATGTCGTCCCACACGCGATAGCAAAGGGCCAAGAACATAGCGATCGAATGAAATTCGGCACGAACACATTATTGTTGAAGTTTGACCAATTCTTGCGGGAAAATGGAAAGGTTGGAGGGATAGCATTTTTCGATCAAACCACTGACTTTAAGCAGCTTCAGTATTTCAGAGAGATTTTCCAGTTCGGAATGGAATTCAAAGAAACTAGGAAACGATTGGAGCACATCGTTTCAATCGATAACACAGGAACAAATCACTCACATCTTTCATCAATAACAGACATCGTAGTGGGGGCGTTCCGGTTCGTAGCTAACGAGCCTGATAAAGATAAGGTTGGCACTGTACTTGTAGGTCTATTGGGGAAATTGATGTGGGGAGTAAGAGGCCATGACGGCGTGCTTCAAGTCGCTGAACGAGGGCTATGCATCAGACCAAAGAGTATTTCTCATATTGGCCATCAAGCTGATATTCGTGCCTTTCGCGATAGATTAAACTTGATGAGTCAGAACGCCTCTAAGCCAGTTGATGGCTCTTGATTGGCTTTGCATCCCAAACTATCGTCCTGCCTAAAGCCCCTCCCCATGTGGGCAAGTGTCGCGCAGCGTGGGTTGCACCACCCTACCAATCCCCGAAATGACGCCGTAGGGTGGGTGCAACCCACGCATAACGGAAACCGCAGACATGACACCCGAAACCGCCCAGACCATCCTTGATCAGGGGTTCGCCCCTTGGATCAAGGCCCTGTCCCCCGTGATCAGCGAAATCTCCGCCGCGCGCACCGTCATGACCATTCCGATCACGCCCGACATCAAACGCATTGGCGACATTGTCTGTGGACAGGCCCTCACCGCGCTGGCCGATACCGCGATGGTCTTGGCCTGTTTCGGGCATCTGGACGCGCCCGAGCCCGTGGGCACCGTCACGCTGGACACACAGTTTCTGCGCCCGGCAACGGGCGACAGCATCCGCTGTGAGGCCGAAGTCACCCGGGCGGGGAAGTCCATGATGTTTACCCGTTGCACCCTGATCGCCGAACCTTCGGGCAAAGCCGTTGCCATGGCCACGGCTACCTTTGCACGGTGATGAGGACGACTGCGCTAATAATGCTGGTCTGTCTGCTGCTGACTGCCTGCAGCCGCCCTCTGACCGAGAATGAACGCGCCTTCCTCGGCACGATACACGGTGACACGCTGAACTATGATCGGGTTCGGCTGCATGACGGGGCACCGACCCGCGCCGTGACGTTCCGGCGCAAGCCGCGTCCGCGCACCACCTGCCGTGAGCTGATCCTGCCGCCCCCCACAGATGAAATCGTGACAAGCAAGCCCGCCGCTGTGGCGCTATATAACCGCATCCTGTTCGACAAGGACTGGTATATCGAGGACTATCTGCCCGACTATCCTGACACCATCGGGTTGATCGCCGCGATGCTGTTCGCGCATGAGCTGACCCATGTCTGGCAATGGCAGAACCGCGCCACAACTGGATATTCACCGCTGCGCGCCGCATCCGAACACAGCGGCAGCGCCGATCCCTATCTGTTTGAAATCGACGACGACCGCAAATTCAGCGATTTTGCCTATGAACAGCAAGGGTCGATTGTCGAGGAATATGTCTGCTGCCGTGCCATGGCACCGACAGCACCGCGCACCGAGCGCCTGCACGGGCTGATCGCCCAGGTCATGCCGGTGACGCCCCTGCCCCAGTCGCGAGAATGGAATCTGCGCCTGCCCTGGGACGGGGTCGATCCGCGCGGGATTTGTGGCTAGCGTTGCAGGCTTTCGAGATAGGCCAGCACACCGGCCAGGGCACGCGGTGTCGGCGTCAGCACACCGTCGACCTCGACCGGCACAAGATCATCCGCCATCGCACCGCCGAATTGGGGCATCACGCGGGCCAGATGGCTTTGCTCGGGATCCCCCCAAATCGTGCTGAGTGTCCGCGCCGTCGGGAACACACCGCCATTGTCGCGCGCCAGAACCGTCAGATCCGGTGGCCGCGCAGTCAGCCAGGTATCCGCAGCCCCCGCACCACGCGCATCGCCACCATGGCAGGCCACGCAATTTGCCGCAAAAAACGCCGCCCCTTCAGGCGCGTCGGGCATGGAATTCGGTGCACAGGCCGCCAGCAGGACAAGACCGATACCGGCACCCAGAGATGTGCGAAGGACGGGCATGGCAAATTCTCCTAAGTTGCTATTCCGGTCACATTCTGCCGGTGCGGTGACTAGGTCCATGATCCACATCAATACGATGCCGAAAAATCGCGCAATAAGGCAACTCACCGGTAGTGTGCTGCGCGGGGCGTTGGTGACGGTTTACCGGATGTGTCGCAAGCTCGCAGTACATTCGGAACCGGGTGCTGTAACAGGCATTGCCGAACCGGCAGGAAGAACCAGCAGGCCACGCCAAGTTTAACCGGCCAGCGCCAACATCTGATCCCAAAGCGCATCCGGCACCTCTACCGGATCCATTCGTTGCTTGTTCTGGCCGGGCATCCGCGCACCTTCATCGGCGCTGGCCTCGGCACTCAATATCTCGAGTTTGTCGGCAAAATCAGGCGCATTGGCGGGGTCGATCACAATGTAATATTGCCCCAGATCATGTGGTTTGCCCTCGGGGGTCTTCAGCGGTTTGACATCGCGCGAAAGCACACCGCCGGTCAAACCAGCCGCCAGAATTTCGGCCATCAAACCGAACCCCCAGCCCTTGTATCCGCCCATCGAAACCAGCGAACCTTCTATGGCTTTGGCAGGGTCTGTTGTGGAATTGCCCTGTGCATCCACCGCCCAGCCTTCTGGGATGCTTTCGCCTGCGGCTTTGGCCATGGTGATCTTGCCCAGCGCCACGGTCGAGGTAGATTGATCAAACTGCATTGCAATGCCGCCCGCGCCATCGGGGACGGAAAACGCAATCGGATTGGTTCCGATCACACGGGTCTTGCCCCCCGGTGCGGCCACAATGGGCGAAGCATTGGTGAAGCCAAGGCCGATAAAACCTGCACGGGCGATTTGTTCGGTAAAATAGCCCAGTGAGGTGCAGGTATGGGCATGACCCACCGCAAGTGAGGCGATCCCCGATTGACGCGCCGCATCCAGAGCAACCGGTAGGCCATAGGCAAAGGCAGGCTGTGCAAAGCCAAAATGCGCGTCCACATGAATGCTGGCACTGCGCACCTTGTTGACCGTTGGCGTGACGCTGCCATCCACGCGACCGGACTTGAGTTGCAGGCAATAGCTTTCAACATAGTAAAGCCCGCAAATCTTGTTCCCGATGGCTTCGGCTTCTGCCACGGCCCGCGCGACCTCAGCAGCGGGAAACCCGTCAGCTCCATGGGCAAGCAAGGCCGCCTGAACCGTTTGTTGTATCTTGTCTAACGAAACCTGAACCATCGTTAACCCTTGTCTGCGAGGATTTGAAACCCCCAAAGCAAACTGTGGGCAAGGGTGTATCCTGCGTCAAGACTATCTGCGCTTTACACCGGCACCAGCTGCCCTGAGTCGAGCCTGATCTGACGGTCCATACGGGCAGCAAGATCAAGGTTGTGGGTGGCGATCAGCGCCGAAAGCCCGGTTTCCCGAACCAGATCAAGCAATGCGGCAAACACCTGATCCGAAGTCGCAGGATCAAGGTTGCCGGTTGGTTCATCCGCCAGGAGCAATTGCGGCGCATTGGCAAGTGCGCGACAAAATGCCACCCGCTGCTGTTCTCCACCCGAGAGCGCAGCGGGACGGTGATCGGCGCGAGGGGCAATTCCGACTTTTTCAAGCAATGCCAAGGCCCGGATCCCGGCCTGAGCACGGGGAACTCCATTTGCCAGTTGCGGCAACAGGATGTTTTCAAGTGCCGAAAATTCCGGCAGCAGATGGTGGAATTGATAGATGAATCCGACATCAGACCGGCGTATACGGGTGCGCCGCCGGTCTGATTGTCCTGTCATATCATCCCCTGCGATCCGCACGGTGCCACTGTCAGGTGTGTCCAACAGCCCCGCGATATGCAGCAGTGTCGATTTGCCCGCTCCCGATGGCGCGACCAGTGCCACCACCTCGCCCGCCGCAAGCGTCAGGTCGATGCCGCGCAGGACCTGCACTTCGTTCGGTTTACCCAGGTTATAGACCTTGGTGATGTTTTCAAGCTGGAGAACCGGATCATTCATACCGCAATGCCTCCACCGGGTTCATCCGCGCCGCACGCCGCGCCGGAAAGATCGTCACGACAAAGGACAGGCCCAAAGACAGGCTGATGGCCGACAGCACATCCCCCAATTGCAGCTTGGCTGGAAGGAAATAGATGCCACGTATCGAGGCATCCCATGCCGTGCCCCCTGAAAGATAGTTCACAAACCCGAAAATCTGGTCGACATAAACGGCAAACAGACAACCGAACACAACACCCAAACCCGTGCCAATGATGCCAGTAAAGGCACCACAGATAAAAAATACCCGCATGATTGACCCCTGTGTAAGGCCCATCGTGCGCAGGATACCAATATCGCGGCCCTTGTTTTTGACCAGCATGATCAGCCCTGACACGATGTTCATCGCAGCGATCAAGACCAGCACTGACAGGATCACGAACATCACGCGGTCTTCGATGTCCAGAGCGCTCAGGAAAGACCCCGATGCATCCCGCCAGGTCCAGATCTGGCCGCCTGGGCCAGCGGCCTGCAACAGTTGCATTGCCATATCATCGACGGCTTCCGGATCTTCGACCATGACTTCAAGTTCATCTGCCAACCCTTCACGATTGAAAAATATTTGTGCCTCTCTTAGAGGCAGATAAACACGGGTTCGGTCGATGTCATACCGCCCGGCCGCAAAGATATATACCACCTCATATGCGTTCACACGCGGGCTGGTGCCAAACGCGGTTTTCACACCATTAGGCGAAATCAGCTTGACGCGGTCCCCCACCGTCACCCCCAGGGTGCGGGCCACACCGATGCCGATGGCAATGCCTTCGTCAAAACGGTTGATGTCACCCTCTGCCTGTTCCGACACCGCAATGCGCGGGATGGTCTTGAGATCATCAGTCGCAATGCCGAATACCTCGACGCCCGCATTGGACTGTCCACTGTTCGCCATCACCTGTTGGCGCACCAGGGGTGCAACACGGGTCACGCCAGGCACCTGCGCGACCTCTGCGGCCAGGCTTTCATAGTCGGCAATGCTGCGATCGATCTGGCCGTTGGCCGCCACCTCGCCCATCTGATAGACAGTCACATGGGCATTCGCGCCCAGAATGGTGTCAACAAATTCCGCCCGAAACCCCGAACGCACCGACAGGGTTGCGATCAGGGCAAACACCGCCAATGTGATGCCGATCAGGCTGATCCATGTCATAACGCTGACGCCGCCCTCGGCACGCCGCGCGCGCAGGTAGCGCCAGGCGATCATCCATTCAAAAGCTGCAAAAGGGGGCGTCTGCGCCATATAAAAGTCCTCAGAGGTACCGCGCAAGGTGGCGGTTTGACGTGGGGCGGTCAAGCGGTCTTGGCCCCGGCGGACCGGCGGCGAAACGGCCAGCGTAGCAACCGGAACAACACCGCTGAAAACCCGCCACCCACAAGGAAACCGGTCAGGGCGAAACTGATCCCGGCAAAATTCAGCGGCAATGCAGGTTGATAGGCATGCCAGGCTGCCTGTGCGATCTGCCGATCCCGAAGCCGTGGCAGATGATAGGCGCGCATGAATGGGCCCTGGCCCTCCAGTGCCGCCAGATCCGCGCTCAACCGGGCATGACGTGCAAAGGTCACGGTCATATCCACCCGCCGTCGTTCGAGAAAATCACTGCCTACCATTTGAGTCAGGGCTGCCTCGCGGCTAAGACCAACCGCCGCCGCAGAAGCATCGAAATCCGCCACCACATCGGCCAGGGCATCAACCGCACCGCCCAGACGTTGGGTGTATTGCTGCGAAAACTCCGGAAATTGCGACGTTGCCGCCGCACCGGCAATACCGCCGGCAAGGGTCAACACGCGCAAGATCATCGGCACCGGCTCCCGATCGGGGGCCACCCCTCCCGTGCCTCCGGCCGGATCGACACCTCAGGCGATACCGGCATAGATTTGCGCCAGTTTCTGCACTGCGGCCTCTGGTGGCAATTCCTCGCTATCCCCCGTGCGCCGACAGGTCAGTTCCACGACACCATTCTTCAATCCGCGCGGCCCGACCGTTATCCGCCATGGCAAACCAATCAGATCCATCGAGGCAAACTTGCCGCCCGCACGTTCCTTGCGATCATCATACAGCGGGTCGAGCCCCAGCAGTTCCAGCGCCGAATAAAGCGCGTCACAAGCTGCATCGGCTTCGGCATCTCCCTGTTTCAAATTCACGATTCCGGCGTGGAATGGCGTCACCCCTTCGGGCCAGATGATGCCTTTCTCGTCATGGCTGGCTTCGATAATCGCCCCCAACAGGCGGCTGACGCCAATGCCGTGACTGCCCATATGCACCGCAGTTGACTTGCCATCAGGGCCTTGAACAGTCGCGCCCATCGCTTCGGAATACTTGGTCCCGAAATAAAAGATCTGTCCCACTTCGATGCCCCGGGCCCTGCGGCGGCGCTCCTCGGGTACCGCGTTAAACAGGGTCTCATCATGGGTTTCGTCGGTGCGGGCGTATTTCGTGGTGAATTCCTCCATCACCGCGGCACAATCCGCTACACTGCCATAATCGATCTCGCGGTCGCCAAAGCTCAGATCCGTCACTGCACTGTCGTAGAACACTTCGGATTCACCGGTCTCCGCCAGCACCAGAAACTCATGGGTGTTATCACCACCCATGGCACCCGAATCCGCCCGCATCGGAATCGCCTGCAAGCCCATACGCTCATAGGTCCGCAGATAGGTCACCAGATGACGGTTGTAACTGTGCAGCGCATCTTCCTTGGTCAGATCAAAGTTATAGCCGTCCTTCATCAGGAATTCGCGCCCCCGCATCACACCGAAGCGCGGTCGCACTTCGTCACGAAACTTCCACTGGATCTGATAGAGCGTCAGCGGCAGGTCCTTGTAGCTGCTGACATGCGAACGGAAAATATCCGTGATCAACTCTTCGGCGGTCGGCGTGAACAACATCTCGCGCCCGCCGCGGTCCTTGAGCCGCAGCATTTCATCCCCAAAGGCATCATAGCGGCCACTTTCATGCCACAGGTCGGCAGATTGGATCGTCGGCATCAACATCGCCAGATGCCCTGCCCGTGCCTGCTCTTCATGCACGATGTTTTCAAGCTTGCGCAAAATCTTGAACCCCATCGGCAACCAGGAATAAATCCCCGCCGCCGACTGCTTGATCAATCCCGCCCGCAGCATCAGCCGGTGGCTGACAATCTGCGCCTCGGAAGGGTTCTCTTTCAGCACAGGCAGGAAATAACGGCTCATTCGCATGGGAACATTCCTCGAAACACATTTCATATCCCGCGTTGACTAATTCAAAGCCACGCCCGCTACAACGATCTTCTCTTTTTGGCCGGCAAATACCGCGGAGGTTTGGAGGCAGAGCCTCCAACAGATTTTCCGCCAGGAAAATCAATCAATCATATGCAGGCTCTGCCTGCGCCTTTAGCTCACAGCCCGCTGGGCAAGGGCCAGGGCAACACGGGTAGCCAAAGCCATATCCTGCACCGAAATCCATTCCAGCGGCCCGTGAATCTCCTGCATCCCGGTAAAGACATTGGGACAGGGTACACCCATCTCGGTCAGGCGCGACCCATCCGTCCCCCCCCTGATCGGCACGGATACCGGGTCCAGCCCCACATCGGCCACCGCGGCCCGCACCAGGTCGACCGGTGTCATGTCTTTTTCCAGCCAGTAGCGCATGTTGCGATATTGTGCAGTGATGTCGCAGGTGATGCGCGCCCGTGGTTCCGTCGCTGCAACGGTGTCACAGATCCGGCGCAACAGATCCCCTTTGGCCGCAAGTCCGTCCAGTTCGAAATCACGCAGGATCAGGGTGATCTCGGCTTCTGACGATCCACCGTTGATCTCGGACACGTGAATAAAGCCTTCCGTGCCATCGGTTGTATCTGGGGTAAGCGCGACCTGCGGCAGCATCATAACGATCTTGGAAACAAGATGCAGGGCATTGACCATCTTGCCTTTTGCAAAGCCCGGATGCGCCGAGACCCCCACCACCTTGATCACGGCCCCATCCGCCGAAAAGGTCTCGAATTCGATCTCTCCGGGTTTGCCGCCGTCAAAGGTATAGGCAAAATCCACACCAAAATCCGCCGGCAACCGTGGATCCACGCCACGTCCGATTTCCTCATCCGGAGTAAAGGCCAGCCGGATGCCACCATGTTTGATCTCGGGGTTAGTCAGCAAATGTCGCGCGGCGGTCATGGCAATGGCAACCCCTGCCTTGTCATCTCCACCCAGGAGCGTCAGACCGCTTGCCGTGATGATATCCTCGCCTTGCTTTCCCGCCAGATGGGGCGAGTTTTCCGGCGACAGTTTCAATTCAGGTGCATCGGCAAAGGTGATGTCGCCACCGTTATAGCCACGATGCACCACGGGCTTTACCCCGGATGCATTGAACTGCGGTGCTGTATCCACATGGGCGCACCAGCCCATCAACGGACCTTCTGCCGTTGCGGGAATCGTGGCCAGGACAACACCATAATCGGTCAACTGAACATCCTTGGCCCCCATTTCTTCCAGTTCAGCCACCAACAGGCGCGACATGTCCAATTGGATGGCAGTGCTGGGCTGGCTTGGGGATGCCGCATCGCTCTGGCTGTCGATGGCGGCGTAACGGACCAGACGTTCTTCGAGTTCACGGTCAAATTCGCTATGCATGAATGGCTCTCCTTTTCGCCGATGTGGAGACTTTCGTACCGCCAAGTCAAGACCGGTCCAGCAGATGTTTTCACGGTTCGGCCCTTGAAATGCAGCCTTGTTCGCGCAATGTGAGGCCTGCAGCTAACGGAGAACCCTCATGGCATTGCCGATCCGCGACCAACTGAAATACTGGGGCATCGCCATGGCGGTGTTTCTGGTCATCCTGTGGTTCCTGGGCGATGTCCTGATGCCCTTCCTGCTGGGGGGGGCCATTGCCTATTTCCTTGATCCTGTCGCCGACCGGCTTGAGCGGCTGGGGCTCAGCCGCACCTTTGCTACCGCCCTGATCACGGTGGTGGCCATCCTGATGTTTGTCGTGATCACCCTGTTGATCGTTCCGACACTCAGTTCCCAGGCGGTGAATCTGGTCAAAACCGCGCCGCAATTGTTCACCGATTTCACCGCCTTTCTGACCAAGCGTTTTCCTGCCCTGCTTGATGAAAGCTCGACACTCAGCACCTCGCTTACTTCACTGGGTGCCACCATTCAGGAACGCGGTGGAAAATTGCTTGAAACCGCGCTTTCGTCCTTTGCATCGATCCTGAACATCGTTGTGTTGTTTGTCATTGTCCCGGTTGTTGCTGTCTATCTGCTGCTGGACTGGGACCGTATGGTTGCCTCGATCGATACGCTCATCCCGCGCGATCATGCACCCACGATCCGCCATCTGGCGCGCGAGATCGACAAGACTCTCGCCTCGTTCATTCGTGGAATGGGCACCGTCTGCCTGGTGCTTGGCACCTATTATGCCATCGCGTTAATGGTCGTGGGGCTGCAATTCGGACTGGTTGTCGGCTTTATTGCCGGTCTTGTGACCTTTATTCCCTATCTGGGTGCCCTTTTGGGCGGGGCCCTGGCGATCGGGCTGGCGCTGTTTCAGTTCTGGGGTGACTGGCTGTCGATCGGCCTGGTTGCGGGTATCTTTGCCTTGGGACAGGTGATCGAAGGCAATATCCTGACTCCCAAATTGGTGGGCAACTCAGTGGGCTTGCATCCAGTCTGGTTGATTCTTTCACTTTCGGTCTTTGGTACGCTTTTCGGCTTTGTCGGTATGTTGGTTGCCGTACCCCTGGCCGCCGCATTGGGGGTGCTCGCGCGCTTTGGCGTCGCACAATACCGTCAAAGTCTGCTCTATCGCGGCGTGGACAGCCCCGAGCAATCCCAGAATTCGACCAACTCTGACGGGATCTGACATGGCAGAGCAACTCGGCTTTGACCTGCCCAGCCGCACGGCGCTGGACAGGGATGCATTTTTTGTCGCGCCTTCCAATGCCGTCGCACTTGCGATGATTGACACATGGCCCGCCTGGGCCGGAGGCAAACTGGTGCTCTGTGGTCCCAAGGGGGCAGGCAAGACCCACCTTGCGCATGTGTGGGCGCGCGTTACCGGGGCGCAAATCATTGCCGCCTCTGATCTGGTCAAGGCGGAGGTACCCAGGCTTGCAAGACATCATGTCGTTGTGGAAGACCTGCCCGAAATTGCGGGCGATTCAGAGACCGAGACTGCAGTCTTTCACCTGCACAACCTGACATTGGCCGAAGGCAAAAGCCTGCTTATGACCGGGAGACCGCCCGTCACCGGGTGGGGACTGCACCTGCCCGATTTGATGAGCCGTCTTCAAGGGACCACTTCCTGCGCGGTCGAAGCCCCTGACGATGCGCTTTTGTCTGCCCTGTTGGTCAAGCTGATGGCCGACCGGCAACTCGTACCCAAGCCAGCCCTGATCAGTTATCTGCTCAAACGGATGGACCGGTCCTATGCAGGTGCCATCGAACTGGTTGCGCGCCTCGATGCTGCCAGCCTTGCGCGGCAAAAACCCATTACAACTGCACTCGCGGCCAGGGTGCTGGACAATACTACCCCGGACGCGTGATACTGGGTTTGATCGCGCTCGAACTATCACAAATCTTTTACATTCCAGCCCCATAAGGCCGCTATGACTCAAACCGATTTTCTGACGGGTCGCTTTCCACCCGCTGTCGAGATACCTGCGCTTGACCTGAACGGCCCCGGCCGTTTCTTTAACCGCGAGTTGAGCTGGCTCGACTTCAACTGGCGCGTGCTGGAAGAAGCCGAAAACCCCCGCGTCCCCCTGTTGGAGCGGTTACGGTTCCTGTCGATTTCAGCGGATAATTTGGATGAATTTTACACCGTCCGTGTTGCAGGTTTGCGTGAACTGGCACAGGCGGGCAATACCACACCTGCGGCTGACGGGCTGACACCTGCGGAGCAATTGGTGCTGATCAACGAGGATGCCCGCAGTCTGATGATGAACCAACAGCGTGTGCTGGTTGACCTGATGGCAGAAATGGACGCGCAAAACATCTTTCTGGAGCGCACGGCGGATCTGACAGAGCATGACCTGACCTATCTGATGGATGTCTTTCTGAATCAGGTCTTTGCGGTTCTGTCACCTCTTGCGATCGACCCTGCGCATCCGTTTCCATTTATCCCCAATACCGGTTACGCTTTGGCATTGCAGCTTGAACGGACCAGCGACAAACGTCCCTTGCAAGCCTTGTTGCCGATTCCGGCGCAGATCGACCGTTTCGTCGCCCTGCCCGCCCCCGACGACAGTTTGCGTTATCTCCCGCTTGAAGATTTGCTGGTCATTCACATTCCTGACCTCTTTCCAGGATACAAATTGAAATCCCACTTTGAATTCCGTGTCTTGCGCGACAGCGATCTGGAAGTCGAAGACGAGGCCGAAGACCTGGTGCGCGAATTCGAGGTTGCCCTGAAACGGCGGCGGCGAGGCGAGGTTGTGCGGTTGACCCATTCCTCCGGTGCGCCGGAAAAACTGAAGTCGGTGATCATGGCCGAACTTGGGGTGCATGAGCGCGACGTTATCGAGATTGACGGCATGATCGGTGTAGATGACCTGTCTGAACTGGTCACCGACGCACGTCCGGACCTGCTGTGGCCGGTATTCACACCGCGCATTCCCGAGCGTGTGACCGACCATGATGGCGACATGTTCAAGGCCATTCGTCAAAAGGACATGTTGCTGCATCACCCCTACGAGACCTTTGACATGGTTGTGCGCTTTATCAACCAGGCTGCGCGTGACCCCGATGTGGTGGCGATCAAACAGACACTCTATCGCACATCGCGCGACAGCCCGATTGTCGAAGCTTTGTGCGAAGCGGCGGAAGATGGCAAATCCGTCACCGCCCTGGTCGAACTCAAGGCGCGCTTTGACGAGGCGGCCAATATCCGTCAGTCCCGTCGCCTGGAACGCGCTGGGGCACATGTGGTCTATGGTTTCATCGATCTGAAAACACACGCGAAAATCTCTACTGTCGTGCGACGTGAAGGCAGACAACTGGTCACTTACACCCATTATGGCACCGGCAATTACCACCCGATCACGGCGCGGATCTATACCGATTTATCCTTGTTCACCTGCGATCAGAAACTGGGGCGCGATGCGACAAAGGTCTTTAACTATCTGTCCGGGTATGCACAGCCTGACAGCCTTGATAACCTAGCGATTTCCCCAACAACCCTGAAACCCCGGCTGCTGGCCATGATCGCTGCCGAAGCGGATCATGCCCGTGCAGGCAAACCCGCAGTGATCTGGGCCAAGATGAATTCGCTGATCGACGCCGAGGTGATCGACGCGCTATATGCCGCATCACAAGCCGGGGTGCAGATCAGTCTGGTGATCCGTGGCATTTGCGGACTGCGCCCCGGTGTGATGGGACTGTCTGAAAATATCCGCGTCAAATCCATCGTTGGCCGTTTCCTTGAACATTCGCGCATCGTTTGTTTTGGTAACGGCTCTGGCCTTCCACACAAAAAGGCGCGTGTCTTTATCTCCTCAGCGGATTGGATGGGGCGCAACCTGAACCGGCGTGTCGAAACTTTGGTCGAAATCGAAAACCCGACCGTCAAGGCACAGATCGTCAGCCAGATCATGGCCGCCAATCTGGCGGACGTGGCGCAGAGCTGGGTCATGTCACCGGATGGGAAATTCACGCGCCCCGCCTATCAGGAAGGGCAGTTCACCTTTAGTTGCCACCGCTTTTTCATGGAGAACCCCTCGCTTTCGGGGCGTGGGTCGGCGGGCGCATCGGATGTACCAAAGTTAACCCATACCGACGACTGATCGGATAACACTGTAGAAAACAGGGGTTAACGATTGACCCCACCCTATTGCTGGCACATCTTGCCCAAGTGACCGGCCGCACGAGGAGAGCGCATGGCAGACCGGACCGAAACGAGCCCCACGGCGGTTCCAGAAACCGGAGTCGCCGATCTGGGTCTTTTTGGCAAACCTCTGTTTCAAGATCCCTCGGCCCGTGCTTTGGCGCGTGTCGGTGTGGTTGATGTCGGATCAAACTCTGTCCGTCTGGTAGTATTTGACGGCGCGGCGCGCTCGCCTGCCTATTTCTACAACGAAAAAATCATGTGCGCCCTTGGTGCTGGTATGGCGGAAACCGGACATCTGTCGCCAGAGGGGCGTGTGCGTGCCATGTCGGCCATGCGCCGCTTCAAAAAGTTGGCCGATGGCATGGGCTTGTCCGAACTGTCGGTCGTTGCCACTGCTGCCGTGCGTGATGCCAGCGACGGGCGCGATTTCCGCGACGAAGTGCTGCGTGAAACAGGTTTGCGGATCTGGGTCATCGACGGCAAGGAAGAAGCGCGCCTCTCCGCCCAGGGTGTATTGCTGGGCTGGCCCGGAGCCTATGGGCTGGTCTGTGACATCGGAGGTTCCTCGATGGAACTTGCCGAAATCTCGGGCGGGCGCGTCGGGCGGCGCGAGACTTCGCAACTTGGTCCGCTGAAACTGCGCGACATCAAGGGCGGTGCCAAGGCCCGAAAAGCCCATATCGCAGAGGTGATGGCAGGTCTCGAAGACGCCATGGGCGCACAGCGGGACCGACTGTTTCTGGTCGGTGGATCATGGCGTGCCATCGCCCGTATCGACATGGCACGACGCGGCTATCCCCTGCAAGTGCTGCATGAATACCGCATGACGTCGCGCGCGGTTTCAGCGACGGTCAAATACATCAAGCAAACAGATCCCGAAGAATTGCGCCAGATTTCCGGCGTCTCTTCCAATCGGATGGCGCTGGTTCCCTATGCCGCCGAAGTTCTGGGTCGCTTGATAAAAACATTCCGGCCCAAGGACATAGCAGTATCAAGTTACGGTATTCGCGAGGGCATGCTCTATGAACAAATGCCGCAGCGCCTGCGCGACCGTGATCCCCTGATCGAAGCCTGCCGTTTTGCCGAGGCGAAAGATGCCCGCATGCCGGGCTTTGGCAAGATCCTGAACAACTTCATCCTGCCATTGTTCAAATCCGCTCCCGCCCCGCGTAAACGGCTGATCAAGGCGGCCTGCCTGTTACATGATGTCAGCTGGCGTGCCCATCCCGATTACCGGGCCGAGGTCTGCTTTGACAATGCCACGCGGGCCAATCTGGGTGGGCTGAAACATTCCGAACGTATTTTCTTGGGGCTGAGTTTGCTGCACCGCTATTCCAACAAACGCGAGAACAAGCGGTTCAACGATCTTTATGAAATGTTGGACGAAAAACAACGCGCCGATGCGGAAATCGTCGGCAAAGCCATGCGGTTCGGCGCGATGATGTGGATGAATCCCGACGAAGATCGCGGGGAACTGCGTTGGTTCTCCAAGAAGAAGCAACTTCAGCTGCGGCTGACACGGGACATGTTACCGCTGTTTGGTGAGGTGGCTCAGGCGCGGCTTGAATCCCTTGCTGCCTCTCTGGGGGCGACGGTCGAGATCAAGACAGTCAACTCCCCAAAAACGTCAAGATCCCGGTCATGATCAAAGATCAACCTGCGGCGCGGGCAACGTCGGTGTATCGGGCGGTGTCATCGGATGGTCGGGTTTGCGCCGGATGATGATATCCCCATTGGGCAAGACTTCCGGCGGTTGATAGGCGCTCCAGTCCTCGATCTCGGTCAGAAGGTCTGCAAGTTTCGGGCCCATTTCGTCTGCGAACTGCTTCAGGGCCGGCCCCATCTCATCTGCAAGCCCTTGAAATTCATCAATTGCTGGCTCCATTTCCTTGAGGATCCCCTCAAGGAACATTTGTGCGCCCCGTTCTATCAAGGACAGGCCATCGGCCTCTTCCGCCTGAGCCACGGTGGCAAAGAACAGTGCAATCACAGCATGGGAAATGATCTGTTTCATGGATCCACTATAGGATGAATACACCGAAATTGCGAGGGGGAGCCGATCAGCCGTCCTCAAAATCAATCGTTACCGGAAAATGATCCGATGCCAGGACAAGCGCATCACGCAAGGCCGGAGTGTGCCAGCACCCCGGATCATCAAGAGGATGCCAGATGCGCCAGCGTGCCTGCCTGGCGCGGATATCATCGGTGACCATGATATAGTCCAGCAAAGCTTGTAAAAACCGGTTCTCCTGACGGATCCAGAACCGTGCAGAGGTTGGCATCGCGCCCAGTTTACGTGAAAGTGCCAGCCGTGCGTGCGGATCGAACAAGGGGGCGGTCCCGCCGTGCCCCATAATGATCTCAACAGAGGAGCGACCGAACAGGTTCTCGAATTCGTCCAGCCCGACGCCATCATTCAGATCCCCCAGCACCATCAGGGGCCTGCCTGCTGACAGATGTTCCTCGATCCGGCCGCGCAGCCAGATCGCCTGAGCCAATTGCTTGCGGCGGTTGGCGATGTTGATCTGCAAGGCCTGCGCCGGGCTGCGCGCTCCAAAAGGCGCTTTTGATTTCAAATGTGCACCGATCATGTGAAAACCGAAACCCGATCTGGTTTCAATCGCCAGTTCCAGCGGCGGCTTTGAAAAAACCACCAGGTCCTCTGCCGCATCAATGTCCAGATCAATTGCCAACTTGCCGTCAAAACGCGGCATCCCCTGCTCCCCCAACACCCCGGTCAGGGCACCGCCCGGTTCATGACGCGCACTCAGGACATCGGGATCATACAACAACGCGATTTCCTGCTGGGTATCATTGGGAAATCCGATGACGGCGGTGCGGGCGCGCAGGCCGAAATGCGCCGCAAAGGTGCCAAGTGCAGCAATCGTCGAACGGCTCTTGCTGTCATCAGGGGCTTCGATCACCATGATCGCATCGGCATCCAGCGCTTGAAACACAGTGCCCAGGGCTGCGGTTTGTTCGGCGCGGGTGACATTGTGACGCGCGGACCAGCCGGCGTCATCAAACAGCCCCCCTGCATCGTCAAACAAGGAAGAAAACCACTCGACGTTATAGGTTGCGATCCGCATCAGGCCGCTTTGCCAGACAACGTCGCCCAGGCCCGGTTAATATCAACCATGCGTTTTTCGGCCATGCGGATCGCCTCTGCCGGTAGCCCCCGCGAAACCAATGCGTCCGGATGATTGTCGCGCACCAATTGTCGCCAGGCCGCGCGCGCTTCGGCAAGGCTGGCGTTGGGGGCGATGCCCAGAACCATATGCGGCAGCGGCGTGGTATCGGGCACGAACCGCGCCTTGAGGGCATGAAACCGCGTATCCGATATGCCAAATATGCGCGCCACATCTTCAAGAAACGCATCCTCGTTCGGATGATAGGTGCCATCCGCCATGGCAATGTGAAACAAGCCCTCCATCACATCACAGAGCATTTCCGGCTGACCGCGAAACATCGCTGCAATCCGGCGGGCATATCCGTCAAATCCGGTAACATCCTGACGCGCAAGGTTGAAAACACGCGCGGCTCCTTCGGTGTCACCCTCGGCCATCTGAAAAACCTCACGAAAGGCCATCACCTCGTCACGGGTAACCTGACCGTCGGCCTTGGCCATTTTTGCCCCCAGCGCAATCACTGCAATGGTAAAGGCAACAGAACGTTCCGGCGGGCTGCGCAACCGGTCAAAGACCGCTGACAGACCCTCCCCTGAGGTCAGCGCAGAAAGCGCTTCGGTGATGCGTAACCAGATCGACATGACCAGAGTCTAACCGAGCCGCACAAGGAAGTCAGGCCGCAATCCCGCCGGATCGGTGCAATTTCAGCGGAGCATCCGAACTTCCCCGTCAACGCGCAATGCCGCGGCAAGCGCAGCCGGGCCTGCGGAAAATTGAATGCGCTGATCGCTCAGATGGGGTGCGAGCAGGGCCTCAAGCGCGTTGGCTTCGGGATGGCTGACATGCAGGTTTTCCAATCTCGCCCCCGATGCTGCCAATGCGGCGGCGGGATGCTGACTGCCCTCCCATTCCATCAGGGCCGGCGCACAATTGTCAAAAGGCAGAATGCCACTTTCAGGCACTGCCATGCGCCAACGCAGATCACCGCGTTGCAGCGAAACCGGGGCACCGAACCCTTCCGGCAATGCTGCCAGAGTGGCGTCAAGATCGGCGCAGCGGCAAATCCAGTTGCTCAGACGCGCCGGCCCGACAAAACGGTCGAGATCAAACCAGCGCGCCCGGTCAGGCCTGGGCGCATCAGGGTTGTTGGCAATCGATTCGAGGTACAGTCCCTCCTCCAGACCCAGCAACATATTGTGGGTATGGAACACCGCATGCTCCCCTCCAGCCTGCATCGCAACACCCAGAACGCCCTCCACATGGGCCTGTGCCACCGCCAGCGTCTCCGCGGCAACGGCGATATGGTCAAACTCGATCACAGCCTGCCCCTTCTCTTTTTGGCCTTATATACCGTCCGCATTCTCAACCACGCGCCGCCCGTATGAGTTTTAGTATCTCTTCAGCGGCAGCGGGAATATTGGTGCCAGGGCCAAAAATTGCCTTGACGCCTGCATCATGGAGAAATTGATAATCCTGCTGCGGAATCACACCACCACAAATCACCAGAATGTCTTCGGCACCTGCGTCCTTCAGCGCCTGCACCAATTGCGGAGCAAGCGTTTTATGCCCGGCGGCCTGCGAAGAAATGCCAATCACATGTACATCATTGTCGACTGCATCCTGAGCCGCTTCGGCAGGTGTCTGGAACAAAGGACCGACATCGACATCAAACCCGATGTCCGCAAAGGCCGTCGCAATCACCTTGGCGCCACGATCATGACCGTCCTGCCCCATCTTCACAACCAACATACGCGGTCGCCGGCCTTCTTCTTCGGCAAACTGTTCGACAGACTTCTGGATCGTGGCAAAGCCCGCGTCTCCTTCATAAGCCGCACCATAAACCCCTGCGAGGGTTTTCACTTCGGCGCGATGGCGACCAAAAATTTCTTCCATTGCCATGCTGATCTCTCCTACGGTCGCACGCGCACGGGCAGCTTCAACAGCCCCCTCCAAAAGGTTGCCGCCCTCAGCAGCGCGGCGTGACAATTCTTGTAGCGCGGCCTTGCAGGCGCTGTCGTCACGGCTGCTACGGATCGCCTTGAGGCGTGCAATCTGGCTTTCGCGCACCGCCACATTGTCCACATCCAGAATATCAATCGGTTCTTCCTTGTCGCGGCGATATTTGTTCACACCGACAATCACTTCGGTACCGCGGTCGATGTTGGCCTGACGGGTTGCCGCGGCTTCCTCGATACGCAACTTGGGCATGCCAGAGGCCACAGCCTTGGTCATGCCCCCCATAGCTTCGACTTCCTCGATCATTTTCCAGGCTGCTTCGGCCAGATCATGAGTCAGTTTCTCAACGTAATAGGATCCCGCCAGAGGATCGACCACCTTGGTCACGCCGGTTTCTTCCTGCAGGATCAACTGTGTATTGCGCGCGATACGCGCAGAATGTTCGGTGGGCAGTCCAATGGCTTCATCCAGTGAATTGGTATGCAGGCTTTGGGTCCCGCCCAGCACCGCGCTCATCGCTTCAAAGGCGGTGCGCACGACATTGTTATAGGGATCCTGCTCTGCCAGAGACACGCCCGACGTTTGGCAATGGGTGCGCAACATCGAGGATTTGGCGTTCTTGGGTTCGAATTCAGACATGATCCGGTGCCACAGCAAACGGGCGGCACGCAGCTTGGCGGCTTCCATGAAAAAGTTCATGCCGATGGCAAAGAAAAAGCTCAGACGCGGCGCGAAACGGTCAACATCCATACCCGCGGCAATGGCGGTGCGCACATATTCGCGACCATCCGCCAAGGTAAAGGCGAGTTCCTGCACAAGGTTCGCGCCGGCCTCTTGCATATGGTAGCCCGAAATCGAAATAGAATTGAATTTCGGCATGTTGTCAGAAGTATATTCGATAATATCGCCGATGATCCGCATCGAGGGTTCGGGCGGGTAGATATAGGTATTGCGCACCATGAATTCCTTCAGAATGTCATTCTGAATTGTGCCGGCCAGGACGGATTTGTCATGGCCCTGCTCTTCACCCGCCACGATAAAACTGGCGAGGATCGGGATCACTGCACCGTTCATCGTCATCGAGACGCTGACCTTGTCCAGGGGGATGCCATCAAAGAGAATCTTCATGTCCTCGACACTGTCGATCGCGACACCGGCCTTGCCCACGTCGCCCTCGACCCTGGGATGGTCGCTGTCATAGCCACGGTGGGTGGCCAGATCAAAAGCGACAGAAACACCCTGTTGCCCCGCAGCCAGATTGCGCCGGTAAAAAGCGTTTGATTCTTCCGCCGTCGAAAAGCCCGCATATTGCCGGATCGTCCAGGGTCGACCCGCGTACATCGTGGCTTTGACCCCCCGTGTAAAAGGCCCTTCTCCGGGCATGGAGTCCAGATGGGTCACGCCTTCAAGGTCGGCTGCGGTATAGACCGGTTGTACGTCGATGCCTTCCAGCGTCTTCCACGTCAGTTCGTCAATGCCGCGGCCCCGCAACTCCGCTTCAGCGGTGCTGCGCCATGTATCTTTCGAATTGTCCTTGGTCATGCATCTGTCCTTTTGTTTGTGCACCCATCGGCAGACTTGGGTCCGCTCTTGTCGGGTGTGACTCCTCTGTCAATGTTGCCAAACCATCGGCACCGGCGATCAGCCAGTGCAGATCATCCGCGTATTGTTCCCGCAATTCTGCGGATTGTTCCGATGTAAAGGGCATCCAGCGACCTGTACCTTCAGGCAACAGATCAGGGTTTTGCCCCCGATCGACCAATCCCGCCCGCAGGCCTGGCAAGTCTCTGGAGCCGTTCAGCCAGCGCCCTCTGCAATCCTTTGGTGCCTCGATCCCAAGGGCGGTACGCAAAATCCCCTCCGGCTGTCCCTGCATCGTTTCGAACGCCAGCACCTCGATCTCGGCACCGGGTGCGGCACAGGACAAATCCATGATCACATCCCGCCAGGTACGGCGGGCGCGCAAGATTGCATCGAACTGTGCAGCTCCGGGTACAGGGTGACCGCGTGACACGGTCAGTGCACAGGCAGAAGCCCACCATAAATCCTGCGATCTGATCGACAGGACAATACGGCGCAGACGTCCCCCGAAAGCGAAGGAAATGCGCGCCGTGCGTTCCCCGGCGGCAGGGTACAGGCGGCCGGCTCTGATATTCTGGATGCAATTGCCCAGCAGGTTTTCATCGCTGATCAAGAGCTGTTTCACGCCCCTTGCGCGAGCCTGGGTGGCAAACATGCGGATCCGTCCCACGGCACGCAGGGCGACATTGCGCCCCCTTGGCGCAGTGGAATTGCGAAACAGCCCCGGAAACACAGAATCGCGTGACCGGCGTGGTCCCCAAAATTCGATGTCCTGCGCCGACAGCGCATCGGCCTGGTCGCGCATGTAATGTTGAAAAGTGGTCGTCGCGGTGCGATGCGCACCCAAATGCAAGATAACATCCATGACAGTTCGGCCCAGTCTTTGCAGTCGCGCCGCCCCGTTCGGCCATTCAGCAGGGAGAGACAGCGTCATAGCGCACAACCCCTTGCGACCTGCTTAATCCGTCCAAGATGCAGTTTAGCCATCGCAATTGCGCAAATCAGGCTTATATCTGTCTCAACAGGAGAGACCATGAAACGCCTAATTCCCATTGTTATTGCTGGACTAATCGCCACTGCCCCTCTTGCCGAAGAAACCGCCAGCCCGCAGGCAGATATGCTTTTTCTTCCGGCAGATATGGACGATTTGAGCGAATTTCGTTGGAAAAAGCGGCCCGTACTGGTCTTTGCCGACAGCGCGGATGATCCGGCATATATCGAGCAGATGGCATTGCTACATGCCCGTATGGAGGAACTGTTCGAACGCGATGTCATTGTATTGAGCGATACTGATCCCGCCGCGCGTTCAGCGCTGCGTTTACAGATGCGCCCGCGGGGTTTCATGCTGGTTCTGGTTGGTAAGGACGGTGGCAACAGGCTGCGCAAACCCTTTCCGTGGAGCGTGCGCGAGATCACCCGCAGCATTGACAAGATGCCCATGCGCCAACGCGAGATCCGCGAAAACAAGGACGCGGCGCGCACGCGCTGAGTGCTGCGTGCACCGCCGGAGTCACCTATATTAAAGGAAATAGAGGCAAAGGAGAAGGATATGGACAAATATGATGACATCCCGCCCTTTACTCCGATTCCTGTGACGGGTCGGACTGGGCCGCGGCCCGGCTATTGAAATAGGGTTCAGAGCCAAAATTTTTTGGCTGTCCTTTGAACATCACGATATTCATTCGAAAAAACTGTCGTCAACTTCAGATATCGGATAGACTTGCTTAACGCGGCAACCGACTTCGTGATCAATCATCAGTTGGGCAAGCTGGTTTCCATCTATTGGCACAATCCTAGCGCCCAGTTTTTCTATCGTTCGGACAGCATCGGTAGAAAAAGCTGACGTTGTAACGAAGATTCCCTTGGTTACATCTTTCATGCCAAGAGCACCGTAAAAATCACGAATTGCCCCTGACCCGATGACGTTACCAAGCGCATATCGTTTGGCTTGTACGTACACCTGATCAACACCAAGCCGGTCGAGGTTAATGACTCCGTCTACTCCATCATCGCCGCTTTGCCCGATTACCTGACCGGATTTAGCATCATATCCGTAGCCCATCTTAAGCAACAGCCGTACGATAATATCTTCAAAAAATGCAGGATCACTGTCCCGCAATTTACTCAACAACTCCTGTCGCAGAGTAGCGTTTATTTCTTCATAGGCGCTATTGAGAACTTCATCCGGCGTTGAGCCGCGTTCAGCTTCAACAACTATTCCCAACTCTGCATTTTCTACGTTCGTACCTGAACGTGATTTGAAATCTCTGTATTCCTCAAAGCGTTCTAGATACGCTTTGTCGATACGCACCGGATTTTCTTCTAGGACTGCACGGCCAGCTTGGGTCACTTCAAAAACACCACGCTTGATGCTCTTGACCAATCCTGCTTGCTTCAAATAGCTTCTCGCCCAATGAACCCTATTTGCAAATCTAGTTTGCTTACCGCTAGGAAGAGTCTGATTCCTTTCGTCCTCGGTTAAACCGAGGGTGAGAGCCAGCTCCTCCACCACTTCTGAAATTTTTCGTTCACTGTCTTTCGCAGAAACGAGAACCGGCTTCATGAGAGATTCGAAATCAGGTACTGACACCTATTCGAACTCCATGATCACATCATCGACCGCCAGACTGTCCCCCGCTCCGGCGTTGATTTTTGACACCACACCCTTGCGTTCCGCACGCAGGATGTTCTCCATCTTCATTGCTTCGATGGTGCAAAGCGCCTGACCATCCTGAACCTCGTCACCGACGGCGACGTCCATTTTCACGATCAGTCCCGGCATTGGGCAGAGCAGCATTTTCGACGTGTCAGGTGCCACTTTTTCCGGCATCATACGGGCCAGCTCTGCCTGGCGTGGCGTGCGGACATGTACCTTGAGGTCCGCACCACGTGTACGGATGCGGAACCCACCTGAGATCTTGCCCACCTTCATCACCAAAGGTGCCTCGTCTATGCGCATCTTGGCCAGTTGATCACCCGGGGTCCAGTCGCCGGCAACCCGCATTGCGCTTTCATCGTCAAATCTTATCGTCGCCCCGTTGTGGTCGGCACTGATGATCACATCAAAGGAGTGTCCCTGCACTGCAACATTCCAATCGCTGCCAACCTTCCGCTCGTGATTGTCCATCCGTCCCGACACCCGCGCGCGGCGAATTTCGGCAACACGGTGCATGGCGGCACATGCAGCCGCGATGCGGCGCAGCTCTGGCTCGGGCAGTTCGACGCCTTCGAACCCATCGGGATATTGCTCTTCGATAAAGGCTGTTGTCATGGTGCCGTCGATAAAGATCGGATGGTCCATGACTGCAGAAAGGAACGGCAGGTTGTGGCCGATACCTTCGACCTCGAAACTGTCCAGCGCGACACGCATCTGTTCAATCGCTTCGGCACGGGTTGGGGCCCAGGTGCACAGCTTGGCGATCATGGGGTCGTAATACATGGAGATCTCTCCACCCTCATAGACGCCGGTGTCATTGCGCACGGCCATCGCGCCGGTGGGCGCATCATCAGCCCATTTGCCGTTATCCGACAACGGGCCAGCGGCAACCTCTTGTGGCGGACGATAACGCGTCAGACGGCCAATGGAGGGCAGAAACCCACGATAAGGATCTTCCGCATAAAGGCGGTTTTCGATCGACCAGCCGTTCAGTTTCACATCGGATTGTTTGATGCTCAGCTTTTCGCCATTGGCGACGCGGATCATCTGTTCAACCAGATCAACACCGGTGATAAGTTCGGTAACAGGGTGCTCCACCTGAAGACGTGTGTTCATCTCAAGGAAATAGAAGTTCTTGTCACCGTCGACGATAAACTCAACCGTACCGGCGCTGGTGTATCCGACTGCCTGCGCCAGGGCGACGGCCTGCTCGCCCATGGCCTTGCGTGTCGCTTCGTCCAGAAAGGGGCTGGGGGCTTCCTCAACCACTTTCTGATTGCGTCGCTGGATGGAACATTCGCGTTCGCCAAGATAAACACCGTTACCATGAGCATCGCAGAGCACCTGGATTTCGATGTGGCGTGGCTGCGTGACGAATTTTTCAATGAATATCCTGTCATCACCAAAGGAATTCGCCGCTTCGTTCTTGGAAGATTGAAACCCTTCTCGGGCTTCATCGTCGTTCCATGCGATCCGCATGCCCTTGCCACCGCCCCCGGCGCTGGCCTTGAGCATGACCGGGTAGCCGATCTCGTTCGAGATTTTGACCGCCTCCTCCGCATCCTCAATCAGCCCCATGTAACCGGGGACCGTTGAAACGCCTGCCTCCTGTGCGATTTTCTTGGAGGTGATCTTGTCCCCCATCTTCTCGATGGCACCCACGGGCGGGCCGACAAAGGCGACACCAGCGGCATCCAGCGCTTCGGCGAATTTACTGTTTTCAGACAGGAAACCATAACCGGGATGCACCGCCTCCGCGCCGCTTTCCTTGACCGCTGCCATGACCTTGTCGATCACGATATAGGATTGGTTCGCAGGGGGTGGTCCGATATGGATTGCCTCATCCGCCATCTGTACATGCAAGGCCTGCGCATCGGCATCCGAATAAATCGCGACCGAGGTCAGCCCCATTTTCTTCGCTGTTTTGATAACGCGGCAGGCAATCTCGCCCCGGTTGGCGATCAGGATTTTCTTGAACATGGGGTGTCCTTCTGAGGTCTTGAAAAAACGCAAAAGCCCCGTCGCAACAGATGTTGCGCGGGGGTGTGAAACGACATGCGACGCGCAGGCGCCGCATATGATGGATCAGTTACATCTGCCGGGGTTGAACTTGCAGTAAGTGATGTTGCCCGCGGCACCGACGGCGGCGCCCTGTGCAAGACTGCCACTGGTAAGGGCTGCCGCGCCCGCGCCGATCGCAGCGCCGCCAAGGCTCTGTTCGGCAATCGTGCTGCCACAGGCCGCAAGGCCGGTACACAAGGTAATGACAATGAGGTTTCTGGTGACGAACATGTTTCTGTTCCCTGTCTGCTCTGTTCTGGTCTTGCCAGCCGCGACAGGGGCAATGGCTGCGTGTCGCGACAGGAAGATTTTTCAATCCCGCCGAAAGCAAATGCTTTGAAAAAAGGGGGCCGCGGGTTTGGGGAAATGCCCTGCGGCCCCTGAGGGGAAGGGGTATGGTTTAGGACTGTCAGCGGCGACGCTGAAGAAGAATCGCTGCCGACACCAACCACATTCCGCAATGCCGCGGCACCAGCCAAGCCTTCGCCGCTGTCCTGACCGATTTCGGCCAAGCACCGCCGGTGCACGAGGGAAACGGGCAAAATCATGCCGATCACTCCTCGAATGCTTCGGGGAATGCCGCACGTGCTGCAGCCTCGTCAATCACCAAAAGAGATTCATAATGTGCCGGGTCAAAAGGATCGGACGCGGGCAGGACCTCGCGACCAAAGAGCCAGGACAATCGGCCGGCATCGAGATTGCCGCGTTCGAAAGGATGCGGGCCGAAATGGTCCCACAGTGCCTTCATGAAGGCCGCGTCCGCGCGACGATCCGGCGGACGACGGTCAGATCGCCGTTCGCGCCGGGTAATCGGCGTTACTCCCTTGGGATTGGGACGGCGAATGGTGAATTGAAAATCAGTGCTGGGCAAACGGCCCGGAAACCCGCGATGTTTCAACATATAAGCTGGCATCAAACGGCCCTCCGTTCAAAGGGCCATCGGGTATCGGCTGGGACAGGCGTCGCCGCCTGTCCCATAGTACGATTACTTGTACTTGCCTGTGTATGTTGGCTCAACCGAGATGGGCTCGGGCTCGACAACAACGTATTCTTCTTCCGTCTGGCCGGATGTACAGGCAGCGACAGTGGTGATGAAACCAATGGCTGCCAGGAATTTGATGCTCTTTGACATCTGAGTCTCCTGTTTATGTGGGTGGCACGTGCATTCTTATACTGCCTCGCACGTCCCGTTACTGAGGTAAGGAATACTTGGGTAGTCCTTGTCGTCACCATAGAGTAGTCCGTTTCGAAAACATATCCAGCCCTGCGCAATCGGCAAATTTGTGACGCTAAAGCCTCAGTAAAGCATTCACATGAGCCGTCAGCCGCAAGATATTGTGGTTGCATTACAAATCCTCCCAGATGCAGGTGTTATCCACAGGACGAAAAGCCTCGAAGAATTGTGTCGCTTCGGGGTCGGGGATCCCGAATTCCGTGGCGCGGTCGGCCAGTGAGATCACGATGACCTCCCCCGCGAGAGCATGGTGCTGAATGTATGGCAAGGCCAATTCGGTGCATAGGTGCATCATATCCCCTGCGGCGGCGTCATAATCCATCGCATCGCCATCACGCGTGATGTCAGGCGCAATAAAGCGGAACCGGATCCAGGTTTCACTCTCCACTCGGTCCACCAGAACCTCATGCAGATCCAAGGGCTGACCAGAAGGCACATCTACGGCCAAAGCGGGGCTGGCAACAAAAAGGAGGGCTGCAAGCAATGGTTTCACAGGGCACATCCCTTGCGAACAAGGTGCCCGGCCTGCCCGTGCTGGGGGCAGGAGGCATCCACAATAGACATCCCCGGCCCCCTCAAGGTGTCGGAGACCTCGTGGCCAATGGTAAAGCACTGGGTATTAAAGGACGACGTCATTGATCTTCTTTCAACTTTCTCTGCGCTTTCAGCAGCGCATCGACGGACGTTTTCGTCCGGCCATTCATGATGCTGCTCATAGACCCCTCAGTGACCCTCAGTTTCCGCGTCTCTGCACCGTTCGGAAACAGACCTTCATCAACGAAAGACATGAACCAAGGCGAAGCATCCACAAGAGGCGCCCCTCACAACGGAATGTTACCGTGCTTCTTCCACGGGGTTGTTACTTTCTTGTTTCGCAAAGAGGCAAAGGCGCGGGCGATCCGCTTGCGCGTTGTGCGGGGCTGGATCACCTCGTCAATAAACCCGCGCTCGGCCGCCACAAAGGGGTTTGCAAAGCGTGCTTCGTAATCCGCAGTATGCTGGGCAAGCTTCTCTACATCATTACGGTCCGCGCGATGGATGATTTCCGAGGCCCCCTTGGCACCCATCACTGCCACTTCGGCTGTCGGCCAGGCATAGTTGAAATCTGATTTCAGGTGCTTGGAGGCCATCACATCATAAGCGCCGCCATAGGCCTTGCGTGTGATCAATGTGACCATCGGCACCGTCGCCTCACCATAGGCAAACAGCAACTTCGCGCCGTGTTTGATGACGCCGCCATATTCCTGTGACGTGCCGGGGAGAAAGCCGGGCACATCGACCAGCGTCAGGATCGGGATTTCAAAACAATCGCAAAAGCGCACAAACCGCGCCGCCTTTCGGCTACTGTCGATGTCCAGAACACCCGCCAGCACCATCGGCTGATTGGCGACGACACCAACGGTGCGACCTTCGATCCGAATGAAACCGGTGATGATGTTCTTGGCAAACTCCGCCTGAATTTCATAAAAATCGCCCTCATCCCCCAGCTTCAGGATCAACTCCTTCATGTCGTAGGGCGTATTGGCATTGGCCGGGACCAGCGTATCAAGAGAAGGTTCGATGCGTTCCGGGTCATCAAAAAACGGGCGTACCGGTAATTCAGCGCGATTGTTGGCAGGGAGCAGGTCCACCAAACGGCGCACCTCGGCCAAAGCCTCGACATCATTTTCGAACGCGGCATCCGCAACAGAGGATTTCTTGGTATGGGTTCCTGCCCCGCCCAGTTCTTCGGCGGTGACCACTTCGTTGGTGACGGTCTTGACCACTTCTGGGCCGGTGACAAACATGTACGAACTGTCTTTGACCATGAAAATAAAGTCAGTCATTGCAGGCGAATAAACCGCGCCCCCCGCACAAGGGCCCATGATTACGCTGATCTGCGGGATCACACCCGAAGCCATAATGTTGCGTTGAAAGATTTCGGCGTATCCGGCCAGCGAATCCACACCTTCCTGAATCCGCGCGCCACCTGAATCATTCAGCCCGATCACGGGGGCACCATTTTGCATTGCCATATCCATGATCTTGCAAATCTTCCTGGCGTGGGTTTCAGATACCGAACCGCCCAGGACGGTGAAATCCTGCGAGTACAAATAGACCAGCCGCCCATTGATCGTACCCCAGCCCGTGACCACGCCATCGCCGGCAGGTTTTTGATTTTCCATACCAAAATCGGTACAACGGTGACTCACGAACATGTCGAACTCTTCGAACGACCCTTCATCCAGCAGCAAGTCGACCCGTTCTCTTGCCGTCAGCTTTCCACGGCCATGCTGCGCGTCAATGCGCCCCTGCCCGCCGCCCATGCGCGCCGTTTCACGGCGTTCTTCCAGCTGTTCAAGAATATCTTTCATGACTCACCCCTGCTTAATATTTGAGCGACAATACCGAAAAGAGGGTCGTTTATGGAAGAGTGATTGTGAATATTTGCAAAGTGTATTCAGGATTAACTATGCAAATTGCAAATATGCAAATAATGCCTCGCGCCATGGACAAGGTGCACTGATCGGTTTAGTTGCATTTGCATGAATAGGTCCCCCTCCCCCGTGCCTGTCGTTCGTTTCCTGGACCGCAGCACCCCCCCCACCCTACTGACCCTGATCCTGCTGGCGGGATTGTCGGCTTTGGTGATGAATGTTTTCTTGCCAAGCCTGCCACAAATGACCGAATATTTCGGAACGACCTATGCAACGATGCAACTTTCCGTTCCGCTGTATCTGCTGTTCAGCGCCGTGATCCAGCTGTTTGTCGGGCCGATTTCGGATAATCTGGGACGACGGCGGGTGATGATCGGTGGTTTGCTCCTGTTCATGCTGGCCACCCTTGGCTGCATCATGGCACCAACGGCCAGTGTTTTTCTGGCCTTCCGTATCGCCCAGGCGATTATCGCCACTGCAATGGTGTTGAGCCGTGCCGTTCTGCGCGACCTTTACACACAGGACCAGGCAGCATCGAAAATCGGCTATGTCGCGATGGGCATGGCTGTTGTACCCATGATCGCTCCCGCAATCGGAGGGGCAATGGAACAGGTGTTCACATGGCATGCCACCTTTTGGCTCATGCTGATCGTTGCCACCGCCATATTGGCGCTGGTTTATTTTGACATGGGCGAAACAGCGAAACCCAGCAATCAGACCCTCATGGGCCAATTTCGCGAATATCCAGAGCTGCTGCGCTCGCCTCGGTTCTGGGGCTATGCTCTTGCCACGGCCTTTTGTTCGGGCACGTTTTTTGCCTATCTGGGTGGGGCACCCTTTGTCGGCTCCATAGTCTTCGGTCTCGACCCGTTCTGGCTTGGCCTGTATTTCGGGGCACCAGCCATTGGCTATTTTGCCGGTAACTGGCTGACCGGGGCCTATGCGACACGCTTTGGTGTCAACGCCATGATTTTATGGGGATGTATCGGCACCACGGCGGGCAGCGGCCTGTCTCTGCTTGCATTTCTCATTGGTTATGGCACCCCTGAAATCTTCTTTGGCATGATGACATTTATCGGTTTGGGCAACGGGTTATGCATTCCCAATGCCACCGCGGGCATGTTGTCCGTGCGCCCGCATCTGGCAGGCACTGCTTCGGGTCTTGGCGGGGCCATCATGATCGGCGGCGGGGCGGCCCTTGCAGTTCTGGCTGGTTTGCTGCTGACGCCGGAAACCGGTGCCTATCCGCTGATCCTGTTGATGCTTGCCTCGGCGATCGCCGGAATGTTGTCGATCCTTCTGGTGATCCGGCGCGAAAGGTTCCTCTCCCTGCGCAGACAGTGAAACCTGAGCGCTATCAAACGGTTTGCACCCCCCAAGCCCATTTCAGGGCTATTCAGGTGAGGGTGGCAAAAAATTATCCAATGATTTCAATGGTCGTATATCAAAAGGTGTGGCGCGAAATCGCCCAACGCTACACGTCCCAAAGGATGTAGTCAGGCACCACTTTTGACAGGGTACAAAAATCGGTTCGCCATGTCTTGAACCAGTTCACCTTGCCGCTCAGTGTTTCGGTCAGACCAATGCAATAGCTCTTCTAAGGTGATGCCGCCCGCAGCGATTTCTTGAACTGCCTCGCCAACTCGCGACCCCAGATCACACGCCCACATTTCTGGAGATAGGCCCACAAGAATTTCCTCCGACGGTTCTATGGCACCTACTTTTTGAAGCTCGCGTAGTATCGTTTCAAAGTGTTGCTGGCTAACTTTTGTCGCGGCCATTTCAGCGATCAGCTTCGAGACTTCACTGACAGTCTCAGCACCAAAAACCAACCAATCTAGCGAGACACCGAGGCCTTTGGACAAAGACAAAAGAGCCTCATATCCGGGCAGTATAGGATTGTTTCGAAGCATGTACTTATCCAAGGTCCGCTTCGGAATGCCAGTCCGCTCAGCCATGTCAGCGACAGTCCATTGGCGCTTATCGCGCAATGAGCGCAACCGATAAGATAAATCGCCAGACATGCGTTTCCCCTTGCTTTACCCAAAAAAGGAATTACAAATACCCCAATCAGGAACATATATAACTCCTAAGAGGGTAGCAGTGCCTAAAGGTAATATCCAGAGGAACAACAAGGTTCGCGCAGCTTTCATCGCTCGCGGGTCAAGTTTCCATGCGTGGTGTCAATTGAACAACATCGACCCCCACAATGCCCGAAAAGCCGTTCTTGGTATATGGAAAGGGCCGAAGGCAACTGAAATTCTCGACAAGATTTCAAGCGAATTGGGTGAGGGGAATTGATGCTCGTAAGAGTAAGCAAACTCACTGGCATAGGCCGCATTCCAACATGTAGGAAAAATGCACGGCTTTGGTTGGATCGTGAAAACGTTGCCGTTGTAAAATTGGGAAGTGAAGGCGGGCCTTGCGCCCACGTTGTTATCGCAGACCTCCCCGAGGAAGAACGCCAAGCATACCTTGCTCAATCGGTATTGGAGGCAGAGTTAGAGCTGGGCGAATACGACGATACCGCGCAAGCTGCTTTCCTACAACCGCCCATCTGAAAGCGGCTATTCTGGATATGCAGCTTGCGCCGCGCGGCGTGAAGAAAGGCGGTGCATGATGGCAGAGCAACACACACTCACCGCCCTCGCCGCCCAAGAGGAACGCCTGAACGACCTTCAAAGCGCGCTTCACTACGCAAAGATTCTGGTGGATGGCATCCACTTCGAGCGCATCGAGCGAATCGAAGCCCACGCCGCCACCTACTTCGCCGGGATCGCATTGGAGGCGCTGACGGAAGGGCACGCTAACGAGGCGGTGCAATTCGTCATGCAAGAACGCCGCGCACTTGAAGCGACCATGGCCCAAAAGGAGACCACCGCATGAAACTGACCAACAAACAGAAGGCCCTCCTGCACGTCGCCAAGGGCAAGCTGAACCTGAGCGAGGCCGAGTATCGGGCTACGCTTGTTCACATAGCGGGCGTGACCAGCTCGACCGAACTGGATCGGGACGGTTTTAACGCGGTCATGGGGTTCTTCGAATACCTGGGCTTTGCGCCGCTGGTCGCAACCGGGGCCGACTACGGCAATCGCCCTGGCATGGCGAGCTTTGCACAACTCGAATTGGTCCGCGCTCTGTGGCACGAGTACACAGGCGGCAAGGCTGGTGAAGACGAGTTGAACAAATGGCTTCTGGGCACGTGGAAAATCTCAAGCCTGCGGTTCCTGAGAAAGGACACCGCTCAGAAGGTCATTACCGCGCTCAAGGCGATGAAAGCGCGGGCGGCGTAGACATGCTGAGAGATAGGATTGAAGTCATTGAGCGCTTGCTGAAATTGACCCCAGATCAAATTCGGGAACTCATTCAGCAGGGGCATCTTCCGGCGCTGGACGATCCTCCTAGCAAGAAACCGGAAAAGTGATCAAATAAGCGGCGGGCCAGATTGCCCGCCGCTTTCCTTTCCAACACCCCGAAAAAATGCCCGTATAGCGCCGCCCTATGCTTGGGGGCCATCCTACCCCATGAAAAGCGAACAGACCGTTTAAACGGCGCGGAAAACCGTTTAAGAATCGAAACCTGCCCGCATCCCCCGCAAGGCGACCGCTCAACTTGACCAAATCGGCGCGTTTGAATAGCGATAGGGGACTGGCTGCGCATCAGGTGCCTTGCTTTTAACTCGGTCGTTTTGGACGTCCGGCTTGGGGCCAGTCAGCACCCCCCCAAACCCTTCCCCGCAATATGCTTGTGGATGTCCGGCCATCCGGTGCCGTCCTACGTTATCCGCAACCGTCCGGGATTGCTTTCCGGGCCTTGCCAACCTCAAAAGGACCGCCACCATGCTCGTCAACGCGCAGACCCTCGATCTCGTCTTTCAGGGCTTCAAAACCGTCTACACAGACGCCTTTCTGAAAGCCGAACCGAATTGGGACAAGATTGCCATGCAATCGACCAGCGTCGGGGCAGATGAAACCTATGGCTGGATGGGACAATTCCCTCAGCTGCGCGAATGGCTGGGACCGCGTGTCATCCATAATCTTGAGGCCCATGGCTTCAAGATCGTGAACCGCAAGTTTGAAAGCACGGTCAAGGTCAGCCGGGACCATATCAGCGACGACAAGCTGGGTGTTTTCAAGCCCGCGTTTTCCGAGATGGGCCATCTGGCCACGAACCACCCCGAAGAACTGGTGTTCAACCTCTTGGCATCCGGGTTCGAGACCGAGTGCTATGACGGCCAATATTTCTTCGACACGGATCACCCGACACTGAACCCGGAAGGCGAGGTGGTCAGCGTGAGCAACATGCAGGCAGGCGCTGAGCCGCCATGGTTCCTGCTGGACACGTCGCGGGCCGTGCGGCCCATCATCTGGCAAGAGCGCGAGAAATACGAGTTTGAGGCGATGGATCGCCCGACCGATGAACACGTCTTCAAGAACGACGAGTATCTCTACGGCGTTCGCGCACGGGTCAACGCGGGCTTTGGCCTGTGGCAACTGGGCTTTGGGTCCAAGGCCGAACTGACTGCCGCCAACTATGCCGCCGCGCGCGCCGCGATGATGAACTTCAAGAGCGACACGGGGCGCATTCTGGGCGTGAAACCGATGATGTTGGTGGTGCCGCCTGCACTCGAAGAAGCGGCCCTGAAAATCGTCAACACCGAATTCAATGACGGTGGGGGAACAAACCCTTGGAGCAAGACCGCTGACTTGCTCGTCACACCGTATCTGGCGGCGTAGGGGGGCAAGGCGATGACAGCACTGATCAAAGATCGCAACACCCTTCAACGCCTTGGCGATAACATGCTTGGCCCTATGGCATCCGGCGAGACCGTGTTTGTCGGGGCAATGCTCTTGCGTCGGGGCGACGGCTTTCTGACCATCGGGCAGCCTGTTGTCGGCGCGGTGGGCGTCGGGATCGCGATGGCCGCGATTGCGGACACAGGCGCTGCCAATGGCACCACAAAGGGTGAATATCAGGCGGGCACGTTTTTGCTGGCGAACAGCGCAGCGGCTGACCTGATCGCGACGGCTGACATTGGCGCGGTCTGCTATGCCGTGGATGATCAGACAGTCGCAAAGACGGATGGCACTGGCACCCGCTCAGTGGCCGGGTTTATCGCAGACGTTGAACCCCGTGGCGTGTGGGTCCGGTTTGACGAGGCCATGGCCCGAAACCTATGACCCATTATTCCGCCCATCTTTGCGCTCAAGAGGTCAGCGCAGACGCGCCGGAATGGGTCCACTTGTTGCCCGCCGTGCGGGCGCAGGGGCGTGACGGCCGTGCGTGGACGGTCAGCAACCCTCAAGGCATTGTCGACACGTTCAACGCCCGTGGCACAGACCTGCCCATCGACTATGAACACCAGTCGGAAACCCAGTCTGAAAAGCGCAGCGGCCCCGTACCCGCCGCCGGATGGATCAAGGAGTTGCAGGCCCGTGCCGATGGCATCTGGGGCCGTGTAGACTGGACCGCCAAAGCGCGCGAGTTGATCGCGCAGAAAGCGTACCGCTATCTCAGCCCGGTGTTGATGCACCGCCCCGGCGAAACCGAGGTCCGCTGGCTGAACGGCGCAGGCCTTGTTCACCACCCCAATCTCACCCTTACCGCACTCGCCTCAGAGGACTTCACCATGGACAAGAACACCCCCGGCACCAAGCCGGATGACATGACGCTGACCCAGCGCATCATAAAGATGCTGGGTTTGTCTGACACTGCCAGCGATGACGAGATTGCGCAGGCGTTGGATAAGGCGCTGGACGCCATGCCTGATCCTGAAAAGTACGTGCCGATTGAGGCCATGAAAAGCGCCATGGATGATCGCAACGAGCAGGCCAGCGCGCAGGCGGAGGCCAATGCGCAGGCGAAGGTGCAAGCGGCGCTCGCTGAGGGTCACATCACGCCTGCCATGGTGAATTGGGCAACGGCACTTTGCACCCAGAACCCAGCGAGCTTTGACGCCTTTATCGGTCAGTCTCCGGCGAAATTCGGGCATCTGACAAAGGCCACCAATACCTCCGGCTTGCCGCCGTCTAACGCCAGCGCTTTGACCGTCGAACGCAAAGACGATGCGGCCATGATTTGTCGCCAGTTGGGGCTTGAAGAAAGCGCACTGGGATAACTGAATTCGGCAGGTAGAGCCCATCCCCCAGAGGCCATGCCGAACCTTTGCCGTGCAGTTTTTTGGTGATGCGCGGCAAAGCCCGTCCCCTGACGCAGATCATGGCGTCAGGGGGCCACGCAAATCTGAGGCTTGAGGGATGAACAGCGAAGCGAAGTACCCTATTCCGCCCGCCCACGTGCAGCGCTTCGTGGATGTGCTGGGCGTTGAAACGACGATTGATTTTCTCCTGAATTTTGGCGGGGCAGAGTTGTCCATTCCGACGACACCCAAAGGCAAAAGCGAAGTTGAGCGGGTCATTGGTTTCGAAAAAATGCAACGGCTCAGCGGTCTGTCATACGCGCTCAAACACCGCATACCATTGGGGACAAAATGGCTGGCGCAATGCCTTTCGGTCCAAGGTTTATCCACCGCCGCCATAGCCCGCCGGCTGCGCGTCACAGACGTAACCGTGCGGAAGTATCTACATGGTCGCAATGAGCCGAAAGGAGCGAAGCCATGGTGAAACGCTCAGCGTTCGAAGGGGGCTTTAACATGCGGTTCGAACCCCCGTTCGAAAAGGCCGAACACGTCCGTAAGCACCGCCCCGGCAGGCCATCCAAGATCGACACAGATGCAGAGCTTCACGCCTTTGTCGTGGCGCGGATCGACACCACCACGTTTGAAGCGCTTGCTGCGCAGATCGCGGATCATTTCCCGCCAGAGCGCCGGGTGGGCAAGTCTGCAATTCATGCATGGTGGCAACGTCAGCCCAATCGGCACGGCTGAAACCTGCTTTCCCATCCGGGAACTTCCACGATCAGCGGGGGTCTTCCGGGGTCAAACCCCTGAAAAGGGGGGTGCAGAGTGTATGATAACTAACAAAATCTGCGCTTGTGACCCCGCCTTTGCAAAGCTAGGTTTGACTCGATTGCAAAGTTGCAAAGGGTCCTCCCATGGCAAGTCAGAAACTCTACGCCGGAGCGAAGCTGCGCGAATTACGCACCAAGATCGGGCTTACTCAAAAAGAATTTGCTGCACGGCTGGGGGTGTCGCTGCCCTATCTGAACCAGATGGAAAACAACAACCGGCCCATTTCCACAACCGTTGTTCTGGCGCTGGCGTCTGAATTCGGCCTTGATGTTACCGAACTTGGTGCCGGAGACAGCGAGCGGCTGGTGAGTGACATGCGTGAAGCGCTGGCCGATCCGGTGTTTCAGGGCAAACTGCCACCGCTGGCAGATATTCGGCTGACCGCTTCGAATGCCCCGGCGCTGGCGCGGGCATTTCTCGATCTGCACCAGAGTTACCGCCAAACCCATGAGCGTCTTGCCTCTTTGGACGAAGCCCTGGGGCGGGAAGACGCCCGCACTTCCCCTTCTCCTTGGGAAGAAGTGCGGGATTTTTTTCATTATTGCGATAATTACATCGACGCTGTCGACTATGCTGCCGAGCATTTCTCGGGACGCAAAGGCACAGCCGTCAATATGCGCGTGGCCGCCGTGTCGGCGTTGGGGAACGCGGGTGTCACGGTTTCCTTTGACGATACCGACGCCCTTCGCCGTTTCGACCCTGACAGCAACACCCTGCATATCTCTACACGCGCGCCCCCTGAAACCCAGACTTTTCAGTTGCTGCTTCAGGTTGCCCTGACCCGTCAGGATGCATTGCTCGAAGCGACACTGGATCTGGCCCGCTTCACCACCAGCGACGCCCGTGACATTGCGAAGATCGGCTTGGCTAACTATTTTGCCGGTGCAGCACTGATGCCCTACAGCCGCTTTCACGCCGCCGCACAGGATTGCCGTCATGACCTTGAACTGCTCTCAAGCCAGTTCGGAGCATCGATTGAACAGGTCGCCCACCGGCTTTCGACACTGCAACGTCCCGGGGCCAAGGGCGTGCCATTCTTTTTCGTCCGCGTAGATCAGGCCGGCACGATCACCAAACGCCATTCTGCCACCCGGCTGCAGTTCGCCCGCTTTGGCGGGGCCTGTCCATTGTGGAACGTGCACAGTGCCTTTGAAACGCCCGGTCGATTTCTGCGGCAACTGGCCGAAACGCCCGATGGTGTGCGCTATATCTCGCTTGCCCGCGATATTTCCAAACCCGCCGGGCGTTTCGGTGCCCCCGTGCGTCGTTTTGCCATCGCCCTGGGTTGCGAAATGCGTCACGCGGATCAATTGGTCTATGCGGACGGGATCGACATCACCCGCGACCGAGCCTTTGAACCTATCGGTATTTCATGCCGGATTTGCGAACGCAGGAATTGTCATCAACGGGCGGTGCCCCCGCTTGAGCGTGATCTTGTTGTGGATCCCAACCTGCGCAATATCCTGCCCTACCGCGTTGAATGAGACCGGCCATGGCCCGGCTTTCCTGATCGTACCTCGGGTCATTTGCCGTTGAAAACAGCGCAAGGGGATCGTTGCCGCATTGCGATTGGCTATTGTCTTGCGGCCCGCCAGCCAGACGCCCGCGCCTGGGCCTCGGAACAAAACCACCGCTCGCCCGCTTCACTGCGGATTCCGGTGCGTTCGTAAAATTTCTGCCCAGGAACATGATAGATGTGCGCGCCCGTGCCATTGATATTGCCTTTGATCAGACATTTGGAATCCGGTGCCTCGCGTCCCCTGGTCCGCGTCAAACGGTAACGTTCGGGGGAACTCAGGGTAAAGCCATGAATACCCCGATCCGCAATAAAGGCCGCCTTTTCTTCCAGATCATACTCCATTGTGTATTTGCGATAGGCATAGGCCAGACCAGTCGCAACCAGATCCTGCCCGATGTCCAGACCGTCGACAAAACACCGTGCCACAACGCGCTTATATCTGTCGTGATCCGTCGCTTCGCATCGCGCCTGCGCCCCTTGATAGCGGTCACGGACCTGCTGCGTGACCCAGTCCCCACAGCCCCAGTCCTGCCCCGATAGGGTGGTACAGGGCTGGTCACGTTCCGGCGCATCGATCCCGTGCAGGCGCAGGCGAATGCCACCGACATCCAGGGTATCACCGTCGATGACGCGCACCTTGCCTGTGAATTCCGCCGCGATAACGGAATTTGCCCAGACAAGGGCAAGAAGAAAGCAGGAACAAAGTCTTAACATTTCGTTAAGGTGCAGCAGAATTTGCCCCCCCGCAACGACATCTGTTAAGGTTGATTAACGCTGTCTTAACTTCGCAACGCTCTAACGCTGGGCGGTTTTCCAATCGGGATGGTTCCACGGTTCATCATTGGACCGCGGCAAGGGATCGAGCCCCAGCAGATGATCCGACACCTTCTCCCCTACCATGATCGACGGCGCGTTCAGGTTGCCATTGGTGATGCGCGGGAAGATCGAACTGTCCGCCACACGCAGCCCCTCGATGCCAATCACCCGCGCCTGCGGGTCAACCACGGCCTGCGGATCATCGGCGCGGCCCATCCGGCAGGTGCCACAGGGATGATAGGCACTCTCGGCATGCTCGCGGATCACTTCATCTAACTCCGCATCGGTCTGATAGGCCGCGCCAGGCTGGATTTCGTGTTTTACAAAAGGCTTGAACGCTTCCTGGGCGAAAATTTCACGCGTCAGGCGGATACATGTGCGAAATTCCTCCCAATCCTGCGGATGGGACATATAGTTGAACCGGATTACCGGATCTGCGGCAGGATCCGCCGAACGCAGGGTCACCGTCCCGCGGGAGCGCGAACGCATTGGCCCTGTATGGGCCTGAAACCCATGTCCTTCTGCCGCTGCCTGCCCGTCATAGCGCACAGCAATCGGCAGAAAATGAAACTGGATGTCTGGATAGGGCACCCCCGCTTTCGAACGGATAAAACCGGCGGATTCAAACTGGTTCGACGCTCCCATGCCCGTTTTGGTAAATAACCATTGCGCGCCGATCAGGGCTTTGGACAAAAGGTTCCAATGCTTGTAGAGCGTGATCGGCTGGGAGGCCGCCATCTGTATATACATTTCCAGATGGTCCTGCAGGTTCGCTCCCACACCGGGCCGGTTGGCCACGACCTCGATGCCGTGTTCAGACAGATGCGCCGCAGGACCAATCCCCGACAACATCAACAACTTGGGGGAATTGATCGAAGACGCGGCAAGCACCACTTCACGCTCCGCCTCGATTACCTCGGAATGCCCCCGCCGCAACACTTCAACCCCGGTGGCCCGGCCATCGACAATCACGATCCGCTGCGCCAGCCCCTGCACGAGCTGCACATTGCCGGTCTTTTGCGCCGGCCGCAGATAGGCATTGGCCGCAGACCAGCGCCGTCCCTTCCAGACGGTCTGCTCCATCGGCCCAAAACCTTCTTGCTGGGCACCGTTGTAATCATCCGTCACCTGATACCCTGCCTGTTCTCCCGATCGGACAAAGGCCTCGAACAACGGATTGGCCCGCCTACCCCGGCTCACATGTAACGGGCCGTCGTGACCCCGCCATGCCGGATCACCGCCATGACCACCCGAATGCCAGTTTTCCATGCGCTTGTAATAGGGCAGGACATCGGCAAAGCCCCAGCCATGGGCACCTTCTGCTTCCCAATGATCAAAATCCTGCGCATGGCCGCGCACATAAACCATCCCGTTGATGGAGGAGGATCCACCAATCACCTTGCCCCGTGGACAGACCAGACGCCGCCCGCCCAGATGCGGTTCCGGTTCGGATTTGTAGCCCCAATCGTAACGCTTCATGTTCATGGGATAGGACAAGGCAGCAGGCATCTGGATGAACGGACCCGCATCCGTGCCACCATGTTCAATCACGATAACCCTGCGCCCCGCCATGGCCAGACGATAGGCCATCGCACAGCCCGCCGAACCCGCCCCGACAATTAAAAATTCCGCCTTCATCTCACCACTCCCGTGATTCCGCGCAGGGTCAAGGATGCGCCCTTCGCGCACCGGGCTTGCCCGGCTTGTCCTTGAGGCTGCGGGGAATCGCACCTTCAAAATTGATCAGGTGTCTTGAGCCACAGACTGTGGCCTCAAGCACCTCTCAGCAAATTTCCCAAATCCTCAAACCCCGCACAGGCCCCTCGAATCCGGGCTCACCTCTCATCCGCACCAAAATGTAATGCGCGTCAGCGCTCCTTTGGGTCACGCCCCCTCAAAACGGCGCTTCCACATCATCCATGCGCACAAAAACCGATTTCAGCTGCGAATAATGTTCAATCGCTGCCTTGGAATTCTCCCGCCCGACACCGGAATTCTTGGACCCGCCAAAAGGGGCCTCAACCGGCGCATCGTTATAGGTGTTGATGTAACAGGTGCCCGCCTCGAACCGCGCAGCAACGCGGTGAGCGCGGGTCAGATCCTTGGTAAAGACACCCGCCGCAAGGCCAAACTCGGTGTCATTGGCGCGGGTCATCACGTCGTCTTCGTCTTCAAAATCCAGCACCGCCATCACGGGGCCAAAAATCTCTTCGCGGGCAATGCTCATGTCATCGGTCACATCGGCAAAAACCGTAGGTTGCAGATAGAAGCCCTCGCGGTCTATCCGCCCACCCCCTGTCACCAGACGCGCGCCTTCGGCCTGTCCCTTTTCGATACAGCCCAGCACGACTCTCATCTGCCGCTCTGATACCATCGGGCCAAAGCTGGTTTCGGGGTCCATGGGATCACCGATCACAGCCTTGCTCAGCCGCTCGGTCAACCTGGTCAAGAATTGCTCCTTGATGGCCTTGTGCACGAATACCCGCGTGCCGTTGGAACAGACCTGGCCCGAGCTGTAAAAATTGCCCAGAATGGCCCCGCCTACGGCGTTTTCAATATCCGCATCGTCAAAGATGATCAGCGGGGATTTGCCGCCCAACTCCATGGTGACATGCTTGATCCCTTCGGCTGCTGCCGCATAGACCCGTCGCCCCGTCGGGACCGATCCGGTCAACGAAACCTTGTCGACGCGTGGGTCCGTGACCAACGCCTGGCCTACCTCCCCCATGCCCTGCACGACATTATATACCCCTGCCGGCAATCCGGCCTCATGCAGAATCTCGGCGACCTTCAATGCACAAAGCGGGGTCGTTTCAGATGGTTTGAAAACCATCGCATTTCCACAAGCCAGCGCCGGTGCTCCCTTCCAGCAGGCGATCTGGGTGGGATAGTTCCAGGCACCAATGCCGACACAAAGGCCCAGCGCTTCGCGGCGTGTATAGACCCAGTTCTCGCCCAGCTGGATATGTTCGCCGGTCAGGGTTGCCGCCAGGCCGCCGAAATACTCCAGCGCATCCGCTCCGGAAGTCGCATCTGCGACTGAGGTTTCCTGATAGGGTTTGCCGGTGTCATAGGTTTCCAGCACGCTCAAGTCGTGGTTACATGCGCGCAGCATGTCGCTGGCCCTGCGCAGAATACGGCCCCGTTCCGTGCCGCTGAGCGCAGCCCAAGCCACCTGGGCCTGCCTTGCGCTGATGATCGCCTGTTCGATGATGGCTGGCGTCGCACAATGGACCGTGGCAATTTTTGCCCCCGTCGCGGGATAGATCACCTCGATCGGAGTGCCAGCCGTGTCTTCGACGTAGGAACCGTTGATAAAATGGCTGGCGGGGGGTTGTGTATCATAGGGCATCGGTAAGAACTTTCATGCCTCCGGCGGGAGGTTTAGGGGCAAGATGAAGGGGTTATTCGCCGCGCGGGAAGCGTTTGCTTTCTTCCAGCACGTTCAGATCCATGTGGTTGCGCATATATTGTTCCGAGGCCTTGCGCAGCGGTTGATGATCCCAGGGGAAGTAGCCCCCCTGACGCAATGCCTCATAGACGATCCAGCGGCGCGCCTGCGATTTACGCACATCCGCGTCATAAACGGCTAAGTCCCAACGGGCCTCGGATTTGGCGCGCAGCGAGGTGACGGTACCCTGATGGTCGGGGTGGTCGGCAAGGTTGCTCAACTCATGCGGGTCTGCGTCCAGATCAAAAAGTTGATCAGGATCGAGGGCGCAGCGGTTGTACTTCCATTTTCCATAGCGCAGGGAGACCATCGGGGCATAGGAGGCTTCGGCGGCATATTCCATCGCAACAGGTTCGCTGCGTGCCCCGCCCTGCCCCAGCGGCACCAGGGACTGGCCGGTGGTCCAGGGCATGACCTCCTGCATCGATACGCCGGCCAACGCGCAGAGAGTCGGACAGATGTCGATGCTGCTGACCGGGGTGGTTTGCAGGCCGGCTTGCATCTGTGGCGCACAGATCATCATCGGCACGCGCGCCGATCCTTCGTAAAAGGACATCTTGAACCAGAGGCCGCGTTCCCCCAGCATGTCACCGTGATCGGAGACGAAGACGATGATCGCCTCCTGTCGGGTCTCTTCGAGAGTTTGCAAAATCTCACCAATCTTGTCGTCAAGATAACTGATATTGGCGAAATAAGCGCGGCGGGCGCGTTTGATGTCATTCTCGGTGATGTCGAAATTGTCGCGGTCGTTGGCATCGAGGATACGCTGTGAATGTGGGTCGTGATCCTCATAGGCCATCATCGCAACCTCGGGCAGCAATTGCGCACAATCTTCGTAGAGATCCCAGTATTTCTTGCGTGCAACATAGGGATCATGGGGATGGGTGAAGCTGACCGTCAAGCACCAGGGCCGTGTATCGGCACCACGTGACAGATCGTAGAGCTTGCGGGTCGCGTGATAGGCAACCTCGTCATCATATTCCATCTGGTTGGAGATTTCCGCAACACCGGCCCCGGTCACCGACCCCATGTTGTGATACCACCAGTCAATCCGCTCGCCCGGTTTACGGTAATCAGGGGTCCAGCCGAAATCAGCCGGGTATATATCCGTGGTCAGCCGTTCCTCAAACCCGTGCATCTGGTCGGGGCCGACAAAATGCATCTTGCCCGACAGGCAGGTCTGATAGCCCGCCCGGCGCAGGTGATGTGCATAGGTAGGAATCGAGGAGGCGAATTCGGCGGCATTGTCATAGACGCCCGTGGCGCTTGGCAGTTGGCCAGACATAAAGGCCGCCCGCGCCGGAGCACAGAGCGGCGAGGCCGTGTAGCAATTTGCGAAACGGGTAGTCCGCGCCGCCAGCCGCTTGAGGTTCGGCGCGTGCAGCCAGTCCGCCGGACCATCCGGAAACAACGTGCCATTCAATTGGTCCACCATCAGGATCAGAATGTTGGGTTTGCTCATGACGAGGCATCCAGCAAGAGCTGCAGCGTGGAAAGGGCACTTGCCCGCGCCGCCGAGGCTGTGCCGCGTTCGGAAAGGGCGGCACGCAGATACAGCCCGTCAATCAAGGCGGCAATCGTGTCGGAATCCGCTTCGGGTGTTGCACTGATCGGGCGCAGGGCATGGGTGAGGTTCGAACGCAGGCGTCTTTGATAGAGCCGCAACAAACGCCTGGTGTCCTGGTTCGTCGGTGCCGCGGCATAGAGGGTCATCCAGGCGGTCACGGTGGCCGGGGCAAAGCAGGTTTCGTCAAAGCTGGCGATGATGATTGCGGCGGCACGGTCCCGCGGGCTGCGGGCTTCGGCCAGACGGGCACGCACCTCGTCGCCGTATTCCGCCAGAATAAAGCGCATGGCAGCAAGGAAGATCTGGTCTTTGCCTCCAAAATAGTGATGCGCAAGTGCCGTCGACATGCCGGCACGTTTTGCGATCTGGCCGACGGTTACATCAAGGGAATGCGCTGCGCCGATCTCTTGAATCGTCGCCTGCACCAGAGCCGAGCGGCGTATGGGTTCCATTCCAACCTTGGGCATCAGAGAATCCTGTCCTTGAGCGTTCCGCCACAAGGGTAGTTCGGCTTTTATTGACTAGTCAATCAAGAACGTTTCGTCACACCTTGGTCGCGTTAGCATTCGGAGTGATCTCACGCTTCAACATGGCCTCGCGCCAGGTGATGAAGGTTACCGAACTGAGAATCACAAAACCGCCCAGAATGACCCAGATGTCCACCGGCTCGGCAAATGCCAATGCCCCCAGGGCCGTGGCCCAGACCAATTGCAAGAAGGTAATCGGCTGCGTCACCGTTACCGGCGCAGCCGCAAAGGCAAGCGTCATTGTAAAGTGGCCCGCCGTCGCGAAACAGGCAACAACCAACAGGATCAAAATCTCTTGTCCGGTGGGCATGATCCAGACAGACAGCGCCAGGGGGGCCAGCGCCAAGGTGACAAATACCGACATCATGCCGACAACCACGCCGGCACGCACCTCATCTGCCAGCACCTTGGCGATCAGGTAGGACCCTGCGAAAACCACTGCTGCAATCAGCATTGCGATATGGCCTGCGCTGACCTCACGAAAGCCCGGGCGCAGGATGATCGCCGCCCCAAGCAAACCCAGGATCACCGCAATAATCCGTCGCAAGGCGAGCGGTTCGCCAAGAAAAAGCGCCGCGCCGACCGTCACATAGATCGGCGCGAGATAGTTCATCGCCGTGACTTCGGCAATGGGGATGCGGGTCATTGCAAAGAACCAAAGGATCACGCCCATCGCGTGACACAGACCGCGCATGCCGAACAAGGTCCATTGCCGCCGCGTCAAATGCGCCGCCTTCAAGGCACCGAACGCCGGGATCAGGAACATCAGACCCATGGCATAGCGCAAAAAGGCTGCTTCTGCGGCAGGCAGGCGCGGACCCATGAATTTCACCAGGGCCGTGACCATGATGAAAAAGAATCCGGTTACGAGCATCCAGAAGATGCCGGTCAGCGGGCGGTGAGGTAGGGCAGTTGTCATGTCCTATTAGTGAGCCGCGCCCGCAGAAAGGGCAAGGTCACATCAAGAATAGTTTTGCGGCAATCGCCCACATGGTGAGCGCGATGAGGCCATCGAGGATTTGCCAGCTGACAGGCCTGGCAAACAGTGGGACAAGCAGACGTGCGCCATAGCCCAGCACGAAGAAGAAGGTCACACTCGCCAGCACGGCCCCGGCACCAAAGACCATCCTGTCCGGATATTGCGCCGAGATCGAGCCGATCAGCACCACGGTATCAAGATAGACATGCGGATTGAGCCAGGTAATGGCGAGCAAGGTCAGTATCGTGCGGGCAAGACCATGTGACGCCTTGCCGGACGTGTCCAAGGCCTCGCCGCCGCGCCAGGCGGAAAGTGCATTCTGCGCCCCGTACCAGAACAGGAACCCCGCCCCGCCATAGCGCATGGCGGTTTCAAACCCGGGGACAGCCTGCGCCAATGCGCCAAATCCCGCGATACCACCCGCGATCAAGAGCGCATCGGATACTCCGCAGGTCAGGCAGACCCAGAACACATGCTCGCGGCGCAGCCCCTGTCGCAGGACAAAGGCATTTTGCGCCCCGATAGCAAGGATGAGAGTCAAGCTGAGAGCGAAACCGGGAAGGAACGAAGCAAGCATCAGCAAAATCCTGTTTTAAGTCTGCCACTTGACTACCGGGGGGATAGCTCATTAATCAAATTAAAGATAGTAACTCAAGATTAGAAAATCTTATGCCGATCGACCCCACACAGCTTGCCGCCCTCTCCGCCATTCTGCGCCTGGGCAGTTTTGAGGCCGCCGCGGCAAGCCTGAACGTGACACCCTCAGCCATTTCGCAACGGCTTAAGGCGCTGGAGGAACGGATTGGCGCAACCCTCGTCACACGCAGCCAGCCCTGCACGGCGACGCCTTTGGGCACGCGGCTGGCAAAACATGCCGAAGACGTTGCCTTGCTGGAGGCAGCAGCTCTTGGCGACATCGCCAAAGAGGCCGCCTTGCCCGCCCGGCTGACCCTTGCCGTGCCTGCTGACTGTATGGACACATGGCTGGTCCCTGCCCTTGCGGCGGCACCTGCCATGTTGTTCGATCTCCGCATCGACGATCAGGATACCGCAGATGAATGGCTGCGCCGCGGGGCCGTCAGCGCCGCCGTTACAGGCAAGAACAAGGCCGTCACGGGCTGCGATCTCCACCCCCTTGGTGCCCTGCGCTACAGTGCCGTTGCCAGCCCTGACTACATGGCGCGCTATTTCCCGGCGGGGATAACTGCCGAATGTCTTGCTTCTGCCCCGATGCTGACATTTACCTCCAAGGATCAGCTTCAGGCCCGCTGGATTACGGCAAAAACCGGCAGGTCTCTATACCCGCCCACACATCAGATGCCTTCCACCCCCGCCTTCGACAAGGCCGCGCTCACCGGTATGGCCTGGGGTATGATCCCCGAAAGCCTGATCCGCGACCATCTGGCCAGCGGCCGCTTGGTCACGCTCGATGCCACCTTGCCGATGGATGTGCCACTGTATTGGCAAGTGACCCGCGCAATGGCTCCGGCCCTCGCGCCCCTGACCCGCGAAATTTTGCGCATCGGGTTGAAACAATTACGCCCATTGCAGCGCTAAACCACAAAACCGCCACAAATCAATGTGATCTGCGTTGCTGTCCCTAGCATCTGCGCAGGCAAGCGCCTACATGGGCTCCAGAGATGAAGGAAAACAATATGTTCTGCAAACAACATGATCTGATTGTCAGTGATCAGGAATTGGCCGTCATTGAAGCCGCCCTTCATACCCAATCCAAGATTCTGGATGTTCAGGCATCCGCCGGCAGCACCGCCGCGCGCAGCCGGCTGAATGAGGTCAAAAAAGTACTGGCCAGCCTCGCCCAGCAAAAACCGACCGAACAAAACCCGCGCCGCCGCTGGAGGGGGTTTCCCTGGGTCGGTCGCGCCCGCCTGTCTGGCTAGATGCCAGAGGCCCTGCACCTTCCCGAACTGCCGCGCCGCAAGAGCGGCAGTTCAAGTTTCAAATGATCACCCGGCGGACTCTTCAAACTGCATCATCACCTCGTCAGAGGCTTCAAAATTCGTTGTGACACGCTGCACATCATCGTCATCTTCCAGGGCATCCACCAGCCGCATCAGCTTTTGCAGACCTTCCAGATCCAATTCGGTGGTGGTTGTCGGTTTCCAGACCAGTTTGGTCGACTCCGATTCGCCCAGCTCGGCCTCAAGCGCCGTGGCCACATCGTTCAGTTCCGTATCGGCACACCAGATCACGTGACCGTCTTCAGTGCTTTCCACATCTTCGGCACCGGCTTCGATCGCGGCCATCATCACGGTGTCATTGTCTCCCACTTCCAGCGGATAGCTGACTTCGCCCTTGCGGTCGAACATGAACCCGACGCTGCCGGTTTCCCCCAGATTGCCGCCATTCTTGGTAAAGGTCGAACGCACCGTCGACGCGGTCCGGTTCAGGTTGTCGGTCATTGTCTCGACAATAACCGCCACCCCGTTGGGACCATAGCCCTCATAACGGATTTCCTTGTAATCCTCGCCCTCGCCCGCAACTGATTTCTTGATCGCACGGTCGATGTTGTCCTTGGGCATCGAAGCCGACTTGGCCTCTTTCACCGCAAGCCGCAGGCGCGGATTCTTATCTGGATCAGGGTCGCCCATCTTGGCTGCAACGGTGATTTCCTTGCTGAATTTTGAAAACAGCTTGGCGCGAATCTTGTCCTGACGCCCCTTGCGGTGCTGGATATTTGCCCATTTGGAGTGGCCGGCCATGATATACCTCTTGGTGGATTTCCTGCGATTTCCGCCTCTATAGGCCAGCACCGCTTGGCGGACAAGTCGGAGTCAAGTCGTTGTGTCCTGACACCATTCTCCTCTTGCCCTGGAAGTTGATACCAAAGATGGTGCAGGCATGAGCACTGATCAAATCATCCTATTCTCCCTCTTTGGCGCGGTTTTTGGCATGCTGCTCTGGGGCAGGTTTCGCTATGATCTGGTCGCCTTCAGCGCTCTGATGCTGGGCGTCGTTCTCGGCGTTGTCCCGACCGAAAACGCCTTTGCCGGTTTCGGCCATCCCGCCACATTGGTGGTTGCGCTGGTGCTGGTCGTATCCGCCGGCCTTGTGCGCTCCGGTGCGGTGCTGCTGATCACCCGCACGCTTGTCGATGCCTCCCGCTCTCTGGGTGCCCATATCACCTTGATGGGCGCCGTCGGCGGCATCCTCTCGGCTTTCATGAACAACGTCGCAGCCCTTGCGCTCTTGATGCCCGTCGACATCCAGACATCACGCAAGGCGGGCCGCGTCCCCGGCCTCAGCCTGATGCCGCTCAGCTTTGCCACCATCCTCGGCGGCATGGTCACCCTGATCGGCACGCCACCGAATATCATCATCGCCGCGATACGACAGGAATCACTGGGCGAACCCTTTCGCATGTTTGATTTCGCCCCCGTCGGCGGGGTTGCCGCCATCGCCGGGCTGACGTTTGTCGCCTTGATCGGCTGGCGGTTGATCCCGGCCCGCGATGATGCCTCGATCAGCACCGAAGACCTGTCGCAATATATTGCCGAGCTGGTGATTCCCGAGGACAGCAAACACATCGGCAAACGGGTCAAGGAACTCTATCCCGACGCCGACAGCGCCGACGTGTCAATCCTCGGTCTCATCCGCGATGGCAAACGCCGCTACGGCCAGGCGCGCTCCGTGATCCTGCAGGCAGGGGATGCGCTGGTGCTGGACGCGACTCCGGATGCCCTGGACGAATTTCGCAGCACGCTCAAGCTCGCTTTGGCCGATACTGACCGCGAGGAACTCCTGAAGGCAGGGGGCGAAGGTGTTGAGATCATAGAGGTGGTCGTCACGGAATCCTCGAGGCTGAACGGACGCACCGCACAGGCGGTCGGCCTGGCATGGCGCCGGCGCACCGTCCTGATGGGCATCTCCCGCCAGGGCCGCAAAATCACGTCACGTTTGCGCGGTACCGAGCTGAAAGCAGGCGATATTCTATTGCTGCTGGTGCCACGTGACACTGCGGCCGATGTGACGGAGTGGCTTGATGTCCTCCCCCTTGCGGATCGCGGGCTGGCGGTGACGGAAAACACCAAGGTATGGCTGGCCATCGGTCTTTTTGGTGCCGCCGTCATGGCTGCGAGTGTGGGACTGATTTACCTGCCGGTCGCCCTCGGACTTGTTGTTATCGCCTATGTGCTCGTGAAAATCGTGCCCCTCTCCGAACTCTATTCCCACATCGAATGGCCGGTCGTGGTGCTCCTGGGGTCCATGATCCCCCTTGGCGCGGCGCTTGAAACCTCCGGCGGTACCGAATTGATCGCGGGGGCGCTGATCGGGCTGACCCAGGGCATGGCCCCCTGGATCGTGCTGACCGTCTTGATGGTGGTGACCATGACCCTGTCCGATGTCCTTAACAACACCGCGACAACCATCGTTGCAGCCCCCGTCGGCATCCAGATGGCCCAGACCCTGGGGGTTTCTCCGGATCCTTTCCTGATGGCCGTTGCAGTGGCCGCCTCCAGCGCCTTCCTCACCCCGATCGGACACAAGAACAACACCTTGATCCTTGGTCCGGGCGGCTATTCCTTTGGCGACTACTGGCGTATGGGGCTGCCGCTCGAAATCATCGTTGTCGCGGTTTCGATCCCCGCAATCCTGGTGTTCTGGCCGCTTTAAGGGCACTTCCCCCTCCTCTTTTTGGCCTTATATACCGTCCGCACTCTCGACAAGCGCTCCCGTTCAGACCAGGGCGCTAGAAAACCATTGGAATGACAGCACTGGCCAGCAAGGACATGCTCAGGTTCAAAGGCACACCAATACGCATGAAATCGGTGAACTTGTAGCCACCCGGACCATAAACCAGCGTATTGGTCTGGTATCCGATCGGCGTGGCAAAGGCACAGGACGCCGCAATCATCACCGCCACCACCAGGGGCCGTGCATCAATACCCAGCGCCGCAGCAAGGCTGATTGCAATCGGTGTCATGATCACGGCAACTGCATTGTTAGAGACGATTTCGGTCAGCACCGTGGTCAGCAGGAACACGCAGAAGATCACGACGGTCAGCGGCAAGTTGCCAAGTGTCGGCGCAATGCCATTGACCAGCAGCGTAATCGCCCCTGAATTCTGCAAACCCGCCCCCACCGCCAGCATCGAAAAAATCAAGGCCAGCAAACGTCCGTCAACAAAGGTAAAGGCCTCTTCGGCGTCAATACACCCCGTGACCAGCACCAGGGCGACAGCAATGACCGCCAGCATCAGGATCGGTGCCACATTGAATGCGGCGAGCACGACAATGCCAACCAGGGCAGTAATGGCGATGGGGGCATGGCCGCGCCGGTAGGCCCGCGCAGAGGCCTGGCTCACATCCACCATATCCATATCAACCGCCAGACGGTTGATGTCCTCAGCCGCCCCTTCCAGCAGCAGCGTATCACCCACCTTCACGATGAGATCATCCAGTTGCAGGCCGATATTCTGGTTGCGCCGATGCACCGCCAGCGGATAGACGCCATAACGCCGCCGCAACCGGATCGAGCCGAGCGTCCGTCCCACCATACGGCACCCCGGTGTAATCAGCACTTCGACTGTGGTGGTCTCGACCGCTGACAGCTGATCGACGCGCTTCAATTCCTTGGTCGCCTGAAGGCTCAACAATTCCGTCATTTCCGTGCGCAGGACCACGCGGTCACCAATCTCAAGAGACACATCTTTGAGGTTACGCCGCAAGGATTGATCGCCCCGGATCACATCGATCAAGCGGACCCCCTCGCGCTTGAACAGCTTCACATCCAGCACCTCACGCCCGATCAGGTTGGAATCCGGAGGAATTACCGCCTCGGTAAAAAACTTCATTTTCGACCGGTTCGACAACATGGAGGCCATACTGTCGCGATCTGGCAAGAGCTTGCGGGCGAACAGCCCCATATAAATCAATCCCCAGGCACAGACCACCAAACCAATCGGCATGATCTCGAAGATCCCGAACGGCTCCATCCCCTGAGAACGGGCCACCCCGTCCACCAGCAGGTTCGTCGAGGTGCCGATCAGGGTCAGCGATCCGCCCATGATTGCGGCATAGGACAACGGAATCAATAACTTGGACGCCTTTGTACCCAGGGTTTTGCTCAACTGCACGACCACCGGGATCATCACCACAACCACAGGTGTGTTGTTCATGACGGCACTTGCCGCCATCACCGACAGGATCACGCCGATCACCGCCATCTTTGGATTGGTTCGGGCGTATCGTTCGGCCAGTTGCGTCAGCACATCCAGCGCGCCCGTGCGCACCAGTGCCCCCATCACAATGAACATCGCTGCGATCGTCCAGGGTGCCGAATTGGACAACACCATCTGCGCGTCCTGATAGGGCAATATGCCCGTTACAAGAAGGACCGCAGCACCGGCAAGAGCCACGACTTCGGTTGGAAAGCTCTCGCGCAGGAAAAGCACGAACATGATCACCACAACAGTGAGCGCAAGAACCGCGTTTCCGGTGTCCGAAAGGGGCAGAAAATTCATCAATGCAACCTCGACCTGCGCTATGCGACTTGATTGAAATGTCGCTCATCGCCGCTTAGGCGACAAGCACGCGGCTTGTCAAAGCAAAGTCACGGACCGCTGTTTTGAAGCATCCCCCCCTCGCGCACGGGAACGATACGGGTGGCACGGCCGGTTTTGTCATCTGTCTCGATATAGACTCCCGAAAGGGTCGCCTCTCCGTTGGCCGGTGTGAAACGGTCTTTCGGCATGCCGGTAATGAAACGGCGCAAAGGTTCGGTCGTGTCCATCCCGATGACAGAATTGTAATCACCACACATCCCCGCATCGCTCAGATAAGCAGTGCCGCCCTTGAGGATCATTGCATCCGATGTCGGCACATGCGTATGGGTCCCCACAACCAAAGAGGCACGTCCGTCACACCAATGCCCGGTTGCCATTTTCTCCGAGGTCGCTTCACAATGTATGTCAACGATGATCGCCGCAGCCATGCCGCCAAGCGGATGGATCTTGAGCACCGCATCCAGCGCTGAGAACGGGTCGTCATAGGGACGTTTCATAAACACCTGCCCCAGGGCCTGTGTCACCAGAACCTTGCGTCCGTTCCGGGCAGTAAACAGCTTTGCGCCCTTGCCCGGTGCGGTCTTGGAAAAATTGAGTGGGCGAATGATGCGCGGTTCCTGTTCGATAAAGCTGAGCATGTCCTTCTGGTCAAAGGCATGATCACCCAGCGTCAGGCAATCCGCCCCCGCCTCCAGCAGAGTCTTGGCATGCGCCCCCGATAGCCCCATGCCAGAAGTGGCGTTTTCGCCATTGACCACGACAAAATCCAGCTTCCATGCGTCGCGCAGACGCGGGAGGTTTTCTGAAACAGCGCGCCTGCCAGCGCGGCCCATGACATCGCCGAGAAAGAGTATTTTCATGAGAAGAACAGCTAGGGCCAGACCCGCATGCACGCAAGTACAGATTTGGGCGGTTACCCAGACCTTTACCCGTGGTCAGATGCGCCCTTCAAGGTCTTCCCAATAACAGGAACGACTGGTGTAGTTGAATTGTTCCCTGGTCATCTCTGCCCGGCTTTTGGCTTCCTTGGCGTCCTCCGCCACGCGTTTGCCAAGCTTTTTGGCGCAGGATTCCGCCTCCGCATATAATTTCTTGAGTTCGATGCAATGTAGATAATAAGTAAGCATTTCTGCCTGCATCGCCCCGAAGACCGCCACTTTGGTCAACAGCTTGAACTGCTTGGCAAGTTCGGCGGAATATTCCTTGCGCAGGCGATAGTCTTTTTCCATGCCGGCGGCTGTCGCGATTGATTTCTTGGACAGATAAGCAATGTCGCGCAGCGCCTGCTCGTGTCTGGAAATCTCTTTCAACAGGGGACGAATGGCGGCAATGGTCTGCTTGCAATCGATGGGTTGCAAGCCTTTCTTGCTTTCTTTCTTGTAGGCGGAAATCACCTTTTTCTCATAGGCATCGATCTTTTCTTCCGGCCAGATGGTTTTGGCCTTCAGCGCTGTCTGAAAACGTTTCAACTCAAGTTTGATCTGTTTTTCGGCCTTCTCAATCCAGCCTTTTTTCAGAACACTTTGCAGTTCTTCGACATTCTTTGCGCTGGACTTGGGACCCATCTTGTCGAGCGCTTTGCCGACCTTGTAGACAGTTTCAAAATCCTTGGCCGTTTGCGGCTTAACTGAATCTATAAAAACATCAAAAAAGCTCATTTTCAGTCTCCGATTGTTGCTAAAATTAATTTTTTACAATCAGGAAATGAAATTCCGCCGCACCCGTCAAGACACCGCTGAGCAATCAATGCGCCGGCACCTCGATCACACCGGCTTCTGTCACGATCAGATCGAGCGGTTGATCGGTCCTTTCCAGAGGCAAATCCGTAACTTCCTGTCCCGCAAAGGCAAAGCCGATGGCGAGGGTTGCTCGTTTGGCGCGCAGCATCTCAAGGGTGCGGTCATAGAATCCGCCGCCATAGCCCAGACGCCCGCCTAAACGGTTGAATGCCAATAACGGCACAATCAGGATTTCAGGCTCGAAATACACTGGGACATCAGGGATTTGCGCACCAAAGGCCCCCGGCACCATTCGCGCGTCCGGGGTCCATTGCGAAAATTTCAAAGGCTGATCAGCACCTTCGATCACGGGAACACCCACAGGACCATGGGCTGAGGCTTCGGCCATGGCGGGCACGGGGTCAATCTCGGTACGGATCGGCATGAAGCCGGACAGTGGCACACCCCGATACCCCGCCAAAATTTCGCTCAGATACCCTGCCTGAGCAGCATTTGCCTTTTCAAACAAGGGCCTGCGCCGTGCAAATGCCGCTTTACGAGCGGCTTCCTTGATCTGTTTCAGATCGGTCACAACAGCACCGCAGCCGCCAATCCCAGAAAGGCAAAGAACCCGACAACATCCGTTACCGTCGTTACAAAGGCACCTGACGCCAACGCCGGATCAATACCGATCCGTTCCAGCAGGATCGGAATGCCTGTGCCTGCAAATCCCGCAACCACCATATTGATCACCATCGCAGACGCGATCACATAACCAAGCGCCGGAGAGCCGAACCAGATCACGCCGACGATCCCCATCACCACCGCAAAAATCGCGCCATTGATCAGCCCCACCAGGCATTCACGCCGGATCACGCGCCAGACGTTCGATCCGGTAAGATCCTTGGTTGCGATGGCGCGCACGGCCACTGTCAGGCTTTGAGTGCCGGCATTGCCCCCCATGGAGGCAACGATCGGCATCAGCACCGCCAGGGCTACGATCTGTGCAATCGCGACTTCGAACTGGGAAATCACCATCGACGCCGCAATCGCGGTCAGCAGGTTCACCGCAAGCCATGGCAAGCGCTGCTTGGTCGTCTCGATTACGCGGTCCGAGAGAGAGCTTTCGCCAACACCGGCAAGACGCAGAATGTCTTCCTCGTGTTCTTCGTCCAGCACCGCCATGGCATCATCAATGGTGATCATCCCGATCAGCCGCCCTTCGTCATCTACAACCGGTGCCGAAATCAGGTGATATTGGTTGAACGCATAGGCCACATCGCCCTCGTCCTGCATCACAGGAATGATCTGAAAGGTATCTTCAAGAATATCCTTGAGCATCGTTGCGCGTTTGGAGCGCATCAGTTTGCCCAGTGTAACGTTGCCAACTGGGTGAAAGCGCGGATCGACCATCACAATGTGATAGAACTGGGCCGGCAGATCTTCTTCCGGGGTTGCGCGCAGATAATCAATTGCCTGCCCTACAGTCCAATGTTCGGGTGCCTTGACCACCTCGCGCTGCATCAGGCGGCCCGCGGAATATTCAGGCCAGGACAAGGATTGTTCGACCGCGACCCGATCAGCGTCTTCCAAAACCTCCAGAATCGCTTCTTGCTGATGGTCCTCAAGGTCTTCGATCAGGTCAACAACATCGTCGCTGTCCAACTCACGCACTGCCTGGCTCAACACCTGCGGTGTCAGCACCGCGATCACTTCTTCGCGGATGGATTCGTCAAGTTCCGACAGGATCTCGCCGTCAAATTCCATGTCATACAACCGGATCAGACGACTGCGATCATAGGCGTTGATCTGTTCCAGCAGGTCCGCAATGTCTGCCGCATGCAGCGGCTCCATCAATTCGATCAAACGGTCACGATCATCAATTTCGACAGCATAAAGAACAGACGCAACTGTACGCCGGTCCAGTTTGTAGTTCTTTGCGTCTTCGTCTTCGGAGGTTACAGCCGTTTCAGTATCACTATCTAACATCTTACGTGCCTCCTGCTGGTTGCAGGAACAATAGGCAAGCCCCTGAAAAAGAACAATGTGCTAACCGACCGGCGCTCCGCCAATGTCGACTTTGTGCAGGCTGGCGCACCATGCCCATTGTCGCCTGCCCGCACCCCGCCTAAGATCACGCCATGACAGATATGACCCTCCTGACCGGCCCGACCTTATGTTTCGACGGCAATCCCTTGCAGCAAGCCTGGGAGGACGTTGTGCGCATTGACACCGACGGCGCGGTATTGATCGCCAACGGCATCATCACCCAGGTCGGACAGGCAGCAGCGCTGAAACAAGCCTATCCAGAGGCGGCGGTGACCTCCTATGGGGCGGATCACCTGATCTGTCCGGGCTTTGTGGATGCACATGTGCATTATCCCCAGACTGCCATGATCGCCTCCTGGGGGAAACGCCTGATAGACTGGCTAAACGACTATACCTTCCCCGAGGAAATGCGGCTGTCCGATCCAACCTATGCTGCCGCCATTTCTGCACGCTACCTTGATCTGACCCTTGCCCATGGCACCACCACGGTTGCTTCCTTCTGCACGATCCACCCTCATAGCGCCGACGCCCTTTTCAAGGCGGCGCAAACACGCAACCTGCGTATTGTCGCCGGCAAGACCTGTATGGATCGCAACGCCCCTGCAGGCCTGCGCGACACCGCGCAAACCGCCTATGACGACAGTAAGGCCCTGATTGACAGATGGCACGGCAAAGGGCGTGCAACCTATGCGATTACTCCGCGCTTTTCCCCCACTTCGACGCCAGAGCAACTTGCCGCTCTCGGTGCCCTTTGGCGCGAATATCCCGATTGTCTGATGCAAACCCATCTCAGCGAACAAACGGACGAAATTGCCTGGGTGTCGGATTTGCACCCACAGGCACGGGATTATCTCGACACTTACGAAGCACAGGGATTGATCGGTGAACGCGCCGTCTTTGGCCATGCGATCCATCTCGAACCCCGCGAGATCGACCGCATCACCGAGACAGGCGCCGCGCTTGTGCATTGCCCGACATCGAACACATTTATCGGGTCAGGCCTGTTTGACATGGCCGGTCTTGCCGCCCGTCATATCCCCATCGGCCTGGCCACGGACACCGGCGGCGGATCATCCTTTTCAATGCTGCGCACCATGGCCGCAGCCTATGAGATTGGCCAGCTTCGCGGCACGCCGTTGCACGCGGCGCAACTGATCTGGCTGGCAACCGCCGGGTCGGCGGGCAGCCTGCATCTGAGCGACAAGATCGGCTCTATCGCACAGGGGTACGAGGCGGATGTAACAGTATTGAACCTGTCCTCGACCCCCGCGATCGCACAGCGCCATGCACAGGCAAAATCCCATTGGGAAAGCCTGTTTGCCACCATCATGATGGGGGATGACCGCGCCGTTGCTGACGTCTGGGTCGCAGGTGACCTGACCGGTTAGGCCAATGCCCGCACCAGGGCGTTCTGACGTGCAATGACTGCGCCCAGATCCAGCATCGTGACATGGCCGTCACGCACGATCTGGCGGCCCTCAACAAACAAGTCGCGCACTGTGGTTGGCCCGGCAAGCAGCAAGGCCGCCGGATCCCAGGACCCCGCCGCTTCGATGCCGCTCACATCCCAGATCGCAACGTCGGCACGGCATCCCAGCGCAATGCGGCCGCAGTCAGGCCGCCCCAGCATGTCGGCCCCGCCCCGTGTCGCGATTTCCAGCGCTTCGCGCGCACTCATGGCGTCTGCGCCATTGGCAACCCTTTGCAACAACATAGCCATACGCGCTTCAGTCAGCAGGTTACCGGCGTCATTGCTGGCAGATCCATCGACACCAAGCCCCACAGGCACCCCGGCATCACGCATGGCGCGCACCGGCGCGATGCCGGAACCAAGACGACAATTCGAACAGGGGCAATGGGCAACGCCGGTCCCTGTATCTGCAAACAGCGCGATTTCAGACGCGTCCAGCTTGACACAATGAGCCATCCAGACATCCTCTCCGACCCAGCCAAGGTTTTCTGCATAATGGCCAGGCCTGCAGCCGAACTTTTCTTGAGAATAGGAAATATCTTCTGTGTTTTCAGCCAGATGAGTATGCATCCTCACTCCCTTGTCTCGCGCCAGAAGCGCGGTCTCTCGCATCAGATCCGTACTGACGGAAAACGGCGAACAAGGCGCAAGACCAACACGGCACATCGAACCTTCGCCGGGATCATGAAAGGCATCGACCAACCGGATACAATCCTCAAGAATCACGTTTTCGTCTTCGACAAGGTCATCCGGCGGCAGACCTCCGGCAGTTTCCCCAATGCTCATCGAACCGCGTGTGGGGTGAAACCGTAGACCCAGCTCCGCTGCAGCATGGATCGTATCCTCCAGCCGCGCACCATTTGGATACAGATAGAGATGATCAGCACTCAACGTACATCCCGACAGGGCGAGTTCGGCCAGTCCGACCTGCGCAGAAACGAAAAAATGTTCTGGCGTCATCCGCGCCCAGATGGGGTAGAGTGTCTTGAGCCAGCCGAACAAAAGGGCGTCCTGCCCAGATGGCACGGCACGGGTCAGTGATTGATAAAGATGGTGGTGCGTATTGACCAGACCCGGTGTCACCACACAGCCCTGCGCGTCAATCACTTCACCCTTGCTTTGTAAATCGTGGCCGATTTCCTTGACCACGCCATCGGTCAACCGAAGGTCGGCCTGCGCGATTTCACGACGGCTATCGTCCATTGTAACGATAATGTCTGCATTTCGAATGAGCGTTTCAGCCATAAGGGACACCTCTCCGCGATGCCCATTTCAGGTTACCTGACGTACAGACGGAAAACGGGAAGAACCTGCACAGGGCAAGCTTATTTGCGCCTCCTCGCGGCGTCAATATTTTTGCAGGATCGCCAGAGCCTGCGCATGAATCTCGGGGTTTGCCGCTGCAAGGGCACGGCCACCATCATGAACCGGGCCGCCGCGCCAGTCGGTCACGATCCCGCCGGCAGCCCGCACCACCGCGATGGGCGCCTGAATGTCATAGGCTTGCAAACCCGCCTCGATCACAAGATCTACCTGCCCCGCCGCCAACAACGCATAGGCATAACAATCCATCCCATAGCGCGTCAGCTGAGCCTTTGAGGCGACGGCATGAAATCCATCATGATCGGTCTGCATGCCAACCTCGGGAAAGGTGGTCAGAATGATCGCCTGGGTCAAATCGCGGGGTGCAAGTGTCTGCAAGGCACGTTCACCCAATGGACCGGCCAGGGACGCACCTTCCGGTCCACCTTCAAACCGCTCGCCAATATAGGGTTGATCAATAATGCCGTAAAAAGGTCCATCCGCATCCGACAGCGCAATCAGAACCCCCCAGGTCGGTGTACCGCTAACAAAACCGCGGGTGCCGTCAATCGGGTCCAGCACCCATGTCAGGCCGGATGTACCCGTCTTGATGCCGAACTCCTCGCCCAGGATCGCGTCATCTGGACGTTCAACCGCAAGAATCTCACGCATCACCTGTTCAGCGGCGCGGTCTGCCAGTGTGACAGGATCGTAACCGCCCGCCAATTTGTTTTCCGTCGCCAGATCCGAACCGCGAAAATAGGGCAGTATTACCTTTCTTGCCGCATCGGCCATCATCCAGGCAACACGCCGTACATCAGCATCATAGGAAGGGTGAGGCATCAAAATCAGGTTCCGGGGCAGGTATTCGATGTGTTGTGCAATCGCTGTCCGGGGCTAGGCCACATCACTTAATACACGGGCGAGTTCGAACAAGCGCCGGCGCTGATCTTCGGGTATGGAATAATAGGACCGGATCAAATCCATCGCTTCCTTGTCCCCCATGAGATCAACGGGGACGTTTTCAACGCCCGCAGTGGTTTGTTCCTCTTCAGATTTGATCCCTTCGAAAAAAAAGGAAACATCAACGCCCAGGGCGTCAGCGATGTCCCATAACCTGGAGGCGCTGACCCTGTTTGCACCGGTTTCGTATTTTTGAATCTGTTGAAATTTGATACCCACCAATTCCGCCAGCCGCTGTTGCGTCATTCCGGTCAGCCACCGCCGTTGCCGGATCTTCTGACCTACAAATACATCAACCTTATGAGGCATAGCGTACAAACCTTCTTACTAAAATTTCCGATTTACTCGTGGACTCCGGTTTTATCGAAACGACCATCGTCCACTCCGCACTGTTAACAGGTTTAACCATTCCGAGCACTGTACAACGCACGATGGGCGGCGCAAATCAAAATGTCCCAATAATTTAATTTTGGACCTTAAGACACCCTTTATCATTGGATGTCGACGCAGGTTCAGGGGTTTCACACCAAAGTACCCGCTAAGATGGAAGATCCCTCAAAGATGCCGCCAAGCGTTGTTTCAAATGGATACTTTTCTCCCATAGGTAGTGGCCTTTCGCAAGCCGGCGCTCTCAATCCAGCGTGCGCCCGCGCTTTGATGCGGATTGGCGGGATCGGCTGGAATTTGCCGATACAAGCTATTTTGGGCAGAAACGGCACCCGACTCGCCCCTAGACTGCGCGTATCCTTTGCACTTCCGTACCTGAAAAGGCACGGCGGAGAAGGTCCAGAAGTGTGTTATGCACCTCGCCTCCTCCTTCCGACGCGCCATAAAGGTTGATTTGCTGGATCGGCAAGGCGGGCAATGCGCCGCCATGATCGATCACTTCCAGATAAGGGGGCTGCGTTCCCTCGATCATCGCATGCACCGCCAGATCGGCGCTGACCGCTGCCTCGATCGTGCGATCGCTTTCGGTATCCACTGTCATTTCCCAATCAATCCCGGCAGCGTCAAGCGCGACACCGATCTGGGCGCGAAATACACAATAGCGGCAAAAGGCAAGCGGCAGCGGGCGTTGGCGCCACGCCGTTCCACCGGGGGCACCGACCCAAACCAAAGGCTTGGCCCCAAGAACCTCCCCTCCCTGATCAACGCCGGTTTCCGTCGTTACGATCACTGCACATTCGCCCTTGGCAAACTGGTCTTTCAGCGTACGGGTATAGGAGGCTTCCAGCTGAATCTTGACCCTTGGATATATGGAGTGGAACTGTTTCAGCACTTGGGGAATGGCCGGATAGACCACATCATGTGGCACACCCAATTTGATTTCTCCCTCAAAGGCCTGATGGGTCAACCGGCTGATCAATTCATCATTTAGCGCCACCATCCGACGGGCATAAACCAACAATTGTTCGCCTGATGCGGTCAACGCAATGGTGCGCCCACTTCGGTCCAGCAGCGGCAGATCCAGCATTTCTTCCAACCGCTTGAGCTGCATCGACACCGCCGACTGCGTCAGGTGCAGGAACCCGGCAGCACGTGTGACGCCACCAGAATCCGCCACGGCCACAAAAGACCGCAGGGTCGTGATGTCCAAATTTCTCATATATCAACTTTCGTGATGCATCATCCAACAAACATTCTCTTTCCTTATTTATGTTTTTGCAAGACATATCAAGTATCGAAATGAAAAGAGCGAAAACATCACATTTACTGAAAGGTCATACCATGCGGCTCTCCCCTTCGTCCGTCGTCGTTCAGACTGCCATCTGCCAACCGGCACGCCCCTCTCTGATCCAGCGCATCAATATCGCATCTGCCGTCGCCCGCAGCCGCAGGCAGCTTGCGGCATTGGATCCGCATCAACTGGACGACATCGGGATCAGCGAAACCACCGCAAAAACAGAGGCAAAGCGCCCATTTTGGCACACACCGGCGCAATGGATCAAATAAACCGACATTCCTGCGTCATACGGGCAGGTTAAACCTTGTAATATGTGCCTCGAATTCCGATATTTGACGGGAGACCGCGTGAACTTGGCGCGGGAAACGACACTTTTGCCAATTGGAGGTCATGAATGGCTGACGTGAATACAATCCGGACCGCAGCCGGAACCCGCGCCGCCGATATAGATGCGGGGCTGCGCGCCCATATGAACAAGGTCTACAGCACAATGTCTGTAGGCATGTTGATCACTTTCGCCGCTGCCTGGGCGCTTGCGGGACTTGCTGTCACCAGCGACCCTGCCGGTGCTTCAGCACAACTGAGTGCGGATAAATATCTGACGAGTCTCGGGTATGCGCTTTATGCCTCGCCCCTTAAATGGGTCGTGATTTTCGCCCCGCTTGCTTTTGTTTTCGGGTTCGGCGCGGCGATCAACAGGATGTCTGCCGCCACAGCACAGACGGTATTCTACCTGTTTGCCGCTGTTATGGGTGTTTCGATCAGTTCGATCTTTCTGGTTTATACCAATAACTCTATTGCTCAGGTTTTCCTGGTCACCTCAATCGCCTTTGCCGGTCTGTCGCTCTATGGCTACACGACCAAGCGGGACATCTCCGGTTGGGGCAGCTTCCTGATCATGGGAGTGATTGGTCTGATCGTGGCGTCTATCGTCAATATCTTCCTGCAATCCGGTGCCCTGATGTTCGCCATCTCTGCCATCGGCGTGCTGATTTTTGCCGGTCTGACAGCCTATGACACACAGCGGATCAAAACCGACTATATCTCCCATGCGCATCACGGCGACACGGAGTGGCTGGGCAAGGCCGCCATCATGGGCGCGTTGAGCCTTTATCTGAACTTTATCAACATGTTCATGATGCTGCTGCAGCTCTTCGGCAACCGCGAATAAGCGGCTTTCGCCAGAACGTTTTGAAAGGCCGGTCCCATGGATCGGCCTTTTTCTTTTCACAAGCCAAATCCATCTCGGGAGAAATCTGATGCTTGAACTGCGCCCCAACTGCGAGATGTGCGACTGCGACCTGCCGCCAGAGGCCACAAATGCCCGCATCTGTAGCTATGAATGCACCTTTTGCGCTTCCTGTGTGGACACAGTGTTGCATATAACGTCTGCCCCAATTGCGCAGGCGGCTTTGTACCGCGCCCGATCCGCCCGGCAACCGCCCGCCGTCCCGGCACCAGCCGCCTGCATCAATCACCAGGCGACAAGCGCCGCAGGTTGAAACACGATATGGATAATATCAAGGCACTGGTTACCGCGACCAAGGACATACTGCCAGAGCAGCGTTAACGCGGCGGCGTCAGGACAACCCCGCCAGCCAGGCCTGTACCTCACGCGGGCGGCGCAGATGGACCACAACCAATTCGTCCCGTGCCTCTGTAACCAGCTTGGCAACCTTCGCCCGCGCAATATGCCGTGACTGCCAGATAAATTTGTAAAACGTCAGCGTTTCCGGGTGCAGCCGTTCCACACAGCCCTGCGGCAGATCCGGCCGCGCCTTGCCCAGATAGCGGAACAGAGGTTTGGTCACCCGCCACAGACGCAGCCCCACCGGCAAATCCAGCCAGATCAGCAGATCCGCCCGTTCCATTCGACTGCCATAGGTCACGGACATGCCGCCCTCAAACACCCAGCTGTCCTGTTCTTCCACGGCTTGCGCCATGGGAAGTTTCTCGGCCATCGGACGCTCAACCCGGTTTTCCTGCCAATGAATCTGATCCATGTGAAAAACCGGCAAGCCCAATCGCGGCCCCAGCAAACGCGCCAAGGTGGATTTGCCGGAACCCGGCCCGCCAAGGATCATGGTGCGTTTCATGGACCGCACAGGATTCATTGAGACTTCAGGTGTCATCACATCCCCTGCCTTTGTCCCTAAACGCAAAAAGCCGCGCAAACTGCGCGGCCCTGCATAAAACGAAAGTCAGATCTTACTTGATCTTGCCTTCTTTATACTCGACGTGCTTGCGCGCAACGGGGTCGTATTTACGAATGACCATTTTCTCGGTCATGGTGCGAGCGTTTTTCTTGGTGACGTAGAAGTGGCCTGTGCCCGCGGACGAGTTCAGACGGATCTTGATCGTGGTTGGCTTTGCCATTTTGTCTTCTCCTGCTGCGCATCGGCACAAAGGCTGGCGCGTGTATTCTGAAGTTTGGCTTTTAACGGGATGCCACCCCAAGTCAACACCAAAGGCGGGGTTTTCTTACAACTCGACCCGTACGTCATGCATCCAGAGTTTCGCAGGCCGCGAGAGCATGAATACCACCACATCCGCCAGATCATCGGGTTCGGTAAAAATGTGATTGGGCACATCCTGCCCCGCTTTGGCAAACATACCCGTATTGGTGCCACTTTGGTACAGGCCAGCCACCCTGACACCGCTTTGCGCTTCATCAATCTTGAGCACGTCGGTAAAGCCGCGCATGCCATGTTTGGTCGCGGCATAGACCGATTGCCCCTCTTCGGCCAGAACACCGGACTTTGATACAACATTCAGAATCGCCGCTTCGGGTTGCGCACGCAATCCCGGCAACAGACTGCGGGTCAGATGTATCGCTCCGGTAAGATTGGTGGCGACCGTATCCTCGATCATCTCAGAAGAAATCGAATCAAGCGGTCCCGTCTTGTGCCAGATCCCAGCGTTGTTGATCACAATATCAAGAGCGCGCGAGGCTGCTTGCAGAGCGGCTGTTGTCTCCCTGATCGCATCCGGATCGCGCATGTCACAGACAAAGCTCTCTGCCCAGGGTGCCCCAGCCTCGGTGCTGGCAGTCGTGACGGCCGCAAGCCGCGCCTGATCACGGCCCAGCGCGGCGATACCGCAGCCCGCCTGTGCCAGTTTGAGACAGATGTGACGCCCGATGCCATCACTGGCCCCTGTGACCAGTGCCGTTTTGTTGCGCAATTCCATATGCCTCATCCCTTTGCTGTCGCAGGCCCCGCTACAGTAAACGGTGCCTGCAGAATATCCGGGTCTCCCCGACGCCAGAAAGACCCGACGAACACATGCGGAAGGCCTGTAAGCCGGATTTTGTCCCCGTCACCGGGAAAACCCGCTGACGTTGGATGACCATTCCTCTGACCACTGTGTTGCCACAGTGGCTATAGCTGCCAACCCGAACCTGCTGGGGCAAAAGCAGCCCTGTCACTGGCCCGAAAGCCCGCGACACGCGGTTCCTATTTGGCATTGCTCCCGGTGGGGCTTGCCGTACCGCCGCTGTTGCCAGAAGCGTGGTGGGCTCTTACCCCACCGTTTCACCCTTACTTTCATGCAAGCACAAAAGCGGTCTGTTTTCTGTGGCGCTTTCCGTCGGGTTGCCCCGCCCGGGTGTTACCCGGCACCGTCTCTTTTTGGAGTCCGGACTTTCCTCGACACCCCGAAGGGCACCGCGGCCATCCAGCCTTCCGCATGTGAGGCGGGCCTAGCGCGTGAACGGGTCTGTCGTCAATGCAGCAGATGGGGCGCTACGGTATATAAGGCCAAAAAGAGAAGAAGGGATCGTCCAGGGATCAGGCCTGCAAATTGTAATCAGCCGGGACCAACGGGCCCCTGCGCCAGGGGGCAAAACGCAACCGCGTCGCCGCGAGGAGGGTTTCGAAGGGCAGATCAACAGGATATCCCGCAGCCTGGGCTGTCCGCATGAAACTGTCCGGATCGAGAGAAAGCGGGACGCGTTGTCGACAGACATCGGCCGCCAGCCCGAGACGGGCGAGCCGCGCCCAGTCAAAATGCGGACCGGGATCCATTTTGCGACCGGGGGCCATGTCCGAATGACCGATCACACCGGTTGCAGGGATCGACCACCGCTGAATGACCTGCGCCAGCAACCCTTCGAGGGCGCTCATCTGGGGTTCTGAAAACGGATGCGTGCCGCGATTGTCCAACTCGATGCCGATCGAGCGGGAGTTGACATCATCCTGCCCCTGCCAGGAGCCCGCGCCGGCGTGCCATGCCCGTTGGTCCTCGGGCACCAGGCCGGTGATCGCGCCGTTGTTAGCTATGAGGTAATGTGCCGAGACTTCCGCCACCGGATCGCACAACCGCTGGATCGCAACTTCGGCATTATCCATCGCCGTATAGTGGATCACGATCAGTTGGGGCTTCAACCCTGCGCGACGCGGCCCGCAATTGGGCGAAGGACGCTGAGCTATCTCAAGGGTTTGCACAGGTTATCCCTGTTGCGCCGCCCGCCGGTAGGGTGTCGGATCCCAGCGGCAGGCAAAGCCGTCGCCATCGGGGTCCATGCCCTTGCGATCCTTTTCAGGGCCGCCGCGGGACAGGAATTCGATCTGGGCTTCGTCATCTGTCGCAAATTCGGCACAGGCGCGTTCATATTTCGCCTGTTTGTTAAACCCGGTACGGCGGTATTTCTGAACGCCCCGCTGATGCGTCGTTTGCAGCGCATAGGCCACTACGTTGGGCCCGCTATTGGTCCGATCCGGTAGGGCTTCGGGCTGAATCACCTGATATTGTGACCGGTTGGAGGCGAGACGTGCGGCATCTGCATCAATGCTGCGCTGGCCCGAAACCGCGTCAAAGTTGTTTTCATTCGAGATCCCCGCAGCATTCAGGACCGGTGGCGGTGCGTTGGTCGGGCTGGCAATGACGGGTGCGACACCGGAATTGGTGGCGGCAGTATTGCCAAGCCCATTGCTTGCGCCACTGCGCGTTGCCGCCAGAACCCGGGCAGTTTCAGCCGCCGTTGCTTCGGCAGAACCGTCAGCGGGTGCCGACCCAAGCGGGGTCGCTGAAACCTGCGCGGGTGCCGGCAGGCTGGTCCCCTGTGCAAGCGCTGCGTCACGAGCGCGTTGTTGCTGAACAAAATCATCACCGAACCCGACACCGCGCCCCGAATCAGGCACGGCAGGTTGACATGCGGGAAGCGCCACGCCAGCGGCGAGAACGAGGGGGAGACGTATCATCATGAAGCTGCTCTGTCTTTTGACCTGTTTCTTGCGGGGCTTTTACCACCATTTGTCCGGCTTGGCTACAAAACCGGCGGCTGTCTCAAGCGCATAGGCGGAAGACAGCAAATCGGCCTCTTCCCAGGGACGCCCAATCAGTTGCAGCCCCAACGGCAATCCCTGACGGTCGGTCCCCGTGGGCACCGCAATACCCGGCAACCCGGCAAGGTTGACCGTCACCGTAAAGACATCATTGAGATACATCTGCACCGGATCGGCATCAGCCATTTCACCCAACCCAAAGGCCGCAGATGGTGTGGCAGGGGTCAGGATACAGTCGATACCCTGGGCAAAGACATCCTCAAAGTCCTTTTTGATCAAGCTGCGCACCTTGCGCGCGCGGTTGTAATAGGCGTCATAAAAGCCCGCCGAAAGCACATAGGTCCCTATCATCACGCGTCGCTGCACTTCGGGGCCGAACCCTTCGGCGCGGGTCTTTTCGTACATCTCAGTGATGCCATCCCCGTGATCCAGCCTGGCACGGTGGCCATATCGCACCCCGTCATAGCGCGCGAGGTTGGATGAGGCTTCGGCAGGGGCAATGACGTAATAGGCGGGCAACGCATATTTCGTATGCGGCAGCGAAATGTCGACGATGTCCGCCCCTGCATCCTTCATCATCGCGATGCCGTCGGCCCAAAGGGTTTCGATTTCCTCGGGCATACCTTCCATACGATACTCTTTGGGGATGCCGATTTTCTTGCCTCGGACATCGCCTGTCAGAGCGGCTTCGAAATTCGGAACGGGCAACTCTGCCGAGGTCGAATCCTTGGCATCATAGCTGCACATGGCTTCGAGCATGATCGCCGCATCGCGCACGGATTTCGTCATCGGGCCAGCTTGATCGAGCGAGGAAGCGAAGGCAACGACGCCCCAGCGGGAACAGCGCCCGTAGGTCGGTTTGATGCCGGTGATGCCCGTGAAAGCGGCGGGCTGGCGGATGGAGCCGCCGGTATCGGTGCCGGTGGCCGCCAGACAAAGGTCGGCTGCAACCGCAGCGGCGGAACCACCAGAGGAACCACCCGGTGTCAGCGCCACATCGTCATTGCCGCGCCGCCAGGGGTTGACCGCATTGCCATAGACGGAGGTTTCATTGGACGATCCCATGGCGAATTCGTCCATGTTCAGCTTGCCCAGCATGACCGCGCCCGCATCAAACAGGTTCTGGCTGACGGTGGATTCATATTCCGGAAGGAACCCTTCGAGGATGCGTGAGCCTGCCTGTGAAGGCACGCCCTTAGTGCAGAACAGATCTTTGATACCAATGGGCAAGCCGCACATGGCGGGGGCCTCTTTGTCGCTTTTCAAGCGCGCATCGGCCTGGGTCGCCTGTTCCATCGCAATCTCGGGCGTGCGATGCACGAAGGCGTTCAAGGCCCCTGCCCCGTCGATCGCGGTGAGGCAGGCTTCGGTCAGTTCTTTGGAGGTGGTTTCCCCGGCACGCAAAGCATCGCGGGCTTCGGCCAGTCCCAATTTGTTCAGATCGCTCATTATTCCACCACCTTTGGCACCGCAAAAAAACCCTCACGCGCATCGGGCGCGTTCTTTAGAACCTTGTCCTGCTGATCCCCGTCCGTCACCACGTCCTCGCGGCGCTTCAGCCGCTGCGGTGTTACAGAAGTCATCGGTTCAACGCCCTCTACATCCACTTCGCTCAACTGTTCGATAAAGCCGAGGATGCCGTTGAATTCCTGCGCCAAGGCAGGCAAGGCCTCAGGCTCGACTTTGATGCGGGCCAGTTTCGCCACGCGGGCGGCGGTATTTTCATCAATCGACATGGGGCTTCCTTCGCGGTCATCTCGTTTTCCTGCCAATACCGCCCTACGCTGCGCCTCGCAAGGGGAGGCTGGTGCATCATCGTAAAGACGCTAAACTCTCTGGAAAACACAGGAGAAGAAAAATGAAAATCATCTGGCTTGGACATGGCTCTTTCCGCATCGAAATCGAAGATCAGGTGCTATTGGTGGATCCCTGGCTCACCGGCAACCCGATGATGACCGAAGATCAACATGAAGCGGCGACCAAAGGTGCGACCCAAATCCATGTGACCCATGGCCATTTTGACCACATCACCGATGTTGTCGCACTGTCCAAGAAAACCGGCGCACCGGTGTCGGGAATCTATGAACTGGCGCAGTACCTACATGCCCAGGGCGCGGTTGAGGGTGACGCCTTCAATATCGGCGGCACCATCTCTCTGGGCGACAAGGTCACCGTCAGCATGGTGCCCGCCTCCCATTCCTCGGCTGCTGATGTGGGTGATATGCGCCGATACATGGGATCGGAGACCGGATTCATCCTGCGCGGTGAGGGTCATACAATCTATGTGTCGGGTGACACGGGCATCATGGCGGACATGGACTGGATCGGGGATTTTTACAAACCCGACATCGGCATTCTGTCTGCCGGCGGGCACTATACAATGGGTATGAAAGAAGCCGCCTATGCCGCAAAACGGTATTTCAACTTCAAGACCGTGATCCCCTGCCACTACCGCACATTCCCCTTGCTGGAACAATCCGCAAAAGTGTTGGCGGAGGGCTTGCCAGAGGTCGATGTGGTTGAACCGCAGGTTTTGCAAGCGATTGAAATCTAGCGCCGCTTGCCCGCAAAGAACGACTTTAACAGCAGTTCGGCGGCGGCGGTGCCGATCCCGTCGTAGACCTCGGGCGCGTGATGGCATTGCGGATGGGAAAACACCCGTGCCCCCTGTGCCACACCGCCCGATTTGGGATCAGAAGCCGCATAATACAACCGCGCCACCCGCGCTGCGGCAATGGCGGCGGCGCACATCGCACAGGGTTCGAGCGTGACGTATAGATCATGATCAATCAACCGCTCCGATCCCACCCGGGCACAGGCCGCGCGGATCGCAAGCATCTCTGCATGGGCCGTCGGATCATTCAGTTCACGGGTCCGGTTCCCTGCCTGCGCCACCACCTGTCCGGCGGCATCAACCACCACGGCACCCACCGGCACCTCGCCGCGGGCCGCTGCAGTCTTGGCTTCAGCCAAAGCCACCTCCATGTAAGACCGAAACACCATATCCGTCACATGCCCGCAAATGCCGCCCTTTCGCAAGTCCGCCAAAGCAGTTAAGCCACAGACATGACAACACAGCCAAACAACGACACACCCAAGGGCGACCGGATCGCCAAGGTTCTTTCCCGCGCTGGCGTCGCCTCGCGCCGCGAAGCCGAACGCATGATCGAAGCGGGCCGCATCCGTGTGAACGGCGAACAGATAGTCTCGCCTGCCCTGAATGTGACCCCGACCGACAGGATCGAGGTCGACGGCAAACCCCTGGCAGAACCGGAACCGCCACGGCTTTGGCTGTATCACAAACCATCAGGTCTGGTCACAACCAACCGCGATGAAAAAGGGCGTGGCACCATCTATGATGACCTGCCAGCGGATATGCCCCGGGTGATGAGCGTGGGACGCCTTGACCTCAATTCCGAAGGCTTGTTGCTGTTGACCAACGACGGCGCGCTCAAGCGGAAAATGGAATTGCCCAGCACCGGCTGGTTGCGTAGGTATCGCGCAAGGGTGAACGGCCGTCCTTCGGACGAAATTCTGGAACCACTGCGCAAGGGCATCACCCTGGACGGCGAAAGTTTTCAACCGATGGCCGTGACAATTGATCGCCAACAGGGCGCAAATGCCTGGCTGACCATTGGCTTGCGCGAAGGTAAGAACCGCGAAATCCGCCGCGCCATGGAGGCCGTCGGGCTTTCCGTCAACCGTTTGATCCGCATCAGCTATGGGCCTTTCCAACTGGGAGAGCTGAAGCAGGGCGAAGTCGAGGAATTGCGCCGCAAGGTCGTGCGTGACCAATTGGGCCTGGTGTTGGAAGACAACAGCGGCACGGCTGCGAAAAAACCGAAAATGGTCAAACGCCCGCCGCGAAAGCCTATGAAACCACGGCGCTAAACCGGTTGGTTCGCAAAAATGCACCGGATTTTTTCGAAAATTCCGACATGCAAAGCAACCGATCCTGCATAATTCCCCCTCACACCCCGTTCACATTGAACCATTTGCCCCCTATGAGCATGCACAACGCGAAAAATGGGGGATCTGATGACCGACCTGCTCACACTCGAAAACCTTGGCAATCTGCTGGTGCTCTGCTTTCTGCAGGCCGTTCTCGGATTTGACAACCTTCTCTATATCTCGATCGAAAGCCAGCGCGCGCCCGTCGCGCAACAAGCCGCCGTACGCCGCTGGGGCATCATCATCGCGGTGGCCCTGCGTGTTGTTCTGCTTTTCGTGATGATCAGGCTGATCGACGCCATGGCAGACCCCTTCTTTGTCCTGGAATGGGAAGGCGTGATCACTGGCGGCGTCAACTTTGCCACGCTGGTGTTCATCATCGGTGGTATTTTCATCATGTATACAGCGGTCAAGGAAATCGGTCACATGCTATCCATTGAACATTTGGATACGGATCTGGAAGGAAAATCCGGCAAAAGCGCCACACAGGTTGTGATGCTTATCGTGATGATGAACCTGATTTTCTCTTTTGATTCCGTGCTTTCTGCGCTGGCGATCACCGATGTCTTTGTCGTTCTGGCCATTGCGATCATCCTTTCCGGCATTGCCATGCTGTTGCTGGCGGACAGCGTCACCCGCTTTCTTGAAGCAAACCGAATGTACGAGGTGCTGGGCCTGTTCATCCTTTTGATTGTCGGCATCGTTCTTTTGGGCGAAGCGGGACAAGCGGCCGCTCATGCCATGCATGACCCTGAACTGGCTTTGCGCTTCTTCGGCTACGAAGTGATCCCGATGTCAAAAACAACCTTCTATTTCTCGGTTGTCGTTCTCGTCGCGGTAGAGGTGATCCAATCGGGATATACCCGCAAGCTCAACGCCGAGCGCCGCACCAGTTCACGTCACTAGCGCAGCGGCACCGGAGCGCATATGTTAGCGTCAGAGAGGTAACATGGGCCGTTTGTTAATAATTCTGATCGCAATTGCAGCCATAGTTGCCTTCGCGGTCATTTTACACGCACTCTGGACCAGCATAGTAGAGGCAGGTCGCCAACGCCTGCACCCTGCAAGGGGAGAGATCAAAGGACAAGATATGGCACCATCCGGCATTCAGAAAGCAGCATACATCGCGCTGATCGTCGTGCTTTTTGGCGCTGCCTCCGGCATCCTCGGGGGACTTTGAGCGATGGCACAACGCTATGGCGGCAAGTTCAGCCCCGATGGAAAAAGCCCCCAGGCACCGCGCAAATCGTCCCGCCGCATTCAGGTGACGCCAGCAGGTGGGCGCAGCAACATCATGTTTATCCCCGCGATCCCGTTGGTGGCGACGACCCTGTGGGCCGGGGCGATTCCCATGGCACTCGGACTGGGCGGTGCGGCCCTCTGGACGTTATCAGCCTGGCTGTTGCGCGAAGGATTGCTTGCCGAAGCCGCATTCCAGGACCGCAAGGTCGCCCATCGCCCCGCCGTACCACGCAAGATTTTTGCAGCGCTCGGCTTTGGCATCGGCACCGCTTTGGCCGTCAGCGCACATAAAGAATCCGGCGGCCTCCTTGCCGCGCTGATCTTTGGTGTAAGTACCACGGCTTTGCATCTCGCGGCCTTTGGCATTGACCCGTTGAAATCAAAGGGCATGGAAGGCATCGACAGTTTTCAACAAGACCGGGTTGCCCGTGTTGTCGACGAAGCCGAAAAACATCTCAGCGCGATGACCAGCGCCATCGCCCGTATCGGCGACCGACAGGCCGTTGCCAAACTGGAAGACTTTCAGGATGCTGCACGCACATTGATCCGCACCGTAGAAGAAGACCCCCGTGACCTGACCGCGGCGCGAAAATATCTTGGCGTGTATCTGCAGGGCGCACGGGATGCGACGATCAAATTCACCGAGATTTACGACCGGACACAGGACAAGGCAGCGCGGGAGGACTACTTTGCCTTGCTCGACGATCTGGAACAGAACTTTGCCGCCCGCACTCAGAAGTCACTGCTGGATGACCGCAGCGATCTGACCATCGAAATCGACGTATTGCGCGACCGTCTGGCGCGCGAAGGCGTGCAACTTGGTAAATGAACGCACTTCTCCTAAAACTCAAGGGACCCTATTAAATGTCTGACACTGTACGTGAAAAAGCCAATCAATCTCTCGCTTTGGTCGAAGAAGTAACCGCCGTCGTGCTGCCCGAACCGGCAGAGGCCAACGCCATCGTGCCGCTTGAAAAAGCCGACAAGCCGCTGGGTGACGAGATCAAGCGCCGGATGGGTGAAATCGACATGGAGGATACCCAGTCAATCGTTTCTTTCGGCTCCGCCGCGCAGGCGGAATTACAGGAAATCAGCCAGAGCATGCTGGCCGACGTACGCAACAAGGACGTAGGCCCCGCAGGCGATTCACTGCGCAGCATCGTGACCACGATTCGCGGATTTTCAATCTCGGAACTGGACGTGCGCCGTGAACGCAGCTGGTGGGAAAAACTGTTGGGCCGCGCCGCGCCTTTCGCCAAATTCACCGCCAAGTTCGAAGAGGTTCAAAGCCAGATCGACAATATCACCGACAACCTGTTGAGCCACGAACATACCCTGCTGAAAGACATCAAGTCGCTTGATAAGCTTTACGAAAAAACGCTGCAGTTCTATGACGAACTGGCCCTCTATATCTCTGCTGGCGAGGCAAAGCTGGCCGAACTCGATGCCACCACCATCCCCGCAAAGGAAAAGGCGGTTCAGAACGCCTCCGAAGAAAACGCCGTGATGATCGCTCAGGAACTGCGCGACATGCGAGCGGCGCGGGATGATCTTGAACGCCGTGTGCATGATCTGAAACTCACGCGACAGGTCACGATGCAGTCCTTGCCCTCAATTCGGCTGGTGCAGGAAAATGATAAATCCCTGGTCACCAAGATAAACTCCACCCTCGTCAACACGGTACCCTTGTGGGAAACCCAACTGGCCCAGGCCGTAACGATCCAACGTTCCGCCGAAGCAGCCTCTGCCGTCCGCGAAGCCAATGATCTGACAAATGAATTGCTGACCTCGAACGCCAAGAACCTGCGCGACAGCAACAAGATCATTCGTCAGGAAATGGAACGCGGCGTCTTTGACATCGAAGCGGTGAAAAAGGCAAATGCGGACCTGATCGGCACAATACAGGAAAGCCTCCAGATCGCCGACGAAGGCAAGGCCAAACGCGCCGCCGCCGAGATCGAGCTGAAGGACATGGAAGCCAAATTGCGCGACACATTGGCCGCGGCCAAGGCCAAAAAGACCGGCCTGGGCGAAACCGCATCCGGCGCTGTCCCGGGCTGATAAGGATATGGCGGCGCAGGTCCATTTCATCCGACGCTGGGGCGTGGCGGCAATGTTGGCCACGCTCACCGCTTGCACGGTCGAACCGCCCGTTGTCCCCGTGGCAAAACCACAGGCGCGGCCGGTTGTTGCCGCACCGCCCCCCGTAGTCGCGCAACCCACCTCGCAAAGAAGCGCGCGCTTGCGACAATACCTGAATCAGGTGGAGCGCGCCCAGACCAGTCAAGGCCTGTTGCGTCAGGATGGCGGTGGTGTTGACACGCCCTTTACTGCCGACACTCTGGTGCGCAACTTCGAACAAATTGCGTTTTTCAACGAATATAATGGCAATTTCTCAGGTCGTGGCGGTGCCAGCCCGCTGCGCCGCTGGGCCAAACCAGTGCGTATGCAGGTGGTTTTCGGCAATGGCGTGCCCCCGTCCCAACGCAAGTCGGATCTCGCCGCCGTCACAAGCTATGCCAACCGCTTGGCGCGCGTGACAGGTCATCCGATTTCCGTCAGCACACCGCCGAATTTCGTGGTGATCATCGCTTCTGAAGATGATCGTGGTGCCGCCCTTGCACAGGCCGCAGCCCGCGTTTCGGACATTTCACCCGCCTCACTTGATGCCTTTCGTGACCTGCGCCGCGACACCTATTGCGCGGTTGCGGCCTATGCGGCTGGGCCCGACCCCAGCACCTACACCGCAGCCGTGGCGGTGATCCGCTCTGAAAATCCAGATCTTCTGCGTCTGTCCTGCATCCACGAAGAACTGGCGCAAGGGCTTGGCCTGGCCAATGACAGCCCGGCTGCACGCCCCTCGATCTTTAACGACGACGACGAATTTGCGCTGCTGACCAACCACGATGAACTCTTGTTAAAGATGCTGTATGACCCCCGCCTGCGCCCCGGAATGAGCGCCGAACAAGCAGGCCCCATAGCCCGAATAATCGCGCGTGAACTTGTTGGGGGGCCGCTGTGACGCCTGCCAAAAATTTCACGCAAGGCAACTGACGTAAAGGACCAGAACCATGGGTATTTTCGACTTCCTCTCAGGTGAATTCATTGACGTTATCCATTGGGTGGACGACACCCGTGACACCATGGTCTGGCGGTTCGAACGCGAAGCCCACGAGATCAAATACGGGGCCAAGCTGACCGTGCGCGAAGGACAGGCGGCAGTGTTTGTACATGAAGGCCAATTGGCCGATGTATTCACGCCCGGCCTCTACATGCTCGAAACCAACAATATGCCCATCCTCACAACCTTGCAGCACTGGGATCATGGCTTCAAGAGTCCGTTCAAATCCGAAGTTTATTTCGTCAATACAACACGGTTCAACGATCTGAAATGGGGCACCAAGAACCCGATCATCGTCCGTGACCCCGAATTCGGCCCCGTGCGCCTGCGCGCCTATGGCACCTATTCGGTCAAGGTCAGCGATCCGGCGCGTTTTCTGACCGAGATTGTCGGCACCGACGGTGAATTCACCATGGACGAAATCAGTTATCAGATCCGCAACATCATCGTTCAGGAATTTTCCCGTACAATTGCACGGGCACATATTCCCGTGTTGGATATGGCGGCGAACACCCGCGAGTTAAGCAAGCTGGTAGGCAAGGAAATCGCTGCCCAATTGGCCGAATACGGTTTGGCCCTGCCAGAACTCTATATCGAAAACATCTCGCTTCCTCCCGCCGTCGAAGAGGTGATGGACAAACGCTCTGCCATGGGCGTGATCGGTAATCTGGGTGAATACATGCAATTTCAGGCCGCCGAATCCTTGGGCCGTGACGGCGCGGGGGCGGCTGCGATCCAGACTGGCCTGGGCGCGGGCCTGGGCATGCAGATGGGTCAGGCGGCCGCGGTTCAGGCTGGCCCCTGGGGTGCGCGCCCTGCCGCTCCGGCTTCGATGGCCCCGCCGCCGCCGCCGGTAGAACATGTCTGGCACATTGCCGAAAACGGCGAAACCACCGGCCCGTTTTCCAAGGCCGCCATGGGGCGCAAGGTCTCGGACGGGACCTTGACCCGCGAAACCTATGTCTGGACCGCTGGTCAGGACGGATGGCAAAAGGCAGAGCATGTAACCGAACTGGCGCAGCTCTTTACCATTCTGCCGCCGCCGCCACCTGGCACATGAAGCCTGTTCCGGGGTGACCCCCCGCACCGCAAAGAAAAGGTGGGCGAAACTCTTTCGTCCCTGCCTGCGTGACTTTGTCATGTTACGCCTTCCGAAACGCCGTAGTGCCCTAAAGGTATTGCATTGGGCCATGGTCCCAATGCTGGTCTGGTTCCTTCTCGTGACACCTGATGACGTGTTGCCCTTCGGACCCAAGGCATTTCAGGCCCATTCCTTCCTTGCGCTGATATTCGTGACCATGTGCCTGATCTGGACGGCTGACTATTTGCGTCGGGGATTGGCCAGCCGGCCAGGGCCAAAGCTCGCGCCGTGGGCGCGCATCATGCATCAGGCCCTGCACAAATTGCTTATCTGGGGTTTGTTCGGAGTTGCTGTTACCGGCTTCCTTCTCGGTCTCACCTCGGCCGTCTTGCTGAAGGCAGGTGGTTTTCTGCCAATTGCACCACCGATGAACATGGCTCAGGCCAATCAGATCATCGGCCAAATCCACGTTTTCGAATTTTACCTGCTCGCCCTGATTGCCCTGGTGCACGCTGGATTTCATATCTGGAGACATCTCAAGCTACGAGATAATGCCCTGCGGATCATGGCCCCCAGAGCCTTGCACCGTTATTTGTAATTGAACATTTGAGGGTCATCACAAAGGAGGCTATGTCTGGCTTATGCCCGAACACATGCCACCTGAAACCACGCCCGAAGCGCCCCTCAAAGAGCATCGCTTTCCCTGCGATACCTGCGGGTCCGACCTGCGATTTGCGCCGGACACGGGGCAGTTGACCTGTGATCATTGTGGCAACACTGAATCCATTGACGGTGCCGGTTTTCGGATGCAACCGATCGCCGAACTTGATCTGCATGCGGGCTTGCGGGCGGATCTACCTGCGGATCAGATGGAAGAAACGCGCGTCACGACCTGCCCTAATTGCGCCGCCGAGGTTGAATTCGCCACTGGCAAACACGCCACGGAATGCCCCTTTTGCGCAACACCTGTGGTCGTGGATACGGGCACCAACCGCCATATCAAACCCCGCGCGGTTTTGCCCTTTGCCCTTACTCAGGAAACCGCACGGGACGCAATGAACGATTGGCTCGGCGCGCTGTGGTTTGCACCAAACGGGCTGCAGGAATACGCCCGCAAGGGGCGCCGCATGCAAGGCATCTATGTTCCCTATTGGACCTATGACGCCAATACGCGTAGCAGCTACACAGGCCAGCGCGGCACTGTTTACTACGTCACAAAAACCGTCATGCGTGACGGCAAACGCACGACGCAACAGGTTGCCAAAATACGCTGGCGCTCTGCTTCAGGACGTGTGGCACGCTTCTTTGACGATGTGCTGGTTCTGGCCTCGAAATCACTGCCAAAGAAATACACAGATGCGCTGCAGCCCTGGGATTTGTCCGCCCTCGAACCCTATGCGCCCGAATACCTTGCCGGGTTTCGCGCCGAAGCCTACGCCCTATCGCTCGAAGAAGGGTTTGCCGAAGCCCGTGCTCATATGGACCGTGTCATCGAACGCGATGTGAAATTCGACATCGGCGGCGACCGTCAGCGCATTCATAACATTGATACCCAATTATCCGACCTCACTTTCAAACATATTCTGCTGCCCGTCTGGCTGGCGGCATACAAATATCGTGGCAAGACCTATCGTTTTGTCGTGAACGGCCGCAGCGGTCGGGTACAGGGCGAACGCCCCTTCTCAGCAATCAAAATCACAATTGCGGTGATCTTCGGCCTGCTTGCCGCGGGACTCATCGGTTATCTGGCAGCACAACAATGACTCAATATGACACGCTCAGCGAAACCTTGACGGCGCGCTTTTCTTGTCGCGCCTTCCGCGCGGATCCCGTTCCCGACGAAACCATCACCCGGATCATCGATGCCGCCCGACATGTCCCGTCTTGGTGCAATGCCCAACCCTGGCAGGTCACGATTACCAAGGGGGCGGCAACCGATGCCTTTCGCGCAATGGTGACTGACCTTGCCACCCAGGGCGTAACTCCGGCACCGGACCTCGACTGGCCCTCCAGCTATACGGACGAATACGCTTCCCGCCGCCGCACTTGTGGATTCCAGCTTTATGATGCTGTCGGCATCGAAAAGGCAGACCGCGCCGGCCGTGCCGCGCAGATGTTGCGCAATTATACCCTGTTTGACGCGCCTCATGTGGCAATCATCCACTCTCCTACAGAGCTTGGCCCCTATGGGGCAATGGACACGGGTGGCTTTGTCACCGCTTTTACGCTGGCGGCAACCGCCCTCGGGGTGGCAACAATCCCACAGGCAGCCATCGCCGCATACGCACCACAAGTGCGAAACCATTTTGGTATTGGCGATGACCGTCTGGTGCTCTGTGCCATTTCCTTTGGCTATGCGGATACCGACCATCCCGCAAACAGCTTCAGGACCGAGCGCGTCACACCAGACAGTATCATCGACTGGAAATCCTGATGCGGGCCCTCCTGCAGCGGGTCAGCGCGGCATCCGTCACAGTCGACAGCACCGTTATTGCCGAAATTGCCAACGGTTTGTTGATTTTCGTCTGCGCGATGCCCCAGGATACGCCCGCAACGGCCGAAACCCTTGCCAACAAGATCGCCAAACTGCGCCTGTTCAAAGATGACGCAGAAAAGATGAACCTGAACCTTGCCCAAACAGGGGGCAGCGCCCTTGTGGTCAGCCAATTCACGCTGGCCGCCGACACCAGACGCGGCACGCGGCCCGGCTTTTCAAAGGCAGCAAAACCCGCTGTCGCACAAGAACTTTACAGACATTTTGTGCACCACCTTTCCAGTCTGGACATTCCCACGCAACGCGGGCGTTTCGGCGCGGACATGTCGGTGGCCTTGGCCAATGATGGTCCGGTTACAATCTGGCTGGATACCGAGGAATAGCAACGCCCCCATTTGACGGCAGGGCAACTATCGCCATAGATCAACGGTAGAAGCACTCGAAGGAATACGATACAACGGATCCGCCTTAGGGTTCGCGAAAGGCTTCCTTGCTCTTGTACAAGGGCTTGAGCAGATATTGCATCACCGTCTTTGACCCCGTATGCAATTCAACCGATGCCTGCATCCCCGGTCTGATCCGCAACGAGGCCTGACGCTCGGTAAGATGCTCGGTGTCCACTTGCAGTGTCACCTTGTAATGGGGGTTGCCATCTGGATCACGGGCGCGTTCGTCCTTGAATGTATCCGCCGAGATCAAGGTAACCTTCCCCTTGAGTGTACCATAGATCGTATAGTCATAGGCCGACAGTTTTACCGTCGCTTCCTGACCGGGGCGCACCCCTGCAATATCTTCGGGACGCACCCGCGCCTCGACAAACAATTCCTCGTCCAAGGGGATGATCTGCAGAATTTCCTCACCGGGGCGCACCACCCCGCCAATCGTGGTAACGGACAAATTATTCACAATCCCGCGCATCGGGCTTGTCAGCACGGTACGATTCAATTGGTCGGTGCTGGATTTCAGATTCTGGCGCAGTGTTGCCAGTTCCTTTAGGACATCGGAATATTCCTGGGCCCGCTCCAGTTCTGTCTGGGTTGTCACCTCGTCAAACCTGATCTGGGCATCGGCAAATGATTTTCGCGCACGGGTCGCCTCGATCAGCGATACAATGTTACGCTCCAACAGGTCATTCATCAGGTTGGCTTCGCGCTCTGCCTCGATCAGCACGCGCTTGGCACCATCGGAACGCGAAACGAAATCAGACTGGCGTGCCCGCAAAAGAGAACGTTCTGAATCGACAATGTTCGGTGTGCGCATTGCCCATTCATTCGGAACGTCAAAATCGAACTGTCCGGCGAGCTCCGCCTCCAGACGCAAACGGCGAATCTCGAATGTCGAAATCTGGTTGCGCAAATCATCCACAGAGGACTGGAACTGCGTCCCGTGCAACCGGGCCAGAACGTCACCGCGCTCCACAATATCGCCTTCAGCCACTTCAAGCTCTGCCAGAATACCACCTTCGAGGTTTTGAATGATCTGCGGGCGCGAGGATGAGATCATCGAACCTTCGGCGCGCACAATTTCATCAACCCATGCAAAGGCGGCCCAGGTCAGAAACACCAACACCGCAACACCGCACATCCAGATCACAGCCGAAGGGCCGCGCATCTGTCGACCCATTTGTGCGTCCATGGTGGTCGGGTTCACAAAGGTCATGCAGCCTGCCCTCTCATTGTGGCGATATGGCCCAGCACCTGGTCCTTTGGGCCATCAATCGTCATGCGTCCACCTTGCAAGACCAGGGTACGGCTCGTCAGCGCGAGAATCGGCGCACGATGGGTTGCAATGATGGCGGTGCGCCCCTCCAGCCAGCTTTCCATGCGGCTCACCAACGTCGCCTCAAGCGTTTGGTCCAGCGCCGCCGTCGGTTCGTCCAGCAGGCAAACCTTGGGGTCTTGCAACCACAAACGCGCCCAGCCGATGGACTGCCGCTGACCGATACTCAAACCTGCGCCATTGTCCTTGATCTCAAGGTCCAGCCCCTTGTGATGCGCTTTGACAAAGGGGCCAAGTCCGGCAAAATCCAGTGCCGCATACAACCGGTCATCGTCGCGTTCCAGCATCGTGAGGTTCAGATTGTCGCGCAACGAGCCTGCAAACAGCCGCACATCCTGTCCCAGATAGCCGATCAGACGCCGCAGATCGCGCGGTTCGATCTGGCTCATCTCGGTCCCGTCAAGCATCACGCGGCCGGTTTCCGGCGCATAAAGTCCGCTGAGCAATTTCAACAACGAGGATTTGCCCGAACCATTCGCCCCCAGCACGGCAATCTTCTGCCCAGGCAGGATCGCCATGCCCTTGATATCAAGTGTCGGCGCGCCGTCCTCTTCATAGCGGAACGTCACATCACGCAGTTCGAAATGCCCCTTCAACTGTTCGCGGCGCAGATAGCTCCGGTTGGCATCTGTATCTTGCTCTGCACTGGCAATCATTTCCAACCCGTCCAGCGCGGATTTGACATTGCCCCAACGCGCGAGTGTCCCCGCAAGCTGGGTCAGCGGTGAAAGCGTCCGTCCCGTCAATATCCCTACAGCGATGATCGATCCGACGGTAAATTCACCGGCAAACACCAGATAGGTACCGGTGATCACTGCTGCGACATAGGTTCCTTGTTGTACCCCCTGTGACCAGAAGGTCAGCGTCGAGGCCAGTTTGCGTTGCTCGGAGGATTTCATCGCCTGCAGCATGTTCAATTCCTGCCACAACCGCGCAACCCGGTCTTCACCGCGCTGGGTCTTGAGCGTGTCGAGTTCAAAGATCGTTTCGTGCAGCAGCCGCGACGACTTGGCCGAGGCCCCTTGGGTTTCCTGTGTCAGGCGGATCATCTTCTTTTGCATGATGAACCCCGGGATCACCATGAGAATACCCCCCGCAACCAGAACCCAGACCACATTGCCTGCAATGCTGGCGACCAGAAACAGGAACACAAAAATAAAGGGAACGTCAGCAATCGTCCCGATGGTCGACGCGGTAAAGAACTCACGCACAGAGCCAAACTCACGCATGCTGGAAAACACCTGATTGGGTGCCTGTCCCTTGGTATCCGAACGCATGCCAAGAATACGGTTCATCAGGATCTGCAGCACCGACACCTCGATCTGACGGCCTGCCCCATCCATCAGGCGCGCGCGCGCAACCTTGATGAAAGCCTCCATCAACAGGGCAAGGCCCGCGCCGATGGCCAACACCCATAGCGTCGCTTCCGATTGATGTGGAATGACCCGGTCATAAACCTGCAAGGAAAACAACGCCACTGCCACCGCCAGAAGGTTCGCCACAAAAGAACCCAGCGCCACTTCGGCCATCTGGCGCTTGAACCGGCCGAAATGCCCCCAGAACCAGTGAGGCTTGGCGCTTTCGGTCTTGTGGGTCTCTGCAACCTTGGCCAAAGGGGCTTCGGCGCGCACCAGCAGACCGGTGAAAAACGGCTTGAAATCGGAAACCGGTACGAAGGCACGGTTGTCAGGACAGGTCTTGTCGAAAATCACCAGATCGCCACGCGACTGTCCCATGACCAACAACACCTGTCCGGAGGTCATATAGGCCAATGCAGGCCAGAGATCCGCAGTAAGGCCGCGCACCCTTGCAACCTGCGCCAAAAGCCCGATCGACCGCATCCCATGCGCAATTGCGTTTGCTTCGTCCTTGTCAGCCGCCCCTTCACGGGTCGCACCGCCAATGGCCTCGAACAGATCGCGGCGCACCGCTTCGACGCCCAACAATCCGGCGTAGGTCGCCGCCAACTGGGCCCGCACCGCGATGCGTTCGTCAAAGCTGTTGATCTTCTTGTCGTCAGCAGGACGATCAGCCGTATTGGCCGCCGCAAGACGTCCCTGATTGCCATTGCTGATTTTCAAGGTGAACGCGCGTTTCTGGCTCAAATCTCATCCCCATCGGCCAGCACACCCAACAGGCGGGCCAGATCGATCTGCAACTGTGCAGCTTCATACTTTAATGTGACCTCGGCCTGTTGCTGGCGGGCAAAGGTTTCATATACACTCACTACATCCAGAACCTGACGCTGACCGGCATCATATTGTTCCTGAAACAGGTCAAGGTTGCGCTTGGCCTGTCTGGTCAGTCCCGCAGCTTCGCTGGCCTGACGGGACTTTGCGGCAATCTGGCCTTCAAGTTTGCGCAACTTGCGGTTTGAATCTTCATTGGCCTGGGCGACTCTGCGCCCGGCGGCTTCTTTCGCCTCTTCGATTGCGCGCAAGGTCGCGCCGGTGCCGAACCCCAGCAATGTGTCCGCACTGACCCGTAGACCCAGATCGGACTCTTCGCCAATCGTGCCCCCTGCCGACAATCCGGGAAGCTGATCGGCACGATCAATCTTGGCAGCAGCAATTGCACGGGTTTTTTCCGCCTCGGCCAGCACCACCGTCAATGGTTGCGCAGCATTGGACGAAACACGCAACGCCGGAACCCCGTGCAGACCGCCAAGCGGCTCTATCGACATCGCGTTCAACTCGGCCATGGCGGTATTCGCCGCTTCTATATTTGCGGAACGGTCCGCTTTGATCTCGGCCAGCTTCTGGCGCAGCACATTCAGGTCGGAACGATCGGATACACCGCCCTTGACGCGTTCGGACATGATATATTCGAACTGGCCCATATCGCGCAGTGATGCCTCGGACAGCGCTGCTTTCTCGCGCCCTTCAGAGGCCGCGACATAAAGCTCTAGCGCTGTATGCACTCGATCATTGGTGTCCTGGGCCAGATTGACCGCGGCAACTTCGACATCGGCAATCGCAAATTCACGCTCGCCCTTGCGGCGACCATTGTCAAACAACACCTGATCCACGACCAGATTGGCCACCAGGGACCCAAGCGAGGTCAGACTGATGCTGGGACCGATCTTGGGCAACCAGTTCTTGCTCGCCGCTTCGGACCGCAAACGCGCTGAACGCAACTCGGATTCCGCAGCACGCGAATTGGCAGCAAGCACCGCAGAGGCGACGCGTTCAAAACTGCTTCCGGAGGGCAAGGCGGATTTACGCGCCGCAAGCCCCTGAATGATCGCACTTTCCGAATTTACCTTTTGCGCGTGACTGGGCCGCGCAACCGAATTTGCATCCGGTGATTTCAACCGCGCGACAAAATCGCCCGCGCCACTGCCCGCATCTGAAAGACATCCCGCAAGCGTGAATGCCGCAGCACACACTCCGATAGCCCTTTTTACACCTTGCCCCATATCCTGCCTCAAAACGTGCCGATATTTATTGGGGGCGCGGGTCATTTGGCGCCCGCGCCTCTCCGTGGTCTGCTTGTGGTTTAGGTAATCACATCCACCTGATCGTCGATGATGATCGTACCTTCGCTTCCCAGCGTGTAAATCGCGTTGCCCGCGGCATCCGTACCCGCCCGCGAGGCGCCCGCGATGGTAACGGTATCATCTGCACCACCCAGGATCCGCAATTCGTTGGAATTTCCGGACAAGGCCAGAAGCGTTGCTTCGTCGATCGTCAGATTACCTTCTTCGGCAAAGCTGAGGTCGATGGTTTCGATGTTGTAATTGCCCAAGGCCGGATTATTGACCGCCACCGTCGAATTCGGCGCACCATCATCAAGCACAACATAGGTGCCAGTGGTGTTTTGCGCGCCGTCCGTGGCGGTAATCACAAGGTGCGAGCCGTCGGGAACATCGCTGTTGAACACAATATCCGTTTCATCGCGCAGGGTACTGTCCTGACTTTGCGATGCAACCTCGGTGATCGTGCCGTTGTTCTGAACCTGATAGACGGACAGGTCATCGTCGGTCTGTTCCGTGGACATCCCGCGAAAGCCGACACGCCCTTCGTTCAGCGATTCGATCGCAGGGCCAGAGGGTGCGGATGTATCAACCGCCAAGGTGTCGTTGATGGTGTCCACGTTGCCCACCGCATCGGTGGCCGTTACCGTGATGGCGGCGTTATACTCGCCGACACGAATGGCAGATGGTGGAATGGTCACGCTCCAGTTACCTGCGCTGTCCACAACTGCCGTGTAATTGGTGCCGTCAAAGTTCACGACAACCGAACTGCCGATCTCGACTTCACCGCCCAGATCAATACCAGTGGCCGCTTCCGCGACGTTCACGATCTTGTCGCGTCCGCCCGCATCGTCATCCATGTTCAGCGGTACGACTTCGGTGTCAACATTCACCACATCGGACACGGTTGCCGTATTGCCGGCGCGATCTGTCGCCTGCACCGATACGGTCGCTGTATAGGTTCCTTCAGAGACCTGGCTGGCAGCATAGTTTGCCGTCCATGTCCCGTCAGCGGCCACAACCGCGTTGACCGCCACACCGTTCAGCGTGACGACAACCGATGTCGACCCGACTTCGGTGGTACCGGTGACCTGTACACCGCCGCCGTCCAGACGTTCGGCACCGTTGATGGTGCCATCACCTTCGACGAGGTTGGCCTGCACACCAAGGTTATCCACCCGCGTGTCCACCTGAACACTGTCAGAGGCATTCAACGTATTGCCGGCACTGTCTGTCGTGGTTGCGGTGATCTGCGCCGTATAAACTCCCGGTGCCACATCTGCGTTCGAATAATGCGCTGTCCAGTTGCCCGCTGCGTCCGCATTCACCGTTTTGGCCACGCCACCCATGGTTACGGTGACCACTGCAAAAGGGTTGGATGTCCCTGTTAGCACAACACCGTCAGAGGCCTCAGCCTCATTGATAATGTCATCGCCTTCGACCGGTGCCGGGCTGATTGTCAGGATGCCGCCGTCCCGGTCGATTTCCACATTGCGCGTGATGGTGTCGGTATTGCCCGCAATATCAGTTGCAACCGCGGTCATGACTGCCGTCACTTCGCCTGTTGGTATCGTGCTGGGGGCAAAGCTGACGCTCCAGGTGCCGTTGGCGGCAACTGTCGCCGCTTGCGAAGTACCCCCGAAAGAAACCATGACAGAGGAACCAGGCTCGGTCGTGCCGGTCATGACCAGGCTTTGCGATGCCTCTGTGTTGTTGATCACACCGTCAGCGCCACCCGTCGTCCCGGTAAAGGCAAAGTCGCGGACAAGGGTGTCAATGTCGACCATGCCCGTTGCGGTACTGGAGTTGCCCAGGGCATCTGTTGCCACTGCGGTAACTTCGGCCTGTTGTTCGCCGGTGGGAACCTCGCTCATGGCGAAATCTGCCGACCAATTGCCGTTCGCATCGACCGTGGCCTGATGCGATCCTGTGCCAAAGGTCACAACAACGGTTGACCCCGCCTGCGCCGTGCCGGTCAGCGTCACGCCGTCTTCGCGTTCGACCGCATTCACGATCCCGTCGGTTTCGACATTTGCCGTATCGATGGTAATCATCGCCAACGTATCCACGACAAGCGTATCGGTGACTGTGGTCGTATTGCCAAAGGCATCCGCGCTTACAATCGTCACACCGGTTGCATATTCGCCGCCTTCAAGCGTACCTGCCGCCCAGGTGACAGACCAGGTGCCATTCTCGCTGACGGTTGTGGTTTGCTCGATCCCGGCGATTGTCACCAGGATAGAAGCCCCTGCCTCACCGCGCCCGGTAAGGGTTACTCCGTCGGCAAAGCTGACGGCGTTAAAGAAATCGCCAACTGACTCGGTACCGCTGGACACCTCGATCATCGGGGGCGTCGTATCGATAACATAGCCAGGGCCGTCCAGCACAACTTCGCCATCGCCGGTGATCACCGTGACAACGGTTTCATAGGTGCCATCCGGTGGGAAGTTTGCGCCTTCAAAAGTACAGCTAAAGAACCCTTCGGTGGTGATAACAGTCTCGATCTGCTGGTCGCCAAGCGTGACGATCACAGTATCGCCGGGGTTGCCGCCACCGGTTACCGTCGCTGTATGCGGCTCGGAGTTATCACCGCCAATGTTGGTGGTCAGATCGGGGTCATTGACGTAGGGATCCTGGGTATTGTTGCGATCAGGCTCACCGCCCTCGCCACCGCCGCCACTACCGCCGCCGTCACCACCACCTGTGGTTTCTTCGCCCTCAGCGCCACCGCCGCCACCAGCACCGATGATCGCTGCACCGCCCACAACAGCTGCTGCCGCTGCAGCACCGCTGCCACCCAACAGGCCTGCCGCCCCCAAAAGGGGTGCGGGGAACAGGGATACTTCGTCATCTGCATATCCAGCCGCAGCCAATTCAGTGCGCCCGAGATAGATCAGATCATCAGAGGGGCTCCACTTGCCCCACTGCTCGGTCGGTCCGAACTGGGCATAGAGTTCACCCGACCCTGTATCTACAAACGCCACTTCGTTGAGATAGCCGTCTGCCGAGATGAACAGCCGATTCGGAGTGCCCGCAGAATTGAAATAATTGTCGATCGTGATCTCGCGACCATCGGTCAGGGTGATCACCAGATCACTGCCTTCACGGGTCTGTTTCGAAAGATCGACCTGTCTCAGATTAAGAGAAATTTCCTGACCTGCGCCAGCCTGGATCACGTGGGTTTTGGCCCCGTTCGGAACCGTACCACGCTGCAAACCGCCCGCATTATCGCGGACGACGAAATCAATCGCCTTCATAACACCACCACTCTACCTCAAAGCACCCGTTCTACGCGGGACTTTTCGTTTTTTACCAAGGCCGGTCCGTTCGAGCGTCCCGTGCCTAATTTTTCTCGTATTTTTGGTATCTTGGAATTGGCTTTTTGACTAGAGGCTTTTTTCCGGCGATTCGAATTTTCTACCTATACGTGTTATTTTGCTTCGCTTTTTCTCCAATGCGAGAGTCCGGAAACCGATTCTTTTCAAGGCTTTTACGCCTTCCCCTAGGTCAAGATGGCAGCAAAGCAACAGTTGACAAAAAATCCTGCAATGCCAACGCTTGGCGCCATGAAAATACCCCAAAACGCCCTGCGCGACATCACCGAAGACCCCGATCTGGGGATCCATCTCTCGGACGGCTGCCGCCTTTCCGCCCGAATCTGGAAACCCGCGGATGCGAACGAAAACCCCGTGCCAGTAATTTTGGAATACCTGCCCTATCGCAAACGCGACGGCACAACAGCGCGCGATGCGCTCACCCATCCCTGGTTCGCCGCGCGCGGATATGCCTGTCTGCGCGTCGATATGCGCGGCAACGGCGATAGCCAAGGCCTCATGCATGACGAATATGCGCCCCAGGAACAGGCTGATGCCGTCGAGGTGATCAATTGGCTCGCTGCGCAACCCTGGTGCAACGGTTCTGTGGGAATGATGGGAATTTCCTGGGGTGGATTCAACGGATTGCAGGTCGCTGCCTTGGCCCCGGAACCGCTGAAAGCCGTGATCACGCTTTGCTCGACAGTGGACCGATTTGCCGACGACATCCATTACAAAGGCGGCTGTTTGCTGAACGAAAACCTCGGCTGGGGGGCGACGATGTGGTCCTATTCCTCACGTGCGCCCGATCCAGCCCTGCGCAGCGACTGGCGCAAGATGTGGCTGGAGCGGCTAGAGGCGGAACCCTTCCTCCCCTCCGTCTGGCTGCGCCATCAACGCCGCGACGCCTATTGGAAACACGGATCCGTGATCGAGGATTATGCCGCGATCAAAGCCAAGGTGCTGGCCATCGGCGGCTGGGGCGATGCCTATAAAAACGCCGTTCCCCAATTGGTTGAAGCCTTGCCGGATGCCAAGGGTATCGTTGGCCCCTGGGTACATAAGTACCCGCATTTCGCTGTGCCCGAACCACGTATCGGATTCCTGCAAGAAGCCCTGCGCTGGTGGGATCGCTGGCTGAAAAACGACACCAACAATGTCGAAAATGACCCCGATTACCGCGCCTATCTGATGGATGGTGTGCGACCCGCCACCTGGTACAGGCAACGCCCCGGCCGATGGATTGCCGAAAACTCGGGCGCAACCTCACATCTGGAAACCCGGACGTTGCACCTGACAGACGCAGGTCTGGCAACCGATCCCGCCCCGCTCGGGCAAACCATATCCTCTCCGGCCCATACCGGCGCGGCAGCGGGGGAATACTGCGCGATTTGGCTAGGACCGGAAATGCCCGGTGACCAACGCTCGGATGACGGATTGTCCACAACTTTCGACAGTGCCCCGCTGGCAAATGATATGGACATCGTCGGTGCGCCCCGTGTTTCGTTATGCCTGACCAGCGACAGGCCACAGGCGCAAATTGCCGTGCGGCTGAATCACATTCACCCCGACGGGGCCTCGACGCGCATCACCTATGGTGTCCTGAACCTGAGTCATCGCATCTCGGCAGAAGTGCCCACACAGATGCCTCGTGAAAGCCAGCAGGTGACACTAACCCTGGATCACATCGCCTACCACGTGCCCGCGGGTCACCGCCTGCGGGTGTCGATCTCGAACGCCTATTGGCCGCTGATCTGGCCCTCCCCCCAGCCGGGCACACTCCTTCTTTCCCAAGGTGAAATCACCCTGCCCCAACGTCCCTCCGGTCAGAAAGACGAATACAGGTTCGAGCCTCCCACCGCGGCCGACCCATGGGAAACCATTGAGATTCGACCGGAAAATCATGTACGTCGCCAGGAAACCGACCTTGTCACCGGCATCGTCACCCTGATCATCGAAGACGATTTCGGCAAGGTGCGTGACGCCGATCACGGATTGATCAACGGATCGATCGCACGCGAACGCTGGTCGATCCACCCCGATGATCCCTGTTCGGCACGGGGCGAATGTCACTGGACAGACGAGATTGAACGCGACGGAATTCGTCTGCGCACAGAGGCAAGGTGCGCGATGACATGCGATGCCACCCATTTCCACCTCAAGGCCCGTATCGTAGCCTTTGAGAACGACAAACCAGTCTATGAACGTGACGTTATCGACAGCATTGAGCGTGATCAAATGTAATCGGGTCGTTACAAACACGGGCGCATTAACGCTTGCGAGAGGCCGTGAAATGCTTACCCTTGATTCATCAGTCAATAAAACGCCGTGCAAAGTGGCGACACCAACCGGGAGACCACCAATGAACGAACAACTCAAACTTATGTCAGGCGATGTCGCAAAAGGCGTGATGACACGCCGCGAATTTGTCGGACGCGCCGCTGCTCTGGGTGTGACCGCCGCGGTCGCCAACTCAATGCTGGCGCAAAGCGCCGCAGCAGACGGCCATGCCACACCGGTTCGCGGCGGGATGATCAAGATCGCCTCCTCCGGCGGCGAAAGCACAAACACCCAGGATCCGGCACTGACGGCCTCCGAAGTGCCACTGAACAACCTGCGCGCCTGGGGTGAAACCCTGGTCGAAGTCACCGACAAAGGCGAGATCGATTACCGCTTGGCTGAAAGCGTCGAAGCTTCCTCCGATGCCAAGCAATGGGTTTTCAAAATTCGCAAGGGCATCCCCTTTTCCAACGGCAAGGACATGACGCCGGACGATGTTCTCAAAACCATGCAGCGTCACTCCAACGAGGAAAGCCAATCAGGTGCCCTGGGCATCATGAAGGGCATCGCGGGCATGAAAGTCGACGGTGACAACTTTGTGGTCGATCTGGATACACCCAATGCGGACTTGCCGTTTCTGATGGCCGACTATCACCTGATGATCCAGCCCGGTGGCGGAATGGACGACCCAGGTGCCGCCATCGGCACTGGTGCCTATACGGTCGAGATTGACGAACCCGGCGTGCGCCATGCCTTCAAACGTCGTGATGATTATTGGGATGCGGAAAACCGCGGTTTCGCGGATGAAATCGAACAACTGGTCTTGAATGACGCAACCGCACGCACCGCGGCTCTCCAGTCTGGTCAGGTACATATCATCAACCGCGTCGATCCCAAGGTCGCCGCCCTGCTGGACCGGGCACCAAACCTGCGTGTTGAATCCGTTGCAGGCCGTGGCCACTATGTCTTCATCGCGCACAAGGACACCGCACCTTTCGACAACAACGACGTGATGCTGGCGCTGAAATACGCCATTGATCGCGACGAAATGGTCGACAAAATCCTGCGCGGATATGGCACCAAGGGCAACGACATGCCGATCAACGCCGCCTATCCGCTGTTTGACGACACCATTCCCCAGCGCGAACACTCCATCGAGAAAGCCAAGGAACATTACGCCAAGTCCGGACATGACGGTTCGCCCATCATCCTGCGCGTTTCCGACGGTGCCTTCCCCGGCGCGGTTGACGCCGCCGCCCTGTTTCAGCAATCCGCGCAAGCCGCCGGTATCCCGCTGGAAATCAAGCGTGAACCGAACGACGGCTACTGGTCTGAAGTCTGGAACGTCCAGCCCTTCTGTGCATCCTACTGGGGCGGCCGTCCGGTACAGGACCAGATGTATTCGACCGCCTATCTGTCGACTGCGGACTGGAACGATACGCGCTGGAAACGTCCGGAGTTTGACGCCATGCTCAACGCCGCCAAGGCCGAGCTGGACAATGCCAAGCGCAAGGAAATCTATTCCAAGATGGGTCGCATGCTGAACGAGGAAGGCGGATTGATCCTGCCGATGTTCAACGACTTTGTCGCTGGTGTTTCCAACAATATTGGCGGCTGGTCAAATGACCCGAACGGCCCTGTGATGAACAACTATTCACACGTCAAATGTTGGTTGATGGACGCTTAAGGCGCCATTCGCATGCACCCAATCCTGAAACTCATAGCTCAGCGCATTGCGCTGGGCTTGATGCTCCTCTTCGCAGCATCCATCCTGATTTTTGGCGGCACCATGATGTTGCCCGGCGACGTGGCCCAGCAAATACTTGGCCAGTCTGCGACCCCTGAAAGCCTCGCCAACATGCGCGAAAGTCTGGGTCTGAACGATCCTCCCATGACCCGCTATTTTCAATGGCTTGCAGGCTTTTTACAAGGTGACCTTGGCGTTGCCCTGACCAATGGCCGCGACATCGCCGAAAGCCTTGGCTTCCGACTCTCCAACACGCTTTTCCTTGCCTTCTGGGCTGCCCTCATCTCGGTCCCGCTGGCAATAACTCTTGGCCTGCTCGCGGTCAGATACAAGGACCGCTGGCCGGACAAGCTGATTTCCGCGATCACGCTCACAACCATCTCGATCCCGGAATTCATGATCGGCTACGTCCTTATCTTTTTTCTGGCGATCCAACTGCCGCAGTTGATTCAGTCGATGGATTTTCTCGGCGACCCGGTTCAGTCCTGGCTGCTTGCGAACCTGAAATTTTCGTCAGTGGCCCTGATCAATGACAGCATGACCTTGATCGAAAAAATCAAATCCATCACCCTGCCAATCATCGTTCTGACCTTGGTTGTTCTGGCCCATATGATGCGCATGACCCGCGCTGCGATTCTGAACGTCATGCAGTCGGCATATATTGAAACCGCTGAACTCAAGGGCATGGGGATGCTAAAAATCATCCGCAAACATGCCTTTCCAAACGCCATTGCCCCCATCGTTAACGTCGTCATGCTCAATCTTGCCTATCTCGTTGTCGGGGTTGTGGTGATCGAAGTGGTCTTTGCCTATCCCGGCATGGGGCAATATCTGGTGGATCACGTCAGCAAACGCGACGTGCCGGTGGTACAGGCCTGTGGCCTGATCTTTGCCGCCGTCTACATCGGCCTCAATCTGGTTGCTGACATTGTATCGATCCTTGCAAACCCAAGGTTGAGGCACCCAAAATGAAGAATATTCCCATTTCCGCACTCATCGGGTTGTTCTTTACCGGTCTCTATTTCCTGACCGCGCTGTTCGCCCCTCTCATCGCTCCCTATGGGATGGCCGAAGTCGTCGGCGACGTCTGGGAACCTTCTTCGGCGCAATTTCTGCTTGGGACCGACAGCATCGGTCGTGACCTGCTTACCCGGTTGATTTACGGCGGGCGCACAACGATCTTTATCGCCACCATGGCAACCGTCCTCAGCTTCACCATCGGGTCCGTCCTTGGTTTCTTTGCAGCTGTGTCTGGTGGCTGGGTCGATCAACTGATCAGCCGTTTCATCGATCTGATCATGTCCATCCCGTCGCTGATTTTCGCCCTGGTCGTGCTCTCTGTCATGCCGACCACGACAACGATCCTCATCCTGCTGATGGGATTGCTGGATTCCACCCGCGTCTTCCGTCTTGCGCGTGCCGTCGCTGTTGACATCACGGTAATGGACTACGTCGAGGCGGCCCGTCTGCGGGGGGAGAAAATTGGCTGGATCATCTTTCGCGAAACCCTACCCAATGCCTTGTCACCACTGGTTGCCGAAATGGGTCTGCGCTTTATCTTTATGGTGCTGTTCATCTCAACCCTGTCCTTCCTTGGCCTGGGTGTACAACCGCCACTGGCAGATTGGGGCGGCATCGTGAAAGAAAACAAGGAAGGGATCAATTACGGCATCCAGGCTGCCCTGTATCCCGCTTATGCCATCGCCACTCTCTGTATCTCGATCAACCTGGTGGCCGATTGGATCCTGAACCGAACAACTTCCCTCAAAGGAGGACGCGGCTAATGTCAGAACCCCTCCTGAAAGTGCGTGGACTGAAAATCGGCGCTACAATCTATCCACCCGGAGAACGTCCCCGCGACATTGAAATCGTGCATGGCGTTGATTTCGACCTCGAAGCGGGCAAGGTGCTGGGCCTCATTGGTGAATCCGGTGCCGGCAAATCGACCATCGGTCTGGCTGCGATGGCCTATGGGCGAGGTGGCGTTGAACTGACCGGCGGCGAAGTCTGGGTAAACGGCCGCGACATGCTGCAAGCCAGCCTGCGCGACGTGCGCCGCCTGCGCGGGGCCGAAGTGACATATGTTTCCCAATCTGCCGCTGCTTCCTTCAACCCTGCCAAGAAAATTCTTGAGCAGGTCACAGAAGCCGCGATACTACAGGGAAAATTCAGCAAGAGCGATGCCGAACAGCGCGCCGTCGAACTCTTTGCCAAGCTCGGCCTGCCTGACCCCGAAAACATCGGGTCACGCTATCCTCATCAGGTCTCAGGTGGACAGCTTCAGCGCTGCATGACGGCATTGGCGCTTTGCCCGCAGCCGGATCTCGTGGTCTTTGACGAACCGACGACCGCGCTGGACGTGACAACGCAAATCGACGTATTGGCCGCAATCAAGGAAGCGATCCGCGATACAGGTGTGGCAGCCCTTTACATCACCCATGATCTCGCCGTCGTGGCCCAGGTTTCTGATCACATCATGGTGCTGCAACAGGGCGCGATGGTCGAATACGGGACCACCGATCAGATCATCAACAATCCACAAGAGGAATACACACAGGCGCTTGTCTCGGTCCGCTCGATCAAACATATCGAGAAAGAACCAACCGACACCCCACTGCTGAAGGTCGAAAACATCACCGCCCGCTACCGCGGCACTGATTTTGATGTTCTCAAGAACGTGAATGTCGAATTGCATCCCGGCCAAACGCTTGCAATCGTGGGCGAATCCGGCTCCGGCAAATCCACACTTGCCCGCGTCATAACCGGCTTGCTCCCGCCTTCCGAAGGGACCATCACCTTTGATGGGCGCACACTCACCCCTGACCTTGCCACCCGGCCTCTGGACGATCTGCGTGAGCTGCAGATGATCTATCAGATGGCCGATACCGCGATGAATCCGCGCCAGACCGTTGGCACGATCATTGGGCGTCCGCTGGAATTCTACTTTGGTCTCAAAGGCAAGGCCAAACAGAAGCGCATTCAGGAACTGCTTGACGAAATCGAACTCGGCGACGGCTTTCAGGACCGGTATCCCGCCGAACTCTCCGGCGGTCAAAAGCAACGTGTCTGCATCGCCCGATCACTTGCGGCAAAACCCAAGCTGATCATCTGCGACGAGGTAACGTCGGCGTTGGATCCGCTTGTTGCAGACGGCATTCTGAAATTGTTGTTGAAGCTGCAGAAGATCGAAGATGTTTCCTATCTCTTCATCACCCACGATCTGGCGACGGTCAAAGCCATCGCTGACTCCATCGCGGTGATGTTCCAGGGCGAGGTCGTGCGCTATGGGCCCAAGTCTCAGGTGCTGGCACCTCCCTTCGACGATTACACCGATCTGTTGCTCTCCTCTGTACCGGAAATGAAACTGGGCTGGCTCGAAGAGGTGATAGCACACCGCAAGATGGAAAGCGCCGGAAACTGACCAGGCGCAGAGGGAATGCCCCCTACCAATCCCCCCCCATGGTGGCGTTTGGCGCCACCTTCGCATGCGCTGCGTTCACCATGAGATTTCCTCAATATCATGCACTTTCCGGTGCACTCCAGGTGTACGGGGGGTGTATGGGGGTGACACGCCATTGCGCCATAAAACAAAGGTGTTAACGCCCCTTTCGCCCAACACCGGATCACATTTCGTTAACCGTTGCGCCCGCGCGCGCGCTCAGCCACCATAGGACCATCCAAACCGGAGCCGCATCATGGACAACAAACTGCTTCTGATCATTCTCGACGGTGTGCCGCACCGCAATTTCCGCCGCCTTTTTGGCAACCTCGAAGGCTGGGTGGACAGCGGCGATGCCCGCGTCTGGAAACACCGTGCGACACTGCCTTCAATCTCTGCTTCCTGCTATGCCACCATCCATACCGGCGTCCCGCCGTCCGAACACGGCTGTACCGGCAATGGCAATGTGTTCAGGCTCAAGCACAAGGACGTCTTTGCCCAAACCCGCGCCGCCGGGGGTGTCACGGGGGCCGTCGCCCATTCCTTCTGGTCAGAGTTCTTCAACCGCCATCCTTTTGATTATGTGCGTGACATCGAATACGATGAACCACAGAGCGACACGATAAACCATGGCCGCTTCCATACGATGACGGGCTATGGGTCGGTCAATCAAATGACTCCGTCAGACGTTGATCTCTTTGCCACGCTCACCAATCTCTGTCTGAAACACGGGCTGAATTACGGCGTGCTGCACACCTGTACATTGGACAGCATGGGCCACCGTTTCTTTCACGAAAGTCAGGAAATGGACCATGCCTGCCACGTCATGGACGAGATGCTGGCCCCCTTCATTCCCAAATGGCGCGCCGCAGGATACGAGGTGATCGTCACCGCAGATCACGGGCAGGATGAACGCGGCCACCACGGCGGTCGCGGTGCCCTGCAACAAGAGACTGCACTGTATTATTTCGGCGATGCAGAAGGCCCCTCAGAGGAAACCGTGATCGACCAGTTGCAATTGGCACCAACCATCCTGAAGCGTCTGGGCGCGCCGGTGGCCGACACGATGAAAGCCAAGAGTTTCCTGACCTAGAAACTGTGTTTTCTTGTCGTGCAGATTTGCCTGTGACGGTGCAATATACACCCTGTCCCAGCGTTTGATCCCGGCTCAATACGGCCAGTTGCGTTGTCCCAGGGCGCGAACACCTCTGACCACATGGTCAAAGAACCCGGCCGCACGGGTGCTCATGTTACGGGCGCGTAGACAGGCATGCACCATGCCGTCGACATCAAACCAGACAGCCTGCCCTCCGGCCGCGAGCAGCGCATCGCGATAGCTTTCGCCGTCGCTGGACAGGGGATCACATTGCGCCGTGACCAGAACCGTTGGCGGCAAACCGGTGAAATCAGTATCGCTCAGCGGTGCTGCCCGCGGGTCATTCAAGGGCGGCTCTTTGCCGCCAAAGCGCAGGGTCTTGTAAAACGCAATGTCAGCCATGGTCAGTTGGGGTGCCTCGGCGTGGGTCACATAGGACCCTTTGCTTTGATCGCCACCAAGCCCGGGATAAATCAACACCTGTCCCACGATCCGTCCATCTACGCGGCCGCGCGCGTGATGCGCCACCGCAGCGGCAAGGTTGCCCCCCGCGCTATCCCCGCACAGAACGATGTCACCTGAACGCCCTGCCGCCACCGCTTCGAAGGCGCTCCATGCCGTGTCAAAGCACTGTGGGAAAACCGCCTCTGGGGCGAGATCATAATCCACGGATATGACATCCAAACCGCTGCGTTTGCAGATCTCAGCACAGATGTCATCATGGCTTTCCAGCCCCCCGACAACAAAACCGCCACCGTGATAGTACACCACGGTAACGTGACCGGTGCCGGTGGTATAATGACGGCACTTCACGCCGCCAAAATCCACATCCTGCGAAGTCACGCCTTCGGGACGCTCCGCATGAAATACACGACACATCCTGTCATAGGCGGCCCGTTGATCGGCAATCGACATGCCCACCGCATCAGGTGGATAGGAGGCATCAAGACGCGCGATATAGGCCCAGGTTTCTGCGTCGATCAGGGCTTGGTAATCTGGTTCACTCACACCGGGTCCCAAGGCGTGTTAAAGACCCCCAGCACATTGCCCACATCAGCCGCCGAAGCGCCTTTCATTGCCAGCTTTGCCACCAAACCGCGTTTCTTGTCATCAATGACATGATCGACCCGCGCCGTAACGCCGGCCTCGGCCAGAGCGGCGTCATAGATACGGATGATCGCATCCTTGCGCAGATCCGGTTTGAAAATCTTGCCAACCGCCGTCTTTGGCAGTTCATCCATGATCTTGATATGTTTGGGATGGGCCGCGCGTTCCTTGACGTGTTTCTGGCAATAGGCCAGCAGTTCCTCAGGTGTAACCGAGGCCCCATCGACCAGCTCCACAAAGGCACATGGCACCTCGCCCGCATGGGCGTCGGGTTGGCCAATCGCGCCGGCAAAAGCGACAGCCTCGTGACCCAGCAGCACTTCTTCGATGTCGGCAGGGTCAATATTGTGCCCCCCCCGGATGATCAGGTCTTTGGAACGTCCGGTAATCCAAAGATAGCCGTCACTGTCGACACGACCCAGATCGCCGGTGCGCAGGTACTTGTCGTCGTAGTAGAGATCCTTGTTTTTCTCTGTCTCCGTATAAGTATGGCCCACATAGACGCCGGGATTGGAGACACAAATTTCGCCAACTTCATCGATGGCAACCTCCTTGCCATTCGCCACGATCTTGACATCCGTATAGGGGAACGAAATCCCGATCGAGCCGACTTTCTTGAGGCCATCGGCCGGATTGCCCGACACCAGGCAGGTGGCCTCGGTCATGCCGTAACCCTCAACGATGGTCATGCCTGTGGTTTCCTCAAACCGGCGGAACAATTCCAACGGTAGGGGGGCAGATCCGGAAAAGGCGGTCTTCACGCTTGAAATATCCGCGTTCACAGGCACTTGCATCGTCGCAGCCAGGGCCGTGGGCACCGAAACCACAAAGGTCACCCGATAGCGTTCGACCAGCTTCCAGAGATTGGCAAAAACGCCATCGCCGCGATAGCCCTGCGGGGTCGGAAACACGACATGCGCGCCCGAGGCCACGGCCCCCATAAGCATCACATGACAGGCCATCACATGGAAAAGCGGCAAAGGACAAAGCATCACATCCTCGGGCGTCAAAAGCGTTTCAGCCCCGACCCAACCGTTGTAAATGGCACCGGAATACAAATGCTGTGCCACCTTGGGTGTGCCAGTCGTACCCCCGGTGTGGAAATAGAATCCGACGCGGTCTTCCTGAACATCCTCGAATGACAATGTTGTTGGGTGCTTTGCGATCTCGCTGTTGAAATTCAGATATTTGGCCTGATTGCCGACCAGACCCTTGGGCCGGATCAAGGGCACGATCCATGACTTTGGCGGGGTCAAATAGCGCACAAGATCGACTTCAAGAACTGTATGCACACCGGGGGCAAGCTTGACCGCTTCCGCCGTCTTTTCGGCAACGTCGGTTTTAGGGAAGGGCCGCAGGGTCACAACGACCGAAGCCCCCGTTTCACGCAGGATTGATCCGATCTGTTCAGGGTCAAGCAGGGGGTTGATCGGCTGGGCGATACCCGCTACCGCCCCGCCCAGCAACGACAGAACCGCCTCGTTACAATTGGGCAGTACATAGGCAACAACATCTTTCGCTCCGATGCCCAGACTGCGAAACAGGTTGGCTGTCTGCGAAACAGAATCAAGCAGCTGTTTCCAGGTGAATGTCTCGGTCTTGTCCTTGGGGCCAGAGAGGATCTGATAGGAAATGGCCTTGTGATTGGGGAATTTCTGCGTGGTTTGAGATAGCTGACCATAGAGTGTGACAGGCACGTCACGGTCGGCCCAAGGCATTTGTGCCTCGATTGCGTTGCGGTCTTCCATCCCGGCGTATGGCATATTCATTCCTCCCCTAAAGCCCTTTGCGAGCCATATCTTCATTTGCAACAGGATGCGGCTAAATCGCCTGCACCGCAAGCATTGCTGCAATAGGAACGCGGCGTCATCGGGGTAAATGACGCAGCAAAAAGCCGCCACAAGGGAATGTGCGGCGGCTTGGCTAGATTTCAGGGGTGGCGCGGTTGCCTGCGCGCTACGGTTCAGCTTACGGGAATGCGCAGAACCTGACCTGGATAGATCTTGTCAGGGTGGGTCAACATCGGCTTGTTGGCCTCGAAAATCTCAGGATAACGGGATGCTTTGCCCAAAGTTTTCTGTGCAATCGCCGACAGGGTGTCGCCGCGTTCTACGGTATGGAACACCGGCTCGCCCTCGCCACCTGCGATTTGATCATCCACTGCAGATACGCCTTCGACGTTACCAACAGCCAGAATGACCTTTTCTTTCATTTCCTGGCTGACGGCTGTGCCGCTCACCTTGACCTTGTCCCCTTCAACCGTGATGTCCAGACCTTCGGCGTCCAGACCAAGATCTTTCAATTCATCCTGAAGCGCTGCACCGGATACTTCGGCGTCGTCATCGCCGCCAAAGACCTTCTTGCCGGCACCTTTAACAAAACTCCACAAACCCATGTTGGTTTTCTCCTCTTGTGTGTTCGCGGGAAGTATGCCCCCTAATCAGACGAAAACAAAAGGGGGAATTAACCGGCAGCGATGCCATCAGTGAATTGCAGCCTTGCCAGACGCGCATATAGGCCCTCTTTGGCAACCAATTCCTCATGAGTGCCAGTTGCAACGACCCGCCCCGCGTCCAGAACGATAATACGGTCCGCCTTTTTCACGGTGGCCAGACGGTGCGCGACGATCAGGGTAGTCCTATCCCGGCTCAGTTGATCCACCGCCTGTTGCACCAAACCTTCGCTTTCTGCATCCAGAGCGCTTGTTGCTTCATCCAGCAACAAGACCGGTGCATCGCGCAGGATGGCGCGGGCAATCGCAATGCGCTGCTTCTGCCCACCCGAGAGCATCACACCGCGTTCACCCAGATAACTGTCATACCCTTCCGGAAGGGCTGCGATAAAGTCATGGGCGGCGGCTGCTTTCGCGGCGACGCGCACTTCGTCATCCGTGGCATCGGGACGCCCGAACCGGATGTTGTCCACTGCGCTTGCGGCAAAGATCACAGGGTCTTGCGGCACCAGGGCAATTGCCCGCCGAAAGGCTTCGCGGGGCAGATCGCGCAAATCAATCCCGTCCAGCAGGATACGCCCCGATTGGGGATCGTAGAAACGCAAGATCAATTGAATGATCGTGGTTTTCCCTGCCCCTGACGGACCGACAAAGGCCACGGTCTCGCCTGCCTTGATGTCAAGTGACACCTGATCAAGCGCGATGGCATCAGGACGGGCCGGATAGGTAAAGCTGACATTCTCCAGTGAAATATCACCACGCACCGGCACAGGCAGACCCAGCGCTTCGGCCTGGTCCTGAACGGTATCGTCTGTCTGCAACAATTCGACCAATCGCTCTGTCGCGCCTGCCGCGCGTTGCAGTTCACCCCAGATTTCGGACAGGGCAGCCACCGCCCCCGCCACCATCACCGCATAGATCACGAACTGTACCAGAGCACCTGTTGTCATCTCGCCAGCCCGCACATCCCGCGCGCCGACCCACAAAACGCAAACAACGCCGGAGAAGGCCAGAAAGATCACGATGGCCGTCATCAGCGAACGCACCTTGATCCGCCGTTGCGCTGCATGGAAAGAAGATTCCGTCACATCGGAAAATTGTTTCCGGCTGGCGGTTTCATGGGTAAAGGCCTGTACGGTCTGAACGGCAGAAAGGCTTTCGGAAGCCTTTCCAGAAGACTCAGCGATCCAGTCTTGGGTTTCGCGACTCAGCTTGCGCATGCGCCGCCCCAAGGTGAGGATCGGGATAACAACAGCAGGTACCACCAACAGAACCAATCCTGCGAGTTTGGCCGATGTCGCCAGCATCAGGATCAACCCGCCAATGAAAAGCAACACATTGCGCAGTGCAATTGAAACCGAAGAACCGATCACCGATTGAATCAATGTTGTGTCGGTGGTGATCCGGCTTAACACCTCTCCGGTAAGGACCTTTTCAAAAAACGCCGGGCTCATTCCGATCACACGGTTAAAAACCGCCTTGCGAATATCCGCAACCACGCGCTCTCCCAGGCGCGTCACAAGGGCAAACCGCAAGGCAGTGCCAACCGCCAGCAAAGCCGCAATGACAAGTGCGGCAAGGAAATACTGATCCAGCAACGCCCCTTCCGCACTGTCGAAATTATCAACGACACGGCGCACGGCCATCGGCATGGCAAGAGAGACCATCGCCGTGCTGATGAGTGCAAGCAGCGCCCCCCCCATCAACAAACGGTACGGCATCATGAACGGCATCAGAGCCCGCAACGACCCGAAATTGCGTGACTTCTCACGTTCTTTGATTCCGTTCGGGGCGCGGATCGGTTCGGCGGCCATGGGTCATCCTTTTTTACGTCAATGCGTGATGGCGCGAGTTGCCCTCAGGGTCAAGCGTCGAGGATGTCACATGCAGGAGTACATTTGGAAAGGGTGGAGCGGGCGGAGGGAATCGAACCCTCATCTTCAGTTTGGAAAACTGAGGTCTTAACCATTACACAACGCCCGCGCGCTGAATGTTTGTCTATGTCAGCCTTTGTAGAGGGTCAAGTGCAAGAAGCCCGCGTTTTCAGTTGGGTCATTAATTCGAATTGCGCAAAGAACGCAAAAACAATCCGATACCGCCAACCAGCAGCACAAGGATGACGATCAGATCAAAGGCGCTCATCCTCGCCAGTTGCAATGTCATGTTTGCAATGACGCCAAAGATCAGCGCCATCAACGACCCACCCGCCAGAAGCCAGCCGATCCACTTGCGCGCATTGTAAAAAATGATGCCGACGCCAAACATGAAAGGGATCAACACCATGCCCGAAGTGATGCTCACGCCGCCAATGCCGAAAACGCGTGAACCCATGCTGAAGTTGGGTCGGACCACAATGCCATTCAACAGCAGGTAACCGCCACCGATCATCATCGCCAGGCCGATCAGAAAGCTACCTGTTCCGCCATCATTGCCGCCTGCACCATGTGCCATTGCCTGCTCCGTCTTGAAGATTTCAGAGGGTTATCCAGCGTTTGACCTGCTTTGTGAAGATGCGCAGTATCACCCGATGGAAAAGCTGACCTTTCCATCACAGATCGTGGTGACCGCATGGGCCTTGGTAACCTCGCTCGGTGGCAGTTTGTGCAGGTCATGGCTCATCACAACAACATCAGCCATCATACCGGCACGCAGCATACCTTTCTTGTCTTCGTTAAATTCTACCCAGGCGTTGTCACGGGTGTAACTGGAGAGCGTATCGTCAAGCGATTGTGTCTGGTCCACCCATTCAGGCCCAAGATCAAGTGGCGCGATTGCCGACTTGATATTGAGCATCACATCAACAGGGATCACCGGCCAATCTGTTGAAAAGATCATCCTGGCACCGGAATCGCGGATTGTCTGCCAGGCATAGGCCCCTTCGATCTGATGCGGGTGCAGATATTTACCGACTCCTTCGGATGGAAAAATATGGCCACGCGGGGCATGTCCGGGCTGGATCGAGGCAACAATATCCAATGCGGCGAGGCGCGGAATATCGCCCTTGTGCATGACCTCAAGATGTTCGATCCGATGCCGGCTGTCGCGTTTTCCGTTGGCTTTCTTCGCGGCTTCGAAAGCATCAATCGTGCGGCGTACCCCCGCATCGCCGATCGCATGTACCGCAATCTGAAAACCGTGCCGGTCCGCTTCGACAGCAGCAGCGACGAAATGTGCCTGAGCGAACACTTCATCCCCCATGTTATCGTTTGCACCCATCTCGCCAGGATAAGGTTCCAGCATCAATGCCGTACCGCTTTCGATCACGCCGTCGATGAACATTTTCATATGACCACACCAGACCTTGTCACCCTGGAACCGGTCACGCATCGGGACACCCTCGTCAGCTATGCGGGCGATGTCATCCGTGCCTTTGAAATGGAACGGCACCATGGTGCGACAGTGCAAGCGGCCCTCTGCCTCAAGCTCGTTCAGCAATTCCAGTTGATAGAGATTTCCATCCATCAAATGAAGCCCGGTGATCCCCTGGGCTGCGCAATGGCGCAGGCCCGCTTCAATCACATTCTTGTCCTTTTCACGCTCTGCCGGCGTTGCAGCGGGGTCAGGGTCACGCCCTGTGACAAGCCCCAGCATCTCGCGTCCCCTGTGGCGCGTCATTTCCAGTATTGGCCCATAGGCACCCGGCTCCAGAAGTTCGCCGTTGGCCTTGCCATCCGCCCCCTTCACAATGATAGATCCTGAATCCACCACTGGAACATCAATCAACCCAGTGGCCTCTAGTGCGGCGGTATTGGCCCAAATGGTGTGATGGTCGGGGGCAAACATCGCAAGCGGTCGGTCCGCTATTATCTGATCCAGATCATGACGGGTCGGGGTCTTGCCGGTGCCAAGGATGCTGTAATCAGCCGAAACGCAAAAAACCAGTTCGTCATCAGGGTTGGCATCAGCATAGGGACGGATCAGCCGTGCCATCTGGTCCAGACCTTCAACGCCGTAGAGGCTCAGACAATCCAGTTCGACCGAGCCGCCGAACAAATGAACATGGCTGTCGATGAGACCAGGCATCACAGTACCGCCCGAGGCATCAATAATGCGGGTCTTTGGCCCGGCCAAAGCAGTGATTTCGGCGTCCGATCCGATGGCAACAAGTATTCCATCTGTAATCGCCAAGGCCTGCGCCGCCGGCTGATCGGGATCAAAAGTAATCAATGCACCATTGTGGATGATGATTTCGGGGGCAGTCGTCATGGTAGTTCTCCAAACGAAAAACGGCCCCGCGAGATCCCGCGGGGCCGTTCGGCAATTTACTTTTGAAGTTCGGTCCAGATTGCTGTGTAAAGCTTGGTCGCTGAAGGCGGGCAGGTCTTGGACACATAGGCCGCGCCTTTCAAGTCGTCGGGCACCACCACCTCGGGAGCGGTCTTCATGTCTTCGGGCATGAATTCTTCCGACCCCTTGATGCCATTCGCATAACGTGCGAATTCTGACAACATCGCGGCATTCACCGGGTCCATGATGAAATTGAGGAAGGTTTTGGCCTCTTCGACGTTCTGCGCATCGCTCAGGATCGCGGCATTGTCCATCCAGACCGGGAAACCCTCTTGCGGATAGCCAAAGGCAATGTCGGGATTCTTGTTACGTGCGCGGAAGGACGCACCATTCCAGTTCACACCGGCAGAGAGATCATTCTTGGCGTATTTTTCGATATTGCCATAGTCCATCGACAGCCAGTTCGGTTTGGCCGCTGTCAGGGTGTCACGCACCTTTTTCAGCACCTCAAGATCGTCTGTGCACTGCTCCCCCCCGACATAGTTGATCGCCATGCCCATCACATCATTCATTTCCGGTACAACGTTGATCTTGCCCTTCAACTCTTCCGGCGGATCAAAGATCACCGCCGAGGTGTTGATGTCGCCACTATAGACTGCGGTATTGACCGTGACCCCAACTGTTCCCCACTGCCAAGGTACGGTGTATTTGCGGCCTGGATCAAATTCCACATCAACCCACTGCGGGTCCATGTTCTTGAAGTTTTCCATCTGGTTCGGGTTGCTTTCCATCAGCAGCCCCTCGCCGACAAAAATCGGCACATAAGTTCCCGAAGGAACAACAATATCAAAACCGTGACCGCCTGCCTTGATCTTGGCCAAAGCGGTGTCGTTACTGTCGTAATCCGTGATAGTGACCTTGATCCCGGTCTCTTTCTCGAACTTCTCGATCATTTCAGGTGAGGTGTAGTTTCCCCAATTATAGATGTTCAACTCACCCTCGGCGAAGGCAGGGCCAGCCAGAACAAGGGTTAATGCCGTAAGTGTCTTTTTCATTTTGTTTTCTCCTGTTGGTTAGTTTCGTACTTTTGTTAGCACTGTAAAGGCGATGACCATTGTAACCGAAATCGCCAAAAGCACGGTGGAAATCGCGTTGATCTCCGGAGTCATCACACGGCGCAACTGGCCCAACATATAGGTGGGTAACGTATCTTGGCCGGCGGATTTCACAAATTCGGTGATGACCACATCATCAAGCGAGATGACAAATGCCAGCATCGCCCCGGCTGCGATCCCCGGCCAAAGCTGCGGCAGCGTAATACGGGTAAACACTTTGAACGGCGAAGCATAGAGATCCGCCGCTGCCTGTTCCAGGCTCAAATCCATGCCCTGCAGTCGCGCCCGTATCGGCAGATAGGCAAAAGGAATACAAAAGGCCGAATGCGCTACGATCAGATACAACAATCCGGTGTACCCTGTCGCAACCTTGATCATCGCAAAAAAGATCAGCAGCGCCACAGCCGTCACGATCTCGGGCACCATCAGTGGCTGGTTGATCATCGCAAATACCGCGGTCTGACCTTTGAATTTGGGCGTGCGGGTGGTGGCAAGCGCGGCAAGGACCGCAACCGTGGTCGCAATGGCAGAGGCCCAAACCGCGATGATAAGAGAGCGCACCGTGGCCTCCTGCACCTGGTCATTCGCCCATGCCGAAACATACCAGCGCCATGAAAACCCTTCCCAGATCGCAATCGAGGTGCCCGCATTGAAGGAATACACCACAAGCAGGATGATCGGCATGTAAAGCATGACAAAGCAGGCAATGGCGATCTGGCTGAAACCTGTTTGCTTGCGGATATTGAAGCCTTGTCTAGCCATGCTGCACCTCCTCGTTTCCGGCAGCACGCACATAGACTATCAGAGCAACCATCACGATCGCGAGCAAGGTCATGGACAAAGCCGCACCTAACGGCCAGTTGCGCCCCTGTCCGAACTGCAATTCGATCAAATTACCAAGCATCAACTGGTTGCCCCCGCCCATCACGCGCGGTGTCACATAGGCCCCAAGCGAAGGCACAAAAACCAGAATGGACCCCGCCACAATCCCCGGTTTTACCAAAGGCAGAATAACACGGCGCAATACCCTGAAACGAGTGGCATAAAGGTCATAGGCCGCCTCGACCAGACTGAAATCAAACCGTTCCATCGAGGCATAGACCGGTAAAACCATCAGTGGCAGGTACACGTAAACCATCCCCAGAATAATGGAAAACTCAGTATAAAGGATCTGAATCGGCGCATCGATCACCCCGGCCCAAATCAGAAGAGAGTTGACCGTGCCTTCGTTTCGGATCAGTTCCAGAATGGCAAAGGTACGGATCAACAGGTTGGTCCAGAATGGAATAATGATCAGCAACATCCAGAAACCACGCTGTTTTTTGGGGCGTGTTGCGATAAAATATGCCGTTGGCACCCCAAAGAACAAACAGGCAACTGTCGTGATCAAAGACAGCTTCACCGAGCGCCAGAAGATACTGAGGTGCGCATCAGACCAGCCGAAGGTTCCATCAAAAATATCGCGTTGGGCAAAAACACCGAACCAGCCGTCGGTGGAGAATTTCCAGACCACCCCGCCATAATCACCGGGTGTCAGCAGTGAGAAGATCACAGTGATCAGCAGGGGACCACTGGCAGCAAAGACCAACAGGATCAGTGCAGGCGCCAACAGGATCCAGCGTCTGCGCGATGCACGTTTGGCCGCGGTAAGGGAAAGATCAGTCACGCCGTCAATCCTTCAACACCTGCGCCACATCGGGCGCAAAACGGATGCCGGCGGTATCGCCCTTGGCAAATTGCAGTTCAGTTTCGGAATTGTTTTGCTGACGCAGCGTAAACGGTGTTCCATCCGTCAATCGCAGGTGGATGTGGGTGTCCGTGCCGAAATAGACAATGTTTTCAAGGGTGCCACGCAACAATCCGTCGTCGGGCATGACCAGTTTGGCATGTTCGGGACGGATCGCCAAGGTAACCTGGCCGTCGCGCGCGCCGCCTTCGGGCAAGCGTGCCGAAGTGCTTTCTCCGGAACTGAGATCAACCCTCGCCCTGTCTGCATTGCTTGACGTGATTTGCGCCGATAGAAAATTTGTATCACCAATAAAATCCGCAACAAAGCGCTCCGCCGGATGATCGTAGATGTCCCGCGGTGCCCCGATTTGCCGAATGGAGCCCGCATTCATCACCGCGATGCGGTCGGACATGGTAAGCGCCTCTTCCTGATCGTGGGTCACGAAGATGAAGGTGATGCCGGTTTCGGTCTGCAGGCGTTTCAATTCAAGCTGCATTTCCTTGCGCAACTTGAAATCAAGCGCGCTCAGCGGTTCATCCAGCAACAAAACCCGCGGCTTGGGTGCCAGGGCCCGCGCCAGTGCAACCCGCTGTTGTTGCCCACCTGAAATCTGTCCGGTCTGGCGGTCAGCCAATTCGCTCATCTGGACCAGATCGACCATTTGCGCCACGGTCTCCTTGATCTCGGTCTTGGGTTTGCCCAACATCTCGAGTCCGAATGCAATATTCTGTGACACTGTCAGATGCGGGAACAATGCATAACTCTGAAAAACAGTATTGATCGGACGTTTGTAAGGCGGCAAATCCAGCAAGCTTGCCCCGAACATGTCCAGGCTTCCCGAGGTGGGATGTTCGAACCCCGCGATCATTCTCAAAAGTGTGGTTTTCCCGCATCCGGATGGTCCCAGAAGCGTAAAAAATTCGTTGTCTTGTATGTCTAGATCCGCCCCTGCCAAGGCCTCGACAGGTGGCGTCCCAGGATAGACCTTGCGTAAACTCCGCGCACTAATCGCAGTCGTCAAAATTCGTCCCCCCGATTTTTTCCTCCGCAGGGCAATCTGTTTCGAAGACCGTCCCCGAAATCAGTCTAGAATAACAACGGTCGTCAAACATAGCCCCCTTGACAAAGTTTTTGATCAAAAGCCGAGGGGATCAATAGGATATGGGAACAAACAGGGTTGGCAGACAGCTATCGCAACGGAAATGCGCATCGGTTCAGCCAAGAAGCAGGGGAATCACCCCTGCTTTGATGGTCATACGACGTTGAAGGAAGGTCCGTAGGGATAGCCAGTGATGTTCTCGTTGCCATCTTCGTTAATGATCAAAATATCATGTTCGCGGTAACCGCCGGCCCCTGCAGTGCCTTCGGGTATCGTCAACATCGGCTCCATAGAGATCACCATCCCCGGCTCAAGCACAGTGTCGATGTCTTCGCGCAGTTCCAGCCCGGCCTCGCGACCGTAGTAATGCGACAGGACCCCGAACGAATGCCCATAGCCAAAGGTGCGGTATTGCAACAGGTCACGTTCCGCGAAGAACGTGTTGATCTGTTCCGTGACTTCGGCGCAACTCACACCCGGTTTCAACAGGCTCATACCGTATTCGTGCGCGGCGACGTTCGCCTCCCAGATTTTCAAGCTGTCGGGATCCACAGTTTCCACAAACATCGTGCGCTCAAGCGCGGTATAATAGCCGCTGATCATCGGAAAGGTATTGAGGCTGAGAATATCTCCCGACTGCAGAACCCGTGACGTCACCGGATTATGCGCCCCATCGGTGTTGATGCCCGACTGGAACCAGACCCAGGTGTCGCGGTATTCTGCATCGGGAAAGCGTTTGGCGATTTCCAGTTCCATCGCGTCGCGGCCCGCCATCGCCACATCGATCTCGCGGGTGCCTGCGCGCACGGCATCCTTGATCGCATACCCGCCAACATCCGCCACCTGCGCAGCGGCGCGGATCAGCTTCAGTTCCGCATCGGACTTGTGCATCCGCCGACGCATGGTGGCAGGGGCAATATCAACACAGGATTTGGGGCTCAGGAAGGCATCCAGCAACGCCTTTTGTGCCAGTGTCAGGTGATCCGCTTCATAACCGATTGTTTGGTTGGAACCGGTAACAGATTGTACAGCACGCCAATAGTTGTCGCGCTGCCAATCGGTATAGGTAATGCTGTCCCCGTGACTGCGCCGCCAGGGTTGCGCCGCATCAATGCCGGCGCTCATGGTCACGCTGTCGGTTTGGGTTACAACCAGGCCGTAGGGCCTGCCAAAGGCGCAATATAAGAACCCCGAATAGTAAGCGATGTTATGCATCGAGGTGAAAACACAGGCATTAACGCCCAGGGCGGCCATATCAGCACGCAGCAATGAAAGACGCGCTTCATATTCATCAGAAGCGAAGGGAAGGATGTTCTCCCCCTGGTGAAAACGGTAAAACTCTGGGCGATCCATGTAAATGGCTCCTGTCGAATATGTGACGTCTGCACATGTGAAAGGAGGCGGACCCCCATCCCGCGCAGGCGGCAAAGATAAGTCCCGGCGTTCAGGATGGTGAGTGGGTGTGCATGCAGATGCTGGCGACGCCATCGCCGACCCATTTGTCCTTCTGGCCCAAAAAACCGAAAAAGGGCAAGCCATTTAGCGACACCATATTGCCCGTCTTCGACACGTTGAGCCACGACATCCGCAAAATCCGGGACGGCAGAAAGTCGACGCAATGCCGACATCGGGCCAGAGCGGGATCCCGTGTCAGGCGACCCTTCGGCCTTGCACCCAGGTTTCCTTGAGCACGGTATCACCATCAACCCGTGCGAACCGGATCAAATCGGCGCGTTGGTCCAGATCAATCTGGCCGCGATCGTCAAGCCCGGCAGACCGCGCAGGGTTGGCCGTGACCGTGGCAAGGCCGCGCGGCAGATCATCCCAAAGTTCCCCCAGTATCAACGCCGCCATCAACAATCCAGCCGGCACATAATCAGACGACAGAATATCAAGCCAATCGTGTTGCGCCAATTCCAATGCCGCCACATTGCCGGAATGGGACGACCCTCGCACGATGTTTGGAGCCCCCATGATGGTGGCGATCCCCAGCCCGTGACAGGCTTCTGCCGCCTCAAGTGTTGTCGGGAATTCGGCCAGCGTTACCCCGTGTCGGTGGCTCAAGGCGACCTGCGCTGCGGTGGTGTCATCATGGCTGGCAAGCCTCGCACCGAACCGCTGCGCTGCCGCAACCGCGGCAGCCTCGTGTTCCGTTGCGTGTTCTTCCTGCAAGCCTTTGAGGAATGTTATGTAATCGGAAAAGTCGCGCTTATCCAGATCATGTTTCGCACAGATGTAGGATTCGAATTTTGCTTCATCGCTGAACTGTCGTTGACCCGGTGTGTGATCCATCATCGACACGATCCCGATGCGATCTTCTGCGGAAAATTCTTCCAGTTCGGCAATCAGCGTTTCCGAACATATTTCAGCGCGCAGATGAAGCCGATGGCTGATCTTGAGGGCACCCGCCCTATGCATGTCGCTGATCTCTGTCGCGATCTCACGGGCATATTTCATCAGGCGTTTGCGCCTGTCAGACACGATGGATCCAACACGCACGGCATCAAATACCGTGGTGATCCCGGTTGCCGCCAATTCCCGGTCATGTGCCAATATCGCGGCACGGTGCGGCCAGTTGGTTTCGGGACGCGGGGACAGGTGGCGTTCAAGATTATCGGTATGCAGTTCGACCAAACCCGGAGCGATGAAATCCTTTTCACAATCAATTGCCCCAGCCGGAATTGAAGTGCCCTGTTCAATTTCAACAATCTTGCCATCCTGAAGACACAAGGCACCAAAGATGACACTGTCCTTGAGGATCAATCGGGCATTTGCAAGGATAAGGTCTGGGCGCATTTGGCCATCATCCTGATTTGACGCCGGCTGCCAAGAGCCGAAGGAAAAATATGTTCGAGAGATACGCCATTTTCTACACACCCGCCCCTGGTGCATTTGCTGATTTCGGTGCCGCCTGGCTGGGTTGGGATTCCGCTATTGGCAAGTCTGTGCCCCACCCGACTGTGCCTGATCTCGATGTGGCGCGCCTGACCGCAAGGCCACGAAAATACGGATTTCATGGCACGCTCAAAGCGCCGTTTCATCTGCACGACACCAAATCCCCCAGAATGTTGACAGAAGCCCTACAGGCATTTGCCCACGGCCATCCCCCTGTCCCGTTGGGCGCGCTCAAGGCAAGTCCTGCCAATGGTTTTATATCCCTTCGGGCCAGCATTGCCTCTAAGGCCTTAGACAGTCTCGCAGCGGCTGTCGTGACAGAATTCGACATCTTTCGTGCCCCCTCCAGTCAAGAGGACATCGAAAGACGGCGCAGGACGCATCTGTCGCCGAGGCAGGATCAACATATGCTGGACTGGGGGTATCCCTATGTTTTTGAGGACTTTCATTTTCACATGACCCTCACCCGAAGCCTGAGGCAGCAGGAGCTGCCCAAGGTACTGCCATTGGTTCAATCGCTGTGCGCGCCGGTCTTACCGGATCATCTGGTGATCGATGCGGTGACGTTGATGGGCCAGGACGCTGACGGCTATTTCCACCAGCTTCAACGCGCAACACTCGCTGGATGAACCGGTGCTGCCGCTGCAGGAGGCAAAGCCCCGGTGTCGTAGCTTTTCAAGCCTCGGCAATGATTTGTAAATCGCGTGGCAGTTCCGACAGAATTTCCGCACCGTCAGCCCGCAAGATCACAATATCTTCCAGACGGATCCCAAAACGGTCTGGCAGGTAGATCCCTGGTTCGATCGAAAACACCATACCCTCCTCAAGCACCACCTGAGCCGTCGCAGTAATATATGGCGGTTCATGAATTTCGACGCCCAGACCATGTCCCGTACGATGGGTAAAATAGTCACCATAGCCTGCCGCCTCAATCACGCCACGGGCCGCGTCATCGACCTCATGTGCCTTCACCCCGGGTTTGGCCGTAGCCAATGCCGCCTGTACTGCCGCTTCGACGACGGCATGGACCTCCAGATAGCCCTCAGGCGGCGTACCGATCACGGCCATGCGTGTCATGTCGCTGGGATAGCCGTCCACATTGCCGCCGATGTCCATCACCACGGCGTCCCCCGGTTTCAAAACCGTATCGCCCGTATGATGATGCGGGAATGCTCCATTTCCACCGGTCCCGATGATCGAAAACAGAACCGAGCCACCCTGCGCCTTGAAACTGTCACGCACCAGGTCGGCGACCTCGCGTTCGGTCATACCGGCACGCATGTCGCTCCAGGCCCGTCGCATGGCAATATCATCCACCAATGCGGCCTTTTTCAGCGCGGCATATTCCGCCGCATCCTTGCGCATACGCAACGCGCCGACCGTCGAAGCGCCGAATTGTCGCCTGGCCTTCGGCAGGGCGTCCTGGACGAGTCCGGCAAAGTCTGCGCGCATCGTTTCGTCAAGCGCGATGCTTTGCGCCTTCTCTGCTCCGAGGCCCACAAGAACCGCGGCAAGCGCGGCCTGCGGCCCCTCGTCATCGCTCCAGGTGTGAAACGGCAGGTCGGTTTGCTGGCGCGCACTTTCAGCCTCGAGAACCGGCATCAAGAAGGCAGCGCCGGTACCGGAAACACAAAACAACAACGGGCGTTCGTCCCCGTGCGGGCGTACCCCCGTCAGCCACGCCAGATGCGCCCCCGGGCCAAGCGCAACCAGATCAACAGACTGCGCCCGCATGATTTCGCGCAGTTTTTCCAAACGTGTCATGACAACTCTCCGAATTCCGTTTCGGCCCGACCCTAGCTCGTGTGACAGGCACAAACAACGCGGCACCGGCCCCTTTACCCCATCTACGTCATGCCTCACATTACCCGATAGAATACCTGACAAAGGACGTGACATGGCGAACCCACTTTATGATACCCTTTTTGGTCAACATAAGGGGCGTGACACCACGTTCTTGCATCTGCCTGATGGCTCCACGCTCAGCCACGAAGCATTTTTGTGCCGCGCCGCGCAACTGGCGCATGCACTGTCCGAATGCGGCCTGACTGCGGGGGATCGGGTCGCCCTGCAGATCAACAAATCTGTGGACGCTCTGGCGCTTTACGGCGCATGTGTGCAGGCCGGTTTGGTGTTTTTACCGCTCAATCCGGCCTATACTCCCGCCGAAATCGAATATTTCGTCACCAACTCCGGTGCGAAACTGCTTGTCGCTGATCCTGCCAAAGCCAGCAGTCTTGTGCCCGTCGCCACATCCGCGTCTGCGCGGCTGGAAACACTGGATGCCGCGGGTAACGGCAGCCTCAGCGATCTGGCAGCGGACAAACCCACGGTCTTCGACACCATTGCACGCGATGGTGAGGACCTCGCCGCCTTCCTGTACACATCCGGCACCACCGGGCGATCCAAAGGCGCGATGCTGACGCAAACAAACCTGTTGAGCAATGCCCAGACTCTGGCGCGTCTGTGGCAATTCACCAACAAGGATGTCCTGCTGCATGCCCTGCCGATCTTTCACACACACGGATTGTTCGTAGCAACAAACGTGATGCTGTTGACGGGGGGGGCCATGATCTTCTTGCCCGGCCTCGACGTGGATCAGTTGATCCGCTTCATGCCGCGCGCCACCACGTTGATGGGCGTCCCGACATTTTATACGCGCTTGCTGGATCATTCTGAATTCACGCGGGATCTCACGGCAAACATGCGCCTGTTCATTTCCGGCTCCGCCCCGTTGCTGGCCGAAACCCACAAGACATTCGAAGCCCGCACTGGCCACCGTATCCTTGAACGCTATGGCATGACCGAAACGAATATGAACACGTCCAATCCCTACGACGGCCTTCGACGGGCGGGCACCGTTGGTTTTCCATTACCCGATGTCGAACTCAAGATCACCGACCCGAAGACCGGCGCAACCCTGCCCCAGGGTGAGGTTGGTGTGATCGAGGTGCGTGGCCCGAACGTGTTCAAGGGCTACTGGCAAATGCCTGACAAGACTTCGGCCGAACTACGTAGCGACGGGTATTTCATCACCGGCGATCTGGGCCTGATCGACGATGCCGGTTATGTCCAGATTATAGGGCGCGGCAAGGATCTGATCATTTCAGGAGGCTATAACATCTATCCAAAAGAAGTCGAAACCCTTCTGGATGAGCAACCCAATGTACTGGAATCCGCTGTGATCGGCGTGTCTCATGACGACCTGGGCGAGGCCCCCGTGGCTGTGCTTGCCCGCAGCAAAGGCGGTGAACCGGATGTTGAAACCATCCTTGCCACCTTGGCCACGCAGCTTGCCCGCTTCAAATGCCCGCGCAAATGTGTCGTTGTGGATGCGCTGCCCCGCAATACGATGGGCAAGGTACAAAAGAACATCATGCGGGAAACCTATGCGGATATTTTCAAATAATGACCTGTTTCAAGGCAATGGCATCTTTGTGATGCGCCATCACCCTCACTCTTTTTGGCCTTATATACCGTCCGCACTCACGGCCGGGTGCCCTTCATTGACAAGGGCTTCCCGCCGCACCCCACACGGCCACATCCTGCGCCATCTCGGCGGCGCTGCCTTCTGGCTTGGATCGCCCCTCTCCCGGTGCGAAACCCCAGGCAACAAAAGGCGAGCTGGTCAGATGTGCAACAAGATCGGCAATCTCATGGCCATCGTTCAGCGCCGGATCACGCAATTGCGCACAAAGCGTGGCACTGCTCTCTCCCAACCAGTCCAGTGCCACGGGTGGCAGGCGCCAGGCCTCTTCGATCTGAGGCGCTGAAGGCGCAGGCACGGCGCGCTTGGCAGCGGTCACATGACAGGTTCGGCACGGGATGCTCTCTGCCCCGATCCGGCTTGAATCTGCTCTCACCCCCATGCCATGCCTTGCCTGCGCACCATAGGTCAGCCCCTCCCACATCGGCACCTCCTGGGCACCGACATGGCAGTTCGTACAGCGCGGATGCGACGCGACCGCATAGATCCTGTTCCAGGCAGCCAGCCCCTCTTCGCGGGTCACGCCCTGAGCCGAAACGCCTGATCCGGCAACAAGCAGCGCCACAACCAGCCCCCTCATACAAAGTCCACCGATTTCGAGAACGGAAGTTCCCGGATCCTCATGCCCGTCGCGGCAAAGATTGCATTGCCCAGGGCCGGTGCCGCAGGCGGGACACCCGGTTCGCCAATGCCGCGGATCTGGTCGCCGTTCTCCAACCCGCGCACCATAATCTGTGGCGTTTGATACAGACGCATAGCCTCGAAGGCGTGGAAATTGTCCTGTTCCGCGCGCCCGTCTTTATAGGTAAGTTCACAGTTCATCGCATGACCCAGTCCCCAGATCACTCCGCCTGACAACTGCGCTTCAAAGTTCACCGGATCCAGCAGGCGCCCGACTTCCGCCGCGACAAAAACCTTGTCAATCCGGATCCCATCCCGGGTATCGCTCACTTCAACCACCTGTGCCGTGGGCACCCCGAAAGCCAGCGTGAACGCCAGACCACGCCCGCGCCCAGGGCCCAGGTCACTGCCCCAATCCGACATGCGGGCCACTTCCTCAAGCACCGCACGTGACAAGTCATGAGTGCACAGTCGCAACCGCTCTGCCAGCGGGTCGATCCCTGCCTCGAAACAAAGTTCATCCATAAAGCTTTCATGCAAGAAACCGTTGCCCGAGGCCCCGACCGAGCGCCAGGAGCTGACCGGCACCATTGCAGGCACTCGGTATCCCGTGACACGGTAGTTAGGGATCGCAAAGGGCTGGTCCCAGGCACCAGCAACGATTGCCACATCCGGACCGATCGCAGGCTGGCCCAGACGCCCCAACGAAGATTCCGTCACCGAAGGGCTCGCAATTGCCAGATCAAACGCCTGCACGCCATCCGCTGAAACAACGCCGCGCGCCCTGGCGATGGCCAGAGGACGCGGAAAGTCGTGGGTCATGTCCTCTTCGCGGCTCCAGACCATCTTGATCGCGACATCGGGCATTTGCATCGCGATTTCCACCGCTTGCCGGACGTAATCATCTTCCAGACGGCGCCCGAAGCTGCCCCCGGACATCAGCGCATGGACATGTACCTGTTCCTTTTCCAGACCGGTCAGGCCTGCGGCTCCATCCTGAACAAATCGCGGGATCTGCGTACCGGTCCAAATATCCAATCGGTTCTTCGTCAGTTTGACCACAACACTCATTGGCTCAAGCGGCGCATGGGCGAGATAGGGAATGCGGTATTCCGCTTGTTTCACATTGCTGGCCGCTTCAACCGCCGCCTCCACGTCGCCTTCATCCTTGAACTGACTGTCCTGATGGTCTTGTGAAAACGACGCGGCCACCGCTGCAAACTGCTGCGCGGAGCTACCGGGATAGGGGGAAGGACCCCAATCGCATTCCACTGCCTGTACAGCCTGAAATGCCCGCCAGGTATTGTCTGCGACTACTGCGATGCCGCCGGTAATCTGCAAGACCGCCTTGACGCCACGCATCGCGTCGGTTGCAGTTGCATCAAAGCCCAGGATACCCCCGCCGAGCGCGGGGTTTGTCCGGGTCGTTGCATAGACCATCCCCTCCAGTTTCATATCAATGCCATAGACTTGCGTGCCGGTGGATTTGGCCAGAATATCAGTGCGCATATGTGGCTGCCCCAGATGCCGCCAGGACGCGGGATCACGCAGAACGACATTGTCAACAACATCGGTCCCGGCTGCGATTTCAGCCAGATCAGTATAGGCCAGCCGCGTGTCATCGGGCAGTATCACCGCCCCCGCCCCGGTGCGCAGTTGATGTGCAGCAATACCGGTATGCATAGAGGCCGCGGCGACCAGCGTTTCACGGGCCACCGCGCCGGCCATGCGCAGCCGGTCATACATATCCGGCACCGTGCTGGATCCGCCGGTGAGTTGCAGCCCCATCACTTTGCCCACCACATCAGCAGCACCACGCCCGGTTCGGGCCAGGAAGGTGTCGGATGTCGCCGCGATCGGCATGCCTTCGGCCGCAACCACACCGTTGTAGTAAGCCGCAGATGGTGGACCTGGCTCGATACGCACCTGTGTCAAATCAACGTCCAGTTCCTCAGCGATCAGATGGGCCTGAACCGAATAGGCACCCTGCCCGACATCCGCACGTGGCGTGATCAGCGTGACTGCATCCGCATCAATCTTCACAAAGGGATTAAACGTCACTTCGCCTTCGGCCAGCCCGGCTTCCAGCGGGTTTTCGACGTCGCGTTTGTACACATATGTGCCAAAGACCACCCCCCCGACAACGGCGGCCGATCCCACCAAGAAACTGCGCCGTGCAATCGTTTTAAGCGTTTTCATGGTTCAGGATGCCTTCAATCGGTTCGCGGCGGTTTTCACCGCCTCACGGATACGCGGATAGGTGCCACAGCGGCACAGATTACCGCTCATTGCCGCATCAATCTGAGCGTCAGTCGGATCTGGATTGAGATCAAGGAACGAGGCTGCCTGCATGATCTGGCCCGACTGACAGTAGCCGCATTGCGCGACCTGATGGTCCACCCAAGCCGCTTGAACCGCATGCAACGCACCGGGTCCGCCCAGACCTTCGATCGTGGTAATTTCGCCATCCACATCAGACGCCGCCAATTGGCAAGAGCGTACGGAAACACCGTCAACATGAACAGTACAGGCCCCGCATTGTGCAATGCCGCATCCGTATTTCGGCCCGGTTATGCCCAGTTCATCGCGCAAAACCCACAACAGCGGCATGTCGTCTTCGACTTCCACTTCGTGATCTTTTCCGTTTACGGTAAACTTCATGGCGCGGCTCCCAACTGAACGTTATGGTTCAAATTAGGGCCACGCCACGTATAGACAAGGTGGACTTTACGTCAGCCCACAATAGGCCGTCTTTGGCCGATCAGTATTCGACGACAATCCTGATACCTTCGCCTTTGTGCATCAAGGCAAAGCCGTCATTGATTTCGTCCAACTTGATCTTGTGTGTGATCATCGGATCGATCTCGATCTTTCCGCTCATGTACCAATCCACGATTTTCGGCACGTCTGTGCGCCCCTTGGCTCCGCCAAACGCGGTTCCGCGCCAGACACGGCCTGTGACCAGTTGGAAGGGACGTGTGCTGATTTCCGCACCGGCGGCCGCAACACCGATGATAATGCTTTCGCCCCAACCTTTATGGGCGGCTTCGAGGGCCTGACGCATAACAGTCGTGTTACCGGTTGCGTCAAAGGTGTAATCTGCACCGCCACCCGTCAATTCGACCAGATGTTCGACCATGTCGCCCTCAACCTTTTTCGGGTTCACAAAGTCGGTCATGCCGAAATAGCGACCTGTTTTTTCCTTGTCGTCGTTCAGGTCAACGCCAACGATTTGATCCGCCCCTGCCATACGCAGGCCCTGAATCACGTTAAGGCCGATACCACCCAAGCCAAAGACAACGCAGCGTGCGCCGATCTCGACCTTGGCTGTGTTGATCACGGCACCGATACCCGTGGTGACGCCACAACCGATATAGCAAATCTTGTCAAACGGGGCATCCTTGCGGACCTTGGCCAGTGCGATTTCAGGGACAACCGTATGATTGGCAAAGGTGGAACAGCCCATGTAATGATGGATAGGCGTTCCATCCAGCATCGAAAACCGAGTGGTACCATCAGGCAATTGCCCGCGCCCTTGCGTGATGCGGATTTTCTGGCAGAGATTGGTTTTACCCGAAAGACAATACTCACATTCGCGGCACTCTGGCGTGTACAGCGGGATCACGTGATCACCGGGCTCAAGTGTGGTGACACCCTCGCCCACTTCCAACACAATCCCAGCGCCCTCATGGCCCAGAATGGCCGGAAAGATGCCTTCGGGATCATCGCCGGAACGGGTAAATTCATCAGTGTGACACAGGCCGGTGGCCTTGATTTCAACCAGGACCTCGCCACGTTTTGGCCCTTCGAGGTTGACCTCCATAATTTCGAGCGGCTTACCAGCCTCGACGGCAACGGCGGCACGTGTTTTCATCATTGGGGATACTCCATTGTTACCATCAGGTGACCCAACGACCAATGCGATGTCAAGCAAGACAGGCCAGCAAAGGCTGCTGCAAGGGCTATGCCTGCTGCCCCACCCTGGCCTTTCCCATCTGTTCGGCCGACGGTTTCCTACGTAAGAATAGCTGTTTCAGACCTTAAATGCGAATAAGTCGCAAAAGCATTGACAATTGTTGCGAATGACTTGCATGTAGGCGCAGGTGATACCCAGCGAGGAGATTGACATGGCAATGCGATCCAGATTGGCAGGGGCGGCAATGATATTGAGCATCCTGCTGGCAGATGCAGCCGCCGCACAGGACAAGATGAAAGTCGTCACGACCTTTACTGTCTTGGCCGACATGGCCGCAAACGTCGCCGGAGATGCCGCCGAGGTGGTCTCGGTCACAAAACCCGGCGCGGAAATCCATGGCTATGAGCCGACACCACAAGACATCGTGCGCGCCCATGATGCAGATCTGATCCTGTGGAACGGCATGAACCTAGAGCTGTGGTTCGAACAATTTTTGTCAAATATGTCTGAAGTGCCCGCAGCCACCCTGACCGATGGCATCGACCCCATTTCGATTGCCGCCGGCAGCTATCAGGGCAAGCCCAATCCGCATGCCTGGATGGGGCTGGATAATGCATTGATATACATTGATAATATCGTAAAGGCTTTTGCCGAAAACGATCCCGAGAATACGACGGTCTATGTTGCCAACGCCGCCCGCTACAAAGCTGAGCTGCGCGCCACGATCGAACCCCTGCGCGATGCCGTGAAAGCGATTCCTGCTGACAAGCGCTGGCTGGTGACCTGTGAAGGCGCGTTCAGCTATCTGGCCCGAGATTTGGGCCTGCAAGAGTTGTACCTGTGGCCAATGAATGCCGACCAGGTCGGGACGCCGCAACAGGTGCGCAGCGTCATCGACGGGGTGCGCGACAACGATATACCGGTGGTTTTTTGCGAAAGCACCGTCAACACCTCCCCGGCCGAACAGGTCGCACGGGAAACCGGCGCAGCCTACGGGGGAGTCCTCTATGTCGACAGTCTTTCCGGGCCGGACGGGCCGGTACCGACCTATCTTGACCTGCTGCGCGTGACGACAAGTACCGTCACCAACGGCTTGACCGCCGCAACAAACTGAATTCGGCAGGACCCCATGATGTTGGACGAAAAAGATCAATCGCCAGGCGCGACCACAACTGCCGGGGCCGGCCTGAAGGCGCGGGATCTGACAGTGACCTACCGCAACGGGCATACTGCCCTTTGGAACGCAAGTTTTGACATTCCGCGTGGCACGGTGACGGCGCTGGTGGGCATCAACGGCGCGGGAAAATCCACCCTGTTCAAGGCCATTATGGGGTTTGTCCCCACGGCACAGGGCGAAATCAGCATTCTTGGCATGGATGTGAAAACCGCTCTTTCGCGCAATCTGGTCGCCTATGTGCCACAGGCCGAGGAAGTCGACTGGGATTTTCCTGTGCTTGTCGAAGATGTCGTGATGATGGGTCGCTATGGCCATATGGGTTTCTTCCGCCGCCCGAAGCAGTCAGATCACGACGCCGTTGATCAGGCTCTGCACCGGGTCAACATGCAGGACTATCGCCACCGCCAGATTGGTGAATTGTCGGGCGGCCAGCGTAAGCGTGTCTTCCTTGCCCGCGCCCTCGCGCAGGACGGTCAGGTCATTTTGTTGGACGAACCCTTTACCGGTGTGGACGTCAAGACCGAAGAACAGATCGTCGCTCTGCTGCGCGAATTGCGCGATGAAGGGCGCGTTATGCTGGTTTCCACCCACAACCTTGGTTCTGTCCCCGAATTCTGTGACCGGACCATCCTTGTAAAAGGCACGGTACTTGCCCATGGGTTGACCGAAACCACATTTACCCGGAGCAATCTGGAAGAGGCCTTTGGCGGTGTGCTGCGCCAGATAACGCTTGGCGGTGACACCTTGCATGATGATGAAGATGCGCGGGCTGTCACGATCTTTACCGACGATGAACGCCCCTTTGTGCAATATGACGACAAGACCCACCGCTCGGATCAGGGAACATGATCGAGATCCTGCTGCAACCTTTTGGGTATGGTTACATGGTCAACGCCATGTGGGTTTCTGCATTGGTCGGCGGAGTCTGTGCGTTTCTGTCGGCCTATCTGATGCTCAAGGGCTGGTCGTTGATCGGTGACGCATTGTCTCACTCTGTCGTACCGGGAGTCGCAGGTGCCTATCTTCTGGGCCTCCCCTTTGCTTTGGGTGCCTTTATCGCAGGGGGGCTGGCGGCTGGCGCAATGCTGTTCCTATCCGAACGCTCTGGTTTGAAGGTCGATGTAATCATCGGTTTGATCTTTACCTCCTTTTTCGGGCTCGGCCTGTTCATCGTGTCGATTAATCCGATGTCGGTGTCGATCCAGACCATCACGATGGGAAACATCCTGGCCATTACACCGCAAGATACGTTGCAACTGGCCATTATCGGATTTGTGTCACTGGCTGTTTTGCTGGCAAAGTGGAAGGACCTCATGGTCACCTTCTTTGACGAGACCCACGCCCGCACCATCGGATTGCGGCCCGGCATGCTCAAGGCAGTATTCTTTGTCCTGCTTTCAGCTTGCGTGGTCGCGGCGATGCAGACAGTCGGTGCATTCCTGGTGATTGCCCTTGTCGTCACCCCCGGTGCCACCGCCTATCTGCTGTGCGACCGCTTTCCCCGCCTTATCACATTGTCAGTTGCTATCGGGTCCGTCACCAGTTTCATCGGAGCCTATGCCAGCTATTTCCTTGACGGGGCCACAGGCGGCATCATCGTCGTGCTGCAAACCCTGATCTTTATCACGGCCTTCATCCTTGCTCCCAAACATGGATTGCTTGCGGCCAAGCGCAAGGCGCGCCTTGCATTGCGCGCAGGGTGGAACCAGCAAGAGCAAGAAAGAGCCATGTGATGGACATTGAAACCCTCATGCTGCCGTTCCGTTTTGCCTTTATGCAGAACGCTTTCCTGATCTCGATGATTGTTTCGGTTCCAACCGCGCTTTTGTCATGTTTTCTGGTGATGAAGGGGTGGGCCTTGATGGGCGATGCCGTCAGCCATGCGGTGCTTCCGGGAATTGTATTGGCATATATACTGGGATTTCCCCTGATCATCGGTGCTTTTGCAGCCGGCATGACCTGTGCCGTTGCAACCGGGTATCTGGCGACAAACTCTCGGGTAAAACAGGATACAATCATGGGTGTCGTCTTTTCCGGCATGTTTGGACTGGGGATCGTGTTATACGTGTCGATCGAGACAAACGCCCATCTGGATCATATCCTGTTTGGCAATATGCTGGGCGTGGATACCGCAGAACTATGGACCGCGGGGCTGATCTCACTGGGTGTCGGCCTCATGCTGGCGCTGAAATGGCGCGACTGGCTTTTGCACAGCTTTGATCCCGCGCAGGCCCAGGCTTCGGGGCTTTGGGTCAACTGGCTGCACTACGGGATGTTGGCCGCGCTATCGCTGACGATCGTCGCGACGCTTTCAGCGGCGGGGCTGATCCTCGCGATCGGGCTATTGATCGCACCCGGCGCTATCGCGTTCCTCCTGGTGCGGACGTTTCAGAAGATGTTATGGGTGTCGGTCTTGGTCTGCATGATCTCAATGCTGCTGGGCACCTACGCGAGTTTTTTCCTGGATTCCGCCCCTGCCCCGACGATCATTCTGATCATGACTGCGATTTTCCTGATTGCCTTTGTGCGTCGGCAACGGATCATGCGCCGCCTGTCGGCACAGAGGATCGCCACCGAAGCCTGAAAACCGACCTTAGGTGAACTTTCGGAACAGCCGCGTCTGATCAAACATGTCTTCCAGTTCTTCCATCCTCTCTTTGGTTTGTTCCCAGTGCAGGTTCTGAATGGCAGCAATCATTGTTTCGATCAGCAACATGGTTGTCGTTGCGGAATCCCAGGCCGAAGGCACCACAATCCGCGCAGAAAAGCTGTAATCGGCAAGCTGCTGCACGGGTGATCGCCATTGATCCGTGAACAGGATGATCTTGGCACCGCGTTCATGGGCCATCCTGGCCAGCTTCAGCGTGTTGTTTTCGTACCGGCGCACATCAAAGATGATGAAAACGTCACCGTCCTGTGCATTCAACAGATAATGCGGCCATGAATTCGAGGTCGACTGCACATGAGTCAGATTGGGTCGGATCACCTGCATATGTAGGAACAGATATTCCGCAAGCGTATGGGTGACGCGCCCGCCCACGATATAAAGATGGCGTACAGGATCACCTGCCAATGCACAGGCCGCATCAAAGACAGCCGGGTCAATCTGGCCCAATGTATTGCGCACGTTGTCGATCACCGCATCGGTAAAGCGGTTGAGCATATGACCCACCGGTGCAGACTCGGCCCAGGTGTCATGTTTGGCGATTGGGTTTTTCGCCTTGGCCTTCAGCTCCTCACGCAGTTCTGCCTGAAATTCGGGATAGCCGTTGTAGCCCAGTTTTTGCACCATTCGCGCCACCGTTGGCACCGAAACATCCGCATCCTTTGCCAAAGCCGTCAATGGCCCCAGACCCGAGGCCGGATAATTCTCGAGGATCGACAAGGCCAATTGGCGCTCGGCACGTGTCAAGCCTTCAAGCTTTTGCTGAATGCGGTCTGCGATTGTCAGCTGGTCATTGGACATGGAATCCTCAGCGTTTGCCTATTAAATTATCAACACATAGTCGTTTGTGATAAATTTTTCACAATTGTGTTGACAGAATCTCGTTCTGGCAAGACCTTTGTGCATATTGGGGGTGCGATGTCGCTGGGTGAAATAACAGAAAACGAGCCGATATTTGACGTAGTGAACCCGAAAGGATCTGCGGGAATTGTACTGGTCTGTGAACATGCCAGCGCTTTTATTCCACCACGATTTGACGGCCTGGGCCTGTCACAATTGGCCCGTGACAGCCACGCGGCATGGGATCCGGGTGCCTTGGCCGTGGCCACGCATCTGTCACAAAGCCTCGATGCTCCGCTGGTCGCTGCCTGTACCTCGCGTCTGGTCTATGACCTCAACCGTGCGACAACGGCCCCTGATGCCATGCCATCCAAAAGCGAAGTTTTCGAAATCCCCGGCAACGCGCGCTTGACCGATGCGGAACGTCGCGCGCGTATCACAACCTACTACACCCCATTCCATGCGGCCGTTGCCGATGTTCTGGCAAGCAAGGAGAACGTTACTCTCGTGACGATCCACAGCTTTACCCGCGTTTATCACGGCAAGGAACGTCCAGTCGAAATCGGTATCCTGCATGACAGCGATGCCCGCCTTGGGGATGCGATGCTGGCAGCGGCGGCACACCACACCCATCGCGAAGTGAGGCGCAACGAACCCTACGGCCCCCAGGATGGCGTGACACATATGCTGCAAGAACACGGTGTCGCGCATGACCGGGCAAATGTAATGATCGAAATACGCAACGATCTGATTGAAACCGAAACGGCCCAGCGCAACATCGCAGCGGAACTGGCTGGTTGGTTGGACGCGGCCATTTCCAGCATGAAAGGAGCCGCGACATGCAAGGGGTGATGCGCGGATATATTCGCGGCGTGGATGCCCTAAACTATCGTGTCGGACGGGTGGCGATGTACGGGATATTCCTGTTGATGGGAATCCTGTTGTGGTCATCGGTCAGCAAGACATTCTTCCTGCCCACCCTCTGGACCCTGGAAATGGCGCAGTTTGTGATGGTCGGCTACTACATCCTTGGCGGACCTTATTCGATCCAGATGGGATCAAACGTGCGCATGGACCTCCTCTATGGCGATTGGTCGGTAAGGCGCAAAGCCTGGTTTGATCTGCTGACGGTGTGCTTTCTGATCTTCTATTTATGCGTTCTGATTTACGGTGCCGTCAGTTCAACTGCCTATTCACTGGGGTATTGGAAAAGCGAACCCTTCTCGTTCCTGTTGGGCGTTGTCACCGGCGGCGAGGAAATCGGCACGCTTGAACGATCATCATCTGTCTGGCGTCCCTATCTGTGGCCGATCAAGCTGCTGATGATCTTCGGGTTCTGCCTGATGTTGATGCAGTGCATTTCAGAGTTGTTCAAAGACGTACTCCGGCTCAAGGGCGAGGACATCTGATGCCCTATGAAATGATCGCTGCCCTGATGTTTTCGACCATGATGCTGATGCTATTGACGGGACAGCGGGTATTTGGCGCAATCGGGTTTGTCGCTGTGGTCGCAGCGCTGCTGCTCTGGGGGGACAAGGGCGGTTTCGACATCGGTTTTGCAGCTTCGATGAAGTTGATGAAATGGTATCCCCTGCTGACGCTGCCCATGTTTATCTTCATGGGTTATGTGCTGTCGGAATCCAAGATTGCGGATGATCTGTATAAGATGTTTCACGTCTGGATGGGGGGGCTGCGGGGTGGCCTTGCCATTGGAACAATCGGCCTGATGGTCTTGATTTCCGCGATGAACGGACTGAGCGTCGCAGGCATGGCAATCGGGGCCACAATCGCTTTGCCCGAACTGTTGAAACGCGGTTACGACAAACGAATGGTCACAGGTGTCATCCAGGCGGGATCGAGCCTTGGTATCCTTGTTCCGCCATCGGTCGTTCTGGTCCTTTACGCAATGATCGCTCGGCAACCCGTGGGCCAATTGTGGCTGGCCGGTGTGGTGCCGGGCCTGTTGATGTCCGCAATGTTCATCGCCTATATCGCGGTGCGCTGCCACCTGAATCCTTCTCTAGGCCCAGTGCTGCCACCGCAAGAGCGCGACATCCCCCGCGGCGAAAAGTTGCGGTTGCTCTGGGCCGGGGTCCTGCCGCTGGTGATCTTTGCCGTGATGATGGTACCCTTTGTCAACGGCTGGACATCGCTGGTGGAAAGTTCTGCCATCGGTGCGCTGGCGGCATTTGCAGCCGCTGTTTTCAAAGGCCGAATGACACGCGTGGTATTCGAGAATTCCGTACGCAACACCCTTGGCATTACCTGCATGTTCATGTGGATCATACTTGCCGCCCTTGCCTTTGGTGCCGTGTTCGACGGGCTGGGCGCGGTCAAGGCAATCGAGAACCTGTTTACCGAACGGTTGAACCTCAACCCTTGGGTGATCCTCATCCTGATGCAACTCAGCTTTATCATCATGGGGACCTTCCTGGATGATACCGCGATGCTGGTCATCGTCGCCCCTCTCTATGTTCCTTTGGTGGGGGCGTTGGGTTTCGATCTGATCTGGTACGGGATCCTTTATACGATCACCTGTCAAATTGCCTATATGACACCGCCGTTTGGCTATAATCTGTTCCTCATGCGGGCGATGGCCCCCCCCGAGATTTCGATCCAGGACATCTATCGGTCCATCATCCCCTTCGTTCTCGTCATGATTTTCGCCCTGATAACGGTTATGCTCTTCCCGCAGATCGCTCTCTGGCTGCCCAATCTAATTTACGGAAATTAACCCCAAGAACTCCGACAACGGAGCAAAATGTTCAATTCGACAAGGAGAACACCATGACTACCAGACGTTCCTTTATCCGTACCGCCGCCCTTGGTGGCGCGGCCTCACTCGCGGCACCTGCCATTGCAACTGCACAGACCGCGATCAAATGGCGGTTCCAGACCTATGCCGGTGCCGCCTTGGGCGAGCATGTCACCAAGCCGGTGATCGACTATATCAACAATGCGTCCAACGGCGAACTGGAGGTCGAACTGTTCTATGCCGACCAGATCGTGCCAACCGGCGAATTGTTCCAGGCCCTGCAACGCGGTACCATCGACGGCGTACATTCGGACGACGATTCAATGGCATCGCCCACGCCGCTACAGCAATTCGGCGGCTACTTCCCGTTTGCAACGAAACACATCCTCGATGTCCCGGTTCTGTTCAACCAATATGGGCTCAAGGAGATCTGGGAAGAAGAATATGCCAAGGTTGGCGTGAAATGGATTTCCGCGGCAGGGCAAGATCCCTGTAACTTCAATACAAAAAAGGAAATCACCAGCGTTGCGGACCTTGACGGGCTCAAGCTTTATACCTTCCCGACGGCTGGGCGTTTCCTGTCTAAATTCGGTGTGGTGCCGGTAAACATCCCCTATGAAGACGCCGAGGTTGCCGTGCAAACGGGTGAACTTGACGGCATGGCCTGGTCAGGCATCACCGAAGATTACACCGTTGGCTGGGCCAATGTGACCGACTATTTCCTGACAAACAACATCTCGGGTGCCTGGATCGGGTCGTGGTTCGTGAATGAGGAACGCTGGGCCGATCTGCCTGAGCATCTCAAGGCTGTGGTGATGGCGGGAACCGAAGCCGGCCACACCTATCGAAACCAATGGTATTGGGGCGGCGAGGCCGCCTTGCGCGCGAACGGCGATAAGATGCAACTGCGCTCCGTGCCCCCGAAAGAATGGGCCGAGGTCGAAAATGCCGCCAAGGAGTTCTGGGAAGAAGTTGCGCAGGAAGGTGAGGTTCATCAGAAAATCATCAATATTTTCAAAGAGTACAATGGGGTAATTAACCAAGCTGGCGCACCCTATAACTTTGAGTAAACTGCCGATCAAAACCAAGAAGCGCCCCTGCCTCAAGGGGGCGCTTTGTCAACCCTGAGGATGGCTCCTATGACCGCGAACATGACATTTGACGCTTTGAAAAAAGCGGTGAAATCCGGCGAGATCGACACTGTTCTTGCTTGCTTTGTCGATATGCAGGGCCGCCTGATGGGAAAACGGTTTCACGCGGTGAACTTTGTCGAGACATCGTTCAAGGAAACTCATTGCTGCAATTACCTGCTGGCCACCGATCTTGAGATGGCGACGCCCGATGGCTATGCCTCGACCTCGTGGCAAACTGGATATGGTGATTACATCATGGCACCGGATCTGGGAACCATCCGTCCGATGCCATGGCTGGAAAGCACGGCAATGGTACTTTGCGATATATTGGACCATCACAGCCATGCCCCCGTGCCTCACGATCCACGCGCAATGTTGAAAAAACAGGTCAAACGCCTGAACTCCCTGGGCTTTGGTGCGATGATGGCAACCGAACTTGAATTTTTCCTATTCGAAAAATCCTTTGAAGAGATCCGCAGGGGCGGATTTCGGGATTTGACGCCGATAAGTGGGTATAACGAAGATTATCACATCCTCCAGACCTCGAAAGAAGAGCATGTGATGCGACCGATCCGCAATCATCTGTTTGCTGCCGGGTTACCGATCGAAAATACCAAGGGCGAGGCAGAGGCCGGTCAGGAAGAATTGAACATTCGATATGCGGACGCGCTTGATTGTGCCGATCATCACACGATTGCAAAACACGCCGTCAAAGAGATTGCCTGGCAGCAAGGCCATGCCGCGTCCTTCTTGCCAAAGTGGCACAAGGATAGGGTCGGCAGTTCGTCCCACGTGCATCAGTCATTGTGGAAAGACGGTCAGCCCGTTTTCTACGATAAAGAAAAGGACCTTGGGAAATCTGAGATCATGAGCCAGTACATGGCTGGTCTTATCGCCTTTGCGCCCGACTACACCTACTTTCTCGCGCCATATGTGAACAGCTACAAGCGGTTCGCGAAAGGCACCTTTGCACCGACCAAGACCGTCTGGTCCGTGGATAATCGAACCGCCGGTTTCCGTCTGTGCGGCGAAGGCTCCAAAGGTGTGCGGGTGGAATGCCGTATCGGCGGCTCGGATCTCAATCCCTATCTTGCCCAGGCTGCAATGCTCGCCGCGGGGATCAAGGGTATCGAGGACAAGATGGAACTCTCCCCCCCCACCAGCGGCGATGTTTATGAGGACGCCAAGGCGGCGGACATTCCGCAGACCCTGCGTGCCGCGACCGAAACCCTGCGCAATTCCAATTTTCTACGCGACGCGATGGGCGATGACGTGATCACACATTACACCCGCGCTGCCGAATGGGAGCAGGAAGAATTTGACCGCACGGTGACGGATTGGGAAATTGCACGCGGCTTTGAAAGGGCTTAACTCATGATCAGATGTATCTCGCCGATTGACGGTTCGGTCTACGCCGAACGGAGCCCCTTGTCGGCTGATGCCGCCCATGCCGCTGTGACCTCGGCCAAAGAGGCCGTTTCGGCCTGGTCTGCGCTGACGGTCAAGGAACGGGCTGTCCTGGTGATGGCAGGTGTCGAAAACATCGGAAAAATGAACGAAGAGATTGTTCCGGAGCTGGCCCATCAGATGGGCCGTCCCATTCGCTATGGCGGGGAATTCGGCGGGTTCAAGGAACGGGCCACCTATATGGCGCAGATTGCCCAGGATGCGCTGGCCAACATCAAGATAGAAGACAGCGGCAAGTTCCGCCGGATCATCAAACGGGTGCCGCATGGTGTCGTTCTGGTCGTTGCCCCTTGGAACTATCCCTATATGACGGCGATCAATACTGTGGCCCCGGCCTTGATTGCCGGTAACACCGTGTTGTTGAAACATGCCTCGCAAACACCTTTGGTCGGCGAACGTATGGCGCAGGCTTTCTATGCCGCAGGCGTGCCCGAGGATGTTTTTCAGAATGTCTTTCTGGATCACCAGACCACCACGGATTTGATCGCTGCGAAATCTTTTGGGTATGTTAACTTTACCGGTTCCGTTGGCGGTGGCCGCACCATCGAACAGGCGGCAGCCGGCACCTTTACCGGAGTTGGTCTTGAACTGGGCGGCAAAGATCCCGGCTATGTCTGTGATGACGCGGATATTGACGCGGCCGCAGAAACCCTGATCGACGGTGCGATGTTCAATTCCGGTCAATGCTGCTGCGGCATCGAAAGGATCTATGTAGCGGAACAACACTTTGACGCTTTCGTTGCCAAGGCTGTTTCGATTGTCAGTTCCTATAAACTGGGCAATCCACTGGATCCGGAAACCACCCTGGGTCCGATGGCACAGGTGCGTTTTGCCGATGATGTCCGCGCCCAGACTGCCGAAGCGATTGCGGCAGGTGCGACAGCACATATCGACCCTGCGCTGTTCCCCCAGGACGGTGGTGCCTACCTCATGCCGCAAATTCTGACGGAGGTGACCCATGACATGCGTGTGATGCGTGAAGAGAGTTTCGGTCCGGTTGTCGGCATCATGCCGGTCAAGGACGACGCGGAAGCCGTCGCACTGATGAACGACAGCGCCTTTGGCCTGACTGCTTCGATCTGGACATCGGATTCCGCCCGTGCAGAACGTATCGGAGATCAGATTGAAACCGGTACCGTCTTTCAGAACCGCGCCGATTATCTTGATCCGGCACTGTGCTGGACGGGGTGCAAGGATACAGGACGCGGCGGCGGTTTGTCCGTCATTGGCTATCACAACCTGACCCGCCCCAAATCATACCACCTCAAGAAGGCCTGATCCCATGAGCATCACTGCAAACTGGTCCTACCCCACCGCCATCCGTTTTGGCGCTGGCCGCATTTCTGAAATTGCCGATGCCTGCGCCGCCGCCGGTATCAGTAATCCTCTGCTGGTCACGGACCGCGGGCTAGCCACGATGGAGATCACCAACCGCACGCTTGATCTGCTGGAGACCGCAGGCCTGGGCCGCGCCATCTTTGCGGATGTGGACCCGAATCCGAACGAGAAAAACGCCGAAGCGGGGGTGAAAGCCTATAACGACGGCGGTCATGATGGTGTGATCGCATTTGGTGGCGGCTCCGGTCTCGACCTTGGCAAACTGGTCGCTTTCCTTGCTGGACAAACCCGCCCGCTGTGGGATTTCGAGGACATCGGCGACTGGTGGACCCGTGCCGATGCGGAGGCCATTGCCCCGATTGTAGCTGTACCGACCACTGCTGGAACAGGATCGGAAGTTGGCCGCGCCAGTGTCATCACCAACTCGCTCACCCAAGAGAAAAAGATCATTTTTCACCCCAAGTTCATGCCGACGATCGTGATCTGTGATCCAGAACTCACCGTCGGCATGCCTGCATTTATCACTGCGGGCACCGGTCTGGACGCTTTTGCCCATTGCGTCGAAGCCTTCTGTTCACCGCATTACCATCCGATGTCGCAGGGTATCGCCCTGGAAGGTATGCGCCTGGTCAAGGACTACCTGCCCCGTGCCTTTGCCGATGGAACCGATCTAGAGGCACGCGCCCATATGATGTCCGCTGCGGCGATGGGTGCCACCGCGTTCCAAAAGGGGCTTGGCGCAATCCACGCCCTGTCGCACCCTATTGGCGCGATCCACCACACCCATCACGGAACGACCAACGCTGTCTGCATGCCTGCTGTTTTGCAGTTCAACCGCTCGGCCATCACTGATCGTATGGATCAGGCCGCCAGCTACCTGAATATCGAAGGCGGATTTGACGGATTTTGCGCCTATGTTGACGCGTTGAACGCAAGCCTGGGTATTCCTGGAACGCTGACGGAACTGGGCATCGAAAACCCTGACATTGACCGCATCGTTGCGGGTGCGCTGAACGACCCAAGCACCGGCGGCAATCCGGTGGAGATGACCAAAGAGAACACAAGAAAGCTGTTGCTGTCCTGTCTTTGACTGCCGCGGCACCGATGAAAGTCATCCCTGCCAGGTAAGCCTGGGGCCGCAAGCGTCTACCGGTCCGAATTGGCAGCTTGACTAAACATTGTGAGCGCGTACAAAAATGTCCAACATTTCCGAAAATGATGGACACTATGTTTCTGGGCAGACGCACAACCGAAGATGACACAGTGGTGGAGATGCTCGCATCAGCGATCCGGCGTGATATTTCCTTTAGTGTGCTCAGGCCCGACCAAAAGCTCAAGATTGCGGGTCTGCGTCAGACCTATGGAGGATCGAACCATTCCATGCGAGAGACCCTCAGGATGCTGACGTCCGAAGGCATGGTCGAGGCGACCAACCAACGTGGTTTTCGCGTCACCTCAGCCACCGAAGAGGATCTGCGCGACATCATCCTGATGCGACGCGAGATTGAAACGCTTGGCCTCAAACGGTCGTTGGCACAAGGTGACATGGCGTGGGAATCCCGAGTAATCGCAGCATTGCACCTTGTCAGCCACGCGGACGGCGCGGTTCAACAGGACCCAGGTGACCTGACGGCGCTGGAATGGGACGAGGCATGCCGCGAATTGGTCATGTCGCTTGTCGCGGCCAGTGGCTCACCACGCCTGGTTGGCCTGACCGCACAGTTTTACGGACAAGCCCGCCGTTTCCGGCTGGCCCTTTTGCGCGAGGGACGGATCGATTTCAAGGCCCGTAAAACACGGCAACACAGATTGCGCGACGCAATTGTGGCGCGCGACGAACGCCGGGCCCTGCAAGCCCTCGAAGAAGAAATCAACGCGGATTTACAAAGGTAAGTCGCGCACCACCGATCATTCAGGGAGGATCCAATGATCAAATTCAACAGACGTCAGACCATGGGGCTGATTGGGGCCGCAACGGCAACCGGGCTTGCCGCACCGGCACTTGCACAAAACAAAAAGATCGTTGTGGGCGCGCTGCGTTTCACTTCGCATGCGGCGAGCTTTATCGCGGCAGAGCGTAACTATTTCGCTGATGCCGGTCTTGATGTCGAGCTTCGGTTTTTCCAGGCGGCACAGCCTATGGCCGTCGCCATTGCATCGGGTGATGTGGATTATGCGGTTACCGCCATTTCCGGCGGGCTAATCTCTTTGGCTGACAAAGGCGCGATAAAAGTCATTGGTGGCGCATTGAGCGAGGAACCGGGCATCGACGGCCAAAAAATCCTGGCCTCGGATGCAGCGTTCAAGGCCGGTCTCACCACACCTGCGGCGCTGGCGGGTAAAAAGTTCGGAATTTCAACAGCCGGATCGTCGTTTCATTACATGGGGTCCAAAATTGCGCAGGCCGAAGGCATCGAAGTTTCCTTTACCCCCCTGCAGAAAGTTGGCGCAATCATCGGCGCATTGAAATCCGGTCAGATAGACGCCTGGTCCATCGTCCCCCATATCGCCAAACCGCTTGCAGGATCGGGTGCAGTCCACATCATCGGAAATGTGTCGGATTACTTGCCTAACTATCAAGTCACCACTGTCTTTACCTCGGCGCAGAATGCAGACAACGAACGTGAGCAAACCACCGATTTCCTGGGTGCCTTTAGCAAGGGTGTCACTGACTATAACGCGGCGATGATCGACAAGTCCGGCGGTGAGGAAGGCGTGAACGAAATGGTCGATCTGATTCATAAATATGTCTACACAGACCGCCCGCGCGAGAAAGCGGCGCCCTCCATCATCAATGGCACGATGCGTCTGAACGAGGGAGCACGCCTGAACATCGCATCGGTTCAGGATCAGCTGAGCTGGTTTCAGTCCGAAGGCCTGATCGATGCTTCGATCACGCTGGATACCTTTGTCGACACGAGCTACGTCGAAACCTTCAAAGCCTAGTCTTCACTTTTGGCCGGCCGTTGCCATTGGCGCGGCCGGTCCGCCGAATTTCAAGGACCGCTTTGATGGATATTCGCCTGGACGCAATCAGTCATTCCTACGGCGACACGGAAGTGTTGCGCGATATTTCCCTGGATGTTCCTACCGGTCGGATCGTTTGTCTGGTCGGGCCTTCGGGCTGCGGAAAATCCACTTTGCTGCGCCTCATGGGCGGGCTGGAACGCCCAACCAAAGGCCGCGTCCTGCAGCTGGGCGCACCACCGCAGGGGTGTCTCAACCCATTGACCTTTGTCTTTCAGGATTTTGCATTGCTGCCCTGGCGCACGGTGCGCGGCAATATCTCGCTTGTGCTTGAGGATCACGGCATTCGCGGTGCACGGGCCGACAGCATCATTTCAGATGTATTGGCGCGTACCAAACTCAGTGATTTCGGTCACGCCCTGCCCCGACAATTGTCAGGCGGCATGAAGCAACGCGTCGCCATCGCAAGAGCTTTGATCGTCAATCCGGCAGTGATGTTGATGGATGAACCCCTCTCGGCACTGGACAGCCAAACGCGTGAGTTGCTGATGGATGACCTTGTGGCACTGTGGACAAGGCAACCTTTCACCGCAGCCTATGTAACACATAACCTGGCCGAAGCGGTTCGCCTGGGACATCGCATCGTCGTGCTCTCGCGCAGACCCGGAGAAATTCGCGAAGTTGTCGAGATCGACAAGCCCCTTCTCGATCGTGCATATGGCGATACCGATCTTGAGAGCATTCAAAAACATCTCTGGGGCTTGATGCGTGAAGAAGCCCGCGCGGCAGATGAGGAATTGCTAGATGTCTGATCCCGCTCCCGTCAAAGCCCCCATTGAGGTCCGGTTTCGCGGCGGCGGCTTTGCACCAAAACCGCGCCGGTGGGTTGGTGTCGTCGTCTTTATTGTTCTGATCACACTAATGGAAATAGGCACCCGCATTGGTTGGATCTCTGCTTTGACACTACCGAAACCCTCTGACGTTCTGGCCACCTTCGGTGAACTTTGGGAAAGTGGGCTGTTGTACAAACATCTTGCGCCGTCGCTGGGCCGGCTCGCCGTGGGGGCGTCAATCGGGGCAACGGTCGGCATTGGCGTTGGTGTCTTGATCGGGTTGTTCTCTTACATCCGTGCCGGGCTTGTTCCTCTGGTCGCTGCATTGTTCCCGATTCCAAAAATCGCGCTGCTGCCGCTATTTGTGATCTGGTTCGGTATCGACGAGGCCTCGAAATATGCGCTGATTGCCTTCGGGACGTTTACGCCGACGGTTGTTGCCACCTATGGCGCGGTCGACAATGTTGACAGGTCGCTGATCAGAATGGGCCAGAGTTTTGGGCTGTCCTGGTTTTCAATCGTGCGCAAGATCGTGCTGCCCGGTGCCATGCCCGGAATCCTGTCGGGTCTGCGCATTTCCTTGGCAATTGCCATTATTCTGCTGGTGGCAGCGGAAATGTTGGGAGCCGAATATGGGATTGGTGCCTATATCCTTGAGGCTGGCTCATTATATGATTTGGAACGGCTCTTTGCGGGTGTGGTGATCCTCTCGCTACTGGGTGTCATTCTCAGTATGGTGATCGGCCTGATCGAGCGCCGACTGCTTGGCTGGCGGTCATGAGCGAACTGCGCCTTTCCCGCTGTGCCACATCGTTTGTTCGCACGTCCTGATCGACGCACGGGAACTAAAATCCCAACTCATTCGCCTGGGGAAATTTTTCTGCAACGCTCTGGCAAAAGGTAAACCGTCTATCTAACCTGCGCCCAAAAGCGAAGGAAGCAATCCATGCAAGATCCTACTTCACCTGTTGTTTTTGACGGGCACAACGATGTTCTCTTGAAACTATATCAGGCCGGCGGCACCTCTGCTTGTGATGGTTTCCTGACCGGACGTGCCGGTGCCATAGACGTGGTTTCGGCAACTGCCGGTGGGTTTGGTGGTGGCTTCTTTGCTGTCTATGTGCCCTCTCCCTACGATCTGGACGACAAAATGGAGGAGATGACCAAAGCAGCCTATGATCTGCCCCTGCCTGCACCCATCACCTATCAGGACGCATTTCCCGTAGTCATGGCGCAAGCGGCGATTCTGTTCGATCTGGAAAGACGCGGGGCGCTGACAGTTTGCCGGACAGCCGCCCAGTTGGATGAAACCCTGAAGACCGGAAAGATGGCGGCAATTTTTCACATCGAAGGGGCCGAAGGGATAGATGCGGATCTCAACACGCTAGACATACTGTACCAAGCGGGGCTGCGTTCTATCGGCCCGGTCTGGAGCCGTTCAACCATTTTTGGACATGGTGTCCCGTTCCGCTATCCAAGCACACCCGACATCGGTGACGGGCTGACAGAAAATGGTAGAAAGTTGATCAAGCGGTGTAACGACCTCGGGATAATGGTGGACCTGTCTCATCTGAACGAAGCCGGATTCTGGGATGTTGCCAGGCATTCAACCAAACCATTGGTCGCAACGCATTCCAATGCCCATGCGATTTGTCCGCACAGCAGAAATCTGACCGACAAGCAGCTCGCCGCGATCAAAGAGAGTGACGGCATGGTCGGGTTGAATTTCGCGGTCGCATTCCTGCGCGAAGATGGAAAGATGCTTGCCGATGTGCCACTTGAACAGATGTTGCGGCATCTGGATCATCTGATGGAGCAGTTGGGCGAAGATCGGGTTGGCTTGGGGTCGGACTATGACGGCGCAGTCGTGCCACAAGACTTGACCTCCTGTGCTGGTCTGCCCACACTGCGGCATGCGATGAAAGGGCACGGCTACGACGATGCTTTGATTGCCAAACTCTGCCACAAAAACTGGCTGCGCGTATTGGAAAAAACCTGGGGGGAATAGCCCGCCGACCAAACGTGTATTAATACCAACGAAAAGGAGAGGTTCTTAAATGAATGTATTCAACCGACTATTGACAGGTGTGGCGATTGGCGCTGCGGTCAGCATGTCGTCCTTGGCGGCATATGCCGAAACACCCGCAAACATGCTTGTTATTGCCAACCGGATTGATGACATCATCACGATTGACCCCGCGGAGAGTTTTGAATTTGCCGGCTCAGACGTCAGCCGCAATATTTACAACCGTCTTGTCTACCTTGATCCTTTGGATCTGGATGCGGGATACAAACCGGGTTTGGCCGAAAGCTGGACCGTTTCGGAAGATGGCAAGTCCATCACCTTTACCATGAAAGAAGGCAACACTTTCGAATCAGGCAACCCTGTCACAGCCGAAGATGCCGCATTCTCGTTGCAGCGCGCGGTGATTCTGAACAAGACGCCATCCTTCATTCTGACGCAGTTTGGCTTTACGCCGGAAAACGTTGCAGAAACAATCAAGGCCGATGGCAACACCCTTACCATCACAACGGACAAGAAATACGCTACTTCGTTCATTCTGAACTGTCTGACTGCAACCATTGGTGCGGTTGTCGACAAGAAAACCGTAATGGCAAACGAAGTAGACGGGGACATGGGCAACACATGGCTCAAGACAAACTCTGCTGGTTCCGGCCCCTACAAATTGGACAGCTGGAAGCCAAATGACAGCGTGACACTGTCGTTGAACCCGAACTATTCGGGCGAAAAGCCGACAATGGAACGGGTCATCGTGCGCCACGTCACCGAAAGTGCCTCGCAGCGCTTGCTGCTTGAGCGTGGCGATATTGACATCGCTCGCAACCTGAACCCGGAAGACATCTCGGGTGCAACCGCTGCAGGTGGAATCAAGGTCGAAGACGAACTGAAAGGCCAATTGATGTATCTTGCCCTTAACGGCAAGCACCCTGTCCTATCCAAGCCCGAAGTACGTCAGGCGTTCAAGTATCTTGTCGATTATGCAGGCATGCAGGACAGCTTTCTGAAAGGTCAGTATACGACACACCAGAACTTCTTGCCTGCGACCTATCTTGGCGCATCAAAGGAAAATCCCTTTTCGCTGAACATCGAAAAGGCCAAAGAACTTCTGGCTGAGGCAGGCGTTGAAGGCCTGGAAATCGAAGCAGGCGTCCGCGAAGCACAAGAGCGGATCGAAATTGCGCAAACCATGCAGAACACCTTGGCTCAGGTTGGTATCAAACTGAACATCACAGTTGGTACAGCCAAGCAAATTCTCGGACGCTACCGTTCACGTGAACTGGATATGTATGTCGGCATCTGGGGACCGGATTATCCTGATCCACAGACCAACGCCGGTACCTTTGCATACAACCCTGACAACTCTGACGAAGCCAATGCGACAGGCCTTCTGGCATGGCGTACCGCATGGGATGTCAGCGATGAGATGAACGCCAAGGTCGAAGCGGCCGTCACCGAAGGAGATCGTGACAAGCGGATCCAGATGTATCAGGAAATCCAGCAGGAATTTCGCGAGACATCCCCGTTCATCGTGATGTTCCAGCGGATCGAACAATCCGCAATGCGTGACAATGTGATGAACTTCTCGACCGGGCAGGCGGTCTCTTCCGCTGCATATTGGCAGGTCACCAAGTAAATGGCCCTGAGCGAAAACAACAGCGAGGGGCGCCCTATCCGGGCGCCTCTTTTTCATAGGTTCGGACCTACGGTAAAGGTTATTCTCGGCACCTTGACCTCAATCATCGTCACCTTGTTGGGGTTACTGCTGGTCACCTTTGTCATCGGGCGCATCATGCCGATTGACCCGGTGCTCTCCATCGTCGGGGAACGCGCCTCGCAGGCGAATTATGATGCCGTCTATCTGCAGCTTGGCCTGGACAAGCCGCTGCTGGTACAATTTCTGTATTATTTATGGGACGTGATCCATCTCGACTTTGGCACCTCCCTGTTGAACGCCAGACCCGTCGCGGAAGACATCGCACGCGTCTTTCCTGCCACGCTGGAATTGGCAACCATTGGGATATTCTTCGGGATTGTTTTAGGTGTGCCATTGGGTGTTCTCGCCGCCGTCAACCAGGGGAAATGGATCGACCAGATCGCCCGCGTGGTGGCATTGATTGGATATTCCATGCCAATCTTTTGGCTTGGCCTTATCGGCTTGCTCATCTTTTACGGCATTCTGGGTTGGGTCGGCGGACCAGGCCGTGTCGGCATCTTTTACGTTGATGTAGTGCCATCCGTCACCGGAATGATCCTGGTCGACTCCATCATAGATGGTAATTGGGCCGTTTTCAAAGACGCCTTCAGCCACATCATATTGCCCGCCTCCCTTCTTGGGTATTATTCACTGGCCTATATCAGCCGGATGACACGATCCTTCATGCTGGAACAACTCAGTGCGGAATACGTCACCACCGCCCGGGTCAAAGGCATGTCCGAATGGAACGTAGTGTGGAAACATGCCTTCAAGAATATCCGAGTGCAGTTGATAACCGTCATCGCCCTGAGCTATGCAGGCCTGCTGGAAGGTTCCGTCCTGACAGAGATCATCTTTAGCTGGCCGGGGATCGGCAGCTACATCACGACCGCCTTGCTCAGCGCTGATATGAATGCCGTGATGGGCGGTACAGTGGTCGTTGGATTGATCTTTATCCTTCTCAATATATTTTCGGATCTTCTTTACAAGATCTTTGACCCCCGAGCGAAATAGAAGGGCGGTTCCCAGATGTCTGAGACTCAAACGCTACGCCAGTGGCTTCTCACCGAAACCCCGACGTCACGTCGGCATGCCAAAATTTCAGCATTCTACAAAGGTTGGCTGACCTTGCGTTCCAACACCATGGCCATGATCGGTCTGGGCATCTTGGTGGCGATGTTGTTTGTTGCGGCGGCCGCACCTCTGCTGGCCCCCTACGATCCCTTTGTACAGGATCTGGGCAACCGACTTGCCCCTCTCGGAGTAGAAGGCCATGTCTTTGGAACCGACAGCCTTGGGCGCGATATATTGTCCCGTCTGATTTACGGGACGCGGATCACCCTCTATATCGTGGCACTTGTTGCTCTGATCGCCCCGATCGTCGGGCTGCTGGTCGGCACGGTATCGGGCTATGTAGGTGGCTGGACCGATGCCATCCTGATGCGCATCACCGACATCTTCCTCGCATTTCCACGGTTGGTTCTGGCCTTGGCCTTTGTCGCGGCATTGGGGGCGGGCATCGAAAATGCCGTTCTGGCAATTTCGTTGACGGCCTGGCCGCCCTATGCGCGGATTTCAAGAGCCGAAACCCTGACGATCCGATCCTCCGACTACATCAGCGCGATCAAATTGCAGGGTGCCGGGGCCTTGCGCATCATCACCAAACATATCTGGCCATTGTGTATTTCCTCTCTGATTGTGCGGGTCACGCTGGATATGGCAGGCATCATCCTTGCCGCGGCCGGGCTGGGGTTCTTGGGGCTTGGCGCACAGCCACCCAGCCCCGAGTGGGGCGCGATGATTTCAGAAGGACGGCGCTTCATTCTTGATCACTGGTGGGTCGCTACGGTTCCCGGCCTCGCCATTTTTACGGTCTCCCTGGCGTTCAACCTGTTGGGCGATGGCCTGCGCGACGTACTTGATCCAAAGGCAGGCGAATGATGAATACCCTTCTTGATGTAGAAAACTTGTGGGTCAAATTTCCCTCGCGGCATGGCATCTTTGACGCCGTGCGCGGTGTATCCTTTACGCTCGGGCGCGAACGACTTGGCATTGTGGGCGAAAGCGGGTCAGGAAAGTCGATGACCGGCCGCGCCATTTTGCGCCTGATCCGCAAGCCTGGGATCGTCGAGGCAGATCACATCAAACTTGACGGTATTGACCTGCAAACAAAATCGGAAAAGGAAATGCGAGCCGTGCGCGGTCAACGGATCAGCATGGTGATGCAGGATCCCAAATTTTCCCTGAATCCCGTAATGACCATTGGTGACCAGATCATCGAAGCCTATCGCCTGCATAATGCCGTTTCCAAGGGCGACGCCTATCGTAAATCCATAGAAATGCTGGAGGCGGTTTCGATCAGCAGCCCTGAACGGGTGATGCGGGCCTATCCACATGAAATGTCGGGCGGCATGGGCCAGCGCATCATGATCGCAATGATGTTGATCCCGAATCCCGAAATCCTCATTGCGGACGAACCGACTTCGGCCTTGGATGTATCGGTGCAACGTCAGGTACTTGATATTATGGACAAGCTGGTCAAGGAACGCGGTATGGGCCTGATCTTTATCAGCCATGACCTGAACCTCGTAGCCGATTTTTGCGACCGCGTCTTGATCATGTACGCAGGTCGCGTGGTCGAGGTATGCGATGCTGACAAACTGCACGATGCGCAACACCCCTATACCCGCGGTTTGTTGAACTCTCTGCCTCGTCTGGATGCTCCCAGCAAGCGGTTGGAAGTATTGCAACGCGATCCTGAATGGTCGGAAGCTCCAAGTGTGAGTGGTCGGATATGAGTATGTTGGAAGTAGACGGGCTGAACGTTTGGTTCGGCAAACATCAACAGCGCGTTGATGCGGTTAAAAACGCAACCTTCGCCGTGGCGCGGGGCGAAAGTTTCGGTTTGGTAGGCGAAAGCGGGTCAGGTAAATCCACCATCTTGCGTGCCATCACCGGATTGGCCCCTGACTGGTCCGGCACTCTGAGCATTGAGGGTCAAACGATCTCCAAGAGGCGCCCCAAGTCTTTTTACAAGCAGGTCCAGATGGTTTTTCAGGACCCTTACGCTTCATTGCATCCACGCCATTCTGTCGATCAGGTATTGGGAGAAACCCTTCATTTGCACGGCTTTCAGGACATCGACAACCGGGTGGTGAAACTACTTGATGATGTCGGGCTGGGTCAGAAATTCCGCTTTCGCTACCCGCATCAACTTTCCGGTGGGCAGCGCCAAAGGGTCGCCATTGCCCGTGCCCTTGCCCCCGAACCCGAATTGCTGTTGCTGGATGAGCCAACCTCGGCTCTGGATGTGTCGGTTCAGGCTGAAATCCTGAACCTGTTGACTGATTTGCGCGCGGCGCGTGGATTGACCTACCTGATGGTTTCGCATGATCTTTCTGTCGTTGGCCACATGTGTGATCGTCTTGCCGTGATGAAAAGCGGTGAAATTGTCGAAATCATGAGCGTGGCCGCGCTACGCAAAATGGATGCGCGCCACCCCTACACCCAACAACTTTTCGAAGCATCGCTATAGGGGTTTGGCGATCTTCATCGGGCACGGGCCATCGCGATCACGCCACCCAGCTTCCCTACCCTACAAGTGACAGGCCGAGCATGTTCATGACGGCTGTGCCAGCCACGGCCAAATGGCCGACTTAATGTTTTTTCTGCAATGGCTCTTCAGCAGCTTCAGTTAGTTCGATCGCGGCCTCAATATCTTCGGGATCACGCGACGGTGTCGCATAGGAGCCATTAAACCACTTGGCAAGATCCAGATCAGCACAACGGCGCGAACAGAACGGGCGATACTTGGGATTGGTCGTTGCGCGACACATAGGACAGCTCATCCAAGGACCTCATTCAAAGCTGCACGGGATCTTTTTCGCTGAAGCTCATAATGGCCCAGAGGGGTCCAGCCCACCAGCGTCGTTTCCACGTCATCACTGCGAAATGCGGCCCGCAGGGCGTTTTCGAAAGGGCGTCGTTCCTTTTTGGGCATCGGGGCAAGATCGAGTGTGATTTGCCCCCCCAAACCCCTCACCCGCAGGGCGCGTGGCAGCAAACGTGCGCAGGCCATATTCGCCTTGATCCCCGCTGCGAGCGAAGCGTCGTTGCCTGTGTTGACATCAATGGCAATCAGGGCGCGTGTCGCTTCGACATACATGAACGCACCACCGCTAAGTCCCACGGCAATGCCTTTGGCATCTTCAAGCGCGTCAAGCACCCCGTGGCTGTCAAACCCGCCACTCTCGGTAACGACTTCGGCCGGCGCAGTCCATTCGCGCCACGCAAGCACATGAGGACCATCCCCCTGAACCAAAAGGTCCATATCCGCCGACCTGTCGTCCAGAATTGTTCCGGCGAGATCCAGCATCGCAGCGATATCGGATTCGATTTCTTCTCCGTCTACACCAAGGCAGGATGAACGCAAGATCACACCATAGCTGGTTTCGCCCGCAACGTCATGGGCGATTTCCAAAAGACGGTCACGTTCCTCTTCGTCGCGAATGCTGCGCGAAATATTGAGACCCGGCGCCTCTGGTGTGACTATGGCATAGCGGCTTTTGAACAATAGTTTATTCGTCACGGGGATCGCCTTGCCCGGTTCGGCATAGCCTGAGACCTGCACAAGGATTGGTTGCCCCGGTGCCAGCCCTTTGATCTGACGTAGAAACGCCGATCCATCCGGGGTTTTCAGGAACATGCCGCCCTGTCCCTTTACCGGACGGTCCGCAATCGCACGGTACACCGTGCCTGGACGCGGTGCGTCGCTGTCGACCAAGAGATCATCCAGCTTGCCATCGACCATGAGGGCAGCAGCTTCGACCTCGCCGAGATGGTCCAGAATAATCGTGCGCCCCTTCATATGGTGCCTCTGTGCAAGGGATACCCTGCTGCAACCAGCAGGTTTGCAGTTTCCGCGAGCGGCAAGCCAACGATGCCGGTGAAGGAACCGCTGATCCAGGGGATCATCGCGCCGGCAGGCCCCTGGATACCGTATCCCCCCGCCTTTCCCTGCCAGTCGTTGCTGGCAAGATAGGCTTTGATCTCCAACTCGGACAATGACTTCATCTTGACGAATGACTGCACGTCGCGTTCCCAGATCTTGTCACCTTTTTTGACGGCAACGGCGGTGATCACCTTGTGGCGCCGCCCTGACAGCATTCGCAAAAACGCCTCTGCCTCCATCACATCCGAAGGTTTGCCCAGGATACGACGGCCCAATGCAACGGTGGTATCTGCACAAAGCACAATATCCTGCGGACCGGCCGGCACCGCCGCGACCTTTTCTCGTGCCATACGCCCGCAATAGGGGCGCGGCAATTCCGCTTTTTCGGGGGTTTCATCGATGTCGGGTGCCTGCACGGCATCGGGCACCACGCCCATTTGGGCGAGAAGCTCTAGTCGGCGCGGGGAGCCTGAACCGAGGATAAATTGCATCATACGGGGTGCTCCGCCCCGATCCGCGCCAGAACAGCGCGGATCACGACTGCTGTCGTCCTATTTGAAACGATAGTTGATCCGACCTTTGGTCAGATCATATGGGGTCATTTCGACTTGTACCTTGTCGCCAGCCAGAACGCGGATGCGGTTTTTACGCATCTTGCCCGCCGTATGCGCGATGATCTCATGGCCGTTCTCAAGCTCGACCCGAAACGTCGCGTTAGGCAGGAGTTCCTTAACGACACCGGGAAATTCGAGCGTATCTTCCTTGGCCATGGTCTCTCCTAAACAGACTCACCCCGAAATTCGGGGTTCCGCGCTTAAATGAGCGCATCCGCAGCAATTTTCAAGGGCTATTCAGCGCAATCGCACGAGTGTCGCAGGGGTATCACGCCCGATTTGATGTTGCCAGTGGTTGCGGTTCAGCACAATACCGTCGCGGCGCACTTCTGCGATATGGCCCAGATCAATTTCGCCATAGGTCCAGCCGGGTTGGTTTAACACACCTTCGGCAAGCACACCATTCTGTGGAAGGCCCTTGTCAGGTGGGGTGAATATGCCGCCCGCACCAAAAGAATTGCCCAGCGCCTCTGACCAATTCGCCGGACCGACCACCGATGACATCGCCGTGACACATTGATTTTCCAATGCCCGCGCCATCGATCCGATGCGCACACGCCAATATCCCCCCAAAGTTTCGGTGACACTGGGGACGCAGATTACATCACATTCTCTAAGTGCATGCCCCAACAGAGGAAATTCGCTGTCATAACAGATCAGAATACCGATCTTGCCCAGAACCGTATCAAACACCTGCAAGGCATTTCCGGGGGTCACACCCCAGACTTCATCTTCAAAACGGGTCATGATCTGTTTGTCCTGCACCCCGACCTGACCTGTGGGGGTGATCAACCTTGCCCGGTTTACCGGGCGCGAGGTCGTCGCTGCGGGAGCCGACGCCGCAATGATGTGCACACCATATTCTGCTGCCAGTCGAAGATGTAAAGCATCTGTATCCGGGATCCTGTCTGAAGTCGCAAAAAGTGATTTCTCCAGATCACTGGCCACGTCCAGCCCATCAAGAGTTGCCAGTTCCAATGCGCCATATTCTGGGAAAACCAGCAGTTCCGCGCTCTCTGCCGCGGCCTCTGCAACCCAGGTGGCCAGCTTGTCCTCATAGTGCGCCCAGGATGTGAGCACATCCAAAGGATAGGCCGCGGTGGCAATTTTCATGATGGTCCCTCCATAGTTCACCCAAATTGCGATCAAACGCGCCTCGCCGCAAGGCCAGGCCACAACAAACCTGCCCCTTGACGCAGTGCCTCAATGCTTTCACATACTTCAGGTCCGTCACGACTGCCCAAGCATCTGAACGCCATACCGCAAGGAGCCCCTGCACATGAGCAAGATCGTTATTCTGACCGGTGCCGGCATCTCAGCCGAAAGCGGAATCGAAACGTTTCGCGCCGAAGACGGGCTTTGGGCACAACATCGCGTCGAAGATGTGGCCACGCCCGAGGGTTTTATGCGCGATCCTGAACTTGTGGTGAATTTCTACAACGCCCGACGTGCACAGGCGGCCGAGGTTTCGCCCAACGCGGCTCACAAGGCATTGGCTCAGTTGGAAGCCGAATATGACGGCGAGGTTGTGGTCATCACCCAAAACGTCGATGACTTGCATGAACGGGGCGGCACCCAGACTCTCTATCACATGCACGGGCATCTCAAAGGTGCGCTCTGTGCGTCCTGTGGTCATCGCTGGCCAGCGCCCATGGTTATGCAAGCCGGTGATACCTGCCCTTCTTGCAAGGCACCCGCTGCACGGCCTGACATCGTCTGGTTCGGGGAAATGCCTTACGACATGGAGAGGCTGTTCGATCATCTTGCCCAAGCCGACATCTTTGCTGCGATCGGCACCTCGGGCAACGTTTATCCTGCTGCCGGTTTCGTGGCCGAAGCGCGGAGCAACGGAGCGCATACCATTGAATTCAATCTAGAAGAATCGGCGGTAGGAAATCAATTTGCGGAACACAGGACCGGTCCAGCATCCCAAACGGTCAGAAAATGGGTGGACGAACTGTTGGGCAAATGACGGTGGGCAAACGGCCCACCGCCAATCCTTAGTCTTGTTTTGAATGATCCAAGGCACGGTGTTCAGGCTTGCGATCATGATCTACGGGAATGGTCACTTCAACGTCACCTGCCTGTTCAAATGTCATGATAACCTCCACATCTTCGCCTTGGACCAATGGCGCAGTCAGGCCCATGAACATCACATGATCACCGCCACGCTTGAGTAGATGCATCCCGCCGGCAGGCACCACGATACCACCTTCGATCTCCATCATCTGCATGACACCATCCGCGCTTTGTCTGTGTGTGTGCAATTCGACCCTATTGGCCACAGCGCTGGAAACAGCAACCAATCTATCATCCGTATCGCCGTTGTTCATCAGCGTCATAAATGCAGCACCGGTTTTGGAAGTCGGTGTCGAACTGCGCACATAGGCGTCTTTGATCTCGATACCATCGGCCAAAGCAACCGAAGTGCCTAGCGCAAGCACGGCAATGCCGGCCGCAACAATTTGAGAAACTTTCATCTGTTTTTCCTTGTTTGTCTGATTTGCAAAATGAGATCAGGCAAAGACGGGAGGCGCGCGCGGTTGTGGTCCAAGGCGTATCGAGACCGGTACCAGTTGCGCGCCAAGGGCGGTGGAAATCACCAACGTTACAATGCGCGAAGGCGCTTTTGCGATTACGGGAACCTCAATCAGCGCCACATTGGCGATGCAATCCGGACAGATGAGCGGCGCGGCAGTCGGCGCGCCATCTGCATCGGTGTAGACAAGTATCGTGCCGTTACCGTTGCAGATCACCATCTGGCCTGTTGCCACTGCTGCGCCCTTTGCCAAGGCCGCCGCGTGTGACGTAGATACCAGCACCAGCATCAAACAAAAAGACAGTAAGATCCGCATCATGGCGCAAGATTTAGCCAAACCCATACGTGAAAACGAGAGACAAAACGACGCAACCCCGGACGCGCCGGTCCGGGGTTGCATGTAACATCGGATATTTGCGGTGTTCAGGTCAGCGCGTCAGCTTCTGAACCGGATTTCGCAATTGCCTTCTTTATCTTGAGCGCGTTGGCGGACAGTTCTGTGTCCTTTGCCTTGGCCAGGAATTTATCCAGACCGCCACGGTGATCAACCGAACGCAGAGCATGGGCAGAAATGCGCAGCTTGAAGGAACGTCCCAATGCTTCGGACTGAAGCGTGGTGTCGTTCAGGTTGGGCAAGAACCGACGGCGCGTCTTATTGTTCGCGTGGCTTACGTTGTTGCCCGTCATCGGGCCTTTTCCGGTCAATTCGCAGACGCGAGACATGGCGCATATCCTTTTGCTTTAGTGGTGTGACAACCGACCCTCGGCGCAACACATAAAAGGGGCCGCGCAATGCGACCCTGAAACTTGTTCGCTGGCTTTAGTGGGAATCGCAGGAGGGGTCAAGTGATAGTGGGGATACGATCCACAAGCGATGACCTGTCAATCATCATGAAACCGCCAATCACTACCTGAGCTTTCAAACGGTCTTTGCAGGATCCCGGCCGATCTGATTGTGTTTTCAGAACGGATTGCAATCTTTGCCTAGACCAGCGTCGGCGTGATCGCGCCATCCTTCAACAAAACCTGATTGAACAGAAGTTCGGCGTCATAGCCATTGCAGTCCTGCACATCAAGATCGAAGCAGAGGGCACCAATGCACATTCGATCATTCAGCAAATCACAAGCCTATCAAGCAGGGTTTCTATCCACGCCAGAGATGCTGACGCTCTCAATAATTCTCGGCAGGTTTTGCAGGCTCAAAAGATCGGACAGAGTCGACAACCATACATTAAAATACATTAATTTGTTGATAGGGTTGTTTACAGGTTTGGCATTGAGCATCCTTGCTTTGTTCCCCCGCAACTTTTCACCTCTTCCATCCCCTCCCCAGATTTGCGACATAAGGGCGCATGACAGTCCAGATGCGCGCCCTCCTCGTTCACTTGTTCACAGCCACCGGTGCAGTTTTCGCCATGCTGGCAATGCTCGCCGCAGTAGATGAAAAATGGGACATGATGTTTTTCTGGTTGGTCGTCGCGTTCTTTGTTGACGGCATCGACGGTCCGCTGGCGCGCCGCTATGACGTAAAAACCAATGCACCCCAGTTCGATGGTGTCCTTCTGGACTTGATCATCGATTATCTGACCTATGTTTTCATTCCTGCCTTTGCCCTGTTCAAATCCGGGTTGATGGACGGCTGGAGCGGCTGGATGATGATCATCATCGTGACCTTTGCTTCGGCCATGTATTTCTGCGATACACGCATGAAAACAAAAGATAATTCCTTTTGGGGTTTCCCCGGATGTTTTAACATGCTGGTGCTTGTACTCTTTGCCCTGTCGCCGGTTTGGTGGGTCTGTCTCATCATTGTAACCGTCCTGTCGGTAACAATGTTCGCACCGATCAAATTCGTGCATCCGGTCCGCACCGAACGTTGGCGACTGGTCACACTGCCCATGGCCCTGGCATGGGTATTTTTCGCAGGATGGGCCGCTCTTGTCGATTTCCATCCCGAAAGCTGGGCACATTTCGGCCTTGTCATGACCTCACTCTATCTCGTCGGTGCCGGCGCTGTGCAGCAATTGACCGAACCCAAGGAAACATCGGCATAACGCCACACAGGCGTCACCTCGCCGCCGTATATCGCGCCGGTGCCTCGACACCGCTCCTCTTGCCTGATTGCTAGATCAACAGCCCCGCGGCCCCTTCGTGTCGCAGAAGGGCCACCTTGGTCTCAACACCCCCGCGCCCGGAAAATCCGGTCAGCCCTTTGGCTCCCATCACACGGTGACAGGGAATGAGCACCGGAATCGGATTGCCGCCACAGGCCTGACCAACTGCCTGGGCCGGAACGCCCAGTTCCTTGGCGATTTCACCATAGGTACGGGTAAAACCGAAGGGGATGACAGACATCACGTCACATACGTCTTGTTGAAACCGCGATCCTGCGACGCGCAGCGGCAGATCAAACACTTCGCGCTTTCCGCAGGCATAAGCCTCAAGCTGTGCCGCGGCCTCGTCCAGCAGGTCAGATTGGTCCAGATGCGCCACGCAAGCCCATTCCAGCGCCGTGATGGCCCCGTCTTCTTCGACAAGGGTAAGATCGCCAAAGGGCGTTGGGACAGTACGTTTCAACATGAAAAGACCCTGCACCGTCAGGTACAGGGTCTCAATCCGAAACTTGCGGGAACTATGGTTTTACGCATTTTCCCCTGAGCTGAGGTCGGACACCGCCGCATCACAACGTCCGCAGACGCCTTCGTGTTTATGCGTCCCCACATCCGGCAGAACCTTCCAACAACGTGCACATTTCGCCCCTTGCGCCTTGCCAAAGACCACCGAAACACCCTCTACTTCTGGCATCACAAAGGCACCCTCGGGCGCAGCATCGCCGCTGATTGTCACATCTGAAGTGATGCTGACATCCTCGAAGGACACGCTTTCCAAGGCTTCCCGTTGTTCCGCATCCGCGACATAGACAGTTGGTGCCGCTTCCAAGGAGGCACCGATCACCTTGTCAACCCGCTGGACCTCAAGTGCCGCGGTAACAACCCGCCGTGCCGCCCGAACCTTGGCCCATTTCGATGCCAGATCTGGGTTAAGCCACTCACTGGGTGTATCCGGAATATCCGCCAGATGAACAGAGCTGCCCTCCCCTGGGAACCGCTCCAGCCAGACTTCTTCCATGGTGAATACCAGCACCGGTGCCAACCATGTGGTCAGTCGGTGGAACAGAATATCCAACACCGATCGCGCAGCACGACGTCGCAGGGTATCGCCGTCACAATACAACGCATCCTTGCGGATATCGAAATAAAAGGCGCTCAGATCAACGGTAGCAAAGGTGAATACCGCCTGGAATACGCCCTGGAAGTCGAACTTGGCATAACCATCCCGTACAACCTTATCCAACTCCGCCACGCGGTGCAGGATCAACCTCTCCAGTTCCGGCATATCCTGGGGTTCCACCCGGTCCGCTTCGCTGAAGTCGCTCAAAGAGCCCAACATATAACGCATCGTATTGCGCAAACGGCGATAGCTGTCAGCCACCCCTTTCAGGATCTCATCACCAATCCGCTGATCCTGCGTATAGTCGGTCTGCGCCACCCAGAGCCGCAGAATATCCGCGCCATATTGCTGCACAATTTTTTCCGGCACGATGGTGTTGCCGATGGATTTGGACATTTTCATGCCCTTCGCATCCAGCGTGAACCCATGCGTCACCACATTGCGGTAAGGTGCACGCCCGGTGGTGCCGACCGATTGCAACAGCGAGGAATGGAACCAGCCGCGATGCTGGTCAGTGCCTTCCATATAGACATCCGCGATACCGTCCTCGGTGCCGTCCTCGCGGTCGCGCAGGGTAAACGCATGGGTCGAGCCGGAGTCAAACCAGACATCCAGAATGTCTGTTACCTGGTCATATTCCGCAGGATCAACGATACCGCTCAGGAACCGCTCTTTCGCGCCGTCCTCATACCAGACATCCGCACCTTCGGCCTCGAATGCCTCGACGATACGGGCGTTCACTTCCGCATTGCGCAAAAGAAAGTTTTCATCCGTCGGCAACACTCCCTTGCGCGTGAAACAGGTCAGCGGCACCCCCCAGGCACGCTGACGGCTCAACACCCAGTCGGGCCGCGCCTCCATCATCGCATGCAGCCGGTTGCGCCCTGATTTCGGCGTCCAGTTCACATTGTCGATCTCTCTCAATGCCCGCTCGCGGATCGTCGTCCCGTGCATATCCTGCCCGTCGCCGACAGGTTTATCAATCGCGGCGAACCACTGTGGCGTGTTGCGGTAGATCACCGGTGCCTTGGAACGCCAGGAATGCGGATAGCTGTGCTTGATCTTGCCACGGGCGAGCAAACCATCCACCTCGACCAGCTTGTCGATCACGGCGGCGTTCGCATTCCCCTCCTTGCCATTCGGTTTGAGGATCGCCTTGCCACCGAAAAACGGCAGATCATCGCGGAATCGCCCGTCAGGGTTCACGTTGTAGGTGATAACCTGCTCCAACATGCCCAGATCGCGGTAAAGTTCGTATTCCTCCAAGCCGTGGGACGGCGCACAATGCACAAAGCCCGTGCCTTCTGTATCCGTCACGAAATCGGCAGCACGGAAATCACGGTTGTCATCCCATTCGCTATTGCTGCCTTCGGTGCCTGCCAAAGGATGCTTCAAGGTCATCCCGGCCAACTGCGCCGGCGTGACATCGCGTAGCCGCCGCCACTGACCCTCTTCCAGCCGCGCCCGCGCAAAGACATCCGCCGCCAGATTGTCGGCCAACAGGAAACGTTCCCCAGGTACCACCCAACATTCGTCGGGCGTCGCGGTCACCTCGTAAAGACCATAGGAAATGCTTTCTCCGAACACGACCGCCTTGTTCGATGGAATGGTCCAGGGCGTTGTTGTCCAGATCACCACATTTGCGCCAACAAAATCCTTCGCCGCCTCCGCTTCTGCCTCTATGACAGGCTGACGGTCCTCGACGGACCCTTCCTCCCCCCCCGTCATCAAGTCGTGCAGGGCAAAATCGGTCACCTCGAATTTCACCCAGATCGTGAAACTTTCCTTGTCGTGATACTCCACCTCAGCCTCGGCCAGCGCCGTCTGCTCTACCGGTGACCACATCACGGGCTTGGACCCCTGATACAAAGTCCCGTTCATCAGGAATTTCATGAACTCCTCGGCAATCACCCGCTCCGCATGGAAATCCATCGTCAGATACGGATCAGCCCAGTTGCCCTGCACGCCCAGCCGCTTGAACTCCTCGCGCTGCACGTCGACCCAACCAGCCGCAAATGCACGGCATTCGGCACGGAATTCGTTGATCGGCACCTCGTCCTTGTCACGGCCCTTCTTGCGGTACTGTTCCTCGATCTTCCATTCGATCGGCAAACCATGGCAATCCCAACCCGGGATATATCGCGCATCACGCCCCATCATCTGATGCGAACGCACGATCATGTCCTTGATCGTCTTGTTCAGCGCATGACCAATGTGCAGATGCCCGTTGGCGTAAGGAGGCCCGTCATGCAGCGTAAAGGGCGCACGGTTCTGTTTCTCGCGCAGACGCTCATAAACCCCGATCTTTTCCCAGCGCGCCAACCAATCAGGTTCGCGTTTAGGCAATCCTGCCCGCATCGGGAAATCGGTCTTTGGCAGGTTCAGCGTGGATTTATAGTCAAGGCTTTCAGGCGTATCGGCGCACATGTCAGGCGTCCTTCGGATTACAGGAGGATAAATAGGGTTCAAACGGTGCGAGCAACTCAAACACCTCTGCCCGGCGTCTCATCAACTCAGAGCGCCGGGGATATAATTCGAATAATGATGAAGCTCAGATGCGTCATACCGCGCTTATAGGCCTGGCCCACTGAGGCCACAAGCCCTTCCTCTTTTTGGCTTTAAATACCGCGGGAGTTTGAGGGCAGAGCCCTCAAATCATAGTGGCATGCAGGCTTGCCTGCACCTTTGGGTCAGCCTTTGCTAAACAGGCCACCCAAGGCCTCCTTGATGATCCGGCGTATCTTCGGCCTCTTTTCATCGGCAAAGGGCAGCGGCCGGCATACTTCCATCGCCGCAACACCCACTCGCGCGGTCAAGGCCCCGTTGACCAGCCCCTCGCCAAAACGTCGCGACAGTTTGGCCAATAGTGTCCCGCCCAGTATCGGTTCCAGCAGATCATCACCCACGGCCACCGCGCCAGTTGCCACCAGATGGCTCAACACCACGCGAGTCAGCCGCCACGAGCCAAAAAACCCGGATCGCCCGCCATAGATCTCGGCAATCCTGCGGATCATACGTAAATTCGCCGTGAGCGCGGCCGCCACATCCGCCAGTGCCAGGGGCACCAAAGCCGTAACCAAGGCGACTTGCCGCGCAGCCGCTTCCACTTCTCGTTTCGCGGCCTTGTCCAGCGGTCCCAGCAACTCCGCATCCGCCAAGGCAAGGAGTCCCTCCGCATCCAACTGGTCACCGCGCAGTTCGGCCAGCCTGTCACGCGCCCAGCGGGTTTCTTCCCGTCCCTTGTACAGGTTGACGAGCCGGTCCGTAACCGCCCGCGCTGCGCCCAGATCGTTCTGCGCCCGCGCCTCACCCGCCGCATGGCGCAATCCATCCAGGCGCGCCAGACGGCTGAAAGCCGCCAGTTCACGCATTGACAGCAAAAGCAAGACCACGACAAAGGCAATCAGCAATCCTGCCAATACCCAGCCCAGCAGGGGGGTGCGGGTCATCAAATCCGTCACGAAATTCCAGGTCGCAATCGATACAAAGGCCCCGACCAACGTAGCAAGAAGCCTCCAGAACCAACGCATCAGACGCGATGGCTTGCCTGTGGCCAGCTTCGCTGCCGCCTGCATCGCCTGGCCCTGTGGCACCGACTGGAGTACATCCGGCACCGGCGGAGCCTCGGTCACCGCCGGACGCGGTGCTGTATCGGCTTCAAGATCGAAAAGAACCGGTCCTCTCGCCACTATTCCGCCTCCCTGCGCCAGTGAAAGCGAATATCGGGTAAACCTTCGTCATTTCGCGCTCCGTTTGTACGCTCCTGTTCAGTAAACCCGTGTTTTTCATAGAAAGTCTGAGCGCGCAAATTGGCTTGAAAAGTCCACAACGTCAGCGCCGGATTGGCCCCCTGGAGGTGCTGCAACAAGGTCGATCCCAGGCCCTTTCCGCGTGCTTTTGCAGCGACATACAAGGCATCCAACGCGCCAGCGTCGCAGGCGGCAAAGCCCGCGACCTCTCCGTCAAGCATGGCAATGCTGACCCAGCCGCGTTCGATCATGACACCGGCATAGGCCACGTCCTCGGCCCCTGTATGCAGCTTTGGCATCCAGTCGGCCTCTTGGGCGAACTCTGTCAGGATCGCCCCGACCTTGCCCGCATCCGTGCTACGTGCTTCCCGAAGCTGGATCATAACCGATCTCCAATCAAAAATTCCGCCGCCCGGTCCAGCCGGATATGCGGTGGCCCGTCACCCGGTCTGAGGGCCAGTGGTGCCGGCGCAAAACGCATGACCTGATAATCCTGATCAAGCCATTTCATCGCGCCGCCCCGTGCAGGATTTAGAAGATGCGCAGGGTCCGACGGCAAGTCGCCAGGATAGAACGCAGCCTCCTTCCCCGTATCGAGCAAGGTTCCGCGGACCACATTCAATGGGGTGCCATCATGTTCCATCACAGCTTCGGTCGTTGCCCGCAAGGATGCGATCGCCATGGCGGCCGTACCGGCACCGACATATTGCGCGTGGTCGCGTGCCTCACGGATCAGTGCTTCCATGATGGCACTCAGCTTTCCATGTTGACTGTGGTGCAAATGATCTGCCTTGGTTGCCGCGAACAGGATCTTTTCAACCCTTTTGCCACCCAATAAATTCATCAGGAAAGAATTCCTGCCCGGCCGGAAAGCATTCAATATTTCGCGCATCGCCTGGCGCAGATCATCCACAGCCTGCGGGCCCTCATGAATTGCACCCAGCGCATCGACCAGGACAATCTGACGGTCGATCCGCGCAAAATGATCCCGAAAAAATGGCTGTACGACACGTTGTTTGTAGGCCTCGAAGCGCCGCGCCATTTCGCGATGCAGACTGCCCCTTCTGGCGCTTCCCTCAACCGGAATTGGGGCAAAGGTCAGCACCGGCGACCCCGCGAGGTCACCGGGTAACAAGAAACGCCCCGGCGTACAGTCCGAAAACCCCTCGCCGCGCGCTGCTTTCAGATAGGTTGCAAACTGTCTGGCCAGGTCCTGGGCAAGACTTTCCTCATGCTCAAGCAAAGGATTAACTTTGCCAATCAACTCCATGAACTCTTTGGCAGATTTCCGGTCCTTGATACGTGAAAGGGTTTCAGCAGACCAGTCTTCATAACTCTGGTTCATCAGGCCCAGATCAAGCAGCCATTCGCCCGGATAATCAACGATGTCCAGATGCACGGTGCGCAGCCCCTTGAGACCCGCAAGCAATCCATTGGGTCGCACCTTTAGCGACAACCGGAGTTCGGAAATGGCACGCGTACTTTCCGGCCAGTGCGGAGATTTGCCCGTCAGTGCGGCGAGGTGGGTCTCATAATCGAACCGCGGCAAGGTGTCATTTGGCTGGGGCTGCAAGAAGGCCGCTTCGATCCGCCCTTCACTTGCCGCAAGCAGACCCGGCATCCGCCCACGGTTCAACAAATTCGCCACCAAGGAGGTGATGAATACCGTCTTTCCAGACCGCGCAAGCCCCGTGACGCCCAAGCGGATCACCGGCTCGAACAACGTCTCGGACATTGTATCCTGCGCCGCTTCGATCTGACGCCAGATGCCATCGGCAATGCGAGTGATAACCAAGTCGGTATCCGCCTTTTTCAGTCTCTGCCTGTAACATAGGTTCGCGACTGGGGGATTGCCAGAAGCCATAACGCAGGCTAGAGCGCTGGCCATGCATCGCTTTGCCCTGAAAATCGAATACCACGGCGCGCCCTATGTGGGATGGCAACGTCAAACGGAACTGAAATCGGTGCAAGGCACCATCGAAGACGCTTTGGCAAAGATTGCTCCGGGCCCGCACATGATCGCCGCCGCCGGACGGACCGACAAGGGTGTTCATGCCCTCGGGCAGGTCGCCCATTGTGATCTGCAACGGAATTGGGACGTGTTCCGCCTGTCCGAGGCGTTGAACTATCATCTCAAGCCTGCACCGATCGCAATTGTGGAGTGTGCAGCTGTGTCCGAAAGCTTTCACGCAAGATACGCAGCCACTGAACGCCGCTATCTTTTTCGCATTCTCAGCCGTCGCGCACCTGTCACCCATCAGGCCGGACTGGTGTGGCAGGTCAAGAAGAAGCTGGATGTTGACGCCATGAAAGAAGCTGCATCGTTTTTGGTTGGAAAACATGACTTTACCACCTTTCGTTCAACCATTTGCCAGGCCGAAAGTCCGGTGAAAACGCTTGACCGGCTTGACATTAAACAGGTCGAAACACCAGCGGGGACCGAATATCACTTTGACGTTCGCGCCCGTTCCTTCCTGCACAACCAGGTGCGCAGCTTTATCGGATCCCTTGAACGGGTCGGGACCGGATCATGGACTCCGCAGAATGTGAAATCAGCACTGGAGGCCCGTGATCGGGCAGCCTGCGGACCGGTCAGCCCACCACATGGGCTCTATCTTGCACATGTAACCTATCCTGATGATCCGTTTGGCCAGAGGCCCGAACCTTAACCCTTGGGATGCTCGTATTCTGCCAACTCACGTCGCAAAGCCTGGGGTGTGAGGTTGGGCAAACCCTCTCCCGCCAGTTCCGCCGTGCGCATCACATCATACACCATTGCATTGATTGGCGTCGCCATACCCTGCGCCGCCCCCATCCGCATGATCTCGCCCTGGAGCGAGTCGATTTCGGTGGATCGACCCTCCATGAGGTCATATGACATCGAAAGACGTGCCTGCGGGTCGATCTTGAGCATCGCTGCTGCTACGCGGGTGAACAATCCCGTCGGTAGCCGCAACACCCATGGGATCATCGCCACCGAAACCGGTGTAGAAGTCACCGGCCGGATCCCCTGACGTTGAATAACCGTCAGTGCCTCGACCCATTGATCGGCCATCAGCTTGCGCCAGTTGCGGTCCCTGAGCTGTCGTTGCAGCGGCAAACCACTGAGTGCATTCAACGCATTGTTGAGGTTCAGCAGCAGCTTCCCCCATTGCACGTTCTCTATCTCGCGGCTTTCTGCACAGGGCAATCCTGGCACAGACATGAGTTGCGCCAGATCGCCCGGTCCCGCCTCGATCACAATATCGCCTTCAACTGCGCGGTGATAACACCCCTGCCCCATGGGCACGATGTTAAAAGGAACCATCCCCGCGCGTACATCCCTGGCCGGCAGCAGTTCGCGCAGCTTTGTCCCGTTGAAAAGACCGTTTTGCAGGCTGATGATCTTGGCGGCACGGGCCGCATGGCGGTCGATCAGGTCGCCCAGCGTTGTGGTATCGCGTGATTTGACGGTCACTAACACGATATCCGCACAGTCCAGACACTTCGGGTCTTCGCTGATGCCAATTGCATCCGCAGCAACATTCACCGCCATCCCCTCAAGATCGGTCAGGGTCAGCCCGTGGGTACGAATTTCCGCTGCGATTCGCGGGCGCACCAACAGCGTGACGTCATGTCCCGCAGCCGCAAGAAGCCCCCCCACAAAACAGCCGACCGAGCCAGCGCCCGCAACAACGATATGTGGGTCGTCATTTACCAAGGCAGTGACGCATAACTGCTTTTTGCGCATGCAGACGGTTCTCTGCCTCGTCAAAGATCACAGAATGCGGGCCATCCATCACCGCCGATGTCGCTTCGTCCTCGCGGTGGGCGGGCAAACAATGCATGAACAACGCGTCCGGTTTGGCCTTGGCCATCAAGGATTCATTTACCTGATAGCCCCGCAACTGGTTGTGGCGCCGTTCGCGGGCAGATTGTGGATCATGCATGGAAACCCAGGTATCCGTCACGACCAGATCCGCCCCCAGCACTGCCGCATGAGGATCACGTTCGATCGAGTACATGCCTTGCAGCGCCGGTTCCGGGTCAAGCGGCGGCGGACCGGTGAACACCAACTCAAAATCGAATTGCTGAGCGGCATGGGCAAAACTGGCAAAAACGTTGTTGCCGTCGCCCGACCAAACGACTTTTTTACCTTTGATCGGACCGTTATGTTCTTCGAAGGTCATGATATCGGCCATGATCTGACAGGGGTGACTACGGTTGGTCAGCCCGTTGATGACCGGAACGCTGGCATATTCAGCCATGTCGAGCAAGGTTTGTTCCTCAAATGTGCGTATCATGATCAGATCGACATACCGGCTCAGCACACGCGCGGTATCAGCAATGGTTTCGCCGTGGCCCAACTGCATGTCAGCACCCGACAGCACCATTGTCTGACCACCCATCTGACGGACCCCCACATCAAAGGACACTCGGGTACGGGTCGAGGGTTTTTCAAAAATCAAGGCAACCATGTGGTCCTTCAGCGGCAAATCATCATCTGGCGCACCCTTGGGCCGCTCCTTTCGCGCGGCCTTCATGGTAAGTGCATCGTCAATAATCTTGCGCAGGTCGGTTTCGGGCGTGGTATGAATATCCAGGAAATGTGTCATCGGTTGCTTTTCAATTGCACCGTAACGCCTGCCGGACGGGCAGCACTACGGAATATTAGGCCAAAAAGAGGTTAAGAAGTGGAAAGCGTCGCTGCGGCGGCGTCCAATCGTTTCACAGCCTCGGCGATTTCATCGTCGGAGATGGTAAGCGGCGGCACAAGTCGCACGACTTGATCAGCGGCCGGCACGGTAATGACTTCTTGAGCGTAGCCCGCATTGACCACATCACCGGGTGCAACCTTGCATTTGAGGCCCAACATCAGGCCTGAACCACGCACTTCTTCGAAAACATCCGGATGTCCCGCCACAAGCCCTTCCAGCTTTTGACGAAGCAAACCTGCCTTTCGGGTGACTTCGGTCAGGAAGGCTGGATCAGTCACCACGTCCAGCACAGCGCAGCCCACTGCACATCCAAGCGGATTGCCGCCATAGGTTGAGCCATGGGTGCCGGCGGTCATGCCGGAGGCGGCATTTTCGGTAGCGAGCACGCAGCCAAGCGGAAAGCCCCCACCGATGCCTTTTGCAACCATCATGATGTCTGGCGTGATGCCGGTCCATTCGTGAGCAAACAATTTGCCTGTGCGTCCAACCCCACATTGCACCTCGTCCAGGATCAACAACAGGCCATGTGTATCGCAAAGATCGCGCAGCCCTCTGAGGCTGGCATCTGGCAGAGGTCGGATGCCGCCTTCGCCCTGGATGGGTTCGACCATGATCGCACAGGTCTTGTCCGTAATTGCAGCAGTCAGGGCGTCTTGATCGTCAAAGGGCAGATGCACGAAACCGCCCAGCAACGGGCCAAAGCCCTTGGTCATCTTCTCTGAACCCGCCGCAGCGATGCCCGCCGCGGAGCGCCCGTGAAACGCACCGTCGAAGGTGATGATCTCAACCCTTTCTGGCTGTTCCTTGTCATAAAAGTGTTTCCGGGCCATTTTCACGGCCAACTCACAGGCCTCGGTGCCGGAGTTGGTAAAGAACACCGTATCGGCAAAGCTGTTTTCGACCAGGCGATCCGCCAGCGCCTGCTGCTGAGGAATTTGATAAAGGTTGGACGTATGCCACAATTGTCCTGCCTGCGTCGTAAGCGCCTCCACCAATGCTGGGTGCGCATGGCCCAGCGCATTGACGGCAATGCCGGCACCGAGATCCAGAAAACGTCGGCCATCCGCCTCTGTCAGCCACGAGCCTGCACCGGAGACAAAGGTCATCGGGGCACGGGAATAGGTTGGCAGAACGGAAGAGATCATCAGGATCATCCTTTTAAAGAGCCGCTAAAGGGGCAGGAGGCCACGGGCGGCGTGTCGGGTCAAGTGGGTTCAGGAATGGTGCAATGCACCGGGATCAGACCTGCGTCTTGCGGGTCACGACACTTCAGGCTCGGGCTTGACGTCGTCGGGACAGGATATGTCTATGCGTGATCATGCGGACTACATAGGGTCAAGATGCTCTTTTGCATAGCCTAAAATTTGCGGGTCTTGAAGCGCCCCTTCAATCGGCGCATAGCTGACACATGTATCGTCCCAAGAGCCAAGACAACGCAACTGCTGCCCTGATGATTGCAGCCGCCACCGGTTTTATTGCTGCGACGACACTGATCGCCAAAACCTTGGGCAGCGACACAATGGGGCCCGCGCTACACCCACTGCAAATCAGCCATGGCCGGTTCCTGTTCGCCTTTGCCGGGTTGTGCAGCGCCGCACTGATTCTACGCCCCCGCATCAACGCGCCGCATTGGGCCTTGCATCTTGCGCGTACCTCTTGCGGTTGGGCTGGCGTGACACTGATGTTTGCCTCGGTTGCCTATATTCCGCTTGCTGATGCGACAGCGATCACATTTCTCAACCCGGTATTTGCGATGATCCTTGCAATTCCCCTGCTGGGTGAAAAAGTCGGTCGGGTCCGGTGGTCGGCAGCCGCTCTTGCCTTTGCCGGGGCGCTGGTCCTGCTGCGCCCGACGCCTGCCAGTTTCCAGCCGGCAGCCTTGCTGGCCCTGGCGGCGGCCGCGCTCATGGGGCTTGAACTGATCTTTATCAAGAAACTGGCGGGACAGGAAAATCCGTTCCAGATCTTATTATTCAACAACGGGTTGGGTCTGATTATCGCCAGTCTTGCCATGCTGCCGGTCTGGCAACCGCCAACAGCTGCACAGTGGATTTTGCTGATCGCCATCGGTCTGTGCATGGCGACAGCCCAGACCTTTTTCGTCAACGCCATGGCACGTGCCGAAGCGAGTTTCGTCGCCCCCTTCAGCTATGCAACACTTCTCTTTGCCGCTCTTTACGATGTGTTGTTCTTTGCCGTCATACCCGATTCCGTGACCTATCTCGGTGCCGGCACGATCATTTCCGGCGCCGTCCTGCTGGCCTTGCGTGAGGCCCGACTGAAACCCGGCGTCACTGCGCCCAAGATCACGCAATAACGTATCCTCCCTTGCGCGTGGACGCTGAAGGTTTAGTATGGGGACTTGAAATTGCGTGAGCGGTCCTCGGTGGGGGCCGTTTTTTAACAAGAAAGACCCAAGATGTCCTGGACCGATGACCGCGTTGAAACGCTGAAGAAAATGTGGGGCGAAGGCCAGTCCGCAAGCCAGATCGCCAAGGAATTGGGCGGTGTCACGCGCAACGCCGTAATTGGCAAAGTGCATCGTTTGGGCCTGTCCAACCGTGCCACCACAAGCACTGCCGCCAAGGCAGAGACCAAGCCCAAGGCCAAGCCGGCACCAAAAGCCGAAACAAAGCAGCCCAAACCCAAGGCCGAGCCGAAGAAAGACGGCCCGATCATGCAGACCGTGGCCGCTGCGCCGCCCAGATCGACGTTGCCCGCCCGCAAACAAATCATCCCGGCCGGCCAACCCCTGCCGCCGCAACCCTCTGCCAACGAAATTTCGCCAGAGGCCTTGGCCAAGGTCAACGAGGTCGAGAAGAAGGCCAAAAAAATCGGCCTTATGGAATTGACCGAACGGACCTGCAAATGGCCAGTCGGCGATCCCGCGACCGAAGATTTCTGGTTCTGCGGCTTACCTGTAAAACAAGGCAAGCCATATTGCGAAGCGCATGTTGGCGTCGCTTTCCAGCCAATGTCGTCACGTCGCGACCGTCGCCGCTGAGGGCATTTTCCTCACATGAGCGGCGCTCGGTCTTTGGGTAAAACCCCGGCCCGCGAACAGATGCAGGCAACACATGCCCTGACAGCCTTGATGCAGGCCGCGCCAAAGGTCGGATTGTGCCTGCAACATTACCACAAGACTATGATTTGCACATTGTCCAAAGGCGTGCTTCATCTGTGGGGCAACCAGAAAAGGCCTTGCTATGCCAGAAATGATCCGTGCCGCTGACGCTCTGGCACGCCGACTTTATGCTGCCGGTTGTCGTATGGCATTCGGCATGCCGGGAGGCGAAGTCCTCACAGTGATAGATGCACTTGAAGCGGCTGGCATCCGGTTTGTCCTCGCCAAACACGAGAATGCTGCAGGGTTCATGGCCGAAGGTGTACACCACCGCGATCACGCCCCGGCGATTCTTGTCGGCACCATTGGACCGGGCACGTTGAACGCAGTCAACACTGTCGCCAATGCTTTGCAGGATCAGGTACCCTTGATCGTATTGTCAGGCTGCATGGATCCCGATGAGAAAGAGCGATATACTCACCAAGTCGTCAATCAACAGGCTGTATTCCGTCCGATTACCAAAGCCAGTTTTAGTCTGAATGCCGGTGCCGCCCATACCGTTGCAGACAAGGCCGTCAGCATCGCAACCGAAGGGCGCATGGGCCCTGTCCACATCGACATTCCGATCTCGGTCGCTGAGACACAAGTGCCTGAAACTCCAACGATCTGTCGGGTTTCCGCTTCTGTCACGGTGCCTTCTGGTGCTGACCTAGCCACAGCACGGGGATGGCTGGAAACCGCGCGGCGTCCAGTGATGATCGTCGGCATCGACGCGTTGAACCAGCATGCCGAAAATGCTGTGATCACCTGTGCTGAAGATCACAACATTCCCGTTATCACGACCTACAAGGCCAAGGGCATCCTGCCCGAAGATCATGCGTTGTCTTTGGGGGGCGCGGGTCTGTCACCCTTGGCTGACAGCCACCTGCTGCCATTTGTGCAAACCGCGGATTTGATCCTTTGTGTCGGATATGACCCCATAGAAATGCGCCCCGGTTGGCGCGACGTCTGGGATCCAACCCGACAGAACGTGATCGACATCACCGCCCTGCCCAACCACCATCATATGCATCAGGCAACACTTAACTTTGTTGCGGATTGCGCTGCAACGTTGCATGCACTCAGTGATGGGCTGGATGTTCAGGAAACCTGGCCGGAAGGCGAGATTTACAAACTCAAGCGCGCCCTTCGGTCTTCGTTTCCAACCGACGAAGACTGGGGACCGGCCGCCATAATTGATACTTGCCGCAAGATCCTGCCACGCGATACGATTGCCTCGGTCGACAGCGGTGCCCACCGGATCCTGTTGTCCCAGATGTGGGAAAGCTATGCGCCCCGCGACCTAATGCAATCATCTGCGCTGTGTACAATGGGGTGCGCGGTTCCGCTGGCCATCGGCGCAAAACTTGCCGCGTCTGACCGCCCGGTTGTGTCCTTTTCCGGCGATGCGGGTTTCCTGATGGTCGCAGGCGAACTCGCCACAGCAGCCGAATTGGGCCTTGCTCCGATCTTTGTGGTTTTTGTGGATTCCTCGCTTGCCCTGATCGAAAAGAAACAGCGCGAGCGCCAACTGGCCAACATCGGGGTGGATTTCGCACAACATAACTTTGCCGCGATGGGGGTGGCCTTTGGCGGAGCCGGCGTCACTGTTCGCAGCCGCGAGGCGCTGGAAACAGCACTGCAGGATGCATTGCTGGCTGACAGGTTCACAGTCATCGCCGCCATCATAGATCCGGGGGCTTATGATGGCCGTCTCTAAGGGGGCCTTGGACGGCCTGTTTGTTCTCGACCTGAGCCGTATATTGGCCGGCCCGACCTGCACACAGCTTTTGGGCGATTTGGGCGCGACGGTGATCAAGGTGGAAAACCCTAAAACCGGCGGTGATGACACCCGTGGCTGGGGGCCGGTCTACGCCAGAGATATTGACGGTACTGCATCAGACCTGTCCGCATATTTCATGGCGGCGAACCGCAACAAACGTTCCATCGCTGTCGATATGGCCGATCCCGAAGGCCAGCGGATTCTGCGCCATCTGGCCGCACGCGCTGACATTGTGATTGAGAACTTCAAGCCCGACGGCTTGATGAAATACGGGCTGGATCACGCTACCTTGCGAAAGACGCATCCGGCATTGGTTTACTGCTCGATCTCGGGCTATGGCCAGACTGGTCCAAACCGCAACAAGCCGGGATATGACCTGATGGCGCAAGGGTTTGGCGGAATCATGTCGATCACCGGCGCCCCCGATGGCGCGCCGATGAAAGTGGGAGTCGGCATCGCAGATGTGATGTGCGGCATGTATGCGACCATTGGCATACTCGCAGCGATACGCCATCGCGACCAGACGGGAGAAGGCCAGCACATCGACCTCTCGCTTGTGGATACCTCGATGGCGTGGCTGATCAATGAGGGTACGAATTTCCTTACTTCCGGCAGCCTCCCTGAACGGCGCGGCAATGCCCATCCCAACATCGTGCCCTATGACACCTTTGAATGTGCAGATGGTCACATTCTGTTGGCCGTTGGCAACGATGCACAGTTTGCACGTTATTGTGATGCGCTGGACCTGGGTGCAACCGCGGCTGATCCTCGCTTTGGAACCAACCTTGCCCGGATTGAAAACCGCGATGCCCTGATGCGCCTAATTCGCCCCGCCATGCAGGCGCTGTCCAAGGACGATTTGCTTGCCAGACTGACAGCCGTCGGTGTCCCCTGTGGCCCGATCAATACAATCGGTGATGCATTGAGGTCGGTTCAGGCACAGGCCCGCGGTGCCGTGATCGATGTGCCCCGACCAGACATTGATACAGGCCGGGTCAGCCTTTTAGGTAATCCCCTCAAGTTTTCTGCGACCCCTGTGACCTACCACCGGCCGCCACCGCGTTTTGGCGAGGATACCGCAGAAGTTCTTGAAACATGGGGCCCTGATGGCAGTGAAAACGACCCATGACTGTCTGAAGGCGCGGACGATCATGGATCATTTCACGCTTTCACCCCAGCAAAATTGAAACAACTTACACGAAGTCTCTCTTCTGCTTCACGTTGACGTGTGACCTCCGCGATCCCCATTTTGCGGGGCCGGAAATCCGCGTATCTCTGTCATGGTCAACATTTGCCCTGATGCCGGGACCAATGACGGGTGACATTCGGCGCGGCCTGATACCTCAGGCAAAACGCGCGTTACCCGATGGTCGGTTTGTGACCTAACGCGAAAGGCCTGCGCCATGAAACACGACATCTGTAACGCGCCTGTGTCTCTGGATGAACCCGCAAGCCTGGAAAACTGGAACAGCATGGTCCGCGCATTTCTGGCGCATAAACCAAGCACCCCTCAACACCTGGCTGCCGTCCTTGAGGCCGAACCCGGCTTTGTCATGGGCCTTGCTGCGCGCGGATTGTTTTCGCTGATGATGGGTCGTGCCGAAATGTGGCAGATCGCCCAGGACGCCCAAAGCGCCGCCCATATCGCCGCCGCGCAACAAGCAATATCCCCGCGGGAAACGCTCTGGCTCAACGCCCTTGACGCCTGGCTTGCCGACAGCCTGACCGCTGCCGTAGCTGCGCTTGAGCAGGTGCTCGACACCTACCCGCAGGATACGCTGACAGCCAAAACCAGCCATGCGATCAACTTTATTCTGGGCAATGCCACCGGCATGCGTGTCTCCATCGAAAGGGTGTTGCCGGCACATGGCGCGGATCACCCTTTGCGCGGCTATATGCTGGGATGTCATGCCTTCACACTTGAGGAAACCGGCGACTATGCCAAGGCGGAGCTGACAGGACGCGCCGGGCTCAGCTATGCGCCTGATGACGCCTGGGGGTTGCATGCCGTGGCCCATGTCCATGACATGCGGGCTGAACCAGATGCTGGCATCACTTTGATTGAAGACCACAAGAGCGCATGGGAAGGCTCTAACAACTTTCGGTACCACGTCTGGTGGCACAAAGCCCTGCTGCACCTGGATCGTGGCGAACATGAGGTCGCGCTTGCCCTTTATGACAGCCAGATCCGTGCTGACAGAACCGACGATTATCGTGACATTGCCAATGCAACATCGTTGTTGATGCGGCTCGAACTGGAGGGAACCGAAACCGGCGACCGCTGGAACGAACTGGGTGCATTGGCCGAAAACCGTATCGACGATGGTTGCGTGGTCTTTGCCGACCTGCACTATCAATTGGCCCTTGCCGGCGCGGCCAAGGGGGAAGCCGCCGAGGCCATGAGCGCACGCTTTGCCCGTGACGCCCGCCAGTCCGGTGACATGGCGCAGCGTATTTTCGATCCGGGGCTTGCCGCGCTCGCCGGACTGAATGCTTTTGCCGAAGGCAGATATGGCGATGCCTTTGTGCAATTGGCGAAAGCCCGCCCAAAAATGCAAAGCATCGGCGGAAGTCATGCGCAACGCGACGTGTTCGAGCGAATGACCATTGACGCAGCTCTGCGCGCAGGTCATTTCGACGCAGCCGAAGATATGCTGCGTCAACGTCTGGCTCTGCGTTCCGGGCATGAGGACCGTTTTAACGCCACCCGCTTTGATCAATTGTCGCATGCGCGACGCATTCCCGCTGAGTAAGGTTCAGGACAACCATTCATGACCTTTGCCGACGCCGCATCCATCGCCGCACCTGCCACTCCTGCAACCAAAGGCGCGCATCGAGTGCGCGATCTGAGGCTGGATTTTTTCCGCGGTCTGGCGATGTTCATCATCTTGGTCGCCCATACGCCGGGCAATTTCCTGACTTCGTGGATCCCCGCCCGCTGGGGCTTTTCCGACGCAACCGAAATTTTTGTGTTCTGCTCGGGTATGGCCAGCGCCATCGCTTTTGGCGGCGCGTTTCAACGTGCGGGCTGGATTCTTGGCACGGCGCGTGTTCTGTACCGTGTCTGGCAGGTTTATTGGGCCCATGTAGGTTTGTTTTTCGCGACCCTTGCCCTGACCGTTTTCCTGACCGACCTTCAGATCACCGGGCGCAATTACTGGGGCCAACTTAACCTCTGGATGATCTTCGTCGAAAGCGACAACTGGGAAAACCCCGACATCCTGCTGAACTTCATGACGCTGCGCTATGTGCCGAATTACTTCGACATCCTGCCAATGTATATGGTCGTGCTGCTGATGATGCCTGTGGTGATGGCCCTGGCCCGCATTGACCTGCGCCTTGTCGCGGCATTCGTCATCGCTACCTGGACCATGGGACAAACGGCACTGCTGCAACACTTCGGCCTTGGCCATCTGCACCTTGAATTTCCCGCCGAACCCTGGTCAGAGCGCCCTTGGTTCTTCAATCCTTTCGGCTGGCAGTTGATCTTTTTCACCGGCTTCGCCTTCATGCGTGGCTGGCTGCCAAAACCACCTGTCACCATCACCCTGCTGGCCCTGTCCGCCGTTGTGGTGATCGCCAATGTGCCACTTAGCAATATTGGTGTGCGTGAATTCGGTCTGGACTGGGCCCGTGACTGGCGTAGTGCCAATACCCTGCTGATCGACAAGAGTGACTTTGGCATCCTGCGCTATCTGCATTTCCTCAGCTTGGCCTACATTTTTTGGGTTTTGGCTGGCGACCGCGGCAACAATCTGCAAAGGGTTGGTTCTGGTGGCTTATCGCGTGCATGGGCATGTATCCTTGCCGTGATCCTCAAAGTTGGCCAGCAAAGCCTTGCCGTCTTTATCACGAGTATGTTCATCGCGCGGATCATGGGTTTCGTGATGGATGTTCTTGGCCGGAGTATCGGTATAACCCTTTTGGTCAACCTCCTGGGCTTCGTCGTTCTGGTAGCCGCCGCTTATTGTGCAGGCTGGTTCAAGGCACAGCCATGGCGCGACAGGGTATCTGCATGATCCGGCGCGATGTCCTAAGATCCCTTGCGGCACTGGCCGCTGTTCCGGCGGCAGCCTGGGCCAAAGAACCGGGACTGCGCCTTGGCCCCCTGCAAACACACTTTGATGCCGAAAGCGTCATCACCCGCGCCCGTGAACTGGCAACTCGGCCTTTTGTGCCACGCCCGCAAATTCCTGAAAGCTGGCGCAGCCTCTCCTATGACCAATACCGCAAAATCTGGTTTGATGCGCGCAATGCCTTGTGGGAAAACACGCATGCCCCGCAACGTATCGATGTCTTTCCTCCCGGTCTCTATTTTCCGCAAGCCGTTGAGCTGAACGTCGTCAAAGACGGCTTTGCACGGCCAATCCTTTTTGACCGGCAAGTTTTTGACACGACTGACAGCTTCCCCGATGTCGAGATTGACGACACCCTCGGCTATTCCGGTATCCGGCTGCGCGCAGAACTGGAAAAATCCGGTATTTTTCAGGAATACGCCGTCTTTCAGGGGGCGAGTTATTTCCGCGGTATCGGTACGGGAGAAACCTATGGCCTCTCTGCTCGCGGCCTTGCCTTGAAAACCGCAGATCCCATGGGTGAGGAGTTCCCCGATTTCACCGCTTTCTGGATGGAGGAGCCAAAAACGGGCAGTGACATGATGACCCTCCACGCACTGCTGGACAGCCCGTCCTGCAGCGGCGCATATCGGTTCGACATCACGCATGGCACTGTCTTGGAAATGAAAATCTCTGCGACACTATTTGCCCGCGAAGAATTGACCCACGTTGGCATTGCTCCACTTACCTCGATGTTCCTGTTTGATGGCACCATGCGCCAGCGTTTTTCGGATTTTCGACCCGCCGTTCATGACAGCGACGGGTTGCTCATACACAATGGCGGAGGCGAGGTGATCTGGCGCCCGCTTGCCAATCCTGCCAAGCTGCAAATCAGCGCTTTCCTGGACAACAATCCGCGAGGATTTGGCCTCTGCCAGAGAAAGCGGGAATTCTCGGATTTCAACGATCTCGAAGCGCTTTATCACAACCGCCCGGCCGTCTGGATCACGCCGGGAGAAGACTGGGGCAATGGGAGCATTACCTTGGTCGAGATCCCCGCCGACCTTGAGATTTATGACAACATAGTCAGCTACTGGCGTCCGTCCGATCCGATCATCGCCGGTAGCGAACACAGGATGAGCTATACTTTGCATTGGGGTGCTGACCCGGTGCCTGTGACCGCGGATATTCCTGTAAAGGTATTGAACACAGCCATGGGCGCGCGACCCGAAGGCGGGCTGATCGTCGCAATTGATTTTGCTCCGTCAGACCGCGTTCCAACCGACCTCGGAAACATCGAGGTGATCCTGCGGACGAACATGGGCATCGTGACACCGGGAATTGTGCAAAAGAACCCGGAAACCGGTGGACCGCGCCTTGCCTTTACCTTTCAGCCGGAAGGTGCCAGCCTAGCCGAATTTCGGGCACAGCTTCGGTTGAACGGCGAACCGCTGAGCGAAGTCTGGCTATATCGGTGGACCAGCTGATGACCCGTGCAAGCGTTCCATTCATGGCCATGCCGTCTGCTGCTCCACTGGAAATGCAAGTGCAGGATCTTGCCTGCGCACCCGCGTCCCGCGTCGCCACGCCGCCCGAAAAACATGCCGCACGGTGGCGTATTGCGGTTTTTGTCCCGGCCCTTTTTGCAACGCTTTCCTTGATGTCTGGCATCTACAGATGGCTTTCCGGCGCTGGAATGACCGGCCTTGAATGGGCATTGTTGCTGATGATTGGCGCGACATTTGTCTGGGCCGCCTTGTCGGTCAGTACCGTCGGTATTGCCATTGCCGGCATCCTTGCCCGCGAAGAAGCCGACAAACGCGCACCAAAAGATGTCGCCCCGATCAGCGCCGCATTGCTGGTCCCGGTTTATAATGAGGTGCCTTGGGACGTTTTTGGAAACGCCGCTGCGATGCTGGACGATCTCGCAGCACGCAAGGGCACCCACGCCTATACGCTTTTCATTTTGTCCGACACGTCCGACACATTGATCGCAACGCAGGAATGGCAGGCCTATCAGGCGCTTCGTGCGACGGCCCCCTTCCCCGTTTATTATCGCCGTCGCGCCAGCAATACTGACAAGAAGGTCGGCAACCTGGTCGATTGGATCACCGGTTGGGGTGCGGCCTATGAGGGTATGATTGTTCTGGATGCGGATAGCCTGATGTCGGGCCGTGCCATTGAACGGCTCACCAGTGAACTCAGCGCGGATTCAGATGCAGGATTGATCCAGTCCTTTCCAATGTTGATCGGCGCGGAGACCCTGTTTGCGCGTTTGCAGCAATTTTCAAACATTGCTTACGGCTGGCTTCTGGCCGAAGGCCTTGCGCTTTGGTCGCGTTCCGAAGGGAACTATTGGGGACATAACGCCATCATCCGAACACAGGCCTTTGCCCAGAGCGCAGGTTTGCCTCACCTCAAAGGGCGCGGGCGCGATGATCTGATCCTCAGCCACGATTTTGTCGAAGCCGGATTGCTGCGCCGTGCCGGTTGGCGCGTCCGGTTCCTGCCGCGTGTCACCGGCAGTTTTGAAGAAACACCCGCCACCTTGATCGACTATACCTTGCGGGATCGCCGTTGGTGCCGCGGCAACCTGCAACACTTGCGACTGCTTGCCACACGTGGGCTACACCCCATCTCGCGGTTTCATCTGTTTCATGGCGCAGTAAGCTATCTGCTGTCGCCCGCCTGGTTCCTGCTGCTGGTGATCTGGGCCCTGCTTGGGAAAGACAGCGAAACAAATGTAATCCGCTACTTCAACGAGGCGCATCCATTGTTCCCTGACTGGCCCCCCGCGATGAGCCATATCGATTCTGCCGTATTTTTGGTGATCATGTATGCGATGTTGCTCACCCCCAAGATTGCCGCCGCAGCAATAATTGCCTGCACGCCTGCAGCGACTCGTGTCTTCGGCGGTCGCGGACCATTTCTGACCGCCTTTGTGATAGAGGTCCTGCTCTCTGTTGCTTATGCGCCAGTGATGATGATCCAACAGACCAAGGCGGTTCTCAGGGCGACCTTTACCCGAACCGAGCCATGGGCACCGCAATCGCGTAATGCGCAGCAATATCCACTTGCGACATTGTTCAAATTCCATTGGAGCGAAACAGTGATCGGCCTGGTCCTGACCGCGGGTCTGGCGACTGGTCTTGTTTCCATGTGGTTGTTGCCCATCGCGGCCAGCCTGCTTCTGGCAGTACCGCTTTCAGCGCTCTCCGCCGTCAATATAGCCCGCCGCGCACCCCATCGTCTGGCGATTAACAGTCCTTATACCCTGCGCGAACCCGCTATCGTAACCCGTGCTATCGCTGCAAGGGCGCGGATCAAGCTCTTGCTGACAGCAGAACGCCCTGCCGCATGACCAACGATGGCGACAGGTTTCATTTCTGCACAGCGGAGTCTGTGCGTCGATCACATATCTATTTCTATCGGACAGCTTAAAGTTGACCGGCGCAACAGGACAGCCCGCAGAGCACTGCCCGTTCGAGGTCGCCGGGCGAGGCACACCTAGGGCTGCACCACAGGCAATCCCCGCTTGATCCACCCAGCCCCCGCGCCTGACCCTGACATTCCTTCAGGCACATCCAGAACCTGAGTGAACCCTGCCTGCACCAGACGCGTCGACAACGCCGCGGACCGCACCCCTCGGGCACAGATCAATGCCACAGGCACGTCCCTGCGCCCGTCTGTTTGTGCCAGCAATATATCGATGAAAGCTGCGTCGCGCATGTCAATCGGCACCGCGCCAAGACCAATCCCCGTTTGCACCCATTCCTCCGGTCTGCGAATATCAATCAACTTGATTTCACCCGCAATTGCCGCTGCCAGCGCTTCGGGCGCGGTCAGGTCGCCTGGGTCCATCTGCGCGGTGACATTGAACCATTGCGCCGCGCCAATGCCACCAAGGGCAACAATTCCTGCCATCGCAAACAATAGCCCCCGCCGTGTGGACTGCGACGGGGGTTCTGCGGTTGGCAGGGGGGTACCAGCAGGGGACATTACTTCAAGGGTGCCGTTGACGTGTACCGCGGGATCGGGCTGGTCGATCCTGCTTCTGGTTCGATCGAGGCCCAGTTCCCCTCGGCCAGGTTGATGTTGCCGGGAATGTCTTCCTCCCAAAAGCTCACAACATTTTTCGTAATATTGAGATACAATTTTCCGTCGACAATGCGCCACAAGTTCGGATTGCCCGGTACTTTCCCGCCCTTTGAGACACCATAGGCACAATGTCCGTCATATTGCGGGGCATATTGCGCCGGGTCTGCCACAAATTTGTCGCGGTTTTCCTTGGTCGAAAAGGCAAATGTCGCTCCGTTGTAGTCTGCGGTAAAGGCAGCCTTTCCGGGAATGGCCGCAGGCTGTGGTTGCCCGATCGGGCTAGGATCCAGATCAAAATAGGCCACCACGTCAAAGCCCGAGGCGGCAAAGCCCGTCGCATCTATATATTGATCCCCCGCAAAGGCTTCACCCGCCAGGGAAAGGGCGGTTGCGGCGGCGGCAATGGTCAGCGTGAAACGGTTCATGTCATGGACTCCTGTTTGGGGCTGTATCACCTAAGAGACTAGGGGCGTTGCACCATCATGACACCCCACGAGCCTGTGACCTCGCGCCGACGTGAACAGCAGGTGATCCAGGCAGCCGTCAAAGTACAGTTTATTTCAGAATTGGCGGTTTCGCAGGGTCAGAGCCTGGCGGCATCCGCGGTGTATGTTGCAAACCTTCTCCTTGGGGAAGATCAAAGCGCAGCCCGACCTTGGCCAGTTTCGCAACCGTGGGATCGTTACCATCGAAGAAACCGACATCCATCGCCCCCGCTTCTATCCCCGAAAAGGTCAACGCCTCGGAGGCCGCACGCACAAGCGCATCCTGAGCCCGTGGAATTGCCCCGATAAATGCCAGCAGATGCCCACGCCCGCCTTCCTGATACTCTACCGCAACCAGAAATGCCCCGGCCGCCATGCCTGTGGCGGTTGCCAGCTTGGCGTCGATCGCGGTGATCAGTCTTTCAGGAAGTCCTTTGGGGGGCAGGACCTGAGAAATCCGTGCCTCGACCTCCCCGGCCTCATGGGCAAGCGTATCACGCAGCCATGCCATCGCACCCGCGGGCAGCAATATCTCTGATGGGGCCACACCGATGTTCACCGCCATTCCAAGGTCCTGACCATTCAACATTCCTGCAATCGCACGTCCAGACAGCGCGACATAGGGTGCTGGGGCACCTACATAGGCCGCAAGGCGTTCAGCGCGGTCAAAGACCAGAACATAGCCATCTTCCAACAACACTGGATTGATTTGATCGCCGGCGGGTTCCGCCTCAAGCAACATGAACAGTTCGGCATCCGCAATCCGCTCGTAAAACCGCAAGCGGGCCGTGTCATCATGTTCGGCGGCCACCATAGCCGCCTGTGCATCATCCAGTGGAGTCGTTTCAGCCATTCAGCACCTCTTTTACCGCAGCCCGTAGACGCGGAAGCACCTTTGCTTCGAACCACGGATTTTTCTTTAGCCACCCGGTATTGCGCCACGAGGGGTGAGGCAAGCAAAACACGCCTTCGGGGTGGTCCCGCCAACCCGCTACTGCATCACCCACTTTGGTAAATCCGTCCAGATGATACTTCATTGCATAACCGCCAATCAGCAACGTCAACCGGACATCCGGCAACATTGCCAAGGCCTCTGCCCGCCATGTTCTTGCACAGATCGCAGGTGGCGGCAGATCGCTTCCGCTGGCGTTATATCCGGGAAAACAGAACGCCATCGGTACAATCGCAAGGGTGTCCTGGTCATAAAATTGCACGGCGTCCAAACCCAACCAATCGCGCAAACGATCACCCGACGCATCATTAAAAGGTTTGTGGGTTTCATGTACCCTGATACCCGGTGCCTGCCCCGCGATCAGAATGCGGGCTTTGGGCGAAAACCAGACAATCGGGTTCGGCCGATGTCCGGTTGCCGTTGCAGCAAAGCGTTCCGCACAGATCGTACAAGCCCGCAAATCATCACGTATGTCTTTCATCTCAAACCCTCATTACTGCATTTACAATGTGCCGGCCCCCTGCGCTCAGATCCTGAGATGCCCAACTGCGACAGGATCATTTCGATAATTATAGAAATAAAACTTGCGGATCACAATCATTTCTATATTTCTACGAATATGAAAATAGAATCACCCAACATCCCGCCCCTTACCCTAGCTGCCGCCAGCTTTGCGGCTCTTGGGTCCGAACAACGACTGGCTGTTCTCCGCTGCCTTGTACGCGCCGGCCCGGAAGGGTTGAGCATTGGTATTTTGGGGGAACGCGCGGAAGTCACCGGCTCGACCCTGACCCATCATCTGAAATTATTGACCGCTGCGGGCCTGGTGAAACAGGAACGCCGAGGCCGCAGCACGATCTGTGCAGCAGTGGCCTATTCCGAAATCGAGGCGCTGTCCAATTTTCTCCTCACCGAATGTTGCGCTGATGCAAGCGCTCCTTGCAAGGATCACGTTCATGGCTGATACCACCCATTCCCATAGCCCCGCAAAATTCAAGCGTTGGAACCCCGGTGCATGGGGCGTGATCGCCGTTATCCTTGCCGCGATCGCACTGTTTGCTCCCGATACGCTGACAGAAACAATCGTTTTTACCTTAAGAGCGCTCGGCGGCACAGCCCCCTTCATTCTTTTTGCAGTGTCTGCAGTGGCCTACCTCAAGGCATCTGGCACCGAAAACCTGTTGGCCAAAGCGTTTGAGGGCAACCCGGCGCGCATGATTGTGATGGCGGCCTTGATTGGCGGGATCTCGCCCTTCTGTTCATGTGAAGTCATCCCGTTTATCGCTGCCTTGCTTGCGGTTGGGGCCCCCCTGGGTGCGGTCATGGCCTTCTGGCTGGCGTCTCCCTTGATGGATCCTGCGATGTTCGCCATCACCTCTGGCACGCTTGGGTTTGACTTTGCGCTGGCAAAAACCCTTGCCGCGGTCAGCATCGGCATGATGGGGGGATTTAGCGTCATGTTAATGGCAAACACCCCCATTTTCGCTAATCCATTGCGTAAAGTTCCGGCTGCAAGCAGTTGTTGCGGAACATCAAAACCGTTTTCTGGCAAACCAGTCTGGAAATTCTGGAAACAGAGTGATCGTCTGGGCACCTTCGTTGACACCGCCCGTGACAATGCGATTTTTTTGACAAAATGGCTTACCCTTGCCTATCTCATCGAGGCCCTGATGCTGCGGTATATCCCCGCCGATTGGATTGCAGGCCTGCTGGGTGGCACGGGAATCATGCCGATCCTTTTGGGTGCCTTTGTCGGTGCACCTGCATATCTCAACGGTTATGCGGCTGTACCACTGGTCGACGCGCTGCTGGCGCAAGGCATGAGCAACGGGGCCGCCATGTCCTTTGTCATAGCCGGTGGCGTCAGCTGCATTCCCGCCGCGATTGCCGTATGGGCCTTGGTCAAACCACGTGTCTTTGCTGCCTATCTGGGCTTTGCCTTGACGGGCGCAATCTTCGCTGGTCTGGCCTGGCAGGCCGTTGCCTAGACCGATCCAACGCTGCTTGGACATTTGTTTCCAGATAGGACATAATATCGCCAAAGTCGCGATATAGACCTCGGGCAGATCCCTATTAAAAGGGGGCGACACAAGTCACCCAAGCAGCAACCGGAGCAGGCATGCTGGAATTCGAAAATGTTTCAAAGTCCTTTTGGACAGGCACCCAGCACAAGGTGATCCTGGACAAAGTGTCGTTCCGAGTAGAGCTTGGCAAATCATTGGGCATTTTGGCACCCAACGGCACGGGCAAAACAACACTGATCAACATGATGGCAGGCTTGGAAAAACCCGACGAGGGTGAGATCCGGCGCGGGTGCAATATTTCCTTTCCCCTGGGATTCATGGGCGGTGTCGTCGGCAAAGTGTCGGCAATGGAAAACGCCCGTTATATTGCACGGCTCTACGGCCTCGATCCCGACTATGTCGAGAGTTTCTGTCGGTGGCTGTGCAATTTGGGTGAATATTTTGACCAACCACTTGGCACCTATTCCGCAGGCATGCGGTCACGCTTTTCTTTTGCTTTGATGCTGGCGCTTGATTTTGACATGTACCTCATTGATGAAGGCATGCCATCAACAACAGATGTAGAATTTAACCGAAAAGCAGGAGAAATCCTGCAAGAACGTCTCCGCACCACCACGATCATCATCGTTTCGCATCAGCCCGAGACGTTGGAAAAATTCGCCCGCTCTGCCGCCGTTCTTATCGATGGCCAGTTCATTATGTTCGATACCTTGGAAGAAGCGAAACAGTTGTATGACTACCAAACCCAAGGCTAGAAAATTCCGTATCAAGCGGAACACGCCCACAACATCCACTGAAACCGAGACTGCAACGCAGTCAGAGGTCGCGACCGAAAGGCCGGTGCGCACAGCACCCAGACCGGTGCCCCCGCAAGCACAGCCAGAACCCGCGCGTGCACAGGCAACTCAAGCCGAGGCACCCTCCTCCTCCCAGCCTGGACGCGACGGTCAGGTGTCCTCCGCGGCCGAAGTGATAGGTGAAACCGATATAAACGCCATACGGCACGAGGGGCTCACAGGCCGTCAACTGCGCATGGCACGGCGCGTGGCGCAGAAACACGGGCTCGCACCGACATCGGACTTTGACGCGGTGCGCCTGCTACGAACCAAGGGGATCGACCCATTCCAGCGGTCAAACATGCTGGAACTGGTTGTCCCGCAGGGTGATGGCAAAGACGGCGATACACCACAGGGCGGCGCGCCTGCAGGACGCGTGCAATTGCCCCAGACTGTACCTTCCGGTGGCATGAACCTCCCCTCTACCGAAGCAAGCCCCGCCGCACGCCGGGCGCGCGAAATCTCTGACATTCAGCGTGACATTTCCAACCGCAGGCGGCGCAAGCTGGGCTTGTTGCTGGTGCGTCTCGCATTTTTTGTCATGCTGCCGACCTTTGCCGCCGGATATTATTTCTATAACGTGGCAACCCCCATGTATGCCACGGACAGCCAATTCCTGATCATCCAGAGCGAAGGTGGCGGCGGCACAAGCCCGTTTGGCAATATCTTGCCCACACAGTTCGCCAACTCTGCTGATAGCATCGCAACCCAAGCCTATCTGCAATCCAAGGACGCGATGCTGCGCCTTGATCAGGATGTTGGTTTCAAAAACCATTTTTCAGATGAAGGTATCGACCCGATCCAGCGACTGGGTGCAGGTTCGACCAATGAAGAAGCCTTTAAGCTATACAAGAAAAACGTAAAAATTGGCTATGACCCGACCGAGGGCGTCATCCGTATGGAGGTGGTCGCGGCTGATCCACATGTTTCTGCTTCTTTCTCGTCGAGCTTGATTCAATATGCCGAGGAACGGGTCAACAATCTGTCAAAACAAAAGCGCGAAGACGGAATGCGCGATGCGCTTGCCGGTTTTGACTCCGCACAACAAAAGCGCCGCGACGCCCAGGAAGCATTGATCCGCCTACAGGTCGAAAACGGTGTCGACCCTCAAGCTGAAATCGTCGCCATCCGTACCCAGATCACGACCTATGAGGGGTTGCTGATCGAGAAAGAACTCGAACTCTCCGCCTTGATGGACAACGCCCGCCCCAACCGCGCCAAGGTTGATGGCGTCCGCGGCGATGTGCGCCGCCTGCAGGAACAGCTCGACAAGTTGAAAGACAAGATGAACTCAAGCACCACCGGTGATAACTCCCTGGCGGAACAGGCGGTAAAGATGCAACTGGCCCAAGCCGATCTGGCCGCCGCTGATCTGGTCTTGCAATCCGCCCATACAGCAATGGATCAAGCCCGTACCGAGGCCAACCGCCAGGTGCGTTACCTGACCGTCGCCGTGCAACCCGTGGCCCCTGAAGAGCCCACCTACCCACGAAAGTTTGAAAACACGATCTTGGCTTTCCTGATCTTTGCAGGCATCTACCTGATGTTGTCCCTGACAGCGTCGATCCTCAGAGAACAGGTAACTTCATGACCCAAGTCAAAATCGGTGATGTTATCATTGGCAATGACCGCCCGCTTACGATCATTGCAGGCCCCTGCCAGCTAGAGTCCGAGGATCATGCCCAAATGATCGCGGGCCAAATGAAAGAAGCCTGCCAAGCCGTTGGTGCACAATATATTTTCAAGGCAAGTTACGACAAGGCCAACCGCACTTCATTGGCAGGAAAGCGTGGCCTGGGAATTGACGAAGGTTTGCGCGTGCTGCACTCTGTGGCCCGCGCCAATGCTGTGCCCGTCCTCACCGATGTCCACACCGAAGCCCAATGCGCCATCGCCGCCGAGGTGGTCGACATCCTGCAGATCCCTGCCTTTCTTTGTCGCCAGACGGATATGTTACTGGCCGCCGGCAATACCGGCAAAGCAGTGAATGTGAAAAAGGGTCAATGGCTTGCCCCTTGGGAAATGGGCAATATCGTTGAAAAGATCGAAAGCACCGGCAATCGAAAAATTCTATTGACCGAACGCGGGACTGCTTTCGGTTACAATACGCTGGTCGCCGACATGCGCAGCCTGCCACAGATGGCCCAGACAGGTTATCCTGTGGTGATGGATGCAACCCATTCCGTCGCACAGCCTGGCGGTCTTGGTGGTTCTTCCGGCGGGCAACGTGAATTTGCCCCAGTGATGGCCCGTGCGGCAGTCGCCATTGGCGTGGCGGCGGTTTTTCTTGAAACCCACGAAGACCCGGACACCGCCCCTAGCGATGGGCCCAATTCTATCTATCTTGACCAGATGCCTAACCTCATCGCCACTTTGATGAAGTTCGACGCCTTGGCCAAAACCCACCCCCTGACATTCTAAGCGAGGCGTTTATCGTGACAAAACCCGCTCCTTCCGTTTCCCAGAACACTTGGGAATTCCTGCGTGACGCCATGATCACGCCCACCGGTTTTCGAGAATACGATGCGCGCTGGAAATACCCCGATGACATCAACCTGCCCGGCATCACCGCCCTCGGTCTCGGCCTTGGCACCCAGATGCAGCGCCGCGGAATCGACCCGGTCATCGCTGTCGGCAACGATTACCGCGACTATTCCCTGTCGATCAAAAACGCCCTGATGCTGGGCCTGTTGCAAGCCGGCATCCACGTCAAGGACATCGGGCCTGCCTTGTCGCCAATGGCCTATTTCGCGCAGTTCCATCTTGACGCGGCGGCCGTGGCCATGGTTACAGCCTCCCACAACCCCAACGGCTGGACTGGCGTGAAAATGGGCTTTGAGCGCCCCCTCACCCATGGCCCCGATGAAATGAACGAACTACGTGACATTGTATTGAACGGAGAAGGGCAGCCCCGCGACGGTGGTAAATATGAATTCGTCCACGGCCTGCGCGCGGCCTACCTTGACGATCTGGTTGGTGATTTCAAAATGACCCGAAAGCTCAAGGTTGTCTGCGCCACGGGCAACGGCACGGCCTCTGCTTTCGCACCGGAGTTATTCAAACGCCTCGGCGTCGAAGTGGTCGAAAGCCATAACCGTCTTGACTATACTTTCCCGCACTACAACCCGAACCCCGAAGCCATGGAAATGCTGCACGACATGAGCGCCTCAGTAAAAGCGTCGGGGGCGGATTTCGCTCTTGGCTTTGACGGTGACGGCGACCGCTGTGGCGTGGTCGACGACGAGGGAGAGGAAATCTTCGCGGATAAGGTCGGTGTGATCATGGCCCGCGACCTGGCAAAAATCCACCCGAATGCAACCTTCGTCGCTGACGTGAAATCGACCGGCCTCTTCGCCTCCGACCCCGAATTGATCAAACATGGCGTCCAGGCCGATTATTGGAAAACGGGCCATTCCCACATGAAGCGTCGTGTCAAGGAAATCGGCGCACTTGCAGGCTTTGAAAAGTCCGGCCACTACTTCCTCGCCGAGCCCATCGGGCGCGGCTACGATTGCGGCATGCGCGTGGCTGTGGAAATCTGCAAACTCATGGATCGCAACCCCGACCTGTCCATGTCCGACCTGCGCCGCGCGCTGCCTCAGACCTGGGCGACACCAACCATGTCACCCTATGCCGCCGACACAGAAAAATATGACATCCTCGCGCGCATTGTCGAAAAACTCGTTGCCAAACATGCCGCAGGCGAAAAAATCGCGGGTCAGACCATCAAGGAAGTGGTCACTGTCAATGGTGCACGTGTGATTCTGGACAACGGTGCCTGGGGTTTGGTGCGCGCCTCATCCAACACCCCCAACCTCGTTGTTGTCTGCGAAAGCCCTACCTCCGAGGACGAGATGCGGGCCATTTTCAAAGATCTCGATGCAACCATCCGCACCGAACCAGGTGTCGGCGCTTATGATCAAAGCATCTGATCCTGGCACCTTCTCTTTTTGGCCCTAAAAACCGCGGAGGTTTGGAGGCAGAGCCTCCAACCAAGATTCAAATCGAATGCAGGCTTTGCCTGCTCAATCAGCAAGGGCCGCGGCACAGAAATCCGCGATCAGCCTGGCATCCTTCCTGCCCGGTGCGTTCTCGACACCGCTGGACACGTCGACCTGCTGTGCGCCGGTCATCCGGACCGCTTGGGCGATATTATCTGCGGTCAGCCCGCCGGCCAGCATCCAGGGTACAGGCCATTTGCGTCCTGCCATCAAGCGCCAGTCAAAGGCCAACCCATTCCCGCCCGGCAATTCTGCACCTTTTGGTGGCTTGGCATCGACCAGAATCTGATCCGCAACTGACAAATAGCGCTCCAGCTTCGGCAGATCGGACGCATCGGCAATTCCAACGGCTTTCATCACCGGAATACCGTATCGCGCCTTGATCTCCAGTACCCTCTCGGGACTTTCACTTCCGTGCAATTGCAACATGTCAACAGGTACCAGATCCAGAAGATCGTCAAGAAATGCATCGGTAGCATTCACCACCAAGGCGACCTTGCACACACCCGCAGGGACCGAAACCGCCAGTGCCGCAGCCTTTTGCGGCGACAGATGGCGGGGGGACTTTTCGAAGAAGACAAATCCAACATATCGCGCACCTGCAGCAACCGCCGACGCGACATCCTCGGCGCAGCGCAGACCGCAGATCTTGACATTGATGGGGGGAGACATTTCAGACCTCAGCTGGCTTCGTCGAGCAGTGCCAGAACTTCATCCTTGCCCTGATGTTTCTCACCTTTCAACCGTGCGATCTCACGCTCCAGCCTGCGGGTTTCACGGGCAAGACGGGCCTTCTCGGCGCGCTCCCCAAATTCTCGGATCCATTCCCAGATGAACCCAACCAGAAGCCCAGCGACCAGTGACCCGAGGATCACCAGAAAGAGCGGCAGTTCGAGGGAAGGATTGACCGCAAACCATCCAGCGACCTCCTGCGGCAGAACCTGCAGGGTCACCGTTTCACGATTTGCCAGCGCAACAGAAACAAGCGCGATGGCAAATACCGCGATGCACAGATAACGAACGTAACGCATTAACTTTTCCCGTTCAAACGGTCCCGCAACAATTTACCGGTCTTGAAAAACGGTACGTGCTTTTCTTCTACATGTACGGTTTCGCCCGTTCGCGGGTTGCGCCCAATTCTGGCATCCCGTTTCTTGACTGAAAATGCACCAAATCCGCGCAGCTCTACACGGTTTCCACCGGACATTGCCGTCGTGATCTCATCAAAGATGGTGTTCACAATCCTTTCGACGTCACGTTGATAAAGATGCGGATTATCGTCCGCAATCTTCTGAATGAGTTCTGACCGGATCATTGTTCTATCCCCCCGCGAGACGTTTATTTTGGCAGATCACATTCGACTATAGGAAGAAACCAACGTCACGGGAAGCCGAAGGAATCCTCCTTTGTCGATTTTTCATGCGAGAACCTGCTGTTTTTGAGGCTATTTTTGTGGCAGCCGTTGTTTTACCATCGTGAACCCCCGGCGGATCAGCATACCACCAGCACGCTACGCTACCCGATTCGGCATCAAAAAAGGCCCCGTGCAACCTGCACGGGGCCTTGGTTCTCAGACCTTGTAGAAAGTCAGATCATTCATCGCCCTTCAAAGCCGCACCAAGGATATCACCCAAGGATGCGCCGGAATCGCTGGAGCCATACTGCTCAACTGCTTCCTTCTCTTCTGCGATTTCACGCGCTTTGATCGAGACGCCAAGACGGTGCGCTTTGGCATCGACGTTCGTAATGCGCACGTCGACCTTGTCACCAACAGAGAAACGCTCAGGGCGCTGCTCTGCACGGTCACGCGACAGATCGGAGCGGCGGATAAAGGCTTTCATACCTTCGTATTCCACTTCGATGCCACCATCTTCGATGGAGGTCACGGTCACAGTCACAACAGAACCGCGCTTCACGCCGCCCACTGCTTCTGCGAACTTGTCACCGCCGACACCTTTGATGGAGAGTGAAATGCGCTCTTTCTCAACGTCAACTTCGGAAACAACCGCCTGAACCGTGTCGCCCTTGCGGTAATCCTGAATGGCTTCTTCGCCACGCTGGTCCCATGACAGGTCGGACAGGTGCACCATGCCGTCGATGTCGCCTTCGAGGCCAACAAACAAACCGAATTCGGTGATGTTCTTGACTTCGCCTTCGACTTCCGTGCCTTCGGGGTGTGTTTCTGCAAACACTTCCCATGGGTTGCGCATGGTCTGTTTCAGGCCAAGGGAAACGCGGCGTTTGGCACCATCGATTTCCAGAACCATCACTTCGACTTCCTGAGAGGTGGAAACGATTTTGCCAGGATGTACGTTCTTTTTGGTCCAGGACATTTCGGAAACGTGTACCAGACCTTCAACGCCCGGCTCCAGCTCAACAAAGGCACCGTAATCGGTGATGTTGGTCACACGGCCTGTGTGTGAAGACTCGAGTGGGTATTTCGCTGCAACCAGATCCCATGGATCTTCCTGCAACTGCTTCATGCCCAGAGAGATGCGGTGTGTTTCTTTGTTGATCTTGATCACCTGAACCTTGATCGTCTCTCCAATCGTGAGGATCTCGGAGGGGTGGTTCACACGACGCCATGCCATATCGGTGACGTGGAGCAGGCCGTCAACGCCGCCCAGATCAACAAACGCACCGTATTCAGTGATATTCTTGACCACGCCGTCGACTTCCTGACCTTCGGTCAGGTTGCCAATGACTTCGGCACGCTGTTCGGCACGTGATTCTTCAAGGATGGCACGACGTGAGACCACGATGTTGCCACGACGACGGTCCATTTTCAGCACCTGGAACGGCTGCTTGAGACCCATCAATGGGCCGGCATCGCGCACGGGGCGCACATCAACTTGAGAGCCGGGCAGGAAGGCGACCGCGCCACCAAGGTCCACAGTGAAGCCACCTTTGACACGGCCAAAGATCGCGCCTTCGACGCGCTCTTCCGCAGCGTAGGCCTTTTCCAGACGGTCCCATGCTTCCTCGCGACGGGCCATCTCGCGTGAGATAACCGCTTCACCACGGGAGTTTTCGACCTGACGCAGAAAGACTTCCACCTCATCGCCGACTTCAACTTTGGGGGCTTCGCCTGGCTCGGCAAATTCTTTCAATTCGACGCGGCCTTCCATCTTGTAGCCTACGTCGATGATGGCCTGGCCCGCTTCGATCGCGATAACCTTGCCTTTAACAACGGAACCCTCTTCGGGGGTGTCCATTTCGAAGCTTTCGTTCAAGAGTGCTTCAAACTCGTCCATCATATTCGCCATGTAGCGTATTTTTCCTAATCTAGACTTGTTTACTGGCCGTGCGGTTGTCTCCGCCGGTCTTGGGTGTGAATTGGTCCTTTGAACGGGTAGCGGAACGCAAAAGAAAGAGGGCCGGAATAAACCGACCCTGCCTGAGATATGCGTCCGGTGCTTGTATCCGCTCCTTAGACACTGCGGCGTATAGGGGAAATATGGCGCGGGCGCAAGCTGGTTTGCCCAAGCGTCAGACCAGTGATCCAAAGCCACCCTGCACCCTGACCGGTTTGGCCAATCCAAAAATTTTTGGAACCCATTTCAATCTGCGACGTTCTTTTTTTGACGAGCGGCAAGGCGACCTGACTGGTTGGCTGCTGCATGAAATACAAGTTTGGTGCTCCAGAGGCACCGGAAAGAGGAAACGATGACAAAGCGTTCGAATTTCACCTTCGGTACCGCAGTTTTCTTTGCCACCGCCTTGGGCGGTATGGCAATGGCGGCCGACAAAGAAACCGTCGATCATGTCGAAGTCGGCTCCCTTAGCTGTGATGTTGGCGATGGCAGCGGTTTCATCATCGGGTCGAGCCGCGAATTGAACTGTACCTTCAACCCTGTAGAAGAAGGTCTTGCAGATGAAACCTATCTGGGTGAGATCAACCGTTGGGGACTTGACGTCGGCGAGACAACAAACGGCCAGATGTCCTGGCTGGTGCTTGCGCCCACAGAGTCCGAATACAGCGAAGGTGGTCTTGACGGTTCCTACAAAGGGGTTTCCGCAGAAGCGACATTTGGTGTCGGGCTCGGCGCAAATGTCATGACCGGCGGTTCCGAGAACACGCTTGCTCTCCAACCACTCAGCGTGAACACCCAGAATGGTATCAACTTTGCCATCGGTGTCGGCGAGATAAACCTGACACGCGTTTCCGGATAATTACTCTTCGGATCCGTGCTGAGGGGCGGTTCATATCCGCCTCTCGACAACTTCGACAGCACTGCATCTACTGGGGGTCACTCCCCGCAGCCTGTCACTAGAAATGCCTGAATACTAACAAGATTGGAGTTTGACATGGCTACCCCGGAAAGAAGCGAACACGTCACCACGACAACATCCGGCAGCAGTGCCGGGATGGGTATGGTCGTAGGTGCATTGGTCGTGATTGTCGCGATAATTGCATATTTCGTCCTGTCTGGTGGATCAGCCCCGAGTGGCGAAGACGTGAACATCACGATCGAAGGCGCAGGCGAGGCCGTTCAAGGCGCAGCAGACGCCGTTGAAGGGGCCGTTGAAGGGAACTGATGTCCTTGCAATGATAACGATAAAGAGGCACTGCAAGTTGCAATGCCTCTTTGCGCCCACAGAATATGCGCTCTGTCTTTATGCGCGGGCCACCCGCTTCCGACAGGCTTTGCCCTGTATCAACTGCACGCCTCCGCCGTCGGCCGCCTTGCAGGGAAGCACCTGCAGTTCTGTCGACACTGATGCACGGCTAGCGCGCCATCGCCGCCTCGATCACAGCGATTGTCTGGGCAACTGCATCCTCGATACTTAGCGCGGAAGTGTCTATCTCGATGGCGTCCGCGGCAGCTTTCAACGGCGCATCAGCCCGGCCCATGTCGCGCGCGTCCCGCGCCTGAACATCGTCGAGGACTTCTTCCAGGGTGGTCTTGATCCCCTTGGAGGTCAATTCTGCAAACCGCCGGCGCGCCCGCACTACTGAATCTGCAATCACAAACAATTTCACCTGTGCCGCCGGACAGATCACGGTACCGATGTCCCGTCCATCCAGAACAGCGCCCCCCGCCCGCGCCGCAAAACTGCGTTGAAAATCGACCAAAGCTGCCCGCACATCCGGCAAGGCGGCAACTTTGCTGGCTTCTTGCGCCACTTCTGGCGTACGCAGGGCTTCACCGTCCAGGTCCTCCGGCACCAGCGCCTGCGCCGCCTTCAGCGGCTCTATCCCCAACATCACCTTGGCCCCAACCGCCCGATACAACAGACCAGTATCCAGATAGGCAAAACCGAAATGCGCGGCTACTGCCTTGGAAATCGTACCCTTGCCCGATGCTGCCGGGCCGTCAATCGCGACCGTGAATCCTTTTGTGATACTCACCGGGCCGCCCCATCATCCGGTCTTTGAACGGAAACCAAACGCCAGGCCCAGACACAAAGCAACAGCGCCAGCATAAGCGAGATGAATTTGCCCACCGTATAGGCACTGGCCTGCAGGATCGCCCCTGCCGAAACCTGTGGGCCGGTCTCGAGCAGCAGGGCAACAAACACGTTTTCGCGCAGATCAAGCAACAGATAGACACAGGGGCTTAATGCAGCCATCAGGCGCAAAGGCACCGAAACACCTGCCGCATGATGCCAGGTAAACAGCGCCATCGTCAACGCCAGCAGGATTGGCAGGACAGTATCCAACACCCGAAACGGCCCGAGGTAAAGCACAGTCTGCTCCGAGGTGAGCGCTTGCAGATACATGCGTCCAGCCTCTACAGAATATCCGGCCATACGGCTGTCAAAAATCATCTGCCCTTCCGCAACCAGACGAAAGACCGACAAATAGGCGAGCACCGCAAACACAACAAGGCTCGTCGCGGCAAGGCACCACAACAGCCGCGTCATGCGCGCAGTCGCACAATCTGCGCCCCCAATTGCTGCATCAAGGATTCAAAAATCGGAAAGGAGGTCGCAATCGGGCCACCGTCATCTACGCTGATTGCTTTTTGCGCCGCCATTCCCAAAATCAGGAAAGACATCGCAATACGATGGTCCAGATGGCTGGCACAGGTCGCGCCGCCCGCAACACCGCCATGGCCGGCCCCGGTGACAGTCCACCAATCCGGGCCATCCTCCACCTCGATGCCATTTGCACGCAAACCTGCAGCCATTGCATCAATCCGGTCACTTTCCTTGACCCGCAGTTCCTTGACGCCCCGCATCACAGTGCGTCCCCGGGCATAGGATGCCACCACCGACAACACTGGGTACTCATCGATCATTGACGCAGCCCGTTCCGGCGGCACCTCGATACCTTCAAGGTCGGGCGAAAACCTGGCACGCAGGTCCGCCACAGGCTCGCCGCCCTCCTCGCGCTCATTCTCGTAACTCAAATCCGCGCCCATCTCGCGCAGCGTGGTAAACAATCCCGCCCGTGTCGGGTTCAATCCGATACCGGGCACCAGCACATCGGATCCGGGCACAACCAGGGCGGCACAGACCGGAAAGGCCGCAGACGACGGGTCCCGTGGCACCACGATATGCTGTGCCTGCAATTCTGGTCGACCGGTCAGGGTGATTTCGCGCCCTTCATCGGTCTCCTCAATTGTGATCTCGGCACCAAACCCCGCCAACATGCGCTCTGTATGGTCCCGCGTGGCTTCGGCTTCGATCACAACGGTTTTCCCAGGCGCATTCAGCCCTGCCAACAGCACCGCCGACTTCACCTGTGCAGAAGGCACAGGCACGACATAGCGCACCGGCATGGGTTCTGTTGCCCCCACCAACGTCATGGGCAACCGCCCGCCACTGCGCCCCACGGAACGACAGCCAAAGGCCGACAATGGCTCGGTGACACGCGCCATGGGCCGACCGTTCAGGCTGGCATCTCCGGTAAAGCTCGCCACAATCGGTGAGGTCGCCATCGCCCCCATGATCAACCGTACGCCGGTACCGGAATTGCCACAATCGATCACACCCTCCGGTTCGGCAAATCCACCCACACCAACCCCCTGCACCGACCACGATCCAGCCCCATGATCCGTGACCTCGGCACCAAACGCCCGCATGGCCTTCGCCGTATCGAGCACATCCTGACCTTCCAGCAGGCCGTCAATCTTGGTTTTTCCGATACACAGCGCCCCCAGGATCAATGCCCGATGAGAAATCGACTTGTCCCCCGGCACTTCTGCTATGCCGGTCAAAGGCCCGCATGCGCTCGACTTCATTGGAATAGGGTCGCCATGGGCTGACATAAACTCATCCTTAAACTGCTTTGCAAAACTTCTACCCCAGCGCCCAGATGCCGTCCATGCCAAGGCACCCGACATGCTTTTCTTTTTGGCCGTAAATACCGCGGAGTTTGAGGCAGAGCCTCAAAACCATTTTTCAAAAGAAAAATGCAAAATCGCATGCGGGCTTGCCCGCACAAGCGGGTCAGACCCGCCGGAAGGTCAGATAATGCGGAACCCGCCCCTCACGAAGGGCTTTTTGTTCATACCGCGTGGAAAACCAGTCGGGCCAGGGTGCGCGCCAGTCCGCAGGCCCTTCAGCCAGCCATTCAAACCCGAATTTTGGCACTTCTTCCAAGGTCTGGCGGACGTAATCTTCAATATCCGTTGCCACACGAAACATGGCACCAGGCTTCAACACATGGGCCAATGGCACCAGATGTTCTTCAGTCACGAACCGGCGGCGGTGATGGCGGGCCTTTGGCCAGGGATCGGGGTAAAGCAAGAAGGCGCGGTCAACCGACCCTGCTGGCAAGACATCAAACATGTCACGCACATCACCCGGATAGACTGCAACGTTTCCAACCTCTGCGCGCCGAATCTTGCCCAGCAACATCGCAACGCCATTGATGTAGGGTTCGCAACCGATTATCCCGACATCCGGATTCCGCGCCGCCTGATGCACCATATGTTCGCCGCCGCCAAAACCGATTTCCAGCCAGACCGGCTTGCCGTCGAACAGCGCAGGCAAATCCAACGGATCACGCTGGGGGTTCTCCTCCCAGGACACGGGGCCCGGCGATAGACCGGCCAGATCCTGCTCAATATACCCCCGTTGCGAGGGCTTGAGCGATTTGCCTTTGAGGCGACCATAGAAATTACGGCGAGGGCGTGCAGGTGTCGTCATGGCGCGGGCTTTAGCCTGCTGCGCCTTGCGCTGCAATGGCCCGCCGGCAACTGCCGGCATTTTAGATGCAAATTCCGAACTGATGCCCTGTTCCCAACTGAGCGCAGCAAACCCGTAAGGGAATCGGCCTGACATTGTCCAGACCAGTATCCATCATGTCTTCGCCGCAAGGATTGGCGCCAGCCTGGCCGAAGGGATACCGGCCCACTCCATCACCCCCTGTCCCCAGAAACCAGACCGATGCTACGCCGCTCAATGCGACAAATACATCTGCATGAAAAGAGAGATAAGCGCGCTGAAATCGATAATGGTGAGCAAGGCTGCCTGCCTCTTTGGTCATGTCTGATAGAAATGGAAAGACAGGGTGGCATGGCGCTGTTGAATGACGTCACGGGCAGAAATACACGGTCATTGGCCCACCGACCTTTGCCAAATCCCGGAACCCTCTGTTATCGATAGGCAGGCACCCCATGCAGGGCAAAACGGGCAAAGCGTTTCCGCCTTGCCCGTCGGGCATCTGGTCGCCGCAATTCAAGTTCAGACTTCTGCTTTCAACTTGTCCGCAAGGTCCAGTCTTTCCCAGGAGAATCCACCGTCCGCCTCGGGTGTGCGGCCAAAGTGGCCATAAGCAGCGGTGCGCTGATAGATCGGCTTGTTCAATTGTAGGTGTTCGCGAATACCACGCGGGGTCAGGCTCATGACCTTGCGGATCGCCCTTTCGACCTCGGCATCGTCGACCTCACCGGTGCCGAAAGTATCGCAATAGATCGAAAGAGGCTCACTGACACCAATGGCATAGCTCAACTGGATAGTGCATTTTGTCGCCATCCCCGCGGCCACCACGTTCTTGGCCAGATAGCGGGCGGCATAGGCAGCGGAGCGGTCTACCTTGGTCGGGTCCTTGCCTGAAAATGCGCCGCCGCCATGCGGTGCGGCACCGCCATAGGTGTCCACGATGATCTTGCGGCCTGTCAGCCCTGCATCGCCGTCGGGGCCGCCGATCACAAATACACCTGTCGGGTTCACGTGCCATACCGTATCATTGTCGATCCAGCCTTCCGGTAGGACCTCACGAATGTATGGTTCAACAATGTCCCGGATGTCAGCGCTGGTTTGCTTTTCTGATGCGTGCTGCGTCGACAATACGATCGAACTGACACCAACCGGTTTACCCCCTTCATAGCGCACGGATAGCTGGCTCTTGGCGTCGGGGCGCAATGTCGGTTCGGTACCGTCTTTGCGCACTTCGGCCAGGCGGCGCAAGATCGCATGTGCATAGTGAAGCGGCGCCGGCATCAGCTGCTCTGTCTCATCAGTTGCATAACCGAACATGATGCCTTGATCGCCCGCACCTTCGTCCTTGTTACCCGAAGCATCAACGCCCTGCGCAATATGCGCGGATTGCTCATGCAGCAGGTTGGTGATCTTGCAGGTGGCGTGATGAAATTTTTCCTGCTCATAACCGATATCTTTGATACAGGCGCGTGCAATATCCTCGATGCGGCCCATGTATTCGCTCAATTTTGCCTGATCCGACAGACCAACTTCGCCACCGATCACCACCTGGTTGGTCGTGGCAAAGGTTTCTGCTGCGACACGTGCTTCGGGTTCTTCGGTCAGGAATGCATCCAGTACGGCATCGGAAATGCGATCACAAACCTTGTCGGGATGACCTTCCGAGACGGACTCGGAAGTGAAAATATAGTTCTGTCGGGACATATCTGCTCCAATAAATATGAAATGCCACGTCAGGAAGCCGTTGTGGCATTGGTTAAGTCGGCTTACCGCCCCCTCTAATGAGCGTCAATTCTTAACCCTTTGTTGACGCTGCTGCCGTCGGAATCCTGCACATGCGAGTCCCGCAAGCAACACAAAGACAAATGGCAGGTCGCCGGTGCGGCTATAAACCGTGGGAGATAGTGGCGCAGGCAAAGGGGCATCGACATATCCAGCCGTGTTCAATGGCAAGGACGCCAACAGGCGACCATAGGGGTCGATCATCGCTGAAATGCCGGTATTCGCACTTCGGGCCAGGGGCAGACCTTGTTCAATCGCCCGCATACGGGCCTGGGCCAAATGCTGACGCGGACCAGCGGCTTTGCCAAACCAGGCATCATTGGTGATTTGTATCAGGAAATCAGGGCGTTCAGGTGCGGCATTCACATCTTGCGCAAAGACGGCTTCATAGCAGATCAACGGTAGGGCACGCCCCATTTCACCAAAGTCCAGCACTTTGGCACCGGACCCTGACGCATACCCCCCACGCGCTCTTTGAGCGAGGCCAAAAACGCCGATACGGGCGAATACATCAGAAAAGGGCATGTATTCCCCAAAGGGAACCAGGTGGTGTTTGTCATAGATCTGTGCAACTTCGCCTCCCTGCTCCAGCACCACCATTGAATTGTAATAGGCGCTATCATCACGGCGCTGCACACCCAGCGCCACGGTTGCGTTTCCCCCTGCCTTGGCAATTTCATTCAGCGATGAACCCGCCCGATCCAGCAGCCAGGGGATTGCAGTTTCGGACCACAAGATAAGATCGGGTACAGCACCCTCTGCTGCAGGCGGAGCCGCCGAATAGGTCAACTGCCGATCAAAGAAGACCGGGATGTGATCAGGATTCCACTTGTCACGTTGCGCAGCATTGGGCTGGATCAGACGAACACTGTGATCGGTCAGCACGGCAACTGGCCTGAAAACCGGCAGGACAACCGCCCCCAAACCCAGCAATACCGCGCCAAAGCGTAGAGTTCGGCTGACCCAGGTTGTTGCGCGAACGTTCAGCGCCACAGCAACCGCGACCATCAGTAGGGTCAGCCCATAAGGCCCGATCCAGGAAAGGGCCTGCCCCCCGGCACTGTCAACCAGGGATTGAGACAGCAAACCCCAGGGAAATCCAGTAAACAGATAACCGCGAACAAGTTCGGCCGCTGGCAAACTCAGGATCAGCGCCCATGCCCCCCGTCGCTCCAGCCACCGCGCCAGCCAGAACGCGCCCCCCCAGAAAAGCGCCAGACCAGCGGCCAGAAACAGCAAGGCAAAGGGTGCCATCCACCCATGACGGGCCACATCCACCATGAAAGGCGAAACAATCCATTGTAGGGTATGCGCAAAGTAGCCGGTCCCGAACGCCCAGCCAAAGACCGCCGCCTGCCGTGTCGTTTGTGCCTGTCCGAATAAGTAACAGGCCAAGGTCAGCGCCAGCATCAAGATCAAAGGCTGGTCATAAGGTGCCTGGCCAAATCCCGCCGACGCACCCAACAGTCCAGCCAAGCCAACACGCCGCCACCCCGACATGCGGGCTGTCACTTGTTAGACCGTTGCGTACGAACGCGCAGGCGCTTGATCCGGCGCGGGTCGGCATCGATCACTTCGAATTCAGGCCCATCGGGATGCAGAACCACTTCGCCACGTGTCGGGACACGACCCGAAAGCATGAAAACCAGACCGCCAAGGGTATCGATTTCTTCTTCATCGACATCGTCATGATCGGTCAGGGAGTGTCCAATCTCGGCTTCAAAATCTTCAAGTGGGGTCTTGGCCAGCGCCAGATAGGTCCCCGGCTTTTCAAGGCTCCAGAAGGTATCTTCATCAACGTCGTGTTCGTCTTCGATCTCGCCGATAACCTGTTCGATCAGGTCTTCGATGGTGACCAATCCGTCAACACCACCATATTCGTCGATAACCAGCGCCATATGGCGCCGTTCCGCCTGCATTTTGGTCAGCAATACGCCAATACCCATCGAAGGGGGCACAAAAAGCAAAGGGCGCAACATCGCTTTGAGATCAAATTCACAAGTCTTGCCATTAAACCCGTATTGCAATGCAAGATCCTTGAGATGGGCCAGCCCCACGGGACTGTCGAGCGTGCCATCATAGACCGGCAGCCGTGTCAGGCCACGTTCCTTGAACACCGCCACAAGTTCTTCCATGTCCGCGGTCAGTGGCACGGCAACGATATCCGCCTTGGGAATTGCCACATCATCAACCCGCATGCGGCGCAGGTTCATCATGCCACGTGCGCTAAGCCTGTCCGCAAGCGGCGGCGTATAATTGTTGTATGGATCCGTGTCAGATGGGGTCAGTGCCCCGATTACGCGAGATAAAAATCCGCCGGATTTTGCAGTGGATTCTTCAAGCTGTGCTGCCTCTTCAACCGGTTGCGCGCTTTGCGCTGCGCTAGACGGCCCGCCAGTCTGTTCGTCAGTGTCGCCCATTGGGTCCTGTCATGTGAAACGGCGGCTTCGGAGCCACCTACGATTCTCTATATGGGTCATCAAGACCCAGTTTGCCAAGTATATTGACCTCAAGCCCTTCCATCAAGGCGGCATCCTGCGCGGTCTCATGATCGTAACCAAGTAGATGCAGCGTTGCATGAATGATCAAATGGGTAACGTGTTGGCCAAGGTCTTTGTTCGTGGCCCGCGCTTCTGCTGCGCAGGTGTCATAGCTGATTGCGATGTCCCCCAGTTCGATCTCACCGTCGAACCCCGGTTCCGCCGGAAGCGGCTTACCGCCAGGACTGGACGCAGTCCTTTCCTGACTGGGCCAACTCAGTACATTCGTCGGACTAGGTTTGCCGCGAAAATCGCGGTTGAGCAGCGTAATAGATGGATCATCACAGGCGAGGATGCTGATTTCAGCCCTGTCGGGCACATCGAGATGAGCCAGCGTTGCCCACACCGCCACCTCGGCCACGTGATGGAAATCAAGCGTGGACCAGCGCGGGTCTTCTATAGTGATGTCCATATTCTGCATGTGCTGATCAAATTTTGGGGCTTTGTCCGATGAAAGGCAAAGGGAACGAGGATGTTTAGCCCGCTGGCTTGTCTGCCTCGTAGGCCTCAATGATCGCCGCGACAAGAGGATGGCGTACCACATCCTTTGACGTGAAATAGTTGAAGCTGATCTTGGGAATACCGCTGAGCAGACGCTCGGCATCCGCCAGACCGGAAGTTACCCCACGGGGTAAATCGATCTGGGTACGGTCACCGGTGATAACCATACGTGAATTCTTACCAAGGCGGGTGAGAAACATCTTCATCTGCATGGTCGTGGCATTCTGCGCCTCATCCAGCACCACATAGGCATTGGACAGGGTACGGCCGCGCATAAAGGCAAGAGGCGCGATTTCAATATGCCTTTCCTCAAGCAGCCTGGCCAGTTGTTTGCCAGGCAGGAAGTCATTCAGGGCATCATACAAAGGCTGCATGTAGGGATCGACCTTGTCCTTCATGTCTCCTGGCAGATAGCCAAGCTTTTCTCCGGCTTCTACGGCGGGCCGGCTGAGAATGATCTTGTCCACATGCCCGCCAATGAACAGGCTGACCCCCACCGCAACTGCGAGATAGGTCTTGCCTGTACCGGCAGGTCCAATGCCAAAGGCAAGCTCATTATCGAACAGAGATTTAACATAGGCTTTCTGGGCTTCGGTACGCGGTTCGACAAGTTTCTTGCGGGTCTGGATTTCAATCGTTTCGCCCAGAGGCCTGTCCAATTGTGCGCCGGTGCCTGCGGGCTGATCGAAGTCGGTACCGCTCATCCGCAGCAGGCTTTCCACGTCAGCCAGTTCGACCGTCCGCCCCCCTTCAAGGCGCGCATAAAGCGTGCCAAGAGCCTTCCCAGCCTGAGCTGCAACATCTGCTTCGCCCAGAATGCTCAGGTGATTACCGCGTCTAACAATTTGAACTTCGAGCGCCTTTTCAATTGCGGCCAGATGCGCATCATATGCTCCGCAAAGATCAACCAACAAACGATTGTCAGGGAATTCCAGTACAACGGGTTTGGCCGACGCGGGGACGTCCGCAGGGGGCTGCTTGATCAAATCGGTTGAGGGCAAAATAAGCTCCTTGGGAACAGGGGTTCGATTGGCAAATAGGTACGAGGCGGTAGAAATACACCCTCAAGACGTAAAACGGGCCGAAGTGTTAAACACTCCGGCCCGAAATTGCTGAATTTTTCAGGCAAAATCAGTTTGGATCCGGAATGAATGTTCCGCCTTTGAAGTCGCCTACCGTGTGCGTGGGCGGTGCAACGCCCGAGCATACAGGCTTACCGAACTTGTCCAGACGAGCGGACAGATAGCCCTCGACACCGTCATCGATAATCCAGTGATCACAGCCGTTTGGATCAACCCAGATCCCAGCTTGAAGAGTGCTGAGGTGGTGACCATTAATGCCACGGTCGCGCGTCTTGTCAGACGGATAGCCACGGATACCTTCGATGTCGCCACAGGCACTCAGACCAAAGGCGCAGGCCGTCACGAGAAGAATTGTTGATTTGATCACGTCACGTCCCCTTAGCGAATGCAGATGATTTCGACGCGACGGTTTTTGGCCATCCCATGCGAAGAATTGTTGGCAGCAACCGGCATGCGTTCGCCGTAGCCGCGTACGTCCGCAATACGCGCACCTGTTGCGGCTGCAATGGACGCGACCGCGCTGGCACGGTTATAGCTGAGCTTCATGTTGTAGGCATCTGAGGCACGGCTATCTGTGTGACCGGTGATGATGTATGAAACCGCGCCGGTCGAACGAAAGAACTCGGCAAGGCGCTGTTTGCCCGCGCTGCTGATGCGGTAGCTGTCTGTGGCAAAAAACTGGTCCGATGGCATCACACCACAGACATTACCCCGGCGGCAGACCGGAATGCCCTGGCGGCTGGTGTGCGGGGTCATGTAACCTTCGGCACCATCGTCCATAACCCAGTGTTCACAACCGTCAGGGTCAACCCAGATGGTCGGCGTGTACACACCTTTGTCACGTCCGCCCTGCGAGCGTGTTTGGGCATCTACGCCCGTTGCCGCAAAAGTCATCGGCAGCGCGATCGCGGCTGCGAGTGACAGGCTCGCCACGGCGCGGATCGCTTTGGAGATTGTGTTCACCACAGCATTTTCCTTTATCTAGTCCCCCACGAAAGGCATGCCCCGTTTATCACCCGGACACCCCCGCTTATTTTCCTACGTTAGGTAATAATTCCCAGCGTGTGAAGCGCTGTTATCTACATTTAGTGTTTAAATTCACGGTAAACACATCGAATTAATGTATAAATGTGGCAAAGACGCACCATGGCTCCGGGTTGCAGGCTCGATTACTGCTGCCGGGCGGTCAAGGAGTTGGTTTTTGCCTCAACGATTCTGACGTTTACAATATCGCCGATTCCCGCAGTGCAATCTTCAATGTGAACCGAATGCAGATACTCGGATTTACCAAGCATCTGCCCCGATTGACGGCCTGCCCGTTCCACCAGAACGGACACGTCCCGCCCGACCATGGAACGCTGGATTTCGTATTGATGGCTGCTGATAAGTGCCTGAAGTTGTTGCAGACGGTCATCGGCAACCTTCGGATCAACCAGGGCACGTTCTGCAGCAGGTGTTCCCGGGCGGGCCGAATATTTGAAAGAATAGGCATAGCCATATTTGACTTCACGCACCAAATCCATTGTCGCCTCGAAATCAGCGTCGGTCTCTTCGGGGAAACCGACAATGAAATCCCCGGACAAAATGATGTCAGGGCGGGCCGCACGGATGCGTTCAAGCAAGCGCAAATAGCTCTCTGCTGTGTGACTGCGGTTCATGCGCTTGAGAATACGATCAGACCCTGACTGAACAGGCAAATGCAAGTAGGGCATCAATTCGGGCACGTCGCCATGGGCCGCGATCAGATCATCATCCATGTCGTTGGGATGGCTGGTTGTATAGCGGATACGCTCAAGCCCGTCGACCTTTGCCAGGGCACGGATCAGCCCGGCCAAACCGCCGTCATGGCCGTGATAGGCGTTGACGTTCTGCCCCAAAAGCGTGACTTCGCGCACACCGCGTTCGACCAGGTCACGTGCTTCCTGCAATATGCGCATGGCGGGGCGGCTTACTTCGGCACCACGTGTATAAGGGACGACACAAAAGGCGCAAAACTTGTCACATCCTTCCTGTACCGTCAAAAACGCCGCAGGGGCGCGTTTGGCCTTGGGTCGTGATTGCAGATGTTCGAATTTGTCCTCTTCGGGGAAATCCGTGTCGAGCGCGGTTTGTCCTTGCCGCAGACGTTCTTCCATCGCAGGCAACCGATGATAGCTTTGCGGCCCGACCACGAGGTCGACAGCAGGCTGGCGTCGCATGATTTCGGCCCCTTCCGCCTGCGCCACACATCCAGCAACACCGATTTTCAAATCGGGTTTCAGATCTTTTAACGGCTTCAACCGCCCCAACTCGGAATAAACCTTTTCGGCTGCTTTTTCTCGAATATGACAGGTATTGAGCAGGATCATGTCCGCATCATCGGCGGTCTTGGTCTCGACATAGCCTTTCCCGCCCAGAGCTTCGGCCATGCGCTCACTGTCATAAACATTCATTTGACAGCCATAGGTCTTGATAAACAGCTTCTTGGGCGCGGTCATGGCAGTGTCCGATACGTAGCGAGGGGGTGACAGGAATTGCGCATCCTCTAACAGGACCACCCATCGCTTGCAATGCACGTGAAATTAACCGATTCTGCCTCAAAACACCCGACCAGAGGCCTCATGCACTATACCAGCTTGTCCGAAATGATTGCGTCCGAAACCACGACCCTTGCCAAAGGACCGCTGGCAATCGTCATGATTGAGGATGACGTCGAAGTCGCGACAACGCTGCGTCACCATCAGCAAATGGGATTCACCGCTGTAATCGCATTGATGCCTGCGGTGTTCGACTTGCCGCGCGACCTGGCCGAAACGGTTATTCGCGTCGACTACAACATGTCCGATGAAGAGGCGATGGAAACTGCGATCAACTCCTTGATGGACCCCATGGCGGGACAATGGGTTTATTATTGCTATAACGCCGAGTATTTCTTTTTCCCCTTCTGTGAGACCCGCAACGTTATTGAAATGCTGGCCTTTCACACAGAAGAGCGGCGCGATGCCATGCTATCTTATGTGATTGATCTTTATTCTGATAATCTGGTTGATCATCCAAACGCGGTTTCCCTGGACAATGCGCATATGGACCGCTCTGGCTATTATGCCTTGGCACGTCCTGATCTCGACAACCATGGCCATCCCAAAGAACGCCAGCTTGATTTCTACGGTGGATTGCGTTGGCGTTATGAAGAACACGTGCCCCAGATCCGGCGCAAGATCGACCGAATCCCGCTGTTTCGTGCCAAGAAGGGGCTGAAAATTCGTTGGGATCACACGTTTTCGGACGAAGAATACAACACCTACGCCTGCCCGTGGCACCACAACATCACCGGCGCGATCTGTTCCTTCCGCACCGCGAAAGCACTGAAAAGTAACCCCGGCAGCAAGTTCGAGATTGAAACCTTCAAATGGCACAATTCCTCACCATTTGAATGGCATTCGCGTCAATTGCTGGACCTGGGCCTTATGGAACCGGGACAGTGGTTTTAGGGACACGCGAGAAAGCCCAAAAACATCGGATGTCTGCCGTGGGCAATGGGCCCCTCGTCTTCAGCACCACTGCCCGTTCTGCTAGGCCTGTTTGGCCTTCTCTTTGACCTTCAGCTCTTTGGTCAGCTCCACGATCTGTTCTTCGCCATATTTGTAGATTTCGGTCATTTGCTTGATCAGGGCATCAATTGCTTTCGCATCTTCATTAGCCTTGATTTCAGCCTTCATTTTGCCTGAGGCCGCCTTGGCATCCTTGGCCCATGGTTTTAGTCTCTTAACCAGCATTTCAGCTTTTTTGATAAAGCCTTTTGCCGATTTAAGATCCCCTTCCTTGAGCAGGTTCCACGCAGAATCGCACAGACCATCAAGAGATTTGGTATCTTTTTTAAGCCGTTTTTCGGTCGCCGCGCGGTTCTTTGCAGTCAAAGGATCTGGCAGCTCCTTGGGCGTGACCGCGTCAATCGCCTGCTTCACGATGGCAATATTGGTCCGTTTCAGTGCCATGCCATACATCACGACAAAGCCTTCCAGAGCGCCATAGGTCTTTTCCGCCTTTGTGATTTCGGCCAAAGCCATGCGCGCCTCATCCATATCTTTCTTGACGGTCTTATCCGGTTTGCCACCGGTCTTTTTCAGGTCTTTCTCTGCCAAGGCAATCTGCTTTTCCAGGTCCTTGCGGATTACCGTTGCCTCGTCCTGAAACTTCTTGAACTCGACCAGCCCTGTCCGATGTTTTTTCAGTGCAGCTTCCCATGTCTTGCGCGGGCCGGCTGCATCCTTGTGTTTGAGAAAATCGTCGGTTTTCTTGCCGGCCATTCCGCCCAATTTGATGTTCTGAACCGCTTCTTGCAGCTTGTCTTCCTTGGCCCAGGTATCATCCAGATTGGACAACAGTGCCTTTTTGATTTTCTCCGCCGCTGCAGGAGAATATTTCTTGAGCTTGTCTTTAATTTTTTTCGTGACGTGTATTTTTAGCTTCTCAACTTCTTTGGACATAATAATATTCCTTGGGCTTTGGTCGAAATAGACCATGCTAAAGGCTCAACCCTAGGAGAACACATTGCCAAAAAGCAAGAATAAACGCTATTTTACTGGGGGTGCGGCCACAACACGGGGAACCAATCCTCGCGCAGGCGATCTCCCGCTGTCATTCCGTGTCCCGGAAAAGGTGGCGATGTCGGGCCAGGCCGTTCGACATACCGCGCATCATCCCCGACCAGCCGTAATGAGAACGCGCGTCGGCGTGTGTCTGCCGTATTGCCACGTGCACCGTGCAGGGTACCATAGTTAAAAGCCACCGCATCGCCCGGTTCCATTTGCCATTCGCGGATTTCCATGGCTTCGGCGTCAGGGTCGGGTACCGGCATATAGGGTGCGGGATCAAAAAACGCATCCCCCTTGGCCCAGCGCGTCGGCAGCACCGGTTTTTCCCACAGATGTGACCCCGCCACACAGCGCAGCGTTGCATTTGTCACCGGATCAAGTGGTGACCAAAAGCTAACTGTTTGCCGCCCCTCGACAAAATAATACGGCCCGTCCTGATGCCAGGGCGTTGCCATCGAAGTACCGGGTTCTTTGACCAACACATGATCATGGAACAATTGCGCGGTATCGCTTTGCATCAGTTGTGCGCCGACTTCTGCCGCATCAGAGGTGCGGATCACGGTTTCGAATTCGGGAATACGTTGCCAGTTGCAATAATCATCAAAGAACAGCCCCCGTTCACCCGCCTTGTCGTTGTTTGAGGCATAGGGGCCGGGCGCATCCATGTTGCGCTCTACCCCGGAGCGCAGGGTATCGACATGCGCCGCAAACAATCCTTTGACCAGCACGACGCCGTCACGCTGGAATTGGTCGACATGGTCCTGCGTGATCAACGGATGCGGCATGGTTTGATACTCTCTTGACCTAGGAATTCTTGCGACGCAGACGTATGACAACGTCGACACCGGCAATCTCGGCACCTTTTGGCGCTTCCGGCAGGCCAGAAATCACCAATTGTTCGGCAGGAGCGTCGGTGAGCGTGCCGTCGTCTTCCCAATAATAATGCGGATGGTCATGGGTGTTGGTGTCAAAATAGCTTTTGGAACCATCCACCGTCACTTCCTGCAATAGTCCCGCACTGCAAAATGCACGAAGCGTGTTATAGACAGTGGCCAAGGATACCGCATCGCCCTGCCCCATGGCCGCGTCAAACAGGCTTTCGGCCGTGACATGCCGGTGCTGTCCGTCCCCCACCAGAAGGCTGGCCAGTGTTACCCGTTGCCGCGTAGGCCGCACGCCTGCCTGTTCCAGCCAGCGGGTACCGTTCTCCTGATGGGTCTGCGTCATGGATCGCTCCGTTGCGTTGATGGTTTCAATATAGGTGTCTTTGCGGATGTTTTTCAATTCCAAATCGGAAAAGTGGCACTAGAGTGCACCTTTGTCGCTCGCAGTCTTCTCGGGTTGTAGCCCACCGCACTTGCGATACGGACCCGTGCAGGGTACACCGCCTCCGACTTTCAATCGATTTCATTTTAAATGCCCAGCAGGAGTGCCCGCATGGCCGACTATCCCACCAGCTTTGACAAGGAAGCCTTGTTGAAATGTGCCGCAGGCGATCTGTTTGGCCCCGGCAATGCCCAATTGCCTGCCCCCCCAATGTTGATGATGGACCGGATCACGGATGTCTCAGGCGACGGTGGTGCCCATGGCAAAGGGCATATTACAGCGGAATTCGACATCACACCGGAGCTTTGGTTCTTTGACTGTCACTTCCCCGGCAATCCGATCATGCCGGGTTGTCTGGGGCTCGATGGCCTCTGGCAACTGACCGGTTTCAACCTGGGCTGGCGCGGCTGGCAGGGGCGCGGCTATGCACTGGGTGTGGGCGAAGTCAAACTCAAGGGGATGGTTCGGCCGGACCGCAAGATGCTGACCTACAAGATCGATTTCACCAAGGCGATCCAGACACGCCGCCTCACCATGGGCGTCGCGGATGGCATCGTCGAGGCGGACGGCGAGGTGATCTATGAGGTTAAAGACATGAAGGTCGCGCTCAGCGAAAGCTGAAGTCTGCCCACAAAGCTGTGGTCGCTGGTCGGCTCCCCGACAGATAAAAGTCGGAATTTGTTGCAAGAAGGACCGCCCAAATCTATGGTTTGGGTATATAGACCCTTTGAATGCGGCCCCAAACCGCGGAGCGATATTGATGGCCACGGCCCATGTCCTGATTGCCGATATTACCGGCAGCACAAGCTTGTATGATCGTTTGACCGATCAGGAAGCTCTCGCACAGGTCAGCATCATCCTCGCCCAGATGCGCAACATGATCGAAGAGAACGGCGGTCACTGCGTAAAATCGCAGGGCGACGATACCCTGAGCTTTTTCAGTGAAGCCGATCAGGCCTTTGCAGCAGCACGCGCGATGATCGAGGCCGACTGGGGTGATGGCCTTGGTGTCCATGCCGGCATTCATTTTGGCGAAGTGTTGAGCCAGGATTCCGACATCTACGGCGACGCGGTAAACACCGCGGCGCGTCTTGCCTCCCTGGCCAAGACCAGCGAACTCTTGCTTGGCGATACGGTTTTTGCACAATTGGGCGAAGCGACGCGCATGCTCTGCGTGTCCATGGGGGCGCTCAAGCTCAAGGGCAAACGCGAAGCCACCCAAGTTCATTCCTTTGCCGTCAGCGACCTGAAGACGCAAACCGTGTTGTTTGGCAGCGGAGAGTCCCTGCTGGGACCACGCACCGAGTCCGCTGCGCTTTCTTGCGTATCCGAGGAATGGAACCTGTCGGACGGGGAAAGCGTAGCCGTGGGACGGTCATCCGATTGTCAGGCAATCCTGGATCATCCCTGGGTGTCACGCAAACACGGTTTTTTTGAATTACGCGCGGCACAACTGGAATATACCGACCACAGTTCATCCGGCAGCACGATCATCACATCTGACGGGCAGGAATTTTCACTCCAACGCCGCTCCATGTTGCTGTCGGGCGAAGGTCTGGTGCTGGTGGGGACTCGTGACAGGTCGATGACCGGTTCGATCATCCGCTACAGCACCAATGATCTGAAGTTCGAATGATCACCTGCACGGGTCGAATTTTTGCCGCGGTGACCCGCTGCCAAACGGCGTGCTTCCTGCTAACCCCTTGCACCGCCAAGCCCTGCTGTCCTAAATAGGTGTTGAAGTATCAAAGGAGTGCAGCCCATGCACCGCATCGAAGCAGAGGTATGCACATGAAGCGCGTTGTCGTCACAGGACTTGGAATCGTCTCATCCATCGGAAACAATGCGCAAGACGTCACAGCCGCGCTCAAGGCAGGCACATCCGGGATCGAAACCAGCACCGAGATGGCAGAGCACGGGTTTCGCAGCCAGATCGCGGGCACGCTGAAGATCAATGTTGCGGATCACATCGACAAACGCACCCTGCGCTTCATGGGACAGGGTGCCGCCTATGCCTACCTTGCCATGGAACAGGCGATCGCCGATGCAGGTCTGGACGAGAGCATCATTTCAAACCCGCGCACCGGGTTGATTGCCGGGTCCGGCGGGCCTTCCACCTCGGCGATGAAGGTCGCCCATGATGTGGTCGACAAGACCGGCGCGACCAAGCGTATCGGCCCTTTCGCAGTACCGAAATGCATGTCCTCCACCATCAGTGCAAACCTGAGCACTGCCTTCAAGATCAAGGGCATCAATTATTCCATCACCTCGGCTTGTTCGACCTCTCTGCATTGTATCGGGTCGGCCGCGGAACAGATCATGCTGGGCAAACAGGATGTGATGTTTGCAGGCGGCGGAGAAGAATTGGACTGGACCCTGTCCTGTCTGTTTGACGCCATGGGCGCAATGAGCAGCAAATATAACGACACTCCTGAAAAGGCATCGCGCGCCTTTGACGCCAACCGTGACGGTTTTGTGATCACAGGCGGCGGCGGCATGGTGGTACTGGAAAACCTTGACCATGCGCTGGCGCGCGGCGCTACGATCTATGCCGAAGTCACTGGTTTTGCTGCAACTTCTGACGGACACGATATGGTTGCCCCCTCCGGCGAAGGCGGCACCAGAGCCATGCAGCTGGCCCTCGCTACGCTGCCCGAAGGCCGCAAGGTCAGCTATATCAATGCCCATGGCACCTCGACACCTGTGGGGGATGTTGGCGAGATCGAAGCGGTGCGCCGTGTCTTTGGACAGGGATCAACACCGCCTGTCAGCTCGACCAAATCAATGACCGGCCATGGACAAGGGGCGGCAGGCGCAATGGAAGCGATCTTCTGTCTTTTGATGCTCAAGGATGATTTCATCACACCCTCCATCAATGTCGAAACCCTCGACCCTGCGCTGCACCCCTCTGAAATCGCCACGACCCGTGTCGACAATGCGGGACTTGATTCAGTCATGACCAATTCATTCGGATTTGGCGGCACCAACGGATCAATGATCCTGTCGAAATACAACGGATAGGACCGGACCATGACGGATTTGCTAAAAGGTAAACGCGGCCTGATCATGGGGGTCGCCAACGAACGATCAATTGCCTGGGGCATTGCAAAGGCGATGGCGAATGCGGGTGCTGAACTGGCCTTTACCTATCAGGGTGAGGCATTCGGCAGCCGATTGAAGCCCTTGGCCGAAAGCGTCGGGTCGGATTTCACGGTCGATGTGGATGTCACCGAGGATGCCTCGCTTGACACCGCGTTCAGCCAGCTTGCGGATCGCTGGCCCACCATCGACTTTGTTGTCCATGCCATTGCTTTTTCCGACAAATCGGAACTGACTGGCCGTTTTCTGAATACCTCCCGCGCCAATTTCAAACACTCACTCGACATCTCTGCCTATAGCTTCATCGAGATCGCACGCCGCGCCCATCCGATGATGGTGGAGAATGGTGGCACATTGATGACTCTGACCTATCAGGGATCCAATCGCGTGGTGCCGAACTATAATGTCATGGGAGTGGCCAAGGCCGCACTAGAGAGTGCCACCCGCTATCTTGCCAATGATCTCGGACCGGAAGGCATCCGTGTCAACGCGATCAGCCCTGGACCGATGAAAACACTTGCCGGTGCGGCCATCGGCGGTGCACGCAAGACCTATAAACACACCGGACTGAATGCCCCGATGCGCGAGAACGCCACACTGGAAGCTGTGGGAGGCACGGCTGTCTATCTCGCCTCTGATGCAGGGGCCTGCACCACCGGCGAAATCATTCGGGTGGACGGTGGCTTTCACGTTTTGGGCATGCCGCAACAAGAGTATTTGTGAACGCGAAACCCTGCGCAAGACGAGACTGCGGACGGTATATAAGGCCAAAAAGAGAAAGCTTGTGGTGCCTTGATTGCACCCTCAGCCATGGACGCAATGGCAGATGGCCTAACGCAAGGGCGGGGTTTGCCAGAGCCAGACCTTCATACCGCCATGGGCGATCGGCAGACCGAGAGGTTTCCATGGCAAACCTGTGGCCTTGGCCAGACTGGGTTCAGAAGTGACCAGCCCGACACGCCAGCCTTTGAAATGTGTCAGCATGGTTTGGCCAAAGGAGCCGTAAAGCGCATAGAGCAGTTTCTTGTTGCCGATCCGGCCTCCGTATGGCGGGTTCACCATGACCAATCCCTTGCGATCATCTGGAGGGCGGATTTCTGCAGCACCGTGGCAGGAAAAATGGGTAAACTCCGAAACACCCGCCCGGTCAGCATTGGCTGTCGCATTGCGCACAGCACCCGCGTCACGGTCGGATCCGTAATAGCCCGAGGCCGGGACAGGTTTTGGCGCGGTTCGGCGCAGCGCGGCAAAGGCCTCTGCGTCAAAGGATGCAAGGTTTTGAAAGGCAAATCCGCGGCTGCGGCCCGGTTGTAGCCCTGCCGCAATTTCGGCGGCTTCGATAACGAAGGTGCCAGAGCCGCACATGGGATCGATCACCGGCTCACGCCCGTCATACCCACATTGCCGCAGCAGCATTGCAGCGAGGTTCTCGCGCATGGGAGCTTTGCCAACGGCTTCCTTGTGGCCACGAATATGCAGCGCCTCCCCTGTAGAATCGATGCTGATCGCGACGTTGTTGTCGTGGATCCGTACCTTCACCACGATCTCGGCTTCCGGTGACAGGGGGATGGCGTGACTTTCCACAAGAGCGCGTTCGATGCGTTCGCAGGCCGCTTTGGCGTGATAGATTTTCGAAGCCTTGCAAGTCACCTGGACGCGCACCGGGACCTCTGGCCGCAGCACGGCACCCCAGTCAAACTTGCGACTGCGTTTGTCGAGTTGTGCCAGATGAAAGGCCATGAACCCGCCGATCCGAACCAGCACCCGAACAGCACCGCGCAGATCGAGATTGGCCCGCCAGACCTCTGGCCATCCGCCCATGATGGTCACACCTCCCGGGCCTGCTTCAGCCTTGTCAAATCCCTTTTCGCGCACTTCTTCCAACAGGACCGGCTCCAGGCCGGGGGCACAAACAAGGAATATTTCAAAGGGGCGAGAACTGTCCATCCGGCTTGCATAGAGGGAAACACGCGCGGGAAGAAGCGGACTTTTGATTTCCGACCGCGCCTGCCCCGGCAAAAGTCGCATTTCAAGGCAATTCCAGCATCCAGGCCACGATTTTGCCAGCTTTATCCGGTTAAAACATCATATGAGCTTTGCAGAAACATACGGCCAACAGGTGCTGGAATCACGACGCACGCGATCGCAACGCGCCCATCTGGGTGCAAAAATCGTGAGTTTGCTGTTGATGTTGCTGGTTGCCGTCACATTGCGCACGGAGCCAGAATTGCGCAGCGCGCTGTTAGAAGCCGCGATGGAGGCTGCAATGAAAGCAACCGGTCGCGACAGACCACCGCCCGCGGCGTCAAACGCCGCCCCCTTTGCCGGCACCATGTCTGCCGGCACGGAGTCCGGCAGCAACATCAGCTTGCGTGACCGGATCAAGGTGAACCGCCCCCTGTCGGGAAGCACCCTTCAAGGTGGAATCAACCAGGATCAGGTTGATCCACAGGGGCTTGCACAGGACCTGGGACACAGGCTGTCAACCTTCGGGGCAAACGGCGGATAAAGCCCGCCGGTGCAAGGCTCAGCTTGCGATGCTGACCAGTTCAATATCGAACTGCAGATCCTTGCCTGCCAGCGGGTGGTTCGCATCAAGAGTTACTGTCGCCTCGTCCAGTTCCACAACCATCACCGGCAATGCCTGACCGTCAGCCGTCTGCATTTCCAACGTCAGGCCGACCTCCAGGTTCAGGTCTTCAGGGATCCCGTCACGCGGGATCGCCTGACGCATGTCCGGATTGAGCGGCCCATAGGCATCTGCGCAGGCGATTTTCACCACTTTCTTTTCGCCGACGGTCATCCCCGGCAAAGCGACGTCCAACCCGGGAATGATATGACCGGATCCTACTTCGAATTCCAGCGGATCACGGCCCTTGGAACTGTCGAAAGTGGTGCCATCCAGCAGCGTGCCTGTATAATGTATAGCGACCGTATCGCCTGACTTGACTTCAGTCATCTTCGTCTCCGAAATGTAGGGAAATTGGGGGAGGCCACGTATCTGCGCAGGTGCTCCAGCTTGGGCGGCAAAGTGTCAAACAGGTCGCCCGATGTAAACCCCCTCAGGGATCGCGAATCTTGATACAATTTCAGGGGTTTTTCACAAGGGCCTGGCATGACAATCTGACCTGAGCCAACGGAGTGCGCCCCATGCCGATCACCACCTGTGTTTTTGATGCCTATGGCACATTGTTCGATGTGGGGGCCGCTGCCCGCCAGGCTGCGTCAGAGCCGGATTTCAAGGCAATCAGGAGCGACTGGGCAGAACTGGCTGAACATTGGCGCCAAAAACAACTGTCCTATTCATGGCTGCGCGCCGTTGCCAATGCCCATACCGATTTCTGGGAAGTCACCGAAAACGGGCTCGATTGGGCGTTGGAAAAGACCGGGCATACAAATGATCCCGAGCTGCGCGAACGGCTTCTGGCGCTCTATTGGGAATTGCAGGCCTACCGTGAAGTGCCTGAAATGTTGACCCGGCTGAAGGCTGCCGGGCTGAATACGGCAATCCTGTCCAACGGATCGCCAGAAATGTTGGAAGCTGCGGTAAGATCAGCGGGGATCGAAAGCGTCCTGGATGCCACTCTTTCAGTGCAAAGCGTCGGCATCTTCAAGCCGGACACACGGGTATACGATCTGGTCGGTGCCTGTTTTGATTGTGACAAATCCGAAGTCTTGTTTGTCTCCTCGAACGGTTGGGACGCGGCGGCGGCAACTGGCTATGGATTTGTCACGGCCTGGGTGAACCGCAACGGCGACCCGATGGAGCGCCTGCCATGGAGGCCGGCGCATATGCTCACCGATTTGACCGGCATCCCGACCTTGGCAGATCTCTGATGGCCTATTTCACCACATCTGATGGACTGTCGCTGTATTACACCGACGATGGCGAAGGTCTGCCCATTCTTTGTCTTGCGGGATTGACGCGCACAACGACTGATTTCGATTATGTGACCCCCTTTCTGTCGGGTAACAGGTTGATCAAGCTGGATTACCGCGGTCGTGGCCGATCGGATTTCGATACCGACTGGCAGAACTACGTACTGCCGGTTGAATGTCGTGATGTGCTGGAGTTATTGGCGCATCTCAACCTCGACAAGGTGGCGATACTTGGGACCTCGCGGGGCGGTCTCAACGCCATGGGGCTGGCCGCTGCGGCCAAGGAGCGACTGCTGGGGGTAGCGTTGAATGATGTCGGTCCGGTGATCGAAGCCAAGGGCTTGGATGCGATCCGGCATTTCATCGGCCGACCACCTGCTGCCAAAACCCATTCGGAGGCCGCTGCCGCCTTGGCACGCGCCTTTGTTGAATTCAAAAATGTCCCGGACAGCCGTTGGATGGAGGAAGCGGTAAAGCACTTCACCTCAACGCCAGAGGGTTTGCACATTACCTATGATCCGCATTTACGCGATGCCATGCTGGCGGCGATGGATGGGCCGGACCTTGACCTTTGGCCTTATTTCGATGCGCTCTCGGGCTTGCCGCTGGCATGTATCTGGGGCACCAGTTCCAACCTGCTGGGCGAAGCCACGGTCGAAGAAATGCAAAAGCGTCGCCCCGACATGATTCTCGCCAAAGTTCCCGGACGCGGTCATGTACCGTTTCTGGATGAACCCGAGGCCATCATCGCACTTCAAACATGGATAGGAGCCATGCAATGAACATCGACATGATACGTGCCGCCGCTGAACGCCTGAATGGGCACGCATTGCGCACACCGTTTTTGAATTCACCTTTGCTGGACGCCCTTGCGGGGCGGCGCGTCTGGGTAAAGGCCGAATGTCTGCAACTCACAGGCAGTTTCAAGTTTCGCGGTGCCTGGTCGGCCTTGAGCGCCCTTGACCCCAAGGTGCGCGCCAAAGGTGTCATCGCCTTTTCCAGCGGCAATCACGCCCAAGGCGTGGCGCTGGCGGCAAAGATGCACGACACCTCGGCAGTGATTGTCATGCCTGCGGACAGCCCCGCCATGAAACTGGAAAACACCCGCGCCTATGGTGCCGAAGTCATCACTTACGACCGCGACACCGAAGACCGTAACGAGATCGGCGCGCGCATCAGCCAGGAAAGGGGCCTGACCCTGATCAAGCCCTTTGATGAACCGCAAGTGATTGCGGGCCAAGGCACCTGCGGGTTGGAAATTGCGCAACAGGCAACCGAACAGGGCATAACAGATGCTCAGGTCATTGTCTGTTGCGGCGGGGGTGGCCTCACCTCAGGTATTGCACTCGCTCTTGAAGCAGAAGCGCCAGGCCTGCGCGTCAGGCCTGCCGAGCCCGAAGGCTTTGACGATGTGGCGCGGTCCCTGCACGCCGGCGAAATCAAACGCAATCTCAGGACCTCCGGCAATCTTTGCGACGCCATCATCACGCCGCAACCAGGTGATCTGACCTTCCCGATCATGAAACGTTTATGCGGTGCCGGACTGGTGATCACCGAAGACCAAGCGCTTGCCGCAATGGCGCATGCATGGAACCGGTTGAAATTAGTTGCCGAACCTGGAGGTGCCGCCGCCCTTGCCGCGGTTTTGTTTCATGGTGATGAAATTCAGGGCGATGATGTGATCGTCACGATTTCAGGGGGGAACGTTGACGCCGCTGTCTTTGCCCGCGCTCTGGAGCTTGCCTGATGAGCGCTTTCACCATCGCCAGTTTCAACGTGAAAAACCTGATTGGCGCGGATCGTGAGTATTACAAGTTCCAATCCTACACCCCTGAAGAATACGCATGGAAAGAGGATTGGCTGGCCGATCAACTGGTAACAATGAACGCCGACATCATCGGTTTTCAGGAAGTATTCGAAGAAGAAGCCCTGCGCCGCACCATTGCCCGCGCAGATCGCATTGGGGCGGAAAACAACGCCGAAGCACTGCCCGGTCCAGACAAACGGTATCGCAAGCGGGCAATTTTTCGACATCTGGGCTATGGCGATTATGGCAATGCCGCCCTCGCCTTTGCCCCCAACATCCATGACGCGGAAGCAGGAAATCGTCGCCCCGGTGTCGCCGTGCTTTCACGCCTAGGATTTGCCGAAGATCCTGAAATCATTCAGGATCTGGGCGCGCCTTTCAAAATTCCCTTTCAGACATTTGACGATGAAGATGGCGGGCATTACACCCTTCGAAAACTCAGCCGCCCGATACTCAAGGTGCGCGTACCCGTGGGCGGCGAGGTTATCACCGTTTTCAACTGTCACCTGAAATCCAAGCTGGGCGAATTCATCCGCCCTGAAGGCGCGGATTTCGCCAGTGAAGCGGACCTCACCAACTATGACCCGGTTGGTCGTGCCTTGGGTGCTGCGCGTGCCGCAATGCGTCGTATGGCAGAGGCTTGGGTGCTGCGCGGGGCCATCATCGGTGAATTGCAACAAGGCCGCCCGGTAATAGTGTTGGGCGATTTGAACGACAGCGAAAACGCGGTGAGTTCAGAGATCATCAGCGGTGAGGTGCCGTTCAAGAATTATACATGGATGCTGCGACATGATGCGAAACACCGCGGGGATCGTTACTCTGCCGCCGAAAGCGCCAAGATCACTGAGGAAATCGAAGCCGTGCGTTTACATTCCGCCGAACGTCAGTTTGAACGCAAGTCCCTGCGCGATATGGTCTATACTTCGGCCTTTGGTGGTATTTATGAAAGTATCGACCAAATTCTGATGTCGCGTCATTTCCTGCCGCAGTGGCCAAACCACATTGGCGAGATGACCTATTTCTCTGTCCTCAACGATCACTTGACCGATGGCAGCCATCCCGAAGCACCCTATAACAAGCTTGCCTCCGATCATGGGCAAATCATGGCAACCATACAATTGCGGGAGACCTGACCCATGAAGATTTTCGACACTGGCGATGTCCGCCTGCACTATCGCGTCGACGGCCCCGCGGATGGTGCGCCGGTGGTTTTTGCCAATTCACTGGGCACCGACATGCGGCTCTGGGACGCGGTATTGCCGTTATTGCCCGAGGGTCCGCGCTATATACGGTATGACAAACGGGGCCACGGTCTGTCCTCCTGTCCTGAGGGGCCCTATTCGATGGGCGCATTGATCACCGATGCAGAACGCTTGTTGGATCATTTGAACGTCAAAGGCTGCGTCTTTGTCGGTCTGTCGATTGGCGGGATGATCGCTCAGGGGTTGGCTGTCAAACGGCTGGATCTGATCCGCGCCATGGTCCTGTCCAACACCGCAGCCAAGATCGGCACGCCCGCAATGTGGGAGGAACGGATTACTGCTGTGGAAACCGGCGGTATCGAAGCCCTTGCTGATGGGGTGATGCAACGCTGGTTCTCGGCCGGATTCTGTACCTCTCCCGAGCTGGAATTGTGGCGCAACATGCTGGTGCGAGGCGAGGACCGGGGCTATACAGGCTGTTGCGCCGCAATTTCAGGCACAGATTTTTATACCCCCACCAGCGGGCTGCGCCTGCCTGCCCTGGGTATCGCAGGCGACGAGGACGGCTCGACCCCACCTGATCTGGTCCGCGAAACCCTTGACCTGATTCCGGGGTCGAAATTTCATCTCATCCGCAAGGCCGGGCATTTGCCCTGCGTTGAAAAACCCGAGGAATACGCCGCCATACTGAGTGATTTTCTGAAAGGAACAGGCCATGTCTGACCGATATGCACGCGGTATGGAAGTGCGCCGCGAAGTCCTGGGCAACCAGCATGTGAACCGCGCTGAAAAGAACAAGACACAAGAGGACATGCCGTTTCAGGACCTGATCACGGAAGGTGCCTGGGGCACGGTTTGGGCGTCGGATGCGATCACCCGCAGGGAACGGTCGATGCTGACACTGGCCTTGCTTGCCGCGACCGGGAATTTTGAAGAGATTGCCATGCATGTCCGCGCAGCTCAACGCACCGGGACAAGCAAGAGCGACATCATCGAAGCTTTCCAACATGTTGCGATCTACGCAGGCGTGCCAAAGGCCAACCATGCGATCAAGATTGCCAAACAGGTCTGGAGCGACCAAGAGACAACCGACAGATAATTTTGGGAATCGCCAGATATGGCCGCATCACTGTTTGACAGCCCGCTATATGCGCAACTCTTTACAACCGGTGACGCAGGTCGCTTGTTTTCAGACAGTGCAGCCATACGCGCAATGCTGCTGGTCGAAGGTGCCTTGGCCAAAGTGCAGGGCACTCTCGGGGTAATCCCCGAAATTTCAGCGGCCGCCATCCATCGCGCCAGTATGGAAATCCAAATAGATCCGGGTGCGATTGCCAAAGCCACGGGCGAAAACGGCGTCTGCGTGCCCGGTCTGGTCGCCGCCTTTCGGGCAGAAATGAATGCTCCGGAACATGCGCAATACGTGCATTGGGGTGCGACCTCGCAGGACATAATAGATACGGCACTGATGTTGCGCTTGAGGCAGGCCTTGGCTCTGGCAGAAACGGACCTGCGCGACATCATCGCGGCGCTCGGCAAACAGGCCGAAGAATTTGCGAAACTGCCAATGACGGCGCGCACCTATGGCCAGCAGGCAACGCCGACCTCCTGGGGGGCGCTGCTCGCGCAATTTGGCGCACCTATGCTTGATGCCTTGACCGCCCTCGAACCCCTGCGACGCACCTCGCTGCTTGTTTCCTTATCAGGCGCTGCTGGAACCGGTTCTGCCCTTGGTCCCCTGGCGAGTGACACACGCGCAGCACTTGCAGGGGCTCTGGGCCTGTATGATCCGGCCCGTTCATGGCATACGGATCGCACACCGGTATTACGCATTGCTGACTGGCAGGCGCAGACACTGGCAGCGCTGGGGCATATGGGGCAAACATTGATCGGTCTGACCACGAGCGAAGTGGCAGAGGTAACATTGGGCGGCACGGGTGCCTCTTCGACCATGCCGCAAAAACAGAACCCGGTCAGCCCTTCTGCCATGTTGGCGCTGCATCATCAAATGGGAGGCCTGCGGGCGGGACTGCAGGCCGCATCCGCGCATCAGCACCAACGCGACGGCGCGGCCTGGTTTGCGGAGTGGATGTTGGTGCCTCAGATCACCCTGAGCCTTGCAGCCGGATTGCAACACGCCAAGGCGCTGAGTGCCGGATTGGCGCCGCATCCGGTACAGATGCGCGCCGCGCTGGAAGGCAATCTGGGGCTGATCCATGCCGAAGCTCTAAGCTTTGCCCTTGCCCGGCATATGCCACGCCCGGACGCCCAGGCCGCATGCAAGGCACTTTGTCTGGAAGCCCGCAAAACGCGCACCCCCCTGCCGGACCTGGCCCTTGCAGATTACCCCGATCTGGACAGAGGTATTTTTGATCCGGCCCGCGCAATGGGGGATGCGCCCGCCGAGGCGCTTGCCTTTGCCGCCCGCGCCAAAGCCCTCTGAGCAATGCGCCCCGCCGTTTTATTCATCATGATAACCGTCATGGTTGATGCCATGGGCATCGGCCTGATGATACCCGTCATGCCCGATCTGATCCGCGAGGTGAATGGCGGCGACCTCAGCCAGGCCGCGCTTTGGGGCGGCCTGCTGACCACAATTTTCGCGGTGATGCAGTTCATGTTCGCGCCGGTAATTGGCGGCTTGTCAGACCGCTTTGGTCGTCGCCCTGTGATCCTGACCTCCCTTGTGGTGATGGCGGCAGACTATGTCGTCATGGCCCTTGCCGGCAGCATTTGGCTTTTGCTGTTGGGGCGCATTGTCGGTGGCATCACATCCGCAACCCAATCCACGGCCTCGGCATTTATGGCGGACATTTCGAAACCTGCGGAACGCACTAAGAACTTTGGCATGATCGGCGCAAGCTTCGGCATGGGTTTTGTCCTTGGGCCGGTGCTGGGGGGATTTCTGGCAGAATACGGCACGCGTGCGCCATTCTGGGCTGCTGCGTTTCTGGCCGCCAGCAATACGATATTTGGCTTTATCGTGCTGAAGGAAACCCTGACTCCCGCACGTCAGCGGGCCTTTGACTGGCGTCGCGCAAATCCATTCGGAGCGGTCAAACACCTGGGGCGATTGCCCGGCGTGCGCCTGCTGTTGACGGTCTATTTCCTGTATAACGTTTCATTCGCCGTATACCCATCGGTTTGGGCCTATTTCGGGCAGGAACGCTTTGCCTGGGAGCCCTCCCTTATCGGTCTGTCACTGGCCTTGTTCGGGGTCACGATGGCGGTCGTCCAAGGCGGGTTGATCCGGCTGGTGGTCAAACATCTCGGCGAACGGGGCACTGTGATTTTTGGCCTGCTCTTTGCCATCGGAACCTATGCGGGAATTGCATTGGTTCCCCATGGCACAGCGATTCTGGCCCTGACACCCGTAGCGGCCTTGGCCGGGGTTATTCCGCCGGCACTGACTGGCATCATGTCGCGCCAGGTGGCGGATAATGCACAGGGCGAATTGCAAGGGGCGTTGACCTCGGCCAATGCGCTGGCGATGATCCTCTCCCCCCTGGCAATGACCGCAACCTTTGCACATTTTACCCGATCTGACGCGCCCCTCTATCTGCCGGGTGCCCCCTTTCTGGTGGCCTGCAGCTTGATGATCCTGGCCCTGTGCCTGTTCGTTTTGCGCAGCCACAACAAAGCTGCCCAACGGACGTGACGTAACAGGTTACATCAAACGTCGTTTAGATGCTTGCACCGGCCCGATTTCAGCGTCAGCCTGACAGAAACGCAATTCAAAGGGTGATACGTGCCAAAAGTCAAAGCTGCAGTCGCATATGCCTTCGGGGCGCCGTTGGTGATCGAGGATGTCGAACTTCGCGCGCCAGAAGGTAGCGAAGTTGAAGTTACCCTGGATGCCGTCGCCATTTGTCATTCCGACATTTCCTTTGCCGATGGCGCATGGGGCGGCTCTTTGCCTGCGGTATACGGGCACGAAGCCGCTGGACGTGTCAGCGCGGTTGGCGCCAACGTGCGTGGGCTGGCAACGGGTGACAGCGTCATCGTCACCTTGATTCGGGCCTGTGGGAGCTGTCCTTCCTGCGCGAGTGGCAAGCCCACGGTCTGCGAAACGCCCTATGACGGAGATCATGGCCCGTTGAAAACCGCCGATGGCGGCAAGCTGCATCAGGCGATGGCCTCTGGTGCCTTTGCGGAAAAGGTCGTTGTGGAACAGGCACAGGTGGTCAAAATAAGCGACGACATTCCCAAAGACGCCGCAGCCCTGATTGCCTGCGGTGTGATCACGGGTGTGGGTGCTGTGGTGAACGCAGCTGGCTTGCGAGCAGGACAGGACGTTGTCGTGATCGGCGCAGGCGGCGTCGGGCTGAACGCCATTCAGGGGGCCCGCATCGCCGGTGCACGACGCATTGTTGCCGTTGACATGAGTGCGGAAAAACTTGACGTGGCCATGGAATTCGGCGCGACAGACGGCGTTCTGGCGACCAGCGGCAAACCATGGCGCGCTGCACAAAGCGCAATGGGCCGAGGGGCCGATGCAGTGATTGTTACCGTTGGCGCAATCCCTGCCTATGATCAGGCACCGCGCTATCTGGCGATGGGCGGCAAGGTGATCATGGTCGGCATGCCCCATTCCGGCGCAATGTCGAGCTACGAACCCGTGATGCTGGCAGCGACTGGGCAAGGCATGGTCGGTTCCAAAATGGGTGATGTCGTAATCCAGCGCGATATTCCCTGGATGGTGGACCTTTACCTGCAAGGTAGATTGAAGCTGGACGAATTGATTTCTGGACGCTGGTCACTGGACCAGATCAATGAGGCCATTGCGGATACCAAGACCGGCGCAGCCCGGCGCAATGTGATTATATTTGAACGCTAAGGGCTGACGCCGCGATTGTGGCCTCAACCTAATCACCACCACCGACCTGCCGGGGGATGTAAGGTCGCAAGTGAAACAGGGGCTGCCCATGTGGCCCGGGAACAGGGACCCCGCCATGAAATTGCACGATCTGGACGTCATCATCACATCCCCCCCCGCACCAGGTTGGGGGGGGCGTTATTGGGTATTGGTCAAACTGACGACGGATACGGGCATCGTCGGTTGGGGCGAATGTTATGCCTCGTCAGTCGGGCCCGAAGCGATGCGCCATGTGATCGAGGACGTCTTCACCCGTCATTTGCAGAACGAAAATCCGGAAAATGTCGAACGCATGTTCCGCCGTGTCTATTCTTCGGGCTTTACACAGCGTCCTGACCTGACCGTGATGGGTGCTTTTTCGGGGCTTGAGATTGCCTGTTGGGATATTCTGGGCAAAGACCGCGATCGTCCCGTTTATGCCATGCTTGGCGGTGTGATGAATGAACGGGTACGGGCCTATACCTACCTTTATCCCTTGCCCCACCATGATCCGACCGCCTTTTGGACCTCTCCCGAAATGGCGGCTGAATCCGCATCTGATTGCGTTGCACGTGGCTATACCGCGGTCAAATTCGACCCGGCCGGCCCCTATACGATGCGCGGCGGGCATATGCCTGCCATGTCGGACATTGCGCAATCCGTGGCCTTTTGCAAAGCCATCCGCGCGGCGGTCGGCGACAAGGCGGACCTGCTCTTTGGTACTCACGGACAGTTTTCAACTGCGGGTGCAATCCGATTGGGTCAAGCCCTCGAACCCTTCACCCCCCTTTGGTTCGAAGAACCGATTCCGCCTGACAATACCGCAGAGATGGCAAAGGTCGCCCGCTCCCTCCGCATACCGATTGCAACCGGTGAGCGCCTGACCACCAAGGCAGAGTTTGCACCGGTGTTACGCAGCGGCGCAGCGACCATTCTGCAACCAGCATTGGGACGTGCCGGTGGCCTATGGGAAATGAAAAAGGTCGCGGCCTTGGCTGAGGTTTACAATGCCCAAATGGCACCGCATCTCTATGCTGGACCGGTGGAATGGGCCGCCAATATTCATCTGGGTGTCAGCATTCCGAACCTGCTGATGGCCGAAACCATTGAAACACCGTTCCACGATCAACTGATCAAAGGCAGCATCAAGGTTGAAGACGGTTTCATTGCTGCCCCGACTGCCCCCGGTCTGGGCATCGACGTTGACGAAGTTCTGGCGCGGGCCCATCCCTACACCGGGACCGACCTGCATCTGCAAATGCAGGACGCGCCATGCGATTACGTAAATGGCAATGCCTTTGAAGGCGGCGCACCGGCGCACAAGACCTGAAGCCAACCAGTATTACCCGGCAGGTGTTCCCGCGCTCCGCCAGGTGCGGACCGTTTTCATCCAAAGAGGTGACCTGCCTCCGATGCCCCACCTGTATCTTCTGCCCAGGTCAGTTGACATTCTGCCGCAGGACGGGCCGATCGATCACACAACGATTTTGTGTCATCCCTGAACAAATCAATGGGGTTTCTCTACACAAGTATCGTTCCTGTCTACCTCATTGCTGTTTGGCAGCTCCCGCCAGAAGGTTTTCAGCCGCAGCCACAATCCCTTCACGCGAAGGCAAGGTTGCGCCATAGGCAGGTCCCGTCGCGATAAAGCTGTCTTCGGCGGTCAGCCGCGCAAAACGCGTCACTTCCTGCTCGCTCAACAGCGCCATCAATGCCTCCGCCTGCCCTCCGGTGCGACGACATTCGTCGACTATGAGTACGGGGCGGTCCCCTATGGCTTCCAGCAAGGCATCTTCGGGGAGCGGTGCCAGCCAGCGCAGATCAATGACCCGTGCCTCAACATCCCTTTGCGCCAGATCAAGCTGGGCCTGACGGCTCAGGTAGTGCCCGTTGCCATAGGTCACAATGGCAATATCCGCACCATCCCCATGCACACCGACACTGCCCAATCCGATTCTTTGATCCGGTGCAGGATAGTGACGCATCCATTCACCATCTCCCGCCTCGGCCAGATCACGCATGGGATATAGCGCAATGGGCTCAAGGAAAACCACGACACGCTGCTCCTCGCGCGCCAAACGATGGCATTCACGCAGCATTTGCGCCGCCTCATCCCCGGTTGATGGGCAGGCTATGATCACCCCCGGAATGTCGCGCAGCACCGCCAGCGAATTGTCATTGTGGAAATGCCCACCGAAGCCTTTCTGATAGCCAAGCGCGGAAATGCGCAAAACCATCGGATTACTCCATTGCCCCTTGCTGAAAAACGGCAGTGTCGCTGCCTCCCCACGCAATTGGTCCTCGGCGTTGTGCAGATAGGCAAGAAACTGGATTTCCGGCATCGGAATGAAGCCGTTATGCGCCAGACCAATCGCCAGCCCCAGAATGCTCTGTTCATCCAACAAAGTGTCGATGACCCGTGCAGGACCGAATCGCGCGTGCAGCTTTTGGGTCACCCCATAGTTACCGCCTTTGCGTCCGACATCCTCTCCCATCAGCAGGGTTTCGGGATATTGCAGCATCAGATCATGGATCGCCCAGTTGATCAGTCGTGACATCGGTTGAGGTTGATCGATCTGCGCAAGGTCACTGCCAAAAATCTCCGCCCGCTGTTCGGCGCTTGGCCCGTTGCCTTGTGTGACGTCCCGTTTCGGCGGGATCAGGCTGGCCATGACCTCGCCTGCGGTTTTCAAACGGGGCGTATCCGCCATCTCCTCTGCCGCCTGCGCAACCTCCTCCAGCATCTCCGTGTAAATTTCCAATACCTGCGCGGCGGTCACCTTGCCCGAAGCAACCAGATGCCCGGCTGTATATAGCAAAGGATCCTGCGCCTCATCCGCTTCAACTTCTGCACGTGGAAGATAGGAGGTCACGACATCCGGCCCTGCATGGCCGTAAAGTCGCACGGTACGCAGATGCAAAAACGCTGGCTTGCGATGGCGGCGTACCCAATCCGTTGCCTCTCGCGCGGTCTGGAGAGCAGCAAAAACATCGCGACCATCGGCTTCGAAATAGGCCATACCGGGCCGCACCGACATCGTGGCTTTCACCCATCCTGTAGGTGTTTTGGTCGATATTCCGATGCCGTTGTCTTCGCAGACAAACAACAGGGGCAAGGGGATACCCTGTACTGCGGTCCATCCCGCCGCATTGATCGCGCCCTGCGCTGTGGAGTGATTCAATGACGCATCCCCAAACGAACACATCGCAATAGCATCCCGTGCCAGAATCGCATGCTCCGGCCGGTTACGCCGGGCAAGAGTGATCGAATGTGCCGCCCCCACCGCCTTGGGCAGATGACTGGCGATGGTCGAGGTCTGGGGCGGGATCATCAAACTGCGCGCGCCCAGTACCTTATGGCGCCCGCCGCTGGTTGGATCCTCTGTCGAACAGGCAAAGGACAACAACATATCGCGCATCATCCCTGCCTGCCCCGCCTTGGCAGCCCGCGCAATCTGAAAGGCGGCATCACGATAATGCAAAAAGGCAATATCATCGACACGCAGGGCATGCCCCAGGGCAGCCATCCCCTCATGCCCGGATGACCCGATGGTATAAAACCCCTGTCCCGCCTTCTGCATCACGCGACTTTGCACATCCAGGGCGCGCGACAGCACCTGCCCCCGGTAAAGCCCCAAGGCTTCCTCCCGGTCAATATCTCCAATATCCGTATCACCAGCGGGGAAATCCTCCGCAGCCACACGACGCAGAAAATTCTCGTGCACGATCGAAACGCGGTCCATATCACCCTCACATAAAAACGCAGAGGCCCGTGTCTCCCACGCGCCCCTGCTTCATCTTGCCCGTAAACTCATCACGCGCCTGCGCGTATCACGGGGTCAAAAGAACGCCTGAAGGCCGGTTTGAGCACGCCCAAGGATCAACGCATGGACATCATGTGTCCCCTCATAGGTATTCACTGTCTCGAGGTTCATCATATGGCGGATGACCTGAAACTCACCGGAAATCCCGTTGCCACCATGCATGTCGCGGGCGTGACGGGCCACTTCGAGGGCTTTGCCACAGTTGTTGCGCTTGACGATAGAAATCATTTCGGGGGCCGCATTCGCCTGATCCATCAGACGACCAACTTGCAACGACCCCTGCAGGCCCAGTGAAATCTCGGTCATCATATCAGCCAGCTTTTTCTGGAACAACTGGGTCTGCGCCAGCGGCTTGCCGAACTGTTTGCGGTCCAAACCGTATTGACGTGCCGCATGCCAGCAGAATTCCGCCGCGCCCATGGCCCCCCATGAAATACCGTAACGCGCGCGGTTCAAACAGCCAAACGGTCCTTTCAGACCGGAGACATGTGGCAACAGAGCATCTTCGCCCACTTCCACACCGTCCATCACGATCTCGCCGGTGATCGACGCCCTCAGGGACAACTTGTTCCCCACCTTCGGTGCGCTCAGGCCTTTCATGCCTTTTTCCAGAACAAAGCCGCGGATCTTTCCCCCGTGCTCTTCGCTTTTGGCCCAGACCACAAAGACATCCGCAATCGGGGCATTGGAAATCCACATTTTCGAACCGGTCAGCTTGTACCCATTCGCGGTTTTCACCGCACGGGTTTTCATGCTGCCTGGGTCGGATCCTGCATCGGGTTCCGTCAGGCCGAAACAACCGATCCATTCACCGGAGCACAGTTTGGGCAGATATTTCTTGCGCTGCGCTTCTGATCCATAGGCATAGATTGGATACATCACGAGGCTTGCCTGTACCGACATCATAGAGCGATACCCTGAATCCACACGCTCGACCTCGCGTGCAACCAGACCATAGGACACATAGCCGCCGCCGAGGCCGCCGTATTCTTCTGGGATGGTGATGCCGAGCAGGCCCATATCACCCATTTCCTTGAAAATCGACGGATCTGTTTCCTCGTTTGCATAGGCCTCGATTACCCGCGGCTGCAGTTTTTCCTGCGCGTAGGACTTCGCACTGTCGCGGATCATGCGTTCGTCTTCTGACAATTGACCGTCCAGACGGAACGGATCGGTCCAGTCGAATGATCCCAGATCGGGCGCATCCTTGGCACGCAGGGCGGGGGTTTCGGCGCTCATCGCAATTCCTTTCGAGAAAGAGGAGTGTTCGGTGGCATCATTGCAAAATCGGGACGGAAAGACTATCGCTGCTTTGTACTGGATGTATGAGAAAAAATCATATGATTGCTCCGCGACGCTTTCTGCCGTCGATCTCGGCATTGCTGGCATTCGAGGCAGTCGCGCGCCTGGGTTCCGCGACTGCCGCCGCACAAGAGCTGTCGCTGACGCAAAGCGCGATCAGCCGCCAGCTCAAGGCTCTTGAGGAACAACTGGATGTGGTGCTGATCCTGCGCAAGGGCCGGCAATTGGCACTGACCCAAGCGGGTCAGGCCTATGTTCCGCAGGTGCGCGACATTCTCAACCGGCTTGCACAAGCCTCGGTTTCCCTGCGCACAAACCCCCATGGCGGCACATTGAACCTTGCCATTCTTCCTGCATTCGGCATGCATTGGCTGGCCCCGCGTCTGCGCGGTTTCGCCGAGGCCCATCCAGAAGTCACCGTCAACCTCAGTACAAGGCTCAAACCCTTTGCGATTTCCGACAGCCCGTTCGATGCGGCCATTCACTTTGGTCACGAGGATTGGCCGGGGGTGCGTTATCTGCCCCTGATGCCCGAAACCGTCGTGCCCGTTTGCGCACCCGATATGATAGCAGCGCCCTTGACCCAGGCTGCTGACATGCTGGCCCATCCCCTGTTGCATCTTGAGACCCGCCCCCGCGGTTGGGCACGTTGGCTTGCCGCCCTGGGTGTAACTGCCGATCCGCCCTCCGGTATGGTGTTTGACCAATTCTCGACAATGGCACAGGCGGCGATCCATGGGCTTGGTGTCGCGCTGTTGCCCACATTCTTTGCGCAACCCTATTTGCGGGATGGTCAACTCATGCTGGCGTCGGCACAATCCACGCAGAGCATCGGCAGTTACTTCCTCGTCTGGCCTGCCGATCGCGATGAGGGTGCTGCACTAGTTTCCTTTCGCAGTTGGTTGGCAGGACAAGCCCAAACATCGGAATGAACACGGTGCCTCCCAATTTCCGCCCTGTTTGCCAAACTTTCGCCGCATTTACCCTTTAAGAAAAATTGTCTGTGACCGGGTGGGGCCGTTACAAGGAGCATTTCAATGCTTAATTCTTATCGCAAGGGCGCTGTAGCACTTGCTGCTGCTCTCAGTTTTGTGGCCGGTGCTGCGCATGCGGAGGAACATGTTGTGATCATCAATGATGGCAGCTATTTCCCTAATCTGGTTTTTGCGACGCCCGGTGACAAAATCACCTTTCAAAACCGCAGTGACACGTCTCACACCTTGACCGGTGAAGGCCAGCAATGGACCTCCGGTTCGATCGCATCCGAAGGGGCCTATCTACTGGAAGTCAAAGCCGAGACCCCGCCAAAGTTTTCGGGTCTGGACGCAGCGGGCAATGAAGTTGCCGGTGAAATCGTCTTTGCCCAAGCCCCTTCTGACGAAAACTAAGACCCCTCAGCCCAGCGCGGTCTTCATCTGGCATCACTCGCCAGAGGTTGGATCAACGCGGACCCACTGGCGCGATTGGAATTTACGGCGCGGTCAACGCGGTGCCACTGCAACAGATCATCTGGTGCAGCGGTCATCAGCGTTGCCGCGCCCTTTCCTTGTTCCCCCAGCCAGAGCGCCCAGGCATCAGGCTCCAGAATGACAGGCATCCTGTGATGGATCGCCTGCATGGATGCATTTGCGCATGTGGTCACGATTGCACAGGTGGACAATACCTCGCCCTCGGGCGCCTGCCAGTCCTGCCAGACAGCGGCCAGAGCCAGCACCCCACCATCCGTTCGTTCAATGTACCAAGGATCGCGCCCCTCATCAGCGGCTTTGGTCCATTCGTAAAATCCTGTGGCAGGAACCAATCCCCGCCGTGTTCGTGCAGCATCGCGAAAGGCAGGTTTTTCCGCCAGTGTTTCAGCCCGTGCATTGATAAGCAAAGGTCCGCCATTCAGTTTTTTGTACCAGCGCGGAATAAACCCCCAGCGCATCGCACGCAGCCTGCGCCCGCCCTGCCCGTCACCGGTAACGATGGGCACATCATTGGTCGGGCAAACGTTATAATTGGGCAGTTGCGGCATGACGTTATCCGGCGCGGCAGCAAAAAGCTGCGCCATCGCATCGGGTGGCATTGTCACGGCCATGCGTCCGCACATCAGGGTCTCTCCTTGGCTACTGGTTTTGGTGATGCTAACCGCATGCCCCCACTTTCGCAAAACCCAGGCACAACCATTGCTCATCCAGTTGTCTTGGCAAAGATGAGAACGCCCAAGAGGTTCGGGTCAGATCGCAAATTGGTGTGACTATGGTGGTTGCACTGTTTTTTCAGCCTTTCACGTGACCAATCTGCGATGCCCGGACTAACGCCGCCATCGGATGATCTTTCACACAATGCCCGATGACGCGCAGCAATGGAGGAGGGCACCGTCCTCTCATGCCCTCCACCGGATGCTATCTAGGTGGTCGGCATCGCCATTTTGACTGTTTCATCGCCTGTAGGTTCGAATGTGCCTTCACCGATGATCTCAAAACCATACTGTGTGTAAAATGGCAGACCAATCTTGTTGGCTTTGAATACTTCGACCTCAAGCGGCCCTTTCAACGCCACAACATGGTCAACCATTTGTCGGCCCAGACCCTGCTTTTGGTGGGATGGATGAAGGAACAAGCCACCGATTTCAGTGTCGATCATTGCGATAAAGCCTGCCGGAGTTCCGGCGACTTCAAGTACCCAGGTTTCTGCATGCGGCAGGTATAAATTACGCAAATCCCTGCGCACCTGGTTTCTGACGTCAGCAGGTAGAAACGGATGGGCAAGAACCTCTGCCTTGTCCCAGATAGAGATCAGAGCATCGGCATCCGATCTGTCGTATGTACGAATCATTATGATGAACTTTCGTGTTCGACGTGCGGAAACATCCGCACTTCATGGTATGGATTGACTAAGAATAAACCGACCGCCACGGCATCATCGCCGTTCTGGCTTTGTCAGGATTTAAACCAGGAGGCGATAGTGCCTCCCCTCAGTAACGGGGCATAGAATCTCCATGAACACCGGGCAAGGCTATCGCAGCACCGCCGCTCTTGCAAGGAATCCAGACCGCTTCCGCGTGGGTACGGGATCAAAAAAGGGCGCAACCAACAGGATGCGCCCTTCTTCTGTCGTCATGTAACTGCAGTTACTTTTTGGTGATCCGTCCATCCGTATAGGGTTTGTACGGCGCATGGGCGGCAATGTATTCGGCCGTGACATCTGCCACATCTGGGCCGAAATCATAGGCGTTGGCAGCGTTCTTGAACATTTCGTAGCCGTCTCCGCCGTTGCGTACATAGTTGTTGGACACAATGCCATATGTCGCCGCCGGATCGAGCGGCTCACCGCCTACTGTCACGTCACTTACCCGCGAACCAACTTCTGCAGCAGCGTCAAAGGCATAGGTCATCCCTGCAACCTGCGGGAAACGCCCGGCACCTTCCTCAACCTGCGACACGCCGTTTTCAAGTGCCTCCAACAGGACGGCACCCGTCACCTGGAAGGTGGACAGCGTGTTCTGGAATGGCAGTACCGTCAATACTTCGCCCATGGTCACTTCCCCCGCGTCAATCGATGCGCGGATGCCCCCACTGTTCTGAAAAGCCACCTGGATCCCCTGGTTCGCAACACGATCCAGCATCGCATCGGCAATCAGGTTGCCCATCGTACATTCCATGGCCCGACAAACGTCGCGATCACCACCGATCACTTCATCGGTCTGCGCTACCACCTTGTTGCGGATTTCTTCCAATGGGCCTGCAGCCTCGGTGATGCGCGCGATCGTGCCTTCGTCTTCGGTCACGGCAGCGTCAAGAACCACAGGTTCGCCTTTCGCTTCGGTGATATTGCCCGCATCATCAAAGGTGACGTTCAACTCTCCCAGAAATTTACCATAGGCATAGGCCTGCACGATCGCAGTATTGCCAACCATCGTTGGGTAAGGCCCTTCGGCACGTTCGTTGGTGTTGGACAGCAGGGTGTTGGAATGTCCACCGACAATGACGTCAACACCGGTGGTGCCTTCGGCGACCTTTTGGTCAACACCATATGAGGAATGGCTCAGCACGATGATTTTGTTCACCCCCTGAGCCGTCAGCTTGTCAACTTCGGCCTGCACCGCCGCCACCGGATCGGAAAAGGTGATATTGTCGCCAGGACTGGCCAGCTCGTCTGTATCTTCGGGCGTCAGACCGATCAGACCCAGCTTTTCACCGCCCCGCTCAATCACGGCTGACTTGGCCAGACTATCCGCGAGCAAGGGCTCACCCGAAACATCCGCATTGGACATCAGGACCGGGAATTCCACCGCATCCATAAAGCCTTTCAACACTTCTGGCCCGTCATCAAATTCGTGGTTACCGACGGTCATGCCGTCATATCCCATCTGGTTCATCATCTCCGCGGCCAATGCACCCTTGTAATAGGTGTAGAACAGCGTGCCCTGAAACTGATCCCCGCCATCGACGAGGATCGAGTTAGTCGAACGCGCCCGCGCCTCGGTGATCGCAGTCATCAATCTTGCGGAACCACCAAAACACTTGCCTTCTGCATTATCCTCAGCAGAACAGGGCCCGTCATATTTGCTGATCGGCTCGAACCGCGCATGAAAGTCGTTAGTGTGCAAGATCGTCAGTGTATAATCGGCAGCAGCACCACCGGCCATCAGACCAAGTGCCGCAACGCTAGACAGGAATCGTATCATTGGTTTTCCCCCAAATGGAATCTATATCCGCATCGTGCATCCCTGTCCTGCCACTGTCAAAGAAGTAGTGCGCCACTGCCTTCGGGTCAGCCACTGCGCGCTCAATCCAACTGCACATGCAAGGTGCCACTGGCGGCTTGACGCTCCCCGGACAGACAGGCATCACATCCGCATGTTGATTTATAAAATATTCCGAACCGACGAATGGCAGATGCTGCGCGATAACGGCGAAACGGCAGGGGCTCCGATCGATCTGGCCGATGGCTATATTCACTTTTCCACAGCAACCCAGGCAGCAGAGACCGCGGCAAAGCATTTTGCCGGGGTTGACGGGCTGTTCTTGATCGCGGTCGATGCAGATGCCGCCGGTGATGCACTCAAATGGGAACGCTCTCGCGGCGATGCGCTGTTTCCGCATCTCTACCGTAAGATGTCACTTGCCGATGTGATCTGGGCGCAGCCATTGCCATTACAGGACGGCAGGCACCAGTTTCCTGCCGGTTTTGAGAAGGCCAGCCAATGACTGACTATATCGACCCTCACCGCGCCCAGTTCGACACCTTCAAGGCCCTCGACAGGGACCTTCCCCTGAACATGCTCAACCTTGTGGCGTTTCGTGATCTGGCGAATTATCCGGGCGATCATGAACTGGCCCGCGACGGGCTTTCTGGGGCCGAAGCCTATGCCAACTATGGCGCAAAAACCGCTGCAATTCTGGATAAAGTCGGCGGCAGCATCCTTTGGCGAGGCAGCTTTGAGCTGACACTTATTGGCCCCTCAGAGGAAATATGGGACGCGATGTTCATCGCGCAATACCCAACGGCACATGCATTTCTGGCGATGATTTCTGACCCCGCCTATCAAAAAGCTGTCGTGCACCGTCAAGCCGCAGTCAAAACCTCACGGTTGATCCGATGCCAGCCTACAAACATCACAGGACAATTTGCGTGAATTCACTGCTTGAGAAACTCGGGTTGAATGTCCTGCACCGGCTCGACCCCGAGACGGCACATGCTCTGGCCATCCGTGCCTTGCAAATGGGTCTGGCCGCCGCACCGGGGCCGGTTACCTCGAACCGGCTCAAGACCACAGTCGCCGGAATTACCTTGTCCAATCCTATCGGCCTTGCCGCCGGGTTTGACAAGAACGCAACCGCGATCGCGCCACTCTCGCGCTGCGGTTTTGGCTTTATCGAAGTTGGTGCGGCAACCCCCCTGCCGCAACCGGGCAACCCCAAACCACGCCTGTTCCGGCTGACAAAGGACCGCGCAGCGATCAACCGCTTCGGGTTCAACAATGATGGTGCCCAAGCAATCTGCACCCGGCTAACACAGCATGACGCAGTCGTGCCCGTTGGCCTGAACCTCGGCGCGAACAAGACAAGCACCGATCGCGCGGCTGATTTCGCCCGCGTGATGCAGGCAGTCCGCAATCACGTGGATTTTGCCACAGTCAATGTCTCCTCGCCCAACACCGAAAAACTGCGTGACCTGCAAGGCAAGGCCGCTTTGGCCGCTCTGCTCGACGGAGTCATGGACGTTCGCGGAACGACGCCGGTCTTCCTGAAAATCGCACCTGATCTGACAGAGCAAGAGATTGCAGATGTGGCGGAAGTTGCGACACAGGCAGGCGTTGCCGCGATCATTGCGACCAACACAACACTGGATCGTACAGGTCTGCGCTCAAAACATGCAGGTCAATCAGGTGGCCTGTCCGGCGAACCACTTTTTGAACGTTCGACGCGTGTATTGGCACGGCTGTCGACCTTCACCGATATTCCTTTGATTGGGGTCGGGGGCGTCGGGTCCGCTGCACAGGCCTATGCCAAGATCTGTGCCGGAGCTTCTGCGATACAACTTTACACTGCATTGGTCTATGGTGGTATGTCACTGGTGGCACAAATCGCTCATGGCGTCGATGCGCTACTTTCCCAGGACGGCTTTGCCAATGTTGCAGATGCCGTCGGCAGCAAACAAACGGAATGGTTATGATCACAATTTGGCACAACCCGCGGTGCTCAAAGTCCCGTCAGGCATTGGCTCTGATCGAAGAGTCAGGCGCAGAAGTCACCGTAAGACAATACCTTATGGACGCGCCAACTGCAGCCGAAATCACCACGGCGCTTTCGGCATTGGGTGATATTCCAGCGATAAAGATGATGCGCAGCGAAGATAAACTGTTCAAGGAATTGGGCTTCAGCAAGGACACCCCTGACGAAGAACTGATCGCCGCTATGGTTGCCCACCCTGCTCTGATCGAAAGGCCAATCGCCTTTTCCCACGACCGAGCCGCCATCGGGCGACCCGTCGAAGCCATTGAGGAATTACTGTAGCTGATAGGGCTGTCGCCCCCAATACCCTGCCCGGTGCCAGAGATGCATCAACAGGGTATCGCGGTGTCGGACGCTCAAAGGGTGATAGGCATGGTATCTTCAGGACGCGCTGACCGATCGTTCCAGCGCCGGATAGCGCAGTCCCAAAGTGACGCCACGCGCCACAAAGGAAATCAACATCGCCGCCCAAAGACCGTGGTTTTCAAAAATTGGCACGAGGATCAGCACCGCAATCACAAACACCACAAAAGACACCGCCATCATGTTGCGCATGTCACGGGACTGCGTCGCCCCGATAAAGACACCGTCCAACATAAAAGCCGCACAGGCCAATACGGGTACCAGCATCATATAGGGCAAATAGACCCGTGCGGCTGCTTGCACCTCTGGTGCCTTGGCCATCAGATCGATGATTTTTGGCCCGAAGAACCCGAACCCGAACAGCAACAACAGCGACACGATACCTGCCCAGAACGAGGCCAGTACCGCCCCGCGCCGCAGGTCCGCTACCCGGCGCGCACCCACCGCACGTCCCACCAGGGCCTCCGCGGCAAAGGCAAAACCATCAAGTCCGTAGGCCGTGATCATCAGGAATTGCAGTAATACCTGATTGGCGGCCAGTGTCACATCTCCCATGTCGGACCCGATAAAGACAAAAGACAGGAAAATCGCCTCAAGCAACATGGAACGGATCAGAATGTCGGTGTTCAGTCGGATCATCCGGACCCAGCGCAGGCGGTTGAAAACCTGTACCCAATTACGCCAGTCGGGGCTTTGAAACACGCCACGGCAGAACCACATCCCAAGGGCAGCACCGCTCCATTCCGCGATAAAGGTAGCGATGGCCACCCCTTCGACCCCCCAACCAAGACCCAGTACAAACCATAAATCCAGGCCGATGTTCAATCCGTTCATCCAGAGTTGGATCACCAACACAGCACGGGTGCGTTCCTGAGCGATCAACCAACCGGTAATTGCATAGATCGAAATAGCAGCAGGAGCCGACCAGACGCGGATCGCCATATACTGCCGTGCCAGGGTTTCGACCTCGGCTGAGGCGGGCGAAACATTGAACGCAAGCCAGAATAACGGGAATTGCAGGAGTATCACCAGCACCCCCGCTCCCAGGCCGATCATTAGCCCACGGGTCAACAAGGCCGCGACTTCACCTGTATCACCGTCGCCTGCCGCTTGTGCGGTCAGCCCAACAGTCCCCATGCGCAAAAAGCCGAAGAACCAATAGAAAGCAGACAGCACAATTGCGCCCAATCCGACAGCACCAATCGGCGCGGCCGCGCCCAATTGCCCGACAACGCCTGTGTCGACAGCACCCAGAATAGGTATCGTTGCGTTGGAAATGACAATTGGCAGGGCGATTTGCAGCACCCGCTTATGTGTGATCGCACCCGCCACAGCAGTTTCGGGAACCGTCATTTCAGGCGTCCCGTTGTGGCATCACGAAATGTCCTGTTGCCTGGGCATAAAGCCGCGCCCGATTGTCCTGCCACCCTTCTACATGCACAGAGGCATAACGCCGCCCCGCCCGTGTGATCCGTGCCCGCGCGTAAGCATCACGTGGCAGACCGGAACGCAGGTAATCGGTGGTAAAATCAATTGTCTTTGGCAGGCGTGGCAGTTTGATCTGTTCCAGGTTTTCAACGTTCAATGCACCGCTTTCCATGTCTTCCCAGATCATGCCCCAGCTCAAGGTGATGATCGCAGTCACTTCCAGAAAGGCAGCGGTTGCACCCCCGTGCAAGGCGGGCAGAATCGGGTTGCCGATCAATTCTTCCTTGAACGGCATGATCGCGGTAAGTTCGTCCCCGCGCCGTTCAAATTCGACGCCCAGAAACTGAATATAGGGAACACCCTTGGTCAGGGCGCGCAGCACACTGTCACGGCGTTGTTTCACGACTTGTACAGGTTCGGGCCGTTTGCTCATTTGCCACTCCCCGCCGTAAATGTGCCAGTGGCCATAGCAACGGGCAAGTCTTCGTCCTCGTCTGTTGCCGTCGCCCGGACAAAAGCAACCGAACGGGTCACATGATAACAGGTTGCACGCGCCGTGATCCGCTGTCCCGGCGTGGCAGCCCGCAAATATTCAATGCGTAAATCGATCGTTGCGGTACCTGCCGGATTGCTCGGATGGCTCATCACTGCCGCTCCGCAACAGGTGTCCATCAGGGCAGATACGGCACCACCATGAACCACCCCTGTTTCAGGGTCACCTACAATCCTGTCCGAATAGGGCATCGAAATAACGGCGGTTCCGGGATCCAGCTCTTCCAGCTCCATCCCCAGGGCATCTGCATGCGGCAATGCGCGAATGAACTGTCCTGCCCGCTCGATCTTGTTTGTCATGTCCGGGGTCCTTTGGGCGAATTTGCCCCTTTATCCCCAGCCTCGCAGCAAAGGGCAAGGCCACCTGTTGCGCTCCCTTTGCCATCGGCTTAACTTATATCTGAGGGAGTAAGTTTCTATGGCCGATGACCGCCTGACGTTCAAGGAAATGTGTGCCAAATTCGATGTAACACCGCGTACCCTGCGGTATTATGAATACATCGAATTGCTACATCCCGACCGCGAAGGCCGTTCTCGTTTCTATGGCCCCCGTGAATCTGCACGCATGAAGCTGATCCTGCGTGGGCGTAAATTCGGTTTCCCGCTCGAGGTGATCCGCCAATGGTTGCTGATCTACGAAAAGGAAGGCAATGAAAGCCAGATGAAGGCATGGATTGCCTTGGCGGATGAACAACTCGAAGAACTTTCGGACCAACAAGCGCAACTGCAAGATGCCATCCGGGAACTTCAGGCTCTGCGCGACGAAACGGCATCGGAACTTGCCAAAATAGGCAGTTAGGCCTTCATCGGCGCCGTCCTGCTGCAACGACCGCGCTATTGGGTCAGTGTTTTCTTGCCTTTGATGTCAGAGCGAATCCTTTCAAGATCCGCACTCAGCGCAACCAGTCTGCCGATCATGTTGCTTGGCAGTTGTTCAGCCAGATCAAAGATTGCGCCATCAATCAATTTTGACGCGGTATCAATATCCGCGAGCGCACGCTCTTTTTCTGCCTGCTGCTCGTGCGGAGACACATATGAACGGGCCATGGCGAAAATCCTACTTATAGGCACTTAGATCAATTGGTTGTGCCAAACGCTAAAATTGCGAGACAACAGCGGCTACCACATTTCATACCCGGTCAACATAACTACATCTGACCTCGGCACTATTTTGCCAAGCTTTCCCGCTGCCCCACGACCAGATAGAGGCCTTCGCAGGCACCATCAACTGGATTGGGATGCGAAGTCTCGATCCGGTAAGGCTTCATCACCGGTGAGCCTGCTCTATTTCCCTGTTCACTATTTCAATTCCCTAAAATAGCCCCTCTGCATCGCATTCCCCAAAGAAATTACAACTTTACCAAAACGGTCGTTACGTAAACCCGTAAAATGACGTGACGTCCATGTTACGTCAACCATCTGCGGTATTGTATGCAACGCTGAGACACCACACATCTTAATCCATCAAGGCACCAAACAGCCAAGTGGATAACCTGTTATTTGTGACGAGAGTAAATGATATGACCAGCGATATGATGACGATCCGCCAGATGTGCGACACCTTTGACGTAACGCCGCGCACCCTGCGTTTTTACGAAGCCAAGGAACTGCTGTTTCCTGAGCGTGAAGGTCAAAAACGCCTGTTCACCAAGCGCGATCGCGCCCGTTTGAAACTGATTCTGCGCGGCAAGCGGTTCGGCTTCAGTCTGGAAGAAATCCGCCAGCTCCTGGATCTCTACCATCGTGGCGACCAGCAAAAGACCCAGATCACCCGCGCCTATGGCATAGCCCGCGACCGTCTGACCGATATGCTTGCCCAGCGTGAAGAGCTGGACGCCGCCATCGACGACCTCAAGGAACAGCTGAAGTGGGGAGAAAAGATAATGTCTTCCCTCAACCAAACGCCGAGCATGGCAGAATAACTGCCAAACCGCGCGTCCCCTCCGGCCAAAAGTTTTATCTCAAAGGGAGAGCCTCATGCCTTCATACACCGCCCCGATCAAAGACATGCAATTCGTTCTGCATGACGTGCTGAAAATCAGCGAGGCATCCATTCCCGGCTACGAAGACCTGGACCCTGATTTCACTTCTGCCATCCTTGAAGAAGCGGGCAAACTGACCACTGAGGTGATCGCACCGCTGAATACGGTTGGTGACAAGGAAGGCTGCCGTTTGGAAAACGGCGTGGTCTATACCCCCACCGGCTTCAAAGACGCGTTTGACAAGGTCAAGGAAGGCGGCTGGACCGGTCTCGATATGCCCGAACAATATGGTGGTCAGAACATGCCACAGGTCATCGGATCTGCTGTAGGGGAAATGTTCTCGGCCGCGAACCAGGCCTTTACGATGTATCAAGGCCTGACTCATGGCGCGGCCTCGGCCATTCTCGCCCATGGCACCGATCAGCAAAAGGACACCTATCTGCCCAAGATGGTTTCCTGCGACTGGACCGGTACGATGAACCTGACAGAACCGCATTGCGGTACCGATCTCGGCCTCATGCGTAGCAAAGCCGCCCCTCAGCAGGATGGATCCTACAAGATCACCGGCCAGAAGATCTTTATCTCGTCGGGCGAACACGACATGGCCGACAACATCATCCATCTTGTACTGGCCAAGATCGAGGGCGGTCCTGAAGGCATCAAGGGTGTATCCTTGTTCATCGTACCCAAGTTCAACGTGAACGAAGACGGTTCGCTGGGAGAGCGCAACAGCGTCACGGTTGGCTCCATCGAAGAAAAGATGGGCATTCACGGCAATTCGACCTGCGTGATGAACTATGACGGCGCGACCGGATATCTTCTGGGCGAAGAGCATAAAGGCATGCGCGCCATGTTCACCATGATGAACGAGGCGCGCCTGGGCGTTGGCATGCAGGGCCTGGCCCAGGCCGATGTCGCCTACCAGAATGCTGTCATCTATGCCAACGATCGTTTGCAAGGCCGCGCAGTCACAGGTGCGCAGGCACCGGACAAACCCGCTGATCCAATCATTGTGCACCCCGACGTTCGCCGGTCGTTGATGGATCAGAAATCATTTGTCGAAGGCGCGCGCGCCTTTATCCTCTGGGGAGCGTCGATGATTGACGCTGCCCATCGCTCTGGCGACAAGGACGCGGATGGCCTGGTCTCCCTGCTCACACCTGTAATCAAGGGTTTCCTGACCGATGTCGGCTATGACATGACTGTCAAGGCGCAACAACTCTATGGTGGCCATGGCTATATCGAAGAATGGGGCATGTCCCAATTCACCCGCGATGCACGGATCGCGATGATCTATGAAGGGGCGAATGGCGTTCAGGCACTGGACCTCGTGGGCCGCAAATTGGCGCAGGACGGCGGCAAACACGTGATGGCCTTCTTTGACCTGGTAAAATCCTTTTGCAAGGACAATGCCGGCACCGATGCGGCATTTGACAAAGGTTTCATCGAACCTCTGAAAGCAGCAAGCAAGGATTTGCAAAGCGCGGGCATGTATTTCATGCAGAACGGGATGAAAAACCCCAACCATGCCCTCGCAGGTTCCAACGACTTCATGCATATGTTCGGTCATGTATGTCTGGGCCTGATGTGGGCAAAGATGGGTCTGGCATCAAATGCTGCCCTTGCCAACGGGGCCTCTGACGCGGCGTTTCACGAGACAAAACTGGCGACAGGCCGCTACTATATGGCACGCCAGCTGCCCGCGACTGCCCTCCACCTCACGCGCATCCAGTCGGGTGCGGATACAGTGATGGCGCTCGACGCGGCGAACTTCTAAAGTGATGGTCGGACAGTTCTGTCCGGCCAACACAATTCGGAGAAACAAGTGCCCAAACGCTTTCGCCTGACCCGTCGTTTTCCGGTCGCCATGACCGAAGACGGCTACCGTGTGCTCAAGAAATTCAGCGCAGAAGCAGGTCTGGATGAGGGCGAGGCACTTTCCTTCCTCTTCGAAAACTTTGCTTCGGTGATCAACGAAGAAAACCTGACGGCGCGACTGCGCTTGTTCAATGCTGAACTCGACGACCGTAAACGTTAGAAATCCTGGGGGATGATATGAAAGACCTGGCCGCAGAATCATCTGTCTGGATGACCGAAGAACACCAGATGCTGGCTGAGATGACGGCCAATTTCATCACGACCGAATGGACCCCGAAATTCGAGAAATGGCGCAAACAGTCCGAAATGGACCGCGACACATGGAACGAAGCCGGGGCATTGGGCCTGCTTTGTGCCTCCATCCCCGAAGAATATGGCGGTGCCGGTGGGGACTTTGGTCATGAGGCTGCGATCTATCTCGAATCCGCCCGCGCCAACCTGGCAAGCTGGGGCAATGGCATCCATTCCGGTATCGTGGCGCATTATTTCCTGGCCTATGGCACAGAAGAGCAGAAAAAGCGCTGGTTGCCCAAGATGGTCTCGGGCGAAATGGTCGGTGCCCTGGCGATGACCGAACCTTCCACAGGATCGGACGTACAGGCCATCAAGACACGCGCGATCAAAAACGGCAACAGCTACCGTCTGTCGGGTCAGAAAACCTTCATCACCAATGGCCAGCACGCCGACCTCATCATCGTCGCAGCCAAGACAGACCCAAAAGAAGGCTCCAAAGGTGTTTCGCTGGTGGTGGTAGAAACGGAGGGTGCGACGGGCTTCCAACGTGGCCGAAACCTTGAAAAAATAGGCAAACACGCCTCCGACACATCAGAGCTGTTTTTTGAAAACGTCGAAATTCCGCCTGAAAACATCCTGGGCGGTGAAGAAGGCAAAGGTTTTTACCAGATGATGCAGCAATTGCCGCAAGAGCGGCTGATCATCGCCTGCGAAGCGGTCGGTGCCATGGAAGGTGCCATGGCCCGCACCATCGCCTATTGCAAGGAACGCGAAGCCTTTGGCGGCCCGCTGACACAGTTCCAAAACACCCGCTTCAAACTGGCCGAATGCAAAACCAAAACGACCGTCGCGCGCGCATTCCTTGACCAGTGCATCGCGCAACACCTGCGCGGGGAATTATCCGTGGATCGCGCTGCAATGGCAAAATACTGGCTCACCGATACACAAGGTGAAGTGTTGGACGACTGTCTGCAACTGCACGGCGGGTACGGGTTCATGCAGGAATATGCCATTGGTGAAATGTGGGCCGACGCACGCGTTCAACGTATCTACGGAGGCACCAACGAGATCATGAAAGAACTGATTGCGCGCAATCTCTGACCCATCGACCAAGACGTAAGAACAGGATTGAGTTTATTTGCAAAGTGAAACCAGAGGGCCCGACAAACACCACGCACAAAGCCATTGAGCGACCTCAGGCTTCATCTTGCCATTAAACTCATCTGGGGCTTGCCCCAGTCCGACGCATATCAAAGGATCACCCCATGACCATAAAACTGCACTGCTTTGGCGAAAGTGGCCATTCTTACAAGGCGGCATTGGCACTGGAACTTTCGGGACTGGACTGGGAGCCGGTCAAAATCGACTTTTTCGCCGGTCAGGGACGCTCTCCCGAATTTCGCACCGGTTTGAACGTAATGGGAGAGGCACCCGTCATGATTGATGGTGATGTCAAACTGACTCAATCCGGTGTGATCCAGGACTATATTTCCGAAAAATCGGGACATTTTGGCGGCGCGAACGCGCAAGAACGCCGCGAGATCCTGCGCTGGGTGCTTTGGGACAATCACAAGCTCAGTTCAATGGCAGGTCTGACGCGTTTTCTCATGAATTTCCTGCCAGAAGACAAGCAACCCAAAGAGGTCATCAACTTTAACCTTGCTCGCCTGAAAGGCACCTATGACGTGCTGAATACCCATCTTGAAGGCCGCGACTGGATTGTCGGAAATACCCTGACCAATGCGGATCTGACCTGCTGTGGCTATTTATTTTACCCCGAACCCTTCGGGTTTGATCGGAGCGAATGGCGTAATATCGACGCCTGGCTGACGCGTCTTTCTGAAACACCGGGCTGGAAGGCCCCCTACGATCTGATGCCCGGATCACCGGCTGACCGGGCATAGGCAACATTAGCGCCGAGCGCGCTTAATCAAGGAGATCACCAATGACTGAAGCCTATATCTACGACGCCATCCGCACCCCACGGGGCAAGGGGCGCAAGGACGGTTCCCTGCATGAGGTCACCTCGCTGCGCCTCAGCGCCCAGACTCTGAATGCGTTGAAGGATCGCAATAACCTCGAAGGCCATGCGGTTGAGGATGTCATTTGGGGAAATGTCACGCAAGTGATGGAAAACGGCGGCTGTCTTGCGCGCTCGGCCGTGCTTGCCTCGGACCTCGACGAACGAATCCCGGGTCTGGCAATCAACCGCTTTTGCGCCTCTGGCATGGAGGCCGTGAACCTAGCGGCGAACCAGGTCAAGGGCGGTGCGGGCATGGCCTATATCGCAGGCGGTGTTGAAATGATGGGCCGCGTGGCGATGGGCAGCGACGGCGCGGCCATTGCTGTCGACCCCTCCATTGCGATGGATCAGTATTTCGTACCACAAGGCATATCGGCAGACATCATTGCGACGGAATACGGCTTTACCCGTGACGCCGCAGACCAGCTTGCGGTGGCCTCCCAACAACGGGCGGAAAAAGCATGGAAAGAGGGCCGTTTTGCAAATTCGGTAATCACGATCAAAGACCAGAACGGCCTGACCATTCTGGATCACGACGAATACATGCGTCCCCAAACCGACATGCAGAGCCTTGGCGCATTGAACCCTGCCTTTCAGGCCATGGGCGAAGTCATGCCCGGCTTTGACAAGGTTGCCATGCTCAAATACCCACATTTGGAAAAGATCAACCATATCCACCATGCCGGCAATTCCTCTGGCATCGTGGATGGCGCAGCTGCCGTTCTCATCGGCAACAAGGAATTCGGCGAGAAACACGGGCTGAAGCCGCGCGCGCGGATCCGTGCGACCGCAAAGATCGGTACAGATCCGACCATCATGTTAACCGGCCCGGTTCCGGTTACCGAAAAAATTCTTGCCGACAACGGCATGGACATCAAGGATATTGATCTGTTTGAGGTCAACGAGGCTTTTGCCGCTGTTGTCATGCGTTTCATGCAGGCCTTTGATGTCGACCATGACAAGGTCAACGTCAACGGCGGCTCCATTGCCATGGGCCACCCGCTTGGAGCCACCGGCGCAATGATCATCGGCACCTTGCTGGATGAACTCGAGCGCGCGGACAAGGAAGTCGGGCTGGCCACCTTGTGCATCGCATCCGGCATGGGTGCCGCAACCATCATCGAGCGCGTGTGATGACCGAGGAACCGCATCCATTCCATGCAGTTGCGGCTTCTGCCGCGGCTTTTGGTTTGGGCGATCTTGAACTCAAGGTCGAGAATGACGGTGCCTATGTGCGTCTGTTCCAGGCCACGCCCCCGCTGTTTTTCAAACATCGCAAAGATCCGTCGGATCCGATTGACCGGCGCGACTTTAATCAATTCAAGCGCATCCTTCTCAGCGAAGAGGACTGCAATCAAGGTCCGGAAACCACGCTTTCCCTCATCAAAACCTTGCTCGTCCAATTCGCAGATTACGAAGCGCACCGTTAACACCCAATCCGGGAGAGACAAATGACCGATTTCACAATGAAAACCGACGCCGATGGCGTGGCCCTGATCACTTGGGATGTGGCCGATAAATCCATGAACGTGATGTCCATCGACGGCCTGGGCCAGCTGGACACGTTGATTGACACGGCATTGGCCGACGACGCCATCAAGGGCATCGTGATCACCTCTGGCAAGGAAGGGTCCTTTGCCGGTGGCATGGACTTGAACCTGCTGGCGAAAATGCGTGCCGATGCAGGTGACGACCCGGCCAAAGGTCTGTTTGAAGGCACGATGAAAATGCACGCCTTGCTGCGCAAGATCGAACGCGCGGGCATGGATCCAAAGACCAACAAGGGCGGCAAACCGATTGCGGCTGCTCTGCCCGGAACTGCTGCGGGCATCGGTCTGGAACTGCCACTTGCCACACACCGGATCTTCTGTGCCGACAATCCAAAGGCGCGGATCGGGTTGCCTGAAATCATGGTCGGCATCTTCCCGGGCGCAGGCGGCACAACGCGCCTGTCCTTCAAGCTCGGGGCGATGGCAGCCTCTCCTTTGCTCCTCGAAGGCAAAATGCTGGCCCCTGCGGCGGCGCTCAAAGCCGGCACAATTGACGAAGTGGTTGCCGATCCGGTTGCGGCGGCAAAAGAATGGGTGCTGAACGCCAAAGACGCTGACCTGGTCAAGCCATGGGATACCAAGGGCTATAAGATGCCGGGTGGTGCCCCCTATCATCCGGCGGGTTTCATGACCTTTGTCGGTGCCAATGCAATGGTCAACGGGAAGACCAAAGGCGCATTTCCTGCGGCCAAGGCGCTGTTGTCTGCGGTATATGAAGGTGCGCTTGTACCCTTCGACACCGCGCTCAAGATCGAAGCAAGATGGTTCACTTCCGTCCTGATGAACCCCTCCTCCTCTGCAATGATCCGGTCCCTTTTCCTGAACAAGGAAGCTCTGGAAAAAGGTGCGGTGCGCCCCGCAGGTGTTCCGGATCAACGGGTCAAGAAACTGGGCGTTCTGGGTGCTGGCATGATGGGTGCGGGTATCGCGCTGGTCTCTGTTCAGGCGGGTATCGAGGTCGTCCTGATCGACCGCGACCAAGCAGCCGCGGACAAGGGTAAGGCCTATGCCGAAGCCTATTTCGACAAAGGCATTGCCCGTAAAAAGGGCACGGTTGAGAAAAAGGAAGCAGCACTCGCGTTGATCAATGCCACGCCCGATCTCGACGCGCTCAAGGGCTGCGATCTGATCATCGAAGCAGTGTTTGAAGATCCAAAGGTCAAAGCCGAGATGACCCAGAAGGTCGAAGCCGTGATCCCGGAAGATTGCATCTTTGCGTCCAACACCTCGACGCTGCCGATCACCGAGTTGGCAAAAGCCTCTTCACGCCCAGAGCAGTTCATCGGCATCCACTTCTTCTCTCCTGTTGAACGCATGGCGCTGGTGGAAATCATCAAAGGCAAGGAAACAGGCGATCGCGCCGTCGCGAAATCGCTGGATTACGTACGCCAGATTCGCAAGACGCCGATTGTGGTGAATGACGCGCGTTTCTTCTACGCCAACCGTTGTATCATCCCTTACGGTGGTGAAGCGAACCGCATGATCACCGAGGGCGTCGCCCCTTGGTTTATTGACCAAGCAGCACAGATGCTGGGCTTTCCCGTCGGGCCGGTGCAATTGGGCGACGAGACCTCTGTTGATCTCGCGACCAAGATTATGCGCGCCACCAAGGCGGCAATGGGCAATGCCTATCCGGCGTCTGAAGCGGATAATCTGATCGTCTGGCTGGAAGAACAGGGACGTCTGGGCCGCAAGACCAAGGCAGGTTATTTCGACTATGATGAAAAAGGCAAACGTTTGGGCTACTGGAAAGGCATGCAGGACAAATACCCACTGGCCGAAGAACAGCCCGAACTGCAAGAGGTGCAGGACCGTCTGATGTTTGTGCAGGTGCTGGAAGCGGTGCGCGCCCTGGAAGAGGGGGTTCTCATGGACATTCGCGAAGGTGACGTAGGTGCAATCCTTGGCTGGGGCTTTGCCCCATGGTCCGGCGGACCTTTCTCATGGCTTGACATGATCGGCACACCATATGCAGCCGAACGTTGCGACCAGCTTGAGGCAAAATTTGGCGAACGTTTCAAATGCCCCGACCTGCTACGTGAGATGGCGGCAAAAGGGCAATCCTTCTATGGCCGCTTTGGCAAAGACGCCGCAGCCGCTTAGACCGGGTCAAAACCATTTTGCGAAACGAAAGAGGGGCGCGGTTGTGCCCCTCTTAACTGTTGGAAAGGCCTGTTTCCTCCGCCGTTGGTCAGAAGGCTGGTTTGCCGCGGTGTGATGCCGGGCTTGGCAAAGACCTGCTTTGCCAGATTGGCAATCTGTTCATCGTCGACCACAGCAGTATCATAGCTGGAAAAAGACGTGCCAACGGTTGAAATGATGCTTGGCCGGGAATTTGATTCATCCAATCCCCCGCATTCCGGTGCCACCCAATCTTTGACTGCACCGCGCCCGATACTGAAAAACCACTGCGCGAATTTGCGCTGTCGCCCCGTCCAGCACAGTTTTTCTGCAACACATCGCTGCTGTCGGACGGGCAGTGGTCCCCTTTGTCAAAGACCGGCTTTTAACATTTCCCGAATTTTTGCGGCCTTCTCAAAATGATCAAGCTGATGGGTCTTGATCCACCATTCTGCCGCTTCCATCAAAAGGTCGGGATCGTCGTTTTTATTCGCAAAGAATGCGTAAAACGAAAGGCCAACACCTTCGCCCTTTTTTGCAATCTTGGCGTCGCAGACAGCGACAGCCTTTTTACGTAGATTAGGGCCCATCGCGGGCCGCTTTTTCTTCTTTGGTCAGCTTGTTGTTCCACTGATTGTTGCTCAATCCCAACTCGGCCTTGGCCGGTTTGGTTTTACCTACGCTGATTTTACCCCCCTTGTTCAGGAATTCCTGAATAAGAGCGTCATCAGTGGTTTCTTTGGGTACATGTTTCATGACTGTCAGCTTAGCCATTCGTCCCTTACGCCGCAACAGCCAGACACAACATCCAACCTCCCGTCAAAGAATAAGGGGCCGCGCCAGTGACGCAGCCCCTTGCACCATGGGGAAATGTCATTCACCGTTGTCCTGCGTGAGGGCCACGGTGGTTCGTTCAACAGCGTGCCGCTGTCTGACCATCAGACCAGCCACCAGTGGCCAGCATCTGATCTTCAACCACAAGACATTCTGCTACAAACGCCGCATCTCGGGGAGAGAGCATCGCGTAGGCATCCGCATCAGCGTTCAGAAACGCATCAAGCGACACCGTGTTTGTCGGGCAGTGGATCAAGGCACCGCCTTCGGCATAGATCACCTGAGGCTGCGCAAAATAGATTGCAATCAATTCGATCTGTTCAGCAGGAGCCGCCCGTATGATGCCACGCACACCCTCCAGAGTATGAGCTGGCACCATAGCGAACGGATCACCAAAAGCATCCGAAGCGCCGTCGCTCTCAACCACAACGCCTTGATCTGCCATCAGGATCATCTCTTCTCGGTTGTCCAAAGCGCCAACAGGCACATAGACCGGCCATGCAGCGGCAGCCGTGTCTGGCGCATCCATCCAGAATATCTGGCGACGGACCTCAGTAATCTCCTGCATCCCGTTATCAAAGGTCAGGACGCTGTCGCCCACAGTCAGCGCTTCAATCGACCGCCAGCCAAGGTTCGAAGCAACCTTGGTGCCCGCCATCAATCCATGTGTCTGGACGCTGAGACCACCGTCATAGGCACCGGACATTTCAATTGAACGCTTTGGCGTTCCGTTCGCTTTGGTCTTCCAGTTAAACATATCATCCATCCCCATGGTGATGCGCCGTGGCAGGGCGCTATGTGCAGTTACTGGAATCAGTTGGAATGATTCCCATGACCACGACGGGTCTTCAAAGCGGCGCAATTGGGGCATTGTTGCAGAAACCGGCAACAATTCACCCGCTTCTAACAGAATTATACTGCGAAAAAGTGGCAATCCATTGCCGCCTGCTGCGCCACAGCGCCAGATTCTAGGAAAAAGTATATCCGAATCGCAGGATGTCTTCCGTACAGCTTTCGGCCACAGCATCACGCATGGCCGTTGAATAATAGTCTCGATACCCCGTTGTCCTATGTGACCGGTTTTCCCAGGGCATCACGAGGTCAAACCCCAGATGGGCTATCAGCGCTGCGGAATCCTGCTCAAAATGCTCCAGCCGGATATAGCTGGTGCAGCGTTCAACCCCGTTCACATCCCTCATATAGCTGGCAGCCGGCCACTGGCGTTGGGTCGTCAATGTAATCGGATCTGCAAGAAACCCTTCGAAACTCTGCGCCTTTGCCAGATGCACTGCGGGGTGGTCGAAGGTCTGTTCTTTCAGCCAGTGATAGTAGCTGACCAACCGGTCCCAGGGATTGCGCACCAGTGTAAAGGTAAACATCTCGGCAATCTCATGCGCATCAACCAGTCCGTCAATGTCCGACAACCCCGCATGTTTCCACAACCTCCCCGAGGTCTTTATATCTTTCACCCGCCGCCGCCGTTTCACCGCCTTTGGGGTGTCGCCCAGCATGATGTCGTCTTTCATTGCGCGTTCTTCCAACGCAAGCGCCAGAGAGGTGCCGCCAGTCTTGGGAATATGCACAAAGATATAAGAGCGCCCCCGGCTGATGATCATCCCCGCGCCTCCGCTGTACTGCGCAGCGCAATGACAACCCCCGCCAAGGTGATCAACACCATGCCAAGCAACCCGAGGCCGGACACCACCTGCCCCCACATCACCCAGGCCCAAAAGCTGGCAAAGACCAAGAGGGAATATTCAAACACCGCCACATGGCTTGCTTCGCCCAACTGATACCCGCGAAAAATCAACGCAATCCCAATCAATGAGCCAACCGCCTGTACCGCGAACCAGAACAGCATCGGCGCATCCAACGGCCCCCAGGAACGCAAGACAAACCCCGCATGGCCTTCGGGCGCCTCGCTGTTGACAAGAAACATCCCGATCAAGCCAAAGACACCCAGCATGCCAAAAAAACCTGCCGTCAGGCTCAGTGTGCTTTCGCCTTCGCACCAGGCCCGCGTTGCCACCGCACCGATTGCATATAGCAGCCCGGCAACGATCGGCAGAAAAGCCACCGGATCCAGGGCGGCTGGATCCGGCCGGATCACCATCAAGGCCCCGACAAAACCGGTGACAACCGCCACCCAGCGGAAAAGCCCGACGGATTTGCCCTGAAAGAAGATGGAGATCAGCACAACGAACAAGGGCGAAGTGAACAGCCCCGCAACCACGACTCCGATGGGCAACACCGATAAGCACCCGAAATAAATCAACATCGCACTAGCCTGAAAGAAACTCCGCCCGATCACGGCCAGAGGGCGCAACATGCGAAAATGCCCATAGCCCAGGGCAGCGACAACGCCCAGAACAGCAACGCCCATGAGAGAGCGCAGAAAATGGAACTGCCACAGCGACCCCCGTTCGGATATGAAAGGGACAAAGTTATCGGTCAGCCCCAGTGATGCCATCCCCCCCAGAACCGAGACCGCCGCAAGTCCCGGCTTCATACTTTGACTATTCAACGCTTTCCCCTTTTCGTTAAAATCACCCTTCCAAAACCGCAGCTTGCCCGCAATACTCTTTCGCGCTGGGACAAACGGTTTCTGGGAGGGAAGAACATGGGTTGGATGGCTGACGAAACGGGGTTGGATAAATGTGCTGCCAATTACGTACCACTCACCCCCCTGTCACATCTGCAGCGCGCGGCCCGCGTCTTTGCGGACCGGACGGCCGTGATCTACGGCGATCATCGCGTGACCTACAGGCAATATCACAACCGGTGTACCCGCCTCGCATCGGGTCTTGCCGCCATGGGTCTGCACCCCGGCGACGTTGTTGCAACCCTGCTGCACAACACCCCTGCCCAAGCCGAAGCGCATTTTGGCGTACCTGCTTGTGGCGCGGTGCTGAACACCATCAACATACGTCTGGATGTGACAACCGTTGCCTATATCTTTGAGCATGGCAAAGCCAAGGTCGTCCTGGTTGACAGCGAATTCATCAATCTGGCTGAATCCGCCTGCGCCAGGATAGAGGGCAGGCCACCCCGCATCATCGAAGTCACCGACCCGCACCATCCCGCCTCCGGCCGGCACCCCAGCTACGAACAACTGCTGGCTGATGCAGATGAAACCTACGCCTGGCACATGCCCCGTGACGAATGGGAAAGCCTTGCCCTCAATTACACCTCGGGCACCACCGGCAAACCCAAGGGTGTAGTTTATCATCATCGCGGAGCCTACCTCATGACGATGGGCACCGTCATTTCATGGCGCATGGTGCTGCACCCCGTTTTCATGCAGATCGTACCGTTGTTTCATTGCAACGGCTGGAACCACACATGGATGATGCCGCTGATCGGCGGTACGCTGGTCTGTTGTCGGGACATCACCGCCTCCAATATCTACAACGCAATCGCGGACGAAGGTGTCACCCATTTTGGCGGCGCACCCATAGTTCTCAACATGCTGGTCAACACCCCTGAATCCGAACGCCGTACCTTTGACCACATGGTCGAGGTTTTCACCGCTGGTGCCCCGCCGGCCCCTGCAACCCTCGCAAAGATCGAAATGCTCGGCTTCAATGTCACACAGGTCTATGGCCTGACTGAAACCTACGGCCATGTCACCGAATGTTTGTGGAAATCCGAGGACTGGGACAGGCTTGACCAATCTGCCCGCGCCGCGATCAAGGCCCGCCAGGGTGTTGCCATGCCGATGATGGAACATATCACCGTCACCGATCCCGGCCTGGATCAGACCCCCATGGATGGCAAGACCCAGGGCGAAATCATGATCCGCGGCAATTCCGTAATGAAAGGCTATCTCAAGAACCCCGCCGCGACAGCAGAAGCCTTTCAGGGCGGTTACTTCCACTCCGGCGACCTCGCAGTGCAACACCCAGACGGTTATATACAGATTGCCGACCGCGCCAAAGACATCATCATCTCCGGTGGTGAAAACATCTCAAGCGTCGAAGTCGAAGGCGTGTTGATGGGACACGACGCGGTCAATCTCGCGGCCGTGGTCGCGAAACCGGACGCCAAATGGGGCGAAATCCCCTGTGCCTTTGTCGAACTCAAACCCGGGGCCACACTGAGCGAAGCGGGCCTCATCGCCTTCGCGCGCAAAACACTCGCCGGCTTCAAGACGCCGAAACAAGTGGTGTTTCAGGAGCTTCCCAAAACCTCCACAGGAAAAATCCAGAAATACGAGCTGCGCAAAACTGCCGCCTCTCTGAAGCCCGGCGTTTCGTGACCGAAACGCACCCGCTGCACTTCAGTTTCGCACCCGCGCAGGCTCGCTTGCAGGTAATCCCGTTCCCCTGACCCCGCCCTTCTTTTTGGCCATAAATACCGCGGGGAATCATCTTTGATGATGGGGCAGAGCCCCTGCAACGCTTGCCATTGCCCCGCTGCCACACTCTGTTATTCTCATCAAAACAAGAACCAAAGGCAGGCTCACTCCCTCTCGTGACAGCGCTCACCAAATATGCACGGCTCGAAGCAACCGCCCTCTGGCGGGCCAAGCCTGATGATCAACGCCGCGAGGTGGTTGTTTCAATTGGTGACGCCACACTGGTCATCATCGACATGAAAAACCAGCCTCTTGCCCATTGGTCTCTGGCAGCAGTGGAACGCGCCAATCCGGGTCAACGTCCCGCCATCTTTCATCCCGATGGCGACCCGGGCGAAACCGTCGAATTGCCCGAGACCGAAGCCGAGATGATCGAAGCCATCGAAACCCTGCGCAAAGCGATCGAGAAATCTCGTCCGCGTCCGGGCCGGTTGCGCTGGGTCGGGATGATCACCTCGCTCCTCGTGGTGGCCTCTCTGGTGCTGTTCTGGTTGCCCGACGCCCTGCAGGACCACACGCTCAAGGTAGTGCCCAAAGTCAAACGCAACGCCATCGGAATCGCCTTGTTAAAACGTATCGAACGGGTCTCCGGCCCGGTCTGCACCGACCCCGAGGGTCGCGCCGCACTTGCGCTTCTGGCCACACGGCTGGGCGCAGGCGCAGTTGTGATCCTGCCCAACATGACCCGCGACAGCCTGCATGTGCCCGGCGACATGATCCTGCTCAACCGCAGCGTGGTTGAGGATTTCGAAGAGCCCGACGTTGCTGCCGGTTATATCGTCGCGGAACAGACCCGCCGTGATGCCTCCGATCCCCTGCGCGATCTGCTCGAAGTGGTCGGCCTGCGTGAAAACTTCCGGCTTCTGACCACGGGTAATGTGGCCCCCGCCGCACTGGATGACTACGCTGAACACCTGATGACCGTGGCTGTGGTCGATCCCGACACCGCCAATCTGGTCGCACGTTTCGACAAGGCTGCTCTGCGGTCCACACCCTATGCCTACGCCCGCGACATCACCGGTGAAACAACGCTGGTCCTGATAGAGGGTGACCCGATGAACGGAAAGTTGACAGAACCCTTGATGTCAGACGCCAACTGGCTGCGCCTGCAAAAGATCTGCGGCGGCTAGGCGATGCTCGACATTGTTGCGCGGCTGGTCCTGTCACCCTTGCTTGTCGCCCAGGCCCTGCATGTTCGGCGCAGCGCTCAGAACCTGCCCGAAGCCGCAGGTCCACGTCGAGGCACATCGGGTATGGGGCCCCCGCTCAAACTTGCGATCATCGGCGACAGTTCTGCTGCAGGTGTCGGCGTGGCACAACAATCCCGGGCGCTCAGCGGCCAACTGGTGCAAATCCTGGGCGCATATTTCTCTGTCGAATGGCAACTCGATGCGCAGAGCGGCTCAACAACCCCCAGCACAATCAGCCGATTGACACAGAGCACAAGCCGCCCACTGGACGTGATCGTAATCGGCCTTGGCGTCAACGACGTCACCCGGCTGACCCGCACGGGCAAATGGATTACCCAGCAAAAAACCCTCATCGACCGGCTGCGGACCCTGCATAACCCCAAGCATATCTACATCAGCGGTCTCCCGCCGATGGGGGATTTTCCGCTATTGCCGCACCCTTTGCGCTGGATCCTTGGTCGGCATGCCCGCAGACTTGAACGTCATCGCAGGGCCTGGCTCGCCACCTGCCCCGATTGTACGCTTGTGCCGTTTGACCTGCCCCTTCGGCCGGACATGATGGCATCGGACGGGTTTCATCCTGCTGCGATCACCTACACCCTATGGGCCAAGGAAATGGCCAGCCGGATTCTCTCCGACTGGCCAATACATAGGGAAACCTAGTTGGCTTTACCGGAAAAATGCATCCCTGTACCCGGCGCTGCGCAACCGGTTCATCGCAGTTTTCAGGGCATTATCCGTACCGAACGGCCCTGCTTGCACCGACATATAGGTCTTGCTCCCCTTGCGGTGCTTCCCGATCCGTGCCGCCATCCCCATTGCTGCAATATTTTGCGCCGCACGCTGTGCATTGGCTGGGTTGCTGAACATGCCAATCTGTACATACCGCTTGCCAAGTTGAGGCTTTGCTACCACCGCCGCCTTGCCTGTCACCACCTTTGGCGCTGCTGCCCTGGGCGTGGAACGCGAGGAATAGACCGGCTTGCGTGTCGCCGGTTTGGCACCAGAATTGCGCAGAATACGTTTCATCACCTGACCGTTGCGATGAACGATGTTGACCTCACCCAAATCCCGACGCTGTTGCGCTATTGATGTATAAGGATAGACCAGCGGCACAGAAGCCGTCACATCGCGGCCTGTTGACTGGTTGATAAGACGACGTGGCAAGGTCTGGGTCCAGACCAGCAACATATCGGCGCGGCCGGCAAGGTCCTGTTCGGCCCGATAGGGGTTCAACCGGTCATCATCCCAAACGGTCTTATACCCGCGTGGCACTTGAACGTTACGCGTATTTACACGGTTCTGGGCCACATGTTTGGGCACGATCCGCGTATGTGACGATACATTGGCTGTGGTTTGACTGGCACCCGTGTCGAAATGATTGCGCAGGACGGCGGCGCGCGGCTGGGCATGGCTGCCTGGCTGGGCCGCGGCGACCCGCGGTGCATCGGCGGGTCTGACCGGCAATCCAACAATCGGCTGGCTTTGCGGGCCACAACGCACCCCGGTGCCGCGCAAATACTGCGCTGAGATGGCCGAAGCTCCACGACAACCGCCCTGCCCCTGTACCAGAGCGGTGCGTGTCGCTTGCGGGGCGGGCGTCACAATCTGGGGGGCCGTCGGCACAATCTTTGGTTTCGGTGCCGCCACGCGGCGCGGCGCAGTCTGGCGCACCACAACAGGGGCCGCGGCACGGCGTGGTTTGGCGGCCTGTGCGGCGCGGCGTGGCGCTGCCCGCACAGCGGCGGGGGCCGGCTTCGCCACGGCAGCGGGGGCATTGTTCAACGTAATCTGAACCGGTTCTTGCGCAGGTTTCTGCACTTCAGCCACGGCACGCCCGGCACTGGTCGGCTTGAATCCGCAAACCGTCTTGCGATCCCGCGAAACACGCGGCACCCAGGATACGTTGCCGTCGATTCCCGCACGAATGAACACACAGCCCTGGCTGTCGACGTATTGCTTGCCCTTGTAGCTGCTGGGCGGAAACTCGGCAGGTTGCTGTTCACGGATCTGTGCCGCGACAAAATCAGTCTGGGCCGCAACCCCAAAGCTGCCTGCCATTGCCAAAATCGCCAGAATTCTCGTTAGTTTCATTTCCGTGCCCCCACACAATATGTAGTTGAAGATGCCTCAGTCAGCGGGTCAAGTCCAGCGTTCAACAACAGGTTCAGCCCTGCACAGCGCAATTATTTCGTTCCGAACATACGATCGCCGGCATCACCCAGCCCCGGCACGATATAACCGACATCATTTAACGCATCATCAACAGCGGCCGTGACAATTGGCACATCTGGATGGGCGTCTTTCATCCGGGCGATTCCCTCGGGTGCTGCCAGCAGGCACAGGAACCGGATATTGGTTGCCCCGGCCTTCTTCAACAGGTCGATCGCCGCCACAGAAGAATTGCCTGTCGCCAACATCGGATCAACCGCAATCACCAGACGGTCATCCAGCCCTTCGGGCACCTTGAAGTAATATTGCACCGGTTGCAGGGTCTCTTCGTCACGGTACAGCCCGACAAATCCGACCCGCGCCGACGGAATCAGCTCAAGCACCCCGTCCAACAGCCCGTTGCCCGCCCGCAGAATAGAAATCAGCGCCAGCTTTTTGCCATCCAGTGTCGGCGCATCCATGGCCTGCATCGGCGTTTCGATCCGCTTGGTGGTCATGGGCAACCCACGCGTCACCTCATAGGCCAATAATTGTGAAATTTCCCGCAGCAACTGCCTGAACACCGCAGTCGGGGTCTCCTTGTCGCGCATGATTGTCAGTTTGTGCTGCACCAGCGGGTGATCAACAAGTGTCAGATGGTCATCAAGATCAGTCATGGGCGGCAGCTCCTCTATCCGCGTCTTTTGTGGCGCGAAACAGCCAGGTTCGCAAGCACCCGCTCCCTCTTTTTGGCCTTATATACCGTCCGACACCTCACCCTGAGGCAGGCCCAAATGGTGCGCCACCAGCCGCGCCACATCCTTGAATCCCATCAATCCCAGAGGTGCCGTCATTGGTCCGGTCACCAGAACCGGTACCCGCTCTCGCGTATGGTCCGTCCCAGGCCATGTCGGGTCGTTGCCATGGTCCGCTGTCAACAGCAACATATCATCCGGCTGCAACCCTTCGATGACCCTGCCGATCTGCGCATCGAACCACTCCAGATGCCTTGCATAGCCCGACACGTCACGGCGATGGCCATAAAGACTGTCAAACTCGACAAAATTGGCAAAGGTCAGCGATCCTTCCTCGGCCTCTGCCAGCAAATCGTTCAGATGCCCCATCAGCTGCGCATCATCGCCTTTGCGGACCTCATCAATGCCCTGCATCGAGAAAATATCGCCGATCTTTCCTACGGCATAAACCCTGCGGCCCGCATCCTGCACCCAGTTGGTCAACACCCGCCCTGGCGGGGTGATTGCATAATCGCGCCGGTTTCCCGTACGCTCAAAGGCGCCTTGCGCGCCAACAAAGGGGCGCGCGATCACCCGGCCTACTTTCATCTCGTGTAAACGCGGGGCGACCGCCTCGCAAAGTGCCAGCAGCCGATCCAGTCCAAAGCTTTCTTCATGCGCCGCAATCTGGAACACGGAATCCGCAGAAGTATAGCAAATCGGCCAACCGCACTGCACATGTTGCTGTCCAAGCTCTGCAATGATGGTCGTGCCAGAAGCGTGGCAATTGCCAAGGATGTCCGCGGTCCCCGCCGTTGCGGCGACAAATGCGCTGACCTCGGGGGGAAACGCAGGGTGCTCGTCGGGAAAATAGTGCCAATCCCATGGCACAGGCAATCCCGCCAACTCCCAATGCCCGGATGGCGTATCCTTGCCCCGGGATACCTCTGTCGCCGCTCCGACACCTGTGCCGAGCGCGGGGTCAAGGCCCACGGCATCCAGTCCGCTTGCCAGGTTCAGGGCCTTGCCCAGCCCCAGCGCTTCGAGGTTGGGCACCCTCAAACGGCCCGATCGGCCATCCTCTGCCTGACCCTGTGCACAGGCCTGCGCGATATGGCCCAGCGTATTGGCACCTGTGTCAGGGAAATCACCGTTGAAATACTGATCCGCATCCGGGGCACCGCCGATTCCGACAGAATCCATCACCACCAGAAAAGCACGCGCCATCAGCCCACTCTTTCGATGATCTGCTCGGGCACTTTGGGACGGGACCCTGAAAGGGTGATGGCCTCCAATACCATCTGCGCCGCACGATCCGCCTGATCAGAACGCACCGCATGCACCACCGCCAAAACCTGGCCACGCCGCACCTGCGTCCCCAAACGCGCCACATCCGAAAGGCCGACCGCCGGATTCACCCTGTCGTCTTCCTTGACCCGCCCACCGCCAAGACCGACCACGGCCCACCCCAGCGCTTCGCCATCGATCCTGGCGATATATCCGTCATAGGGGGCCGATACCTGCCGGATCACCGTCGCCTCGGGCAAGAACCGTTGCCAGCTTTCGACAAAGTTCACCGGGCCGCCGAGCGCCGACAACATCCGCGCAAACCTTTCTGCGGCATAGCCCTTGCGGATCGCGTGCACGATGGCGTCGGCACCCTCCTGCACATCCTGTGCCAAGCCGGAATTAGCCAGCAAGACCCCCCCAAGAGCCGCAGCCACATCAACGATCGGCCCTTTGCCTTTGCCTGTCAGCAGGCGCATGATCTCGGCCACCTCAAGCGCATTGCCGAGACTGGGCACCAATGGCTGGCTCATGTCGCTGATCACGGCCGTTGTCCGGCACTTGGCCGCATTCGCGGTCTTGGTCAGGGCTTCTGCCAATGCCTGGCCTTCGGCCAGTGTTTTCATGAATGCACCGCTGCCGACCTTCACATCCAGCACCAAACCGTCCAGGCCCGCCGCAAGTTTCTTACTGAGGATCGAGGCCGTGATCAGATCCAGTGAATCAACTGTCGATGACACATCACGGATCGCATAAAGTCGGCGATCCGCTGGCGCAATATCCGCCGTCGCCCCGACAATCGCACAGCCAACCTGCCCGACAATTGCTTTCACCTGCGCTTCGCTCTGCTGCGTGTTCACGCCCGGGATCGCCTCGAGCTTGTCCAGCGTGCCGCCGGTGTGCCCCAAACCCCGTCCCGAGATCATTGGCACATAGGCCCCGCAGGCCGCCAGCGCCGGCGCCAGCAGCAGACTCACACAATCGCCCACACCACCCGTTGAATGTTTATCGAGCACCGGACCGTCCAGATTCCACGACAGCACCCGCCCCGAATCGCGCATTGCCAGGGTCAGCGCGACACGCCCCACGTCCGACAGACCATTCAGGCAGACGCCCATTGCAAATGCACCTGCCTGGGCATCGCTGACCCGGCCATCGGCCAGCCCCTGAGCGATCCAGGCCAGTTCATCGCGCGTTGGCGTTTGCTTGTGTCGCAGCTTTGCCAGAATGGCCCGCGCGTTCATCCGTTATCCTTCCAAAAAGCCGGCATCGAATGCCCCCGGCAAAAGTTTTGACAAGGTTGTGTGCTGTTCGGTTCCATTCACAGTGGCCATCGTGACAGGCACATCTCCTGCGCTAAACTCTGCCAGCTTTTGCCGGCAACCGCCACATGGCGGCACCGGTATCGCACTACCGGCAATTACATACACTTCCTTGATCACTGTTTCTCCCGCCGCAACCATGGCAGCGATTGCACCCGCTTCGGCACAGGTGCCTTGCGGATATGCCGCGTTCTCTACATTGCAACCAACATAGACCTCACCGTTCGCGCCGCGCAGCGCAGCCCCCACCTTGAACTTGGAATAGGGCGCATAGGCCTGCGTCCGCACATCCATCGCTCTTTGTCTTAAATCGCCTGCCATCAATGCCCCCTTGGTCGCAGAACTATAGGTAATGCTCGGACAAGTTTCGAGGGGCAAAAACACGCCACCTTCCCCTTCGCACCTTTTCCAATTAGCCTACAGGAACACCAGCACCAGAGGGCAGCACAATAGATGTGCAGCGCAATGCAGCTGACAGGCTGGAAAAAGTAGTTTAACGCTAAACTATATATTCATGGGAGGCCGAAGAGAATGACCGACACGCCGAATCTACGCCAGGCAGCACTGGATTATCACGCCTTTCCCAAACCCGGAAAACTTGAGATCCGGGCAACCAAACCGCTGGCCAATGGCCGCGACCTTGCCCGCGCCTATTCTCCCGGCGTCGCCGAGGCTTGCCTTGAAATCAAGGCCGATCCCGCCAATGCAGCACTCTACACCTCTCGTGCAAATCTGGTCGCCGTTGTGACGAATGGCACTGCAGTATTGGGGCTTGGCAATATCGGCGCACTGGCGTCCAAGCCGGTGATGGAAGGCAAAGCCGTCCTGTTCAAGAAATTTGCCAACATCGACTGCTTCGACATCGAAGTAGACCAGACCGACCCGGAAAAGCTGGCCGACATCGTCTGTGCACTTGAACCCAGCTTCGGCGCGATCAACCTGGAAGACATCAAAGCACCCGATTGTTTTACCGTTGAACGACTTTGCCGCGAACGCATGAACATACCGGTTTTTCATGACGATCAGCACGGCACCGCCATTGTAGTGGGGGCGGCCGTCACCAATGCCCTGCATGTCACGGGCAAAAAATTCAAAGACATCAAGATCGTATCGACCGGCGGCGGCGCTGCTGGCATCGCCTGTTTGAACATGCTTCTCAAACTTGGTGTGCAACGAAAGAATGTCTGGCTTTGTGACGTACACGGATTGGTTTATGAGGGCCGTGAGATCGACATGAATCCGATCAAATCGGAATTCGCGCAGCAAACAGAGATGCGCACGCTTGATGATGTCATCCCCGATGCCGACCTGTTCTTGGGTTTGTCAGGCCCCGGTGTTCTAAGTCAGGAAATGGTCAAGAAAATGGGCAAACGCCCGATCATCTTTGCGCTGGCCAATCCCACGCCCGAAATCCTGCCCGACCTGGCGCGCGAGGTTGCGCCGGATGCGATCATCGCAACAGGCCGGTCTGATTTTCCCAATCAGGTCAACAACGTGTTGTGTTTTCCTTTTATTTTCCGTGGCGCGCTGGATGTGGGGGCAACGACCATCAACGATGAAATGCAACTCGCCTGTATCGCGGGTATCGCTGAATTGGCGCGTACGACTACCAGTGCCGAAGCCGCCGCCGCCTATCAGGGTGAACAGCTTACATTCGGGGCGGATTACCTCATTCCCAAGCCCTTCGATCCACGCCTGATCGGCGTGGTTTCCTCGGCAGTGGCAAAGGCTGCCATGGCAACCGGGGTGGCGACACGCCCGCTTGAGGATCTCGATGCATATCGCCAGAAACTAGACGGGTCGGTTTTCAAATCTGCCTTGCTCATGCGTCCGGTATTCGAAGCTGCCCGCACCTCTCCGCGCAAGATCGTCTTTGCCGAAGGCGAAGATGAAAGGGTCCTGCGCGCCGCACAGGCGATCATTGAAGAAACGGTCGAAACACCAATCCTCATCGGCCGCCCCGAGGTCATCCAACGCCGGATCGAACAGGCAGGTCTCACCTTGCGGATTGGTGAAAACGTCGATCTGGTGAACCCGGAAAACGATCCACGCTACCGCGATTACTGGGAAACCTATCACGGCCTGATGTGCCGCCGCGGCGTTAGCCCCGATATTGCCAAGGCGATCATGCGTACCAACAGCACGGCCATCGGCTCAGTCATGGTGCATCGTGGTGAAGCAGACAGTTTGATTTGTGGCACATTTGGCGAATTCCGCTGGCATCTGAACTTTGTGGATGAAATTCTCGGACGTGACGGTCTGCGCCCTGATGGCGCGCTCAGCATGATGATTCTGGAGGACGGGCCGTTGTTTATTGCAGATACACAGGTGCACCTGCATCCGAATCCCGAACAGATCGCGGGGATCGCCCGTGGTGCCGCCCGTCATGTGCGTCGTTTCGGCATCGAACCACGTATCGCTTTTTGTTCACAATCCCAGTTCGGGAATCAGGGTGAGGGCACGGGCGGACGCCTGCGCGCGGCAATCCGATTGCTCGACGCGGAAAAGGCTGACTTCTGTTACGAAGGAGAAATGAACATCGACACTGCGCTTGATCCTGAACTGCGCGAACGCCTGATGCCCAGCAATCGCATGCAGGGGCCTGCCAATGTGCTGGTCTTTGCACATGCAGATGCAGCCTCCGGCGTACGTAACATCTTGAAAATGAAGGGCGGCGGACTCGAAGTTGGGCCAATCCTGATGGGCATGGGCAACAAGGCTCACATCGTTTCGCCGTCAATCACCGCCCGTGGATTGCTGAACGTCGGTGCCATTGCCGGCACCCCCGTCGCCCATTACGGGTAGGTCGAAACGATTTGAATCAAAAGTTAAGAGTAAAGGCGCGACTTAGTCCGATCCGCAAACTCAGATTGTCATCAGAGCCAACCTGGGTGATCGGGCTATCAGCCGCATCATTCAACAGTTTCTCATAGGCCAGCGACCCTTCAAACGACCAGCGATCGTCAATCCGATAGGTGGCACCGATTTCGATTCCCGCACCCAATGCACCGCCATCGGCATCATATGCTGAGAAATTCGAATTTGCGGCTTCGACAACGGTCACACCGTAATAGGTGCCGGCGTATTTGCTGTCCCCCAGATACAGCCGCGGTCCGGCGGTCACTGTCCAGCGATCCGTAGGCCGGAAAATCACGTCGGCACCCAGTGTGCCCGCAACACCTTCGTGGCCGCCAAACCCTTGGCGTATCTCACCAAAAGCGCGCCAATGCGTCTGTTGAAAGTTCAGGTTGAGGCCAAGTTCGACCGCGGTATCAATATCATCAAGACCGGCAAGTTTAGGGTTATCTTCTGCATCACGTGACCCGACGATCCGAAAGGCACCGCCAAGCGACAGGCCATTCTTCGGCACTTCACCTATGCTGTCGCCAAGGTCCAAGCGACCCCATGTAAGGTTGCCGAATGTAAATCTGGGCGAAGCAGAAACCTTGTAACTGTCCGCACCGAAAAAAGAACGGTCCACGGAAAGCCCGAATCCGAGCCCGAAATTCAACGACCGTTCCTGCGCAGCCAAAGGCGCCACAGCGGCAAAGGTCGATACAACAGCAACAGCTGACAGAAGACGCAGACTCATGATTCACTTCCCCGGAAACGGCAGTTCCTCTTGCCGGGATAACAGCTTATCAAATAGTTACCAGTGGGAACTTGGCCTCCTCGTTCAATTCTGGTGCGAAAATCAAGCCGCCTGCCTGCGACATTCCCTCCATTTCGCTCCCGATTAGGCCCTGCTGTCTTGCTCCCGCTGCGCCTGCTGCCTAACAATGGGAAACTGGGGAGGAAAAACCATGGGATATCGCGAAACATACGAACGCTGCAAAAATAACCCAGAGGCCTATTGGCTCGATCAGGCGAAGTCGATCGACTGGACAGTTGCACCGACCAAAGCGCTCTCGGATCATGGCAATAACCTGTATGAATGGTACGCCGATGGCATGGTGAACGGCTGTTACAATGCCGTGGATCGTCACGTTGAACAGGGGCGCGGCAATCAGGTTGCCATCATCCATGACAGCCCCATCACCGACAGCCTGGAGAAAATAACCTTTTCGCAACTGCAAAACCGTGTCTCCCTGCTTGCCGGTGTTCTGGCCGCGAACGGTGTTGATAAAGGCGACACTGTCATCATCTACATGCCCATGATCCCGCAGGCGCTTGAAGCCATGTTGGCCTGTGCGCGTCTGGGCGCGATCCATTGCGTGGTTTTTGGTGGATTTGCCGCCAATGAACTGGCCGTGCGCATCGAAGATTGCAAACCCAAGGCCATCCTCGCGGCCTCTTGCGGGCTGGAACCTGGGCGTGTCGTCGAATATAAACCCCTGCTCGACAACGCCATCAAACAATCCGCGCATAAACCTGACTTTTGCGTGATCTATCAACGCGAAGAACATCAATGCGACCTGATCCCAGAGCGTGACATCAACTGGCAGGATGCAGTAGCAAAGTCCCGTCCCACCGCTTGTATTCCGGTCGAGGGTAACTTTCCTGCATATATCCTTTACACCTCCGGCACGACCGGTGCGCCCAAAGGTGTCGTGCGTGCCACAGGCGGGCATCTGGTTGCCCTGAACTGGACGATGAAAAACATCTATAACGTCGATCCGGGCGATGTCTTCTGGGCGGCCTCCGATGTCGGCTGGGTCGTTGGTCATTCCTATATCTGTTATGGTCCGCTGGTCGCGGGCAACACCACCGTTGTATTCGAAGGCAAACCAGTCGGCACGCCGGACGCCGGCACATTCTGGCGCGTCATCCAACAACATAATGTGCGCAGCTTCTTTACTGCCCCCACTGCGATCCGCGCTGTCAAACGCGAGGATCCGAAGGGCGAATTTATCAAAAAATACGATCTCTCTGGCCTGCGCGCGCTTTACCTCGCGGGCGAACGCGCCGATCCTGACACCATTGAATGGGCACAGGAAAAACTGGGCAAACCCGTCTATGACCATTGGTGGCAAACAGAAACCGGCTATACCATTGTCGGCAATCCAGCTGGTCTTGAGGCGCTGCCGGTCAAGATAGGCTCGCCCACTGTGCCCATGCCTGGCTATGACGTGCACATCCTTGACGAAACTGGACACCCGCAAAAACCTGGTGAACTTGGCGCGATAGCCATCAAACTTCCCTTGCCGCCAGGCACCTTGCCGACGCTTTGGAATGCCACGGACCGCTTCCAGAAATCCTATCTCACCACCTTTCCGGGTTACTATGAGACCGGTGACGCCGGCATGATGGACGAAGACGGCTACCTTTATATCATGGCGCGCACGGATGATGTGATCAATGTCGCGGGCCATCGCCTGTCGACTGGTGCCATGGAAGAAGCCCTTGCAGGCCACCCCGACGTTGCCGAATGCGCGGTGATCGGTGTCAGCGACCCTCTCAAAGGACAGGTTCCCATGGGATTTGTCTGCCTTTCCAAAGGTGTTGACCGCCCCCATGACGAGATAACAACCGAATGTGTGAAACGCATCCGCGACCAGATAGGCCCCGTCGCCGCCTTCAAGATGGCGCTGGTTGTGGACCGTCTGCCCAAGACGCGATCAGGCAAGATCCTGCGCGCGACAATGGTCAAGATCGCCGATAGCGCACCATACAAGATGCCCGCCACCATTGATGATCCCGCCGTTCTGGACGAAATCAAAACAGCTTTGCAGGGTATAGGCTATGCCGGGTAATTCCCTGGGCACGGGGCTTAGGTAAACTGCTCCGAGATCAGCCGCTCTTCCAATCCGTGGCCGGGATCAAACAGAATGGCATGTTCGATCTCGGGGTCTGACACGATCTCGACCGACACAACATCACGGTGGCTGTTGCCATCCGCATCCGCCATCACCGGCCGTTTTTCAGGCTCAAGCACATCAAAGCGCACCCTCGCTTTCTTGGGCAAAAGGGCACCGCGCCACCTGCGGGGTCTGAAGGCCGCCATCGCCGTCAAGGCCAGAACATCGGACCCGATCGGCAGAATAGGCCCATGCGCCGAATAGTTATAGGCCGTCGATCCGGCAGGTGTCGCCACCAGCGCCCCGTCGCACACGAGTTCCTGCATCCGCAAGCGTCCGTCGACGGTAATCTGCAACTTCGCTGCCTGCGGACCCGCCCGCAACAAGGCAACCTCATTCAACGCCAGCGCCCGTGAGGTGGACCCGTCAACGTGGGTTGCTGTCATGCTAAGCGGATTGATTACCTCGCGTTCTGCTGCCTGCAACCGCTCAACCAGATCGCTTTCGCCGTAGATGTTCATCAAGAACCCGATCGTGCCCCGGTTCATGCCATATACGGGAGCATCCAAATGCTGCGTATCATGCAGGGTTTGAAGCATGAAACCGTCACCGCCCAGCGCTACAATCACGTCGGCCTCTTCTAGCGGAACATCATCATAGCGCCCGATCAACGCCGCCCGCGCAGTCTGTGCGACAGCAGCCCGGCTGGCCGCAAATGCAATCTTCATAAAGAGTGTCCAGACATGGTCATGGGTTTCCAATGCGCCGCAAATTCCCTCAAACCAAACACAAAATTCCGCTCGGGGCCAGTGCGGTCGCACATATCTTGCCTTGAGACGCTTTCGAGTCTTCCAGATTGACACTGCTTCCGTTACGAAACGCCAACTCTCGGGCTAAAAGGACATGCACCATGAAAGATTTCTTTACCGCTACGCTTGCCGATACGGACCCTGACGTAGAAGCGTCAATCACAGGCGAGCTTGGCCGCCAACGCAACGAGATCGAATTGATCGCTTCCGAGAATATCGTTTCTGCCGCAGTGCTCGAAGCACAGGGTTCGATAATGACAAACAAATACGCCGAAGGCTATCCGGGTCGGCGCTATTATGGCGGTTGCGATTATGTTGACGTTGCCGAAAATCTCGCAATCGAACGGGCCTGCAAATTGTTTGCCTGTGACTTTGCAAACGTACAGCCCAATTCGGGTTCCCAGGCCAACCAGGGCGTGTTTCAGGCGCTGTTGACGCCGGGCGATACGATCCTTGGCATGTCGCTGGACGCCGGTGGTCACCTGACCCACGGGGCCAAACCCAACCAGTCGGGCAAATGGTTCAACGCCGTGCAATACGGTGTGCGCAAACAGGACAATCTGCTGGACTATGACCAGGTGCAGGAACTTGCCACCGAACATAAGCCCAAGATGATCATCGCCGGCGGTTCTGCCATTCCGCGCCAGATCGACTTCGCCAAAATGCGCGAAATCGCTGATTCCGTGGGCGCATATCTGCACGTGGACATGGCGCATTTTGCGGGTCTGGTCGCGGCGGGCGAACACCCTTCCCCCTTCCCGCATGCGCATGTCGCAACTACGACAACCCACAAAACCCTGCGCGGCCCGCGCGGTGGCATGATCCTCACCAATGACGAGGCGCTGGCGAAAAAGTTCAACTCCGCCATCTTCCCCGGTATTCAGGGCGGCCCGCTGATGCACGTCATCGCAGCCAAAGCCGTGGCCTTTGGCGAAGCTCTGCGTCCTGAATTCAAGACCTATATCCAGCAGGTGATCAAGAATGCGCAGGCTCTGTCTGACCAACTGATCAAAGGTGGCCTCGATACGGTCACCCACGGCACCGACACCCATGTCGTACTGGTTGACCTGCGTCCCAAAGGCGTTAAGGGCAATGCAACCGACAAGGCCTTGGGCCGCGCCCATATCACCTGCAACAAGAATGGCGTTCCCTTTGATCCCGAAAAGCCAACGGTGACCTCGGGCATCCGCCTCGGCTCCCCCGCAGGGACGACCCGCGGTTTTGGCGAATCCGAATTCCGTCAGATCGCTGATTGGATCACCGAAGTGGTCGACGGATTGGCCGCCAACGGCGAAGAGGGCAACGCCGAGGTCGAAGCCAAGGTGCGTAGCGAAGTCGAGGCCTTGTGCGCCCGCTTCCCCCTCTATCCGAACCTATAGCGTCAGGGGCAGGCAACCAGAACCGGCCCTCTAGATCAGGCAACGGTCCGCGCCAACGAACCCAGAAATCGCAAAAGGCCCCGGCATATTGCACGGGGCCTTTATTAATCGTCGCTCTAAATCAGTCTTTGGGGCGTACCCTCGCCGCGCTCTTGTCTGCAAAGGCAGCCAACCGCGCTCGGGCGTCGGGCTGCGTGTTCACCACGCCCGCCACCACGGCTTCGGCATAGGCCGCATCCATTGCCGACATGTTCTGCATATGGCTGACGGCCGAACAGATCGCAAAATTCGAAAGCGGCAGGTTTTGCGCGGCTTTGCGGGCCAGCTCCAATGCAGCATCAAGGCTGGACCCTTCAACGGCATATTGCACCAACCCGACATCCATTGCCTCTTGTCCCTGATAGACACGCCCCGTGAGCATCATGTCGATCATTCGTGCTTTGCCCACCAGATCGGTGACACGGATCGTGGCACCGCCACCGGTAAACAATCCCCGTTGTCCTTCGGGCAAGGCAAAATAGGCGGTCTTGTCCATCACCCGGACATGCGCAGCACTGGCCAGTTCCAGCCCCCCGCCAACCACGGCCCCCTGCAATGCCGCAATGATGGGCACCCCACCATATTCCATCTTGTTGAAGGCCTCATGCCAACGCAAACAGACGTGCATGAAGTCAGCCGGGCTGCGGTCTTCGTCATGATGTTCAATGAGGTCCAGGCCTGCGCAGAAATGATCACCTGCCCCGGCCAGCACAACCGCTCGAACACCGGCACGCGGAGCCACAGAAAAGAACGCAACCAATTCTTCGATGGTATCAAGATCCAGCGCATTGCGCTTTTGGGGGCGGTTCAACGTGACCACCCAAACACCATCTTCCAATGCCTCGATCGCAAGGTTGTTATAGCGGGAAATATCAATCTGGATGGTCAAGGCAAATCCTTCTGGTTGCTGTTTCAGCGCCGAAGAAAAGCAGCGCGATTTGTTTGATTTTTGCTAACCAACCGCATCCCCTGGCGCAAGGGGGCAACGCCGCGCAAGCGCGGTCAAGGCTATTTCGCCTGCATTTTCTCCACCATCGCCAACACAACCCTGCGCGGCAACAGCGGGATCAACCAGTTTACCGCAAAACCCAACAACGGCTCATTCACCGTCACCAGCTTGCCCGCCATCATCGCATCATAGCCATGTTCGGCCACGGAAGCCGGCGACTTGCCACCTCCCTTCACCAGATTGGTCCCGACAAGATCCGCGCGTTTTGCGAATTCCGTCTCCACATACCCCGGTGCCAGTAGGGTCGCCGTCACACCCGTACCTTTGATTTCCTGTGCCAAGGCTTCGGTGTAGGACTTCACAAAGGCCTTGGTGGCAAAGTAGATCGCCTGATTTGGCCCCGGCATGAAGCCCGCCGTTGACCCAACGTTCAAAATACGCCCCTGCCCCCGCGCTACCATATCCTGCGCAACCAAATGGGTCAGCGACACCAGCGCACTGACGTTTAGATCAATCATGTCTGTTTCCGCCTGCAAAGGCCGCTGCAGATGTTTTCCCTGCCCGCCAAACCCTGCATTATTGATCAATACATCTACCTGCAGCCCTGCTGCCTTGATCTGTGAATAAAGCGACTGCGCAGCGCCCTCAGCCCCCAGATCCAGGGGAAATACCCACGCTTGCACACCATGGGCCTGTGTCAGTTCGGCTTTCAGCGTCTCCAAGGATTCCCGCCGCCGTGCGGTCAGAATGACATCGCCGCCTCGCCCTGCATGTAAACGCGCAAATGCCTGCCCGATGCCTGCCGATGCACCGGTAATCAATGCGGTATTGCCCATCTCGCCCCCTTTTGGTTTCCACCAAGTGATGTAGTCTGCAGTAAAAATACAACCCCTCACAGAAAGCAACGTCAATGATCATCCACCGCGCAGGCTCTCGCCCCTCGACCAAACCGAACCCACAGTATTTCACCGGCACTGTGCGCATGGACCCATTGATCAACGCCCCGGCCCCAGCACGTCTGAATGCGGTTTCAGTCACCTTTGAACCGGGTGCCCGCACTGCGTGGCATAGACATCCTCTGGGCCAGACGCTGATCGTTACTGCCGGGTCCGGCCTCGCACAAAAGGCAGGCGAACCGATCCAGCGCATCCAGCCTGGCGATGTCATCTGGTTCGAACCCGGCGAAAAACACTGGCACGGTGCTGCGCCTGATTGCGCCATGACCCACATTGCCTTGCAAGAAACCGTCGATGGCTCTGCTGCGGATTGGCTCGATCATGTGACCCACACCGAATATCACGCCAGCAAATGAACTGGCCTCCGGTTCACCTGTCCTGATCCTGCAAATGCGCCAGTACATTGATCACCCTGCCTGCCGGATCACGCAGGAAAAACCGCCGCACCTGCCAGGGTTCATCCGTCAGGGGATAGACGATTTCACACCCCGACGTCTGCGCCCGCTGATAGACTTCGTCTGGGTCATCCACTTCGATCGACAGATCCGGTACCGGTGCCCCGGCCCCCCCTTCGGATAGAAAAGCAACCTGCACTCTGGCTTTCTCGGCTGTGCCCAGCGTTACAATCCACCCCTGATCCATCAGCACATCCAGATCAAACAACCTGCGATAAAAACCGGCCACCTCGGCAGGATTTTCGACCCCGATATCCGCTACAATGCGCCGCACCGTCACCATGACGACTCCAAACTAAACATACCCGCGCCACCACATCCAAAGAACAAAGGCCCCAATCACAAACAAAAGGTTGAATACCAGAATGCCGGCCAGACCCAACAAACGCCCCCTGCGCCGGTCGGCCACATCAATGCCTTTCAAATAGGTGCTCAACTCAACAAAGGCCTGGTCTACGACGGTGCCATCCATCTGCCGTACCAGCCGTGGATTTCCCGCCGACTGTTGTGCCCCCGTCAACACCTTCGCCTTGGCTTGCATCCGTCGGGGCAGTCGCCGCCCCGCCCGTTTCAACATCTTGTCCAGCGGTTGCAATTTGATGCCAAATTTCAGCGTCAACAGTTCCTGAACCGCCGCGATCTTTTCTGCAATATCCTTGCTCTCCATCATACCCCATCTAAACCTACTGGCACAGCGCCCGCAATGGCGCTACGTCTGTTACATGCTCAACTACTCCGAATATGGTGCCCCGGCGCCCGACACGCCTCCCCTGATCATCGCCCATGGTCTCTATGGTTCCGGGCGCAATTGGGGTGTCATCGCCAAACGCCTGTCCGACACCCGCCGTGTTCTCACACCTGACCTGCGCAATCATGGCACCAGTCCGCGTGAAAAGACACAAAGCTATCCCGACATGGCTGCCGACCTTGCCGAACTCATCACATATGTCGGCGGCCCCGTCGACCTTTGTGGCCACTCCATGGGTGGCAAAGCTGCCATGGCCCTTGCCCTGACCCAGCCGCACCTGATCCGCAAATTGATCGTCGCCGACATAGCTCCCGTCACCTACGGCCATAGCCAGCAAGGCATGATCGATGCAATGCGTACCGTTGACCTTGCCGGTCTCACCCGCCGCTCCGACGCAGAATCACAGCTTGCCATGGCAGGGATTGAACCCGCCTTGCAAAGTTTCTTTACCCAGTCACTCGATATTCCAAACAAGCGGTGGCGTCTGAACCTCGACGTGCTCGAAGCAGAGATGGACAAGATCATGGGCTGGCCAACGACGCTTGACGGCCCCTTTGACGGGCCCACCCTTTTCCTGTCCGGCGGGGCTTCCGACTATGTCACCCCGGCGCATCGCCCGCGGATCAAGGCCTTGTTTCCCAAGGCCCGTTTTGCAAGGATCCCCGGTGCCGCGCATTGGCTCCATGCCGAGAAACCCCGCGAATTCGAAGCATCCCTGCGCGTTTTTCTCGACAGCTGAGTCGGCCTGCTTCTCTTTTTGGCCCAATATACCGCGGGGTTTGGGGCAGAGCCCCAATCCACCCCTTGCACCCGAACGCCCCATCCTTATAACGCGGATAATTTGCATTCATGGGGGCCTACGATGCCAAAGCGTACCGACATCCAATCGATCATGATCATTGGCGCAGGCCCGATTGTCATCGGACAGGCTTGCGAGTTCGACTACTCCGGCGCTCAGGCCTGCAAAGCTCTGAAAGAAGAGGGCTACCGCGTCATTCTTGTCAACTCCAACCCCGCCACGATCATGACCGACCCCGGGCTTGCGGATGCAACCTATATTGAACCCATTACCCCTGAAATCGTTGCCAAGATCATCGAGAAAGAACGTCCCGATGCCTTGCTTCCGACGATGGGCGGGCAGACCGGCCTGAACACGTCTCTCGCCCTCGAGGAAATGGGGGTTCTGGCCAAGTTCAACGTCGAAATGATCGGGGCAAAGCGCGAAGCCATTGAAATGGCCGAAGACCGGAAACTGTTTCGCGACGCCATGGACCGGCTGGGCATCGAAAACCCCAAGGCCACCATCTGCACCGCCCCCATTGGGGCGGACGGCAAGAAAGACCTTGCCGCCGGTGTCGCACTCGCACTGGAATCGCTCGAAGAGATCGGGCTGCCTGCGATCATCCGTCCCGCCTTTACCATGGGCGGCACCGGGGGCGGCGTGGCCTATAATCGCGCGGATTACGAATTCTTCTGCCGCTCCGGCATGGATGCTTCTCCGGTTGGCCAGATCCTGATCGACGAATCCTTGCTGGGCTGGAAAGAATTCGAAATGGAAGTCGTGCGCGACAGTGCCGACAATGCCATCATCGTTTGCGCCATTGAAAACGTCGACCCGATGGGGGTGCATACGGGCGATTCCATCACCGTCGCGCCGGCGCTGACCCTGACCGACAAAGAATACCAGATCATGCGCAACCACTCCATCGCCGTACTGCGTGAAATCGGAGTGGAAACCGGCGGCTCCAACGTTCAATGGGCCGTAAACCCGGTGGATGGACGCATGGTCGTGATCGAGATGAACCCCCGTGTTTCGCGTTCCTCGGCCCTGGCATCCAAGGCGACAGGTTTCCCGATCGCCAAGATCGCCGCAAAACTCGCTGTCGGTTTCACCCTCGACGAACTTGACAACGACATCACCGGTGTCACCCCTGCCAGCTTTGAGCCGACCATCGACTATGTCGTCACCAAAATCCCGAAATTCGCTTTTGAGAAATTCCCCGGCTCCGAGCCCAATCTGACAACGGCGATGAAGTCAGTTGGCGAAGCCATGTCCGTTGGCCGCACCTTTCACGAATCTTTTCAAAAGGCACTCGCAAGCATGGAATCCGGTTTGACCGGATTTGACGAAATCGACATCAGCGGTTTCAACTTCGATGCACCCCAAGATGCGCCCGAGAACAAAGCCGCCGTCATCAAGGCCATTTCCAAACAAACGCCCGACCGTATCCTCAACATTGCCCAGGCGATGCGTCACGGCATGTCAAATGATGAAATTCATGCCCATACCATGTACGATCCCTGGTTCCTGGAACGCATCCGCGAAATCATCGACACCGAAGAAAACCTGCGGCAAACTGGACTTCCCACCGATGAGACCGGTCTGCGCCATCTCAAGATGATGGGCTTCACCGATGCCCGGCTGGGCAAACTCACCCAGCGGACAGAAGACGACATTCGCAGCGCACGCCATGGCCTTGGCGTAACTGCAGTCTTCAAACGCATCGACACCTGCGCCGCCGAATTCGAGGCCCAAACCCCCTATATGTATTCCACCTACGAAGCCCCGATGATGGGTGAGGTGGAATGCGAAGCGCGCCCCTCGAACCGCAAAAAGGTCGTTATCCTTGGCGGTGGCCCCAACCGTATCGGCCAGGGGATCGAATTTGACTATTGCTGTTGCCATGCCTGCTACGCGCTGACCGATGCGGGCTATGAAACCATCATGGTCAATTGCAACCCGGAAACCGTATCCACAGACTATGACACCTCCGACCGCCTCTATTTCGAACCGCTGACTTTTGAACACGTCATGGAGATTCTGCGCGTCGAACAAGAAAACGGTACATTGCACGGTGTCATCGTCCAGTTCGGCGGGCAGACCCCGCTCAAACTGGCCAATGCACTCGAACAGGCGGGCATACCGATTCTCGGCACATCCCCCGATGCCATCGACCTCGCCGAAGATCGTGAGCGTTTCCAGCAACTTGTCCAGCAACTCGGCCTCAAACAACCCCACAACGGCATCGCAAGCACCGACGCTCAAGCCCTTGAGATTGCCAAAGACATCGGCTTTCCACTTGTGATCCGCCCGTCCTATGTACTAGGCGGTCGCGCGATGGAAATCGTGCGCGATATGGCCTCGCTCGAACGCTATATCTCAAGCGCCGTTGTCGTTTCCGGCGACAGCCCGGTCCTGTTGGACAGCTATCTCTCTGGTGCTGTCGAACTGGATGTGGACGCGCTTTGCGATGGCAAGGATGTCCACGTTGCCGGCATCATGCAACATATCGAAGAAGCAGGCGTTCATTCTGGCGACTCTGCCTGTTCTTTGCCGCCTTATTCTCTCGACCAGAGCATCATTGACAAGGTCACAATACAAACCCGTGCCCTCGCTCTGGCGCTTAATGTCGTCGGTCTGATGAACATCCAGTTCGCCATCAAGGACGATGAAGTCTATCTGATCGAAGTAAACCCCCGCGCCTCGCGTACCGTGCCCTTTGTTGCAAAGGCGACCGACAGTGCAATTGCATCCATCGCCGCCCGCATCATGGCCGGTGAACCGCTCAGCAACTTCCCGCTACGTGCGCCCTACCCCGAACAATCCGCCTATTCCGACACGCTGCCTCTGGGCGACCCAATGACACTGGCCGACCCGAACATGCCTTGGTTCTCGGTGAAAGAGGCGGTCCTTCCCTTCGCCCGCTTTCCCGGCGTCGACACTCTGCTCGGCCCCGAAATGCGCTCCACCGGCGAAGTCATGGGCTGGGACCGTGATTTTCCTCGTGCCTTTCTCAAGGCGCAAATGGGCGCAGGCACAATGCTGCCACGGACGGGCACTGCCTTCATGTCCATCAAGGACATGGACAAGACCAAGGAAATGCTTGAGGCGGCGCATATTCTGCGCGAACAGGATTTCACCATCGTTGCGACGCGTGGCACGGCCAGCTGGCTCGCCTCTCACGACATTCCCTGCGAAACGGTGAACAAGGTCTATGAAGGCCGCCCTGACATCACCGATATGATGAAAGACGGTGCCGTGCATCTGGTTCTCAACACCACCGAAGGCACACAGGCGGTCGAAGACAGCAAATCCATCCGCTCTATCGCGCTGTTCGACAAGATCCCCTATTTTACAACCGCAGCAGGTGCCTACGCTGCCGCCCTGGCGATCAAGGCGCAGGCGGAGGATGAGATCGGGGTCAAGGCGTTGCAGGGGTAAATCGCAGTGGCGAAACACACCTGTCCATTACCGGGGCAAAGCCGTCCGGCAACACAGGGCCTCCCCGACGGCTGACACATCAAGTCTGTTTGACTGCGGGAAATTCCTTGAGGACTTGCATCTTGCCGTCAGAATTCCGGCACTTCCAAGGAATCTGATGGCGAGACACTTGAAAATAGTTAAACTTGCAAAAACCAGCCGAGGCACGCACGCTGTACCTCTCCTGCACGACGTGTGACACTTCACCGGTGCCACTCCTCCTGCCGGGTCATACCAAGCGACAAGGCCGGTGAGGATACTGTTAACGAGTAAGGGAAGCTCCATGTTCACACCCGCAATCACCGGTACTGGCGTCTTTACACCGCAAAACATCATTACCAACGCCGAATTGGTCAAGAGCTTCAATGCCTATGTCGACCTTTACAATACCAAGAATGCGGACGCGATTGCAGCAGGCGAACTTGCAGCCAAGGCCCATTCTTCCGAAGAATTCATTTTCAAGGCTAGCGGCATAAATCAGCGCCATGTCATTGATAAGACCGGCATCCTCGACCCAAACATCATGCATCCGCTGCTGCGCCAGCGTGACGACGACGAACCCGGTCTTATGGCTGAAATGGGGCTCGATGCTGCGCGAAAGGCGCTGGCACAGGCGGGCAAGACCGCCGCTGACGTTGACGCCGTGATCTGCGCCGCTTCCAATCTTGAACGGGCCTATCCCGCCGTCGCCATCGAAATCCAGCAATTGCTAGGGATCAATGGCTTCGCCTTTGACATGAACGTCGCTTGTTCCTCTGCCACCTTCGGCATACAGGCTGCGGCCGACATGATCCGCAGCGGTTCGATCCGGTCCGCACTCGTGGTCAATCCCGAAATCTGTTCGGCCCATCTGGAATGGCGAGACCGTGACTGTCACTTCATTTTCGGTGATGTCGCCACGGCCACGCTGCTCGAACGTGCCGAAGATACAAACGGCACCTATTTCGAAATCAAATCAACCCGTTGTGCCACGGAGTTCTCTAACAACATTCGCAACAACAACGGTTTCCTGCGCCGTTCCCGCCCTGATGGCGTGGCAGACCGGCGCGATATGCAATTCATGCAGAACGGCCGCAAAGTGTTCAAGGAAGTGCTGCCAATGGTCGCCGATCACATCGCAGGGCATATGCAGGACAACGGTGTTCAAGCTGACGATCTGAAACGGATTTGGCTGCATCAAGCCAACAAGTCCATGAACGATTTCATTGGCCGCAAGGTGCTGGGCCGGACGCCAGAACCGGACGAGCAACCCAACGTCCTGCAAGACTATGCCAATACCTCTTCCGCCGGATCCATCATCGCCTTTTCCAAATATTCCAAGGACTTCCAGGATGGCGATACCGGCCTTATCTGTTCCTTTGGTGCCGGCTATTCGGTGGGTTCCGTCATTCTCCAGAAACGCGGGTAATCACTTGGCGTTTTTCCGGGAAACGCGCTTGTGGACTTCCGCTGCACTTTCAACACGTTCTGAATATCGATCCACCAGATAGTCTTTTCGGCCACGTACCAACCATGTGAATTTGACCAATTCCTCCATCACATCAACGATACGTGCATAAAACGGCCCATCCGGCAGACGCCCCTGGTCATCAAACTCAAGCCAGGCTTTCGGAATGCTTGACTGGTTCGGGATCGTTACCATACGCATCCATCGGCCCAAAACCCGCATCTGATTGACCGCGTTAAACGATTGCGACCCGCCCGAAACCTGCATCACGGCAAGCGTCTTGCCCTGTGTTGGCCGGATCCCGCCTTGCAACGACAGCGGTAGCCAGTCGATTTGGCATTTCATGATGCCGGTCATCGCACCATGACGTTCCGGACTGGACCAGACCATGCCTTCGGACCAGACGACCAGTTCACGCAGTTCGGCCACTTTGGGGTGGTCCGGACCAACGCTATCAGGCAGGGGCAGGCCAGTTGGATCAAACAACCGGGTCTCACAGCCCAGATGCTCCAGGATGCGCGCGGATTCTTCGGCGGCCTTACGCGAATAGCTGTTCTCACGCAGGGACCCATACAGCAAAAGAATGCGCGGCTTGTGGCCCGGATCATCCAGCGATTTCAGTGCACCAATGTCGATTTCGGGAAGCTGATCAATCCGAAGCGACGGGACCGCCTTATGCACTTTCTTCCTCAAGGTTCAGCTTCATATCAACCAGTACCTGCTGCAGCAGCGTTGTTTCCTTTAACAAACGTTTCGCCTCGTTCACGCTGATCTTTCCGTCTTCCATCGATTCCTGATACTCGGCCATCAACATCGCGAATCGCTGGGCAAGGGCAATCACATCCGAATTCACGCCACCCTTGCGCCCCGAATTGCTGCGCCGGTCATCAAAGTTCAGGCCGATCCCCTTGAGTTCGGACAAGGCTGCCGTGACATGCGGATAGCTTGAAACCTGCTCAAGCTGGGCCACGGCATCGATAGGTATGAAACGGTCGGAGTGTTCTTCATTGTCTGAATAGTAGCGCCCTAAAGTCGCCTTCGACTTGCCGGTCACCCCGCAGGCAGGTTCAATGCCCACGTCTTTGACCAAGGCTTCAGTGTGTTTCTTCAAATAGCTGCCAATATTGGACATGTCTCGTTCCTCAAACGTCACTTCCCTCCCCCCGGCCGCACTTCAGGGGAAAGCCCTTTGGCTTTTCCCATTAATCGGTCGGGCGGTAAATGTCATTTAGAAATCATCCCGGCACGTTGACGGGACTTCATGAGTATCCCGGCTTACCAGTCGCGGAAAAAGTAGGTTCATGCACCCTCTTGCCAGGTCCGCTCCGCACAGCGCCCCGGTAACGAGTGGTGCATGGGCTGTTTTGCGGGCCACCCGCTTGATCGCGCCGCGTCATATGCGTAACAGGCGTGCATGGCAAAACTCTACTTCCATTACTCCACCATGAACGCAGGCAAATCCACTGTGCTTCTGCAAGCCGCGCACAATTACGTTGAACGCGGCATGACCCCATACTTGCTGACTGCACAGTTTGACGGACGCGCCGGTGAAGGGCGCATCGCCTCGCGTATCGGTATCGGCGAAGAGGCAGAAACCTATGCACCGGGCGAAGATCTGTTTGCAAAGTTGAAACAACGATTTGAAACTGGACCCTGCGCTTGTGTTTTTGTGGACGAAGCGCAATTTCTCGAAGCGGATCAGGTCTGGCAACTGGCCCGGGCTGTGGACGATCTGCATGTGCCGGTCATGTGTTTCGGACTGCGCGTTGATTTTCGCGGGCAACTGTTTCCCGGATCGGCCACCCTGCTTGCCCTGGCTGACGAAATGCGCGAGGTCCGCACGATCTGTCACTGCGGGAAAAAAGCCACCATGGTCGTGCGCATGGATTCAGGAGGCCACGCCCTGAAAGACGGGGCGCAGGTGCAGATTGGCGGCAATGAAACCTATGTTTCGTTGTGCCGGCGTCATTGGCGCGCGGCTGTGGGCGACGCCGGTTAACGCCCCTTCCTGCGCCTGTCTTGAACCACCAGATTTCTTTGCCTGAATGCGGCTTTCGCGATATGCTTTTCTCAGGTGACAAGGGGCACAGCATGGATATGGCACCGAAAAAACCGCAAAAGAGCAGACTGCACTTCCTGAAACCGCTTCAGGATGCGGTGATAAAATCCAAGGAAACCTCCGTCGACACCAAAGCGCTGGAGGGTGTGACCAAGGAAATGACCGTCGCCACGAAACAATTGGAAGCCGCGATGGTGAAATCCCACAAGGCATATCACAAGATGTTTACGGCGGTTCCCGATCCCAGTAAAACACCCTCTCCAACCAGTCCCGTGCCAATTCCCTATCCAACTTTCTCCAAACTTGACAAAGAGGCGAAGGGGGCGGTTAAGACCACGCAAAAGATTCATAAGAAACTGGAAAAGACCTATCGCAAGCTCGACAAGGTGATTGATCAGCAGATCAAGCTTCTCAAACCCGACGTGAAATCCTCAAACGGGGATGAAGCCGTCACGATGAAGGGGCTGGTCACCGCGAAACGCCTCGGCAAGCTCCATTTCACCAGTTGGTCTGCCGATGTCAAAGCCGAGGGCAAAAACGTGCATCGCTTTAGTGATCTTGCCCACAAGAACCTGTACTAACGGTCAATGCATGCGCCCGCCATCCGGGACGGAATGGTCCGGCGACAGCAGGACAATCGCCCCGGCATCGTCTGATGTGCCCAATACCAACACTTCCGACATGAACGGCCCGATCTGGCGTGGCGGGAAATTGACCACCGCCATGACCTGACGGCCAATCAGGGTTTCAGGCGTATAATGCACTGTGATCTGAGCTGATGTCTTGCGTTCGCCAATCTCAGGCCCGAAATCGATCCAGAGTTTTATCGCGGGTTTGCGCGCTTCGGGGAATGCTTCGGCACGCAACACGGTGCCAACGCGAATATCGACCTTCATAAAATCGTCGAATGTGATGTCGGAACCGGTTTCATCCATTGGCGAGTTCTCTCGAACGATTCGCTGCTGCCTTTACCGCACGGCCCAATAGGGCAGGAAAGCCTTGCTTCTGATCCATCAAAACCTCAAGCGCGGCCTGGGTTGTGCCATTGGGTGATGTTACATTCACCCGGAGTTGCGCAGGGGTTTCCTCGGCCTGCATTGCCAGGGCGCCCGCCCCCGCAACCGTTGCTTTGGCCAGTTGCAGCGCCAGCTCTGCTGGCAGTCCCTCAGCTTCACCAGCGGCTGCCATGGTTTCAATCATGTGAAAGACATAGGCAGGACCAGAACCGCTCACACCTGTTACGGCATCAATCTGCGTTTCGTCTGACAAACGCACAACCTGTCCAACCGCGCGCAACAACACCTCAGCCTCGTCCAGACCGCGCGCGCCCGCCGCATCATTCGCAACAATTGCCGTAATGCCCTGCGAAATCGCCGCAGGGGTATTCGGCATCGCCCGCACCACTGGCGTTTCTGTGCCAAGGGTCTTCTCGAAATAACCTATGGGAGTGCCTGCCGCGACGCTGACAAACAGCGTTTCACCATTGCCCATTTTCTGAAGGGTCGGCAGGGCATCTGCCATCATCTGCGGTTTCACCGCGACCAATACGATTGCCGGCGTATCGGGCAAATCGGCATTCACATGGACGCCCTGTGCCTGAACCCAGTCCGAAGGAAACGGATCAATCACCCAGACCGATGTCGCAGGCAACCCCCGCGCCAACCAGCCTTCCAGCATGGCCGATCCCATCTTGCCACAGCCCAAAAGCACAAGGCCATCTTTGGCGATACGACTGTCTTTCATCATCTTCCCCCTTTATCTTGAGGGGAAGTGTTACGCTCGCCCGTAGGCCTCTGCAATGGCGACCTGCAGCGCCTCCTTGGGCGACTGATCACCCCATATCTGCAGTTGCATCGCCGGATAGTAGCGCTCTGCCGAGGCCACGGCCGCCTTGATCATGGTGTCGATCTGATTGGCACTGGCATCCTGCCCCCCCGTACAGACAAGCCCATAGCGATAAACCATCAATTTCTGTTCGGCCCAATAGGTAAAGGCACCTGCCCAAATCTGATCGTTCACGCAGTTCAGTAATTCGTACAAACCGGGAAGTTTTTCGGCAGGTGGATCCATTTCAAATGTACAAATCAGGCGCAGGGTTTCGTCGAAGGGCGACCATGCCAAAGTGATCTGATAGGTTCGCCATTGTCCTTCAACCGCCATGGCGATCTGTTCATCGGAAATCCGGTCGAAATCCCAATCGTGATGCGCCGCCAGGTTTTCGACGATGTCGATGGGATGAATATCTTCTTCCAGGTACTGCTCGGTCAGGGCCATTTTGACACCTCTTTTATAATGTCCAAGATCGGGAAGGACCCTAAATTTGGACGCCTGCACAATAGACCGTGGGCACCCCGACGATCCATACCATATATGGTGGAGGCAAAGATCGCCTTCTGGCAACCCTTTTTCTGGGGATAACCACAATTCGTAGGGGATAACTGCAATATGTTGTGGATGAATGCGACAACTGTGCAACTTGCGAAAGGTCTGCAAGGCCGCTTTCGGCATGGATCGACATTCGCCCATCAAGGCAAAGGGCACCCTGTCAAATACGGGTGCCCTTTGATCATCTATATCGGCAGCGTGATAGAAGTGGCGTTTCAGCCCTTCTTTGCTTCCAAGACATCCAAACGCGCCTTGAGTGTTTCGTTTTCTTCGCGTGCCTTCTGGGCCATGCCACGCACCGCGTCGAATTCCTCGCGGGTCACAAAGTCGCGATCAGCCAGCCATCGGTCCATCATCCCTTTCAGGGCATTTTCAGCTTCACTTTTCGCCCCTTGGGCCACGCCCATTGCGTTGGTCATCATCTGGGACATGTCGTCAAAGAACTTGTTACGGGTCTGCATTTGGGCCTCCGGTTTGCACTTGAACTCTATATGGGGGCTAGGTCAGGATCAGGCAAGGTTGACTTCCCCCGGCAACCCGTCTCAATCACCGCCATGAACGCAATGCTCCCATTTCCCGACATCTCGCCCGAGATTTTCACAATCTCGATTTTCGGCACCGAATTTGCGCTGCGCTGGTATGCGCTGGCCTATATCGTGGGCATATTGCTGGGTTGGCGACTTGTTGTCGCTGCTGCACGTGCCCCGCGACTGTGGCGCAATGACCGCCCCGTCATGACCCCTGGCCAGATCGAAGACCTTTTGTTCTGGGTAATACTGGGCGTGATCCTTGGCGGACGGTTGGGATATGTGCTTTTTTATCAATTCAGCTATTATGTCGCCAACCCCCTGCGCATTTTGCAACTATGGGAAGGCGGCATGTCGTTTCACGGCGGTGCCATCGGTGTGATCCTGGCCGCGTTCTTCTATACCAAACGATATAAACTCAACACATTATCTGTCGGCGATCTTGTCGCGCTGGGGCTTGCGCCGGGGTTGTTTCTGGGACGTATCGCCAATTTCATCAACGCCGAACTCTGGGGCCGTCCGACAAACCTGCCGTGGGGCGTGGCCTTTCCCACACAAGCCGCGCAATATTGTCCCGAAGTTACAGGCGTCTGCGCCCGCCACCCCTCGCAATTATATGAGGCACTGCTCGAAGGGCTTGTGCTTGGCGGTATTCTGATCTGGATGGCATGGCGACGCGGTGCCTTCAAATCCGAAGGTCTGGTAATGGGTACATTCCTCGCAGGCTATGGCGCAGCGCGCTTCGCCGTCGAATTCGTACGCCAGCCCGACGCGCAGTTTGTCTCGGACGGGAATCCGCTCGGCCTGGCGCTGCAATCAGGCGGCTACGGCCTGACGATGGGCCAACTGCTTTGCCTGCCGATGATCCTGATCGGGGCCTTCTTTATTCTACGTGCCCGCAGAAACCCATGAGCCTGCGTGACCAGATCATTGCACGTATTCGCGCCCAGGGCCCGATGCGCATCGACGAATATATGGCCACCTGCCTGCTGCATCCAACCTTGGGCTATTACACAACCCGTGATCCTTTTGGCACCTCGGGCGATTTCGTCACAGCCCCCGAGATCAGCCAGATGTTTGGAGAACTGCTGGGCCTCTGCCTTGCGCAGACATGGCTGGATCAAGGAGCGCCCAAGCCCTTTACACTGGCCGAACTGGGCCCCGGCCGCGGTACATTGATGGCCGATGCGCTGCGGGCCTGTCGCCAGGTGCCGGGGTTTATCGAGGCCGCACAGGTCACTTTGATCGAGGCCTCCCCAACACTGCGCGAGGTGCAGCAAAAAACGCTGAAAAGCGTCGATGTCAGCTGGATCGACACAATTCAAGAACTCGCGGAACAGCCGCTCTTTCTGATCGCCAATGAATTCTTCGATGCGCTGCCCATCCGCCAGTTCCTGCGTGATGGCACGCAATGGCGCGAACGGCAGGTCGGATTGGACGCCGGGGGGCTGAGCTTTGGCCTGGCCCCGGCGCAACCGCAACCCGCCTTGGCATACCGACTCGCGGATACCCAAGACGGTGATCTGGTCGAAACCTGCGCTGCTGCAGCGCCGATCGTCGAAGAGATGGCCGCACGCATAACAGCCCAGGGCGGAACTGCGCTGATCATTGATTACGGTGGCTGGCACCTGATCGGCGACACGCTGCAAGCCCTGCGCGCTCACAAGAAAGTGTCGCCATTGGAGACCCCAGGCGACGCAGATCTGACAGCACATGTGGATTTTCAGGCGTTGGCAGAGGCCGCAAACGCTTGCACCCATACTCAACCAACAGCACAGGGGACTTTTCTTGAACGCCTCGGCATCACCCAACGGGCCCAAGTTCTTGCCTCCAATCTGACAGGGGCGGCCTTGGAATCCCATGTCGCCGCGCATAGGCGGTTGACGCACAGTGCGGAAATGGGAAATCTGTTTCAGGTAATGGCGCTGTACCCTCAGGGCGGTGCCCCCCCGCCCGGAGTGGACCCGTGACACTAGAGATACTCACCAGCAACAGCCTTGCCCCCATCCGCCACGGTTTCTTTACGCGACGCGGTGGTGCTTCTTCAGGTGTCTTTGCCGGGCTTAACTGTGGGCACGGCAGCAGCGACCAGACCGACATCGTACGCATAAACCGCGACCGCGTTGCACAGGCAATGGGCGTGAACCAGGATCATCTGGTCGGTGTTCATCAGATACATTCTGCAACAGTCATAAATGTCACCGAGCCCCTGACCGAAAAACCCCAGGCCGATGCACTTGTTACAAACAAGCCGGGCTTCGCCTTGTCGGTTCTTTCTGCGGATTGCCAGCCGGTTTTGTTCGCAGATCCCACCGCTGGCGTAATCGGTGCGGCCCATGCCGGCTGGCGCGGTGCGCTTGATGGTGTATTGGACGCCACGGTTGAGGCGATGGAGCAGCTTGGTGCAACACGTGACAATATTTCTGCCGTGATCGGCCCCTGCATCAGCCAGGCCGCCTATGAGGTTGGGCCTGAGTTCTTCGAAGACTTCATCGCAATGGAGCGCGGATTTGACCGGTTCTTCATCCAGGGGAACGGTGACCGGATGTTGTTTGATCTGCCGGGCTTCGGCCTTGCCCGTTTGCGCGCAGCAGGGGTGGGCAACGCCGAATGGACCCGTCATTGCACCTATGCCGACCCGGACCGATTCTATTCCTACCGCCGCACCACCCACGCAAAAGAGGCTGACTACGGGCGTCTCATTTCTGCGATCACCCTTTGAATTTGACACAAATGGGGCAAGCCCTGCCCCGCTCTAGCCCGATTTTCCACTTCGATTCTGGAAACAATCCGGAAATTTCAGCCTTATTGATGATCAGAATGTCTGCTTTGTCATAAAAACAAGGGGACATGACAAATGGGGCAAGCAGGTCACAAATCGGTACCGCAGCCGGTGATCTTTTTCCAAAAAAACCGAGCCTCGCCAAAAAGCGGCCCAATTGGCCCGTCATATTCATCCTCAAGCAAAGGGCAACCAAGCCCGCACATAAAACCGAGGAACAGAGTCATGAAAACGAACACACGCTTCATCAAAGGCATCGTCGCAGCCGCAGCCAAGGAAGACACCGTCATGCCATGGACACGCGGTGCCCGCCGTGCCGCATTCATCGCCAAACGCAATGACGACAAACAAGAGCGTAAATCAGCCTGACATCTGACCGGTAACAATTACGAAATTTGTTACCGCCTCTCGCAGGCCTTCCTATCAGCCTCTCCAAATCCTCCGTGGGGAAAACTCCCCCTGGTTCCACATTCAAGTCAAAGGCTTCGGCTGCGTTGATTCGCAACCGGAGCCTTTCTTTTGCGCCAATTGTGGCAAGTCAGGACCAAAATAAGGAAACAGAAAGGCAAAAGCGGCGCAAATTAGCTCCAAATTCGGCTCCAATGTTGTTCAAACTTTGACAATGGACCTCAATTCAGGCGATTTATGACTCATCGAAATGACAAACCGTTATTTCCGTGCTGTCGGTGGGGGCCGACACGGATGTGACCAACCTAACAAAGGTGATCGCATGACATTGACTGCTGCTTTGGGCCAACGCCCGTCCTCGAATGCTTCTGCCCTGCCTGGTTTTGCACCCTCCGCCCCTTCCGCCCGTGGCATCCTGCCTGCAACCAAAATGCCGACGCGCAGTTTTGAAGTTGCGGCGCTTCGTGCTGATGGCTCTCTCTACATCGGCCAGGACAAGGCACCCGCCATTCCCCTTTTCGAAAGTGCGTTTTCCGCGTTTGCACGGGGCACATTGATTGCCACGGTCCATGGGGATGTCGCGGTCGAAGACCTGCAACCCGGTGACATGATCAACACCTCGACGGGCGAACCTGCGAAATTGATCTGGGTTGGTTCCAGCAGCTTTGTGCCCGCCGACGCCGGACGGCGCATGCCTTTGATCCGTATCATGGCCGATACATTCGGTCAGGGTCGACCCAGTTCATTTCTGACGGTCGGTCCCGCCGCCCGTATCCTGCACACGCCGCATCACTTGCGGGCAGAGGCGGGTGAAAAACGGATGCTGACGCCTGTTCGCGAATTCCTGGATGGCGTCAACGTGATCGAAGTGGTCCCTCCAACCCCCGTTCGCCTGTTTCACATCTGTCTGGATCGTCATGCCGCAATCCGTGCCGGCGGTGTCGAGATGGAAACCTTCCATCCCGGTGCAAAGGCTACTCATAGCGTGTCACATTCCCTGCGGGACCGGTTCTTGGGCATGTTCCCACAGATCAGTCACATCACGGATTTTGGCCCGCTTGCGCATCCGCGTGCGCCTGAAATTCAGGCAACTGCCGACACGATGTAACCATGTTGCTCTGTTCACGCGCCTGACACATCCCCTCTGACGCATGCGTCAGGGGGCGACTTGCAACCGTTCTTCCAATACATCAAACGGCACGCCGGGTTCGTCTTTCGCACCCCGGATCACCAACGAGGTCTTGACGCTTTCCACATTCGGCGTTGTCAAAAGCGCACCGGTAAGGAAGCTCTGGAACGAGGACAGATCTGGCGCGACGCACTTCAGAATGAAATCCACCTCGCCATTCAGCATGTGGCACTCACGCACCAAGGGCCAGTTACGACACTTTTCCTCAAAAGCACTCAGATCAGCCTCCGCCTGACTGGCAAGGCCAACCATCGCAAAAACCTGTACTTCAAACCCCAATTCCCGTGCATCCACCTCTGCATGATAGCCAAGGATAAAGCCCTGTTCCTCAAGCGTGCGCACCCGGCGCAAACAAGGCGGCGCAGAAATACCAACACGTTTGGCCAACTCGACGTTCGTCATCCGTCCGTCTGCCTGAAGCTCAGCCAGAATTTTCCGGTCTATTGGATCAAGCCGCGTACCCGCCATCGAACACCCCTTTCAATTCGCGATTGTTATACCAGCGGCGCTAACAGGCGCAATAATGTATCGCAAGTGCGCAATTTTCTTTCTGAACACTCTTTTGCTGTTGCGTTCACGGCTTGATGAACGCTGCTCTGTAAGGGGTTTAAGAAGCCGCACAGCGCCGCTATATCGATCAAGTCGAAATAATTACGATACACAGTCTTCGGGGGTGCCAGATGGCCGACACACGCAAAACCAAGGTTCTGATTATCGGCTCCGGCCCTGCGGGATATACGGCCGGCGTCTATGCCAGCCGTGCCATGTTGAACCCGATTCTGGTTCAGGGCATCGAACCCGGCGGTCAATTGACCACCACGACCGAAGTCGAAAACTGGCCGGGAGATACAGAGGTGCAGGGGCCCGACCTGATGGTCCGTATGGAAGCACACGCCAAGGCCATGGGCACCGAGATCATCGGTGACATCATCACCGACCTGGATCTGTCTTCACGTCCCTTCCATGCCAAGGGCGACAGCGGCACGACATACATTGCCGACGCTGTGATCCTCGCGACCGGTGCCCGCGCCAAATGGTTGGGCCTCGAAACCGAAGAAAAATTCAAAGGCTTTGGCGTTTCGGCCTGCGCCACCTGCGACGGGTTCTTCTATCGTGGGCAGGAAATTGTCGTAATCGGCGGGGGCAATACCGCTGTTGAAGAGGCGCTGTTCCTGACCAACTTCGCCTCAAAGGTGACACTGATTCACCGGCGCGATGAATTGCGCGCCGAAAAGATCCTGATCGATCGCTTGATGAAGAACCCCAAAATTGAACCGTTGTGGTTCCACGAATTGACCGAGGTTTACGGCACCGACAGCCCATTGGGTGTCGAAGGCATCAAGGTCAAAAGCACCCAGACAGGCGATATTACAGACATTCCCTGCAAAGGCGTCTTTGTTGCCATAGGACACGCACCTGCCAACGAATTGGTCAAGGATACGCTGGAAACACATATGGGCGGCTATGTCGTCACCAAACCCGACAGCACCGAAACCTCGATTCCGGGTGTATTTGCCGCCGGTGATCTAACCGATCACAAATATCGCCAGGCGGTCACCAGTGCCGGGATGGGTTGCATGGCCGCACTTGAGGCGGAACGGTTCATCGCCGAAGTCGGGGCCGAAGTAGAAGTCCAGGCGGCCGAGTGATCCCGCAGCCGGGCGCTTGACGCAAGGGGCAGTGCCCCTCACAGTCAAGCGGCAGCAAGGGAGAGGAAATGAGTGATCTATGGCGCGGCACCTGGCCTGCACGTCTGCGCATTGCCAGCGGGCTGGTTCTGTTTACCTATGCACTAACGCATTTCCTGAACATCGGACTTGGCATGCTCTCGCCTGTCTGGATGGACGCAGCGCAAGACTGGCGTCAGATCGTGACCCGCAGCATCGCGGGGACCATCCTGCTTTACGGGGCCTTTTCGGTGCATATGGTACTTGCGCTGACCAAACTGGCCCAGCGCGGCACTTTGCGCATGCCGTTCTGGGAGGCGATGCAGATTGTATTGGGCATTACCATCCCGCTTTTGCTGGTGGCCCATCTGATCCATACCCGCACCGCCCATGAGATCCATGGCGTCAATGACGAAATGGGCTATATCATGCTGTTGTTGTACAACACCGCGGACGGCTGGAAACAAACCCTGCTGCTGTTGGTGGTCTGGGCACATGGCTGTACTGGTTTGCATTTCTGGTTGCGTAGCCAAGCATGGTGGCGTCGCGCCCTGCCTGTAATGATTGGACTTGCGACCTTGGTGCCGGCCTTTGCCTTGGCTGGCTTCCTGATCGAAGGACGGCGCGTCAGGGCACAATTCAGCGACCCGGTTCAACGCGAGTCGATGATCGAAAGGTTCAATTTTCCAGACCGGGAAACCTTTGCCGAACTTTACACGCTCACAGTGCAATTGCGCTGGGTTTTTGCCGCGGTTTTGGTGGCGATCGCAATCGTCTACCTGCTCAAATATATCCTTACGCGAAAACGCTCTGTCACAATCCGATATTCCAGCGGTCTGCAAATCAATGCACCCTGCGGTCTGACCCTGCTTGAAATGTCGCGTCTGCGTGGCATTCCCCATGCCTCGCTCTGCGGCGGGCGCGGACGATGCACAACATGTCGTGTGGTGATCGAAGACGGCCTCGAAGCCTTGCCCCCACCAAGTGAAGCCGAAGCTTCCAGCCTTGCTGCCGTTGGTGCAGAGCCCAACACAAGGCTGGCCTGTCAAATCAAACCGACTGCCCCCACAAGCGTTTTTCGTGTCTTTCAACCAGACGGGAAACGCAAACATCGCGGCCATGCAGTACAGGGCGAAGAAAAGGAACTCGCCTTGCTGTTCCTTGACATGCGCGGTTTTACGGCGCGAACAACAGGGCAATTGCCTTATGATGTCGTCTTCCTGCTGAACCGGTTTTTTGACGCCATCGTACCCGCAATAAATGCCCAGGGCGGCACGGTCGACAAATATCTAGGCGACGGGTTTCTTGCTGTCTTCGAAACCTCGGATACGGAAAGCTCGGCGCAGGCGGCCTTGCTGGCGATCGAAGGCATTGCAAAAGCGCTTGCCAGCTTCAACCGGACATTGGTCAGCGAAGGGCAAAGCCCCGTGGCGATTGGCATCGGGGCGCATCTGGGTGATGTGGTGCTTGGCGAAATCGGCGCGGCGGGCCAAGCACCGCGCACTTTGATCGGGGATACGGTCAATACGGCCTCGCGCATCGAAGGGGTCACCAAGGATCACAAGGTGCAGGCCTTGATCTCTGCACCACTGCTGCGCGCTGCGGGATATGAAGTCCCCGAGAATCAATTGAAGGCACTTGAATTGCGCGGGCTCACTACGCCCCTGATGGCGTGGCCCCTGCAAGAGGCCAGCAATCTGGCGACGCTTTTGGCGTCGTTTCGCCAAAACCAACCCGTGTAAAACCGACAAACCTGCATCTTCCAATATAATTTTTGCTACTTTCGCCCAAGCGCTGCTAGACTTTTGCCGTAATCTGACGGCATAGCGCGGGCAACCGGGTCTCCGGGCATGAGGTAAAACGAGAATAATTATGAGCATGTTGACAAATCTCGCTCCAATTCCGGAGCTATATGTATCCTACGACTCCGCGCAGAAGATGAAGGTAGAGGCGGCTGACCTGATCAGTCACGACCTGACTCCGCGCCAGATTTGTGATTTGGAACTGTTGATGAACGGTGGTTTCAACCCGCTCAAGGGTTTCATGAGCGAAGCGGATTACAATAGCGTTGTCGATAACATGCGCATGGCGGATGGCACGCTCTGGCCCATGCCAATCAATCTGGATGTCACCGAAGATTTCGCAGCCAAGCTTGAAATCGGCCAAGACATCGCCCTGCGGGATCAGGAAGGTGTGATCCTCGCAACAATGACCGTCACCGACCGCTGGACGCCAGACAAGTCGCATGAAGCAACCAAGGTGTTTGGTGCCGATGACACCGCTCACCCCGCAGTGAACTATCTGCACCACACCGCCGGCGACGTCTATCTCGGCGGTCCCGTGACAGGCATTCAGCAGCCAGTGCATTATGACTTCCGTGCCCGCCGCGACACGCCGAACGAACTACGCGCCTATTTCCGCAAGGTAGGCTGGCGCAAGGTTGTGGCCTTCCAGACCCGCAATCCCTTGCACCGCGCTCATCAGGAACTGACGTTCCGTGCCGCGCGCGAAGCACAGGCCAACCTCTTGATTCACCCCGTTGTCGGCATGACCAAGCCCGGCGATGTGGATCATTTCACTCGCGTACGCTGTTACGAGGCTGTGCTGGACCAGTATCCCGCCGCGACCACGTCAATGTCATTGCTCAATCTTGCCATGCGCATGGCCGGCCCTCGCGAGGCGGTTTGGCATGGGCTGATCCGCAAGAACCACGGCTGCACCCATTTCATTGTCGGCCGTGACCACGCAGGCCCCGGCAAGAACTCTGCCGGTGAAGATTTCTATGGCCCCTATGATGCGCAGGATCTGTTTCGCACCCATCAAGAGGAAATGGGCATCGAAATGGTCGATTTCAAACACATGGTCTATGTACAGGAACGCGCCCAATACGAACCCGCAGATGAGATTCACGACAAGGATGATGTCACGATCCTGAACATCTCCGGCACCGAATTGCGCCGTCGCTTGCAGGAAGGTTTGGAAATCCCTGAATGGTTCTCATTCCCCGAGGTGGTGCAGGAACTGCGCCGCACGCGCCCACCGCGCAACAAGCAGGGCTTTACCGTGTTCTTCACCGGTTTCTCCGGCTCCGGGAAATCCACCATTGCGAATGCTCTGATGGTCAAGCTGATGGAAATGGGGGGGCGTCCTGTGACGCTGCTGGACGGCGACATCGTGCGCAAGAACCTGTCCTCCGAACTGGGCTTCAGCAAGGAACACCGCGACCTCAACATCCGGCGTATCGGCTATGTCGCGAGTGAGATCACCAAGAACGGCGGCATCGCCATCTGCGCACCCATCGCCCCCTATGCCACCACCCGCCGTGCGGTGCGTGAAGATGTGGAAAATTTTGGGGCATTTGTCGAAATCCATGTCGCGACCAGCATCGAAGAATGCGAACGCCGCGACCGCAAGGGACTCTACAAACTGGCGCGCGAAGGCAAGATCAAGGAATTTACAGGGATCTCAGATCCTTACGATGTGCCGGAAAACCCTGAATTGCGCGTCGAGACCGAAAATGTGGATGTGGACAACTGCGCCCATCAGGTGCTCTTGAAGCTGGAAAGCATGGGTCTGATTTCAGGATAACTCCTGTCATTGATCAACAGTTCGAATCAAGCGCGGCCTTTTCATCAGGCCGCGCTTTTTTCATCTTGGCAGAAACGCTGTCCCAGACATCACCACCACGCCGCGCCCTGTCACCTTGACGCCAGAGATGGCCTCGCGTGGTCCCAATACCTCGACCCGTGCCTGACCGGGGCGGCCCATGCCATGCCCCTGTTCCGCAATATACTTCGGCGAATCCAGCAATCCCTGTGCCCAAAGATAGGATGCCGCCGCCCCCGTGGCAGATCCGGTGTAGGGGTCTTCTGGTGCACTGGGCGGTGCCAAAAGCAAACGCGCATAGGTATCGCCCTTGGCGCTCGCTCCCTGGAGCGTGATCCAATACGGCTCCATCACGTCAGTAGAGGGCAGGCCAAGCTCTGTGCAATAGGCCGCGAAAGCCGTCGCATCCAGGCGCAAAGCCTCTATCGCGGCACGATCCTTGAGAACGGTGATACAAAACGGCAATCCTGTCGAAACGATCTGCGGCGGTGCGATGATCAGATCGCGCGAAATTCCTCCCACCGCTGCTACGATTTCTGCAGGCACGTTCTGACCGAACTCCGGCGCCTGCTGTGTCATAGTGATGTCATCTCCTGCCACCTCCACCGCAACAATACCCGCCCCGGTTTCCAGCGTAAGCGGCCCGTCGCCAATCTTGCCCCGATGTTTGAGCGCCGCCACCGTCGCAATGGTCGGATGCCCGGCAAAGGGGATTTCACGACTGGCAAGATAATATTTCACCCTGAGATCAGCGACCTTGGACGGACCGGTAAAAGTGCATTCAACCAATGACGTTTCGCGTACATAAGCGAGACAGGTGTCATCGGACAAAACCGCCCCGTCATGCACGACCGAACATCCGTTCCCGCCAAAAGGTTTGTCCGTAAATGCATCCACCCAATCAAATTCAAACGTCATAATCTCATCTCTTGCCATGAAAAAGGGTCGCACCACGTGCGACCACTCCAACTTTAGTCAACTGTCCGCCAGGCGCCAGATCAATGCACCATCACGGGCGCATAATCATGTTCGCGCGCCAAAAGGAACGCCAGTTTTCGATCGCCAACAAGGGCAAGCTGCTGTCCCTGGGAATCATGAACAGCATATAGCTGTTCAAGCCCTGCTGCCTGATCGCGCACTTCGCGTGGCAGATCTATAACAGCAATTGTTTTGACATAGACGGTGCGGTCTGTTGAACGTGCCTCGGTATTTTCCATCGCCTTATCCCTTCTTGATCTTGATCGTTTGCACAACTGTTTCCGGTTTGGCGCGGGTCAGGTCCACATGAAGCAGACCATTTTCCATCTGCGCCTCACCCACTTCCACGCCATCAGCCAGGACAAATGAACGTTGGAACTGTCGCGCAGCGATGCCGCGGTGCAAGAAAATACGGCCCTGAGTTTCTTCGGCCTGTCGCCCCCGGATAACCAACTGCCGATCTTCGACAGTGATCGCAAGGTCTTCTTCGGCGAAGCCGGCAACCGCCAGTGTGATGCGATAACTGAAATCGCAGGTTTGTTCGATGTTGAAGGGTGGGTATCCTTCATTGCCGGATTTTGCGCTGCGTTCCAGCACCCGCTCCAGCTGTTCAAATCCCAACATATGGGGATAAGATGCTATCGTCATTTTCGTCATGCGACACGTCCTTATATTCTCAAGCGACAGTCATGTGCGGCCCCGTTCGTGGCAACCGTTGATATGAATATGGGCACAGCCAGCGCCGTGCACAAGGGCTATGCGCAAGCAAGGTGAACACCTATATTACAAGTTCAATATCAATGGAATCATCAAGATATGAATGCGCCCACCGATCTTTCGATGAAAACGGATGACGTTTTGCGTGTCGAACTTGAGGTTTTTCGCCGCGAGCACCGTGATCTGGACGAGGCGATTACCGCCCTGACAGAGCGCACCACCGCCGACCAGCTCACTTTGCAGCGTTTGAAAAAACGCAAACTGCGGCTAAAAGACCTGATCTCCATGATCGAAGACCGGCTCACCCCAGACATCATCGCCTGAGGTCAATCCAACACAGCATTGCATTGCCCCCCGACGCAGTCTGGCTATAGTGCCCGCTCAATTCCGCAGATCAAAGGCGTATTTCACATGACCACACCTCCCGTAGGCATCATCATGGGCTCGCAATCCGATTGGGCCACGATGCGTGAGGCCGCAGACGTCCTTGATGAACTCAACATTTCCTACGAGACACGCATCGTTTCAGCCCATCGCACGCCGGATCGTTTGTGGGAATACGGGAAAACATCTGTGGATCGAGGTTTGCAAGTGATCATTGCAGGTGCGGGCGGTGCGGCACATTTACCCGGCATGATGGCGTCCAAAACCCGCATTCCGGTGATCGGTGTGCCGGTACAGACCAAAGCATTGTCAGGGGTTGATAGCCTTTATTCCATTTTGCAAATGCCAAAGGGTTTTCCGGTGGCAACAATGGCCATCGGTGCCCCGGGCGCGGCAAATGCAGGCCTGATGGCCGCGTCCATCTTGGCATTGCGGGATGCAAATGTTGCTGACAGGCTCGACAAGTGGCGCGCCGCACTCAGTGCCTCGATTCCCGAGGAGCCGGCAGATGACTGAACCACTTGTTCCGGGCAGCACGATCGGCATTCTAGGCGGCGGCCAACTGGGCCGTATGTTGTCTGTTGCCGCTGCGCGATTGGGGTTCAAGACACATATTTTCGAACCCGGTGCCCATCCGCCTGCCGCTCATGTTGCAGATGCTGTAACAATGGCCCCTTATGAAGATGCAAATGCCCTGCGCGCTTTTGCCAGCGCTTGTGAAGTGGTGACCTTCGAATTCGAAAATGTCCCTACCGCCGCCCTTGACCTGATCGAATCGTTGGTCCCGATCCGCCCCGGACGCGAAGCGCTGCGTATCTCCCAGGATCGCCTTACAGAAAAGGAGTTCCTGCGAAACCTCGGGCTGACGGTGGCCCCCTTTGCGGATGTCCCCGACGCCGCAGCAATGACACAAGCCGTGACCGAGATTGGAACCCCTTCCATCCTGAAAACTCGCCGGTTTGGCTATGACGGCAAGGGACAGGCACGATTAAGCGCCCCCGAAAATGCCGAATCTGCATTTGCAGATATGAAGGGCGCGCCCGCCGTGCTTGAAGGATTTGTCGATTTTTCACACGAGGTTTCCATCATCGGTGCACGTAGCCCATCCGGGGAGGTCGCCTGTTTTGATCCCGGTGAAAATGTCCACCGCGATGGCATCTTGCGCACCACGACCGTCCCTGCAGCCCTCAGCAGCAGTCAGCGCACGGATGCCGTATTGATCGCGGCCAAGATATTGAACGCACTGGATTATGTCGGCGTGATGGGCGTGGAACTCTTTGTCACGCCACAGGGATTTATCGTCAATGAAATCGCCCCGCGTGTGCATAACTCAGGCCATTGGACACAAAACGGCTGCACGGTGGATCAGTTTGAACAACACATTCGTGCAATCACCGGCTGGCCCCTCGGAGATGGATCACGCTACGCAGATGTGGTGATGGAAAACCTGATTGGCGCGGACATGGACCGCATTCCGGCACTTGCCCGTGAAAAGGACACCGCCCTGCATCTCTACGGCAAGGCTGAAACCAAGGCAGGTCGCAAAATGGGCCATGTGAACCGCATCATGCGATAAATCGCTCCGCGATGGCACCGTTCATATAGGATACCCGGCCCTGGGCAAAGGTCGCGGCAACGCGCCGCGTCAGCGCATCAAGAACGACAAAATCCGCGCGTTTGCCCGTGGTCAGGCTGCCCCGGTCCGACAATCCCAAAACCGCTGCAGGCCCCGACGAAATCAGCGCCCATGCACCAGCAAGATCGAATATACCTGCATCCGCCAGCATTAACGCCGCCCGCCGGGGCGAGGGGTAATGATAATCTGATGCCAATGCATCACAATACCCCATGACCAGAAGATCAACCGCCGACAGGTTGCCATTGTGCGATCCGCCCCGCACCACATTGGGTGCCCCCATCAGCACGGGATCACCCGCAGCATGCGCTGCCTCTGCCGCTTCCAAGGTTTCAGGAAATTCGGCCACCTGCACCCCGCGCGCGCGCCAGATCGCGCGGTCTTCGGCCGTTGCATCATCATGGCTTCCCATACGAACACCTGCAGTCGCCAAACGCGGGCAAAGCATGTCCAGCGCAGCAGGGACTTCCGCGCTCAGACCGTGTAACTCCTTCATGTAGGCATGGTGTTTTTCCGGGCTGCGCCGCGCCTTGAGCGCCTGACCATTCAACCGGCGCGGCAACTTTCCCGCGTCCAACCGGTCATGTGGAAGGTGGTCATTGAACACCATATAGCTGATGCCCCAGTCAGTCAGCCTTTGCGGAAGATCGTCGTACAACTCAAGCAGATGGGTCTCGAACCTGAGCTGGGCCTGCAAATCCGTCACCAATGCCTGTTTTGCATCGCGAATGGTAGCAAAGACACGCTCGGCAAACTCCAGCCCACGCATCCCTCCTTCCCAACTGACAAACTGCGCAAGAACAGCCGTGGTAATCCCGTTTGCCGCAAGCTCGGCCTCACAGGCGATCAAGCCCGCGTCGAGCTGTTTCATCGCGCCGCGCCGCTGTGCAAGATGACGTTCAAACCCGTCGCCATGCAGATCAACAATCCCCGGCAACACAAGATAACCCGTCAGATCAACCGCACGTCCTACCGGCGCATCAACAATCAGCCCTTCCGCAAAAGACAAGGGCGTCTGGCTAAGGCCGTCGGGATACAGAACACGCGCTCCCGTCAAATCAAGGTTTGGCATTCCCCTCCTCCGAGCCGGTAATGCACTCCCCTTCAGAGCAACCCACCGCTTCCAATACCCCTTCGAACCAGGTGATGCTCTGGTCAAATGCTCCGGTGCGCATAAACTCCATCGTTTGCGCAATCACCCTGGGGCTGTTCATCATGAAGGTATGGGTCACAGGCAATACGATGTGATCTTTCATGCCAGCGACGCGAGTTGAAGCGACGGAAACCTTGCCGTCATCAGGGCCGGGCAACAAGGTCGAAAAATAGGGATTCAGGGATTGCGATCCGGCGATCACCCCAAGGTCAAAGGTTACAGGCGGAAGTTTTCTCGGCAAAGACTCTGGTCCCGTGCCCATCTGCCGACCTGCCGGACCATTGATCCAGTCGAATGCAGCAATATCGCCCAGTTCATCCACCACTTCACTGCCCTGATTTGGTGGTCCCAACATTACAACCCGTCCAACGCGTGCGTTGCCTTCTTGGGCCACCCATTGCCGCACCAAGATTCCGCCCATGGAATGGGTCACGAAATCTACCTTCGGTGTGCCACAGGCGGCGACAGCATCCGGTACCGTCTGTCGGGTGAGCACCTCGATCGGTGCTTCGGTTGAAGGGTAACCGGGTCTCACGATCCGGTAGCCTTCGGTTTCAAGCGCAGCTTCCATCAGCGCAAAAGAGGACTCAGTGCGTGCCAACCCGTGTAACAAAACGACACATCGCGCCTGTGCAGAACTGTTCTGGCAAGCACTCAGGCCAATAACGGCAAAAAGGAGAAACAATTGGCGGGTCATAGCCGATCAGATAAACTGAATTCATCCGCTGGGAAATGCCAGTCGTACATCTTTTGCAGAAAGGGCCGGGATGCGCCCAAATTCTCCTCGATTGGCTGTTCGTGGCCTCATCTTGCATGAGGCGCGCTTGCTGATGGTAAATGCCTACCCCAATGGGCAGAGTGACCTGCTTTGTGCACCCGGAGGAGGGGTTGAACCGGGTTCATCCCTGCCCGACAACCTGTGCCGTGAGGTTTTTGAAGAAACCGGACTGCATGTTACTGTGGGAGACCCTTGTTTGGTAAACGAATTTCACGACCCCGCCAGCAGGTTTCATCAAGTGGATGTCTACTTTCGTTGCACCTTGAAGGGTACCGCCAGCATTGACCCCAATTGGCGGGATGTCGAAAGAATCGTGAACGAATGGCATTGGCTGACACAAGCCGAGCTGGCAACGCGGCGCTACAAACCCGACAGTCTGCTTCAGGTTGCCTTTGGCGATCCTGGTCTCAGCTACGATCCCCTCGAACCGCTTGTCCGGTAACGGCAAAGCCAATGCCCCCGACCACCAGAAATGTCGCGACAATGACAACCGCCCCAATGGTTTCACCCAATAATGCGGCCCCCGCAAGGATTGCAATCACTGGCACGCTGAGCTGTACAGTGGCCGCCGTGGCACTTTCGAGTTTTGGCAGCACCGCATACCAAAGTGCATAGCCAAGCCCGGAAGTCAGCCCCCCGCAGATGATTCCCAACGCCAGCCCTGTCGCGCTGAAGGTCGGCCCGGTCCCTGCAAGCAAAATCAGAAGGATGGGCACACAAAGCAGGAAATTTGCACCGGTTGATGCCAGCGGATCTTTGGCGCTTCGACCTAGAATGCTATATGCGGCCCAGCCTAGTCCGGCAATAATCATCAAGATTGCGCCGACCGGATCTGCGGCCCCGCCAGGCCCGGGCCAAAGCGCGATCAGCAGTCCGCAAAAGGCAACCGCCCCCCCCGCCAATTGTCGTTGCGTCGGGGCTGTCCCACGCAACGCGCCATCTGCGAACATGGTAATCTGTACAACACCAAAAAGAATGAGGGCCCCCAACCCCGCATCGAGCGTGAGATAAGCAAGTGAAAATCCCACCAAATAGGCAGCAAGGCTCAAAGCTCCCGAAATCCGGTCACGACGCAACAGCGGAAGACCGCCACCGCGCAGGGAAACAACCATACCAAGGACCAGCGCGCCTGATACCACACGCACAACAGCAAAACCCGAAGGGTCAATAAATCCACCCTCTATCGCCATTCGTGTCAGGATCGAATTTGCCGCAAAGGCAATCATGGTAAAGAGGATTCCAAAAACGAGGCGCATACATAGGCATAGCTGTTCATATCCACCGCGCCAAGCGAAAGGGGGCAGCCTAGTCAAACAGCCCAACCCAAGATGGGTCAATGAAAGATAAAGTCGTCTTCATCATGCAAGACAGCCAATAATTTTTCCGCCTCGGCCGCATCAAACCGGCCCATCATTTCGCTCAAGCGGAATCCATCCAGATTCAGATTACGACGCACCAGGGAAATCACGCTATTCTGCACGTCGCTGTCTTGCAAAGCCGCAATCAGGCCTTGTTGTATGGCTTCGCGCTGCTGTACCGCTTGTCTGGTCAAAAACTGCTGCCGGCGTGCAAGGGTAACAGCATTGATCATCGCACTACGCAAATCTTCGGCATTCATCTCCTCTTTGGTCAAAAAATCATGATAGCCGCTGCGCATTGCCTGAATCGCCGTCTGGCGCGCACCGTCACCTGTGATCATGATCTTGCCTGCATCTTTGTTCAGCTCGTTTTTCAAAACATGATCCAGTGCTTCCATACCGTCGCCAACAGGCAGGCGGTAATCAATCAGGATCAGGTCATAATTTTCTCTGGCCACTGCCGCGTCCAGCGCTTCAATGCTTTCCACCTCGTCCAGCTTGATCGCAAGGTCTGTTTTGTCGCTCATCCGGCGAATGCGCGCCCGGTCGAAATTGCTGTCATCCAGTAACAGGGCACGCATACCTCTCGGTGTCTGGAAGGCACCGGGCACAGACGACATGGTTTCTTCAGAACTCAACATGGCAGGATCCTGGAATTTTTCACTCGGGGAAAGAATTGCGGATAAAGCCTGACAGAACCTTAACGCCGCACATTCTTCAAATCTGATTGTCTACAAATCGAACGGTCACGAAACAGGTTCCTGACGCAACCGCACCTCAACAAGGCTTCCGCGTCCATAGGGTGAATCCTTGATGCGAACCGACCCGCCATATAATGTGGCGATCTTTCGTACATTGGCGAGGCCCATACCACTGCCCTCCACCTCGTCGCGCGGACGCAGGGTCCGCATCGCGCCAAAAACATTTTCACGATATTCCGGCGCAATGCCCGGACCATCATCCGCCACCGAAAGCACAACCTCCTCCCCTTCGATTGCGCTGCATACGACAATCTGTCCCGACTTTTTATCGTGATGTTTCATGGTGTTGCGAATCAATGCACTAAACAGCGTCAGCACATCCCGCTCTCCAATAACAACTGTAGCGCAGTCCAGATTGCGGATCACGGTAAACCCCGGCAAAACCTGTATCTCTTCCAGCACCTGATCCAGCACATTGGACAGATCAACTTCACGCACTTCCTGCATGCGACCGATCCGCGAGAAAGTCAGCAAGTCGACCAGCATGCGGTCCAAGCGACCAGTGTGACGGTTCATCAACTCGATCGAGGCGGCGACCGACGCGTCAATCGGCACTCCCGATTCTTCCAGATCCTCGGCAATCCAATGAGGCAACTCCAACAACGCACGGACCGACGCCCGCACATCATGACTTATCAGATAAATAAAATCCTCAATGTCCTGCGATGAACCGGATTGTTTTTCAGGGACAGGAAGGGATTGGACAGCTTCGGTTTTCATTCACTCTCACCACGCTCAGGTTGTGACAGCCTAGCACTCCGCCCCTTGATGGAGTGTTAACATCCGTTCCCGTAGCCTGCCTGATGGATGCGCAGGCCCAAAACAACAAAAGGCCCGCGAACGGGCCTTTTGCGTATCTTGCCGACTGGCAGGATAGATATAGGGCGAACCTTACATCATGCCGCCCATGCCGCCCATGTCGGGCATGCCGCCGCCCATGCCGCCGCCTGCACCTTCCTTGGAAGGTTTGTCAGCAACCATGGCTTCGGTTGTGATCAGCAGGGAAGCAACAGATGCCGCATCCTGAAGCGCTGTACGCACAACTTTGGCAGGGTCGATCACGCCGAACTTGAACATGTCGCCATATTCTTCGGTCTGCGCGTTGAAACCATAGGTCAAATCGTTGCTCTCGCGGATTTTGCCCGCAACAACCGCACCGTCAACACCGGCGTTCTCGGCGATCTGACGCAGCGGTGCTTCCAGTGCCTTGCGCACGATGGAGATACCGACGTTCTGATCGCTGTTCTCGCCTGTCAGACCTTCAAGCTTCTTGCCTGCCTGAACCAGGGCAACACCACCGCCAACAACGATGCCTTCTTGCACAGCAGCGCGCGTCGCGTTCAGTGCATCGTCAACGCGGTCTTTGCGCTCTTTGACTTCCACTTCGGACATGCCGCCAACGCGGATCACGGCAACACCACCGGCGAGTTTCGCAACACGCTCCTGCAGCTTTTCCTTGTCGTAGTCTGATGTGGTTTCTTCGATCTGGTTGCGGATCTGGGCCACACGTGCCTCGATCTCGGCCTTCTCGCCAGCGCCATCAACAACTGTGGTCTCGTCCTTGGTGATCGACACCTTTTTGGCGGAACCCAGCATGTCCATTGTAACGGACTCAAGCTTCATGCCGAGATCTTCGGAGATCACCTGACCGCCGGTCAGAATGGCAAGGTCCTGCAGCATCGCTTTACGACGATCGCCGAAACCTGGCGCTTTAACCGCTGCAATTTTCAAACCGCCGCGCAGTTTGTTCACAACCAGCGTTGCAAGCGCTTCGCCTTCAACATCTTCTGCGATGATCAGCAAAGGCTTCTGCGACTGGATGACCTGCTCCAACAGTGGAACCATTGGCTGCAAGGAAGACAGCTTCTTCTCGTGCAGCAGAATAATCGCGTCTTCCAGCTCAACAGTCATCTTGTCAGAGTTGGTGACAAAGTAAGGGGACAGGTAACCGCGGTCGAACTGCATGCCTTCAACAACATCGGTCTCTGTTTCCAGACCTTTGTTCTCTTCAACGGTGATCACACCCTCATTGCCAACCTTCTGCATCGCATCCGCGATCTGACGGCCGATTTCTTTTTCACCGTTTGCAGAGATCGTACCAACCTGTGCAACTTCATCGCTGTCGGAAACCGGACGTGCCGCGGCGCGGATGGCCTCAACAACAGTCAGCGTCGCCATGTCGATGCCGCGCTTCAGATCCATCGGGTTCATGCCTGCCGCAACAGACTTCATGCCCTCTTTGACGATGGCCTGCGCCAGAACGGTTGCGGTTGTTGTACCGTCGCCTGCTTCGTCATTGGTACGGGAAGCAACTTCCTTGACCATCTGTGCGCCCATGTTCTCGAACTTGTCTTCCAGTTCGATCTCTTTGGCCACGGAAACACCGTCTTTGGTGATGCGTGGGGCACCGAACGATTTGTCCAGAACCACGTTGCGGCCTTTGGGGCCGAGGGTGACTTTCACCGCGTTTGCCAGAGTGTTCACACCCTTGAGCATTTTGTTGCGGGCATCGGTGTCAAATTTGACGTCCTTAGCTGCCATTTGTCTTCTCCATTTATTTCAGAATTAAGCGTCGAACCACAGGGCGGGGCCTACCCCGCCATCCCCTGATCTCAGGTGATGATCCCCATGATGTCGCTCTCTTTCATCATCAGCATTTCTTCACCGTCTACGGTGACTTCTGTGCCGGACCATTTGCCGAACAGAATCTTGTCGCCAGCTTTCACTGCTGGTGCGATCAACTCGCCGCTGTCTTTGCGAGCGCCTTCGCCCACAGATACAACTTCGCCCTCGGAAGGCTTTTCTTTGGCTGAATCAGGAATAATCAATCCGCCGGCTGTTTTCTCTTCGCTTTCTGTGCGCTTTACCAGCACGCGGTCGTGAAGCGGTTTCAATGCCATCTTTGTAGCTCCTTAAGGCTCAAAGGTTTCTCCCAGCCTGTCGCCCGTTCCTGGGCCGATCAGGCGTTAGCACTCAATCATGTCGAGTGATAACGACGCATAGCTAGGCATGCGGCGACGTGCTGTCAACCAATCGTATGTGAAAAAATATGCGCTCTTTTTGTCACTAAAAATCCAAACGTTTTATGATGATTTTGACGCTTAGGGTCACCTTCGCGTCTCCATTAAAAGATCACGGCCGCCAAGTTGTAGAATTATCAAGGGTAAAAGAGGAGACGAATCGATTTTGGGCCGGTTATGATCGGTACTGAAAAGATGTCCGGCTATCCGCCCTGCTCAATCCGTGCCCAAGACCCGCGGCGTTGTATTCACCGCGTCAGCCCCTGCAGGGCTCAGCCCGTAAACGCCCTTGTCGATCTTTTCAAACCAGCCGTAATAATTGTCCCGCATCACACGTGTTGCAAGGGCGATCCCGGTTTCACTTGCCACGTCCGCGCCTTTGCTGGCGCCGGCCTCAAACAAATAAACCGCAAGCTTCAACGCATCCTGACGATAGGCCGTTACCAATCCTGCCCGCGTCTGTCCCCCGTCGTTCGGATCCCCCTGCCTGCGGGCGAATTCCCGCAGCAAATTGTTTTGCCGTTTTACAGATTTACGTGGCGCATAGGGCCCCGGGTCACAATGTACCTCGACCAAGGCATCTTTCAGCCGCACGGTGATGACGCCCAATCCCAACCGCCGCGCCAGAGCGGTGTTTTCTTTCAGCGATTTGGCAAACCGTCTGCCCGGACTGCGCGCCACAGCAAGATAGACATCATCCGTCACCTTCAACCGCGCCACACATTGATGAAACAAGGCAAGCGAGAACCCCAATTTCAACTCTACCACCACGGGCGGTTCTTCTGCCCGCACGGCGACAACATCCGCTGCGCCGACCTCGGATTTGACCACATACCCCTGATCTTCGAGAAAGGCTTTTATCGGCGGATAGAGGTCGGTTTCACGTGGCTTTGTCATGGGCCTAATCTGCCCTATTTGCGATCCCACTCCAACCCACTAGACTACAGTCAATGACCCGTGATGAATTAAAACGCTTCTGTGCTTCCTTGCCTCAGGCCACCCATGTTGTTCAGTGGGGAAACTCTGATGTTTACAAGGTCGGGGGCAAGATGTTCGCCGTTATTGGGATGGGTGCCGGCGGCAACGCCGTGACTTTCAAAACCAGCGATCTTGCCTTTGAGGTGCTTTCCGACAGTCCCGGTCTGCGCCCTGCCCCCTATCTTGCCTCTCGCGGTTTGAAGTGGATACAGAACTATGCCGCGCCCGGCCTGTCCGACGAAAGCCTGCGCGATCACATCCGTGCGTCGTTCGACATGGTGGTGGCTGGACTTACACGTAAAAAACGAGTCGAACTGGGCCTTGATGCAAGGTCGTGACAATGGGGGGGTGCGCTCCTATAAGACCCTCAAATCCACACTCCACCAAGCAAGGACGCCTCATGACCACGCTCGTATTTGGCCACAAATCCCCTGACACCGACAGTACCGGCAGCCCAATTATCTGGTCTTGGTACCTTAACGAAATCATGGGCGTAGATGCCAAACCCGTCCTTCTGGGTGAACCAAACACCGAAGCACTGTTCATGCTGGAACACTGGAACCTTCCCAAACCTGAAATCATCACAGAAGTTGGTGCCGGCACATCCGTTGTCATCGTCGACACAAACAATCCCGCCGAACTTCCTGCCAATATCAATAACTGCGACATCAAGGCCATCATTGACCACCACCGCCTTGTGGGTGGACTTGAGACCAAGGGCCCGATTCATATGGTCATCAAGCCTTTGGCCTGTACTGCCACCATCATGGTTCAGATCGCAGGCGAAGATTGGGCAAAGGCTCCCAAAGAAATCAAAGGTGCTGCGCTTTCCTGCATTCTGTCCGATACGCTGGAATTCCGCAGCCCCACCACGACGGAAGAAGACCGCGCCGTCGCCACTGCTTTGGCTGCGGATCTGGGCGTCGATATGACCGCCTTTGCTTCGGATATGTTCGCTGCCAAATCCGACGTTTCCGCATTTTCTGACGCAGAACTTCTGCGCATGGACAGCAAGGAAATGGATCTGAACGGCACCGGACTGCGGGTCTCCGTACTTGAAACCACCTCCCCCGCCCCATTATTGGCCCGCAAGGATGCCTTGATGGCTGCGATGCCCGTGGTCGCATCCGAAGACGGAGCCGCAGAGGTATTATTGTTCATCGTAGATATTCTTAAGGAAGAAGCGACGATGCTGATCCCCAACGACACAGTAAAAACCATCGCCGAAAAAAGCTTTGGCGCGACAGTTTCAGGCGATCACGTGGTCTTGCCCGGCATCATGAGCCGTAAAAAGCAGATCATTCCGAACCTCAAGATGTGAGTATATGATGCACCGAAAGGGTGCATGGGGGGTGTAGGGGAGGTGTACACCCGGTGCCCCCGGTTTCGACGCTCCTCAGTCCTCAGAACAAAGGCCTCCTTATGACCAGAATCGTCGAAACCCTCGCCGAAATTTCCGCCCAATATGACGCGCTTTTTGTCGATCTTTGGGGCTGTGTGCATAATGGCGTGGCTGCCCTGCCCGACGCAGTTGCCGCGCTGCAAACCTATCGAAAATCGGGCGGCAAGGTCGTCCTCGTCACCAACGCCCCCCGCCCTTTTGACAGCGTTGCCAAACAGTTAGACCGCTTCGGCGTCGCCGCAGACAGTTGGGACGCCATCGCGACCTCTGGTGATTCTGCCCGCTCGGCAATGTTCCGTGGTACCGTCGGTGAAAAGGTTTGGTTTGTCGGCCAGCCCCATGACCAGAACTTTTTTGAACCTCTTGCGTTACTTGAGGATCCGGTGACCATCACCCAGGTCCCCCTGGAGGAAGCCGAAGGAATCGTCTGCACCGGACCCGTGAATCCTTTGGCCCACCCGGATGAGATGCGCCCACAATTCCTCTATGCAAAGCAAAAAGGCTTGAAACTGCTCTGCGCCAATCCCGACATTGTCGTCGATCGCGGAGAGACACGCGAATGGTGTGCCGGTGCTCTGGCACAGCTTTATACAGAAATGGGCGGCGAGAGCCTTTATTTCGGGAAACCCCATCCACCAATATACGATCTGGCGCGCCGCAGACTTTCCGCTTTGGGCAGCCCTGTCTCGGATGACCGGATTCTCTGTATCGGAGATGGCGTTTTGACCGACATCAAGGGTGCAATGGGCGAAGACCTCGATTCTCTGTTCATCTCTGGCGGTTTGGCTGCATTAGAAACAAAAACAGACATCCAACCTGACCCTGATGCCTTAAGTGCCTACCTGACAAAGGAAATGTCATCGCCAACCTATACCATCGGGTTTTTACGATAATTTTAGTCCTTGATCTTCGGTAATATCAAAGCAATTAAGTTACAAGAATGCCGCGTCATGTGGCAGATTATTGCTTGAGGGTGAGAAATATTGGATAATCTTCTGCGCGGCACGATCTATATCGAAGACATCGAAATTGGCATGATGCGCAACCTGCGCAAGGTTGTGACGGATGAAGACATCGAGATGTTTGCAAAGGTGTCAACCGATCACAACCCGGTGCATATGAACGATGAATATGCCCGTGACAGCATCTTTAGAGGGCGCGTTGCCCATGGCATGCTGACCGCCGGCCTGATCTCTGCGGTGATTGGCGAACAGCTTCCCGGACATGGCACCATCTATACCGGGCAAACGCTGAAATTTCTCGCCCCCGTGCGTCCGGGTGACCTGGTCTATGCCGAGGTGACCGTGACCGACATCGACCCGGTAAAGCGGCGCGTCAAGATGTCTTGTCATTGTTCGGTCGACGACAAAAAGGTCCTGTCCGGCGAAGCCACCGTTTTGGCTCCCTCGCGAGTGGCAGACTGACATCATTTACCCGTTAGGTTCTTGTCTCTGTCGGTCGAGGCCGCTACGCAAGGCACATGCGGATTATCCGAGACTATCAGTTTGTAAGTGACTCAGATCGCGGCGCAACCGCTGCGATTGGCAACTTTGACGGCGTGCATCAAGGGCACTTGTCGGTCATCAATATTGCGCGCGAAGCCTTGCCAGAAGCGCCCTTGGGTGTTGTCACCTTTGAACCGCATCCGCGTGAGTATTTTGCGCCTGATGCCCCACCCTTCCGCCTCATGTCCTCTGCTGCGCGCAGCCACCAACTGCAAAAGGTCGGTGTTGAACGACTGTACGAGTTGGGTTTCAATAATGGTCTGGCCTCGCTCAGCCCCGAAGAATTTGCGCGTGACGTGATCAAGGAAGGTCTGGGCCTGCATCATGTGGTGGTCGGTGCAGACTTCTGTTTTGGAAAAGGCCGCGCTGGAAAGGCAGAGGATCTTTTCCGCTTTGGAGAAATCTACGGTTTCGGCGTGACCATAGCGCCCCTGATGGCAAAGGGCAGCCAAACCGTGTCGTCGACGGCAATCCGCGCGGCCCTCACTTCTGGTGAGACCCGCAAAGCCGCTGATATGCTGGGACATTGGCACCGGATCGACGGCCCCGTCATTTCAGGTGAACAGCGCGGGCGCGAGTTGGGCTATCCGACGGCGAACATGTCGATTGACGGTCTACACCAGCCCGCTTTTGGCGTGTACGCTGTATTGGTCGATGTGCTGGAAGGCCCGCACAAAGGCAAATATCATGGTGTTTCCAGCCTTGGCGTACGCCCGATGTTTGGTGAAAACAAAGCCAATATCGAAACCTTCGTCTTTGACTTCAAAGGTGATTTATACGGCGCGCCCCTGTCAGTTGCATTGGTTGAACATCTGCGCGGCGAGGAAAAATTCGACAGCATCGATGCGCTCATCACCCAAATGGATGCTGATTCAATGCAAGCTCGTGCAGTTTTGGCCGCATTATGAGCGACCAGATCACCCGCACTGGCCTGACCCCGCGGTTTTGGGAAAAGAAACCGCTCAGCAAAATGACACCCACCGAGTGGGAAGCGCTTTGCGACGGCTGCGGCAAATGTTGCCTGAACAAACTTGAGGACGAGGACACCGAAGAGGTTGCCCTGACCCGCGTCGCATGCCGCCTGCTGGACGATGCCACCTGTCTGTGTTCGCATTACGAAAACCGGCATAAGTTTGTCCCCGATTGCATTGTGCTCAGGCCCGACAACCTTGACACACATGCCTACTGGATGCCGCAAACCTGCGCTTATCGCTTGTTATGGCAGGGGAAATCCCTGCCCGACTGGCACCCCCTGATCAGTGGCACACCCGATTCTGTCCACCGGGCGGGCATATCAATGCGGGGACGCACCGTATCAGAATTCGACACCCCGTTCGAAGAATGGGAGGATCATATCATCGAGGAACCAATCTGATGTTTTTTGCTTCTGACAATGCAGGCCCCGTGCATCCCAAAGTGATGGAACGGGTCATTGCAGCAAACACTGCTCACCAAATGCCCTATGGCAATGACACCATCATGGACGAAGTCCGTGAACGCATCCGCGCACTGTTCGAAGCGCCGCAGGCCGAGGTATTTCTGGTTGCCACGGGCACCGCCGCCAATGCCTTGGCACTGGCCTGTTATACGCAACCCTGGCAGACGACCTTTTGTTCAAAAGTGGCGCATATTCAAGAGGATGAGTGCAACGCACCAGAGTTTTATGCAAGCGGTGCAAAGCTGACCCTGATCGACACAGACGACAAGATGACCCCGAGCGCCCTGGATGCCGCAATCAAGGGGCAAGTCGTTGGCAATGTACATGCGGCACAACCCGGCGCTGTTTCGATCACACAAGTGACGGAACGAGGGTCGGTACATTCACTGGCCGAAATCCAGGCTCTTACTGCAGTGGCCAAGGCGCATAGCCTGCCTGTGCATCTGGACGGTGCGCGATTTGCCAATGCGATGGTGGCACTGGATTGCACAGCGGCAGAGATGTCGTGGAAATCGGGCGTCGATGTGCTGAGCTTCGGGGGCACAAAAAACGGGTGTATGGGTGTCGAAGCTGTTGTTTTCTTTGATCCTTCCAAAGCCTGGGAATTCGAATTGCGACGCAAACGAGGGGCGCATCTGTTTTCAAAGCACCGCTTTCTATCGGCCCAAATGGCGGGCTATCTGAGCGATGATACTTTTGCGGAAATCGCCGTCCAAGCCAACAAGAATGCTGCCTATCTTGCGGAAGGATTGGGCAAGGCCGGTGCCGGGTTCTTGCATGAGCCGCAGGCCAATATGATATTTGCCCGCTGGCCGCGTGTCCTGCATCAAAAGCTTCATGAAGCAGGGGCGCGCTATTACCTGTGGGACGGCCCTCTCGATGGGCCGGAAGATGAAGTGATCGCGGCGCGGCTGGTTTGCGACTGGTCCCTTGAACGCAGTCAGATCGATACGTTTCTCAGCCATTTCTGAACATTTCGAACCTGCCATTTCGTACGCACCGGAGGCACCCCGCCAGTCATAGACCGGGCCAACCCTTGCATCCCGTCGGCGCGCTAAACTTGTGTTTAGCTACCTGCGAGATGCGGGGCCAGTGCCGCGGCGACTTCGGCCGGATGTGTGATCGGGGCCATGTGCCCCGCGCCGTCAATCACCGCTTGCTGTGCGTTCGGCATCCGCGTCGCGAGACCATTGTTCGTCACCGTAATCGCGTCATAGGAAAGTGCCCCGCGCATGATGAGGGTTGGAATGCGACAGGCCTCCAGCACACCTTCATTCAACAACCCGGCGGTATCGTCATACAGCAGCCCGTAGGTATTGGGCACCACATGAATGGCACGAGCCATGGCGGTGCGGGTGCGTTCTGACAATGCGTCCCATACCGTGTCTTCATCACTCCACATACGATTGAAAGAACGTGCCGCTGCTTCGTAGTGCCCTGCATCAATTGCGTCACGAAACGGTTGTGCCTCAGTGTCATGGCTGTTGAGCGACTCTGGTGCATCCAACTTGGCAATGGCCATGAAAACGGGTTCGATCATGGTCAAACTGCGTATCTTCTCAGGGTATTCAACCGCCATCCGCAAGGCGATCATAGCCCCAAAGGAATGCCCAATCACATCCATTGGCCCGTCATCCATTGCCGCGACAGAGGCCTGAAATACGGTTTCGCCAAAATCACTGGCTTCGTCCCAATCTACGCTGGACCCATGGCTGGGCATGTCAGGTGCGATAAAGGTCAGTTCAGGCAATGCTTTGGACAAGCCTGCCCAAGCTCCACCAAATCCCATCGTGCAATGCAGCGCCAAGGTCCGACGCGCGCCATTGCCAAGGATCATGACGCTGGGGGCAAAGCCCGCCTGCCCCCTCAAAGAGTCCCCGCAAGGTAGGCGTCGACATCATCGATCCGATCCTGCCCCCAGAAGCGTTGGTCATCGATGATAAAGAAAGGCGCACCAAAGACGCCACGCTCGACAGCCTCTTCCAAATTACGGGCGTAGGTGTCGGCCCCTGCCAGCAAGCCACTGTCAGCCAAATCCGGATCAAACCCTGCCTCAATCAGACAGGCCCGTACGACGGCATCCTCTGCAATATTCTTTTCTTCTGCCCAGACAGTGCGGAAAATCGCATGTGCCAACTTGCCCAGATCACCACCTCCGGCATTTTGCGCCGCGATAAAGGCATAGGCGGCGGGTGCGCCATTGGTCGGCCAATGGGCAGGTTTGAGGTTAAAAGGCATACCCCGCTTTCTGGCCTGTCTCAGCAGATCAATTTCCCTGTATTCAATCCGGCTGATGTGGCGGTCCTTGGGTGGTGTGCCGCCGGTACGGCCAAAGGCAGCGACAATATCAAAGGGTTTGTAATTGATGCTTGCCCCATGTTTGGCGGCCACCGCTTCGAGGCGCTGGTCAGCGAGGTAGCAATAAGGCGATAGTGTCGCGAAAAAATAATCGATTTGGGTCATTTGGACCTCCCTAAGGTTTGCCGCAAGGTAGACGCGTGTTAAGCGAGGTTCAATGTAACGAATCTGTCATATCCCGCTGCCACGGAGCATCTATGCCACGCACATCTGAACCGAAAATCATCTCGGGTAATGCCAACTTGCCTCTGGCCAAAGCGATTGCAAGGCGCATGTCACTACATCGTGGCGTCAACGTCGGGTTGGTTGATACACGGGTGGAACGGTTCAATGACGGCGAGATTTTCGTCGAGGTGTTCGAAAATGTGCGGGGCGAGGATATGTTTATCATCCAGTCCACTTCGAACCCTGCCAATGACAATCTGATGGAACTGCTGATCATGGCCGATGCACTGCGCAGGTCATCCGCCGCGAGGGTCACCGCCGTCCTGCCCTATTTCGGATATGCGAGACAGGACCGCCGCACCAAGGCCCGCACGCCGATCACGGCCAAGATGGTCGCAAACATGCTGGTGGGGACAGGTATCGAACGTGTTCTCACGATGGACCTGCATGCAGCTCAAATTCAGGGGTTTTTCGATATACCGGTCGACAACCTTTATGCCTCTCCGGTCTTCGCGCTCGACATCAAACATGAATTCAAGGACCAAATGAGCGACTTGATGGTCGTGTCGCCAGACGTGGGTGGTGTGGCACGGGCAAGGGAACTGGCCAAGCGGATCAACTCTCCTCTCGCGATTGTAGATAAGCGCCGCGAAAAGCCCGGCGAGATCGCAGAAATGACGGTGATTGGTGACGTGACAGGCAAAACCTGTCTGATTGTCGATGACATTTGCGACACGGCGGGCACGCTGTGCAAGGCCGCCGAAGTGCTGTTGGAAAATGGTGCTAAAGAGGTTCACTCCTATATCAGTCACGGCGTCATGTCCGGCCCAGCCGTCGAACGTATCACCAATTCCGTGATGAAATCACTGGTCATCACAGACAGCATCCAGCCCACCAACGAAATCAAGAAAGCGGCGAACATTCGTATTGTCCCGACGGCACCGATATTTGCACAGGCAATTTTGAACATCTGGAACGGCACATCAGTATCATCGCTGTTCGAAGCAGAGACCCTGGGGCCTATCTATGACGGAATGTATACGCTGGACTAAGGGTTAGATCACATCCCAATCATCCAGTTCCGACATCTCACCAATTGCCATCCAAGCAATGCGGATACGGGCAATGCGGGTATCGCCCCACGTGCGGAACACCATATCAAAACCCGATTTCGTGACGGATTCCGCCTCGATGTCGGCACGCATGATGGTGGTTGCGTCCAGATCCCATAATGACGGCGAAAGTTGTACCGTTGGCGGTGCCTTGTACTTTTCGCTGAACTTGATATGGCGGCGGCGTTCACGCTGGCCACGCCCTGTCCACATTTCACCGCCATCTTCGTAGTCCGTGAACAGGATAACATCCCCGCTATCAATACCGACGGTGTGGCTTCTAAGTTTTTTCATGAAATGCGGTGCCTGAAGTGTCTGAGTTGATTGGGGGACAGGATAACGAAGACTTCGCAGGGGTCAAAGGGGCTATCGTGTCAACGATGGATCCTGATCCCACGATCCTTGGCAAATTTCCGGCAATACTGAGTCCAGTCGCGAAACTCCTGCGAAAAGAAAACGCGCGCGCCCTTGGCCTCCCATTTTTCAGTCTTGTTGTCGATTTTTTCCCAGATCGCATGGGCGGTAACAGCAAGGCCTTCACTATTGGCTTGGGCCATTGCGGCCTCGGCCCATTGAGTTGCAGCAAGCATCAGCTTGTCAGCACTTTCGTCCGTTTTGACCCATTGCGCCGCATTTTGGAAAAGCGACGCGCAGTCGGCCATGCTTTCGCTATAGGGTTGGGACCCGACAGGACCGGGGAACATGCAAAAGGTTGCAAACAGTATTTTTTTCATCGCTCCAACCTTCAGAGTCATGAGAATGGAGCGCCAGCATGTAGCGAAAACGATGGCTTGACGAAGGCGGGGAGGCGCCGGAATCTGGAAAACCTCGGCGGCTCAACTCAAGTCTTGGGATCTATAAGTCTGTCCGGATGGAACGGAGCGCCCTCAGCGCTTCCTGATGAATTTCCTCGACGATCTCTGCTGCGGGCATGGTTTTACGTACCAGCGACACCCCCTGCCCCGCCCAGAGCGACATTGCCTCAATATCACCTGTTGTACCGGGCAGCGGCGTATAACTTTGGTACCGCATCACGGATTCACCTGTTGGGCTCCTTCCGATAACTTCATTCTCATTGGGTCTCGTGCCGATCGCCGGGCTGCCTGCATCCAGCCAGCTTTGCGAGGTTGAATTCAACAAGGTACGGTGCGGGGCGTCGGGCCATGCCACATCATAGAGTTCCTCATACCAACCTGTTTGATCTTCACTCGCAGCAAGGATGCTGCGCTGATAGGTGTCATGCACGGTCGCTTCGTCACTTGCCAGAAAACGGGTTCCAACCCAAACACCCGAGGCACCCAGCATCAGGGCTGCGGCCATGCCGCGTCCATCTGCGATGCCACCTGCGGCGACAACAGGCACCTTGACGGCATCAACAACAGCCGGAACAAGCGCCATCGTTGCCACCCGCCCCCAGACGTGTCCCCCTGCTTCCCAGCCTTGCGCGACAATGATATCGGCGCCCGCCTCTTCTGCTATGCTTGCTTCAGCGGCACTTCCCACACTGACCATCACGACGAGACCCGCAGTCTTGGCGGTTTTTATCGCTGCCGGCTCCAACCCCCAGAACAGGGAAACCCCAAACACGCCCGCCTCAATGCAGGCTGCGAGATGCTCTTCGTAGGGAAATGACATATTCAGGTTCACCGCAAAATTGCGAGGTGTTAGCCTCTGCACCCGAGCGATTGTAGCTTTAACTTCGTCAATGGGTTTTCCCCAGAGAGGAATAACACCAAACCCACCGGCGTTGCAGACCGCCGCAACCAGATCAGGCCCCGCCGCACCGCCCATCGGGGCAGAGAGAATTGGTTTTTCGATGTTCAAAAGCTTACAGAGGGCGCTGCGCAAAACTAATCTCCAGTGGCTACAGGAGGCATGCTGGGCGCGACGGCCTGTTCATGTCAAGAGCGCTGGCAGAACCCTTGTTTGACGCATTAGAACAAATAGCAACGGGATGAGGGCCTGAGCAGCCTCATCCAGGGTCATTTCAGAAAAAAGGCCCCGCAAGAGCGAGGCCTTTTTCGTTTTGGAAAGAACGCCTTTTACTGCTTGGCAGTCAGGCCCATGTGATCGCCCATGGCAACCATGTCCGACAGCAGCTTGGCTGCGTCATCCACGGGGCCGGGCTCGTTTTCAAAGGCTTCTTTTGCCTTTGAATACATGTTTCTGGCTTCTTCCATCATCTCGTCGAGGTGCTCTTGGGTCATGTCACCCTTGGCGACCGCACGTTCTGCCAGAACCGAAACGCCGTCTGCTCTGATTTCGGCGAAACCGCCGGTGACCACAAATTGCTCCGGCCCTTCTGGGCATTCAACACTCAGTACACCTGGGCGCAGGGTGGTGATGGTGGGGGCGTGCCCCTCCATCGCCGTCAAATCACCGTCAGCACCGGGAATCTGGACGGATGTGACCTGCAAAGAGGCCAACCGCCGTTCAGGCGATACCAGATCGAATTGCATCGTGTCCGCCATTGCTCACGTCTCCCTTAGGCTGCGTCTGCTGCCATCTTTTCGGCTTTCGCCTTTACGTCATCGATGCCGCCAACCATATAGAAGGCACCTTCGGGCAGGTGGTCATATTCACCGGCAACAACCGCTTTGAACGAAGCAATCGTGTCTTCCAATGGCACCTGAACACCGTCAGAGCCTGTGAACACCTTGGCCACGTCAAACGGCTGGGACAGGAAACGCTCGATCTTGCGCGCACGGGCCACGGCCAGTTTGTCGTCCTCGGAGAGTTCGTCCATACCGAGAATCGCGATGATGTCCTGAAGCGACTTGTAGCGCTGAAGCACCTGCTGCACGTCGGTGGCAACCTTGTAGTGCTCTTCACCGATGATCTGCGGGTCAAGCAGGCGGGATGTGGAACCAAGCGGGTCCACAGCCGGATAGATGCCTTTTTCCGAGATCGCACGGTCGAGAACGGTTGTCGCATCGAGGTGAGCGAATGATGTTGCGGGTGCGGGGTCGGTCAAGTCATCCGCAGGCACGTAAACGGCCTGAACGGAAGTGATCGAACCGTTTTTCGTAGAAGAAATACGCTCCTGCATCGCACCCATGTCAGTTGCAAGTGTTGGCTGGTATCCAACCGCGGAAGGAATACGACCCAAAAGGGCCGAAACTTCGGAACCGGCCTGGGTAAAGCGGAAGATGTTGTCCACAAAGAACAAAACGTCAGAACCGGATTCGTCGCGGAACTGTTCGGCCAGTGTCAGGCCGGACAGGGCAACACGCATACGCGCACCGGGAGGTTCGTTCATCTGGCCGTAGACCAGCGCAATTTTGGAATCGACCAGATTGTCAGGAACGATAACCCCGGATTCGATCATTTCGTGGTAAAGGTCGTTCCCTTCACGGGTACGCTCCCCCACACCCGCAAACACGGACACACCGGAGTGCACCTTGGCGATGTTGTTGATCAATTCCATGATCAGAACGGTTTTGCCAACGCCCGCACCGCCGAACAGACCAATTTTACCACCCTTGGTGTAAGGGGCCAACAGGTCGATCACCTTGATGCCAGTGGTCAGGATTTCGGTCTCGGTGGACTGCTCGGCAAATGCCGGTGCTTCACCGTGGATACCGCGCGTTTCCTTGGTTTCAACAGCGCCCTTTTCATCAACCGGGTCGCCGGTGACGTTCAGGATGCGACCCAATGTGGCCTTGCCGACCGGCACCTGAATGGGTGCACCCGTGTCGGTTACTTTCGCGCCGCGCACGAGACCTTCGGTCGCGTCCATCGCAATGGTGCGGACAGTGTTTTCGCCAAGGTGCTGGGCCACTTCGAGAACCAGCTTGTTGCCGTTGTTGTCTGTGTTCAGAGCGTTGAGGATCTCTGGCAGGTTATCTTCGAACTGCACGTCAACGACGGCGCCGATGACCTGAGTAATTTTGCCGACTGCTTGTGCCATGTCGTTTCTCCGGTTTTGCTTACAGCGCTTCCGCGCCGGAAATGATTTCGATCAGCTCGTTCGTGATGACGGCCTGACGGGAACGGTTGTATTCGATTGTCAGGTTATCGATCATCTCGCCCGCATTGCGTGTGGCGTTATCCATCGCTGACATGCGTGCACCCTGTTCGGACGCCGCATTTTCCAGAAGTCCCGAGAAGATCGCCGTAGCGACACCGCGGGGCAGCAAATCTGCAAGGATTGCTTCTTCTGAGGGTTCATAATCGAACAGTGTTGTAACGCCCGTATCCTCGCCGGTTTCCTCAAACTTCGCAGGAATGATCTGCTGGGCCTGCGGGATCTGGCTGACCACATTGACGAAATCTGCGTAGAACAGGGTCGCGACGTCGAATTCGCCATTGTCAAAACGGCCAAGAACGTCCTTGGCGATACCCTGTGCATCTGCATAGCTCAACCGTTTGACCTCGGTCATGTCGACATGGCCGACCAGATGATCTGCATAGTCACGCTTGAGCTGATCACGGCCCTTTTTGCCGACAGTCAGGATTTTCACCTCTTTACCGGCAGCAAGCAGTTCCTGGGCATGAACCTTGGCTTTCTTCACGATATTCGTGTTGAAACCGCCGCAGAGGCCGCGCTCTGACGTCATAACGATCAACAGGTGAACCTTGTCTGATCCTGTACCGCTGAGCAGCTTGGGAGCAGAGTCAGACCCGCCAACCGATGCCGCCAGCCCCGCCATCACAGCGTTAAAACGCTCAGTGTAGGGGCGCGACATTTCGGCAGCTTCCTGCGCGCGGCGAAGTTTCGCCGCGGCAACCATCTGCATGGCTTTCGTGATCTTGCGCGTCGATTTAACGCTCGCGATCCGGTTTTTAAGGACTTTGAGATTTGCCATTGGCTTCTCTCTCCTTAAGCGAAGTCAGCGGCGTATGAATCGAGCGCTGCTTTGATTTTGTCTTCCAGCTCGTCTTTCACCTTGCGATCGTTGTCGGTGATGTCCTTGAGCAGGTCGGCGTGTTTGCCGCGCAGATGTGCCAGCAAGCCCTGTTCCCAGCGGCCGACTTCGGCGACGGGCAGCTTGTCGAGGTAGCCTTTGGTGCCTGCATAGATGACGCAGACAATTTCTGAGTTGGACAGCGGCGCATATTGTGGCTGCTTCATCAGTTCGGTCAGACGGGCACCACGGTTCAGCAACTGCTGTGTCGCGGCATCAAGGTCGGACCCGAACTGCGCGAATGCGGCCATTTCACGGTACTGGGCGAGAGACAGTTTGACCGGACCCGCGACCGAGGACATCGCTTTGGTCTGGGCAGATGAACCCACACGAGAAACCGACAGGCCGGTGTTAACAGCGGGACGAATGCCCTGATAGAACAATTCGGTTTCAAGAAAGATCTGACCGTCGGTGATCGAAATCACGTTTGTCGGAATAAATGCGGAAACGTCGCCACCCTGTGTTTCGATAATCGGCAAAGCGGTCAATGAACCGTTGCCTGCGTCATCGCCCAGCTTCGCGGAACGCTCAAGCAGACGGGAGTGAAGATAGAAAACGTCACCGGGATAGGCTTCGCGGCCTGGTGGGCGACGCAGAAGCAGGGACATCTGACGATAGGACACGGCCTGCTTGGAAAGGTCATCATAGATGATCAAAGCGTGGCGGCCATTGTCGCGGAAGAATTCCGCCATGGCTGTTGCGGCATAGGGCGCGAGGAACTGCATCGGTGCAGGCTCGGACGCGGTGGCGGCCACAACGATGCAATATTCCATTGCACCGGCTTCTTCAAGTTTCTTGACCAGCTGCGCAACAGTCGAACGCTTCTGGCCGATCGCGACGTACACACAGTACATCTTTTTGCTTTCGTCACCTTCTGCGGCGGCGTTGACCTGTGCCTGGTTCAGCATCGCATCCAGAGCAACAGCCGTTTTACCGGTCTGACGGTCACCAATGATCAATTCGCGTTGACCACGGCCAATCGGGATCATCGCGTCAACGGATTTGAGACCTGTGGCCATCGGCTCGTGCACGGACTTCCGTGGAATGATACCTGGTGCCTTGACGTCGGCGATGCCGCGCTCTGTTGCTTCGATCGGGCCCTTGCCGTCAATCGGATTACCCAGACCATCCACAACACGCCCCAGCAAACCGTTACCGATTGGCACGTCCACGATGGAGTTGGTGCGCTTGACCGTGTCACCCTCTTTGATGTCACGATCGTTACCGAAGATAACCACACCGACGTTGTCGGATTCGAGGTTCAGGGCCATCCCCTGAATACCGCCGGGGAATTCGACCATTTCACCGGCCTGGACATTGTCCAGACCGTAAACACGCGCGATACCGTCACCGACGGAAAGAACGCGGCCGACTTCGGCGACTTCTGCTTCTTGACCAAAGTTCTTGATCTGGTCCTTTAGGATTGCAGAAATTTCTGCAGCTTGGATACCCATTTATCCGACCTCTTTCATTACATTCTGGAGGGAATTGAGCTTCGCGCGAATCGACGTGTCGATCATCTTGGAGCCCACTTTGACGATAAGTCCGCCGATGAGAGATTCATCAACAGACGATTGAAGTGTTACGGTTTTGCCCGTGGACGCCGTGAGCGACTTGGCAAGCTTGTCGGACTGCGCCTTGGTAAGCGCCTTGGCAGATGTCACCTCGGCGGTGACTTCGCCTTTGTCTTCTGCAATGGCCTCACGCAGGGTCTTGACCAGCTGCGGCAGGACAAACAGGCGGCGCTTGGACGCCATCAGCGCCAGCGTATTGGCCATTGTCTTGGAAATTTTCATCTTTTTGGCGATCGCCGCGATGGCCACGCCCTGCTCATCGCGTGTGTAGATCGGCGAGTGGATCAAATTGCGAAAGTCTTCACTTTCGTTCAGGGCACCCGATAGGGCATCAAGGTCGGTTTCAATGGCTTTGACCGTCTTGCCTGCTTTGGCCAGGTCAAACACGGCAGATGCGTAACGCTGCGCGATGCCTGTGGAAATCGAAGCTGTTTCGGACACGTCCATCCTCTCAATCTGTCAAACCGGATATGCGAACAGGTCGCGTCACCGGATAGTTGGCGCGGCTTGAATCGGATCAAGACGTCTAAATCAGGGGCGATGTAGCAGAGCGGTTCAAAGGCCGCAACACTGTAACGTGCGACGATCCGCCCCGCTGAAAAGAAATTTACCGCCCCCAGAACAATCCTTTTCACATTGGACAATTGTGGCGCGATTGCAAGTTCTAGTGAAACAATAATACGAAATTTGCCGCGCTGTCGCCGTCTTTCGCCCTATTGCCGCCAAAGTCCCCCGTCAAAAAGGATCAATTAGATTCAAACAGCCCCGATGTGGCGCAAGTCGAGCAAGTAAGGACGAACAGGATGTTTGCAATAGGTTTTTTGTCGCTTTTGTCGATCGGTTTCGTCGCAATGGCTGCGGGTGGTGATGACGATGTCACTGATATGGATCAGGCTGATCAAGGTCAGGACGACTATGAGATCACCCATGGGAACCCTAACGCCCCCGGCAGCGCAACCGATGATCTCCCCCCCCCGATCGACGACCCTGTTGATGCCGGCGAAACTGACCCTGGGCACCCTGTAGAAAATGTGACCGGCGACCTTGATCAAGAATCGGATGCGGAAACACCTGCAGAAGAAGACGAAACCGCGGCAGAGACCGAAGTGGTCCGGCCTCCCATGGGCGAGGAATACCGTGATCCATTGGTCTTGGCAGAACAACGCGCCATTGCGGCTATGGAAGCCCGCGAACCGGTAAACCTTGTGACAGTTACCGATGCCGGTGACAATGAAACCGACGATACGCTGGTAATGACCGAGAATGCCAATAGCGAAACGACGGGCGAGCCTGCCTTTACCGTTGAACCCACTGATGGTCCCAATGCGATTGCTGTTAATTTCGACTATGAACATACGTTTCAGATTAATTACAGCGAAGATACCACAGCAGTAATCGCGAGCCTGAACAGCGATATTCAAGGGCCTGAAGGCGAAATCGTATCCGATACCGTGGTTGAAACCGACAGCGCCGGCGCCCAACGCACATCAATCACTGAGAACAAGGAGTTCAGCGGGTCCACCGACATTATCTTGAACATTGATTTCGACCAGATCGGCGTTCATTTCTCAAAAATCGACCTCAGCAATCCGGCTGATACGCTGCATTTTGAGTTCAACGGAGAAATACCGGGCAATCTGCACATGATCACCGAAGAAAGCGAAGACCGCGCAGACGGAGACAATTCATCGAGCAAAACCGTATACATCATCCACACGCCCTCGAACCTGACCGCTATATCGCAAAGTGCGATTGATGCCTTCAAGGAGACAGACAATGGCCAGATCCAGGATGGTATTATCGTCGCTGAAATCTACCTTGGAGAAGATTCCGTTGTTCTTAACGAGGGCAGCGTCGAAGAAGGTGCTTATGAACTACTGATCACCAACTTCGTCAATGACAATCCAAACATCACCAGCAACATAGACTGGACGTCCGAAGGTGAACCTACAAACGACGCAGGCTATGTCGTACCTGATGACGAAGACGGTTCCGAAAACGACGCCTTCGCTTCACCTTTTAGCTTCGGTTCGTTTTTCGGCGGCTGATTGGCCCTGGCTGGTCCATGGGACATGGTCTGCGCTGTCGTTTGGCAACGCAGACCGCTTGCTCGCAGCAACTCCCCGACCTATCCCGTCCTGCCCATCGCTATTCCAAAAGGACCGCTTGACGTTGTGGTATGCCCCTCGATCGGGTTAACAGGGGCCATGGGCGGCCCTATTGCGCCTGCGCCATAGAAAGCCTGATCCCCCGATGTCTGATCCGCACATGAAACTGGTATTGGTCACCCCGGAAATTCCGTTCAACACAGGTGCCATCGGGCGCACTTGTGTTGCCTTGAACCTGGAATTGATCCTGATCAAGCCTTACGGATTTTCACTTGATGAAAAATCGGTGCGACGTGCCGGAACCGACTACTGGAAACATGTGCACCTAACTGAATTCGACACCTGGGAGGATTTCCTGGAGGATCGCAAACCTCCTCGTGACAGCCTGTATTTCTTTGAAGAGCACGGTGATCAGACAGTGTACGATCCGACCTACAAACCCGATGCCTATCTGGTTTTCGGCTGTGAATCCGCCGGCTTGCCGATGACAATACTGGAAGGCATGCAGGATCGTGTGTTCAGCTTGCCGATGCGCAACCCTCTTGTCCGGTCTCTCAATCTGGCAAACGTCGCCACTGCCGTCATTTACCAGGCGATGCGACCGCAACTGGGCGGTTGAGCGTGTATCGGCCAAGAGAATGGCGTTCAAGGTTGTAAACGCCGCCCCACAGCGGGTTCCGCCAAGCCCTTTAACACATTGACCCGCTTTCGCTCCGGCACACGGGTCGCCTTGGGCGGGTAGACCAGCTTGGTCGCCTCGACCATAAAGGCACCGCCGGCAACAATGGCGGGCACACGCCGCCCGACCCGTTCAAACAACCCTGCGGATTTCATCCAGATCCGATGTTGTGACGGAAACTGGAACAAAGCGCCCAGTTGCCGTTCCGGCAAGAACTGGTGTTTCTTCAACTGCATGTCCAATTGACTGGGCGAATAGGGCCTGCCGTATCCAAAGGGCGTCTTGTCGCGTCGCGCCCAAAGCCCCGCGCGGTTCGGCACGATGAACAGGGCTTTGCCACCAGGACCCAAAACCCGCCAACATTCTTCAAGCAGATCCGAAGGGCGTTCGCAGGTTTCAAGTCCGTGCAGCAGAACAAGTTTGTCCACACGCCCGGTTTCGATCGGCCACAGCGTTTCCTCGGTCAGCACGGAGGTATTCGGAAGTCCCGCCGGCCAGGGCATTACCCCCTGTGGCCCCGGCATCAAGGTCAGCACGCGCTTGGCCTCTTTCAGGTAGGGGCGCAACAAGGGTGCGGCAAAGCCGAAACCGACAACAGTTTGCCCCTTTGCTTCTGGCCAAAGTTCTAGCATCCTGTCGCGCAGGCTTTTCTGCGCCGCACGGCCGAGCGCGCTACGGTAATAGAAATTGCGCAGATCTTGCACATCAAGGTGCATTGCAGGTCAGCCTCTACGGTGTCAGTCTGGCCAAACATAGCAACAGATGAGAATTCCGCCATGCCCTTTGATCTGGTCACCATACCCTGCCTGTCCGACAATTACGCCTTCTTGCTGCGCGACGGCGATACGGGTGAAGTGGCGGTGATTGATGTGCCCGATGCTGCCCCGATCAAGGCGGAACTGGCAAAAAGAGGTTGGAGGCTGACTCAGGTTTGGCTGACCCATCACCACTGGGATCACGTCGACGGATTGGCGGATTTGTTATCCGATCATCCCGCAAAGGTTGTCGGAGCCAAGGCAGATGCACACCGGCTGCCCGACCTGGATCTGGCAGTTTCCGAGGGAGATACCGTCACACTGGGCGGGTTAAAGGCCCAGATTTTCGACGTGTCTGGTCATACTCTTGGCCATATTGCCTTTTATGTTGCGGGCGCTGGTGCGTGTTTTACCGCTGACAGTCTTATGGCGCTAGGCTGTGGGCGGCTGTTTGAAGGAACCCCGGAACAGATGTGGACATCGATGCAAAAACTGATGACCCTGCCCCCCGAAACATTGATATGTTCCGGTCATGAATACACCGCCTCCAATGCCAAATTTGCTCTGACGGTTGATCCGGGCAACGCCGCTCTTATATCAAGGGCCAACGACATTGACGAAGCCCGCGCCAAGGGGATACCCACGGTGCCCTCAACACTTCGGACCGAACTAGATACCAATCCTTTTCTGCGCCCTGCCGATCCGGGGCTCCGCGCGACGTTAAGGATGCAAACCGCCTCGGACGCAGAAGTTTTCACGGAAATCCGCAAACGAAAAGACGATTTTTGATAACCTCACATGAGCAAAATACCACGGATGAGAGATTTGTGATCGGTTTTTTCAAGAAAATGCTTGAAGAGCAGCCACGATCAACCAAACTCTAATACTAAGAGGCCATGGTCGGATAGAGGCCCTGTTATCCCGCAGGTTCCCCACCGGCCCACAGGATAAGGAGCACGCAGGTGCCTTCATTCTCAAATACACTTGAGCAGGCGATCCATTCTGCATTGGCCCTTGCCAATGCAAGGCGACATGAATTCGCAACCTTGGAACATCTGCTTTTGTCGCTGATTGATGAACCGGATGCAGCACAGGTCATGAAAGCCTGTTCTGTGGATGTGGACGAGTTGCGCGGAACATTGGTTGAGTTTGTCGACGAGGATCTTAGCAATCTTGTCACAGACATTGACGGGTCCGAAGCCGTGCCAACAGCCGCGTTCCAGCGGGTGATCCAACGCGCCGCGATCCATGTACAATCCTCGGGCCGCACGGAAGTGACGGGCGCGAATGTATTGGTCGCGATCTTTGCCGAGCGTGAAAGCAACGCGGCCTATTTTCTGCAGGAACAGGAAATGACGCGCTATGATGCGGTCAATTACATCGCGCATGGTGTCGCCAAAGACCCCGCCTATGGCGAAGCACGTCCCGTCGCCGGTGCACCGGAGCACGAAGAGGAAACCCAGGGGGTTACCGAGGGCGAAAAGAAAGAGACCGCGCTTGAAAAATATTGCATCGATCTGAACGCCAAATCGCGTGAGGGGGGCATCGACCCCCTGATTGGACGGGACGACGAAGTCGAAAGATGCATTCAGGTGCTGTGCCGCAGACGCAAGAACAACCCGCTTTTGGTGGGTGATCCCGGCGTAGGCAAGACAGCAATTGCCGAAGGTCTGGCCCGCAAGATTGTGGCAGGTGAAACGCCGGAGGTGCTTGAGAACACGACCATCTTCTCGCTCGACATGGGCGCATTGCTGGCTGGCACCCGCTATCGCGGTGATTTTGAGGAACGCCTCAAGGCGGTTGTAACCGAATTGGAAGACCACGACGACGCAGTGCTGTTCATCGACGAAATCCACACTGTTATCGGTGCCGGGGCAACATCAGGCGGCGCTATGGACGCCTCAAACCTGCTGAAACCCGCGCTCGCTGGTGGCAAACTGCGCACCATGGGATCAACCACCTACAAGGAATTCCGCCAGCATTTCGAAAAGGACCGCGCCCTTGCGCGGCGTTTCCAGAAAATCGACGTGAATGAACCCTCGGTCGAAGATGCGGTGAAAATTCTCAAGGGACTGAAGCCCTATTTCGAAGATCACCATTCCGTCAAATACACATCGGATGCCATCAAGACATCTGTGGAACTGGCCGCGCGCTATATCAACGACCGCAAGCTGCCCGATTCTGCTATTGACGTGATCGATGAAGCCGGCGCTGCCCAGCATCTTGTCATCGCCTCCAAACGACGCAAGACAATCGGCATCAAGGAGATTGAAGGCGTTGTAGCCAAAATCGCCCGCATCCCACCCAAGACTGTCAGCAAGGATGACGTTGTCGTCCTGAAAGATCTTGAAGCATCGTTGAAACGGGTGGTCTTTGGCCAGGACAAGGCGATCGAGGCATTGTCTTCGGCAATCAAACTGGCCCGCGCCGGCCTGCGCGAACCAGAAAAACCCATCGGCAACTATTTGTTCGCCGGGCCAACCGGTGTGGGCAAGACCGAAGTCGCCAAACAATTGGCGGATACACTGGGTGTGGAACTTTTGCGGTTTGACATGTCCGAGTATATGGAAAAACACGCGGTTTCCCGACTGATTGGTGCGCCTCCGGGCTATGTTGGTTTTGACCAGGGTGGCATGCTGACCGATGGTGTCGATCAGCATCCGCATTGTGTGCTCTTGCTGGACGAAATGGAAAAGGCCCATCCAGATGTCTACAATATCCTGCTACAGGTGATGGACCACGGCAAACTGACCGATCACAATGGACGCACGGTGGACTTCCGCAATGTGGTGATCATCATGACCTCCAATGCGGGGGCCTCTGAACAGGCGAAAGAAGCCGTCGGTTTCGGCCGCGACCGCCGCACGGGCGAGGATACAGCGGCGATCGAACGCACGTTCACGCCGGAATTCCGTAACCGATTGGATGCTGTCATCTCTTTCGCTGCGCTGCCAAAAGAAGTGATCCTGCAAGTAGTCGAAAAATTCGTGCTACAGCTCGAGGCGCAGTTGATGGACCGAAACGTCACCTTTGAGCTTTCCAAGAAGGCTGCTGAGTGGCTGGCTGACAAAGGATATGACGACAAAATGGGTGCACGACCCCTGGGGCGTGTCATTCAGGAACACATCAAGAAACCGCTTGCTGAAGAACTCTTGTTCGGCAAGCTGGCCAAGGGTGGTGTTGTCAAAGTTGGCGTCAAGAAAGGCGAGCTTGACCTGACCATCCTTGATCATGAAAAGCGCCAGTTGTCAGGTGACAAGCCACCGCTTTTGACAGCCGAATGATCAGGCAGGGCCTGCTGGCCCTGTCTTTCCCCTTTGCCTGCACCGCCATGGCAGAGGGGTTGACCCTGCACTTCCCCGTTGACTGTGTTCTGGGCGACAGCTGCTATATCCAGCAATTCATGGACCGCGACCCCGGTGAGGGTTTTCGCGATTTCCACTGTGCCGCACTTAGCTATGATGGCCACAAAGGAACGGATTTTGCCTTGCCCACGCGCATGGCTATGGAAGCGGGTGTTAATGTCCTGGCCGCTGCGGACGGACGCGTACGTGGCTTTCGCGATGGCATGCCGGACACAGGATACAGCAAGGAAACAGCCGCCGCGATGGAAGGCAAGGAATGCGGCAACGGCGTGGTGCTGGTGCATCCTGGCGGGTGGGAAACCCAATATTGCCACATGAAACAGGGATCGATCAACATTCGCAACGACCAGAGCGTCAAGGCGGGCGACATCCTGGGTCAGATCGGCCTATCGGGCCGCGCGGAATTTCCGCACCTGCATCTGTCGGTGCGCAAGGGGGGTAAGCCGGTAGATCCTTTTGATCCTGACGGCAGGCTTACCTGTGACAGCCCCGGCGACAGCAGTCTCTGGGCTGAAACACCGCCCTACCAACCCGGCGGCATTGTCGATGTCGGGTTGAACGACAGCCTGCCGGAATATGCGGATGTCAAAGCCGGCATTGCCGCGGCCACGACGCTGTCGGTGACCGCTCCTGCGCTTGTTGTCTACGGGTTCAGTTTTGGCACGCAAAAGGATGACGTTGTCCGGTTAGAGATCAAGGGCCCCAGCGGCGTGGTCCTGACCGAAGAGCGCCGGTTGAAACGCAGACATGCACAGGCATTTCGTGCTGTCGGGAAACGTCTGCGCCGTCATGAGGACTGGCCGGCAGGCACCTATACCGGCACGGCGACCTTGCTGCGCAACGGTGTCGAGATCAGCAGACAGGAAACCGAGATTTCCATCGAATAGTCTATTCTCGGGCTATTTTTCGGTGAATTTCAGTTCAATCCGCCGGTTCTGCGCCCGTGCGGCGTCACTATCCCCCAAAGCAACCGGTTGATATTGACCAAATCCGTTTGCAGCCAACCGGTCCGGCGGGATACCCAAAAAATTGATCATATATTTGACCACGGACAACGCCCGCGCCTGGCTCAACTCCCAATTGTCGGCAAATTCTCCAACACCGGAGAGCGGTACATTGTCGGTATGCCCGTCGACCCGAATAACCCAGTCGATCCCCTCGGGGATGTCCCCAGCGACAGAGCGCAGGATGTCGGCGACCTTGGCAATTTCACCTCGACCTTCGAGCGACAGAACCGCGCCACCGGGGGGAAACAATACCTCTGAGGAAAACACAAAACGGTCGCCTTCGATCCGTACACCTTCCTGTTTGCCCAGAACATCGCGCAACCGGCCAAAAAACTCTGATCTGTATTGTTCAAGATCCTTGGTTTCAGCTTTCAGGATCTTTGCCTCGGCCTCTAGCCGGGCCCGTTCTGCCGCTTCCAGTTTCGCCCGACGGCTTTGCTCGGCCGCTACACGTGCCAGTGCGGTATTCAAATCCGACCCCAAGGATTGCAGTTCAACCTGGTTGGCTAGATCACGTGCTTCTGCCTCATCCAGAAGGGATTGCAGGTTTCCCAATTGCATGCGCAAAGCGGCGACCTGCTGGTTCAACAATTCGGTTTGACGTTGTGCTTTTGCACTGGTGGCTTTTTCCTCGCTTAATGCAGAGCGGGCCGCGGCGAGAAGCGCCTTTTGAGTGTCTGCCTGCGTGCTCTGGTCTTCCACCTGGGTTTGGGCTGCAAGCCGTGCGGCGACAGCAGCGGCCAGACGCGCGCGAAGTGTCTCGCGGTCGGCGGCCAAATCAGCGACGGCGGCTTCTTGTGTTGCAACTTCTGCGCGGAGTTCGGCCAATTTCTGCTGTGCCCCCGCTAACGAATCCTGGACTTCGGATTTTGTGAGTGCGGCCGTTTCTGCAGCGGCGCGTTGAGCCGCGAGTTCTGATCGCAGTTGGGTGAGTTCCTGTTGGGCAGCAACCAGCGAACCTTGTACCTCTGCACCGGTTTGCGCCGCCACCTCAGCGGCTGTCCGTTGCGCCTGTAGTTCCGATTGGAGCCGCACAATCTCTGCATTTGCCTCTCTGAGATCGTTCTTCGCTATGGTGCCGCTCTGCATTGCCTGTTCTGCTGTTTCCAGTTGTATCAAGGCCCTGGCAAGTTCGGCGTCCAGATCGCCCTGAACGGCACGGGCTGCGGCCAGCAGCGTCAATGTCTCTTCAGCTTCTTTGCGCTGCGCTTCCAGCGCCAGGGTCATCGCGGTCAGTTCGGTATCGGCATCTGCCAAACGGGCACGCAATGCCTCGGCTGCGGCGGCTTCGGCCAGACGTGCGGCTTCTTTCGCATTCAGCGCCTCTGCACTTGTTTCGATTTGCCCCTGAAGCGTGGCAACCTGGGTTTCAATCTGCGCATTCTCAGCCCGCAAGTCTTCGACAAGCGCATTCAGTGCTTCACGCCGCGCTGCGTCCAGTCGTGCTGCCTCTTGCTGGGCATCTATTTCCGTCCGCGCTGACGCAAGTGCAAGGTTCAATGCCGCTTGATCGCTGACAAGTTCTGCCTCCCGGGACTCAAGTTGCGAGATGGCTGCAGCATCGCGTTCCCGTGAGGCCAACAATCCTGCGACCTGCGCTTCAAATGCTGTGATTTTGCCGGTAGCTGCTTCGATTTCCGCTGCCTGACTGTCGCGTTGTGCGGTCAATCTGGCGATCAGCGCCTCCTGTTCGGAGGCCTGGTTTTGAACAGACTGCAAAGAGGCGTTCAATGCACCCAGCCGGGCCTCAAGCCGGGCATTGTCGGTTTCTTCCATCCCAAGAGCGCGGGCAAGCGCCTCGACCTCTTCGGACAGTGTATTCAACTCGGTTTCCTGGCCGGTAATTCTTTCTGTCAGGACAAACTGAACAACCATAAAGATCGTCAGGACAAACATCAGAACCAGCAACAGACCTGTCATTGCATCCACAAAACCAGGCCAGATCGAGCTTTGGAACCGCGTGCCTGTACGGCGGGAAAGAGCCATTTAGCGCTCCCCTCCACCCGGATTTTCTGGGGTTCGGTTTCGGCGCAGGGGGACGATGGGACGGGGGCCGGACAATGCCTTGGCCAACAGGGAGATATCCTGGCGCAGTTCGGCCATCGTTTCCTGACGCCCTGCAGATATTTCTTCCAGAATCCGCAACATCTGCACATCTATCGAGCGCAGGCGCATTCGGCTTTCTGCGTCCATACCATCGCTGCTATGGGCTTCAAGCGTGGTAATCAGGCGCTCCTGCCCCTCCGCGATCCGATCAAGCGCAGAAGTTGCGGTATCGTCCTTTTCCATGCGTTCGGTCATACGATCCACTGCATCAGCAAGTTTGCCGAGCTTTTCATCCACAACGGACCGTCCTGTTTCGGATTGCGCGAACAACCCGCGCAACCCTTCCATCTGTTCGATCATCTGTTCGGACATATGATCAAGAACACCCGCCATGGCCGCCTGTTCCCCGGTCGCATCTTCGCCTGCGCTGAAGCCGACGCGGGTGATCGAACTGAGCCAGTCTTCAAGTTCCTGATAAAAGCGGTTCTGACCGTGACCTGCGAACAATTCAAGCAAACCGACAACCAATGAACCGGCAAGCCCAAGCAAGGATGAGCCAAAGGCCACGCCCATGCCACCCAATTGCGCCTCGAGACCGGTCATCAGTTTACCAAAGACGTCGACGCCATCTTCGCCCTCGGCAGGGGCAAGGCTTCGGATTGTGTCGACCACGGCAGGAACTGTTGTGGCCAGCCCATAGAAAGTCCCTAAAAGGCCAAGGAAAATCAACATATTGACGATGTATCGTGTGATTTCGCGGGCTTCGTCGATCCGTGTTGAAACGGAATCCAGTATGGAGCGCGTCGAGGTCGCAGAAACCTGCATCCGCGCGCCGCGCGTGCGCAAAAGCGATGCAAGCGGGGCCAACAATTGCGGGGCCACTGTTTCAGGGTCCGGTGTGTCAGAGGCAAAATTCTCGATCCAGCGCACCGAACCGATAAGTTGGAATACCTGGTAGAAGCAGGCCAGAACACCGATGAAAAACACCAGGATGATCACGCCATTCAAATAGGGGTTGGCCGCAAATATCGGATACACCGACGGCAACGCCAGAAACGCGCCGAAACCTGTCAGACCCAACACGATCAACATCAGGGAAATCTGACGTACCGGTTGGGAAAACTGAGGTCTTTCTGTGCGCTCTATTTGCGCCATTAGGCCGTTACTCCTGACCCGATTTGTCTGCTCTGAGCAAAGATTACACTGAAAACGCCACAGTTTACCAAGGTTTTATCCTGCAATCGCTTTGACACGGGTATGCAGCCAATCCAGTTCCGCATCCTGTAACCCGACAGTGCGCAAATGATCAGCCGTATTATATAGATATTCAGTATTCGGCCCACGATTGCCAATCGCATTTGCGATGATCTGGGCCTGTTCTTCCAAGGGCAGGCCACCGCAATATTGATCATGGTTTTCGTCAATCACATAGACGACGGCTTGAATCTGACGGCCATCCGCGAGGGTAACATCGAGGATTTTCTCGATATATGCAGAAGAGATCAACTCGCGCTCACGCAAATAGGCCAATGTTTCGTCTTCGCACCCGTCACACACGCGCAGGGCCATGCCCGTACATGCGTGTTGTGGTTTTTCGTCAAGGGCCAGCACCAAACCCGGTTGTTGTTCCGTGCCGCGATGATGGATCGAACGCATGCAGAACGATCGCGCGTATCCGGGCAACCGCGCGACCACGCTTTCGGCGATTTCAAATCCGGGGTTCCACAAGAGAGACCCATACCCAAATACCCACATTGCCATCACGCTGGTCCTTTTTTCCCATCATCGGTAAACCCCATCTCAGCGATGAGATAAAGGGGTCTTGAGGGTGCATAAGCTGGTTTTGAGTATGACGATACTCGCCGTGGTCTGGGGGGCTTGGTGGCTACTGGCCGCCAATGCCCTGTCCGGGAACATAACCCAATGGATGCAAGACCGCCGCGCCGAAGGTTGGCAAGCCGAGATTCAATCACTCAAGACCCGCGGTTTCCCCGCAAAGTTTGAGGTGGAGATTGAAGGTATCGCCATTGCCAACCCGTCCTCTGGCCTTGCCGGAACGACACAGAGCTTGCGGATCAATGCGCCTTCCTATTGGCCTGCCGATGTCACCGTTTTTCTGCCCCGATCCCCCGTGCAGTTTACCAACAAGGGTATCACATTCACCTTGCGCACCACAGAAGGACAAGCTGCCATTGGCCTGCATCCCGGCACCAGACTTCAATTGGAACAACTGAGCGCCAGCAGTGGCCCATGGACAGTGGATCTGCCACAGGGCAATCTGATGCAGGGTCAGTATTTCAGCGCCGATGTGATGCAACTGAACTCGCCACGCACCTATCGTTTTACGCTCGATGCGAGCCATCTGGTTCCCGGTGGGATGATCCGCACTGCGCTTGGTCTTCCTTTTGATTGGCCATTGGGGTTTGAGGTTTTCCTTGCAGAGGGTACCGCCGTTCTTGATCGCCCGATTGATCGTTTCACGGTGGAAACCCACCGCCCGCGATTGCAAGAGATACAGATTGAACAGGCCAAGGCCGAATGGGGGTCTGTGCGGGTGAGTTTGCAAGGGAATCTTCGTGTTGACGAACAGGGCGTTCCCGACGGACAGATCAGTATTCTGGTCGAAAACTGGCGGGATCTATTTGATCTGGTCACGCGCAGTGGCCTGATCTCGCAGAATATGGGGGCCCAGGCAGAGGTCATGTTGAATGCAATGGCCAACCTCGGGGGTGATCCGGCGACGCTGGACATGGATTTCAGGTTTGTACAGGGAGACATGTTTCTGGAGTCCATCCCCTTGGGACCCGCCCCGCGCCTGATTTTGCGTTAGTTATTTGCAATAATGCCCTGAGCGGTAGCGGGCTGTATCAAAATGGAAATGGTCCAGATGGAAACGATTGGCATGAGGTCCCAGCACCGTGCCGAACGGTCCGCAAGCGCCTTTGTGCATGCGCCGCATCGCCTTGGAATAGCGTCCGGCGTTCCATCCTTTCAGGACGGTGATCTCTTTCCCGTTTGCCAGACGAAATGCCGAAATGTCGATGGCGCGGCCCTTGCCATGCTCCGACAGCTTGGCCCCTTTTTGATTATTGCGCGATCGGCAAGCGTAATGTGCGGCCACACGAATGCTGCGCAATCCGCCTCCCTGCTTGGCCAGGGCCGGCTTGGCCGATCCTTCCAACCAGGTCTTGAGCGCAGATGCGGTGCCACAATCCATTACGGATTTCTGGCTCAGGCCAATGCCGGATACCGATCGCACACGCACCGCATCCTCGATCACACATCCGCGCAATTTTCCGGTCACGCGTCCCAAACGCTCGCCCTGGATGGCGACATCGCCGCAAACGGCACCCTTGGCCAACAACTGCCTTTGAGCACGACCCCTGCGGGCGACCGCGTTAGTACGAAACAAGGGACGCAGTGATGAGAACAGGCCGCCCTTGTTTTTAGCGGCTTTTTGCGGGGCACTTTGAGCAGGCTGGGCGATGGCACCAGATGGTTCCAGTGTCACGGGTTGTTCTGCCACCTGCCCGCCCCTTGGTACCGGTCGCAGGGATACCGCGGGATCGGCCGCGAGAGCGCCCTGTGCAGTGGCCAGAAAGACCGCGAATGTGAGTGGTCGAATCACTTCGGCGCCGCGCCACCTCGCCCGAAGTTTGCAGCTGCTGTATCCTGACCTGCCTCGATAATGCCGCGCCGAATGGCCCGCGTGCGGGTGAAATAGCTGTGCAGGTGGTCACCGTCGCCGTCGCGTATCGCCTTTTGCAATGCAAACAACTCTTCGGTAAACCGCCCCAGAATCTCAAGTGTGGCGTCCTTGTTCGACAGAAAGACGTCGCGCCACATGGTCGGATCCGAGGCGGCAATACGGGTGAAATCGCGAAAACCCGCCGCAGAATATTTTATTACTTCGCTGTCAGTAACGCGGCGCAGGTCATCGGCCACACCAACCATGGTATAGGCAATCAAGTGGGGTGCATGGCTGGTCACGGCCAACACCAAATCGTGGTGTTCCGCGTCCATTTCATCGACATTGGCCCCCATACCCTCCCAAAGCTGGCGCAGTTTCGAGATGGCGGCAGGGTCCGAACCTTCAACCGGGACGATCAAGGTCCAACGGTTATCAAAGAGTTCGGCAAAGCCGGATTCCGGGCCGGAATGCTCAGTACCGGCAAGCGGGTGCGCAGGCACAAAATGTACGTTTGACGGCAACTCATGCCCGACCTGCGCAATGACATCCGCCTTGACCGAACCCACATCACTGACGGTGGCGCCCGCTTTTAACGCCGGTGCAATCTCAGCGGCGACTGCGCCCATGACACCTACCGGAACACACAGGATGACCAGATCAGCGTCTTTCACTGCTTCGGTTACGGTTTCGCAAACGCGGTCACACAGGCCAATTTCGCGAGCTTTCCTGCGTGTTTCTGGCGAACGAGCATATCCGGAGACCTCACCGACAAGGCCGCCACGTTTGATCGCCCAAAACATCGAAGATGCGATCAACCCCAGGCCAACAAGCGCAACGCGGTCATAGATTTGTGTCATCTGCCGGTCCCTCCTTGAACTGGCGAATGACATGAACGACACGACGACAGCTTGCCTCGTCCCCGACAGTTATGCGCAGGCACTGGGGAAGTTTGTAACTGCCAACAGGGCGCACCAACAACCCCTGCGCCGTCAAGTGATCATTGCAGTCACTTGCCTCTTGCGCACTGGCAAAGCGGGCAAGCACAAAATTGGTACAGGACACGTCCGATGGCACACCGATTTCTGCGAGCGCATCGGCCATCCACCCGCGCCAGCGCGCATTTTCGACTCTGCAATGGGCAAGATATGCCGTATCACGGATCGCGGCCTCGGCGGCATTCAACGCAGCCTGAGACACGTTGAAAGGTCCGCGGACCCTGTTCAGTACGTCGATCACATGTTTCGGACCATAGCCCCAGCCGATGCGCAATCCGCCAAGACCGTGGATTTTCGAGAAAGTCCGCGTCATCACCACATTGTCACGCGAGTCGACAAGCGCCGCTCCGCCATCATAGCCTTCGACATATTCCGCATATGCACCATCAAGCACCAGCAATGCGCCCTGAGGCAGTCCAGCAGCCAGACGGGCCACCTCTGCGGTACCAATCATCGTGCCGGTCGGATTGTTCGGATTGGCCATGAACACCAGACGGGTTTTTTCGGTGCAGGCGGCCAGCAAGGCATCGACATCTGTTACGCGTTCGCGTTCCTTCACTTCGACCGGTGTCGCACCTGCCGCCAGCGCGTTGATCCGGTACATGCCAAACCCGTGTTCGGTATGGACCACCTCGGTATCTGGTCCTGCATAGGCCTGACAGAGGAAGGCGATGATCTCATCCGATCCGGCACCGCAGATGATACGATCTGGGTCAAGGTCCAGCACCTCGCCTATCGCCCTGCGCAGCGGTGCATGATCGGAAGACGGATAGCGGTGCAGGCTATAGGACGCGCGGCGAAACGCCTCGGCCGCAGCGTCGCAAGGCCCCAAAGGGTTTTCGTTCGAGGACAGTTTGACCACGTTTTCAAGCCCTGGCACATTTGCTGCGCCACCTTGATAGAGTGTGATGTCCATTATACCCGGTTGCGGGGAGATCTGTGTCATCTTCGCGTCCTGTCTTCGATTTTACCGTGTTTTAGCGACGTGACCTAACCACCACCAGCCACAAAAGCAAAAGGCTGCGGCGGTTTCCCGTCGCAGCCCTTGATTGGGTCGGAATTTCTGAAGAAACTTAGTTCTTCGCGTAGAATTCCACGACGAGGTTGGGTTCCATCATCACTGGATAAGGGACATCGCCCAGCGCAGGTGTGCGCGTGAAGGTTGCTGTCATCTTGGAATGATCCGCGTCGATATAATCAGGCACGTCACGCTCGGCCAGTTGAGTGGCTTCGAGCAAGGCGACCATCTGCTTGGAACGGTCACGCACTTCGATGACGTCACCTTCCTTTACGCGGTAAGACGGGATATTTACCTTGCGGCCGTTCACCTTGACATGGCCATGATTCACGAACTGACGCGCGGCAAATACAGTTGCCACGAACTTGGCGCGATAAACAACCGCGTCCAGGCGACGCTCCAGCAGACCGATCAGGTTTTCACCTGTATCACCCTTGACACGTTCAGCTTCGCTGTAGATGCGGCGGAACTGTTTTTCGGTCAGGTCGCCGTAGTAGCCCTTGAGCTTCTGCTTGGCGCGCAACTGGATACCGAAATCGGAAAGCTTGCCCTTGCGGCGCTGACCATGCTGGCCAGGGCCATAATCGCGGCGGTTTACTGGTGACTTTGGACGGCCCCAGATGTTTTCGCCCATACGGCGATCAATTTTATGCTTGGCAGCGGTGCGTTTTGTCACGGCTGTTCTCCTTTTAGTGGCCCACGCGGGCGGTAAAGGGCGTTGTCCTCTGGGCGAACCCCGACAGGCATCCTCTTGCGAGGGCCACCAACACCAATGAATGCGCGCTTATACGGGGCATTGTGGCGGAGTCAATGGAGATTCACCCCAGGTACTTCACTGAAGGAAATGAAACTGGCCGATGCACGTCAGTTGCGTTTGCGTCGAAAACGCATGTTCCCTTGCGCGCAGCCTTATGCAAAGAACAAGCCAATGAAAAGAATACGCCACACTGCATCCACGCTGGGAAAGCCGCTCTGGTTGATGGCTGGTGGGCTTTCGCTGGCCCTGGGTATCATTGGCGCCGTCTTGCCGATCCTGCCAACGACACCTTTGGTCATTCTCGCCGCCTTCTGTTTCGCCAAAAGCTCCCCCCGTTTGGCGGCGAAGTTGGAGAACCACGCGTTCTTTGGCCCGATCATTTCAGATTGGCGCGAGAACGGGGCAATCGCGCCACGCTACAAGATCGTGGCAGTGGGCATGATGATATTTGCCCTCCTGATCAGCATCACGATGGGTGTCAAAACCATCGTCCTGACTATTCAATTCATCTGCCTTCTGGGGGCCGCGACCTACATCCTGAGCCGCCCAAGCAATCCGACACCAAATCCAACGGGCGACACCAAGGACAACAACTAACGACGCTATCCAAGGTCAAATTTGCCGTGCCATCCGAGCGCATTCAGCGCGTTGCGGGCAGGTCACCAAATGATCATTCACGAGTCCACAGGCCTCCATCCAGGCATAGACAATAGTAGGGCCGCAAAACTTGAAACCCTCTTTCTTTAGGTCCTTTGATATTTGTTCGGACAGGGCCGTTCTGGGCGGCACATCCGCCAGCGTCGGCCATGCATTCTGAAGCGGTTTACCGCCGACATAATCCCACATGAACCGGTCAAAACCCACACGCTGTTCGACTCTTTGCCAGGCGCGGGCGTTGGTGATCGTCGCTTCGATCTTGCCGCGGTGGCGGATGATGCCGGCATTGCCAAGCAACCGCTGCACGTCATCTTTGCCCCATTGCGCAATCACATTCGGATTAAACCCTTCAAAGGCTTCGCGAAAATTGTCACGTTTTTTAAGGATCGTGATCCAGCTCAGCCCCGCCTGAAATCCGTCCAAAATCAGCTTTTCCCACAGGGCGCGGCTGTCATATTCCGGCACGCCCCACTCAGTGTCATGATAATCCTTGTAAATCTGCTCTGATCCCGCCCAGCCGCAACGTTCCATACCCACTCCGTAGCACCTGTTCCCAGGTTCATTTCACTTTTATCCAAATCAACAGTTTAACCCGCTCTTATCACTTATGCCGTCATGTTGACCTCTGTACCAGAGAAGGAAGTGCCGTGGTCAGCCGTTCCAAACGCCGTTTTGCTGATGTTCCTGCGGGTGCCGACAACCCCTTGAACTATGCTGTTACGCAACGCGATCAAAGCACACTGGATATGGTGAGCGAAGCGATTGCCCATAAACAGACCTTGCTCGCTTACCAGCCAGTGATGCGTGCCAGTGACCAAACCAAGGTCGGCTTTTACGAAGGATTGATCCGGGTCCTTGATGCCACCGGCCGCGTGATTCCGGCACGCAATTTCATGCCAACGATTGAAACAACCGAATTGGGGCGCGAGATTGATGTGCTTGCCCTGCGCATGGGTTTGCAGGCCCTGCAGGCAAATCCGAATTTGCGCCTGTCAATCAACATGTCCGCCCGCTCAATCGGTTACGGTGCATGGAACAAATTGCTGCACCGGCATCTACGCCAGGACGCGACGGTTGGTGATCGCTTGATCCTTGAGATTACTGAGAGTTCCGCAATGCTGGTGCCGGAATTGGTTGTTGATTTCATGGATGAACTGCAACCGCATGGCGTGTGCTTTGCCCTGGATGATTTCGGAGCGGGCTATACTGCCATCAGATATTTCAAGGACTTCTTTTTTGACATCCTCAAGATTGACGGCCAGTTCATTCGCAACGTCAAGCACAATCCCGACAACCGTGTGATCACTGCCGCCCTGATTTCGATTGCGCAACAGTTCGACATGCTGACAGTGGCTGAGTCGGTCGAAAACAGTGCTGATGCCGCGCTTTTGACGCAGATGGGGGTGGATTGCCTGCAAGGCTATCACTTTGGTGCGCCGACCATTCAACCCGATTGGCTGCGGTCAAACAAAGCACGGGCAGGGTAATCCGCTGGCGAATTTCCGAAGGCCAGGCGCATCAATCCTGATGTTCTGATCAGGCGTAGGCCTTACCCAACTTTGTTGCTGCAAAGTCGCGCATAATGTATGACCACTTGTAGAAGGCAGAGGAGTCGACCTGTACATTCCTGTGCGGACGACAACAACTTCCCCTGCCAATTGAAAGAGGAATACATCTTTATGACCAACGTCGTCATCGCATCCGCTGCACGTACTGCTGTCGGCAGCTTTGGAGGGTCGTTTGCCACAACCCCCGCCCATGATCTGGGCGCTGCTGTTTTGAAAGAACTTGTTGCACGTGCTGGTGTAGAGGCATCAGACGTTTCCGAGACCATTCTTGGTCAGGTTCTGACGGCTGCACAGGGCCAGAACCCGGCCCGCCAGGCCCATATTAACGCAGGACTGCCACAGGAATCCGCAGCTTGGTCGATCAATCAGGTGTGTGGTTCCGGCCTGCGTGCCATTGCGCTTGGCGCGCAGCATATCCAACTTGGGGATGCGTCGATCGTGGCTGCTGGTGGTCAGGAAAACATGTCAATGTCCGCCCACGCCCAGAACGTGCGGGCCGGCCAGAAAATGGGCGACATGAAACTGATCGACACGATGATCAAGGACGGTCTGTGGGACGCTTTCAATGGTTATCACATGGGTCAAACCGCCGAGAATGTAGCAGATAAATGGCAAATCACCCGCGAGCAGCAGGACGAGTTTGCCGTCGCATCCCAGAACAAGGCGGAAGCCGCACAAAAGGCCGGTAAATTCGTGGACGAAATCACCGCTTTCACCGTGTCGGGCCGCAAGGGAGATACGATCGTCGATTCCGATGAATACATTCGTCACGGCGCAACAATGGAAGCCATGCAGAAACTGCGCCCTGCCTTTACCAAAGACGGATCGGTAACGGCAGCAAACGCATCCGGCCTGAACGATGGCGCAGCCGGTGCCCTTTTGATGTCTGCAGAAGAAGCCGAAAAGCGCGGGATCGAGCCGCTGGCACGTATTGCATCCTATGCAACTGCCGGCCTTGACCCGTCTATCATGGGGGTTGGTCCGATCTATGCTTCGCGCAAAGCCCTGGAAAAAGCCGGGTGGAAAGCAGAAGACCTTGATCTGGTCGAAGCCAACGAAGCCTTTGCCGCGCAGGCATGCGCAGTAAACAAGGATATGGGCTGGGATCCGGCAATCGTGAACGTCAACGGTGGTGCCATCGCCATCGGGCATCCAATCGGGGCTTCCGGTGCCCGCATTCTGAACACCCTTTTGTTCGAAATGAAGCGTCGCGGAGCGAAAAAAGGTCTGGCAACTCTTTGCATCGGTGGCGGTATGGGTGTTGCCATGTGCCTCGAGCGGCCCTAAAACAGACTGGGTGCGCAATATAATTGCGTACCCACGTTTAGAATCGCAATAACATTGCCTACAGGAGGAAGCTTATGTCTCGCGTCGCACTTGTAACCGGAGGCAGCCGAGGCATCGGCGCAGCCATTTCCAAAGAACTCAAAGCAGCAGGATATACTGTTGCCGCTACCTATGCAGGCAATGATGAAGCAGCAGCAGCCTTTACCGCCGAAACTGACATCAAAACCTACAAGTGGAACGTCGCAGATTATGACTCCTCCAAAGCCGGCATCGCACAGGTCGAAGCGGATCTGGGCCCGGTGGAAGTGGTTGTCGCGAATGCGGGCATCACACGTGACGCCCCATTCCACAAGATGACACCAGAGCAATGGAAAGAAGTCATCGATACAAATCTCACCGGCGTCTTCAACACCATTCACCCGATCTGGCCGGGCATGCGCGAACGCAAGTTTGGCCGTATTGTGGTGATCTCATCGATCAATGGTCAAAAAGGACAATTCGCTCAGGTTAACTATGCCGCAACAAAAGCCGGTGATCTGGGCATTGTGAAATCGCTCGCCCAGGAAGGCGCACGCGCCAATATCACGGCCAATGCGATTTGCCCTGGATACATCGGCACCGACATGGTCATGGCCGTCCCGGAAAAAGTGCGCGAAAGCATCATCGCACAGATTCCTGCAGGTCGTTTGGGCGAACCGGAAGAGATCGCCCGTGCCGTCAAGTTTCTGGTGTCGGATGATGCTGGCTTTATCAACGGTTCGACAATTTCGGCAAACGGCGCTCAGTATTTCTCATAAAGCACTGACTGTTTGACAAAGGGCGGCCTACCGGGCCGCCCTTTGATTTTTTTGAATTAATTCAAGACCACCCTGAAATCGACCTGCTGATGCAGCGTCATGGTAGCGGGCGGACCTTGCGCCGGCCAACAGCAACGTCGCGATCTGATATCGTAATGTCCCAGACAAGGGGTATTTCCGTGCCATTTAAAAAGACAGATGGCAAGGGTGATGCGGCCCTAACTGGCCGCTGGATAGTTGATACCGGAAAATCTGGCTCAAGCGGTTATCATCACGACCAATCCATCGGTTTTCTGGCCCTGCCGTCCGATTGGACAAATTGATCAACTCACGCTGGGATGACCCTGCTAATTCCTACAGGTCTACGGATGTATAAGGTAGATCATGCGGTGTCTGCGGGAATCGGTGTCCTGTTGGGACACCGCTTTTATGAACATGGATATGGTGGAGAGGCCGTTGATGACCCCATAAGACGCCTCGCTAAAAGACGCCACGCTAAAAATCGCTGCACGGTTTCGATTTTTATGTCACGAATGGTCCGAAAAACGGCCTCAGATTAGTGCATCCAAACACCGCAGCCTGTGGGACAACAAGAAAACCGCTCATATCTCAGAAGCGATGACCATATTGGAGAGGCCCTATGACACGCCACCGTGCGACCGCTATTGGTTTTGTTGCTGTGCTGCTCTGGGCCTTTCTGGCGCTTTTTACGGTTGGCTCCGCCCCGGTTCCGCCGCTGTTGCTGAACACCTTGTGCTTTGCAATGGGCGGGACAGTCGGGCTGATCTGGGCAGCCGGAACCGGCACCTTGCCTGCCCTTCGTACTGTTCCGTTCAAGGTTTATGTGTTTGGCACATTAGGGTTGTTTGGCTATCACGCGCTCTATTTTTCGGCACTGCGACTGGCACCACCTGCGCAGGCAGGGTTAATCGCCTATTTATGGCCCCTTTTGATCGTGATATTTTCCGGCTTGCTTCCAGGAGAGCGCCTGAAGGTTGGTCACCTGATCGGCGCAGCAATCGGTTTTACAGGTGCCGGATTGATCATCATGGGCAATGACAACGGTTTTTCCTTTGCCTACGTGATGGGTTACGCGCTTGCATTTCTTTGCGCGCTCACCTGGTCGGGGTATTCCGTCTTGTCCCGCTTGGTCGGTACTGCGCCCACAGCAACTGTCGCCATTTTCTGCCTTGCAACCTCTGCACTATCGCTGCCCTTGCATCTGGCATTTGAAGAGACCGTCTGGCCCGCTACCTATCTAGGCTGGGCGTCGATCCTTGGGTTGGGGCTCGGCCCTGTGGGATTGGCATTCTTTGTTTGGGATATTGGTGTGAAACAAGGTGACATCCAGCTTCTGGGCACCAGCTCTTATGCGGCCCCTCTTTTGTCAACACTTGTTCTGGTTCTGGTGGGGGTGGCCGCCCCAAGTTACACGTTACTTTGGGCGGCGCTGTTGATTGCGGGTGGGGCATTGGTTGCCGCACGCGCAAGTCTCAAATAGACGCGACCTGAACCAGACCGGGTCAGGAATTAACTCAGCTCGAGAGTCGTGTGATTTCCTCTTTCAACCTCAGTTTCTCTTTTTTCATCGTAGCAACCTCCAGATCATCGATTCCCGGTGCGCGCTGGGCTAGTTCGACCGCATCACTCATTTCCTGATGTTTGCGCTTGAGGGTTTCCAGATGTGCATTAAGAGACATATATTCCTCCATTGATGGATTTAGGACTTTAGTGAATCACAGTTTGGCAACTCTGTCACGCCGCCGCGCAGCAAACCGCGGTCTTCGGTAAAGAAGCGCTTAACATTACTCAAAACTGCAGCGCAGCCCCGTCGCGCAGGATTGATTTCACTAATGGAACGTAACTATCTGCGTCATGCGTGTGGCGATCGCCTTGGTGCAGAATCAAAGGGGCATGTAACTTAAATGCAGCACGGCCGTTTTTACGCGCCTTCAGGATGATTCTGTCTGGTGCCCGCCCCGCCCGTGCGGCCAGCGGCAAGACCTCGACGCTGCCCATTCCGTTGGGAAGGGCGGCAAGGATGTCGGGCAGTCGCTCTGCAAGATGGATGAAATGAGCGTATCCCTTGGGAGCCAATCGTTTCGCGGCGGTTTTGACCCAGATTGCCAGGGGCGTTTGCGCCCCATGCGCCGCCTCACGAGCCGCGTTTCCAGACGAGACAGAGGCCTCGCGATCGTAATAAGGCGGATTCGCCAAAACATGGTCGAATTGTTTTTGACGCAAGGAAAACGGCAATGCAGATAAGTCCGCCTCGATCACCTCCAGCGCATTGCCTCCGTTGCGGGTGGCAAGTGCCGCATAGGTTGGATCTCGCTCGACACCTGTCAGACGCAGACCTGGAATACGGGCCCCAAGACAAAGAATCGCAGCCCCGGCACCGCACCCCAATTCCAGCACGCGTTGGCCGTTTTTCGCGTGAACGCAGGCGCTTAAAAGAACCGCATCCACGCCAGCCCGGTAGCCGTGCCGGGGCTGATACAAATGCACTTTGCCGCCGAGAAAGGCGTCTTTGGTCACAGTGGGATCGACTGAACCACTCACAAGCCCAGAGGAATATCGTTGTCCAGCAGAACCTTTTGTGCCGCTGCATGATCATCAGGATGCACCATCAGTCGACGTGGGAAAATTCCGATGCCGCCTTCGAGGACGCTCATGTTTACGTCCATCTCGAAGCAGGCTATATCCTCCCCCCGAAGAAGAGCTTGGGCAAAGGCGATGACGGTCATGTCTGATGTGCGTAAAAGTTCCTTCATATCAAAGGTGTGGGCCAGTTCGGCCAGATTGTCGAGCCTCATTGAGGGGTGATAAATGGGATCCTCGTGATGAACACTGATACAATTGCGAAACCGCATGACCGGATTGCAGCCTATTTGAGAGATGATTTGGCGCAAGTCGGGTCACTTATCCGCGAGCGGATGGCATCCAAACACGCACCGCGCATCCCCGAAGTGACCGCACATCTTGTTGAGGCGGGCGGAAAACGTCTGCGTCCGATGCTTACGTTGGCGGCGGCCCGTTTGTGTGGCTATGCCGGTCCCTATCATATCCATCTGGCTGCAACGGTTGAATTTATTCATACGGCAACCCTGTTACATGATGATGTTGTGGACGAAAGTGCACAACGGCGCGGGCGACCCACCGCCAACCTGCTTTGGGACAACCAATCTTCGGTGCTGGTGGGGGACTATCTGTTTGCGCGTTCTTTCCAGTTGATGACCGAACCGGGATCCATGCGGGTGATGAGAATTTTGTCAAATGCCGCCGCAACGATCGCGGAAGGAGAGGTATTACAACTTACTGCTGCGCAAAATCTGGCTACGGATGAAAACACCTATCTGCAAGTGGTGCGCGGCAAGACAGCAGCATTATTTTCGGCTGCGACCGAGGTAGGCGGTGTAATCGCCGATGCACCAGACGCGCAGGTGCAAGCCCTGTTCGACTATGGCGATGCCTTGGGGATCGCCTTTCAGATCGTCGATGACCTGTTGGATTTTCAAGGGCAAACCGGTGCAACCGGCAAGAATGTCGGCGATGATTTTCGAGAACGCAAACTGACCCTGCCGATGATCAAGGCGGTGGCAAAAGCGGACGCCGAAGAACGTGCGTTTTGGGAGCGCACCATTGAAAAGGGACGGCAGGAAACGAACGACCTTGATCATGCTTTGATGTTAATGAACAAACATGGTGCCTTGGCAGCAACCCAAGCAGATGCATTGACCTGGGCTGACAAGGCCAAAGGGGCCCTCGCACCGTTACCGGCGCATGAGGTCAAAGATATGCTGCTGGATCTTGCAGATTATGTCGTGAGCCGCATCAACTAAGCCGACAAGCACGTATCCACCAATCGGGATGACGTTCCGCAAGAAGTATTTCCGAAGCAACTGCGTCCTCTCTGGATTGGCATAAACCAAAGCAGGTTGAGCCCGACCCTGACATGCGGGCAAGCGCGATCTGGCGACATTGCTCCATTTGCGCCAAAACCCCGGCGATTTCGGGCGCGATCACAATTGCCGCCGGTTTCAGGTCATTTCGTTGCTGTCTTAACCATTCGATAAAACCAACGCTTGTCTCAAAAGCAGGTATATCCTGAGGCATCGGTGGATTGTCCCTGATCTGCAGTGCCTTGAAAACATCAGCTGTAGCGACATGAATCCCCGGATTGACCAAAACCGCATAGACCGGTGGCAAGGAAGACATGAGACACAGATCATTTCCGATGCCACGCATGCGTTGTGCTGACGCGGCGAGGCAAACCGGCACATCCGCTCCCAGTGATGCGGCCCTCTCCCTCACGCCGTAGTGACGCAGGATGGCCGCCGCGTCAGAGGAGCCACCACCGATGCCACCACCATGCGGCAGGTTTTTCTCAATTGCGATGTGCGCCGTTTTACCCGCCAGTTGCATCGCCGCCCAAACCAGATTGCCTGCATCCACAGGCACACCCTGTGCAAAGGGTCCGGTCACTTTAATTGAGGTTTTCGGTGCGGGCGTAATCCACAAGCGATCCCCGACATCTGCAAAAGCCACAATGGAATCGATTAGATGATACCCATCCTGGCGTTGGCCTGTCACATGCAGGGTCAGATTTACCTTGGCCGGTGCAAAGACCTCAGATGTCATTGCTGGCTTTCAAAGGGGGTGCGCCTTCTTCGACCAAAACACCGTCCAGCCCGACTTCCAGTTTGCGTCGAATACGCTTTGGCTCGGCTTCGCCGTCCGTGTCTTCTTTGTCGATGAAAGACAATGCGCGGCTCCATTGGAATTCAGCCTCGCGATGCCGTCCCACGGCCCAATAGACATCGCCCAGATGATCATTCACCACCGGGTCAACAGGTAACAATTCGACGGCACGTTCCATGTGCTCAACAGCTTCGTCGTACCGGTTCAGACGGTACAGAACCCAGCCCAGTGAATCGACGATATAACCTGATTCAGGGGATGCGGCGACGGCGCGCTCTATCATGTCCAGAGCTTCATCAAGATTGCGGTTCTGTTCCACCATCGAATAGCCCAGATAATTCAACACCTGTGGCTGTTCGGGGTTGATCGCCAGAGCGGCGCGGAAATCGGCTTCTGATGCCGCTTCATCCCCCGAACGCTCGTGCGCGATGCCACGCGAATAAAAGAGCACCCATCGCAGCCGGGCTGTTTGGCCGACCTTGTCGATCGCTTTGTCATATGCAGCAATGGCTGCAGGGAAATCGCCCTGTCCCCGCAATACATCGCCCAGAGTAGAATAAACGACGGGAAGATCGCCATGACTGCGCGTCAATTGTTCAAGAACCTCAATCGCCTGATCTTCTTTGCCCGAACGACGCAAGGCATCGGCGCGCCCCAACTCAGCAACATGGAATGCAGGATCATCGGCCGGGACGGCCTTGTATTCCTCGATCGCCAACTGGTTCTGGCCAAGGTTTTCCAGCAACCCCGCTGTCAACAGCAGCGCATCCACATGTGACGGTCGCAAGTACCGCGCGACGCGGGAATAGAGCAAGACATAGTAATCGCCCGCAGTTTCGCTTTTCAACACAGCAGCGAAAGTAAAGAACACCTCGGCAATGCCGGACTTGGCATCGCGGACAAGTTCGAAGGGCAAAGCTGTTTTCGCCTCCAGCGCCGCAATCATTTGATCCAGCTCGGGGTCTGTCGACTCACCAAAGCTCGTTCGCAGCACAGTCAACGCTTCCTCGTGTCGCTCAAGCTGCGCAAGTACCACGGCATGCGCCATGACACCGCGTCTGGTCTGTCCTGCTGCACCCGCTGCCGCGGCACCAAAGATCGCTTCGGCACCTTCAAAATCGCCGACAGAGGCAAGCGCCAGAGCTTTGTGGTACATGACAAAGCCTTGCATCCCTGCTTCTTTGCTCAAGGCATCAAAGGCAGACAAGGCCGAGGTGACATCACCCTCTCCCATATGTGCCCAGGCTTTTACCAGACCATCCACCCATGGGCCGATGCCCTCGCTATCGCTTTCTCGCGCCAGTAAGGCCTTGTAGTTTTCGTTTTGCGCCAGGTCCGCCGTGATCACCATGCGGGCGACTTGGGAGGTTTCGTTCTTTTGCTCCAGCACACGGGCCAAAGGCACCGCTTTCTCGATCTGCCCCAAAGATAAATAGGCGAGCACGGTGCTTTCCATAAGTTCGATGTTCGTGCTGTCGCGGCTCAACGCTTCGGCATAGTAGCGTGCTGCGGCACTATAGTCGGAGCGCACGGCAGCGTTGCGGCCGGCGAGATAGGCACCTGCGACGGATTGAGCGTTGGCCTGAGGAATACATGCGACGCTCAAGATCAGGGCCGCAGTGCCGGTAAGGACATTCTTGAACATGTTTCAACTGCCTCATTTGATTTGGGCCAAAGGCTATCAGGTCTGAAATCAAGCGCAATGGTGGGGGCACCACATGACAGATCTGTGAGCGGAAACACCCATAAAAAAGGCGGGGAATACCCCCGCCTTCCCATCAGTGAATGTGATCGGTCGTTTTCACATATTCGGATAGTTCGGTCCGTCGCCACCCTGAGGTGTTGTCCAGACAATGTTCTGGGTCGGGTCCTTGATGTCGCAGGTTTTGCAATGCACGCAGTTCTGAAAGTTAATCTGGAACTTCGTGTCTGCACCCTCACCCACAAATTCGTAAACGCCTGCAGGGCAATAGCGTGCCGACGGGCCTGCAAATTTGGGGAGATTCACATCGACCGGCACCGATGTGTCCTTCAACGTAAGATGCGCCGGTTGGTTCTCTTCGTGGTTTGTAAAGGAAAACGCAACATTGGTCAGACGGTCGAATGACAATTTACCGTCGGGTTTCGGATATTCGATCATTTTGTGATTTGCCGCAGGCTCAGTCGCTTCGGCATCCGATTTACCGTGGCCCATGGTGCCCAGCAACGAAAAACCAAGGGTGTTGCACCACATGTCAAAACCGCCAATCGCGAGGGAAGCAGTCAGCCCGTATTTTGACCACAAAGGTTTGACATTACGTACCTTTTTCAAATCCTTGCCAATGGCACCGTCGCGCACCTCTGCCTCGTACTCAGGCAACTCATCGCCGGAACGGCCTGCTTGAATGGCGGCATAGGCCGCTTCCGCCGCTGCTTTGCCAGACAGCATTGCATTGTGATTGCCTTTGATGCGCGGCAGGTTCACCATCCCAACGGAACAACCCAGCAGCGCCACACCGGGTGCCACCATCTTGGGCATTGATTGATAACCGCCTTCGGTGATCGCCCGCGCGCCATAGGCCACGCGTTTGCCCCCTTTCAACAGTTCGGCAACCATGGGGTGATGTTTGAACTGCTGGAATTCCATATAGGGAAAGAGATGCGGGTTCTTATAGCCCAGGTGGACCACAAAGCCCACATAGACCTGATTGTTTTCAAGATGGTAGATAAAGGAGCCACCACCTGCCTTTTTCTCGAGAGGCCATCCCATCGTATGGGTTACTGTACCTTCTTTGTGCTTGGACGGGTCGATTTCCCAAATTTCTTTCATGCCCAGGCCGTATTTCTGGACTTCCTTGCCTTTGGCCAGGTCGTATTTGTCAATTACCTGTTTGGACAATGATCCACGCACACCCTCGGACAGAAATACATATTTCCCATGCAATTCCATGCCCGGCTCATAGCCGTCGCCTTGGGTGCCATCCGGATTCTTGCCAAATTCACCTGCAACAACTCCTTTGACCTCGCCCTTGTCACCATAGACAAGTTCAGAACACGCCATGCCGGGGAATATTTCAACGCCCAGTTCTTCGGCCTGTTCTGCCATCCAGCGACAGACATTGCCCATCGACACAATGTAGTTGCCGTGATTGTTCATCAGTGGCGGCATCGGGAAATTGGGAACACGAACCCGACCGGCCTCCCCCAACATATAAAAGTTATCCTCTTTGACCTCTACCTTGATCGGTGCCCCTTTGGCTTTCCAATCAGGGATCAGGGCGTCAATGCCGCAAGGGTCCAGTACCGCCCCGGACAGGATGTGGGCACCGACCTCCGAGCCCTTCTCAAGAACCACCACGTTGCAGTCCGCATCAAGCTGCTTGAGGCGGATCGCCGCAGACAGGCCTGCGGGCCCCGCACCGACGATGACAACATCATATTCCATTGCTTCGCGTTCAATCTCGGCCATAGCTGGGCAATCCTTTGGGCTAAAACGGTTTGGATTTGGCTAAACCACGCAAGGTTTCAATGCAATCCGGACGATGCGTAAAATCGGCTTCGGGGCACCTTTCCAGCCAGAATTGGCGTGATTTCTTCAATGTATTTGCCTGGAACGCCTCCTAGTCGGCCGGCGTGTCCCCCATAAGATAGCGCGGCCCCGCCCCTTTTTTCGCCGCCTTGTCGGTGGGATTGTAAAGTGCACAGGCCTCAAGGCTCAGGCAGCCGCAGCCAATACAGCCATCAAGATTGTCGCGCATCTTGGTCATTGCATCGATCCGTGCATCAAGCACGTCGCGGAAACCTTCGCTGATCTTGGCCCAATCTGCGCGCGTGGGTGCAGCGCCCCCGGGCAACTGGTCCAACTGTTCCTTGATCTGCGGCAGTGTGAAACCGAATTGTTGCGCGATCATCACAAAACTGAGCCTGCGCAAATCCGCGCGTTCAAACCGCCGTTGCCCGCCTGCGTTACGCCACGGTCTAATCAGACCCTGTGCCTCATAGTACCGGATGGCCGAAACCGCCAAGCCCGTACGCTTGGCCAAGGCCCCGATCGAAAGTCCGTCATATCGCGCCATGAATATCCTCAGAAATACCTTGACCTAAAGTTAAGTTTAACAATTAGACAGGATATGCGAAAGACCGAAATGAAAAGGAAACACTCTGATGACTGCGACACTTGAGCATGCGAATTTTACTGTCTCTGACCCCCATGCAACCGCTGCTTGGATGACAAAACTGTTTGACTGGCACATCCGTTGGGAAGGTGCCGCGATAAACGGTGGTTACACAATTCATGTCGGTGACAAAGATCGTTACCTGGCAATCTACAGTCCGAACAAGGCAACCACCTCGGGTGCATCCAGCTATGATGTGGTTGGTGGCCTCAACCACCTTGCCGTTGTTGTGGACGACCTGGACAAGACCGAAGCCGCCATCAAAGCACATGGTTTCAAGACCAGCAATCACGGTGATTACGAACCGGGTCGGCGGTTCTATTTTCACGATGGCGACGGTATTGAATACGAAGTCGTGCAATACGACTAACCACAAGCAGCCGCCTATCTCGTCGGATGGGCCTTGCAATTCCACATCAGTTTGGGTCAGGTACTGTGCGACCTGACCTTTTAACGGCCGCTCACCCCCTAGGGATGGTGTGCGGCCCTCATGACGTGGACAAACGCCCATGGAAAAGATTCCAATGACCCGCGCAGGGCACACCGCCCTAGAGACGGAGCTAAAACAGCTGAAAACCGTCGAGCGCCCTGCCATTATCAAGGCAATTGCCGAAGCGCGCGAACATGGCGACCTGTCCGAAAATGCTGAATACCATTCCGCCAAGGAAAAACAGTCCTTTATCGAAGGCCGTGTCAAAGAATTGGAAGGGGCGATTTCGCTGGCGGATGTAATTGATCCAGCGAAACTGTCAGGCGCGATCAAGTTTGGTGCGCGGGTGACATTGGTGGACGAAGACACTGACGAGGAAAAAACCTATCAGATCGTTGGTGAATACGAGGCCAAGATCGAAGAAGGATTGCTGAATATCAAATCACCCATTGCTCGTGCCTTAATCGGCAAGGAAGAGGGCGACAGCGTCGAGGTTCGCACACCAGGTGGCGTCAAATCTTATGAGGTGCTCAAGATCGTCTATGCCTGATCGAGGACCTGCACAGGAATGCGCGGATGACTGACACAACACAAAGCGGCGCAAACGATCCCAGCCAAGAGCCGCAACAAGCTGCCACCGTCAAGGTAACGGGCGTCTCTGCACGGCCTACCTCCTTGGGAATCTATGATAAGCCGCGCCCGGAAACGATCACCTCGATCGAGATCATTGCACTGATCCTTAGCGGTGTATGGCTGTTGGGCGCAGCATTCTTTTTTCTGGTCCTGCGCGAAGAAGGCACATCGGAAGACGGGGCGCAAAGCCTGCGTTTCCTGATGACAATGTTGGCGGTTTTCATGCCCGTCGCGATGATCTGGGTAGCGGCAACAGCGGCAAAGGCCAGCCGGGTGATGCGTGAGGAAAGCCAGCGTTTGCAATCGGCTATTGATGCGATTCGCCAAGCATATCTGTCTCAACAACAAGGCAACCACATGCGCACCGAACCATCGGTGGCCCGCAAATTGGACGAAATTGCCGCCGCCGCACGCAAGACCGAAACTGCCCTGGCCACGTTTCAATCGCGCCGCGACGAAACGGCGCGACCTGTGGTCAAACCTGAAATCATCGGCACAGACGATCAGGCGGCTTTGGAATTGGGCACCCAGGCGATTGATATGGCCCCCTTGTTATCAAACGAAGATTTCATCCGCGCCCTGAATTTCCCCGAGACCGCAGAAGACGAAGTCGGCTTTGCCGCGCTGCGCCGTGCCCTCAAGGATCGTTCGACCTCGCAACTGGTGCAGGCTGCGCAGGATGTTCTGACCCTGATGAGCCAGGACGGGATCTACATGGATGATCTGCGCCCTGATCGCGCCCGCCCCGAGGTATGGCGCCATTTTGCCCAGGGAACCCGTGGCCGTGCGATTGCACCGCTTGGCGGCATCCGCGACCGATCTTCCCTTGCATTGACCAACGCCCGTATGAAACAGGACCCGATTTTTCGCGATGCAGCGCATCATTTCCTGCGCCGCTTTGACAAGACCTTTGCCGAGTTTGAGAAGAACGCGTCGGACGGCGAGATTTCGGCGATGGCCGACACGCGCACCTCACGGGCGTTCATGTTGCTGGGTCGATGTGCCGGGACCTTTGACTGAGGGTCACAGCCCAAAGCTCCTGTAGGGAATATACCGCACCAGATCCCCGATTTTGATGTCGCCGGCAGGTTCAGGCAATTCCACCAGACCCTCTGCCCAGGCCAGCCCGCTGATACGGCCCGATCCTTCTGAGGCAAAGACCTCTACCTTGCCATCTCGCATGCGCGCCCGCAGGTATTCGCGGCGTCCTGCTTTCTTGGACTTGGAAAAGCCGGCCGGAACCTGGAAGCCCTGTGGCTCTGACCATCTTCCTCCGGCGAGGATCTCCATCGCGGGCCGCGCAAAGATCAATGTACAAATCATCGCAGCTACCGGATTTCCTGGCAATCCGAAAACCGGTACACCTTGCCAGATACCCAAGGCCAAGGGTCGGCCCGGTTTGATCGCGATGCGCCATAGAGACAAAGCGCCCACTTCCTGCAAAAGAGCGGAAACATGGTCTTCATCCCCTGCCGATGCGCCGCCACTGGTCAAAAATGCATCGACAGATGCGCATGCTGCATTCAGTCGTCGGCGTAACACCCCACGGTCATCCGGTACCCTGCCCAAATCCACCGGTTCGTGTCCAAAGGCAGTGACGAGCGCCGCCAACATCGGGCGGTTTGCATCATAGATTTGCCCTGCAACGGCATCTTCACCGGCATCGACCAATTCGTCACCCGTCGACAGGATGCCAACTTTCAGCGGTTTGCGCAGTTCAATATCGCGCAGCCCCGTTGCTGCCATGATTGCGAGATCAGCGGCGGTAAGGCGCCGCCCCGGCTCGACAATGGTTTGACCCTGAATGACATCCTCGCCCGCCTGACGCGTATTCGCGCCTGTCTTGACCGGGCCCGAGAAACGTATTTCACCCGCCACGTGAACCACGTCTTCCTGCAACACCACGGTATCTACACCTTCCGGCAGCGCGGCACCCGTCAGAACACGAATGGCATGACCGTCCGGCACCACACCGGGGGCATCACCTGCCGCGGCCCGACCCCGTAGCAGTGGCAGGCTATGCGCACCGCGACCTCGCCCACCCGCAAACCCATACCCATCAACGGCGGTATTGGGCAGCGGCGGATTTGCACGATTGGCGACAATCGCCGCAGCGGCAATACGCCCTAAACCTGTTTCCGCCCGCGCGGTCTCAATCTTTGCAACCGGTGTCAGACGCTCCTGCAACAAGGTCAAAGCCTCGTTCACAGGTGTCCAATGCACCCCTTGCGGAAGGGCAAAACAATCATTTCGCAAGGGGGGCGCTGTCAGTTCAGCTTCAAAGCCCAACCCGAAAATCCAACCCTCTTCGGGAGCATCAACTGCAAGCATCACCGCCAAGCGATCCGAACTGAGCGCGGCAATCTGTTTGGTAGTTTCAGTGACCTGCCAGGCATCCTTGATCCATCCGTCGGGCGCGGGACCAACAGTCAACGAAGGCCAGATCTCGACAAAGGTGACGGCCTTGTCCAAAGTTTGAAACGGCCAAACCGCAACGTCGAATTGCCGCCTCAGCCGCGCCAGAACCGGTAACCCAGACATGACCTGCCCAGCCACCGCGCCAGCGCCGCCCATTTGCCAACAGGTAAACGTTCCCTTGGCCAGTTCTTCGGCCTTTCGTCTGTCGGGAAACGGATTTACGTATCCTGTCTTTGTTCGCGGCAAACCCACTATTTCGCGCCGCAACCCATTGAACCAGAACGGGCCCTTGCCGTCGCCCAGCCCCAAGTTCACCTTTCCCGCCAGATCAAATCGGTTGTTGCCTTTGGGCGTATCGACAATACGTTCTTCAAACCAGTCCCAAATCATCAAAGGATCTGATGACCCAGTCAGGGCCTTGGCAAAGCCTGCCGGATACCCAAAGGGAAAATCAAACCCCACCAGGACCCGCCGCCCACTGGATTGTTCCTGGGTGAGAAGCGAAACCAGCCATTTTTCGGCCAATTGGCGGTTACGTAAATAGACCGGCTCTTCTGTCTGTCCGTTCCGGCTGACACCTACCCAGATTGCATCCTTGCGCGGGCTCGGACCGGTATCATTGCCACTGGACCAATCCACCATGACGATGGTGTCAAACAGTGTCACAATCCAACCTCGGCCAGAATGAAATCAGCAATTCCAACAGTGTCGTTCAAATCAAATACCGGTCGCTCAAGTTCAAGCAATGCATCGCTTGCTACAGCGCGAATTGTCGGATCATCCGGTGCGATCAGCGCATTTCCGGTGACGGTGCGATGCGCCTCGATCTTGGGATGGGGGTCGCGTTTGTAGCCTTCGATCAAAACCAGATCAACGGCGCTGAGGCGCGACAACAGATCTGGCAAGATCGGCTCTGCCGCGTCACGCAATTCGTGCATCAAGGCAAATCGGTTCCGCGAGGCCAGCATCACCTCGGTTGCGCCTGCCTGACGGTGGCGAAAACTATCCTTGCCGGGGTGATCCACGTCAAATGAATGATGTGCGTGCTTCACCGTGGAAACGCTTAAGCCACGCCCCGTGATGTCGGTCACCAGCCGTTCCATCAGGCCGGTCTTGCCGGCATTTTTCCAACCAACGATGCCGTAAAGTTTCATAACATCGCCTCGGCAAGTGTCAGATCTTCGGGCCGGTTGATGTTAAAAAAGGCCTCTTCCTGAGGGAAAAACGCCTCGCGTCCGCCGTGTCTTTCGCTCCATTGAACGACCTTGCGCAATCCATCGTTAAGCGCCGCGCGCAGGTCTTCGCGCAATGCAACAGGCCACAGGCCGAAAGTCGGATGACGGGCGCGTCCACGTTTGACATCTGGTGTGGCGGCTAACACCAGAGGATGGGTCATGCTTTCGCCGTTCAGCAAAAGCTGTGGTACCAGATCACAGGGAAAGAAAGGCGTGTCCGCCGCCGCCGTGACCAGCGTTTCAGCCCCCTGGGCGGCTGCCCAGTCCATACCGGCGAGAACCCCGGCCAGCGGTCCGGCAAATCCGTCGATCGGATCAGCCAGCACCGGCAATCCGAATGGCGCAAATCGCGCCGGATCCCCATTGGCATTCAGCGCAAGTCCCGCAACCTGTGGTTCAAGCCGGTCAATCACACGGCGCAGCAGTGTTTGCCCCCCCAAAAACAGCAGCCCCTTGTCACCGCCGCCCATACGGGTTGCCTGCCCACCGGCAAGGATTACACCAACCGGCTGCCTCATCGCGCAGCCTTGCGCCCAACGCGCCTGGGTTCTTCGGCGATGGCAGCAGGGTCCGCATCGCGGATCAACCGTTCCTCACCGCTCAGGCAAACGAAACGTCTGCCTTTCATCCGACCAATCAGGGTCAGGCCGACCGCCTGTGCGATTTCAACTCCCCATGCCGTAAACCCGGAACGTGACACAAGCACCGGGATCCCCATCATCGCCGTCTTGATCACCATCTCGGATGTAAGACGGCCGGTTGTATATAAGATCTTGTCCTCGGCCTCGATCTTTTCTGACAGCATCCAGCCCGCTATCTTGTCGACTGCATTATGGCGTCCAACATCTTCCATATAAACCAGTGGCTGGTTGCCCGAGCATAGAACCGTACCGTGAATCGCCCCTGCTTCCAAATAGAGCGATGGCGTACGGTTGATCGTTGAGGACAGGGAATACAGCCAAGAGGTACGCACCGGCGTCTGTGGCAAGCACAGATCTTCCAACCCCTCCATCATGTCGCCAAATACCGTGCCAACCGCGCATCCGCTGGTGCGTGTCTTGCGCTGCATCTTGGCTTCATAGTTTGTTGCCCGCGCGGTGCGCACGACGACGGTTTCAAGCTCATCATCATAATCGACACCGCTGATGTCCTCGCCATCCTGCAACATGCCCTGATTGCGCAAAAATCCCAACGCCAGATATTCGGGATAGTCCCCGATGGTCATCACGGTCACGATTTCCTGCGCATTCAGAAAGATCGTCAGAGGTCGTTCTTCGACAACGCGAATGGTGGTTTTTGCCCCTTTCTGGTCCGTGCCACCTACGGCACGTGTCAAACGGGGGGCGGTCGGATCCGGTGCGATCAGATAATTAAATGCATCAGAATCTTGAGCCAATTGAATCCCTCACTGGTTGACGCTACGCATGGAATTAACCTAGGGGCTACGCATGACCATTACCACCGTCAAGTCCGCCTATGTCAAAGGCATTGCCGCCGGGGCACCGTTTGTTCTGGTGATCGTTCCGTTTGCGTCCCTGTTTGGCCTTCTTGCAACCGAAGCAGGTCTTAGCGTTCTGGATTCACTGATTTTTTCATTTGCGGTGATCGCGGGTGCCGCGCAATTGACCGCCATTCAATTGCTGCAAGAAGAAGCGCCAACTGCAATCATTCTCGCGTCGGCCTTGGCAGTCAACCTGCGCATGGCAATGTATTCCGCATCCCTTACCCCCCATATCGGATCCGCCCCCCTGTGGCAGCGGGCGCTGGCGGCCTATTTGACCGTTGATCAATCCTATGTTGTGGCGATTGCGGAATTTGAAAAGCGCCCGGAAATGACCGTTTCCCAAAAGGTTGCTTATTTCCTGGGTGCGGTCACGCCTGTGGCCCCCCTGTGGTACATCTTTACGGTTGTGGGAGCCGTGCTGGGCACGAAAGTACCTGACAGTTGGGCACTGGATTTCGCAATTCCCATTACTTTCCTGGCCATGATTGCGCCGATGTTTCGCACCCTGCCACATGTTGTCGCCGCCCTTGTTGCAGTTGTCGTCAGCTTACTGGCGGCGGGTGTTCCATATTCCCTGGGGATCATGATCGGCGGGCTTGCGGGAATGTTGGCCGGTGCCGCCCTTGAAAAGCAATTGGAACAAGGTCGGACGGGCACGGCATGATCGACAAAACCAGCCTTTGGATCGTCATTATCGGGCTCGCCGTAGGCAGTTTTCTGTTGCGGTTTTCCTTTACTGGCTTTGTCGGCGACAGAGCCATGCCGGCATGGCTGATACGACATTTGCGCTATACGGCCGTGGCGGTCCTGCCTGCACTGGTCGCACCCAAGGTGTTGTGGCCAACTGCGACTGGCGGCGATCCTGACCCCGCACGCCTTGCCGCTGCTGCGGTAGCGCTGACGATGGGGGTGATGACCAAGAACGTGCTGGCCGCGATGGGTGCCGGGGCGGTCACCCTATACGGGATGCTTTATCTGCTGGGATAGCTTTTCAACCGGCCTATTGGGTTTTGGCCAAATCGCGCACCGCACCCTTCAGATCGTCAGGATCATCTTCAAATAATTTGGTCGTGGTCACATTTGGCAGGGCTTCAATCTGCGCCATCAGCTTGGTCGGATAAAACGTGCTGCTGATGGGAGGAAACCCATTGATCTGCGACAGAATGGCCGTGGTTGCATTCGTACAAAAGGCACCGGGCACGGAACCGTTCGCCTGAACCAGACGCAATGCCTGTTCCGCTTGCACTGCGGTCACCGGAATTTCCTGTGACACCACATGAAAGGTCGAGCGGGCATGGGCCGATTTGTAAGCCTGCAACCAACCCGGGGTGATACCATAAAGAACGTCACCACGTTCCACGACACGATCATCACGGAATGATCCGGCAGGGTCAAATATGACGCGTTGTGAGCCATTGACCATCAATGCGCTATGTCCGCCCCCGCCTGTGCGGTTATTCACCATGGTGAATACGGTAAGCGACGGTTGAGCAGGTCCTCGATAGGCCGCAGCCGCAACATCCTGAATAGAATCGTCACCGCCCGTGTTTGCAGCACATCCCGAGATGGCGGCCACAAGTGCGAGGCTCGCAATAAGTCGTTTCACAAGTGAAATTCCCTTCGTCTTCCCGTCAGAACGGGTGACCCAAAAGGGTTAGCGGATAAACATCGCCATGAGAATCAACAGTACGATGATTGCGATTACAGTTTTGGTGATAAACGAAACGAAACCGCTGAACATATTCTCCTGTTCAGTGGTATCCATCGTGCCATGTTCGTGCTCGGCCATTTGTACGTTCCTCTAAAAAATCGTTTGCGGGTGACTACCCTATTTGCAAGGGGCTGTCACGCGGTCAAAACGTCTCAACACCTTAGGATTTGGCTTCCGTGCTGTCGGTCTTTTCCAAATCCTCAACCAGCCGGAAGCCGATGCGATTGGGGGCTGATCCCTCTACCGATTTGGGTAAAGCCCGCAACATCACGTTCAGTTGGCTGACATGCTGCACCAGTTGCGTACGGGCACCGGCATTGTCTGTACCATAAAACGTCACAATATCTGGATCAAAGTAGCCCATGCCTTCGATTCGCAGGACACCGGCATCACCACCGGTAAAACCCATTGCAACTTCCTGTTCGTTATCTAGCTGTTCCTCAAAGGTCTTTAGATACAATACCGTGCGTTCATAGGCCCATTGCGCAGGGCTTTTCTGTGTCATCGGCTCGGCTTTTACAGACTTTGGCAGGTTATTGGCGTTGGCCTTGGGTTGATCCGGGTCGCGATGCACCTCGTGACAGCGTGGCAATGCCGCAGCCTCAACCGCTTCTGCCGCAGTCTTGATCTGGTCTTCCATCTGGCATCACTCCTTGTTCTGATACACCCAAGCCCCGTCAGCAATGCGAAGTTCCCGCGTTGCGAGGCCCTTCTGGTAAAGGTGGCTTAAATGCGCGACCGCTTCAACCAGGGCGAGGCCATATTCAGCCTCTCCTATCGTTCTTTTGAACAATGGCGAGAAACATTCAGAGGCGGATTTCGGCTTGTCCACAAAAGCCAACAGGCGAGCGAGCGCAGAGTGATGATTTTCGATCAGTTGCTCCATCCGCTTTGGAAGCCCGGTAAAAGGTAGTTTGTGACCGCCCAACACCAGGTGATCCGGACGTGCCAAGAGGGCCAGTCGCTCACAGGACTCAAGCCATTCACCGATGGGGTCCGCCATCGGTTCGGTCGGGTAGACACCTACATTGGGACTGATCGAGGAAAGGATCTGGTCTCCCGCAATCACCAGATTATCATCTCTGCTCCAGAAGGTCGCATGTTCGGGCGCGTGCCCGTTTCCCATGTGAATGTCCCAATCCCGTCCGCCGATCCTCATCGTTTCGCCTTGTTGGATACGCCTATACCCTAACGGCAAAGGTGCAACGATATCCGCAAAGTTGAACGGTCGGTCGGTACGCCGTTTTTCCAGTAGATCCTTGTCCATGCCCGAGAGCCTGTAAAAGGCGAGGGTTTCCTCGGGCGAGGTTGCCTGTTCATCGAGCGTCAGCATACGCGCCGTCAACCAGGCCGTGCGGGTGGTGACCAGTTCCGCGCCATGTTCGGATTGGAACCAACCGGCCAAACCGATGTGGTCAGGGTGATGATGCGTGACCACGACACGGCCTACAGGCTTGCCTCCCAATGGACCGGCAAGGGCTGCATTCCAGATCGCCTTGGATTTCTTCGAAGCAAAGCCGGTATCAATGATCGTCCAATGATCCCCCTCATCCAGCGCGTAGATATTTACATGGTCCAGCTTCATAGGAAGTGGCATCCGGAGCCACAAGATTCCGGGCGCAACCTCTATCGCTTCATTTCCGTCGGCTGCGGGCGCTTGCCACGGATAACGCAGGCCTTGCGGCGCGACATCTGCCATCAATTTGCCAGATCTGCAGTGGTCACGGCAAACAGGTCTGCTTCGCCTGCCTGGGCATGAATCAGCAAACCCGCATGTTCTGGCAACAGGCGCAAAATGTAGAAACGTGCCAGTTTTTCACGTGCTCCGCCCTTGTCCGCCATAGCGGCCTTGAGGTGCAATTGTGCACCCAGCACCCGTGCAAAGGCCCGCAAATACGGGACTGCACCGGCAAAACGATCATTCATATTACCTTGCGCGACGATCCATTCTGTTGCTTCGCGCAGGGATTCGCAGGCCTGCCAAACGGCGTCAGCCATGTTCGGAAAATCGGGGCGGGCGCGTTCGATGTCTTCTTCCATTTCATCAAAGAGCAATCCCGCGGCCTCTCCGCCATCCATCATCTTGCGCGCGACCAGATCCATCGCCTGAATGCCGTTGGTGCCTTCGTAAATAGTGGTCACGCGTACATCGCGGCTGAACTGCGCGGCACCGGTTTCCTCAATGAAACCCATTCCGCCCTGTACCTGGAGTGCCATCTCGGCAACGGCGACGCCGGTGTCGGTGCCAAAAGCCTTGGCAATTGGCGTCAGCAATGCCGCGCGCGCACGCCAGGCAGGATCACCCGTCGCCGCCGCCATATCAATGGCATAGGCACAACTAAGTCCGATGGAACGGGCAGCGAAGACATCCGCTTTCATGGTTGCCAGCATCCGGTGTACATCGGCATGTTCGGCAATGCTTGCCGTGCCGTCGGGGCCGGCACGTCCCTGTTTACGTTCAAGCGCATAGGCCAGGGCATGTTGATAGGCCGCTTCGGCCACACCAACCCCCTGCCCGCCAACGCCAAGTCGCGCATTGTTCATCATTGTAAACATCGCGGCCATGCCGCCCTGTTCTGGTCCGACGATCCAGCCAGTTGCATCGTCATATTGCATCACAGCGGTAGGAGAGCCATGCAGACCCATCTTGTGTTCAAGGCTGACCGTGGTCACGCCATTTCGCGGCCCCAGTGAGCCATCTTCGTTAGGGACGAACTTTGGTACCAGAAACAAGCTGATTCCCTTTGTGCCTGCAGGGGCGTCCGGCAGACGCGCCAGCACCAGATGACAGATGTTTTCGGCAACATCGTGATCTCCCCAGGTGATAAAGATCTTTTGACCCGACACCGCATAGGTACCGTCGCCATTATCCACCGCTTTCGATTTCAAAGCGCCCACGTCCGATCCCGCCTGCGGTTCAGTCAGATTCATCGTGCCCGTCCATTCACCCGAAATCAGCTTGGGCAAAAACAGGTCTTTGATCATGTCCGAAGCATGATGTTCCAATGCTTCGATCTGGCCCTGTGACATCAGCGGAGCCAGTTGCAATGACAGGCAGGCACCACTCATCATCTCGTTTACGGCAGAGCTCAGAATCAGCGGCAGCCCCATGCCCCCATGTACGGGGCTTGCCGACATGCCGAGCCATCCGCCTTCAGCGATCGTTTGGAACCCTTCGGCAAATCCGGGAGAGGTGCGCACAACTCCATTTTCCAACCGCGCAGGATGCAGGTCGCCCTCGCGCTGCAAAGGAGCCAGTTTTTCATCACACAATTTACCAGCCTCTTCCAGGATCGCCGTCGTTACATCGGCCGAAGCTTCTTCGAAACGCGCAGTTTCGCGCAACGCGTCCGCATCCAGTAGATTGTCGATCATAAACAGATACTCGTTCACGGCAGCACGGTACGGCATTGAGATGGTCTCCTGAGAATTTCGCGGGGTGCGCCCCTCGTGACTGGCACGTCAGACGAAGCCCTGCTAAAGGCAATTGTGGCTTCCAGCATGGAATGCAGCGACGCCCTACCACAACCTGAACGCCGCGTCACGGGAGCTTCGATGGACATTAAGACATGCAGATTGGCCGCAGATGCCGCTGGCGTCGCCGATGCCGCTGGACTGCTCACTGCTGGTGAATTGGTATCGTTTCCAACCGAAACGGTGTATGGGCTGGGTGCTGATGCGCGCAATAATCTGGCCGTGGCAGGCATTTACGCGGCCAAGGGGCGGCCAAGTTTTAATCCGCTGATTGTTCATCTGGCCGGTAAACAGGATGCGCAAAGCTATGTGCAATGGTCCGACATGGCGGAAATTCTGGCGACGGCGTTTTGGCCTGGCCCGCTAACCTTGGTACTGCCGCTAAAGGTTGATCACGGCCTGTCCTCGCTGGTGACGGCCGGGCTGGATACCGTGGCTCTGCGGGTACCGGCCCATCCCGCAGCACAGGCCCTGCTTGGTGCCTTTGGCGGTCCGGTCGCCGCGCCATCCGCCAACCCGTCGGGACGCATTTCTCCGACGACGGCGGATCACGTTCTGGCAGGGCTTGCAGGCAAAATCGCAGCCGTTCTGGATGACGGTCCCTGCCAGGTCGGTCTGGAAAGCACGATCATCGGCCTGGGCAGCAACAGACCGACAGTGTTGCGTGCCGGAGGCCTGCCTCAGGAAGCGGTGGCTGCAGCCCTTGGTCAACCGCTAAAGCAATCTGGCGAAACGGGCATCACATCGCCCGGACAAATGGCGTCGCATTATGCCCCGGGTGCCGCGGTACGTTTGAACGCAACAACTGCGCAAAATGACGAGGTACTGTTAGGTTTTGGTCAAATGCAGTGCGATCTGAATCTGTCGCCCTCCGGAGATCTGGTCGAAGCGGCCGCCAACTTGTTTGACCATCTGCACCGGCTGGACGCAATGGCCCGTCCAATCGCGGTAGCACCGATTCCGGATCACGGTCTGGGACGGGCAATCAATGACCGGTTATGCCGCGCAGCAGCACCCCGTTAGCCTTTCTGTGACAGTGGGATCAGGCCCGACCGGCTGACGTCGAAAGAAGCAAGGGATCAATCCCCAGAGAGCGCAAAGCAGCCTCCCATTTCTGATCATCCGCCAGATCGAACACGATTTCTGCTGTGGCATCTGCAGTGAGCCAGCCGTTGCGCGCGATTTCACCTTCAAGCTGCCCCGGCCCCCAGCCGGTATAGCCCAACATCAACAGCGCCTTTTCAGGGCCGCCCCCCTTGGCCAGGTCCTCCAAAATATCCAGGGTGGCGGTCAATCCGAAACCACCATCTATCGGCAAGGATTGCATCGGGGACTGATATTCATCCGAATGAAGAACAAACCCGCGGCCCGTTTCCACAGGCCCGCCGAAATACACATCCAGTTGACGCTTGGCCTTGCCAAAGTCATGTGGCAACTGGTCCAAAACATCCGACAGGCGCAGCCCCTTTGCCGGTTTGTTCACCATCAATCCCATAGCCCCTTCATCGCCATGAGCGGACAAAAGGACAACCGAGTGAGCAAAACGCGGATCGCTCATCCCCGGCATCGCGATCAGCAATTTACCGACAAGCGACAGTTCAGTGTTGGTCATGGGCAACAAGGGTGATTGAATGACATGCCCGCAAGGATGCCCGTCAGCGGTCCCTCAGACAAGGGCTTTACTCAAATCGGCAACAAGATGACACAACACCGCTGATGCAATCGTGACTTGGCAGTCTGAGACAATTGGCCCATTTAGGGCCCATGATAAAACGCATCCTCACCGCTCTGGCGATTACCTGTGCCTCGGCCTTGCCACTTGTCGCGGGCGACAGCTTTCAAACGCCTGTGACCGGCGAAATCCTGACCGGTTGGAAACGATCGGACGGTACGCGGGTCGCCGCAGTGCGTTTGCGGCTGGCTCCGGGTTGGAAAACCTATTGGCGCAGCCCTGGCGATGCGGGCATTCCGCCACTCTTTGATTGGTCGAAGTCCGACAACCTGAAGGGGGTTGCGGTTTCCTGGCCCACCCCGGTCGTATTCCTGACCGCAGGCATGCGGACCATTGGATATTCCGGCGACGTAATCTTGCCACTGACGCTGGTGCCACGGGACAGGGATGACCCGATTACCCTCAGCGCCAAGCTGGAATTGGGTGTTTGCAGCGACATTTGCGTGCCGCATCAAATGCAACTGGATGCAGTGCTTGGCGACAACAACCTGACACCAAGCCCGAAAATTGCGGCAGCCCTTGCCGCACGGCCCTTTTCGGCAAAGGAAGCGGGCGTCAAAACCGCTACCTGCGCATTGCGTCCGACCCGGGACGGATTGTCCATCGAGGCCCGGTTGTCGGTGCCCCATACTGGTGGCGAAGAAGTCGTGATCATCGAGCCGGGTCAACCTGGTCTTTGGGCCAGCGAAACCAAGGTGACGCGACAGGGGATTACCCTGGTGGCGCGCGGTGAAATTATCGCGGGCAGCGCTGCCCCCCTTGCCCTGGACCGCTCTGCGATCCGCATTACGGTTCTGGGAAGCAAACACGCTGTTGATATTAGAGGCTGTACCTCCGGCTAGACAGGGTGGCTATCCCGTTTCAGTCCGCTTGCGCAGGGCAAAAGAAACAATTGCCAAGAGATACCCCGTCACGGCCACCCCTGCGGCCCCGGCAATAAACAGAAGCAATCCAGCCAGTGGTGCCGATACATTCTCGACAGATGGAACTAATGTGACAATGGCTTGAGGCAGCATGCCATACCAAGCGGCCCAGCCCAAGGTCACAGCCCCCCAAACAAGAATGACCCCCCAGAGCGCGACAAGCCCCAGCCGCAACGCCCCGACCGGTGCCCGCAGGCCACGCCGCATCGCCGCTATCTGGCGAGCGATGTCATGTTGTGCCGCGACCAATGCCGGCACCACCAACAAGACCAACAGCAATCCGAACCCCAACCCGTAGACCAGCGTGATTACCGTTGGCTTGAGAAATTGTGCCTGCTGGCTTTGTTCATAGAGCAGCGGTGCCATCCCCAAGACAGTCGTAAGGGTGGTTAGCATCACAGGGCGCAAACGGTCTGTCGCCCCGTCGATGATCGACGGAATAAGTCCGCGTGTTTCGGCATATTCGTCAATTGTTGTCACCAGAACGATGGAATCATTGATGATAATTCCCGTCATGCCCAACAATCCGACAACCGTAAACATACTGAGGGGCACTTCCCAAAGGTTGTGACCATAAATGGTACCGACCAACCCGAAGGGAATAATCGCCATGACGACAACAGGGCGTGTCCAACTGCCAAAGACCCAAGCCAGCACCAGATAGATGCCCGTCAAACACAGGGTCAAACCCGTCATTGCGTCATTCAGAAATGCGTCCTCTTGCTCGCTTAGTCCGGCAAGGCGGAACTCGACCTGTTTTTCAGAGGCAATGCGCGGCAGAATTTCTGCTTCGAGCGCTTGCTGAATCGCGGTGGCCCGCGCCGGATCATCCTCTGATATATCTCCGGTGACAGAGATCAGCCGAATACCGTTCTCTCGGCGGACTGTTGAAAACCCGGTGCGTCGTTCGACGCTCACAATATCCGCCAGCGGCACATATAGACCCGCGGGGGTACGCATCTGCGTCCGGTCCAGAAAGTCAGCGGTCAACTCACCCTTGGGCAATTCGACGCGGATTGTCGCAGAGCGAGGCCCGTCAGGATAGGTTGCCGCCTCAATCCCGCCCAACCGATGACGGAGAGCACGACCCAGAGTGTCGATGGTAAAACCCAAAGCCTGTCCTTGCGGCGTCAGATCGAGGATCAGTTCCTCTTTGTCATAGGCTAGGTTATCCTCTACGGCACTCACTTCGGGATATTGGCGCAGTGCTTCTTGCAGGGCTTCCGACGCCGCCTTGAGCGTGTCGGTATCTGCGCCATAAAACTGCACATCCAACGCATCGCCACCGGGGCCCGAGCGCCATCCGCGGAAACTGACCGTTTCGGCCATCGGGTGGTTCACCACGGTATCCTGCAACTCGGCGACAAAGGCAAAGCTGGAATAGGGACGTAGATCTGCATCGATCAGCTCTATAGAGATCCCTCCCAACAAGTCCGCGCCTTTGGTGTCCGACCCGGCCAGTCCGTACCCTGAATTGCCACCGGTCTGGGCGATCACATAATCCAACGGATTGGCACCATAGCGTTTCTCATATTCAGCACCCAAGACCTCGGTGGCACGCTGCATTTCACGCATCATTGCCAGCGTATCTGCGCGCGTGGCCCCCTCGGACATCATGAAATTACCGGTGACAGAACCGCGTTCCGGTGCATTGAAGAAACGCCACTGCACATCGCCTTTGATAAACAGCGCCACCTGCGAGGCAAGTACTGTGATCACTCCGGCCAACACGACATACCGCGCCTTGATCACCCCCGCCATAAATGGCCGGAACAGCGTTTCGCGCAGCCAGACAAATCCGCGATTCACAAGACGACTTGGCAGATCGTACCAATGTTCGCGGTCCGCTGCCGATACGGCGTGAGCCATGTGGTTTGGCAAGATCAGGAAGCATTCGACAAGTGATGCACCGAGCACGGCAATCACTGTAAAGGGAATGTCGCGGATCAAGTCACCAAACCGCCCGCCCACGGCAACCAGACCAAAAAAAGCGATGATCGTGGTCATCGTGGCGGCAAAGACAGGCATTGCCATGCGCCGCGCCGCATTTTCCGCCGCGACAAGGGGTGGCTCGCCCAGTGTGCGGAAACGATGATCGGTATGTTCACCCACCACAATCGCATCGTCCACAACAATGCCCAAAGTGATGATCAACCCGAATAGCGAGATCATGTTTATCGTGATCCCACCAAGATACATCAACGCAATCGCCGCCCCCATCGCAACCGGAATACCCGCCGCAACCCAAAAGGCCGTGCGTGCATTCAAGAACAAAAACAAAAGGGTAACAACCAGTCCAAGCCCCATCAAACCATTGTCGATCAACAGGTCAAGACGACCGGTGATTGCTGCCGACCGTGTGCGGATCAGTTCGACCGTAACCGATGCCGGCAGGCTTGCGCGCAATTCCGCTGCGACGCGTTCCACGTCTTCCTGGATACCGATGGCATCCCCCCGGTTGGAGCGATCCACCCGCACCGACATCGCTGGGTTCGCTCCGACAAAAAACTGGCGTTCACGATCGACACCCTCTTCGCGCACCACAGCAACATCCCCGACAGTCAACTTGGACCCGTCAGGATTGGAGCGCAGCACGATGCCTGCGATCTCGTCTGCTGTGCGCTTGGCGGTGCCGGTGCGTACCCTTGCATTGGCACCGGTCACATCCCCCGCAGGATCGGCGTCGACCTCTGATGCAATCACCGCCGCAATCTCGGCCATGGTAATATCATAGGCAATCAATTGTGCCGAAGGCACTTCAACCATCGTCTGGCGCGCTGCTATCCCTTGTATGGTTGTGCGCGTCACACCTACCGCAAACAGACGGGTAACAAATTCATCCGCAAAGCGGCCAAGCTGTTCGGGCGCCACCGGCCCCGTGATCACGACATCGGTCACCCTGTCGCGCCATGCACCGCGGCGCACGTTGGGTTCCTCTGCCTCTTCCGGCAAGGTAGAAACCGCATCAACTGCCGTTTGCACATCTGCTGCAGCGCGGGCCATATCCCATCCCGGTTCAAAGTCGAGCACGATACTGCCCGCCCCTTCGCGCGAAGTGCTGTTTGATCCCTCGACCCCTTCGAGAGACAGCAGTGCCGGTTCCAGAACCTGCACGATGGCGGTATCCACGTCTTCGGCACCGGCTCCTGCCCAAATTGTTGTGACGGTGACATTATCGATGATCACATCCGGAAAAAACTGTGCCCGCATGTTGGGTGCCGATGCCAGGCCTGCAACCAGAAGCACCAACAGCAGCAGATTTGCAGCTGTGCGGTGCCGCACGAAGTAGGACAAGAGACCTCCGGCGGTGACGGGCATTTTACGCACCACTCCCTAGCCCCCCATCCGGCTTTCGATCCGGGCAACCATGTTTGCGGGGACCTTGGGTTCCGCCAACCGTGCCAGAACCCGGGCCTTGGCCTCTTCTGGCATACGGGAATTGCCTTCGACAAAGGCCACCAGCCGCGCGCGGCGCTCCTCGGTCAGTTCCAGCATCTCGGGTGCTTCGGCGGGGGCAGCATCCCGCGTGATCGGTTTCACCGAAATGCCCGCTCCCAACAAGGGGGAACGCGCCTCAATCACCTGACGACCCAGAACAGGCCCCTGCACGAACACTTCATCGCCCTGTCGGCGCAGGACGTTCACATCAATTTCCTCAAGACGGTTCTCGGCATCCAGCACCAGCAATGCACCTTGCGCATCCACCGCTGAAGCGGGCAGACGTACAACGTTGCGCAAGAGTGGTTCATGGATGCGAACCGTAACAAAGTCGCCTGATTTGAATCCGTTGGCCCGGCTCAATGCGGCAAAGATCAACCGGCCGGTTGCGCCCTCGCCAGCGGCGGCGCTTGCACGACTGATGCGGCCCGTTGCTTCGATGTCGACACCGGTTACGTCAAGGGTGACAGTCAACTCGGCACGCACCAGCTCTCCGTTTGTGTCCAAAAGGCGCGCATATTGCGCCGTTGACAATCGAAACGATACTTCGAGATCCTGAGGATCTATCAGTTCGGCGAGCCGCTCGTTTGCCGAGACCAGCCGCCCAACGACAACATTGGTCGCAGACAATGTGCCATCAAAGGGCGCGGTCAACGTGGTATCGTCCAGCCGCCGCTTGGCTTCTCCCAAGGCAATCTCGGCACGGGCCAGACGGGTCTTGGCCTGATCTACCCGTGCTTCAGCCTGGGCAACGGCCTGCCGCCGTGACACCACGGATTGCTGCGCCGCCGCCGCCGCCAGTTCCGCAGTTTCAGACGTGGCAGCAGTGCCCACACCACGCTCAACCAAATCCCGCTGGCGTTCAAACGCTCTGGTGCGCAGATTGGCCTGCACTTGCATGGCGTCCAGTTCCGCACCGGCAAGTTCCAGTGAACGGGCGGCATCACGCCCCTCGGCACGGGCGTCGGCGACATCGCTTTGGGCGCGATCCACGGCTGATTGCGCGTCCAGAGGGTCAAGCCGGACCAGCACCTGTCCTGCTTTTACAATGCCGCCATCCTCGAACCCTTCGGCCAGTTCAACAACACGGCCGCCGCCGGGTGCGCGCAGTTCCAGTAAACGCCGGCTTTGTACTTCTCCAAATGTCTCGAGAACCGGTACCACGTCTTCGGCTTCGGCCCGTACAACTGTCACTGCGAAGACCCGTTCGCGGGCTGGCGGCCCCTTGGGATCGTCCGCCATACGTTCGCTGACAGCCCCCCCGATCAGAGAGGCTGCAAACACCAATAGCCCAACCGTACAGGCCGCCAAGAAGAGGCCAATCATGCTTTGACGCAAAAACCGCATTGCCATCCGTTCTATAGAATTTGCCGTTGACCCATAGTCTAATGGTCAGCGCGAAAATACCAAGTTACATCTTTAAACGGCTGTTGCAGATTTTTCCGTCGCAGGGAAATCAACTTTCTTTGCCCAGCCTATTTTCGACGTTTGTGTTCATCAAGTCGGGGCATGATTTCAACAAAATTACAAGGTCGGTGGCGGTAGTCGAGCTGTTTGACCAGAATTTCGTCCCATGCATCCTTGCAAGCGCCCGGTGAGCCTGGCAGTGCAAACAGATAGGTGCCATGCGCTACACCACCGGTGGCGCGGCTTTGCACTGCCGATGTGCCGATTTTCTGCATCGACACGATGGTAAACACCGTGCCGAACGCCTCGATTTCTTTTTCATAGACATCGCGGTGCGCCTCGACCGTGACATCGCGACCGGTCAATCCTGTCCCTCCGGTTGAGAGGATCACGTCAATGCCCTTGTCTGCGCACCAGGCGCGCAGCTGATCCGCGATCAGCGTGCGTTCATCGGGCAGGATATGTCTGTCAGCGACAACATGGCCCGCAGTCTCGATCCGTTGGACCAGCACGTCACCCGAGCGATCCTGGGACAGGTCGCGGCTGTCCGACACGGTCAACACAGCAATGCGAACAGGAATGAATTCAAGGGTTTCGTCGATACGGCTCATCATCGTTCCAATACAGCTAATCGGGCGGCAAGGGCCAGAAAAATGCCGCCGCTGATCCGGCTCATTACACGTCCCATGCGTCGGTTTTTTGTCAGCGTCGGGCCAAATCGCCCGGCATAGGCACCGACCGCCCCGTTGACGATAAAACCACCCAGACCAATCACGACACCAAACAGCAGGAACTGGCCCAGCACATTACCCGCTTCGGGTTGAATGAACTGAGGGACAAAGGCCAGAACAAACAATATCACCTTGGGGTTGGTCAGATTGATGACCAGACCAGAGCCAAAAGCACGCATCACAGGCAGCCCGGGCGCGGTCGGTCCTGTTGGTGGCAAGGCGCGCAAGGCACCCACAGCAAGATAGACAAGATAGGCAACACCGAACCAGCGGATCACATCAAACGCCCAGGGATGTGTTGCCATGACCGCGCCAAGCCCAAGGCCCGCCAGGGCGACATGTACCATGCCTCCAACCGCAACGCCGCCGCTGCCAGCAATGGCCGCGCGTGGACCACTGCGCAATCCCTGCCCAAGGCAGAACATCATATCCGGCCCCGGCGTGAAGTTCAGCGCAAGAGCGGCAGGTACAAATGTCAAAAGTGTGATGGGATCAACCATCGCGCAACCGTTTCTGAAGACTCAATAAATCGGCCCAGGCCTCGCGTTTGTATTCCGGAGAACGCAGTAGGTAAGCAGGGTGAAACATCGGCAGCGCCGGCCGGCCTGCAACTTCTGTCCATTGACCACGCAACCGGGTGATCCCGCGTTTACCCAGCAAGGCCTGACAGGGCCAGTTACCGGCCAACAACAACACGTCGGGTGCCGCCAGTTCAATGTGACGTAACAGAAACGGCCTCATCATCGCGATCTCGTCGGGTTTCGGATCGCGGTTCTGGGGCGGGCGCCATGGCAGGACACTGGTGATATAAACCGGTGCTTGCGCGCTTGCGCGCCCCATCCGGATTGCGGCCAGCATTTTGTCCAACAAATCACCTGCACGACCGACAAAAGGTTTGCCGGCAACGTCTTCGTCGCGCCCCGGTGCCTCGCCCACCAGCATTACCCGCGCACCGGCAATGCCATCCGAAAATACCAGATTACGCGCACCCTTCTTGAGGTCACACAGGTCAAACGCAGCGATTGCTTCGCGCAGTTCGTCGAGCGTCCCGGCGGCAGCGGCCGCGCTTTCGGCGACAGCGACATGATCTACCTTGACGGCAGGCGTCACCCCCGAGGCTGATGGAGCGGCCAGCTTGGGTTTTTCCTCCGCGGCGGGGGCATCATACCTGTTCACCGGCCTGTCCAGAATCGCCTCGGTCGCGCCAAGTTCGATCTGCCATTCCAGCATTGCACGGTCGTAATGAAAATTCGCTGATTCCATGGGGGCAGCTTACGCCTCTGCGACAGCAATCAAAATCCCTCATTGCCTTGCCGCACCCCTTCGCGGAACGCTATAAGGTAGCAACTCCAGCCAGAGGCCGCACCCATGTCCTTCTCAACCAGTTCATTTGAACATCGTCATCTGCTTGGCATAGAGCATCTGTCCCAGAACGACATCATCGCGATACTTGATCTGGCGGATACCTATGTCGACCTCAACCGCAAACCGCACAAGCATACGGATGCGCTGGCCGGACTGACGCAGATCAACATGTTCTTTGAGAATTCCACACGCACGCAGGCCAGTTTCGAAATCGCCGGCAAGCGGTTGGGGGCGGACGTGATGAACATGGCGATGCAGGCGTCGTCAATCAAAAAGGGCGAAACCCTGATTGATACCGCGATGACTTTGAATGCGATGCACCCCGATTTGCTGGTTGTGCGCCATCCGCAATCGGGGGCCGTGGACCTTTTGGCGCAAAAGGTGAACTGCGCGGTGCTGAACGCAGGTGACGGACGGCACGAACACCCGACGCAGGCATTGCTGGACGGGCTGACCATTCGCCGTGCCAAGGGACGGTTGCACCGGCTGTCGATTGCGATTTGCGGCGATATTGCACATAGTCGGGTGGCGCGCTCCAATATCATGCTGTTGGGCAAGATGGAGAACCGGATTCGGCTGATCGGTCCGCCGACACTGATGCCTGCGGGAATCGAAGAATTCGGTGTCGAGGTTTTTGATGACATGGCCGAAGGGTTAAAGGATGTCGATGTGGTGATGATGCTACGCCTGCAAAAGGAACGTATGGACGGCGGGTTCATCCCCTCGGAACGTGAATACTACCACCGCTACGGTCTGGATGCGGAAAAACTGGCCCATGCCAAGCCTGACGCTATCGTCATGCATCCCGGCCCGATGAACCGCGGGGTCGAGATTGACGGCACGCTGGCCGATGACATCAACCGCAGCGTCATTCAGGATCAGGTCGAAATGGGCGTAGCTGTGCGGATGGCCGCGATGGATCTGCTGGCGCGAAACCAGCGTGCCCAAACGTTGCAACCGGTATGACCCGCCAATGACCCGGATTGATATTCCCACAGGAGAGATCGGCACCACACGGGTCTTTTCCCTGTCCATGCCCCCCGCCCAGGCGCGTGCCTTGCGCAATAGCCCTCAGGCACAATCAGCAATCCTTGGGGTGGAATCGCTAAACACCGATGGCGTAGAAGTCTTTCCGCTGACCGACTTGGGCGACATCGGGCTGACGGGGTACCTGCGCGAAGGTACAGATGCACGCGAGGATGACATCAAACGCGATGGCGGGAAACTGGCGGCTCTTGATGGCTGGGTGATGCTTGTACACTCCGTGGCTTTCGGCGGAGCGGGCGGGAGTTTGACGCCTGATTCTGCTCTGACTCTGATCGGTACCTATGCACAAACGCCCGCTCCAACAACGCAGATCGACGTTTCGGCTGAATCTGCCAAACCCTATACTGGGTCGGTGACGGCCACAGCAGCCAATGCTCAGGACAATCGCGGCAGCGCTACCCTGATCGTTGCAATCCTGTGCATCGTCGCTGCATTCATTCTCTGGTTGGCGTTTTTTTAACTCGGTTTTAACCCGCTCAATCACAAGGAAAACAGATGCAAGAACCCAAACCTGACCCAAAGATGTCCGGCCGCATTGCGATGATCGCCTTGCTGGTTGCCTTTGGCATTGCGGGCATGATGTTTTGGATCGCATGACTGCTGACGAAATATCCTGGGCTCCCTCGCGACGCGTGTTCCTGCGCCGTGTGGCCATCAGTACCGCGATTACCTTTGTTGGGCTTGCGGCAGTTGGGCTTGCCTTTGCCGTATATTTTAACCTGTCAACTGCCTGGGCGTTTTTGATCTCTGCCACGCTGACCTTGGGGTTTGTGGTTGAAGACATGATGCGCTGGCGCAACCTGCGTACCGATATTTGGCAAATCAGCGAAGGGCAGTTCATTCACGACGGCCCTGACGGGCGTTCGCAATTGCCGCTGTCAGAAATCGTCAGCGCCAAACCACAGCTTGGATCACGGGTGGTGATCAAACTTGCCTCGGGTCAGCGCATGTTGATGCGTTACCTGCCCTATGCCGCCGCAACGGCCGCTCAGATCGAAGAAGCCCGTGGTCCACTGCCTCGCTAAAACAGAACAGGCTTGGTTAAATGTGAATTTTCAGGCAAGACGGCACAAATTTATCCAGACCGAAGGCCCGCCATGACGCTGCATTTTCTCAATGCCAAGCTGATCGACCCCGAAGCAGGGACTATTTCTACCGGAACACTCAGCATTGCAGAAGGCAGAATTACGCAGATCACCCATGATGTTTCGTCGCCCCCACCGGGTGCACAGATCATTGATTGCAAGGGAAAATACCTTGCGCCCGGTATCGTTGATCTCGGAGTCAAGGTCTGCGAACCGGGTGAACGGCACAAGGAAAGCTATCGTTCTGCCGGGTTGGCGGCTGCGGCCGGTGGAGTGACAACGATGATCACGCGGCCCGACACAAAGCCCACCATCGACAACCCCGAAGTGCTTGAGTTCGTCACCCGTCGCGCCAATGAGGCCGCGCCGGTGAATGTTGTTCCGATGGCGGCGTTGACCAAGAACCGCGCAGGCCATGAAATGACCGAGATCGGTTTTTTGATGGATGCTGGTGCCGCCGCTTTTACCGATTGCGACCATGTGATTACCGACACCAAGGTTTTTGCGAGGGCGATGACCTATGCCCGCAGCCTTGGTGCATTGGTCATCGCGCATCCGCAAGAACCGACATTAAGCGCTGGGGCCGCCGCGACTTCGGGCAAATTCGCCTCCCTGCGTGGTCTGCCTGCCGTGTCACCAATGGCCGAGCGGATGGGCCTGGACCGAGACATTGCCCTGATCGAAATGACCGGTGCGAAATACCATGCCGACCAGATCACAACTGCACGCGCATTGCCCGCATTGTCCCGCGCCAAGGCAAATGGACTCGACATCACTGCTGGCATCGGGATCCACCATTTGTCGTTGAACGCACTGGACGTGGCGGATTACAGGACCTTTTTCAAACTGAAGCCGCCTTTGCGTGACGAAGACGACCGATTGGCCGTTGCCGATGCCGTTGCCAGTGGCCTCATCGACATTGTTTGCTCAATGCATACCCCCCAGGACGAGGAATCAAAACGCCTGCCCTTTGAAGAGGCCGCTTCAGGCGCTGTCGGTCTGGAAACCCTTTTGCCCGCCGCCCTCAGACTTGTGTATGCGGAACTTATCGACCTTGCCACCTTATGGCGGGCGCTGTCGTTCAATCCCGCTCAACGCTTGGGCTTGCCCGGTGGACGCCTCGCCATTGGTGCCCCTGCCGATCTGGTTTTGTTTGATGCGGATGCACCCTTTGTCATGGACCGTGCAACACTGCGGTCGAAATCGCACAACACGCCGTTTGACGGCACACGGATGCAGGGTAAGGTGTTGCGAACTTTCGTTGCCGGAACCTGCGTATTTGAGGGGCACTGATGCCGTTAATCGATTCTTCGCCCTTGGTCCTGACCCTTTGGGCCGTTCTAGGCTATCTTGCCGGATCTATCCCCTTTGGTATGGTGCTGGCCCGCGTTATGGGGCTGGGCAATCTGCGAAACATCGGATCGGGTAACATTGGTGCCACCAATGTCCTGCGGACGGGGAACAAGAAAGCCGCCGCTTTAACCCTGTTCTTTGATGCGGCAAAAGGTGCGGTGATCGTGCTTCTGGCGCGTGCCATGGCTGGTGAGGATGCGGCACAACTTTCCGCCTTAACAGCAATGCTGGGTCATTGCTTTCCTGTCTGGTTGAAATTCAACGGTGGCAAGGGCGTGGCAACCTTTCTAGGCATCATGCTGGCGCTCGCCTGGCCCGTCGGTGTTGGTTGCTGCCTGTGCTGGTCGGTCGCGGTAGGGGCGACACGGGTTTCATCAATGGGGGCGCTCGCAGCCGCATCGGCGTCAACCATCCTAATGGTGATGCTTGGGTTTGGTTATATGCTGATTCTTGGCATCACACTGACGGTTCTGCTCTATGTCCGACATCGCTCAAATATCTTGCGCATCAAGGCAGGTACAGAACCGAAAATCGGCCAAAAGGGATGACATCGCCAGCGGCAGTGATGCAGGGAGCGAAGCCCTGACATTAAACCGGACCGATGACGGATGCGCCAGCCCTGCTCACAACAATGGGCGGCCGGGTTCTGAGCCTGGAACCGCCTAATTCATTGCGGTTATCATTACCCAGCCGCAACGAATTAGTAGCTGTAGTCCTTATAGATCTGCTTTAGGTCACCGTTCCATTTGCCGTAGTAGTCATCAAGCAATTCGTCTGCGGGCACTTTGCCGGTTTCGACGCTTTCTTTCAGGGCATTCAGGAAATGGGTTTCATCAGGCACCATGCCACCTGCGCCGGCTCTGCTACGCGCCTTGAGGCCTGCTTCTGACAGGGCGAGCGTCTCACGGGCAAGGTCGTGCATATTGATACCCGTCACTTTCGCCTGCAACCCGTCGACGGATGCCGCCACCCGCAAAGCGTCATGTTGTGCGGGTGTCCAGTTCTTGACCAAATCCCAAGCACCATCCAGCGCCGCCTGATCATACATCAACCCAACCCAGAAGGCGGGCAAGGCACAAAGTCTGCGCCAGGGACCACCATCAGCACCGCGCATTTCAATGAACTTTTTCATCCGCGCTTCGGGGAAAGCCGTGGTCAGATGGTCAGCCCAATCGCTGAGTGTGGGAATTTCGCCGGGCAATGCGGGCAATTTCCCTTCCAGGAAATCACGGAACGACATACCAAGTGCATTCACATACTTGCCGTCGCGGTAAACAAAATACATTGGCACATCGAGCGCATATTGAACCCAACGCTCAAATCCGAATCCTTCTTCGAAGATGAAGGGCAAGGTGCCGGTGCGGGCATTATCCAGATTGCGCCAGACCATCGACCGCAGCGATTTATAGCCGTTCGGTTTACCCTCAAAAAACGGAGAATTGGCAAACAATGCGGTGGCAACAGGCTGCAATGCAATTGCGACCCGCATTTTTTGAACCATGTCCGCTTCTGACCCGAAGTCGAGGTTCACCTGAACGGTGCAGGTGCGACGCATCATCACGCGCCCCATGGTGCCAACGCGCCCCATGTAGTCATTCATCAGTTTGTAACGCCCTTTGGGCATCAGATCCATCTGTTCGTGGGTCCATTCCGGCGCAGCGCCCAGCCCGATCCAGCCGATCCCGATCTCGTCAGCAACGTCCTGAACTTCTTTCAGGTGGGTATTCACCTCGTCACAGGTTTCGTGAATTGTCTCGACCGGTGCGCCCGAGAGTTCCAACTGCCCGCCCGGCTCAAGCGAGACATTGGCTCCGTCTTTCTCAAGACCAATCAGTTTGCCGGCCTCTTCAACCGGCGTCCAATTGTGCCGATCGCGCAGACCTTCCAACATCACACGGATCGAACGTTCGCCTTCATAGGGCAACGGCTTGAGCGTGTCTTTGCAATAGCCGAACTTCTCGTGTTCGGTGCCGATACGCCAGTCTTCTTTAGGCTTGCAACCATCGGCCAGATATTCGGCGAGTTGCTCGTGGCGCTCGATGGGGCCACCTCCGGATTGAGGGATAGACATGGGTGTGACCTCGAAAGCCGTTTCGTTAGGGGATCAGGGATGGGCGGAATCCGCGAGGGTGTCAATGTAGCAATGTGCCAACCGGACGCAGGGGATCACGCTGCCAGATCACAACTGCTTGATGCGGTGCACTGCGTAAATTGGTTAGCATCCGTTCCGTTCGGAGACCCGGCAAAGCCGCGAATGCATCAAATAATGCCTCTGCACCCACGGCATTCACGGGGATCAACAGGGCGGGTTGGCCCTGCTGCGCGAGCCGCCAATGGGCAGGAAACATCTTGCCATCCAAGGTGAGGCTTTCCATTTCCCGCAGGGCAATTGTGCCACCGCTCAGAGGACCAAAATAAGTCACTTGCCCTTCATCTACCTGTACTGCACCGGCCCCATCATCCGCGCGACGAAACCGGCCACGCTGCACCCCCAACCATACCAACAACCCGCCAACAGCAAGGGCGGCATAGCCGGGAAAGGCAAGCAGAAACCCCGGTCGTGTCACCAGCCAAAGACCCAACAGGAAGAGAATAAAACCTGCGATAACTTCGCGCCAATGCCAGACGGCATCCTTTGCTTCGGGACGCAGGAATGTCACAGGCACCGCCAGTCGCCAAGCCTCTGCTGCCAGACGGTCATTGCGGCCACCGCCGCTGTATCCGCGCGCAGGATCCGCGGGCCAAGCGTAACAGCATCGGTAAATTCCGCTTTGTGCAACCGTGTTCGTTCACGCCCGGAAAAACCTCCCTCGGGTCCAATCAGAATCGCCCAAGGACCGTCAAGTTCCGGCAGGACCCCAGATCCGCCCGCAAGTGTCTCATCACAGAACATGATCCGCCTAGAAACATCCCAATTGTCCAACAACCGCCCGATCTTCACTGCTTCAGCGACTTCGGGCACAAAGGTACCACCGCATTGCTCAGCGGCCTCGACCGCATGGGCTTGCAAGCGATCTCGCTGCACCCGCCCCGCATTCGTAAACTCTGTCATCACCGGCACAATCCGGGCAGCGCCCATTTCTGTTGCTTTTTCGACGATAAAATCGGTTCGCGCCTTTTTGATCGGAGCAAACAGCAACCAGAGGTCGGGTGGCATCTGCAGCGGCTGCGTCCGTTCGACGCAGGCCAAAACTCCCCCACGCTTGCCTGACTGCACGATTTCGCTCCGCCATTCGCCATCCTTGCCATTGAACAGCAAAACCTGACTGCCAACCACCAGCCGCATGACCCCGAAAAGGTAATGCGCCTGCCCTTTCTCCAAAGGAACCGATTGCCCAACCCCCAGAGGGTGCTCTACATAAAGTCTGATCTTCGCACTCATGAGCCTGATATATGCAAGACATGCCCACATCACCAGATGCACCTGTTGCAGATGCCGCAATTGACAATTGGGTAGATCGCTATGCGCCCGCTTTTTCGCGGCCCTTTCTGCGCCTGTCCCGTGCGGATCGTCCCATCGGGACGTGGCTGTTGTTGTTGCCCTGCTGGTGGGGACTGGCACTGGCCATCCTCTATGATCAAAGTCCCCGCTGGTTCGATCTGTGGATTGTGGTCGGATGTGGCATTGGCGCTTTTCTGATGCGGGGCGCAGGTTGCACCTGGAATGACATCACCGATCGCAACATCGACATGCAGGTGGCGCGCACACGCTCTCGCCCGATCCCATCAGGACAGGTTTCCGTCGAAGCGGCCGTCGCATGGATGGTTATTCAGGCCCTGCTTGCTGCTATCATCCTGTTCACCTTCAATAAGGCAGCCATCGGCCTGGGCTTTCTGTCCTTGTTGCTGGTTACTGTGTATCCCTTTGCCAAACGCTTTACCTGGTGGCCACAGGTTTTCCTGGGCCTCGCGTTCAATTGGGGTGCCCTGCTGGTCTGGACTGCCCATGCTGGCACGCTGAATTCGCCGGCGATTTTGTTATATGCCGGTGGCATCGCTTGGACGTTGTTTTACGACACAATCTATGCCCATCAGGACACTGACGACGACGCCTTGATCGGCGTTAAATCGACAGCGCGCCTGTTCGGCGACAAATCGCCGCAGTGGTTGCGCCGGTTTTTGATGGCGACCGTAGGCTTGATCGGGCTGGCGGCTTTGTTTTCAGCCCTGCCTAATGCCTCGGTACTTGCTCTTGTAATTGCCTTGGGCGGGCCTTGGGCGATGGGCTGGCACATGGCGTGGCAACTGCGCGGTCTTGACATAAACAATCCCGCCAAAATGCATCAATTGTTTCTCGCAAATCGCGATGCTGGCATAATCCCGCTCGTGTTTTTTGCCGCAGCCCTCCTGGCGTGATTGCACCCCACCGTTGCTGGGCGTATCAACACGTAACCTCACTGGATGAAACGAACTCATGCGCCTGTCTTCACTGCTGATCATTGCAATGACCTTTTTCGCCGCAGCGGTGGTGTCCCTGGTCGCAGCCAATTTCAGCGTGAAACTGATCGAGGAATCTTCTGAAATCGGTGTACGCGACGCGCTGGATGATGCCGGCATGACATGGGCCGAGGTCGAGGCCGATGGTCTGCAGGTCACGCTTGCCGGTATCGCGCCAACCGAAGCTGTGCGTTTCAAGGCATTGACCACAGCCGGCTCCATTGTAGACGCAGCACGCGTGCTGGACGAAATGGAAGTCGAGGCGCAGGCTGCGATCGCTCCGCCGCGGTTCTCGGCCGAGGTACTGCGCAATGACAGCGGCATTTCGATCATCGGATTGATACCGACGACAACAGACCGGGAGAGTGCAATCGCCCGCTTTTCGGATATTGCCGGAGATGCAAATGTCACCGACCTGCTTGAACAGGCGAACTACCCGGCCCCAGAAGGGTGGGAAGATGCCTTGGCCTTTGCCTTGTCGGCCATGGCCCAGCTTCCCCGTGCCAAAGCATCAATCGAAGCTGGTCGCGTTTCGATCACCGCCATCGCCGACAGCGCCGCCGCCAAGGCCGCAATGGAAAACAAGCTGAACCGCAGCCTGCCGCCAAGTGTCGAGCTGGTCCTCGACATTGCAGCTCCACGTCCGGTAATCACCCCGTTCACTTTGCGATTCGAAATGGACGGCGACGGTGCCCGTTTTGATGCCTGCTCTGCAGATACAGAAGAAGCGCGCATCCGGATACTGGCCGCCGCGACCCGTGCCGGCGTGACCGGAACTGCCCGATGCACCGTCGGCCTCGGGGTACCGACACCACGCTGGAGTGAAGCCGTCGAAAAGGCCATCCGCGCGGTAAAAGATCTAGGGGGCGGATCCATCGCCTTTGCCGATGCAGACATCACATTGGTTGCCCTACCAGGCAGCGATCAATCCGATTTTGATCGTGTTGTAGGCGAACTTGAGAACAGCTTGCCCGAGGTCTTTGCCCTCCGTTCCAAGCTGCCCAAGGTGCTGGACCCCAACGAGGGCCCGCCTGAGTTTACAGCAACACTCAGTCCCGAAGGCCAAGTGCAGTTGCGTGGACGCCTTAGCGATGTCGCGCTTCGTGAATTGGCCGACAGCTATGCCAAGGCGCGTTTTGGCTCTCAGAACGTTTATACTGCCGCCCGTATCGTCGAAGACCTGCCCGCTGACTGGCCACCGCGGGTGCTGACCGCCCTCGAAGCGCTGGCGGCACTCAACAACGGATCGGTCGTTGTGACACCAGACAGCCTGTCGGTTGTCGGCAACACCGGAAACCCGAATGCCAGCACCGAAATAGCCTCCCTCCTGGCAGGCAAACTGGGGGAAGGCGCGGAATATAACATCGGTGTCGTCTATGAAGAAAAGCTAGATCCAGTACTGGGACTGCCAACGCCCGAGGAATGTGTCGCAGAAATCGGTGAGGTGCTGACCACGGGCAAAATCAATTTTGAACCCGGCTCTGCCACGATCGACGCCTCGGCACTTGGGATCATGGATCAGATCGCGGAAGTCTTGAAACGCTGTGGCGATTTACCCCTTGAAATCCAAGGCTATACCGACAGCCAGGGTCGAGAGGTGATGAACCAGTCGCTAAGCCAAAGCCGGGCTGAATCGGTGTTGAACGAATTGCGCGCACGGCGGGTGCTGACCGGGACTTTCACCGCCAAGGGCTATGGTGAGGCAAACCCGATTGCGGACAACGACACCGAAGCCGGCCGCGAAGCCAACCGCCGAATCGAATTCCGCCTGATCAGTTCCGACACAGGTGATGCATCTTCCCAAACAGCGCTGGAAAGTACCGAACAATCCAGCGATACAGACGATCAAACCTCGCAAGAAGGCCCCAACGATGAGTAGAACCGAATTTGTTTTTGCGACGGCAATTATCCTGTTTGTGGCTTTCTGTCTGGGCTGGTTCGCCAATTGGCTGCTGCATCGATTTACCCGCGTGGCCCCCGGAGATGTCGCTGAACTAGACCGGATGAGTCAGGAACTGCACGAGGCCGAAGAAACCCGCGACCAGGCGATTACCTATCTGCAACAACGCGAGGCAGAGCTGACAAATCAGCTGGCACAAACCGAAGCCGAACTGGGGGCCGCCATGGAAGGTTTGCGTGATGCCCGACAGGAGGCCGAAGAAATGCGTGGCTATATCGAAAGTCAGTCCGCACCTACCGGCGAAGTGTTTTCGAGCAAACGCTAGGCTTCAGGCGCAGCAGATTGTTCTTCAGACAGGAAAGGCCGCGCACGTTACCAGCGTTTCAGTGCGTCCTCGTCCGCATCGCGCGCCGCAACCCACTCTGCCCCATTTGCACTGATCTCCCGTTTCCAGAAAGGCGCGCGCGATTTCAGGTAATCCATCAAGAATTCGGCCCCCTCGAATGCATTTCCGCGATGGCGTGCAGCTGTTGCAACCATCATGATCAAGGCCCCTGGTTCCAGCCGGCCAAAGCGATGGATAACCAGGGCATCGCCCAGGTCGAACCGCGCAATGGCCTGCTCTGCAATATCCGCCAGCGCCGCTTCGGTCATGCCGGGATAGTGTTCGATCTCCATCGCCTGCAATGGATCCTCGGGTGAGTCGCGCACCAGCCCTGTAAAGGTTACGATTGCCCCCATCTCGTGACGGCCGCGGGCAAAATCGATGCTCTCCTGTCCCAGATCAAAAGGGGCCTCTTGCACAGCAACGCGCATGCCTCAACCGCCCGTCATTGGCGGGAAAAACGCAACCTCGCGCGCATCTGCCAAAGACGCATCAAAATCGACCAGTTTCTGATCCACCGCAACCCGCAGCGCGGACAGGTCAGAGAATGCCACGGCATAGCGGTCTTCTCGCGCGCGCAACTCCTGAACCAGTTCCATAACCGTTGCGGCCTGTGTCTCGAATTGTTCACGCGGCAGGCCGATGCGTTCGCGCACCCAGGCAAAATATAGAATATCCATCAACGCCCCTCTCTCAGATGTGGCATTGCTTTCAACAGGTAATCGATACCTGTAATCGCGGTCAGAGCGGCCGCCAGCCAAAGCAACCATAGCCCGATCCGGCCGGACCACTCCATACCTGTCAATTTCCAGCTTAGCCCAAGAACATCTTCCTCAGAGCCGTCGAGAATGGCAGCAATCAGGCTTTGATCCATTCCGAACACCGACATGCCCAGATAATGTTCAAAAACACCCTGACTGAACAAAACCGCGATCGCCGTCATCTGAAAGGTGGTTTTCCATTTTGCCAGTCGGGTTACCTTCAGCGTGCCGGCAACATCCCCCAGAAATTCGCGCAGTCCCGACACGAAAACCTCCCGGAACAGGATCAAGGTGGCAGGCAGCACCAGCCAGGGTGACCAGCTTGAATATTTGATGATCACCATCAACGCAATCACCACCATCGCCTTGTCGGCAATCGGGTCCAGCATCGCACCAAGCTTGGTTTCCTGTTTCCACGCCCGCGCCAGATAGCCATCAAACCAATCGGTTACTGCCGCCGACACAAACAAGAGCAACGCGAACCAATCCGCATAGGGTCGCGTAAAATACAAGAACATCAACGCCACCATCGGTGCCGCGACAAGACGCAGGAGCGTCAGAATATTGGGCAAATTCCACTTCATGGCGCCACTCTACAGCGCCGCGGCGTCAGGGAAAAGCACCAACACCTCTCCTCTTTTTGGCCATATATACCGTCCGCACTCTCGGCCTGCGCAACGGTAAGTTTTTTCGCCAAAACTTTACCCAAGTTCATGAAAATAAGCGTATATCGTTTCTGCCAAAGCATCCGACACACCGTCCACCGCCTTGAGGTCCGACAGATTCGCCCGTGCGACGGCCTTGGCTGAACCGAAATGCGCCAACAAGGCTCTCTTGCGCCCGGCACCCACACCCGGCACATCGTCCAAAGGTGTCGCCCCCACCGCCTTGGCGCGTTTGGCCCGATGGGTGCCAATGGCAAAACGATGCGCCTCGTCCCGCATGCGTTGTACAAAATAAAGTACCGGATCATTGTGTCGCAAAGCCATCGGTCGTTTGCCGACCCGGTGGAATTCCTCCTTGCCCGCGTCGCGATCTACCCCCTTGGCTACACCGACCATCGGAATATCCTCAACGCCGAATGCGCGCATGATCGTGGCCACGGCACTCACCTGTCCTGCACCACCGTCAATAAGCAACAAATCGGGCCAATGCCCCTCGGTACGGTCGGGATCTTCTTTCAGCAAACGTTTGAACCGGCGAGTCAGGACCTCTTTCATCATGCCGAAATCATCACCTGGGGTCAGATCCTCACCGCGAATATTGAATTTGCGGTATTGGTTCTTCATCATCCCGTCCGGCCCGGCGACAACCATTGCGCCCACCGCATTTGTGCCCTGGATATGGCTGTTGTCATACACTTCGATCCGCTGGGGCGGTGCCGGCAGTTCAAATGCCTCGGCCAACCCTTTGAGCAATTTCGTCTGTGTCGCCGATTCGGCCATCTTCCGCGCCAGCGATTCCCGTGCGTTGCGCAGGGCTCCGTCCACCAGATCGGCTTTCTCGCCCCGTTTGGGCACCACCAGTTCCACTTTGCGCCCCAGTTTACCTGCCAGGGCGTCCGCCATCAAATCGGGGTTCTCGACCTGATTACTCAATATCAGTTGCGGCGGTGGGTCCCGCTGGTCATAGAATTGTCCAATGAAGGCCTCCAGCACTTCGGCAGCATCCACATCCACCCCGACACGCGGATAGTAATCCTTGTTGCCCCAATTCTGATTGGCGCGAATGAAAAACACCTGCACACAGGCCAGCCCGTCCTGCATATGCAAGCCAATGACATCGGCTTCTGATACGCCCTTTGGATTGATGCCCTGCGCTGTTTGCACCTGCGTCAGTGCCTTGATCCGGTCACGCAATGCAGCAGCGCGTTCAAATTCCAGCTGTTCGGACGCCGCATTCATCTCGCTGGCAAGACGCGCCTGAATGTCGGTGGTCTTGCCGCACAGAAACTTTTCCGCATCCTTTACCGTCTGGCGATAGCCTTCCGGTGAAATCTTGCCCACACAAGGCGCGGAACATCGTTTGATCTGGTATTGCAAACAAGGTCTGGTCCGGCTTTCGAACATCGCATTGGAGCAGTCCCGCAACAAAAAGACCCGCTGTAACTGGTTGAGCGTCCGGTTCACAGCCCCGGCACTGGCAAAGGGGCCATAATAGGATCCTTTTTCCTTTTTGGCCCCGCGATGTTTCTTGATCTGGGGGAAATCATGATCCGCAGTGACGAGGATATTGGGAAAACTCTTGTCATCCCGCAGCAGCACATTGAACTTGGGTTTGAGCTGCTTGATCAGGTTCTGTTCAAGAAGCAGGGCCTCGGTCTCTGTCTTGGTTGTCAGAAACATCATCGACGCAGTATTTGCGATCATCCGCGCGATGCGCCCCGAATGCCCTGCCGGTCGTGCATAGTTGCTGACCCGCGCCCGCAGGTTCCGGGCTTTGCCCACATAGAGCACACGGCTTTCGCTATCGAGCATCCGGTAAACGCCCGGAGAACTGTCGATGGTTTTAAGGTAACCCTGTATCACCTCATGGCCAAGGGGCTGTCGCTGGGATTGGTCAGTCATATGCCTGCCTGATTCTCTGTTTGCCCTGCACTATGCCGTTCGCAGGGACAAGTGTTAACCTGTCCACGAATACTGTGGATAACTCTGCGGGTAAGTTTCGACCAGCCTGAAATTATCGTTGTATTTGGCAGAGTTCTTTGATTTGCCTATTTTTTAGGCACATATTGAACCAATTGATTATAAAGAATATTTTATTAACCTGTTCCCAAGTCACTGATAATACAGGCTGAATTGTAACAGATTTGTGAGGGCCCCTGCAAAGGTGCAGAACTTTGATTGGCTGGTCGCTCATTCCACCCCAATCACGTCCGGTGTCTGCCATCCCAGGTGTTGCCCGCCATCGACACAAATCAGTTGCCCTGTCACCGCAGGCGCATCAAGAAAGTAACCAAGTGCCGCCACAACATCCGAAGGGTCGGCCCCGCGCCCCAGAACGGTATTCTTGCGTTGCTTTGCAAAATGTTCCGTTGATTGACGCATACCCTGTAACGTGGGGCCCGGACCAATGGCATTGACACGGATCTGGGGGGCAAGCGCGCGCGCCGTGGTCTGGGTCAATGCCCAAAGACCCATTTTGGCGAGTGTATAAGTCATGAATTCCGGCGTCAGTTTTCGCACGCGCTGATCTACCATATTGACGATCAATCCGCTTGCCAGCGGCTCCGCCTGCGCATCTGTTGTCGCCTTTAACCCTTGTGCCGCCATAGCTTGCGTCAAAAGAAAAGGCGCACGCAGATTGCTGCCCATGTGCCTGTCCCATGAATCGCGGGTCGCGGTTTGAATTGTATCATATTCAAAGATCGAAGCATTATTGACCAAACAGATGATCGGCCCGCCCAACGCCGTTGTTGCACGGTCAAACAGGTCTGTGGTCGCAGCGTCGTCCAACAAGTCAGCCTTTAGGGCGACGGCCTTGCGCCCCATGGCCTTGATGTCATTCACAACCTGTTCTGCCCCATCTGCAGAGCTTGCATAGTGAACTGCAACATCAAACCCACGTCTGGCCAGATACAGCGCCAATGCAGCGCCGATGCGCTGGCCTGCACCCGTGACAATTGCGCGCCTGTTCGTCGCATCCATGGATCATCTCCTCAGATCAGAACAACATACAAGTAAAGTGCATATAGCGCCGTGAAGAAGATCCCCCAAATGCGCGTGAAGTCCATCTTGAGATAAACAAAAGGCACCAAAAACAGCGAAGCGGCCAACATGACCCAAAGATCGAAATTCAGGAACGCAGGGTCAACATCAATCGGGCCGATCAGACTGGAAATGCCAATGATGGCCAGAAGGTTGAACATATTGGAGCCGATAACACTGCCCAGAACAACATCAGCCTGACGCCGCAGGGCAGCCATCACTGTTGTTGCAAGTTCCGGGAGGGATGTCCCGATTGCTACCAGGGTGAGGCCGATCACCGTGTCGCTGATGCCGTATGCTTTGGCGATGATGGTCGCATTATCAACCAAAAGCGATGCACCAATCGGCAAGCCCACCAATCCCATGACCACGAGAACCAATATCTGCCAAGTGGGCATACTCTCATCCGCGCCTTCGGGTGCTTCAATGGCTTTTTCAGCGCGCCGGTGATTGCGGGCGTCACAAAATTGATCGGCCAACACATAGCCAAGAGCCCCCAACAACACGAGGCCGGCTAACCAGTCAAAGACACCACGAAACGCCAAGGCGATAAACAACAACGTGGCCGCGATCATGAAGTTGTAGCTTTTGCGTGTGTCACATTCAGAGGTATGCATCCTCGCCAATAATGCGGGGATCCCCAGTACCAACATGATGTTTGCAGTATTGGACCCGACAACATTGCCCATCGCAAGGCCGGGTAAATCATCCAACACCGCTTTGATCGCGATCAACAATTCCGGTGCCGAAGTCCCGAACGCTACGATAGTGAGGCTAACGATCAACGCAGGAATACCAAGACGCAGCGCAAGGTTGACTGCCCCCTTGACCAGTGCGTCCCCCGCCAGCAGCAAGATCACCAGACCCAGGCCGGACATCACCCACGGCATCAACATCAGGTTTTCTCCCTACAGGGGCAGGGTCCTTTTCCAATTCGGTATCGCCCACACCCGCCACATTTGGTTTGTTTCAACCGGTTGGAACCCAACCAATGCATTTTACCGAACCAAGCAAGTAAACCCATAAGCACCAGAAAAAGAAGGACAATTTTCGCTATCATTTGTTACAGACCAAAGCGTGCATAGGCCGCGCGTTCTTCGATGCCTTGCACCGCATCCTGGACAATCTGCGCGGAAAAACGCGAAAGCAGCCCACGTTTGACAGAATAATTCCGAAATCGGACACTGTCGCCAAAACGCTCTTTCAACATCGGACGCAAATGGCCAATGCCATCAATCAGACCCAGTTCTGTTGCGCGTTTGGCCAGCCAGATCTCTCCCGTAAACAGATCCTGGTCTTCGCGCAGCTTACCCGCACGTCGCGTTGAAATATGGTCTTTGAAATTACCATGAATATCGTCCAGCAACGCTTTCAACCGATCGACATCTTGCGGATTTTCAGGGCGAAACGGATCCAGCATGCTTTTTGATTTGCCTGCGGTATATACCCGCCGCTCGATCCCATGGGATTTGATAAACTCATCCAATCCGAAAGATGCCGAGATCACACCGATGGAACCCACGATAGAGGATGGATCTGCATAGATTTCATCGGCTGCCGCAGCCAACCAATACCCACCCGACGCCGCAACATCCTCGACAAAGGCGATGACGGGGACATTTTTTTCTTCGGCCAGACGCCGGATACGCGCACCAATCAACGACGACTGGACGGGACTGCCACCGGGCGAATTGATTTCTATCGCCACCGCAACAGGTTTGCCTTTGGCAAAGGCCTTTTCGATCACCGGCGCAAGCGTGGCATCATTCAAGGGTGCACGTCCTTGTCCGCCGATCACACCGGAAAGGCGGATTACAGCGACGGTCGGATCAGATTTGAGGAAAGGCAGCCAGTTATTCATGTATCCTCATGTAGAACGCGCAGCAGGTGCAAACAAGGACGCATGTCCCGATTATTAACGCCAGCTATTGACGGATGCGCCAGCCAGACCGGAATATCCACCAGATCACATAAAGGCAAATGCCGGTAAAGACGCCAATGGCCATCAAACTGGTCAGGATCGGCACATCCGCCGTATCATAAAATGCCCAGCGAAACCCCGAGATCAGATAGACCACCGGATTGAACATCGAAACCGTCTGCCAGACCGAAGGCAGCATGGAGATGGAATAAAAGGATCCACCCAGAAAGACCAGCGGTGTAACAATCAGGAGGGGGACGATTTGGAGTTGTTCAAAATTACCAGCCCAAATGCCCAGGATAAATCCGAAGAGTGAAAAGCTGATCGCGGTCAGAACCAGAAACAGCATCATCGCCATGGGATGCACGATCGAGAAATCGACAAAGAAAAATGCCGTCACCAAAATGATGATGCCAATAATCAACGCCTTGGTGGCGGCCGCGCCCACATAGCCCAGAACGATCTCGAGAAAACTGATCGGCGCAGCAAGCAATTCAAAGAAGGTGCCAATGAATTTTGGAAAGTAGATACCAAAGGAGGCATTCGAGATTGATTGGGTGATGACCGTAAGCATGATCAATCCCGGCACAATGAATGCGCCATAGCTCACACCGTCAACCTCTTGGATCCGGCTGCCGATGGCGGCACCAAAAACCACGAAATAGAGTGAAGTAGAGATGACAGGTGCCAGAAAGCTCTGTGCGATGGTCCGAAAAAATCGAGCCATCTCAAAAATATATATGGAGCGCACAGCAGTCCAGTTCATGCCGCACCCTCCTTATCAGTAGGTTCATCCCCTTCGTGCACCAGGTTCACAAAAATCTCCTCGAGGCTCGATTGTCGTGTGACCAGATCGCGCAGGGTCAGCCCCTCTTTGGCAACCGCAGACAGAAGCGAGGTAATGCCCGTCCGTTCGGCCCGGGCGTCATAGGTATAAATCAGCGCCGTTTTGCTGTCGCACAGGCGCAGGGTATCTGATTGAAGTGCTTTGGGCACTTCATCGAGCGTTTCGGCCAATTGCACCTCAAGCTCTTTTTGACCCATTCGGGCCATCAGCTTGTCTTTTTCCTCAACCAGCATCAACTCACCTTTGGTGATCACACCAACACGATCGGCAATTGCCTCGGCTTCCTCGATATAATGTGTCGTCAGAATGATCGTGACCCCCGCCTGTTTCAATCCTGCAACGATTTCCCACATGTCCTTGCGCAGCTCCACGTCAACACCCGCCGTGGGTTCATCCAGAAAAAGTACGCGCGGGGCGTGCGACAGGGCCTTTGCAATCAACACACGACGCTTCATACCGCCTGACAACTCTCTGATTTGGCTGTCTTTCTTTTCCCAGAGAGACAATTTCTTCAGAATGCTTTCTAGTCCTGCCTCGTCGCCTGATTTCCCAAATAGACCACGCGAAAATCGCACTGTATTGATGACACGTTCGAACGGTTCGAGATTGATTTCCTGCGGAACCAGACCAATCATTGAACGCGCAGCGCGGTAGTCGCGAACGATGTCATGTCCGCCAACCGTAACCGATCCGGAACTCGCCGTGGTGATGCCACAAATCGTTGAAATCAAGGTAGTTTTCCCTGCTCCATTTGGGCCGAGCAAGGCCAATATCTCGCCTTCACGAATGTCAAGGGTAACGCCTTTGAGCGCCTCAAATCCGCCTTTGTAAGATTTTTTCAGGTCTTTGATCTGAACAATGCTGGCCATGCTGTTCCCCTTTGCACGCAAGACCTAAACCAGCTTGCACAAAGGTAACAGGGCGTTCACGACTTTGAACGACCAAACCAGCCTTTTTTGGCTGGCGTTTCACCTACGTCTTCTGACGCTGCAACATCGGTTGGCCCTTCCAACGACTTCTGAAGATTTTCAAAGAATTGATCCGCCATTTTCTTGGCAAATCCGTCGATGATCCTGCTGCCCAGTTGCGCCAGTTTACCACCCACTTTGGCCTCGACATCATAGCTCAGTTCGGTGCCGCCATCTTTTTCCGCCAACCGAACTTCGGCGCCGCCCTTGGCAAATCCGGCCGCGCCGCCTTTGCCCGATCCGTCGATCTTGAGCGATGTGTCGGGCACCAGATCAGAGATCGTCACCTCACCCTTGAAGGTCGCCTTAACCGGTCCGACCTTTTGCACAACCGTCGCAACAAAGCCGTCCTCAACTGAACCCGACACCTCTTGTGCCCCAGGCACGCAGTTTTTCAATGTCTCGGGATCCAGCAAGGCAGCATAGACCTGCGCCGGCGGTACGGCGATCTGGCGGGTATCGGACATTTGCATAGGGGCATTCCTTGGCTGGGGTTAATGTGGCTTCACGACGTCGCGCAGCACAGGTCATCATCATGCAACCTGCACGACAACCTTGCCTGTGGCAGTGCGTTTGCGCAACATATCAAGCGCATCATTCGCCTGAACAAGTGAGAAAACATTGCTGACATGCGGTTTCAACCTGCCCGCCACGTACCAGTCAAACAGGGTTTTGAAACTGTCGGTCAGAACCGAGGGGCGCAATTTGGCGTAGGCCCCCCAATAGAGGCCCATTACGGTCATGTTTTTGACCAACAGAATATTTGCCGGAATTTGTGGCACTTCGCCAGAGGCAAAACCGATCGGCAACAACCGCGCTTCCGGGTTGCATGCCCGCATCGCGGCCTTGAATTGATCGCCTCCAATCGGGTCATATACAATATCGGCACCACCCAGCACCTTCACCCTTTCGTAAATATCTTCGCTTCCTGAATCGATCAGGTGGTTTGCTCCTGCAGCCTTGCACAGTTCCAGTTTTTCACCCCCACGTGCACAAGCAATTACTTCGGCACCCATCACCTTGCCCAATTCCACCGCCGTCAGCCCGACCCCTCCCGAGGCACCAAGCACCAACAGGCGTTCTGCTGGTTTCAACCGCGCCTTGTAATCAAGCGCGACATGGCTGGTGCCATAGGCGATCAGAAAGGCAGCGGCATCGATTGACGACATTTCATCCGGGATAGGCACGCAAGATGCCGCGGACAAGGTAGCAAATTCCGCCAATCCGCCGGAGCCTGCATAGGCCGCGACGCGTTGACCGGGTGCGAGGCTGGTGACACCTTCGCCAACTGCAACGACTGTCCCTGCCAGTTCCATGCCGAGGGTAAAAGGCAAAGCCGGTTTTTCCTGATATGTGCCTTTGATCATCAGAGTATCACCAAAGTTCATACCACAAGTGTCGACCTGAACCAGTACTTCGCTCGACAGGGGCACCGGCCTTTCAATGTCCTGCAGCGCAAGCGGTGTATCATAAGCAATAACTTGCATGGCACGCATGGAACCTGTCCTCATCTGTGGCTTTTTATTGCAAATGGCCAGAGCGCCCCGCGAATGACAAGGCAAAAGCAGGAATAAATTGCCCAGTTACGTCACGAAGGTGACGATGACGCGCAGGCCGGGATTGTTGTCCTCCAGAACCAGCCTTGCCCCGTGCAAAGTGGCCACAGCCTCAACAAGGCTCAAGCCAAGTCCGTGCCCCGGTGTCTTGCGGCTCCTGTCCAGTCGATAGAGGCGTTGCAGTACCTTTTGCCGCTCTGCGACAGGGATACCCGAACCGGTGTCAACAACCTGCAGCTGCGCGGTTTGGCCGTGCAGACCCAGCCTGACAGTGACGGCCGTGCCTGCCGGGGTATGACGCAAGGCGTTCTCGATCAGGTTTGAAACCATCTGCCCCAAAAGCGCGCGATCGCCTTGCAGCACAGCCGATTCGACATCGAGATCCAGCGCAAGACTATGACCGCTTGCTTCTGCGCTTTCTTCAAACACCTCAACAACGTGACGACACACCTGAGCAAGATCGACCTCTTCAAACCGTGCCTTTGGTGATCCTGCTTCGACTTGCGCCAGTTGCAGGAGTGCCTGAAAGACACGTGTCATGTTTCCGACTTCACCCTCCAGCCGTGCAGTCAATTCAACGGCTTGTGCGTTGTCCTTTACCCGGTCCTGCAAATCCTGAACGTAAAGCGCTACTCGTTGCAGTGGCGTTTTCAGGTCATGCGCGATGTCCGAGGTGACGCCGCGAAGCGCACGGATCTGACCTTCCTGCGCCGCTGCCATCTGGTTCAATTTGCCGCCAATTCGCACGAGATCATCCGACCAGCGCGGCCCGATCTCCACCCGTGCCGCCAGATCTCCACTGGTCATTTCATCAAGCGCAGTACTCACCACTTCCACATGCCGTTTGGAGCGACGCGCAAGCACCAACCCACCGGAAAGCGCGATTACGACGGTTGGTAGAAGGCTGATAAACAGAATGTTGACGAAAACATCGCGCAGGGCCACGATTTCAACACGGCTACGGGCAACGGTAATGACGCCACCATAAAGCGCCTCGGTAAGCGACAGATATTCACCATCAAATTCCGCCCGATCAGGATTTAACGAGAAAATGTGAAACCCCTTGTCATCCCGCGCTATCGCCCCGTTGCCATAGATGCGCCCGTCCGGGGCGATATAACTCAGGATGAAACGGTTGGGATCAGCCGCACGCGATTCCGCCTCGACAAGCAATGCGACAGCGCGTGCTGTCGGGGCGGCGCGGAATCCTGCGAGGTCCTGCCTTAGATCGGCGCGGATGGTCTGCTCAAAGGACGATTGCGTCACGGCATAACTCGCCGCAAGGCTTAACAAACTGACCGTTGCAAAAAGCGCCACCAGCAAAATTGCCAGCCGCAAGGGCATGGATCGCCAAATCTGGCGCAACCGCCCTGTCATGCGACGATCCGATAGCCAGATCCACGCACCGTTTCGATCAGCGCCCGTTCAAAAGGCTTGTCAACTTTGGCCCGCAACCGGCTGACATGGGTTTCAACAACATTGGTGCCGGGATCAAACCCAATGTCCCAGACGCTTTCCAGTAACATCGTGCGGGTCTGGACACGGCCCTTGCGGCGCAAGAAATGCTCGAGTAGCGCAAATTCACGCGGCAAAAGGTCAATCTCGACCCCGCTTCGTGTGACCTTGCGGGTGATCAGGTTCATTTCCAGGTCGCCCGCGCGCAAAACGGTTTCCGCCTCAAGCGCCTGTGGCCGCCGCGCAAGCGCCGCAACACGCGCTGACAATTCGCCAAAGGCAAAGGGTTTGGCCAGATAGTCATCAGCCCCCGCTTGCAGCCCCTCGATACGGTCTTCAACTTCGCTGAGTGCGGTCAACAACAGAACTGGTGTCGTAAACCCTGCACCGCGCAGGGTTTTCAGGATGGTAAAACCGTCCACTTCGGGCAACATCCGGTCCAGCACGACCACATCATATGCGGTCGAGGTCGCGGCAATCAGTCCTTCTCGGCCATTATCGACAAGATCCACAGCATGGCCTTCTTCACGCAATCCCCGTGCGATATAGCTGCCGGTTGTGGCGTCGTCCTCGACAATCAATAGTTTCATTTCGCCCGCCTGATATTGGGTTCAACCCTGCCTATATAGGACATAAAGCTGTCAGACATCGTCTGGTTACAAATTTGTATAGACGGCCAATGCCCGATGTAATCTTGGGGAGGCATATTGCCCTCATCAAAGACAATCATGAGGCATACCAATGCGATCTCCAATGAAATTAACCTCTCGTGCAACCGCCCTGGCGCTCAGTGCTGCGCTCATGTCTGCTTCCGCGCTGACGTTCGCGCCCTCACCTGCATTTGCAGTGCCTCCGGGTGGCTATGCCGATTTGGTGGAAACCGTGGCACCAGCTGTGGTCTTTATCGAAGTCACCACCAGGGCGACACCAGCGACAGGCATGTTGCCTGACAATCTTCCACCGCAACTGCGTGAACAGTTTCGTGATGCCCTCCCGCAACTGGATGCGCCGCATCAAGGCGTGGGTTCAGGTTTCATCATCTCTGCAGACGGACAGATCGTCACCAACCACCACGTTGTTGCAGGCGCAGAAACGGTCAAGGTCAAGTTGGCCGACGGGCGCAGTTTTGACGCCGAGGTTGTCGGCAGCGATCCGTTGACAGATATCGCCGTGCTCAAGATCATCGCCGATGTGGACCTGCCGACAGTTTCCTTTGGCACCTCCGAAAACCTGCGCGTCGGTGACGAAGTGGTCGCAGTTGGCAATCCCTTTGGCCTTGGCGGTACCGTTACTTCGGGCATCATTTCGGCCCTGTCACGCGACATCCGGTCGGGTCCTTTTGACGATTTCATCCAGACCGACGCCGCCATCAACCGTGGCAATTCAGGCGGCCCGCTGTTTGACAACTCCGGCAGGGTGATCGGCGTCAACACCGCAATCATCTCTCCCGGTGGCGGGTCCGTCGGGATTGGCTTTGCTGTACCTTCCGACCTCGTTCAGACCATTGTCGCCGACCTTTCCGACGACGGGTTGGTGGCGCGGGGCTGGTTGGGTGTCAGCATCCGGCCCATGACAGCCGAAGTGGCCGCAGTTTTGGGTTACGACCTGCCCAAAGGCGCAGTCATCGAAGCGATAAGCGCGGACAGCCCAGCATCAGAAGCAGGCCTGAAGAAGGGTGACATCATCACGTCCTTCGGCGAGGTCGAAATTGCAGAACTGCGCGACCTGACACGCGCCGTTGCCACTACACCACCGGAAGCTTCGGCAGAAATCACAGTTCTGCGCCGTGGCAAAGAGGTCACCCTGAACGTAACGATCGGCGCCCGCGCACCTGACGCGGCGTAACCCGACAGGGCCCTGTGTCTGAGGATTCAGGGCCCTGATTTATCAAAACACAGTGCATGGCCAAGATTACGATTTGCATCTTGGTGTTTTTGGTTCCTATGTTTGGCGCAACCTAGGGGGATCTTCATGCACATTTCATCTGCTCGTTTGGGTGTCGACATAGGCGGGACGTTCACGGATGTCGTGCTTGAGGTTGAAGACGCTACTTTTTCAACAAAGGTGCTGACCACCTATGTGGCACCCGAAAATGCCATCATCGACGGGATGCACCAGGTTTGCGCCAAAGCCGGTATCACACCCGCTGCCATCACCCAGATCATTCATGGCACGACATTGGCCACCAACGCCCTGATCGAGCGGCGCGGTGCCAAGACCGCGTTGATCACCACCGAGGGTTTTCGCGATGTCATCGAAATGCGCACCGAATCCCGGTTTGAACAATATGATCTGAATCTCACCCTGCCTGAACCTCTGTTGCCCCGCCAGATGCGCTATACCTTGACCGAGCGGGTGGATGCACAGGGTGCGATCCTGGTCCCGCTCACACGGGCGGATGTCGAGGATGTCGTTGCCCGGATCAAGACGGCGGGCTATGAGAGTGTCGCCGTTGGCCTGATCCATTCCTATCTCAACAACAGTCACGAACAATTGGTACGCGATGTCCTCGCAGAGATGATGCCGGATGCGATGGTTTCACTTTCCTCCGAAGTATCGCCGCAGATGCGCGAATATGAACGCTTTAACACCGTGGTTGCCAATGCCTATATAAAACCGTTGATGAAATCCTATCTGGGCCGTCTGGAAGGGCGGTTGGCGGACGAGGGTGTCAGTTGCAACATATTCCTGATGCATTCGGGCGGTGGGATTATCTCAATCGAAAGTGCGGCGGAGTTCCCCGTGCGTCTGGTGGAATCCGGTCCAGCAGGCGGTGCGGTCTTTGCCGCCCACATCGCGGCGCGCTACGGGTTGGACAAGGTGCTGTCCTTTGACATGGGCGGCACCACGGCCAAGATTTGCCTGATCAAGAACCAGACGCCCAAAACATCCCGTGTTTTCGAAGTGGCGCGAACCTACCGGTTCAAGAAAGGTTCGGGCATGCCAATTTCAATTCCCGTGATCGATATGGTCGAGATCGGCGCAGGTGGCGGATCGCTCGCCCATGTCGATGCGATGCATCAGATTCGCGTCGGACCGGAAAGCGCAGGCTCCGAACCGGGCCCTGCCTGTTACGGGCGTGGAGGCCTGAAACCCGCCGTGACCGACGCAGATCTGGTGTTGGGCAAACTCGATCCCGATAATTTTGCTGGTGGGAGCATTACGTTAGACACCGACAGTTCCAAAAACGCCTTGACCTCCGTTCTCGGTGATGTGCTGGACATGGACGCTGCCACATCTGCTTTTGGTCTTGCCGAAGTGGTTGACGAAAACATGGCCAATGCCGCGCGCGTGCACGCAGTCGAAAACGGCGAGGACCTTTCACAATATACGATGATCGCCTTTGGCGGTGCCGCCCCGCTGCATGCCGGACGTCTTTGTGAAAAGCTTGGTGTGAACCGGTTGCTGGTGCCGCCGGGCGCTGGTGTAGGATCGGCCATCGGCTTTTTACGCGCTCCCTTCAGCTTTGAGGCAAACCGCTCTGTCTATATGCGACTGTCAGACTTTGACGCAGGCAGGATCAAGAGACTGCTGGGTGAGTTACAATCAGAGGCCACAGGTTTCGTGCGCACCTGTGCGCCAGACGCCACAATCCTGTCCGAATACAAGGCTTACATGCGATATTCGGGTCAAGGCTGGGAAATTCCCATCATCCTTGACGTCGATGAGGCAACAAACCCAGATGTCGCAACTTTCCAGCGCTTGTTTGAAGAAGACTATGCCAAGTTGTTCGGCCGCAAGGTCGAGGGTCTCGACATAGAGATCACCGTCTGGTCTGTGAATGCGACAACTCCTCCCGAGAAAATCGCGCGGGTGGCCACGGCCGAGCCGGCAGGTACCGCGCCGATCACGACGCATCGTGCGCTTTTTGATCCTGCTTTGGCTGCCCTCCAGAACAGCGCCGTGATTTTGCGACAAGAGATGAGGGAGGGTATGCAAGCCGTTGGTCCGGCAGCGATAACCGAGGATGAAACGACGATCATTGTTCCCTCAAGCCGTACCGCCTTGCGCCAGCCTGACGGCTGCATTGACGTGCTTGTCCATGGCAAGGACGCTGTAAACGAAATGAAAGGCTGATCCATGACCAAAGAGCATTCAACCGTCGCCTACCAGGTGATGTGGAACCGCCTGATCTCAGTTGTCGAGGAACAGGCACAAGCCCTCGTGCGTACTGCATTTTCCACATCGGTCCGTGAGGCAGGCGACCTTTCCGCCGGCGTCTATGATACCCATGGCCAGATGTTGGCGCAGGCCGTGACCGGCACCCCAGGGCATGTGAACGCCATGGCCGATGCGGTCGCGCATTTCATCCGGCGCATCGGGCGGCAGAATATTTTCAAGGGGGACGTCTATATCACCAATGATCCCTGGGAAGGCACAGGTCACCTGCACGACATCACAATGGTCACGCCGTCCTTTCATAACGATGTCCTGGTTGGTTTTTTTGCCTGCACTGCGCATGTTGTCGATATTGGCGGGCGCGGTTTTGGTGCCGACGGGGCCAGCGTCTACGAAGAAGGTCTGTACATCCCTATCATGAAATTTGCTGCCGGTGGCGAGGTCGACCAAACGCTGGTGCGCATCATCCGCGGCAATGTGCGCGAGCCGGATCAATTGATCGGCGATATCTATGCCCTGACCACCTGCAACGAGATCGGCCATCGCCGATTGATCGACATGATGCAGGAATTCGAACTGGAAACGCTGGACAGTATCGCCGCCTTTATCCTCGACAACTCACGCCGCGCCACTCTGGAACGGATCGCGGCGCTCCCGCGCGAGACTGCGACCGGCGAAATGACAGTTGACGGGTTTTCCGCCCCGATCTCCCTCAAGGTCAAACTGACAATCGAAGAAGACCGCATCATTTCCGATTTCACCGGTTCGTCCGGTGTTGACCGCAAGGGAATCAATTGTCCCCTGGTTTATGCCAAGGCCTATGCCTGTTATGCACTCAAAGTCGCGATCGCGCCGGAAATTCCAAATAACGCGGCATCTCTTGCCCCGTTCCAGATCACGGCACCCGACAACACCATTGTCAACGCATTGCATCCTGCCCCGGTAGCCCTGCGCCATATTGTCGGTCATTTCATTCCTGATGTGGTGTTTAACGCCTTTGACAAGATCGTGCCCGGCCTTGTCCCTGCCGAGGGCGCAGGTTGTCTGTGCAACTTTCAGGTGTCACTGCGGCCCAGAATGGATGCGCCTGCACCAAATGATGCCGTGCGCCGCGAGGTTTTAACCTTTAACTCCGGCGGTTCCGGTGCCCGACCTGCCCATGACGGGTTGAATGCCACGGCCTTTCCCTCTGGCGTGATGACAATGCCGGTTGAGGCAACCGAACACGCGGGGCCCGTGATCATCTGGCGCAAGGAGCTACGCCCCGATTCCGGGGGCGCAGGCAAGCATCGCGGCGGGCTGGGCCAATATATGGTTGTTGGCGCACGTGAAGGGCACGAATTTGACCTTCAGGCGATGTTTGATCGCGTCGACCACCCTGCCCGCGGGCGGCGCGGTGGTGCCGCAGGTGCATCCACGACGATTGCTCAGGATGACGGCACCAGAATGTATGGCAAGGGAAAGCAATTTGTCCCGCACGGACGTAAGGTGATGATGGCATTCCCGGGCGGCGGCGGATACGGCACGCCAGCCGAACGCCCCGTCGCATTGGTCAAACGCGATCTGGCGCGTGGTTACATTTCAGCCCAGACGGCAGCAGAAACCTACGGATTATCGGCAGACGCCATTGCCAGTGTCCAAGCTGCGATCACCAAGGGCGAACCAGTCTGATGAAACTCGCAGCCAACACTTTTACCCGCGCCCTTGCTGCCGGCAAGAAACAGATCGGCCTCTGGATCAGCTTGTCCAGCCCCTTTGCCAGCGAAGTCACAGCCCCCGCCGGATTTGATTGGGCCCTTATTGATATGGAGCATACACCCAACGATTATTTTTCGGTTCTGGGCCAGTTGCAGGCATTTTCCGGCACGACAACCACGCCGATCGTGCGCCCCGAATGGAACGACCCTGTGACGGTCAAGCGCCTGCTGGACCTAGGCGCATCAGGGCTGTTGTTCCCGATGATCCAAACGGTGCAAGAGGCAGAACAGGCCGTCGCCAGCACACGCTATCCGCCAAACGGCACACGCGGCGTGTCAGGTGCCGTCCGGGCCAACAAGTTCGGACGGGTCACCGATTATGTTGCCCGTATCGAAGAAGAAACAACAGTACTGTTGCAACTTGAATCCACCGCTGCTCTGGCTTGCGCTGAGGAAATCGCGGCCGTTGACGGTGTCTCGGGTATCTTTTTCGGGCCGGCGGATATTGCGGCCGACATTGGAAAAGTTGGCAAACCGATGGACCCCGAGGTCTGGGCCTTGATCAAACCAGTGGCAAAAAAGCTGATGGCCAGAGGCATGCCAGTAGGCACTTTGGTGCTGGATCCGTCATTTGCAACCGAGTTGCTGAAGGACGGTTTCAGTTTTGTAGCCTGCGGATCGGATGTTTCCTTGCTTGCCAAAGCGTCGGACAAATTGCTGGAGGATATGCAGGCAAACCTGTCCTGAATTGGACCTCTTGGTCTGCACCATTCTACCGATTGATCGGGCTCAAAATCCTCGCTCACCTTGCTCATCGTGAAAATTGGCAGGAAAATGTCCGGTTTCGCTTGAGAAAACCGGACTAATAACCCAAAAGTTGTTAGGCCATTCAGGCCCTTGATCAGGAGTTCGCGTGTCCCTCTTCCTTATCGTCGCCCTTCCCTTTTTGGGTGCCTTCCTACCCGGCATCATGAACAACGCGGGGCGGCAGACCTGCGCCGGCGTTACCTTTACCGTGACACTGGCCGCCTTTGTCGGTTTGTTAAGCAACCTGCCGACTGTTCTGGCAGGCGAGGTTGTGACGACTGGCATAAACTGGATGCCGTCGCTTGGTATGAACGTCAACTTGATGCTGGACGGGTTGGGTTTTTTCTTTGCCCTGCTGATCCTCGGTATTGGCCTGTTGATCATTACCTATGCCCGGTTCTACCTGTCTCGTGACGACAATATGGGAGAGTTCTTTACCTACCTTCTGTTGTTCCAAGGGGCGATGGTTGGCATTGTACTATCTGATAATATATTGCTTTTACTCGTTTTTTGGGAACTTACCTCGCTATCATCGTTCCTGTTGATCGGCTATTGGAAACACCTTCCCGAAGGTCGCCAAGGTGCGCGGATGGCGCTGACGGTTACCGGCATGGGGGGGCTCGCCCTCATCGGGGGCATGCTCTTGCTGGGTAATATCGCCGGCAGTTATGACCTGAGCGTGATCCTGCAAAAGGGTGAAATCATTCAGGCCAGCCCGCTGTATGTTCCTGCGCTTTTACTGATCTTGCTGGGATGTTTCACCAAATCGGCACAGTTCCCTTTTCATTTCTGGCTGCCTCACGCAATGGCGGCACCTACGCCTGTCTCGGCCTATCTACATTCTGCAACGATGGTGAAGGCCGGTATTTTCCTGATGGCGCGGCTTTGGCCGGTGCTGTCGGGCACGCCGGAATGGGTGATCATCGTCACTTCGGCCGGCCTAATCACTATGGTCCTGGGTGCCGTGATCGCCTTGTTCAAACACGATCTCAAGGCCTTGCTTGCCTTTTCAACAGTGAGCCATCTGGGCCTGATCACGATGTTATTGGGGACGGGCACCGCCTTTGGTGCCATGGCGGCGGTGTTTCACATTCTCAATCACGCGACTTTCAAGGCCGCCCTTTTCATGTCCGCAGGCATCATCGACCACGAAACCAATACCCGCGACATCCGCCGCCTGGGCGGTTTGCGGCACCTGATGCCCGTCACCTTTGCAATTGCGACCATTGCGGCGCTTTCGATGGCAGGCATCCCTCTGCTCAACGGTTTCCTATCCAAGGAAATGATGCTGGAAGAGGCTCATCACACCATCCTGTTTGGGTCACTCTGGCTTGTACCCGGACTGGCTGTGCTGGGATCGCTGTTTTCCGCTGCCTATTGTTTCCGTTTGATTTCACATACATTTCTGGGTCCCAAGCGCGACGATTATCCTGCCGCACCCCATGATCCGGGTTTTGGCATGTGGGGGCCGCCCGCATTATTGGTTGTCCTGGTCGTAATGATTGGCTGTGCACCGTTTCTGGCCGAGCCTTTTGTCAAGATCGTCACGGCCTCCCTACTGGGCGAAGCGGCTGAGGTGCCTGAAGCACATTTCAAGATCTGGCACGGGTTGGTTCCCGCCCTGTTCATGTCCATCGCTGCAGTTGTGGGTGGTTTGATCGCGTTGTTCCTGTTCAAGCCGCTTCTGAGACTGTGGGATGCGACACCGCGTCCCGAGGCCAAGACCATCTTTGAAGGTCTGATCGAAGCAATCGTATCCCTCACCCGCGCCATCATGCACCCACTGCACAACGGTTCGTTTTCACGGTATGCTGCCATCGCAGCCGTTACCATGGTCGCCATGGGGTATCATGCCTGGATGACCGGCACCGTTGGCCCCGCTACCCGCGCACCACAAAGCGCAGGCCCGGTCGAAATCGCTGGATGGGGAATGTTGGTCACGGCAACGGTCGGATTGGTCTTTCTGCATCGCAACCGCCTGTTGTCGCTTATCCTGATCGGGATTGTCGGTCTCATGGTCTCGGTCGGATTTGTGTTCTTTAGCGCCCCTGATCTGGCCATGACGCAGATCACTGTCGAAGTGGTTACGATCATTCTTCTATTGCTGGCCTTGAATTTTCTGCCCAATCGCACCCCCATCGAAAGTTCGGTCCTGCGCCGGGTACGCGACGGCGGCATTGCCGTTGCCTCGGGACTTGCAACTTTTGGCATGGCCTATCATTTCCTGTTGCGCGACGCGGTCGCCACACCGATTTCCGAATTCCACCTCGCCAATTCCTACAAGGGTGGCGGCGGCAACAATGTGGTGAACGTGATCCTTGTTGATTTTCGTGGCTTTGACACCTTCGGCGAAATCATCGTTCTGGGCATCGCAGCATTGCTGATCTTCGCATTGACCGAAGCTTTGCTTGACGGTCCGGTGCGCGCACGATTGCTGAACCGAACACCGGATCAACCGCGTGCAGGGGACATGCATCCGATGATGATGGTTGTGCTGACCCGTGTCTTGATGCCGGTGGTCATGCTGGTCGGATTTTATGTCTTCATGCGCGGGCACAACGAACCTGGCGGAGGGTTTATCGCCGGGCTCATCGTGTCGATTGGCGTTGTCATGCAATATATGGCCAGCGGGTTTAGCTGGGCCACAACACGACTGCGTTATCCCTATCACGGGGTGATCGGGGCGGGTGTGCTGATCGCGGGACTGACCGGCATCGGATCCTGGTTTGTGGGCAAACCCTTCCTCACATCCGATTTCGCCTATGTGCGTATTCCACCTTTTGAAAAGTTCGAACTGGCCACCGCCGCCCTGTTTGATCTTGGGGTTTTCCTGGCTGTTGTTGGCGCGGTGATGTTGTCCCTGGAAAGTTTCTCGCGCCTTGCACGGCGCACCGATATGCAGGACAGCGAACATCCGATGGATATTGATCCCTCTCGCAAGGGCTACGACCCTGCCGATCCCGGCAACCCGAAAAGGGAGGGCGTATAGCATGGAACTTGAACTGCTTGTCGCCTCCGCAATCGGGATTCTGACTGCTGCAGGCATGTATCTGGTGCTGCGGTTGCGCACCTTCCCGGTCATCATGGGCGTGTCCCTTCTGACCTATGCTGTGAACGTGTTTCTCTTTGCTTCGGGCCGTCTGACAATCGCCGCTCCGCCAATTCTCAGCGATACGGTGCAATATACTGATCCCTTGCCGCAGGCCTTGGTTCTGACCGCGATTGTGATCTCATTCGGAATGACAGCTGTGATCGTGATGATTGCGCTCGGGGCTTATCTGGGGGGCAGCAACGACAAGGTCAATGATCCCGACGCGGAGGAACAGTCATGATGCACTGGATTATTGCGCCGATCATTTTGCCAGCGCTGCTTGCGCCTTTTATCGTACTGGCGGCTCGGTATCACATCATTATCCAACGGGCAGTTTCCGTTGCCGGCGTATTGGCCTTGATCGCCATCTCAGCCGGCCTTGCCTGGCAGGCCTCAGACGGAACGGTGACGCTTTACCAACTGAGCGACTGGGCCGCGCCCTTTGGCATCGTGATTGTTGGCGACAGGCTGTCGACACTCATGGTTCTCCTGACGGCGGTGCTGGCGCTATTCGTGCTGCTCTATGCAATCGGGTCCAGATGGGACAAGCGCGGTTGGCACTTTCATGCGCTTTTCCAGTTTCAGTTGATGGGGCTCATGGGTGCATTTCTGACGGGTGACCTGTTCAACCTTTTTGTGTTTTTCGAAGTGCTTCTAATTGCCTCCTATGGATTGATGATCCACGGTGGCGGTAACCTGCGCCTTCGGGCTGGCGTGCAATATGTGTTGTTCAACCTCATCGGCTCTACATTGTTTCTCTTCGCGCTTGGCGCGATTTATGCGCAGACCGGCACGCTAAACATGGCTGACCTGGCTCAGCGCGTAGCGATGATCGATGCGACGGATACCGCCGGTATCCGCATTGCAGCCGTCTTGTTGCTCCTGGTCTTTGCGATCAAGGCCGCCATCGTACCGCTGCACTTCTGGCTCCCGTCCAGCTATGCCGAAGCCCCGGCGCCCGTTGCGGCCCTGTTCGCGATCATGACCAAAGTCGGTGCCTATGCCATCATTCGCGTCTATACCCTGATCTTTCCTCCGGATGCAGGCGTGACCATGGGACTCCATACCATCTGGCTGATGCCAGCGGCCCTTGCCTCCCTTGCGCTTGGCATGTTTGGCGTGCTGGCCGCCAGAAAACTGGACCGTTTGGTCGCTTTTTCCGTTATTGGGTCCATGGGCATGGTTTTGGTTGCTATTGCGATGTTCACCCCCGCAGGCATCACCGCCGCCTTGTATTACATCATTCATTCGACATTGGCCGCCGCAGCACTGTTTTTAATAACCGACCTCGTTCGCGCAGGCAGGGAATCTCTGGTGCTGACGGCAATGCCCCCCATTTCGGGTGCGGCACTGACTTCGGCCCTGTTCTTTATTGCTGCGATTGCCATGGCTGGTCTGCCGCCCCTATCGGGCTTTGTCGGTAAATTGCTGATCCTCAATGCAGGTTTGGGCACATCTGCAGCAGTCTGGATTTGGGCTGTGGTTCTTGGGTCCAGTCTTGTCTGTCTTGTGGGGTTCTCCCGCGCCGGTGCTGTGCTGTTCTGGAAAGCCAGGACCATCAACGCAGAAGAGAACGAAGAACCGGCACCTGCCCCGAATGCCCTGTCCTATGCCGCCGTCAGCGGTTTGCTTGTGTTGCTTGTTGCCCATACGGTTTTTGCCGGTCCTGCCTACAGCTATGTGGAACATACCGCCTCGCAGCTTTTTGCACCGCAACCCTATGTCTCGACCGTATTGGACACCCCCGGCAAACTGAGCACCCCAGCCAAGGAGGAGCACTGAAATGACCCGCTTTTTCCACTGGCTGTTTCCGCATCCGCTGTTGACGGTCTTGCTGGCGCTTGTGTGGATCCTGTTACAAAACAACTTTTCCGCAGGAATGGTCGTTTATGGTGTGATCCTGGGCATCGTCATCACCAAAGGCACTGCTGTCTGGTGGCCTGAACGCCCCGGCAATATCAATCTGGCCCGGATGTTTTCTTACTCGATAATCGTATTGTGGGACATCATGATCGCCAACATTCAGGTGGCCTGGATCGTGATAAGCGTTCCCAACAACAAGCTTAAACCGGCTTGGATCGTGGTGCCACTGGATCTTGTCCAGCCAGAGGCGATTACCGTGCTGGCCGGCACCATAACACTGACCCCCGGCACCGTATCCGCGGATCTTTCCGACGAAGGGCACAGTCTGCTTGTGCATGTACTGCATACTGATGACCCCCAAGCGGACCTGGACGAGATAAAACAGCGTTACGAGCGTCGGCTGAAGGAGATTTTCCTATGAGCGCTGCAACCGATTTCATGAACATCGCCTTTATCATCGCCTTTATCGCCACTGGGTTTGCTCAGATCCTGTCAATGGTGCGGCTGGTCATTGGCCCTTCTGTCGGCGATCGCATTCTCGCGCTGGATACAATGGTGGTAAACGCCATCGGCCTGATCGTTTTGTTGGGCATTGCCCAAGGCACACGTATCTATTTCGAAGTGACGCTGATCATTGCAATGCTTGGTTTCGTGTCGACCGTCGCCTACGCGCGGTTCATTCTGCGGGGGGACATCATCGAATGAGTTTTGAAATCATCGGAACATATCTGGTTGGCATTTGCCTTTTGATCGGCTCGGGTTTTGCACTGGTGGGAACGATTGGCCTGTTGAAATTCAACGATCCCATGACCCGCCTGCATGCCCCGACCAAAGTCGGGACGATAGGGATCGGCGCATTGCTACTGGCCTCGATGATCCATTCCTATACCTACGGTGACGGATCGATGCACGAATTGCTGATCATGGCATTTCTGTTTGTAACGGCTCCGATTTCCGCGAATTTTATCGCCAAGGTGAACATTCACAAAGGCAGCTGCGAAACACCGCCCGCGCCGCCACGCGATGATACATGGTCGACGTTGAATGTGCCCGAAGCGGACCGTACACTTTTCCCTGTGGAAGAGGAGTAGAGAAAGAACATTCTGTCCTGTCTCTACTATCACAGCGTTGGTTTAGCGCGGTGCCATCCGAATGGCCCCGTCAAGACGGATCACTTCACCGTTCAACATCGGATTGTCGAGGATATGGCACACCAGCTTGCCATATTCTGCGGGCCGGCCGAGCCGCGAGGGGAACGGTACCTGAGCGCCAAGTGAGTCCTGTACTTCCTGTGGCAGCCCTTCCAGCAGAGGCGTCAGGAAAAGACCGGGTGCAACGGTACAAACCCGCACGCCCTTGTCGGCGAGATCCCGTGCCATAGGCAGCGTCATTCCAACGATGCCCCCCTTTGACGCCGCATAGGCCACTTGCCCGACCTGGCCTTCATATGCTGCGACCGATGCGGTGTTGATGATCACACCGCGTGCGCCGTCAGGTGCCATCGGTTCAGCTGCGACCATGCGCGATGCGGCTTCGGAAGCGCAGATGAATGATCCGATCAGATTGATTCCGATTACCTTGGCGAACATTGCCGGATCATGCGGTTCACCACGAGACACGGTTTTGCTGGCGGGGCCGATGCCTGCACAATTAACCAGCACACGCGGGCTGCCCAACTGTTGCGTCACTTCATCCATCGCCGCTTTGACTTGCGCTGGATCCGAGACATCAACACTGTGGAAGGTCCCACCAAGCTTTTTTGCATGGGCCTGTCCGGCTTCGACATTCAGGTCAAAAACAGCAACCTTCAGCCCGGCATCCGCCAGCGCCTGTGCCGTTGCGGCCCCCAGTCCAGAGGCGCCGCCAGTAACAATCGCCACACTACCTGCCCACATTTCCATTAAAAGAACTCCTGTTCATTTCCTTCGTCAATTTAGACATTCAATCCGGCCATTTTGCAAGCCGGTCAGTACAAGCCAAAATACTCCTGCTGCTCCCACTCTGACACCGTCCTGTGATAGCGGTCCCATTCGGAACGCCGGATGTGGCAAAGGTAGTCAACAAATTCGTCCCCCAATTTTTCCCGGAAAAGTTGCGAACTGCCAAAGGCTTCGATCGCATCTAACAAGGTGTCGGGCAGCGGTTCGGCCGCGGAATCATAGGGGTCTTCTACCGCTTCTGTCGCACATAGCTTGCGCGCCAGACCATCCATTCCTCCGATGATCTGGCTGGCAAAAAACAGGTAAGGATTGGCTGCGGGCTCTGCAACGCGGTTTTCGATCCGGCTGGCCGGGTCGCTCTGTTTCGCCAAGACACGAAGCATCGCCCCTCTGTTGTCACGTCCCCACACAACGCGGTTCGGGGCCAGTTGATGTGGCAGATAGCGTTTGTATCCATTTACCGTCGGTGTACTGAGCAGGCAGGATGCGCAGGCATGTTTCAGCAAACCGGCAATCCAGGCGCTACAGGATGCAGTAAGTTCATTTCCCGACTGCTCAAACAGATTTTCACCGGTATCAATATTTACCAACGATTGATGCAAGTGCCAGCCGCTTGCCGCCGTATTCGCCAGATTCGGCTTGCACATGAAAGTTGCATGCAGCCCCTGACGGGAACAAACCTCTTTCACCGCCGTGCGAAACTTGACCATGTTGTCTGCATGGGTCATCGGGTCGGCAGGATCAAAGGTAAATTCAAACTGACTTGGCCCCATCTCCACTTCCATGGAACGGATCGGCAGGCCCAAACCCTGACATATACGGCGCAGTTCATCCATCACCGGCTCAAGCGTATCGTAGGTCGTTTCGGTCAGATATTGATACCCCTGAGCGAGGTTCGTTGTTCGCACCGGTTGACCCGGCATCGTGGCATCCGCGTGATCCAGTCGCGCATCGGATTTACGAAAAACATGAAATTCCACTTCCAGCCCGACCACCAGCGCCATGCCTTGTTCCGCCAGGCTGTTCCGGGCACGGCGCAGGATCGAGCGGGTGCAAAACGGTGTAGCGGCACCTGAGGCATCGACCAGATCACACAAAACCCATGCAGAACGGGGCGACCAGGGCAGAATACAAAAGGTTGCAGGGTCAGGCAGCATCAGAATGTCGCCCGCACCGCGCATATTTCCGGCGACATCGCCCGTCGCATCCCAGACCGGAAAAGCGGTACGATGCGACGTGTCTTTCAGCAGCAAGGTCGACGGTGCCGCCATCCCCTCTGCAAAAAGCGAGGGCAAAGCACTTGCTACAATGGCCTTGCCGCGCAACACCCCATGCTGATCGGTGAAAAGCACACGCACTGTTTCCAGTTTGGCGGCCTCGGCCTGCGCAATGATTTCAACACAATGGTCAATCCGTGCTTCATCCAGAACGCCGGCCCGCGCCAGGGTTCCCGCGGCGATCCTGTCTTTCAGCGCCTTCATACAGCCCTCACACCGTTGCATCCCAATCGGTGCACTCTGCCCGCCGCTCCGCGTCGCTGGCTGCCGACACTTCGCGCCATTCCTTCTTGTCGCCAATCGTATCATTCGAGATCGGGCCATAGACCGCCGTCGGATCCACGCCATTGCGCATCGGCAAGGTGTCCTCCTGTCCGTCTTTCACCGCCGCTATCGCAGCCCGCAACATACGACGATATTTAATGATCGCGACATCGGTCTTGCCCAGATGTTCGCGGGTGCGGTCAAAGATCGGACCAGGGCTTTCCACCGCCCATTGGTCATGCACGTTGATGTCCATACCCATGCCGGTATAGGTTTCGGTGCGCTGTTCCTCAGGGTCAAAGCCGTAATTATTCCGCTTGTTCTTTAGCGGCGCGTAGTCAGGCAGGCGATGCTCCTTGAGCCGTTGCGCACGCATCAATTCCTTGTCCACCGGTGCCCTGAAGCTGGTAAACATCGAATACCAGTAGCAATGTTCATCATCTATCGGCACGTGCCATTGCGTGATGATCATCTCGCGACTCATCGGAATGGAAATAGCCTGTGGAAAAATCTGGTTGGTAATGCGGATATGGGTTTTCGCCGCGTCCAGATGGCGCAGCGCGATCAGGCGCAAGCCATAGTCGGTTTCTTCCACTTCGATTTCGGGATTCGTATATTCGCGCAACAGTTTCGTCATCGGGATATTGGTATCCGCCGCCTTGTCGCGGAATTGTTTGCCATAGCTTTCCGCCGGGTCTTCGTCCTTGAGAAACCGATGCAGGAAAGATGCATGCGCCGGATCGATGCCGACCTCCATCGCTTGCAGCCAGTTGCATTCCCACAGACCTTTGAAGGCGAAAACATGGGTATCAGGCGCGCGAAAGCAATCGAAATTCGGAAATACAGGTGGTTCGCCCGGTCCCATATAGGCAAAAATTATTCCGTTCTTTTCCACAACCGGATAAGAGGTGCTGCGAATGCTCTCGTGCATCCGACTGCCATCCGGTTCACCGGGCTGTTCGACACATTGGCCGGTTCGGTCAAAATGCCAGCCATGAAACGGACACCGCAGGCCGTTGTCCTCAAGCCTGCCATGACACAAATCCGCACCGCGGTGCGGGCAGTGGCGGTCGATCAATCCCAATTCACCTTCATTGTCCCGAAACAGGACAAGCCGTTCGCCTAACAATGTCACAGGAACAACGGGCCGATCACCGATCAACTCGTCCGACAGAGCAGCGGGTTGCCAATAGCGGCGCAGGACCGCTCCTGCATCTGTCGCTGGTCCGGTAAGGGTGATCGCATCGTTCAATTCCTTGCTGATCATGATCCATCCTCTGTGTGTATTACCAGGTTAGGCCTGTATTGCCTGAACGTTCGGCACATCCTGCGCAGGGAACCCCGTGAAATCAATCAGTCTTTCATCGTTGGGCTGAACATCCTGGCGATTGCTTCAACGGTGGGCGATCCTGATGCAGACAACTCCTCCAGAATGTCAAAATGATCACGCCCTTTTGCCCGGTCAAACGTCAATTCGGGGATCACATCCGACCACTTGTCGCGCAGCACCACGGATTGCAGATCAAACGCTTCTGGTTCATCGGCACCGACAAGGATATGTACCGGTAATGAGACTTTGAGCGGATGGCGCAATGGCGACAAACCATGCACCTCATCCGCCGTCATTGGCGTCAAGTCTCGGACGTAAGACGCAGCAATGGGACCAAGCTCGAAAACGCCACTCACCAGCACAGCACCGCATATCAAACGTTGTGCACCGCTTTTCAAAAGATCACAAAGTACGGTCGCCGCCAGATGTCCGCCTGCAGAATGCCCAGCCAAAACAAGGCGTTCCGGATCAATACCCCAACTGGCCGCATGATCTGCGATGAATTTGACCGCCTCATGAATCTCGGATGTGAGGGCGCTCAAGCTGACATCCGGTGTCAAACTGTAACCAACAGCGATGTTTGCCCATCCCAATCCGGCAAAGGCAGCAGCACCAAAACCCGATACCGATTTATCGCCTTCCTGCCAAAAACCGCCATGAAGAAATATGACAGCAGGCATGGGGCGTTTTTCAGGTGCCGCAGGGCAATAAACATCCAGCTTTTGCCGCGGTCGTGGCCCATAGGCAATATCGGCCCGCACCAACAGGTCAGGATCTTGCCGTGCCTTGTGCGTTGCCACAACCATGCTTTCCAATGTGGCTTCTGCATTCTTTGCAGACAGGCTGGGCGACAATTGAAAATCGCGTTCTGCACGGGGTATGGCCATCATCTGTTCAAATCGGGCGTCCAATTTCCGGTTCCTCATTCCTAGCATTTCTCGGCTATAGATGCCCCGGCGGCCGCGAACATCCAAGGTCTTGCGCATTGTCTGATCCTTATGCCGGTCAGGACTGCAACAGCCGTCACAAGCGCAGTTTCAGACAACCCACCCTAGGATTCCGCCAATAGATCACAAGGACAATGCCCAGATGTCTTGCGAAAATTATTCCGTAGCCCCGCCTCTCGTGATAGCCACGTACCATGAAACATATCCACCCCTCGTCTGAAATACGCCATCAGGTCCAGACCGCTCTTTCTGATATTCCCTGGCCCAGCGTTGATGCCGAAACGCCCAGTTCACTTCTGGCGCGCTGTCCCGTCGCGCAACAGACGCCGCTGGTGAGGTCCGATCACCTGGCGACACAAGCCGCCGTCGCCGATGTGTATGTCAAAGACGAACGCGGTCGCATGGGATTAGGTAGTTTCAAGGCACTCGGTGCCGCCTATGTAATTGCGTATGATGCAGAACACGCAAAGACCAAGGGGCAAACATATGTTACGGCAAGCGCGGGAAACCACGGTTTGTCTGTCGCAGCAGGCGCAGCCGCATTCGGCGCAAAGTCCGTCATATTTCTTGCTGAAACCGTACCCGAAAGCTTTGCCGACAGGTTGCGTGGTATCGGGGCTGACGTCCGTCGCGAAGGGCGTATCTATGAACAGGCCATGCAGGCGGCTGCAGAGGCAGCGCAGGCACAGGGCTGGACCTTGCTGTCGGACAGTTCATGGCCCGGCTATATTGCGCGCCCGCATCGGTTGATGGAAGGGTATTTGGTACTGCTGCGCGAAGCAGCAGGTCAAATGCAGACCGCGCCGACACATATTTTCCTGCAGGCCGGTGTTGGCGGTTTGGCCGCATCTACAGCGGCCCTGGCACGCGAGATTTGGGGGGCTGGTCCAATAATCACCGTTGTCGAACCGGAGTATGCACCCGCTTTGTTCGCCTCGATGGCGGCAGGCGCGCCACAAGTCACAACCGGCCCGCCCTCTGAGATGGGGCGGCTGGATTGCAAAGAACCGTCACTGATCGCTCTCAAGGGGTTGGCGCGCGACGCAGATTTTTTCATGCTTGTGACCGAAGACGAAGGAGAAAGCGGAAGCTCTGCAAGTGCCGAGGCTGGGCTGCCGTCCACCCCATCCGGGGCGGCGGGAATTGCGGGGCTTCTGGTCGCGGCGCAGGACCCAGCGACCTTTGGCTTGACCAAAGAATCTCGCGTTTTGGTGATCCTGAGCGAAGCGAGCGCGTGATGGACCTGCCACCGCGAGGGTTTTCCGCAACCGAGTTTCGAAACCGCTGCCAACGTGCCCAGGACCTGATGGCCCAAAACGATCTGGCGGCCTTGCTGCTTACCATGCAGGCCGAGGTGCAATATTATTCAGGATTTCTGACCCGCTTCTGGGAAAGCCCTACGCGCCCCTGGTTTGTTGTCATGCCGCAATCAGGCGATCCCATCGCGGTTATTCCGACAATCGGAGAGCCCCTCATGAGGCAAACATGGCTTGATGATCTGCGAACCTGGCAAGCGCCGGACTACACCGATGACGGCATATCCCTTTTGGCAAATACCCTGATGGAAGTCACTGCCACAGGTCAGCGCATCGGCATCGCAGATCAGATGGAAAGCCACCTGCGCATGCCCCTTGCCAGTTTCAGACAGTTAGAGCACCTTCTTGCCCCTCGGCAGATCGTCAGTGACGCCGGGCTGACCAGACAGTTACGGATGGTGAAATCAAAGGCCGAAATCGACAAGATCAGAACTGCTGCGAGAATTGCCACTACCGCGTTTGACCGCGTGCCTGAAATCGCGCAAGCGAAGGTGCCGCTGTCGCGGGTCTTTCGGGATTTTCAGCGCCTATGTCTGGATCAAGGCGCTGATTGGGTTCCCTATCTGGCGGGTGGGGCCGGTCAGGGTGGTTACGATGATGTCATCTCGCCTGCGACAGATGCGCCGTTGCTACCGGGTGATGTGCTGATGCTCGATACAGGGCTGGTCTGGGATGGTTATTTTTGCGATTTCGATCGAAATTTCAGCGTCGGTCGGCCCAGTGATCAGGTGCTGTCAGCGCATGTGCGGCTGATCGAGGCCGTGAATGCAGCCTTTGAAATTGCACGACCGGGGACGTTAATATCAGATCTGTTTCATGCAATGAACACTTTGGTCAATCCCGACAATGCGGGATCAGGAGCCGGTCGGCTTGGGCATGGTTTGGGTCTGCAACTGACCGAGTGGCCATCGGTGATCGCCAATGACCACACCCCCTTGTTGCCCGGCATGGTCCTGACTTTGGAACCCGGAATGACCTTGCCGAACGGTCAAATCATGGTGCACGAAGAAAATATCGTTGTGACTGGGGACGCTCCGGAATGGCTTTCTGCCCCCCAAGGGCCAGCCATAAGGGTGCTTTGATGGCGGTGCCCTACACACTCACGACGGTCCGACCTGTTCAACTGGGGTTGGTGGTTTTGCAAGCCGATGAAACGCTTGAACGTGACATGCGGCACCTTTTGCCGCTCAGCACCGAAATGCTTGTCAGCCGTGTGGCTTCAGGTGTCGAACTGGACAGGCAGATGATCACGCAGATGCAGGGCAAGCTTACCGCTGCTGCTGAATTATTGCCGCGCGGCGCAGGGTTTGGCGCGGTCGCTTATGGCTGTACCTCCGCAACCGCACAGATCGGTGCCCGACAGGTCGCCGGGTTGATCAAGAAAGGTGTTGCAACCGATCATGTGACCGATCCCGTGACCTCACTTGTCGCGGCCTGCGCTGCCCTGAACATCAGGACGCTGGGTCTGATCACGCCCTACATCGCCACCATTTCCAATCAATTGCGGCAAGTACTGGAAGAAGCAGGGATCAATGTCATCCGTCTGCTAAGCTTCGAGGAATCGCTGGAAGAAAATGTCGTCCGGATCAGCGCAGACTCAATCATTGACGCAGCGGTCGAAATGGGGCGTTCCACGGCTTGCGAAGCCGTTTTCCTGTCTTGCACGAACCTGCGCACCCTGGACATCATCGACGCGATAGAACGCAAGATCAACAAGCCAGTCCTGTCCAGCAACCAGGTTCTTGCCTGGCATTTGATGCAACTTGCCAACGTCGCACCGCCCGCGGGTCTGCCCGGACGGCTCTGGCTGTCTTAGCTGGGTGATAATCCCCGCAACCGTTCCGAACGGCGACGCAAGAGTTCGACAACAAACAACAAAACGATAGACACCGATATGAGGATTGTAGCAACAGCAAGGATCGTCGGACTAATTTGTTCACGCAGGCCGGTAAACATTTGCCATGGCAGCGTTTTCTGACCGGCAGAGCCAACAAACAGAACGACGACCACTTCATCAAATGAGGTGATGAAGGCAAACAGACCACCAGAAACCACTCCCGGCAGGATCAATGGCATTTGCACGCGGAAAAAGGTTGTGATCGGCCCTGCCCCCATGTTCGCGGCGGCGCGCGTCAGCGAATTGTCGAAACCCACAAGAGTCGCCGTCACAGTAATGATCACAAATGGAATGCCCAGTGCAGCATGGGCAAGGACCACACCCAGATAGGTACCGGTCAGGGTAAAGGGCAATTCGATCTTGCCAAAGGGTGTCGGAATATAGGGGTTGGAATAAAAGAAATACATGCCCGTGGCTGAAATGATCAATGGTACGATCATCGGCGAGATCAGGATCGCCATGATGGCGCGGCGAAACGGAACATGACTTTGGCTAAGGCCGATGGCCGCAAGCGTGCCCAACGAAACGGAAAGTAGGGTCGCAACAGGGGCAATTTTCAGCGAGTTGCGCAGCGCATGTTGCCAATCAGAATTGGTAAAGAAATCCTCATAGTGTTTGGTCGAGAATCCCGCCGGATCAAGGGACAACATTTCTGGAGTAAAGGTAAAGAAATTCTCTGCATTGAACGAAAGCGGTATGATCACCATGATCGGCGCGATCAGAAAAAAGAAAATCAACCCGCAAATTACGCGAAAGGAATAATACCAGGCGCGTTGGCCCGTCGTTGCATATGGTGGCAATCCTGACATGGCCTTAGCCCCCCAACTTCACGTTATCGATACCGACAATTTTATCATACGCCCAGTACAGCGCCATCACGATCGCCAGCAGGATCGTGCCCAGCGCCGCCGCCAGCCCCCAGTTCAGAGAACTTGAAATGTGATAAGCGATCCGGTTCGAGATGAAGACACCCTTGGTTCCGCCCACCAGTTCCGGCGTGATATAGTAACCGATAGACAGGATGAAAACGAGAATGCAGCCCGCACCGATACCAGGCACAGACTGAGGAAAATACACCCGCCAGAAAGCTGTCCAGTCGGTCGCACCCAGAGATTTGGCTGCACGTAGATAGCTGGGTGGGATGGTTTTCATCACGGAATACAAAGGCAAGATCATGAACGGCAGCAGAATATGCGTCATCGCGATGATTGTGCCGGTTTGATTGTTGATCAGTTCCAGACGGTTGTCATCGGCGACAATTCCGATCCAGACAAGCGTGTCATTGATCACACCCTGCTGTTGCAACAATACCTTCCAGGCAGATGTCCGAACCAGAAGCGATGTCCAGAACGGCAACAACACCAGAATCATCAACAGGTTGGCAGTCCGTGCTTTCAAATTCGCCAATAGCCAAGCGATAGGGTATCCCAACAACACACACATGCCCATGATAGACAGGGACATGATGAGGGTACGCACGAACAACTTGATATAGATTTGTTGGTTTTCGGGCCGCGATTCAACGCCCTCGGGCCCCTTCATCAGGTCCACAGAATTCAGGAAATATCCATTGGTGAACTTGGGTGAATAGATCTTGATGGTCTGCCAGACCTCTGGGTCCAGCCATTTGTCATCAAGGTCGCCGAACTCCGCCCGCAGCGACACCGGCTCGACCGTGGAAACATCGACAGCAATGGGCAGGGAGGCGCCGGCAGCGGCATCCTGGAAAAGGGCCGTATAAACAAAATTCCAGGGTGTTTCTTCTGCGGGAATATCACCATCGGTGTCGATGATCATCTGTGCCCAGTCATCATAGGCACTTGTGGTCACGGGCAATTGCGCACGGACGGTATCGTCCGACATCCAGGCGGCCCATTGTCCGGGATCCGCATATGCCGGATCCGCTGCGGCAAAAACCTCTGCATAAATATCGGTATCAAATTTCTTGACCCGACGGCCAGACTTGCGGAAGAGAGAGGAAATTCCAGTCGCTTCGTAATTCAAACGGCTGCCCAGGCGCGTATGGGACTTGTATTCAACCGCGATTGCCAGATCGGTATAAAGCGCCTCAAACACTTCTTCACCCGGCACCTGATCACTGGAAGAATCCCAACCTTCCAGCGCCGTCACCGTGCGCGGCAAGGTATTTTCAACAATTTCGTTTTCAACGGAACGAAACAACATGTCTGCAATCGGCATCACAAATGACACCAGAATAAAGATCAGCAAAGGAGCGATCAGCGCAAGTGCCCGCAATTTTTGGCGGCGCAGAGCGCGATTCAGCGATGCTTTGAGCGGACGGCCATCGGCGGCGATCACGGAGTCAGACATTTGGCATCCCTTGCTGGGTTCGGTCCGTATTGTGCAGGCAATACATTGATCTTGTTAGAAAGAGAGGAGAGGGGCGCAGCGAACCGCGCCCCCTCCGGTAGCTATTACTTGGACAGCCATGCCTGGAATTTCGCATCCAGATCATCGCGGTAATCAGCCCACCAGGAATAATTGTACAGGAATGTATTCTTGGCATTCTCTGGGTCGGTCGGCATATGTGGTGCCATATCGATACCCAGCGTGGCGTGCTTGCCCACCAGTGGTGCAGATGACTTACGAGCCGGACCATAGGAAATGTACTTGGCCTGATCCGCCAGACGCTGCGTGTCTGTAGCGAACATGATGTAGTCCAATGCACGTGCCTTGCGCTCATCACTCAGACCAGTTGGAATGATCCAACCGTCCAGGTCGAACACCTGTGCGTCCCACAACATCGCAACCGGCTGCTTTTCTTCTTCGATCAAAGCGAACAGGCGGCCGTTATAGGTAGACCCCATGATGACTTCACCATCAGCCAGCAACTGTGGTGTATCGGCACCGGCAGACCACCAGATGGTATCGTCCTTGATGGTGTCCAGCTTGGCAAATGCCTGCGCCTGACCTTCTTCGGTCTCCAGCACGTCATAGACATCATCCTTGGCGACACCGTCGCACAGCAAAGCCCATTCCATGTTGTTGATCGGACGCTTTTCGAGCGAGCGCTTACCGGGATATGTCTCTGTGTCGAACAGGGCGCAAATCTCGGTCGGGGGCGTGTCACCAACAAGATCGGTACGATAACCGACAGTGGTGGAATAAACGATCTGCGGAATGAAGCAGTCCGAAACCAGCAAGTCACCAAAGTCTTCGGATGCCTTGGAGCCGTCGTGGCCGTCCGCCAGCATTTCGTCCGGATCGATTTCCATCGCCAAACCTTCGTCACACAGGCGGATCGCATCGGAAGCGACCACATCAACCACATCCCATGTGACATTGCCCGCTTCGTTCATCGCACGCAGCTTGGCCACGGCCTCGGCAGAGGATTCATCATTGATGATCGTGACGCCGGTTTTCTCAGTATAGGGGTCGTGATACGCGCCCTGCTGCGATGCAGAATAGGCGCCACCCCAACTTACGATCGTCATTTCGTTGGCCATATGCCCATCTGCCTGCGCCATTGCCGCAGTCAGTGTCAGACATGACGTAGCCATCAGTTTCATCGTAACTTTCATCGAAATCTCCCGTTTATTTCTGCCCGGTTTGATAGTGGAAGGACACAGCCCGGGCGGCCGCGTATCCATTTGTCCGGTTGCGCTGACCCTTTTAGGCATCCAGCGCCCGGCAATCCTGTGGCAACCACCCTATCTCGATCATCTGACCTGGTGTCAGGCGCTCTTGATCCGGTGCATTGCGTGTTTTGATGATGAATTCATCCTGCCCTGCAACCCGCAGGCGGGTACGGAAAATATCCCCCATGTAAACAAATTCCAGCACTTCTGCTTTCAGCGTATGGGTGCCTTCCTGCAGGCGTTCTTTCTTGAATTCGACCCGCTCTGGTCGGATCGACACCTTGGTCCGCTCGCCAACTGACGTCACATTGACCGGCACAGCATCAATGATGTCGCCACTGTCGAGCTTTACAATGCAGGTTTCACCCTTGATCTCCTGAACGACACCTTCAAGCGTGTTATTCTCGCCGATAAACTGCGCAACAAAACTGTTCTCTGGCTTTTCATACAATTCATCCGGCGGTGCCAATTGCTGAATACGGCCATCGTCAAACACGGCGACACGGTCCGACATTGTCAGCGCTTCGGTCTGATCATGGGTGACATAGACAGTTGTAATGCCCAGTTGATGTGCGAGATTCGTGATCTCGAACTGCAAAGTTTCACGCAGTTGCTTGTCCAAGGCCCCAAGTGGTTCATCCATCAAAACCAGTTCGGGTTCAAAGACCAGAGCACGCGCAAGGGCAATACGTTGTTGCTGTCCACCGGACAATTGTGCGGGTCGGCGCCCGGCAAAATCACCCATCTGTACCATGTCCAGCGCACGGGTGATCTTTGCCTCACGATCGGATTTGCCGATTTTACGCACTTCCAGCGGAAAAGACAGGTTTTCAGCAACGGACATATGCGGGAAAAGCGCGTAGTTTTGAAACACCATGCCGATACCGCGTTTGTGTGGCGGGATATTGTTGATCGACACGCCGTCCAGCAAAATGTCACCATGTGTAGCTGTCTCAAAGCCCGCCAACATCATCAGACAGGTTGTCTTCCCCGACCCGGATGGCCCAAGCATGGTCAGGAATTCACCCTTTGGCATTGAGAGGTTCAGATCTTTGACAACAAGTGTCTCGCCGTCATAGCTCTTTTGTACACGATCGAAGGCGACAAAGGCCTCGTCGGTTGAAGTCATTCTGATACATCCCCGTTGTTCCTGTTTCCGCATAAAGTTCGCGGCCAGGTTATTATTTGTCGCCTCATAGACTGACGACTCGTTGATCAATTTACAACGAGAAATTTAGCAGGCGTATCAAACGGTACAAGAGTTCAGCTTGATCGCAGGAAAAAAGGAAAGGATTAGACGATTCGACAGCGTTTGTGCCGTCTATGCCGCCGTGATCGGGCGTTTGATCTGTTTTAGGCCCCCTGTTTCGACCCGGCGACGCACCGGGTGCGCAAGGGAAAAAATGTAACTTTTACCAAAATCCTTCGTAAAATGACGCTGCGTCAGCTCCCTCTGTGGAGCAGCGTTCCCTGACTTCATCCCGGCTAATTGGTACCGAAAAGGGCGAAAAATCCAGTTAATATCCGGTGTCTCAGCTGTTCAGCGCGGGGGATGTTCTGCCTGAAAAGATCACCGCATCTTTACGGGTGCCGCTTCACGATGAAGACCGTATCTCGACACATTATCTCCATCTTTGTTTGTGATTGTCGCCCTGATCAGTTCCGCCCGCCATCTCCGGTGGGCACATTTCCCGAGGGCCAAAGTGATGCAAGCACCAGATATACCCGAAATGCGCAGCACCGCGCAGCCCGTCAATATAACGCACAAGTTGGTCACGCTTCTGGTGCCTGTCTATAATGAACAACGGGCGATAAAACCGTTTCTGGAAGCAATTCAAGGCATTACAAAGGGCAACATTCCCGACATCGACTGGGAAATCCTGTTTGTAAATGATGGCAGCAAAGACGGAACCGAATTTGCGATCCGTTCCTTCATGCGTGATAATACGACGATAAGCCTGATCAATCTTTCGCGGAACTTTGGCAAGGAAGCCGCCCTTTGTGCAGGTATGGAGCATGCCCGGGGCGATGCGATCATTCCCATTGACGTAGATCTGCAGGACGAACCTGACGTAATCATCGAAATGATAGAAAAATGGCGCGCCGGCGCGGAAATCGTCAACGCGCGGCGCGGGGATCGGTCGCAAGACACCTGGTTCAAACGCACAACTGCACAGGGATTTTATAAGGTTTTCAACGCTTTGGCAGATCATCCCATGCCATCCGATGTCGGTGATTTCCGTCTGCTTGACAGACAGGTTGTCGATGTCCTGCGTTCAATGGGTGAACGGGCACGGCTGAATAAGGCATTGTTCAGCTGGGTTGGATTTCAGACAGCCGAGGTCGTTTACAACCGTAAAGAACGCAGCGCGGGTCATACCACGATGGGGTATTGGAAACTCTGGAACATGGCGTTGGATGGCATTTTTTCATCGACCACAAAGCCGCTGCGCATCTGGACCTACGTGGGAACAGGACTGGCGATGGCGGCATTCTTTTACGGGCTGTATTATCTGATCAGCGTATTGATCTACGGCACTGACGTGCCCGGCTACGCCTCTACCCTGCTGCTTATCCTGGCCTTTGGCGGCATGCAGTTGATTGCGATCGGCATTGTAGGTGAATACGTCGGACGTATCCTGACCGAAGTACGCGACCGCCCGCTCTATATCGTACGCTCGCGTTTTATCGGTGATGACATTGCCGCGGACGGAGTAACGGTGTGAAAATGTCCGCTTCGGCGCAGACACCTGTTTCCACCATTTTGCAAATCCTGCGATTTGCCGGGATCGGCCTTTGCGCAACCTTTGTTCATGTGGCCGTGGCGCTTGCTGTCGGGCTTGTGTTTCAGATTGGACCGATGGTCGCGAACCTTGCCGGATTTTCTGTGGCATTTGGCGTTTCCTTTCTGGGTCACGCGCGGTTCACCTTTCGTGTCGATGCCCCGGATGTCGTCCATCTCCGGCGGTTTCTGGCCTTGTCTGCCTGTTCATTGGTTTTAAGCAGCGCGATCACAGCGCTTGCAACCGGGCTGGGGGCCTCTTTGGCTCAGGCGATGATCTGCGTCGGATTTATCGTACCTGCCCTCTCTTTCATCGGCGCCCGTTTCTGGGCCTTTTCTGACAGGGCAACTCCATGATTCTCAAACCCGCCACTGTTTTTGGCCTTTTGGTCTGTGCCTTGTTGTTGATTGCCTATGTTGCTCTCGAATTTGCACTGCCCAACGTGTTGGACAAAACCAAATTACTGGATTTTGATGCCTTTCACCTTGCCAGTGTGATGATGGCAGAAGGCAATCTGGCCGCTGCATATGACATCGCAACCTTTACCGAACGCCAAGCCGTGTTGGCCGGATTCAATGGTACACAATTGCTTTGGAGTTACCCGCCGACGTTTGATCTGGTCATCGCGCCGCTTGGGTATTTGCCCGCATGGCTTGCCTATCCCATCTTTATGGCTGGCACTTTGTTCTTGTTCATCTGGACATTGCGGCGTCTGGATCCCCGTACATTTCAAATCACGATCATTCTGTTCCTGCCGCTGATCACGTTAATCATTCGCGGCGGACAGAATAGTCTTTTGATGGCGACATTGATCGGGTGCACCTGCGTCCTGGCGTTGCGCAAATCGCGTTATTCGGGCGTGCCTCTGGGCTTGATGGCGATCAAGCCGCATCTCGCAATCGGCTTTGGTATCTGGTCGTTGATCAACCGGCGCTGGCTATTGGCAATCACCTCATTGGCCACCGTTGCTGTTTTCTGCGCCCTGTCCTTTCTGTTTCTTGGCCCACAGGCATGGCGTGCCTTTTTCGACGGCGTATCTGCCACGGGCGATGCCTTTCAAAACAACCAGTTCACGATTTTCCGCATGTCGTCCATTTATGCCTTTGGCCTTTCTATCGGACTGGACCACAAGGCTGCCTTGATATTGCATGGCGGTCTGGTTTTGGGGGCGCTTGCCGCGTTACTTCGTTTGATGCAGATAGGGTTGTTGCACCGCGACATGCTTGGTGTCGGTGTCTTTTTCTCGGCTTTGGTCAGCCCGTACAACTACGATTACGATCTCGCGATCCTGACCATTGCGGCCAGTTTATTATATCCGACGGTAGCGCATCATGCGAACAACTTCCAAAAGGCATTGATCACGCTTGCGGCCTGGATCATCGGTTTCTACGGCATCGCTGTGACGGTCATCATTGATCTGGTCAGCCCGAACTCAAACGGAAATCCCCCCGCCTTGATCGGGCCACTCTTGATCCTCATCGGGGTCGTTGTCCTGCATAGCCTGTGGCGCAGCAGCGCCGCATCGCGCCCGGACACAACCGGATCGACATTTGCCTTAAGCCAATAAACAGCCTCAATCCCTTGCCATGTCTGTGCCGGATTGAACACATCCTCAAACCACAACATGCTGGTCAGATGTGCCCCGCCAGAAGCCAAAGCGGGACACCTGTAACCGACACCGATTCCTCGACTTCCACTCCAACCATAAATCCGAGCATGTCACACAGAGCGACAACCGGCATGCCCCAGACATCGCAGAATCGCAAAACTGCAAGAATTGAGCAACCTGTCACCGCCCGTGACAAAGGAAGTCAGGCATTGGTTTTCTAAACGTGCTAGGTTCTTCCTGGCACCGTTCCGGACAGTGCCTTGTTCAGTCACCACGCCCCAGGCCGCCTTCCGCTACAGGAGAAACATCATGCCAGAGCCATTTGTTGCGGACCTTGATCAACAGATTTCACGCGAAACCCTGGAAATGCAGGCACGACAGGGTGCCGCCGCCCTCGTTGCGATGGGAGCCGGTGCTGATGTTCCGGTTGCGGTTCTGATGCGCAACGAACTGGCACAGTTAGAGATTTTGCGTGCAGCTGCTTTGGCGGGCACGGTGATTGTCGCGCTCAACTGGCACGCGGCAGCAGCGGAAGTTGCCGCGATTTGCGACGACAGCGGTGCGCGCTTTGTCATCACGCATCGCGATTTGATTGATGCCATGCGCCCTGCCCTTGTCGGACGGCAGGTGATTGGCGTCTCACCGGATACCTCCCTGCGCGAGGCCTACGGCATTGACGACAGTGCTGCAGCGACAGACCCCGAAAGCCCTGAGTGGCGGAATCTGGTCAACGCCCATCCACCGCTTGAACACCGCGAGATGATGCGGCCCTTGATGCGCTACACATCCGGTTCGACGGGCACACCGAAAGGCGTGCGCAAGATTACCTCAGGCCCCGTCAAAGATTTCGAACAGATCCTCGCACGAGTAGGCCAGGAGATGCTCCGCCTCAAACCCGGATCGCGGTTTCTTACAGCGGCACCACTCTATCATTCCGCCCCCTCGACCCTCACCAATGCCGCGCTGATGACTCAGGGAGTTTCGGTCCTGGTCGCCTCCAAATTCGTTCCAGAGGCATTTCTGGAAACAATCGAAAAACATCGGATCACGCATATCTACCTGGTGCCCACCATGATGAACCGGATGATCAAACTGCCGGAGGACATTAAAGCACGCTATGATCTGTCTTCCATCGAATTCTGTATCTCAACAGGATCCCCTTGGCCCCATGATCTGAAAGTTGCGATGATCGACTGGTGGGGACCTGTTTTCTGGGAAAGCTACGGCGCAACCGAAATCGGGTTCATGACGCTGGTTTCCTCCCAAGAGGCGCTGGCAAAACCGGGAACAGCAGGGCGCATGCAAATGGGAGGTACTGTTCTGATCCTCGATCCCGATGGCAATCCGTTGCCCGCGGGAGAGGTCGGTGAAATTCACGCCAGGATGGATGCCTTTGGCGGCTTTGAATATTCAAACGATCCCGCAAGCCGGAAGGCGGCGGAAAAGCATGGTCATATTTCGGTGGGTGATCTGGGATGGCTTGACGATGAGGGTTTTCTGTTCATCACAGACCGCAAAAAGGATATGATCATCACCGGTGGGGCAAATGTATTTCCGGCGGAAATCGAAGCCCTATTGATGCGCGCGCCCTTTGTCCGCGATGTCGCCGTCTTTGGTGCCCCAGATACGGAATTCGGCGAGCAGATTGTTGCAGCAATCGAGCCATCAGAAAACTGGACTCCAAACCCAGCAGAGGTGATGGCGTTTTTAGACGGCAAGCTGTCCCGTTTCAAATATCCACGCATTATCGACTTTCACAAGTCACTGCCGCGCGAAGACAGCGGGAAGATATTCAAACCCAGGCTGCGGGCACCCTATTGGCAAAATGCTGGCAGAAAGATATAAAAATATCAACATACTACACCTCATACAGGCCGGATATGAGACCGCACACAACACGGTCACCCCTCAAATGTTTTCACATCCGGGCCAAAACCAGTCGACAAGATATAGCACAGTTCAGTCTTTGCTGCAGGGCTCGGCCTCAAGCAGAGCCAGAATCTCATCGGTATGTTCTCCGCGTGCGGGCGGCTTTCCCGAGCGGGACATCCGCCCGTCAAAGCGGGGGGCCGATGTGGCCTGCAAGGCGTCGTCCTCATACCAGATACCGCGCGCTTTGCTCAGAGGATGGTTCAATGCCTCATCCGGGCTGAGGATCGGCGCAGCGCAGGCATCGGAGTTCGCAAAAACATCCGCCCAATGATCACGGGGATGCAAGGCGAACAAATCAACCAACCGGCGGATTGCCTTTGGCCAACTTGATTGATCAAACTGCGCCGCGAAATCAGGGTCATCTTCCAACCCCAGCTTTTCCAGAAAAATCCTGTAAAATTTGGGCTCCAGACATTGCACGCTGATAAACCTCGCGTCGGCACAAGCGTAGCTACGACTCCAATGCGGCCCATCCAACAGGCTGGTCCCCCGGTCAGAGTTTTGCGGTCCTGACTGACGCAACGCCATCAGTAAATTCATCATATGTGCCGACCCGTCGACAATCGCGGCATCGACAACAGTACCCACACCGGTTCTGCGCGCATTCAGAATACCGGCCAGCATTCCGATCGTCAGGTACATTGCCCCACCGCCAATATCACCCACCAGCGTCGGCGGTGCCACTGGGGGTTGCCCCGGCAACGATGCATACCATAAAGCCCCCGACACCCCGATGTAATTCATATCATGTCCGGCCATGGAGGACATCGGTCCTTCCTGTCCCCAGCCAGTCATACGCCCGTAAACAAGTGCGGGATTAACCGCCTGACAATCTTGTGGGCCCAGGCCTAGTTTCTCCATCACACCTGGACGAAATCCTTCGATCAACCCATCGGCAGTTCCCAGCAGGCGTTTCAATACCGCAACATCATCAGTCGCCTTGAGATCCAATTCGATAGAGCGTTTACCGCGATCAATGACCGCATTCTCAGCGAGGATCGGCAAACCCGCCCCACCCTTTCGATGCACTACAATGACATCCGCACCCAGGTCTGCCAGATGCATCGCGGAAAACGGTGCAGGGCCAATCCCCTCGATTTCGATGATGCGTATTCCGTTGAGCATTCTTGTATCCTTATGAGAAAAGCTGCGGCGAGGTCCACACTCCTGCAGCGGCTCGATAATCGCGTGAAAAAGCACCCCACACTGACATCTCCCAACAGGATGCAACACAGAGCCGTCGAAGATCAATCAGATCGATGCCTGCCCCCTCCGGGCCAAAGTGCCGTCACCCTGTCACCGCAAGGTCACTCTGGCCTCGAATTCACCAGGACCTTCACCGCATTCAGTGTGGGCAAATGCGACCCCACTACAGGTGTTGCCGAAGGGCAGACAGGCAAGAAAAGAAGACGGGGGAAAAGTGGCGGACCGAGGAGGATTCGAACCCCCGACCCCCTGATTCGTAGTCAGGTACTCTATCCAGCTGAGCTATCGGTCCACTAGGGCGCGGTTTAGTTGGACTGTTCCGCCTTTGCAAGTGCAAGTTTCACACAAACTGCGACAATCGTTGAGTCACCTAAACCGTGCCATCACCTTTGGGCAGAGTTATCCGAAACATCGTGCCTTGCGCGTCCGTTTTCGCCAGGGCGAGCTGGCCGCCATGGCCTTTGACCAATTCAGCGGCGATCGCCAATCCCAAACCCGACCCGCCTTTTCGCGCGCCGCCCTGAAAGGGTGCGAACAAATGCTCTTTCGCCTTGGCTGGCAGGCCCGGCCCAGTGTCCGAGACCTCAATCACCCAAGCGGTTTCCGATTCCTGAGCCAGCACAGCAATTTCACCCCCTTGTTTCGTTCCCATCAAGGCCTGTCTTGCATTGCGCACCAGATTTGAAATCACACGGTAAAGTTGCTCAGGATCGGCGCGCACCATCATACCCGCAGGAATATCCACACCATAGCTGATGGCATGTTCACCACTGGCCAATTTCTCCCCTTCAACTGCATCTTCCAGCAAGCCGGCAAGCGCCACCATCGTCAAGGTCGGCCCCGGTTCTTCTGCCTTGCCAAAAGCCAGCGTGCTTTCACAAAGATGTACAGCACGGGTGATCGAGCCAACCAACTTGGGTGCCATGCGCTTGACGGTGGGATCTTCGGACATTTCGATCCGGTCGGTGAACAATTGTGCCGAGGTCATGATATTGCGCAAATCATGGCTGATTTTGCTGACCGCGGACCCCAGTTGCGCCAGGCGTTCCTTTTGCTTGAGCGCCTGTGTCAGATCCGTTTGCAAAGTCATCAACGCCACTTCCGCCTCGCGCAGCTCGGTAATGCTGGCTGAAGGTTCAATGATCCGCCGCGCGTCCTCCGGGGCCAGCGCATAACGCTGCATATGCCCGACCACCCTCTTGATCGGCTTCAGCAAAAGCGCACGCAGGGCCACGAACAACAATACGGCCGTAATGACGGATATGACCGCGGACAACAGCAGGATACGCATGCCATAGTCGATCATCGCCGTCCGCATCGGCGAAGTTTCCATGGTGATTTCGATCAATGATCCTGCATCGCGAACCGGGGCCCCGATGACACGGATGACCTGGGGTTCGCGGGTGATCATGCGCCGCATCGCATCGCGGATCAACGTAAGTGCGGTGGCATCGCGCAGATCGAATGTTTCGGAAATCATTTGCGGCATATCCGAGGACAACATCAGTTGGCGCACCTCGTTTCGGCGCAGCACGACGTTGAAAACCCCCGCATTCTTGAGCAGTTCATCTTCCAGCGCCGGATCCAGCATATCGTCCGCCAACAGGGCAAGCGAGGCAATCTGCGCCCGCTCAAGCCGGTTCAGCATATAATCCTCTCGAAAGCGTGCGATGGAGGGAACGAAGATCAGGATTTCGGCGATCATCACGAAAACCGTCGTCAGGATCAGCAGCCGGCCGGACAGGGAATGCAACATCTGCTTTAGCCTGTCGGGCTGACGGGTCGTGCGTCGTCGTGGACGCGCGTTACCGGTATCAGGTCAGAGCTGCGCATCATGGCAGGAACCGCTGGACAAACCCGACGACACGCTTGACCATATCGCTCTCGAACAAGCGCGGACTGAAATAGGCACCTGCGGCACGTTTGTTGATCTCGCCGATTGTCGGATAGGGGGCAACCATGGCGGCAATCTGGCTCATTTTCATTTTATTTGCCAGTGCAAGCGCCCATAGATTAATCAATTCGCCCGCCTGATACCCGACAATCGACGCGCCGACTGGACGGCCTTTCACGACCATGACCTTGATGAAACCTTTGGTTCTGCGTTCGGCAATGGCGCGGTCATTATGTGAATAGTGAAAACGGACAACCTCCAGTCTATCACCATGCTTTTCCTTTGCTTGTGCCTCGGTCATTCCGACCTGGGACAACTCTGGATCGGTATAAGTCGCCCAGGGTATGTGTGCCGTCCTGGCCTTGGACGGCAGGCCAAACAGCATCGAACGGATGATCACCCCCGCATGATAGCCCGCAACATGGGTAAATTGCAGCCCTCCCGCCACATCGCCAATCGCATATACCTTTTTGTTCGTTGTGCGCAGGCTATCGTCGACTTCAATTCCGTTGCGGCTTGCTACAACACCGGCTTTTTCAAGATCCAGCTTGTCCATGTTTGTTTGTCGCCCGACCGCCAGCAACAAATGCGAACCTTTGAAAGTTCGGCCATCCTTGGTTTCGATCTCAATCACACCTTCAGTTTCACGCACTTCAGCGGCCATTGCGTTCTCTTCTATTGCCACGCCTTCTTCACGCAGGCTCTCCAGCACGACAGATGCTAGTTCGGGGTCGTCTTTGCCCAGCGCCTTGGCACCTTCGATCACAGTCACCTCACAGCCCATCCGCACATGCGCCTGTGCCATTTCCATCCCGATCGGACCACCACCGATAATCAGCAGGTGTTTCGGTTTTTCACGCATATCGAACAAGGTTTCATTGGTTTCGTAGGATATGGACTCCAGACCCGGAATCGGCGGCACCAAGGGCGATGATCCGGTTGCGATCACAATACGTCGGGCTTTGATCACCGTATCCCGCGCCATCACCTCATCCGGCGAAATGAATTTTCCGAAGGCACGGATCACTTTGACGCCGAGGCCCTCGAACCGTTCCTGGCTGTCCACTGGCGCAATCTGAGCGATCACATCAGCAACATGATCTTTGGCCGCTACGTAATCGACTGTCCCCTTGGCATTCGCAACGCCGTATTGTTGCGCAGTCTGCTGCAAATGCGCCGCCTTGCCACTTGCAATCAGCGCCTTGGAGGGCACGCAGCCGTAGTTCAGGCAATCGCCCCCCATTTTATGTCCTTCCAACAGGACCACATCAGCGCCCATTTGCGCGGCACCTGCGGCGACTGACAACCCGCCGGACCCGGCCCCAATGATAAGAATATCGGTCTTGATACGTTTCATTTCATTAAGTCCTTTTTGCCGGTGACCGCCTTGATGGCGACAGGCAGAACCGAGAGTGCCGTCAGACCCAGAATAGGTAACAGGATATGTGGTTCAAAAATAATCCCAAGGTCGGGAGAATCGCCCTTGGCAAATACCTCGCCCAGGCCGGCCCCGACCGAGGTAAAGACCAACGTCCCCGGAATGATGCCAATAAATGTAGACAGAACAAATCGGAAAAGGGGCACACCGACAAAGGCCGGGATCAGATTGGCAACGAAGAACGGCACCGCGGGCACCAACCGGATGAAAAATAGCATCGACCATTGATTTTCATCGATGCCCCTCTTGATCCTGGCCACAACTCCGTCAGAGGCATCCATCCTTTGCCTCAGCTTGTCACCCAAGCCCATCCGCGCCGCGAGAAAAATCAATGTTGCGCCGAGCGTGGCACCGACAACGTTGAACATTGTGCCCAGCCCGATTCCGAACAAAAAACCGCCGGTGAGCGTGGCAATGACCGCACCAGGCAAGGAAAACGCGACAATCGCCACATAGATGACAATGAATACCAGCACCGTGGACAGGTAGTTGGAATCACGCAAGGCGATCAGCGCTTCGCGGTTGTCGCGCAGCGCATCAAAACTAAGATAGTCGCGCAGAGTAAAGGCACCGATTACCGCCGCAACGATGATTGCGATCAGTGGAAGGTACCGACGCACCCTGGACTTTGGTGGTGATGTTTCACTCATTACACTCATCTATTGCACCCTTTTGCGCCAATGGCATCTGTTGTTCCACTCAACCTGACCTGATACGCCTCTTGTTGATAGGGCGTTCACGCGCCCTTGAACCAAGGTGACAATTTCCGTGGTCCCGCGCGAGATCGGGACAGGTATTGAAACATTCATACCCGGTGTCATGGAAAAATGTTGCAGATCGCGGTCTTTTCCACGCCATAGGGTTTGACTTGCCCCAAGCAGCCCACTAAAGCACGGGCTTGAATTATTGCTGTACCCCCGATTCCGGGGACGGCTCGACATTATATGGAGACGGAGCGATGAAACGCACCTTTCAACCCAGCAACCTCGTCCGCAAGCGCCGCCACGGCTTTCGTGCGCGCATGGCGACCAAAGCCGGACGCAAGATCATCAACGCTCGCCGCGCCCAAGGCCGGAGCAAGCTGAGCGCCTGAAGCGGCTCATCCTGTTACAGTTATGGCACCGCTGAAGGCTCCCAAGGATGGCGACACCGCCGCCCGGGGGATCACGCCGTCGGCGGCTTTGTCACGTCTTGTGACCATGAGAAAGCGGGCTGATTTCCAACGAGCCACGCGGGCGGCCCATGTGGCCAAGCCAGGTTTCATCCTGCAAATGCGAAAACGCCGCAGTGATGAAGCCACAGCGCCGGAGGCCATCCGTGTCGGCTTTACCTGCTCCAAGAAAGTCGGAAATGCCGTTGCGCGAAACAGGGCGAAACGCCGGTTGCGCGAGGTCGCCCGCCTCGCTTTGCTCGATCTGGGGCAACCCGGTCACGATTATGTCCTGATCGGACGCAAGGGCGCAACGGCGTCCCTTCCCTTCGCCCAACTCCAGTCTGATTTTGTCAAAGCCCTCGACGTTCTGCATGGTATCAAAGCATGAGTCCCCTGGCTCGGCTCCTCGCTTTGCCCGTGCATGGCTATCGTTTGCTTTTTAGTCCCTGGATCGGCTTCAATTGCCGTTATCAACCAACCTGCAGCGCCTATGCGCTTGAATCTCTGCAAAAGCACGGCGGTCTCAAGGGAGGCTGGCTGGCTGCCCGCCGAATTGCACGATGTCACCCTTGGGGTGCCTCCGGCATCGACAACGTACCTGACTAGGTCCGCGATGCGCTGGCAAAATTCGGCCTCCCGTGATTTCTTCTTTGCGCGATGTCACGCTTGATCGCCTCACCACGTTGAACTAAGCCCCATTTATGCTTGACCATCCAAATGAAATTCACGCCCTCTTTCACGGGGCCCCTCAAACAACGGAGTTCAAAAAACTCCGCAAGCGCCTTGTACGCCACACGCGAGAGGCGATTGAACAATACGGCATGATCGAACCTGGCGGTAAATGGCTGGTCTGTCTTTCAGGCGGCAAAGATAGCTATACCCTGCTGGCGCTCCTCTACGAATTGCAATGGCGCGGTCTGCTGCCTGTTGAACTTTTGGCGTGCAACCTCGATCAGGGGCAGCCTGGTTTTCCGGCGACAGTCCTGCCTGGGTTTCTGGAAAAGATGGGCGTGCCCCATCGCATTGAATATCAAGATACCTATTCCATCGTGATGGACAAAGTGCCCCAGGGGCGCACCTTTTGTTCCCTTTGTTCGCGGTTACGTCGTGGCATTCTTTACCGGATTGCGCGTGAAGAAGGCTGCAGCGCTGTTGTGCTGGGACATCACCGCGACGACATCCTCGAAACTTTTTTCATGAATCTTTTCCACGGCGCAAGGCTTGCCACGATGCCGCCGAAACTGCTGAACGAAGAGAAGGACCTTTTTGTTTATCGCCCTCTTGCCCATGTTGCAGAAGAAGACTGCGAAAAATTCAGCAAGGCGATGAATTATCCTATTATTCCATGCGATCTCTGCGGATCGCAGGACGGTTTGCAACGCCAGCAGGTGAAACAAATCCTTGACGGGTGGGAACGGAACAGCCCCGGCCGTCGTCAGGTCATGTTTCGTGCCCTGATGAACGCAAGGCCATCCCACTTGTTGGACCCGAAATTGTTTGATTTCGCCGGATTGCGTCGTGAGGGATAAACAGTTTTAGGAAAATCCCTAATAAACTGCGGGCACACGTTAACATCCGACACACTGCTTTGGCTCTAAATCAACTCTTGAAGCGACACCAATCGGTTTCCAACAGGAGATGCCCATGCTGCAATTTTGGCCCACTGGCCTTGCACGACTGCGACGGCGCCTTGCCCTCGTGCTGACGGGACCGCCCGCATTCGCCTTTATTCCCGCGATGTGCCTTGCGGCCTTCTGGTTCGGTGGTGAAGGGGCACTGGTTGTGCTGGCGGGCCTTTTGCCGCTGCTTTATCTGCTAAGCGATACCTTCCATGGCCGACCGGCATCTGTCGGTGATCTGTCTACTTCAATCCTGTCACGCAGCGCCTTTGAGGAACTCGCAGAACAGATTTATTTCAGAGCCCAAGAAAAAGGGCGGCATTCAGTCGCCTTCTTTCTGGTGATTGAGGATTTTGAGCAGATCATCGAACGGTTTGGACAGGCCACTGCCGATATTGTGTGCAATCGGGTCAGTGAACGACTGTTGGCCACCGTACGCGGCGATGACCGTGTCGGACAAATGGGTGATGCGCGGTTTGCCATCTGTGCAGAACCTGTGCGCCATCTTGACCTGGAATTGTGCATCCAGATGGCGGGCCGGTTGCAATCAGTCGTTGAAGAACCGGTTTCTGTTGAGGGTACTGGCGTCTATATCTCTGTTTCGGTTGGTTTTTGTCAGCTTAGCCGTGCACCGGGAAAATCAGGCAGCGACTGGATAAATGCCGCCGCAACCGCGCTAAGAGAAGCCCAAAAGCGCGGACCTTCGGCGATCCGCGCCTTTTCCACCCGGATGCAACAAGCCAGCCTGGCCCGTGCCGAACTGCGCGAAGATGTCATGCGCGCATTGGAAAACGGCGAAATCCAGCCCTGGTTCCAACCACAAATATCGACAGAAACCGGCCATATCTCCGGGTTTGAAGCTCTAGCCCGCTGGCAGCACCCGGAACGGGGCATGATTTCACCGGCGGAATTTTTACCTGCGGTCGAACAGGCCGGCCAGTTGGAACGCCTGGCCGAAGTGATCATGTATCATTCTTTCGCGGCGCTGAAGGCATGGGATGGTGCCGGCGTCGACGTGCCGCAAGTCGGCGTAAATTTCGCTGGCTCGGAACTGAACAACCCCAAACTTCTCGACAAAATAAAATGGGAACTGGACCGGTTCGACCTGACACCCAACCGACTGGCCGTGGAAGTATTGGAAACCGTGGTTGCCGCAGGTCCGGATGATATGATCACACGCAATATCAACGCTTTGGGTAAGCTTGGATGCCGCGTGGATCTGGACGACTTTGGCACGGGACATGCCTCTATTGCCTCTATCCGCAATTTCTCTGTCAGCCGGATCAAGATCGACCGTTCCTTTGTGATGAAGGCTGACCGCGACGCTGACCAGCAACGCATGATCAGCGCAATCCTCACAATGGCAGAGCGTTTGGGTGTGGAAACCCTTGCTGAGGGTGTGGAAACCGTCGGTGAACATGTCCTGCTGGCGCAATTGGGCTGTGACCATGTTCAAGGCTTCGGCATAGGCCGCCCCATGCCATTTGAGAAAACCCTTGATTGGATCGACCGCCACAACACCAAGCTGGAAAACGTTCCACAAATCATGAATGACAAGGGCACCTGAATTGCCATCTAATCATTTGTTTTATATGATTTAAATATCACATGACAGATGACCTTACAGCGCTGGTTGTTCTTATCGAAATCCAGATAGCGGATTTTTCCTACAGCGGTGCCTGCTTAATGGGTCATCATTACATGCCTGTACAACATGCATATACGGACAATAGGCCCGAATCCGCTTGACCTTTAGGGCTGCACTCTGTTGAACCACCCTAGTTTTCGGCAGACATTTAGGTGGCGGTCCCAATGGACGAACAGAACAAAAATCTTATTCTTGCAACAGCGCTCAGCTTTGTTGTGATCCTGATCTGGTTTGTTTTATTTCCTCCGCCTGACAGCGAAGCGCCCGTTGACGGTACGGTACAAACAAGCGCGGATGCACCCGCCGATGCGGTTGTACCGGCTGGCCAGGCGGATGGCCCGGCCCCTGCGGTTCTGGGCACAGCCGTGCAAACCCGTGACGAAGCGTTGCAGGCAGCACCCCGTATTCAGATCGACACACCGCGCTTTAAGGGGTCGATCTCTCTCTTGGGTGGGCGCATCGATGATCTCCACCTCAAAGGTTATCGCACAACCACAGACCCAGACGCGCCGATCGTCACAATGCTGTCGCCGCAAGGAACGACCGATGCCTATTACGCGTTACAAGGCTGGGCGGCGGGCAGCGGCATCTCTCCCGAGGCCGTTCCCGGCCCGGATACCGAATGGGCGCAAACCGCTGGGGGCGCGCTCTCTGTAGGCAATCCTGTCAGCCTGAGCTGGGATAACGGTGCCGGCCAGATTTTCGGACGCACCATAACCGTGGACGAGAACTTTATGTTCTCTATGACCCAAAGCGTCACAAACAACGGTACTGATCCGGTGACAATCGCGCCTTATGGCATGATCGTTCAACATTCGCAGCCTGATGATCTGGAAAACTTCTTTATCCTGCATGAAGGTGCTGTTGCCATTGCTGACGGCGAATTGGCCGAAACCGATTGGGACGACATCGCAGAGGCTGAGGTCAACCCGGCCTGGGGCCGTCAGGCGATTGTTCAAAAGGGCGTCAGCGAAGGCTGGATCGGTTTTACCGACCATTTCTGGCAGGCAATCCTGATCCCCAACGCAGACCAACCATTTGATCAAGCCTTAACCTATGACGCCCGCAGCGACATCTACCGCGCCGTGACGCGCCTGCCCACGCAGACGATCGCAACAGGTGCATCAACCGAAATCACGACACAGCTTTTCGCCGGCGCCAAGGAATGGGCAATCCTGCGCGATTATGAAACTGCAGGTGTTCCCAAATTCATCGACAGCATCGATTGGGGCTGGTTCTTTTTCCTGACCAAGCCGATCTTCTGGCTGCTACATGAAATCAACAAACTCATCGGCAACATGGGGTGGTCGATCATTGGCCTTACCCTGATCATCAAGGCCCTGCTTTTCCCCCTGGCTTATAAATCTTACGTTTCGATGGCCAAGATGAAAGAACTTCAGCCAGAGATGGAAAAGCTCAAGAAGGATGCAGGTGACGACCGTCAGAAAATGCAACAAGGCATGATGGAGTTGTACAAGAAAAACAAAGTCAATCCAGCCGCCGGTTGTCTGCCGATCCTGATGCAGATTCCGATCTTCTTTTCTCTTTACAAGGTGATCTTTGTCACGATCGAACTGCGTCACGCCCCTTGGTTTGGCGTTTTCAACGACCTGTCCGCGCCCGATCCTACGTCGATCTTCAATTTTTACGGATTTGCCCCATGGGGGACACCGGAACCGGGCAGCATCATGGCACTGGTCTTTATCGGTATCCTGCCGCTGTTGTTGGGTATCTCCATGTGGCTGCAGCAAAAGCTCAATCCCGCACCCACCGACCCCACACAGCAGATGATCTTTGCATGGATGCCATGGGTGTTCATGTTCATGCTCGGCAGCTTCGCAAGTGGTCTGGTTGTCTACTGGATCGCCAACAACACAATCACCTTTACACAGCAGTATTTGATCATGCGCAGTCAGGGATACAAACCCGATCTGATGGGCAACATCAAAGGCAGTTTTAGCCGGAAACCCAAAGCGGCGGCGAACGATCCAAAGGCACCGGCATCGAAGAGCAAAAAGTGATGAGGGTCAGCGCACTCTATCGGCATCCGATCAAAAGCCATGGGCGAGAATCTTTGGAAGGCGTGCGATTGGAAGCGGGCCAATCGATGCCCTTTGACCGTCGCTGGGCCGTCGCACATGACAGCGCCAAGGCGGACGGAACCACATGGGCACCCTGCGCCAACTTCAGCCGTGGTGCGAAAGCACCACAGTTGATGGCGATCAACGCGGTTCTGGATGAAGCGACCCATGAGGTAACCCTGACCCATCCGGACCGCGATCCCCTAACGGTCCACCCGATACGTGATGCTGATAGGCTTATCGCCTGGGTACAACCACTTGTTCCACAAGACCGCGCCTTACCGGCTCGCGTCCTGGAACTGGTCGGGCGTGGATATACGGATACACCTTTTGCCTCGTTATCCCTGTGTAACCAAGTTTCCCACCGCGCTGTTGAAACCTTGAACAAAGGCCCCTTGTCGCTGCTGCGCTGGCGCGGAAACCTCTGGTTCGAGGGTACCGCCCCCTGGCAGGAATTCGAATGGATCGACCGCGACCTACGCCTGGGAGGCTCTACCCTTCGGGTCAAAGAGCGCATCACTCGCTGCCTCGCGACCACAGCGAACCCCGAAACCGGAGAGTGGGACGTCGACACCTTGGGCATGCTCAACACCCTTGGCCATCAGGATTTTGGCGTCTACGTTGAAGTCACGCAAAGCGGCAACATCGCCCTTGGCGACACATTGGAGCTTTTGTAATGCAACTCTCCTTTCCCATCGCCGAAGAACCGGATGCACAAACCCTTGAAAAGGGGCGGTTGCTGTTCGCCGGTGAGACCGCATTTGTCAAAGGGGTGGTAGCAATGGATGGCTTGCCAGCCCCTGATCGACTGGAAGTCTGTTTTGCCGGGCGTTCCAACGTGGGAAAGTCGACGCTGATCAATGCGCTGACGGGAATGAAGGCACTTGCCCGCGCCTCGAACACACCGGGCCGCACCCAGGAAATCAACTTTTTCACGGCAGGTGATCAACATTATCTCGTCGACCTGCCCGGCTACGGCTATGCTAACGCCCCAGTACCGGTTGTTGAAAAATGGCAACGCCTTCTCAAACAATACCTTTCCGGGCGTCAAACCCTCCGCCGTGCATTTTTGCTGATTGATGCCCGCCATGGTGTCAAAAAAGTCGACGAAGAAATCATGGCTCTGCTCGATAGCTCTGCCCTGACTTTTCAAACAGTGTTAACCAAGGCAGACAAGGTCAAAGAAGTGGAACGCGAAAAAGTGTTAAACCAGGTCCGCCAAGCCCTGTCCAAACACCCGGCCGCCTTTCCGGAAATTGTCGTGACAAGTTCCGAAAAGGGCTGGGGCATCCCGACTCTTCGTGCCATCATTGCGACCTTGGAATAACGCGACAAAGCACAAAACATGAGAAAACAAGACATGAACCGTGATTGGATCGCCACCGCGCAAACTCTGTCACAGGCACTGCCCTTTCTTCAACGCTATGCAGATGCGACTGTTGTGATCAAACTGGGCGGTCATGCGATGGGCAGCGACGCTGCGATGAATGAATTCGCCCGTGATGTCGCGCTGATGCGTCAGGTCGGTGTACACCCCGTTGTCGTGCATGGCGGAGGTCCGATGATCAATGACATGCTGGCACGTCTCAACATCAAGTCCGAATTCATCAACGGCAAACGCGTGACCGATGCTGCGACCATGCAGGTCGTCGAAATGGTGCTGAGCGGCTTGGTAAATTCGCGCATTGTTCAGGCCATTTCAGAACAAGGCGGCCGGGCGGTGGGCCTTTCAGGAAAAGATTCCGGTCTGATCATCTGCGAACCCGAAGATCCCGCTCTGGGTCTGGTCGGCAAACCGGTCAAGATTGACCCACGTCTGTTACGTGATTTTGCAGACAAGGGTATCATTCCCGTCATTGCGCCTTTGGGGATGGGGATGAATGGCGAAACCTTTAATATCAATGGCGATACTGCGGCCGGGGCGATTGCTGCGGCGCTCGGCGCGGATCGCCTGTTGTTGCTCACTGATGTTGACGGTGTCAGGAATGCCAAGGGTGAAGTCCTGACCGAATTATCCGCCACGCAAATCGACGATATGATCGCCGATGGCAGCATCGCCGGCGGCATGATCCCGAAAACCCAGACCGCGCTTGATGCGCTAGCGGGCGGGGCCCGGGCGGCGGTTATCCTCGACGGACGCGCGCCCAACGCCTGTCTGTTGGAGTTGTTTACCGAACACGGTGCTGGCAGCATCATCCGACGTGGATGAAATATGCAGCGCTCAAGAACGGCGCACGGAAACGCCAGTTGAACATATTGGGCGGCTTTCATCCGACCCCAGAAGACAAGACACCAAAGCACTGCAAAACGCTATTGCTGCTGGGACCTGACGAGCCTGATTTCTGGCCCGCCTTTACGCGTTCTCCAGAATGGCAAGATTCCCGGCCGGATCCGATGGACCGTTGGTCAACAAGGGTTATTGGCGATTGGGCCAAGGACCTCGGAGGCATTGCGCTTTTCCCCTTTGGCGGTCCGCCCTTTCAACCGTTTTACAGTTGGGCATTGCGGACCGGGCGCGCCCATAGTTCACCGGTCCAGTTCCTTGTACATGACCACGCTGGTCTGTTTGTATCCTTCAGGGGTGCCTTGGCCCTGCCTGATCAACTTGATTTGCCGCCACCGCCACCGAACCCCTGCAATGATTGTGCACAACAGCCTTGCAAGACTGCCTGCCTATCCGGCGCGCTCACCGCCACAGGCTATGATGTTCCTGCGTGCAGGGCCTTTCTACAAACCGACGCAGGAACCCTCAACCTTAACACCGGTTGTGCCGTCCGCCGTGCCTGTCCGGTTTCCAGAGGCTTTGGTCGCATGAACGCACAATCCGCCTATCATATGCAACAATTTACAGGGGGCTGAAATGAAACGCCTGATCTTGATGCGCCATGCGAAATCCGACTGGTCCGGCGGGTTCGGCAACGACCATGACAGGCCACTAAACCAACGCGGGCGCAAAGCAGCGGCCGCACTGGGAGAATGGTTACGCAAACAAAAGCTGTTCCCCGATCAGGTGCTGTGCAGTTCGGCGAAGCGCACAAAAGAAACCTGTCAGGGTCTTGCTCTTCCAGACATGACTGAGCAAACTTTTCTCAAACCGCTTTATCTGGCAAATGCAGGGGTAATCTTGAACACCCTGCAACAGGCGCAGGGAGACATTGTTCTGCTTATCGGACATAACCCCGGCATCGGCATGGTCGCAACAGCCATCCTGAGCGATCAGCCGGATCATCCACATTTTCGGAAATATCCCACAGGTGCAACATTGGTCGCAGATTTTGACATCCCGGATTGGGCCCATGCCGATTGGGGAAAAGCAAACGCGCGACACTTTGTGGTGCCGCGCGAATTATGATCCTTGAAGCGGGGAAAGCCCCGCCATTGCTCAGTGACCCAGAATCTGGCTCAGGAACAACTGTGTCCGCGGTGATTGCGGATTGTTAAAGAACTCTTCTGGTTCGTTCTGTTCCACGATCTGACCTTCATCCATAAAGATCACGCGGTTAGCCACTTGCCGCGCAAAACCCATCTCGTGTGTCACGCAAAGCATCGTCATGCCCTCTTCGGCAAGTTCGATCATCGTGTCCAACACTTCCTTGATCATCTCAGGGTCAAGCGCCGAGGTCGGTTCGTCAAACAACATGATCCGTGGCTTCATGCACAGGGAGCGTGCGATCGCCACACGCTGCTGCTGACCACCAGACAATTGGCCGGGGAACTTGTTCGCCTGATCGGGGATTTTCACCTTTTCGAGGTAATGCATCGCAACTTCTTCGGCCTCTTTCTTGGGCGTTTTGCGCACCCAAATCGGAGCCAATGTCAGGTTGTCCAAAATACTCAGATGGGGAAACAGGTTGAAATGCTGAAAGCACATCCCCACTTCCGAGCGGATTTTGTCGATGTTCTTGAGGTCGGACGACAACAATGTACCGTCCACTTCGATTGATCCCTTCTGGTGTTCTTCCAATGCGTTGATGCATCGGATCAAGGTGGATTTACCCGACCCCGAAGGTCCGCAAATCACAATACGTTCCCCACGATAGACAGTCAGGTCGATGTCGCGCAGAACGTGGAACGAACCGTACCATTTATTCATGTTCTGGATCGAAATCGCGACTTCGTCAGATACTTTCAACTGAGCAGCTTCCGCCATTATTCTAGTCCTTTCTTAACGATGATCTGTCGCGAGCCGGCGTTCAAGCCACTGCGAATATTGCGAAATGCCATAGCAAACGACAAAGAAGACGAGACAGGCAAACAGGAAGAGTTCCCAATAGAGACCGTTCCAGTCCTGCGAGGCCAGGATCGGACCCCGGATCATGCCGATGATGTCAAACATCGAAATGACCGACACCAACGTGGTGTCTTTGAAAAGGCCCACGGCAATGTTCACAATGCCAGGAATCGAAATCTTGAGGGCCTGTGGAAGAATGATCAGCCGCATCGCTTGCGCATAATCAAGGCCCAGGGAATCCGCCGCCTCATATTGCCCTTTGGGCAAGGCGGCAAGTCCACCACGGATCACCTCGGCGATATAGGCCGCCGAAAACATGGTGATCATGATCACCACGCGCAAGAACAGGTCGACCGTCTGATCCGGCGGAAAGAAATAGGCCAGCATCACGCTTGCCACAAAAAGCAGCGTGATCAGCGGCACACCGCGAATGAATTCGATAAAGATCACACAAATCCATTTGATCAAGGGCATGGAAGATTGCCGTCCCAGCGCCAATATGATGCCCAGCGGTATCGACAATGACACACAGGTGATCCCCAGCATCATGTTCAACATATAACCGCCCATGTCTCGGGATGGCACCGCCTCTAGCCATGGCTGTTCAGGTGCCAGTGCCGGCACGATGTATCCCGAGATGGTCCAGACAACAATTGCTGCTGCAATCCCTCCAAAGAAACCCGCGGCAAAGCTCTGTGCGACGAAGCGGTCGTAAACCAGATACCCGACAATAACCCCCAAAAGCGCAAAGATTGGTGTCCAGACGGTACCGCCCCAGATCAGCCAGAAGGCCACGAAGGGAAACAATGCTGTGACGATCAACAGCTTGCGCGGCAGGTCGAAAAACAGCACCGGCGCAAGCGCGACAAACATCAGCACAAAGGCCAGGGTCGGACGCCAGTATTCGCTTGCCGGATATTTGAAACCGAACATCAACTGCGGCCAGCGTTCTGTCAGCACCGCAAAACAGGCACCGGATGTCCCCTGCAGGATCTCGCGACACTCGGCCAGGCTGCCCGCGTTCCAGACACCATTCAGCATCCAGGGCAGTGTTGATGCAAGCACCAGATAAATCAGGTAAATCGCGGCAATGGTGAGCAATCCATTCGCAGGTGTAGCAAACAGATTGTCGCGCATCCATTTGGTCGGCCCCGCAGCATTTGACGGCGCGGCTGCCTGTGGCAATGTTTCTGTACGCACGAAGGCGACGGAATGTGCATGTGTATCACTCATGACAAAAGCTCCTTTGGACCGGTCATCTTAGCGCTCCTTCAGCTTCATTGAGCTATTATAGACGTTCATCACCGCAGAGATGAGCAACGAAATCGTCAGATAGAACAACATCAGCAAGAGGACACACTCAATCGCGCGGCCCGTTTGGTTCAAGGTGATTCCGCCCAGCGTCGCCGTAATATCGGCATAGCCTACTGCAATCGCCAGTGAAGAGTTTTTGGTGATGTTGAGATATTGCGAAATCAGCGGAGGAATGATCACCCGCAAGGCCTGCGGCAGGATAACAAGGCTCATGGTGCGACGTGGGCGCAGCCCAAGCGCTGAAGCCGCCTCTGTCTGACCTTTGGACACCGCTTGAATACCGGCACGCACGTTTTCCGCGATGAAGGCACCGGTGTAGACCGACAAAGCCAGCCAAAGCGCAATCAGCGGTGCACCAATCTGGAGGCCTCCACGCAGGTTAAACCGGTTGGCCAATGGATCGGGAAAATCCCATGACAGCCCAAGAATAAAGAGCACTACAGCCACTGGAACCAGCCAGATCGCCAGATTTGTCCAAAGAGTGCCGGGTCGAATACCTGTGTCTTCTTGTATCTTGTTCGCACGGGCGGTCATTGCCCTGGTTGCAAACAGCGATCCGAACAAAACAACAATCACCAACAACCAGTTGGCGATGCTTCCCTCTTCGCCGCCAAAGCCATTGGTAAAAAACGGTGCAGGAACATAAACGCCGCGGTTGGTAAACGCGATGATACCGCCCAGCATGCCGCGCTCGGGGTCTTCGCCCAGATAGGATTTCGCGCTCGGCATCACTGCCGTCACGATGGTAAAAATAATGATAATCCAGATCAACACCGGAATGTTCCGGAAGATCTCTACGTAAAAGGACATCAACTTTCTGACAAGCCAGTTGTTTGAAAGCCGCAAAACACCAGCGATGACGCCCAGAACCGTCGCGGTGATACAGGCCAGAATCGCAACGAGAAGTGTATTGATGATCCCGACAAACGCAGCCCGCGTGTTGGACGATTGACTGGTATATTCAATCAGCGTTTGGTTAATGTCATAGCCGGCTGGTGTAGCCAAAAACCCGAAGGAGATATTCAAATCCTGTTCTGCCAGGTTCGCGAGCAGGTTGGAAATGATGTATCCGATTGAAATCGCCAAAAGAATGGCTGCAATCGCTTGAAGTGTCAATGAGCGGTATCGTGAGTCGTTCATCAGCATGGATAGCCGGAACGTCCCCCCTTGAGGGTCGGTGGTAGTCGACATCAGATTGTTCCCCGTCTGCCCGGCCGTTGTTTTTTATCAGCACCTTAAGGTGCCCGTACCGGATAAATTTGTTGGTCGTATGGCTCGTGTGATACACGGCCGTGATGCGCAAAGGGCGCGGAATGATCCGCGCCCTTTGACCGAAGTGTTTAGCGGAATGGAGGGCTGTAAAGCAGGCCGCCGTCTGTCCACTGTGCGTTCAGGCCACGGGCCAGACCAACCGGAGTATCTTCCCCGATGTTACGGGCAAAGATTTCACCATAGTTGCCCTGTGTCGCAATCGCGCGCTTGGCCCAATCAGCATCCAGACCCAGCATTTCGCCCAGAGTACCTTCGGTACCCAGAAGGCGCTTGATCTCGGGGTTGGTTGAACCTGTCGACATTTCACCGACATTGGCAGAAGTAACACCCAGTTCTTCGGCTGAGATCAGAGCATTCAGCGTCCAACGGACAACATCGCCCCATTCGTTATCGCCGTGACGGACCAGCGGGCCAAGAGGCTCTTTTGAGATGATCTCTGGCAGCAGGGTGTGGTCGCCCGGGTTTTCAAATGTCGCACGAGTAGAGGCCAGACCGGATGCGTCGGTTGTGTAGCTGTCACAAGCGCCCGCGAGGTACTGCTGTGCACCTTCAGCGTTTGTTTCAATCGGCACTGGCTCATAGCTGATGTTATTGGCACGGAAGAAATCCGCGAGGTTCAGCTCAGTTGTTGTACCTGTCTGTACACAGACGGTGGCACCGTCCAGATCCTTGGCTGACGAAACGCCCAGTGCTTTGGGAACCATGAAGCCCTGGCCGTCATAATAGTTCACACCGAGGAAATCGAACTTGAGGTCGACATCACGGGACAGGGTCCATGTGGTGTTACGCGCCAGAACGTCAATTTCACCCGACGCCAGCGCGGTAAAGCGGGTCTTGCCGGTTGTTGGTACGAACTCTACGGCTGTCGCATCACCCAGAACGGCCGCAGCGACGGCACGGCAGAACGCAGCGTCAATGCCTTTCCATTCGCCGGTCGCATCAGGTGCAGCAAAGCCAGCCAGACCGGTTGTCACACCACAGTTCAGCTTGCCGCGCGCCTTTACGTCGTCAAGTGTGCCAGCAGCCGCAGCGCCGGCTGCAAGACCGGCGATCGTCAATGCACCGAAAATTACAGATTTATTCATTGTTACCTCTTCCTGATAGTCCGCCACGTTTTTGGGCGGTTGATCCAATGCCTTTGTGGCATCGGAGGCGATACTTCACGGCTTATCCCGCTCAGTGGAGAGGAGTGTGCTCGGATTCCCGTTTGAAGGTCAAGTGGTACGGTCTGAAAATCGGGCTATATCGTCACACAACGCTAAGTAAAGCACTGCAAATTCGCACAAATGTGATCAGCCAGCGCGACAAAGCATGAACATCCGGGCTGCATGCAGGAAACTGGCCTTTTTGATCCGGGCCATTTCTTCGGCTTCATCGTCGCTGCCCCATTGTTCCGCTTGCCAGGTTTCGTCCAGCCGGGAGAGTTCCCAAATTTCTTCTGGCGGACGGGCCTGGCGGGTCGTGGCAAACCCAAGGATCAGCGATCCAGTCAAACTGACCAGATCATGAAAGGCCGCCAGTTCAAATGCGCTGAGTTTCCGGGTCTGATCCCTTAGCACCTGTAATGCAGCAGCCTCTTGGGGTTGATGCATGACGCCGGTGCGCAAGCCCAGTTGCACACCTAAATTTTCTTGCGCCCAGTCCAACATCGGATCCCAGAGAGCATGTTGCCGAGTCACCAATTCCTCGGGTGCTTCGGCCCGATAACACAACAGATCGCTGTCACCATAGGCCGCCAGCATTTCGGCCACTTCCCGATGCTGAACCAATACCTTGTCGATGGCCGCGTTGGCGGTTTTTGTTGCAGGCATCTTATGCGGTATGATCTCACCCTCCTGGGCATCCCATTCCGCAGCGACCGCTTTGGCCATGGCTTGCGTGGGGAGAATCAACGCCCGCTTTGCAGGAGTCTTGACCGAACGGCCATCTAGTTTGATTTCGAAACCCTCTGCTACTTTTTCGACAGCAGTTTCTTTCCAGAATCGCTTTGCTTTCCAGTCACTCATGCAGGGACGCTCCAGATTTCATTCAGCGCAGGCAACAGTCCCCCGTAGCTGTCGATCAACACCGTGGCACTGCCTAATGCGTCACGGTTATGATAGCCCCATTCCACGCCGATCCCGCGCACGCCCGCCGCGGCGGCCATGTCCATGTCAAAACTCGTATCGCCAATCATGACAGTGTCTTGCGGCGCGATACCCGTTTCGGCCATCGCCTGCAGGATCATCGACGGATGGGGTTTGGAGGGGTGATGGTCGGCGACCTGTTGGGTTACAAAGAGCCCTTGCAACCCGTGACCCTCAATCAATTTATCCAGTCCACGTCTGGATTTGCCCGTGGCCACACCCAACAGGATTTCCGGCATTGCATGAAGACGACGCAGCATTTCTATCGCGCCGGGATAAAGCGGCGAAGATTTTTTCACACCAGTGCGCGCGCGCATGTCGATATAGGCGGCCTTATAGGCCTCACACATTTGCAAATGCGCATCAGCCGGCAAATCCGGTGCCAGGCGGGGGAAGATAACGTCAAGCGACAGACCGACCACCCCCAACACTTCACTGCGTTGGGGCATCGGTCTGGCAACAGCGGCAAAGGCAACTTCCATAGCGGCAACTATATCGCGCTGGCTATCAACCAGTGTGCCATCCACATCAAATATCACCAATCGCAAGCCGTCACTCATTGCAATGTCTCGAACGGATCATCCGCCGCCAAATCTTCGGTCCAACCAAAGGTTTCCCAGGAATGTGCCATATGATCAGGCAGTTCTGCGGTCACGGTGATGATCTTGCGCGTTTCTGGATGCTGAAACCGCATCATCCTCGCGTGCAGATGTAATTTTTTCGAGATCATACCGCCAAGCTGGGCTCCCCAGCCGTCACCCTTGTTTTCCTGACCTGAACCACCGTATTTGCCGTCCCCGACGATGGGATGGCCGATCTCTGCCATATGGGCGCGCAACTGGTGGGTGCGCCCGGTAATCGGCTCAAGCGCGACCCAGGAGGCCCGCGAGGCAACACGGTACAAGGTAGCGTAAAGCGTATGCGCCCGTTTCGCGCCGGGCGTGTCATCCACATCCCGCGGATGGACGGCGATCATCTTTTCGCCTTCACCACCCTTGCCATGGCCCCCGGCCTTGATCAGTCCATAGCGTATCTCGCCAAGAAATGGCGTGGGCACACCGGCGACAATCGCCCAGTAAATCTTGCGCGTTTCGCGGTGACGCATGGCCGCGGTCAACGCCTTGGCTGCCATGCGCGTGCGGGCAAGCAACAGTACCCCCGACGTATCCCTGTCCAGCCGATGCACCAAACGCGGTTTTTCATCGGCGTCAAAGATCAGCGCTTCGGACAAGGCATCGACATGGCGATCCCCCTGCCCCGAGCCTCCCTGCACCGGCAGGCCAGGCGGTTTGTTCAGGGCGATCACATGTTCATCCCGGTAAATCACGCAATTGCGGATGAATTTCGCATCGGCATCCGTCACACGTGTCCGTTTGGGTGGCGGTGGTGCCTCTACATCTGGCAATGGGGGAATACGCACCTGCTGACCGACTTCCAACCGTGTCGAACCTTTGACACGACCTCCGTTCACGCGAATATCACCCTTGCGGCACATCTTTTCGATCTTGCCTTGGGAAATCAGTGGGAAATTGCGCTTGAACCATCGGTCAAGCCGCTGATCCCCGTCATCTTCGCCCACCGTTAACATTTGAACACGGCTCATATCATCATCCCCCGCGCGAGCCACAGCCCCGCCATCAGCCCCCCGACGGACAAACCCACCGAGAGCGCCACATATATACAGGCCGATGCGAACTCGCCCCGCTCCATCAACGTCACGGTCTCAAGCGAAAACGCCGAGAATGTGGTAAACCCGCCCAGAAAGCCGGTCATCACAAAAGGGCTGAGATGTGTCAGCCCTTTTTGCGCCGCAACGGTTACGAAAACCCCCATCAGAAAAGAGCCGATCACGTTGACGGTAATGATCGCCAATGGAAATTCCATTGGACCCGTCAGGCGCAAGACGGCAACACCCGACAGGAACCGGAGCGCAGCACCCAGGGCACCACCAAAGGCAACAAGAAGCAACGTTGAAAACATCTGCGGTCTGTCGTGGTTTGCAACGCAATTGTCAAGCAACCAAGGGGCTCAGGCTTTACCCGCACGCTTTGCCCGCAACTTGCTAAAATAGTCCAGCCGCTTTTTCAGATCGCGTTCGAACCCACGCTCAACCGGTGTATAAAGCATCGGCCGTTGCATGGTTTCCGGAAAATAATCCTGTCCTGAAAATCCATCTTCTGCGTCATGATCATAGGCATACCCAGTACCATAACCTTGTTCTTTCATCATTTTGGTAGGCGCATTCAAAATATGCTTTGGCGGCGGCTCTGATCCGGTTTCCCGCGCTGCCCTGCGCGCGCCCTTGTAGGCCAGATAGGTGGCATTCGACTTGGGGGCCAAGGCCAGATAGGTCACCGCCTGCGCCAAGGCTAATTCACCTTCAGGGCTGCCCAGGCGTTCAAAGGTTTCCCAGCTTTGCAGGCAAATCGCCTGGGCCTGTGGGTCGGCCAGCCCAATATCCTCAACCGCCATCCGCGTGATCCGCCGCGCCAGATACCTGGGGTCCTCGCCGCCTTCCAGCATACGCGCAAACCAATACAAGGCCGCGTCAGGATCCGACCCGCGCACTGATTTGTGCAGGGCGGAAATCAGATTGTAATGCGCATCGCCGCCCTTATCATATTGCGCCGCCCGCCGCATCAGACGTGTTGCCAGGGTCGCCTTGTCCAGCTTGACATCACTTTTCCAAGCCGTCACCTGCTCGATCAGGTTCAACAACGCACGGCCGTCGCCATCAGCCATTTCCAGCAGGGTTTCACGCGCCGAATCTTCAAGCGGCAGGGGGCGATCCACTTCGTTTTCCGCGCGTTGCGCCAACAATTCCAACTCGGCCAATGACAGGCGTTCCAACACCATGACCTGCGAACGGCTCATCACCGCTGCGTTCAATTCAAAACTCGGGTTTTCCGTTGTAGCCCCCACCAGCAATATGGTGCCGTCCTCCATATGCGGTAAAAACCCGTCCTGCTGTGCCTTGTTAAAGCGATGGATTTCATCGACGAACAACAAGGTGCCCTGCCCGTTCTGCCGCCTCAGCCTCGCTGCCTCAAAAACGCGGCGCAACTCTGGCACACCAGAAAAGATTGCCGAGATCTGTACAAAATGCAGGTCTGTTTCATCTGCTAACAGCCGCGCGATTGTCGTTTTCCCCACGCCTGGCGGTCCCCAAAAAATCAAAGACGAAAGACTTCCAGATTCCAGCATTACCGTCAGCGGCCCTTCCGGACCGAGCAGTTTTTGCTGGCCGATGACCTCACCGATCGACTGAGGCCGCAACCGGTCCGCCAGGGGACGATGCCCGGCCTCTGCCACCTTTTCGGTGTTTTCGAATAAATCAGCCATGGTTCAAACTCTGAAACGCAGCAACGTGCGCCTGTTACCGCGTTGAACAACCATTTCAATCCGCCGCACCTGACCCGAAAGGATGGCCGCAACATCCTCCGGGTGGTCAATCTCGATCCCGTTTACCTCAAGGATCAGATCTCTGGCCTGCAATCCAACCCGACGGCCAAACCGGCCCGGGTCCAAGATAGCAACGCCGTTACTTTCCAGAATCAGGTTCAATTCCGTAATCACGGCCGGATTTACCCGTACAAGCCTCAAACCGGGCAGTAAACTGCGGTCGCCCAAAACAGTTTCGGCTCTGGGGGGGCTGTCCGGTGCCGCAATCAGATCAACATAGATCTCAAGCGCATTTCCGCCTCTCAACAGCGTCACATTTGCGCTGGTGCCCAAGCCTTCGACGCTCATCCGATAAATCATTTCAGCCGGTGTATTGACCGGTTGCCCGCCCACATGGGTAATCACATCCCCCACCTGCAACCCCGCGCCACGAAACGGGCTGGCCTCGTGCATACCCGACACGATGATCCCGCCTGGACGGTCCAGCCCCAAAGGGCCTGCCATATCGGCATCCACCGGTTGACCACTGATCCCTGCCCAAGGCCTGCCAAAACTTGTCTGACCTGTCCGCGCCTGAGCAACAAAAGCTGCAACCAGATCGGATGGAATCGCAAAGCCGATTCCATTGGACCCACCGGACCGTGTGAGGATCGAGGTATTGATCCCGATTAGACGTCCAGCCATGTCGATCAATGCGCCACCGGAGTTACCTGGATTGATCGGCGCATCCGTCTGGATGAAATATCCCAGTCCGGAATTGCCCCCACCTGCGCGGCTCCGGGCCAGACCGGACACAATGCCGCTGCTGACGGTTTGCCCAACACCAAAGGGATTGCCAATCGCCAACACCAGCTCTCCGACTTCCACACTCTCGCTTTCGCGCAGGTTCAGGAATGGCAACTTGTCATCGGTTTCAATCTGGAGAATCGCAAGGTCCGCCTCTTCATCCCCGAGCAAGACCCGCGCCGAAAATTCGCGGCGGTCGTTCAGCACGACACGGATTTCAGTCGCCATACCCACCACGTGATAATTCGACACCACTATGCCGTCCTCAGAAAGGATCACACCGGACCCAAGAGAGTTCTGAACCCTTGGTTGTTCGGAAAACGGGTCACGAAAAAACCGTTCAAAAAAGGGATCGCGCTGCAGGGGGGTTCGTGCGGGTTCGGCCATGATCTTGGCGTAAATGTTGACAACGGCCGGCACGGCTTCTTTGACCAGTGGCGCAAAGCTGAGCTGAATTTGCGCGGCAGTGGACGGCACTTGCTGCCCCAGCACAGGGGCGGCGCAGAACATGAGAACAAGGATCAGATACTTCATCCCCCAGATATGCGCAGGCTTGACCGCTTGCGCAACTCCTCTCCTCTTTTTGCAATCAAATTCCAATATTCAAAACAAAAGGCCCCGCCAGATGGCAGGGCCTCGCATTCGCAACTTGCGGAATATCTTATTCGGCGGCTTCTTCTGCGGCCAAGCGGGCTTTGTCGCCTGCACCTTTGGCATCGCGGTCACGATCAACAAATTCGATGATCGCCATTGGTGCCATGTCGCCATACCGGAAACCGGCCTTCAATACGCGCACATAACCGCCCTGGCGATCCTTGTAGCGCGGGCCCAGGACTTCAAACAGTTTCGCAACGTATTTGTCTTCTTTCAACTTGGACGCAGCCTGACGGCGGGCATGAAGGTCGCCGCGCTTGGCCAGAGTGATCATTTTTTCGATGATCGGACGCAGTTCTTTTGCCTTAGGCAATGTTGTCTTGATCTGCTCATGTTCGATGAGCGAGCCTGCCATGTTTGACCAGAGCGCCTTGCGGTGCTCATGTGTTCGGTTCAGGCGGCGGTATCCACGTGCGTGACGCATGTTGTAGTCTCCTAGATATGCCCTCTACGGGCGGTTTTACTTTGTCTGACCGGCGATGCGTGTCACCGGTTCTCCTTGGGGCAGATGCCCGGTCGTGATGGTTGGGTTTCACCCACCCTACGCAGGGTGGATGAAACCCACGCGTTCTTAAAAGTTGTCTTCGAACTTCTTCGCCAGATCTTCGATGTTGTCCGGTGGCCAGTCCTCAACGTCCATGCCAAGGTGCAGACCCATGCCTGACAGCACTTCCTTGATTTCGTTCAAGGATTTGCGACCAAAGTTTGGCGTGCGCAACATTTCGGCTTCGGTCTTCTGGATCAGATCACCGATATAAACGATGTTGTCGTTCTTCAGGCAGTTGGCCGAACGGACAGACAATTCCAACTCGTCCACTTTCTTGAGCAGCAGCGGGTTGAATTCAAGACCGTCATCCTCGTCCGCACGGGAGGCAGACTCTGGCTCGTCAAAGTTCACGAAGATACCCAGCTGGTCCTGCAGGATACGCGCTGCAAATGCCACGGCATCATCCGGCGTGATGGAGCCGTCTGTTTCGACTTTCATCGTCAGTTTGTCATAGTCCAAAACCTGACCTTCACGGGTCGGCTGCACGTCATAGCTGACTTTCTTGACCGGCGAATAGATCGCGTCGATCGGGATCAGACCAATCGGTGCATCTTCTGGCTTGTTCTTTTCGGCAGAAACATAGCCCTTACCGGTATTCACCGTCAGTTCCATGTAAACATCCGCGCCATCGTCAAGGTGACAGATGACGTGATCACGGTTCAAAATCTCGATTCCCGCAGATTCGGATATATCGCCAGCCGTCACAACGCCCGGACCTTTTGCCGAAATCGACAGGCGCTTTGGCCCTTCGACTTCCATGCGGATGCTGACACCCTTGAGGTTCAGAATGATGTCGGTCACGTCTTCACGCACACCGGCAACAGACGAGAATTCGTGCAAAACGTTATCAATTTGTACAGATGTGATCGCGGCACCCTGCAAAGAAGACATCAGAACGCGACGCAGCGCGTTGCCCATTGTCAAACCAAAGCCGCGCTCAAGCGGTTCAGCCATGACAGTTGCCTGACGCGCAGGGTCATTGCCCGGCTTTACGTCCAACTGTGCAGGTTTGATCAATTCGGCCCAATTTTTGTGGATCATGGTATCCCTCCATCCTTGTAACTGCTGCATGTCCGTCGGCAGTTACGCTCGAGGTTTCAAAAAGGCGGTATGGGGCCTGCATGAAAACATACAGACCCCGTAAAATTGTCGTCGCTTAAACGCGGCGGCGCTTTGGAGGGCGGCAGCCGTTGTGTGCCATCGGCGTCACGTCACGAATGGACGTGATGTTAAAGCCTGCGGCAGCCAACGCGCGAAGCGCTGATTCACGGCCAGAACCCGGACCCTGGACTTCGACTTCCAGCGTTTTCACACCATGTTCCTGCGCCTTGCGGCCCACATCTTCTGCGGCCATTTGAGCGGCATAGGGTGTTGATTTACGAGAACCCTTGAAACCCATGGTGCCGGAAGAAGACCATGCAATTGCATTGCCCTGAACATCCGAAATCAGGATCTTCGTGTTGTTGAAAGAAGAGTTCACATGCGCCACACCTGCGGCGATATTCTTGGAGACCTTGCGCTTGGTCTTGCGTGCTTCGCGTGCCATCTAATCAGCCTCCCTTATTTCTTCTTACCGGCAATGGCCTTTGCGGGGCCTTTGCGTGTACGAGCGTTTGTGTGTGTGCGCTGTCCACGGACAGGCAGGTTACGACGGTGACGCAGGCCACGGTAGCAACCAAGGTCCATCAGACGCTTGATATTCATCTGCGTGTCACGACGCAGGTCACCTTCGACCATATAGTTTTCGTCGATGTGCTCGCGGATTTTCAGAATTTCAGTATCTGACAGCTCGTTGATGCGGCGCGAAAGGTCGATGCCGATCGCTTCGCAAATGGCGCGAGCTGATGTGTTACCGATACCGGTGATATATGTAAGGGCGATTGGAACCCGCTTTGCAGTGGGTAGGTTTGCGCCGGCAATACGTGCCAAATTGCATATCCTTTTTTGTTGCGGGTCCGTTATTCCAGACCCTTTTTTCACAACATAAGCCCGAGGCAATTAAGACCATCGGGCTAAAGCTGATCAGGTGATCATGCGGGCGGGAGCGACCCTGACCGCAAATTGATTCTCATACGAGATAGCGCTGACTATGGGGTTTTGAGATTGGCGTCAACCCGCCTGAAATGCAGTTGCAGCATCAGGCGCAAACTTGATAACCAACGAACCGGTTATGTGCGGCAGGTAGCCAGCCCGATCAGGTTTCAAGCGCGCTCTTGATTTCACCCTGAACCGCCTCGACCGTGCCCAGGCCATTCACCGAACTCAGCATTTCTTTGGCATAATAGTAACCAATCAAAGGCGAGGTTTGTTTGTAATAGGCCATCAGACGGGTCTTGAGGCTTTCTTCATTATCGTCGGCGCGCCGGGTGAAAAGGTTTTCTTGGCCACAGCTGGTACATTTGCCATTTTCGGGGATCGGCTTGGTATTGTCGTTATACACCTCACCACAGCCCGAACACGTTGACCTTGCCGTGATCCGGTCAACCAATGCCTCATCGTCAACACGCATTTCAATCACCGCATCAAGGGTCTTGCCTTCGTCCGACATCAAATGACCCAAGGCATCCGCCTGTTCCAAGGTACGGGGGAACCCGTCAAAGATAAAACCGCCCTTGTTATCGCCTTCCAGTTTTTCGCGGATCAATCCGATTACGATCTCGTCTGTGACCAATTCACCACGCGCCATGACACCGGCAACCATATTGCCCATTTCGGTACCGCTGTCTTTGGCTTCACGCAGCATATCACCTGTCGAAAGCTGAACCATATTACGGGTTTCAACCAGATGCCGTGCCTGCGTGCCTTTGCCCGCGCCCGGAGGCCCAAGAAGAATAATGTTCATTTACGTATCGGGCTCCGTTTTTTGCGTGAACCCTTACCTTTACCGCGCAGGTTCGATTTTTCAAGCAGGCCTTCGTATTGATGGGCCAGCAGGTGGCTTTGAACCTGTTGGATCGTATCCATCGTTACCGACACAACGATCAACACCGAGGTGCCGCCGAAATAGAACGGAATAGCAAACTGGCCCCGCAGGATTTCAGGGAACACACAGACCAATGCCAGATAACCGGATCCAAGAACAAGCAGACGGTTCACCACGTATTCCAGATATTCTGCCGTTTTCTTGCCTGGGCGAATGCCCGGAACAAAACCGTTCTGATTCTTTAGATTGTCGGCCACTTCTTCCGGTTTGAAGCTGACATTGAACGTATAGAAATAGGTGAAGAACACGATCATCGAGACAAAGAACAACAGATACAGCGGTTGGCCGGGGCCAAAGTTCGCAAGCAGAACCGACATGATTGGCCCTGTGGAATTGCCTGAAAAGGTGCTGATGGTAATCGGCAACAACAAAAGGGAGGACGCGAAAATCGCGGGGATGACGCCGGCCGGGTTAACCTTGACCGGCAGGTGGCTTGATCCGCCATCATACATCTTCATGCCCACCTGACGGCGGGGATACTGAATATGGATCTTGCGCAGGGCGCGCTCCATGAACACCACGAACATGATTGTCAGAACCACCATGACCAACACGCCGATGATGACGGCCGGACTGATCGCTCCGGACCGGCCCGAAGCAAAGAACTGTGCAATGGCGGCGGGTACCTCGGCAATGATGCCGACAAAGATGATCAGGGAAATACCGTTGCCGATACCGCGCGCGGTGATCTGTTCACCCAGCCACATCAGGAACATCGTGCCGCCCACCAGCGTGATCATACAGGCAATGCGGAAATAAATGCCCGGATCCGCGGCAATGTCCCCTGCTTCCAGAGATACCGCGAGGCCGTAAGACTGCAGGATCGCCAGCGTCACCGTACCATAGCGCGTATACTGGTTCAGTTTCTTGCGCCCCTGCTCTCCCTCTTTCTTCAACTGTTCCCACGGGGCATACATTGACCCGAGAAGCTGCACGATGATCGAGGCCGAGATATAGGGCATGATGCCCAAGGCAAATATACCCATCCGGCCCAATGCGCCCCCGGTGAACATGCTGACCATGCCACCGATGCCCTGCCCGGCGCTTTCCATGAAGTCGCGAAGGGCACCGCCGTCGATGCCCGGAACGGGGATGAAAGTGCCAAGACGATAGACAATCAACAAGCCCAAGGTGAACAGGATACGGTTTCGAAGGTCCGTGGCCTTGCCCAACGCAGCCCAGCTGGTGTTGGCGGCCATGTTTTCGACGGCTGATACCATGAGTACGATCTCTTTTTGTTGTTATGCAAACGCCGCCCAGGCTGTTTTCCAGCGGGGCGGCGTTTGGGAAAACTCGTGAGTTATGTAAGCGGGACGCAGCCCGCTCACAAGCCTTAAGGCTGCTTTACGCGTCCGCGGCTTCTACTTTTGCTGTCAGGGTCACCTTGCCGCCCGCCTTTTCAACCAGCTCGATGGCGGTTTTAGAGGCACCATGCACATGCAGGTCAAGTTTGGCAGTGATCTCGCCCTTGGCAAGCAGGCGAATGCCGTCCAATTCGCGGCGCACCAGACCGGATTCGATCAGCACAGCGGCGTCGATCGGCTTTTTGATGTCCAGTTTCTTGGCGTCGACGAACTTCTGGATCAGACCAAGGTTCACAACAGCATAGGATTTGCGGTTCGGCTTGTTAAAGCCACGCTTTGGCAGACGTTGGTAGAGGGGCATCTGGCCACCTTCATACCCTTTGATCGCTACGCCTGAGCGGGATTTCTGACCCTTGATACCACGGCCACCCATTTTACCGGTGCCGGAACCTGGACCACGACCAACGCGCTTGCGTTTCTTGGTGGCACCTGGGTTGTCAGACAGTTCATTCAGTCTCATGTCGCTTCTCCTTTTGCCGGAAATGCCCCCCAGCGACGGGAAGTGGGCAGACGCGGCGTTACAAATGTGGTGGCCGGAATCGGGGCCACTGGGGGCGTATAGAGCGGGTGGGGGTTTGTGGCAAGGGGGGTGGGTTGAAGAATGTACCAATTATTGGTATATAATTAGCAACGGAGGAAGATATGCAAAAGAACACGTCAATATCATTGGGCGACCACTTTGCCGGATTCATTGAAAACAGTGTTTGTTCAGGGCGTTACAATTCGGCCAGCGATGTGGTGCGTGCGGGTTTAAGGTTGTTGGAAGAACAGGAAGCCAATCTGGAAGCACTTCGCAAGGCACTTATTGAGGGTGAAAATTCCGGCGAGCCGCAAGCTTTCGATTTCGATGCTTTCGTCGCTGAGAAACTTTCTCCGTGAAGGCACTGAAATTCAGACCAAAAGCGCGGACTGATCTGGATGGGATCTGGGCGTATTCAGTCGAAAATTGGGGAACGGATCAGGCTCAAACTTATTTTCGAGGCATTCAGAGAGTTCTTGACAGGCTAATTGATGGAACTGGAATTAGCCTGTCAGCGGAAAATGTCTTGGAGCGGTGTCGGAAGGTCCGTGTGGCATCGCATGTGGTCTACTTTCAAGAAGACAGCGATGAGATCGTCGTAATACGCATTCTACACCAGCGGATGGATGTGGCGCGGTCTCTTAGGTAATAGAATTCCGTAGGGTTGGTGATTTGAACATTCTCAATAATATCGCTCGTTGGTGCTACGTGAAACGCCAAGCGCGCAAGCAATGTTTGCAAGAACAAAGTGAATTTGTAAAAGAGGTTGAGGCTCTTTTTTACCAGAAAGCAGCGGATTTCGGTTTGCGAACGGTCGTAGATAAAGAGGAACCGGTCGGGGTGTCGATAATCCTCCCACGACAAAATGGCCTTCAGTTCGAGATAAATTTGAAGACGTTCTTAGGAGCTTTATACCCGGCAATTCCCGATTCCGTATGCACCGAACAGGCGTTGTTCTTGAGAGCTGCGAAGACGATGGCGGGAAAGAATTGAGCCGCTTCCACGGATTGGGTTCAAATAGGATGAAAATGGAACAGGTTTTTCAGAATAATCCCAAAGTAACTGCTAACGGGTTAAATGAATAAACGCCCCGCAGTTTCCCACGAGGCGCTCTATCTCGGGCAACGGAGTTTTCAAAAAACTCCGGGCCGTTTTCTTTAAAAGAAAACGTTACCCCTTCTCTTCCACAATCTCTACCATGTGAGAGACCTTGCGCACCATACCGCGCACAGAGGGCGTATCCTCAAGCTCACGGGTGCGGTGCATTTTGTTCAGGCCCAAACCGACCAGAGTCGCTTTTTGATCTGCGGGGCGACGGATTGGTGAACCAATCTGCTTAACAACAATTGTCTTAGCCATGATTTAGGCCTCCTCAGTGGCTGGCGCTGGCGCGTCAGTCTTGGGCAGGATGTCTGCAACCTTCTTGCCGCGGCGCTGTGCAACGGAGCGCGGGGAAGATTCCTTGCGCAGACCGTCCATTGTGGCGCGGATCATGTTGTAGGGGTTTTGTGAACCGATGGATTTGGACACAACATCCTTCACACCCAGCATTTCGAAAATCGCACGCATCGGACCACCGGCGATGATGCCTGTACCTTCAGGTGCAGAGCGCATCACAACTTTGCCTGCGCCGTGACGGCCTTCCATATCGTGGTGCAGCGTACGGCCTTCGCGCAGCTGAACGCGGATCATCTGGCGCTTTGCCTGCTCAGTGGCCTTGCGGATCGCCTCAGGCACCTCTTTGGCTTTACCTTTGCCAAAACCCACGCGACCTTTTTGGTCACCGACTACGACCAGTGCAGCAAAACCAAAGCGCTTACCGCCTTTTACAGTTTTGGACACACGGTTGATCGCGACAAGGCGATCCTGAAATTCTGGAGTCTCGTCGCGGTTACCCCGGCGATTGCCCCCTCGGTTGTCGTCTCTGGCCATGTCGGCCTCCTTGATCTGCGGGCGGATGCCCGGTTTTTGTCAATCGCGGTGAGCGTGACGCCCCCGGATCATCGAGAGGGCACAGCGCGCGCCCTCTTCGCGTTTCATGCGTGGGTTTCACCCACCCTACGTAGGGTGGGTACAACCTACTTATATCTTCAAGCCGCCTTCACGGGCTGCTTCGGCCAAGGCTTTAACCTTGCCGTGGAACAGGAATCCGCCACGGTCAAAATAGGCCTCTGAAACTCCGGCTTTCTTGGCGCGTTCCGCGATCGTTGCACCTACTTTTGTGGCCGCTTCGATGTTGTTTTTGCCAACAAAACCCAGGTCTTTTTCGAGCGTCGATGCAGAGGCGAGTGTCACGCCATTCACGTCGTCGATCAATTGGACCATGATGTTCTTGTTTGAACGGTGCACGGACAGGCGCATACGGCCCCGGTTCGCGCGGCGAAGTTTGTTCCGAACGCGCAAGCGGCGTTTGATGAACAGTTGTCTTTTGCTGTTTGCCATCTTTGCGTTCCTTACTTCTTCTTGCCTTCTTTGCGGAAGACGAACTCACCCTTGTAGCGGATGCCTTTGCCCTTGTAGGGCTCGGGCTTGCGCCATGCGCGGATGTTCGCGGCGACCTGACCAACAAGCTGTTCGTCAATGCCTTCCACAACGATTTCGGTCTGCTTTGGCGCGGTTACGGTGACACCCTCAGGTGGCGTGTAATCGACATCATGGGACAGGCCGAGGTTCAGTTTCAAGACGTTGCCGGTCATCGCGGCACGATAACCAACACCCTGGATTTCAAGTTCTTTCTTGAAACCGTCGGTAACGCCGGTGACCAAGTTTGCAACCATGGTGCGGCTCATGCCCCACTGCTGGCGCGCGCGCTTGGATTTGCCACGTGGGATCACGGAAACCGCATTGTCTTCGACTTTCAGATCAACATCATCTGTTGCCTTGAAAGTGCGGACACCCTTGGGGCCTTTTACTTCGATCGACTGGCCAGACACAGTGGCGGTAACACCACTGGGCAGCTCAACCGCTTTTTTACCAATACGAGACATCTTGCACTCCTTAGAATACGGTGCAGAGCACTTCGCCGCCAACATTGGCAGAACGTGCAGCAGCATCCGACATCACACCCTTGGAGGTGGAGACAATCGACACACCCAGGCCCTGACGGACCTGCGGAATGTCATTCGAGCCCATGTAGACACGGCGACCGGGCTTGGAGACCCGCTTCAACTCGCGAATAACAGGTTCGCCTTCGTAGTACTTCAAGCTGATTTCAATGGCAGGGTGACCATCTGGGCCTGTCATTGTTTCATAGCCACGGATGTAGCCTTCATCGGCGAGCACGTCCAATACCCATGCACGCAGCTTGGAGGCAGGTGTCATGACTGTGGATTTGCCGCGCATGGAAGAGTTACGGATGCGTGTCAGCATATCTGCGATAGGATCGTTCATCTGATGCGCTCCTTACCAGCTCGATTTGACCATGCCGGGGATCTGGCCGGATGAGCCAAGATCACGCAGCGCGATACGCGAGATTTTCAGTTTACGGTAATAAGCGTGCGGACGGCCGGTCAGCTGGCAACGGTTGTGCAAACGCACAGCCGAAGAGTTGCGCGGCAGTTTCGCCAGCTTCAGGGACGCGCGAAAACGCTCTTCCATCGGCTTTTCTTGGTCGCTTACGATTGCTTTCAATTCTGCACGCTTTGCGGCGTACTTCTTGACCAGTGCTTCACGCTTCTTTTCGCGTGCGATCATGGATTTCTTAGCCATATCTAAATCCTTCCCGCGCTTATTCTGCGAACGGCATGTTGAAGGCTTTCAACAATGCTTTCGCTTCTGCGTCGGTTTTCGCCGTGGTGGCGATGACGATGTCCATTCCCCAGTTTTCATCGATCTTGTCGAAATCGATTTCCGGGAACACGAGGTGCTCTTTCAAGCCCATGGCATAGTTGCCACGGCCATCGAAAGATTTAGCCGAGATACCGCGGAAATCGCGGATACGAGGCATAGCAATCGTGATCAGACGGTCAAGGAATTCATACATACGTGCACCGCGCAAAGTCACTTTGGCGCCCAGCGGCATTTCTTCACGTACGCGGAATCCCGCGATGGATTTCTTGGCAATCGTTGTCATGGCTTTCTGGCCAGCGATCAGCGTCAGGTCCTGCTGTGCGGACTTGGCTTTCTTGCTGTCCCGCACTGCGGCAGCACCGCAACCGATATTCAAGACGATTTTGTCCAACCGCGGAACCATCATCTGGTTCTTATAGCCGAACTCTTCTGTCATCTTGGCGCGGATCTCGTCGCGATAGACATTCAGAAGGCGGGGTGTGTAGTTAGCAGTATCAAGCATCAATCACGTCCCCCGTGGTTTTTGCAAAGCGGACTTTCTTGTCCCCTTCCATCTTGAAGCCGACGCGTGTTGCTTTGCCATTGGCATCAACAAGCGAGAGGTTGGACAGGTCGATCGGCATTGCCTTGGGGATACGACCGCCCTGGCTTTCCTGCGACTGGCGTGTTGCACGGATAGAGATGTTGATCCCTTCCACGATACCTTTGCCAGACTTAGGGTCAACAGAGGTCAATGTACCTGTCTTGCCCTTGTCCTTGCCGGCCAGCACGATGACCTTGTCACCTTTGCGAAGTTTAGCAGCCATTACAGCACCTCCGGCGCAAGCGAAATAATCTTCATGAAGTTCTTCCCGCGCAGTTCGCGAACGACTGGTCCGAAGATACGTGTACCTACGGGCTCGTTTGCGTTGTTCAGGATGACGGCGGCGTTACGATCGAAACGAATGGCGGTGCCATCCTCACGACGAACTTCCTTGGCGGTGCGAACGACGACAGCCTTGCGGACATCACCTTTCTTCACACGACCGCGAGGGATGGCTTCCTTGACCGACACGACAATGATGTCGCCGACGGATGCGTATTTACGCTTGGAACCACCCAGTACCTTGATGCACTGAACACGGCGAGCGCCGCTATTGTCAGCTACATCCAGGTTGGTCTGCATCTGGATCATTTGGTTTCTCCCGACCTTTGGGGCGCGATGCGTGCGTTATCCCCGAGGTTTCGATTAAGTTGATGGTTCTTTACGCTTCCGCAGTCAGAACTTCCCAACGCTTGGTTTTGGAACGTGGCGGACATTCGATGATGCGGACAGAATCCCCAACCTTGAATGTATTGTTCTCATCGTGCGCCCGGTATTTCTTGGACTTACGAATGGTCTTTTTCAGAACCGGATGGGTAAAGCGGCGCTCTACGGAAACGGTTACTGTTTGTGCATTGGCGTCCGAGGTAACGGTGCCTGTCAGAATTCGCTTGGGCATGGATCAGGCCTCCGTTGCAGCGGTTGCTGCCTTTTGGTTCAACACAGTGTGGACACGGGCCACGTCACGCTTGACCGTGCGCAGGCGCGCAGGGTTTTCCAGCTGGCCGGTGGCTTGCTGGAAACGCAGGTTGAAGGCTTCTTTCTTCAAATTCACAAGTTCGTCACGGAGCTGGTCCGGCGTCTTGTCGTGCAGTTCTTTGGCGTTCATTGACGCTCTCCTTTCAACATCACCGGCAGGCCGCACATGCGTCACCCTGATTCCGGTGGAGTCTGTTCCGAAGTGCGCCGTATAGGAGGGTTATCTCTGCGGCGCAACCCCCTTGCGAATAAAGGTTGTCGAGCGTGGGTTTCACCCACCCTACGCGGTGATATAGGGTGGGTGAAACCCACGCTTTTGCCGGACCACATTCCCATGACCCAGATCAAGTCCCTCTTTGCCACCCGTCTTTATCACGCGCAACTTTCCGCGCACGGCGCACCAATCGATCCCGATGAGATGGAGGCCTCCTGTATCGCCATCGCCAACGACGATGAGGCGGGGCAGGACTGGTGCGAGGAAAACGGCTATGCCGGCTACACCTCCTATGCGTCGCTCGACGACCTGCCCTACCGGTTCCCGATCTTCAAGGATCTGAAAAAGGTGCTGGATAAACACGTCAAAACCTTTGCCAAGGATCTGGCCTTTGACCTTGGCGAGCGGAAACTGAAACTCGATAGCCTGTGGATCAACATCCTGCCCGAGGGTGGCATTCACACCGCCCACATCCACCCGCATTCGGTGATTTCCGGCACAACCTATGTGACCATGCCCGAAGGCGCGAGCGCGATCAAATTCGAAGACCCGCGCCTTGCCATGATGATGGCCGCGCCAGGGCGGGTAAAGGACGCGCCGGAGGAGTTGCGGCAGTTTATCTATGTGGAACCAGCGGTGGGCGACGTGCTGCTCTGGGAAAGCTGGCTGCGCCACGAGGTACCAATGAATATGGTTGAGGAAGATCGGGTTTCGGTGTCGTTCAATTACGGATGGAGCGACTAAGCCCACACACTTGATGCACACCATTGTGCGGTATATATATCGGTATACGTAACGATGGATGTAACGCTATGAATACGGCTGCAAAACGCAAGACATCACTGACGTTGAATGCAGACAGCTTGGATGCCGCGCGAGAATACGGCGTGAACGTATCTGCGGTTGCGGACAAAGCCCTAGAACAAGCCGTCGCCAAAGCCCGCCACCAAAAATGGCTCGAAGAAAACGCCGATGCCTTCGCAGCACAGGCCATATGGCACGAAAACAACGACCACCCGCTTGCAGACATCATGACAGGTCCGGCGGGTGAGACGTGGAATCCCTGAACCGCTTCGACATCGCGGCATATGGCGATGTGCTGATGGTGGTGGTGGAAGGCGACCTGCTCCCGCCTGATCCGGCAGTTGTGGTAATGCCGTTGCTGCGCGACTATCCCGCTGTGTCGCGGCTAAACCCAGTGATCCGCGTGGGTGAGGCGGAGTTGATCCTCGCGACACGGTTGATTGCGGCAGTGCGGCGGGCGCGTTTGCGGCGGGTTGGGATTGCGGTGGACAGCGGGGATGAGATTACGCGGGCGGTGGATGTGTTGATGGGTGGGGTTTGAAATCTCCGTAAATAAAACATTTGGACTGATCTTCTGATATCTCGGGCCAATGATTCACTTTTTGCCATTATGCGTTTTTGTCATTAGTTTTACAGTTTCAGTGAAAGAGGATCGAAACATGTTACCACTTTTTCCTGCAGTTGCGGCTTTGACCTCAGGGGGGAAATTAGTTGCCCACTCCGCTGGTGGCCTGATTGTATTGAGTTCGACGGGAAGTTATGTTGCGGGCACGTATATAAGCACTGCTGCACTGGCATCTTTTCTTACGGGAACAACCACCGCCCTAGCCGTTTCAGGAACAGCTACCGCAATTGGTGGCGCAGCAATGCTAGGCTACGGGACTATTTCAGGCGCAGTCATTTCACTTGTTGGAAGTGCAGGTTTTTTTGGAACAACAATAGGCGCGACAGGCATAACCGGATTTCTTATGTCTATTGGTCTAGTCCCTGCGGTGCCGGTGATAATACCAATTTCTATCGCGTTTTTTTCGCTCAGTTTACTCGGCTTGATCGGCTACAAATTCTCTAGAAGGGTCAAGCAAATTCGCCAAAAGGCAACTCAAACACCTACTGGCGAAGAAGCCCGCTTCACACAGCGAGAAGCAAAGACAGTCGAAAAGATTCTCAAGAATGCTGGTAAGCCACACTCTTGGTTTTGGAGAACACTGATGAATTTTCTGGGACGTCGAGCCTAGAAAAAGCCCCCACCGATCACTCAGCGGGGGCTCTCTAAATCACCGGTGTCGGAACGGGCATCCCCAAGAGGATTCCCTGCCTCCGACTCGCCAGACCCCGCCGAGGCGGGGTCGACGTTCACCAATCTTCGCGCACAACGACCCGTGTCTTGATCGGCAGCTTCATCGCCGCCAGACGCAGCGCTTCGCGTGCGATGTCGTCGTTCACACCGTCGATCTCGAACATCACGCGGCCGGGTTTGACCTTGCATGCCCAAAAGTCCACGGAACCCTTACCTTTACCCATACGCACTTCGACAGGCTTGGAGGTAACTGGCACATCTGGAAAAATACGGATCCAGACACGGCCCTGACGTTTCATGTGACGCGTCATGGCACGACGTGCAGCTTCGATCTGACGTGCGGTTACCCGCTCGGGTTCAATTGCCTTGAGACCATAGGTGCCGAAGTTGAGGTCGGACCCGCCCTTCGCCAGACCCTTGATCGAGCCTTTGAACTGCTTGCGGAATTTCGTCCGTTTTGGCTGTAGCATCTATCTACTCCTTAACGCCGACCGCCTGCACCGCGAGGTGCTGGGCCGTCTTGAAGTTCCTGTAACTTGCGATCATGCGCGGAGGGATCATGTTCCATGATCTCGCCTTTGAAGATCCACGTCTTGATGCCGATGATGCCATAGGCAGTGGAGGCTTCGACGTGGGCATAATCAATGTCGGCCCGCAGGGTATGCAGGGGTACACGACCCTCACGGTACCATTCGGTACGCGCGATTTCTGCACCACCAAGACGGCCGGCAAGGTTACAACGGATGCCCAGGGCACCCATACGCATGGCGTTCTGAACCGCACGCTTCATGGCGCGGCGGAAAGATACCCGGCGCTCCAACTGCTGTGCAATGCTTTCACCAACAAGGGCCGCATCCAGCTCTGGCTTGCGCACTTCAACGATGTTGAGGTGCACTTCGGATGCTGTCAGGTTCGCCAGCTTCTTGCGCAGACCTTCGATGTCTGCACCTTTCTTGCCAATGATGACGCCAGGACGCGCAGTGTGGATTGTCACACGGCACTTCTTGTGCGGACGCTCGATGATCACACGGGAAATACCGGCCTGCGCACATTCTTTCTTGATGAATGCGCGGATGGCGAGATCTTCCAGCAGAAGATCACCGTAATCCTTTGTGTCGGCGTACCAGCGGCTGTCCCAGGTGCGGTTGACCTGCAGACGCATGCCGATCGGGTTTACTTTGTTACCCATTATGCTTGCTCCTCAACTTGACGCACGACGATTGTGACTTCGGCAAATGGCTTCAGAATCTTGCCAAAACGGCCACGGGCACGTGGGCGTCCGCGCTTCAAAGTCATGTTCTTGCCGACATAGGCTTCCGCCACGATCAGCTCGTCCACATCAAGGTTGTGGTTGTTTTCGGCATTGGCGATCGCGGACTGAAGACATTTCTTCACATCCTGCGCGATGCGCTTTTTCGAGAAGGTCAGGTCCGTGAGGGCACGTTCCACCTTCTTGCCGCGGATCAGACCAGCAACCAGGTTCAATTTCTGCGGCGACGTTTTCAGCATGCGCAGTTTTGCGCGCGCTTCATTGTCTGCCACGCGGCGGGGATTCTTATCCTTGCTCATGGCTTATTTCCGCTTCGCTTTTTTGTCAGCTGCGTGACCGTAATAGGTCCGCGTTGGTGAATATTCACCGAACTTCTGACCGATCATGTCTTCTGTGACGTTTACTGGGATATGCTTGCGACCATTGTAGACACCGAATGTCAGGCCGACAAACTGGGGCAAGATGGTGGAACGGCGCGACCAGATCTTGATCACTTCATTCCGACCGCTCTCACGGGATGCTTCGGCCTTTTTGAGGACATATGCGTCAACAAAAGGACCTTTCCATACTGAACGAGACATAAATTAGCGTCCCTTCTTCTTGGCGTGGCGCGAGCGGATGATCAGCTGGCTTGACGCTTTTTTCTTGTTCCGGGTTTTTGCACCCTTTGTCGGCTTGCCCCATGGGGTCACCGGATGACGACCACCAGAGGTCCGGCCTTCACCACCACCATGCGGGTGGTCGATCGGGTTCATCACGACACCACGTACAGAAGGACGGATGCCCTTGTGACGCATGCGGCCCGCTTTACCGTAATTCTGGTTGGAGTTGTCGGGGTTGGACACGGCACCGACGGTGGCCATGCATTCCTGACGTACGAGACGCAGCTCTCCTGAGCTCAGACGGATCTGGGCATAGCCACCGTCACGCCCCACGAACTGGGCGTAGGTACCGGCGGCACGGGCGATCTGCCCCCCCTTGCCAGGCTTCATCTCGATGTTGTGGATGATTGTCCCGATGGGCATGCCAGAGAATGGCATTGCGTTGCCGGGTTTGATGTCGGCCTTGGCCGAAGCAATCACCTTGTCGCCAATCGCCAGACGCTGAGGGGCAAGGATATAGGCTTGCTCGCCATCTTCGTACTGGATCAGGGCAATAAATGCTGTCCGGTTCGGGTCATATTCGATCCGTGCGACAACCGCGGACATGTCCAGCTTGTTGCGCTTGAAATCAACGATACGGTAGAGGCGCTTTGCACCACCACCTGTTCGACGCATTGTGATCCGTCCGGTGTTGTTCCGTCCGCCCGATTTCGTCAGACCCTGTGTGAGGGCCTTGACCGGACGTCCTTTCCAAAGCTCCGAACGGTCGATCAGTACCAGCCCACGCTGGCCCGGCGTCGTCGGTTTGTACGACTTGAGTGCCATGTTGTCTGTCTTCCGTTTAGCTTGCTGCCAGCAGTGAGGCTGGCGTGGTTTATAGGCCCCCGTAGGTGCCCGATTGTGTGTCCTTAACGAACAACAACAAAGCCCCAGACGAATCTGGGGCAGTGCCGATGGGGTCGTTTAGGGGGGATGGGGGTTAGGGTCAAGGTATCGTAAACGAAAATCACCACTACATCTGTCAAACCAACTAGTTATCGGTCTTCAATCGCCAAGAATATTTTTTCCCAGGCACCTTAGGTGTTTGCTCAATCTGACCTGCGCCTCTAAGTCTGTAAAACACGTTTTTCATCGTATTCTCCGATTTTATTCCTGAAATTTCTCTTGCCTGTTGATTGGTTATCTCATCGTTCGACTTAAGATATTCCATCACGAGTTGCTCGGGAGATGCCAAGCTTTCGTGCCTCAGTGTAACCAAGAGACCCGCGTCGCTTTCAGAAAACTCTGGTTTCTTCAACCTCAACTTTTCCATAGCTTCGAAGGCTGTATTGATACCTTCACCCACGTCCTTATTGGGTGGATTTTCAAATTTATTTACCAAACGAACTAGTTTCGGGTTTCTTGCAAATTGGGTCTTAGCAATATTCAGGAGTGTTACGTGACCAGGCAATTTCCCTGGGCTTTCAATCTCAACTCGATTGTCAAAAATTCTTACCTGTACGTCAGCAGCCACACTATAGTCTCTGTGAAGAATCGCATTCGTTACAAGTTCATGAAGTGCTTCCTCCGGATATGAAATTTTTTCCATTCCCCTTGCTCCGACTTTCTCAATGCCTTCGATAATTTCGCGAACACGCGCTACTGTATCAAAAACGAGACTGTAAACTGGTCCCTCAATCGTTTCAGGGGTCCCGACCAAGTAGTCGCGCTCGGCGTCATCTTTAGTTTGATAACGAAGAATCTTGACCGCTGATCGTTTTGGAAGTGTTGATTGCGGGCTGTCTGAAAACAGCAATATTCCAGCTACTGTAGGGCGACCAGACAGCAGGACTTTTTGCTTTTCCAACCATTCTGGAGGTTCACCAGTTGGAATTGTATTGAGAAGAAACTCGATTACCATCTCAGAATTAGTGATCTCTTTATGTACAACATTAACAAGCTCATCTTCGTAAGAGATGATACCTTTATCATAATGCAACCGCTTGATTGCATCCTCTGATAATGGTAGGTTTTGTGCGCCTCTACGAACGTAGACTTTGCCGCTGGTTGAGCGAACAACCGATTGGGTTTTTTCAACCATCAAGTGCAGGACGAAACCCTTTGCACCTTCAGCAGAAAGAAATTGCGCTACAAAGTTGCTTCCAACAGGGTCCAGATCATGAAGGACTTGGAAAATGCCGTTGGCTTGCTCGGGTTCAACAAACCCATTCCACTGACGCTCGCCACCAGACAGACCCTCTACTTCGTCGACACCAATCAAGACCTCGCCACCACTCGAATTTGCGAAGGCCGAGATCGTCTTGCTTAAGCTGGCTGGGCTGATTTCTTTACTCTTAAAGTCGAAGAAATGACCCTCGTGCAACAAAACAAGCCGGTCTCTTTCAACCGATGTGATATTAGTCATCTCAACCACGAAATTTCCTTTTGTTTTTTGAAATCTCTATCTTCTAGAAATACGAGAACCTAACTTTATTTTCAAACAAAGAAAAAGAGCGCGACCACTACAGCCACGCCCCTTCCCAAATCTCTCACATCAACGCCCCCAAAGGGGCGGCCAGCTTATGCCAGCTGGATGTTTGTCGCGCTCTCGCGGCCATCGCGGCCGGCTTCGATGTCGAACGTCACTTTCTGATCATCGGACAGACCCGTCAGGCCTGCTTGCTCAACCGCAGAGATATGTACGAATACATCCTTGCTGCCGCCATCGGGAGCGATAAAGCCGAAGCCTTTAGTTGTGTTGAACCATTTGACTGTACCAGTGGCCATTGTCATATTCCTTGAATTTTCTGCCCACAGGATGCGGCAGATTGGCTAAGTCGTGATCTTGATCGAAAGACTGAGCCGTAAGGAGCAGTAATGCCGAAAGAGGTAACGTCGCAACGCTCTCATGACGCTTTTGTCACCACATAGCAAGCGGCAACTGTCAAAGCCGACCGATTGGCGGAAATACCCCAGCTCCGGGTGATTCCGCGACACGTCCTATCTGCCGCTGCGGTACAAACCAGCCTGCGCCTCCCTGAGGCGATGCACTGCCCGTCAATGCAAAAGGCCCCCGCATTCGCGAGGGCCTTTCCGCTAAATTCAGATCTGGTTACAGACCGGTAGATACGTCGATCGTGTTGCCCTCTTCGAGCGTCACATAGGCCTTTTTCACGTCTTTCCGCTTGCCCAACTGGCCACGGAAACGCTTGACCTTGCCTTTGGTGATGGAGGTATTGACTGCCTTCACCTTGACACCAAAGAGCGCCTCAACGGCCTCTTTGATCATTGGCTTGTTGCTGTCGATCGCCACTTCAAACACAACCGCATTGGCTTCAGATGCCATGGTTGCCTTTTCAGTGATGATCGGTTTGCGGATCACGTCGTAATGTGTGTGCTTGGCGCTCATTTCAAACGGGCCTCCAATGCTTCGATGCCCGCCTTCGTGATCACCAGAGTGTCACGCTTGAGGATATCATATACGTTAGCGCCCATTGTCGGCAGGATGTCCAGGCCTTCAATGTTGCGCGCGGCTTGTGCGAAGTTTTCGTTCACGGAGGCACCGTCAATGACCAATGTGCGCTTCCAACCGAGGTTGGAAATCTGCTTGGCCAAAGCTGCTGTCTTACCTTCGGATGTTGCATCCTCGATAATGACCAGCTCACCCGCTTTTGCCTTTGCAGACAAAGCGTGACGCAGACCCAGCTTGCGGAACTTCTTGGTCAGTTCGTGACCATGCGAACGCACCACTGGTCCCTTGTAGACACCACCACCACGGAAGATCGGCGCAGAACGTGCACCGTGACGCGCGCCGCCGGTACCTTTCTGACGATAAATCTTCTTGGTAGAGTAGCTCACTTCGGAGCGCGTCTTGACCTTGTGCGTACCGGCCTGCGCATTGTTGCGCTGCCAGCGGACGACACGGTGCAGGATGTCGGCGCGTGGCTCAAGACCAAACAGGGCCTCGTCCAAGTCTACCGATCCGGCTTTGCCGCCGTCGAGTTTGATGACATCGAGTTTCATGCGTCACCCTCTTTCTTGTCAGCATCCAAAGTCTCACTCTGGTCGCCAGCTTCTTCTTTATCAGACGCGATTTCCGCTTCGGCTGCTTTCAGTGCTTCTGCTTCTGCGGCTGCCTGCTCTTCGGCAAGACGTTTGGCTTCTGCTTCTGCTTCGGCTGCTGCTGCGGCTGCTGCTTCTTCAGCGGCTTTCGCGGCTTCACGTGCTGCAGAGGCCAGGGCGGCTGGAACAATGGCATTCTCTGGGAACGGCTTTTTCACCGCATCCTTGACAGTCACCCATCCACCTTTGGAACCGGGAACAGCACCTTTGACCATGATCAGGCCACGCGCCGTATCGGTCTTTACAACCTCAAGGTTCTGCGTGGTTACGCGGGCTGCACCCATGTGACCGGCCATCTTCTTGCCTTTGAAAACCTTGCCGGGATCCTGACACTGACCAGTGGAACCATGCGAACGGTGCGAAATCGAAACACCGTGCGTCGCACGCAGACCGCCAAAGTTGTGACGCTTCATCGCACCGGCAAAACCTTTACCGATCGACGTGCCTGCAACATCAACATACTGACCCGCGAAATAGTGATCCGCGATGATCTCTTCGCCAACCGGCAACATCGCGTCTTCGTCAACGCGGAACTCTGCAACCTTGCGCTTTGGTTCAACCTTTGCTGCTGCAAAGTGACCGCGCATCGCCTGAGAGGTCCGCTTGGCCTTGGCCGTACCGGCACCAAGTTGAACAGCAACATAGCCGTCCTTTTCGATGGTACGCTGTGCAACAACCTGAAGGTTATCGAGTTGAAGAACGGTCACAGGAATCTGTTTGCCGTCTTCCATGAACAGACGGGTCATGCCCATCTTTTTTGCAATAACGCCTGAGCGCAACATAGATTTGCCCTCCTTACGACTGCAACTTGATCTCGACATCCACACCAGCGGCGAGGTCGAGCTTCATCAGCGCGTCAACGGTCTGGGGAGTCGGATCAACGATATCCAGCAGACGCTTATGCGTGCGGATCTCGAACTGGTCACGGGATTTCTTGTCTACGTGGGGGCCACGCAAAACGGTGAATTTCTCAATCTTGTTCGGAAGCGGAATCGGGCCGCGAACAGATGCGCCGGTACGCTTGGCGGTGTTGACGATTTCCTGTGTGGAGCTGTCCAGCACACGGTAGTCAAACGCCTTGAGCCGGATGCGGATATTTTGGCTTTGTGCCATGTATATATCATCCCTTTAATCAGGGCTTTAGCGGATTGGAAGATACCGGCTCATCCGGCACCCTCGTCGCGCATAGTGCAACTCAAACGGGGCACGCATTGGCGCACCCCGGGAGTTAGGGGGCGTATAGGGGGAGTCGGGGCAGGTGGCAAGGGGTTGTCAGCAACAATCGGCACTCGATACCTATAAGAATTTGTGAATACCGACTTGTTCGGTAGATGTAGCAATTTGTGCGGGCAAAAAGCCTTCTAGAGCGCACTTTCTATCAAGCCTTCGTCCAAGAGGATCTGAGTCGCTGAATGCGCCAGACGCACTTCAGCCTCATCCCAGTCAAGTTGTCCAAGTTCCAGAAATACTTCCCTCATTTGCTGTAGGGCGACAACCATGAGCGAGATCTGCATACCATATAACTCCCTATAAACTTCTTTGTTAAATCTCGGCACGCTGGATGCACCCGTTCGTTCTCCTTCGGTATGACGTGAGAAGTAATCGACCATCGAACTGCGCGTCGGATGCGCAATTTCATTCAACTCACCGTAGCGGCGTCCAAAATTTTGAAGCCTGCCAATAAATCTGGGTGCTCTTCCATCCACGCGGCGGTCTTTTGTAATTTCTTCGACTGCAGCTAGGGTCTCTAAAGCTTGTTTAAGAAGGTTTGCGGCTTGGGGATATAACCCTTCACAAATTGAAGTCTCGACCAATTCCACTCCCATAGCAAATTGCGAAATCAAGCCAAGCCGCCCCAAAATTGACTGGCTTTCAGTAGAGAATTGAACATTTTGGAAACGGTTTTGGTATGAAATCAAGGCCGCCCATGCCAATTGATGCGCAGTCAACAAATTGACGCAACTCGATTTGCTTTGCTCTCTAACGTCTTTGCGTGCGCGTTCGTGAAACTCCAGAAATGGAATAACTATCATAGCACGTTGTTTTGCTTCATTGCTCACTTGCTAGTTTCACTTACAATTTCAAACGCAAAAGGCCGCCCCGAATGGAGCGGCCTTTTGTTCTTAGTAGTACCTGTGTGCCGACACCTTGCTCTCGTGATCTTTTCCTGAAGGGGAAAAGACACTGCCACAAGGCGTCGCACTGGCCAGACCTTGCTA
>NZ_JAPMLQ010000027.1 GCF_026410305.1 Sulfitobacter sp. F26204 | reverse complement strand
CGGGGTTCCCGTCGGGATCCTCGACCGTGTAGGTGATCGTGTCTTCGCCGTTGAAGTCCGGGTTCGGCGTGTAGTCCAGCGTGCCGTCGGGGTTAATCGTAACCGTCCCGTTTGGCGCAGTGGCCTCAGTTACCGTCAGCGGATCGCCGTTCGGATCAGTGTCGTTGCCCAGCACGTCGATGGTGACGGTGTCGTCCTCATCCACAT
>NZ_JAPMLQ010000026.1 GCF_026410305.1 Sulfitobacter sp. F26204 | reverse complement strand
CTTGCGCAGGGCGTCGTCACCCTGATCTTGCTTTTGATACTGAAAGACCGACCTATGCAGATCAGCCAATTCGCACGCCCGACGCTCGGACAAGCCGTGCCGATCCATCACATCGCGCACGGCTCGTCGCTTCACATCAGGCGTCAGTAGTTTTTTGTCGCGAGATCCTTCAGGGCAGCATTATCCAGCATCGCATCCGCCAACATACGCTTCAGCCTGTTGTTCTCG
>NZ_JAPMLQ010000025.1:1100-1594 GCF_026410305.1 Sulfitobacter sp. F26204 | reverse complement strand
GCAAAAGGCCGCCCCGAATGGAGCGGCCTTTTGTTCTTAGTAGTACCTGTGTGCCGACACCTTGCTCTCGTGATCTTTTCCTGAAGGGGAAAAGACACTGCCACAAGGCGTCGCACTGGCCAGACCTTGCTAAAGCAAAGTCGACCTACTCCGTGATTTTAGAAACCACACCAGCGCCAACAGTCCGGCCACCTTCGCGGATGGCAAAGCGCAGGCCCTGCTCCATGGCGATCGGGGCGATCAGTTCAACGTCGAACTTCAGGTTGTCGCCAGGCATCACCATTTCCGTGCCCTCGGGCAGGTTAACTGTGCCGGTCACATCCGTGGTGCGGAAGTAGAACTGTGGACGGTAGTTCGCAAAGAACGGCGTGTGACGGCCACCCTCTTCCTTGGTCAGGATATAGGCCTCGGCCTCGAACTTGGTGTGCGGGTTCACGGATTTGGGGTGACACAGAACCTGACCGCGCTCAACGCCGTCACGCTCGATACCGCGC
>NZ_JAPMLQ010000025.1:0-1079 GCF_026410305.1 Sulfitobacter sp. F26204 | reverse complement strand
GTTCAACGTCGAACTTCAGGTTGTCGCCAGGCATCACCATTTCCGTGCCCTCGGGCAGGTTAACTGTGCCGGTCACATCCGTGGTGCGGAAATAGAACTGTGGACGGTAGTTCGCAAAGAACGGCGTGTGACGGCCACCCTCTTCCTTGGTCAGGATATAGGCTTCTGCCTCGAACTTGGTGTGCGGGTTCACGGATTTGGGGTGACACAGAACCTGACCGCGCTCAACGCCGTCACGCTCGATACCGCGCAGCAGGATGCCCACGTTGTCGCCTGCTTCACCACGATCCAGCAGCTTGCGGAACATTTCAACACCGGTACAGGTGGTTGCCTTGGTGTCGCGAATGCCCACGATCTCGATCGCGTCGCCGACGTTGATCACGCCACGCTCGATACGGCCGGTCACAACAGTACCACGACCGGAAATCGAGAAGACGTCCTCAACAGGCATCAGGAACGGCTGGTCAACTGCGCGCGCCGGTGTCGGGATGTATTCGTCAACCGCCGCCATCAGCTTCTTAATGGATTCTTCACCGATTTCTGGCTTGTTGCCTTCCATCGCCGCAAGGGCGGAACCCGGTATCACAGGAATGTCGTCGCCGGGATACTCATAAGAGGACAACAGCTCGCGGATTTCCATCTCAACCAGTTCAAGCAGTTCTTCGTCGTCAACCTGGTCAACCTTGTTCATGTAAACAACCATGTAGGGGATGCCAACCTGGCGGCCCAGCAGAATGTGCTCGCGCGTTTGTGGCATTGGGCCGTCGGCCGCGTTCACAACCAGGATCGCGCCGTCCATCTGCGCTGCACCCGTGATCATGTTCTTGACGTAGTCGGCGTGGCCGGGGCAGTCAACGTGCGCATAGTGGCGTGTCTCTGTCTCATACTCCACGTGCGCCGTGGAAATCGTGATGCCGCGGGCTTTCTCTTCTGGCGCACCGTCAATCTGGTCATAGGCCTGAAAATCACCAAAATACTTGGTAATCGCCGCTGTCAGCGTCGTCTTGCCGTGGTCAACGTGACCGATTGTGCCGATGTTGACGTGCGGCTTGTTACGTTCAAACTTTTCCTTTGCCATG
>NZ_JAPMLQ010000024.1 GCF_026410305.1 Sulfitobacter sp. F26204 | reverse complement strand
TTGAGCTACTCCCCATTTGTTGGACAGCTTCTGGCGTAAATTAAGCTACTTTTTGGGCCTGCTGATCGGGGTTAGTTGTTTCAATTCGCTGCCAGTAGATCACGGCAGGTGGTTTGCCGCCAAGGGCGGAATGTGGGCGCTTGTCATTGTAGAAGTCGATCCACTTCCTGACGCCTGCCTTCGCCTCTGATCCGGTTTCCCAGGCATGCAGGTACACGCATTCATATTTCAAAGACCGCCAGAGCCGTTCGACGAAGATGTTGTCGAGGAAACGGCCTTTGCCATCCATCGAGATGCGCACGTTTGATCGTCGCAGCCGGTCTGTCCAAGCAAACGACGTAAACTGGCTGCCCTGATCTGTGTTCATAATGTCCGGCGGGCCGAACTTGTGAATGGCCTCATTCAAGGCATCAACGCAAAACTCGGCTTCCAATGTGTTTGAGATACGCCACGCCAGCACCTTGCGCGTGTGCCAGTCCATGATCGCGACCAGATATAGAAAGCCGCGTCGCATTGGCAGATAGGTGATGTCAGCGCACCAGACCTGATTGGGCCGATCCACACGCAGCCCACGCAGCAGGTAAGGGTAAATCTTGTGACCCTTCGCGGCTTTGCTGGTGTTGGGCTTTTGATAGATCGGCATCAAACCCATGAGCCGCATGAGACGACGGATGCGCTTCTCGTTCACGAGATGATCCTCATTGCGCAGGTGCCACGTCATTTGACGCACACCATAAAAAGGCGTTTCCAAGAACTGCTTGTCGATCACGCGCATCAGATCGAGGTTCATCTCACTTTCGCCCTTGGGCTCGTAGTAAAATGACGACCGCGAGATCGACAGCAGCTTGCATTGTTTGCTGATAGACAAGTCGGCATTGGCGGTCTCGATCATCTTACGCCTCACTTGCCGGTCCAGGGTTTGAGCTTTCTGGCCAAAAAATCATTGGCGACGGCCAACTCCCCAATCTTGGCGTGCAGATCTTTGACCTGCTCTTCATCGACTGCCGGTGCCTTCCGACCACCACGCTCAAATACACCAGACGCGCCTTCAAGCAGAGCCTGCTTCCATTGATGGATCATCGTGGGGTGCACGCCAAACCGGCTCGCCAACTCGCTGACCGTCTCCTCCCCCTTCAGCGCTTCCAACGCCACCTTGGCCTTAAACTCTGGGTGATGTTGCTTCCGTTTCGACATCGTCAATCTCCTTCGTGTTGAAGATCAACAGACAACAAATTGCAGCTTACGTCAGTGTCCGAATTTCGGGGGGTAGCTCA
>NZ_JAPMLQ010000023.1 GCF_026410305.1 Sulfitobacter sp. F26204 | reverse complement strand
GTAACCGGTGCGCCGATCCCACCTATTTGACGTAATTCCAGGGTAGCAGCTCGTTGATCATGCTTTGTTTGTGGCCAGCGACGATGGCTGTGAGCGTATTGGTCAGATAGGCGTGCGGATCGACATCGTTTAATTTGCAGGTCTCGATCAAGGAAGCGATTACCCCCCAGTTTGCGGCTCCGGCGTCGTGGCCAGCGAAGAGCGCGTTCTTGCGATTCAAAGCGATGGGACGGATGGTGCGTTCGACGGCATTGCTGTCCATTTCGATACGGCCGTCAGTCAGAAACAGGCACAGTCCATCCCAGTATTTTGCGATGTATTTGAGCGCTTCACCCAAAGGGGCTTTGGCAGACAGCCGCGCGCGGTTGGTCGTGAGCCACTCCTCAAACGCGGCGATCAACGGTGCTGATCGGTCTTGCCGTGCAGCCAATCGCACCTCGGGTGCCAGGCCTCGGATATCCTTTTCGATCCGGTAGAGCGCAGCGATCTGTTTCAACCGCGCTTCGGCGATGGGGGCGGTGCCGGATTGCGCAACCTCATGCAATTTACGCCGCGCATGGGCCCAGCAGTAGGCCAAGGCGACATTGTCATCTGCGCGTTTGAGCAGGCGGTTATACCCTGCATAGCCGTCCACCTGTAAAATGCCGGAGAAGCCTTTGAGAATGTCATCTGCATACTGGCCGGACCGTCCCGGTGCATAAGTGAAGGCGACGCCCGGTGGAGCAGCACCACCCCACGGTCGATCGTCGCGGGCCAGCGCCCAGAAGTATCCGGTTTTGGTTTTGCGTCTGCCCGGGTCGAGCACTGGTGCTCTTGTTTCATCCATGAACAGTTTTGTCGAACGCTTCAAATCGGCGATCAACGCATCAAACACGGGTCGCAGCTCATAGGCTGCTTTGCCAACCCACCCTGCGAGGGTGGATCGATCAAGGTGGATGCCCTGACGGCTGTAAATCTGCGCCTGACGATACAGCGGCAGGTGATCCGCGTATTTGCTCACCAACACATGCGCCACAGTGGCCTCGGTCGGCATGCCACCCGGGATAAGCCGGGCGGGTGCAGGTTCTTGGATGACCCCATTCGTGCAGGACCGGCAGGCATACTTCGGGCGGCGGGTAACGATCACACGGAACTGGGCGGGGATGATATCCAATCGTTCAGACGCATCCTCACCAATCATATGCCGTTCAGCGCCGCAGCCGCAGATCGTGCTGTCGGGCGCAAGCACCTCTTCGATACGCGGCAAATGTTTGGGGAATGAACCGCGATTGGTATTGCGCGGCTTTGCCGGGCGCGATGTAGGCGGATCGAGCGCTTCATCTTCAGCATGGATCTCTGCCATCGCCGTTTCGATGTCTTCCAGCGCCAGTTCAAACTGCTCGGGATCGGCCTTCTCGGACCGTGCGCCAAACAGGGCACGCTTGAAGTCAGCAACCAGTTTCTCCAACTGGTCGATACGATCCTGCTTGCGCAGATTTCGGTCCTCTGAGGCAGCAAGCAGCGCCTTCAGGGCCTCAAAATCATTAGGGAGATCGGCAGGTTTTGACATGGGGAATGACTACCATTTCCTGCACCTCAGCAACCCTGCAAAAGACGGCCTGATTCACTCTGCCGCAGTCGGCGGACGCACTGACAAAGCCCTTACTTTCCGCCAGTCCAATCCCGAGAACAGCGCTTCAAACTGGGCGTAGTTTAGGGCCATCAGGCCATCCTTGATGGCAGGCCAAGTGAAGGTGTGTTCTTCGAGCCGCTTATAAGCCATGACCAACCCGGTGCCGTCCCAATACAGCAGCTTCAGCCGATCTGCGCGTTTCGAGCGGAACACAAATACGATCCCAGTGAACGGGTCCTTGCGCAACTCGTTCTTAACCAGCGCTGCCAGCCCGTCATGACCTTTTCGGAAGTCGACAGGCTTGGTGGCCACAACGATCCGCACTCGGTTCGAAGGGAACATCATGAGGGCGCATTCAAGGCACGGACAATCTCGGCAATGCGCGCTGCTGATGTGTTTGCGACCAATCGCACATGGACGCTGCCACAGATCAGATCCAATGGTGGTGGTGCAAGTTCAGGTGCCGTCTCAACATCGTCGCGCACAACCAATTCTGCAAAGCTTGGCGCCTCAGGAACAGCGGGCAGAACCAGCTTGCCCTCCCGCGCCATGCGCCGCCATTCCGACAAATGATTGGCCCGCATGTCATACCGCCGCGCAACTGCGCCCACCGAGGCACCCTCCACCAGCGTCTCGACCACAATTTGCGCCTTCACCGCATCCGGCCACCGGCGGTGACCGCGCGGCCCCACAATCATATCAATGTTACTGAGAAACTCCGTTGAGCGCTCCATGGAGAAACTCCCTGATAATCCATCCATTAGAGCTGAATCTCAGATCAGGCGATCACAAGGAAGGTGGGGGCGGCGCATCGCTTAC
>NZ_JAPMLQ010000022.1 GCF_026410305.1 Sulfitobacter sp. F26204 | reverse complement strand
CACACCGTTTGATTTTTTTGTATTTTTATCGTTAGAGAGATATTTATGTTTCTGAGTTCTTGTTAGGTTTGGCGATGACCTACTCTCCCACGCCTTAAGACGCAGTACCATCGGCGCTAAGGCACTTAACGGCTGGGTTCGGGATGGAACCAGGTGTTTTGCTCTCGCTATGATCACCAAACCAAAGAAGGACTCGGAAACTGAGTTTGTCGGCATATTATATTTGCGACGAACTTCTGTCCCCGTCTTTCCTGACGGGTTTGTCTAACCTTGTCCAAGTCAAATACATCTAATGTATTGTGTATGCTTTTGAGTTTTTCCGTAGGGCGGGTTTGTACCCACCTTACTGCGCAGAAGTCTTGCTTCTACTGGATCAAATCAAGCCTATCGAGCCATTAGTACCAGTCAACTGAACGTATTACTACGCTTACATCTCTGGCCTATCGACGAGGTGGTCTACCTCGGCTCTCAGGGATACCTTGTTTTGAGGGGGGCTTCCCGCTTAGATGCCTTCAGCGGTTATCCTGTCCGATCATAGCTACCCAGCACTGCTATTGGCATAACAACTGGTCCACCAGTGGATCGTTCACCCCGGTCCTCTCGTACTAGGGGCAACTCCTCTCAAGTATCCTACACCCACGGAAGATAGGGACCGAACTGTCTCACGACGTTCTAAACCCAGCTCACGTACCTCTTTAAACGGCGAACAGCCGTACCCTTGGGACCTGCTCCAGCCCCAGGATGAGATGAGCCGACATCGAGGTGCCAAACACTGCCGTCGATATGGACTCTTGGGCAGTATCAGCCTGTTATCCCCGGCGTACCTTTTATCCGTTGAGCGATGGCCCTCCCACTTGGGACCACCGGATCACTATGGCCGTCTTTCGACTCTGCTCGACTTGTCAGTCTCGCAGTCAGGCTGGCTTCTGCCATTGCACTCAACGAGCGATTTCCGACCGCTCTGAGCCAACCTTCGCGCGCCTCCGTTACGATTTAGGAGGCGACCGCCCCAGTCAAACTACCCGCCACACAGGGTCCCGGATCCGGATAACGGACCGCGGTTAGACATCAAGCAGAATAAGGGTGGTATCTCAAGGGAGGCTCCACGCAGACTGGCGTCCACGTTTCAAAGCCCACCACCTATCCTGCACATATTCGGCCTAATGCCAGTGTGAAGCTGTAGTAAAGGTGCACGGGGTCTTTCCGTCTAACCGCGGGAAACCTGCATCTTGACAGGTAATTCAATTTCGCTGAGTCTATGTTGGAGACAGCGGGGAAGTCGTTACGCCATTCGTGCAGGTCGGAACTTACCCGACAAGGAATTTCGCTACCTTAGGACCGTTATAGTTACGGCCGCCGTTTACCTGGGCTTCAATTCAGAGCTCTCACCCCTCCTTTTAACCTTCAGGCACCGGGCAGGCGTCAGACCCTATACGTCGTCTTACGACTTCGCAGAGCCCTGTGTTTTTAATAAACAGTCGCCACCCCCTGGTTTGTGCCCCCAGCCCCTAGTTGCCTAGGAACCGGGCCTCCTTCTCGCGAACTTACGGAGGTATTTTGCCGAGTTCCTTCAACATAGTTCTCTCAAGCGCCTTGGTATTCTCTACCAGTCCACCTGTGTCGGTTTAGGGTACGATCTAGCGATGGAGCTATTTCCAGGAACCTGTTGGCAGCCCATCCAATCCGATAAGGATGAACTACGTTTCAGATCCGTCACTTCCATCTGGCCCAGGAATATTAACCTGGTTCCCATCGACTACGCCTTTCGGCCTCGCCTTAGGGGTCGGCTTACCCTGCTCAGATTAGCTTTAAGCAGGAACCCTTGGACTTTCGGCGAGAGTGTTTCTCACACTCTTTGTCGCTACTCATGTCATCATTCTCACTAGTGATCTCTCCACCGGATCGCTCACGCGCCGGCTTCACAGAAAAGACTGCGTCTCCAATACCCGTAGGGTGGGTAAAACCCACCTTGGGTCAAGGAGACAAAGTCTTATGTCACACTACGCTCTGCTACCATGCAATAAATGCATCCTCAGCTTCGGCTCATGGCTTGAGCCCCGTTACATCTTCGCCGCAGGACAACTTGTTTAGACCAGTGAGCTGTTACGCTATCTTTAAAGGATGGCTGCTTCTAAGCCAACCTCCTGGTTGTTTTGGTCGTCCCACCTGCTTTCCCACTTAGCCATGAATTAGGGGCCTTAGCTGGAGGTTAGGGTTGTTTCCCTCTTCACGACGGACGTTAGCATTCGCCGTGTGTCTGCCGACTAGTACTCCTCGGTATTCGGAGTTTGGTTAGGATCAGTAAGACGGTGAGTCCCCATTACCCATCCAGTGCTCTACCCCCGAGGGTATTCGGTCGACGCTCTACCTAAATAGATTTCGCAGAGAACCAGCTATCTCCGAGTTTGATTGGCCTTTCACCCCTAGGCACAGCTCATCCCGATCTTTTTCAACAGATGTGGGTTCGGTCCTCCAGTTAGTGTTACCTAACCTTCAACCTGGCCATGCCTAGATCACTCGGTTTCGGGTCTGATCCCACAAACTCAACGCCCTATTAAGACTCGCTTTCGCTACGCCTACACCTAACGGCTTAAGCTTGCTTGTGAGACCAAGTCGATGACCCATTATACAAAAGGTACGCTGTCAGGGCGTAAAGCCCCTCCAACTGATTGTAGGCGTTCGGTTTCAGGTACTGTTTCACTCCCCTCGTCGGGGTGCTTTTCACCTTTCCCTCACGGTACTGGTTCACTATCGGTCAGTAAGGAGTACTTAGCCTTCGAAGGTGGTCCTCCGATCTTCAGACAGGATTTCACGTGTCCCGCCCTACTTAATACGTCCAATCATGCTTCTTATACGGGACTATCACCCACTCTGGTTGCGCATTCCAACGCATTCTAACCACATTCATGGCTCGGCTGGTCCCCGTTCGCTCGCCGCTACTAGGGGAGTATCAATTGATTTCCTTTCCTCCGGGTACTTAGATGTTTCAGTTCCCCGGGTTTGCTTTTATAAACCTATGTATTCAGTCTATAAATACCTGGTTTACCTCATTATTAGCTGCTCATTGCTGAGCAATAATAACAAAGTATCAGGTGGGTTGCCCCATTCAGAAATCCATGGATCAAAGCTTATTCTCAGCTCCCCATGGCTTATCGCAGAGTATCACGTCTTTCATCGCCTCTTACTGCCAAGGCATTCACCAAACGCCCTTTTCGCGCTTGATTTGATCCAGAAAAAGCAAGACTTGCGTCTCGCGCGATCCACAGAAGCTGGTAAGAAACTGCAGACCCTTATTCCGGTTCAAAAGCATACTTTTTCCCGCCTGGATTCTAAATCCAGACAACGAGGCATGCAGATAGGTGTCAGCCGTGCGGGCAAACACCGTCATACCTCTGGTTAGTGTACTTGACTTGGACAACACGTCTTTTTCAGCCGCGATACACGCAGAAGACCGAGGAAACAGTCCGCTACATGCCGGCTAACCGAAGTTAGCAGCAACTGAGATCATCATCTTACGCGATGTGACCAACAGTGTTGTTAGTATCTCTCTTTACGATGTCAATTCGTCTGCAGAACAGACGTCCAAACATTCAGCGAATGCTTGAAGATGTGTTCTGCTGCTGCGCTTGCCCAACCCGTGCCTTGCTGCGCAAAACCCTGTTTGGGCGACGACCTTCTTACGAAAGTCTTGGTGGAGCCTAGGAGGATCGAACTCCTGACCTCCTGAATGCAAATCAGGCGCTCTCCCAGCTGAGCTAAGGCCCCAGAGTGTTTTGCAAAGCAAAACGCGCGTCGTGCTGGCAGGCTCTTTTGCTTGCAAAAGATGCCGAGAAGCACCGCTATCGTCATTCTCGCGCATCCTTTGGATACGCTGTCATGACAACGCGTTTTGCCGAAGGCAAAATCGCTTGGTGGGTCGAGGAGGACTTGAACCTCCGACCTCACGCTTATCAGGCGTGCGCTCTAACCACCTGAGCTACCGACCCATACGAGCGGTAGCTCGTGTTCTGTTTCTGAAGAGATATGAGGACGGCTCGGTCCTGAGTAACACCCGAAAGTGTTCTCATGATTTGGACTGCTTTGTTTGCAGTCCTGCTAAGTGTTCCACGACTTTTTATGCGCTACCGCTTCGCTACTTGAGCGCGTCGGCATCCCATAAATCATGCTAGAAACATCCTTAGAAAGGAGGTGATCCAGCCGCAGGTTCCCCTACGGCTACCTTGTTACGACTTCACCCCAGTCGCTGATCCTACCGTGGCCGCCTGCCCCCCGAAGGTTAGCGCAGCGTCGTCGGGTAGAACCAACTCCCATGGTGTGACGGGCGGTGTGTACAAGGCCCGGGAACGTATTCACCGCGTCATGCTGTTACGCGATTACTAGCGATTCCGACTTCATGGGGTCGAGTTGCAGACCCCAATCCGAACTGAGACAGCTTTTTGGGATTAACCCATTGTCACTGCCATTGTAGCACGTGTGTAGCCCAACCCGTAAGGGCCATGAGGACTTGACGTCATCCACACCTTCCTCCCGCTTATCACGGGCAGTTTCTTTAGAGTGCCCAGCCGAACTGCTGGCAACTAAAGATGTGGGTTGCGCTCGTTGCCGGACTTAACCGAACATCTCACGACACGAGCTGACGACAGCCATGCAGCACCTGTCACTGCGTCCCCGAAGGGAACGTACCATCTCTGGTAGTGGCACAGGATGTCAAGGGTTGGTAAGGTTCTGCGCGTTGCTTCGAATTAAACCACATGCTCCACCGCTTGTGCGGGCCCCCGTCAATTCCTTTGAGTTTTAATCTTGCGACCGTACTCCCCAGGCGGAATGCTTAATCCGTTAGGTGTGTCACCGAATAGCATGCTACCCGACGACTGGCATTCATCGTTTACGGTGTGGACTACCAGGGTATCTAATCCTGTTTGCTCCCCACACTTTCGTACCTCAGCGTCAGTATCGAGCCAGTGAGCCGCCTTCGCCACTGGTGTTCCTCCAAATATCTACGAATTTCACCTCTACACTTGGAATTCCACTCACCTCTCTCGAACTCAAGATCAACAGTTTTAAGGGCAGTTCCGGGGTTGAGCCCCGGGATTTCACCCCTAACTTGCTGGTCCGCCTACGTACGCTTTACGCCCAGTAATTCCGAACAACGCTAACCCCCTCCGTATTACCGCGGCTGCTGGCACGGAGTTAGCCGGGGTTTCTTTACCAGGTACTGTCATTATCATCCCTGGCGAAAGTGCTTTACGACCCTAAGGCCTTCATCACACACGCGGCATGGCTAGATCAGGCTTGCGCCCATTGTCTAAGATTCCCCACTGCTGCCTCCCGTAGGAGTCTGGGCCGTGTCTCAGTCCCAGTGTTGCTGATCATCCTCTAAAACCAGCTAAAGATCGTAGACTTGGTAGGCCATTACCCCACCAACTATCTAATCTTACGCGGGCCAATCCAATGGCGATAAATCTTTCCCCCGAAGGGCACATACGGTATTACCCTCAGTTTCCCGAGACTATTCCGTACCAAAGGGTATGTTCCCACGCGTTACTAACCCGTCCGCCGCTCGGTCCCGAAGGACTGCGCTCGACTTGCATGTGTTAGGCCTGCCGCCAGCGTTCGTTCTGAGCCAGGATCAAACTCTCAAGTTGAAAAGCATTTACATGCTTATCCTTGACGTCGAACCTCTGCACATCGACCTGCAGTACTTACTGAATACTACAGGCGTCTTTCTGTTTGATGTACTTAAAGTTACCAAAGTAACCGAAAGCCACTCAAACAGTGAAGCTGACACCTCATCATCGGGCCGAAACCCTAAAGGCGCGATATACAGACGTTGATCCATCGAATGAACCAAACCGCCCACATATCTCTTCAGATATCTAATTTTCAAACAACGTCGAGACAAATAAAACCAGATGCGCCCTAACAACGGCGCGCCCCGCCTCATAAACCTCAGAATTTT
>NZ_JAPMLQ010000021.1 GCF_026410305.1 Sulfitobacter sp. F26204 | reverse complement strand
CGTGGCGTTGGTCGTTGCCGTGCGTCATCAGAAAGAAGTTGGGTACCAGCTTTCTTGAGCAAAGGCTTTATAGCCTGATGTAAGTGCGTTACCCTTTCAAAAACTATATAAGTTATAGCATGAAAGGGGGCTGGTTTACGGCATGGAGTTATCTGCATCACAGGCAGCGAAAAGAGTTGGAAAAAGTGTTCCAACAATAACAAGAGCCATAAAAAAAGGGAAGCTTTCAGCAGTTCCTCGTGACGGCGGAGGGTGGATCATCGAGGCGTCAGAGCTTTTCCGGGTGTGGCCTGCCGTTTCTCTTGATAGTGACGTTACTACAAAAATGTTAGATCAAGTTACCCCCACTGAAACCAGTGCGTTAGAGCGTGAAGTTGAGCTATTGCGCGAGATGCTGGAAGAAACCCGCGCTGACCGTGATAGTTGGAAAGACCAAGCTCAAAAGATCACGGCATTGATCGAGGATCAAAGTATCCGGAAAAAGGGGTTTTGGGCGCGTTTGGTTGGTGGGTGAGCGTTTAGGCTTTGTAGCCGTCGATGTGATGGATTGCATCTGCGAGTTTGAGCAAATCGGCGGCATAAAAACCTGCAGCATTGATGCAATTGGTCTCCAGCATCTTTAATCCTGTTTCGGTGCGGCAGATGTCCATCACGTAGGCGCGCGCATAACCGGGATTAAGTCGGACCATTTGCTCTGCGAAGTCAGCGGCGTCTTGATCGATCTCAGGTCGATAGATCACCCGTGATCCCTCTTTGTAGAGCGAGAAGGTGCGCACGACGTCGTTGACGATCCAGATGCGCCATTCCTTCAAAATCTGTGCGGGCTGTGTGAGCATAAGCTCGGTATCGTGACGCAATGAGCCTTTGGGGATTTCCTCTTCGTTCAGAGCCAATACGCGCTTTGCCAGTGCAATGATTTCCGAAGCATGGCGCACGCGCCCAGGTTCTTCCTTGCTGTCATCGACTGGGCGCATGAACCACAGGCGATCTTCGTTGGGGAGACTTTCAGGAATGTCTTGGAGAGACAGGAACAAGGCGTCGGCCCCGTTTAGGAGGTGCGGATGCCATGGCTTTTCGTGAACAAATGGTCTGATTTTGAAGACGCCAGGGTTAAGCGCTTCTTTTTGTGCATAGCGCCAAAGCGTGTAGGAGCCGAATAAGACGACTGCGTTGCGATCTTCGATCTCTGGTTCAGGATCAAGATCGCCGACAAATGGGACAACCTTGTGCCATGAGTAGGAAATGCCGAGGCGCTCCAAAGCGTTGGCCAGCTTCTCCTGTGTCTTCGAAATGTTGCAAAATCCATTGCATCGAGTTCAAGCCAGACCTTTCTTCATCTTAGCCGTTCCTGTTTCTTGCAGTAGGCCACAAAGGCCGCCCCTGCGTTCTGCGGGGGATTGCCCTTGCCAGCCTCATCCTGGGCAAACTCCATCCAGTTCGCGCGTAGAGCGTGGTAGTCCCAGCCCTTTCCCCGCGCGATCCCGCGGGCCTTTTCCTCGGCCCAGTCAGGTAGCGTGATGGGAGGCGTGAGCGTGGTCTTTGCCTTGCGGGGGCGGAAGATCACCAGATCATCCGTCGTTCAGCTCCATGCGGTAGAACGGCATGTGATCGTCCGGCGATGATTTGACGGATATTGAGGCGGAACTTCTTGAGGGGTGCGTTGCTGCCTGTTTTGTTCTGGAGGTTGGCGAGACCAATCTGCCATTTTTTCTGCTCGCCGCAGTGTTTGCGGGCAATCTCGTAGATGCGTCGTTCGAGCGGTCGGCGCAGGCGGAAATAGTCGTTTGAGATTGTGACGACCTCGTTGGCCTCGATCGCGCGCATGACCCAATCGGAGAGGACGACCTCGCAGTAGTCGAGCCGCCAGGTGTCTGCCTGCATGACGAAGCCGCCTTCGTCGATCAGGCCGAAGATGCGTGTTTCGCGCCGGTTGCCCGTCGTGATGTCCGTTTGGAACGTGGTGCCGCGTAATCGGTTGAAAGCTTGTGCCAGACGCTTGTATTCAATCCCGCCTGTTTTCCTGTTGGTGGCGACCATCAGCTCACGGGCTGAGAAGCGAACGCGCTTGCCGATTTTCTCGCCTCGGTTCTTTCTGTGCATCAGCTGGCTGATGCAGAAAATCAGGATGTCCTTGTCGAAGATCGTTGGTAGGCCAACCCCTGAGGGGATGATCTGTAGCTTGTTGTCGCCGCTGCGATATTCGAGGTGACGCATGTCTGGCTTGGTCGCCAATGAGAACAGCGGATGCTCCATCGATGCGATGTCGTCTTTCGGAACAACATCCGAGATGTCCAGGATGAAGAAGTCCTTCTGGGGGTGTCTATCTGGCAGCAATGGCATGCTGACGAGCATAGCGCCTGTTCGTTATATTGGGAACCAAATTTCGTTATATCAGGAACTCTTGGCTGCTTCGCGCTTTCAGGAACCCAAATTCGTTATTTTAGGAACCTTCCTGAGGCGGTAAATCCGTTCGTTAGTTTCGGAACCCAAATTCGTTAGTTTCGGAACCCAAATTCGTTAGTTTCGGAACCCGGTGGATGGTTTTCCGTTTTTAGATCATGTGGTTAATGCTGATTTTTTGGCCCGTAACACTACTCCGTAGGTAACACTATTAACACTAGGGGTTTTTGAACTTCATGGTTCGAAACGTCAGTGAGATGCGGCGAGAACGGACATGTTTCTGCCCCTCAATTACATCTGTTTTCCTTGATGAGATGGCATGGATCCACACGTGGCGAGCCTCACCCTTCAAAACCAACAGACTCGCGGGTTGGAGTTGTAGCTCCATTTGCTGAGAATGGGTCTGGGAGGCAAACCGCATCACACAAACCGAGAGAAGGCTCAGGGAGGCGATTGTCTCTCCAAAGCAGGGTTGGCAGTCGATATGGGCCGAGATGCCCTGTCCGGGCTGGTATTCGTTGACGATGACCTGGTCAGGGACGGTTTGGAAATGGCCTTCTCCGGTCAACCGTTCCGCAAGCTCCTGGAACAGCTCAGGCAGCGGCCCAAGGTAATCTTCTCGTCGCGCCTGCCGTGCTTTGTAGTCGTAGCGATAGCCGTAATGCTGGACCCGCCGTTTTAGATCGGTGCGCCAGGGGGCCGCGTCGATCTCCTGGACGAGCCTGTCGGTCTCATCCTCCGAGATGTAGTTTCCTTGGTAGGTTAGCCCGGCAGGCCACTCATCCTGACGAAATGAGAGTTGGGTTGACCGCAAACTAAAGGTCCCCTGTGCCAACTACGATCCACCGAGTCCGACAGGTTTGATCGGTATATTCAGGTCGTCTTTTCAGCTCCATCATGACCATATGAGAACCTACGACATTGATGCCCTTGTTTCCCATCGGCGCACCAGCTTCTGAAACGAGTTTTTCGTAAAGCGCAGGATCTTCAGCTTTGAGGACCAAACCTGTGTCTTCGCGCCATGCGAACCAGAAATCATCTTCAGGATCGGCTTCTAGCGCGAGCCCGTGAACTGTTGTTTCCGTGGCGTAGAACGGCCAGGCGTCTCCGGGTAGCAGCGATTGACCGTTGTCAAACTTGGGAACGATATCTGGTCTGAAATATGGTCGGTTCAGATCAATCAGAGCTTGTTTGCCGATGTTCAAGCCATTGGGAAGCTGCACGCAGTGCGTCGGAACTCCCCATAAGAATACCAGTGTAAGAACCGCAGAGAGCGTTCCGATTACCAAAAGGGAGCCGAATCTATCCATAGGCGCTTCGCGCAGGATCCAAGTAGATTTGCCCGCTCAGCGTCCCTGACCAATCGTCAGTTATCGAATACAGTTCACCGGTTTGAACCCCAAGCCGTTGGGGGCCACGTGGTGGAAGGCCGGTACGGCCCCTGAGATAATTATCGAGGGGTCTATGGATGTTCTCAAAGATTGTCTCGCCCGGATCAATAACCTCAATGCCTATGTCGGCAGGGTCGGCAAATTCGTCCCTCAAATAGAAATCAAACGAGCCTTCCACGCTCAGGACACCATGTTGTTCTTCTACGTTCCCTGAAAATTCGCCGCCGATCACCGTATCACCGATACTGAAAACGACACCAGTCATGCCATAGGTGTTGTAAAACGTGTCAGCGAAACTGCCATCGCGTTTCTTTCGAGCTTCTCTGGCAACTTGGTCCTTCAGCTTGCTCTCCACCTGAGCCATGTACTCCTCAACGATTGCGGAAAGATGGCCGGTCTCGCGTACGGTGACGCCTCTACCGTTTCCACGGTAGTAGTGGTTCACAAAATCCCTGCTACTCCAAGCGGCACCGCCGCCTGAAACGCCCTGCAAGGAGATTTCCATGAATTCGGAAGTTTGTGGGAGGTATGGTTCCGCCGTGCAGCGGCATCCATAATCTTCTCCGGGGTGGCCACCTTCTGGAGGATCGTCCCATGAGAAAACCTGACCTTCGCGCTCAGCATGAGACGAGCGCACTTTGCCATCGCGACGTGTCCGCCAGACGTAATGCGTGGTTGGCCGGATGTTCTTCGTCTCAAACCGGATCGGTGTTCCCTTGCGCAGATATTGCACAAAGGCTTCCCGATACTCTTGAGGATCGATCAGAGTCATTTCGCGCGCCAGGTTGTTTATTCAGCACATCTTTGTGCCGTTGAGCGCTTTAGAAAACGTTAACCACGAGTTCGGCGGCTTTCCTCTCTGATGCAGCACACCCTGAGAGCCGCTCACAGCGCCTTCAGACGGCTTGCAGCCATTTCCGGGAGGTTTGCCTCTTGAGAGCTTGATTTCGGTTGTGTGAGGGTGGCAGGAAATAGCAACGGTATTACATTTGTGACAAATGACCCGCAGACTCGATCACACAACCCGCCAATCCATCGCCAAGAAAATGCGCGAAGGCGTCCGCCCAGAGGTTTTGGCGGCGGGAGTATGGCGTCACCGTGCGCACGGTTTATCGCTGTGCGCAGTTAATGCGAGAGATACAGATCGAGCGAGGCAGCAGGACCGAAACGGTGGTCTGCCGCGTGTCGCCTGCGGACCTGGCGCTGTTCGATGAAAAGCTGAAAGAAGCCGGCGTTCGGAACCGGAGCGAAGCCTTGCGCAATGTCATCCGGAACGTCGGAGGTATGGCCGCGCCGGACGCTGATCTGGCCGAGGCGTTGCTTGCCATGAAGGGCGCGCTCAACAAGGTGGGTAACAACGTCTCTCAGATCGCCAAACGGATGAACGACGCAAAGAACCGGGGGCAATCCCTCCCGTTCAGCGAAACGGACCAAGCGGAGATCCGGCACCTGGCCGGAATGGTACTCGACTTTGCGGACGAGGTTGCGCTCATGGCCGACGGGCGGCGCAGCATGCTGGAGCTCAAGATTTCCGACGAGCTGAAGCGCATGGTCAAGCGCGGTGTGTAAAACCTGACCAGATAAGCTCTGGTAATGCTTTTTCTCCATAAGTATTATAAAGTGATACCTATGGAGAAAAAGCCATGCCAACCCCTGTTGCCGTCAAACTGGACGAAGACGTCCACAGCCGCATGAAAGTTCTTGCTGAAGCGCGGGATAGATCCCCGCATTGGATGATGCGCGAAGCGATTGCCCAATACCTCGAGCGTGAAGAAAAGCGCGAAGCGTTCCGCCAGGACGGCATTCGTGCTTGGAACGCATATCAGGAGACCGGGTTGCACGTGACACATGCCGAGGCGGACGCTTGGCTGACCCAGCTCGCCGCTGGTGACGATCAGGAGCCGCCTGAGTGCCACAACTGATCTGGTCGCCCGAGGCGCTGGCAGATGTGCAGCGCCTCTACCGTTTTCTTGCTGAGAAGAACCCTGATGCCGCCAGACGTGCGGCCAGCGCGATCCGTGACGGAATGCAGATTGTTGCGGAGCACCCGGATGTTGGCCGTCCCGTAGATGACATGGACCCTGAGTTTCAGGAATGGCCGATCAGCTTCGGCGCCAGTGGATATGTCGCACTATACCGCTTGGAGAAGGACGTGGCGTTGGTCGTTGCCGTGCGTCATCAGAAAGAAGTTGGGTACCAGCTTTCTTGAGCAAAGGCTTTATAGCCTGATGTAAGTGCGTTACCCTTTCAAAAACTATATAAGTTATAGCATGAAAGGGGGCTGGTTTACGGCATGGAGTTATCTGCATCACAGGCAGCGAAAAGAGTTGGAAAAAAGTGTTCCAACAATAACAAGAGCCATAAAAAAAGGGAAGCTTTCAGCAGGTTCCTCGTGACGGCGGAGGGTGGATCATCGAGGCGTCAGAGCTTTTCCGGGTGTGGCCTGCCGTTTCTCTTGATAGTGACGTTACTACAAAAATGTTAGATCAAGTTACCCCCACTGAAACCAGTGCGTTAGAGCGTGAAGTTGAGCTATTGCGCGAGATGCTGGAAGAAACCCGCGCTGACCGTGATAGTTGGAAAGACCAAGCTCAAAAGATCACGGCATTGATCGAGGATCAAAGTATCCGGAAAA
>NZ_JAPMLQ010000020.1 GCF_026410305.1 Sulfitobacter sp. F26204 | reverse complement strand
CGCCGCTGTCAGCGTCGTCTTGCCGTGGTCAACGTGACCGATTGTGCCGATGTTGACGTGCGGCTTGTTACGTTCAAACTTTTCCTTTGCCATGGTAGTAGCGCCCTTTGTCTATTGAGGGGCCACGCGGGCCCGATGCCTTTATGGCGGGCGATGTATTGGACTGGGGACCTAAAATCAAGCACGACTTGTTAGAACAGTAACAACCACGGCTATTCTGTAACAACAACCGCTTCAGCCGTGCCGTTGAACCAGCCTTTTTCCTTATTTTGTTTAACCAAAAAGGTTTCGATCTGCTTGGCCGCATTCTGAGACAGGTTTTTGAGCTGCTCTTGCGCGGACTTGGTATAGCCGGACCCGACCAATGGCCCCTGATCCAGCGATTCCAACACCGTGATCTGATGCGGCTCCGGTGTCAGTTTCAGGTTCTTGGCATCGTCCCAAACTGTCAGGTTGATGATCAGAATGGATTTCGGCGCAAAGACCAGGGGGATGCCGGGCTGCGCCAATACGTATCCTTCGATGCTCATTCCGAAATGATAATCACGGGCGCCCGTATAGCGCCCGAACCGTTCGGCCGTTGCATCCGTCAGCGCCTTGGTCAATTCTTCCTCGGTGACTTCCCGGCTCAACGGCCCTTTGAAGGCCTTGGGTGCTACCGCAATATTATGCACAAGATGGAAATCACCCAGTGGCACAGGCGCATCCTGTAAATCGCGTGCACCATTGCAGGCGGCAAGCATGGTGACGCTGACCAGAATCGCAAAAAGACGTGTCATGATAGTGATGATCCCCGTAAGAAGCTTATCCCCCGCGATACCGCAGCGCCCTGCAGGGCGCAATCCATTGCCACATGACGGCTTTGCTTGCATTGATTGTTTCTCTAGAACTGCTGGTGATCTCTGCCTGCGCGAATTGCCTGCCTCTCCCGATTTTGAAACGAAAGCCCCTAAATGATCAAGTCACTGACCTATACTGATCTCGTCACCGCTTGTTACCGGACCTTGTTGCGCCGCGAGCCTGAAAATGACGACGTCGTAAACCGGCAGGCCGCTGACATCCCGACACCGGAAGATGTCATCCGGACCTTCCTGGAAAGTGAGGAACATCAAGCCCTGTGTCAGGATGGGCCAGCCTTGATCAATGTAGCCGTGAACAACCTGCACGACGCACTTGATATTGATGTCGAGGTACCGCCTGAAACGCTGGGCCGTATGTTTGAACGGATCAAGGGCGAATGGAAAACACTGGGCGAAACAGAACCCTATTGGTCGGTTCTGACGGCTGATCAATATCACAGTGCCCGCATTCAGGAAAACCTCGAAACTTTCTATGCAAGCGGCCAGAGCAATGTCACATGGATGAATAATATTGCACGTCGCAACGGCGTGACACTGGGCAAGGGCCAGACCTGTTTCGAATTGGGCTGTGGCGTCGGCCGTGTGACCCTGCCACTCAGCGAGCTATTCGACCATGTAACCGGTTTTGACATATCGCCGGGGAATCTCGCCGAGGCCAGAGCGATCATCAACTCGCGCGGCAACAGCAACATCACCCTACATCAGATGGCGGCGATCGAGGACATTCACAAAGCCCCCCGTTTCGACGTGCTGTTCACGGTCATCGTCCTGCAACACAACCCGCCACCGGTTCAGAAATACATCCTCGAAGCGTTGCTGGACAAAATCAATCCTGGCGGCGTCGCCTATTTCCAGTTGCCGACCTATATCCCAGGCTATGCGTTTTCTTCAAAAAGTTATCTGGAGGACAGCACGCGCGGCATGGAAATGCATGCGGTGCCGATGAAGGCTATACTGGATGTGCTGGACGCCAAAGGGTTCCGAGTGCTTGAGGTGATTCAGGACAATTTTACCGGCATGCCTGGATCCCATTCGTTTTTTGCCACTAAAACCAGATGATCCAAACGGGTTAATCGCAAACCACCTGCACGGCAGCCCAGTCCTCGGCGCTCATGGACGGTGCGTATGCGATGCTTTCGTCCACTGCGGCGCGGGCGGCAATTATCCGGCGGCTCAATGTCGGATGGCTCAGGAAATGTGCGGCAAGATCACTGGAATCACCATATTCGGCTTGCAGATTGGCAAACATGTCACCCAGGGCTGCAGGGCTGATCCCGGCTTGGGCCAGAACCTCATAGGCAAATTCATCTGCTCCGATTTCCGCTGCCTGCGAATATTGCGCCGAGATCAGCCGTTCCGTCAGGAACAACACCGCCGCTCCGCCAGCGAAATCGCCAAACAACAACCCTAACACGCCGATAGATCCCGCCGATCTCAGCGCATGTCGTGTCGGATCACTGCTGATGACGTGACCGATCTCATGCGCCAGAACCGCTGCCACCTCGTCCGGCCCCTGCGCCGTATCGATCAACCCGCGAAACAGCACTACAAATCCACCCGGCAAAGCAAAGGCATTGACCATCTTGTGATCCAACACCGATACCGTGACCGCCTGACGCAAATCGCGCCCACTGCCCAACCGCCCGACAAGCGTGTTCAGCGCATCAACCCCTTCGGCACCATCGCAAATCGCCAAAGGATTGAGACCTGTCTCATCCAGCGCTTCGCGGATTTGGCCAAAGGTTGCTTCGCCCAGCGCCCGCTCACCCTCTGGCGGAATAAAGCCGGCCAGATTATCCGCCAGCAAAGGAACCAGAACAAATATCTGCAACCCGACCGCTGCAACCGCCGCCACCGCCCAGGCAACAAGCCGCCCGCGCCCTTTGGGCGGGGCACGGCGGTTCAGATGCGGCAGATGCGCAAGAAGACTGAGATCGTTCAGGTGTAACCGCGACAAAGGATCGGTGGTGCGTCGCAAGACCGCGGTCTTGCCCCCCGCGAGATCAGGGAGCTGGCGCACTTCATCAACAGGCCAGCGCAACGTTTCGCCGTCATCCAGGCCGATCTGCAACATGCCCGCCGCGATATGCAAGGACACCTCTTTGGGCACAGGACTGTCGCCGTCAAAGAACGCGCTGCCAAATCCGTCAAACCCCTGGCTCATATCGCGGCACCCAGGTCGAGAGCTTCGGCAAAACCTTCGGCTTCTGCAAATTCATCACGTGCCCGTTGGCTGATCAGTTCCAGTCCAGCCGTCAATGGCAGACTGGTGGTCACGGCCATGTGGCGCATCAGTGGAAAAGTGACGAAAGTGTTATGAAGCACCCCCCACATCAAAAACAGGGTCAGATACACCACTGCAAAAAGGATCAGTGAAACCCAACGTGGCAGCCCTGCCAAGGCTTCGGCACCCATCATCTCAGGCGCAAGGCCAAAACCGCCAAAAAATGCAATCGCCGCAAACAGCACCAGCGCAACAAGGCCCGCGATCAACACCAGATACGCAAGGAAGTTCCCCAACACATAGACAAACGTCACCCGAACACCACTTAGGCGCGACGCAAATTGTACATCAGGTCCTATCTTGTGATTGGCCATGATCCGCTTGCTGACCCAACGATAATAGATCGCACCGAACAACATGCCTGACAGCGCCAGAGGAAACAGAAACACGCGCTCGGGCTTCACCCAATCCGCCGGTGTTTTGCCTGTCTCGATCAGATCGTCGATCGAACTGAACAACGCGCTGCCATCCCGGATACCATTCGGGAAAACCGGGTCAATCAGGACGGTCCACAGCACCGCGACCGCCAGAAAAACCAAGCTGGCGACAAAGGGCAAAGTCGCACGATACAGCATCTGCCAACGCCCGCCCTGCAGCAATCTTGCAGAGCCGAAATAGGTGCGGTCGATTTTGTATTTCTCCAAAAGAAACGTCATGCGCGGCCACAGGATGCCAAGGCTGATGATCGTCAGCGCCCAATACCAAAGGGCGCGCCACGCATATCCCCATGCGCCTTTTTCCAGACCAAAGCGCACGCCGCGCCAGCGGGTTCGCGCCAGCACGTACCGCCGCGCACGATAGCGGGCGTAAAACCAGATCGGGATCACCCCCACGAAGCTTAACATATAGCCAATGACAGATGACTCAAAAACCGAGAAACTGACGAACATCAGCATGAGGTTCACAATGCCGATGTAGAACGTCAGGATCACCACCGCGATAAAAAAACCCAGCAGTTTTTCCAGCGGCTCCCCCACATATTCCAACGGATGACCGCCGGGGCGGATGGCCGACCAGTACCAACGCCGCAAGCGCGTTTTCATCCAGAACCGGTAAAACCCGAGTGTTAGAATTGTAAAGAAACCAGTCTTGAGCGCCAGCCAGAACAACGCACCGCGTTTTCCGCTAAACTCAATCCCCATCCCGTTTTCCAGCCCGCCCCCCGTGTAGACAACATGTGGTTGCGGCTTTGACCGCCAGGGACTGTTGAGGTTTGAGGTGTTGCTCATGCTGGCATCGCTCAGCCGTTGAACTTGTTATCACGCGGAAAGCCGCGCGGTGCCATACGTCCGGCAGAGGCGCGTTTTCCGGTCCATTCGCTCAATTCCGTTTCGGTGCGGGTACGGCCTGCAGGGTCAAGCCAACTAAGCCCGTCACCACGCGTGAAAATAATTGCGTCAGACAAGCCGCCGTCTTTGTATTTCTGCAGACGTACCCCCTTGCCACGGCCCATTTCAGGCAGTTCGTCGACACCAAACACCAGCACCTTACGGTTTTCGCCCACTGTCGCGACGGCATCACCCATTGCCGGTTTGCACACCAACGCCACGGTATCGCCGCGCACGTTCAATACTTGCTTGCCCGACCTTGTTTGCGCAATGACGTCGTTCTCTGGCACCAGGAATCCGTCCCCAGCCGAAGAGGCCACCAGCAGCTTGCGCTCCTGCTTGTGAATGAACAGCGCCACGATCTGCGCCTCATTTGGCAAATCAACGATCAGGCGGACGGGTTCGCCCATGCCCCGCCCACCGGGCAGGCTTGATGCGGAAATCGTATAGAAGCGCCCGTTCGATCCGAAGACCAGCAAACGATCCGTCGTTTCCGCATGGAAAATGAACCGTGGGCCATCGCCGTCCTTGAATTTCAACTCGCGGGTCAAGTCGATATGACCGGTCATGGCCCGGATCCAACCCATTTCGGAACAAACGACGGTGATCGGCTCACGGTCGATCATCGCCTCAAGCGGGACATCCTCGATCACGCCGGCTTCGGCAAATGTTGTGCGGCGCTTGCCGCAATCGACACCATTGATCACCCAGTCCTTGCCGAACTGCTTTTTCGTCGCTCGCAATTGATCGGTGATCGCCTGCCATTGCAGATCGTCGCTTTCCAGCAGATCCTCAAGGCCCGCACGTTCCTCCATCAAGGCGGATTGTTCGCGAAGCAGTTCCAGCTCTTCCAGACGGCGCAGGGACCGCAAACGCATGTTCAGAATCGCATCGACCTGCACTTCGCTGAGTTCACCTTCACCGGGACCGGGCGAGACATAGTCTTTTTCATCCATCGCGCGAACGTGATCCCTACCCCAGTCTTCGCGCATCAATGCGGCCTTGGGATCCTCGTCATACCGAATGATGTCAATCACCCGATCCAGATTGAGGAAGGCGATGATAAACCCTTCGAGCACCTCAAGCCGGTGGTCGATCTTCTCCATCCGGTGCTTGGACCGGCGTTGCAGGACCTCGCGGCGGTGATCAAGGAAAGCACGCAAGACTTCCTTCATCGAACAGACCTTGGGCGTCACGCCGTCTATCAACACGTTCATGTTGAGAGAAAACCGCACCTCAAGGTCCGAATTCCGAAACAGCATGCCCATCAGCACCTCAGGGTCCACGTTCTTGGAACGTGGTTCGATCACCATGCGCAGATCTTCAGCAGATTCGTCGCGCACATCCGCAAGGATCGGAATTTTCTTGGTCTGGATCAGTTCAGCAATTTTTTCAATCAGCTTGGACTTCTGAACCTGATAGGGAATTTCGGTGACGACAATCTGCCAGACACCCCGGCCAAGGTCTTCTACCTCCCAACGGCAGCGCAGGCGAAAACCGCCCTTGCCCGTGCGGTAGGCCGTTGCGATATTCTCAGGCGGTTCAACGATAACACCCCCTGTGGGAAAATCGGGACCGGGCACATAGTTCAAGAGCGTCTCGTCACGACAATCCGGCACCTTGATCATGTGAATGCAGGCGTCACAAAGTTCGGCAATGTTGTGCGGCGGAATATTTGTTGCCATGCCCACAGCAATGCCTGTTGATCCATTGGCCAGCAGATTTGGAAACTGCGCAGGCAGGACAACAGGTTCGGTCAGCGTGCCATCATAATTCTCGCGAAAATCAACTGCGTTCTCGTTAAGGCCTTCCAGCATGGCCTCGGCCACGGCGGTCATCCGTGCTTCGGTATATCGGCTTGCTGCGGGGTTATCGCCGTCGATATTGCCGAAATTCCCCTGACCATCAACCAGCGGATACCTGACGTTGAAATCCTGTGCCAGACGCGCCATCGCATCATAAATCGCCGCGTCGCCATGCGGGTGATAGTTCCCCATCACGTCGCCGGAAATCTTGGCAGACTTGCGAAAACCGCCATTGGACGCCAACCGCAATTCGCGCATCGCATAGAGAATCCGGCGGTGGACCGGTTTCAAACCGTCGCGGGCATCGGGCAAAGCTCTGTGCATGATCGTTGACAGGGCATAGGTCAGATACCGTTCGCCCAGCGCGAGGCGCAGCGGTTCTGATACGTTACGAGGATTGTCCTCGGCGGGATCATTTACTTCTGACATGGCGCGTTTTGTAGCCGCGCATCGGGGGCGCAGCAAGCAGTGGTTTAGATGCAAACGCAATCAGCGCGGCACAGATGCCACGGGGAGAAGTTTTTGCGTTTTCCCCCGCCCCTTAAGTAAATATACTTGTTAAGGAACCCAGAACCAAAGTTTCGTGTTAAACTTTAGGGACTCACGTGCTTGGGGTGTGATGATGATACGGTTTATTGTGCTTTCGTTTGGTTTTTTGGGCTGGGCGTTCTACGAAATGAGCGGCGGCGCGGAATTTGATGGCGCAGCGATCCGTGCGGCGCGGCTTGCCGATGCGGCGTCGAAACCAGTCATCACCCAGCAAACAATCGTGACAAAACCCGAGGCCGTCGTGGTGGCCCAAGCCCCCAAAGTCGTGATCGATACCGATCCCCCCCTTGACGCCGACGTGACGCGGGTATCGCTGAACCTGACAACATTGGGGAACGTCGGCGACGAGAACGCCCCCCAGAACGACAGTACTGCTGTTCCCCAAAACGTAAATATCTCGAACGCTTCTGCCGATACACCTGCGATCATCCCCAGTCTGATTGATCCGACGGATGGCCAGTCTGTCGCGGTGAGCATCCCGACTAGCGCCGCATCTGACGACATCCGCACCGTTTCGGGCAATCGCGTCAACGTGCGCGGCGGCCCCGGCACAGATTTCGGCATCGTCGCCCGTCTGGTGCGTGGCGATGCGGTAAGAATCATTCAGGACGACGGCAATGGCTGGGTCCGGTTTGAAACGCTGGATGGCGACACCGACGGCTGGATGGCCGACTTTTTGCTAACCAGCGGCTGATCTTGCCATCCTCGCCAAGGCACGCGATGAAAGTCCTCTGAACGGAGCGCTTGTGATGTCTGACAGCCAAAACCCCAAATCGATCCTGATCACCGGATGTTCCAGTGGAATCGGCTATGACGCAGCACAGGGATTGCGGGCGCGGGGGTGGCGCGTGTTTGCCGCCTGCCGGAAGGCCGAGGATTGCGACCGCCTGCGCGCCGAAGGGTTCGAAGCCCCCCTATTGGATTATACTGACGATGCGACCATCGACAGCGCCCTGGCCGAAGTCCTGGCTGCAACCGGCGGCAGATTGGATGCTCTGTTCAATAATGGAGCTCACGGTTTGCCCGGCGCTGTCGAAGACCTGCCCACGGATGCATTGCGCGCGATTTTCGAAACAAATTTTTTCGGATGGCACACGCTGACACGCAAGGTGATCCCGGTAATGCGCTTTCAGGGTTCGGGGCGGATTGTGCAATGTTCTTCGGTTCTCGGCTTTGTCACGATGCCCTGGCGGGGGGGCTATAATGCTACCAAATTCGCGCTCGAAGGTCTTACCGACACTCTGCGCATCGAAATGCGGGGCACAGGCGTCTATGTTTGCCTGATCGAACCGGGGCCGATCACGTCGAAAATCCGTGCCAACTCGATTCCCCATTTCGAACGCTGGGTGGATTGGGAGAATTCTGTCCGCGCTGAACAATATCGCGGGTCTCTGATCAAACGACTTTATGCAGCTTCTGGGCCGGACCGATTTGAGCTGCCCGCCAGCGCCGTGACGGCCAAACTGATCCACGCGATAGAGCATCCCCGACCACGGCCGCGGTATTACGTCACACTGCCCACATACTTTTCTGGCATAATGCGCCGTATTCTGCCCACAAGAGCCATGGATTGGGTGTTAAGCAGATAAAAGTCTTGCGATGCGGTGTGATCCGCCTAAATCTCAATGGGAATACGAAGGGACTGCCATGACCGAAGACCCGCTTTTTATTGTCATCTTGATTGCCGTTCTGGTGGTTGTCGTCATTCTAATGATGGGGCTTGGAGGGTTTGCCGGTGGCGGGGCCTTTAACAAGAGGAACGCCAACAAGTTGATGCGTTATCGTATCCTTGCGCAATTTGTTGCAGTTATCTTGATTGTCTGTTTTGTCTGGTTGGGAGGCGGGACAAACTGATGGTTGTACTAAACAAGATCTACACAAAAACTGGTGACAAAGGCACAACCGCGCTGGGCAATGGTACACGCGTGGTCAAACACGACTCCCGCGTCGAGGCCTATGGCACGGTGGATGAATTGAATTGTTTTGTCGGGGTCGCGCGGCTGGAAGCCGAGGGGGAAACCGACCTTGCGCTGTCGCGCATTCAAAACGACCTGTTCGATCTGGGTGCCGATTTGTGTCGTCCGGACATGGCCTCTGATGCAGAGGCCGAATACCCCCCGCTGCGTTTGGCACCGGCCCAGGTGGACCGGCTTGAGGCTGAAATTGACGTGATGAATGCCCAGCTTGAACCATTGCGCAGCTTCATACTTCCAGGGGGGGCACCGCTTGCTGCGCATTTGCATGTCTGTCGCACCGTCTCCCGCCGCGCCGAGCGGTTGAGCGTCCTGCTCGCCAGTGAAACAGAGATAAACCCGGCTGCCGTAACCTATTTGAACCGCCTCAGCGACTGGTTCTTTGTTGCGGCCCGCATGTCCAACAACGGTGGCAAGAATGATGTCCTGTGGGTGCCGGGGGCAAATCGATAGGAACCACCGATAGCGCTAAAACATAAAAACGCGGCGTCCTACGTTTCACTTATGCCGATTTTACCCTGTTTCGAGCCGCAAGCTTTCGCTAAACCGTCCCCAGAGATTTGAACCGCTTGGCCTAAGGGCTGAGTCGCAACCAAGGAGAATAGCGCCCATGAAGGTTTTGGTACCTGTCAAACGCGTGATTGATTACAATGTGAAAGTGCGTGTTAAAGCGGACGGCACGGGTGTTGATCTTGCGAATGTGAAAATGTCGATGAACCCGTTTGACGAGATTTCGGTTGAACAGGCGATCCGTTTGAAAGAGGCGGGTCAGGTTGAAGAGGTTGTTGTTGTTTCGATCGGCGTGAAGCAGTCTCAGGAGACGCTGCGAACGGCTTTGGCGATGGGGGCTGATCGTGCGATCCTGATTGTGGCGACGGATGATGTTCACAACGACATTGAGCCACTGGCGGTTGCCAAGATCCTCAAGGGGGTTGTCGAGGAAGAGCAGCCCGGTCTGGTTCTCTGCGGCAAGCAGGCGATCGACAATGACATGAACGCGACGGGCCAGATGCTGTCTGCGCTGCTGGGGTGGTCACAGGCGACCTTTGCCTCTGACATCGAGATTGCAGGGGACAAGGCAAGGGTCACGCGGGAGGTGGACGGTGGTCTGCAGACCATCGAAGTGACCATGCCAACGGTTGTGACCGTTGATCTGCGCCTGAACGAGCCGCGCTATGCCTCCTTGCCCAACATCATGAAGGCCAAGAAAAAGCCGATGGATGAAAAGACACCTGCGGATTACGGCGTGGATACCACCAACCGTCTGGAGATCGTGAAAACGGTTGAACCTGCGGAGCGTGCGGCCGGGATCAAGGTGGCCTCGGTTGATGAACTTGTTGCGAAACTCAAAGAAGCGGGGGCTGTGTAATGGCTGTTCTACTCCTTGCGGAAGTAACTGACGGCGAGCTGGCGATGGATGCAACGGCCAAGGCCGTGACGGCGGCCAAGGCTCTGGGTGACATCACGGTTCTGGCGGCGGGCGGCTCGGCCGCGGCGGCCGGTGAAGCGGCGTCCAGGATTGACGGCGTGTCCAGGGTGCTGGTTGCCGAGGACGCGATGCTGGGTCACCGTCTGGCCGAAAGCACCGCGGCATTGATCGTCTCGCTTGCGGGGGATTACGATCACATCGTTGCCCCGGCCACGACGGATGCCAAGAACGTGATGCCACGGGTTGCGGCATTGTTGGATGTGATGATCATCTCTGACGCCTCGGGGGTTGTGGATGGTGATACATTCGAGCGTCCGATCTATGCGGGCAATGCGGTGCAGACGGTGAAATCCTCTGATGCGAAAAAGGTCATCACCTTCCGCACATCGACATTCGATGCAGCCGGGACCGGTGGTTCTGCCTCGGTTGAAACCGTTGGTGCGGCGGCCGATCCCGGCCTGTCCACCTGGGTCGAAGACAAGGTTGCAGAGAGCGACCGCCCGGAACTCACCTCTGCCGGTGTGGTGGTCTCCGGTGGCCGCGGTGTCGGATCCGAAGAGGACTTTGCCCTGATCGAGAAACTGGCGGACAAGCTGGGGGCCGCCGTCGGTGCCTCCCGTGCCGCGGTCGATTCCGGCTATGCACCAAACGACTGGCAGGTCGGCCAGACCGGCAAGGTGGTCGCCCCGGAACTCTATGTCGCCATCGGCATCTCCGGCGCGATCCAGCACCTGGCCGGCATGAAAGACAGCAAGATCATCGTCGCCATCAACAAGGACGAAGAAGCCCCGATCTTCCAGGTCGCTGACTTCGGACTCGTCGCGGACCTTTTCGAGGCCGTGCCGGAAATGCTCAATAAACTTTGATCC
>NZ_JAPMLQ010000001.1 GCF_026410305.1 Sulfitobacter sp. F26204 | reverse complement strand
CCGGCATGAAAGACAGCAAGATCATCGTCGCCATCAACAAGGACGAAGAAGCCCCGATCTTCCAGGTCGCTGACTTCGGACTCGTCGCGGACCTTTTCGAGGCCGTGCCGGAAATGCTCAATAAACTTTGATCCCGATCAGGGTTCTCTTGATGCAAAGGCCCGCCGGTGACGGTGGGCCTTTTGTGTTAGGCCATGTTGTTGAGCACATCTATCAAGGCATCAGCAGCCTCTTGATGCGCCTTCGGGCCCAGGAGTTCGGAGGCGGCCAGAAAATCCAGTTCATCAAAGATCATCCGCTCTGTGCCCTCGGCCAAAGCGGCGGGTGAGGCCACGACCTCAACCACATGGGTTGCGAATGGAGCGATTTCATCCATCATCTGGCGTGTCACAAACAGCGGGTCGCGCCCGATTCCGTACTGATAGGAGGTCGATTCGTCCTCTGGTGCATGATCGGAAAACCACAGCAGAATTGATTTCCCATCAATCCGCTTCAACATCAGGCGCATGCGCGCCAACCATGCCTGTTGCAACTCCTCTCTCACCTTGGAAAAACGTTCCGGTGAGACCTCTTTGAGACAGTTCAACATATGTTTATTGAAATGAAAGTCGGCAAAATCCACCTCACGGTAGAAGGTGCGCAGCAATGTCGAAGTGGTGACAAACCGATCATTGCGGCGAGGGTGCACCGCATAGAAACGATTGCTCATGTTATGAGCGCCCATCACCTGCACGATGGCGATCTCGGCCTCTGAAGCCGCCTTGATGACGAAAGGATCCACTGAAAAGGCGTCAATGCCCGCATTGATCTGGCCGAAATTCACACAAGTGCGCCCCAATCCTTCCTCGACCAGCGCAGGAAATGGCTTGTCTATGAACTTTCCATAGGTTTCGGTCGCCCCGACAAAAGCGAGATAGGGTTTGGTCAAATCCCGCCTCGGCCCGCGAAACAGGAGTTTGGACTTGCCATATCGGCAAGGTAGATAATCGAGGGCACCCGCCCCGAGTACTTCATAGGTCATTTCACCCACCTTCTTGCTCACCCGAGTTGGACTTAGCGTTCGAAGACTTGTGAATTTGTTAACGGGGGAATTTACAGAAAAATCAATTGAACGCGGCACCTTGCGGCCCGCCCCTCCAGCCTCTTATTATGCACCAAATCTTGAAAGGATCGGGCATGGACATCCAGACAATCGGCATCGTAGGCGCAGGACAGATGGGCAATGGCATTGCCCATGTGATGGCCCTGGCCGGTTATGACGTGACCTTGACAGATATCAGTGCGGACGCACTGAAAACTGCTGTCGAGACGATAAAGGGCAACATGGCAAGACAGGTCGCACGCGGCAAAATTGCCGAGGCAGATATGACCGCGGCAATGCACCGGATCCTGACCACCACGCAACTGACCGATCTGGGGCCCAGTGACCTGATCATCGAGGCAGCAACAGAACGCGAAACCATCAAACAGGCGATTTTTGAAGACCTGTTGCCCCATATCAAACCGGAAACGATTTTGACCTCGAATACTTCGTCGATTTCGATCACCCGACTGGCCAGCGGTACCGACCGGCCGGAGAAATTCATGGGGTTTCATTTCATGAACCCCGTACCAGTGATGCAACTGGTGGAATTGATCCGCGGGATCGCAACCGACGAGGAAACCTTTGCCGCCTGCAAGGCGGTGGTGGACAGGCTGGGCAAGACCGCCGCCTCGGCCGAGGATTTCCCCGCCTTCATCGTGAACCGCATCCTGATGCCGATGATCAATGAGGCGGTTTATACTCTCTATGAAGGTGTCGGGAGCGTGCAGTCGATCGACAGTTCCATGAAGCTGGGCGCAAATCATCCGATGGGGCCGCTGGAGCTGGCTGATTTTATCGGGCTGGATACTTGTCTGGCCATCATGAACGTGCTGCATGACGGTCTAGCCGATACCAAGTATCGCCCCTGCCCCCTGTTGACAAAATACGTCGAAGCCGGGTGGTTGGGCCGCAAGACGCAACGCGGGTTCTATGACTATCGCGGTGATACCCCAGTGCCGACCAGGTGATCGGGAACGCCCGCCCGCGAGTGGTCATCGCCAGCGGGCGGTTCCCGTGGAGAGTGCGGACGGTATATAAGGCCAAAAAGAGAGAGATCAGTCCTTGAGCGCAAGGGTATGCGCACGCAGCCACGCCATGAAGCCGCGCGGATCATCAGCATATTTGTCGATTTCTGCAGGGTCGATGGGATGGCCGACAATGGGGGCCTGAGGTTTGTTGCAGCTGTGCACGATTTCATGCAGCAACAAGCCCTGCCGCAACATCGGACTGATCCTGTTCGCAATCTGGTAGGCGCGGCTGTTCTGACCGGGAAATTTCATCGGCACGACGGTGGCCCCTGACCGGCGGATCATCTTGGCTGTAAACACGTTCCATTCCGACTCAACCGCGGGGCCCCACCAGGTTTCGGAGGCCGCGACCACACCGGAAGGAAACAACGCAACCACACCGCCCTCCTTGAGATGTTTCATCGCTCTGGCCCGCATTTCGACGCCTTTGCGCTGTGCGTCAGGGTCATGGGGAAAAGGGACCGGGATCATGTAGCTGCCCGCGACCTCGTCAATCGAGGTCAACAGGGAGCGGGTCAGGATCCGGTAATCCGGGCGCACGCGGCCAATCAGATCGGCAAAGATCATGCCGTCGACCATCCCGTGCGGATGGTTCGCCACCACCACGACAGGGCCTTCTTTGGGAATACGGTCCAGTTGCTCTTGCGGGGTTGTGAGATCGATGCCCATTGTATCGAGCGCGCCACGCCAGAAGGCCTGGCCTGTTGGTGCGCCGGCGCGTTCGAACTGGCGCACCAGACGCAGGATCGTGAGCTTGCCGGTCAGCAGCTCGATCGCGCTGATGATACGGGATTTGAGCGGATCTTCGAAGGTTGAGGCATAAGACAGGCTGCGACGGTCGTATTTTAACGGTGCATCATCCCCGCTGCCGTTCGAAGCCGCGGAGTTCCGGTTTATGGAGCCTGTGTCATCAACCAAGAAGATCCCCTTTTCAGGTCCGCTTGCAGGCGTCAGTCGCCTTCGCCAAACTTATCTGCGACCAATGCGGTCAAGGCTTCTGCCAAGGGCGCGGCATCCGGCCCGGACGTGACCACCTCAATAGTGCTTCCACAGGCTGCTGCCAACATCAAAAGCCCCATGATGCTGTCACCTGATGCAGTCATGCCATCCTTGCTGACCTCGGCGCGGGCGTCAAATGCCTCAACAACTTCTACCAATTTGGCAGAGGCCCGCGCGTGCAGCCCCTTGATGTTCACGATTTGAAGGGAGATTTGGGTCATTCAGGGAGGCCTCTAGCTGACGCTGACATTCTGACTGTCTATATATTTCTTACCGGCCTCGAGGGCGGCGCGCACGGCGTCGGGCACATCCATCTGACGGGACTTTGCCAGTTTGATCAACATCGGCAGGTTCGCGCCATAGACAATACGGCGATTTTCCGGCTGGCAGGCCCGCATCGACAGATTGGAAGGAGAGCCACCGAAAAGGTCGGTAACGATTACCACGCCTGCGCCCTGATCAACCTCATCAGCGGCGGCACAGATTTCGTCCTGTTTCGCCGCGCGGTCATGATCTGCCATGATCGCGATGGCACGGACACCATTCTGAGAACCCACAACATGTTCTATAGCCGCGAGATATTCCCGCGCCAAACCTCCATGTGCGACAATCACTATTCCGATCACGTCTGCGCCTTACTCTCATGCTGGCGATCAAGCTCGCGGTGCCTTATTGACACTTGCCAGCCCAAGTTTGCAAGCTGCAAAGCATGGTTCTCGGCTAACGTCACGGAACGGTGCTGACCGCCGGTACAGCCGAAGGCGATGGAGATGTTGGATTTGCCTTCCTGCTTGTAAGCAGGCAGCAGCAGTTTGCTGAGGTTCAGGACCTGATCCGCAAAGGCTTCAAAGCGCGGATCCTGACCTACATAGGCAGCAACGCGCGGGTCGGTGCCATTGGCCTGGCGCAGGCTGGGATCCCAATAGGGATTTCGCAGAAACCGGCAATCATAGACCATATCCACGGAGCGTGGCAGGCCGCGTTTGTAAGAAAAAGACTGCACCGAAACCGTCAGATGATGTTGGCCATCGGGGGAAAACCAGCGCTCCACTTCGGCGCGCAGGTCGTGCACGTTCAGGTTTGTCGTGTCGATCAGCACATCCGCCCGTGCCCGCAGGGGGCGCAGAAGTTCCAGCTCGCGTTCGATGCCCATGACAGGCGGGCCGTCAGCGGCCAGGGGATGCCGGCGACGGGTTTCCGAGAAGCGGCGCAGCAGGACGTCGGTCGCACAATCAAGATATAGCAGATCAACCGCGAGATCATCGCGTGCCACCAATTCCTCCATCAGGTTGATCAGTCCGGCAGTTGAAAAATCACGTGTACGGGCATCGATGCCCAGTGCGATCGAGCGCTCCTGACCCGCTTCTTCCAGCACGGTCTGCAACAATCGCAGTGGCAGATTGTCAATCGCTTCAAACCCTGCGTCTTCCAACACCTTCAGCGCCGATGACCTGCCGGCGCCCGAAGGCCCTGTCACCAGTGCCACCCGGCGCCCAGACGAGGACGTGTGTGAAAGTGGAATGGCGGCGGGTTCGCTCATATTTTGTGATCTATTCCATGGCGTAGGTATTGCAAGACTGCGGCTGCAAAATGCGGGCTCGGGGCATTCCAGAGGCAGGGCAGCGTGACACCCAGAAGCATTTCGGTATGCCGATAAGGCAGGCGAGCATCCTCAGCCTTGTTCATATCAACCAATAATGCAACCGGCGTTTGGCCAGCACTGGGAAGCCGCAGGATCCCCACCCCCCGTGCCTCGATCTTGCCGTCGATCGGATCGGGACAAGCAGCAAAAAGCACATTGTTGCTGACACTAAGGATCGTGCGGTCATCTGCGACAAGTTCGCCGCCAAATGCGGTGAGTTGCAAGGCAAGCGAGGATTTCCCCGTACCGGACGCACCGCGGATAAGCACGGCCTTCGCGGCCACGCGAACACAGCTTGCATGGATGATTTCCGACTGGGAGGAGTTCGGATTGTGCACTGGCCCCATCGATTACGTCGGCAGGCCCACCACAAAGCGCGCGCCCAGAGGATCAGAGGTGACATCGGCCTGCGTCGGACGAATGTTCTCGGCCCAAATTACGCCGCCATGCGCTTCTACGATCTGCTTGGAAATCGCAAGGCCAAGGCCGGAGTTATTGCCGAAATGCTCATCCGGGCGCTGCGAATAGAAACGCTTGAAAATCTTGGACAATGCTTGTTCGGGAATGCCCGGCCCGGTGTCCTCGACGACAACAAGCACGCGGTTTTCGCGTTTGCGCGCCCAGACGCGGATCGCATCGCCCTCTTCGCAGAACGAAATCGCATTGGTGATGAGGTTGACAAAAACCTGCGCGAGGCGCGCCTCAAGACCATGCACCAGAATGGGATCATCTGGCAGGTCTGTGACAAAATCGATACCCTGTTTTTTTGCATCCTCCCCAAGGTATTGGCCCAAGTTTGCGACCATATGCAAAAGATCGAATTGTTCTTCTTCTTCTTTCACCAGTTCGGAATCCAGGCGGGACGCATTTGAAATGTCGCTGACCAGACGGTCCAGCCGGCGCACATCATGGTCGATTACATCCAGCAGCTTCTCGCGTTGGTCTTCGCGTTTGATCATGCGCAGCGTGCCAACGGCAGAGCGCAGCGAGGCCAGGGGGTTTTTGATTTCATGTGCGACGTCAGCCGCGAATTGTTCGTTGCCATCAATACGATTGTACAGTGCTGACACCATGCCGCGGATTGCGCCAGAAAGGCGGCCAATCTCATCCGGGCGACCTGTCAGATCGGGGATTCGAATGCGGCCTGGGTTCATCTTGCGTGCATTTTTATCACGTCCCAATTCGGCGGCAGCGGCCAGATCGGCAAGCGGGTTGGCGATGGTCGAAGCCAGCACAAGGCTGAGGCCGATGGAAACAAGTGTTGCGATGACAAACATTTGCAGGACACGCTCATGCTCCCCCCGCACAAGACTATCGATTTCACCAGATGCCGAAGCGATGGCCACGACGCCAACGCCAGTCTCGCCCTGCATGATTGGCGTCATGACGGTGAACAACCTGCCGCCTTCTCCGTCAAACCTGTCCTCGATGCGCGTACCGCTTTCAAGGCTGCTGGCCACAAGTGGTTTGAACTGTTCTGTCAGAGGAACGAATTCAGGGGCGGCACCCGAGCTGAAGGGCGCAGACAGCTTGTCCCAGATCCAGCCCAATCCATCCATCAAAACCGTACGGTTGCCCTGACTTTTGATGCCGACCCGATCCAGGGGCAGCTTGCCTTCGGTCTGCGCCAGCAGTGTTTCGTCGGTGTCATAAACAAAAACATCAACGCCACTGCGCAGATCAAGCACCTTGACCGCGGAGACCACATCAATCTGTTCAGGATTGCCCAGTGCAACCGCTTCGCCTTCAGGCAGCTTTGCCTCGATCACATCCGCGATCAGCTCAGCTTCAGAGACCAGGGCCGCGGCGCGTTGCACGGCAAGAGAATCGCGTGAGGAATTGAGATAAAGGATACCCGCGACGAGCACGTTCAATGCGATCAGATTGAACGTGATGATCTTGCGCGTCAGGGGTGACCTGCGCAGCGAAAACAGCCCCCGCCGTTCCCGGCGAACACGCAGTTCTTCAGAGCCGGTGTTGTCCGGCGCGACCCAATCGTCACCCAGAACAATATCACCTTCCCTTGCAGCTGTGCTTAGGTCACGCACAAAATTCCTTTCGGCAATCGCCACGGCGTAAGATCACTCTTCGTTATATCTGTACCCGATACCGTAAAGTGTCTCAATCGCAGAGAATTCATCATCGGCCGTGCGCATCTTCTTGCGCAGGCGCTTGATGTGGCTGTCGATGGTGCGATCGTCGACATACACCTGATCATCATAGGCGACATCCATCAACTGATCTCGCGACTTTACAAAACCGGGACGTTGCGCCAGCGCCTGCAACAAGAGGAATTCGGTGACTGTCAGGGATACATCCTTGCCCTTCCAGGACACTGCATGGCGCAGCGGATCCATCTTCAGATCACCGCGATCCATGACCTTGGTTTCCTCGGTATCGCCAACCTCACCCGTTTCCACGGCATCCTGCCGACGTAACAACGCGCGGATCCGTTCGACCAACAGTCTCTGACTAAAGGGTTTTTTGACATAGTCATCGGCCCCCATACGCAGGCCAAGCACTTCGTCAATCTCATCGTCCTTTGACGTCAGAAAAATGACCGGCATTGCGGTCTTCTGACGCAAACGCTGCAACAGGTCCATCCCGTCCATGCGCGGCATCTTGATGTCCAGCACTGCCATATCGGGGAGTTTCTTGTTGAACGCATCCAATGCGGCCTGACCGTCATTATACGTTTCCACCTCGAAACCTTCGGCTTCAAGAGTCATCGACACAGACGTCAGGATATTCCTGTCGTCGTCCACCAATGCAATTTTTGACATTGCCTGCTTCCTTGTACTGCTCAATTTTCGTTTTTTATGTTTTGCATCATTGATCACCATTTTTCTGCGCCGAATCAATCGCAAACTGCGAATCACTCTGTATCGTGGCCACATTTCCGCCATAATTTGGTTAGGAATGGCTAAATTGCCGCACTTTCCCGTCCAACTGGATGTTTACACTTGGTTCTATTCGCCCCCCCTTTGGCCAAAGTTTGCCATGATGGCGCTAACTAAGGCCAGGCTATCTGTTCATTGCGCAAAACCTCGTGTTAAGAGGCCCATTATGACCCAAAGGATGACCCGAAGGGTCGCGACCAGTTGGTCAATTACGTCAGCTCTGCGCCAACATACCGTGCGCCTACGGGAGAAAATACATGACATTTGGACGGGTAAACCCGCAGTTCCGCCTCGAAGATCAACAGATCAGCGGGCTGGGCAATGTCTATTATAACCTGATAGAACCCGCGTTGGTCGAAACCGCGTTAAAGCGGAACGAGGGGACATTGGGCAATGGCGGCGCATTCCTTGTCACCACGGGCAAGTTCACGGGCCGCTCGCCCAAAGACAAACATGTCGTGATGACTGACAGCGTCAAGGATACGATCTGGTGGGAAAACAACGCGGAGATGTCGCCCGAAGGGTTTGACGCGCTCTATGAAGACATGACCGCTCATATGAAGGGCAAGGACTATTTCGTTCAGGACCTGGTTGGCGGTGCCGATAAACGCCATGCCATCAATGTACGGATGGTAACGGAGCTGGCATGGCACGGGTTATTCATCCGGACAATGCTGCGCCGCCCTGAACGCGCGGATCTGGATGATTTCATCGCCGATTTCACAGTGATCAATTGCCCAACCTTCCTGGCAGACCCGAAAAAACACGATTGCCGGTCCGAAACTGTGATCGCAATGAACTTTGACCGCAAGTTGATCCTGATTGGCGGCACGGAATATGCCGGGGAAAACAAAAAGTCCGTCTTTAGCCTTCTCAATTACCTACTGCCGGAAAAGGGCATCATGCCGATGCACTGTTCAGCCAACCACGCCACCGGCAACCCGGTGGATACAGCGGTTTTCTTTGGACTGTCCGGAACCGGTAAAACCACGCTTTCCGCAGATCCGAAACGCATCTTGATCGGTGATGATGAGCACGGCTGGTCCGACAATGGCACTTTCAACTTCGAAGGCGGGTGCTATGCCAAGACGATAAACCTGAGCCGGGAAGCCGAGCCGGAAATTTTCGACACGACTTCCAAATTCGGGACAGTAATCGAAAACATGGTTTTTGATCCGGACACCAAAGAGCTTGATTTCAACGACGATAGCCTGACAGCCAACATGCGTTGCGCCTATCCGTTGCATTATATCTCCAACGCTTCTGAAAAAGCGGTAGGTGGCCACCCCAAGAACATAATCATGTTGACCTGTGATGCCTTTGGCGTGCTGCCCCCCATCGCAAGATTGACGCCCGCTCAGGCAATGTATCACTTCCTGTCCGGCTTTACTTCCAAGGTGGCGGGTACAGAACGCGGTGTGACAGAACCCGAACCGACGTTTTCGACCTGCTTTGGCGCACCCTTCATGCCGCGCCGGCCCGAGGTCTATGGCAACCTGCTGCGTGAAAAGATTGCTCAGCACGGCGCAACCTGCTGGTTGGTAAACACCGGCTGGACCGGTGGAGCCTACGGAACGGGCAGTCGCATGCCAATCAAGGCGACACGTGCATTGTTGACCGCCGCGCTTGAGGGCGGGCTGGCCGATGTGACCTACCGCAAGGATGCGAATTTCGGATTTGAAGTGCCTGTCTCGGTGGGTGGTGTTGCCGACATCTTGCTGGATCCACGCCGCACCTGGGACAACCCCGAAGCCTATGACAGACAGGCGGCCAAACTAATCGCGATGTTCTCGGAAAACTTTGCACAATATCTTCCGTTCATTGACGATGATGTAAAATCGGCGGCTATTGGCTGAATAGCCAAACAATCGAATAAATTGGGGCCGCAATACGTAGCGGCCCTTTTTGATTTGGCGCAGGTTGGTCAGGCCGCTTGCGCGACAAGATCCTCTACCGGAATATCCAGAACGAATTTGGCATCTTCCTGACTGAGATAGGTCAGAAACGCTTCTAATGGTTGTTCACGTCCTGCGACATGCCAGGCCAAAGCACCCGGTTCATTGTGCATATAGCCCATCCGTTCCGCAAAGCCCTTGAAAGCGACCTGACGCAGCATGAAACCATAGATGTAGTCAGCATTCCAACGGCGCATGACCTCCAACAGGCCGGTGCGCGCCAAGACCGTAGACAGGCCGGAACCTCGATAGCGCCCTTCTTCCGGGGCCATCCAGACCTCACCGTGATAGACGACATTGCCCTTGATCCGGTGCGCCCCTGGCGTTGCACGATAGCGCGAGCGTTCAAAATCAACCCCTGGAATGGGCGGCGGGAAATCGCGAAACCTGGTCAGAAGATGTGTCGCCAGCGAATTGCCCTTCAGCGGTACTTTCTTGGCGGCCTGAGTGTGAATCAGATCACCTTCGGCATTTCGTCCGATCAGCCAGAACGACTGATTCTCTTTTAACTGGTATTTTTCATAGTCAAATGGGGCACCCAAATTCTGCACTTTTCGCTCAGATTTGATTATCGCGCTATAGTCCTCAAAGTTACTACCTATAGTGATTTCAATACCATAGGAGCGCAATATGTCGCGGCTCGTAGCGATAAACGGCGCGGCATCTCGTGGAAAATGAATCGTCATGGGCGGGTTCCTTTCACCAAACTTGATGAAAGGTTAATTCAATTATCCAAAAAATACCCGTTATTTGACATACTTTTGACAAAATTCGGAAAAATTTGCCTTACAATTCCTCTAGCAAACTTTCAAAAATTGCGTTTTCTGGTGAAAATTCATGGGGTTGCACAGAGTCCAAATCACCCAGGTCAATTCCTTCCATTCCGTCAATATTAACCAAATCCACGGGCAGAACGAGCGACATCACAGCCGGTGAGCGATCCGGAAAACAGCCGCTGAGCATCAATCGTTGATATGCAACTGGTGCAAGTTCTTCGCCACCCTTGCGCGGCATTCGGGTGAAAACATGATCCAATCGCGCCATTTGGGCCGTCTGAACCTCATTGAAGGCCTCGTCGATAAGATGCGAGAATTCCTCTCCCGCAGGCATTTTGCTGATCGGGCGGCCAATGCTCGACCGGGCATAATCCCGTCCGAACCATTTCACATAAACTGATTTTTCGCCGAATTCGACGCAGATCCAGCCAATGTCAGTGTGCCGGTAAATGATCAGATAGGGACGCACATGTGCAAAAGCGGGGCTTTCAATTTCGCCACCAGCCATCGCCCAAGCGCGAAATGTCTCACGCAGCAACAACGAAGGATCGGTCCATATCGCCCCAAGCGGCTGTTGTTGCTGATAAAAATCCCATTCCCCGACATTCGCCTGCAACCGCTGTAATTGACCGACTGATCGCGATTGCCCGCTCAACCAAAGTGAACCGCGCGCAAGGATGTCTTTGGCATCAGGTAGAACGCTCTCTCCCAATGACGTCAAATGATACCGACGATCCTCAATCAAAAAAAGCGGTGCCCCCATCGAGGCCTCAAGCTGCAGGATATGACGGCGCACGGTTTGTCGCGTGCTTCCCAAATCCTTTACAGCATGGCTCAAATTCAATGTGGAGGCGAGTGTTACGAAGGAACGGATCATCTCGAACAGAAGCGCCGGTGGCGCATCTGCTGGCAAGGCCGCGGTTCCGTTTTCAAATGCTGCAGATTGATTCATTGCATGCCTTGGTAAAGAAATCACCCATTAAAGCAACAACTATCATACATATCATAACTATTGATGTATTGAAAAAGGATGAATCTATGCAATTGAATGCAAATGGGATTCTGGGGAATACCGTTTTAGATTGTTCAACCAGAGGTTTCCCAATGTCTCATCCCGTCGATATCCACGTCGGTCGTAAGCTCAAACAGATTCGCACCCTGCGTCGCCTGTCGCAAACAGATGTCGCCCGAAAGCTTAATCTTTCGTTTCAGCAAATCCAAAAATACGAAATTGGATCAAACCGCGTCGCCGCAAGCCGGCTGTTCGAATTGGCACAGATCCTGGATGTGCCGCCCTCATTCTTCTTTGACGGTCTGCATGACAACCAGAATACGCCACCACAGAATGATCCTGGTATGGAAATTGTAACTGCACTTGCCGCCATCAAGGACGACGATATCAAATCCCGGATCGTCACGTTCATTGAAGACGTTTCCGGTATCACCGTCGCGCGACGCAGCTGAAGTCAGCTCACCGCGCGGCGAATCAGGTTTGCGCCTGCAATCAGCAGCACGATCAAGGTCGCCGCTTTGAATCTTTCCTGATCAATGCGGTCAACCACCCTGCCCCCGACCCACATGCCGGCGACCGCAGGCAGGATCAACAGTATCGAAAACGGCAGAGTTTCGGCGCGAACCACGCCCGAGGCGGCATGCGCAATGCACAAGACCACAGATCCCGCGCCATAGATTACGCCCTGTATGCGTAGACTGTCCTCCTTGGGCGTTCCGATTGCGGTCAGATACATCACCGTCGGCGGCCCCCAAACCCCTGAAAGCCCGCCAAAAAAACCTGCCATGGTGCCGATCGTCGCCTCAGCACCATTGCTGCGCCTCTTAAGCGTTAACCGAACGCCCGCCAATTGCAGCAGCGCATAGATAACCGCTGTAACCCCGATGATGGCGAGCAATGCCGTATCAGCAACCACACGGACCAACTGCGCGGCAAGGACCATGGCGATGCCGCCAGAAATCAGGAACGTGCGAAAGTTTTTGGCCGAATTCCATGCCGCCCCTGGCCCCTTGCGCAGCGATTGAATGGCATTCGTGACCAACAGGGGCACAATCACCCCGGCAAGTGCAATTTCTGCCGGCAAGAACAGAGTCAGCCCCGAAATCAGAACAAGCGGTAAGGCGAACCCCACCACGCCTTTGACGAATCCTGCCAAAAAAGCGATACCCAATACGATAATCAGCGTGAGAGGCCCCAAAAAGGGGAAGAGCGTATCCATAGCCCTACATAACACCTGAAAATTCAGCTGCACGCCCCATTCGCGCGCGCAATTATCGAACAAATTACCGCAGCGAAACGTATCTTTGTTGTGCTGCGCCTGCGAAGGCGTTATTTGCACTGCAACAAAAAGGAACACATATTATGGCACATGATGGTCAGGATCTGACAATGACGCAGCGGCCGGTTTTGCTGGATGATCTGCTTGCTTTAACTGCAGCGGCCGTGCCGCCGGTCGAAGCACTTCTGAAAAAGGCAAAGACCAGCGTGCGCGCCCTGGTCAGCAATCAGGGCCGCATCTCGGCAGAGTTGATAGAGACACATCAAACTGCGGCACATGGTATCGCCTGGCTCGCTACTTATGTGCAGTCCTTGCGCCAGATGCACAAATGGGCCGTCAACCTGTCCGACCAAGGCCTATTTGGCGAAACCGAACAGTTGATCCTCCAGATCGGCTTTGGAGAATATCTCTGGCAGATCTATGGCGGAATCCAGATGAACCAGGGCGAAATCCTGCGCCTCCAAGATATGGGGTTAAGCCAGGAGGACATGCGGGCATTGATGGAACCTGCAATCCAGACGCTGACCCAAGATGGTAATACCCAAGCCGCGCGTAGCAGGTTGGTCACCCTGATGCAGGAGCATTCCGCCAACATCACGGTGGGTGCAACCGGTCTTGATGAAGAACTTGAAATGATCCGCGCACAATTCCGTCGTTATGCCGTGGAAAAGGTAGAACCCTTTGCCCACGAATGGCACCTCAAAGACGAATTGATTCCGATGGAGATCATCGAGGAATTGGCTGAAATGGGTGTATTTGGCCTGACCATCCCCGAAGAATTTGGCGGTTTCGGTCTGGCCAAGGCATCAATGTGTGTCGTTTCCGAAGAATTGTCCCGCGGCTATATCGGCGTCGGTTCACTCGGCACGCGCTCTGAAATCGCCGCAGAATTGATCATTGCTGGTGGCACACAGGAACAGAAAGAAAAATGGTTGCCCCGTATCGCCAGCGCCGAAACCCTGCCGACCGCGGTATTCACCGAACCAAATACCGGTTCAGACCTTGGTTCCCTTCGCACCCGCGCTGTCAAAGAAGGGGATGACTACAGGATCACAGGCAACAAGACATGGATCACCCATGCGGCCCGCACCCATGTCATGACCCTGTTGGCCCGCACAGATCCCGAGACCGACAATTACAAAGGCCTGTCGATGTTTCTCGCGGAAAAAATTCCTGGCACGGACGATGATCCCTTTCCCACTGACGGCATGACCGGTGGCGAAATCGAAGTGCTTGGCTATCGTGGAATGAAGGAATACGAACTCGCCTTCGACGGCTTCCACGTCAAAGGCGAAAACCTGTTGGGTGGCGAAGAGGGCAAGGGTTTCAAGCAATTGATGGAGACCTTTGAGTCCGCCCGAATCCAAACCGCCGCCCGCGCAATTGGCGTGGCCCAATCGGCGCTGGATATTTCCATACAATACGCCCAGGAGCGCAAACAATTTGGCAAGGCCTTGATCAACTTTCCGCGGGTCTCTTCGAAACTGGCGATGATGGCGGTCGAATTGATGATGGCCCGCCAGCTTACCTATTTCTCTGCTTTCGAAAAGGACGAGGGGCGCCGGTGTGATGTCGAGGCTGGCATGGCCAAGCTTTTGGGTGCCCGTGTTGCCTGGGCTGCTGCGGACAACGGTTTGCAGATCCATGGGGGCAACGGTTTCGCGCTGGAATACAAGATCAGCCGCGTGCTCTGCGATGCGCGGATCCTCAATATCTTTGAAGGTGCGGCAGAGATTCAGGCACAGGTGATTGCGCGCCGCTTGCTCGACTAAAAGGCCGCCAACCGTCGCTTGGTCAGGTCCCCTGGCGCATAGCAGCCATGCGATTGCAATATCTGGAGAGGCATCCCTTGCCTCTCCTCCGCCAAGAGCGGTATCAGCCCTCATGTCCCGTCCCCGTCTTTCCCCTGACACCTGGTTGCATGCCGGACTTGACGCCCTGGCGGTCTCCGGTCCAGGTGCGTTGGGTGCGGAACCGTTGGCACGGGCGCTTGGCACCACCAAGGGATCATTCTATTGGCATTTCAAGGACGTCAGCACGTTTCAGGATGCATTGCTCAAAACCTGGCAAACCCGCGCCCTTGAGCAGGTGATGCAAGTCGTGGGTCAAACCGGTGAGGTCGAGCATCGCCTACGTGCCCTCGGCAAGGCAATCCTGTCGGATCCGGTCGAACCAAAATTGCGCATCTGGGCCCAAAGTGATCTACGTGCCGCAAAAACCCTCGCGGACATCGATGCAGAACGGCTGCGTCTTTTGGGCCGGATGCTAACGACCCTTGGTCTTGGCAATCCCGATTTCGCACGCGTCTTGCAGGCAACATTGATCGGATTGCCGTTGCTTGACGCGCAGAGCGGCAGTACCGCTTTCGAAACGCTGGTCGATACAATCCTGGCGCTGGAATAACATATGCCCTCACATTTCCTCTTGGCTTTGATCCTGATGCTGACCGTGTTCCAACCTGATGAAACCCTGCGCCGATATGGCGGGGCAGATCATGAATGGCATCTGGTCACCCTGGATGGCCGGCGCCTTGATGCCACCACAACCCTCATGTTCCCTGAACGCAATCAGATCACTGGCCAGGCCCCCTGCAATCGATATACCGCAACAAATACAACCCCCTATCCCTGGATCGACATCGGCCCGATTGCAGCAACCCGCATGGCCTGCCCCGATCTGGCTGACGAAACAGCCTATTTTGCCGCGCTGGAGGCAGTCAATGTCGTCGTCATCGAAGATAACCTCATGACCATGTCGGACGAAGAAGGCCCGCGCCTGGTGTTCAAATCCCGCGACTGAACGCCTCAACAAAGCGTGCTCGCGCTTCCGGCAACGGCTTGTCACCCAGATTTTGCGCCAGATGGGTTTCAAGGAAATAGCCCGTGGTCTTGAGTCCCAGCAGGATTTCGGCATCCGTGGCCTCGCCCAATCCACGCAGAACATCCGGCAAGGGCAACAGGCGCGCCACCCAGTCTCCGGCCCCCCTGGCCGACACCGCCCGCCCAGACCTGGGCGAAACATAAGCCAGCCCTTCGCTGTCCCCCGTCACCGCGCAGTTGCTCAGATCAAGGCCATGACCCATCTCTTCCAACAGCATCATTTCCCACTGCAAATAGGCCAAAGGCCAGATATCGCCCTGCCCCAGCAGATCCAGCAGGGCCTCGGTGCGGGCATAGAGTGCCCGGTGCGGCGCGCGTTCTGGCAAGCAGAACCGCAACAATGCCGTGACCGTGTTCAACCCGGCCAACGCCAGCCGGTCCCCCATCGCAATCGCCGCCCGGCTGCGCACCGGTTCGACCATGAAACTACCTATATGGTCCTCAAGCCGCGCCCGCCAGGCAAGGTCAAGCTGCGCGCCGGGTTGTAAAATGGGGGCGATCTTGCGGCTGGTGCCTCCACGCACAATGCCCATATGACGGCCTTGGTCGGGTGTGAAAACCTCGATGATCACCGAGGCCTCTGCATGCTTGCGTGAACTCAGCAATATGCCCTGGTCACGCCACTCCATCACACCAGCCCATCCTGATCCAGAAGATGCCGGCCCTGACGGTCCTCTACTTCAATCACCCAAAGATCAGGATCAAACCCGCGTTGGCGCGAAATGGTTTCATCAACCTCATGCTCCGGACCAGAGCACAGCTCGACCCAGCGCCGTGCACCACTCATCAGGTCAAAGGATCGTTGAAACAGTGCCGCCTTACCGTCGAGCGTCGCCAGTTTTACCAATACCGCCCCGCCCGTGTCATCCCCGTGGGTCACGACAAAGGCCGGAATGTCAAAGACTCTCAAACGTGCCAGATAGGCATCAACCCAGAACCGCGTTGTCAATCGTGCCACTGCGCCTCCTTCATCTTGCCTTTAAACTCACTCCTGTCCTTGCGTCCAATCCGACAGCAGCCTTCTGGATCAGGTGTTCCCGTCTTTGAAATCCAGGCCCATCTCGGTATATCGCTCCGCATCTTCCAGCCAGTTCGCCCGCACCTTGACCTGCAGGAAAAGGTGAATCCGCCGCTCCAGAAAGGCTTCAAGTTCTTCTCGCGCAGCTTTGCTCACTGCTTTGATTGTCTCGCCCTTGTTGCCCAGAACGATGCCCTTGTGGCCGTCGCGCACGACATAGATCAACTGGTCGATCCGCGCGGAGCCATCGGGACGTTCTTCCCAGTTTTCGGTCTCGACCGTCAATTGGTAGGGCAGTTCCTGATGCAGTCTCAGGGTCAGCTTCTCGCGCGTCATCTCGGCCGCGATCATCCGCAGGGGCAGGTCCGCGATCTGATCCTCAGGGTACAACCACGGACCCTCGGGCACTTCGTCTGCCAACCATTGTCGCAGGGCATCCACCCCGTGCCCACGTTCCGCAGAAATCATGAAGGTTTCAGCGAAATCAAATCTGTCGTTCAGTTTTTGGGACAACCCAAGCAACACGGGGGCTTCAACGCGGTCGATCTTGTTGATGGCGAGGGCAATCTTGCGTCCCTGCCCCACCTCGGCCAGTCCTTCAAGAATCCGCTCGACCCCTTCGCTCAAGCCGCGATGGGCCTCAATCAGCAGAACCACCACGTCCGCATCCGATGCGCCGCTCCAGGCGGCGGCGACCATGGCACGGTCCAGACGGCGACGCGGCTGAAACAAACCGGGCGTGTCGACAAAAACCAGTTGTGCTGCACCTTCCATCGCGACCCCGCGAATGCGCGCGCGTGTGGTTTGCACCTTATGCGTGACGATCGATACCTTTGCGCCCACCATCCGGTTCAACAGGGTGGATTTTCCTGCATTCGGTTCTCCGATCAGGGCAATAAATCCGGCGCGGGTATTCATGTTTCTGTCTCCAATTGCGCCAAAAGCACGGTTGCGGCGGCCTGTTCTGCTGCGCGTTTTGACGGGGCAGTGGCCGTTGCAACGGCACCGTTTTCAAGGCGCGCGGCAATCGTGAATACCGGCGCATGGTCCGGTCCCTTGCGGGCTACCTGAACATATTGCGGGGGCTGCAGTTTGCGCGCCTGCGCCCATTCCTGCAGCGCAGTCTTGGCATCACGTGCATCGTCCTTGACGGACTCGATACGGTTGCCCCAGAGCCGAAGGACAAGAGCGCGCGCGGCTTCGAACCCGCCATCCTGATAGACCGCCGCAATCACCGCCTCGATCGCATCTCCCAAAAGAGCCTGCTTGCGCCGCCCCCCAGAGATCATCTCGGAACGGCCAAGCTTGAGCACCTGACCCAAATCAATCTCTCGGGCGACATCAGCGCAGGTTTCCTTGCGCACCAGGGCATTGAAACGCGGAGCCAATTGTCCTTCGGATGCCTGTGTGTCGCTGCTCAACAGGGCTTCGGCCATCACCAACCCCAGAACCCGGTCGCCGAGGAATTCAAGACGTTGATTGTCATCGCGGTTTGGCGACGACATTGACGCATGCGTGACGGCACGAACCAACAGTGCGGGATCGGAAAAAACATGCCCGATACGCCCCTCAAAGGCCCGAAGATCCCCGCTCAGCTTCATTCAACCCCTTTGAAAAAGCGGTCTGCTCGCCATGTCCAAAAATATAGCATCGACCGCCCTGCTGAACTGAACATGATCCGGTCCGCTCGTCCAATCAAGTTCTCAAAGGGTACAAAACCGACGCCACCGACCTGCTGTGCCAAACGGCTGTCTGCCGAATTGTCACGGTTGTCCCCCATGAAAAAGTAGTGCCCTTCCGGTACCGTATAGATGCCGGTGTTGTCGGACTGCTGATTGCCGATGTTGAGAATAGGATGGGCAACACCGTTAGGCAAAGTTTCGATCTGTCTGGATTTTTCGCAAGTTCCGCCTTCACCCACCGGGCCATTCTCACAGCGCGGACGCAGCCCCTGCGGGCCCTGGGCGGTCATGACTTCCTCGAATGTTCCGGCATCCTCTACCTTGACCGCTTCGCCATTCAGATACAGTAGGCCTTGTTTGACCTGAACCGTATCCCCCGGCAAACCGATCAGCCGTTTGATATAGTCGCGCCCTGACACCGGATGGCGGAATACGACGACATCGCCGCGTTCCGGCTCACTGCCCCATAGGCGCGTGTTATCCGCGTCAAAGGACCCGCAAATGTCGCGTGCGTCAACTTCGATACCAAATCTGGGCAACATCAAGGATGGGCAGGAGGCGTAGGAATAGCCATAGGCCATCTTGTTCACGAACAGAAAGTCACCGATCAACAATGTCTCTTTCATCGATCCTGAGGGAATCCAGAACGGTTGAAAGAACAACGTCCGGAAAACACCTGCAATCACCAAGGCATAGACGATCGTCTTGATCGTTTCGACAAAGGCATTGCCGGATTTTTCCTTGTCGGCCATGCGGATTCCTTTTCGAGTCGATTGGGCTTTTGACGATTTAGGGTTACATGCGGGGGCGCGGCGGTACTGTCAAGGTGAGGGTGGAAAAGTCGCGGACAACTTGGAAACTATTCGCCGTCCGACAGGGCGCGCGCCTCGATCACGACAAAGGCCTGTGCCCATGGGTGATCATCGGTCAGTGTCACATGGATAATTGCTTCGTGTCCGGCAGGTGTCATTGCCGCCAAACGCTCCGCAGCCCAGCCGGTCACCTGCATCACGGGCTGGCCGCTGCGCAGATTGCTGACCGCCATATCACGCCATGAAATGCCCATACGCAACCCAGTGCCCAGCGCCTTGGAACATGCTTCTTTTGCTGCCCAACGTTTGGCATAGGTCCCCGCGACGTCGCGGCGGCGTTCCGCCTTGCCTTGTTCTACTTGGGTGAAAACGCGATTGCGAAACCGGTCTCCGAACCTGTCAAGCGTGCCTTGGATCCGGTCGATATTGGCCAGGTCAGTGCCGATGCCAAGGATCATCGAATCACGCCGCCACGCCCTGCCGCGCGGTATCCATCAATCCACGCATTTTCTTGATGGCCGGTTCAAGACCCAGGAAAATCGCTTCGCCGATCAGAAAATGTCCGATGTTCAACTCGCGCACCTCAGGAAAGGCCGCGACAGGCGACACCGTGTCATAGGTCAGTCCGTGACCGGCATGCACCTCAAGTCCCAGCCCGTGGGCATAGGTCGACATCTCTTCGAGACTCTTCAATTCCTGCTGCGCCGCTTTCCAGTTGCCTTCGGCAAAGGCATCGCAATAGGCACCGGTATGCAGTTCGATAACCTCGGCACCGATACGATTGGCCGCTTCGATCTGGCGTTTGTCCGCGGCGATGAAGATGCTCACGCGGCTCCCCGCTTCGCGCAGTGGTGCGATGAAATGGGCCAGTCTGTTTTCTTCGCGCGCAACCTCAAGCCCGCCTTCGGTTGTACGCTCCTCACGCTTTTCCGGTACAATACAGACGGCATGCGGTTTGTGGCGCAGGGCAATTTTCTGCATTTCGTCGGTTGCTGCCATCTCAAAATTCAACGGCACCGTTAGTACTTCCATCAAACCTTCGATATCCGCGTCAGAGATATGGCGGCGATCCTCGCGAAGGTGCGCCGTAATGCCATCCGCCCCTGCTGCCTGTGCAATTTTTGCAGCCCGCAGCGGATCTGGATAAGCGCCGCCGCGTGCGTTGCGGACAGTTGCGACATGGTCAATGTTCACGCCAAGGCGCAGCTTTTCATCGGTTGCCATCTCGTCTCTCCTATTTCGCTTCATCAACCCGACGCTTGGCATCCGCCTTTGCCGCGGCTTTTTGCTTGAGGGCTTCAAACTTGGCCTTGATCAAACCGCGTCTGCGTTTTTGATAGGCGTGCAGCAGCGGAACCGCCAGATAATAGGCAATGGTCGCGCAAATGATGCCGGGAATGATTCCTCCGATAAGATAGGGATAGAAAACCTCTCGTGAGAAAATGGCAAGACCTGACCAGTCCATTTCATCCGGGGTAAAGATCGAGACAAAGTTGTGCCAGAGATCACCGCCAGCATTTGCGAATTTGCGGCTGAGGGCACGCAATTCCCCTTCCTGCAACTCTGTCCCAAGGATCAGGTGCCCCGTTTTCAATGAGGATAACGCAATGAAAACAAAGGTCAGCGGGTTACCCACAAAAGTCGCCATCAGCGACGCCACGATATTGCCCTTCATGATCTTGGCTAGGATGACCGCCGCGACGAAATGGAAGCCGAACAGGGGTGTGAAGGTGATGAAAACCCCCGCCCAAACCCCACGGGCAATACGCTCGGGACTATCGGGTAACCGGCGCATCCGGTGTTTGACATAGTGGAACGCACGCGCCCAACCGCCACGCGGCCAAAGAAACTCGGCCATCGCACGCAGGGTGGGTTTTGGATCGCGGCGTTTGAATATCAACTCGGCTGTCCTCCGTTAACGGTGTCCGGCTTAAAGGTATTACGCGTCATCTCATGGGCGACTACGCGTCATTTTTGCGGTACCTCGAAATGGCCGCTACGTCACTTTCTGCTTCAAGCGTCAGCATCAGCGAATGCAGATGTGCGGCGTCTCTCAGGTCCAGATAGATCAAAAGCCGATAGAAATCAGGTTTCCGCTCAATAAATTCTAAATCCGAGATATTGGCCGATGCTTCGCCGATCAAGGTGCAAATCCGTCCCAGCGCCCCGGCCCCGTTACTCAGCGTCATATCCAGCACAGTGCCATAGACGGCGGGGTGGTTGCCCTCGTGCCAACGCAGATCGATCCAGCGATCCGGCTGGTCTTCATATTCAACCAGTTTTTCGCAATCAATCGAATGCATTGTCACGCCTTCGCCCTTGAATGTGATCCCGACGATCCGTTCTCCCGGCAACGGCGTACAACAGGGTGCGCGATTAATATCCTGCCCTGCTTCAAGGCCGATCACTGCGCGTTTCGCGTCGATCTCGGCCCCCTGCTTCGGTGCAAGGTCGGCATAGACCGACTGCACCACCTCGCGTGCCGTGATTTCGGAACTGCCAAGCCGCGCCAGCAAATCATCGACCCCGTCAAACCGCATGCTTTTGGCAGCGGTACGCAAGACCTTTTCAGTTGCACGTTTTCCGACCTGGGAAAACGCCGACCGCGCCAGTTCGGTGCCGAGTTTTACAAAACGTCCGCGGTCTTCTTCGCGCAGAGAGCGCCGGATTGCCGACTTGGCCTTGCCAGTGGTCGCAATGTCCAGCCAAGTCGCCTGGGGCGTCTGTCCCTGTGCCCGTATGATCTCGATCGACTGGCCGTTCTTGACTCGTGTCCAGAGCGGCACGCGCATGCCATCAATCTTGGCACCGACACAGGCGTTCCCGATACGGGTGTGGATCGCATAGGCAAAATCAATCGGCGTTGCCCCGCGTGGCAATTTGACGACGTCACCTTTTGGCGTGAAGCAAAAGACCTGATCGGCATACATTTCGAGTTTGACTGCTTCGAGAAAGTCTTCGTGGTTTTCTTCTGAATTGAACTGCTCGCTCAACTGCGAAATCCATTTGACAGGGTCGACCGCAAAAGGGTTTTTCGACCGCTTGCCGTCCCGATAGGACCAATGCGCCGCGACGCCGGTTTCGGCAACATCATGCATTTGCTGCGTGCGGATCTGCACTTCGACCCGCTTGCCGTCCCGCCCTGATACCGTGGTATGCAGGGAACGATAGCCGTTTGATTTTGGCTGGCTGATGTAGTCCTTGAACCGTCCGGGTACCGCACGCCAGCGGCCGTGAATGATGCCCAGCGTTGTGTAACAATCCGCTTCGCTATTGGTCAGGACGCGAAAGCCATAAATATCGGACAGACGCGAAAAGCTAAGTTCCTTTTCCTGCATCTTGCGCCAGATCGAATAGGGTTTTTTGGCACGGCCATAAACTTCTGCTTCGATCCCCGCCTTGTCCAGTTCCACGCGCATATCACCGGTAATCCGCTGGATAACATCTCCGGATTCGCGTTGTAATGTGATGAAGCGCCGGATGATACTGGCACGCCCTTCCGGGTTCAGCACGCGAAACGCCAGATCTTCCAATTCCTCGCGCATCCACTGCATCCCCATGCGACCGGCAAGCGGCGCATAGATGTCCATGGTTTCGCGGGCCTTTTGCGCCTGTTTATCCGGGCGCATCGCCTTGATCGTGCGCATGTTGTGCAAACGGTCAGCGAGCTTTACCAGAATGACGCGCAGGTCCTTGGACATCGCCATGAACAACTTGCGGAAATTCTCGGCCTGTTTGGTTGCGGTCGAATTCAGTTGCAGATTCGTCAGCTTGGTCACGCCGTCGACCAGTTCGGCAACTTCTTGGCTGAACAACTCCTTTACATCTTTGTATGAGGCATCGGTGTCTTCGACCGTGTCATGCAGCAGGGCAGTGATCAGCGTGGCATCATCCAGGCGTTGCTCTGTCAGGATCGCGGCGACGGCAACAGGATGGGTAAAATAAGCCTCGCCGGAATGGCGAAACTGCCCTTTGTGCATTTCTGCACCATAGGCGTAGGCCTTGCGCAGCAAGCCTTCGTTGGTTTTCGGGTTATAAGCCCGGACAAGGGCGATCAGATCGTCGGCAGTGATCTCGGCGTTGTCCATCGAACTGCCAGCCCCCTGAGGCAGGGCAGAGGATTTAACCCTGCCCTTGTGCCGCCATCAATTGACGCAGCAGCATTTCTTCGGACATGCTGTCTTCTTCCGGCTTGTCCTGTTCTGCCCCCATCAACAACGCCATGGCGTCCTCTTCGGGTTCATCAACTTCGATCTGGTTCTGGTTCGACTCGATCAAACGTTCGCGCAGATCATCAGCGGATTGTGTTTCTTCTGCGATCTCGCGCAGCGACACAACCGGGTTTTTGTCATTGTCGCGGTCAACCGTCACGGCAGAACCGGCAGAGATTTCACGTGCGCGATGCGCTGCCAGCATCACAAGTTCAAAGCGATTCGGGACTTTGTCTACGCAATCTTCTACGGTAACGCGGGCCATGGAAGCCTCCAATATCTCAAAATGCAGTCTGAAGAAGCGTACCTAGGCGGCTTTGGCCAGATTTACAAGCCGTAATTCGATGCCCTAATTCAACGTCTTTTCCGACAGCGGACACACTGCCTTAAGATCGGTCGGATCAAGCCTGTCCCGCATCTGCGCAACGCTTAATCCCAGCGCGGGATGCACCCATTCCGGTGCCACGTCCGCCAGCGGCACCAGCACAAATGCGCGTTCTTGCAGGCGGGGGTGCGGCAGGATCAACTGATCAGGGGTATCGGTTTTTTGCCTCTCCACCGGCAGATCACGCCATCGTGCATGGGTTTGCGGGTCGGGCAGCACCTGATCGTCATAGGCAATCAAGTCGAGGTCAAGTGTCCTCTGGCCCCATCGTTGCGCTCTTTTCCGTCCCAACTCTGCTTCGATTTGATGACAGGTTTCCAGCGTCTGGGCCGGGCTCCAGGGTGCCGCAATCCTGACCGCCGCATTTATGTAGTCAGGTCCGTTCCCCGCAGGGTAGGCAGGTGTGCTATAAAATGGACTAGTGGCGCGAATCGTTGCGCCATGTATTTTCAGCAATTCCAGCGCCGCCCGGAGGGTAATTTCAGGCGCACCTACATTTGACGTCAGGTTAGCCCCAAGAGCCAAAAGCAAACAGGAACCAGATTTGAGCGATGAACCGCACATTTCCCCGTGAACTTTGGGTTGCAGCATGGTGAAAAAGCCTTACATGAAGCCCGGTTAGTTGCGGGCGCTGATTTGACACCCCGCGCCATCAGGCATTTGGCGCAACTCTACATTGCATTCTGGACATTGTGCCAGTAATTCGTTCAGAGCTAAGCGGCTGTGACGCCGGAAGGGCATTAGATGTTTTACAAAGACGAGCGGCTTGCGCTCTTTATTGATGGCTCCAATCTCTATGCCGCGGCCAAGACACTTGGCTTTGACATCGACTACAAATTGCTGCGCCATGAATTCATGCGCCGCGGCAAATTGTTGCGGGCGTTTTATTATACCGCCCTGTTGGAAAACGACGAATATTCGCCGATCCGCCCCTTGGTGGACTGGCTGAATTACAACGGCTTTACCATGGTGACGAAACCCGCCAAGGAATACACCGACAGCATGGGCCGCCGTAAGGTCAAGGGCAACATGGACATCGAACTGGCAGTTGATGCGATGGAACTGGCCCCGCATGTGGATCACATAGTGATCTTTTCTGGCGATGGAGATTTCCGCCCCTTGGTCGAAAGTCTGCAACGTCAGGGCGTCAGGGTTTCCTGTGTCTCCACGATTCGCAGCCAACCCCCGATGATCTCTGATGATCTGCGCCGTCAGGTCGACAACTTTATCGAGCTGGAAGACCTCAAGGACGTGATCGGCCGCCCGCCACGCGAGACGGACCAGCAGCTCGACGATTGATCCGGCCCGCGCAAATGTTTAGGTCTGCCTGTAGCCAAGGAGCTGCATCATGACCAAGCCCCCACTAACCTTGTTTCTGGCCGCCCCGCGTGGTTTCTGCGCCGGTGTGGATCGTGCCATCAAGATTGTCGAGATGGCTTTGGAAAAGTGGGGGGCACCGGTCTATGTGCGCCACGAGATCGTGCATAATAAATTCGTTGTTGACGGGTTGCGTGACAAGGGTGCGGTGTTTGTCGAAGAACTCGACGAATGCCCCGACGACCGCCCGGTGATCTTTTCCGCTCATGGGGTGCCCAAATCCGTACCCTCTGCGGCCATGGCGCGTCAGATGGTCTATGTCGATGCCACCTGCCCTCTGGTCAGCAAGGTTCATATCGAAGCGCAGCGTCATGCCGATGCAGGCCTGCAAATGATCATGATCGGTCATGCCGGCCACCCCGAAACCATCGGCACCATGGGGCAATTGCCCGAAGGTGACGTTCTTTTGGTGGAAACGCCCGAAGATGTGTCCGGACTCGCCGTACAGGACCCGGCGAAACTGGCCTATGTCACGCAAACCACCCTCAGCGTAGATGACACCGCAGAAATTGTAACGGCCTTGCAGGCGCGCTTCCCCAAGATTGTCGGACCACACAAGGAAGACATCTGTTATGCCACCACCAACCGGCAAGAGGCGGTCAAGGCGATGGCCCCGAAATGCGACGCGATGCTTGTGGTCGGTGCCCCCAATTCATCGAACTCCAAACGTCTTGTCGAGGTCGGTGCACGTGCCGGGTGCAACTATGCGCAACTTGTGCAACGCGCAGCGGACATCGATTGGCGCAGTCTTGAAGGCATTCGCAGCATCGGAATCACGGCCGGCGCTTCCGCGCCTGAAATACTGATCAATGAGGTGATCGATGCCTTTACTGCGCGTTACGAAGTGACAAAGGAGCAAGTTGAAACCGCGCAAGAGAATGTCGAATTCAAGGTACCTCGAGTGCTGCGGGAGACTGCATGACGCCCGCACGCTTGCTCACGGAAAGGCCAGACGGATGAGTTCGATTTCAATTCTGCCCGCTGTTTCAATCAAAACACCTGCCTTTGGCACGGATTCGCCCTCGCTGGGCCCCGTATCGGACCGTCAACCGCACGCAGTCGAACAGACATGGAGGGCGCTGTGTTTCTGAACCGCATCCCCGCCTCCGCTCTCCTTTTGGGCCTTGCCGGACTTGTCCCCTTTCTGTGGGCGGCTCTTCTGGTCCTCGATCTGTTCGCCGTGCCCGATTGGCCCCTGCCCACGGTTCTGGGCGGTGATGGCAGGCTGATCATGATCCGCTATGGCGGGATTATCCTTCCCTTCATGTCCGGGGTTCTTTGGGGTTTTGCCACCAATGGCACAGGGAGGCAGGCTGCCGCGGCCTATGCCTTGTCGGTATTGCCCGCCCTGTGGTGGTTCCTGATGCCGGGAGAGGGTGTGACCAGCGCGCTTATCAATTTGATGACCGGGTTTATCGGGTTGCTGATCCTCGATTACGCATTCTACAGATGGGATCTGGCACCACAATGGTGGATGTCGTTGCGGATTCAGCTGACTGTTATCGTCCTTGCCTGCCTGTGCATCGGAGTTTTCCTTTGAGTGACCCAGAAACAATCGCGGTCTATGATGCGCAGGCCGATGATTACGAACGTATGATGCGCGTCGAGGCGGAGGAACAGACCATCTGGCAGGCCTTCGTGGCCGCCTTTCCGGAGGGTGGCGCGGTGCTTGATCTGGGCTGCGGACCGGGCAATTACGCACGCCTCTTTGCACAAGCGGGTCTGAAAGTCACGGCTTTGGATGCCTCGGCGGAAATGGCGCGCCGGGCGGCTCAGATAAAAGGTGTCACCGCACGGCACGGAGTTTTTGACCATGTAGCCGAAGTCGATGCCTATGACGGCATCTGGGCCAGCTTCAGCCTGCTGCATGCGCCCCGCGCGGACCTGCCCCGACATCTGTCGGCCCTGCGCAGAGCGCTCAAACCGGGGGGACGCTTCTTTATCGGGATGAAAACCGGCACGGGTGGCGGGCGCGATGATCTGGGGCGCTTCTACGAATATTATTCCAACGAAGAGCTGGAAGCGCTGTTGCGCACTGCCGGTTTCGCGCCGCAGCGGAACTGGACCGGCTACGGCAAGGGACTTGCAGGTCAATATTCAGGCTGGGTGGTGATTGACGCTCATGGCTAAGCTTTATGCATACACCGACGGTGCCTGTTCGGGCAATCCCGGCCCCGGCGGCTGGGGCGCGCTGATGCAGGCGCGTGATGGCGACAAGATCATCAAGGAACGCGAGTTGAAAGGCGGCGAGTCAAACACAACCAACAACCGCATGGAACTGCTCGCCGCGATACACGCGCTTGAAGCGCTGGAGCGTGAGACCGAGATCACGATTGTGACCGACAGCAATTATGTCAAGAACGGCATCACCGGCTGGATATTCGGCTGGAAAAAGAACGGCTGGAAAAACGCGGCCAAAAAGCCGGTGAAAAATGCGGAGCTCTGGCAACGACTGGACAACGCGAACGCCCGCCACCGGGTCACCTGGAAATGGGTCAAGGGCCACGCAGGCCATCCGGAAAATGAACGTGCCGACGCACTCGCCCGTGCGGGCATGGCCCCTTTCAAACCATGACCCTGGTTTCCCTGCTGGATTATGCATCGGTTCTGATCTTCGCGATCACCGGTGCGCTGGTTGCCAGCCGGGCGCAGCTTGACCTGGTCGGCTTTGCCTTTATCGCCTGTCTCACAGCCTTGGGCGGCGGCACGATTCGCGATCTGCTGCTCGACCGCAACCCGATCTTCTGGATTGCGAACCCAACCTACCTGGCCGTTGCGGTCAGCGCAGCTTTTGTCATCTTCTTCACCGCCCATCTGCTCGAAAGCCGCCTGCGCGCGCTGATCTGGCTGGACAGTTTCGCACTTCCCGTGGCAGTGGCGGCAGGCGTCGGTGTGGCCCTCGGTCTCGGACATTCCGCAGTGATCGTAATGCTGATGGGCATGATCACAGGCTGCATGGGCGGGCTGATGCGGGATGTTGTGGTCGGTGAGGTGCCCCTGGTCCTGAAACAAAGCGAACTTTATGTAACCGCTGCATTTGCCGGTGCCGCAACGGCCTGCATTGCCAAGATGTATCTGCTTGAAACGCCGGTGGCGCTGCTGGCCTGTGCTCTGGTCACCTGGGTGCTGCGCGCCGGTTCACTCATGTTTGGATGGCACCTGCCCGTGTACAAAAGCAGCCCCCCAAAAAACTAGACCCCGCCCACTGACTTCATCTTGCCTTTAAACTCATTCCGTCAGCGCCGCCAGTGAAACGGCACGATGATCAACGCCCCGATGGAAGATACAATCGCATTGACACCGGGAGAGGCAAAGCCGAAGCCGAACATGATGCGGATGAAATAAAACAGGAATGCGCCGCCCACACAGATGATGATGGATTGCAGATAGCCATTATGTGTCCAGCCGGTCTTTTCCGAGGCATAGCCAATGATGCCTGCAATGACGACCGTACCAAATAGGACCAAAAACATCGCGTCAATCTCCGTTCAGCAGTGTGCCTGCTGCAATCTGTGCACCGCTCTGAAACACCTCAGTATCCTGCGCTGCCTTTCCCGCACGTTGCAAGCGGGTCAGTTGGACCGCTCCGCTTCCGCAGGCAATGCGCAACCCGCTGTCCAGCACCTGGCCTGGTTCCCCGCATCCTGCGCTATACCGCGCGCCAAGCGCCTTGACACGTGTGCCATCCAGTTCGAACCAGGCCCCCGGAAAGGGTGCCAGCCCGCGGATCAGACGATCGATCTCGACAGCCGGACGGGTCCAGTCGATCCTTGCCTCCGCCTTGTCGATCTTGCTGGCATAGGTCACACCCTCAGTCGCCTGCGGATGCGCTTCAAGTTCTCCCAGACCGGAAAGTGCTGTGACAATCGCTGCCGCCCCCATTTCGCTCAGCCGGCCATGCAATTGCCCTGTGGTTTCTTCCGCGCCGATCGCGGTCTCGACCCGCATCAGGACAGGCCCGGTATCCAAACCCGCCTCCATCTGCATGATGCAGACACCGGTTTGTTCATCGCCCGCCATGATCGCCCGATGGATCGGTGCGGCCCCCCGCCATCGAGGCAAGAGGCTGGCATGGATATTGAGACACCCCATTTCAGGCGCATCCAGAATCGATTGCGGCAGGATCAACCCATAGGCGACCACAACCGCAACCTCCGATTCAAGGTTCTTGAAATCCTGCAGGGCTTCGGCGGTTTTCAACGAAACCGGATGGCGCACGGCAAGGCCCAGCGCCTCTGCGCGGACATGGACCGGTGTGGGGCGGGGCTTTTTGCCACGGCCCGCAGGGCGCGGTGGTTGGCAATAGACGGCGGCAATCTCGTGCCCGGCCGCGACCAAGGCATCCAGAGCGGGAACCGAGAAGTCCGGCGTGCCCATAAAAACGATACGCATTTGGTCACCTCAATAGGAAAGCCGCTGTTTCCTACCCTTTCAATTTCCGCGCCTTGCGCAGCAACATGTCACGTTTGGTCTTGCTGAGATGGTCAAAGTACATCTTGCCATCAAGATGGTCGATCTGATGCTGAACGCTGGTCGCTTCCAGCCCGACAAATTCGCCGCGCTGGATCACTCCGTCCTGGTTCAGGTAACGCACTGAAACCGCGCGTGGTCGCGTGATCCTGGCCGAAACACCCGGCAAACAGGGGCTGGCCTCTTCATGTTCGTTCGCCCTGGCCGATGCTTCGATCACCATGGGGTTGGCCATGCGGATACGTTTATTGCGGTCGGACGAGGCATCGACCACCGCCAGCCGCAACATCACCCCGATCTGCGGCGCGCCAAGACCCACACCAGGCATGGCATCCATGGTATCGATCATATCATCCCAAATCGCCCGCACTTCATCGTTGATTTCTGTCACTTCCTGGGCTTTGGTCCGCAGCCGCTTATCCGGCCACTGGAGAATTTTACGCTGTGTCATCGTCCATAATACTCCGCAATCAGGGCGGTACGATCCTCTGCCGCCAGATGGTCAAAGGTCACCACCCCGTCCAGATGATCCAGCTCATGTTGAACGCAAGTCGCAGCAAAACCGTCAAAACTCTGGACATAACGAGCACCGTTCAATCCGGTCCAGACCATCCGTACCTGAGCAGGACGGCTGATCCGCGCCTGGACGCCGGGAATGCTGAGACAGCCTTCATCGTTGTCCACCCTGTCTTCGCTGACCTCTTGCAGCATCGGGTTAATACAGACCAGTGGATCGGATTTACCCTCTTTCCAGCCTGTATCCATGACAAACATGCGCTGCATTACCCCGACTTGCGGTGCCGCCAGTCCGCGGCCCGGTGCCGCATACATTGTTTCGAGCATATCCGCCGCCAGGGTTTTGATGTCGGGCGTAATTTCGGCAATAGGCGCGCAGGTCTCGGCCAGCCGCGGATCAGGCCACAAAACAATCTTCAAAACAGTCATCCGCGCGCCAGCTCGCGTTTCAGCTTGACCATTTTGCGCGTCATCATTTGGCGCTTGAGCGGCTTTAGATAGTCGATAAACAATTTGCCGTCCAAATGGTCGATTTCATGCTGAACACAGGTGGCCCACAATCCGTCAAAGGTTTCGGCCTGTGGGTTGCCGTTTCGATCCATCCATTCGACATCAACGACTTTGGGTCGCGTCACATCGGCATAGAGATCCGGCAGGGACAGACAGCCTTCTTCATAGGTATTCAACTCTTCCGAAGATGCCTTGATGACCGGATTGAACATCACCAGAGGGCGCGGTTTTTCGCCTTCCTCCTTAACACAATCCAGCACGATAAGGCGATCCAGCACGCCAACCTGGGGTGCAGCCAACCCGATGCCGGGGGCCTCGTACATCGTACGCATCATATCATCGGCCAACAGCCGTAATTCGTCGCTCAGATCGGCAACAGGCATGGCCAATTTCTTGAGCCGCGGGTCGGGGTGCAAAAGGATCGTACGTTTCATGCTGGTGATGTAGGCCAAGCCCTCCGACACTGCAAGCAAGGGGTTGCAGCCGCGGCGCATCTCGCTAGCGTGGCGCCCAAGAAAACAGGAGCACCCCATGAACTTTGACGAAATCATCGACCGCCGCGCCACCCATTGCGCCAAATGGGACAACATGGAAGCACTTTATGGTGTGCCCCGCGACGAAGGTATTGCAATGTGGGTTGCGGACATGGATTTCCGACCACCCCAGGTCATCCAGAACGCCCTGCGCGATATGCTGGATCACGGGATCTACGGCTACTTCGGTGATGACAGCAAATACCTCGAAGCGATCCAGTGGTGGATGGACAGCCGCCATGGCTGGAAGGTGGATCCATCCTGGATTTTCACCACCCATGGTTTGGTGAACGGCACGGCAATGTGTGTGGATACCTATACTGATCCGGGCGATGGCGTGGTGCTCTTCACGCCAATCTATCACGCCTTTGCCAAAATCGTTAAGGCGGCCGGCCGCAAGGTTGTTGAATGCGAGATGCCGATGAACGCAGGCCGTTACGAGATGGACTTTGACGCATGGGATGCACAGATGACCGGCGCGGAAAAGATGCTGATCCTGTGTTCACCGCATAATCCGGGTGGCCGTGTCTGGAGCCGCGAAGAACTCCAGGGTGTCGCGGATTTTGCCATCCGCCACGATCTGATTCTGGTGTCTGACGAAATTCATCATGATCTGGTGATGCCCGGCAATACCCATATTCCAATGGCCCATATCGATGGGATTACTGATCGGCTGGTGATGATGACCGCCACCACGAAAACCTTCAACATCGCGGGCAGTCATTCGGGTAATGTGATCATCGAGGATCCTGGTTTGCGCGAAAAATTCGGCGCAAGGATGATGGCGCTTGGCTTGTCGGCAAACTCATTCGGGGTCTTCATGGCCACAGCGGCCTATTCACCTGAAGGTGCCACTTGGGTTGACGAATGCGTGGCCTATCTGGATGGCAACCGACGGCTTTTTGATGATGCCGTCAATGCCATTCCCGGGCTGCAATCAATGAACCTCGAAGCCACCTATCTGGCCTGGGTCGATTTTGGCGGAACCGGCATGGCCAGTGACGAATACATCCGCCGGGTGCAACAAGACGCCCGCATCGCGGTCAATCACGGACCGACCTTCGGAAAAGGCGGCGAAAATTTCCTGCGCTTCAACATCGCCACCCCGCGCGCCCGTGTGCAAGAGGCCTGTGACCGTCTGGCACAGGCGTTTGACGATTTGCAGTAAACAACATTCCTGACAGTTCGGTGGCGGATATGCCCGGTGCAATGGATCGCCCCATATTGCCCCGACTGGCGATGTGGGCGTTTCCATTGCGGCCAACCGGCTTGCAACATCAAAAAAACCTCTGCTGAAGAGATTATTAAGGTTCATCGCGCAAGTGTCGTTTGCGTGACCCGTCGATTGCTCTATGAAGGGGTTAACAAAAATGAAGAACAGGCACATGAACCAACATTCTCCCGTCACGCGGCCGACGTCTGATCCCCGACCTGCAAGAGACTGGGTCAAGATTTTGGCAGAATACCGCGAGCCCAGCACATGGCGCAGTTCCTTTGAACTGGCAGCAACTGTCGGCCCGTTTCTGCTGTTGTGGATACTGGCCTGGCTGTCACTTTCGGTCAGCTACTGGCTGACCTTCGCCCTGTCGATGTTGAATGCCGCTTTTCTGTTGCGGCTTTTTGCGATCCAGCATGATTGCGGACATGGTGCCTTTTTCAAGAACCGCACAGTCAGCGATTGGTTGGGACGCACGCTCGGAGTTCTGACGCTCACGCCTTATGACGTTTGGCAACGCACTCATTCGATCCATCACAGCGCGTCAGGGAACCTGTCGCGACGGGGCATGGGCGATGTGCACACAATGACTGTCGCCGAATATCAGGAAAGCGGGCCGTTCACCCGTCTGATGTATAGATTGTACCGTCATCCGATCGTGCTTTTTGGTCTTGGGCCGGGATATTTGTTCTTTTTGCAAAACCGTATCCCATTGGGTCTGATGAACAACCTGCGCTATTGGATCAGTGCGATGGGCACCAACGCCGCTATTATTGGGGCACTGGCGATCATCCTCTATTTCGGCGGTCTGATGCCAATCCTGTTGATTTTTGTTCCCTCCACGCTGCTGGCGGCGACAGCCGGTGTTTGGTTGTTCTATGTCCAGCACCAATTTGAAACGACCCATTGGGAAGAAGAAGAAAACTGGCAACTACACGAGGCGGCGATGCACGGAAGCTCGCATTATGTCATGCCCTCGGTCCTGCAATGGCTCAGCGCAAACATTGGCGTGCATCATGTGCATCATCTCTATAGCCGCATCCCTTTCTATCGCCTGCCGGAAGTGTTGCGCGATCATGTGGACCTTGCCGACGGCAACAGAATGACCATTCGGGAAAGTTTTGAGAATGCCCGCCTCCATCTCTGGGATGAAGAAGGTAAACGCCTTTTGTCTTTTTCACAGGCCCGCGCCCGGCTGAAAGAGATGGCCACCCCCGGGTAAACAGCACCCGCAATCCGCAAATGTTCCCTCCGCATTGGTCAATCTCTGCAATGACCGGCTCTAAATGGCATGCGTATTCAACCAGCGCACAGGTTGCCACCGATGTCGCAGGTTTGAAAAGATCGTTTCTCCAGGCGCTTCTTGACTTTCGGTGAACAGATATTGGAACCAACGGGTCTCTCCTCCTAAAAAATCCACCGGCCCTCTCAGAGGGGCCTGGCCGATGGCCGCAATGGCGAAAGCGCGTTCTCCCATGCAAGGCGCCGGACGGTTCCATCCTGCGGTGTGTAATCTGAGATACCGTTCTCGATCCAAGGTATCAGACAACGCTGTTTCCAATTCGGAGTGAAGTTTCCTGGACAAATTGCCACCATACCTCACGCCGGCTGATATGATGGCTGCCTCAGTCACCGCCACCAAAACTCTGTGCGCAAATGCATAGGGCCTGCGCCTCATCTGATATGGGTAATCCAGGACAACTCCGCTACTGTCCTCTTATTGCGAGAGGAGCATTCAAAATGGGCATGTTGGTAGACGGAAAATGGCAAGATAAGTGGTATGATACCAAATCGACAGGCGGCAAGTTCGAACGTTCGGCCGCCAAGTTCCGCAACTGGATCACAGCAGACGGGTCGGCTGGTCCGTCTGGCAATGCGGGATTCAAAGCGCAAAGCGGGCGGTATCACCTTTTTGTCAGCTACGCCTGCCCCTGGGCACACCGAACGTTGATCTTTCGCGCCCTGAAGGAGTTGACCGACCACATTACCATCAGCGTCGTACATCCTGACATGTTGCAAGAAGGCTGGACCTTTGACAAAGATTTTCCCGGTGCCACTGGCGATACCCTGTTTGGTCTTCCCTATGCCCGCGATATTTATACCCGCGCGGATCCTGGCTTTTCAGGACGCGTGACCGTGCCGATCCTGTGGGACAAAGAACGGAACACCATTGTATCCAATGAAAGTTCCGAAATCATACGCATGTTGAACACCGCCTTTGATGCCATAACCGGCAACACCACCGATTATTGGCCGCAGAACCTGCAAGCGGCGATCGAGCCAGTGAACGACCGCATCTATGATACCTTTAACAACGGCGTTTATCGCTGCGGTTTTGCAACCACCCAAGCGGCCTATGACGAAGCTGTAATATCGCTGTTTGAAACCCTCGACTGGCTGGAGCAAAGATTAACAACCAGGCGTTATCTGATGGGAGAGCACTTGACCGAAGCGGACTGGCGGCTTTTCCCGACCCTGGTACGGTTCGACAGTGTCTACCATTTGCATTTCAAATGTAACCGCCGCCGAATTGTCGATTATCCCAATCTCTGGGCCTATACTCGCGATTTGTATCAAATGCCCGGTATCTCCGCGACGGTAAACCTGGATCACATCGTGCGCCATTATCACTATAGCCACGCCAATATTAATCCATACCGGATCATTCCCATTAACCCCGTTCTCGATTTCGCAGCCCCACAGGATCGAGACAGGCTTTAGCGGCCTTTGGCGGCGTAGTGTTCGACCATCGCGGCCAGATCATCGGGCGGGGTCCCGGAAGGCAGAAACGCACGTGCATTGGCCGCATGCCAGAAAATCGACCCATCCGAAAAAAAGCTGGTGTTGGTGACAAAAATCACCCGCGCATTCGGTTGGCGGTAGTGTGCATAATCGGACACGGCAAGGGCCGAACCGTTCGCGAGGACAAGGTCCAGAATGACAATATCAACTGTCCTGTCCGCAATATAGGCGGTTGCCGCCTCCTGTGTTGTCACAGCGGCGACATCCATACCTTGCCGCCTGAGGTGCCGTTGCCAAAGCGCGCCCAGTTCGGGGCGGCTTTCGACAATCAGTACCTTGATAGGGGTTTCGTTTTCCTGGTTCGGCATATGATGTCTTACATCCATATGTCTGTCGTCACCCCATCTCGTTAACAAAGTGTTAACACCAGCCAAAAGATATTAACTGAACAAGGTTCTCTTGAAAAAGATGCGGTTTTCCGCTTTGCCTCGCAGATAGGCTGGCACAACTTTGCCGATCTACAAACATCGGAGTGATTGCACGAATGCAGGGCAAACGGGATCATGGCGGAAACCTTGACGCAGCTATCGCCAAATTCGGTGGCGCGCGCGCGGATTGGCTCGATCTTTCTACCGGCATTAATCCGTGCAGCTACCCGATCCCGAAGCTGTCTCAGACCGCCTGGACAACGCTCCCCGATGCAGCAGCCCGCGACGAATTGATCAAAGCAGCAAGACAGTTTTGGTCAATCCCCGATACCGCTGGCATTTTACCGGTCCCCGGTGCTTCGGCAGCAATTGTGCATATCCCGCTTCTCGCCCGCCCCGCACGCGTGTCTATCCCCGGCCCGACCTATAATGAACATGCCGCCAGTTTTGTTGCCGCAGGTTGGGAAGTCATCGCGGGTAGTGGGAAAGCAGACGCCACTGTACACGTCCATCCCAACAATCCAGACGGGAGGCTTTGGCAAGCTGATGATCTCACCGGAACATTGCGTGTGATCGACGAGAGTTTTTGTGATGTCCTATCTGATGCCACGCTCATCGACGAAGCAGCAAGACCCGGCACTGTGATCCTCAAGAGTTTTGGTAAATTTTGGGGGCTCGCCGGTGTACGTCTGGGATTTGCCATTGGCGATCCCGCACTGCTGGATCAACTGGATGCAATGCTTGGTCCCTGGGCGGTTGCCGGACCGGCGATCGAAATCGGGACCGCCGCCTTGCAAGACCATGACTGGGCTTCGCAAACGCGACTGCGCCTTGTCGCTGACGCAGCCCGCGTGGATGGTTTGATGACCGCTCGGGATGCGACCCTCGTGGGTGGCACCACGCTTTACCGGCTGTACGAGGTCGACGACGCCGCCGCCTGGCAAAGGCATCTAGCCGCCCACCACATCTGGAGCCGCATTTTCCCATATAACGCCCGCTGGCTGCGCCTTGGACTGCCGCCTGCCTCGGGATGGCAACAACTGGAAAACGCTCTCACATGACTGCGGCATGGATATTGGCCGCCGCGCTTGTACTGGATGCGCTGGTGGGCGAACCCGACTGGCTTTGGCGGCATGTGCCTCATCCTGCGGTGCTGATGGGGCGCGTGATCGGCTGGAGCGACAAAACGTTAAACAATGGGACCCACCGCAAGGCCAAGGGCATCTTTGTCGTGCTCGGACTTATCTTGCTTGGCGCAATCTTGGGAACACTCGTCACCGCCCTTGGCACATTGGTCGAAATCGTCGTTGTTGCGGTATTGCTCGCGCACCGGTCTCTGATGCAGCATGTCCATGCCGTTGCCGACGGGCTGCGTATGTCCACCCTACAGGGACGGCGCGCTGTGGCAATGATCGTCAGCCGCGACACCCGTGACATGCCCCCCCCCGCTATCGCACGTTCCGCCATCGAAAGCGCCGCTGAAAACTTTGGCGATGGTGTCGTTGCACCGGCCTTTTGGTTTTTGATCGGAGGTCTGCCGGGGATCATCATTTACAAACTGGTCAATACCGCAGACAGCATGATCGGCTATCGCACCGACCGCTACATCCTTTTTGGCTGGGCGTCCGCACGGCTGGACGATGTGTTGAACTGGATACCGGCACGTGTCACCGCACTGCTGATTGCACTCCCCGCAGGCATCACATCTCAATGGCGCGCCATCCGCCATGACGCGGCATTGCACCGTTCGCCAAATGCAGGTTGGCCTGAGGCCGCAATGGCCCGTGCGATCAATGTGGCACTTGCTGGCCCGCGAGCTTATGATGGCGTGATGCAGGACTTTGCCTGGGTTAACCCGGAGGGTGCACGCAAGATCGGCCCAACGGAAATTGACGTCTGCCTGACCCGATTGTGGCAAGCGTGGTTTGTGACACTTGGGGGCAGCATGGTCCTCGGTTTATTGAGTTTATTGATTGGTTAAGGACGAAAAATGCGACGACTGTTACTCTCGACCCTATTCGTTGGATTGGCACAGAGCGCCATTGCCGCCTGCGGTGGCCCCTTTCCGGCATTCGTGGACGGCCTGAAGATCGAGGCGATCGACCAAGGTATTTCGCCAGCAACCACCGATGCATTTTTTGCAAGCGTTCGTCACGATCCCGCGGTGCTGCGTGCCGACCGCAAACAGGGTGTATTCCAACTTCCGTTCGTGGAATTTTCGCGCCGGTTGATCTCAACTGACCGGATCAATCGAGGCCGCGCAAATGCCCAGCGATATGCCGGTGTGTTTGACCAGATCGAGCGTGATTACGGCGTAGATCGCGGTGTCTTGCTGGCATTCTGGGCCTTCGAAACGGACTACGGTGCCTTTCAGGGCGATTCGAACACAGCCAATGCACTGGTGACGCTTGCTCATGACTGCCGCCGGCCCGACCTGTTCCGCCCACAGGTGTTCGCCGCTGTCGAACTCTTCGCCAAAGGTGAATTTGACCCGCGCACCACCACTGGTGCATGGGCCGGTGAAATCGGAATGGTACAAATGCTGCCACGCGACATTCTGGAAAACGGTGTCGATGGCGACGGCGATGGCAAGGTTTCGCTCAAGACGTCGGCACCGGATGCCTTGATGTCCGGAGGCAAGATGTTGCAAGCACTGGGCTGGCGTGCCGGTGAACCCTGGCTGGCCGAGGTAAGCCTGCCCGCCGATTTCGATTGGTCCCTGACAGGGCTGGAAACGGAAAAGCCGGTCGCAGACTGGCAGGCACTGGGCATTGTTCCGCGACAGGGAACCTTGCAAGAGGGCCTGTCTGCATCCATCATTTTACCTCAGGGACGCAAAGGCCCGGCATTTGCCGCCTATCCGAACTTTCGCGTCTACTTTGACTGGAACCAAAGTTTTACCTATGTGATGACGGCCGCCTATTTTGCCACACGTCTGCAAGGTGCTCCCGTCTTTGACGCGGGCAATCCGGAGCGCGGCCTGGAATCGGATCAAATGAAGGCCTTGCAAACACGTCTCCAGTCACGCGGGCATGATGTGGGTGCCATTGACGGCATTCTGGGTGCAGGGACACGTGCCGCGGTGCGTGTCGAACAGACCCGACTGGGATTGGCTGTAGATGGTTGGCCAACGCCGGAACTCCTCTCAAAACTTTAACCCAAAGGACAGATCTCATGGCTCTCAAGAAAACTGCAGCACAGATGGTCGCCGATGCCCGCGCCCGTATCGAAGAAATCGAAACGGCGGATGCTATTGCGATGGTGAATGACCCCGCGGTTCAGATCGTCGACCTGCGCGACCCTCGCGAGCGCGCCCGCTCTGGATTTATTCCCGGCAGTTTTCATTGCCCCCGCGGAATGTTGGAATTCTGGGTCGACCCTGAGAGCCCCTATTTCAAGGATGTTTTTGCCCAGGACAAAAAGTTTGTTTTTCACTGCGCATCCGGATGGCGTTCTGCCATCTCTGTGGCCACGTTGCAGGACATGGGATTTGACGCAGCACACCTGAAAGAGGGTTTCAGCGGCTGGGAAAAAGCAGGTGGACCAATCGAAGCCACCAGTTAAACTATTGGGCGTGTCACAGGTTGATGCGAGCCGGTCCCTGCCAACTCAGGCGACCAGAGTTTCCGCTTTCTTAAGGTCAACCGAGACAAGCTGACTGACGCCTTGTTCTGCCATCGTCACACCGAACAGACGGTCCATGCGCGCCATCGTCACTGCATGGTGCGTGATGATCAAAAACCGCGTATCGGTCTGACGACACATCTCATCGAGCAAATCACAGAACCGCGTGACATTGGCGTCATCCAGCGGCGCATCAACTTCGTCAAGCACACAAATCGGCGCGGGATTGGCCAGAAACACCGCAAAAATCAAGGCCATCGCAGTCAAGGTCTGTTCCCCCCCTGACAACAGGCTAAGGGTGCTCAACTTCTTGCCGGGAGGTTGGCACATGATCTCCAGCCCCGCCTCCAGCGGATCGTCGGATTCAACCATAACAAGACTGGCCTCGCCCCCGCCGAACAGATGGGTAAACAGCATGGAGAAATTGGAATTGACCTGCTCGAACGCCGTCAGCAGACGTTCGCGTCCTTCACGATTCAAGCTGGCAATGCCAGAGCGCAGAGTCTTGATCGCTTCTTCCAGATCCGCCTTTTCACCGGTCAGGTTATCGTACTCTTCCTGCACCTCTTTGGCATCTTCTTCAGCCCGCAGGTTCACGGCACCCAAGGCATCACGCTGCCGTTTCAACCTGTTCACATCCGCTTCCAGGCCACCGGCATCAGGTATTTGATCTGATGTGGTGTCCAGTGTGCCCAGCAATTGCTCTGGTGTCATCTGGCAGTCTTCGATTATCCGTTCCGCTGCTGCCGCTGCAGTCTCTTTTGCCGCCTCTGCACGGGCATCCGACCGTGCGCGCGCTTCACGCGCTTCCGACGCCTCGCGCTCTGCCTCGCGTTCAGTCGCTGTAGCGTCGCGCAGAGCAGCTTCTGCTTTGGACAGCGCATCAGCCGCTTCGGTCTTGCGCGCTTCGGCAGTGCCGATCGCATCGGTCAGTTCATCGCGTTTGGTCGCAATTTCTGCCGGTGCGGCACAGGCTTCTTTCAGTTCTGCCTCGGACACTGTCTTGCGTTCGATCAACTCTGCGCTGCGCTTTTCTGCGGTCTCCAGACGATGACGCCAGCCGCTCAGTTCTTTGGTGACTTCTTGCGTCCGTTTCACCCGCGCCTCGCCTTCACGGCGCAACTCGTCATGGGTTGAGCGGCGCGACATCATTGTGATGCGGGCGGCCTCAACCGTCATGCGCAAATCCTCGATTCCTGCGCGCGCTTCGTCCAGATCGCCAAGTTCGGCCAGAGCGCGTTCAGCTTCGAGCACGCGGCCACGTGCCGCCATCGCCTCGTCTTCGTGACGTTTGACTGCCAGACCAAGGCTTTCCAGGCGACCTTCTGCAAGGTTGCGGTCGGCTTCAACCCGGCTCAGCGCCCGTCCCGCATCGGCCACGGCACGATCCGCAGTCCGACGGGCATCGCGTGCACGTTTGTCAGCCTCGGTCTGTTCCGAGAGTGTCCGGGTCAAACTGTCATGCGCGGCTCGCGCACCTTCAGCCTTTTGGCTGGCTTGTTCCAAGGCTTGTTTTAGAACCTCAAGCCGGTTCAATTGTTGCAATCGCAATGCCGCTGCTGAGGGCGCATCCTCGGCCCAGGCGCGGAACCCGTCCCAACGCCAAAAATCACCTTCGAGCGACACCAGACGCTGTCCCGGCAACAGGGCCGCCTGCAAGGACGGTCCTTCATCGGAATCAACCAGCCCGATCTGACCCATCCTGCGTGACAGAACCTCGGGCACCGACACATGAAGCGACAGTGGCGTAACACCAGACGGGAGCGCCTGTTCCTGATCATAGGTTTGCAAAACCGCCCATCCGGACGGACCATCCGCTTCGACCTGCGGTGCCCGCAAATCATCGGCGAGGGCCGCACCCAATGCCTTTTCAAACCCGTGTTCCACCTGGAGTCGGTCAAGAATCTGACCGCCTTCTGCGGTATCACGCTCCACCAGCTTGGCAAGGGCTGCCACTTCGGCCCTCAGTGCATTCATCTCTCCTTCGGCCTCGGAACGTTCGGCGCGGGCATCCGCCTCGCGGCTCTGTGTCTCAGCCCGCGCTTCTTCCGCTTCGATCAATGCCGCTTCGGCAGCGGTCGACTCGGCCACCGCTGCGATCTCGGCCTGATGCGCGGCTTCGAAACCGGCCTTGGCCTGATCAAGTGTTGCGCGGCTCTGCTCTGCCGCCTGTTGCGCCTTTTGCGCCTCGCTTTCAGATTTCTTCTGGGTCTTGCGGCTGTCATCCAGCAACCGTTCGGCGGAACCATGCCGCGCCGCCAAACGTGCGACATCTTCGGTTTGTTGCGACAGATCATTCTCGCGTGCCTGTAACACACCCGCAGCTTCCTGCGCTGCTAGCGAAGCCTCCTCAAGTGCCTCCTTGTGTCCCTCGCCTGCTTTGGCAAGCTCGCGGGCTTCCCACTCCAATCGCTCGATCGTGTCACCCGCATCGCGGTTCAGTCCGCTCTCTCGGTCAATGTCTTTTGCCAGTTGGGCGATACGTCCTTGCAGCGTGTCGATGGTCTGTTGTGCGCGGGCTTCCTGATCATTCAAGGTGTCGCGCTGCACTGCCAATCTTTGCAAAACCGCGGCCGCAATCGCATCTTCCTCTCGAAGGGGCGGAAGTGCCTCTTCTGCCACCTGTCGCGTTTTCCCCGCGCCCAGAACCGCGCCTTGTGCCTGCGCCGCCACTGTCACACGGAGGCGCAACTCCTCAACCGCCGAGGCACAAGCATCTTCTGCTTCCCGCCAGCGCCGAAACAGCAGCATGCCTTCGGCCTTCCGCAGGGCATTGCCTATCTCACGATAACGTGCTGCCTGTCGTGCCTGACGTGCCAACTGGCTCAACTGGGCGGCCAACTGCTCGATCACATCATCAACCCGTGCGAGGTTGGCCTCGGCACCGTTCAATTTCAGTTCTGCCTCATGGCGACGTTGATAAAGCCCGGAAATCCCTGCCGCCTCTTCCAAAATACGGCGCCGGTTCTTGGGTTTGGCGTTGATCAGCTCTGCGATCTGCCCCTGCCGGACCAGGGCCGGGGAATGTGCCCCAGTCGAGGCATCGGCAAACAGCATTTGAACATCCCGAGCCCGCACATCTTTGCCTGCCGCCTTATAGGCGCTGCCAACGTCGCGGGTGATCCGGCGCACAATATCGAGACTATCATTGTCATTGAACCCGGCAGGTGCCAACCGTTCTGAATTATCGATATGCAACGCGACTTCGGCAAAGTTACGGGCCGGACGGGTTGACGCACCGGCGAAAATCACGTCTTCCATCCCGCCCCCACGCATCGCCGTGGGGCGGTTTTCCCCCATCACCCAGCGCAAAGCCTCAAGCAAGTTCGATTTACCACAGCCATTGGGACCCACAACACCTGTCAAACCATCCGCGATGATAAGGTCCGTCGGGTCCACAAAGCTTTTGAAGCCTGTCAATCTGAGTTTGGAAAAACGCACTTCTGCGAAGGCTCCGATGATTCCTGCGTGGTACAAAATGCGGGCGCGACGACCCTCATGTCAAGCAATCGCCACAAGGGAAAGGGGAATGAAAAGAGTTATCCACAAGATATGGCGGATTTAGGCCGCATCACAATCCAAATCAATTCGTATTTGCCCGATCTCACGGATCCCCGACCCGCGCACCGGCACACAGTCGAGCGTCATGGGATCGTCGCGTTCTATCACCCTCCGCTTGCCACAGGCCAAGCGGCCAAAGGCCTGTGCCTGATCCCCCGTCACCGTGACAACGCGGCATCCGCTGACCCTTGCCATCGCATAGGCTGCACGATGTCTGATCACGCCAAAACGTGGCGCATATTCTTGATTGATGCGGATCGCCTCTGCCCGCTGGCCGCTTATCCGGACATCAAAGGTAGACTCTTCAACACTGATCCGCGTGTAAGGCAGACCGCGGAACGCAGGACTGGGTGTATTGCAGGCGGAAAGAAAAATAAAACAAATAAAAAGATACCGCATCGCTGAATTATCAACCGGCGAGGTTAACAACCTTTTAACCCATTACACCTCGTCCCTTGTTGGTTCCCCAACCATTGCTACAGCCATTTTTTGGTCATATGATCTAACCAATTCAAGGATTTCGCATGCCCTTTCGCCCCGTCGTTTCAGAGAAACTCTCGCATGCAGTGATCCGTCAGATTGAACTGCTCATCCTGCGAGGGATCCTGCGCGCCGGTGAACGTCTGCCGCCCGAACGGGAATTGGCTGACCGTCTACAGGTCTCGCGCCCTTCGTTACGTGATGCAATCTCCAGGCTGCAAACTGCCGGGCTGCTTAATGCGAAACCCGGTGCTGGAGTCTATGTCGCTGATGTATTGGGCAGTGCCTTTTCTCCTGCATTGATTGACCTTTTCGCGCGCCATGACGAGGCGGTAGCTGACTACCTGTCCTTTCGTCGCGACCTTGAGGCACTGGCGGCAGAACGCGCAACGAAATATGGGTCGGATACCGATTTGGCCGTTGTTGACGCCATCTTCAAGAAGATGGAAACGGCCCATAACAAACGCGATGCCGAGGAAGAAGCGCAACTGGATGCGCAATTCCATATGGCGATCATCGAAGCCAGCCATAATGTTGTGATGCTGCATATGATGCGGTCGATGTATGAACTGTTGCGCGGCGGCGTTTTTTACAACCGGCAGGTCATGTTCAAACAGCGCACCAGCCGCGCCGCCCTCTTGGATCAACACCGTCTGATCAACGTTGCGCTGCAACGCCGCGACAGTGATGCGGCACGTTTCACGGTCGAAGCGCATCTGGATTTCGTGAAGACTGTGTTGGCAGACCATACCAAGGCCAGACGTAACGAAGACATTGCGCGCCAACGCCTACAACATGAAGTTGGTGATTGACCGGAATTTCCCCGCCCCAAACGAAAAAAGCCCCGGCAGTTACACCGAGGCTTTTGTCTTTACGTTTAAAATTGGACTCAGTGTAGCTTGCTATCAACCTGCGCAATCGCATCGTCAATCAACGCGTTGCCCGCTGCGGCTGACATCTGCTTGGCAATCACATCACGGGCCGCTGCAACAGCGATGACAACCGCTTGATCACGGACTTCCTTGATCGCGGCGGATTGGGCCGATTCAATCTGTTCTTCTGCGGCCGTCAAACGACGGGCGACAGATTTTTCCAGATCGGCACGGGCCTGAATGCCGGCTGCTGTTGCTTCTTCCTTTGCCGCGGCTACGATGCGGTCAGCTTTTTCCTGCACTTCTTTTTGCTGGCGCTCGTAAGAGGCCAGCAAGGTCTGTGCTTCTTCACGCAAGCGTCGGGCTTCTTCCAACTCGGATTTGATCCCTTCGGCGCGCTGGTCCAACATGCCACCAAGAAGGCTGGGCACTTTGAAATAGAACAACACGGCGATGAACAGCAAAAAGGCCAACAGTACCACAAAGTCGGTATTGCCGAGCGAAAAGAACGGTCCGGATGCCGCAAAAGCGGGTGTCGCAAGCAGGGCACCAAAGGCGGTGGTCAGGGTCAAACGCATCTGCTTCATCCTTTCAACCGGGCATCAATGGCCGCATTGATCGTCTTGGCATCGGCCTTGCCACCCAGGGCAGCAACGATTTCTTTCGCGGTGTCTTTCGCCACAATCTTGACGTTCTCCATGGCGGAGGTGCGAATTTCTGCGATCGCCTTTTCGGATTCTACCGCCTTGGCTGAGATTTCTGCGTCGGCTTTGGCAATGGCAACATCAAGGTCGGCTTTGATCTCTGCTTTTGCACGCTCTACGATGTTTTGTGCCTCTGCACGAGCATCCACAAGCGCCTTGTTATAGGCAGCTTCAGCCTCAACCGCTTTGGCCTTGAGATCTTCGGCCGCGGCCAGATCATTGGTGATCGTGCCCGACCGCTCTGCCAATACCGCACCGATGCGGGGCAAGGCGACCCGTGACAGGATCAGGTAAATCGCAATCAGTGCGAGCACGAGCCAGAAAATCTGGTTGCCCCAATGCGAAAAATCTAACTGGGGCATACCGGGTGTGCTGGCGTGTTCTGCCATATCAACTCCTACGGCATCAGCCAAACCATCACTTTGTGTATTCGTTGCCATTTCGGCTTCTCCTTGGAAACGGGGGCCCACAAGCGGACAGGGGGCTGCCCCTGTCCGCACGCAAGAATGTCGTTACCGGAGCTTAAACAGCAAACATCAACAGCAGAGCGACGAGGAATGCGAAGATCCCCAGAGCTTCTGCAAAGGCGATGCCGATGAACAATGTTGCTGTCTGAGATGCAGCAGCGGATGGGTTGCGCAATGCGCCGGCCAAAAAGTTGCCTGCAACGTTACCAACACCGATTGCGGCTGCGCCGGAACCGATTGCTGCCAGACCTGCGCCGATGTGTGCGAGTTCGCCTTCCATGAGAATTCTCCTATTAAGTTGGAAGTTGAGTATTAGGACGGGTGTAAGGTTTCGCCCGAATTAGTGTGATGGATGCAGCGCGTCCTTGAGGTACACGCATGTTAGAATGGTAAAGACATAGGCCTGAATGAAGGACACGAGGACTTCCAGACCGTACATCGCCGTGATGCCGAGGATCGCAAAAGGCGAAACAACGGTCAGTGCGGCAAAGCCGGCAAAAACCTTGATCACAGCATGGCCTGCCATAACGTTACCAGCCAAACGAATGGAGTGGCTGACGGGACGCACGAAATACGAAATCAGTTCGATCACTGCCAGAACAGGACGCAGCGCCAGTGGCGCGGATGCGACCCAGAACAGCCCCAGGAATGCAGCACCGTTCTTTACAAATCCGAGTATGGTCACGGTCAGGAATACCGCCATCGCCAGAACCACGGTCACGGCAAAATGGGCGGTCGGCGTGAAGGAGGCAGGCAGCAGGCCAAGAAAGTTGGCGCAAACGATGAACATGAACAGTGTCATGATGTAGGGGAAATACTTGACCCCTTCCTTGCCGCAGATGTCTTCGACCATTTTATAGACAAAGCCATAAGCCAGCTCAGCAACCGACTGCATCCGCGACGGAATGACTGATCGCTTGGAACTACCCAAAACCAGCAACAGGAAGGTGGCGAGAACCGCAAGGAAAGACCAGACCGTGGCGTTGGTCACCGTGTACCAAGCAACATCCGTACCGCCAAAAAATGGCTCAACGATGAACTGATCCATCGGGTGGAAGACGAGACCGCCTTCTTCTGCGCCGTGTGTTTCTGTGGCCATTTCAGGCTCCTTCGTCGTTCTTAGCCATATCGGCTATCTTCTTATCCTGGATCTCCTGCGCAGACCGGAGCATCGTCTTGATCCCCGCCGCAAGCCCCAACATTACAAACAGCACCATGAATATGGGAAGGGTGCCAAACAGCCAATCCAACCCGTATCCGATGCCAAAACCGATCCCCAGACCGGCAACAAGCTCAATCACCATCCGCCAGGCAAGCTGCGCCTGAGAATAATGCTCTTCTTGGTGGGGTTTTGCAGGAGCCGATCGCGCTTTGGCAGCATTGATCTTGGCCTCAAGCTCTCGAAGGTCTGGATCGGGCATGTGCAATTCCCCACTGGAATTCTAGGCCTCTAGCTACTGTTGCTGCAGCACGGAGTCAACGGCCGGGATACCCCAATTAACCGGCTGATTTCATTATATTTAATCAGTGGCATGCATTTCTGTCTTCCAATACAGACACCATTTCCAGCCCTTTTGCACATTCAACCTTCTGGTTGATCGTTTATCATCCTGCATCCCGCCATTGCGCTGTTTCCGCCATGAGCCAGTCACGGAAAACCCGGACGGCCTTGCGCCGCAACACGCTTTCACCAAGCACCAGATGGTAACCGCCCTCGCGAAATCCGACCTCGGAAAGACGCACCAAACGCCCTGCGGCCACTTCCCCCGCGACCACCTCATCCGAGACCAACAATATCCCCTGCCCTGAAATTGCCGCCTCCACCGCCAGGGCCGACGACATTCGCCAGGTGGATTGCGGCACTTCTTCCGGTGCGACCTCGCCAGTCAGGGCAAACCAGACGTCCCATGTGCCGCTGGTCCGGTCCCGCAACAACGGATAGGACAGCATATCCCGCGTCGACGTCAGAGGAGCACGCAGCAATGAAGGGGCAGCATAAGGATGCAATGGCGCATCACTAATCAACTCGGATCCCGGATAGTGATTTTCCGGGCGCACGAACCGGATGGCCAGATCCGCCTCATATCTTGCCAAATTTGCCAGGTGCCGCGAGGCTTCGAGCCTGATCTCGATTTCTGGTTGCAAGGCTGAAAAATTCTTCAACAACGGCACCAATAACTTGGTCGCAAACAATGTCTCGGAATTTACCCACACCGTTCCCTGTGGAAATTCGACGAGGTTTTCGGTGGCCGAAGCGATAGCATCAAAGGCTGGAGAGACCTGCGCAAGATATGCGGCACCATATTCCGACAACTCCAACCCTCTGGGCAAATCGCGAAAGAGCTGGACGCCCATGCGATCCTCCAGTCCGCGCACATGTCGGCTGATCGACGAATGGCTGACATCCAACTCCTCTGCGGCGCGCGAAAAACTTTGATGCCTGCCTGCGGCTTCAAAAGCGCGCAGCGCATTCAGAGGGGGGAGTTGGCGTTTCATGACTATGTGTGCAATTTTTACACATTTAACGTCAAGCAATTGTTTTTGCTCCTTTCACCCAATTATGGCAAAAAAGCCTAAATCATGTGAAAAGGTGGATCACCGTGGCTTTGACAGAGCATAACACGCTTTGGCGTGAGCAGAAAAATCATGTTAAAATAGCACATGTTAAGGATGTGGTACGCGCTCTTGCCCGATGGCTCAGCCCGCGCAGACACCCGCACGTCAGAGATCTGAACGCACATTACACTCGTGACATTGGCCTGTCTCCCGGAGAACCACCGTATTTCTCGCACCGATTGCCCTCGCAATTTGGGCATCATCCGCGCGGTTGAACGGCTTCCCCTGGGCAGGACAGCAGGCTAAAGATGGGGCATGACCCGCTCCATTGATCAGGTATTTGCTGCCCTGTCCGACCCCACGCGACGCAGTATTCTTGCGATGCTCCTCGAAGATGACATGGCCGTCACCGACGTCGCCGAACCCTTCGAGATGTCGCTGGCCGCAATTTCCAAGCATTTGAATGTTCTGACATCTGCGGGGCTGATCTCGCAGGAAAAACGCGGCCGCGTCAAATGGTGCAAACTGGAACCCGATGCGATGAAGGACGCTTCGATCTGGATGCAGGGGTTTGGCCAGTTCGAACCTGTAAACCTTGACGCCTTCGAACGGTTTCTTGCTGCCGAGCTGCCCGACCTGTCGGGCGACAACAGCTAGTGCTGGCCTGCTTCATCGTCGCGCAAGAGCAGGAATAACGCCAGAACAGTCAACGCAACACCACCCAGAACCATTATGGGCGGAACCCCATTGCCGAGGATGACTTCCCAAACAATCACCCATGATGGTGTCAGATACGTATAAGCCATAACCTTGGCCGAAGGCAGCCGCAGCGTGGCAAACTGCAACAACACCACGGTCACGGCGGTTGCGAAGAATGCTGTGTAGAAAAGTGTAATCCACACTCGTGCAGGCAGAGCCGCCCAATCGGTTGCAGCAATTTCGGCCCATGCATAAACGCTTAGCAACAGGCCGCCTGCAATGACCGTTCCGAAGGTGAACGTCACGGCTGATTCTCCTCGGTTCAACCGGCGCACCATGGGTGTATAGATCGCGTGACTGACGCAGCCGACAAAGTAAATCGCCTCGCCCCGTCCCAGATCGAACCGCATCAAGGCACCCAGATCAGCACGAAAAATCACCCAGAGGGCACCACACCCCCCGATTGCCAGGGCAAATGCCATGCGCGACGTCAAAACCTGACGCAACAACAACCATGCAAAAACCGCCGCCATCAGAGGAACAAGGGTAAAAACCGCGGCTGCGCTGACCGGCGGAGCGGTCTTCAGGCCCTCGAACATCAAAACGAAATAGATACCAAACAAGCCACCCAAAACGCCGTAACGCCAGGGAGCTGCGAAACTCCCCGCACCGAATCCGCCAAGAGTGTAAGCCAGGGCACCGACGATAACCGCCGCAACCCAGAACCGAACCGCGATGAAGGCCGCCGGATCAATATCATTGGCCATTAACCCGCCCAGCGAAAAGGATCCCGCCACCAAGGCCGAAAAACTCAACATTGCGAGATGGCCCTGCATGCCCGGTGTCACAGCTGGCCCTCGGCGGTCTGTTTTTTGATGAACCGCAACAAGGCCTGCACCTTGGTCGTTCGGTGCAGATCAACGTGGGTGACCAACCACAAGGGTGCCGACCACTCCGGACGCGGCGCATGGATTTCCACCAGATCAGGATAGCCAGCCGCCGTTGACTGCGACAGGAAACCTATGCCGGCCCCGGCAACAACCGCTGCAACGACCGCACGAGGATCCGTGCATCTGAAGGTGATACTGGTGTCCGGTACATTGTCATGCATCCATTGATAATAGGGTGCACGGCTCTCGCGGGTCTCCGTACCGACAAACCGGTGTCTGGCATAGTCGCCTTGATCTTTTATGACACCGTACTCTGCCACATAGGCCTTGCTGGCATAGGCCCCCACCGGCAGTTCGATCAAGGGCTGCACCACATTATCAGGCTGTTCCGGCGCAACGCCCGCACGGATCGCCACATGCGCCTCTCCATATTCCAATCGAAACAACCGATCGCCGGTCAGATAGCGCACTGAGACTTCCTTGTGTTTTTGCTGGAAAGCAGCAAGGATCGGCGCAATCTTCCCCGCAAGCGACACCAGCGACGTCACCACCAGTTCCCCTGAGACATCTGCGCCGCGCCCCTTGATACGCCCGGCAAGCTGACTGAACTGATCGTCCGTCGCCTGTGCCACGCGCAACAGGTCGTTTCCTGCCTCCGTTGCTGTATAGCCGCGTGCATGCCGTTGGAACAGTTTGACTCCCAACCGCCCTTCAAGCGCATCAATATGGCGGATCACCGTGGCATGATGTACCCCCAGCACATCTGCCGCCCCGCTCACCGTTCCCATACGCGCAACCTGATAGGCTGTTCTGATCTCGTCCCAGTTATCCAAAGGTCATTCCTGTGCATTTATGAACATGCTGCGCCTACCTTTACCGTAGCGTTCGAAAAGACAATGGCATTTGTTGCCTCTGACCCTCTTGGCGAACCGTGCAGCCGGCGACATAATCCCGGTCATGAAAATCACCAGAAACACCCCCGATCAATTGATCATAGAGAACAACCCGATTTGGCTGGCGGTCTTTGTCTCTGCCTTTGCGATGGTTTTCGTTGCCATCGGCCTTTTCAATATCGGTGCCGAACCTGTCATGGGCTTTGCCTTTATAGGGGGCGGGCTGTTCTTCGGAATCCTTTTCAATTTGGCGTTCATACGGCGCACCCAATTGATCCTCGACGGGCCTCGAAATCTGGTGGAGTTGCGCCGCCGCGGATGGCTGAACTACGTCAGCATGACATGGGAACTGCGCTATCTTGACCGTGCAATTGTCGAAAGCTCAAACTCCGGTGACAGCACAACCTACCGCGCCGCCTTTGTCATCAATGGCGGTATGGATGCAGGCACACATCCCGTGACACTTGTCTACTCCAGCGGCCGTGGGGCAAAACGGGCCAAGGACGCGATAAACGCCTGGCTTGACTCGCGCACCACCGCGTCCTAAACGCAACCTGATCTCCGGAAGCTTGGCCTTCCGGTCCCTGTATGAACAGGGATCGCCCTCAGTCAGCGCGTTGCGCCCACTGGGGCGTTTGTGCATTTTCGCGAGGGTTCCTACATTGGACCAACCGCAACCGAACCGAGAAGGGGCAATCGCCCATGTTTGAGAACCTCAGTGAACGCCTGTCCGGCGTCTTTGACCGCCTGACCAAACAGGGCGCACTGTCCGAAGAGGATGTGAAAACAGCCCTGCGCGAGGTACGCGTAGCCTTGCTTGAGGCGGATGTTTCGCTTCCCGTCGCGCGTGACTTTGTCAAAGCGGTGCAGGAGAAAGCCACCGGTCAAGCCGTTACCAAATCCGTCACCCCCGGTCAGCAGGTCGTCAAGATCGTGCATGACGCCCTGATTGACGTGCTTTCAGGCGAAGGCGAACCCGGCGCACTCAAGGTAGATAATCCGCCGGCTCCGATCCTGATGGTCGGCCTGCAGGGCGGTGGCAAGACGACAACAACTGCAAAGCTCGCCAAACGCCTCAAGGAAAAAGACGGCAAGCGTGTTTTGATGGCGTCATTGGATGTGAACCGCCCTGCGGCGATGGAACAGCTTGCGATTCTCGGGGCGCAAATCGGCGTTGACACCCTGCCGATTGTCAAAGGCGAGGATCCCGTTGCGATCACCAAACGCGCCAAGACCCAAGCGGGTCTGGGCGGCTATGACGTCTATATGCTGGACACGGCCGGGCGTCTGTCGATTGACGAAGAACTAATGCAACAGGTCGAAGCAGTGCGTGACGTCGTCACCCCGCGCGAGACATTGCTGGTGGTTGACGGCCTGACAGGTCAGGACGCGGTACATACTGCTGAAAACTTTGACGAACGTATCGGTATTACCGGTGTCGTCCTGACACGCATGGATGGCGACGGGCGCGGCGGCGCGGCACTGTCCATGCGGGCCGTCACGGGAAAACCGATCAAATTCGTGGGTCTCGGCGAAAAGATGGACGCCCTTGAGACCTTCGAGCCGGAACGCATCGCGGGCCGAATCCTCGGCATGGGCGATATTGTTGCACTGGTTGAAAAGGCACAGGAAACCATCGAGGCTGAACAGGCCGAACGCATGATGAAGCGCATGGCGAAGGGTCAGTTCAATATGAACGACCTGAAGATGCAGCTTGAACAAATGATGAAGATGGGCGGCATGCAGGGCATGATGGGTATGATGCCCGGCATGGGCAAAATGGCCAAACAGGTCGAGGACGCAGGCCTTGATGACAAGGTTCTGCTGCGCCAGATCGCCTTGATTCAGTCGATGACCAAGAAAGAACGCGCCAATCCCGCACTGCTGCAAGCCAGCCGCAAGAAACGTATCGCCAAGGGTGCCGGCATGGAGGTTTCCGACCTCAACAAGCTGATGAAAATGCATCGCCAGATGTCCGACATGATGAAGAAGATGGGCAAAATGGGAAAAGGTGGCATGCTCAAACAAGCCATGAAAGGCATGATGGGCAAGGGCGGCATGGACCCGGCAGCAATGGCCGGTCAGATGGACCCCAAGGCAATGGAAGCGGCGGCCAAGGCGATGGGCGGTAAGCTGCCCGGCATGGGCGGCGGCATGGGCCTGCCCCCCGGGCTGTCTGGATTTGGGAAGAAGAAGTGATTACAGCTAACTCCATACCCACACTTGAGACCGAACGGTTGATCTTGCGCGCTCCAGGCCCTCAGGATCACGCCCCGTTTGCGTCTTTCTTAGCCTCGGACGCAACCCGCTATATTGGCGGCAAACAAACCGAAGCAGAAGCTTGGCGCTATCTCTGCCAAGTGATCGGCCATTGGAGTATGCGCGGTTTTGGCCGTTGGATGGTGACTTTGAAAGACGATAACACGGCTATCGGCCTTGTCGGTCTGCACCAACCCCTTGATTGGCCAGAGAAAGAAATCGGCTGGTACATCTGGTCTGGCACCGGCAAGGGCTACGCCCGTGAGGCTGGCCGGGCAGCACTGGCACATGCCTATGAAGCATTGGGCTGGACTACCGCAATAAGCATGATCAACCCAGGAAATGATGCCTCTGTTCGCGTAGCAGAAAGCATGGGCGCCGTTCGAGAGCCTGACTATGACCACCCCCGCCACGGCCCACTGATGATCTACCGCCACCCGAACCCAGCGGAACCTGCCGCATGATTGCCATGACCGATCCCATTCCGGTGCTCGACACCCAGCGGTTGACCCTGCGTGCGCCGCGCAAGTCGGATCTGCCGACGTTGACTGCGTTTTTCGAGACAGAGCGCAGTCATATGGTCGGTGGCCCCGCAGATGCGAACGAGACCTTTGCAAAGCTTGCTTCGCGTATTGGTCACTGGGCAATTCGTGGGCATGGCGTTTGGCACATAGAGCATCGCAAGACCGGGGATTTTCTGGGCTGGGTCGGCATCGGTAATCCACCCGCATTTGATGAACCCGAATTGGGTTGGACGCTGTTTGCCCACGCCGAAGGCCAAGGCTATGCCTATGAGGCCGCCCGTGCAGCGCGCGCCTATGCCGCCGTGCATTTGGGTCTCGACAGCCCCATCAGCTACATCCACGCGGATAACAGTCGTTCGCTCGCCCTCGCTGCCAAGCTTGGCGCGACATACGAGCGCGAAGGTGTTGTCCTGAACAAACCCTGCCAGGTATGGCGCCACCCCAAGGAGGCCGCATGACCGATACCGCCAAACTCGCCGCCGAGGTACTCGCTGACCATCGCGCCTCCATCGACCGCCTGGATGCGATCCTTGTCTATACACTGGGCGAGCGGTTCAAACACACACAGGCTGTGGGGAAACTCAAAGCCGAACACGACCTTCCCCCGTCCGATCCAAACCGCGAAGCGGATCAGATCGCGCGGCTCGAAGATTTGGCAAACCGGGCCGATCTTGATCCCGAATTTGCCAAGAAGTTCCTGAACTTCATCATCGCTGAAGTCATTCAGCACCACAAAAGTCACCAATCGTAAGGTGGGTAAGACCCACCACGACACCAACCTAAAGGACTACACACCATGGCTATGAAAATTCGTCTCGCCCGCGGCGGCTCCAAAAAGCGCCCCTTCTACCGTATCGTTGCTGCGGACAGCCGCATGCCACGAGATGGCCGCTTTATCGAGAAGCTGGGCACATATAACCCGCTGCTGCCGAAAGACAGCGAAGAGCGCGTGAAAATGGATGTCGAGAAAGTAAAGGAATGGATGGATAAGGGCGCACAGCCTACAGACCGTGTGCGTCGCATGCTCGAAGCTGCTGGTGCCCTCCCCAAGACAGAGCGTAGCAACCCGAAAAAAGGTACACCCGGCAAGAAAGCTCAGGACCGCGTTCAGGAGAAAGCTGACAAGGCCGCAGCAGCAGCGGAAGCAGCAGCAGCCCCGGCAGAGGCACCTGCCGACGAAGAAGCCGCAGCAGAATAAGCAACGGACATACCGGTATGGACGGGTTTTCAAACGCGCCCCATACCGGTTTACACCGGTTGATGCTGCGGCGACGCGACTTGCGCTACGGTCGGTCATATGCCGTGGATGAGACCTTGTTTCACCTGGTCTCATCCGCTTTATTTGCGCCTGCACGGTCGATCTGTCCGAATCCGGGCGCAATATTGCTTTCCCTTTTCCCATCTCAGAGAGGCCGGATTGTGCCAACGCATGGCCTTTGAGGGGGCGGACAAGCAACTGCGAAGATACCTCACCATCATAAACGCTTCTCACGATCTGGGAATACTGCCCGAATTGCATGGTAGCTCGCGCGTCCGATCTGTCTTCTGACTGATCAATCTGATGTAGCAGGCCGCACGTGGGCTTGCCCCCATAGATTACCGGGTTTCTGTTCTTGACCCTGAAGGCCCGAACACTGATCTTGAGCGTCATGAAAGGGGAGTATGCTGATGGCCTGTCGATACCGCGCATGGCCAGGCGAAAGCATCTTGACGCCTGAATTGGAAACCAAAGGTTGGGAGGCCCGCCCTCGCAACCTGCATATCGAGGACCGCTGATGTTGCGCCTGATCCTGCCTTTCCTGACCTTGCTGTTCGGTTTTGCCCTTGGCATTTGGTACGACCGTCAGCAAATGGTGCAGGAATGCGCCAACGGTGAAGGCGAATGGACCGGCACGATCTGTGTCAATTCGGAGTTATTGCAATGACTGACTTAATCCCTGTTGGGGCCATCGGCGGCGCTTATGGCGTACGCGGCGAACTGCGCATCAAAAGCTATTGTGCTGTGCCCGAAGAGATTGAAAATTATAGCCCGCTATGGACCGAAAACCGTGCCAGGCAATATGCCCTGGCCATCCTGCGCCCGATCAAGAGCGGTTTTGTAGCGCGCATACCGGAGGTGGCAACCAAAGAGGACGCCGACGCCCTGCGTGGCACCGTCCTGTATGCGGAACGCAGCCAGCTGCCCTCCCTGCCGGACGATGAATTCTATCATGCTGATTTGGTCGGGATTGAGGTATTTGATACCGGCGGACAGTTGTTAGGCCGCGTCAAGACCGTGCACAATCACGGCGCTGACGACCTGCTGGAACTGCAATTGGCCGGCAAGACCGATACCGTTTTCCTGCCTTTTACCAAAACAGCCGTTCCCACCGTCGATCTGGCCGCAAAACGCATCATCGCTGATCCGCCCCTGGGTATCCTGCCCGGCAGCGATACCGAAGAAAGCGAAACGGGCTGATGCCCCGCCGCATTATCCTTCATGCGGGCTTTCACAAAACGGGTACGTCCAGCATTCAGGCCTCCCTACGCGAGAACCGCGTCGCTTTGAAAAAGCAGATTGCATTGCGACTGCGCTGGCACCTCAAGGACGTGGTCTCAGCCGCGCGGGGATATTCGACCGATCTTGACCCCTTGACGCTGATCAAGGTCCAGTTGCGCTTTGGCGAGATGGTGAACGCCATCCCGGGCATGCCCCGCCGCACATTGATCATATCGGCTGAAGAGCTTTCGGGACATTTGCCCGGACGGGGCAGCCTGGCGGATTATTCAGCATCGCCGGTACTGCTTTATACCTATTGGGAAATTCTGCGCGCTGCCTATCCCGAGGCCGAGATCATCATCTATCTCACAACCCGCGCACCCGAACCATGGCTGGCCTCTGCCTATTGGGAACATGTCAAATCCTCAAGCATGACGCTGGATTTCGACACTTTCCGAGACACTTACGCCAAGGCCGCAGACCTGGATTTCATGGTATCGGAAGTGGCTAGCCGCGTGCCAACTCCGGTATTTTCCAAATCACTCGAATCTTGTCGTGACCTGCCACTTGGTCCGCTTGATCCAATGTTGGACCTTTGCGAGGTACCGTTGTCGGTGCGTGCCGCATTGACCGCCCTGCCCCCCGCCAATCGACGCCACCGGCCCGAGATCCTTGCCGCGATGCTGGAAGCCAACCGCACCTTTTCCGATCCGGACGCGCGTCAATCCGCCAAGCAGGCCATCCTGACCGAAGCAGGGCTAACATCATGACGTCTTCCCGCTCCCATGGGAGACAGTCTGTTCATGCCTCGCTCAAGCCCCGCGAACTGATGCAGGACAAGCCCACCTATCGTGATGTCTGGCAAGCCCGGATCGTCACTTTATTCCCCGATCTGTTTCCCGGCGTCCTCGGGGCGAGCCTGACAGGCAAGGCCCTGCAGGACGGATTGTGGCAGTTGCACACCCATGATCTGCGGCGCTTTGGGATTGGCAAACACCGTAATGTCGATGATACGCCTGCCGGCGGCGGGGCCGGCATGGTCATGCGTGCCGATGTGGTCGGACCTGCAATCGAAGCCGCGCAGGCCGGCGCAAGAGGTCGCTGGCCGATCCTCTATATGTCACCGCGAGGCCAACGCTTTGATCAGGTAATGGCACAGGATCTATCGACATGTGCTGGGGTCACCATGCTCTGCGGTCGCTTTGAAGGTGTGGACGAACGGGTGATCGAACATTTTGGCATCACCGAGGTTTCGCTTGGCGATTTTGTGATGACAGGGGGCGAACTGGCCGCTCAGGCAATGATTGACGCCACCGTGCGCTTGCTGCCCGGTGTCCTGGGTAATGCGGACAGCATGATAGAGGAAAGCCATTCCAACGGGTTGCTGGAGCATCCTCAATATACCCGCCCCGCCACTTGGGAAGGCCGCGATATTCCCGCGGTTCTGATGTCCGGCAATCACAAGAAGATTGCAGAATGGCGCAAGGCCGAGAGCGAACGTTTGACGCAGGAACGTCGACCCGATTTATGGACGCGCAATCAGGGTAAATAAACCGAACAAGCGCCCCCGCGAAACTGCCTGTGCCGCGCTGGTCAATTTCACCCCGGCACAGCCCTTGATCCCGGAACACAACCTCCTTATACCCCGGCTATCCGGAATCACTTTGCGTGGCTCCGGTGTTTTGTGTTTGCGCAAAACAGACAAGGAATGAAGATGCTACCTCCGGTGGGCCACTGCGGTGCGACCCGATACAACAGACCGAAGCTCTTGGATCGCTTAACAATATTCGTGGAACACCACGATCATCAAAGGAGAAGCGTCAGATGAACCTGATCGCAGAAATCGAGGCGGAACAGATCGCCGAATTGGCCAAGGAAATCCCCGATTTCCGTGCGGGCGACACTATCCGCGTAGGCTTTCGCGTGACTGAGGGTACACGTACCCGCGTCCAGAACTACGAAGGCGTATGTATCGCACGTAACAACGGTCACGGCATTGCTGGGTCCTTCACCGTGCGTAAAATCAGCTTCGGCGAAGGTGTTGAGCGCGTATTCCCGCTGCACTCCACCAACATCGACAGCATCACCGTGGTGCGTCGTGGCCGTGTGCGCCGTGCGAAATTGTATTACCTGCGTTCGCGCCGTGGTAAATCCGCACGTATCACTGAGAACTCCAACTACAAGCCGAAAAAAGCGTAAGGAGCGGACCGATGAAAGCCGATACACATCCCGAATACCACATGATCAACGTCAAAATGACCGATGGAACGATCGTGGAAATGAAATCGACCTGGGGCAAGGAAGGCGACCAGCTTTCCTTGGACATCGATCCTTCCGTGCATCCAGCGTGGACAGGCGGATCAAGCCGCTTGATGGACACCGGTGGCCGCGTTTCCAAATTCAAGAACAAATATGCAGGTCTGTCGCTGTAAGCGATTCAGTCCAGCAGAAAAATCAAGGTGCAACCCGCGTGGTTGCGCCTTTTTTTGTGGACCTCGCAACCTTGAGCTGGCGACCTCGGACCAAGACCTGAGCATCCACTCCATCCCCTAGGCATTCAGCGACTTGCGGTATTGGGATGGCGTCATTTTTGAAAACGTGAGGAAAGCGCGGTTGAATGCGCTTAGCGACGCGAAACCACAGTCTCCCGCGATCTCGATGATTGAGAGAGCGTCGATCGACAGAAGTTCAATCGCACGGATCATGCGCAGATGGGTTAGAACGCGAGACCACGACAAACCGACATCCTCGGAAAAGCGCCGCTGCATCGTGCGTTCCGACAGATTGACGGCCTGGGCGACGCCTTGCGCCGTCAGCTTTTCGGACAAACGTTCTTCCATCACCTCGATGGCACGCCGCAAGGCCGGATCGCTGGCAAAAGGCCGTTTCACATCAACCGAACGCGCCACGAGGCCACCGCAGACGTTCAGTAGCGCCAGGAAGAATCCTTTGGCCTCATCCGGGTGGTCAATGTCTGGTCCCCAATCCTTGCAATGCCGGATCATCTGGCGCGCCAGTGGCGACATCTGAAAAACCGTGGCGGTCTTGGGAAAGGCTAAGCAGAAACCGTGCTTAGCCAGCACGGAACAGCTTGTGATCGGCGCACCTATTTCCACCACAAAGGGTGTTCGCGCAGGAATCCACGCGGCAAAAGAAGGCGGCAGCAGCCAACTCGCACCGTCCACATTAAGACGCAGCGCCCCCCGCACGGCATACAACAGATAGTCGCGTTCGAAAGCCGCGCTCATAGGCGAACGCGGTTCGATCTGTTGAAAATAGCAATAGGCGGCAAGATCCCGTTCGGTCATGACCTATTTGCTATCAACCTCTGCTACGATGGTCACGGGCGCTGCTGACATCAAGGGACGCAATCCCTGACCCAATGTGGCAAAGGTATCGCTTGCACGATAGGCATCAAAGGCCGCAGCCGTTTCCCAGTGTTGAAGAATAGCAATGCCATCGCCCGAGGGTTTTCGATAAAGTGCATAATGTTTGCAAGCACTCATAGCGCGGACCTGATCGGCTTGTGCTTCAAACAGAACCATTGCGGCATCCAGATCCGAGGCGGAAAAACTGGCCTCTACGGTAATGAGTTTCATCTTGGTGCTCCAACTATAGGTTTTCAGGATTGCCAACAACAATCCGGGTGACGAGACCACGGGGCTGGCCCAGTTTGGTGTCCATCACGCGATAGCCGTCCGAGCCACGCACAAGTTGTGTGCAACTGTTCTTTGGCCCGTTGTCCCAGTCGATACAGTATCGATCTGCCTCAAAGCTCCAGGTGCCGACCAGCTTCGGACCACCGGGCAACTGTGCCGCGGCAGATCCATCCTCAGCATAGTATATCGGGGCTGTACCACCATCAGGCACACCTGGTGCTCCTTCGGGGATTTCGACATAAAGCGTATTTCCAGTGACAAGCGCTTCAAGCTGGTGCGTTGTCATCGTCTGATCAGCATAAGCATCTTGGGCAAGCAGAACCGCCGCAAGCGTTATCAGCCCCAGGGAATTGTTGATCATTTATTCATCCTTTCGTTTGGTAGGCCCAGAATACCCCCCTATGATATGACGATCCTGCGACGGTTCGCCAAAAACACGCCCCAACGCGCCAATGTTTCACCAGTACTATCAAACAGAAGCGCCAAGACGCCCTTGACTGTCGAAAAGGCCGCTGACTTGCCCCTTCGCGACCCCTTTGCGAAATCCACGCTCCACGTGACGTCAATCTGGACATTGCCACCTTGTCTCCCTCCCCCACTTCCCAAACCCGCAAACCCCACATATAGTGGTGTTCAACAACATCCTGCTAAATCGCAGGCGGGCAGAGGAACGGGCATACATGGCGCATATTATCGTCGTCGGAAACGAAAAAGGGGGTGCGGGAAAATCCACGGTCTCGATGCATCTGGCAACCGCCCTGGCACGGATGGGTCACAGCGTCAGCGGCCTTGACCTTGACCTGCGCCAACGGACGTTCGGACGATATATCGACAACCGGCGCGCCTTTACCAAACAGGCCAAACTGGATTTGCCCAGCCCGGCCCTGTGCGAACTCCCCGAAATCGAAGCATCCAGCCTCAAACCGGGTGAAAACATCTATGACCACCGCCTCAGTGCGGCTGTTGCCTCGATGGAGCCGAACAACGACTTTATCCTGATCGACTGTCCGGGGTCTCATACCCGCCTGTCACAGGTCGCACATTCACTGGCTGATACGCTGGTTACGCCCCTTAACGACAGTTTCATCGATTTTGATCTGCTCGCGCACACGGATGCGATGGGGGACAAGATTACCGGCCCGTCCGTCTATTCCGAAATGGTGTGGACCGCGCGGCAATTGCGCGCGCAGGCGGGACTTTCACCCATTGACTGGGTTGTGGTGCGCAACCGAATGGGCGCACAACGCATGGTCAACAAGGACAAGATGGAACGTGCCATCAAAAACCTGTCCAAACGGATCGGTTTTCGCATTGCTCCGGGTTTCAACGAACGGGTGATTTTCCGCGAACTGTTCCCACGCGGGCTGACGCTGTTGGATCTCAAGGACATTGGCGTCAAACAGTTGAACATCTCGAATGTGGCAGCCCGTCAGGAATTGCGTGACCTGATCAAAGCGCTGAAACTGCCTGGCGTAACGCCGGATTTTTAAGCACCCTTTGCAAAGGTCAAACGACGCTGGCGCAACAGCAACACGACATTCGACACAACAAGCGCCCCGATGACAATTGCGCCACCAATCAGCGCATAGCGCCCGGGATCTTCGCCAATCACCGCCCATGCCAACAAGGGCGCCAACACAGACTCCAGCAAAACCAACAGACCGACTTCGGCCGAGGTGATATAGCGCGGCCCGATGGCCAACAAGATTGAGCTGACCAGGATGACAGTGCCATGTCCCAACACCAATGGTGCCTGATCCAGGGGCATCGACCAGGGGTCAGCAAAAGGGGCGATCACCAGCGCCGCCAGCGTATATCCCATCGCCACACCCGGCACCATTGACACCGCCCGCGCATGGCGTGCGGCAGTCAATGCCGCTGCAAACAACGCGGACACACAAAAGGCCAAGAGATCACCGGCCAGGCTGGCCCCCTGCGTTTCACCGGACCCATAAGCGATAATCGCAAGGCCGGGGACAACCGCCGCGATGGTGAGCCACGTGCGGATCCCGAACGGCTCTGCCAGAAAAATGCGGCTGAACAAGGACGCGAACACCGGCAGCGAAGCAATGATAAAGACAACATTGGCAACAGATGTCAGGCTGACCGCAACGACAAATAACACCCCACTGGCCCCCACCCCTGCGATATAGATCACCCCATATCGCCCTGTGCCCAGAACAGCGCGAAAAGGTGCCGTCCCGGCAGTGCCCAAAAACCAAAGCACAGAAAGCCCCCCTGCCAGCAACAGCCGCCAGAAGGCAATGGTCAGCGCCTCCGCAGAAATCAGCCGCACAAACAGTGAATCCGGCACCACGAAAAGCACACCGATCAGGGTAATCAACAGGCCTTTGGATTGTTCATTCATTCTTAAGTCGTGGCGCGAAACAAAGCGCAAGTAAAGCCACCTGTCACATGGTCTGATCAATTCACCCGCCCTATTGAAAATGAGTGCCCATGGACAGGATCGAAGGTCGCTCCAGCAGGGCAGGTATTCCCCAATCACCGGTACCTTGATGTTCTCCGCGATGATGTCATTCAGCCGAAGGAATCCCACGCCGCCGCCCAGGTTCGGCGCCATCTGGCAGTCCTCAGAAGGGGATTCGGTTGCGGATTTATGAAACTTCGGCTCTCAAAAATCGAATTTTTCGTAAAACTTTTCAAACTGCGCGCATCGGTCCTCGGCACCGGCATCACCGTCTGCGCGTCAGCACATGGCACAGACAGGGCAATTTACCATGGATATGTTTGGCTCCAACCGACATCGAAGGCCTCGCAAACGACGCATGTGAAGTAAATTCCCGCGCCAAGGGGCCTGTTCTCTCGAATTGACCTTGATCCGGGGTGACCTAAGTTAAACGCACAATCCCGTGAAACCGCCTTCGATCAGTAGATTTCACGCTGAAATGGAAACGACAACTTCGTGAGATTGCCTTGACCTTTAGCGTGACTGTGTTTGACTGACCTCGATGTCCCGATCAGGGACACAATAACAAGGGCGGTTAAACCGTATCCGTATCACCTACCGGCGGGCCCCTGCGCCCCCAGCCAACAGAAGAGGAAGAAACATGAGTTTTATGACCCGCACCGGCAAACCTTTGCCGCAGTCCGTTCTTGATAGCGCCGAGGCCGCGAAAAAGGATCCCGTCAACCGCCGTGAATTTCTGGCCATTGCCAGCGCTTTCGGTGCAACATCCGCAACCGCCTATGCCATGATCGGCATGGCACCTCCTGCCAACGCCGCCGCCCATGCCAACAAAAAAGAAGGCGGCACTGTGCGTATGCAGATGGAGGTCCGCGCACTGAAGGATCCCCGCACCTACGACTGGTCACAGATTGCCAACTTCTCACGCGGCTGGCTTGAGTATCTCGCCATTTGGGAAAACGACGGTACCTTCACTCCTGCCTTGCTTGAAAGCTGGGAAATCAACGACGATGCCACGGAATACACATTAAATGTCCGCAAGGGCGTCAAGTGGAACAACGGCGACGACTTTACCGCGGAAGACGTGGCGCGCAACATCACCGGTTGGTGCGACAAGTCGCTGGAAGGCAACTCGATGGCGGGCCGTTTTGCCAGCCTGATCGACGAGACCTCCGGCAAGGCAATCGAAGGTGCGATCGAAGTTGTAGACAGCCACACCGTCAAGTTGAAATTGCCGGTTTCAGACATCACCTTGATCCCTGGTATGGCGGATTATCCGGCGGCGATCGTACATAGTTCTTTCAAGGGCGATGACAACATCGACAATCCCATTGGCACCGGCGCCTACCTGCCAGAGTCACTGGAAGTCGGCGTCAAGGGCGTGCTGGTCAAAAACCCGGATCACACATGGTGGGGCACCGAGGTCTTTGGCGGACCCTACATCGACCGTCTGGAATACATTGACTACGGTACGGACCCCTCTGCATGGATCGCGGCAGCCGAAGCTGAAGAAGTCGACACTTTCTATTCCATGGAAGGTGAATACATCGACATCATGTCCACACTAGACGGCTGGGTCGAAAACTCCATCGCAACAGCAGCAACCATCGTCATCCGTCCAAACCAATTAGCCGAAGTGGATGGCAAGAAACCCTATGCGGACAAACGTGTCCGCCAGGCCATCGCAATGGCAGTCGACAATGAAGTGCTGCTTGAACTCGGCTATGCTGGCCGCGGTTTGGTCGCCGACAATCACCACGTGGGCCCAATGCACCCCGAATTTGCGGAAATCCCACCCCGCAAGGTCGATCCCGCAGCAGCCAAGGCATTAATGGAAGAAGCCGGCATGGCAGATTTCGAACATGAATTGCTCTCGATCGATGATGCATGGCGCAAGGACACCACGGACGCGGTGGCCGCTCAGTTGCGTGATGCTGGCATCAAGGTCAAACGGACCATTCTGCCCGGCTCTACCTTCTGGAACGACTGGGTAAAGTATCCGTTTTCCTCAACCAACTGGAATGCCCGTCCTTTAGGTGTACAGATCTGGGCATTGGCCTACCGTTCCGGCGAGGCATGGAACGAATTTGGCTGGGCCAGCGAAGAATTTGACGCGCTGTTGACCGAAGCACTTGCTACTGCCGATGTCGAAAAACGCCGCGCACTCATGGCCAAGGGTCAGGCGATGATCCAGGAGGAAGGCATCACAATTCAACCTTACTGGCGCTCACTTTACAACCACTCCAAGGAAGGTCTGGTCGGTGCCGAACACCACATTGGCTTTGAATACCACCCCGCGCGGATGGCCTGGACCTAAGTACCTAAAGCCATTGATGAAAAAGGGCTGCGCATTGCGCGGCCCTTTTTTGCGCGAAACCTGTTATTCATCGACCAATGGCCGGTCCGCAGGGAAATGCAGGGCATCCTGCAAAAGCCTGCCGATGTCTTCCTGCCGCGTCCCGCGTAATGTTAGCCTGCGAACAACAGGCATCACAGCCGCGTTCATCTGTGCCACAAGTGCGGTATCAATCAGTTCTACCCGTCGAATTCCAGCAAACCACGCTTCTTCCAAAATCAGGTCTTCGATCAAGGGGTCGACGACGGCACCGCCTCCTCCGGGATAACGATAGTACCCCACACCGCCACTCTTTCCCATACGCCCCTCAGCCACCATGCGCGGTAATACCGGGCTCACTGGACACGGGTAGCGCGCCAGTACCTTGTCCAACCCCAATAAATCCTGTGCTTCGCACGGGCCCAGGCCATAGCCCCAGCGACACAGCGCTTCATCCAGCTCCCATGGGTTGGTGTGATGCAATAAAAGCTTCTCACCTGTGCCCCAGAAAGCATCCTGTAAGTCGGTCATGGCCTGCGCCCCGGTCATGGGCCCGCATCGAGAAAACGGTGTTTGGCCACAGCGGCCAGCAATGTGTTAAGCGAGGAGCCAACAGTGCGATTGGCGGTATTCACCTGTGCATCTGCGCACGCATAAAACGCCTCCCGCGCCTTCAAGAGGTCCTTGAGATGCGCCATGGCGGTCGGATTGCCCTGCATCGGACGGTGATCACCCTGCCCGCGCACACGCTGCATATGTTCCGCAGGGCTGGTTCTGATCCAGACGGTATGAAACCGCTCAAGCAAATGGGCAAAGCTCTTTTCCTCTGCCACGATCCCGCCTGCAACAGCCAGGATCATCCTGTCATGCCGCGCACTGATACGTTCCAGCGCCTCGGCTTCCAACTGGCGATACCCCTCTTCACCATAAAATGCCATGACCTCAGCCAGGGGCATGTCTGCTGTGTTTTCGATCTCGCGGTTCAACTCGACAAAAGGAATGCCGAGCGCCTGACCTGCCAAGAGACCCAGCGTCGATTTTCCCGCACCTCGCAATCCGATCAGACAAATGCGTCCCGCCCGCAACAAACGGGGGTTTTGCGGTGCCAGCATGCTGCAAACCTGCTGTTGCAAATCTTCTGGTGCCTGCTGATAAAGCGCGGCCACGCGCAGAACATCATGATCAAGTGGTGTGTCTTCAGCCAGCAGCAATTCGATCCGGGTTTCCAGCGCATCGGCAACACGTTGCAACAACAGTACCGAAATATTGCCTTCACCCGTTTCCAACTGCGCCAGATAGCGCGGCGACACACCCGACATTTCTGACAACACCCGTCGTGACATGCCGTGTTTCTTGCGCAGGGTGGCAACCCGTGTGGCAAGCAGCCGGATCATTCTGGCACCTGAATCTCCATCCTGTGCAGATGGCGCAACGGTATCTTCCTTGATCGGCATCTAGAAACGCTCCGACCTTTGATGGAACGCATGCAGGCTAGGTTTCACGGATCAACGGCTCGATCACGCGGCGTAGAAAGTCGGGCGCGGACTGGCTCTTGAACTGATCCGCAATTGTGAAGACGCAAGTAAAACTCCCCTCGAAGCACAACACATCATTCTGGCGGGCTTTCACGGCAAAGGTGATGGATTTATTGCCCAGCCGCGTCGGATAGGTCTCGCACATCAGTTTATGGCGCGGAGTCACCGGGCTGCGAAAATCCAGTTCCATGCGCACGAAGGGGGTGCCTACATTGCGATCGATCTCCATCTGAAACCAACCTTCGCCGTCAAAATGCGCCTCCCACCAAGCATTGATCGCATCCAGCGAAAAATAGGGTAACCGCGCAGTATAGGCGATCCGTGCCGGGTCGCAATCGCCCCAGGTTACATTGATCGGATGGATGAAAGGGGCGGTCATTCAATAGGTCTCCACATGATAACGCCCGTCTTCGCGCATCGCGTCCCGCAGGGCTGTCCATTGCTCCCCGATACTCTCGGCGATGGAGGTCATGGCCAGTTCGACACCTTCCTCCATGCCGCGCAGGCCGCAAATATAAATGTGGGTTTTATCATTTTGTAACAGCGCGGCAATCCCGTCCTGTTCCGCGATCATACGGTCCTGAACGTATTCTTTGTCCCGATCCGGTAAACGGCTGAACACCAGATGCTGCTTGAGTACACTCTCGGGGATCTTTTTCAGTGGCCCGAAATATGGCAGGCTTTGGGGGGTACGCGCCCCAAAAAACATGGTCATGCCGCCGGTTGCCTGCGCCCGCTGGCGCTGCATGGTAAAGGCCCGCATCGGTGCCGAACCCGTTCCCGTACAGATCAGCAGCAAATGTGCATCCGGCGTCGAAGGCATCAGAAACGTCGCGCCGAAGGGGCCGGTAACATCGACGATTTCTCCTTGTTTCAGATCACACAGGTAGTTTGACGCAAGCCCTTTTTCCTCGCGTTTTACCGTCAGTGAAATGTTGTGATAGCCGGGGCGCTCGCCATCGCGCGGGCTCGAGACAGAGTACAGACGGGGCAGAAACGCATTGCCATCCGCATCTGTACCAGGAGGAATAATGCCCACCGATTGCCCTTCAAGTACCGGAAAAGGCGATGCCCCCGGATCAAGAATGATATGGCGCACGTCATGATCAGGATCATCGGTCAGACGGTAATTGCCCTGCACCGTCATTTTCGCCGGCTTGCCAAGATTATACAGATTGATTGCCGGTTTCGCAGCCGTGCGTGGTGATTTGGCCTTGCCTCCTGCCCCTTTATGGGCTTCCGCCAACAAGGCGGCGATGGGATCTGCGTCAATGTCATCCGCCGGTCCTGCCTCGACCTCTTCCTGTTCTGGCAGTTCGTCCATCTCGTATTGTTGTTCAAGCGTATAGGGCGTCGTGACAACCCGCCATTCGTCAATGCTGCCTGTGGGACAGACCGGAATACAATCCATACAGAAATTGCAAACATCGGCGTTGACCACGACATTATTATCGTCATGTTCAATCGCCCCGATGGGGCAGGTCATCTCGCAGGTGTAACACCGTATACAGATCTCGGGATCGATCAGATGTTGTTTGACGGCTTTGTTCATTGCAAGCTCCGGCAATAGGGGGCTCAAGGGGCGGGGAATACCCGCCCCCACACTCACGCCATGTGAAGTTTCACATACTCGTAGTCGCCCGGTTTGTTATCGATTCCGACCTTGGGCGCGGCAATCCAGCTGGCATATTTGCCCGGTTCGAAACAGGGCACCATCAGCGATTGGATATAGTCGCCGTCCGCCTGTGTCGGAAGCCATTCGTCCTTGCGCTTGGCCCATTCCTCGGCAGAAATGATGGCGCCATCGGGATCAACTGCAACCGTGCTGAACACACCAATCTGACGGTGGAATCCTTCATGCGGCAGCTTCAGTTCAAACTCGATACCCGACTTGGCAATCAATTTGTTCCAGCGGCCGACACCGCCCGCCGCATCGCGCACATAGTCATCGCGCAACCGCATGTTGATGGCCGTCAACGCGGGGACTTCCTCGGTCAGGATCTTACCGTCCTTGATCGACGTGACGGCATAGGTATCATTCTGCAACTTGTGATCGTCGTCGATCCGCTGCTCCATATAGCGTCCCTTGATGCCATAGTTAAAAGCATTGGCGGCATTGGTCGAAACTTCCTGTCCAAACAGGTCAAGGCTCAGCGTGTAATGCAGGTTCAGCTTTTTCTGTATCGTCGGCAGATCAATCACGCCCAGATCACGGATTTTACCTATATCATAGGGGTCGGTGATTCCTGCCTTGTTCATTGCTTCCAGCGTTGCCTGAATGGTACGCCCGACACCAGTTTCACCCACAAACATATGATGCGCTTCTTCGGTCAACATGAACCGGCAGGTACGCGACAGTGGATCAAACCCCGATTGCGCCAGAGATTCCAGCTGCATTTTGCCATCGCGGTCTGTGAAATAGGTAAACATGAAGAATGACAGCCAATCAGGCGTTTCCTCATTGAAAGCGCCCAACATACGCGGCGCGTCTTCGGAACCCGAAGAACGGATCAACAGTTCGTTGGCTTCTTCGCGGCCATCTCGGCCGAAATACTTTTGCAGAAGGTAAACCATCGCCCAAAGGTGACGCCCCTCTTCGACGTTCACCTGGAACAGATTACGCATATCATAAAGAGAAGGAGCCGTCAGACCAAGAAACCGCTGCTGCTCAACCGAGCCGGGTTCGGTATCGCCCTGAATGACAATCAGCCGTTTCAGCATGTTGCGATATTCGCCCGGCACTTCCTGCCAAGCTGGTTCGCCCAGATGTTCACCCATGGGAATTTTGCGATCTTCAACCGCAGGCGCAAGCAAGACGCCCCAACGATATTCGGGCATCTTGACGTAATCAAATTTGGCCCAACCCTTTGGGTCAACGCTTACCGCGGTGCGCAGATACACCATGGATTCCTGAAAATTCTGCGGGATCAGGTCATTCCACCAGTTGATATAACCCGGATGCCATTTTTCCAGCGCTTTCAGCACCTTCTTGTCCTCGGAGAGGCCTACGTTGTTCGGGATTTGCGTGTCGTAACTTACGTTGATCAGATCAAGCATCTTCAATTCTCCTCAGGCGTCAGCACCCGTTTTGATTAAACACGTTCCATGTTGTATTTGCCGCGCACGCCGGTCCCGTAACGTTGCAACGCACCTTCCTCGCCCACAGCATTGGGGCGCTGGAATATCCAGTTTTGCCAAGCCGTCAAACGTCCAAAGATGCGTGTTTCCATCGTTTCCGGCCCGGCGAAACGCAGGTTGGCTTCCATGCCGGTCAAGGCATCAGGGCTAAAGCTGGCGCGCTCCTCCATGAATAGACGCACCTCGTCTTCCCAATCGATGTCGTCATATGCATAGGTGATCAGACCCAGTTCCTCGGCTGCATCTGCATCCAGCGACTCACCGATTGAACCGTTCAATTTTTCCACCTGCTCGGGTGTTCCGAGAAAGCGGGTCTCAAGCCGGGTCAGATCGTTGCTCATCCGGTAGTTGCCGAAATTGCCCGCGCTCAGGGTGACCGTCGCCAATGGACGGTTATCCCCTTCAAATTCTTCCAGCATCATATAGCTGCGATCCACCGCCCAAAGCAGCTCGGCCAAGGGTCCGGCAAAACACGAACCATGTTCGACAATGGCGACCAGGGAGCGCGAAGTCATGTCGATCCGCTTCAACAGACGCTTCCAGAATTGCAGCACTTCATTCGCCAGCCAGTGGTCGCTGTTTTCCAACAACAGGGCTTCATGCGCGATAACCTGTTCCGGCGCGCCCTGGGTTTGGAATTCGATCAGCCCAAGTTCTTTTTCATTGTTGCGCAGGTGCAGAATGGCGTCGTCCAACTCGCGTGCACAACGCAACATCCATGCTTCCGCCCCCTCGGCAACAAAGGCCTCCATATCTTCCGGCGCGTCGACTTGCGGGCCGTTCACGGTAACTGTTGCCCGCTTTTCATCACGGTTCATCGCAACTTCGACCGTTGAATAGGTCACACCATCGGCAGAGAAATTTCGTGTAATCGGGGTCAGTTCGATTCCGGACGCAACATCACCCTTGGCAGAACTTGCAGCCAGCTCCCTAGCACGCTCAACCACCTTTTCGTCAAAGGTGGAATTGGGGAAAACTTCGTCGACCAAGCGCCAATCCTTCGCGCGCTTGCCCTTCACGCCTTCTTCGATCGAACAGAAAACATCCGCAAGATCACGGCGCACCTTGCGTTTGTCGGTGACGCGGGTCAGCCCGCCAGTGCCGGGCAATACCGCCAGCAAAGGCACCTCTGGCAAGGACACGGAAGACGCGGAATCATCCGTCAACATCAGATGGTTGCACGCCAGCGCCAATTCGTATCCGCCACCCGCGCAGGCCCCCTTGATTGCACAGATATAGTTTTGCCCACTGTCAGCCAGCGCCGCCTCATAAGTATTGCGGGTCTCATTGGTGAATTTACAGAAATTTACCTTGTGGCTATGTGCAGCGCCCCCCAGCATCCGGATATTCGCACCGGCGCAGAACACCTTGTCCTTAGCAGAACGCATGACCACAACCTTCACTTCCGGGTGTTCAAAGCGCATCCGCTGCACCACATCGGCCAGCTCAATATCAACACCAAGGTCATAGCTGTTGAGCTTAAGTTCGTATCCTTCGAACAACCCGCCCTTTTCATCAACATCCATCGAAAGCCACGCAATCGGGCCATCATAGTCGACCTTCCAATGACGGTACTTGGTCGGATCGGTCTGAAAATCGATCACCTTGGTCATGGAATCGTCCCCTTCAGTTGCAAATTGGTTTTGGTATTATAATTCATTTTGCCGATGTGCCAATGCAAGGAAACAAGGCAAAACGTCACGATTTAAGCAGTATAGTACACAAACTCGGACTCCAGACATTGGCGAAGCTGCTCAGCACAGGCCAGGACCTGCCCAGGATACAATCCGAGAATCATCAACCCTTGGGGACAACGTCCCACATGTGCGCTGACCTTATCACAAAGCCGGCGAGCAGCATTGGGGCGCTGCATCAGGATCTTGAGCTTTGCATTGGCCAGTTGAATCAGGGCTTGCACCATCTCACGTTCCGGCGATCCATCGGGAGCCTGCATCCAGACCGCCTCCAACACCTCATGGCATTCCCAATAGAAACCTGCATCGAAATAAATCAACCCGGCGCGAAAAGCTTCGGTCTCATGCAAACTTTCTGGCGTCAGTTCAGCATGCACTGACTGTTTGACCCCATCAAACAATCCTTCGGGATGTCGCATATTCTGACCGGGGACATAGGCATGAGGTGGCATCGGAACGACGCCACGATGACTATCCCAAAGCAACATCTTGATGCTCAAGCCGGTACAGTCGTGCGCAGAATTCGCCGATTTCACTCAGCGTTTGCGCAGGTTGTTCCAGATGCGGAGCATGGCCACATCCCTCCAGAATCAGCCTGTCCAGCGGCGCATAAATCCGTTCGTCAATCTCGGCTATTTGCGCCAATGTACCATAGGGATCATCACGCCCCTGAATTGCCAGAACCGGAATGCGCAGATGATCAATCGCATCCGCAACATTCCAACGGGCAAAGGCGGGATCTGTCCAGGCATCATGCCAGCCGCGAAAGGCAACCTCGACATTCGCATGATACTTCGAAAGTTTCTTGCGCAAATCGCCCGTCGCATAGGCCTCACCCGCTGCCTTGATCGCCTGTAGCCCCACCGTTTCGGTAAAGAAATGCGGTGCAATAAGGATCAGACCGCGCACCCGCATATCAGAGATAGACCCGCCATAGATCGTGGCAATCGTGGCACCGTCCGAATGGCCAAGCAGCACAGCCTGTTCAATGCCCGCAACATCCATCACCCTGCCCAGGGTCATCTCGGCCTCGCGGGTCATATAGTCCAGCGGCCGTGGCAGTTCGACTGGATCGGATCGCCCGTAACCGGCGCGCGAATAGGCAAAAACTCCATACCCCGTTGCCTCTGCCAAGGCTTGCGGCACCTCTTTCCACTGTGCGACCGACCCCAGCCCTTCATGCAATAGAACAAGGGTTGGTGCCGCATCAGGCGTCGCACCCCAGCAGGCATATTCAAGCGCAACACCATCAACATTCATGCGCCGCGACGGCGTTTCGGTCCACTCAATGCCCATCAGCAATCCTCTCTCAGTTTGAAACGTTGGATCTTGCCCGTCGCTGTCTTTGGCAATTCCTCAACCGCTTCGATCCAGCGGGGATACTTCCACAGCCCGATCTTGGCCTTCACATGTGCCTTTAATGCGTCAAACAATGCCCGATCCGCCTCACCGGATTGCACGACGATAAAGGCTTTGGGTTTTTCCAGACCATCCGCATCCCGATGCGCGACAACGGCCGCTTCCAACACTCGCGGATGATCAACCAGCGCACCTTCGACCTCAAAAGGTGATAACCAGATACCAGACACTTTGAACATATCATCCGTGCGCCCGCAGTAGATCAAACGCCCGTCATCACGCCGCTCATATTTGTCCCCTGTACGGGTCCAGACCCCTTCAAAGGTCATGCGGCTTTTGTTGCGTTGGTTCCAGTAACATTGCGCCGCAGAAGCACCTTTGACCAACAGTTCACCAATCTCGCCTTTGCCGACCTCCTGTCCATGCTCATCCACGAGGCGCAATTCATAGCCGGGCACCGCACGCCCCGATGTGCCATAAACAATATCGCCGACAGTGTTGCTTAGGAAAATATGCAGCATTTCGGTAGATCCCACACCGTCGAGGATGCCCACACCGGTATGTTTTTCCCAACGCTTGCCCACATCTTCGGGCAAGGCCTCGCCTGCCGAAATGCAGATTCGTAGTGCCGCCGACGGGGGTCCGGTTTCATCCATCTGCGCCACCATCGCGGCATAGAGCGTCGGCACACCACAAAAGATCGTTGGCTGATGCGCCTCGATTGTTTCTATCATTGCCTTGGGGGTGGGACGGCTGGTGAACAAAACACTTGTCGCGCCAACCGACTGCGGAAAGGTCATTTCATTGCCCAGACCATAAGCAAAAAAGAACTTGGCCGCTGACAGGACCACATCCTGCTCGACGATCCCCAGAACATCCTTGCCATAGGTATCCGCCGTTGCCTGCAAGGCGGAATGGATATGCGCCACGCCCTTAGGCTGTCCGGTGGAACCCGAAGAGTAAAGCCAGAAGGCAACCTCATCAGCGCTCACCGCGATCGTCCCGACCTCAACGGCACCGTCGATAAAGGCATCAAAGCCGGTCATCCCCTCAGGCGCGTCACCAATGACTACGACTTTACGGATATAGGGGTTCTCGGCCACGGCAGGCGCGACAACATCCCACAGCGGCGCTGAGACAAACAAGATCGCAGCGCGACAATCGCGCAGAATGACGTCATATACCGGCGTCGCGAGAAGTGTATTCAGCGGAACAGGGATTACCCCCGTTTTCAACGCCCCCCAGAATATTTGCGGGAACTCGATCTGATCCAGGACAAGAACCGCGGCGCGCTCTTCGGGTTTGATCCCTACCCGTTGCAAGGCTCCGGCAACCTGCCCCGCCCTGGTCGCCATCTGCGCATAGCTGAGAGTGCGCCCGGTCTCGGCCTCGACATAGGCCGTCTTACCACCCCGGCCTTCGGTCAGATGACGGTCAACAAAATAGCGCGCTGCATTGGCATCGACAGATAACATCCGCTCCCCCCTTGTTTGGCATCATTGTGCCATTTCAACTCAATTAGGCAACTGGCACGGCAATGGAATGCATTTTAATGCAGGATTCAAAGTCGATCTCTCAGGCCCAGATCCTTGGGATCAGTCGGGCAGCAGAAACAAAGTAATGGCCGGGAATGCCACGAGGATGATCACCCGCACGACGTCAGAACCAACAAAATACAACACTGCCTTGTAGGTTTCGGTCATCGGCGTTTCACGATCCATCGAATTGATGATGAAAAGATTCATGCCGACGGGCGGCGTGATCAGCCCGACCTCGACCACGATCAGCACCAGAATGCCGAACCAGATCGCCAGATGCTCCGTGCTCATTCCGAAATCCATCGCCGTAATCACCGGAAAGAATATCGGCACGGTCAGCAGAATCATCGAGAGGCTGTCCATCAGGCAACCAAAGATCAGATAGAACCCAAGGATCATGCAGAGGACAAAAATCGGTGAGAAACCTTGCTCGACAACCCATCCCGCCATGAACTGAGGCACGCCGGATAGGGCAAGGAACCCATTATAGAAACCCGCACCCAATACGATGAAAAAGATCATCGCCGTGGTACGGGCAGTGCCCATAAGACTATTGCCCAATAGCTTCCAGTTCAGGCTCCCTGACAAGATGGCGGCCAACCCGGTGGCCGCGGCCCCAATTGCAGAGCCCTCAGTCGGCGTGAACCAGCCAGCATAAATTCCGCCAACCACGAGGATAAAGATCAGAATAACGGGCCAGCAATCGGCCAGGGCACGAAAGCGTTCGCCCATTGGCACCGCTTCGCGCGTGCCTGCGGCATCGGGATGCAAACGCACATATACGGAGATGGTCAGCATATAACCGATCGCAGCCAGAATTCCGGGGACGAAGGCCGCGAGAAACAGCTTTGCAATGTTTTGCTCCGTAAGAATGGCGTAAATTACCAGGATTACAGAGGGCGGAATCAGAATACCCAGTGTTCCGCCGGCCGCTAAGGTCGCTGTCGAGAATCCACCAGAATAGCCGTATCGTTTCAACTCTGGCAGGGCGACCTTGGACATTGTTGCAGCGGTTGCCAAAGATGATCCGCAGATTGCGCCAAATCCGGCGCAGGCACCGACCGAGGCCATGGCGACGCCGCCACGCCGATGTCCAAGAAAATTTTCTGCGGCTTTGAACAGCGCTTGCGACATCCCGGACATTGTCGCGAATTGCCCCATCAACAGAAACATCGGAATGATGCTGAGCGAATAGCTGGAGAATGTCGTATAAGTTTCGGATTTCATCTTGGCGAGAAGTGGCGTGGGATTGCCACCCATCGCCATGAACCAACCGCCAAACCCGCATAGCAACATTGCCAGACCAATGGGCGCACGCAGGAACACCATGATCAACAGAATGGGAAATGACCAAAAACCAAGTTCCAGATTGCTCATTTCAATGTTCTCCGTGCTCAGACGGCAGGATATCCCTATCGCCTAACGCTTCGTTCAGGCGAATGACGGCGCAATAGATCGCAACGATGCAGGCCACAACACCGGCGGCAAAGCTGGCCGCATAGGCGCGCCAGACTGGGAATTGCAGGAATAATGTAGTTTCGCCATTGCCATAATAGCGCAACATGCCTTCATACAAACGCCAGATCACCAGTATGATCGTCGCGGCCAGCACGATTTCCCAGAATGCGGCGATCCAACGGTTCACACGATCCGGCAGGAACGAGGTAAAAACATCGACTGTCGCATGCGCTCCGTAGAACTGGCAAAGCGGCAAGAATGAAAAGATGGCAAATGCCACTCCCGCCTCAAGTAATTCGTAGCTGCCATTGATCTCACCGACACCCAAATCAAGCAATAGTTGCGAAAGCCCGGTGAAGTTTTCGCTAAAAAATTCGTTGTGCAGGAATTTATTCAGCGATCGTCCGATGATTGACAGGGTTGTCAGCACGATAAGGATAATCAGGACCGCCCCCCCGGCCAAAGCGGTGAGACGTGCTAGTGTCTGTACTGCGCGATGCATGAAATGCTCTCTTGGGTCAGAAAAACCTGTGGCAACGCGCGTTGCCACAGGTCTGTTTCTAGAAAGGTCGCTTACTGTTCGTAAGCGTCCATCAAGGCTTTGGCTTCGTCAATCAGCGCCTGACCATCTATGCCTTTGCTTTCCATATCAGCGATCCATTCAGCATAGATCGGCTGCGCAACATCAATCCACGCCTGCAGGTCATCGCCACTGACGGTCACGATGTTGTTGCCGTTATCCACTGCCGCCTGACGCGCCGGCCCATCAGAATCCGCCTGCGTACCGCCCGCAAAGATCGAGAATTCCAAACCGGAATTGTCGTCAATTACCTTTTGCAGATCTGAGGGCAGTCCCTCGTAGCGATCCTTGTTCATCGCCAATACGAACGTCAGAACATAAAGCGCGTTGCCTTCGAATTCGGTGTGGTTGCTGACAAGCTCGGGCACCTTCAACGCTGAAGTAACTTCCCACGGAATCGTTGTGCCGTCGATAACACCTTTGGACAGCCCTTCGGGAATCGCGGGAACAGGCATGCCAACCGGCGTCGCCCCCATTTTCTCGAGCAACTGGTTGACCAAGCGCGACCCACCGCGAATTTTCAGGCCCTGCATGTCTTCGGGTGTATTCACCTCTTTGTTCGCATGCAGCATACCGGGGCCGTGCACCCATGTACCAAGGATGTGCACATCCTTGAATTCCGTATCCTTCATATGCTTTTCAAACATCTGCCAATAGGCCGAGGATGCCGCGCGCGCGTTCGTCATGATAAACGGCAGTTCAAAGACTTCTGTCGACGGATAGCGACCCGGCGTATAGCCAACAACGGTCCAGACAATATCTGCAACGCCATCAATCGCTTGATCCATCAATTCTGGTGGCTTACCCCCCAGTTGCATGGATGGATACCGCTCGATCTTGATCCGGCCTTCGGAATCCGCTTCGATTTTGTCGGCCCAGACATCCAGAACCAGTTTTGGCACATTTGCCTGGGGTGGCAAGAACTGGTGTAACCGCAAGGTGACCTCTTGCGCCATTGCACTGGTGGCCATCAGGGCCGCAACGGCTGCCCCTGCCATACCCATCATTGTTCTGCGTAATATCATCATTTTCTCCCTAAGTTGGCTCTTTTGGCCGCCCTTGTCACAGGCGATCCTTGTTTCAGGTGACCCGGCCTTCGCCGCTTGTCTGGCCGATAGGCTAAGCCAAGCCATTGCCCTTGTCACGGCTGAATTGGCCCAAAAAAAGACACAGGCCTTGAAATCAAAATGATAATACTTTCAACCTGATAGCGCGGTCTTTCCACATTTCCTGCAATTTCGACGGCACAGCAGATGATCCTGTTTCATGCATTATCTTGCATGTATCAGGACATCAGAGCAGTCAAAGAAAGAAAAATGGTGGCGTTACCTGGATTTGAACCAGGGACCTAACGATTATGAGTCGTTCGCTCTAACCAACTGAGCTATAACGCCATCGCCGCGTCGAGTATGCCAGCACCGGGGAACAGTCAAGCCAAAAACCCAGGAATGCGCAATGGCTTTGCTCCATAACGCCCCGACCCCTGCAATCTATTGCCTCTTGGGCGCCCCAATCTGGCCTGAAATCTGGGGTTAAACCACAACAAAGCCACGCGTGCATTCAATATAAGGACACTTCATGCCGACAGATTTTTCTCCTGACTTCACAGGCGTGGCCTCCGCTGATCGCAGTATCGACCAGCGTTTTCAATTTATCCGACAAGCACTTGCACCGGCAGAGCAATTGATGATCGCCCTGACGCTTTGCGTCGGTCTTTTGGCATTCACTCTTGCACAAATCTCGGGTCAGGCAGTCGCGTGGGACAAGTTTCTGATCAGTTTTGTTCCAAGTGTGGGCCTTATCCTGCTTGGCTGTTTTGTCAGGAATAAGCGAAACATGCCCCGCGCCGCCATGACCGCGATCAGCGCTGGGATCTACATCGGTTTCTCGGGCGTAATCGCCATCCTGATCTACCTGCGATTCCCTTTTGACGTGCCAATGATCGATGACCGCTTGATGGCCATTGATGCGGCCCTCTTTGGATATAGCTGGCAAGGGTTCACAACGGCAATGGCCACCTATCCGACACTTGGCAAGGTCATCGGTGCAATCTACGGCACTTCGCTGGCACAATTGTTTTTGGTGATCTTTATTCTTGGTTTCCTGGGCCGTCTTGTCGACCTGCACCGCCTCCTGATCACCGGGACCTTATCGCTGCTGATGGCGGTGGGATTCTGGTGGACCTGGCCCAGCCTGGGGCCGTCGGCCTACACCAGCCTGCCTGTTGAGGTCGAAACCGCGCTGGGGCTGGTCCATGGTCATGCAGAGGGTAGTTTCTTGATGCAGATGGCAACTTCGGGAGTGCCGCTGATATCGCCCGAAATCATCATGGGCACCATTGCCTTCCCTTCCTATCACACAGTGATGCTGTGTTTGGCAGTGGGGTTTGTCTGGCGCACCTGGGCATTCTGGCCCATGGTCCTGCTCAACATCGGCATGCTGCCATCGATCCTGTCACACGGGGGGCATCACCTCAGCGACATGCTGGGCGGTATCGTGGTGTTTTTCATCGCTTTCTTGATCGCCGTCAAACTCGTGCCGCGCGATGGCTAATGCGCCGGTGCACTGACCACATCCAGCAGGCTGCGCCCGCCATCCACCACCAGAACCTCACCGGTCATGAAACCCGAACTTTCGGCGGCAAGGAACTGAACAGTCTCGCATAACTCATTCGGGGCGGCGATGCGCCCCAACGGGGTGTGATTGCGAATATCTTCGCGCCATTCTCGATTATCTGCCACCGCGATTCTGAGTGATCCGCTCATCACCGACCCAAAGGAAATCGCATTCACGCGAATCCGGTGCGGTGCCAGCGTCAACGCCATGGAGCGTGTCATCTGTTGAACGGCCGCAGCCGCAATGGAATACCCCATCAGTTCAGGCCGCGTGCTTGTGGCCGCAATCGAACTGAAGTTAATAATAGAGCCGACCTGCCCCTCTTCCTGAGTGGCTGCCTGCTTGATCATCCGTTTGGCAACAAATTGCGTCAAATGCAGTGCCGTCATCAAGTTCTGATCCAACAGAGATTGGACCGACGTATCTTCAGCATCGAGGGCATCCGTCGGCAACAACTGACGGGAGGCATTCACCAGAATATCCACCTGATCAAAAGCGTCGATTGTCGCTGATACCAGGTTGGCAATGGTCAGACGCTGACGCAAATCACCCGCAAAGGTGCGGAGGTTTCCCTCTTCCAAGGCCGCGCCGAATTCTTCGGACAATTTGTTCTCGTGCACATCGGCGCACATGACGTTTGCCCCCTTGTCGGCCAGATGCCGAGCGACGGCCAGACCGATCCCATTGGCCGCCCCGGTCACAATCGCTGTTTTGCCCTTAACGGAAAAAGACATCTCTGCCCCCTTTATCCCCTGTGCAGTGCCCGCACCGGGCGCGTCGCGTGAAAAAGCTTGAACCGCGCATCGCCGCCAATCTCGGACACCTGAGCAAAGCGCTTTGTAAGCTCCGCTTCATAAGGCAAGTGACGGTTCGAGACCATCCAAAGATCACCACTGGCCGACAAAATCCGTGCCGCGGCTGCTACAAAGGCCTGTCCAATCTGGGGTTCGGCAGCACGGCCCTGATGAAACGGAGGGTTCATGACAACCACGTCAATCTTGTCAGGTGGCTGCCATTCAGTGGCATCAGCCCAATGAAACACGGCACGCTCATCGGTTACATTCCGCATGGCACATTCAATCGCCATATGCCCTGCCTCGACCAAATGCACCTGCTTTACAGCCGGTCTCGCCAGAACATGCGCAGCAAGAAACCCCCAGCCGGCACCCAGATCGACAACCGTCCCTCCCAGCTTTCCCGGCAGGGCATCCACCAGCAACGCCGAGGCCAGATCAACCGCATCCGCAGAAAACACGCCTGGTGCTGTCCAGAAACCACCATCAGTCTTCGAGGGCCCCTCGGCCCAATCGGCAAAGAATGCGGCCGCAGGATCCGTGATCCAGAACATCTTCCCATGGGCCTTTGATACAGGGCCCTGTACGGTCACGCGCGCGCGCATCTGCTTGAGAAAGGAATCCGCGCCATCGGTTTTTTGCCCGTCAATCACCACTATACCTTCTGTGGTATCACAGGCCTGCGCGATCAGGTTTCGCGCCTCTGCCTTGGCACGGGGCAAGCATACAATAGCAGCAGCATAGGGCCCCTGCGGAGAATGCAATACCGTATAGCCGCGCTCGGCCCAGGCATCATGAAACGGTTTGAAATCATGTATGATGTCGCAACGATCCGGGGACAGCCCTGTCAAATCGGCGTCAACATGTGGACGAAAGACCGCCATACGTCCCGCGTCGGGCAGATCCAGCCCCCCGCCGCTCAGCGCAACTTGCAAACGTGCGTCAATCACGCGCTATTCTTCTTTTTCCATGGTGCATTGCAACGGATGCTGATGTCGGCGCGCAAAATCCATCACCTGTGCCACCTTGGTCTCTGCTATCTCGTGGCTGAACACACCCACAACTGCCAGCCCCTTCTTATGGACAACCAGCATGATCTCAAACGCCTGTGCATGGTTCAGTCCAAAAAACCTCTCCAGAACATGCACGACAAATTCCATCGGTGTGAAATCATCATTCAGCAGCAACACCTTATACATCGGTGGTCGCTTTGTCTTGGGTTTGGTTTTGACCAACAGACCGGTATCGTTGTCTTCATCCGAACGGTCGGCCATCATGATTGGATCAAGGCGCATTGCTGCTCCGGCGGGTTAGAGTGAACGATTGTGAGTCGCGACAGCCGTTATATAACCTTACCACCGTTTTTTGAAAGAGGTCTGAAGCAAATGAGCGTCACACTAACCGCCATAGGGCTGGATGCGGACGACACGCTTTGGCAGAACGAGAAATTCTTTGCCCTCACCCAGGATCATTTTGCAGATATGTTGCGCGATCATACGGACAAGGAACCCCTGATGGCGCGTTTGCTTGCGGCAGAGCGCCGCAACCTGCCGCATTATGGATTTGGGATCAAAGGCTTCACCCTCTCGATGATCGAAACAGCCGTCGAAGTGACAGATGGCAAGGTTCCGGCCGCTGTGATCAGCCAGATCCTCGACGCAGGGCGCGATATGCTGTCCCATCCAATCCAGCTTTTGCCCGACGTTGAAAGGGTGCTCACCATTCTCGCAGATGCTTACAAATTGATCCTGATCACCAAAGGCGACCTGTTGGATCAGGAACGCAAATTGGCTCAATCCGGCCTGCGAAGTCACTTTGACGCGGTGGAAATTGTCTCGGACAAGACACCCTCCGTTTATGCAAAAATCTTTGCGCGCCATGGCACGGGTCCAGATCAGGGGCTGATGGCAGGCAATTCCATAGCCTCGGATGTAGTACCGATGTTGGCTGCCGGAGGCTGGGGCGTGCATATTCCTCACGGGCTGACTTGGATCTATGAACAGACTGAAACGCCAAAAAACGAGCCAAGGTTTGGAAAAATCGACCGATTGGGCGCGCTCCCGGGGTTTATTGAAAACCTCACCCGCCAGCCCCTGGAATAGCCGAGATAATACCCTCCAAACCGCCAAAAGGAATTTGGGCAAAGCCGCCCAGATCCTGCCACATTCCTGACACAATACCCCCCATGGTATTCCAACTTCTCGCTGCCCCCAAATGTTGACAATTCACTGCAGATTTTTTCGCAATTCGTCTTAATTCGAAGGGTTTAACGGAATTCAGACCTGTGCTAGGCTTGGTTCATAAAAATATGGCCAGTCGAAAAATCGGCGGTCTTGAGGCAGAACAAGGCAGTTCAACATGAAAGCGCGACGCGTTTCGTCGGCCCGTTACGGGTTGTTTTTTGTCACGGCGATCTGGCTGTTGGTCATTGTACCACTCAGCGCATTGGCAGCCCCCTATGCTGCTTATGTCATGGATGCCCGAACGGGCAAGGTGATCCACGCGCAGAACGAAAACACCCGACTGCACCCTGCCTCCCTCACCAAGATGATGACGCTGTATGTCGCTTTTGAAGCCATCAAACACGGTGAAATCTCACTTGATTCCAAGGTCACAATCTCCAAGAAAGCGGCCTCTGAACCGCCCAGCAAACTGGGCCTGCGTGCAGGTCAGCGCATTGCCCTGCGCTATCTGATACGCGCCGCTGCCGTAAAATCGGCCAATGACGCCGCCACCGCGATCGGCGAGGCAATCTCCGGCTCCGAAGCCAGCTTTGCCCGCCGGATGAACCGCACGGCCAAGGCTCTGGGCATGACCCGCACCACCTTTAAAAACATGCATGGTCTGACCGAGGCTGGCCACCTGTCGACAGCCCGCGACATGTCAATCATGGGCCGCCACCTGCTCTATGACTTTCCACAATACTACAATCTGTTTTCCCGCATCACCGCAGATGCCGGTGTCCGTCAAGTCAGCCATACCAACCGTCGCTTCCTATCGTCTTATAAAGGCGCTGATGGGATCAAGACAGGTTATACCCGCGCTGCTGGATTTAATCTGACAGCCTCGGCGGAACGCGGCAACGAACGCATCATCGTGACGGTTTTCGGTGGTAAATCCACCGCATCACGCAATGCTGAAGTCGCCAGATTGATGGATATGGGTTTCCGACGTGCCCCATCCCGTGCACCCCTGCGCAAACCTGTGCCTCCCGTCTATGCAGATGTGGAAACCGCACCGCAAAATCCCAGCACCAACCCCGGATCGGTGGCAGGTGGCGCGGGCAAGACAATCCGGCTGGTCGGTGCTGTGAAAACTTCCAAACGGCCCCATCTACGGCCAGTGACCGAAACGCCGGAACCGGTGTTGGTCGCCACGGTTCAGGACAAGCCGGTAACAAACGCCGATGTCACCGCCGCCCTGAGAGAAGCCGTTGCTTCAGCCGCGCTGGCACCGCCAACGCCTTCAACCCCCGAAATCACGCTTGCCGCGGCCAGCGCTTCGATCCGCCCGTCGCTGCGCCCCAAACCCACAACAACGGTGGCAAAGCGTACCAAGCGTGTGGTGGAACAGGAAATCGTCACCCGTGTCTCAACTTCGGGGGGGCGTCACTGGGGTGTGAATGTGGGGCGTTACCCCAGCCGTTTCGCCGCAGAAAAGGTATTGCTGAAAACAGCACTGGCAGAGATGTCGACCCTCGACGGCTCCTTGCGCAAAGTGGTGCGCCGCCCACAAGGATTTGACGCCAACTTCTTGGGCATGACCCGCGAAACCGCTGATCTTGCATGCCGGCGCCTGGCCGCGCGTAATGTCAGTTGCTTTATGATTGGGCCTGGTTGATCCGCGCCTTCGCATCTTCGCGGGCCTCGCGGCGCAACCATGCTGCAAATGCCTTGACCCAGGCCCGCTGAACCCCCGGCCGCGTGACAATATGGTACCCTGCACCCGCTTTGTCTTCGACATGCAACTCACGCAGACGCCCCGCAGCAATATCACGGGCCACAAAATCACGCACAGTGACGACCACCCCCTGCCCGTCACGTGCGCCATCCAGCATCAGGTTTCCCGGCACTTGTACCATGCCGAGTTCCGCGCGCGGTACGCCAAACCGACGGTGCCAGTTTGTCGCTTCCGACGTGCCGAGTTCTTCCAGCCAGGGAAAACGCGCCAGATCATTAAGGTTGGTGATTTGCGCATCCCCCACCAGTGACGGGGCCGCCACCACCACCATCGGGGATTGCAACAACATTTCTGTTTCCACACCCGCCCAGGGGCCAACCCCGTATCGGATCGCAATATCAATGCCGTCCGCGGCCATGTCGACAACCTTGGCCGACGGATCAATCGTGATGTCGACCACAGGATGAAGCGCCCGGAACTTTGAAAGCCGCGGCATCAGCCATGAGGCCGCAAAGGTTGGCGTCACGGAAACATGAACTGGACGCAATTCTTGGCGGCCGGTGATTTCGTCAACCACATCAATCATTCCGGCAAATCCGTTAAGCAATGCTTCGGCCAACCGCTCCCCGGCAAGCGTCAGGGCAAGGTTACGCCCCGTCCGATCCAGGAGGGCCACATCAAGGTAGCTTTCAAGCGCGCGCAACTGCTGGCTGATCGCCGCATGACTGACGCCCAAGGCCTCCCCTGCAGCGACAACATTGCGCGTGTCGGCAAAGGCTGCAAAAGCCCTGAGAGCCGAAAGAGGGGGAAGGTTGCGCCAATCCATAAGTAACTCCTGCTTACATAACCCGATTTTCAATGACTCGCAAATACGCCTGTTTTCTTTATGGATCTTAACATGGTCTCATTCAAGGAAGGGAAAACCATGTTAGATCTTCTCGCTGCTTCATTTATGACCGCGACACGGACCGAATGTATCCAGATGCGCGAGGTTCCCCCAAGCAAACCAAAGAAGTTTCGCCGCTGGCTTCTCGGACCCAAAACCACATGCATCGACCCAAAGAAATTGTGAAAAAAATGCCACCTGTAACAACACCGGATCTGAGTGACATTCAGAACGACCAATTCACCCTGGGCCTGTGGCCCGTTGCTGGAATCGGGCGCGTGGTCGGTACCACGCGTGCCGTTCCGGCTCATGCCGCATTCCCGGAAGCATCGGAGGTATCATATGCGCGGTTTGGCTGACACGCTGCCACGGCTGCGTCCCCCCTTCATTGAGCGCGACACCGGCATCACCTTGCTCAAATGGGTGGCGTCCCTGGTACAGATCATGGGATACACTGCCACGGCCTTTGGCATGACACCACTTAACATCTATCTGTTTCTGATCGGCCTTGTCGGCTGGTTCACTGTCGGTGTTCTGTGGAAAGACAAAGCAATCATGCTAATCCACATCGTTGCATTGTTTGCCATGATCGCGGGGATGATGAACGCCTAATCGGACAGGATCAGGGCACTGTAAAGATGCCATGTTGCATGCCCGAGGACCGGCATCACCACAAACAGCCCCAGAAACACCGGAACCATAGCAGCCAGCGTCAGGACGGCGATCGTTGCGCCCCATACCACAAAGTGAAACGGTGCCGCCTTTACCGAAGCAATCGAGCGCAATAAAGCCGTGATGAAGTCCAGGTCGCGGTCCAATAGCATCGGCATTCCCATCACGCTGATGGCAAAGACAAACAGCGCAAAGAACCCACCCACCATGGTTCCGAAAGCCAACATGCTCACCCCCTCGACGGTCATGAATACACCAAATGAGGTCGAAATATTCGTCATTGGGGACAACCCCAGAAACAAGGCAAAGATCATATGGCCAAGGAAGAACCAGAATAGGAACGTCACAATGATAATCGCCGCCAACCATGGCAGTTGCCCGCCCAGATGTTGGTGCACCACAGAAATAACCTCGGACAGTCGCAATGGCTCTGCGGCTTGCCTCCGCCGACTTACCTCATAGAACCCCAAGGCGCACAAGGTGCCAACCAAGGGGAAGCCCATGACCGCAAGGATAAGCCAGAAGGTTGTGCCCGTCACATAGGTAATCGCCGCCATTACAAGTCCGGCAAGCACGAAAAAGCTGGCGAAAAACAGATCAACCAGCGGCGCGGCAATGAAATCGCGCCAGCCTGCGGCCAGACTGTTCCTGAAATCGGAAAATGTAGGACTGCGCAGGTCTGGTGCGCCGTGGGGTCTGGCATTCATGAATTCAGTGTTGCCCAAACTGGCGCTGGCTAAAATGATCTGGATCAATTTCTAGCGCTCTTGAAATGGTGTGGCAATCTGCGCGGGCCATCAGGACGCCGCCTGTAACAGGCTACGCGTATATTCGGACTTGGGACGCTCATACAGGTCTTCGGCATCCCCGTATTCGACCACGTCACCGCGCTTCATCACCATGACCTTGTGCGACATCGCCCGCACAACCTTGAGATCGTGACTGATGAACAGATAGGCCAACCCGTATTTCGTCTGTAGTTCGCGCAGCAGCTTTACGATCTGGACCTGCACCGTCATATCAAGCGCGCTTGTCGGTTCGTCCAAAACCAGCAGCTTGGGCCGCAGAACCATGGCACGGGCGATGGCAATACGCTGGCGTTGCCCCCCCGAAAACTCGTGCGGATACCGGTCCATCGTTTCCGGATCGAGCCCGGTTTCAAGCATCACTTCGCGCACGAGGGCACGCTGGTCCTTTCCCCGGCTGATCCCATGAATGCCAAGCCCTTCGGAAATGATCTGAAAACAGGTCATGCGCGGCGACAGCGATCCGAAAGGGTCCTGGAAAACGATCTGCATTTCGCTGCGCAAACGGCGCAATTCTCGCGTGGACCACTTGCGCACATCCTGGTCCATAAATCTGATTCCCCCTTCGGAGGAAATCAGGCGCATAATGGCAAGCGCCATCGTGGTTTTGCCCGAACCAGATTCACCCACAATGCCCAGAGTCTCACCGGCGCGCACAGAAATGCTCGCGTCATTCACGGCCTTCACATGACCGACAGTACGCCGCAACAACCCCTTGGTGATCGGAAACCAGACTTTCAGATGTTCGGTGCTGACGATTTCTTGCGCTCCGACAGCGACAGGTTCAGGCTGCCCCGTTGGCTCAGCGCTCAGCAGTTTGATCGTGTAGGGATGTTGGGGATTTTCAAAAATATCCGCCGTTGTCCCCTGCTCGACAATTTCGCCCTGTTGCATCACGCAGACACGATCCGCGATGCGGCGCACAATACCCAGATCATGGGTAATAAACAAAAGCCCCATGCCCATCCGGTCCTTGAGGTCTTTCAGCAGGTCCAGAATCTGCGCCTGAATGGTCACGTCCAGCGCTGTTGTCGGCTCGTCCGCGATCAGCACGTCAGGTTTGTTCGCCAGTGCCATGGCAATCATCACCCGTTGACGTTGCCCACCCGAAAGTTGATGAGGATAGGCACCCAAACGGCTTTCGGCATCATTGATGCCGACCTGGTCCAACAGGGCCAGAATACGCTCGCGGGCAGCAGCACCGGCAAGGCCCTGGTGCAGGGCAAGGCTCTCGCCCAATTGTTTTTCGATGGTGTGCAGCGGATTCAGTGAGGTCATCGGCTCCTGAAAAATGAAACTGATGTCATTGCCCCGCACCTTGCGCAGCAGCGCATCATCCGCGCCGATCATCTGTTGCCCGTCATAGGTGACAGAGCCCGACACTTCGGCACTGTCGCCCAGCAAGGACACGGTTGAAAGTGCCGATACCGATTTGCCTGAACCGGATTCACCCACCAGCGCCACGGTCTCGCCCCGCTCTACGTGAAAGCTGACACCTTTGACCGCCTCGGACAGCTTGCCATCCTGACGGAAACCGACACAAAGGTTTTTGACTTCAAGCAGTGCCATCAGGAAAACGTCTTTCGCGGATCGAAGGCATCGCGAATGCCCTCAAAGATGAACACCAGAAGCGACAGCATGATCGCAAAGGTAAAGAAGGCGGTAAAGGCAAGCCAGGGTGCTTGCAGGTTCTGTTTCGCCTGCAAGGTCAGCTCTCCCAGGGAGGGTGCCGAGGATGGCAAACCAAAGCCGAGGAAATCAAGGATCGCCAATGTGCTGATTGTGCCGGTGATGATGAACGGCAGCATCGTCAGCATCGCCACCATGGCATTGGGCAGCATATGACGGAACATGATTGTGACGTTGCTGACACCCAGCGCCCGGGCGGCACGGACATATTCAAGGTTGCGCGCGCGCAGGAATTCAGCCCGCACCACACCCACAAGGGATGTCCAACTGAACAGCACCAACAGGAACACAAGCAGCCAGAAACTGCGCCCTAAAATCGCAAACATGATGATGATGACATAAAGCGACGGGGTGGAAGACCAGATTTCGATCACCCGCTGAAAGATCAGATCAACCCAGCCGCCAAAGAACCCCTGCACCGCCCCCGCAATCACCCCAATCAGCGAGGCAAGGCCGGTGACAATCAGGGTAAACATGATCGACAGGCGGAAGCCGTGGATGACCCGCGCCATAACATCGCGTTTGGTGCCATCGGTACCCAGCCAGTTCTGTCCATTTGGCGGCAGCGGGGCGGCACCGGGGCGGTCAACGGCAGTGTTGAAGGAATAGGGGATGATCGGCCAGATCGCCCAGCCTTTGCTGATCTCCTCACCCTCGATCACACCGTCCTGCGCGTCCTCGATATAGGCATCTGGATCATCGAAACACAGATCCAGACCACCGGTCGCGATCAGGCATTTCACCTCTGGATCGCGGTACACCGCTTCGGTCTGGAAATCGCCGCCAAAGGCGGTCTCGGGGTAGAAGTTGAAAATCGGGGTATAATATTCGCCGCGATAGTTCACGAGGATCGGCTTGTCGTTGGCCACAAATTCCGCAAACAGGGAAATACCGAACAGGATGGCGAAAATCCACAGGCTCCAATAGGCGCGGCGGTTGCGCTTGAAATTGCGCCAGCGGCGCTGGTTCAGCGGTGACAAGGCCATCAACCTTCCCTCCGCTCGAAATCAATCCGTGGATCAACCAGCACATACATCAGGTCAGACAGGATACCAACAACCAGCCCGATCAGGCCAAAGATGAACAGGGTGCCGAATACAATTGGGTAATCGCGCGCCACCGCCGCCTCAAACCCCAGCCGGCCCAATCCATCAAGGCTGAAAATCGTTTCGATGATCAGCGACCCGCCAAAGAACACGCCGATGAACACCGCCGGGAATCCGGCAATCACGATCAACATGGCGTTACGGAATACATGGCCGTAAAGCACCGCACGTTCTGACAATCCCTTGGCGCGGGCGGTCATAACGTAATGTTTCTTGATCTCGTCCAGAAAACTGTTCTTCGTCAGCAAGGTCAGCGTGGCAAAGGCACTGATGGTTGAAGCCAACACAGGCAGGGTGATGTGCCAGAAATAATCCCCGATCTTGCCCAACAGGCTGAGCTGGTCAAAATTATCCGAGGTCAGGCCGCGCAGCGGGAAAATCTGCCAATATGACCCGCCTGCGAACATCACCAGCAACAGGATTGCAAAGAGGAAACCGGGGATCGCATAGGCGGCAATGATCGCACCCGAGGTCCATGTGTCAAATCGCGAGCCATCGCGCACCGCCTTGCGGATGCCCAGCGGGATCGACACCAGATAGGCAATCAAGGTCGACCATAGCCCCAGTGTGATCGACACCGGCAGTTTTTCCTTGATCAGATCAATCACCGAAATAGAGCGGAAGTAGCTCTCTCCGAAATCAAAACGGACGTAGTTCCACATCATGTTGAAAAACCGCTCAACCGGCGGTTTGTCGAACCCGAATTCTTTCTCAAGCTCTTCGATAAATTCCGGCGGTAGGCCGCGTGCGCCGATGTAGTTGTCATTCGTTTCAAGGTCTGTATTGCCCGCATCATTACCGGTACCGGCAAAGCCGCCAAATACATCACCCCCGCCCTGAATCCGCGCAATCGCCTGTTCAACCGGACCACCGGGCACGAATTGCACCAGTGCAAAGTTGATCAACATGATCCCAACCAGCGTCGGAATGATCAGCAATAACCGTCGTAGGATGTAGGTGCCCATGGGAAAAACTTATCTCAACGCACCGGCGGCCCGCAGCGCAGCCCCCTTGTCGGCATTGTACCACCAGAAATCCATATACCCTAAGGCATAGGGCGGGATCGGTTCGGGATGTTCGTATTGGTCATAATATGCGGTCCAATGCACGTCATTGTACCAAACAGGAATCATGAAGAATTCATACCGCAGAGCACGGTCAAGCGCGATCAGCGTGGTATCGGTTTCCTCTTTGGTGGTGACGCGCTGCGAGGCTTCTATGATTTCATCAACCAAAGGACTGGCCAGCCCGGCAGGGTTGAATAACGAATAGGACGCCGCTTCTGATCCATAAACCTGCTGCAATCCCCCCCCAGTGCTGAGGAATGGGATATAGGAGTCGAAAACCAAATCGTAATCACGATCCCTTTCGCGCAGCGTATATTGGGAGGCATCGACCCGTTCAAGAACGGCTTCGATTCCCATGCTGGTGAGGTTCGACAAGAAGTTCTCAACCACCGCATTCAGTGTCGCTGACCCGGCGGAGTTTAACAGGAAAGTCAGGCGCAGCGGTTCATCCGCCGCATTGCGGCGCTTGCCGTCAGTTCCCACGGCCCAACCCGCATCATCCAGCAATTTCATCGCCGCACGGGCATTGCGACGGTCCAGCAGACGCTTTGCGTCCGATGTATGCGGCATGCGCGCCTCTTCAGTCAACATTTCTGGCGGAACCAGATCGCCAAGCGATTCCAAGAATGCGCGTTCTGCACCTTGGGGTTTGCCCGTTGCCATCAACGGCGTGTCCTGATTGAAAGAGGCCCGTTGTTTGAACAATCCAAATTGCAGCGATTCGTTGGTCCACTCAAAGTTAAAACCCAGCGCCACAGCCTCGCGTACGCGACGGTCCTTGAGAACCTCCCGTCCAAGGTTAAAGACAATGCCAGACGGGGTCGGTGGTGCGCCATCAGGTATCGCTTCCTTGATGATGTACCCGTTCTGCACTTTAGGAAATGCGTAGGCCGTCGCCCACTGCCTGGAATTGCCCTCGTTGCGAAAGGTATATTCACCCGCCTTGAACGCCTCAAAGGCAGAGTTTTCATCGCCGAAATATTCGATCCGGATTTCATCGAAATTGTTGCGGCCTACGTTGAATGGCAAATCCTTGCCCCAATACTCCGGATTGCGCTTATAAATGATGCGCCGGTTCACGTCGATTTCATCAATCATGTAGGCACCTGACCCAGGTGAAATTTCCAGACGGCTTTCGTCCAGCCGTGCGCCGGTTTCTTCGTACCATTTCTTGGACCAGACGGACATGCCGCCAACCACTTCGATCAGACTGCGTCGCGACACTTCGGGGTTGAAGGTGTATTTGATAGTGTGATCGTCGATCACCTCGATGTTTGCGATACGTTTGCTGACCGCATCGGCGTATGATTGCAAACCTTGATCCAGAATCAATTGCTGGCTAAAGGCAACATCATGGGCTGTAACCGGTGTGCCATCCGAAAACCGTGCCTCAGGGCGCATGTAGAAGATCACCCAGTTCTTGCCTTCGTCATACTCAAGGCTTTCGCAGAGCAGACAATAATATTCGGCATAAACATCAGCAGGGGCCTGATCGTTCACCCCTTCTCCCAGCAGGCTTTCGTACATGACCGTCGACAGGGCTCCACCGCGCCCCTTGCGGGTGTAGGGGTTCATCGAATCAAATGTGCCCAAAGTTGCTATCGAAATCTCGCCACCCTTGGGGGCATCGGGGTTCACATAGTCGAAATGTTTGTAATCGGGACCGTATTTCAAATCACCGAAAAACGAATATCCGTGGCTTTTGATGGTATTTTCGGCAAATACCGGGCCAACCAGAACCAACGTCGCACCAATGACCATCCCCGCGATGCGACGGACGCAGCCATTTAAAAAATGGGTTGGACGGGAAACACAGGTCAGGGCTTTGGTCATCAGGCACATCCTTTGGTTCGCAAAACACAATCAGGTTTCATGCAAGCTAACTGTGCCGCATACCAAGAGACAAGTTGCGAATATGTTATCTTGTGAAACACACATGAAAAAGCCGCCCAAAAAGGACGGCTTGTTCTTGTCAAAGACGTTTCGATCAGTTGATGCTTTGAAGATAGGCAATGACATTTGCCCGGTCCGCTGGCTTTTTCAGACCTGCAAAACCCATCGTTGTCCCTGGCGCATAGCCTTTGGGGCTGCCCAGAAACCCGAACAACGCCTCCGCGGTCCAGTTTCCCTCAAGACTGTTCAAGGCACCGGAATATCCGAAACCGCCAACCGATGCGACATCACGCCCGACCACGCCATTCAGATGCGGACCGACACCATCGGTACCATCCACCTTGTGACAGGCGCTGCATTTACGAAAGACGCTTGACCCCTTGTCAGCGTCGGCGTCGGCCATCAAGGCCTCGATGTCGATTTCTTCTGCCGGCGCGGCTTCTGCGGCACCTGCCACTTCGATCACATATGACTGTTCGCCATGCGCATCCGCGTGATAAATCCCTTCTGCGCCCCACTTGCCAAGCAATAGGATCAGCCAGGCACCCAAGAAGCCGCTGGCAAGTTTCGTGATTGTCATTGTGTCGAACATAAATCTGGCCCGTATCTGTCAGTTGAGACGTTTCAGCCGCGTATCTATTGCTTTCCCTTATCGCAGGCAAGGTGTACTTACCGCGACCAATCGCCCCGACGAGCATCAAAGTACCAAGGATTGCCCCGATGTCCAAATCCAAAACACCGCGTATCGCATTTCAAGGTGCCTTGGGGGCCTACAGCCACGAGGCCTGCCTGCAGGCAGGCCCAGAGTTGATTCCCGTGCCCTGCACAACCTTCGAAGGTGTTATCCGCGCCGTGCGCGAAGGCCGTGCGGATTTAGCAATGTTGCCGGTGGAAAACACCACCTATGGCCGTGTGGCGGATATTCACCGCCTCCTGCCGGAAAGCGGGCTGCATATCATCGGCGAGGCCTTTGTGCGCGTGCGCATTGCCTTGATGGCACGACCCGGCGTTGCCTTGAACGATGTCAAACATGTCCGCGCCCATATGGTTCTGCTGCCCCAGGCGCGCAGCTATCTTGATGCGCAGGGCATCACCTATGAGGCCGCCGCCGACAGCGCCGGGGCGGCAGAGGATCTCGCCCAAACCGCAGGTTCTACCGAAGGGGTACTGGCAAGCGAAGTCGCCGCTGACATTCATGGCCTAAACGTTCTGGCACGCGGCATCGAGGACCAGGACCACAACACAACCCGATTCCTTTTGATGGCACCCGACATTGACCTGACGCGTCGTGGCGAACAAATGCTGACCACCTTCGTCTTCGAAGTCCGCAACATTCCCGCCGCTCTTTACAAAGCAATGGGGGGCTTTGCGACCAACGGCGTGAACATGACCAAACTGGAAAGCTATATGGTCGGCGGATCCTTTACCGCAACGCAGTTCTACGCGGATATTGAAGGCCACCCCGATGATCCGGGCGTCAAACGTGCGCTGGAGGAACTGGGCTATTTCACCAACATGTTGGATATTCTTGGCGTTTATCCTGCCCACCCTCGGCGCAGCAAAACATAAACCCGGCCTGCCCCGGGGCAGCCGCCACCCGGACGACACGTTCATCCCGCGCCAGGGTTTTAATCGCGAAAGCGCACCGCATCCTCATCAATCACGGACCATCGCGCCTTGCGTACGTGGGGTTCGGTACCTATCTGCGCGATCGTCTTTTCGATCTTGGCCTGGTCCGCCTCTGCCCCGTCCACCTGCCCGATGATTTCAACGGTCTCGCGGCTTACATGGCTTTCGATCTGGCGCAGGGTCAAACCCCGTTTGACCAATTGCGCGACCAGAATCCCGCGAATGGCTTTTTCATCCTCCAACAGGCAAACCAGCGTCAGCTCAAACACCTGATCCGTATCAGTATTTTCTGCCGCTGCATTCTTGAGCCGTCGCACAATCGGTCGCAAACCCAAATTCGAAAAGACAATCAGCGAAGTCAGCGCAATCGCATAAAAAACATGCCCCGTTCCACTGATCAAACCAACCGCAGCGGAGCACCAAAGGGTGGCGGCCGTATTGATCCCCTGAATATTGAAGCCGTCCCGAAAAATAATCCCCGCCCCCAGAAAACCGATGCCAGACACAACCTGTGCCGCGACCCGCGTCGGGTTGATGTCTTCGGGGAAAAGGGCAGCAAATGTGACGAAACCAGCCGCACCCAACGACACCAGCGCATTGGTGCGCAAGCCTGCCATGCGGCCGCGAAACTGCCGCTCCGACCCGATGATCGCGCCCATAACCAGTGCAATGGCCATATTCCCCGTTGCTGCCAGCAACATCAGGTTGATGTCGGAAAAAATGTAGATCATCGGCATTGCCCTTTCGATCTGGGCTGCAACTTTATCGGTCTGACCTTGTCAAACCTATCAGAATCAACCGGCGAAACAGGCGCAACAACAACCAATTGGACGATATTTACGACACGCACACCAGAATAGACAGATCACATCGCAATTGATCTGCGCCAGCCTCGAGATGTTTTTTCGCGCCCAGCCCGCACCGCCGGGGTCAGGCTTGTCGTTTGTACCGATCTTCAAGGTTTTTTGCGTATTCGGCCACCCGCAACTTGAATTTCTTGGTCAGAGACTTTTTCGCCAGCTTCAAGGATTGCACCAACAGACGCGCAGACAAGTTAAGCGGCTTGATCTCTATCTCGACCTTGACCCGTGTGCTGCTGCGCGACAAGGCGATCAATTCGAAACTGGTGGTCGCCAAGGTGCCGGGGGAAGTGCTTTCAAGAACGATTTCCTGCGGACGTTCAAAGGAAACCATCTCGACTTCCATTTGCCGTTGCCGGCCCCGCAAGTGAAACGCGGCCTGCCACGTCATGCCGACCCCTGGTACCGATAACTGGTCGGTCCGCTGGACCTCGGCACCCCGCCGCATCGCAGAGCGTTCAAAAGCCTCAAAGTCACAGAGCAGATCGAATACTGCGTCAATCGGTGCTTCAATATCTTCGTTAGTAGAAAATTTCATCTGCCTGCCCTGCCGATACTGTTCAATTGCTGCCTCAGCACGAGGCCTTGAATCTATTGTTCTCTAATTCTTGCGTCAATCCAGCCTATCCGCAAGCCAATTTTCTAGTAAAAAGTGTGCAATCGCCCCTTTGCGTGCAGGCAGAATGACAGGATGGTTGCCGGCAAAGACTTCCATCATCTCTTCACGGCTCACCCACATGGCCGCCTCGATCTCGACGGGGTCAACGGTGATGTCCTCACTGGTGGCAACCCCCTGACAGCCAATCATCAAAGAGGCCGGAAACGGCCAGGGCTGACTGGAAAGGTAGTTCACCGCGCCGACCTGCACGCCGGCTTCCTCGAAAACCTCACGGCGCACCGCCGCCTCAAGCGTTTCTCCCGGCTCGACAAATCCGGCCAGCAAGGAAAACATCCCTCGTGGCCAGCCCGGTGAACGGCCCATCAAGACCGAATTTCCACGGGTAATCAGCATGATCACCACAGGATCCGTGCGCGGAAAATGGCAAGCGTCACAAGCAGGGCACCGACGTTGCCATCCGGCTTGACTGATATGCGATTTTACGCCGCATCGGGCACAAAACCCGTGACTTTCATGCCAGCTGATGATCGCTTTGCCAGTTGCGGCCAGTTCTGCGTCACGCGGGGTCAGCCATGTCATGACCCGACGCAATTCCGCAAATACCATATCATCACCCAAGGCCGGATGGCGCTGTTCGCTGGGATCAAGAAACGCGCCAAGCGCAGCGTCGTCCAAGGCTTCCGGTGTCCAGTCTGAAATATCAAAAGCAAACCGCGCAGCCCCATCTTCGCGCCCCAACAAAATCGGTTCTTCCACAGCCTCGGCAAGGACCGGATGGTCCATCGGCAGTCGTACCAGTGATGCAGGGCGTCGTGGATCGATCAGGGGTTTGCCACGCCAGAAGAGAATGGCCCGGCTATCCGCAGCCTGTCGTGCAAATTTCACCACCGCTGGATTGTCGCGAATCTCCCCCGCACGGTCGAGCCTGGACCCGCCAAAAGTTACCTGTTCCGCATGACGCATGTAGTTGTCCCTTGACCCGTCCAGTTTTGCCCTTTGTGTGGCATCTGGTCGCTGGGCACAATCGGGCGTTTCAACCTTCCTTTAGAAAATTCCAACGCTGGCTGGAACGCCCGATCGCGCCTGCCGCCTGTCGTGCCAATTCCAGGTTTCAAAAATCCGCACCCCGGCCGAACCCTGCCCATCCCCCCTTGTACTTGAGGTGCGGGCGTCATATATTTCTGATCGAGAGGTTGGTGCGGGCAGGCGCCTCGCCAACTTGGTCAGAGCCGGAAGGCAGCAGCCACAACGAGTCCCGCTTGGGTCGTTATCAATCTCTCACCCAATCCTTTTCGCACAGCAAAAAGCGTTGTGGCGACAGTCGTTCATTTGGGAACCACGAGAGCATTCAGAAATTTCTAATGAATTTTTCTAATGTTCAAGCATCAAAGCTGACAGGCACATTCAAAGAATACTGCCGATAAGGCATGGCGCACCTTTAGCGCCAGGGCGTCCTGCCGCCCGAACACCGGCGCTGCACAAACCTTCCTATTCTCTCAGCCCGTGCCGCCGTCGCACCCGCAGGCAAAACCAAACTTATAGCTTTCCGCAATCCGCCAGAATCACGCTTGTTGCAGCGGGCACACCCCCCGAACCGCCACTGTAGCGTCATCATAGGCGGGCGTACTCCGTCACAGTTGACGCGCGGCAAAGGTATCACACTGCCCCACAGCGCCGGTTTCAAACCCCCGCGCAAACCACCGCGCCCGCTGTTCCGACGTACCATGGGTAAATGTATGCGGTTGCGGTACCCGCCCCGCCTGACGCTGCAAATGGTCATCACCGATTTTTCGGGCCGCGTTCAGCGCCTCTTGCAAGTCACCCTTTTCCATCAACCCCTGCACATTCGCCGCCCAGATGCCGGAAAGACAATCCGCCATCAATTCCAGTTTCACGGTCAACAGATTCGCTTCCCTCTCGCCAGACCGTTGCCGCGCCGCATTGACCTTGGGCAGAATACCCAACTGGTTCTGCACGTGATGTGCAACCTCATGGGCAATCACATAGGCGGCGGCAAAATCACCCCCCGCCCCCATCCGCTGGCTCAACATCGAAAAGAACTGCGTATCAAGATAGGCCTTGCTGTCCGCCGGACAGTAGAACGGACCTGTCGCCCCTGAGGCTCCGCCACAGGGGCTTTGCGTAATACCAGAAAAGATCACGAGTTTGGGCGGCACATAGGTACGGTCCAACTGCTGCGGAAAAACCTTGCCCCAGACATCTTCGGTCGTCGCCAGCACCTGCGCCGAGAATTGCGTCGCTCGCTTGTCCGTTTCGGACACTGACCCGCCCTGCTGCGCCTGTGGCGGTTGGCCTCCCTGCAACAAGGGGGTAACATCCATGCCCGTAAAATACCCGATCGCCAGAACGGCCAATACCCCCACAACACCAAGGCCTCCCGCCTTGCCACCGGCGCGCCGCCGCGGATTTCCCCTGCGTACCTCAACATTTTTGCTTCTTCTGATCCCTCTAAGCCGCATAGCGCGCTCCCGTCTGTTAACCCCGCTATTGTCAACGCTCAGGACGGTCCACACAATAGGGCATTCGTCCGTTACCGCAGCCCGTCAGCGGTTTACGCCCTCCGACTTGCCGCTTACCTTGGGCCAGCACCGCGAATCCCCGCATCAGGAGTTTTCATGTCCAATAGCACCGCCTACCGCGTATTGGCCCGCAAGTACCGCCCGGAGACCTTTGTCGATTTGGTCGGACAGGACGCCATGGTGCGCACCCTGCGCAATGCCTTTGCAGCAGACCGCATCGCCCAAGCCTTTGTGATGACGGGGATCAGGGGCACCGGTAAGACCACTACCGCGCGAATCATCGCCAAGGGCATGAACTGCATCGGTCCGGATGGGCACGGCACACCAACCACGGATCCCTGTGGCACCTGCGAACACTGTGTCGCCATCATGGAGGGACGCCACGTCGACGTCATCGAAATGGACGCGGCTTCGAATACCGGCGTTGCCAACATTCGCGAAATCATCGACAGCGTACACTACCGAGCTGCCTCAGCCCGCTACAAGGTCTATATCATCGACGAAGTTCACATGCTGTCCAAGGGTGCATTCAACGCCCTGCTGAAAACCCTCGAAGAACCGCCGGAACACGTCAAATTCATCTTCGCAACGACAGAAATCCGTCAGGTTCCTGTGACCGTTCTGTCGCGTTGCCAGCGATTCGACCTGCGCCGGATCGAACCCGAGGTAATGATCGCGCTGATGCGCAAGATCGCAACTGCCGAAGGCGCGGAAATCGCTGACGATGCCCTGGCCTTGATCACCCGCGCCGCCGAAGGCTCAGTGCGTGATGCCACCTCCCTGCTGGATCAGGCCATCAGCCACGGCGCTGGCGAAACCACTGCCGAACAGGTTCGCGCGATGCTCGGTCTCGCCGACCGCGGCCGCGTGCTCGACCTCTTCGACATGATCCTGCGCGGCGATGCTGCCGCAGCGCTGACCGAACTTTCCGGCCAATACGCCGACGGGGCCGACCCGATGGCGGTGCTGCGTGATCTGGCCGAGATCACCCATTGGGTTTCAGTGGTCAAGATCACCCCGGAAGCCGCCGAAGATCCCACCATCTCCCCCGAGGAACGCAATCGTGGCACTCAGATGGCCAATGACCTGCCGATGCGTGTCCTGACCCGCCTTTGGCAAATGCTGCTCAAGGCCTTGGACGAAGTGGCAAATGCCCCCAACGCCATGATGGCCGCCGAGATGGCAATCATCCGCCTGACCCATGTAGCCGACCTGCCCAGCCCCGAAGAACTGGTGCGCAAGCTGCAGAACACGACACCGCCACCCGCCGCTTCCCCACACGCGGGCGGGGGCAATACCGCAGGCAGCCCCTCCGGCGCCCAGGCGGTTCACCAGGCCCAGGCTCACATGGCCGCCAACCCCACTGCTGCAGGGCAAACCACCGCCCTCGCCCAGGATCTCGACGCTGCTCTTGGCCGTTTTCCAACCTTCAACCATGTGGTCGAACTGATCCGCGCCAACCGCGATGTGAAACTGCTGGTCGAGGTGGAAACCTGCCTGCGTCTTGCCGCCTACCAACCCGGCCGCATCGAATTTGTGCCCACCGAAAACGCCCCCCGCGATCTGGCGCAACGTTTGGGCCATCGCTTGCAAGGCTGGACCGGCAATCGCTGGGCGGTGACACTTGTGAACGAAGGCGGCGGTGACACCATCGCCGAAGTCAGGGACGCCAGGCAAAACGCCCTGATGGCAGAAGTCAAGACCCACCCGCTCTGGCAGGCTGTGATCTCAGCCTTCCCCAAGGCCAGCATTGGCAACATTCGCACCCCCGAACAAATCGCCGCAGAAGCGGACAAAGACGCGCTGCCCGAGGTAGAAGACGAATGGGACCCCTTCGAAGAAGAGTAGCATTCGTTCACCTGCCCGCCTCAACCCGGGCAGAGGCAGAGGTATGCGACGGTCTGGTCCGAACCGGTCACGCTCTTGGGCCACTCCGGCTTTTGTTGCTGTCCGCCTCGCTACGGAGGAGTCTTGGCATGGTAATCTGTTCTGACCAACCATCCGATCCGACCGGTATGCGCTCATTTACCATCAAAAAGGACTGCATCGCCAACCCCATCTTGTTCATCGCCCATTGTGCTGCGATATGTGGGACAACCCCAATTTTCGCCCTGCGCCCAAAGGCCAGCGGCACATCATAGGAGAAGAAAATGCTCAAAGGATTAGGTGCACTGGGCGATATGGCCGGCATGATGAAAAAAGCGCAAGAAATGCAGGGCAAGATGGCCCAGCTTCAGGACGACATGGCCAAGATCACTGTCACAGGCGAAAGCGGCGCGGGTCTGGTCAAGGCAACCTGCACCGCCAAGGGCGAACTCAAAGGGCTCGACATCGACCCGTCGATCTTCAACGGCGATGAAAAGGAAGTTGTCGAGGACCTGATTTTGGCTGCGATCAAGGACGCCCAGTCCAAAGCCTCGGACCGTGCCCAGTCAGAAATGGCAAAACTGACCGAAGGCATGGGCTTGCCTGCGGATATGAAACTGCCGTTCTAGCACCGGCCGCTGCTTCATCTTGCCCCTAAACTCATTCTTCCACCCGAAACAGGTACCGCCCCTTGAGTTCAACCCAGGACATTGACGCCCTGATCGACATGATGGCAAAGCTGCCGGGCCTGGGACCCCGTTCGGCCCGACGTGCGGTACTGCATCTGATCCGCAAACGCGACCTGCTGCTGACACCGCTGGCCGATGTCATGCAAACCGTGGCGACAACGGCACGGGAATGTCTGAACTGCGGTAACGTTGGCACTGCAGACATCTGCGACATCTGCACAGCCAACAAACGTGCCAATGGCGAAATCTGCGTGGTCGAGGACGTGGCCGACCTCTGGGCGATGGAACGTTCGGGCGTATTTCACGGGCGCTATCACGTCCTGGGTGGAACATTGTCCGCGCTGGATGCCATTGGCCCGCAGGAGCTGCGCATCCCGCGCTTGGTCGATCGCGTGGCAACCGAAGACATCACCGAGGTGATCCTGGCCCTTAATGCCACGATAGATGGACAGACAACAGCTCATTACATCGCGGATCAACTGGAGGGCAAGGTTCAGCTAAGCTCACTGGCACAGGGTGTCCCGATAGGCGGCGAATTGGATTACCTGGATGACGGCACCATCATTGCGGCGATGCGCGCCCGCAAGGCATTATAGCACGACCTATCGCCGCAGCCCGCCCCGCAAGTTGGCCGCCCGCCCCTCCCAAAGCAGACGGCCCTTCCCCCGCGATATGATCACTTTACAGGACAATCACATCCAGCGGAGGAAACCCATTGAAACCGACAGAGCTGTAGGAACTCGTATAGGCCCCGCAACAGCGGATCATCACCTTGTCACCGTCCTGCAAATCCAGCGGCAATTGTACCGGACGCTTTTCATAGAGAATATCCGCACTGTCGCAAGACGGCCCCGCCAGAACACAGGGGCCGGTCTCGCCCCCATCACGGGAAGTGACCAGTTGATAGCGGATCGCCTCGCCCTCGGTCTCGGCAAGGCCGGAAAACCGTCCAATGTCCAGATAGACCCAGCGATGCAGATCAGCTTCGGATTTGCGCGAAACCAGCATGACCTCAGCGGCAATGTGTCCCGCCTGAGCAACCAATCCGCGCCCCGGCTCCGCCATCAGATGCGCCACATCACCAAACCGTGCGTCGATCGCACGGATCACCTCGGCGGCATAGCGGCGCGGCGCGTCAATGTTCTGCCCGTAGTAGGCCGGAAACCCGCCGCCAATATTCAAAAGTTGCAGGTCATGACCCGCCGCACGTGCCGCATGCCACAGCGCAGCAACCTGATCCAATACCGGGTTCCAGTACTCCGCCTTGCGGGTCTGTGACCCGACATGGAAAGACAGCCCATAAGCGACCAGACCCAAAGTCTGCGCATGATCCAGCAGAGCAGGCAAGGCAGACCCGGCACAACCGAACTTGCGGCTAAGTGGCCAATCCGCAAGCGAATTCTCGACGATCAGACGTATATAAACCCGCGCACCCGGTGCATGCCGTGCGATCTTGTCCAGCTCTGCGGCGCTATCAGCAGCAAACAGGGTGATGCCCGCGCCATGCGCATAGGCCACGTCTGACGCCCGCTTGATCGTGTTGCCAAAGGAAATCTGATCCGGCTTTGCGCCCTGTGCAAGGCAGAGATCGATTTCGCCCCGCGACGCACAATCAAAACCCGACTTTTTATTTACCAGTGTGCGGATGATTTCAGGGGCGGGGTTTGCCTTGACCGCATAGTGAATCCGCGCCCGGCCCAGACCCGCCTGCAATTCATCAAATTGCGCGGCCACTTTCGCGCGCGACACCACCAGTGTCGGGCGATCAAAATGATGCGCCGCAATAAAGGCAGCCGCTGGATCAGCATCAAAGGGGGTTACGGGAAAGGCAGCACCAAAGGTGCCAAAGACAGGTGCGTTCATGGTCATCTCCAAAGAGCAGGTGGGGAGCAAACCCCAATAGTCATTTCAAGAGACGTTACCGTCGCTGCATAAACGCGGGTCAGTCAGAATCTGCTGACCGGCCAGAGGCGCGTGCGTTGGCGTCTGTAGCGCGGCGTTTACGCCTGTTTCAGATTCGTACAAGCCTAAAAATGCAGCAGCTGACATTTTTCTTCCCAACCTCCCAAAGCTGCGTTTTCAACACCACGCTGCCGGAATCAAAAAGAGCGCTGGCTTCCCCCAACGCCCTTTTCGCGCATCCCTCGTGAATAGGTCAGGATTTGTTTTCTTCCTTGTCGGCATCCTCGTCCTTGTCACCACTACCTTCTGGCAAGGTGAAAAAGCTGTCAGCATCCAGATAGTTGCTGTCATCCTTCTCGTCTTCCACAGCGGCGTCATCCCCGGACAGGGTAAAGGTTTCCAGCCCTTCGATGGCAGTGGGAATCTTGGGTTCCGCGTCCATGCCAAGGCTTTGCTCTGTGCTGACCAGCTTGCGGCGTTCGTCGTCGGTCATCACCTCACCCGCCGCCGCCTTCTTGGCCGCCGCCTTCTGAACAATCGCGTCCAGCTCGGATTGCTTGCACAGCCCCAGGGCAACCGGATCAATCGGCTGAATATTCGAAATATTCCAATGCGTCCGTTCGCGGATCGCCTGAATCGTGGGTTTGGTTGTCCCAACCAGCTTGCCAATCTGGCCATCCGTCAATTCCGGATGGAACTTGACAAGCCACAGAATGGATGCAGGCCGGTCCTGACGTTTTGAAAGGGGCGTATATCGTGGACCGCGCCGCTTTTCTTCACCCTGCGCAGCGGCATGGAACTTCAGTGCCAGCTTGTGCATCGGATTATTCTGCGCCTTATCAATCTCTTCCTGCGTAAGCTGGTTGTTCGCAATCGGGTCGAATCCCTTCACTCCAGCCGCAACATCCCCGTCGGCAATGCCCTGTACTTCCAACTCGTGCATGCCGACAAAATCGGCAATCTGCTTGAAGCTGATGGTGGTATTGTCAACCAGCCACACGGCAGTTGCCTTGGCCATAATCGGTTTTGCCATAATGGTCTCTCCTCTCGAAAACATAACTTTCCCGTCGCCTGAAAAGGCTGTCTCGTTGGCGCGAGACGGTTTCCATTGTCGGGGAACTTGGCTGGCTTATACTGAGGGCGCTCAGATAAGGAAAGACCCAATGCGCTTGCTTTTTGTTGGCCTCGCCGCCACCTTCCTCGCCCTTGCCACCGACACCCGAGCCGAGGGCAACAAGCCAGGTGCATTTGATTATTATGTACTGGCCCTCAGCTGGTCACCCAATTGGTGCCTGCTGGAAGGCGATGCGCGCAATGCCGCCCAATGCGCCAAAGGCACGGGGCACGGCTGGATCATGCATGGCCTTTGGCCGCAATTTCACCGCGGCTACCCTGCCTTCTGTCAAACCGTGAACCGCCCTCCCTCGCGCACAATGACAGCAAGCATGGCCGACATCATGGGGACGGCCGGACTGGCCTGGCACCAGTGGAAAAAACACGGCAGTTGCACCGGCCTCACGGCCAGCGCCTATTACGCCCTCTCACGAGAGGCCTATGGCCGCGTTGTCCGACCGACGGTATTTCGCAAGCTTGATCGCCAGATCGCCTTGCCCGCCTCGGTGGTCGAAGACGCCTTTCTCAAGGATAATCCCGGTATGATTGCTGACGGCATCACCATCACCTGTCGCAAAAACCAGATCCAGGAAGCCCGGATATGCCTGTCAAAATCCCTGGATCCGGTGCCCTGCGGACAGGACGTCGTCAAGGATTGCAAATTGCAAAAAGCACTGTTTGCACCGCTGCGCTGAACCATGAACCGCACCACAGCGTAGACAGTGCGGACGGTATATTAGGCCAAAAAGAGGGGAAACCTGTGTCTCCCCTCTTCCTTCAGAAAGCATCCGCTCTCTTCTTGGCACGGAACATAGGCTCCGCAGCCTGCTCCGTAGCCCCTTTATCACCTGGGGTGGTTAACAAAACGTTTCTCTTTTTGGCCCTAAATACCGTCCGCAGCTTCGGCACGCGCCGCCCGCTGGCGTTTATCAAGACAATAATCATGTCGCGGGCTTGCCCGCGTCCATCGGATCATCCCCCGATCCGCAGAACAATCTTGCCGATATGACCGCTGCTTTCCATTCGGGCATGGGCTTCACTTGCCTCCTCAATGGCATATTCGCTGTCCATCACAGGGGCTACCCGTCCTGCATCCAGCAAGGGCCACACCGCCTCAGCCAGTTCTTGCGCAATCCGTGCCTTGGCGAGATCGCTTTGCGGACGCAGCGTCGATCCCGTCATGGTCAGACGACGGGTCATCAGCATGGCAAAGTTCAGCTCCACCTTCGGACCTTGCAGAAAGGCAATCTGGATCAGGCGCCCATCGTCAGCCAGGGCGCTTATATTGCGCGGGATATAGCTGCCGCCAACCATATCGAGGATTAGGTCAGCGCCGCCTTCAGCCTTGAGCACATCTACAAAATCCGTATCACGATAGTTCACCGCTGCTTCCGCACCCAGCCCGACACAGGCTGCACACTTGGCATCTGTTCCTGCCGTTGCAAACACCCGTGCCCCAAAGGCATGCGCCAGCTGGATCGCGGTAGTACCGATCCCTGACGACCCCCCATGCACCAGAAACCGTTCACCCGCTTTCAGCGCGCCGCGCATGAAGACATTTGACCAGACGGTGAAAAAGGTTTCAGGCAGGCAGGCGGCCTCCTTCATGCCCATCCCGCGAGGGACACGCAAACAATGCGCCGCCGGAGTTGCCACATATTCCGCATAGCCACCACCCGGCAACAATGCGCACACATTGTCCCCAACCTTCAGGCCAGAGACACCGGCACCGACGCTGACCACTTCACCCGAGGCTTCCAGTCCCGGCAGATCGCTTGCCATCGGTGGCGGGGCATATTTGCCCGCACGTTGAAGCGCATCGGGCCGGTTCACACCCGCATAAGCAACCCGGATCACCACCTGCCCATGCCGGGCTTCGGGCCTTGGCCTTTCGACCAGTTTCAAAACCTCGGGGCCGCCCGGTTCGCTGATCTCTACTGCGCGCATCGTCTGTGACATTCTACGTCCCCTTATGGCTGCAAGAGCGTTTCCCGGAACCACCGGCGCGACTGCCCGGAACGGCCCTCAGATGGTATGGTCAGCTGCGCGACAGCACGCTTGCCGGACGCGCCTTGGCCAGACCGGCCGTGATCAGCCCTGCAAGAACAACCTTGATGATGTCACCGGGGATATATACCCCGAGGATCGCCAGCGTTTCGCTCATTCCCTTGTTCAGCACCATCATGAAACCCAGTACCCCGAAAAGATAGAGCACAAATATGCCGCCAATCGCGGCCGCAATCCCCGCGGCCAACCCGACGGGCATGCGGCGTGTCTGCTCCATCACGAAACCAGTGGCAAAGGCAGCAATCGGAAAACCGACAATAAACCCGACCGTCGGTCCGGCAAAGACACCCAAGCCGCCACGCCCACCGGCAAGCAAGGGCAGCCCGAGCGCAACCAGCGCCAGAAACAACAGCACTGCCAAACTGCCACGCCTTGCCCCCAATACGGTGCCGCAGAGCATTACACCCAGGCTTTGCGCCGTGATCGGCACTCCGGTGGCAAGCATCAGCGTCGGCATCAGGCCCAACGCGGCGATAAGAGCGGCAAATACTGCAATAAGGGCGACGTTACGTTCCATGGCGTTTCCTTTGGTTTTCGGCAGCGATAGGCCAGATTGCAAAAACCTTCAACGGAAAATGCTACAAACCGCCACGCGCGCGCAGGGCTTCGGCGACATGTTCCGCATCATCAATGGCCAATACAGCGAAGGGAAGGATAACGCGCCATCCCGGCCGACGGGCAGACCGTGCACGCCAGGCGGCGGTCAGCGCCGTGCCTTTCAGCACCAGCACGGGAGTAAAGCGGATCACCAGCGCCATGGCCAGTTCCACCCGCTGCGGTTTGATACCGACATGCTGGAGCGGTGCCAACAACAGGCGTACCACACGCATCATATCGGTCAGCCGCGTTGTCATTGTCACAAGGTTGGCCAAAGCCACCGCCGTCAACATGCGCAGGACGATCACCACGCCGCCGCCAGGGTCTGCCGTCACCAGATGCCAGATCAGGATCAAGGCCACAAAAGGCCACAGGCCACGCAGGCGTGCCGCACCGCTGCGCCAGAATACCGGTCCCGGAAGGGCATAAAGTATTGCGGTGCCCAGCAAAAACAACAAATGCCAAGAGATGTCACCAACCGAAAACAAAACGACCGTCGCCAGACAGAGCCCCGCCAGCTTGCCTGCCGCAGGCCAATCATGCGCCGCCGTCCTAACCGGCGAGGTCAGAGAGATCATCACCGTCCCCCAATTGCATCATCTCGCGGTCAAAGGCGGCCAGGACCGGCGCGGCCTCGCCGCTATTCACGATCTGGCCGCCATCGATCCACAAGACCTGGTCGTACCCGCGCAGAATCGCGGGATCATGTGTGATCAGCACAAGAGTCACATCCAGCCCCTGCAATAGCCGCGCAAGTTGGCGTGTCGTCGGGATGTCGAGACCGGCAAAGGGTTCGTCCAGAACAATCACACGCGGGGCCATGGCAAGGACCGACATCAGACACACCAACTGGCGCTGGCCCTGCGACAATTGGTGGATCGCCACCTTGGCCCAATGCTTCTTGTCAAACCTTGCCAACATTGCGGTTACAGCTTGCTGCACCTCGACCTGCGCCCGTCCCAGTTGGGTCAAGCCGAATGCGATCTCTTCCTCCACAGTGGGAAAAATGATCTGGTGATCGGGATTTTGAAACAGGATTCCGACACATTCCAACGCCGCCTTGCGGTCTCGCGCCACATCCACACCGGCAATGCGCACCGTGCCACTGTCAGGTGCCACCAACCCCGCCAGCATCCGCGCAAAAGTTGTCTTGCCCGAACCGTTCCGCCCCACAACACCGATACGGCGTGCATCCGTCCTAAGCGTGATGCCGGACAGGACCGTCTTGCCGTCGACGACATAGGTCGCCTCTTGCATGTCGATAAGGGAAGGGGCCGTGAGGGTCATGTATTCTCGGTCTTATACGCGATGCCGTTGCCTAACAGGTCATTTTTCAATGTAAAGGGTGGGTGCGACGGTCATCACGGCCTGTCATCTCCCTACTCGCCCGGTGCGGTCCACGACCCAGGAAAATCGCCTTTGGAAAAGCGCGCAGGTGCCTTGATATGCCCCATCAGCCAATGCGGCCCCGCCATCAATCTGCTGAGCGTGGGGCTCTTGTTGACCTGCGCTTTCAGCTTTTCGATCTGCATCACATTGTCGATCCGACGTTCCAGGAAATCCCATGTCGCTGCCTGCCCCTCGCTGTTGTCACCCAGCCAGAACAGGATCGTTGCGGAATACACCCCGCCCAAAGTCATCCGCTTGGTATACCAATTCACATCGTCCGATGTATCCCCCAGCGCCTCCCATATTCTGTCCGCTGTTGCCCAGATCAACCTGGCTCCGTCCGGCGCGTAGTGCGGCAGCGCGAATAACGCGCTGGCGCGGCGCACGGCTTCGCGGTCCGCACATGCCTCAAGGCGCAACCGCACCGCCAGCGCGATCCGGTCACGAAACCGCATGTCGCCAAGCTCTTGTGCCCCAAGCGCCGTTACCATCTGTGCATCCCCGCGTTGATGATAGGCAACAGCCAGATCAACCGCTCCACGCGGACAAATCGCACGGGCAACGGTAGGATCAACCCCACTATCGGCAATCGCCGCCTTGAAGGTCGCTTCTGACCAGCCATCAAACGCGACATGAAGCAACGCAGCCTCCAACAGATCTTGTTTGGGATCAGACATAGGTATTCCTTTTCAGCAAAGCTGAGAGACTCGACAAACGCAGGTCGCCTTGTTATAGACCGGCTTCCTGCAAATCATTGCAACTTTATCCTAGAAAGGTGGTGAAAACCACATGCAGGTTAGTGTTCGTGACAACAACGTCGATCAGGCCCTTCGGGCTCTGAAGAAAAAACTCCAGCGCGAAGGTGTGTTTCGTGAAATGAAGCTCAAGCAACATTTCGAGAAACCTTCCGAGAAAAAAGCGCGTGAGAAAGCGGAAGCGATCCGTCGTGCCCGTAAGTTGGCTCGTAAGAAACTGCAGCGCGAAGGTATGATGTAAATCATCTGAAGCGTTTGTTCAGAATTGAGAACCCCCGTTGCTGCACGGCAACGGGGGTTTTTTGTTTTGCAACAAGCCGGTCGCAACCTGCCTTATCAGACCACTGGCAGCGCCGTCGTTTTGAACACCGTTCTAAGCGCGAAACTAGACTGCATCCCCTGCACCCCGGGCAAACGCGCTAGATACTGGCGGTGGATACGGGCGAAATCCTCTGTATTCTCTGCCACCACCTTGAGAAGATAATCAGCAGAACCCGCCATCAGATGACATTCCAGAACATCCGGGATCCGCGCCACCGATTTTTCGAATGAATATAGAATATCATCGGTCTGTCCCCGCAGGGTGATTTCGACAAAAACCGTTGTAGGGACGTTCAGTTTGCGCGCATCCAACAAGGCAACATAGTCCTTGATGTAACCCTCTTTTTCCATCCGCTGCACGCGACGGTGACATGCCGAAGGCGACAAATGTGCGTCGTCTGACAACTCTGCATTCGACATGCGGCCATTGCGTTGCAAGGCCCGCAAAATGCGTTTGTCGATCTCATCCAAGTTCATTTCTGCACAACTTTCGCTTCAAACCGTGTTTGGACGCAAACATATCGCGGGTATTGGCGTCAAGACCAATACAATTCGCACCGCTTTGCGACAAGGAATGCCTAACTTTCGTGCAAATTGCGAACATGAAGGAAACGCATTATGAAAATCGGTTGCCCGACAGAGATCAAGCCACAGGAATTCCGGGTCGGCCTCACCCCCAACGCAGCGCAGGAAGCCATAGCTGCAGGCCACGAGGTCATCATCCAGGCCGGTGCCGGTGTCGGTGCGGGCTTTGAGGACAACGATTACGAAACCGCCGGTGCCAAGATCATGGGCACTGCCGAGGAAATCTTTGCCGCCGCAGACATGATCGTAAAGGTCAAGGAACCACAGCCCGTTGAACGCAAGATGTTGCGTGAAGGCCAGGTGTTGTTCACCTATCTGCACCTTGCCCCCGATCCCGCCCAGACCAAGGATCTGCTGGCCTCAGGCTGTACGGCAATTGCCTATGAAACTGTGACCGATAACAAGGGCGGCCTGCCCTTGCTGGCACCAATGTCAGAAGTGGCGGGTCGTCTGGCCCCGCAGAGCGGTGCCTGGGCTTTGCAAAAGGCCAATGGCGGCAGCGGTGTCTTGCTGGGCGGCGTGCCCGGCGTGCGGCCTGCAAATATCGCGATCATCGGTGGCGGGGTCGTCGGGACGGCTGCCGCGCGGGTGGCGGTAGGCATGGGTGCCAATGTCACCGTTCTGGACCGGTCCGTACCGCGTCTGTCCTACCTCGATGATGTGTTCATGGGGCGCCTGACCACCCAGTATTCCGACAAGGCCGCCGTCGCAGACCTGTTGCCGCGCATGGATATGGTGATTGGCGCTGTGCTGATCCCCGGTGCCGCCGCGCCAATGCTGGTCAGCCGGGAACAGCTGTCGCTGCTCAAACCCGGGTCGGTTCTGGTGGATGTGGCGATTGACCAGGGCGGATGCTTTGAAACCTCCAAAGCAACCACTCATCAGGACCCGATCTATGAGGTGGACGGCATCATCCATTATTGCGTGGCCAACATGCCTGGCGCGGTTGCGCGCACCTCGACGATCGCATTGGGTAACGCCACCATGCCTTTCATGCTGGCGCTCGCCAACAAGGGTTGGCGTCAGGCCTGCGCGGACGACGCAAACCTGTTGAACGGGTTGAACGTACATGCCGGGCAGCTCACCTATGATGCGGTGGGCAAAGCACTTGGCATTGATGTCCTCGACCCGGCGCTGGCGATCAAACAATAACGCGCCCCACAAGCAATCAAAGCGGCCCTTATTCGGTTGGGGGCCGCTTGTTTCACCCTTTACGACGCAATGAAACCGCGCGAATGACAGCTACTGCTTCGGGCGGGGGGATCTGCTCAATCCGTCGATAGTTCGTCCCATCCGATTTCCGGCTGACAAGGGTCATTCCGATCAGGCTACGCCGCAACAGCGCTGCATCGTCAAAGGCATGGGCTTTATTCAGAATACCGTTCACATCCTGTTCTTGCATCACCTCACCCCGGGGAAAAAGCGACCACATCACCCAAAGACAGATTTCCTGCACAGAACGTTTGGCAGGCCAGCGAAGCATCACCCCCGCTGCATCGAACTGCTGCAAACATTTCTCCACCCGCTTGAAATCCGTCACGGGTACCACCTTGGCCAACCGGTCCCTTGCGGATTGCGAGGCACGCATATGCTGGTAATTGCGAAACCCGGCCGCCCGCGCCAGCATGTTCAACAGCGCCAGATGCGTTGGCACACCCTCGGCCTGTTTCAGCGCCTTTGAGAGATTACGCGCAAAAGGGGTTATGTCCGCTACAGTCAGCGGAATGGCTTCTTTTGACATGTCATGTCCTTCGTCGCCGCATCAGGCCGTGGTCGCTGACTTACGGACGCGGCATTGAACAACTGACAACACTGCGCAAAGGGCAGATTTAGCTTTCCATCAGGAACAGCGACGCCTCGGTGACTGCCAACCACTGGCTGCATAGCGCGAAACCGCCCCGGCAAGCAACGAAAAAGCCCGCCAGACTGGCGGGCTTTCCGGCATCTTGGTCGCGGTGGCGTGCCTCAGCGGCCTTTCGCAAGCGAGTCGCGGATTTCCAACAGAACATCCAGCTCGGAAGGACCGGTATCAACCTCAGGGGCCACTTCTTCTGGTGCTTCTGCAGCGGCTTTCACGCGGTTGACCATCTTGACCAACATGAAAACCACGAATGCGATGATCAGGAAATTGATAACCGCCATGATAAAGGCCCCATAGGCAAAGACCGAGGCACCGGCCTCACGCGCTGCCTCCAGCGATGCACCCGCCGGTACTTCGCCACCCAGAACAGCATAGTTGTTGGTGAAATCAACGCCACCCGACACAAGGCCGATAATCGGGTTGATCAAATCACCCACCAGCGATGTCACAATCGCCGTAAATGCCGCACCGATGATGATACCAACGGCCATGTCCATGACATTGCCCTTGGCAATAAAGTCTTTGAATTCTTGAATCATAAAGTGTCCCTTCTCTAACAACGCACGGCCTCTGTTCGCTCAGTCGGTTCGCCGTTGCACACTAACTATCATATCAATGCACAGCGGTAATACTGTAATTGCGGGGAAAATGGTCTATCCAATATCATTATTGCAACAAGGAGTGAAAAATGGCTGACCTGTCCGCCTTCCCCATTACCAAAAGATGGCCTGCACAAGATCCGGATGTCGTGCAGCTATACTCATTTCCAACACCAAATGGGGTCAAGATCGCCATCGCGCTCGAGGAAATGGACATCCCTTATGAAGCGCATAGGGTGACCCTTGCTGACGCAGACGTAAAAAGCCCGGAATTCCTGTCGCTCAACCCCAACAACAAGATCCCCGCCATCATTGATCCGAACGGGCCAAACGGAGAGCCGATCGGCCTTTTCGAATCCGGCGCGATCCTGATCTATCTGGCTGAAAAAACGGGCAAGTTCATCGGATCCAGCGCATCGGAAAGGGCGCATGTCATCCAGTGGCTGATGTTCCAGATGGGGGGCCTTGGCCCAATGCTCGGACAGCTTGGCTTTTTCTACAAATTCGCCGGTTCCGAATGGGAGGACAAACGCCCGCAACAGCGTTACCTGGACGAAGCAGGTCGCCTGCTGAATGTGCTCAACCTCGAACTGGCGGGCAAAGATTGGATCACCGGCGCGTATTCGATCGCGGATATGGCAATTGCCCCTTGGTTGCGCGCCTTGGATTTCTACGGTGCCAAAGATGTGCTGCACTGGGAAGACCACAAGAACCTTGTGGCTTATCTGGATCGTTTTTCCGCCCGGTCCGCCGTGCAAAAGGGGCTGTTCATTCCGCCACGCGATTAAGCCGCACAGCAAAAAACAAATGCCCGACGCCGCGCAGCGCCGGGCATTTTATCGCAAACCGTGCTGACCGTTCCCTAGGTGGGCAATGCACCCGTCAACACATAGCGCAGGATCTGCACCACCTGTTCAGGTTCCGACGCCACAGCCAGCGCAGCGGCATCCGCTTCTTTCAGCGCATGGGCATGATCCGGCCCGTGCAAAACAATCAACGACTTGCCAAGTGCGGCGGCGTATCCGGCATCAAAGGCCGCATTCCACTGCTTGTATTGTTCGCCGAACCGCACCACCACAATATCAGCATCCGCGATCCCCTTGCGGGTGCGGATCGCATTCACCTGCGCCCCCTTGCGGTCATGCCAGAATTTGTCTGTCTCCGGCCCGAGAATCGCGACACCGCAATCATCACTGGCCCCGTGATCTGTCACCGGACTGTTGAAAGACACATCAAGGCCGTCCGCACCTGCAATAATCTGTTCGCGCCAATCTGTATGAATTTCGCCTGATAGATAAACTTTTAACACGTTACCCTCCGTTGCTGCTGCACTATCTAGCAGGTCCACTGCAAAGGTCTATGCCCGCCGCGCCACGATATAGCGGCTCATTTTAGGTGCCGTCGCTGTTTCGACAATCTTGAACCCGGCCTCTGTGATCATGGTTTCGAGTTGCTTAAAACTCAGGGTCTGGACAAAAGGTGCCTTGCGGAAAAACTGCATCACCGGGATCAAAACCCGCAGAGCCACCCGCATCACACCGATCGAAGGCTCCCCCAGGCAGGGGGTCTTGGTGATCAACAAGCCATCCGGCGCCAGATTTCGATGCAAGCTGCCAAGAATTCCCTGCAAGTCCTCTGTCAGATGCAGAATATTGAACCCCATCACGACATCCACCCCGGCGGCCTCCTGCGCTGACTGGCCGGCTGAACAAACCCTGAAACGCAGGTTGTCCACGCCCGCGGCCTTCACCTTTTCCGTTGCAATCCTGATCATCTCTGGCGAAATATCCGTCCCGGTGTATTGCGCAACATTCCCTGCCAACCGCAGGGCTGTTGATCCAGTCCCGCTCCCGATCTCAAGTGCGCGATGCTGCGCTTTCAGGTAACTGCGTGTGCGTTCCAGCGTATAGTCATACGCCGCTTGATCCTTGATTGGCGACAGCGCGTATTTGGCGGCATGTTTATCCCAGAACTTTGCGGTCTGTTTCATATCATTCTCCTTTGGGCCTCAATACATGTGTATATGCAACCCCGGAATTGACGAATTTTGCAGGTAATATATACATTTTTGCATGAATATGGATCAAACCGACTGGAACCATCTGCGCGCTTTCCTCGCGACAGCGGACCATGGCTCGCTCTCTGCGGCGGCACGGTTTCTAGGCTTGACGCAGCCGACCCTCAGCCGCCAGATCGCCGCGCTCGAGTCCGCGCTGGCGCTGATGCTGTTTGAACGCAACGGGCGCAGTCTGACCTTGACCGAAGCCGGGCAGGAATTATTGTCTCATGTCCGGGAAATGGGAAGCGCTGCCAACCGTCTGTCCCTATCCGCCAGCGGCCAGCGCTCCGGTCTCAGCGGATTGGTTCGGATCACCGCCAGCGACATCACCTCTGCTTATGAACTGCCCGGAATCGTCCAGAACATCCGCCTGCGCGCACCGCAAATCACCGTCGAAATCGTCGCGTCCAATACCATCGAGGACCTGATGCAACGTGAGGCGGACATCGCCGTGCGCAATGTCAGACCGGAACAGCCGAACCTCGTGGCACGGTTGTTGCGCGAAAAAAGCGGCCAGTTTTTCGCCGCAGCTTCGTATCTGGAGGCCCGCGGACGCCCGAACTCACTTGGCGACCTCGCCCAACATGACTGGATTGCCCTTGGCCATGTGCCGCGCATGCACGCCTATATGGCGGACCTCGGCATCCCCGTCGAACCCGAAAACTTTCGAATCGTATCTGAAAACGGTGTCGTCGCCTGGGAAATGTGCAAGGCTGGTCTCGGCATCAGTCCGATGGATTCTGAAGTCGCCGCAAAAACGCCGCAGGTCGAAAGGATCCTGCCCGAACATCTGCAGGTGAACTATCCCGTCTGGCTTGTCACCCACCGCGAAATTCACACCAGCCCACGCATCAGGCTGGTGTTTGATCTCCTCGCGCAAGGCCTGTCTTAACCGCGCAAAACGCCGCCGGTTGCCTTGGTGACTTTCTCGATTACCTTGGCGGCGACCGCTTCGATATCCTTGTCCTTCAGCGTCTGGTCCGAGGGTTGCATACGTACCGTAATAGCGAGCGATTTCTTACCCTCACCCAGTGATCCGCCGATGAATTCATCAAACACGCGCACATCTTCGATCAACGCCTTATCCGCGCCCATTGCAGCATTCACCAGGGTGAGGGCCTCAACCCCCGCATCCACAACAAAGGCAAAGTCACGTTCAACAGCCTGCAGGTCGCTGATTTTGAGAGCCGGACGTGTGGCACCGGATTTGCGCGGCATCGGAACTTCATCCGGCCAAAGGGTAAAGGCCATTGCTGGGCCTTTCACATCCATCGCCGCCAGTATCCGTGGATGGACCTCACCGAAAATACCCAGTACTTTCTTTGGCCCCAGGCAAATCTTGCCATGTCGCCCCGGATGCCAGCCATCGTCGGCCCCGCGCAGGATTTGCACACGCTCAGGCGCACCCATGGCCGACAAAACCGCTTCCGCGTCTGCCTTGACGTCATAGACATCCACGCTGCGCGAAGCACCGTGGACATCCTTGGGCCCGGTCCGCCCGACAAGCAAACCACTCACCAACGAAACCTGCTCGCCCGGTTCACCACCGCTAAACGCCGGCCCGACTTCAAAAAGCGCCATTTCGGCAAAGCCACGCGCCTGGTTACGGGCTGCCGCCTGCAGTAATCCGGGCAACAAGGCTGGGCGCATGTGGCTCATGTCTGCGCTGATCGGATTTTCCAGACGGGTTTCGTCGGTGCCCCCGCCAAACAAGGCTGCAGAGGCCTGATCAATGAAACTATAGGTGACACATTCGTTATAGCCCAAGGCCGCAGCCGCCCGCCGCGCCGCGACAATCCGGCGCTGCTGTGGCGACAGTATCGGACGTGGCACCCCGTCGCTCAAACGCGGCAGGGGCACTCCTTCCAGCTTGGTCAGCGATGCGATCCGCGCAACTTCTTCAACCAGATCGGCCGACCCCTGCACATCAGGACGCCAGCTTGGCACCTTGGCCATATCGCCCTCGATCTCAAAACCCAGGGCAGTCAAGGTGTCGCGCTGGGTCTGCGCCGGAATACTCATGCCAACCAGGGATTGAACCCGATCGGTATCCAATTTGTAGGCCCGCGATGTATCTGGCACCGCCCCTGCAACGACAATCTCAGAGGCTTCGCCACCCGCATGTTCCAGTATCATTTGGGTTGCAAGGTCGATGCCACAAGGCACCGACGCCGGATCAATCCCTCGCTCGAACCGATACCGCGCATCCGAGTTGATCTTGAGAGCCCGCCCAGTAAAGGCCGTGCGCACCATATCGAAATAGGCGGATTCGACAAACACATTGGTTGTCTCGGCGGTGCAGCTTGAGCCCAGCCCGCCCATCACGCCGCCGATGCTTTCGACACCCTTGGTATCCGAAATCAGCGTCATACCTTCGGCAAATACATATTCCTTGTCATCCAGCGCCATCAGGGTTTCGCCCCCCTTGGCACGATGTACGCGCAGCGCATTGCCTGCCACCTTGTCAGCGTCAAAGACATGCAAGGGACGGTTACGGTCATAGGTAAAGAAATTCGTCACATCGACCAGAAACGAAATCGGCCGCAAGCCAATCGCCCTTAGCCGATCCTGCAACCAGACAGGGCTTGGCCCGTTCTTCACACCCTTGATCACGCGACCATAAAACACCGGACATTGATCCAGCGTATCTTCGTCAATGCTCACCGAAATCGGACAGGGGAACGTGCCCGTAACCGCCGCAACATCCCGCGCCTTCATCGTTCCCAAACCCCGCGCCGCCAGATCGCGCGCAATGCCACGCACACCCAGCGCATCGGGACGATTGGGTGTAATCGCGATCTCGATTACCGGATCGACCTTGGCCGGATCATGTTCCGCCAACCAATCAACAAACGATTGCCCTACCTCGCCAGACGGCAGTTCGATAATCCCGTCATGTTCCTCTGACAGCTCCATCTCGCGCTCTGACGCCATCATACCAAAACTTTCAACGCCACGGATTTTGCCGACGCCAATGGTCGTATCAATCCCCGGCACATAGACACCCGGTTTGGCCACAACCACGGTGATCCCCGCCCGCGCATTGGGTGCACCGCAGATGATCTGCATCACACCTTCGTCGGTCTCAACCTGACAGACGTTCAGACGATCCGCATCGGGGTGTTTTTCGGCGGATTTGACATACCCAATGGTAAAATCACGCAGCCGCGCCCCGCGATCCTCGACGCCCTCAACCTCAAGGCCAAGGTCGGTCAGGGCTTCGCAGATTTCATCGACCGTGGCCGTGGTCTCCAGATGGTCTTTCAACCAGGAAAGCGTGAATTTCATGTCTCAATCCTCGTGCCTATGCTTGGGTTCAGTCGGTATCGCCAAACGGGGCGGGGATCAATGCGGTTTGACGTATGCACAACACGCACCGTGCCTTCGACGGCTCGCGGGGTGGCGATACGACGCTGGTTCTCTGGCGGTTTATGGTTCAGCTGTGATGAGACTTATAAAGGGCGTACCCAGCCGCGCCAAATCGCCAGCCCGGTGGGGCGGGCCGTCGATGGCACGGCGGCTGCAAGCAGCCTTGATTCCGTGCTCGTACATAACAGGTGAACTGCACGGCGGACTCGACACGACATCAGCGCTGAAGAAATTTTGGCGGAATACAGTTCAGAACCAAGAGTTCGTATTTCGTGACCTTATCCAACCGCTCGGCGCTAACGCTCGCGGACTCGTCATACAATGCCTCGAAATCAATTAAACCCTTTTTGATAGCGTCAGGCAACTTCCAGAATTCCGCATCCTTAGCGTTTGCCATCCCTTCACAAAAAACGACTTCGTCCAGCACAACAACGTATGGATGAACCTTGATTGTCTTCATAGGTCCAACACGGTTTTCTCTTTTTACAGCCTGTTGCATCGGATGATCGGGCGTGAAGGATAGTGAAACATAATCATTCACTCCAGACTGAAAGTCACTTGTGCGACTTTGCTGAGAACCTGACCCTAAATAAGGCACCTCCAATGAATCCAGAATTTGCTTTGACAATAGCCCATCAGTCAGAATGCCAGGCACGTTGTCGGCAGCTGTGAAGTGATAAAACCAACTCGAACGTCTCTGTTTCTCCATCTCCAAAACAAAAACATCAAGCGCCGTCACCGCGACAAACCACCATGCAAATTCGGCTGGTCCAGGCTCGCAAACCCGTAATGCCGCAGCCAGCGCAGATCGCTGTCAAAGAACGCCCGCAAATCCGGTATCCCGTATTTCAGCATCGCAATCCGGTCGATCCCCATGCCAAAGGCAAAGCCCTGCCAGACGTCCGGATCAATCCCACCCGCCTGCAACACTTTCGGATGCACCATGCCGGAACCCAGCACTTCCATCCAGTCGTCACCCTCGCCGATCTTCAATTGCCCGTCGACCCATGAACATTGAATATCAACCTCGGCAGAGGGTTCCGTGAACGGGAAGTGGGAGGCGCGGAAACGGGTTTTGATGCCGTCAATCTCGAAAAACGCGGCAAAAAACTCTTCCAGCACCCACTTGAGGTTCGCCATGGAGATGTCCTTGTCGATCGCCAGCCCCTCAACCTGATGGAACATCGGTGTGTGCGTCTGGTCATAATCCGCACGATAAACCCCACCCGGACAGATGATGCGCAGCGGCGCGCCCTTGGCCTCCATCGTGCGTATTTGCACTGGCGAGGTATGCGTGCGCAACACATGCGGCGGGCGGTTGTCGCCTTCAGCGCGGTGCATGTAAAACGTATCCATCTCGGCCCGCGCGGGGTGATGCCCCGGAATGTTCAGCGCGTCGAAATTATACCAGTCTGTGTCGATGCGCGGCCCTTCGGCGACAGAGAACCCCAATTCGGCAAAGATCGCGGTCAATTCCTCGGTCACTTGCGACACTGGATGGATTGATCCCATCCGCTGCGCACGCACCGGCAAGGTCACGTCCAACCATTCAGAGCGCAGACGCTCATCCAGCGCCGCATCGCCCAGCGCCGCTTTCTTCGCCGCCAGCGCCGAGTTGATCTCGTCCTTCAATGCATTCAGCGCGGGGCCGACCGTTTGCCTTTCTTCCGGAGTCATCTTGCCCAACTCGCGCATTTTCAACGCGACTTCGCCCTTTTTTCCCACAGCCGCCAGCCGGATTTCCTCCAGCGCGGATTCATCCACTGCATCCGCAATCAGCTTCAGGTATTTCTGCTTGAGATCGTCCATCGGGCACCTATCAATTCGCTTGCTTCCTGCTACTTGCCGCCCCTGCGAAATGCAACCCACCGACACCAGTGGCGCACAGGTCTTATCCACAGAAAAATTACCAAACCGGTGAAAATCAGGCAGGAAACCTTAGCCGAGGCCTACATTATGGTGTATTGCTCAATCAAACCTCCATATCTCGTAGCCACCCCAAGGAGCAACCGTGTCCCTGTTTCGTCCCAAAGCCCAAGTCACGTCTGCGCCGCGCCAGGGACGGCCCGGCACGATCCGTGCGATTATTGCGGGTGTTGGCGCAATGCTGCTGGCGGTGGCAATGATCAGCGGTCTCCGCCTCGCGGCGCAGGATGGTTCAGAGATACAGCAGACCGCCACCAGCGCAGCCACCGCCAGGGCGATGGCACAGCTTGTCGCGCCGCCACCACCCGCCACCTTCGGTCTTTCCGACAATAGCCTTAGCCACAGTGAACCGCCTGATGGCACCGTCGTTTTCACCGCCCGGAAAACAACGCCCGAACCTGATTGCGTCAACGGGCTTGAGCAGTTCCTGCGCCCTGTTTCCATCGCTTTCGAACAGCGCAGCAGCGAAGTTGAGGCCCAAAATGCCGCCCTCCTCTCACGCATAAGCGAGGCGATCATGGAATGCGATGCTGCCTATGTCATGGTGGCGGGACATGCGGACAGCAGCGGCGAAGATTCCGTGAACCTCGCGCTCAGTTGGGAACGCGCCGACCGCACGTTGGATACCCTGCTGATGCTCGGCGTCGATCCATCGTCCGTCGAAGCCATCGGTCTCGGCGCGCGCGAACCCCTGTCCCAGGGATCCGATGAAGAAGACAACGCCGACCGCCGTGTTGATTTCAGGGTCATGCGCAAACCCTGATGACAATAGATCCGTTGTCAGGTTGTTGGGCAGGGCAGGAATTAATCCGACTTATCAGCACTTGATTCTAGGCTGGAAAATCGCCACCTATATTCAGGCAGCATATGGCCGTTCCGGTCCGGGGTTACCCTTCGAAGAACATATGCATTTAAAGTCGCAGCATAGCACCCTTTTTTGGGTCTTCGTGGCGGTAATGGACCGAGCCCTCGACTTCGATGACCCTTAGCAAAGGACGATCATGACAGATCAATCAATGGGCCTTCCGGCCACTCCCGCTATCGCAAAGGCACAGGCAAAGCGCCTACGAACCGCCCTCGCCCCAAATTACGCAATCGGACACGGACAAGCCTTGGAGCTAATCGCCCGAGTGCATGGCGAACCGGATTGGGGACGGCTCAACTCTCTTATCGGTAACTCAAAAAGCATTCTTGCGCCGATAGATGCTAATATGACTTCGGGCGCTGAACCCGCAGATACCACGCCAAAGTCCCTCCCTGGAAACCATGTCGAACAGCGAGTACTCCAAGCACTTTGGAGCGGTCTTGAGCGTGCAAAAAACACAAAGGTCAACGCCAAAACGTTGGCCAAAGCCAAGACACTACTCAAGGACGAGATCATTTCCACGATTGCCCTCGAAGAATACCTCGACACGTTGGACGTCGACCTTGGCGGTATGATTTTTGATATGGGGTCAGAGGGCATTCTCAAAATTTCAAAAGTTAAGACCGTGTCTCGATTCCACCGCCCAGGGGCACGCGAGACCTCCGTCACCGGTTTCCAAGGACTTCGACCCGCCGCTTTCGGGGCGGTTCTAGTCTGGCTTGAACGCTTGGGATTCGACACACATCCCGAAGCCTTCTACGAGCCTTTGCTCGAAGGGATAAAGAAGAAGAAGTTTGTCGATAGTGAAGAACTGACTTGCTTTTGGCACGCCAAAGAAAAGAAGCCCTTCCAAACTTCTGAGCACTTTGTGGATGCAAAAACGCGCATGGCAAACGTCGTGCATGAGAGCGTTAATGGGAGAAACGGCTTAACGCTCTATGTCGCGCGAAGTACAGATCCGCTTGGGTTGATTGAGAGTTTGCGTATTCATCGCTGATTAAAACCAAGATTTCATCCGGCCTTACCCACAACAGCAAAAAGCCGCGCTCCTTTCAGAACGCGGCTTTTTCATTGTCTTGAGTTAGTACAGCGCTTACGCTGCCAGCGCGTCCTGTGCTGTTTTCACAATCGCACCAAATGCTTCGGGCTCATGCACCGCCAGATCGGCCAGAACCTTACGGTCCACTTCGATGCCGGCCAGGTTCAGACCATTGATAAAACGACTGTACGTCAGCGCTTCGTCATGTGAACGCACTGCCGCGTTGATCCGCTGGATCCACAGGGCGCGGAAATTGCGCTTGCGATTCTTGCGGTCGCGGGTTGCATATTGGTTGGCCTTGTCGACCGCCTGTGTGGCGACCTTAAAGACGTTGGAACGACGACCGTAATAACCTTTGGCGGCTTTGACGATCTTCTTGTGACGGGCGTGGGTAACTGTCCCACCTTTTACTCGTGCCATGCTAGGTCTCCTATCTTAGCGGTCGTAGGGCATGAAGCCCTTGATGATCTTTGCATCAGGCGCAGACAATGCTGTCGTGCCGCGTGCGTTACGGATGAACTTCTTGGTCCGTTTGATCATGCCATGCTGCTTACCAGCCTGACCCGCGATGACCTTGCCGGTCGCCGAGATCTTGAAGCGCTTTTTGGCGCTCGATTTCGTCTTCATCTTAGGCATTTCCGTCTCCGTTTGTTGAGTTCGGTTAACGCGCGACTCGGCATGCCACATAGGCCGGCCGCACGGGTTGAAATTGGGCGTATAGGAGGGTGTTGCCATTTTGGCAAGAGGTATGCAGGGTCACATTGCAGATTGCGGGCAAAGTTCTACCCAGCTTCCGCATCTGCACCCACTTTGATCGTCAAATCCATTGGGCGCCATGACAGAGCAAACAACCCGAACCCTGCTTGCAACCATCACCCGTTATGAACAACAGGTTTGGGATGCCTTGGTGTCCGGTGACGTAAGCGCGGATGAGACACTGCTGGGCGATGCGTTTCTGGGCGTCTATTCAGACGGATTCGCTACCAAACAGGATCACAGCGGGCAGTTGGCCAATGGTGCAATGGTGCTTGGCTATGACATGCACGACATCAAGGTTTTGCCGCTTGGCCCTGAGCATGCGCTGATCAGTTACCGCGCCTGTTTTCGGCGTTCATCCAACGACCAAAACGAAGTCATGTTTGTCAGCTCAATCTGGCAAAACGACGGCGACCGCTGGATCAACATCTTCAGTCAGGACACGCCGCTGGTCGAATGATTTTCCAAACCTCCGCTTCAGGGCAGATAACGCGCTGCCACGGAAACAAAGGCATCGGGCACCTGCCCCAAGGTGTAGCCGCCCGGTTTGGTTTGCAACGCCCAGAGGACCAGACCGCCGCCGATCAATATCGTCACCGCAGAGGCACGCGGCGCACGCCGGTCAGAAATCGCTGACAAAATGGATGGCACCGAAAACGCCGCAATGACGAGCCCAAGTGACAAAGCAAGGTCTGGGTCCATAGTATCCTCCTGGCACAACTGCTCGAATACTACTCCGGGTCAGCGGCAAAGATCAAACGTTCGTCGCAGGGGGCGACGCGCAGAATGTTTGTGCTGCCCGGAACGTTGAACGGCACACCCGCAGCCACGACAACATAATCGTTCTCGCCTGCGAATCCTCCGTCGCGCGCTGCCCGCACCGCTGAAACCACCGCCTTTTTGAATCTGTCGACATCGCCCGTAATCACACAATTTGTGCCCCAGCTCAGTGCCAGACGACGTGCAGTTCCAATCAAAGGGGTCAGCGCGATCACGGGTACACGGGGCCGTTCGCGGGCCGTCAGCAATGCGGTTGTGCCACTTTGCGTGAAACAACAGATGGCCTTGATGTCCGTCGTTTCCGCAATCTCACGCGCCGCGGCGACGATACCGTCGGCCACCGTCATTCGGTCGGCTTTGCGCGAAGATTCGATGATCTCGGTATAGGTCGGGTCTTGCTCGACCTCCCGCGCGACATTGTCCATCGTTGTCACCGCTTCAATCGGATAATCCCCCGCGGCGGATTCTGCACTCAACATCACCGCATCCGCCCCCTCGTAGATCGCCGTTGCCACGTCACTGACTTCAGCGCGGGTCGGCATCGGGCTTTCGATCATTGATTCAAGCATCTGTGTCGCAACAATCACCGGCTTGGCCGCTGCGCGACACTTCCGCACCATGCGTTTCTGGATCGGCGGTACATTCTGTACCGGCAACTCCACACCCAGATCGCCACGTGCCACCATGATACCATCGCTGACCGCCAGAATATCTTCGAACCGATCCACCGCTGATGGCTTTTCGATCTTCGACAACAACGCCGCACGCCCCTTGGCCAGGGTCCTGGCCTCGGTCACATCCTCCGGCCGCTGAACAAACGACAAGGCAAGCCAGTCCACACCCAATTCGCAGACAAATTCCAGATCGGCGCGGTCCTTTTCCGACAGGGCAGCCAATGGCAATACCACATCAGGAACATTCACGCCCTTCCGGTTGGAAATCACTCCGCCGGTCACCACTTCGCAATCAGCAAAATCCTTACCACAGTCAATCACCTTCAGACGGATTTTGCCGTCATTGACCAACAGGCTCGCGCCCGGCTTCAACACCGCAAAGATTTCGGGATGGGGCAGACATACACGTCCGGCATCCCCCTCGGTTTCATCCAGGTCCAGACGAAAATGCGCCCCCGCCACGAGTGTTTCACTATCCCCTGCAAACACGCCAACCCGCAGTTTCGGCCCCTGCAAATCCGCCAGAATACCAATCGTGCTTTGGTGGTTCTTCTCTACCTCACGTATGATCCGGTGCTTTTCACGGATTTCATCATGGCTGCCGTGGCTCATGTTCAGGCGAAACACATCCGTCCCGGCCTTGTGCAGCGCCTCGATCATGTCATAGCTGTCCGAGGCCGGACCAAGCGTTGCTACAATCTTTACGTTCCGCAGGCGTCTCATGATGTGCATCCTTCCTGGTCGTCAGCCAGTACCCAAATTCTATGTTAGCGTTAACATTTGCTCATTACCGCCTACACACTACTGTAGTGCCTGTCAAAGATTTCACAAATATGAAAGCACGGCCAGCGCCAATTGAGCCGCCAGACCCCGCGCCAACTTGACAGCAGCCCCTTGCCACCCCAGCTTGAGGACAAAGGAGTTTTCCATGCCAAGCCAACAAGAAATCGAATTTCAGGCTGCGGCTTTCCGCCGTCTGCAACGCCATCTGATGCAGGACCGCACCGATGTACAAAACATCGACATGATGAACCTGGCCGGCTTTTGCCGCAATTGCCTGTCACGCTGGTATCAAGAAGCAGCCGCCGAAGGCGGTGTCGAGATCGGCAAACAGGAAGCGCGCGAATTGTTCTACGGCATGTCCATGGACGACTGGAAAGCGAACTATCAAACTGAGGCAAAGCCAGAACAGCAAGAAGCCTTCAAGAAAGCCTTTACCGAAAATGTGGGCAAGGCATAGCGGCCCACGTTTTCGAAATCGCACAATCGCCCCATTCTCCGAAACCTCTTGCCACAATCCCCAGCACATATAGGCACGTTAGCCATTTCTTAAGGTGACGCCGGTGCTGGAACTCATCCTTCTTCCTTCTCTCCTTGGCCTTGGCCTCGCGATAGAGCTGTTGTCTTCCGAAAAGGACGACACCCCGGAAGACGACCCCCCGGTTGAGCATACTCTCTCGGAAACCACCGCCAGTTTTGACGGTACCGATGCCAAGGATCATGTGCAGGGGAACGCTCTGGACAATTATCTCTTTGGCGCTGTGGGCAATGATCTGTTGGGCGGCCACGACGGCGACGACACGCTCGAAGGTGGCATCGGCGACGACCGCCTATTCGGCAGCGCGGGTAACGACGCCGGCTGGGGCGGCGCGGGCGATGACAGGATATTTCTCGGGGACGGCGATGACACCACCGCTGCACCCTCCGGTCTCGCTCAGGATGCCGGTGATGATTTTATCCGTGGCGGTGACGGGGCCGATACCTTGATCGACACCCAGGGCAACAACCACATTCACGGCGATCTTGGACCGGATACAATTATCACCATAGACGGGTTGCAGGACGACGGCACCCTTGACCCAAAGGACGCAGGCACCCCCGATACCGTGCATGCGGGCTACGGCAATGATACGCTTATCGGGGACGACGGCGACATCTTGACCGGTGGCGAAGGCAAGGATTCATTTGTTGTCGCAACCGCGCTCCAGACCCCCGGTGCCCCGGTCGTCGTCACCGATTTCGACCTGCGCGACGACCTGTTCAGCCTTGTGTTCATGGAACAAGCCCCCGTCGACCCGACGGTGCGCTTTACCTTTGATCCGCAATCTGGCCTGATCCACGCCGCCGTCGACAATCAGGATGTCGCCACCCTGTCAGGGCTGACCGCCGCCGACATTCCGTTCATCCAGACCTATGTCACAACCCTGCCAGAGCTTATGGAAACTTAGACCGCCACCCTGCGCATTTCGTCTAGGTAAATCTCGCGCAGGCGCGGTGCGACCCGCCCCGGCTTACCACTGCCCAGTGCCACACCATCAATTTCAACCACCGGCATCACAAAGGCGCTCGCAGAGGTGACAAAAGCCTCGTCCGCCTGCTTGGCTTCATCAATGGTGAAATTACGTTCTTCCACTTCCATCTGCGCTTCTTTGGCAAAGCGCATGACCGCCGCCCGTGTGATCCCGTGCAGAATGTCGTGGCTCAAAGCCCGCGTGATGATCTTGTTGCCCTTCACGATATAGGCGTTGTTCGACGTACCCTCGGTGACACAGCCGTCTTCCACCATCCAGGCATCATCACAGCCCGCCTTCTTGGCCATCATCTTGCCCATGCTCGGATAGAGCAGTTGCACCGTCTTGATGTCGCGGCGCCCCCACCGAATATCTTCGATCGAGATTACCTTGATCCCACGTTCAGCCACCGGGTTTTCCGCCAGTCCCGGCTTTGCCTGGGTGAACAGAACAATCGTCGGCACCGTGGTTTCGGGATCGGGAAAGACAAAATCACGGTCGCCGTCAGACCCCCGCGTGATCTGCAGATAAATCAAACCTTCATCAATTTCGTTCACCCGCACCAGTTCCCGGTGCACTTCCAGGAGGTCATCCTTGCTGATCGGGTTGCGCATCTCCAAGGCCTCAAGTGACCGGTTCAACCGCACCGCATGCCCGTCATAGTCGATCAGCTTGCCATCCAGTACCGAGGTCACCTCGTAAACCCCGTCCGCCATCAGAAACCCACGGTCAAAGATCGAAATCCGTGCTTCATTCTCCGGCAGATATTCACCGTTCACATAAACTATTCTCATCTGTATTCCTTTCCTTGGGGCAGCGCCCGTTCCTCATTGGAACCCTGCCACTGGCACAGGTTCCGGGCTTGCTTCAGCCCCAAAGCGCGACTGCAGGCGGGTGGACCCCGTCAGCGTCGAATTTCAATGGATGCCTACGATCCTCGCCCAACAAAAGCGGCCCGTCCAGATCCACAACCTTGGCCCCCTGCGCCACAAGGGTTGCCGGTGCCATGGCAAGCGACGATCCAACCATGCAGCCGACCATAATATCGTATCCCTCGGCTAGGGCCGCGGCCCGCAATTTCAACGCTTCGGTCAACCCCCCGGTCTTGTCCAGCTTGATGTTCACCACGTCATATTTTCCCTTCAGATTGGGCAAGGTGCTGCAATCATGCGCAGATTCATCGGCACATACGGGCACAGGACGCGCAAGCCCGATCAGGGCATCATCCTGACCAGCCGGCAGGGGTTGCTCAACCAGTGCAACACCAAGACGCAGCAAATGCGGGGCAAGATCCGCATAAACCTCTGCCGTCCAACCCTCGTTCGCATCCACAATGATCGTCGACTCCGGCGCGCCCGCTCGCACGGCCTCCAGCCGCGGCATGTCGTCCGGCGTACCAAGCTTGATCTTCAACAACGGCCGATGCGCATGTTTGGCCGCTTGCGCCCGCATCTGCTCTGGCTCGGCCAATGACAGGGTAAAGGCGGTTATCGCAGGCTTGGGCGCAGGCAACCCCGCCAATTCCCAAACCCGCTTGCCGGTCTGCTTGGCCTGCAGATCCCACAGGGCACAATCCACCGCATTACGTGCTGCCCCCGCCGGCAACAGGTCATAAAGACCGGCACGGGTCACCTCCCCAGTTAACCCCTCGATCTGTGCCGTTACCGATTCCAGCGTTTCGCCATAGCGCGCATAGGGCACACATTCGCCCCGGCCTGTCACCGTCCCGTCCGAAACCCGAACAGTCAGCACCTTGGCCTCGGTCCGCGATCCCCGTGAAATGGTAAACACCTCCGCCAATCTGAAAATGTCCGGTGTCACCTCTATGCGCATCTCTTGCTCCTCTTTTTGGCCTTATATACCGTCCGAAATCCCGACACCCACAGGTGTCACAGTTTTTCCAGCGCTTCCGCCAACCGCTCAGCACCGTGGCGATAGGGATCAACGGTAGGCAATCCATACTCCGCCTCGATCTTTTCACAATAGGCCTGCGCCTCCTGCGCAGACAGATGCTGCGTATTGATCGAAATCCCGGCAATCTGACATTGCGCATTCGCAACCCGCGCCAGGGTCAGGGCCAGCTCACCCACCTGCCCGATTGTCGGCAATCCATAACCTGGCAACCCGCGCATATGCTTGCGTGTCGGCTCATGACAAAGGATCAGCGCATCAGGCTGGCCACCGTGGATCAATGCCAGCGTCACACCGGAATAGCTGACGTGAAACAGACTGCCCTGACCTTCGATAATATCCCAGTGATCATCGTCGTTGTCCGGCGTCAGATATTCCACCGCACCGGCCATGAAATCCGCGATCACCGCATCCAGCGGGACGCCGGACCCGGTGATCAGAATCCCGGTCTGACCTGTAGCACGAAAGGTGCTTTTCATCCCCCTTTTCTGCATCGCCGCATCCAGCGCAAGCGCCGTATACATCTTGCCGATGGAACAATCGGTCCCGACCGCAAGAACCCGCTTCCCGCGACGTTTGGTGCCATCTGCAATGGGATATTGCACATTTGGTACACGTACATCATGCAAGGTCTGCCCATTGACCTGCGAGGCGGCAACCAGATCCCCCTCATCGCCAAGCAGGTTGTGCAGCCCCGATGCAAGATCAAAGCCCATTCCCAACGCCTCAATCAGGACTTCTTTCCATGCCTGTGAAATTGTCCCGCCGCGGTTTGCCACACCGATAACCAGTGTCTTTGCCCCCGCCGCCTTGGCTTCGGCCAATGTCATATCCTTCAGGCCGACAGTCGCCGCACACCCCGCAAGCCGGAACTGGCCCACGGCATTCTCCGGGCGCCAATCCTTGATCCCCTGCGCCACCTTCGCAGCCAACTGGTCAGGCGCATCGCCCAAGAAAAGCAAATAGGGTGTTTCGATCATGGCATTTCCTCTCGTACATGGATTCGCATCATATTCACCAATATGCCCTGCAAATCTATCGCGCATCGGGCGCAATTGGCCACATTCCTGCAAGAATGTCCCGCACAAAGATCCCATTCCACAATATACTTGCGCGAAAGCCTGTGAAGAATGCTGCGCCTGCGAAATGCGGCTTGCAGGTCGACGCGCAATTTAATACCAGCGAACCAGTGAATTATCGTAATAATATGTCGCAGCAAAGGACCCCGCCATGTCATTCCGCATTCAGCCAGTCGCCCCTGCACGCCCCAACCGCTGCCAGCTTTTCGGCCCCGGCTCCAACACCAAACTCTTTGCCAAAATGGCGGCCTCGGCGGCAGATGTGATCAACCTTGATCTTGAAGATTCCGTCGCCCCCTCGGACAAGGACAGCGCCCGCGCCAATGTCATAAACGCGGTGAATACCATCGACTGGGGAAGCAAAACGCTGTCGGTGCGCATCAACGGGCTCGACACCCCCTATTGGTACAAAGACGTGGTGGACCTGATGGAACAAGCGGGCGACCGGCTTGACCAGATCATGATCCCCAAGGTGGGCTGCGCTGCAGATGTTTACGCCGTCGACGCGCTTGTCACTGCGATTGAGGCTGCCAAGGGCCGCAAGAAACGCATCTCGTTCGAGGTGATCATCGAATCCGCGGCCGGCATCGCCCATGTGGAAGAAATCGCCGCGTCCTCCCCCCGCCTCGAGGCGATGAGCCTCGGCGCCGCCGATTTTGCCGCCTCCATGGGGATGCAGACCACCGGCATCGGCGGCACGCAGGAAAACTACTATATGCTGCGCGATGGCACGCAACACTGGTCCGATCCATGGCATTGGGCACAGGCGGCGATTGTGGCCGCCTGCCGCACCCATGGGGTATTGCCGGTGGACGGCCCCTTCGGCGACTTCTCTGATGATGAAGGTTATCGCGCTCAGGCCCGCCGCTCGGCAACCCTTGGCATGGTCGGAAAATGGGCGATCCATCCCAAACAAATCGCCCTGGCCAACGAAATCTTCACCCCCTCCGAAGAGGCCGTCGCCGAAGCCCGCGAAATCCTCGCTGCAATGGAAACCGCCAAGGCCAACGGCGAAGGCGCAACCGTTTACAAAGGCCGTCTGGTGGACATCGCCAGCATCAAACAGGCCGAAGTGATCGTGCACCAATCCGAAATGCTGGCCGGCTGATCCAGTCCTGCAGGCGGGCTCAGGCCCGCTCGTCCTTGGGGGACCCCATAACCACGTAAGAGGTGATTCCATTCACCTGCGGCAAGGCCCCCAACATATCGGTGTGAAAATTCTTGTAGGCTTTGAGATCGGCACATTCGACACGCAGCAAATATTCGATTGTTCCCGTAATATTGTGACACTCCCGTACCTCGGGGGCCGCCGAAATCGCCTTTTCAAATGCCTCCTGACTGGCCTTTGAGTGATCATTCAACCCCACTCCGATATAGGCGACAAACCCCGCCCCCATCGCCGCGCGGTCCAGCACCGCACGATAGCCGGTGATCACGCCGCGCCGCTCCAGTTCCTGCACACGGCGCAAACAGGCAGAGGGCGACAGGCCCACGCGATTCGCCAGCTCGATGTTGCTGATCCGGCCATCACGACCTAGCTCGCGCAATATACTTTCGTAAATTTGATCCAAGCCCATCATTTATTGTGATATTTCCGAAATTTGGCGTAGATTCACAATTACCTGCCAGCGTATACATGTCAAACATTGCGCATGAACATAGAAATCCTCCCCGCGCTTGCGCTCTTCGCTTTTGTCAGCTCTGCCACACCGGGGCCAAACAACCTGATGCTCATGGCCTCGGGCGCAAACTACGGTTTCCGACGCACCGTGCCGCATATGTTGGGGATCTCTGTAGGTTTTGCGGTCATGATGCTGTTGACGGGCATGGGCCTTGCGCAGGTCTTTGAGCGTTTTCCCATCTCCTACACCCTGCTGAAATTCGCCAGTGTCACCTATATGTTGTATCTGGCATGGAAAATCGCAAATGCCGCCCCGATCAGAACCCGCAGTATCGACAGCCGCCCAATGACATTCCTTCAAGCTGCCAGTTTTCAATGGGTCAACCCCAAGGCCTGGGCAATGGCCCTGACGGCCATCACAGTCTATGTCGCCGACAATGGCGCATGGATGTTGCTTATCGGGGCGCTGTGTTTTGCCATGGTAAACCTGCCTTCCGTGTCTTTCTGGACCGTTATGGGTCAGCAAATGGCGCGTTTCCTGACCAACCCCGGACGTTTGCGCCTGTTCAACTGGACAATGGCCGCGCTGTTGATTGCATCGCTTTATCCTTTGCTGCAAATGGGGTGATAGGCGCCACGGGTGCCGTGCTATTGATTGCAAACCCTCTGCGCAGCCGCCATATAGATGCCCAAAGGCGGAGACCAAAATGACACAATACCTCGATTTTGAAAAACCACTTGCAGAGATTGAAGGCAAAGCCGAAGAATTACGCGCTTTGGCCCGCGCAAACGAGGAAATGGACATCACCGCAGAGGCCAAGGCGCTGGACGCCAAAGCCGTCAAAATGCTCGACGATCTCTATGGCTCGCTGACACCCTGGCGCAAGTGCCAGGTAGCCCGCCACCCAGAACGCCCCCACTGCAAGAACTACATCGAAGCATTGTTCAGTGAATTCACCCCCCTTGCCGGTGACCGTAATTTTGCCGACGATCTGGCGGTGATGGGTGGTCTGGCGCGGTTTAACGATCAGCCTGTTGTCGTGATCGGTCATGAGAAAGGTAACGATACCAAATCGCGAATCGAAAGAAACTTCGGCATGGCCCGTCCCGAAGGGTACCGCAAGGCCGTGCGCCTGATGGAGCTTGCACACAAGTTCAACCTCCCCGTGATCACTTTGGTCGACACCCCAGGTGCATACCCCGGCAAAGGTGCCGAAGAACGCGGCCAGTCCGAGGCGATTGCCCGCTCGACCGAGAAATGTCTTCAAATCGGCGTGCCACTGATCAGCGTGATCATTGGCGAAGGCGGCTCCGGCGGCGCCGTCGCTTTCGCCACCGCCAACCGCGTCGCAATGATGGAACATTCCGTTTATTCCGTGATCACCCCGGAAGGCTGCGCCTCGATCCTGTGGAAAGATTCAGAGAAAATGCGCGAAGCGGCAGAAGCCATGCGCCTGACAGCAGATGACCTGCGCAAATTGGGCGTCACAGACCGCATCATTCCTGAGCCAAAAGGCGGTGCCCACCGCAATCCGGAGGCCGCGATCGAATCGGTGCGCACCGCGATCGAGGAAATGTTGGCGGAATTGGACGGCAAAAATGCCAAGGCGCTGATTGCAGACCGTCGTCGTAAATATCTGGACATGGGTGCCAAGGGGCTGGCGGCCTAGAACTTCATCCGAAACCGCGGCCCCGGCGGTGCCAGGCTTTCAAACCCCGCGGCCTGATAGATGGCCGCGGCGGCCTTGTTTCCAGGATGCGTCCCAACAGTCAAATACCGACAACCAAGTGATTTGGTCAGCGCCAGCGATGCCGCAATCAAGGCCCGCCCGACACCAGCGCCGCGCGCCTTCGGCTGAACAAACAGATGATGCATGTCCATCCCGCGCACACCAAACTGCAACTGCGCCAGCGGGCACAATGCCGTATACCCCAAGAGCGCCCTGCCCTCTTGCGCGACCAAAACCCGCAACCAGGGTTCCGTGCCAAGACAATCACGCGCCAGATCGGACAGGGTAACCTGCGCCGCATCCCCGTGATGCGCGGCCAAACCCTGCACCATGTCCAGCACCAGAGGCAGGTCTTCAGATTCAACGGGTCGAATTGAACTTTCTGTCATTTGAGGTCTCCAAACCGGACGCCACAAACGAAAAAACCGCGCAAGTGGCGGCTGGTATCTCTTGAATAGGGAAATTGGCCGCGATCAGGGAAAGCGACGATAAGAACAGATATGCAATGGCATAGACATGCGCGAACCATGCAAAACCCGCAGCCTCAGGTCAACCCGCCAACATCCGCAGCCCCTGCGTCACATCCGACCTCACCGCCAGCCGCAACCCCGGTTCATCCCCCGCCTTGAGTGCGGCAAGGATCAACCGGTGAAACTGCGGTGGCTCGGTACGGCGCAAACGGCCGTAAAGGGCACGCATCGTCGGCCCCATCTGCAACCACACGGTCTCTGCCATGGCCAGCATCGCGGGGGCCTGCGCACGCAGGTAAAGCGTGCGGTGAAACTCTAGGTTGGTGCGGATATAGGCAACTGCATCACCACGCTGCACCGCATCGGCAATCGCCGTGTTGATGATTTGCATCCGCTCGATCAAGGCCATATGCGCTCGCGGCAAGGCACGGCTGGCAAGCTCGACCTCCAACAGCGCCCTCAGCGCGGCCAGCTCCTCGATCCGGTCGTTGCTCAGTTCCGGTGTGGCAATGCGTCCCGAACTCGACATGGTCAGCGCCCCTTCGGCCACCAACCGCCGTGCCGCCTCACGCGCAGGTGTCATCGACACGTTATAGTCCTTGCCGATCCCGCGCAGGGTCAAGGCCTGACCGGGCGGCAGATCCCCATGCATGATCCGGCTGCGTAGATGTCGGAACACGCGGTCATGGGCCACTGTGGTGGCTTCTGTAGGGCGGGCGGTCAGGGTCATACCTCCATGTGATCACAATCTCAGAACCCGTCAAGAATAATATAACAAGTAACCTTGGCGTTAGTTTTCAGCCCTATGTCACCTGCAAGTTACATGATGAACGACTCCAACAAGATCTCGACACAAGCCTTCGTGAAAATCAGAACCATCGGCCTTGCAGTGGCAGGGATCATCTGTGCCGCCTATGTGCTTGCAACTTTATTCGGCGCAACATTTGCAGGGCTGCCCCATTGGCCCATGATCACCGCGGCATTGTCATCGCCGTGATCTTTACCCTGACCACCTTCTTTGCAGGCTCTTGCAACACCGTTGCATCGCCGGTCGAAATCGATCAAGCCGACCGGCGTAGCGCCGAAAATCTTGGGTTCTGGACTGCAATCATCACGAGGGTATTGATATGGCAGGCCGACCTTGGCGGTGCCAAGCAACTGGCCGTCACGCTCATGCTGATCTCGGTCGTGAAACCGTTGACTCATATGTATCTTGAACTGTGGAGGCGAAAATGACCCTGATCACCCATCTTGCCGAACACCGAAAGACCGCTAGGCTGACGCAGGCGAAATTGGCTCAGGCTGTTGGCGTGTCACGCAAAACCATCAACACCATAGAAAACAACGTCTTTGTGCCCTCAACGGTGCTGGCCCTGAAGCTTGCCGCCAGGCTGGAAGTCAGTGTGCATGATCTGTTTGTTCTGCCCGAAAACACCAATCCAAAGGAAACAACATGAGCAATCCATGGCTCCTTCTTATCATTGCCGGCCTGTTCGAAATCATCTGGGCAAGTGCGATGAAAGCCTCCGACGGCTTCACCAAAATCGGGCCAAGCGTGCTGACCGGTGTGGCCGCTTTCATCAGCTTCTGGCTGCTTGCCGCCGCGATGAAAGACTTGCCGCTGGGTACCGCCTATGCCGTCTGGGTCGGAATCGGTATCATTGGCGCGGCATTGGCCGGCATCATGCTGTTTGGCGATGCGGCCACGCCCGCGCGCCTTGCCGGAATCGCCCTGATCATCGCGGGAATCACGATGCTAAAACTCGCCTAGAACTTATACCGGTGCAGCATGTTCCCGTTCTGTCGCAACCAGCCACGTGGTGCCTTGTACGGTCCGTAAATCCGCTCCACTCCCGCCCAGAACGCGGGCGAATGGTTCATCTCGGCCAGATGCGCGACCTCATGCGCCGCAACATAATCCAGCACCTCGGGCGGGGCCATGATCAGACGCCAGGAAAACATCAGCCCGCCGTCACTGGTACAGGATCCCCATCGCGACCGCGTGTCGCGCATTGTGATCCGCGAATAGGGCCGCCCCAACCTTGCAGCATAATCATCGCAGGCCCCCGCCAGCCGGTCCCGCGCCACCTGTTTCAGATAGGCACCCAGCCGCGCGCCTACACGTTCTTTCGGTCCCGGAACCGCAATCCCTGTTTCGCCAATCTGCACGGATCTGCCCACGCCCGCCACCACCGGCAACAGGCGACCACCCAACGGCAGTTCTGTCCCCAATCCCACATGCACATCCGCCCCCCGCGCCTCAAGATGATCACGAATCCACCCCTCTTTCGCGCGGGCAAAAGCGACCGCTTCCCGTGCCGCCAGCCGTTTGGGCACGGTCAGGGTCACGCGCCCGTCCAATTGCGAAATCCGCAGCGTGATCCGCCGCGCACGGGCGGAACGGCGCAAAATCAGATCAATAGGGGGGGTGCCGGGCAAGGTTATGTCGTTCAATGGAGGGGCTCTCGAGGCAGCGGAGGCTAAAGCCTTTGACTATCCCCCCCTCATATGGCAATTGCCCTGAATCAGCTAGACCAACATCACCAAGCAAATGAAATTTTAAGAAGGGGTGTTTCATGCCCAAGGAAGAATGGGGAACCAAACGTCTTTGCCCGACCTCGGGCAAGCGGTTCTACGACCTGAACAAAGATCCCATCATCAGCCCTTATACCGGCGAGGTACTGGAGATCGACGCAGCCAAGTCGCGGATGATCGCCGCTGATGCCGAAGATGCGGTAACAGCCAAGGCAAAGAACGCGGAGGATGTAACCGACGAGGATGTAGTACTCGACGACGAGGATGACGTGGATGTGGACCTCGACGACGATATCCTCGACGATGACGACGATGATGATGATACCGTTCCACTGGACGATATCGCCGACGTTGCGACACCCGACGACGACTAATTTCGCGCTGGGCGGGCAAGGAAAGAATTTTTCCCTTGATCCCGCCCGCACTAGGCACTAGTCACGCGCCACGACCCTGGGCCACGGCCCAATGGGGCATTAGCTCAGCTGGGAGAGCGCCTGCATGGCATGCAGGAGGTCAGCGGTTCGATCCCGCTATGCTCCACCATTTCCTTCCTGTGAAGTTGGTGAAACGTCTTGGGCCTGTTTCAAGGCTGACTGACCTCCATCCGCTCTGCCGCCAGTCTGTGACAACAGTTCGATTCCGCGGGAATCGGTTTTGCGCCCTACAATCTGGTTCGGGCAGCAGCCCCGCAGTTTCCGCATGGCTTGATACCAGTCTCTAATATAGACGGGCCGCTTCATCCGCGCTGTGATCCTCCTGCACCTCGTCCAGCGTTTGATCACGGTCAACCGTTGCCAACACCCATTCAGCCAATGTCGGTGCCGCTTTGCGTTCCGGCCATCCGTCCGGGTGCCACAGACGTGACCGGATCAGCGATTTCGAACAATGCATGAACGCCTCTTCGACATCAATTACCAGCGCAAGCAGCGGCTCACGTCCTTTGATCCCGTGGCGTTTGCTGATGGCAGCATCCCGAACGATGCGTGCCTTGCCTGCGATACGCAGCGTATCACCATGACCGGGCACAATGAACAAAAGCGCCACATTGGGGTCTTCCAGCAAGTTCTGAAACCCGTCGACCCGATGATTGCCAAGCCGGTCAGGAATGATCAGCGTCCGATCGTCATAGACTTCGACAAAACCGGCAGGGTCCCCTTTGGGCGAAACGTCAATCAACCCTTCCGACGATTTTGTCGCCACGATGACAAAGGGCGCAAGTCCGATGAACCTGCGGGCCACATCATTCAGCCGGTCACTCACCTTCAGAAAGGTATTCACAAACCCTTCCGTCGGCAGCAGCTCCCGCAGCCGCTCAACAGTTCTGATCTCCTCATCAACGCTAAGCACAGGACCCTCCAGTCGGAAAATGAAAACAACCCTAACGACCGCCGCACGGTCCGCAAAGCAATTATTGCGCACAGGGCATTGCGCGCACCGGACACGACCCCACTTGGCCCTCTGCCCCATACCCGCTAAACAGCCGCTCAAGCGCATGCTGCGCAAAGGCATCCCATGACCCCCTTCATCCTCAACAGGCTGGCTGATCTGCAAACCCTGACCGCTGACACAATCATCGACGTGCGGGCCCCTTGCGAATTTGCCAGGGATCACATCCCCGGTGCCATCAATCTGCCGGTGCTGGATGACGCAGAGCGTGCACAGATAGGTACGATCTACGCCCGCATTTCCCCCTTCCACGCCCGCAAGACCGGCGGCGCATTGGTTGCTCAGAACACCGCCCGTCATCTCCAGGGCTCACTCGCGGAAAAGGACGGTGCCTGGCAGCCACTGGTCTATTGTTGGCGCGGCGGACAACGCTCCGCTGCCTTTGCAACGATTCTCGATCAGATCGGCTGGCGTGTACGCCTGCTTCAAGGCGGTTATCAAAGCTATCGCCGCGCCGTCGTCGATACCCTCTATGAAGCCCCGGTCAACCATCGCATGTGCCTGATCCAGGGCGGCACCGGAACGGCCAAAACCGCCCTGCTGCACCACCTTGCCCGACAGGATGCACAAATTCTTGACCTCGAAGGTCTGGCCGCACATCGCGGATCACTGTTTGGCAGCATTGAAAAGGCGCAGCCGGCGCAAAAGATGTTCGAAAGCAGCATTGCCGCCGCGCTGGGCACGCTCGATCCCGACAGGATTACCTTTGTCGAAGCAGAAAGCAGCAAGATCGGCGCACGCCTGATTCCCCCGGCACTCTGGACCGCAATGAACAGGGCGGCACAGATCCGGATAACCGCGCCGATTACCGCGCGCGCAGAATTCCTCTGCCGCGCCTATGGCGATCTGACCCAGGACGCCGCGAAACTGGCCGGTCTGATCGACCGCTTGCGCCCCTATCATTCAGCCAGCCACATCGACAGCTGGCACGCCCAGGCCCGAAACCGCGACTGGGTCTCCCTCGCCGCAGGGCTGATTTCGGCGCATTACGATCCGCGCTATGCCAAATCCACGCCTGTCGGGGAGCGGACCATCAAACAGGTTGATCTGCCCGACCTCGACGAGGCAACCCTCGCAAAGGCCGCCAAAGCCATCTGCGCCGAAGTCACCTAAGCTCTACACGGCCATTGCCCCGGGACAGTCGACCGATGGTCACACCGCAACATCCCCGCGCCTGCAGGGCCGCCTTGACTTCTCCTTCCCGATCCTGCCCCACAGCGGCCAGTAACCCCCCTGCCGTCTGCGGATCATGCATCAACGGGTCATCCTTGCCTGCAACCGGCGCATCCACCCGGTTGGAGGGCATCAAGCTCGAAGAGACTCCCGCCCGTGACAAGGCCCGTGCCCCCGCGTAAACCGGTATCGCCTCCGCCTGCAGCACCGCATCCAGCCCCGACGCCACACAGATCGCCCGCACATGCCCCGCCAATCCAAAGCCCGTCACATCCGTCATCGCATGGGCGACCTTACCCAGAACCTCTGCCTCCCGATCCTGCGGGCTGGCCATCACACCAAGGGCCGCTGCCACATCGCGCCCCTCTGCCTGTCCTGCCATATCCGCCGCCATGATCACCCCTGATCCGATCGGCCGCGTCAGAATCAATACGTCTCCCGCTTGCGCCCCAGACACGGTCAGCGGCATCTTCTCGCGCGTGCCCGTCACCGTGAACCCAAGGGTCAGCTCCGCCCCCATGGTCGTATGCCCCCCGACCAACTGCGCTCCCGCCGCCTGAACCACTGCTTCAGTTTCGCGCATTATTTCCTTCAGGATCCGCGCCTGCAATACCGCCGACATATGCGGCAGTACGATCGAGGCAAGCACCACCTGCGGCTGCGCGCCCATCGCCCAGACATCACCCAGGGCATGAACTGCCGCGATACGCGCCATCAGGGCGGGGTCTTCGATCAGACCGCGCAGATGATCGGTGCTGATCACCTGAAACCCGCCCCCCGTCTGACGCAGCACTGCCGCATCGTCGCCGGTACCAGTCACCACCTCCCCGCTCCCACGCGCGATTCCCGCCAAGGCACCGGTCAACACACCTCCGCCCACCTTGGCACCGCAGCCGCCACACAGAGGCCTGGCCGCCATCATCTCGGCAACGCCCAATGCTGCCACGCCGGTTGCCGCCGGGGCCACCATCGCCGGCAAATTCCGCAAATGCTGCATGAACCTGCGGTCAATCCGGTCCTTCCAGCGCCAAAGCAACGGCCCCGACAATGCCAGCCCGAAATTTTCCGCGATGGCAGACTTTTCCCCCAGCGAAACCAGTTTCAGATAGTGCTTTTGCGGTGTCCATTTCCTGCGCCGACCGCCGCTAAGGGCGGCCCGTAAATTGCGGTGCAATACCGGTGCCGCCCGCACCGCAAAAACCCCCGCCTTGGGTCTCGGCGCATGCGGCATCACCGCACAATCGCCCACCGCAAACAATGCCGCATCCCCCGAGACCCCCAGATCGGGACCAACCTCTATAAATCCCGCTTGCTGCGGCAAATCCGTGCGGGCGACCCACTCCTGGGCAAAGGCTCCGGCTGCCCCCACGCAGAGCGCCGCAGGCACCGCTGCCTGCCCTTCGATCACCACCTGACCCGCCGTGACTTCACGCACCTCGGCATTGACCCGCAGGGCGATGCCAAGATCCGCCATCGCGTCCAGGACATGACGCCGCGCCTGCGCGCCCATTCCTGACACCTGTGGGCCTGCCTCAATGACCGTCACACGCGGTTCCACCCCCGCACCGCGTAGGGCAAAAGCCATCGCCATGGCCAGTTCGCAGCCCGCCACACCGCCACCGATGACCGCCACCACAGGATCAATGTCACCCCGTGTGACCTGCGCCAGAAATTCCCGCCATCGGGCCGCATAACCATCCAGCGGCTTGGCCCCGATCCCATGCACGGCAAATCCGGCGACATCCAGCTGCGCCGTAATCCCCACATCGATCGACCCCACATCATAAGCCACCGCAGGCCGATCCGCCAGAATCACCTCCCGGCGGTGCCGGTCAATCCCCACAGCTCTGTCCAGAATCAGACGTGCCCCGGCATGGCGGCACAGACGAACCAGATCAATCTCCAGAAGATCACGGCCGTAATGCCCTGCCACATAGCCGGGCAGCATCCCCGTATAGGGTGCTGTCGGCCCCGGATTGATCAGCGTCACCCGCACCCCCGGCATGGGATTCATCCCCCAGGCCCGCAACACCAGCGCATGAGCATGCCCACCTCCGACCAACACCAGATCACGCGTAAAAGGCACAGTATTCAACACGAAACTTCTCTTTTTGGCCCAAAATACCGCGGAGTTTGAGGCAGAGCCTCAAATCCCGATTTGCCAAAGGCAAATCAATAAAATCGCATGCGGGCTTGCCCCGCGCTTGTCCCATACCAGTATGCGCATCCAGGCCGCCATTGAAATCCCCTTGGGGTGATCGCACCGGAGCTTCCGGTTAAAACCTGGCCTAGCGCGTCAACCGTCGCTTCAGCCGCGCATCAAGCAAGTCACAACAGCGCCCGGTCAGCTTGGCCAGTATCAAATCAAAGGCCAGCACTTCCTCAACGCTCAAGACTTCCAGCATACGCTGATTGTTGCGCATGACTTCCGCAAATGCCCGCATATACAGTTTCGCCCCCTTGCCTGTCAGCTCCAGCACGCTGGCACGCCCGTCATCCGGGTCGGGCGAGGTGAACAATAGCCCCTTGGCCAGCAGTGATTTGACAACCCGGCTTGTCTGGCTCTTGTCCATCAACAACAGATCCGCCAAGGCACGCGCACGGGCTGGCGCGCGCCCCTGCACCAGTGCCAGCAACCGCCATTCATTCGTGCTCAGGTCAAAAAAACGCAATGTCCTGCCCTGCGCGACGCGCTCTTCAACAGCGACAAGTCGCTGCAATCTAAAGCTAAACACTTCCTCTATCGTCTCGACAACCGGATGTTTGCCCACATGCCCGGCACCATCGACTCTCGTCTCCAATCCACCGGTCATAAGTCCTCCATAGGCGCAACAGAATGCCATTTAGTTGAGAAACTTCGCATTTCATGTCAACTCGCCATATCAGGTGGGGACCGGCGCTGAAAACAAACCCATGTACATTCATGCGCGAAACCCTTAAGGGCGGGCGAAACACACGCCTCGGCCCCCGGCCTGAGGCTGCCGCGCAGGTTGCTCGGCTCCCCTCAGAACAGGACGAAACCCGTGATCCAGACAATCGCAGATGCGCTTGAAGCCCAAGGCTATGAAACACTGACTGCTGTACAGACTGCCGTCACCGACCCGGCATTGACCGAGGCCGATCTCCTGGTCTCGGCTCAGACCGGCTCGGGCAAGACGGTCGCCTTCGGCCTCGCCATGGCCCCAACCTTGCTGGGAGAGTCACCAAGGTTCGGCCCTGCCGATGCCCCTCTGGCACTGGTCATCGCGCCGACCCGCGAACTCGCCATGCAAGTAGCCCGCGAACTGACCTGGCTTTATGCCAAGGCTGGGGCAACGGTGACCACCTGCGTCGGCGGCATGGACCAGCGCAGCGAACGCCGCGCCCTTGATCGCGGAGCACATGTGGTCGTCGCTACCCCCGGTCGCCTGTGTGACCATATCAAACGTGGCAACATCGACCTCAGCGATTTGCGCGCCGTAATTCTCGACGAAGCGGATGAAATGCTCGACATGGGGTTTCGCGACGAGCTTGAATTCATCCTGTCCGAAGCCCCCGAAGACCGCCGCACATTGATGTTTTCGGCGACCGTGCCGGCTGCCATCGCCAAACTGGCAAAATCCTACCAGAAAGACGCGCAGCGAATCGCCACCATCGGTGAGGCCAAACAGCACGCAGACATTGAATACCGTGCTCTGAACGTGCATCCGCGCGACACAGAAAACGCCATCATCAACGTATTGCGGTTTTACGAAGCCAAGAACGCCATTGTCTTTTGCAACACCCGCGCCGCAGTGACACGCCTGACAACGAAATTCACCAACCGCGGCTTTTCAGTGGTCGCCCTTTCCGGTGAATTGTCGCAATCCGAACGCACCAATGCCCTGCAAGCCTTGCGCGATGGCCGGGCGCGTGTCTGTGTCGCCACCGATGTCGCCGCCCGCGGCATTGACCTGCCCAACCTCGAACTGGTGATCCACGCCGATCTGCCAAGCAACGCAGATACATTACTGCACCGGTCCGGGCGCACCGGCCGTGCCGGGCGCAAGGGGGTCTCCGCCCTGATCGTCCCCGCCAAACTCAAGACCAAAGCAAACCGCCTGTTGGGCTGGGCAAAGCTCTCTGCAACCTGGGCAGGTGCCCCCACCGCCGAAGAGGTCAACGCCGCAGATGAAGAACGTCTGCTTGCCGATCCCGCATGGTCGAACCCCGCCCCAAGTGATGCCGCGGATTTCGTGACCTCTCTCACCGAAAGGTTCACACCGGAACAACTCGCCACTGCTTTCGTGAACCTTTATCGTGCCCGTGCCTCCGCCCCCGAAGACCTCACCGATCCGGGCAACAAGGACGATCGCCCGCGCCCTTCCTTTGGCCCATCGGTCTGGTTCTCGATATCAACCGGACGCAATGATGGAGCCGAACCGCGCACATTGCTGCCAATGATCTGCAACAAGGGTGACCTGACCAAGGACGACATCGGCGCAATACGCGTCCAGCAGGATCACAGCTTTGTCGAAATCCTCGCGTCCTCAGCGGATAAATTTATGAATGCAATCGGCCCCGATCGCGTGGTCGAAGCCGGTGCCATTGTCACCAAACTCGACAAGGCCCCCGATCTGCCCCGTGGCCGGTCGGACCGTGGGCCACGCCCCGACAAAGGCCCAAAACCGCCACACCGCAAGTCCAGCTATGACCCCGATGCCGCAGCGGCCCCGCGTAAACCGCGCCCTGCCCCTGCAAACGCCCCAGCGGGCGAGGCACGTGCGGAAAAGCCCAAATTCGACAAACCAAAACACAAACATGCGGATAAGCCCAAAGGCGAACGCCCGCCCAAGTCTCACAAGACAGAGCGCAGCCCGATGAAACCCGGTGCTACCCCAAGGCCAAAGGCAAACGGGGACGCGCCTGCAAAACCAAAGGCCAAAGCGGTCTGGAAAAAGGACAGCCCCAAGGCGAACGCCCCGCGCGGTGCAAAACCCAAAAGCGGCAAACCCTTCAAAGCCCGCGAAGAAGGCAGTGGTGGCGCGAAAACCTACAAACGCGCCACAGACCCATCCAAACGCTTTACCCCACCGAACAAGATCGGCAAAGCCGGCGGCAAACCCAAGAACAAAGGCGGGGCCACCACCCCGCGCCGGGGCAAGTAACAGCGGCCACAAGGACCGGAAACTTTCAAAGGTTCCGACCGCTTTCTTTGAAAGAAAGCGGGACCACCCAGCACAAAAGAAAAACGCCGAAGATACTCTTCGGCGCTTTTTGTTTGCGTATCACATCGGCGTCTTAACTCAGGGTTGGATCAACCTTTACCCTTCCACGGCACCAGAAACTTCTCGGCCGCCCGCATCAGCATATCGATACCAAAGCCGATCACACCAATCAGAATGATCCCCATGATCACAATATCGGTAAGCTGAAATTTGGATGCGGTCATGATCATCATACCCGCCCCCTGTTCCGCCGCGACCAGTTCTGCCGCCACAACCGTTCCCCAACACACACCCATTGCAACACGCGCACCGGTGAAAATTTCAGGCAGGGAGTTGGGCACAATCACATAACGCATGACCTGCCACTTTGACGCGCCCAGCGAATAGGCAGCATGCACCTTTGAGATCTTGACCCCGGACACACCGGACCTTGCAGCAATCGCCATGATCCAAAGCGCCGCAAGAAACAGCAGGATAATTTTGCCTGCCTCGCCAATACCCGCCCAAATGATCACCAGCGGGATCAAGGCCAGTGGCGGCACCGGACGCATGAATTCGACAATCGGATCGAACCAGCCGCGAAACCAGTTGCTCAACCCCATCGCATAGCCAAGCGGGATTCCGACGATGGCGCCCAGCAAGAAGCCGACAACAACCCGAAACAGGGAGGAGCCCAGATGCTGAAGCAACGAAAAGTTGCGAAAGCCTTCTGATGCAATTTGCACCGACCGTTCCCAGACCTTTTCAGGTGCCGGCAAATACAGCGGTTCCATTTGCCAGCCTTTGGACGGTGTGAAATTCGGCGTCCCCTTGTCCGAAAGCTTTACCTTGCCGTGTTCCGTCTTCACGGTGCCGCCCGGTGCAATCTTCTGCCCGTTGATCGCGATGACCTTTGCACCATCTTTTTTGGTCAATGCGTCGTTGGCATCAACCCGCACCAGCCCGGACCGCCACTGCGCAATCGATATGACGTCATTCTTGGCAAAGCCGTCGCCCGGATCGATTTCGGGCAGCTCGACCTCCTCTTCGCGAGGATGCACGATGACAGTCACCGTGGCATCATCAGGGGCTTGCCCTTCCACCTGCGCCGTATAGGTAAAACTGGTCTCCCCCATGAAGGGGGCGGGCGCATGCAGAAACTTCGGCAACAATGTCGACCCGGTAAATACCCCCCACATAAGAAAGATCGTGAAAATCGAAATGATGCCGGCGACACGGTTGGGCCTGACGGCGCTTTCATCGCCAAAGGTTACCGTCTTCAACGAGGTATAATCTCTGGTCCCTGCGCCCTGCACCAATTTGGTGACAATGAAATAGGCCGCAACAAAGATCGCGATATAGATAATCAGGGGTATCATGCCGCATTCTCCGTGGTGCCCATAATCTCTTCTTCCATGTCCCAGATCATGTTCAGGATCTCTTCACGTTTGGGCCCGAAATCAGGATGTTTCTTCACCTCACGCAGATCCGCACCAACACCCAGCTCAGCAAAAGGCAGACGGTATTCCTTGTGAATGCGCCCGGGACGCGGGGCCATCACAATCAGCCGTTCGCCCAGCAACAGCGCTTCCTCAACGGAATGGGTGATCAGGATGATCGTCTTGCCGGTCTCTTTCCACAGTTTCAACACCAGCGATTGCATCTTTTCGCGGGTCAAGGCATCCAGCGCGCCCAATGGTTCATCCATCAAGATCACATCCGGATCATTTGCCAGACAACGGGCCAACGCCACACGTTGCTGCATACCGCCGGATAGTTCGTACACTGCCTTTTCCTTGAAATCCTGCAACCCCACCACATCCAGCAGGTGATCCACGATCTCTTTCTTGTTGTTCTTCGGCATGCCTTTCATCGAAGGACCAAAGCCGACATTTTCACGCACCGACATCCACTCGAACAAGGCACCCTGCTGAAACACCATCCCGCGTTCTGCATCCGGTCCGGTGATGTTGTGGCCGTTCAAGGTCATCACGCCCGAGGTCGGTGCCAGAAACCCTGCAACAATGTTCAGCAACGTTGTCTTGCCACACCCCGAAGGGCCCAGCACGCTCAACAATTCGCCCGCTTTCAAATCAATCGACACATCCTGCAATGCTTGAACCGTGCCGCCATCCGGCAAATCAAATCGCATTGACAGATTTTCTATGGAGAGTCCGGTCATTCCATGCTGTCCCATCCCGTCGGGGTCAAAAGGGCAGGGGTCGCCCACCTCGGTTTCGTCAAAAGAGAAACGGCGCGCCCCCGGACGGGAACGCGCCGCCATGCATTTATTTCGCGGCTTCAAGCGGTCCGGTGTTTATGGCACCTTCATAACTGTCCAGAGCGGAATCAATCGATCCTGCCTCGACAAATACCTGTGCCACACCTTTCATGAAGGTCGCAGCGTTGCCCCCCAGCCAGGCTTGCGAAAGCTGCTCATCAATGGACGGAAAGACAAAACTTGAGATTGAAGCACGCGTTGCCTCGACATCCATACCCGACTGCTCGGCAATCACGGCAAGCATCTCGTCACTCTTGTTAGCGTTCCATTCTGCGTTTGCCGCAGCGGTCACACCAACAAACTTGGCAACGGTATCGCCATTTTCAGCGATGAAAGCTGCCGGTGCCGTCGTAACGTCAAACACCAGAATACCCAGTTCTTCTTTTTCTTTACCAGTCAGCAGAACATTGCCATATTCTTTCATCCGGGTCAGACCGCCGCCGTAACCACAGGCAAAATCCACGGCACCCTGCGACAGCGCAGCGGCACCTTCCGGCGGGGCCATGTCAACGATGGAAAGCGTGGAAATATCGACACCAAAATGGTCCATCTGACGCAGGAAACCATAATGTGCCGCAGTACCCAAAGGCACGGCCACTTTCTTGCCGGCCAACTCGCCTGCCGAATTCTTGTCGATTTCCAGATCGGATTTCACAACGCAGTTGTCGTTGTCCGAATAGGAAACAGCAACATCCACAATCTGAATGTCCTGACCGCCAGATGTTGCCACAACAAATGGCGGCACACCCTGAGAAACAGAAAGCTGGACATCCCCGGACGCCATGGCCGCCGACATCGCTGTTCCAGTTTCAAAAGAAACCCAGTTTACCTTCATGCCCAGCGCTTGGTCATAGGCACCCGATGCTTTGGCTGCCAGAAACGGCATTGGCCACTCAAGGAAATAGCCAACCGTAATTTCACCGTGGCCATCTGCCAGGGCAGCCTGACCTGTCAGCCCCATGAGCGCCGCAGCGACAAAGCCCGTTGTTGTTTTCTTAATCATGTTCTTCTCCCTATTGGTCATTGTCCCCCCTTTGTTGAAGAGGTGTTGTTCGTGAACCTGCATTGTAAAATTGCGCAAAAATGAAACCAAACATCTCATTCTTGATGCAAAATCCACACATCCGGAAACATCTTGTCCGTTCTTTTCGCGAAGAGCAATAAATTCTGTCGCCTTGATTGAGATTAGGACATCCAAATTCTCAAAGCGACAATTCATGCAACCAAAGCGTCGCAATCCAGTCCGAATTGATGGTGCACCACGCCGAATTCACGCGAAATGCAGCTCTCTATGAGGCTGTGTCACCATGACCAGTCCAGTGATTCAGACGGGACTGGTCAGATTTTAACAGGGGTTCATCACAACCTGGGGCTTAAACCAGTGCCGAACCAAATGGATCGTCGACCACGCCGACCAGCTGCAACAGGAATGTACCGCTATCCCCATCAAGTGCCGAAGCATAGTAGCCATCTATCGCGTTCTGCGCGGCGGTGACGCTGCTCGCCGATCCGTCAAACAAAGCCATCGCAGCAGAGGCATTGCTGACATCCGACATGCCTTTGGTGATTGAATAATAGACACCAATGTCTGTCTTGATGCTCAGATGCTGCTGATCTGCGGCTTGCTGGATCATCTGTGCTTCGGTGGCATTTGCAATCGGTGACTTGGCACCGCCCAGCACACCCAGAATGAACTGGTCCCGCCCAACCGTGCCATCGTTCAGATGGCCAAGCCAGAAATCAACACCTTCCTGATCGCCTGCACGGCCCAGCACGTTGTTGTAAACCGCAGCCACGAAATCCGCGTTGCTCAGGTCCGCTGCATAGGTCGCGCGTGTCTCGTCCTGATCAATAAAGAGAGTCGCCATCTGCTCAAGCGTTGTCCCACCGGCAAAGGCTGTCCCCCAAAAGTTCAACCCGATCGCATCCGGCGCACGGTTGAAATAGGCGATGTAAAGTTCGACGAAACTTTCCATCTGCGTTTCAGTCAGGGTTTCCGTCCCCGCAAACCTGGTCAGGTCAAAGGCGGCGTCAGCACCGCCACCAAAGCTTACCGCTTCGATATTGGAAATCCTATCGCTGCCGTCCCCGCCTGCACGTCTGTCCGTTACAGTTGTGGCTTCGGCGTTCAAGACCAGTGTATAACTGCTTTGGTTGCCCGAGAAGAGCGCCATGTCAAAGCCGTCACCGCCATCAATAACATCGTTTCCGCCATTCCCACTTAACAGGTTTGCCAACTCATTACCGGTGATCTTGTCATCTCCTGCGCCGCCGCGCGCATCTTCGATCTCGACACCGAAGGCGATAGTGTAGCCCCCGTTGGCCACTGCACCGCCATTGGATCCAATGAAGGACAGGAACCCCCCGCCACCTGCGTCCAGCTCAAGCGTGGCAGGGCGCAGATCGATCTCGGCATTATCGGTGGCACCGGAAAAATCAATCAAGTCGTGACCACCGGTGTCCCAGATGGTTATCAACGTGGGATCGATGCCATAGACGGTATCGCCCGCACCGGTTCCTGTGTTTGCGCCATACAACAGTTGAAGGGCTGCAATATCCAACGCACCATAGGCTGATGGCTCCCCGGTAATATCAAGGCCGGGATGTGCGTTCGATGCGCCGGGATTATAGGACATCCGGGTCGCCAATTCCGTATTGTGGTTAAAGTCGCCCAGATCACCATCCACGGTCACACCCGGCAACTTGCCCGGTCCGTCAAAGGGATGGCTCAGGCCAAGGGAATGACCGATTTCATGGATCAGGGTCACATCAGTCAGGCCAATATATTCTGTAGGCACAAAGATCTTTGAGATTCCCGGTGCTTGAGGAATGGAAACACCCGTTGTTGATGGATCGTCGAATTGGGCAATATGGACAAATTCGATGTTGACGCTGTCGCCGACTGGAACTTCTTCAAAGGTCAGGTTCACAACTGTTGAGATATAAGCAAAAATATCCCGAACAAAATCGCGCTGCGCATCGGTCCAGAAAAGCGAGTTTGTCAAATCACCACTGTCATTGCCGGGGTCGACCTCGCTCCCGGCGCCAAGAAAACTGAAAGTGATATTCGTGGTCGTGTGCACATCTGATTGTGCATAGGGCGTCAACGCGGCGAGCAACGGCGAGTTGGTCGGGATCATTTGAATTTCCTCGTGAAAAAACTGCACCAGCAGGGTGCAATTCACACTCGATCCAGACCCGCCCCATGTCAACAAACAAACGGCGGTACAGACATCTTTTGCGACATACCCCGAGTCGGAAACCTATCGTAGTGCGTCACCTGGAATCCCATAACCATTAGACACCCAAAGATTCTGGCGCTACCATTTCATAAGGTCTGGCCCTACGCGATTCTAGGATTTGCCAGCATTGATTGAGCGGCACGGGAACTTCCCGCCCCGATTTCACCCGACACTCTATTCGAAAGGTCTGACAATGGACGGCAATTTCAAAGAAAACGATCTCTCACGCGTTGTCGAAGCAGACCGCGCCCACATCTGGCATCACCTCAGCCAGCACAAACAATACATGGACGCCAATCCCGACAACCAGGTCGATCCCCGCATTATTGTCGAAGGCAAAGGCATGCGCGTCTGGGATCAAAAAGGCAAAGAACACCTCGACGCTGTTTCCGGCGGTGTCTGGACAGTCAATGTCGGCTATGGCCGGGAACGCATCGCCAATGCCGTGCGCGACCAGTTGATCAAGCTCAACTATTTTGCAGGCTCTGCTGGCTCCATCCCCGGCTCTCACTTTGCAGAGAAACTGATCTCCAAGATGCCCGGCATGAGCCGCGTCTACTATGCCAACTCTGGCAGCGAGGCGAATGAGAAGGGCTTCAAAATGGTCCGCCAGATTGCCCACAAGAAATCTGGTGGAAAAAAACACAAGGTCCTCTACCGCGACCGCGACTACCACGGCACCACCATCTCGGCGCTCTCCGCCGGTGGTCAGGACGAACGCAACGCACAATACGGCCCCTTCACCCCCGGCTTCGTACGCGTTCCCCATTGCATGGAATACCGCGCCTTTGAACAAGACGGCGCACCACAGGAAAACTACGGCGTCTGGGCCGCAGACCAGATCGAAAAGGTCATCCTCGCCGAAGGCCCCGACACCGTCGGCAGCCTCTGCCTTGAACCTGTCACCGCCGGCGGCGGTGTCATCACGCCTCCTGACGGCTACTGGGACCGCGTGCAGGAAATCTGCAAGAAATATGAGATCCTGCTGCACATCGACGAAGTTGTCTGTGGCGTTGGCCGTACCGGCACATGGTTCGGCTACCAGCATTACGGTATCAAACCAGACATGGTCACAATGGCCAAGGGGGTCGCTTCCGGCTACGCCGCCATTTCCTGTCTCGTCACCACCGAAGAAGTCTTTGATATGTTCAAGACAGATGCCTCGGACACGATGGATTACTTCCGCGACATCTCAACTTTTGGTGGCTGCACGGCAGGACCGACGGCAGGACTCGAAAACATCGCCATCATCGAAGAAGAAGGCCTGCTGGAAAACACTCTGGCGCAGGGCGACTACATGCTCGACCAACTGCACGCTCTTTCCGACAAGCATCCGGTTATCGGTGACGTGCGCGGTAAGGGTCTGTTCCTGGGCGCGGAACTGGTCACAGACCGCGAAAGCCGCGCAGCGGTCCACGAATCCAAGGCCGCCGCTGTTGTCGGGGACTGCATGAACCAGGGCGTAATCATCGGCATGACCAACCGCTCCGTTCCGGGCAAGAACAACACCCTGTGCTTCTCACCTGCCCTGATCGCGCAAAAGGACGACATCGACCAGATCATATCGGCAGTAGATGGTGCTCTGGGCCGCGTCTTCGGCTGAAAACACCTGCTGTAACAACAGCTTAGGCCGCCGGCATCCTCCGGCGGTCTTTTTGCATCATAATCAGGTTACCGCACGATCCAGCCGGAATTTGAATTAATACGGAACCTTTTCCCTACCCTTCGTGTTTGCCTATCAGACCAGATTTGGAGAAAAACATGAAAAAGCTACTTCTTTCGCTACCTCTCATGGCCGCACTCGCGGCCTGTGCAACAGATCAACAAACCAGCACACTGGCAGGTGCCGCAGTTGGTGCCGCCGCTGGTGCCGCCGTTTCCGGCGATGATGACAAGGTCGTCGGCGCTCTGGTGGGCGGTGCCGCCGGAGCTGCCGCAGGCAGCTATATCGGACGCACACAATCAGGATCATGCGTCTACCAACGCCCGAACGGTTCGCGTTATACCGCAGCCTGCCCCTGATCACGTGCTGAAGTGACACCCTTGGGCCCCTGCATCGCGCGGGGGCCTTTTGACGTTGCATTACGGAGCGTCAGCATCACGGACGCGCCTCAACCAGTGATCGGAAGGATAGTCTTTAACAACACTTATGATCGGAATTTCCGGCGAGCCGAAGGTAGCATGCACAGTTTCATTCCGACGGATCAAGCCTGCGCTCCATGAAGTAGACATATTCACGCCAAGCCTCAGGGAAAGCTTGCGGATGTGGCATATCGACGAAACCTGCGTCCTGGTACATCTCTTTTGCATGGGTGAGAAATTTCGCCGACGAAAAAATCGCCCTTTTATAACCATCCGACTTCATCTGCTCGAACATGCGCTCCAGCATCATTCGTCCCAGACCATGCCCTCTGCCATTTTCGCGCACGAACAACCGGTTGAGTTCGGCAGTCATCCCATCAGCTTCATTATACATCACACACCCGACGGGTTCTCCATCCAGTCGCGCAAGAAAGATACCGCCACGCGGCCTTGCGTGTAGGCCCGGCAGATCCTCCAGGATCTTTTGGAATCTTTGCGGGTCCATCGGATTGCCTTCGGTCGGCCAATCGTCGGGATATGCTTTCCAATGCCAATCCAGCCAGTCTTGGCAAAGCGCCTGCACGGCTTCAATTTCGTCATCCTCAACGACCAAATCAACGGATATTTCTGTCATCAACGCATCCTGCCTGTTTATCAGTGCCACATCGCTCCTCCATCATGGCAACGAAGTCAATTCCAACGCATCGCCATAGCGGCCTCACGCTCAACAGAAAAACAGCACAGATCTGTTCGAACCCCGACAGGGATGCCCACGCCATCCCCCTCACGGAAAATCCTTGTACTTTTTCCGCATTTTCTCATGCCCTTTATTCAGCAACCTTGGGATATTGTCGTCACTCGGGAACCTCTTGATCCCGCCGCCCAGCAGGGCCAGCCAATAAATCCGCAATATCTGGTTCAGACGCGGTCCGTACCCCGCGCCCATCTTGCGAAACCAGCGCAGCATGTCCCTGTCGATGCGGATTGTCACCCGCGTCCTTGCGCGTGGGCTCGGTGATCCATACTCCATCCCACGCCAGCGGAAGACTGTCACTCAGCCACTCATCGCGCAGCCGGCCTTGCAGGTCCTCCAATTCATACATCATCTGCGCATATGCATCACGCCTGTTCATCGCAATCTCCTTTGGGCTTGTCACAAGCTCGCATTGATGCCCACAAACCTTGTCGCGTCCCGAATGCACCGCATGGTGCACAGGGGGTGCACTGGGAACATCCCCCGTGCTGCGGCAATTTTCCACCTTAATGAAATCCAAGGTCTCATTTATGCGTTCACATTGCCTGAAGCAAATGTTAGGATAGCTGCATTAATTTGGTGTTTTCACATCCCCATAATGCCAGATTGAAACAGATTTCGGTCCAGTGTATACTTCACCCATGACCCTTCCCGTTGAAACCTTTTTCCTGAATCCCGACGCTCAAGGCACCCTGCAACAACAGATTCAGCAGATGATCGCGCAGGGCATCCTTTCGGGTCGCTTCCAACAGGGTGAAAAGCTCCCTTCCACCCGCAAACTCGCAGCCCATCTGGGCGTCAGCCGCATCACCGTCACCATCGCCTATACAGAATTGCTGGCTAATGATTACCTCGTATCCAAGGGACGCTCAGGTTATTTTGTCTCCGAAAACGCCCCTTCCCCCCCCACATTTAACGCTGCACCCGAAGGGCAGGATGCCGTCGACTGGACCCGCGCCATCGGTCAGAAATTCAGCGGTGCCGTCTCCATTTCGAAACCACAGGACTGGGCCAAATACCGCTATCCCTTTATCTACGGACAGGCCGATCAGACGCTGTTTGATCACGCGAACTGGCGGCTCTGTGCGCTTCAGGCTTTAGGCCAGCGCGACTTTACCTCATTGACAACTGACTATTACGATCAGGACGATCCGCAGCTGATCCAATTCATCGCCCGTCACACCCTGCCCCGACGCGGCATCACCGCCCGACCGGCGCAGATCCTGATCACTCTTGGCGCGCAAAATGCCCTCTGGTTGACAACTCAGGTGTTGCTTACCCAGCGTCGGAACGCCGTCCTTGAAGACCCCTGTTATCCTGCGCTGCGCGACATCCTGTCTCAATCACGGTGTCATGTAGCGCCTGTGAGGGTTGATGAATACGGCATTCCACCCGACGCGATCCCGCCCAGCACCGATGTCATCTTTACCACGCCCAGTCACCAGTGTCCGACGAATGCAACCATGCCCATGGATCGCCGTCGCGCCCTGCTTGATCGGGCGCGCGAAATGGAGGCGCTGATCGTCGAGGATGACTACGAATTCGAGATGTCCTTCCTCAAGTCACCTTCACCTGCCTTGAAATCTCTCGATACGGATGGTCGTGTAATCTATGTCGGCAGCTTCTCGAAATCGCTGTTTCCGGGCCTTCGTCTTGGCTATCTGGTCGGCTCCGAACCCTTCATCCGCGAGGCCCGCGCCTTGCGGGCTTCCGTGCTGCGCCATCCGCCGGGCCACATCCAGCGCACCGCCGCTTACTTCCTGTCACTTGGTCATTACGACGCGCTGATCCGGCGCATGGGTGCCGCCTTGCAGGAACGTCGTCACGTGATGGAAACCGCACTGGCCGCCCGGAGCCTCGACATTTCCGGCCGTGGGTATCATGGCGGCTCGTCTTTCTGGATGCGTGCACCGGCGGGAGTCAACACCGACGTTCTCGCCCGCCGCCTGCAAACCAGGAGTGTATTGATCGAACCCGGTCGCGTGTTTTTTGCAGGCTCCCACCAGCCGTCAAACTACTATCGCCTCGCCTACTCCTCGATCCCCAGCTCGCGCATCCGCGAAGGTGTCGACCTGATCGCCCAGGAGATCGCGGCAGCGATTTAATATGGACTTATTGCCTATGCCTATTTGGCCCTAACCCACATCCCTCAATAACCCTATTTTCCGCCTCAACACCCAGATTCGCACCCCCTACGAAATATTAAGGATATGCTGCTATGAAAATGACCACCGAAGAAGCCTTCGTTAAAGTCCTGCAAATGCACGGCATCGACAACGCTTTCGGGATCATTGGTTCCGCCATGATGCCGATCTCTGACTTGTTTCCCGCAGCGGGAATCAAATTTTGGGATTGCGCGCACGAAACATCGGGCGGCATGATCGCGGATGGTTACACACGCGCATCCGGTAAGATGTCGATGGCCATTGCGCAGAACGGCCCCGGCATTACCAACTTCGTCACACCGATCAAGACCGCCTATTGGAACCACACGCCGATGCTGCTTGTCACACCGCAAGCAGCGAACAAAACCATAGGTCAGGGCGGTTTTCAGGAAATCGAACAGATGAAGCTGTTTGAGGACATGGTATGTTATCAGGAAGAGGTTCGCGACCCATCGCGCATGGCCGAAGTCCTGAACCGCGTGATTGAAAAGGCACGGCGCGGCTCCGCACCTGCCCAGATCAACGTACCGCGCGATTTCTGGACACAGGTCATCGACATCGAATTGCCCCAGATCATCCGTCTTGAACGGCCTCAGGGCGGCGAACAGGCGGTCAAGGACGCGGCCAAGTTGCTTTCAGAAGCTGCGTTCCCGGTGATCCTGAATGGGGCCGGTGTGATCCTGTCGGGAGGCATTGAAGCCTCTGCAAAACTGGCCGAAGCGCTGGATGCACCGGTTGCCTGCAACTATCAGCACAATGACGCCTTCCCCGGCTCACACCCTCTCGCGCTTGGCCCGCTTGGCTATAACGGCTCCAAGGCGGCGATGGAGATCATCCAGAAGGCTGATGTTGTTCTGGCTCTTGGCAACCGTTTGAATCCGTTTTCGACATTGCCGGGCTACGGCATGAACTACTGGCCGACAGATGCCAAGGTCATCCAGGTCGACATCAATTCCGACCGGATTGGCCTGACGAAAAAGGTCGATGTCGCAATTCAAGGCGATGCCAAACGGGTGGCCGAGCAGTTGCTTGCAAACCTCGCAGCGGGCGCAGGCGACAAAGGCCGTCAGGAACGCAAGGACCTGGTAGGGCTGACAAAATCCCGCTGGGCGCAGGAATTGTCTTCGATGGATCATGAAGAAGACACCGACGAAGGCATCGACTGGAACGAACGTGCACGCAATCGCCAGCCGGACCACATGGCCCCGCGCCAAGCATGGCGTGCGATCATGTCCGCAATGCCTAAGGACGCGATCATTTCTTCCGACATCGGCAACAACTGTGCCATCGGCAACGCCTATCCTTCCTTTGAGAAAGGCCGCAAATATCTGGCACCGGGCCTGTTCGGGCCTTGCGGCTACGGATTGCCTGCGATCCTGGGTGCCAAAATCGGTTGCCCCGATGTGCCTGTGATCGGCTTTGCCGGTGATGGTGCATTCGGCATTTCGATGAACGAGATGACAGCCTGCGGGCGCGGAGACTGGCCTGCAATCACCATGGTTATTTTCCGCAACTACCAGTGGGGCGCGGAAAAACGCAACACAACCCTGTGGTTCGATGACAACTTTGTCGGGACCGAGTTGAACCTCGACGTGAACTACGCCAAAATCGCCGAAGGTTGCGGCCTGAAGGGCGTACAAGTGACGGGTATGGAAGAACTGACAACCGCACTTAACACGGCCGTCAACGAACAAATGAAAGAAGGCGTCACTACCTTCATCGAAGTTGTCTTGAACCAGGAGTTGGGCGAACCTTTCCGTCGCGACGCAATGAAAAAACCAGTGTCTGTTGCAGGCATCAACAAAGATGACATGCGTCCACAGACAACCACCTAAGGGAGCTGAAAAGTTCCCTCACCAAAAGGACAGACCATGACCATGCTGCAAGAGCTTCGCAAACGCGCAGCGTCACGGCCTGCCCATATCGTTCTCAGCGAAGGCCACGATCCAAGGATCGTGGCCGGTGCCGTTGAGGCCGCCCGCACCGGCATTGCCCGTGTCACCTTGGTCGGACCTCAAACCGAGATCGAGAAACACCTGACCGCGGCGGGTGCCACGGGCAATGATGCCATCAACATTGAGGATCCGGCGACTTCCCCGATGACTGATGTCGTTGCCCAGTCCTACTACGACCTACGCAAACACAAGAATATCCGTGCCGATTTCGCCGCGGATCAAGCACGCGATCCGCTGGTCTTTGCCGCGATGATGGTGCGCAACGGCCATGCTGATGGTACCGTCGGCGGGGCCGTCGCCACCACATCAGACACCGTACGCGCCGCGTTGCAGGTGATCGGCAAGGCCAAAACGGCATCTTTGGTATCCAGCTTTTTCCTGATGGCATTGCCTGCAAATCATCCCTCGCGTCGGGCTGCCATGACTTTTGGCGATTGCGGTCTTGTGATCGACCCCAACGCCGAAGAACTTGCCGCGATTGCTGTTGCCTCCGCAGCATCGCATCAAAAACTACTGGGCGAAATTCCCCGTGTGGCCTTGCTGTCATTCTCGACCATGGGCAGTGCCAGGCATCCCTCGGTGACCAAGGTAACAGAGGCAATGGCGCTCCTGAAAGAGAAACACCCCGATCTGGATGCGGATGGCGAACTCCAGTTTGACGCCGCCTTTGTGCCTGAGGTGGGCAGCGCCAAGGCACCCGGCTCATCCGTCGCGGGCCACGCCAACGTCATGATTTTTCCCAACCTTGATGCAGGCAACATCGGTTACAAGATCGCCCAGCGCATAGGCGGATGCTCCGCCATCGGACCCGTGCTGCAAGGCCTCGCCAAACCCGCCAACGATCTGTCGCGGGGATGTACAGCCGAGGATGTGACCAATATGATTGCCGTCACCGTACTTCAGGCCGACGATGGATAACCTCTGGTCGCTCTTGTCCCTGACCCTCGCCCAGGGCATTGCTCTCTCGGCGATCTTTTTTGCCGCAGGATTGGTGAAGGGTTTCACAGGTTTCGCACTGTCAGCCTTCAGTCTGGCCCTTGCGGTATTGATTTTGCCACCAGTTGAATTGCTTCCCATGATGTGGTGGCCGGAACTGGGTGCCTCGCTGCTTATGATGCGCGGCGGCTGGGACGGTGCGAATATCAAGGTGGCCGCCATCCTTACCCTGGGCAGCATGACAGGTGTTTTTGTTGGGCTTGGCCTGACAACCAGACTGGACCCGAAGCTATCGGCACAGATTGCACTCGTAATCCTGATTACCCTGGCGATCCTGCAACTGGCCAAGGTACGCCTGCGCGCGCTTGACAGCACTACAGGAACTGGGGCGACAGGTGTTGTTGCCGGTATCGTCACCGGCCTCGCCGGCGTCGGCGGCATGGTTGTTGCGCTTTATATTCTGGCCCGGGAAATGGAACCCAAAGTGATGCGGGCGACGCTAGTGACTTTTCTCTTTTTCGGTTCATTTACCTCCTTTCTTACCCACCTCTACTACGGCACCATGAACAGCACATCCGCAACACGCGGAATTTTCATACTTATTCCTTGCCTGTTGGGCGTCTTTTTGGGGCAAAAGCTGTTCACGCCGAAATTACAGCCCTACTATCGCAGTGTCTGCCTGACCCTGCTGATCGGCCTCGGGGCCCTGTCACTCCTGCGCAGCATCATTTGAAGGAACCGCCGATATGAATCAGCCCAAGATCGACCTGAGCCCAAAGGTATCGGACGAAATCCGCAAGACAACTTGTTACATGTGCGCCTGCCGCTGCGGTATCAACGTGCATTTGAAGGACGGTCAGGTTGCCTATATCGAAGGCAACCGCGACCACCCGGTGAACAAGGGGGTTCTTTGTGCCAAAGGCTCGGCGGGCATCATGCAGCACAACGCCCCCTCGCGCCTCAAGGCCCCGCTAAAGCGGGTCGGCCCACGCGGATCGGGCGAATTCGAAGAAATCAGCTGGGACGAAGCCTATCAAATCGCCGCCGACTGGCTTGAACCCATTCGCAACGAGAACCCCGAAAAACTGGCCTTCTTTACAGGTCGCGACCAATCACAATCCTTCACCTCCTTCTGGGCACAGGCCTTTGGCACCCCCAATTACGCCGCCCACGGCGGCTTTTGTTCCGTAAACATGGCCGCTGCTGGCATCTACACGATGGGCGGTGCTTTCTGGGAATTCGGCCAGCCTGATTGGGACCATACAAAACTGTTCATGCTTTTCGGCGTGGCCGAAGACCATGATTCCAATCCGATCAAGATGGGCATAGGCAAGATCAAGGGACGTGGCGCGCGCGTGATCGGCGTCAACCCGATCCGCACCGGCTATAACGCGGTGGCCGATGACTGGGTTGGAATCACCCCCGGTACGGACGGCTTGTTCATCCTGTCGATGATCCATTGCCTGATGAAAGCAGGCAAGATCGATCTGAACTATCTGGCGCAATATACGGACGCTCCCGTGTTGCTCAACTGCGATGAGAAGTCGACCGAATACGGCCTATATCTGCGCGATGAGAATGGCAAACAGCTGGTGATCGATCGCACAACAGGCAAACTGGCGGCCTTTGACAAACCCGGCGTCAGACCTGATCTTTCCGCCACACACCGTGCCAAGGGCATCACCCATGTCCCCGTCTTTCACAATATGGCCAAACTCTATCTCAGTGACGCATATGCCCCCGAAGCCGTGACAGAACGCTGCGGGATCAGCGCCAAACGCATCCGTGCCATCGCCGCTGAAATCGGTCGGGTCGCCTTCGAGGAAGCCTTCGAACTGGACCAGGAGTGGACGGATTTCCGCGGCGAGACGCACAAAACCATGACAGGGCGCCCCGTGTCTTTCCACGCGATGCGCGGCATTTCGGCCCATGCCAACGGCTTCCAGACCTGTCGCGCCCTGCACACCCTGCAGATCATCCTCGGCACGGTCGAAGTACCCGGCGGTTTTCGCTTCAAACCCCCCTACCCCAAGCCTGCCACAGCGCATCCCAAACCCCATATCGGCATGACACCCGGTGCTCCGCTGAATGGTCCGCATCTCGGGTTCGTGCAGGGCCCAGACGATCTCGCCCTCAAGGACGACGGCACCCCGGCCCGCATCGACAAGGCGTTCACATGGGAAAACCCGATGTCCAGCCACGGGTTGATGCACATGGTGATCTCCAACGCCCATGCCGGCGATCCCTATAAGATCGACACATTATTCATGTATATGGCCAACATGTCGTGGAATTCCTCGATGAACACCGGTGGCGTGATGGAGATGCTGACGGACAAGGATGAGAACGGCGAATACGTGATCCCGCATATCATCTACTCGGATGCCTATGCCTCTGAAATGGTCGCCTACTCCGACCTGATCCTGCCCGACACGACGTACCTTGAACGGCACGATTGTATCTCGCTGCTGGACCGTCCGATCTGTGAAGCGGATGCCGCCGCCGATGCCATCCGCTGGCCGGTGGTGGAGCCGGACCGCAATGTCAAAGGCTTCCAGTCCGCGCTATGTGATCTTGGGGCGAAACTGGGCCTGCCCGGTTTTGTGAACGACGATGGCAGCCAGAAATACGCCGACTATGCGGACTACATCACCAACCACGAACGCCGCCCCGGCATCGGCCCGCTGGCGGGCTGGCGCCTGGGGGAGAAGGGCCTGCAATCCGGGCGTGGCGGCGTCAACGCCAGCCAGATCGACAATTATATCGATAACGGTGGCTTCTTCGTCAAACATATCCCAGATGGCGCGCAATATTATAAACCCTGGAACATGAAATATCAGGAATGGGCCGTGGGCATGGGCCTGTTTGACAGCCCGCAACCCTATCTGTTTTCGCTCTATGTTGAACCCATGCGCAAATTCCAACTGGCCGCCGAAGGCCACGGCGAGAGACAGCCCCCCGAACACCTGCGCCAGCGGATCAAAGACACCATGTCGCCCCTGCCCATCTGGTATGAAACCGATCAGCAAGGCAACGAGGGTTTCACCATCAACGCGCTGACCCAGCGCCCAATGGCGATGTACCACTCATGGGGGTCGCAAAACGCCTGGCTGCGGCAATTGCACGGGCACAACCCGCTCTACCTGCCAACCAAATTGATGCGCCGGAACGACCTGACAGATGGCGACTGGGCGCGGGTTTCCTCTCCGCACGGCGAAATCACTGTGCCGGTGATGGAAATGGCCGCGCTGAACGAAAATACCGTCTGGACGTGGAATGCCATCGGCAAACGCAAAGGCGCATGGGCGCTGGACAGAGATGCACCGGAAGCGACCAAAGGCTTCCTGCTCAACCATCTGATCCATGAATTGCTCCCACCCAAGGCGGATGGCATGCGATGGGCCAATTCTGATCCGATCACCGGACAGGCGGCCTGGTTCGACCTCAAGGTACGGATCGAAAAAACCGTCGCACCCAAAGAATCCCGCCCCGAATATCCACCAATAAAATCCCCTGTCGGCCAAGGCCCCGACACATTGGCATGGAAGGTCGGCAAATGACCGCATCTTCATCTTGCAATCTAAACTCCGGGGGTCCGGGGGCTGGCCCCCGGTCCAATCTCAACAAGGAGCGCCTCACATGACGACCCTTCCCGAACAAACCGACAAGAAACTCGGCCTTGTCATCGACCTGGATACCTGTGTCGGTTGCCACGCCTGCGTGATCTCCTGCAAGGGCTGGAACACCGAAAACTACGGTGCGCCCCTATCGGATCAGGATCCTTATGGTGCCAATCCCTCGGGTACGTTCCTCAACCGCGTGCACTCCTACGAAGTACAGCCCGACCAGGGAACTGCCCAGCTGATCCACTTCCCAAAATCCTGCCTGCATTGCGAAGACGCCCCCTGCGTCACCGTCTGTCCCACCGGTGCCAGTTACAAACGTGTCGAGGACGGCATCGTTCTGGTGAACGAAAGCGATTGCATCGGCTGCGGACTCTGCGCCTGGGCCTGCCCCTACGGTGCCCGCGAAATGGATCAAGAAGAGAAGGTGATGAAAAAATGCACGCTTTGCGTGGACCGGATCTACAATGAAAACCTGCCCGAGATCGACCGTGAACCGGTCTGCGTGCGCACATGTCCCGCCGGTGCCCGTCACTTTGGCGATCTGGGCGACCCGAACTCCGCAGTCAGCCAGTTGGTGAAGGACCGCGGTGGCGTCGATCTGATGCCTGAACAAGGCACCAAACCTGTCAACAAATACCTGCCCCCACGCCCCAAGGATGCCCTGCCCGAGATCGACGTGCTCGCCCCCTATCTCGACCCCGTAATCGGTGAACCCAAGGGTTTCCTAGGCTGGCTCGACAAAGCCCTGGAGAAAATCTGATGCATCCGGCACCCTCCGTCATCTTCTTCTCAGTTTTCTCCGGCCTCGGTTTCGGCCTGCTGGTCTGGCTTGGACTGGGCATACCCGCCGTCACCGGCGGATCGGCATTTGCCTTTTTCGCCATTGCCTATCTTCTGGCCGTCGGCGGGTTGATCTCTTCTACCTTCCACCTCGGTCACCCTGAACGCGCGCTCAAGGCCTTTAGCCAATGGCGTTCAAGCTGGCTCAGCCGCGAGGCCTGCTGCGCGGTCGCCGCCCTCGTCCTGATGGGGTTATACGGGTTGGGCCTCGTGTTCTTTGATGCCCGCTGGACCTTGCTCGGCGTTCTGGGCGCGCTGTTTTCCATCGCAACGGTTTTCACCACTTCGATGATCTATGCCCAACTCAAGACCGTGCCGCGCTGGCACATGCCCCTGACACCTCTGAACTTTCTCTCGCTCTCTTTTGCAGGGGGGGCATTGTTGGCCGGTCAGGTCACAGCCGCAGCGATCCTGATCCTGCTGGCCGGAGGCATCCAGCTCCTGACTTGGATCATGGGGGACAAACGTCTGGCTGAAAGCGGCACCGACATGGCCTCTGCCACGCGATTGGGCAACATCGGCACGGTACGGGCGTTCGAACCACCCCATACCGGCACCAATTATCTGCTGCGTGAATTTGTACATGTGATCGGGCGCAAACACGCGAGAAAGCTGCGCATCATCGCCCTCGTCTTGATGTGTCTGCTGCCCGTCCTGCTGCTGCTTTTACCGTTCAACCACATCCTTGCGGTCTTCGCCGTGCTCGCCCATGTTGCAGGCGTCTTGACCGCCCGATGGTTGTTCTTTGCCCAGGCCGAACATGTTGTCGGCCTGTATTACGGAAAGCGCTAGTCCCTGTTGGCGGGGGGGGAAACCCGTCCCACATCAACAAGTATCATAAGGCGGGGTACATCCCGCCCTATGTTTTACGGCTTCATTTCAACAAGCCTGCATGCCGCATGCCTGCGTCGACCAAGGCCTTGGTTTCGTCCGTCAGACTGGTCAACGGTAGACGCACCTCATCCGCGCAGAGATCCAATCGGGACATGGCGTATTTCACTCCGACCAAGCCCGGTTCGGTAAAGATCGCTCTGTGAAGCGGCATCAACCGGTCCTGAATTTCCAGGGCCGCAGTGTAATCACCCTTGGCGCAAGCCGCCTGAAGCTGGCTACACAAGGCGGGCGCGACATTTGCGGTGACCGAAATACAGCCCACCCCACCCTGTGCATTAAAGCCGTGCGCAGTCGGATCTTCGCCAGAAAGCTGGCAAAAATCCGTGCCGCAGGTGATCCGCTGCATGCTGACGCGCGCAAGGTCGCCGGTGGCATCCTTGACCCCCACAATACGCGGCAGCTTGGCCAGTTGCCCCATGGTCTGCGGTGTCATGTCGATGACAGAACGCGGTGGAATGTTATAGATGATGATCGGCAGACCGCAGGCATCATGGATGGCGGTGAAATGCGCGATCAGCCCGCGTTGCGTCGGCTTGTTGTAATAGGGCGTGACGACCAGAATCGCATCCGCGCCAACCTTTTCGGCATGCTGTGCCAGTCGGATGGCCTCGACCGTGTTGTTGGATCCCGCGCCGGCGATCACAGGCACACGTCCGGCGGCCGCCTTGACCACCTCTTCGACCACGGTTTCATGTTCGCCGTGGGTCAACGTGGGCGATTCGCCGGTGGTACCGACGGGGACAAACCCGTCCGACCCTTCGCCGATGTGCCATTCCACGAGTTTTTTCAGTGTCTCCAGATCCAGCGCGCCGTTCCTGAACGGCGTGACGAGGGCAGGCAGAGAGCCTTTAAACATTTGCACGCTCCTTTATGTGCTGGCCGGCAGAACCGGACGGGGACAAAGACGGCGAAGTGATTTGATTGCGCCGCCCCTTGGGCTATGTTGCAAGGCTCTAGCCCTTTGCCCACAGGAAATGCAAGTGATGACACGGATTCTGACCGCCCTGCTGCTTGTTTTCATCACTGCACTGCCCGTTCTGGCAGAGCGCCCGCGCCCCCTGGGCTGGGCCATGGCAGCAATGCGCAATGGCAATTGGGATGCCGCCGCACAATTGGCGGCACGTGACGGACAGGTTGCCCTTGATGTAATCGAATGGCACCGCTTGCGGGCAGGACGTGGCACATTTCAACAGGTCCGCGCCTTTCTCGACCGTCGCCCCGACTGGCCGGGAGAGGCATATCTGCGCAAACGGGCCGAGGATGAAGTCATTGCACAGGATGACGCTGCCATCCTGTCCTTCTTTGCTGAAATGCCCCCGCAAACTCCACGCGGCGTGCTCGCTCATGCCGCAGCATTGATGCGGGCGGGGGAAACAGGCGACGCCAAAGCCAATGTCGTTCTCGCCTGGCGTACGATGCCAATGAGTGCAACCTCCCAGGCCCTGTTTCTGACCCGCCATGCAGAGATCCTGGAACCGCATCACAAGGCCCGCCTGGCCGAAATGCTCTGGCAAGGCGAACATGACGAAGCCCGACAGATGTTCGACCTGGTGGATAAAGACCAGATCGCATTGGCCAAGACACGTATTGCTTTGCAGCGCCGCGACGCCAATGTGAACGCATTGATTGATGCGCTCCCTCCCGCTCAGGCCAAAGACCCCGGTTTGCAAAAGGACCGCTTTGAATGGCGGATCCGCAAGGGTCTGGTGCAGGATGCCAAGGAACTCCTGATCGAACACAGCACCGGACCGGATGCTCTGGGCGTGCCAGAGGCCTGGGCCAACCGCCGCCGCGCTCTGGCGCGTGGCGAAATGCGCTCGGGCGATCCAAGACGCGCCTATGCGATGGCATCCCTGCATTTCCTTGAATCCGGGTCTAACTATGCCGACCTCGAATGGTTGTCCGGTTACATCGCGCTGCGGTTTCTTGACGAACCAGAAGCGGCGCTGCAACATTTTCTGAATCATGATAGCGCCGTACGATCACCGATCTCTCAAGGCCGCGCCGGATATTGGCAGGGTCGCGCGCTTGAAGCCCTGGGCAAGACCGAGGAGGCGGCGCTCGCCTATGCGATGGGTGCCGAATACCAGACCTCTTTTTACGGGCTGCTGGCGGCCGAACGCGCCGGCTTGCCCTTTGATGCCAGCCTGTCCGGACGCATCGCCCCTGAAAAGGACTGGCGCACATCCCCCCTGGTCGCGGATCCGCTGTTTGAAGCGGGGCTCCTGCTTCAGGCTTCGGGGGAGTTGAGCGTTGCGGAACGCTTCTGGACCCATCTCGCGGATCAGCTGGTGCCCGAAGACCTCCTGCTGCTGGGCCAAGCAGCCATTGACGTGAACCAGCCACATTTGGCTGTGATGATCGGCAAACGATCGGCGCGGCGCGGGATTACCCTTCCTGCCGCTTATTATGCACTGCATCCGCTTATGCAGGAAGATCTGCCCATGGCACCGGAAATGACATTGGCAATTGCACGACGCGAAAGCGAATTTGACCCCGTGGTACAAAGTCGTGTTGGTGCGCGTGGTTTGATGCAGATCATGCCCGCAACCGCCAAGGATGTGGCCCGTGACCTGGGTGTCCTGCCCCTGCACACGACCGATCGCCTGATAGCTGATCCAGTCTACAATGCGCAACTGGGCGCGGAATATCTGTCACAGATGGCAGGCCGGTTTGACGGCAATGTGGTGATGGTATCCGCCGCCTACAACGCCGGTCCCGCACGTCCGCCGCGCTGGATCAAAGACTACGGCGATCCCCGCAAGGGCGAAATCGACATCGTCGACTGGATTGAAATGGTGCCGTTTCGCGAAACGCAAAACTACATCATGCGCGTCACCGAAAGCCTGCCAATATACCGGGCGCGGCTGGGCAAAGACCCTCTACCGATCCCTTTCAGCAAGGAATTAACCGGCGATACGTTGAAGCCGTTCGCGCCAAAAAGTGAATAGGCCCGCGGCAATGATCAGCCCTGCTCCGACTGCGACATTGGTGCGCACGGTTTCTCCGAAGATGCTGATCCCGATGATCGCGGCAAAAACCAGTTGCAGATAAGCAAAGGGCTGGACCGCACTGGCCTCTGCCACTTCGTAGCACCTGATCAGCAACCAGTGACCGGTCACGCCGGTCACGCAGAGACACCCCATGTATACCCAGTCCGATGCTATCATCGGCTCCCAGAACCATACGCCTGCGCATGTCATGGCGACGGCCCCGACAGTGCCAGTCCAGAAAAAGCTGGTGGCCGCTGTATCCTCGTGCGCGACATAGCGGGTCAGCAAGCCATAAAGCGCAAACATTGTCGCTGCCAGCAAGGGGATCGCAGCGGCAGGATCAAACACATTCATCCCCGGTTGCAGGATGATCATCACACCGACAAAGCCGACACCAATCGCGCACCATCGCCGCCAGCCGACACGTTCGCCCAGTACCGGACCAGACAACGCCGCCACAAGCAAAGGATAGCAAGTAAACACCGCATGGCTTTCCACCAGACCCAAAATGGTGAACGCCGCCACCATGACACAAATTTCCCCTGAGAGCAGTAGCCCGCGAAATGCCTGTATTACAGGTTGTGACGTACGCGCCGCGGCTCTGATCCCTCCGGCTTTGCGCCGCGCAATCGCGATCACAAAGGCAGCAAAGAACCAATAGCGGATCATGACCACCATCAGCACATTGTATTCTGCCGCCAGATGCTGTGACAGCCCGTCCTGGAGGGCAAAGACAATGGTGGTTGCAACCATCAACACGATGCCAAGCTGAATGTTGTTGCCCTGGCTCATGTCGGCATCCGTGCACAGGTCATATGGCGCTTGCGGCCAAAGCCCGGAACACGTTCTACTGTGAAACCCGCATCACCTAGGCCGCGGCGTACGAACCCTGCGGCTGTATAGGTCGCTGCAGTACCATGCGCATGCGTATGCTTGCCGACTTCAACCATCAATTCGGACGACCACATCTCGGGGTTCTTCGCGGGGGAAAACCCATCTAGAAACCAGGCATCCGCCTTGTCATGCCACCTGGGCAGAGTAATGCGGGCATCGCCTTCGATCACCTCGGCATGCAACCCGGGCAGTTCGATTACACCTCCAGCGCCGCTCCACGCCTGCGCCAAAAGATCGCGTTTGCCGCCAAATGCCGGAAAGGAACGATGTGCCCTGATCATGTCGGCCTGCGTCATCGGATACGCCTCAAAGCTGGTAAAGCGCAGCGGTCCCGCCATCGCCAAATCAGTCCAGGCATCCCAAGCTATCAATAGGTTCAATCCCGTGCCAAACCCCAATTCAGCAATGTGAAAACCCGGGACGAATCGCGCCGGCAGGTGGTTGCCCTGCATGAACACATGCCGGGTTTCCGCCACGCCATCCTGTAAACTGAAGAAAGGATCGTCAAAACGCGTGGACACCGGAGTGTTCCCATCACGCCAAGTAATCTGATCTATCTGGTTCTGCACGAGCACACCGCGTAAAGGAAGACATGGCGCAGATGTGCGCGAAGGAGCGGCCCTTGGCAATATATGATCTGACAATACGTGGCGCGGGTATCTTCGGGCTGGCCGTTGCCTGGGTCGCCGTTCAGCGCGGCGCGCGCGTCCAACTCATTGACCCCTTTGGCGCGGGTGCGGGCAGCAGCGGCGGTATCGTGGGCGCACTGGCCCCGCATGTGCCAGAAAGATGGAACCCAAAAAAGGCCTTCCAGCTGGAAAGCCTTTTGATGGCAGACCGGTTCTGGGCACAGATCTACGCCGCAGGCGGTGTTTCCCCGGGATATGCCCGCAACGGCAGATTGCAATCGATCGCTGATGAACATGCCCTGCGTCTGGCAAACGAGCGGGCGCAGTCGGCAATACCCCTGTGGAACAACCACGCCACCTGGCAGGTCTTGCCTGCGCAGTCCTCTGGCTGGCAGCCTCGCAGCACAACAGGCTATCTCATCCACGACAGCCTCAGCGCCTTGATCCACCCGCGCAAGGCCTGTCAGGCATTGGTGGCTGCCCTGGCGGCACAGGATGTCACCGTCCTCCCCGAAGGGACGGATCACGGACAGGTGCTTTGGGCCACGGGAGTAGCGGGACTGGAAGCACTGACCGCAGGACATACACGCAGCATGGGCAACGGCGTCAAGGGGCAGGCCGCCTTGTTGAAACATGATGCTTCCGGCATGCCACAACTATACGCCGCCGGCGTCCACATCATACCGCATTGCGATGGCACAGTCGCTGTCGGCTCAACCACGGAACGCAGTTATCGCTCGGCCACCACAACCGATGACTCCTTGAATACAGTTATCAAGGCCGCGCGCACCGCCGTTCCTGCCCTGCAGGATGCGCCGGTGATCGAACGCTGGGCCAGCCTGCGCCCCCGTGCCCGCAGCCGTGCACCGATGCTCGGCACCTGGCCCGGCAAAACGGGGCATTTCATCGCAAACGGCGGCTACAAAATCGGGTTTGGCATGGCACCAAAAGTTGCGGAAGTCATGGTCGATCTGATGTTGGAAGGGCATGACACGATCCCCCAGGGCTTCCGTGTCGAAGACAATCTGTAGCCTCAGGCTTTGGCGATCATACATTGCCGCCCGTCCGCGCCGCGCACCCACAAATCTCGTCCCTTGATGCACAGATATGCCGTTTCGTCATGTATCAGGGGCGCTGTCGCGCGAAAGTCGAACCGCGCCAACGGGCCCAGATGATCCTGTGCCATCAACATCAACAGTTGCGCCAGAAGCGGGCCATGCACGACCAACCCGGCATATCCTTCGACATCGCGGGCATAGTCCAGATCATAGTGAATGCGGTGACCATTAAAGGTCAGGGCAGAATAACGAAACAGCAACGTCGACGAAAACCTCACCTCGCGGTGATGTGTCTCATCGACGGGGGCCATGGGCGGAGAGATCCGCGCCGCTTCTGCGTCGGGATCTGGGCGATAGACCAGATTCTGCCACTCGGTCAGGCAGTGGACACCGCTCTGATCTATGTCATGGCGTAGCGTCACGAAACCGAGCGGCCCACTGCGTCCTTGTTTCAGCACGGCCCTTTCACAACTGCTGGTGCGCGTGGCCGCCACACCAAGGCGCAGAGGAGCCTGAAAGGCCAACCGCCCCGCCGCCCACATCCGTCGTGGCAACCCCATATCGGGGATCAATCCCCCGACTGCGGGATGGCCATCACGGCCCAGGGCAACAGGCGGCTGCGGATCCCAGAAATAGAGTTGGTGAAAAAACGGCGGCAACGGATCACCCCGGCTGAACCGCGCAGTTTCACCCAAAGCGGCCTGCAGCGCATTGGCGCGAGCCGCATCCATCACATCGCTTTGACTTGTGGCTTCAATCCGGTCAGATTTCATACCGGACAATTAGAAGAGAACAGGACCATGCCGCAAGCGGAACCGACTGTGAAATCCCTCGATCATTTGGTCCTGACTGTCGCCGACATCGCGCAAAACACCCGGTTTTACGCGACGGCCATGGGCATGACCCTCCATCAGTTCACCACGCCCGATGGCGAAATCCGCCAGGCCTTGCGCTTTGGCAATACCAAGATCAACCTACACCGACAGGGGGCAGAATTTGAACCAAAAGCAGCGCGGCCCACACCCGGAAGCGCCGATCTGTGTTTTCTGACTGATCTGCCGCTGGCCGATTGGATGACACATCTGGACAGGTGCAGCGTCCCAATTGAACAAGGACCGGTTGCACGCACCGGGACCATGTCGCCCCTCACGTCGATCTACATCCGAGACCCCGACCGCAACCTTGTCGAGATCGCGGTTGAACATTAGATCATCCGGCGCAAAGCGACCATCAGTGCCGTCAATTCCTTGACGTAGATCTCGCCTGTCAGATGGCCGTTTTCATCAAAGGCCTGACTGCTGGCGGCAAGATGGATCTCCGGACCCTGAAGGATACGCGGGCGGAACGGCACCATGAATCCTCGCAGCACCATTTGCGCGCGTTCACCGCCTGCACGGCCGGCAGCGGCTGACATCACGGCCACCGGCTTGTCGTTCCAGGGATTCCCTTCAACACGGCTGATCCAGTCCAGAGCATTCTTGAGCACACCGGAAGGACCCTTGTTATACTCGGGCGTCGAAATAATCACCGCATCGGCGGCAGCGATTTGCGCTGCAACCTTCTGAACCTTCTTTGGCACACCCTGCGCCACCTCGTCGTCGGCATCATACAAGGGAAAGGCAATATCAGCCTCGGTATATTCGTGGTCGCCAAACAGCCGCGCAGCCTCGCGCATGAGTTTTGTATTCGTCGCCTCGGCGCGCAAAGACCCTGAAATTGCAAGTAGTTTGGGGGATGTCATGTCATGTCTCCAAATAGATTTTCGGTTACCTTTACAACCTGATTACTGTGCGCGAAACGCAAAAAGCCCCCACAAATCGCAGGGGCTCTGTGCATTTTTGCAAAGTTTGTTGATCAGGATGGGTTTGGCAGGATCACAATCTCGACACGACGGTTCTGCGCCTTGCCGTCCGGCGTCAGGTTGCTCGCGACCGGCTGGCTTTCGCCGCGACCGAATGTCTGCACCCGCTGCGGCGGCACACCGTTGGCAATCAAGGTATTGGCAACAGATCGCGCGCGCCCTTCGGACAGTGTCTGATTAAAGGCCGCATCGCCGTCACTGTCGGTATGTCCGACAATCTGCAGGGTGGAGTTGGCATAGACCTGAACGTTCTGGGCCAATGCCCGCAAGTCCCCCTGAAGTGTCGGAGTCAAAGCCGTACTTCCCGTGGCAAACAACAGGTTATTAGGCAGAGTAACGATCAAACGGTCGCCAGTGTTCACGATCTGCACATCGCCGCCCATCTGCTGACGCAGTTCGGCTTCCTGTTTGTCAAGGTTATAGCCAATCCCCGCACCCAAAGCGCCGCCCAATACCGCACCTACCAGCGCACCATCACCACGGTTGTCGTCTTTGGCCAGGGCACCGATCAAGGCACCGGAGGCCGCTCCGATCAATGCGCCGTTCTTGGTCTTCTGGTTGGGGTCGCCCGGCTGTGCCAGAATACTGCCGCCCGGTTGCGTACAAGCACCCAATGTCAGAGCACCCGCCACCAGAGCGACCAACGAAAGTTTAGAAGAAATCATGTTAACTGCCTTTGTATATCGGCCCCGTTCGGGCAGGGCGCTTGGTCTAATGCAGTATATATGGGGCGAATGCCGGAATAAATCACGGGGAAAATACTATCGGCAGTATCTTGCTTATGACTTAACCCTGTCCTTCTGCGCGTGCCGCTTCAAAAGCAAGCATCGCACGTTTGACGGGCAACCCCCAATGATAGCCCCCCAGAGCACCGGATTTACGCAGGGCGCGGTGGCAGGGGATCAGCCAGGAAACCGGATTGCGCCCTACGGCAGTACCCACGGCCCGCACCGCTTTCGGCCTGCCGATGGAGGCCGCAATGTCGGAATAGGTGGTGACTTGGCCCGAAGGCACCTGCAAAAGGGCCTCCCACACCTTGATCTGAAAAGGTGCCCCGATAAGATAAAGTGGCGCTTTTTCCTCCCCGTCATCCGCGACGCCAAAGGCCTTGCGCACCCAGGGGCGCAGTATTTCAGCATGTTCCTCAAACTGCGCGCCGGGCCAACGGCCCTGCAAATCGCGCATTGCCTCCTCCTCGCCCGTCTCGGCGGCAAGTGCCAGACCACAAATGCCCTTTTCAGTTCCCATGACCAATGCCGCCCCAAAAGGGCTGTCAAACCACCCCCAGTGAATGACGAGACCCGCACCGTTACGGGCAAATTCACCGGGGCTCATCGCTTCCCATCTCAGAAACAGATCGTGCAGGCGGCCTGTTCCGGACAATCCGACCTCATGGGCAGCCTCCAGTGTGGTGGCGTGGTCGCGCAGCATTTCCTTGGCCTGTCCCAACATCAGATATTGCTGATACCGTTTGGGTGAGACCCCCACCCACCGCGAAAACAACCGTTGGAAATGCGCGGCAGACATGCCCATTTTCTCAGCGATTTGCTCAAGCGTTAGGGTTTCCTCGGCGTCATCCAGCAGGTCAATCGCACGGCGCATGACCTTGTAATGATAACCATCATCAAGAGCGGGGATATGTGTGTTTGCGTTCATGCAGCCAATCTATGTGGCAAAAGCCCTGCATGCGACCCGAAACATGCGCAACCGCTTGCTCCCAAGTGCTGCATCGCGCATACCGACGCCTATGGCCAAACAACTCGACTATCACACCATCCGCGAAATTTTCACCCGCTTTGAGGCAGCCGATGCCGAACCCAAAGGCGAGTTGGATCATGTGAACGTCTATACCCTCGTCGTTGCCGTCGCCCTTTCCGCGCAAGCGACCGATGCAGGCGTGAATAAAGCCACAGCAGCACTGTTCAAGATCGCCGATACCCCGCAAAAGATGCTCGACCTCGGCATTGACGGGCTGACAGAGCATATCAAGACTATCGGCTTGTTCCGCCAGAAGGCAAAGAACGTCATGAAGTTGAGCCAGATACTGGTCGATGAATATGGCGGTATCGTCCCGAATTCCCGCGCCGCATTGCAAAGCCTGCCTGGTGTCGGTCGCAAAACCGCCAATGTCGTGTTGAACATGTGGTGGCGACAGCCGGCCCAAGCGGTCGATACCCATATCTTCCGTGTCGGAAACCGCACCGGGATAGCACCGGGCAAGACGGTTGACGCGGTGGAACGCGCCATCGAAGACAACGTTCCCGCGGATTTCCAGTTGCACGCCCATCACTGGCTGATCCTACATGGCCGCTACCATTGCAAGGCCCGCAAACCCCAGTGCCCGACATGTATCATCAAGGATCTCTGTCCCTTCGAGGACAAGACCGAACTTCCTTAAAGGATCTCTTACATGAAAACATATGACCTTGTTGGCATCGGCAACGCTGTTGTTGATGTGATCACCCAGAACGATGACAGTTTTCTCGCCCATATGGGTATTGAAAAGGGCATCATGCAATTGATCGAACAGGATCGTGCAGAAGTGCTTTATGCTGCGATGAATGACCGTGTGCAAACGCCCGGTGGATCAGTTGCCAACACAATCGCAGGTGCCGGCGCGCTGGGTCTTCAAACCGCCTTTATCGGACGGGTGCGTGACGACGCTCTGGGCAGGTTTTATGCCGGTGCCATGGCCGATCACGGCATTGATTTTGTAAACCCCCCAGTTGCGGAGGGCGATACACCGACCTCACGCAGCATGATCTTTGTGACACCCGACGGTGAGCGTTCGATGAACACATATCTGGGAATTTCCACCGGCTTGTCTTCTGACGATGTCTCCGGCGATGTTGCAGGCAACGCCAGGATGATGTTCCTTGAAGGTTACCTGTTTGATCAGGACGCAGGCAAGACGGCTTTCCGCGAGGCAGCGCGTGCGACAAATGCGGGCGGGGGCCTCGCCGGTATTTCAATCTCTGATCCTTTTTGTGTCGAGCGTCACCGGCCTGATTTCCTGTCGCTGATCAAGAACGAACTGGGTTTTGTCATCGGCAATGAAGCCGAAGTGAAATCCCTGTTTGAGACAGACAACTTTGAACAGGCCCTGTCCAAGACTGCCGATATTTGTGCCAATGTGGTCTGTACCCGTTCGGGCAAGGGCGTGACATTGATCAAGGACGGCACCCGCATTGATGTGGCCGTGACCCCGGTTATTCCTGTAGATGCTACCGGCGCGGGCGACCAATTCGCGGCGGGTTTCCTTTTCGGACTGTCCAGAGGTGCCGATCTGGAAACCTGCGGACGCATGGGCAATCTCTGTGCGGGAGAGGTCATCAGCCATATCGGCCCACGCCCGCAACAGGACATGCTCGCGGCGTTCAAGGCCGAAGGGCTGGTTTGAACAGATGATCAAGGACGGTCTGCACGACGTACCTGCGGGCAAGGTGGCGATGGTAGTGACTCATCTTGAGATGTTGGCCCCCGCGCCCACCAGCGGCAAGGCCGAGCCGCACGACATCACCTTTCGCCGGGTCGAAGCGGACCTGGCCTGGTATCGCGATATGTTTGACCGCGTCGGTACTGACTGGCTTTGGTACGGGCGGCGCAGGCTGGAGGATTGCGCATTGGCGTCCATCCTGAATGATCCCGATGTAGCGCTATACACGCTGCAAAAGGACGGGCGCGACGAGGCACTGCTTGAACTGGATTTCCGAACTAACGGCCAATGCGAACTGGCCTATTTCGGGCTGACCAAGGCCCTGATCGGTACTGGTGCCGGGCGATACCTGATGGATCAGGCAATCCGGCTGGCCTGGGCTGCGCCGATCAAACGCTTCCATGTCCACACCTGCACCCTCGATAGTGCCCAAGCGCTGGATTTCTATCAGCGCAGCGGGTTCACCCCCTACAAGCGTCAGGTCGAAGTCGACAATGATCCGCGTCTATCCGGGCACCTGCCCACAAACGCCGCACCGCATGTGCCCCTGATCCGCTAGTCCGCGGAACAATCCCTGCGGACCAGGCATTGTGTGACCCGTTTCAACATCGCAGGATCCGGCGCGCTGAACGCCGCACCGCCACAAGGACCGATCGCCAATGCATATCCTTGCGTATCCTTGCGCAGGAAAGCCAGTACATCGGTGTCATTCTGTATCTGTCCACACCAGGGTCCGACGCAGGAAACTTCCAGGGTCACCTCCTTGTCAAAAGGCAGTACAAATCCCTTTTTGTTCAGAAAGGTGCCCGACAACCGCGCCGCGACATGTGTCATTCTGGGTGGCGTGGTTTCAGTCATCCCTTCAGGCATCCGCGTCTGATCCAGGGTCAAGCGCCCGTTGACCACCACATAGGCCTCTTCCGCCGCGGCATAGCGGGCAAAACTTCCCTCGATCGTCGGTGCCAAACAGGACAACGCCAGGGCGGGCAGCGGGGCCGCAAGCGTTAGGATCGTAACCAGCAACCGGATCATAAATGCACCTCGAATTCTATCAGCACTCTTTCGTAGACCGACCGCTTGAACGGCACGATTCCGGCAACCAGTTCATCAACTGGCACCCATTTCCAGGCGGAAAACTCTTGATGCTCTGTCACGATATTCACTTCATCATCGTTTCCGTGAAAACGCATCAGAAACCATTTCTGTTCCTGTCCGCGAAATTTGCTCTTCCACAGCTTAGGCACCAGTTCATGCGGCAGATCATAGGCCAGCCAACTTCCGGTCTCTGCCAGGATTGACACCATATCAGCCGTGACGCCGGTTTCTTCTTCCAACTCGCGCAGCGCCGCATCGCGCGGTGTCTCGCCCTTGTCGACTCCGCCCTGCGGCATCTGCCAGGCCTCCTTGTAGTTGTCCTTGCGTTGGCCGACAAAAACCGCGCCCTCGGTGTTGAGCAACATAATCCCGACACAGCGTCGATAGGGCAGTTTCGCAATCTCTTCAGGGGTCATTGGCGCAGGCTTTCTGATTCACGTTTTCTTGGCCATTGGCGTAGCATGGTTCGGCCAATGGGGCCACGTGCCCTTGTCACTCATCCCGTCGTGATATCCAATAGCAGTCATATGACGCGGCGTTGCGCGTGACTCGGTTCGCCATTTCCGGTGATGTCACGCCCAATACCGCCATAGCCAGAAAGGCCCGCCCATGTCTGATTATCCACACCTGCTTGCCCCGCTCGATCTGGGTTTCACAACATTGAAAAACCGCGTGTTGATGGGCTCGATGCACACCGGGTTGGAAGAAACCAAAGACTGGAACCGCGTGGCAGAGTTCTACGCAACCCGCGCACGCGGCCAGGTCGGTTTGATGGTCACCGGCGGAATCGGGCCGAACCCGGAAGGATCGGTGGCGCATGGTGCCGCAATGATGGTTTCGGACAAGGATGTCGAAAACCACTCGGTCATCACCAAACGTGTGCATGACGCCGGGGGAAAAATCGCGATGCAGATTCTGCATGCGGGGCGTTATGCCTTTACCCCCGATTGTGTGGCACCCTCCCCGGTAAAATCACCGATTTCGATGTTTGCCCCAAAGGAATTGGACGAAGCGGGCATCGAAAAACAGATTGCCGACATTGCGAATTGTGCGGCTCTGGCGCAGAAAGCAGGCTATGATGGGGTCGAGGTGATGGGATCAGAGGGTTATTTCCTCAACCAGTTCCTTGTCAGTCACACCAACAAGCGCAATGACCGCTGGGGCGGTTCCTATGAAAACCGCATGCGTCTGCCGATCGAAGTGGTGAAACGCGTGCGCGAAACGGTCGGAACGGACTTTATCATCATCTACCGTCTGTCGATGATTGATCTGGTGCCCAATGGCTCCACCTACGACGAAGTAGCGCAACTGGCTGTCGAGATTGAAAAGGCCGGTGCGACAATCATCAACACCGGAATCGGCTGGCACGAAGCCCGCATTCCAACCATTGCCACTTCCGTCCCGCGCGCGGCCTTTGCCTGGGTAACCAAGAAATTGATGGGCAAGGTGGGCATCCCCCTGATCACGTCAAACCGGATCAACACGCCCGACGTTGCCGAAGAGGTCTTGGCGGACGGCTGCGCCGATATGGTGTCGCTGGCACGACCCATGCTGGCAGATGCTGATTTCGTGCTCAAGGCAATGGAAAGCAGATCCGAACAGATCGCCCCCTGCATTGCCTGCAATCAGGCCTGTCTTGACCACACCTTTGGCGGCAAAATCTCAAGCTGCCTGGTCAATCCCCGCGCCTGCTACGAAACCGAACTGCTGCTGACACCGGCAAGTACGGCAAAATCCATCGCCGTCGTCGGTGCCGGTCCGGCGGGGCTTTCCTCTGCACTGGCCCTGGCCGAGCGCGGTCACAAGGTCACTGTCTTTGATCGCGCAAGCGAGATCGGCGGGCAACTCAACCTCGCCAAACAGGTGGCTGGAAAGGAAGAATTCTGGGGCTTTGTCGACTGGTATCGCACCATGGTCGATGAACTGGGTATCACGGTGAACCTGAACACCGAAGTCAGCGCCAACGATCTTGATGGTTTTGAAGAGGTGATCATCGCAACCGGCGTAGTCCCGCGTGACCCGCAGATCCCCGGCCAAAACAGCGGCAATGTCGTCAGCTATATCGACGTCTTGAACGGTACCGCAAAGGTTGGCCAGAAGGTCGCAGTGATCGGCGCAGGCGGCATCGGTTTCGATGTCTCCGAACATCTGGTGCAGGACGGCGACAGCACAACCCTCAATCTGCCCGAATGGATGAAGGAATGGGGGGTCGCAGACCCTTCAGAGCACCGCGCAGGCCTGGCCCCCGAAGGGCCTCAACCGCACAAGGCAGCACGCGAAGTGACCATGCTGCAACGCAAGACCAGCAAGGTTGGCAAAGGATTGGGCAAGACCACCGGCTGGATTCACCGCGCCTCTTTGACCATGAAGGAGGTCAAGATGATCGCAGGCGTGAACTATGAAAAGATCGACGCCGACGGCCTGCATATCAGCTTTGGCGAGACACGCGACAACCCGACCCTGATCGAAGCCGATACAATTGTTCTGTGTGCCGGTCAATTGTCCGACCGCTCGCTGGCCGACGCGCTAGAGACCAAAGGCAAGAGCTGCCATGTCATCGGCGGTGCGGATGTTGCAGCGGAACTCGACGCTAAACGCGCCATTGATCAGGGAACCCGACTGGCTGCAACGCTCTGAACCGGAGTTTTGGGCGGGTGCCGCAATGTGCACCCGTCTGTCACCTGCACAAAATGCCCCCTTCTGCACCGCCGCTGTTGCCTCGTCGTGGCGCAGGGTACACATTTGCCTGCACAGCAATACAGGCCCGCTATGACACTCAGCGTTTTTGACATCTCCGAAGACGGCAGCGCAACCATACCCTCAGGCACCCATCTCACAGGCAGCACAGGGTATCGTTGGTGGCATTTCGACCTGTCCGATCCGAACCTGCCTGCCTGGTGTGCCAAACATCTGGCACCGATTCCGGCAGGTGCCCTGCTACAACCCGAAACCCGCCCGCGCTGCGACAGCTATGAGGACGGGTTGCTGTTAAACCTGCGGGGCATCAATCTGAACGAAGGCCAGCCGGCGGAGCAGATGGTCTCGATCCGCATGTGGGTGGCGGAGGATGTGGTCATCACCGTGCGCTTGCGGCGCGTGTTTGCCATCGACGACATCAAACAGGAAATCCTGGCCCAAATGGCTCCGCCAACACCGGCGGCATTTGTCACCGCCCTTGTCACCCGCCTGACCCTGCGCGTGCAGGAAGAGGTGATGACGATTTCAAAGCTTACAGAGTTTTTCGAGGCTGATCTGGATGACGACACCACGCCGATTCCCCGTGAGTTGCCGCTGACGCGCCGCCGCGTCATCCGCCTGCGTCGCTATCTGGAACCACAACGCGCAGCCCTGGTGAAACTGGCCAACAGCGATTTGCCCTTGATCCCCGGGCCCGACCGCCTGCTGTTGCGCGAACAGGCCAACCGCACGACCATCACTGTCGAAGAACTCGATGCTCAGCGCGAGCGGCTGATCACCGTGCAGGACGATCATGATCTGGATGTCGCCCGCAAACAGGCCCGCCATGCGCATGTCCTGTCTGTCGCCGCAGGCGTATTCCTTCCCCTCAGTTTTCTGACAGGGCTGTTCGGTGTCAATATTGCCGGTATGACGGGGCTGCAGAACCCACTTGCCTTTTCCCTCCTTTGTCTCGGCATTGTTGGACTGGCGGTGGTGATCGTTGTCGTCATGCGGTTGATACGCTGGCTGTAATCCCTGCGGGAAACACAGTGTTCACCTGTTTCCCCGTTAGGAACGATCCTCCAATTACCTTGCTACTGTCCCATCCCTGCCCCGATCCTGCCTGAATTGGTCTGCATACCAACCTTCGAAGTTAGTGATGTGAAGGAGCGGGTATGGACCGCCTGACGGAAATGGAAGCATTTGCCACAGTTGTGGATCAAGGCGGCTTCACCGATGCCGCCAAGAAGATGGGGATTTCAAAATCCGCTGTCTCGAAACACGTCTCCTCGTTGGAGGCGCGATTGGGCGCTCGATTGCTCAACCGCACCACACGGCGTGTCAGCCCGACCGAAATCGGCCTTGCCTATTACGACCGCGCCCGCCGGGTCCTGAATGATGCAGGCGAAGCGGATGCACTGGTCACATCGATGCAATCTGCTCCCTCGGGTCTGCTGCGCATCTCTGTTGCAACAGATTTTGGCGTAAATCATTTGTCACCTGCGCTGTCGGAATTCCTCTCGGATTTCCCGGACATCACGGTGAACATGGTCCTCAACAACCGCTATGTCGAATTGATCAGCGAAGGTTTTGACATGGCCGTGCGCATTGGTGAATTGGAAGACAGTACGCTGCGGGCACGCAAATTGACCGAAACCACCAAACGTATGATCGCATCACCGAAATATTTCGAGGAATACGGACGCCCCGAAAAAATCGACGATCTGAATGACCACAAGCTGCTGCATTACTCCAATCAATCCAGCGGCAATGTCTGGAAACTGACCGCGCCTTCGGGTGAAAAACGCCAGGTGCGCACCGCTGGCTGGCTATCTGTGAATGACGGGCAAAGCCTGCTGAACGCCGCGATTTCCGGTCTCGGCATCGCCTATCTGCCGAGCTTTCTCTACTCCGATGCGATGGAAAAGGGTCTTGTCGAAGACGCAATTCCTGACCTCCCGCTGGAGACCCAGGGCATCTATGCCGTCTATCCACCGGGCCGTTTCACTCAACCCAAGGTCCGTGCCTTTATCGACTTTCTTGTCCATGAATTTGCCGACAAAGGCCCCAGCGACTGGTAACCAAACACCGCCTCCCTCGGTGAGACTGAACCTCCGGTACCATGACTGGCATCGGGGGTCTTTTTCGTCTGAGCCGCGGTCGATGGCTTCGAAACTTTTCCCTATAGGTTGAATCAAGGCCTCATTTTCGCCCAAAACGCTGTGTATCCACTGCGGAAACAATATAGAAAACAGGCCCATGACCATACAACGCACTCTTGTATCGACCCTAGCCATGCTCACCTTCGCGGCCTGCAGCCAAACAGCGCGAGATACCCCACCAACGCGCCTTGAGGTCAATCCACTCGGTGTGCACAGCAATGTGCTGGTTTCGGATGGCTTGACCGAACAGGCAGAGGCGTTGACCCAGCACGCGAATGCTATCGTGCGTGCTTCGACATTGAAGGGTGCCATGATCGGGGCGGCAATTGGCTGCGGCATCAGCGTTCTGGCTGCCAGCACAACAGGAAATTGCGTGAAATCCGCCGCCCTTGGCGCTGCAGGCGGCGCGCTGGCCGGTAACATCTCCGGCAAACAAGAGGTCAAACGCCGCGTTGCCCTCGCCTCTCCAAACGCATTGGTACGCAACCTTCGCAAAGCCAACGACAGCTTCGCAATGATCGAAACCTCACTCCCCGACCTGCTGGCGCGGCAAGACGCCGAACTTAACAGGCTTTCGCTTACCTTCGCCTCGGGTCAAATCAGCAGGGAAACCCATGACAAACGCCTCGCCACCATTCGCCAGGACCGCGCCGCTCTGGCTGAAGCCCTGTTGCAAACCGCAACTCAATCCAAACAGGCGGCTGCAAACCTGAAAGCGGCCTCTGAGGCCGGCCACGGTGGCCTAGATTGGCATATCTCCGCCACAGAACAGCTCGCCCGCGAGACTTTGTCGGCACGGTCCACCATCAGCTTGCTATAATCCCCGACTAGTCAGAACCAAGCAGCACAACTTCGACACGACGGTTGCGCTCGCGACCTGCGGCCTCCAGATTGCTGGCCACGGGTGACAAATAGCCCATGCCCTCTGCATCCATACGCTCGGGTGGGATGTCGAATTCATCGACCAACCGCTGACGCACAGACCGTGCACGCGCACGCGAAACGCCGATATTCGCCTCCAGACTGCCAACGGCATCTGTATGTCCGACCAACGCGATACGCTGTTCCGGCCAGCTTGCCATAAAGGCCGCCAATGCAACCAAACTGTCAAAGGGGCCTTTCCCCAATGCAGTGCTGCCGCTTTCAAAATCCAGATCCGAGAGTGCGGAATGTCCTGCCTCAAACAGGGCGGTTGCCAAATCTCCGTCGCGCATCGGTGTGGCAGCTGCCGGTAGACCGGCGGTGGTTTCAACTGTCAGTGCATCTTCGTTCGCACCGCCCGCATGGATGATCTGGACATAGGCCGAGGTTGCCGACGTACTGGCAAGAACGGTCACCGCTACACGCACTTCACCGTCAACACGTTGCAATCCGGTGACAAAATGAAAGGCCCGGATATTCACGTACATATTGGGACCCGGCAAGGTCTCTGTCGCAAATCGGAAATCAAATCCGCCACAAACAACATCCCGGCAATCAAGCGCGATCTCGAACCCGGCCTCGACCAATTGCTCGCGCAGCGGTCGCATCACCTGAAACGGGGTGAGCCCCGGCGAATCCAACCGCCAGGCGGCACGCCGGATTTCCCCTTCAACCGTAATGACAGGTACGGCGTTCTGCGCAAAAACGCCAACCGGCGCGTCATAGATGTCTGGGTCCGTGTCACGGACAACGGTTTGTCGCGCAGTAACGGGGAGATTAAACTCTACTGCGCCCAACGGCCCCGCCATAAACAACAATAGTGCCGTAACAGCGCGGATCATCGTGCCTGTGAATGGTATTCGGCATTGGGGCGCATGTCTGTTCCACTGGCAACCCGGTTCGTCATATTGAAAAAGGCGGCTACACTGGCAATGTCCCAGATTTCACGGTCACTAAACCCCACATCACGCAACCGCTGGCGGTCGCTTTCTTCGACGCTGGCACTTTCCTTGGTCAATTGTACCGAGAAATCCAGCATCGCCCGCTGTTTCTCTGTCAGATCCGCGACCTTGTAATTCATCACCAGTGCTTCGCCCAGAGCCGGATCACCAGACAGGGCCCGCACGGCCGCCCCATGCGCGACGAGGCAATAATAGCATTTGTTCACTGAAGAAACCGCAACCGCGATCATCTCGCGCTCCAGCTTGCTCAGCGCGCTATCGCCCAACATAAGGTCATTATAGAGCGCGGTGAATGAATTTAGCTTTGTCTCGTCAAAGGCATAGGCCCGCAAGACATTGGGAATCATGCCCAGCTTTTCCTGACAGACATCAAAATATTTTTGCGTCGGCTCCGGGAGCGGGTCCATCATCGGCAAATTCAGGGCGGTCGGCATATTATCGGCCATGGCTGATTCCTTCTGGTTGATCGGGGCGATACCGATAATGGTAGCCGCCAGCGCGTGTGAATCCCAGAGCGCGATACAGCGCGTTAGCGCTTTCGTTCTGATCCACACACAGCACCGAGATATGCCTTGCCCCTTGCGCCCGCCCCCAGAATGCCGCTCTGCGCATCATCCATTGTGCAACGCCCATACGCCTTTGATGCGGCAAGACCTCGACGGCATGCACCATGCAGACTTCCTCATGCACACCGGCAAAGGCAACGCCCCCCGGCTTTTCATTCCAACGCGACAGTATCGCAGTTTTGCGGGCTGCGCGTGCCATCACAGCCAATCGTTCAGGGCCAATTCCCCCCTGCGCCCAGATTTCGCGCATGATTGCCAGCGGCTCCCAAAGGTGAAAGGCGGTCACGCGGGGAATTGCCTGATCGGTCAATTGTTCGATCGGCAGCGTGTAAATATGCACCGGATCAATGATGGCATAGCCGCGCGCATCCAGCGCTGCATCAAGTGCCACCTCACCTTCACGGATCATGAACAGCGGCGACTGGCCAAGTGCCGCCATCCCCGCTTCGGCAGTTGAAACATCGGCCGGTGCCTTGTCGTTCAACGCTGTCGCGGCAGAGACCCGTTTGCCACCACCCTGCCCTTCGCGATAGGTCCAATTGCCATCGTCAAAGCGGCGGGCAGCGGGCCATGTCTGGTCACATGCCTCATAAAGCTGCGGCAAGGATGGGATCATGGAAAGACCTCGCCAAGCTGGGCCATGGCTGTTTCGATCTCGGTTTCTTCTGTACCGCGTATCACGATATGGGCACCATATTTACCGTCCTTCTGAAACGGATAAGATCCAATCGACAAGGCCGGAAAGGCATCTGCCAACACCCTCAACGGCCCAGCAATGTCACCCTCACCCCGATCAATCCGCAAGGTTCTGCTGATCAATGGTCTGCCCCCCGTCAACGTCGGCAGGACCGACGCAACCATTGCAGTGAAAACCGACGGAACCCCCGCCAACACATACACGTTTTTCAGTTTGAAACCCGGAGCGGCAGACACCGGATTGTCAATCAAGGTCGCCCCCTCGGGAATACGCGCCATGCGCAAACGGGCATCGTTCAACTCGGTTCCCGATTTCGCATAATGCGCGGCCAGGATCGCGCGCGCATCCTCGCGCACATCAATCGATGCTCCAAAAGCGGCGGCGATACAATCGGCAGTAATGTCATCATGAGTCGGCCCGATCCCCCCGCTTGTAAAGACATGGTCATAGGCCACAGACATCGTGCGAACAGCGTCGATAATCGTCTTGCTTTCGTCCCCGATCATTCGCGCTTCGCACAGGTTGATGCCGGCTTCGGTCAACTGCCCTGCCAGATGATGCATATTGCTGTCGCGGGTCCGCCCTGACAGGATCTCATCCCCGATCACGATCATGGCTGCAGTGGGGTTTGGCATTGCGCTTCTCCTTGAGCGGGGTTGAACAAAGGTATAGGCCCCTGCCCATGCGCTTTCAAACCGAACTTGTTCCTGCCCGCCTGATCCGCCGCTACAAAAGGTTTCTGGCCGATTGCAGGCTGGAGGACGGTCGCGAAGTAACCGCCCATTGCGCCAACCCGGGATCAATGATGGGACTGGCAGAACCGGGCATGAAAATATGGCTTGAACCCAATGACGACCCCAAAAAGAAGCTGAAATACGGCTGGCGTCTGGTCGACCATGAAAACGGTCACTTTACTGGCGTTGATACATCCCTGCCGAACAGGGCCGTGCGTGCCGCATTGCAAGCGCGTCAAATTGACGGACTTTCAGCCTATACGACCGTCCGGCCCGAAGTGAAATACGACAGCAATTCCCGGATCGACTTTCTGTTGAGCGGCACGGGCCTGCCCGACGCCTATGTCGAAGTTAAATCCGTCACCCTTTCGCGCCAGCCCGGCCTTGCAGAATTCCCCGATAGCGTGACCAAGCGGGGCACCAAACATCTGGGTGCTTTGGCGCAAGTTGCCCAGTCCGGTCACCGTGCCGTCCTGCTTTATCTCGTGCAGCGCACCGACTGCAACAGGGTGACAATGGCCGCCGATATTGACCCTGCCTACACCGCCGCGCATGATAGTGCGACAAGATCAGGGGTGGAAACCTTGTGCATCGGGACCCATATCACACCCCAAGAGGTCACGATCGGTGACCCTCTGGTCCTTGTCAGTCCGACGCGCTAGGACGGTGCAAATGATAACCGATTGGAGAAACCGGTGAACGAACAACACCGTGGCCGTCAGACAAAAGACGGCATTCGCATTTACGATCCCTCGGATTTTGCAGGGATGCACGCCGCCGGCAAACTTGCCGCAACGATCCTCGATGAGATCGCGGCCCATGTCGTTGTTGGCCAGACCACGGCTGAACTGGACCGTCTGATCGAAAAAATGGTCGACGATGCCGGTGCAAAATCCGCCACCATCGGTTACAAAGGCTATAAGCACGCCAGCTGCATTTCCGTGAACCACGTGGTCTGCCACGGCATTCCCGGTGAGAAAAAGCTGAAAGACGGCGACATCCTGAACATTGACGTCACCGTTATCGTTGACGGCTGGTTTGGTGACACCAGCCGCATGTATGTCGCAGGCAAACTGTCACGCAAGGCAGAACGCCTGATCGACATCACCCATGATAGCCTGATGCGCGGAATCAATGCAGTCAAACCCGGCAACACCTTTGGTGACATCGGCCACGCTATACAGACCTTTGTCGAAGCACAGCGCATGTCGGTTGTAACCGATTTTTGCGGTCACGGTCTGGGACGGGTTTTTCATTCGCCGCCGAATGTCTTGCATTATGGCAAGCCGGGAACAGGCGCAGTGCTGGAAGCGGGCATGTTCTTTACGATCGAACCCATGGTGAACCTTGGCCGTGCGGAAACCAAAACGCTGAGCGATGACTGGACCGCCGTGACCCGCGACAAATCCCTGTCCGCACAATTCGAACATTCAATCGGTGTCACCGACGACGGCTGCGAAATCTTCACGCTATCACCTGCGGGAAAATTCCACCCGACCTACGGTTGATCCGCCTTCCCAGAGCCTGAAGATACGCAAAGCAGAGCACCTCTGCGCCTCGGGATCTGAAATTTCCCTGCGCCAATAGGTAATAACCATTGCCATAATTACCCGCCTGTGCTGTCCTGCCCGAAATAGGGAAGGGATTCTGACGTGAATTGGCAAAACGTTTTCGCCACCCGCATGGGGCGGATGAAGGCAAGCGAGATCCGCGAGCTGCTCAAGCTGCTGGATCAACCGGACATCATTTCCTTTGCCGGCGGTATCCCCGATCCTGCCTTGTTTCCTGTCGATGCCTTTCAGGACGCCATGCGCGCCGCCTTGTCCCCCGAAAACAGCAGTGCAGCTCTCCAATATTCCGTTTCCGAAGGTTACGCCCCCCTGCGCGACTGGATCGTGGATGAGATGTCGACCCTTGGCATTTCATGCAGCCGCGACAATGTGCTGATCACCTCCGGATCACAACAGGCTCTTGATTATTTAGGGAAATCAATGCTTTCTCCCAGTGACACTGCCTTGGTTACATGGCCTACTTACATGGGCGCACTGGGGGCGTTCAATGCCTATGAACCCACCTATGATCGGCTGATCCCCGGCAGCAACCGCTCTGCCGCGGATTACGCCGAAACCGCCAAGGCCGCAGGTGGTCGGGTGAAATTTGCCTATGCTTCCGTTGATTTCGCCAATCCAACCGGCGAAACGCTAGACCGTAGCGCTCGCGAAAACATTCTGGATCTGGCCGAAGAACTGGACATCGCGGTGATAGAAGATTCCGCATATCAATCCCTGCGCTATGACGGGGATCCGATCCCGCCGATGCTGGCGCTGGAAATCGAACGCAAAGGCACGATCGACGTCTGCCGTACAGTGTACTGTGGCAGCTTTTCCAAGACCCTGGCTCCGGGTTTACGGGTCGGCTGGGTCTGCGGTGCACAAACCATGATCAGTCAACTGGTGTTGATGAAACAAGCCGCGGACCTGCATTCTGCGACGCTCAACCAAATGGCTATCAATACAGTGGCGCGGGCGGTATTCTCCGAACACACAGCCAAGCTGCGCCGCACCTATGCCGCAAGACGCAACATCATGCTGGAGGCATTGCAGACACATATGCCCGAAGGTGTCAGCTGGACCAAACCCGAAGGCGGCATGTTTATCTGGGTCACCCTTTCCAAGGCAATGAACGGCGGCGATCTGCTGCGCTCTGCGCTTGCAGATCAAAAGGTGGCATTTGTGCCGGGGCAGGCCTTTTTTGCCGATCGTTCAGGCGCGAATACCTTGCGACTCAGCTTTTCGATGGCCAATGACGCCCAGATCAGAGAGGGGATGCAACGGTTAGGTGCCGCGATCAAGGCTGCGATGTAACCTCAAGCAGGGTCACATGGGTATCGCCATACTTGCGCCGATCCAGGCGGGTAAAACCTTCTGGTGCATGCTGAAATGTGTTTTCTTCCCAGATGATCATTGCGGTCGGTGCCAGCCATCCCCCCGCCTGCGCGTTTTGCAATGCCTGTTGCCCCATCTTCTTGCCATAGGGCGGATCAAGGAAAACCAAATCGAATGGCGGCTCGGACCAAGATCCCAATCGCGTCGCGTCATTGCGCATCAACGCCGTCTTGTCCTGTACCCCCAGTTTGGCAATGTTTTCGCCGATCAGCCGTTGGCCAACCCGCCCGTTCTCCACAAAACAGACACGTTGAGCCCCGCGCGAAAGCGCCTCAAACCCCAATGCACCGGTTCCTGCAAAAAGATCCAGCACGCGGGCACCCCTCAACACGTTGTGATGTGTAAGCATCGAAAACAGGCTTTCACGCACCCGGTCCGACGTGGGCCGCAAATGGGCTTCCGCATCGCCCTTGCCCACCTCTGCCAATACCCTGCCGCGAAACGCGCCCGCAATGATCCTCATGCTTTCAGCAAGGCCTTGAGGTCTGTTTCTGAGTTCGCAATCACTTCGGGATCCGGCGATTTATTGCTTTCGATCAACCGCTTGCCGACCATGTAACCTCGTGGATCATTCATCGCGTCCACGGCCAGCAACTCTGCGCCGCGATAATACCAAAAAGCGACGCTATCCGCATCCGTTCGCCGCGTCACAACCCTGTCGTATCCGCTGTTCAACCCCGCAATCTGCAGTTTGACATCATATTGATCCGACCAGAACCAAGGCTTGGCGATATAGTCTTTCGTGCCACCCATGATGTTCTCGGCCACACATTCCGCCTGATCGATGGCATTGGGAACAGATTCCAACCGGATGCGCCCGCCGCGATAAGGGAAAGACGTACAATCGCCCGCGGCCCAGACATTCGGCGCAGAACCACGTCCCCGCGCATCAACCCTGATGCCATTTTCTATCGCCAACCCGGCCTTTTGCGCCAATGCCGTGGCCGGTCGTATCCCCACTCCGACAATGACGAAATCAACCTCCAGTTCCGATCCGTCACTCAACCGTGCCCCGCTGGCATCCCCATCGCCCAGCAGGGTTTCCAGGCCGACACCCTCGCGAATATCAACGCCATGCCCTTTGTGAAGATCACGGAAAAAGGCGCTTGTTTCCGGCGCAGCAACCCGTTGCAGGATTCGCTTTGACATCTCGATCAATGTCACCTGCAGGCCCAGTTTCGCGGCAACCGAAGCCGCCTCCAGTCCGATATAGCCGCCGCCCACAATCAGCACCCGAGCACCTGCAACAAAGCGCGGTGCCATCGCATCGACATCGGCCAGATCGCGCACCACATGAACAGCCCTCAGATCGCCACCAATTGCCGCAGGCAGGCGGTTCGGCTCTGATCCCGTGCACAGAACCAGATCATCATACCGCAGGCGTTCTCCGCCCAGGGATACAACCTGTGCGTCGGTATCAATTCCCTCAACCCAGGCATTCATCCGCAGATCAATGTCATTTTCCGAATAAAAGCTTTCGGGGCGCAGGAACAACCGCTCCAACGTCATGTCGCCCATCAGATATCCCTTGCTCAACGGCGGGCGTTGATAGGGCGGTACGGGCTCAGCCCCGATCAACGTCACCTTGCCGTCAAATCCGCCATTGCGCAGTTTCGCAACACAGGACGATCCTGCCTGTCCTGCCCCGACTACAATCACATGACCCATGAATTTTCTCCCGCGCAATTATTGTGACTTCGAATGACTGGTCGTGCCCGCTTGCAAAACCTATATGTTTGACACAGACAAGCGCAATCAAATGAAAGGTATTTCTCATGACAATTTCCCAAGGCGACTTGCTGCCGGATGCAACATTGGTTCAGATGGGTGCAGAGGGGCCCGCGCCCGTCAGCATGGCCGACAAGGTCAAGGGCCGCAAAGTCGTGGTATTTGCCGTACCGGGTGCCTTCACTCCGACCTGTCACTCTGCGCATGTGCCCTCATTCGTGCGTACCAAGGACCAGTTTGACGCCAAAGGTGTAGACGAAATCATCTGTATTTCCTGCAACGACCCCTTTGTAATGAACGCCTGGGGCGAGGCCACAGGCGCAACGGCAGCAGGCATCACGATGCTTGCCGATGCTTCATCCGAGTTTACCAAGGCAATTGGAATGGATTTTGATGCAGCCCCCGCAGGCCTGATCGCACGATCCAAACGCTATGCGATGCTGGTCGATGACGGCAAGGTGACCCTGCTGCAGGAAGAAGAAAACCCCGGTGTCTGCGAAGTCTCCGGTGGTGAGGGCCTGCTGGCCTCCATGTAATCGACGAGCGGGGCGCAAAAAGCGCCCCGTTCATACCGCTCTCGCGTGTTACCCTGACGCCTGAATCATCGTGCGTGTCGGGAACGGAATATCGACACCTCCAGCATCCAGCGCTTCTTTGACCTGCCGCGTCATATCAGCTTTAAAGACAAAATAATCGGATGCATTGCACCACACCCTCACCAGAAAATCGACGGAACTATCACCCAGGTTTGTAACCTGAACAAAGGGGGGCGGCTCGTCCAAGGCGCGAGGATCGGCCAGAATTGTATCACGAATGATCGTTTCCGCATCCTTGAGATTGGCCCCATATCCGACACCGAATGTCCATTCGGCCCTGCGTCGGTCATTTGTGGAATAATTGGTGATCACATTGCCCCAGACCTTTGCATTCGGGACAATCACCTGCACATTACTGGTATCGGCAAGCTCTGTGAAGTTCAGGTTTATCTGCCTGATCGTGCCCATCTCGCCCGCAACTTCCACAAAATCGCCAATCTTGATCGGACGGAACAGGATCAACATGACCCCCGCTGCCACGTTGGACAACGTACCTTGCAAGGCCAGACCAATGGCCAGACCAGCCGCACCGATGATCGCGACAACCGACGTGGTCTGGACCCCAAAGGTGTTGAGTACAAACAGAAAGGTAAAGCCCAGGACCACATAGCGCACGATAGAGGCAAGGAAATCGAACAACATCTCATCCAGATGTTTGTTCCTGCGCCCCAGATTGGATACGCGTCCTTGCAACCACGATGAAACGATCCACCCCAGCAGCAGGATCGCAATAGCCCCTAACAAAGACCCTGCTGCAGAGGCCAGGAACTCAAGCGTCAACAGATCCGCCATCGACTTGCCCTGCCAGATCTCGGTTGTCATCGCGGATTTGATCGTGTTTTCCACATCCTCCATCAGTCCTGTCCACCCTTGCACAACCCGTCCATCTTGCGTGCCAATTTGGCATCCAGCGCGCTTAATCCGCCTACGTCATGGGTCGTCAGTGTGACTTCGACCGTCTTGTATACATTGCTCCATTCCGGATGGTGATCCCATTTTTCCGCCCAGATAGCGACCCGAGTCATCCAACCGAATGCATCCACGAAATTCCCGAATTCAAATGTCTTGTGAATTGCATCGCGGCCTTCGACCATAGCCCAACCGGATCCGAACAAAGGTTTCAATACCGTTTGCCGTGTCTCTTCGCTCAGTTTCTCTGTCATTCCTGTTCCTCAACCTGGACCCGTCTGAACGGTCCGTATTCTGTCAAAACTTCAATCTCATGGTCAACTGCATCACGCTCCGCCTGCAAATACTCGCCCACCGCATTGGCAAATCCCGCATCCCGCATCCAGTGCAGCGACCATGTCGCAGTCGGCAAATACCCGCGAGCAAGTTTATGTTCGCCCTGCGCGCCTGCTTCGACTGTCCGCAGCCCCTTGGCAAGGGCGATGTCGATGGCCTGATAATAACACAGTTCAAAGTGCAGGCAGGGATGATGTTCGGCACAGCCCCAATATCGACCGTACAACGCATCTGCACCAATAAAGTTCAACGCCCCGGCAATCCACCGACCGTCGCGCCGCGCCAGTACCAGGGCGATGTCATCGCGCATCCTGTCCTGCATGATGTCAAAAAACGCACGGGTTAGATAGGGCGTCCCCCATTTTCGTGACCCCGTGTCCTGATAGAATTGCCAGAAGGCGTCCCAATGTTCCGGCTGGATCTGATCACCCGAAAAGGTCTCGATCGTGCCGCCAAACCCCTGCGCCTGCGCGCGTTCCTTACGGATGTTCTTGCGTTTGCGCGAACTAAGACTGGCAAGAAACCCGTCGAAATCGGAGTAATCGTCATTGTGCCAGTGAAACTGCTGGTTCTTGCGCACCATCAACCCGAGGTTCTGGGCAAAGCGCGCCTCTTTCTCGGTGCAGAACGTAATATGCAATGAGGACAGATTGTTGTTTTCTGTGACCTGGACTGCCCCCTGGATCAACGCCTGCCTGCCGATGTCTTCAAACCCTGGACGGGTCAGGAAACGGCGACCGGTTGCTGGGGTATGTGGTACGGCGATCTGCAATTTCGGGTAATATTGCCCCCCCGCCCGTTCAAATGCATTTGCCCAATTGTGATCGAACACATATTCACCCTGTGAATGCATCTTGGCATAGAGTGGCGCAACCGCGATCATCCGGCCATCAACAAAGGCCGCTACATGTTGTGGTTGCCAGCCGGTTCCGGGGCCAACGCTGCCGCTGTCTTCCAGTGCCGACAGAAAGCGATATGTGGTAAACGGATCGCGCGGCGGGCTGCCATCGGCCGTTTCGGGGCAGGCACAGGCATCCCATTCGGTCTGACCAATCTCGGCAATGTCGCCCATCAGCCGGATGTCGATACTCTGCGCGTTCATCTGCTGCCCTCGCTGCCTTGGATGTTATCTGTGGCCCAAACCGACAGAATCAACCATCAATCACCGCGCGATAGCCCTCAAAGGTGATATTATCCGCCACCCGGCGCGCAATCTCCTCTTGAACCGGGTCTCTGATCGTCCAGCAACAGATCATCGCCCCCTGATCTTTCAGCGCAGCCACACGCGGGGCAGCCAAATCAATCACTTCGTGGCTGACAAAACTGGCCTCGACGCGATCATAATCAGGTATTTCGCGCAAATGGTCACAGACCGAACGTGGCAACGGCCAGTCCTCATACCGAAAGGCACTGGTGACGATCCCCCGCGGAACTTCAGGACATAATGCCGCCATTTGTGCCACCGAATGCGGGTTGAACGACATCACCGCAACCAACCCCTGATAGCCGACCAACGCATTCGCCACGGCCTGCTCCAGCGGTCCTATGTCCGGTCCCATCGCTCCATCCTGATCCTTCAATTCGATCACCAGTGGTACCTGACCTGCGACAATCTCCAGAATCTCTGCCAGGCTTGGGATACCTTCGTCCCCACCGGTCAGCGGAATCTTTTTCAGCTCGGCAGCGCTGCACAACCGCAGGGCCCCCTTGGCATCGGTCAGCCGGTCCAAGGCATAATCATGAAAGACCATTGCCCCCTGGTCCGCGCTGAGCTGTACATCGATTTCGATCCCATAGCCCGCCTCGATTGCTGCGCGAATAGCGGCGCGGCTGTTTTCAGGCCGGCCGTCATTCACATCATGCAACGCCCGATGCGCGAGCGGGATGTCATAAAAAGCGCGATGCAACGTCATGCGATTTCGAAAATACCTTCGATTTCGACAGCAACGCCCATCGGCAGCGATGGTGCGGATACGGCAGAACGGGAATGACGCCCCTTGTCACCCAACGCCTCTACCAGAAAATCAGAACAGCCGTTGATCACCTTGGGCTGATCGGTGAAATCATCCGTGGAATTTACAAAACCTGTCAATTTCACAACCCTGACCAGCCGCTCAATATCGCCACCACAGGCGGCTCTGACCTGCGCCAGCAGGCTGATTGCACAGGTCTTGGCAGCTTCAGCACCCGCCGCAACGTCCATGTCGGCGCCCAGTTTGCCGGTAATCAGACCATCCGGTCCATTGCTTATCTGGCCCGAGACATAGACCATATTGCCCACCTGGACATAGGGCACATAATTGGCGGCCGGGGCTGGCGCATCAGGCAGGGTGACACCCAGTTCAGCAAGACGGTTGGCGATGGACATGATGGATACTCCTTTGTGATTGTATTGCGCCGGAAGCTAGCCCTGTTCAGCGCAAACGAAAAGACCTAGCTTTCGCGAAAAGCACGCGCAAAATAATCCGCCAGGGGTTTGACAAGATAGACCATCGGAGAATGTGCTTTGGTGTGGATAAACGCCTCAACAGGCATCCCCGGCAAAAGCTGTACACCGACAGGCAACTTTTGCAATTCTGCGGCAGGCAGTTCCATTTCCACCCGGTAATAACTCTGCCCGTTTGCCGGATCGGTGATGACATCCGCTGACATCTGGATGACCCTGCCCTGGACCTCGGGCGTCATCTCCTGATCAAGCGCGGACAGGCGCAGTTTCACGCTTTGGCCCAGTGCCACCTGATCAATCTGGCGTGGTTGCACGGTCAAAGCGACAATGAGCCCACGGTTCTGCGGCACGATATAAAGCACCGGTTCAGCCGGCCGCAAGACCGCCCGCCCGGCGCGGATCGTCATGCCATAGACAATCCCGGAAACAGGTGCGCGCACCTTGGCCTGCGCAATCTCAAGCCGCAGCGCAGCCACGTCGCGCTGGTATTCCCGGATCGGTGCATCCAGATCCTGCGCCGTGGTCAGCCCCGATTCAAGATGTCTCGCCACGATGCGCGTCAACTCCAGATCGGCCTCAATCATCCGTTGTGCTGCAACAGCCCGATCAGCCGCCAGTTCCCCCAGAGAACCTTGCAGTCGCGCCTCTTCACGCTCCAGACCAATCACCGCATTGATCGAGGTCAGCTTCCTCGTCCGCAATGACCGCTGTGTCTCCAGTTCCTGCCTGTTCAGGTCAAGCTGCCGCAACAGTGCGGTTTCGCGGGCATCCAGACCCTGCATCTCGGTCGCGATTTGTTCTTTGCGATTTTCCAACCGGATCATTTCGCTGTCGATGTTGCGTTGCCGGATACGAAACAACATGCGCTGCCTGTTCAATATCTCTGCAAATGCCGGGTTGTCCGCACCACGCGCGGCCATCCCCGCATCAAATTCGACCGACCGATGACCTGCCTGCTCTGCATGCAAACGCTGCTGGCGGGCGCGCAATTCGAACAATTGCGCCTTGGCAAAGGCCAGTGCCCCCTGCTGACGCAGTGTATCCAGTTGCAACAAAACCTCGCCGGCAGTGACATGTTGCCCGTCGCGGACATTTACCGCAGCCACCTCGCCCCCCGTTGGATGCTGGACAACCTGGCGATTTTGCGCACCCTCAATCGTGCCGGAAACAACAACTGCACCGGATATTGCTGCGCGAAACCCCCAGTAGAACACGCCCACCACCAGAACGGCAATAGCAGCGCAGCCGGTGAAAATCTGAGGCCGCGCGGAAAGACCGGCGCGCGGATCCGGTCGTTGCGCACCCCTTTTCATGTCATCCCCGCCGCCCTTTGCGGACGCCGGATGGCCTCGACGTTCTTGACCATGCCTGACAACACCTCGTCCTTGGGGCCAAAGGCAATGCGCACGCCACCGTCCAGCACCAGCAACATCTCACATTCCTGTATGGCTGCCGGCCGATGTGCCATGATCAATACGGCACCGCCGCGCGCCTTGATCCGGCGCACCGCCATATTCAACGCCTGCGATCCGGCATTATCGAGGTTGGCGTTTGGTTCATCCAGAACCAGCACGACCGGATTGTCATATAGCGCACGCGCCAGCGCAATCCGTTGCATCTGGCCACCAGACAGGCGCAAGCGACCTGCCTGGACCAGAGTGTCGTAACCTTGCGGCAATCCAAGGATCATGTCATGCGCCGCTGCGCATTTGGCCGCTTCGACTACTTTGCTTTCATCAGGATGCTGCGCCAGCCGTGCGATGTTCTGTGCCACAGTCCCGTCGAAAAACTGCACCCGCTGCGGCAAATACCCGATGTGTTTTCCCAAGGTTTCTGAACCGTATTGATCCAATGTTGCCCCATCCAGCCGGATGTCCCCGCCTGCGACCGGCCAGACGCCACTCAACGCCCGGGCAAGACTTGATTTTCCGCTTCCTGAGGGTCCGATAATGCCAACCGCCTGGCCCGGTGCGACGTGGAAACTGACGGATTTCAGCACCGCCTTGCGCTCTCCAGGCGGAACGAGGGTAAGTGCATGCACCTTTAATTGTCCCGTCGGCTCAGGCAGCGGCAAACGCTCCTCCTGTATCGGTATCGCGTTCAACAAATGTGCAAGCCCGTGCCACCCCTGTACTCCCTGTTGCACTACGGGCCATTGATGCACCAGCGTTTCAATCGGAGAAAGGGCACGACCCAGCAAGATGGAACCGGCAATCATCCCCCCCGGTGTCATTGCCTGACCCAGCACCAGCCATGCGCCCAGACCCAGCATCATGGATTGCAGTAACAACCGCAGTGTACGCGTCAATGCCGAGAACCCGCTGCCCAGATCCAATGAAAACATCTGTTGCGTTTGCGCAGTCAGCCGCACCTGTTTCCAATGCGCCATGGCCGCCTCGCCCATGCCCAGCGCCTTGACGGTTTCCGCCTCGGTCATGATCTGCTCTGCCACGCTATCCGCCTGACGCGCCGCCTCTCCCGCGCCTGCCTGACTGCGCCGTGACAGTATCTGATTGGCAATTGTAATCATGACCAGCGTGGCCGCCCCGCCCAAGGCGAGCCAGCCCAACAAGGGATGGAACACAAAAATCGCCCCAAAGAAAATCACCGTCCAGGGCATATCAAATCCAGCGATGATTACAGGTGCCGCCAACAATCTCTGCACGGCATCCAGATGGTCAAAGCCCGCACGGCTTTGCGCATCACCCAAAACAGCGGATTTGCGCAGCATCGCGTCAAACACCCGCTGATCCAGATCACGCTGAAACTGCATGCCGATCCGCGCCATGATATGCGCACGCGCACCGTCAATGATTGCCAGAACCCCGAACAAAAACACAACCAGCAAAGACAGTGCAACCAGGGTTTCCACCGATCCGGAACCAAGCACGCGGTCATAGACCTGCAGCATATACATCGGGCCGGTCAGCATCAGCAGATTGGCAAACAGGCTGAACAATCCAACAAACCACAACAACACGCGACTGCGCCGGCGCACCGCGCGCAATTCTGCATATCCACGATTGGGTTTTTCCGCATTCACGGGGGCACTGCTCCGGTTTCGGTCTGCGGCGTGACGCAGGGCATTTCCGAAGCAGTTAAACTACGAAGCATTAAGATCGGATTGCGATGGCCCTCAGCCTGACATTTAGGTTAAGCGGCGCTTACCGGTCACCGGCATTCGGCGCGGTCGTTATCGTGCCATTGCCATCCCCGCCAAAAATATCGCGCAACACCTGATCAATGATCGTGCCTTGTTTGCCTGGGTTGGAAGGCGGTTGTTGCGGTGCCGGCGGCGCTTCACCCAAACCACTTTGTGGCACCGGGGCAGACATCGGCAACGGCTTCACCGGCAATCCTTCATGCACGCGGCTCATCACTTCGCGCCAGATGTCTGTCGGCAAACCACCACCCGTCACACCCTTTAGCGGCGTATTGTCGTCATACCCCATCCAGACACCGGCCACATAATCTGCGGAAAAACCGATAAACCATGCATCTTTGGCAGCCGAGGTTGTGCCGGTTTTACCCGCCAGTTCACGCCCTCCGAACTGCGCCCGTTTGCCGGTGCCTTCGGAAATGACTTTTTCCATCATATAGACCAATTGGCGCGCTGCATCCTCCTGGATCACCCGTTCGCCGATGCCGCCACCGCTGCCCATCAACGGTTCGTCGTCCCCCAGTAGCGACAGTTCGACCAAACCATAGGGCGTGACCGAGGAACCGCCATTCAGGATGCCAGCATAGGCACCTGTCATCTCGATCAGGGTGCTTTCCGACGCCCCAAGAGCCAAAGCCGGACCGATCGCCAGATCGCTTTGAATGCCGAACTGCGTAGCCACATGGCTAACCAGTTCACGGCCCACGCTTTCCGAAATTTTGACGGCAGGGATGTTCAACGACTGTTTGAGCGATTCCGTCAGCGTCACCGTTCCCTTGAAATTGTTGGTATAGTTACGCGGACACCATTCACCGGATCCGGGAATGTTCAGGCAATAGGGTTCGTCCTTGATCAGGTCATTCGGCGAATATCCCAGATCAAGCGCCGCCGCATAGACAAACGGTTTGAATGCCGATCCGGTCTGGCGCAGCGCCTGGGTCGCCCGGTTGAATGCGCCTGATACCTTCGTGCGCCGCCCCCCAACCATCGCCCGCACCGCCCCGTCTGCCGACATCACTACAATCGCAGCCTGCGCCTTGGATCCGTCCCGCACCTTGTTGTCGAACACCCATTTCAACCCCTCTTCGGCGGCTTTCTGGATACGCTGGTCCAGTGTGGTGGTGATACGCACGTCTTCGGTGGTGTTTCGGGTAAAGAATTCCGGCCCGGTGGACATCACCCAATCGGCAAAATAGCCCCCTGCCCGCGCCTCTGCCGCCTCCGACAGCTCGGCCGGATTGGCCGTCGCCGCCGCCGCCTCTTGGTCGGTAAGATACCCTTGATCCCGCATTAACCGGATTACAGTTGCGGCACGATTTTGCGACCGATCCAGGTTGCTCGTCGGCGAAAGCGAACTTGGCGCGGTCAAAAGCCCTGCCAGCATCGCACCCTCCGCCGCATTCACCGCCGATGCCGGTTTCGCAAAAAACCGCTGTGATGCGGCTTCGGCCCCAAAAGCACCGCCGCCCATATAGGCACGGTTCAGATAGATCGACAGAATGTCGTCCTTGGAATATTTTGCTTCCATCGCCATGGCAAACAACGCTTCCTTGGCCTTGCGCTGGATCGACGATCGGCGGCAATTCGCTTCGTATTCCTTTTCGGTAATCCCAGTCGAGGCATCAAAAGGTTCGCCCAGACAGATCAGCTTGGCCACCTGTTGTGTTATTGTAGACCCGCCATGTCCCGACAAGGGTCCCCGTCCTTCGGAAAGGTTGATCTTGACCGCGGATGCGATACCGCGCGGGCTGACACCGAAATGGCGATAGAACCGTTTGTCTTCGGTCGCGATGACGGCATTCTTGAGATGCGGCGATACAGAAGAGGCCGTGACCACGCCACCAAACTGATCACCGCGCCATGCGAACACTTCGTTATTGCGATCCAGCAGGGTCACGGACCCCTTGGCGCGACCATCCAGCAGCGCCTCAAGTGGCGGCAGGGTGGTGTAGAGATAGCCAACCGCAAGCGCCAGCACCAGCACAGCCACCGCCGTCAACCGCCAGGTGATTTTCCAGATCATGCGCAGGATCCAGGACACAAGAGCTGCGAGAAATCCAACGATGCCACCGCGACGCGCCCGTTTGGGGCTCGTGGCCTTGCGCCGCGCCGGTGCCGCCTTTTTGGTCGGTTTCCTGACCGGTTTCTTGGCCGCGGCCTTGCCTTTGGCCGGATACCGCTTATCCGCCACCAAGGGGCGTTTGCGCTTGGGTTTGTCACTCATAACTTGGCCTGCTCGGCTACTCTTTTTGGCAACATAGACCGCTTTGATCGGATTGTTTAGCACCTGCTTGCAACATCAAGGATTAAACAGTCGCTCAATTTTTAAGCATATTACAGCATTCGATTAAATTTTATGCGGCGATTCCGCTTTTGACCTCCGTTTTAGGCCGCCGGCCCTTTCCACATCCCGCGAAATGCAAGTTGCTGCAGTTGCACAATTCAAAATCAGCCTGGCAACCAAAGAGGGACCAAAGGTGAAACTCATCATTGCAACAATCAAACCATTCAAGCTTGAGGAAGTACGCGAAGCACTGACCCAAGCGGGCGTTCGCGGCCTGATGGTGACGGAAATCAAGGGGTTCGGCGCACAATCCGGCCATACCGAGATTTATCGCGGTGCCGAATACGTCGTGAACTTCCTGCCCAAGATCAAACTCGAACTGGTCGTGGCCGATGCCGTCGCTGACCAGATCGTCGAGGTGATCTCGCGCAGTGCCAAAACCGGCAAGATAGGCGACGGCAAGATCTTTGTGATCGACGTGGAACAGGCCGTGCGCGTGCGCACCGGCGAAACCGGCGATGACGCCATCTAGATCAGGGTAACAAGGAAATACAAACGATGACATTGTTGAAAAAAGCTCTCATTTTTACCGGCGCATGCGCTGCGCCAACCATGGTCATGGGACAAGATGCCGATACTGCTGCCATTGCCACAGAAATGATCTGGATCATGAACACGCTTCTGTTCCTGATTGGCGGGTTTCTGGTCTTCTTCATGGCTGCAGGGTTTGCCATGCTCGAAGGCGGATTGGTCCGCTCTAAGAACGTCACGATGCAAATGACCAAAAACGTCGCGTTGTTTTCGCTGGCCACGCTTGCCTACTGGGCCTTCGGTTATAACCTGATGTATCCTTTGGGTAGCTGGTCGGTCCAAGGTGTGCTGTCAGGTGTCTTTGGCACCGGAGTTCTGGAAGCCGTCGGCGTTACACTCGCCAATGCCGACGATGCATCCTATGCTGCGACCGGCTCGGACTTCTTTTTCCAACTGATGTTCTGTGCCGCGACGGCCTCCATCGTATCAGGGGCATTGGCCGAACGGATCAAACTCTGGCCCTTTCTGTTCTTCGTGATCCTCCTCACAGGTATCATTTATCCGATACAGGCCTCGTGGAAATGGGGCGGCGGTTTTCTTGACGAAGGCGGGTTTCTCGACTTCGCGGGATCAACAGTCGTCCATTCCGTTGGCGGATGGGCCGCCCTTACCGGAGCAATCATCCTGGGCCCACGGATCGGCAAATACAAGGACGGCCGCGTGAATCCGATGCCCGGTTCCAACCTTGCGCTGGCGACATTGGGCATGTTCATCCTCTGGCTCGGGTGGTTCGGATTCAACGGCGGCTCGCAACTGGCGATGGGGTCTGTTGGCGACATCGCGGATGTTTCCCGCATCTTTGCCAACACCAATGCCGGGGCTGCCGGTGGCGCTGTCGTCGCCCTCATCCTGACACAGGTCCTCTATGGGAAACCCGACCTCACGATGATCCTGAACGGCGCTCTTGCCGGTCTTGTCTCCATCACAGCGGAACCCCTCACGCCCTCACTCGGCATGGCCTCACTGATCGGTGGCATCGGCGGCGTGATCGTAGTTTTCGCCGTCCCGCTTCTGGACAAGTTCCAGATTGACGACGTGGTCGGCGCAATTCCCGTGCATCTTTGTGCCGGAATCTGGGGAACTCTCGCTGTGGTTCTGACCAATAGCGAGGCAAACCTCGGCACTCAGATCTATGCCATCCTTGTGGTGGGTTTCTTTACGGTTACCACCTCGGGGGCGGTCTGGCTCATTCTCAAGGCAACTCTGGGCATCCGCGTTAGCGAAGAGGCCGAAATCACGGGTCTCGATGTGTCGGAACTGGGCATGGAAGCCTATCCCGAATTTTCAAAAGGCTAGGTTCCTACCCGGCCCCCGAAAAACCCGGGCCATTTGGTCCGGGTTTTTCCCTGTCACGCAATCATTGCTGTCAGACACCGACATCAACAATTGCCTGCGCCAGTATCGGTACCGTTTGCGCGTTCAGCCCGGCGATGTTCATGCGGCTGTCACCGACCATATAGATGCCATGCTCGACCCGCAGTGCCTCAACCTTATCGGGCGTTGTGCCGATCCGCGAAAACATCCCGCGGTGCTGCGCGATGAACCCAAATCGGTCAGACCCCGACAAACGCTGCAATTCCGCCGCCAGCTGTGTGCGCAGCCCCAACATGCCCAAACGCACTGCTTCCACCTCTGCCATCCAGTCCTGGCGCAAATCATCATCGTCCATAATGGTCGTCACAATCCGCGAACCGTGATCAGGGGGAAAACTGAAGTTCTGGCGGTTCAAAAAGGCAAGCGACGCCTGATGCAGTGATTGCGCATCCGTGTTTTTGGACACTGCCATCAATATGCCCGTACGTTCGCGATAAATGCCAAAGTTCTTGGAACAACTGGCCGCAACCAAGGCCTCGGGTACAGCCGCAACCAGCTTGCGTGTCGCGGTGGCATCCGCCTCCAACCCGTCCCCAAACCCTTGATAGGCAATGTCGATCATCGGTGTTGCACCACTGTCCTGCAGCAGCTTGATCACGGCATCCCATTCTGCCGAATTCAGGTTCGCCCCTGTCGGGTTATGACAACAGCCATGCAGCAGGATCACATCCCCTTTTCTGGCGGCCTTGAGATCTTGCATCATACCATCGAAATCGACACCACGTGTCTCGTTGTCAAAGTAGCGATAGGAAACGGCCTCTATCCCCAGGTATGACAGGATCGACAGATGGTTTGGCCAAGTCGGATCAGATACGAAAACCCGCGCATCCTTGTTGATGTTTTGGATCAACTCAAACGCCTGACGGATGGCACCAGTGCCCCCAGGGGTAGCAATGGCCGCAACCGTATTGCGTGGCACCGCATCATCCAGGACAAGCGAAACCATCGCATCGGCAAAAGCCGGATCGCCCGCAAGTGACGTATAGACCTTGCTGTCCTGCACTTCCCAGATCCGCTGCTCTGCCGCCTTGACTGCCCGCATCACCGGCGTCAGACCCGTTGCATCCTTGTACACGCCGACACCCAGATCAATCTTGGCCTCGCGCGGATCTTCGCGGTACATCTTGACCAATCCCAGAATGGCATCCGGGCTGGGTTCTTTTAGTGTTTCAAACATTATGCCTCTCCTGTTGCCACGGATACGGTGGGGAACATGCCCCACTCTGTCCATGATCCATCATATAGCGACCAATCCGGATGGCCGACCCGCTCCAGCGCCAGCGCGAGGATCGAAGCCGTAACACCGGACCCGCACGTGGTGATGATCGGCTTGTCCAGATCAACGCCTGCCGCCTCAAAGATCGTGCTGATCTCTGCCGGTGATTTCATCGTCTTGTCTTCGTTCAACAGCGTGGCGAAAAACACATTTCGCGCGCCCGGAATATGCCCCGCACGCAGACCTTCACGTGGTTCAGGCGCATCGCCACGGAACCGCGCCGGTGCACGGGCATCGACAATTTGCGGACTGCCCAGCTTAGAGGCCTGCGCCACCTGCGTCACATCGCGCACCAATTGATTCTGGACACGCACCGTCATATGCCGGTCCCGCGGAATCGGCGGCATGTCTTCAGTGGCATTGCCTTCGGCTACCCATTTGGGCAGCCCCCCGTCCAGCACCGCGATATTCTCCTGACCCATCAACTTGAACAGCCACCAAACCCGCGCCGCAGAAAACAATCCGGCACCGTCATACACCACGACCTGATGCCCGTCGCCCACACCCATTGCGCGCATCCGCGACATGAATTTCTCAACCGGGGGGGCCATGTGGGGCAAATCGGACCGCGCGTCGGAAATCTCGTCAATGTCAAAGAAACGCGCGCCCGGGATATGCGCTTCGTTATACTCCGCCTTGGCATCGCGGCCTTCATCCGGCAAATACCACGACGCATCCAGAATGCGCAAATCAGGGTCTTTGAGATGTTTGGCCAGCCATTCGGTTGAAACAAGCGTTTTGGGATCATCAGGCATAGCGCATCCTTTGCGTTCAGGGTCGCCCCTGCCTATCCTCGGATCACTCAAACGGCAAGAGGATCACTGGCGCTGAGCGCCGGGCGACTGGCAATTTTTGCCCACCACATCGCCAGACTGGGATAGGCTGAAATCACCTTAGCCACTTCGGGCACCCGCAGCGCATAGGACAGCATCGGGGCCAGATGAAAATCAGCCAGGTAAAGAACTTCGCCACTCAACTGTCGCCCCTCGCGCGCAATCTGATCCAATACGGTCAAGGAGGGTGCAGCACGTTGTAGTCCCGCGTGAACCTGTTCGGAGTCGCCCGGTTCTTGCATGACCACCGGACGGTAGTAACCGCCTGAAAACACCTGCCGGATCAGGATAGGATATATATCCGCATCCACCAGGCCCATGATCTGCACCATCTGTGCCGCAGCCCTGGCATCGCGGGGCTGGAATGTCGGGCGATCGCTTAGGTGATCCAGATAGCGCAGGATTGCCGCCGTTTCGGTCAAACAGAACCCCCCGTCGCAGAGCACCGGCACCCGACGCAAAGCTGTGTAGCGGGCCAACACCGGATCAGGTGGCACCGCAAAGGGGTCAGCTTCAACATAACGGGCCTCTAGCCCCATCTCAGCCAGCGCAAAACGCACAACCCAAGTATAAACGGAGTGATGAAACCCGATAAGGGTCAGCGCCTCAGCCATGATCCTTCATCAATCGCGACTTTTGCCGGGACCAGTCGCGCTTTGCCGCTGTCTCTCGCTTATCGTGGTTCTGTTTGCCCTTGGCGACGCCCAGTTTGATCTTGGCCATGCCACGATGGTTGAAATACATCACCAGCGGCACCAGGGTCATCCCCTTGCGCTGCGTCGCACTCCATAAATCCGACAGTTGCTTGCGGCTGACCAGCAACTTGCGCCGGCGGCGTTCTTCATGCCCAAAGGTCTTGGCCTGTTTGTAAGGTGCGATATAGCTGTTCACCAACCACAATTCACCATCTTCGACTGCGGCATAACTTTCTGCGATATTGGCCCCGCCCATGCGCAGCGACTTCACCTCTGATCCTTCAAGGATGATTCCGCATTCTATGTCGTCCTCGATCGCGTAATCAAACCGAGCGCGGCGATTTTCGGCGATGACCTTGTAGTTCGGGTCTGATTTGGAAGACGATTTTACCTGGCTCATGAAGAGGGATGTAGGATGCCGCAGGGCGTCATGCAAGCAAACTGAGGCCTTGAACGGTCAAAGAGCTTTGAAATTCCCGCCGGACGGACGAAAACCTATCCAAACTGACAAGAGTACTTTAGGTTTGGGCATCGCCATCCGTGGCATGCGCAACCGGTGTGTCACGAGATTGATGGCTAAATCAAAGCGGAGTGTTCATGTCCCTGGACTGGAATGATCTCAAGGTTGCACTGGCGGTCAAACGCTCAGGCTCCATCGCACGTGCGGCGGTACAATTGGACCTCGACCAATCCACTGTCAGCCGCAGGTTGTCTGCTTTGGAAACCGCCCTCGGAACGACATTGTTCAAACGCTCAAAAAGCGGTTTGCAACTGACCGAAGTGGGCGAAAGGCTCTTGCCCCTCGCCCTCAAAGCAGAACGCAGTATAGACCACATCACCGAACAGGCCTGCGAAGAGGAAAAAGGACCCTCCGGCCTTGTCCGCATCCTCAGCAACGCATGGATATTGGACCGCTTGACGGAAAAGGTGATGCCAGGGTTTCTTGACGCCTTTCCCGGCATCTCCGTGCGCTTGTTGTTCAAGGAATCCGACGTGCCCGTTCAATCGGATGCCACGGTTTCCTTGTGGTTTGAGGCCCCGCCACGACACGGCGACATCGCCGAACCGCTCGGCGCGGTTCCCTTTGCCCTTTATTGCCACAAGGACATCGAAGAACGGACTCTCGACTGGGTGTCCTTCTTTGATGAGGATTCACCCAAAAGGGCACCGGTCCACTTTCTGGAAAAACACCGGGCCGAACAGGAGCAAATTCGCGTCACCGCTCTGGATGCGCAACTGGTACGCACGGCGGTACGCGCAGGGATCGGAAAGGGCTTCTTGCCGATGTGTCTGGGCGAAAATGACCCCGGATTGAAACGGATCAGCGGCCACCAGCCCGCCTTTTTTCGCGTTTTGCATCTTCATGCTCATCCCGATACGCGCCAAACCCACCGCACACAGGCGATCATCGCAACCTTGAGAGAGTCCTTCGAGTCCGGTTTTCTGCTCTGATCGCCTCGGCTATGGGCATTTCTGCATAAACCCCTTGCAGCAATGCCGCTTCTTTCTCTGAAACAGCTTTCCTAAGTTCTGTTCACTGACAGACGTATCAGTGGATTTCACCCTGAGGGCGCTGGCAGTGCAAACAACCTAGACCACAATCTATTCCAGGTTTTCAAAATTATTTTACCGGAGGCCCTTTGCCATGAGCACTGAGTTCAAGACCAAAGCCCTGAATTTTTTCCGTGAGAACATCGAAGAATACTATAGCGACGTCACGGACGTTACGGATGTGAACCTGAAAAGCGCCGAAATCGCGCATTACCCCAAGAAACTGGTTTCGAGTTACAAGAAAGACTACAACATCGTTGAAAAGCTATATGATAAATGCGACGCGGCGTTTGAGGACATCGAGAAAAACGAACTGACCATGAGTCGCGTCAAAAAGGCCCAGGCCGCAATGGATGCCTTCAACACTTCGATCATGATCCTGGAAGAAAGCAACGCGATCTTCACCGCCCACAACACCCACAAGACCGCCTCGCAGGCGGCCGGTCTTTTGATCCTCTTCGCACTTATCGTCAAAAGCCAGCAGGCGCAGGTGAAAAAACTGCAGGCCGACATTCCCAAACTTGAAAAACAGCTGAAATCAGCCAAACGGGATGTGACAGGCGCCAAGGCACAGCGCGCCATCAATGTCGCCATAACCGGCGTGACTTCGGTGTTGCCCGCACTCAAGGGGGCTCAACTGGCCTATCTCGTCCTCGGCACTGCCGCGACACGACTGGCCGCTGATGCCGCCCTCGGGCCAACCGGGCCGACAACCGGCGCGGGGGTCAAAACCGCCGCCGGCGAATATGCAGGTGCCGTTGATCTGGTTGGGAAAGGATCCGGCAAACTGATGTCCGCCGCTGGTGCAATTGACGCGTTGATTGCCGATGGGGCCGAAATCGGCAAAGCCGAGAAAACCTTGAAAAAGGTCAAAAAGGATCTCAAGGATACGCAAAAGCGTTATGAAACGTTAAAATCGAACATGGCATCGTCCGACGCAACCTTTCAGGCGGCCATGACGAAATATGTAAAAGCGACCAAGGCTGCCAACGACGCCTCGGCCAAATTCAAGGCCGCAAAGAAAAAGCGCGTTGACCTCAAGAAAGAACTGTAATCGCACCGCCGCCATCTGCCGGTCTCCCCTTGGGCAATCGGCAGATGCAGGTTGGGGCCGCATGTAATTCTGGCGCGAAGATACTGGTGCCTGCCTGTCAATCACCCAGTTTGGCGTGTACTTCGTCCAGGTCGATCTCGCCAATTGGCATCTTGTTGCCTGGATTGTCGAAATCATATTTGAACAGGTCAAAGTCGCGCTTGTAGATCTCGCGGATCAGATGCATCGACAGATCGTCGAAATAATCCTCGACCGGATGCGCACGTTTAGGCCCGTGGCCTTCGCTTTCGTTGAACCGCGGGATGTCTTCGATCTTGACCTCTTTCGGAGTCTTGATCGAATCCAGAACCTCTTGCATGCCTTCATTGAACTTTTCGGTCCAGACGATCTTGTCATAGGATCCGCCGTTCACGATAAACGTGCTGACGTGGCCAGACATGGCGGACCAATGAATATCCGGGTCCATAGGACGACGCCAGCGGATGGTATCACGCGCAAACAACAAAAACCGTCGGAAACTCTGGATCTGGTCAAACTCCTGTTTGCCGTCCTCTCCCCCCACATCGATACCATATTTCTGGATCAACAACGGTACAAGGTTGCCGCGATAGCGTTTGCCATTCCGCTGAATCCCGCAAATTTTATCAAAGAACGACGACAGGATACGCGTGTAAGGGTTGCGCACGCAGGTAAAGGAATAAGAGGAATGGTTTGTCACATTCGCGGTAATCGGCACCTGTGACGCCTCCAGCGCCCATTTGTGCATACCCGCTTGCGCATCATGGATATCCCCGTCAAAAAAGGTCCCGTGATCAGAATAAAACATGATTTGCCCGATGGTCGAACAGGCGCATTTGGGCACCACACGGTACACCACGCTCTCACTCTCCGTCATCCAGGTCCCTGGAAACCCCATTCTGCACGCCCTCTGTTGTGATGACTGCTTTTGGCAACAGTTCAATATTGGCTTAAAAAAGCAAATTAATGGTGTTTATTCAATCCGTCATCCCCTTTATCAACGAAACAATCAAAGGCAAAAGGGGCCATCGTCCATAAAATGGCAAAAATCGCCTATATTCTTCTCTGCCACAAGGACCCCGATGCCGTCATCCGGCAAGCGGAGCGGTTGACTGCGGTTGGTGACTATATGTCGATCCACTTTGACGCCTCGGCAAAGCCCGCCCATTTCAAGCAAATCAAAGAGGCCCTCAAGGACAACCAGAACGTCACCTTTGCCAAAAAACGCATCAAATGCGGCTGGGGGGAATGGTCACTGGTTCAGGCGACCTTGAATGCCGTGCAATCCGCTGTCGATGCCTTTCCCCGTGCCTCGCATTTCTACATGTTGTCAGGGGACTGCATGGCGATCAAATCCGCGGAATATACGCACAAATTTCTCGACGAAAACGATGCGGACTTCATCGAAAGTTTCGACTACTTCGAAAGCGACTGGATCAAGACCGGTTGGAAGGAAGAGCGCCTGATCTATCGCCATTTCGTGAACGAGCGAGAGCACAAAAAGCTGTTCTACTTCCTCTTCGAACTGCAAAAACGCTTTGGCCTCGAACGCGAAATCCCGAAAGACCTGCAAATCATGATCGGGTCGCAATGGTGGTGCCTGCGTCGACGCACCATTGAGGCGGTGCTCAAGTTCGTGCGCGAACGCCGTGACGTGGCGCGGTTTTTCCGCACTACCTGGATCCCCGATGAAACCTTCTTCCAAACCCTTGTGCGCCATCTGGTTCCCGAAAAGGAAATCCGTTCCCGCACCCTCACTTTCCTGATGTTTACCGACTACGGCATGCCGGTCACCTTTTACAACGATCACTATGAGTTGCTGTTGTCCCAGGACTATCTTTTCGCCCGCAAGATCAGCCCCGAAGCACAGGATCTGAAACGCCGCCTTGGATTGCTGTATGTTGCGCAAAGCGTTCAATATCAGATCAGCAACGAAGGGCGCAGCCTGTTCCAGTTCCTGTCAGGGCGTGGCCGCGTCGGGCGTCGCTTTGCCACTCGGTTCTGGGAAACCGAATCCACCTTGGGGCGCGAACGCGAACTTCTGATTGTGGTCTGCAAGAAATGGCATGTTGCCAAACGCGTGCTGGAACGCATTCGGCAGGTCACAAATGTGCCCGCCATTGAATATCTCTTCAACGAAGAGGACACACCGCTGCCCGACCTGGGCGGCATCCAGAATACGCTCGAAAAACGCCACCGACACCGGCGCGCATTGATGCGGATGCTGTTTGACTACTTCGAAACCGACAAACTGATCATCTGTATGGATCCCGCCAACCTTGATCTGCTGAACGACTTTGCGGCGGACCGCTCTGTCACCCGCATTCTGGAAATCGAATGCCAATTCTCTGATGATTACCTGACCGGTCATGCAATGCGTGTTGGCCTGGCGGGGGATCAAACCTCGGCGGATACACTGGAACGCCTGTTGCCCACGATCCGCAATGATATGGTATTCGAAAGCGACCGTATCCGCGACGCTCAGTTCGAACATCTGACGCGCATGCGCGAAACGGCCGAAGCAGAAAAAAACGCCGACGCCTTGACCACCTTCCTCGCGGTGCCGCCGGAAAAAGCACTTGAAATCGCCTCGACGGATTATCTCTTCGCAGATTAGACGGCTCAGGTCTTCTTTTTCCACGATCCCAGCCAGCGCCGGACGGCACCGCTCTTTTCGGCCATATCATCCTCGATCGCTTCGAGAGTCGGATCAATCCGCGCCATTCGGAATCTGCGCCAGCGCACCCAGATCGCCCAGGCAATTGCTGCAAACAGCGTGAGGATAAAGATGTTCAGGAACGGAATCCCCTTGGACGCATCCGGCCCCGCAACCGCCCGTATCGAAATCGCATTCGGGAAGATCGTAAAAAACTCGTTCCGCCAGCCGTAATGTTTGATCGCGTAATATTGTGGGGCATCCGCTGTCGATTTCGCATCCGCCGCTTCAGCCTGCAAATTTGAAGTGTCGAATTTGAAATACGGCGGCCATCCCCAACCGGTATCCTCGTTGCGGTACACCATCACGTCACCTTTGGCGCGCCGGGTCTGGATAAAGAATACATCGCGGTTCGCTACCGTGCCGTCCGTCCCGATATCCGCCTGCGCCCAGAACAATGAATTCTCGCCCGGATCAATTCGTTTTTCGTAGGTGTCCGTCACCCGCACAATATCAACCTGCGGCAGCGTGTAATGAAACATGGCCCCAACCAGGACCCAGAACGTCACCCAAAAAACCCACTTGATAACCCTAAACATCGGCAAACCTTTCAGGTAAAATTCGTCAGATAGATGATCAGCGCGATCACCCCGACAGGCACGATATACACGCCCAGAATCAACTTGCGCCGGATCGACCCGTCATAGCGTTCCAGCCCCCGCTGCACAAAGGTATCACGGTCCACCAACTGCTTGCCCTCGTACCACTTCTGCTTGAGCTTGGATTTGCGCACCGCCCGGCTGTACAGCGACAGCGACACATAGATCACCGTCAACGCGATAAACAGTATCCCGAATAGACGGATAAATCCGATCATCTGTTTCTCCTCACCGCGCCCCATGGGCCAACCCGCGCAATCATATCACGTTTTGCCACAGGCTCTGCCATCGGGGCGTCATGGCCGAACAACGTTTGGCGCGCGCCAGCCTTGTCCACCTGATACTCGGCCACAAGGAAATCTACAACGTATGCCTTCTTCGCTTCCGGCCATTGCTTGTAGGTCGCATAAAATAATTCCTTGTGGCAGATGAACATCTGCCTCGCATCCTTGGGCGCCAGTTCAGCCAGCAACATATTTACCAGCGCCGCATCCTTGGTATCTGCCGCCCGCAACGTATAGAAATACGCCGGATGATCCGAAGAAATGCGCGGCCATTTACCGCCGTTCTCGGCCCAGTTCACCAGCGCGCCCAGCGCATGAAATTCCTCTGGCAACACGTCATGATAGCGCCGCGCAAGGCGTCGCATATCCGCCCGTGTCGCCCCTGAAAGATCCCCCTGGCCCGCCACGGCATCAACCAGGATGAAATCCATCTTTTGACGCAGGATCGCCGCTGCCGCGTCCTTGCGCCCTTCGACAATCGTTTCGGTGAGGTCATTATACTCAAAGAACTTTGCAATCTGGTTCCGATCGTCCCCATCAAAGGTGTATTTGACCGGCAATGTGCCCAGATGATCCTTGCCCGATGGCACAATCACCGCCGGATGCTCCAGGTCCTGAAACACATAGAGCCCGCCAAAATGCGCCGTCCAGAAGTTGCGCTGATCAAAAGACATTTGTTTCAGCCGCACCGGGTTGCGCAGCACATCACCGGTTTTTCCCGCCAGCGTGATCATTTCGGCAATCAGCACATCGTCGAACCACCCATCCGGCTCCGTCTTGAACCGGTCCACCATCGCGCCCAGTTTCTCAGCGTCTTTCACGGTGCCCGCCGTCGTATCCGCCTCGATCTCAACGCGGCGAATGTCAAACAGACGCGCAGGCGTGGTGACATCATAGACCGAATTCACCAACTCCCCCGCCACCGCATCCCGCGCCGTCAGGGCAAACAACTGCGCCTCGTTTTCGGCGATGAAGTCTTGCAGGATCGCGCGTGAGGTCGAGAATTTCATGTTAAGCAAAGGCGCGGTGCGCTGCTCCATACTGAGCAGAATAAACTGACGGTTGACGCCTTGGTGGTTGAGGTAGGCGTGGTCGCTTAGGTCATCACCCACTTCCGGCGAATACCCCGAAATGTCGATGTGGAAGTCGGTGAGATCGGTGCGCTTGCCGGTCAGATGGTGCAGCGCACGGTTATAGCGGTCGACCAGCGCGGGGGAATGCACGTGGAACAGGTTGCCGAACATGAGGCCGTGTTTGATTAACCGTTGCATATCACCCTCCTGCCATACTGCGCCCTCAGTCTATCCTGCATCTGCAAAGCAGATGCGCGCCCTTCCCTTCCCCCCATGGGGAAGGGCGCATGATGTGCTGAGGGGGAAGGATGGCAAGACATTAGGTTGCAGTGTGCAAAGTGATTCATTTAAGCAGTTTCTCAAGCTTTTTGGTAAGAAAGCTCTCTAGATGTCTGATTTTTTCCGCATAATCTGAACCGATAGGGTCATCCGAGGAAGAATATGCGATTCTTCTAAATGCTACCTCAGCCTCTGTAGCTCTTGCAGGCATTCGCGTTCCAACATTCAATGAGCGAAAAGCCGCGAAAACTCTCACCTCGATCTTATCTATCTCCTCGAAGTAACCTTCGATTTCCCGTCCCCATATTACTGAAGCTTCTATCCTTGTCGGAAAAAGTTTTTCACGGGCCTCTCTTAAATTCTGTGCTCGTTTTTCTATAACAACTTGTTCGCTCCAAACTCCCAGTTTCTCTTTGGTATTATTAAGATTTTCAGCTTCGTATTCACCTGCGAAGAATAATGGACTGCGAAGCATTTGGAACGCCTCATGCCGCATTCGGACACCGAGTAGAGCCTCTTTTAATATCTCATACTTTTTCTGCCATTTTCCTTGTTTTTTCCAAGAATATAGGCCTGAGAACGCTACTAGGGCACCTGCGCAAGCTGCAAACGCCATCATCCAATTTGCCATTGCCGTTAACGCCTCCGAAACAGGTGTTAGGCTACTCATTCCGCACCCCCACTCAAATACCGCTTCTTAGCCGCCTCCATCCGCTGCATATCCCGCACCGCGTTCTTAATCGCCACCTCATCCGACTTATCCGCATAGCGGAATTCGCTATCCGCATAGCGGTTGATCTCCTGCACCACCATCTCCACCGTGATCGGCTGGCGCATCCCCTCAATCATCGCCTTCTTCTCGTCATACCCTTTGAACAGGAACAAATCCGGCTGCTCCATCCATTCATCGGGCAATTCAAAGTCCATCGCCCGCACCTTCACCGCATCCGTGATGTTCTTGATCGCCCGGCCCGTAAAGCGCGGATCGGCCTCCTGAATGGCCTTCAGATACGTGCCCAGCTTGTTGATCGTGTCCAGCGCGCCGATCTTTTCTTGCACGGCGTTATAGACCGTCAGTAACCCCGCCTCATGCGGTTTCGAATGCCCCTCAAAGGACGCGGCAACGGCTTTCTTGATCGCCTGCGCCTCGAACACCTGATGATCACCCAGCGGAATATCATGGTTCTTGCCCATCAGCAGGTACAGAATATCCACGTAATCCTCCCGCGTCTGCGGCCCGTCCACAAGGAACCGCGCCCCCGCCCGCTGGCGCAAGGCATCATCCACATTCTCGGGATAATTCGAAAACATCCCAAACGTGCAATTCCCGCGCACAACGGTATTGGCCCCCGCAAAACTCTCCATCAGCACGGCGGTAATCTCCAACTGTCCGGCAGAGGATTGCCTGTCGCCGCGCTTGCCCGCCAACTGGTCGATGTCGTCAATCGTGCCAAAACCAATGACGCCAGGATCAATGATATTATTGATAAACGCCTTCGCGTTCTGCCCCGATTTGCCCTGATAGCTGTCGATATTATCCGTGCTCAGGTTCTGATAGCGAAACGGATAGCCCGCGTTATTGCAGTATTCGGAAATCAACCCCGCCATCATCTGAATCAGCGTAGTTTTGCCCGTCCCCGGCGCGCCATCCCCCATGAAGGTAAAGATGAATCCGCCCAACTCCGCAAAAGGGTTGAGCCGCCGGTCAAAGTCATAGGCCATCAGCATCTTCGCCAACTTCATCGCCTGATATTTGGCAATATGGTTGCCGACAACCTCGTTGGGTTTTTTGAACGTCATCGTCAGCGTGGTCGATTTCGCCTTGGACGCAGGCGAAAACCCCGAAACGGTGAAATCATCCGCCTCCACGCGCCAGCTTGCCGCCTTGAACCCCTCCAACCGCGATGCGGTCTGCGCACGCAGCGCAACCTTCTCCATCAAGGATTCGGCAAACGCTGCCACCGTCGCCACCACATGGGCATCATCCGCGCCATGTGCCGAAATCTTCTGATCCAATTCCCATAGTGCACCATGCAATGCGGTCTGCCCGTTGTCGATCAACACCTCCTCGACCTCACCGACCTCGACAGCAACTTCCGGCACATGCGCCGACATAAAATAGGCCGCCGCATTGCCAAAGACATAAAGCGTGACCAGGGCCTCCGCCGCCAGCAATTCGGCAAACTCTCCCCTGCGCGCCGCAGGCAAAGATCCCTCAAGGTTCGCCCGCTTCAGGTCGCCCAAGCCCGATTGTTCCGCAACATTCTCAGCTACCGCCAGGGCAATCGCAATCGCGCGGCGCAGCCCATGCAACACCGTCGCCTGCAGGGGGGACATCAGCGCATCATCGCCATCCGCGCCCTCGACCCGCGCAATCAGGGACACCGCCCCCGGCGTCACCCGGCGCCGGGTCACCAACCCCGGCGTGGTCGACCGGAACCGCCGCCGCGTCCCGATTCCCGAAGACCGCTCCACCGCCTCGCCACCGGCCCCCGTGCCGATCCGCGGCGCATGGTCGAACCCCTCCAACAAAGCCTGTGCCATCCCCACATGACCGGCAATATCCTCTTCGCGCAGTTCCATCGCATCTGACGTCCGGCTCATCGCGCGTCCCCCTCTTTCATCTTGCCAATAAACTCGAATCCGACACAAAACCACACAGACCGCGCCCGCAGGTCAATACTGCAACACCCGCCCCTTGGCACTGACCACAAACTTGCGTACCGAGGCAAACCCCGCAGGTTGTTTTTCATCCAGCACCTGAAACACCCGCTGCGGCAGAATGATCGACCGCTCCTGCCGCGTGGCCCCCAGATCCGGCCCGTTGGCCGCAAAGGGATCAAGCGCGAAAACTTCACGCTCCACCGTCGAAAACCAACCTGATTTCTGCGCAACCACCCGATCCGAGACCAGTTCCTCCTCGGTCCAGACCAACGCCCAGTCCTGTCCTTCGGGGGCCTTGGCCTCCGCCAGAACCGAACGCAACGGCCCTGCCTGACGGGTGTAGGAATGCGAATACATCGGCCCCAGATGGAACCGCCGCAATCTTTTGGGGTGCAGATCGTCGAAATCCTCGTCAAACCCCTTGGCGATGGTCAACAGCTTCAGCCCGCCCAGCGCCTGCGCACTCAGGTGCGCCTGCACCTCCGGCCAGCGCCGCTGGTCTTTGGGCAAGCCAATGCGCCCGCTGTCCTCCACCTCCATCATGTAAATCACCGGCAAGTTCACCTGACTGTCATAAGTCGCCCAATGCAGTCGGAACTGGCGTCGTCTTTCGGCGATGTTGCCCAACCACTGCGACTGCGCATCATTCTGGACCCAAAACAGATCACCCTTCGCCAATTCCTCGTAATAGAGCCGCTGGGAAAGAGAAAACTGCAGCTTCGTCGGCACCTTGCGCTCGCTCAGAATGGTCTGCACCATCTGGTCCTTCAACGCCTCGACCGGGGCCATATCCTCCAACAGCCTCTGCGCCCGCTGGGCATCATTTGCCATGGTCATCAATTCTTCGGCCACCGGAAAACCGCTGTCGCGCACATCCATGGTCAGCGCACCAAAGAACCGCCCTGTCTCACGCCCAGCCAGCAGATATTTCAAGCCCAAAGCCTTGAACGTATGATTTAACTTCGCCGCATAGCGGGTAAGGATATTCACCTCGTCAGGGTTCAGCTTGCCCTCGGCCTCCATCACACCCGCCACATGCAACATATACTGCATGATGTTTTCGAATTTACGGAAATACCGGCGCGACCCATAGGTACCGGAAAGGTCGACATGATCGTGAACGAGGTCAGTCAATTTGATCACCTCTAAACCAGGAACGGCCCGGTTCCCGGAAAACGAAAGCAGACGTAAAAAGCAAGGCAGCAACCACGATCTCGAAAGGCAGCGGAAACCCTTCGGAAATTACATCTACAAACAACAGGGGAAAAACAAGAATGCCAGCCGTGGCAAACAGCCAAGCTGATCTTCCTAATGTCTCACGCCCCATACTGGTTGCTGTCATGCTTCTCGATGATCTTCTGGAACCGCCGTGCGAACCTCTCGTCGGCCTTGGCTTTCGCCTCCAGTACCTCACGCGCGAAGACCATGTGATCCTCGTGTTTCTCCATCATCTCGGCCATGCGCGCGTTGGTCGCCGCACCAATCCCGGCCATGGCCGATTGCGCCTCCTGATCCGTCTTGACGCCGATCTCGTTGATCCGGTGCGCCACGTCCTGCTGCTGTGCGGTCTTCAGCGACTTGGTCAAAGCGTCATACAGAACAACACGTTGCTTGGTATCCGTCTGCAACTTGTTGATCAGCACCATCTGCGTCGCTGCCTGATTTTGCAGCGAATCGATCCAGGTCTTGCCCTTTTCGATATACCTCTCCAGCGTCTGTGACTTCGCCAGCTTCACCTGTTCGTCCTGCACCAGCGCGTTGTACTTTGTATTTGCCTCGGCCAGTTCGGTCTCCAGCTTGGTGCGCTTGGCCGCATCCATTTCCGATGCAATCGCGTTTTCCAGCTTGATGATGGTCGGATCCATGCCTTGAATATCGCTTCGGATTGTTTCCAGTTCGGAAACAGTCATCTCCCGCTCGTCCAGCGTTTCGGTCAGGTTGTCCTCGACCTTGACCTTCTGTTCTTCCAGCATCGCCAACTGCCCTTCGAGCAAATTCACAATCGTATCGGATTTGGAAATAAGATCCTGCAGCTTGTCATCGATGGAAGCAGAGCGCACACGTTCCTGGCGCATTGCATCCGACTTGGCACGGGCGAAAATCCCGACAAAACTCTCCCAGCCCGTCTTGTTCCGCATCTCGTCAAAATCACGGCTGAATCCGGCGGTGACATCGTCCAGCCCCATGATCAACTCGGCGATATTCGCATTCATCACTTCGGTATGGGCATGAACATCTTCCAGAGTGGCGTTTTCGATGTCCATCATCGCATCGTCGCCGCTCTTGAGTTTGTTACGCGCGGTCTCGATCCGGCTGGTCAATTCGGCAATCTTGCTTTGTGCCTCGGCGACCTGGCTTTGCGATTCCCTGACCTGTGCGTCTAAATTGGCCATGCGGCACTCCCGTTTTCAATAAGTTAGACGTAATATAGGGGATGTAAAAACTATTTACATCCCTCCTTGTTATAACTGTCGCAAAACCGCATGCGCTTGAAAAGGGGTCAGTCGGTTTCCAGTCTCGCCCAGCGCACCAATGTAAACAACAGCGCAAAGCCCACAGCACCGGCAAGCGCATAGCCTGCCAATGTCGTTTGAATATCGCCATAGGCCATGCTTGCCCCCGCCGGCGCATAGGCTGCGGCAAACAGCAAACTGCCCGCAAACAACAACCTTCCCGCAAAGCTCTGCAATGACAGATAGGTTGCCCGCCCCTGATCTCCCAGAAGGGGCTGAATCCGTGCCACGATAAACGGTCGCGCAAAAGAGTTCGGGACCATCCGCAACAAAAGTACACCAATCGCCAGCGCCGAACTGGTCAGCGCCAGCATGGCAATAAGCCCGATCTGTATCGCAAATGCCAGCAACAGGATCCCCGCCAGGCCGATCCGCGCCCGTAAATTTACTGCAATCAACGAGGCAACAACCGACACCAGCATCATCATGGCAGACACCGCCCCGCTGACCACCGGGGCTTCGACAGGCCAGACCACCCCCTCCATCGCCTGCGCGATAAATGGCTGACCAAAAACAAAGGGAACATGGCTGAACCCGTACATCAGAACCGACAGAATAAAGAGCCAGACAAGAACGGATTGCCTCATCGAGTGCCTGAAATACCGCCACTGCGCCGCCATTCCGAAATGATCTGCCCCGGTGGCATCATGGGCAGGTTCGCTAAACGACCAGGCCAGGGCCAGACAAACCAGCATCGCCACCGCACCCGCCGCAAAGGCCAATTCGAATGAATAACTGGCCAGAACACCACCTGTGACCGCCGACAACGCCAGACCGGTCAGGGACGCCCGCCAGCCGCGTGTTTCCTGTGCTTCAACCTGCTCGGGCCGACCGTCCGCAGCCAGGGATTCGTATAAAATCGCATTGTCGGTTCCCGAAGCAAAGGCCGAACTGGTCCCCAGACAGACCTGTGCCACTGCAAAAACGACGAACCCTTGCCCCCCCGCAATCAGCGCTGCACCCAATGCGCCCGCCACACAAGCCAAGATCAAGGTGCGTCTGCGCCCGATCCGGTCCGACAGATAGCCGGACGGCACTTCCAACACAGTGGTTGCGACATCATATACCGCATAGAGCATGATGGCCTCGGCTGCAGAAAGTGCCGTCTGAAAATAAAGGAACCAGACCGCCTGCCAGAACAACAAATTCTGCGCAAACTTGAACCAAGGATACAATGTGACGTTGCGCATCATGGCAGCTGAAACGCTCATTTCCTTTGCACTACATTGCGTCTGACCTGCGTCATGCCTCCCCCATTTCCAAAGGGCCCCTCCTTTTTAGGTCTCCATGCGCTGATCACGTCCATCATGCTCATGCCCGCTACTTTCAACGTCATAGGGCACGGCGTCCAGTAGTCATTGCGCAGCCCGTTGGTCAGCATCGGCACAAAAACCCCGAATGCGCCGATGGGCCAAGAAAAACTGGACAAACCGAACCAGAATTGAAAGGAGTCCCGCAACCAAGCGGAGAACACCAATGACCAATGAAACCGACCTGAAATCCCTGTTGACCGATCCAACCCTGCTGGAAACCCGCGCCTACATCGGTGGGAAATGGGTGGATGGCGACGACGGAACCTTCGACGTATTGAACCCCGCCCGTGGTGATGTGATTGCCAAGGTTGCAAACCTGAGCCGCGCACAGGTTGCAGGTGCCATTGCACAGGCTGAAACAGCGCAAAAGGAATGGGCCAAATGGACCGGCAAGGAACGTGCCGCCGTCCTGCGCAAATGGTTCGATCTGATGATGGAAAACCAGCATGATCTCGGCGTCATCCTGACCGCCGAACAGGGCAAACCTCTGGCTGAGGCCAAGGGCGAAATCGGCTATGGCGCGTCCTTCATCGAGTTTTTCGGAGAAGAGGCCAAGCGTATTTACGGCGAAACCATCCCCGGTCATCAGCGCGACAAGCGTATCACCGTGCTCAAACAACCCATTGGCGTTGCCGCCTCGATCACGCCCTGGAACTTTCCCAATGCGATGATCACCCGCAAGGCTGCCCCAGCACTGGCTGCCGGCTGCTCTTTTGTCGCCCGCCCTGCCGCCGAAACACCACTTTCCGCCATTGTCATGGGCGTCTTGGCGGAACGTGCCGGCATTCCTGCTGGCGTCTTCAACGTGGTGCCCTCGTCGTCGTCCTCTGCCATCGGCAAAGAATTCTGCGAAAACCCCGCTGTGCGCAAGATCACCTTCACAGGCTCAACAGAGGTCGGGCGTATCCTGTTGAAGCAAGCGGCCGATCAGGTGATGAAATGCTCCATGGAACTGGGTGGCAACGCGCCCTTTATCGTCTTTGATGATGCCGATCTGGATGCGGCCGTCGAAGGTGCCATCCTGTGCAAATTCCGCAACAATGGCCAAACCTGCGTTTGCGCCAACCGGATCTATGTACAAGCCAGCGTTTATGACGACTTTGCCGCCCGGTTGAAGACTCGTGTCGAACAACTGAAAATCGGTGACGGCCTCGAAGAAGGCGTCGACCTCGGACCACTGATCAACCCCGCCGCCGGTGAAAAGGTCAAGGAACACATCGACGATGCGGTTGCCAAGGGTGCCACTGTTATCCTTGGCGGCAATGGCGCGATGGACGGCAATTTCCTGCCCCCCACCATCGTTACCGGCGTAACACAGGACATGATGGTCGCTCAGGACGAAACCTTTGGCCCCTTCGCCCCTCTGTTCAAATTCGAAAACGAAGACGAAGTGATTGCCATGGCAAATGACACGATTTTCGGTCTGGCCAGCTACTTCTATGCCAAGGACCTCAGCCGCGTGTACAAGGTCGCCGAGGCACTGGAATACGGCATCGTCGGCGTGAACACCGGAATCATTTCTACCGAAGTGGCCCCCTTTGGCGGTGTGAAACAATCCGGTCTTGGCCGTGAAGGTTCGCACCACGGCATCGAGGATTATCTGGAGATGAAATACATCTGCATGAGCGTTTGATTGTAAGGCGGGGTTATCCCCGCCTTTCCACCCTTCACCCGGTTTCGGGTGTGATCCGTGCCATCACCTCTTCAAAGCGGGTCCAGGTCACCGACGCCTTGTTGCCTGCATATCCATGGTAATGCGACTTTCCGGTCGAATTCGGCAAACCGGCCCAGATTTTCGCCAGATTGTTCATGAACTCCGTCCGCCCCAGCGTGCCGGCGCGAAAATCCTGCAAACCGGCTTCGATGATTAACACATCAGCCAGGCGGTCCTGTACCGCTGTCCCAAACCTTTCATTTTCTTCGATCCCCGTGTCCTGCACCACACGGCGCAGTGTATCGGGCACAAACTGATATAAGCCGATCGCATGCGGTTGCCCCGGTGTGCTGTCAATCCATGTGAAAATCTCGGCCAATGTCATCTCTGTCGGCCGCTTGGGTGGTTTGACCACCGCCCCGAATTGCACCGCATCATAGCCGTCACGACGCGATTCCGCCTCTTCGATCATGGTGCGGATCACCTCAACATCCGCTCCCTGCAACCCCGTCGGCGACGGCATTTTCAAACGCGCCGTGACGACCACCCGCTGGCCAATAAACAGACCCGGCGCATTCGGGTCGGATGTCGGCCGCGCCGACACAAACTTTGCCCCAACACCCCCCAACAAGGAAACCGGTTGTCCCCGGACACCACCGACCAACAGGCTGAAATAGATCAAGGTGAGTATAATCAGACGCATCAGCACTCCAGCCAGATAAAGACCTGCCCTAAATCGCCCAAAAAGGTTGCCAAGCCGTTCAGACCAGAAAAATATTGTCATCGGCCAAGAATTGACCAATGACATCCGTCATACTTTGGTGATGCTGATGAAAACCGATGATACCTCTCTGGCCCTGGCGGCCGCTGGCGGCGATGGCGCGGCCTTTGCCACGCTGATCGAGCGTCAGTATGACCGCCTGTTCCGTCTGTGCTTCCGCCTGACCGGATCACAGGCCGAAGCCGAAGATCTGACCCAGGACATCTGTGCCGCGCTACCGGCCAAACTGCAAAGCTACAAGGGCGAGGCCGCATTCACCACCTGGGCCTACCGCCTCTGCGTCAACGCCGCCCACGACCGTCGCCGCCGCGCCGCCACCCACGCCAAAGCAGCCAGTGGCTGGGGCGATTGGGAAGTGAACCGCCGCGCCGCAGAGGCCGAAACCGAAGAGGCAATCGACTGGCTGACAACCGCCATGCGCAGCTTGCCTGACGATCTGCGCGATACACTGGCGCTGGTTCTCGATGATATGACCCATGCCCAGGCAAGCGACATCCTGGGAGTTCCCGAAGGCACCATTAGCTGGCGCATTTCCCAGGCCAAGAAACACCTCGCAGCCCTGCGACAGGAGGAAACGCAATGAGCGACGACCTCGACGATCTGAAATCCCTGATGAGCGGTGCAACACCGCCCCCCGATCCTGCCCGCCGCGCAGAAAACATCACCCTCGCGCAAAAAAATTTCGCGGATCTCCAAGGATCGCGGGATGGCGCACGTCTTACTTCTGATCGCCCGAAAACGGGCCTTGTCTCAGGAGTTAGAAATATGCTGAATACCCTTACCTCCCGCGCTGGCCTTACGGCCTCGACCGCCATTGTTGCTGTTGGTCTTGTGATGCTGTCGCCCTTGGGCGACCGGGTGTTGCCACAATCCCCCGACGCGCCTTACGCGCCAGCCGAACTGCGAAAACCGGTAGAGATGTCGGAACCCGTTGTAGAAGCCCCCGTGATCGTTGAGCATACCGCCCCGATGGTCACAATGGAGATGGCAAGCGACAACATGCTTGGTGCCCCCGCCCCGTCAAGCCGCGCCAAGATGTCGGCACCGGCAGCAAGTGGGTTGGTCATGGAACCGCCAGTGATCTTGCCCGAGGCGGACACCGAAGCCTTTGCCAACGCCGACACGAATCCGGTAAACATAACCACTGAATCCCCGGTCTCGACTTTCTCAATTGACGTTGACACCGCCTCGTATTCCGTGATCCGCAATTCCCTGACCAACGGCCAATTGCCTCCCAAAGACGCCGTACGGGTGGAGGAAATGATCAACTATTTCCCTTACGATTACACCGCGCCTCAGGGTGATGCGGCCTTCTCCCCGACTGTGTCCATCACCCAGACCCCCTGGAATCCCGACACCCAGCTTTTGCAAATCGGTATCCAGGGTGCCTTGCCTGATCTGGCCGACCGGCCACCGCTCAACCTTGTCTTCCTGATCGACACGTCAGGCTCCATGGAACAGCCCAACAAACTACCGTTGCTCAAGCAATCCTTCCGCTTGATGTTGGGACAACTCCGCCCCGAAGACCAGGTCGCGATCGTCACCTATGCGGGCAGTGCGGGTCAGGTTCTTGCCCCCACAGCGGCCTCGGAACGCGCAACCATACTTAACGCCCTGAACAACCTCGGCGCGGGGGGATCAACCGCGGGTCAGGCAGGTCTGCAACAGGCCTATGCCACCGCCGCCGCCATGGCCAACAAGGGTGATGTAAACCGCGTGATCCTCGCCACGGACGGTGACTTCAACGTCGGGCTGAACGATCCCGAGGCGCTCAAGGATTATATCGCAGACAAGCGTGACTCCGGTACCTACCTCAGTGTCCTGGGCTTTGGCCGGGGCAATCTTGATGACGCCACGATGCAGGCACTGGCCCAGAACGGCAACGGTCAGGCTGCCTATATCGACACCCTGTCAGAGGCGCAAAAGGTATTGGTCGATCAACTTTCCGGCGCACTGTTCCCGATTGCCGATGACGTCAAGATTCAGGTCGAATTCAACCCCTCCACCGTATCGGAATACCGCCTGATCGGATATGAAACCCGCGCCCTGAACCGCGAGGATTTCAACAACGACAAGGTAGACGCTGGCGACATCGGTGCAGGCCACCAGGTCACCGCGATTTATGAGGTCACCCCCAAGGGGTCTCCCGCAGAACGCAACAGCCCCCTGCGCTACGGCTCCGCCGAAACAAGTGCAGCGTCGACAGGCGAAAATGACGAACTTGCCTTCCTGCGCCTGCGCTACAAGGCACCCGGCGACGCCAGCAGCCAGTTGATCGAAACCGCTATTACGACCTCTGATGTGGGTAATGCATCCTTCGCCGCTGCCATCGCGGGATTTGGACAGTTGCTGCGCGACGGCACATATACTGGCGATTGGTCCTATGCCGATGCCATCGCTCTCGCCACCCGCACCAAAGGCGACGATCCCTTTGGATACCGCACCGAAGCGATCCAACTTATGCGCCTGGCAGAAAGCCTGTCGCAAAACTGAATCAGGATCGGCAGGCCCACCTCTCCGGGTCTGCCGACCACTCAGGTCAAATTGACCCGACCTGGCACAACAGAAAACCCTGTCTACCTTCAACAAAAAAAGGTCCGGTGCAATTGCACCGGACCTTTCAGGGTCTGTTTCGGGGGAGGAAAACAAGACCTCTGTCACCGTCTTCCAACAAGGGCCCCTTGCGCCAGTTCGGCGCAGGTAGCACCCACTTTAGTTGACGGCTTTGGCGTCCACGACATCCTTTTCGACCCGCTTCACATCCGATGCGATCTGGATCTGGCGTGGTTTCAGGGCTTCGGGCACCTGACGTTCCAGCTCAATATGCAGCATCCCGTCAACATGCTCGGCACCGGTCACTTGTACGTGATCGGCCAGGTGGAAGCGGCGTTCGAACGCCCGGGTTGCAATGCCACGGTGCAGATACGACTTGGCCTCGTCCTCTTCTGCTTTACGCGCAGAGACAATCAAGGCTTTTTCACGCACTTCGACCGACAGATCGGCTTCGGAAAAACCCGCGACCGCTATCGAAATACGATAGGCATCATCATCCAGTTTTTCGATGTTGTAAGGGGGATAGCTTGGGGTGGCGGTCTCGGCGCTCAGCACACGATCCATCATGTTGGCGATCTGGTCAAATCCGACAGTGGATCGATAAAGCGGTGCAAAATCATAAGTACGCATATGTTCATCCTCATTTTAGAGCGATTGAATGTTCAGACCTTCCACAATTGGACAGGCCTTTTCTCAGTTGCCGAGACCCTGACTAGGCATCTCGACATCACTCATGTGGTGAGGCTGGTTTGCGGATTCAAGACCCCTTGGCAGGGACAAATTTCGCGCTGGAAGAAGATTTGTTGCCACCGATTGTCACACGGCGCATTTTCACACCAAATTGTGGTTTATTTGCCCGCATCTGACGTTTCAGTTCCGACACCAACACTGGCAATGTCATACCAAAGGCGACCTTCTTGCCCCGATGTTTTCCGATTCCCGAAATGACAGCGGCAATGCGCCCCCGCCCGTTCAGATGCGTGAATACCGGCGCACCACTGGACCCGAATGTCACATCACAATCAAGCACGACGATGCGGTCCCGCTGATCCAGAACCTGGCACTGCTTCTGACGCGAAAGCATATCCGAACGCCCCCGGCCATAGGATACGACACTCACTGGCCCACCAGGCACATTTCCCTGATGCACAACAAAGGGGTCCAATTCGTGCGTCGGAATCGGTTTCTCCAGACGTACGAGCGCCACATCATGACGAACGTTATCCATGTTGAGACCGCGCTTCGGATCATAACCCTCATGCGCCTCGATCTGGGCAACCTTGCGCACTGCCGCCGCTTTGCCGTGGGTCAATCCGGCCTCGAACACGATATTATCTGCACGGGCCAACTCGCCCGCGTTGTTGTAAACGCAATGCGCCGCCGTGAGCACCAGATCAGGGGCGATCAAAGTACCGGTACAGAACCCGGATCGGCTGATGTTCAACCTGCCAACCGCCTGCCACACCGCCGCCTCGTTCTGGGTGTCCAGCGCACGCAACTTGCTTGATTGCGCCTGCGCCGGCAGCGTCGACAGGACCAGACACAGGGCGGTTGCAATAAAACCAAACCGCATCATGGCTTCACAAACTTTGCACTGGTATTCGTATTGCCCTGCCCCACCAGAACGCGTTTGCGCCGCGGCGTGCCGTCATGAAAAACGCCTTTTCCGGCGACCAGTTCCGCCTGCAACACCGCCAAGGTCGCACCCAGCGCCGTGCCCAGTGATACACGCTTGCCGTCCACTTCGGCCTTGGCTGACACGACAGACACGATATGTGCCTCCCCGTCCTGAAACGAGAATATCGGTGCGCCGCTTGACCCGAAATCAACCGAACAGGAGGTAACCAGTACACCTTCCTGCTGAGCCAGCACCTTACAGACTTCTTGCAAGGAAGGTGCCTCGGAACGATCCTTGGCATAGCTCACAACGCCAACTGAATCTCCCGGCCGCGGCCGGGATGCCGTGCTGAAAGGTTTGATCGTGGTATTTCGTATGGGCTGCTGCAATTCCAGCAGAGCCAGGTCATTGCGCACGCGATCCGAAGAAACATCACCGTCATAAATAAACTCGGGGTGCACAACAGCACGTCTTATGTCGCGATAGGCTCCGGCGCGCCCGTTGCGCCACCCGGCCAGAAACTGGACACTGCCGTGATCAATCCGTTGCTTGGTATCACGGTCAAACAGGCAATGTGCCGCTGTCAAAACCAGCCGCGGTGCAATCAGCGCACCCGTGCAAAAACCGGTGCCGCCTATATCCAGGCGTCCCACCGCTTCCCAGGCCGTCGCATTCACGCCTGAATCCAGACGTTTCAGCCGAGCATCCTGCGCCAGGGCCGTGGATGTGATGACCGTCATCATCAAGGTAAGAGCCACCCATCGTCGCACAGATTATCCCCGCTTTTGCCTGAAACCTCGCTGATAGCTGCGACTTGCGGCAAAATTAGGGCAAAATGTGTCAACTAAGGCGCGGAATTGCGGAATTTTGCAAATTTCCGTCATTTATGGCCGGGGGTTTTGGCCCTCCGGATGCCCAATCCAGCAGTTCAACGGTATGCACGACCGGCACGCGAGCCGCCGAGCCGATCTGCATCATGCATCCGATATTCCCCGCCGCGATAATGTCCGGTTTTTGGGCCTCAAGATTGCGCAGCTTGCGTTCTTTCAACTGCCCCGAAATCACAGGCTGCATCAGATTGTAGGTTCCCGCCGAACCGCAACACAGATGGCTTTCAGCCGGTTCCACCACCGTAAATCCCGCCCGTTTCAGCAGCTCCTTCGGCAAAGTCTTGATCTGTTGCCCGTGCTGCAATGAACATGCGGCATGATAGGCCACGGTCAGCCCGTCAGCCACCGCCGCAACAACCGGTCGGGGGAGACCATTATCCAGGTCGACCAGAACTTCGGATATATCTTTGGCAAGGGCAGATACCCGCGCCGCATCCGCGCTCAGGTCAGGGTCGTTGCGAAACATGTGCCCGTAATCCTTGACGGTTGTGCCACAGCCCGAGGTGTTGATCACAATCGCGTCCAACCCTTCTCCGTCAATCTCGGCCACCCAGGCCCGAATGTTCCTGGCGGCGCTCTTGTGGCTCTCTGATGTTTTGCCCATATGATGGGTCAAGGCGCCGCAACAGCCGGCGCCTTCGGCTACCACGACTTCACAGCCCCGGCGCGTCAGCAACCGGATGGTCGCGTCATTGATATCCGTGTTCAGCGCCTTTTGTGCACAGCCCGTCATCAACGCCACACGCTTTCGCCTCACACCTCCGGCAACAAAGGTCTGCGGATCATCATTGCGGCTGACCGGCGGAACATGCCGCGGTGCCATCTCCAACATCGCCCTCAGCCGTGCATCCGGCATGAAGCGGGCAAAGGGGCGGCCGATCTTGGCCCCCAACAGCGCCACTCGAAACCGCATCGGATGGGGCAGAATCCGCGCCAGCATCCACCGCAAGGCACGATCCGCAAAGGGGCGCTTGTACCGTTGGTCGATATATTCCCGTGCGTGGTCGACCAGATGCATGTAATGCACACCCGAAGGACAGGTCGTCATACAGGCCAGACAGGACAGGCAGCGGTCGATATGCTTGACCGTTTTCTCATCCGGTTCGCGTGCGTTTTCCAGCATGTCCTTGATCAGATAGATCCGCCCCCTCGGGCTGTCCAACTCATCCCCCAGAACCTGATAGGTCGGACAGGTCGCAGTGCAAAACCCACAATGCACGCAGGCACGCAATATTTCGTTGCTGCGCCGGATGGCCGGATCGCTCAGTTGCTCTTCGGTAAAAGTGGTCTGCATGAAAGCTCCGAAAACCTGCGGGGATCACCCCTGAATTAAATTTGCCGATACCAGCCCGAACCACGGCATCGTTGTTCCCGCCGCACCAATCATACCGGTCCAGCGCCGCATCCGCAGCCCGCCATCAAGCTGGCGCAGTTTCTGCGCGCCATAGGCCAGCACGCCAATCCAGGCGAACCAGATCAATGCAAGCGAAGCCACCGTCAGCACTGGATTGTACCCCCAAAGATCCGGCAAACCATAGCGCAACCCAAGGCCGGTTGCGGCACAGACCGCGGTCCCGATCCCCAAACTGCCCTGCCCCAGGGTCCCGCCGGTCAACCCGCGAAACGCCAGCGGTCCACCGATAAAGAAAACCAGAAAAAGCAGGAAAAGCGTCATCCAACCGCATCCATCAAACCGGCGTTGAACAGACCCTTTGGATCAAACTTGGCCCGCACGGCTGCGCTTACCCGCGCAATTGCCGCCGGCTGCGGCTGAAACACACCCAGGCGCACCTTTGTTTCATCCGTACCGCGCACCAGGGTCGCATGCCCGGTAAAGGAACCCAATCTGGCACGCAGGTCGCTGCCCGCCGGCAGCCGCACCCAGATCAGGCCACCCGCCCAATCCAGCAAATGCGCCTGTGCCTGCGCCCGCTGCACCAGCCCCGGCGCATCAGAGGGTTTACACGACACACGCCAGACATCTCCCACCTCTTGCTGAAAGGCCGCGACATTCCGCTGCGCGCACCAAAAGGCATCGGAGCCGGCCTCATCCAGTAGGGTCATTTCCGCCCCGGACTCTTTCAACATTTCGCGCAACCGCGCACTCCGGTAGGCAACACTCGCCTCGAACCCTTCAAGCCGCAGCACCGTCCGCGCCGCCGCCGGATCATGCGCCGCCCCGGTGACCTCATAGGGGCTGCCCATGGCACGGCTCATGGCCGCAACCGCCGCCATATCGTCAAGCCCCTGCAACACCAGTGAAATCTGCGTCTCGACCCGCGGCATCACCTTGAAGGATACTTCACTCAGAACGCCCAATGTCCCAAAGGACCCCGCCAGAAGCTTGACCAGATCATAACCGGTGACGTTCTTCATCACCCGCCCGCCATTCTTGACCACCACACCCCGTCCGTCAACGAAGCGGACACCCAACAGGAAATCCCGCGCCGCACCCACAACAAGCCGTCTCGGCCCGCTTGCGTTCGATGCAAAGACACCGCCGATCGTGGCTGCGGCCGGTGCACCGACCAACCCGCTGTGATCGATCGGCTCAAAGGCAAGCCTCTGGTTCTCGCGCGCCAGCGCCGCTTCGATCTCGGCCAGCGGTGTCCCGGCCCGCGCCACCATCGTCAAGGCCCCGGGTTCATACAACGTGATGCCCGTCATCCCCGCCACCGACAGGGGCGCGCCACGGCCCGCCATGCGCCGCGAATTGCCGCCCCGTACCGACAAGGGCTCCCGCGTCTGCGCAACAAATTCCGCCAGTTCCTGTTCTGTCACGACATTCATCTCTTTTTGGCCTTATATACCGTCCGCACTCGCGTCGGACGCCACCCGCCCGCGGTCATTGCGCCGCCAGCGCCCCGACACGTCGTGCCGCCGATGCATCCAGCGGGAACACCTTGGCTGGGTTCAACAACCAGGCAGGATCAAACACATCCTTCACCGCCATCTGTGCTTCCAGATCTGCCGCGTCATATTGCACATACATCAGGTCGCGCTTTTCAATGCCGACCCCATGTTCGCCCGTCAGACAGCCGCCAACCTCAACGCATAGCTTCAGAATCTCCGCACCAAAGGCCTCGCAACGCTCCAGATCGCCGGGTTTGTTGGCGTCAAACAGGATCAGCGGATGCATGTTTCCATCCCCCGCATGAAACACATTCCCCACATTCAACCCATAGGCCTCGGACATCTCGCCGATACGGCGCAACACCTGTGGCAAAGCACTGACCGGGATCGTCCCGTCCAGACACATGTAATCATTGATTTGCCCCATCGCGCCAAAGGCCGACTTCCGCCCGAGCCAGATCGCCGCACTCTCCTGCGCCGACCTGCTCTCGCGCAGCTCGACCGGATTGTGCCGCCGGGCGATCTCCATGATCATTGCCAACTGGTGATCGATCTCCGCATCGGACCCTTCAACCTCGACGATCAGCAGCGCCTCGCACATCGGATAGCCCGCCTTGGCAAAGGCCTCGGTCGCTTCGATACAGGGCCGGTCCATGAATTCAATCGCAACCGGCAAAACACCCGCCTTGATGATGTCGCTCACACAGGCCCCGGCAACCGCGTTGTCATCAAACCCCATCAGCACGGGCCGCGCCCCTTCGGGCTTTGGCAGGATGCGCAGGGTCGCTTCGGTGACCACTCCCAACTGCCCTTCAGACCCGCAGATCACACCCAGCAAATCCAGCCCGCCGGCATCCATATACCCACCGCCGATTTCAATCACCTCACCGTCCATCATCACCATGGTCACGCCCAGCAGGTTGTTGGTGGTCACTCCGTATTTCAAACAATGCGCCCCGCCGGAGTTCATCGCGATATTGCCCGCAATGGCACAGGCCAGCTGCGACGACGGGTCCGGTGCGTAAAAGAAACCATCCGCTTCCACCGCGCCGGTCACCGACAAATTCGTGCGCCCCGCCTGTACCCGGATCAGCCTGTTGTCATAATCCGTCTCGATCACCTCATTCATGCGCGCCACACCGAGAATCACACAATCCGCCGTCGGCAAGGCCCCCCCCGCCAAAGAAGTGCCCGAACCACGCGGCACCACCGGCACACCCTCTTCGTGACAAATGCGCAAGACTTCGGACACCTCACGGGTCGATGACGGCAACACCGCAATCAGGGGCGGACAGCGATAGGCCGTCAGTGCGTCACACTCATAGGCTTTGGTCTCGCGCTCAGCATGTATCACCGCATCCGCTGGCAAAACCTTTAGCAGGCGCGCGACAACACGGGCCTTGCGGGCAATCACATCAGCATTCGGGATGGGCATTTGCATGACTTGTCTCCTTGACGGCACTCCCGCGCGCTATTTTGGTAAATTAATATGACCAATCATACCCACTGGCAAGCCGCATCTCTTCGCCCTAAGACGGTAACATGAACTGGACCGATCGCCTTGCCCTGTTTTCCGCCCTTGATCTCGCCGCTGTTGCGACGCTCCTGACCCTCTGGCTGTTGATCGGCTGGCGGATCGAAAACGGCAGCCGCAAACCATCGGTTTCGCGCCTCATGGCCGACTATCGTCGCGAATGGATGCAACAGATGCTCACCCGTGACCCGCGCATCTTTGACGCTCAGACCCTCGCGACCCTGCGGCAAAGTACGTCCTTCTTTGCCTCCACTTCCATGATCGCCCTTGGCGGTACTCTGGCTGTTATCGGCAATTCAGAACGCCTCGTGGGCGTCGCTCAAGATCTCACGCTGATGCACCAACCGCCGGTCGTTTTTGAAATCAAACTCCTGTTGGTTGTGTTCTTTCTCACCAACGCTTTTTTGAAATTCGTCTGGTCCAACCGCCTATTTGGTTATTGCTCCGTCCTCATGGGTGCAGTGCCAAATGATCCGGCACATCCCAACGCTCCCAAAATGGCCCATAAAACCGGCGAAGTGAATGTCACAGCGGCCCGCAGCTTCAATCGCGGACTGCGCTCCGTTTATTTTGCACTGGCCGCGATTTGCTGGCTGGGTGGCGCCCTCCTGCTGCTGGCTGGTGCAATTTTGACACTTATTGTGATCTGGCGGCGAGAATTCGCTTCCCAGTCACGTGGCATACTCTTGGAATAATGGTACAGTGGATTATATACCCAATATATCATGATTGGTTTTAGCATGTTCAAACGCTGTCTTACCGTTCTTGTCCTCAGCTGTTCGACCGCCTTTGCGGATGCCCCCACCATACAGGAGGTCTCCGTCAGAAAGGTCGATTCAACCTGGACCTTCGATGTCACCTTGCGCCACAACGACACCGGATGGGATGATTATGTCGACGCTTGGCGTATTGTCGATATGCAGGGTAATGTCCTGGGCCTGCGCAACCTCGCGCACCCCCATGTCACCGAACAACCTTTCACCCGCTCCCTGTCAGGTGTGAAACTGCCAGCCGAACTTAGCGAAGTCGGCATTCAGGCGCACGATACCGTCAACGGTTGGTCGCAAGAAATTAAAAAGGTGAAACTCAGGTAACCTGTCACTCCTGCCCGCGAAAACGGCGCCTCGACATGCTTGCCGTCCCGAAATACGGCAACGAATAGCCGCCCTTCTGACCTAAACCCAAGCGAACAAGAAGCGCAGCAAGATGTATAACCCCAAGGGCAACAGCAGGGAAAAGACGGCGAAATCCGTCAGCTTTGTTGAAACAGAACCACCAGAGCACCTACGCGGCATTGTGCATCGGTTTCTGGAACTCGATACCAAAGGGGCCCTGCCCGACGACTACCGCTTTCACGCATTGCCGGATGCCTGCACCTACATAGTATTTGACCAGCTCAACCCGCAGGTAACTGGCGTCACCAAACTCCGCGCCTCTTCCGAAGAGCTGAACCTCGGCCGCATCTTCCGCTACATCAACATCCGCTTTCTGCCCGGTGTCTGGCAGAACGCTCTTGAACAGGTGTCTTACGGCATGATCGACAGCCCCTATACCGGTGATCTGCCCTTGATCCCGACCAATCAATCGCTGGTGAAACAGGATTTCGCCGCAAACCAATCCGTCCTGACGGCCTTGGTTGAAGGTCTGGTCGAACAGGGTTTCGTAGTCTCCAACCCCGTCACCGAGAGAATTTTCAACCACCTCGATAGCATCTACTCTGTTGCGGATATGGCTGAGGTTTCAAACCTGTCTCCCCGCCAACTCCAACGCACGCTCAAACGGACAACCGGATTCACCCCGCATGACTTTCTCAAGGTGCTGCGCCTGCAACAGGCCTTGATCGGTGATCCGTCGCTGTCCTATGCCGATCAGTCCCACTTTATCCACTCGTTTCGCAAAGCCACGGGGTACACGCCTGGAAAATACGCGAAAAAATTTGATGTCTGAAATCTACAATACTTGAGGGTCCAGCCCCGCTAGATCTGCCTCACGAACGACATAAGAAGGAATTGAACATGTCTCGGATGAACGCAGTTGTATGGTTTGACATTTACGTGGACGACCTGGATCGGGCCACCATTTTTTACGAGACCGTGCTGGACCGCAAGCTTGAGTCGATGGGTGATCCAACCGGCGAATCCCAGATGATGAGTTTTCCCGCGGACATGGGCAACTACGGTGCCGCCGGTGCCTTGACCAAAGCGCCACATGCAAAACCGGGCGTCGGCGGCACCATCGTCTATTTCGCGTCCCAGGATTGCGCTGTCGAACAAGCCCGCGTTGAGGTGGCCGGGGGCAAGGTCATTCAACCCAAGTTTTCAATTGGCGAATATGGCTGGGTCTGTGTCTGTCAGGACAGCGAAGGCAATATGTTCGGCCTTAATTCTATGAAGTAAGCCGATCACAGCATGGACAGACACAAAGGTCTGTCCATGTACACCTCTAGACCCGGTGATACGGCCCGCCCGCCAGAATGGACGTCGCACGATACAATTGTTCGCTTAACATCACCCGCACCATCATATGCGGCCAGACCATTTTGCCAAAGGACAGCGCATGATCGGCCCGCCCCCGCAACGCCTTGTCGATACCGTCCGCCCCGCCAATGACAAAGGCAACGTCGCCGCGCCCCATGTCGCGCCAGCCACCCAGACGTTTTGCGAAATCTGGAGAGGTTTCAACGCGCCCGCGTTCATCCAGCACACAGATCAACGCACCGCTGGGCAGCGCACGTTCCAGCAAACCGGCTTCGGCTGCCATGCCGCCACCCTTCTTGTCTTCGACCTCGACGATACGGGCAGGGCCAAGGCCCAAGGACCGTCCCGTCCGCTCAAACCGGTTCAGATAGTCGTCGATGAGTTCCTTCTCGGGGCCCGCCCTCAGACGGCCCACCGCACAGATATGAATGCGCATGATGCGCGGCCTGTCAGATCAGCTTTGCGGCGCAGCGACTTCGCCGCCGTCCATCCACATCTTTTCCAACTGGTAGAATTCGCGAACTTCGGGACGGAAAACATGTACAATCACGTCGCCTGCATCAATCAGAACCCAGTCGCCGACATCCTTGCCCTCGATCTTGGGGGTACGGCCGAACTCATCCTTGATCATCTGCGCCAGCTTTTCCGAAATCGCGGAAACTTGACGGGTCGAACGACCCGAACACACCACCATGTGATCGCCGATCTCGGTCTTGCCGCGCAGATCGATCTGCACGATGTCTTCCGCTTTGTCGTCTTCAAGGGTTTGAAGGATGCTGACCAACAGCGCGTCGCTTGAAGTCATATCAGAAGTACGCGCCATCAGCGCCGCCTCTGGTTTCGCATGCAGGGATGCGTCAGTATGTAGAGCCAGGACATTGTCCTCCTTTGGGCGCGCCGCCTTGCCCCCGGCGCTGGGGAATACCTAAGTTTAACAACGCCAACGTAACTTTTCAATGACAAGGGGCACAACTGTGACATTACCGGCCGTCATTGGCACAAAACAATCGCAGATGACCAGCCCCATGTCCCCGCTCAGCTCGATTCGATCAGCAGCGCACGCCAGCCCGCATCAATTTGTTCCAATTCTCCCATATCATAGGCCGCCACATCGTTCCGGTAGCGCCCGGTGGGCGTTTCATATCCCAGCGCAGCTTCCCGCTCGCGCAGGGCGGCCACCTTGCCACGGTTGACCTGCACCGGCGCGATTCCGCCGCGCAATCGCTCCGGTCTGGCCCGCTCGAACACCAACGACGATTCGCCTGTCGACAGGTTCACACAGGCGCAATGTTGCGCTGCCGCGATCATCGCCAACCGTGCCGATTTCGCCCCCAGATCCCGCAGGGAAATGTCCTTTCGCAGCGGATCCGCCTTGCCCTTGCCGTAAAAATGGGTGTCACCCGTCACGGGATAGACCATATCGCAGCCCATGAACGCCAACACACCAGGGTCCAGCGCGGCCAATGCCCAATAGGCCGTGGTAAAGGCCATCGTCGCCCCCGCATGCACAAACCCGCCATAAAGGTTCTGTGCCGGCACAAAGGCCGCCGCCCCGATCAATTGCCGATCCCAGCACTCCGCAGGCGGCATTTTCCGGCCGGGAAAATCCTCGGGATAGACCAGAACATCCCAATCCGGGCGCACCCGCCAGGCATTGTTCATCACGACAATGCGATCAAACCATGATGCGGGCCAATCCGTCGCTACCGTCACATTCGGCCCGCTGCCCAGGATCAACACAACCGGTCGCCTGTCCGTCATGCCTGTCGTCGCTCCTTCATCCATCCCGCGCAATGTACCCGGTGCCCGCCGCAATTCAATCCTTGTCGGGCGTGCTGACCGACAACTTGCTGTTGTCCAGCATCAACACCTCGCGCTGCGGGAAGGGGATAGAAATCTCATGTTCCTGAAAGGTGTCCCACAAGGCCAGATACACATTGCCGCGAATATTCGTCAAACCGCCTGTGGGGTCCCTGATCCAGAAGCGCAGGATGTAATCCACCGAACTGTCGCCAAATCCCACGATATGACAGACGGGCGGTTTGAAACTCAACACGCGCTCCACACCCGCCGCCGCAGCAACCGCCAGCTTGCGCACCTGATGCGGATCATCGCCATATGCGGTGCCGAAATGAATATCCAAACGCACAAAATCATTGGAATGGGACCAGTTGACCACTTGTCCGGTGATCAGATCCTCATTCGGGATCAGATATTCCTTGCCGTCCCGCGTGACCACCGAGGCATAGCGCGCACCCAGTGTCTGTATCCAGCCAAAGGTCTCTCCGAGAGAGATCACATCACCGGGCTTGATTGACTTGTCCAACAGGATGATCACACCCGACACAAGGTTGGATACCACCTTCTGCAAGCCAAAACCAAGGCCGACACCAATCGCACCCGACAACACCGCAAGACCGGTCAAATCAATACCAACCGCCTTGACCCCCAGATAGAAGGCCATGCCATAAAGCGCCAGTTGCACACCCTTGACCGCCAGAACCTGCATTGATGGGCTGATGTCTTCGTTCTTGCGGATCGTCGATGAGGTCGCCTGACTGATGATCCGTGCCATTGTGAACAACACCCCTATCACCACAACAGCGGTAAGCAGCGTCAACAGGGACAGCCGGAAACCACCCAGCTCCAGACCGACCTTGTCCAGAAATACTGCAACATCATCGGATACGTTCAACAGATACAGCGTGGCATAGATCCACATCGCCCATTTGACAGTCCGCCTGAGCGGACGATTGCGCACAAGACGGGATGCAAAGGCCGTACACACCCAAACCGCAGTCAAGGTCGCCGCCAACCCGATGAGATAGGACCGCGAAGGCCAGGTGATGTTCTGCATCACCAGATAGACCGTCCATGCCATCAGGGCGAACCAGATCAAGCCAAGCTGCCGCTTGATCTGGACAATCATCCGCAACTGCCACTTGGCCCAACCTTCATGCGACCGCACATAGCGCTCCACAAAATTGCCGCTGCTGGCATGCAAAAGCCATGCGATTGCCACCAGTCCGATCAGGATGAACAACTGGTTTTGCTTCCATCCCGGCGTTGCCACACCAGCCAGAAAGTTGATGGCAGTGACCCAAAGCGTTTCAATCGTTGCAACAAATTCGGCAAAGGGGTCGGTGACTTCGTTCATGACTTCTCCTGTTTACAGAAATCGTTGCATGCACACCGCGTGTCTGCAACCCTGCGGCCCTTGCAGCACATGCCTTTGACAGGTATCTGAGACCTATGAAACGCATAATCGATTCAACAGACCGTGACCGCTTGCGCGAACGCTTCTTCGGGGCGACCCGCACAGTGCTGGCCCAGCTATAAACGCCCGCCTTCCGCGGCTGCGCCGCATTTTGACTGCTTATCAACCTTACAATACGGGAGTGGACCAAATGTCCCCCAAAACGCTCTATGATAAAATCTGGGATGCCCATCTCGCTCATGAGGCCGAAGATGGCACCTGCCTGCTCTATATCGACCGTCACCTCGTTCATGAAGTGACCAGCCCACAGGCATTCGAAGGTCTGCGCATGACAAACCGCACTGTGCGCGCCCCCGACAAAACCATCGCCGTGCCTGATCACAACGTACCCACCACGCTTGATCGCGCCAATGCTGCCACCATGACCGAAGACAGCCGCATTCAGGTCGAAGCGCTCGACAAGAATGCCAAGGATTTTGGCATCCATTATTATCCGGTGTCTGACGTACGTCAGGGCATTGTTCACATCGTCGGCCCAGAACAGGGTTGGACACTGCCCGGCATGACCGTGGTTTGTGGGGACAGCCACACAGCCACCCATGGTGCATTCGGCGCATTGGCTCATGGTATCGGCACTTCCGAAGTCGAACATGTGCTGGCAACGCAAACACTGATCCAGAAAAAGTCCAAAAACATGAAGGTTGAGATCACCGGAAAACTGCGCCCCGGTGTCACGGCCAAAGACATCACCCTGTCTGTTATCGGCGTCACCGGCACTGCTGGCGGCACCGGCTATGTCATCGAATATTGTGGCGAGGCGATTCGCGATTTGTCCATGGAAGGACGTATGACCGTCTGCAATATGGCGATTGAGGGCGGCGCGCGCGCCGGCCTGATCGCGCCCGATGAAAAAACCTTTGAATATTGCAAGGGTCGTCCCCACGCCCCCAAGGGTGCACAATGGGAGGCCGCGATGGACTGGTGGAAGACCCTCTATTCTGACGATGATGCCGTCTGGGATCAGGTGATCACACTCAAGGGAGAAGACATTGCACCGGTCGTGACCTGGGGCACCTCACCAGAGGACGTTCTGCCCATCACGGCAAATGTGCCTGCCCCTTCCGACTTCAAGGGTGGCAAGGTAGAGGCCGCACAGCGTTCGCTCGATTACATGGGGCTGACCGCCGGGACACCGCTGGCCGACGTCGAAATCGACACCGTATTTATCGGGTCCTGTACCAATGGCCGCATCGAAGACCTGCGTGCCGCCGCGGAAATCCTGAAGGGCAAGAAAAAGAAAGACGGCATCCGCGCGATGGTTGTCCCCGGTTCCGGCCTTGTCCGCGCCCAGGCCGAGGAAGAAGGACTTGCCGAAATCTTCATTGACGCAGGATTCGAATGGCGCCTTGCCGGGTGCTCCATGTGTCTTGCGATGAACCCCGACCAGCTCTCCCCCGGCGAGCGCTGCGCGGCAACATCCAACCGCAACTTCGAGGGCCGTCAGGGCCGGGGCGGACGCACCCACCTGATGTCACCCGCGATGGCCGCAGCAGCGGCGATCACAGGCAAGCTGACCGATGTGCGGGAGATGATGTAAGGCACTGCCCCACCTCCCGTGCCGCATGCCGCACTGCGGCGGTGCATGGGGGGTGTACGCAGGGTGCACAGGTGGCACCCCCTGAAACATCTCCCCCACACCACCACATCTTGTGGTTCAAAATTAGGAGTTCATTAAGATGAACAAATTCGACAAACTGACCGGCATCGCCGCCCCCCTGCCGCTGATCAACATCGATACCGATATGATCATTCCCAAGCAGTTCCTCAAAACCATCAAGCGCTCCGGCCTTGGGGTGAACCTGTTTGATGAAATGCGCTATGATGACGACCGCAACGAGATCCCGGATTTCGTGCTGAACAAACCACAGTACCGCGATGCGCAGATCCTTGTGGCCGGCGATAACTTTGGCTGTGGGTCCTCACGCGAACACGCGCCATGGGCCATCGCCGACTTTGGCATCACCTGTATCATCGCGCCCAGCTACGCCGATATTTTCTATAATAACTGCTTTAAGAACGGCATCTTGCCCATCGCCCTGCCCCAGGAACAAATCGATGTTCTGATGAAGGACGCAGAAAAAGGGGCCAACGCCCGTATGTCCATCGACCTTGAAGCACAGACCGTGACCACCTCGGACGGCGAAGTCTTCTCGTTTGAAGTCGACTCCTTCAAAAAGCATTGCCTGATGAATGGCCTCGATGACATTGGACTGACCATGGAAAAAGCCGCCGCCATCGATTCCTTTGAGGCCGCCGCCGCTCAAAGCCGGCCCTGGGTCTGAGAATGCGTTGATCAATTAACACGTGTGCCGCACACGTTTTACGCGAACCTTGTGGGCACTCCTGCGGTGCCCACAATATCTTGCGACCCGCCTTTTTTCTGCCCTGAAATAGATGCAAGAACGCACCACCCTCTCCCTCAAATCGCCCTAGCTATTACCGATCGTTGACCAGTGACTTGAGGACTGAGGCGAAAGAAGGCACAAATTGGGCAGAAATGAGGCAAGTCTCCGGGTTTCTGGGGACGACAAGTTGGGACAAGAACGCGGCATGTATCGCGTCTGGCCGATTTGGAAGGGCAAAGTAGTGATAGGACGAATGACAGGCGCGGCAACGCGGGGTCTGATGGTGGCCATTTTGATTGCCACACCGGCGCTCTTGCTGCCAGATGCAGCGATAGACTCCACGCAAATAACTGTTTTGGTGGCCTTTCTGGCCGCGTTCCTGACCTTTGTTGAATATAATTCCACCCTGCCCAGCATTGTCGAATTCCGCGACGCGCCACCATTCAACCGTCTGCGTTTCATTGCTTTAGCAACCACGGTCATGATGCTCAGCCTCATCTTCAAAGGCCAGTCAGAGCCCTCGTTATTGACCGACGGTTTGACATCACTTGGCACGATCATTGGCAACGCCATCGATTTCCCCTATTCGCCGGTACGTCTTGTCGTGCTGATGTTGCCCACCGATTCAGAGCCTACCCTGGTGTCCTCCATGCGCATTACGGCAGGCATCGCCTATCTTGTTTCTCTTATCGCGATGACCGCCTTTTTGATCTTGGTGCGCATCATGGGGTGGCCAGCCCGTCAGGGAGCATTCAACGTTTGGGTCAATCTACCTTTGTTCGATCCAACCGCTGGCGGCGATGTGTTGAACCGGCTTCAGCGTGATGCGCGCGTGAATATTGCCCTCGGCTTCCTGCTTCCGTTCCTCATCCCCGCAGTGGTCAAAGCGGCGGTTGATCTGATAGACCCGATTTCATTGCAGAACCCGCAAACAATCATCTGGACAATCACCGCATGGGCCTTTCTTCCTGCAAGCATGATCATGCGCGGCATCGCGATGGGCCGTGTGGCAGAGATGATCGAAGACAAACGCCGCAGAACATACGCCGAGGCCGAAGATGGCATGCAAGCGGCCTGATCGCCCTTTGCCTAAGCCTTCTGGGGACTTTGGCAACCGCAGACACACTGCGTGTCGCGACTTTCAATACTGACCTCTCTCGCAAAGGCCCCGGCCTGTTGCTACGTGACATACTTGCCGGCACGGATGCGCAGATCAATGCAGTCCTGGCACAGATCACCAACGCCCGGCCGGATGTGATTATCCTGCAAGGCATCGACTATGACATGCAAAACCTTGCACTGGCCGCTCTGGCGCAAGAGGCAGACTACCCTCACCATTTTTCCGCTCCGCCCAACGCTGGCCGCATGACTGCCTATGACATGGACGGGGATGGTAACACCGGCGGGCCGGGCGATGCCCAGAGTTACGGCCACTTTTACGGGCAAGGCAGCATGGCGTTACTGTCGAAATATCCAGTATTGTTGCATGATGTTCAGGACCATTCTGAAATGCTGTGGCAGAACCTGCCGCACGCCCTGTCGCCAGAGACAGATGGCCTACCCTACCCCAGTGCAAAGGCCCGAGCGGTTCAGCGACTGTCCTCTCATGGGCACTGGGTCATACCGATTGATCATCCGACCCTGGGCCCTGTTACGATCCTTGCCTACCATGCCGCGCCACCGGTGTTTGACGGGCCCGAAGATCGCAACGGAAAACGCAACCACGATGAGACAGCGTTTTGGAGCCACTACCTCGATGGCGCGTTTGGCCCCTCGCCCGAAGCACGGTTCATCCTGATGGGCGGTGCCAACCTGGACCCGGACAGGGGCGAAGGGCGCAGCATTGCCATGCGGAACTTGCTGAACGATCCGCGGTTGCAAGATCCGCTTCCGGGGCAGCCAACCGTCACCTTCGCTCAGACCGGTCCGATGCGTGTGGACTATGTTCTGCCTTCCGCAGACTGGAAAGTTGCGGATGCCAAGGTTGTGATGGCGGATCCCACCGCAAGCCGTCATTCACTTGTCTGGGTTGACCTCACGCGCTAGGCGTTCTTGACCCTCAGAGCCCATCAGGCTACGTCCGCCCAATACATATATGTTCAAGGAGCGCCCTATGGCCAACCCAACCCTTCTTATCCTTGCCGGTGACGGCATCGGCCCCGAAGTCATGGGTCAGGTAACCCGTATCATCGACTGGTTCGGTGCCAAGCGCGACCTGCCCTTTGATGTTGAGCATGATCTTGTCGGTGGCGCGGCCTATGACAAGCACGGTACCCCACTACATGACGACACCATGGCGCGCGCTCTGGAGGTGGACGCTGTCCTGCTGGGTGCCGTCGGTGGCCCGAAATACGATGACCTTGATTTCAGCGTGAAACCAGAACGCGGCCTGCTGCGCCTGCGCAAGGAAATGGACCTGTTTTCAAACCTACGGCCTGCACAGTGCTTTGATGCGCTGGCCGATTTCTCTTCGCTCAAGCGCGAATTGGTTGCAGGCCTCGACATCATGATCGTACGCGAACTGACCTCCGGGGTCTATTTCGGTGAGCCCCGTGGCATCATTGAAGAGGGCAACGAACGTGTAGGAATAAACACCCAGCGTTATACGGAATCAGAGATCGACCGCGTTGCGCGCTCTGCATTTGAACTGGCACGCCGTCGCAGCAACAAGGTTTGTTCAATGGAAAAAGCCAACGTGATGGAATCCGGCATCCTGTGGCGCGAAGTCGTGCAAAAGGTTCACGACGAAGATTACCCCGATGTCGAGTTGTCCCACATGTACGCAGATAATGGTGCAATGCAATTGGTTCGCGCGCCCAAGCAGTTTGACGTTATCGTCACCGACAACCTCTTTGGTGACATCCTGTCTGATTGTGCTGCGATGCTGACCGGCTCGCTTGGCATGTTGCCTTCTGCGTCCCTTGGTGCCCCCAATGCCGAGGGCCGCCCCAAAGCAATGTATGAACCGGTTCACGGCTCTGCTCCGGACATTGCCGGACAGGGAAAGGCAAATCCCATTGCCTGTATTCTCAGCTTTGCCATGGCACTGCGCTATTCCTTTGATCAGGGCGCAGAAGCCACCCGTCTGGAAAGCGCTGTTGAAAAGGTATTGGCCGACGGTGCGCGGACAGCTGACCTGATGGGCCCGGAAGGCGGCACACCGATCAGTACGACAGACATGGGCGATGCTATCCTCGCCGCTCTGGAAGCCAGCCTGTAAACCAAGTCCGCGAATTGGAAGGATCAGGCCGCAAGTTCCAATCGGAACTTGCGGCCTGATCTCGTTGTTGGCCAATTACCTTTGATCGTAGCGAGATCCTCATGCTTGCCAAAGGCGGATCCAGCGTAGCAAATGAAGGTCAGAACACCGGGAAACTTTCATCGAGGATGCCATGGCACAGGAATTCGACATCGCCGTGATCGGTGCGGGCATCGCGGGCGCATCGGTCGCCGCCTATCTGGCCCAGGCAGGCAAGCGCATCGCCCTGTTGGAAATGGAAAGCCAGCCAGGGTATCACACCACCGGTCGTTCAGCCGCTGTCTATGCCCCCAGCTATGGCCCCGCCCCGATCCGTGCATTGACCCGCGCCTCCAAAGCGTTTTTCACCAACCCGCCGGATGGATTTAGCGACACCCCTCTCTTTACGCCGCGCACCATGATGATGATCGCGCGCGCCGACCAGTTGACGGCGCTGCATCAGCTGGAAGGCGAAGTCAAAACCGACACCGTTCGCATTGTCGATGAAGCAGGTTTGCGCGCCCTGAACCCGCTGGTGCGCAGCAACTATGCTCAGGCTGCCCTCGTTGATACAGCCGGACAGGACATCGAGGTGAGCGCCTTGCACCAGGGGTTCTTGCGTCAGTTCAAAGAGGCGGGCGGAATATTGATCACCAATGCCGAAGCACAAAAGATCACCCAAAGCGACCCTTGGCAGATTGAAACCAGACACAGTGACATACGTGCCGAAATCCTTGTGAACGCGGCAGGGGCCTGGGCAGGTATGATTGGCCAAGGGGCGGGGGCCGAACACATCGGTCTGACACCCAAGCGCCGGACCGCCCTGATCATTGCTGCGCCTGACAAGATGGCCATAGGCGACTACCCGATTACCATTGATGTGCAGGAACAATTCTACCTGAAACCGGACGCAGGACGGCTGCTGGTATCGCCCGCAGATGCAACACCAAGCGATCCCTGTGATGCGCAGCCAGATGAACTGGATGTGGCGATTTGTGTGGACCGGATTGAAACCGCTTTTGACCTACAGGTGCGCCGGATCGAAAACAAATGGGCAGGACTGCGCAGTTTTGTTCCGGACGGGGCACCGGTGGCGGGGTTTTCGGGTTCTGTGAATGGTTTTTACTGGCTCGCCGGACAGGGCGGATATGGCATACAGTCTGCGCCCGCGTTGGCAGAAGTTGCCGCGGCGCAGATCCTTGGTCGTCAGATACCTGCCTATATTACCGATCAGGGGTTTGATCCCGAAACGGTCGGCCCCAGCCGCCTTGGACAGGTATAGGCGCATCACTATTTGATCTGGGTAATACGTCCGCTTCGTTCATCATGAACATGTGCAACCACTGCAAAGCTCTCTGTCGGGACCTCGTGACTCCCCTCATAGGTGACCTGTTGCAAGACTTGCGCACAGATTGTTTTTTCATAGGCAAGGGCCGCATTCAAAACAACAAGCCCTTCGGCAAATTCAACCGTCAACGGCCCTGCCTTGTAACAGGCATTCACAACCTCGACCGCGATTTTGTAGTTCAGGACAGAATTTGCCACTGTCCATTCCAGCGTTGCTCCATCGACCGAAACCGTTCCCGATCTGGATGGCACGGTTTTCTGTTCGGACATAAAGAACCCTTCATCCAATGTCGCAAGATCAATGCCTTGAGCCATCGGCACGAAAGCCGGTGTGCAGCCCGTCATCAACATGGCAAAACAGCCACCCAAAGTTGTAGCCCGTCTATTCATACAGACCACTGGAACCATGCGACACGCCCTGCAGTGAGGTCGTACTAACCCCTTGCAAAACACTTAATTCGTAAGTCCCGAGATCGTTGTTTATGTCATAGGCTTCGGCAGAAAGATAGATACGGCCGGTTGTGTTGGCCGTGATGGCCAAATGGGCGTCCAGGCCGTTGCCTCCATCGTCATCGGATAGGACAAAGGCACCCGCACCATCAAAAATCACTAGAAAGGGATCGACGATCGGGGCGGAACCGCCGCGCGTCAGATCAATCTGGTAACTCTGGCCTGCGACAATATCGAGGAAATACCAATCTGTGTCACCCGGACCATCCAACGTACCAATCAACGATTGGCCCGGCGCAATCCCAACGGTGGTAGATGTGTTTGACGGGGTATCCACATTGCCAAACGGTGTTGACGCCAAACTTATTTCATATGTGCCTGCGTCATTTTCCAGATCAAAGGCTTCGGCCGAGACAAATACGCGACCATTTGCATGAGCCTGAAAGGACAACATGGCATTCAGCCCCTCACCGCCATCATCGTCGATACCAATGAGGTTACCGGACCCATCCAACAAGATCAGATAGGGATCGTTGATCGGGTCAAGGCCGCTTCTGCTTAGGCTAAAGTCATAGGTCTGCCCCGCGTTTACGTTAACGACATACCAGTCCGCATCTCCGGGGGTTTCCAATGCGCCCAAGATCGATTGTCCCGGTGCGAGCGTCGCAGTGGTAGTGGTGTCACCCGCGATATCAACCTGCGTGCGGGAAGTTACCGTCGCCTCAAGCCTGTATGCCCCGGTCGCCGAGGACCCAAATGCATCAGCGGCCAAATAGATCGTGTGGTTTGTGCTGGTGCTGTAGCTGATGAGTGAAGTCAGCCCCTCACCGCCATCATCGTCAGAGCCAATCAGCCCTCCAGTTGAATCGTACAGGTAGAGATAGGGGTCTCCCAATGTATCGGTGCCTCCGGTGCCGACAAGCCGGAAATCATAGGTGGTATTGCCTTGTACATCGACGCGAAACCAATCGCTGTCACCGCTTTGTTCTAACCTGCCTGTGGCGGCACCACCTTCGGCAATCAGGACGCCCGTTGTACTGATGTTATCGGCAAAATCGTCACTGCCACTGCCCAATGATGCCACCGACAGAGTATAGGTTCCGGTCATTGCGTTCGAATAGGCCTCTGCCGAAAGGTAATGGGTTCCTGAACGGTTTGCGGTGAATTCCAGACTGGCATCTTGCCCCGCGCCGCCGTCATCATTGGCACCCACCGCAGATCCATCTGCGTTGTACAAGAACAGAAATGGATCTGCCAAAGTGCCACCAACCATGTCAAAAACATAGGTTTGACCAGCCGTAAGATCGATCGCAAACCAGTCGCGGTCTGCGCCGAATTCCAGCGCGTTTGTGACGGGCTGACCGATGGTGAGAAGGCTGGCTGTTGCAGCCGTATCGCCGATTTCACTGTCGTGTCCGCCGGTCTGAACAACCGCCAGTTCATAACTGCCGGTTGCTGATCCATAAGCGCCTGCGCTGATGTAATATTCCCCGCCTGTGCTGACAGTGAATGCGATCAGCGCATTCAGACCCGTGCCCCCATCATCATTGGTGGCCAAAAACGCCCCCGACCCCGACAACAGTGTCAGCACCGGATCGCTGAGGGTACCGCTGTTTGTGGCCGCTCCATTCAGTGAAATCTCATAGGTCCCCGCCTCCAGCGAAACCGCGAAATAATCAAGGTCGCCTCCGTAATTGACAGTGCTTTGCAGAAATCCATCTACTGCAATTCTGGCATCTGTGGCTATAGAGTCTGGAATGGTGTCCCCGTTGCGCGGCAGAGTTTCAGGGTCAGACGGGGGCAACGAGCCACCGCTACCTGCCAGTTCAAGGATCGCCAACCCCATTTCAAACATATCGACACGCCCATATTCAGCGCCGGTGTTGAAAACACGGTCATCAGGATTTGCATCATCGACGAAACGGGTGCCGGTTAGCGTCAGCAACTGGCGCATTTCTCCCGATGACAGGAATCGCCCCAATTCCTGTTGCGCAAGTTGCTGAGCCAGCGCGACCATACCTGCCACATGTGGCGCAGCCATGCTGGTGCCGGTTTTATGTGCTGCACCACCGCCCGGGATTGCGGCATTGATACCTACGCCCGGTGCGAAAATCGTCGGAATATCGGCGGAACGCTGTGAAAAGGCCGCAATGTCGCCGCTTGAAATTACTTGACCGCCAACGGCCCCGATCGCGAGCGTGTAGGGGTCTGCTGCCAGGGGCGTCGCCCCCTCAAATTCGTAAAGTTCATAGGAGTTTCCTGCAGCAACAACGGTCGTCACCCCCAATTGGTTGTCCAGGAACCGCAATTCATCGCCATAGACAGGGTGCACCGTTTGAATGTTCACGTTTTCATCAGTACCTAACGACATGTTCACAGCGACAATGTTCAGCGCTTCGGCGTTGTCGATGACCCATCTGAGGCTGTCTTCTATGCTGCGTGAGGTGCCGCTACCGCCATTGTCGAGCGCCTGCAAGGCGACAATATTCACACCGGGCGCAACGCCAAGATAGCCCACTTCGGACGATCCGATGATGGATGCCACATGTGATCCGTGGCTTTGGACATCATTGGCGGTGCCATCACCTTCGCTGGTAAAATCACGCGCATAGATTATTCTGTCCGCAACGCCGTTGTCATCCGCGTCGGGGCCAAACGCCTGATGGTTCAGGTCAATGCCGGTGTCGATCACAACCACCGTGCCCCCTTGCCCGTCAATCCCCGAAAACCGTCCATCATTGCGAAACGCCGTCAGGTTCAGGACATCTGCCGATTGCGACGTCGACAGGCCGATCTCATCCTCTGAAGCTATCTGTTCTGACAAGGGGCCCTGATCGGACAGGCCAATCTTGTCTTCTTCATTGCCATCATTTGTCAGCCCGTCGTCGGGCGTACCCTTGTCCTCTGTCAGAGTGGCAAAAAACTTGTTGGTCTGGGCACGGGACTCCGTGAGGCTGGCGGTTTTGTCGGTGACAATATCCAGTATGGTGGTTGCCGATTCCGCCGCTGTTTGGGAATATTCAAAATTAGTAAAATTATTGGCCTGATCTTCCCAATAGATCCCTGCGCTCACCTTGTTGCGAACCACTGCCAAATCGGGATTGGTTGTCGCGCCGCCGATGATTGCTTCGATCATCTGGCCCGTGTTCACCGCGCCGGTGGTCAAAGCATCAAGCCAGAACGCCGCGCCTGCCCCGTCGGGATCGCGGTTGAAAAGATTTTGGTAGATCGAGGTGATAAAAGCCTCTGGCGTCGAAGTGGCCGGATCAGAAAAATAGGGATAAAGCGCGCGCGTTTCTGCCTGATCAGCAAAGAAATTCGCGATGTCGAGCGTTGCTACTCCTTCATTGTAGGCATTGATCCAGAAGGCGAAGCCAAGCGGATCAGGCGCACGATTGTAGTAGCCTACATAATAGCGGGCAATGATTTCGGCGCTGCTCAGCATATGCGAATTCCTTTTGAACGAATAGTCTCGGGCAATAAAGGAGGAGTAAAAAGCGCGGTCGACAGCTCGGAAAATAAACGCCCCAAAATAGCCTGCTCAGGGTGGAACGATTCTGGCACTCAGACAAGGCGAATTTTTGCGGGCAAAACTGGAGCCGACTGCCAATCGCCTCAGCCGGACAGGACCCCGGTACGCACGGGGTTCGCACCCTAGGGGTCAATAGCAATTACGCAAAAATCTGAAAGGGGGGGGGTAAACTACGCGGTGGAACCGCGTCTGGTTTCAAGCCATTTCCAGCGCCGGCATTTGATTAGCCGAACCAGATACCATCGCTGATTTCGAGGGCCACATTCGCCTTGTTCTCAACACTCTCCGAAAAAGAAACCAGCATTTGCTCGCGCGTCAGATCGAGGGCTGCCTGCGATTGCCAAAATGCGTATCCGGCCTCATCAGGCAATCTATCCAGTACGTTTTCATAGAGAAGATCAATGAACTGTGTGTCGTACAACGCTTCATTTTGACCATAAGCCTCGGCAAATTCCGCGGATGTCAGGAATTCTTCCGCAATGTCGATCAGGGAAAGCGATCCACTATCAAGTTGCTTCATCCAGAACTCAAGCCCAGCCTGATCCGGCGTACGATCGAAACTGGCCTGATAGAGACGATATGCCTGGCCGCTGTTCCCAGAGACATCAAGTGCGAGTGTGCCATCAACAAATTTGATCCGCTCCACGTCGCTCAACGTGACGTGAGATGCGGATCTGGCGGTTGACAAGACCGCGCTGCCGGAATTGTCAAAAGTGAGGCTCGCCTCTGCCCGCATGAGGTTTACGACAAGGGTATCGATCCCTGCGCCACCGTCGACATTGGTCAGGTTGTCCGAAAGCTGAATCATGTTGTCGCTGTCGTCGCCCCGGAAATGACTGTGGTCAACCGCCCCAATCGAGTCTGGTTGATCGGCTGTGGAAGGCACGGATGGCCCGCCGAGGGCGACTGTCAGCTCGACCACTTCAAAGGGGTCCAACTCTAACGCGATCTGGCTGGCATCGGCAAAAACCATGTCGTTCAGGATCACATCAACATCATGTTCGTTATAAAAATATGGTTGCCCATTGATCTGCACGCTATCGGCCTTGACGCCAGCTTTCCATTGCAAGCCGTTTGAGCTGTTCAGATCCATGGATATCTGAACACCGGTGACCGGCGCATAGGTCGGCAATCTTGAAGCAAGATCCAATGTAAACGCGGTTGTCTCGAAACTGCGTGATGTGATGTAAAATACCATTTCCTGCGCATCGACATAGGCAGTAACGGCGATGTCAGGCAGTGCATTGGCAAAACTGGTCTTGATCAACTCCTTGCCGACCAAAGCATCGGACATCAGACCGAAAACCGCGCCCTGGGCGGAATTGGTCAAACGCCCCTGCGCATCCAGCCGAACACCTTCATCGGTATCCAAGGTCAAGGCGGTGCGCGAATGATAGTCCAGCGCCCAGACATGGGCACCATCCACGCCGATGGCGATCATGTTTTCGAATTGCTTTACAATACTGGATCCCGCGGCCATGCCGTGCTGTGCTTCAGCGGTAGTTTTCACATTCCATTCGGTGATGTGCAAATCAAGATCATCGCTCAGACGGTCAGCCCAGATTTCATAATCCTTATTGATATTTTTGACCCCGTTGTCGATGTCGGCAAATGTGTAGTCCTGTTTATTGTAGTAATAATGTTCGGTCACGCCATCTATGATGGCAATTGCTTCATCGCTTAGCTGGTCAATGATCTGGTGGTTGGCGGCCTGATTGCGGGCAGCAAAATCTGAAACGCCAGGTGTTGCGGGAAATTCGGACCCCATATTCCCGGCCGTACCCATCTGCACCAGGACATCAGGCTGGTCCGCACCGATCACGCCGGCCGCTACCATGCCGCGACCCAGTGCTTCGGCCCCCAGTGATGCCTTGATGCCATAGGCGGTTTCGCCCATCTCCCAGTATTCATTGCCCATCTGAAAGGCTGAAATCACATCGCCGTATTGAAGCATGACAGCGGTTGCAAAAACCTCTATCTGATCTGCGAAGAGGGCATAATCCGTGCTGTTCAGATGCTTGGTCGGAATGATCAGCGTAGCTTTGGTGGGTGTACCGTTCGCAGTTGCCGCCGAACACCAGTCAAGAAAGGTCACCAATTCAGCACAGAGTTGGCCGTTGGTCATCTCAACGATGTTGATTGCATTTTCACCCGGAACAGGTAACGCCCCAGCCGCATTGGGTTTCGTCAGATCCAGATCGGCCTGACCACCGCCGAACCGAATGTTCTGGACGCCCAATACTTCCGCCGCATCGGTATATTCCGCCGTCGGCAGGCCGCTATCGGTCGCTTGGAAAACCGCATTGGCGCCAAACATTTCTCCAGATACGAATTGGCCTGTCTTCCGAAGATTTGAAAGCGTCATAGATGACATTGGCGGTTTACCTCAACTCACAACCAGCGGAACTGGCGCTACCATTCAAGCACGGCACCCACTGCCCCGAAATTGCCAGAATTGAGAGTCACTCTTCAAGCATTTCGTTTATATCCGGTAAAATATGTCGATTTGAACAAAATTGGCCATATTTTTGCCTTACAATGGCAGGGCTGGAAATGGTTTGTTCGTGAGTAGGCAACAGTGATTTTGAGGGTATTGCAGGATCAGAGCGAGTCAGTCGCTATTCGACGTGTTAGGCAACGTATTTGGCCCAGGCCCAGATCATTGCAACATAGGTGATCTGGTGCATCAGTTGATCCACACCAAAAGCACGCCAGTATCCTGCATCGGCCGGGCTGTACTTCTTGATTTCGGAATGGCGGCCCTTGGCCCAGTCGATGTGATAATGAATGATCCATTCCAGCAGGCAAAGCGTGGCAGCGCAGGCCGTGGACGCGCCAAACAGCATCAGAGCCAGAAAAGACAAGATCGCATGCAGCACCGCATGTTCCGCGCGGCCCAGATGCAGATAGACACCACGCCCTGACAACATGCGGGGCGTCTGCAGGAAAAAATCAGCAAACAGGTGTTTCACCTGCAGCAATATCATCAACAATAAGGCCGTTTGCAGCACCGTATCCAAGAGCCATCCTCCTGGATCCTTATGGTAGTGGTTTCACAAGAAGGCGCAATTCATTTGATTTCAAAGGCAAGCTGTTGCTAAGCCTGTGGGTGACAACATCTACTGTATTTAGATCTGGACATTTCCATCGAACGCTCGCTTTTCACATTCATCTGGAAGTATTCCAAGCGCGACCAACTGATCCTGTTGGTGGTTACGCTGTCATTGTTCCCGTTTCAATTCCTGACACTGGAACTGCCCAAACGCATCATCAATGATGCCATCGGTGCGACATCGGACAATATAAATTTCTATGGCATCAACGTGGATCAGATCACATTTCTGCTGATCCTGTGCGGGATATTCCTGTTGTCGGTTTTTGCCCACGGCATCATGAAAATGCGCATCAACACCATGAAAGGGGTGTTGGCCGAGCGCATGCTACGCCGTCTGCGATATACATTGATCGCCCGTATCCTGCGATTTCCCGCACCCTATTTCGAACGCACCAGCCAGGGTGAACTGGTGTCCATGGTCACGTCGGAATCCGAACCCATGGGCGGATTGATGGGGGATGCAATCGCCCAGCCCGTGTTGCAGGCCGGGCAGATGCTGACAATCCTCGTATTCCTGTTCATTCAGAGCATTGCCTTTGGTCTTGCTGCCTGTGCGTTGATCCCCTTGCAGGCCTGGCTCATCCCCAAACTTCAAAAGAAAATCAACCTTCTGAACAAAAAACGCGTGATCCAGATCCGTGGACTCGCCGCGGAGATTGGCGAAGGGGCGGCAGGGGCCAGCACATTACGCACCAATGGCGGCTGGCGGTACCGTCTGGCATTGATCTCGGAACGATTGGGGCGGCTCTATGCCATCCGGTTCGACATCTTCCAGAAAAAGTTCTTTATGAAGTTTCTCAACAACTTCATCGGGCAACTTACCCCTTTCTTCTTTTATTCCATTGGCGGCTATCTGACGATAAAAGGTGAGGTGACCGTGGGTGCATTGGTTGCAGCACTTGCCGCCTACAAGGACCTGTCCAGCCCGTGGAAGGAACTATTGGCCTATTACAACCAGACACAAGACATGTCCTTGCGGTGGGACACCATCATCGAACGTTTTGCGCCAAGTGGCATGATTGACGACCAACTGTTTACCAGCGACCCCGGCGACATCCCATTGCTGGTCGGAGATGTCACCTTCAGGAACATCAGCGTCGAGGATGCAGACGGCAACGCGGTGCTCGAAGAAATCAGCGTCAGCTTCGCCCCGGGTAGCACTGTTGCGATCACCGCGCTCAGTGATGAGGATCGCCGTGCCTTTGCAGAAGTGCTGCTGCGCGAAGTGACCCCTTCGGCCGGAAATGTCAGCCTTGCGGGAGAGCCCCTGTCAACTCTGCATCAAGCGACAATCGCAAAACGCATCGGCTATGCCACCTCGCGACCAGTCATGTTTCAGGGAAGCTTTGGCGACAACGTGGTTCTTCCTCTCAAGATGCACCCGAAAGAGGACGGAGGGCCCTTGTCGGCCATGGCTCTGGAAAGCGCCACAGCCGGCAACAGCACCGATGCATCAGGGGCCGACTGGCTTGATCTTCTGGAGTTGAAGATCAAAAACGAAAACGAATTGCGGGCCTGGTGGCTGACCCTGATCAAAGGCATGGAAATCGACAGGACGCTGTTTTCACGCGGCATGGATCAACGGTTCGAAGCTGAGGCACACCCCAAACTCGCCGAGGCGCTGGTCGATCTACGCACAAGCGTCGCGAAAAACCTCAAAGCCGCAAATCTGGCTGAACATGTACATATCTTTGACAAAGAGCAGTTCAATCCAGCATTGCCCGTTGCCGAAAATCTGATTTTTGCCACGCCCAAGGTCCGGATGACCCCCGCTCTTTTGCAGGAACAGACTGTCTTTCTCGATCTGTTGGCCACCCTTGATCTCGAACGGGACCTGCTTCAACTCGCCGTCGATACGGTCGATGTTTTACGCCAAACCTTTGGCGTAGACGGCACCGATCATCCCCTTTTCCGCAAACTCGGGCTTGATACAGAAACCTTCGAAGCCGCTGTTAGCTTGCGGACCAAGCAACGCGACGGTGCCGAACTCAGCGTCGTCGACAAAGCCTCGCTTCTGGCCGTCACCTTTGCCATCTCAGCAGAAAAGCTCGGTTCGGCCTTTCCTGACAAGATCATTGATCGGGTCCTCGAAATCCGCCGAACCCATGCCGCAGATCTTCAGGACAGCCTGTCAGAGCTGATGAATCCGATCGCCGCTGACAAACCCGTCGCAGGTTTGACCGTGATGGAGAATGTCTTGTTCGGCAAGATTGCCGAAACAGCCGGTGCCCAGGCTGATGCAGTCCGAAACGCTGCTGTTGACGCGCTGTATGCCGTGCAGTTGGAAGGACTGGTCCTGGATCTGATCTTTGATCTGCCGCTGACCCTGGGCGGCACCAACCTCTCTGCATTGTTGACTGAAACACTCGCGATCAGCCGCGCCACAATCAAGCGACCACAGGTGTTGATCCTCGACAACGTGCTATCCAGTTTCGATGCGCCAACCCGTGCGGGGCTGCATAGACGCTTGCGTAGCTTGCTTCCCGAAACCACGATCATCGTTCTGCAACCCAGCTTTGAGGACATTAGCGGGTTTGACGCTCAATTCGTATTGCAACAAGGGCGTATGTCCAACCTCGACAGTGATGTTACCGCTGACGAAGACGACACCGTCAGTGCCGATTTGTCCCGCAAACTTCGCGCTCTGGAGCAAACCGACCTGTTCGCGGGACTGGAACGCAAACAGCTACGTCTGCTGGCATTCAGTGCCCGCTGGTACACCGCAAAACCGGGCGACTATGTGTTCCACAAGGATGACGATCCTTCCAGCGGTGCATATCTGATTACCGAAGGGACGGCTGACCTGTTGCTGCCGGTCGCCGATGGTGACGATATTCTGATAGCCACTTCAGGACCGGGCAAGCTGGTCGGGGAATTGGGCCTGATCCGAAACGAACCACGCGCGCTGGACATGCGGGCAGCAACGGAACTGACCTGCCTACGCATCGGTGCGGAAGAATTCCTTGACGTGGTAGGCAGCGATGCCCGCACGGCCTACCGGCTGTTGCAGGTTGTCGCGGGCTACGTTTCATAATCACAGAACCCCATTATTCTGGGCGATCCCTGTATCAGACTTCGCGCATGACGAGGCCGGCCCGGGCAGGACGAGTTGTTCCATCACACATGGCAACAACACAGGTGTCTTCCGACAAACCTGCCGGCCATTGATGATTCAAGGTAGAGAGGCCTGCGCCTAGGTCACACCGGAGAACTGCGCCAGGGTGATGCCCGCGGCCTCAAGCTGGCGACGCACGGAAGATGCGATCTGGACCGCTTCAGCAGTATCGCCATGCAGGCAAATCGTGTCGATCCGCGTTTCGATATGTTTGCCGTTTTCTGTGATGATGGCCCCCGCCTGAATCATTTCGACCATACGGGCACCGGCGATTTCCGCGTCATGAATGACTGCACCTGGCAAAGAACGATCCACGAGGGTTGCATCATCATTGTAAGCCCGATCAGCGAAGATTTCACCCGCCCAGGCGCAACCGAGGGTTTCAACCGCCTGCTGTTGTGCGGTTGCGGAAAGGACCATGATAATCAGATCGGGCGCAACACTGAGCGCGGCTTCATACAGGTCTTTCGCCAGGCTCACATCCTCGGACGCCATGTTCGCCATGGCACCATGCAGTTTGAGATGACGCACGGTTGCACCGACCGACCGTGCCATACCCAAGGCCGCGCCGACCTGAAAGCGCACCTGGTTTTGCAATGTTGCACGTGGCACGGCCATGCGGTTGCGGCCAAATCCAGCCAGATCCATGAAACCGGGGTGCGCCCCGATACCAACACCATTCCGATGCGCCAGCGTCATTGTCGCAGCCATCACATCCGCGTCTCCGGCGTGGCCGCCACAGGCAATATTGGCCGAGGTCACGATATTCAACAGCGCCGCATCATCGCCCATGTGCCATGCGCCAAAGCTTTCGCCCATATCGGCATTCAAATCTACGGATTTCATCTTCAAGGTTCCTCTTGAAAAGGGTCGGCCGTGGCGCTGATCGCTCCGCCAACCAATTGATACGATAGCAAATCACGGATCAGTACGGGATCACGGATCAGCGGCTGACACTGTTTAGGCAATGATTTCAATGCGGCAAGATGGCGGCTTTGCAACAGAACCGCCTCATCCATGTCGACAAATTCGAACGTGAGTGCAGCGCCGGATTGCGCCTGCGCGACCTTTGGCAAATCGCAGGGCAGGACCGATCCAATACGCGGATACCCTCCCGTTGTCTGGCATTCATGCATCAGGACATAAGGAGCCCCATCCCCCGAAATCTGGATGTCGCCGGGAACCACCACTTCGGAAACGATGCTCAGTTGCGCCCCGGTTGCAAAGCCCTCGCCGTCAAAATCCATGCGCACCCCCATCCGGTTTGCGCGGGCATCGCGCCGAAAGGTCGTGGCGGTAAAACGATCGATGGTGCTGTCATCGAATGAAGCAGTCTGCATCGATGCAACCACTCGGACCTTGCCCCCTCCAAACCTGTCGGAGGCAGGCAGAGTCATCGCAGTTTGTTGGCCGGTGTCAGCACCAAGTGGCAATCTGTCATCTGCCTTGAGCACAGCACCAATACCGCAGGCCAAATGACTGCTCCGCGACCCCATGATCAGCGGCGTGGCAAAACCGCCACCCACATGCAGATAACCATAGCTCCCATTTCGTACGCCGCCGATACTCAATTGTGCGCCGGCCGGTAACAGGTGACTGGCCCCCCAGGCGATGTTCTCGCCTTCGATGCTTGCAGCCATGGTTGCACCGGTCAGCGCAATGCGGATGTCTGCATCGCTACGAAAGCTGCCGCCACTGCCAGCCATTTCGATCGCCGCCAGGGTGGCGGGCTGGTTCAGCAGGGCCGCCCCTTCGAACAAGGCCGTCCGGTCCAGTGCACCGCCGATGGTCAAGCCTCTGGCCCGAAAACCCGGGCGGCCCTGATCCTGCGGGCTCATCGCCGGACCAGCCTGGATGATAGTCAAATGAGCGCTCATGTCAGGGGCTCATGGGTTGCGCCGCCAAGACCGGAGGTATCTTTGGTCGCAATCTCATCGAATTCGCGGCGTGTAATCGACGGAAAGATCAGCTCGTCACCGGGCGATAACGTAAAGGGTGCCTCTGCCTCAGGTCGAAAGGTTTTGAACATTGTCTGGCCGATATGGCGCCAACCCGTCGGGGCGGCATTGGTGAATACAATTAGCTGGCGGATTGCAATGATCAGGGCACCTGCCGGAACAGACTTGGTAAGCCCTTGTTGGCGCGGAATATTCCAGGTTTCGGAGAGTTCTCCCATATAGGGCTGTCCCGGGGCAAAGCCGAGAGTCAAGACACGCACACGACTGGTCGAGATTTCCGCCACCGCCGCATCGGGATCAACACCTGCGACCTCTGCCGCCTCTTCAAGCTGCGGTGCAAGATCAGTACCATAGAGCGTCGGAACATGCCAAAGCATGCGCCCCGCAGGGAGATCCGCAGCAAACCAGTCCTGGGTTTGCAACAGGTCTTGCAACCGCTCGGTCATCGCTTCTGACGGGGTGGTGGCCAGGTCGACCTCAAGGAAGGTCGAAACCAGTGAGGTGCTGGTTTCTGATACTTCCGGCCAGTCTTGAGCATCTACAGCCGAACGAAAGGCGAGTGCGGCCCGGTTGGCGGGTTCCGTCATGGTCTCTGCGAAGGTAACAAGAATACCCGACAGTCCAACACTACGAATTAGCGGCCAGTCAGTCATGGTTGAGCGCCCAATGGTAAAGTCGCGGCAGCAGCATGGGTGTGAGGTACATCGGCAATTGCCAGCAGCCAATAAACACCATCAACGGCGCCAGAATTTCGATGGGCAGTGCCACCAGAAAGATTGCGATATTGCGGTTTCCGGCGCCGATGGCCAAGGGTCCGGCCAAGGCGCGAAGGCGGCTTTGGCGCAAGACCAGCAGCGTCAGGAGTTGCAAAAGGTAACTGATCGCAAATGCAAGCAAAGCCCATTTTGCCACGGTCCAAGGGTCGCTGCGCAGAGCAGGCGTCAGCGCAGCCATCAGCCCCACGACGATGAAAGAGAAGGCCAGTACCGATAACCCGTCGAGCGCCTTTATCTGTCCTTCGGTCGGCCTTGGAAAAAGCAGTTTGCGCAGGGCAAACCCAAGCCCTGCGGCCAAGATGATCACCAGCAACAGGTTGACGGCCGCAAGGATCACGACGGCGGGCGGGCCGGCCTGGGGCAGGAAGGCCAGGACAGGCAACACGGTCAGTGGAAAGGCCGCCGTGCCCAGCACCAGAAGTTGCATCATCCGTCCCGCGTCGAGCCTGAGCAACAGCGCCAGATTGACGCTGCCGGTGATTGCCGGCGCAGCGCAAGCGAGCACGATGGCAAGTGTAGCGGGTGTCTGTGCCAGACCCGCCAGGGTCAAAAGGCCCAGCAACGCCAAAGGCACGATCATCTGCAACACTGCCACCGCGCAGAGGCCCCAGCGCAGATCGGAGACCGCTCCCAGCGCTGCGCGATGCCCGATACGCAGCGCGGTGACAAGCAGTAGAATTGCCACCAGATGCGACAGCCATGGCACCAGCATCGCGGCAAAGGAAGGAAACAACAGCCCGCCTACAAGCCCGGCAATGAGACAGAGCCGCGCATGTATCGACGCCAGCCAAAGGATACGGTGCATGTACCATCACCCTCAAGACGGACCCGAGCGCATATTGTCAGGCAACCAGGTCGCGATTTCAGGGAACCAGATCAGCACGAAAACCATCAGGACCATGATTGCAAACATCGGCAAGGCAGCCTTGGTGATGTATCCCATTTCATGATCTGTCATGCCCTGGAGGACAAAAAGATTAAAGCCGATCGGTGGCGTGATTTGCGCCATTTCGATGACGACAACGACAAAAATACCGAACCAGATCAAATCAATGCCTGCGCCACGCACCATGGGTTCGACAACCGCCATGGTCAGCACGATGGCGGAGATCCCATCAAGGAACATGCCCAGCACGATGTAGAACATCAAAAGCGCCATCAGCAATTGAAAGCGGGTGAGTTCCATCGCCGCGATGCCATCGGCCAGCGAACGAGGTAAACCGGTAAACCCCATCGACAGTTTCAGAAAGGCAGCCCCTGCGAGGATCAGCGCGATCATTGCAGAGGTGCGTGTCGCTCCCATCAGACTTTCGCGGAAACTTCCCCAATTCAATGACCCCTGCATCAAGGCCAGCGCCAATGCGCCGATCACACCGATTGCGGCCGCTTCGGTAGCGGTCGCAAGTCCCGCATACATTGATCCGATGACAACGGTGATCAGCGCAAAGACCGGGATCAGGAATCGGGAATTGGAAAGCTTTTCAGAAAAGCTCATCCCGTTTTCAACCTTGGGATTCCAGTCCTTGGAGGTGACGCTGACGATGGCCACATAACCCATGAACATCGCGGCCAGCACAAGACCGGGGAAAACACCTGCAAAGAACAGCTTGGTGATGCTTTCGTTAACTGTCACGCCATATACGATCAGCGCCAGCGACGGCGGAATCATCAGCCCAAGGGTTGCCGCACCGGCGAGCGTGCCGATCACCATCTTTTCGGGATAGTTACGCGTTCGCAGTTCGGGAATTGCCATTTTACCCACGGTCGTCAACGTCGCTGCCGAGGACCCGGAGACCGCGGCGAAGACGGTGCAGGACACGATATTGGTATGCACCAAACCGCCAGGCAAACGCGCAAGCCAAGGAGACAGACCTTTGAACATATCTTCGGATAATCGCGTGCGATACAGGATCTCGCCCATCCAGATGAACAGGGGCAAGGCGGTCAATGTCCAGGAAGATGAGGAGGCCCAGATTGTCGTGATCATCACATCTCCGACTGGTCGAGTGGTAAACAACTCCATTCCAACCCAGGCAACACCCATCAGGGCAAGGCCAACCCAAACGCCGGTGCCAAGCAGCAAAAACAGGACAAAAAGGAAAAGACCGATGGCATAAAGTTCTGTCATGGCGTTATTCCCCGTGGCTTTCGATGGTATCACGAACGATGCGATGCTCGCCCTTCAGCAATACGCTAACCAGATTATCGGTAAGCGCGACGGCCAATAGTCCACCACCGATCACCATGACAGATTGCGGTATCCAGAGATGGCTGGCGTCCTGCCCCTGGCTGATCTCGGTGAACTTCCATGACCAGTAGACAAACCAATAGGCGTAATAAGTGAAGTACCAGACGATTGCCGTTGCAAGACCGAAACACCAGATTTCAAGCAAATATTTGATACCTGCAGGTACAGCATTGAGAACAACAGAAACCCGGATATGCGCCCCCCGGTTCAATGCATTGGCAAAGGCAAAAAAGCTGGCAGCAGCCATGGCATAGCCGGCGTAATCCGGGGCACCGGGGAATATCGCACCCGTCCACCGCGCAAGCATCTGAACCACGATCAGCAACAGGATTACGATTAGACAAACGGCGGCAAGGACTCCCGCCGCGCGATAGAGAAAATCGAGAGTGCGGCGCAGAACTGTCATTTTTTGGTTCCAGTATATAGGAGGCTGGGCATCGGGACTTCGAAACCTTTATTAGTTGCGAACGGGGCCATGTCGGCGTTGATCCGGTCGCGCAGACGTTGCTGCACATCGGGGTTTTGCGCCCCAACGATCAGCGGCACCCTTACGCCAAATTTCATAAAAAAATCAAAGAAGTCGGCCCCATGAGCAATCAATACGGTTTCAAGTCGTGTGGTTTTGATGTCTGTAAATCCCGCCTTGGAAAGCATGTCCTGCACGACTTTCACATCCGACAACACATAGGCATCCGGTGCGGGATCAGCGCGGCTGAGGTCTGCTGTTTCCTTGAGAGCGGCAAACAGCAGACCATAGAGGGTCGATTCACCCGGCGCAGCCCATTGGCTAAAGGAAAACCGGCCACCATTGCGCAGCACACGTCCAGCTTCGCGCATTGCCTGCAGCGGGTCAGCCATATGGAACAAGCCCATGTTACAGGCCACCGCGTCGAAATCTGCATCTGCAAAGGGCAACGCCTCGGCATCTCCGACCTTGAATGACAAATCTGGAAACCGCTTTTGCGCAGCGGCGATCATGCCCGTGGCATAGTCGATGCCCTGCACATCCATCTCGAGTGCGGCAGCGGCACCAGCCACATAGCCGGGGCCACATGCTACATCCAACATGCGCATACCCGGGCGGAGGCCGAGCGCATCCAGCATTGCCGGAACAATCTGCAAGGTCGCATATGCGGTATGAGTTGCATATATTTCTGCACGGCTGTGCCAACCGTTGCGTTCTGCAGAAATGAATGCATCAAATGTCATTGGATAGATCAGGGCCGCTTGCGCAGCGACCCCGCCTTTTCTGTTTTGCGTTTATTGCATCGCCTTAAAGCTGTCGACGATGGCCTTGCCATCCTCACCGGCAGCTTCAAGCCACTCTGACGTCATCGTTGCGCCGATTTCACGCAGTTCCGCCATAAACGCGTCGTTTGCTGGACCTACGGTCATGCCGCCTTCGGCCAGACCATCCATGGTAAATTGCGTATAATCCTTGGAGGCCTGCAAACCGCGCGCCGATGCCTCGTTCGCACATGTAGTGATCGCCGCTTTGTTTGCGTCGGAAACATCCGACCAGACATCATTGTTCACCAAAACGTAGTTATACGGTAGCCAGGCATCTACCTCGTAGAAATGCGTCAGGCTTTCCCAAACCTTGCGATCATAGCCCGTTGCGCCAGAGGAAATCATGGATTCCGCGACCCCGGTCGCAAAGGCCTGCGAGATTTCCGCCGCTTCGATCGTCACGGGCAACATGCCGGTCAATTCGGCCAAGCGCGCTGTGGCTGAGTTATACGAACGGAACTTGGTCCCGGCCATATCGGCCACACTGTTGACTTCTTTGTTGAAGTACAAGCCTTGCGGTGGCCATGGCACGGCATAAAGCATGGTCAGGTTCTGCTCTGCCAGAACTTCGTCCAGTTTCGGCTTGGCTGCCTTGAACAGTTTTGCACTATCGTCAAACGAGGGTGCAAGGAACGGAACGCTGTCAAATCCAAAGACCGCATTTTCGTTCTGGTGCCCCGACAGCAGACGCTCGCCGATCTGCACCTGTCCGGTTTGAATTGCGCGTTTGATGTCAGCCCCTGCAAACAGTGAACCGCCGGGATGTACGGTGATTTCGATGTCACCATTGGTACCGGCACCAACACATTTTGCAAATTCAACTCCGTTTTCGGAATGAAAGTTCGAGGCGGAATATGCCATTGGCATGTCCCATTTCTCAGCGGCCATTACAGGCAAAGCGCCGGCCAGTGCGACAGCCGCTGTAGCCACCCCTGTCATGAGTTTGGTTGTCAGTTTCATTTGTCGTCTCCCTTTTTTGGTTTTCTGTGGTTTTATGAAAAGCGTTGTGGGTGATAGGGTGTCAGATCGGTATTGACCTGCTCCCCATTGATCAGTCCTGCCACCAGTCGGCCCGTTTTTGGCCCACCAGTCAAGCCAATGTGTTGATGGCCAAAGGCGGTATAGACACCCGTTTCGCCAACCTGTCCGATCAACGGCAAGCTGTCGGAGGTGGCAGGCCGGTGGCCCAGCCATTCAATTTCGGATTTCGCCTTGAGGTTGGGAAAGGCACGTGCCGCCTGTCTGCGCAAAAGGGCAAGCGGCGCCTTGGATGGACCGGCACTCAACCCGCCGAATTCCACGATACCCGCACAGCGCAGACCCTGATCCATCGGGGTTGCAACAAATTTACCACTGGCAATCATTGTCGGCCGTGATGGCCCGCCTGTCGCCTCCTCGAACACGATGTGATAGCCGCGCTCTGCCTCGAGTGGGACGTTCAAGCCCAGCTTTGCCATCATGGATCTTGACCAAACACCTGTGGCCAGCACGACCTCGGAACAGGCAACCGTGCCATGCGTGGTTTGCACGGCAGACACTGTGCCGCCGCTCAGGTCGAAATCCATGACTTCGGCTTGCAGGACCGTTCCACCCATTTCGGTGAACGCTTTGGCCAGTGCCTGCACATAGCCACCAGGATTACGGATAAAGCCATGGTGTTTCATGATCGCCATGCAAGTAATATCGGGGCCGAGTGCGGGTTCAAAATCGCGGATCTCCTGCCCTTCAATCAGTTGCGGCGCAAAACCGGCTTCGCGGCGCAGCGCCCAAGTATAGCTTTCGGCGTCAAACGCTGCGCGGTCCTTGTAAGCAAAACAATAATCGCTTTGGGTGATCCAACTGCTCAAGCCCAGGTCGTCACAAAGGCTTTGATGCTGCTCAACCGAGTCGCCGACAATGGAGGTGAGTCCCAGCGCAATGCGACGTGTATCAGCGTCATTGGCATGAGCCAGATACCTGCCCAGCCATGGCAATAGCTTGGGCAGGTAGCGCCAGCGCATGAACAAAGGAGAATCGGGATTGATCAACATGCCGGGTGCTTTTGCCAACAAACCGGGTGCAGTAACGGGTACCATCGAACATGCCGCCAGCACACCCGCATTTCCGTGCGAGGTACCGCTGCCCGGCAATCCACGGTCAATAATGGTGACGTCGATTCCTGCCCGGCGCAACCAGATGCCAGCGGATACACCAACGATCCCCGCCCCGATGACCGCTACGTGACGGGTCAACTGACCATCCCTGAAAACTGTCTGTTCCGCAAAATCGATTCTCCCCTAAGGCATCATGTCAAAAAAAATCAAAACATCAACAAAATGTTTACAAATTGTCATTGTGTGCTTTTTTCTTGTTCACGCCCTGATCCCTGAGCATGGTTTCAAGATCCACAGCTTGGGACAGTCATGAAAAATACCACACAGAAAACACTGGGCATCCTCATGCTCGACACCCGCTTTCCGCGTATTCCAGGTGACGTCGGGAATGCCCGGACATGGCCCTTTCAGGTACGCTATGGCGTCGTCGACGGGGCAACACCGCAAGCGATTGTCTGCGACGATATGGAACCCTTTGTTCAGGCCTTTGTCGACAAGGGGCGCGAATTGATCGCACAAGGGTGCACTGGCATCGCAACAACCTGCGGATTTCTGGCTTTGATCAGGCCCCGGTTGGTTGCGGCTCTTGGCGTTCCGGTTGCCGCCTCGGCATTGGAACAGGCCGGGCAGGTGTTGCCAATGTTGGCACCGGATAAACGCCTGGGCATTGTAACCATTTCCGCCGACTCATTGTCGCCCGCTCATCTGGCAGCGGCAGGGGTCCCAGCCCAAACACCAATCCAAGGTATGGAAGGCAGCAGTTTCGCACGCTCAATCCTGAGGAACCAAACGACATTGGATGTCGCCGCCGCACGGATCGAGATGGCAGCGGCAGCATCCCGGCTGATCACAGAATATCCAGACGTCGGAGCGATCATTTTGGAATGTACCAACATGGTTCCCTATGCGGCTGAGATTGGAAGGGTCACTGGGCGGCCAGTGTTTTCTGTCTATTCATACCTCTGTTGGTTCCAGGCAGGCTTGGCACCGGCGGCCTTTGACGCCCCCTCCCCTTGATGCCGGGCCATTGCACGGGATCATCCAATCCATGCACCGATCGGCGCGACCTCCCTGCACCGCGGCTCGAACCGATAGGACACCGGCGGGAGCAACGGGGGTTCCGTATTAGCGACCGTTGCGCTACGCATCACTCTATCTAAACTCATTGGTCATTGTATGGTTCGGCCTTGCGCCTGTCCGGCACTTGCCAAATTGCTTCTTCGGGGCGGGCTATATTTGGGTTCCTCTCCGGCAAGGGAAACCTGATAACCTAAACTGCCGTGCGATGCAGTTAACACATGAGGACGACACCAGTCATGCCCGACGCAAGCACCTCGGACAAAACGATCCCAACCAACTTGCGGTTGCTATTGTTGCTGGAAGAAGTCGCGAGGGTCGGCGTGCCCGTCACACCGACATCTGCAAACGAGGTTCTGGGCCTGCCCAAACCCACCGTACACCGGTTGTTCCACAGACTGGAAGAAGAAGGATTCTTGCAGCGAGACATCGACGGGCGGTCCTATTCCCCTGGCCAACGGTTGCGCGCGCTTTCGATCAACGTAATGTCGACAACCCGTTTGCGCACCTTGCGACTGACGGTACTGAATGCCTTGACAGAAGATGTCGGTGAAACATGCAACCTCGCCACACCCGACCGAAATGGCATGACCTATATTGACCGGGTTGAAACCAAATGGCCGCTGCGCATCCAGATGCCTGTCGGTACGACGGTACCATTTCACTGCACAGCCAGCGGCAAAATGTACCTATCGACATTGCCACCAAGACATTTGGCGAAATATCTATCCAATGCCCCTCTGGTTTCCCATACAGAGCACACGCTGACCGAACCCGATATGCTGGTTCAGGAAATTGATCAGATCCGCAGCAAGGGCTATTCCACGGACAATGAAGAATTCATGGAAGGGATGGTCGCAATTGCGGTGCCGATCCTCGACAATTTGGGGCGGTTGACCTCTACCTTGTCCATTCACGCCCCCCACCAACGGGCCAGCCTGGATTACCTCAAGGAAAATCTGGATCGCCTGCACCGCGCTGCTGACGATCTGTCAGAGATGATGCTGCGCTGAGCCACGAATCCAGCCATCCTCGAACTCAATCCGACTGACTCCTGCCAGCTTCCTGACCCTTTCCAGCTCTGCTTCAAAGGCTGCTTGACGCGACTTGCCCCACTGGATTGAGCCTTCGCTCCAAAGGGCGCGCACCCGCAGGGTATCTTCTTGCCTGAACGCTTTCATATCGACTCGCCCGACAAGCTGGTCCCCTTGCAAAACAGGAAAGACATAATAGCCAAAGCGGCGCTGCGGTTCCGGCACGAACATCTCGACGCGGTACTTGAACCCGAACAAGCGCTCTGCCCGTTTGCGATCCCGCAGGGCAGGATCAAACGGACTAAGCACACGCAGACGATTTGTGGGCACCAGTTCAAGCGCTGCATCCTGATCCAGTCCCGGTCGGGCAAAGGCCGGTCTCGGAATCCCATCTGCACCTGTAATCTGGACCTGTTCCAGTCGACCAGCGGCCTGTTCATGCTGGCACCATATCCGCGCTTCAGCGGGGGAAACATGCGCCCAGAAAGCCGCAATTTCCCCATGTGTCGCAAAGCCAAGCCGTGACAACGCCTGATCACAGCACCAATCTATCGTGGTCTGGGTGTCAGGGACATTTGCCGGATCAAGAAGAACCTGATCCAATACACGATCAGTCAGATCATATTGTTTCTGAAAGCCATTTCGCCCCACCACACACAACGCACCGCTGCGCCAGAGGTATTCCAGCGCCGTCTTGGAGGGGTGCCAATCCCACCAGCCACCCGAACCGCGCTTTTCCCCCATACCAACATCCGACGAACAGACCGGCCCTTCCGTGCGAATCTGATCCAGAATGATCTGGAACTGCTTTTCAAATCCGTCGCGCCTATCCTTTTTCCAGCGCCGGCGCAGGTGCGCAGCATCACGCTGACGACGCAATTCCCATTGCGGGTAGAACGCCAAAGGGATGACCGCCGCATCATGTGTCCAATGTTCAAACAAACGCCGGTGCTTTTCATAAAGCGCCTTGAGCGCATTGGGCCGATACCGGGGACGCCGTGAAAACAGGATCAGATCATGCGCCCGCGCAACAGTATTGATGCTATCGAGTTGAACAAAGCCGAGGCTACTGATCAGTGCCAACAGGTCATCACCGGTTGCCGCGCCTTGCGGGGTTTCCGACAATCTGTGGCGATCCAGAAAAACCCGGCGCGCCTGCCCGTTGGTCAGCGTCAACATATCAAAGACGTTTACGGCGCAGTGTATCCCCATAAGACAATTTCGGGGTCAACGTCAGTTGGTTCGGAACATCCGGGTCTGGATCTTCCAGGGTCTGGTTGAGAATGATCTTGGCTGCCGCCTGCCCAATCTCGATGCGACAGGCATCCATCGTCGCCAACTGGCGCGGTAATCCTTGCAGCAATTCCACATTGTTAAAACCGGCCAGCCCGATTTGTTGCGGCACATCGATGCCCTGATCAATAAGGTAAAGCAGCCCTCCGGCACCGATCATATCGTTGGAATAATACAGAAAATCGAGATCGGGAGAGCGCTCAAGCATTTCCTGTGTCATTTCGCGCCCCTTGGCAAGCGCAGAACCACCCGAATAAAAGGCACGATCTTCAATCTCGACACCTGCCTTGGCCAAACCCTCAGTGAACCCTTCAAAGCGTTTGCGCGCGCGATGATCCAAAGGCATCTTCGTGCCCATAAAGCCGATCCGTTCATACCCTTCCTTGAGGATCGCCGCCGCCATTTCGCGCCCTGCCCGGCGGTGCGAAATTCCGACCATGGCATCCACCGGCTTGCCATCCGTATCCATTATTTCAACCACAGGAATACCCGAATTCGACAGCATGGCGCAGGTTGCCTCGGAATGTTCCAACCCTGCGATAATCACGCCGGAGGGCCGCCACGAAAGCATTTCGTATAGAACACGCTCTTCCTTTTCAGGCAGGTAATCCGTCACGCCGAACACCGGTTGCAGTGGCGAATTTTCGAGAATCTGGTTGATCCCAGTCAAAACCTCCGGGAAAACCATGTTGCTCAGGGATGGGACAATCACAGCCACCAGATTGACCCGCTGTGACGCAAGCGAACCTGCAATCTGGTTGGGCACATAGCCAAGTTCCTTGGCTGCGGCCAGCACCTTGCTGCGCGTTGCCACTGATACGTCACCCCGATTTCGCAGCACCCGACTGACTGTCATTTCAGAAACACCGCAAGCATCAGAGACATCCCGTAGAGTAAGGGGGCGTTTGGCAGAAGTTGTCAATTTGGGTACCTCGGTTGTTCAGTCAACAGTTAGCGCGAAGCATGACCAACGTACAAGCGGCCAGAGCAAATCCCGCGCGCTTGATCCAGGCTTCACTGCAACCAATGTCGCCGGTTTGTTAAATGGATGCGGGGACAATCGCGCCGCGATGCTGGACAACCTGTGTAGCAAGACGATGTCCCGTCATCAGTGCCTCTGCCTGGTTTTTTCCAGCCAACAACGCACCCAGATAGCCGCCGTTAAAGCTGTCACCGGCGGCGGTGGTATCCACAACCCGGGTGGCAGGCGGGTAGGATTGGCGAAGATCGCAGCCCAAAGACAAAGGTCCGTCGGCACCGCGTTTCAGCGCACCGAAACCTTTTTATCCGGAAAATCGTACCAGGACCTCGGATTCGGATTCCTCAAAAAGCGTCATCTCATCATCGATCGAAGGCAGTAAGATGTCGGCGCGTTTCCAAAAAGCATCGGTGATCAGTCGGGCATGTGCCACATTGTCCCAGAGTCGCGCGCGGTAATTGCTGTCATAGGCGACAGAAACTTTCGACTTCTTCAGCCAGTTCAGCAGGTCCAGCCTGACGGGATGAGGCAGGATTGCGAGTGAAATACCCGATAGATATACGATGTCAAAACCGCCAAGAAATGCAAAATCGCCATCTGCGAACAGGTCCCGGGCAGCGGAATCACCACGCCAATAGGTAAAGCTGCGCTCACCGTCAGGGGCGGTCGTAATCGCATATAGGCCCGGTGACTTGTTTGTGATCTGGCTGATTGAAGACGTGCCAATTTCCCGGTCTTTGATAAAATCCAGAATGCGGTGAGAAAACGGATCATCCCCCAGGCAGGTCACATATTCAATCTCTAGCGCGGGGGCAGTGCGGCGCAAATAGATCGCTGTATTCAGGCTGTCGCCCGCAACGCCAAGAAGTGTACCCTCCTCTGCCACTGACAATTCAATCATCGCCTCCCCGATACATGCCACACGCGTCATCCCTGGCTTCTTTTCCAAATTGGTTCGACCCGCTGAAGGCCGATGTTCTGGGCTGGCGCATGAACGCAGTCGGGTGATGGCCAAACTCCAATCTCTGTCATACGCTAACACAGGCGCATAGGGTGCCGGCAAGCAAGAGCGACAAACCGCATCGTTTTCAGAGTCTGCAGAGAATGCTTTGAGGACGCGCAAGGTCGTGGCGGCATTAAGGGATGGTTTAGCGATATGGGTCAACGACTTAGGGGCAAACGCGTATTGATCACGGCAGCAGCGCAGGGAATTGGGCGTGCCAGTGCAATTGCTATGGCACACGAAGGTGCTGAGGTTTTCGCCACGGATGTGAACCTGAAAACTCTGTCCACGATTCGGGAAGAAACAGCTGGGAATATCGAGATCATGGAATTGGATGTCCTGGATCCCAAGAGTATCGCGAACGGCATGGAACGGGCTGATCCGGATGTTCTCTTCAACTGTGCAGGCTTTGTGCATCACGGAACCGTATTGGACGCCACTGATGATGAATTGGTTGATGCATTCGACCTGAATGTGCGATCCATGATGCGCACTATTCGCGCCGCGCTTCCAGGAATGCTGGCGCGCGGAAACGGGTCAATCATCAACATGTCATCCGCTGCAGGCTCTGTCATTGGTGCGCCCAACCGGTTTGTCTATGGCACAACCAAGGCAGCGGTTGTCGGACTCACCAAATCCGTCGCCGTTGATTATATCAAACAAGGTATCCGCTGTAACTGCATTTGCCCCGGTACGGTCGAAAGCCCCTCCTGGCATGAACGTGTGCGCGCGCTCGGCGACGCCTTGGGAAGTTACGACAAGGCGTTGGAACAATTCGTGACCCGCCAGCCAATGGGCCGCGTCGCATCAGCCAAAGAAATCGCGGCACTGGTTGTTTACCTTGCCAGTGACGAAAGCGGCTTTACGACCGGACATACCCACATCATCGACGGAGGTTGGTCAGGCCAATGAAACGGAAAATCGACATCGGCGATCTGCGCTCGCGCAAATGGTTCATGAACCCCGACAATCTGGAAATGACGGCGCTTTATCTTGAACGGTACCTGAATTACGGGCTGACCCGCGACGAACTGCAATCGGGCAAACCGATGATAGGGATTGCACAAACCGGCAGCGACCTGTCGCCCTGCAACCGGCATCACATCGAGTTGACCAAGCGCGTGCGCGACGGGATCATCGCCGCAGGTGGGACATGTATCGAAATCCCGGTTCATCCGATTCAGGAAACCGGCAAACGCCCGACTGCGTCGCTCGATCGCAACCTTGCCTATTTATCCTTGGTTGAAACACTGTTTGGTTATCCTCTCGATGGTGTTGTTCTGAACATCGGATGTGACAAAACAACCCCCGCCCTGCTGATGGCGGCGGCAACGGTGAATATTCCCGCCATCGCCTTGTCAGTTGGGCCGATGCTCAACGGGTGGTGGAAAGGCGAACGAGCCGGTTCCGGCACGGTCATCTGGAAAGCACGCGAGCAGTTGGCCGCTGGCAACATCGACACCGATGAGTTCATGGAGATCGCCGCCGCCTCTGCCCCTTCGGTCGGCTATTGCAATACCATGGGCACAGCGACGACGATGAATTCGCTGGCCGAAGCCCTGGGCATGCAATTGCCCGGTGCCGCTGCAATTCCCGCCCCCTACCGTGAACGCGGGCAGATCAGTTATGAGACAGGCAAGCGGATCGTCGACATGGTCTGGGAAGACATGAGGCCAACGCAGATCATGACCCGCGAGGCCTTTGAAAATGCCATCGTGGTAAACTCTGCCATCGGGGGATCCACCAATGCCCCAATTCACTTGAACGCCATTGCACGGCACCTGGGTGTTTCCCTGGACAACAACGATTGGCAGGAACACGGCCACGACATTCCACTATTGGTCAACATGCAGCCGGCGGGCAAATATCTGGGCGAAGACTATCAACTGGCCGGGGGCGTGCCAGCGGTGATAGGCGAATTGGTTGCCGCTGGTCTGTTGCCGCACCCGCAGGCGATGACGGTCAATGGATTTTCGATATTCGACAATTGCGCGATGCAACGGTCAAAAAATACCGATGTGATCAAGTCTGTGAATGATCCAATGAAAGCGCAGGCAGGATTCCTGAACCTGTCAGGCAATTTGTTTGAAAGCGCGATCATGAAAACCTCGGTAATCTCACCGGCGTTCCGCAAATCCTATTTATCCAACCCCGACGACCCCGAAGCCTTCGAAGGCCGGGCTGTGGTTTTTGACGGACCTGAGGATTTTCACCGGCGGATCGACGATACAGCCGAGAATATCGACGCAAACTGTATTCTTGTCATGCGCGGCGCAGGCCCCAAGGGCTATCCCGGTGCCGCCGAGGTGGTGAACATGCGTCCACCCTCCTACCTAATCAAACAGGGAATCGAGGCATTGCCCTGTATCGGCGATGGGCGGCAGTCTGGAACTTCTGGTAGTCCTTCAATTCTGAACGCCGCTCCCGAGGCGGCGGATGGCGGAGGGCTTGCCCTGTTACAAAACGGCGATCCCGTGCGGATCGATCTCGCCAGGGGCACGGTAAACATGCTGGTGCCGCTGGATACGTTGAATGACCGTGCGCGCAAATTAGCCGCCAATGGCGGGTATGACATCCCCGCAAGCCAATCCCCCTGGCAGGAAATATTCCGCGAGAAGGTCGGGCGACTTGATCACGGCATGACACTGCAAGGGGCGGACAAATATCAGGACATCGCGCGCAAATTCATGCCGCGTGACAACCACTAAAGGATGATCTCATGAAACTACTTCGATACGGACCTGCAGGCGCGGAAAAACCCGGTTTGTTGGACAATGCAGGCCTTCTGCGCGATCTTTCGGCACATGTGGCAGACATCACAGGCGCAACAGTGGATGATGCGACGCTTGCGAAACTGCGCGGCATCGACCCTGCGAGCCTGCCGGTTGTGGAGGGTGAACAGCGCATCGGCCCCTGCATTGGAAATATCGGAAAATTCCTCTGTATCGGGTTGAATTATTCCGATCACGCCGCCGAAACCGGTGCTGCGATCCCCGAACATCCGATACTGTTTTTCAAAGCGAACTCCGCAATTGTCGGTGCCTATGACGATGTGATCATGCCACGCGGATCGACCCGTACCGACTGGGAGGTTGAACTGGGAGTCGTCATTGGCAAAACCGCCAAATATGTCTCGAAAGAAGAGGCCTTGAACCATGTTGCAGGCTACTGCATCGTCAATGACGTGTCAGAGCGGCATTTTCAATCCAGGTTAAGCGGCCAGTGGACCAAGGGCAAATCATGCGACACCTTTGGTCCGACAGGTCCATGGCTGGTCACGCGGGACGAGGTGCCGGACCCACAGAACCTGTCGATGTATTGCGATGTGAACGGGAAACGGATGCAAAACGGCAATACCAGGACAATGATCTTTTCGGTGGCTGAAATCATCGAACACCTTTCCGGGTTGATGACATTGCACCCCGGCGATGTGATCGCGACGGGCACGCCACCTGGTGTCGGATTGGGCGTAAAGCCGGAGCCTGTATTCCTGAAGGTCGGGGATGTGATGGAACTGGGAATCCAGGGTTTGGGTCAACAGCGACAGAAGGTCGGGCAGGATGCCTGACCTTACACAGGTCACCAATAGATATGGCGACTGATACGGGATCTCTGTCTCGCTACCCAGCCGGCTGTAATTGCTGCTCCTTGCGGTTCGTTTTCCGTTCTCCAAGCATCAGCATCGCAGGTGTAACCACCAGTGTTAACACCGTCGCAATGACAAGTCCGCCCGCGATGGCAGAGGAAAGCTCGGTCCACCACTGGGTTGAAGGTGCCCCATAGACTATCTCGCGGGTAAAGAAGTTCAGGTTCAGCCCGATGACCATCGGCATCAATCCCAGCGCGGTGGTCACCGATGTAAGGATCACTGGGCGCAGGCGTTGGGCACCTGTACGCAGCGCTGCCTCTCGCGGGGAACGCCCGGCCTTCCGCAGGTCATTATAAGTATCGATCAGTACAATGTTGTTGTTCACAACAATGCCCGCCAATGCGATCACCCCAATTCCCCCCATCACGACACCAAAGGGCCGCCCAGTGACAATCAGGCCCAACAAGACCCCTGCAATTGAAAAGACGATGGCGCTCATCACGACAACGGCCTGAAAGAAACTGTTGAACTGGATCACGAGGATGACAAACATCATGAAAATTGCGGCGAAAAAGGCACCTATGAGGAAATTCATGCTTTCTTGCTGATCCTCGGCCTCACCTGCAAAGCTGAATTCCACGCCCTCCGGCAGATCGGTAGCTTGCAATGATGCGGTCAAAGCGACGACCTGATCGTTCACCAGAACACCAGGGGCCACATTGGCCTCGATCGTGGTCACACGCTTTTCGTCGATCCGACGGATAACGCCTGTACGCTCGGACGGGGCAAAGGTCACGAAATTCGAAATCGGAACCAGACCGGATGTCGTTGGAACGCGCAGTCCGGCAAGCTCTGCCAGGGACCGTTCCTCGCGGGGGAAACGCACACGAATATCAAGCGATCCATCCACATCTTCGGGGCGGTAATCCGCCACGGTAATGCCCTGGGTCAAAAGCTGAACAGCTTGCCCCAGTAAACTGACATCCGCGCCAAAACGTGCCGCTTCGGCGCGGTCCACAAGGATCGAAACCTCCACCCCCGGCACCGGACGGGTATCCGTCACATCGGTAAAGCCACCCATTCTGTCCATTATGTCCCTGATTTGCTGCACCGCCTTGCCCTGCACCTGTGGGTCACGTGCGGTGATCTGTAGATTCACGGGCTTTCCAGCGGAAGGGCCACCACTTTCGGTTTGCACTTGCACATCGATCCCGGCGATGTCCGACACGCTTTTGCGGATGTCTTCTCCGATTTCGGCAGCAGTGCGGCGGGTGTCCCAGGGGGTTAATTCCAGTTGCAGCGTACCAATGGTTTCCTCATCGCCTCTCCCGGCGCTCATCATGGATCGTGCATAAATGCTGGCAATCTCATCATATCCCAGGATGCGATCTTCGACCGCTCGGACCAATGCATCACGTTCAAAGATCGAGAAATTGTCCCGCGCACGTACCTGAACCTGCATGAAGTCTGGTTCGACCGAGGGGAAAAAGCTGATGCCTTTACCGAACTGACCATACAGGCCGAAACCGCCCAGCAAAAGCGCAACCGCCAGCAACAACGTCGTGACAGGGCGCACAATGGCCCAGGCCAACAGACGTACATATGCACCGGTAAAGCCGCCCATCTCACGAGGGTCACCGATTTCGGCCGCATGCAACGCGCGCTTGGCCTTGGCCGGCTGCGGCTGACGTTTACCGATCAAACCGCCAACAACAGGGATAAAAATCAGCGCCATAAACAATGACGCCGATAACGTCAGTATCACGGTTGTGGGCAGGAATTTCATGAATTCACCCACCATGCCTGCCCAGAAGAGCAGAGGAAAGAACACGCTGAGGGTCGTCGCAGTAGAAGCAATGATCGGCCAGGACATGCGTTTGGCGGCATATGCATAGGCCTCTTTTGGCGATACTCCCTCTTGCAACTTGCGGTCAGCAAGTTCGGTTGTGACAATCGCCCCGTCCACCAACATGCCAACAACGAGGATCAGCGAGAACAGCACAACGATATTCATTGTATAGTCCATCATCCAAAGCGCGATGACGCCCGCCAGAAAGGCACCTGGAATCGACAGTCCGACAAGGATGGCAGATCTTATGCCCAGCGCCAGAACTATGACGATCATAACCAGAATGACCGCTGCAATCACGTTCGCTTCCAGGTCGCTCAACATGTCTTTAACCTGCTTGCTCTGGTCCTGCAGATAGGTGATTTCAACATTATCGGGCCAGTCGACGCGCAACTCTTCCACCAGGGCTTTGACGTCAGCTACGGTATCGATAATGTTCGCGCCCGAACGTTTGGTAACCTCAAGCGCCAGTGCAGGTTGGCCATTGATGCGGGCAAAGGAATCAGGATCCTCGAACGTGCGACGGATCGTGGCGACATCGCCAAACGTCACTACGGCATTGCCGCGCACCTTGACCGGCATGTTCATTACGTCGCTCAGATTTTCGATCAGGCCGGGAACCTTCAACACAATCCGCCCCGACCCCGTTTCAATGGCGCCAGCCGCGATCAGGCGGTTGTTGCGTTGGATTTGCCCGATCAGTTCGTCAAATGACAGATTGTAGGTTTGAAAAACGGTGGGATCGATCAGCACTTCAAGGAATTCAAACCGTTGCCCGCCGATTTCAGCCTCCAACACACCTTCCAGGCCTTCGATTTCTTCCTGAAGCCGCTCAGCAAGTGAATTCAATGTGCGCTCCGGCAATGGCCCGGACAGAATTGCCGTAATGATCGGAAAAAGCGCAGTGTTGATCTCGGTGATCGTAATATCGCGTGCGTCTTCGGGCAATTCGGATTCCACACGGTTCACCGCTTCGCGGACCTTGTCCAACGCTTCGTCGTTGTCACCCCCTGGCAGGAACTCAAGCTGGATGCTCGCGAACCCCTCCGCAGCATCGGACTTCATACTGTCGAGACCGGCAATCGAAGCGAATTCAGTTTCCATCGGCTCAAGCAACAGGCGTTCGGCATCGCTTGGGCTGATACCATCCAGACCGGTGGAAACATAAAACAGCGGCAGCGGTACCTCGGGGTTGGCTTCTTTCGGGATAGAGACATAGGCAAGCGCGCCGACGGTCAGCACCATGAAAAGCGCCATCACGACAACGCGCGACCGCGAAAAGGCCGCGTCGATGATGGCATTCATTGGGGTTTCTCCGCTGCTGAGGGCACGACAGTCTCACCATCATTGACATAGCCTTGACCGACGGTGATCACATCAACCGTTTCTGGCAATCCCGTCACCCAAAGACCGTCAATCTGCGCCCGCACGATCTCGATCGGGAAGAATTCGACCACTTTGTCAGCATTGACGGTTTTGACCCCAAGCGTGCCGGAAGTATCCAGTGATACGATCGAGGCGGTCAGGAAATGCGCCACGACCTCGCCCGTCGGTATCACAACTTCTGCAGAAATCCCCGCTGGAATCGCACCATCTTCATTGGCGACTTCGATTTCCGCCAGAAACGTTCGGGTTTCGGATGCGGCCGCGCTGCCGACAAAGGTGACGGTTCCTTCGCGCTCTTCTCCGGTAATGAATTTCACCTTCGCGGTTTGACCGACAGCAAGACGGGTAAGAGATTGCTGAGGCACCTGAATGGCAACGGTCAAGGGCGTGATGTCAACCAAACGACCGACTTCGGCACCAGAAGAGACAAATTCACCGGCATCCAGATCAAGTGTTTCAATCCGCCCGTCAAAGGGCGCTGTAATGGTCAGTGCCTTTGCAGACTGGGCGACCGCGATCACCTGCGCTTGCGCGCTTGCCAGTGCGGCGCGGGCCTGCACGACACGGTCTGCCGTCGCGACACCACGCTCAAGCAGTTTTTCGGCATTGTCAAATTCGCGCTGCACACGGGCAAGTTCTTCTGCTGCACGCTTGGCGTCAGCCTCGTTATTTGTCGGATCGAAACGTGCAATGACGGATCCCGCTTTGACATCCTGGCCCTTGACGACAAGGACTTCGGCAATGTCACCTGAAATCTCTGCGCGCAGTTTCGTATCACGATCCGGCAAGGCCTGACCCTCTGCCTGATAATATTGAGTTACTGTGTCCGCCACTGAATTTGTGACCGCGACGGATACAGGTGCAGGATCTTCGCGGCGCGCAACAGATGAGGCCTTTTCGGTTGGGAATATGAACCCGCTACCCATCCAGCCGACAATGGCCAGCACAAGAAATGCCGCGATCCAGGTTGAGCGCGCGGCGCCCTTGTCTGATGTAAAAACCAATTCCTGCTGCATTTGATGTGCCGCAGCATCATCTTTGGTCATTCGTTCCTTGGACTTGGCTGCATCAGCTGCACTTGGCGATTTTGGCTTTTTGCCAGTGGTTGCCGGTTTACCTGTCATCGCTCAGATCCTTTGAGGCTGCGGGATGTTGCCCCGATTTTGAAGTTGTGGGAGCGTCCAATTCATCCAACGCCAGTTTTATCGCGGAATCCAGCGAGGCATAGAAATCCGCATAGGCCGCCAAACGATCGGCCGCACTGGCATTCGCTGGCAATTTGCTGATGGTATCTGCGATCTCGGATCTGGTTGCGAGAGTGCGCTTCTGAATACCAGTCAACATGGTTGCATAGGGATTGGGGGCCAGTTGAAAATAATCCTGCCGCTCGCCGGGTTTGGTCATGCGCTTCACCAGACCGCGCTCTTCGAGGATGCGAATGCTGGTACTGATGCTTGCACGGCTTACCTGCAAACCCGTAGCCAAGTCGCTGAAAGAAACCATATCGCCATCAAAGATCAACATTCCGAAAACGCGCCCTGCGATACGCGGCAAGCCTTCGGCCTGACTGATTAGGCCGGTCTTTTCAATGAATTCGCTACGAATAACATCTAGGGATTGTTCCGCTGACATCAAAAGCTCCTGACGAATTTTCGCGTTTAGGAGCATCGCAAGTTCATTGTCAAGTTTATTCAGTCTTGACTGAACGGAAACATCAGATCAATTCATTGCGGTTTTGCTATCGAAACTGACGACAGGCTAAGAATTCAATCGGCCAGCAATAGATTTTCAGAATTTGTCGCTCCGGTTCCAACCACGCCCTTCGGTTCCGAACATTTCATAACCGGTTTCGGTCACTGCCAGCGTGTCCTCCAGCTTGATAAAACCTCGCTTGGGATGTTGCATGTGAGTTTCAATCGACAGAACCATACCGGCCTTCAAGGGCTTGTCTGCATCACGACCTTCATAAGCGACAGGATGATTGGTCAACAGGAATGGCGCTTCATGACTGACCAACCCCATGCCATGACCAAAGAAATCGATGTATTGCTTATTGGGCTGGTTGGCCAAGGCCGCCTGGCCCGCTGCAATCGCATGCCCGCCCGCTGCCCCGGCGCGCACTTCTGCAAAAGCCGCCTGTTGAATTTCTTGTATTTCACCCAGCAAATCAACAAGTTCGGCGTCCGGCTCGCCCAACACACCCATCCGACATATGTCACCGATATAACCACATAGATTGCCCCCTGAATCGATCGACAGGATGTCACCTTTGGCCCATGCCTGATCTGACCCGGCACGGTTGTGGCTGGCACCCAAGGTCAACAAGCAATAATCAAATTGCAGCCCACGCTTGGTTTCTTCCTGGCGCAAAAGTTCGATGATCTCGTGCTTGGTACTTCCTTCTCCTGATGCGGCAATCGTTGCTTGCATGGATGCCGTGATCTTTTCTGATGCTTCGCGCAGCAGAGACAACTCAGCCATAGATTTTACGGCGCGAAGATTCTCCAGGACCGATGTAGCATTGATGAACTCGGAGTCTGGCAGGGCGTCCAACAAGACTTCTTTTGAATCAGAAGGCAAAAACGGTGGTTCAATGCCAATGCGCCCTGCCTTGAAACCCATTTCGTGAAGGTGGCTGATCGCCTGCGTGATACTGTCCACACTGCCCCAGGCCATCGGATAAAAATGCGGCACCCATAGTGGTGCGTTTTCATGTTCCCCTTTCTCCATCTTATTGGCGATATAGGCGGTCCGGTCGCGCTGCCCCTTGAAATAGACAACCACGGGCAAGTAACGGCCATGCCCGATAGCATCCATGGCGGAAAAGAAGATGAACTTGTATCCGCCCATCAGGTATTGGGCATTGTGTTTGGATGTTACCAAAATCACATCCAGTCCAGCCTCCTCCATGAGGCTGTCCAGGTGATCGAAATCATAACTGAGATCAGTCATCGCGCCCTCCGTCATCTTCATCAGAGGGGATCAAGCGGAAATCAGGCGCATCGCGCAGCAGCTTTTCCGGCCCCGTGGGTGAATAAACTACGAAAATCTCCATTGGCTCAGTTCCGATATTGCGGGTAGCGTGAAAGCGGCCGTCGGGAATGAACACCGTGCATCCGGCACCGATTTCGCGTGTTTCTGGCGTGCCGTCTGCATCTTCGATCATCTGCTCACCGGTTCCCCTGATGATGAATATGATCTCTTCCGCGCCGGGATGGTTGTGACGGCTGTGCCCTTGACCCGGAGGGACAAACACAACTCCGGCTGAGAATTGGGTGGCACCATTCACCTCTGGTGCGCAGGTCAGCGCCAATCGCCCCCAATCAAACCCAAAATTGTCCACCCCGGCGGGATAAACAAAATGCTTGTCCATCTTGGCCATTTTAACCCTCTTTCTTTCTCGTGTTCACATCCATCCCCTTGAACTGTTTAATCTGGTCTCGGATGGCAATTTCGGTTGGCAGACGTTCCGCACTACTGGCACCGTAAAACCCGTGGCAACACGCGCAATGCCGCAACACAAAGGCTGCATCATCCGGCATGGCAATCGGCCCGCCGTGACAAATGACCATAATGTCTTCGCGTATGGATTTCGCAGCCGCTGCAATGGCGTCAATCTCGGCAACACAATCGTCAAGGCTTTTCGCTGAAGTCGCGCCAATGGTACCACCGGTCGTAACACCCATATGGGCCACGACGATGTCCGCGCCTGCCTTGGCCATTGCAACAGCTTCTTGCGGGTTAAACACGTAAGGCGTCGTCAACAGGTCAAGCGCATGGGCCTGTGCGATCATATCGACTTCAAGGTCGAAACCCATACCGGTTTCCTCAAAGCTTTGGCGCATGGCCCCATCGAACAATCCAATTGTCGGAAAATTTTGAACGCCGGAAAATCCCATCATCTTGAGCTCTTGCAGAAACTGCGGCATCAGAATGAAGGGATCAGTGCCATTCACACCCGCCAGAACCGGCGTGTGTTTGACCACTGGCAAGACCTCTACCGCCATTTCCTTGACGATCTCGTTGGCATTGCCATAGGCCAGCAAACCGGCGGACGATCCTCGACCGGCCATCCGGTAGCGGCCCGAATTGTAGATAACGATCAAATCAATGCCACCGGCCTCTTCGGATTTTGCGGAAAGACCGGTCCCCGCACCACCACCGATGATCGGCTGGCCGGCTTCGATCAAAGCTGTGAATTTCTTGAGGATGGTCGCGCGAGGTATTGTTGTCATGGTATTTCCTAATTGATGTCGAGATACGCTTGAGCCGCAGCAGCAGAGAAAGCAGTGTCATTGATGTGATATGGCAGCCGTATGAGCTGGCGGGTCTCAGTTTGCTTCAACCCCTCTTCCAGCGCAGCGAAGAGGGCAGCATCTGCCTTTGGATCCCAAAATGGTCCGTCTTCGATATCAAGGTCCGACACGCCCTTTTCCGGCACCAATAACCGCACAGGCCCCGTCGCCTTGTTCAGCTTGCCAGCGATCCAGGTACCGATTTCTGCGCTTTCTGCGGCAGAGGTCCGCATCAGCGTGACATTATCATTGTGATGATAGAGTAACCTGTCTTTGAATTTTTCCGGAACTGTCTCCGGGGCCCAGAAATTCACCATGTCCAAGGCACCAACCGAACCAACATAGGGTGCACCGCTGGCGATCACCGCATCCAGCCTTGTTGCCCCGGCAGACAAAACCCCACCAACCAGTTCATCCGCAATCTCGGTCGTAGTAATGTCGATCAATCCGTCCAACATCCCCTCGGTCAACAATTGTTCCATGCAACGCCCACCTGTTCCGGTGGCGTGGAAGACCACACAATCAAACTGCTGCCCCAAAAGCGAAGAGATCTGGGTGACCGATGGAGTCGTTACTCCGAACATGCTCAGACCCAGACTTGGCCTGTTTTCATTTTTTGCCACATATGGATGAAGTGCCATGCCAAGGATCGATTGGGCAGCATTATGCAGGATATGGCGGCTGATCCTGTTCAATCCGGCAATGTCGGTTACTGAAGGCACCATGATGATGTCACTGGTGCCAACATAGGGTGCCACATCACCCGAAGCGAGTGTTGAAACCATGACTTTGGGAACACCATATGGCAACGCGCGCATACCGGCGGTGACAATTGATGTGCCACCGCCACCGCCAACGCCGATGATAGCGTCAATCGTTTGACCCTGCGCATGACAATAACCTGAAAATGCCGCCGCCATCGCCGCGACCGCTTGTCCGCGATTCTCTGTTGATTGCACAAAACCGGCACCTGCGGGATGAAAACGCATCACCTCTGTCCGGGGTACGTCCATTTGTGTTGCTGTGCTGCGTGTACCTACGTCAATTGTGCAGACTTCCTGCCCCCCCTTCGACAGCAGATCATATAGATAAGCGATCTCGGTTGCTTTGGTGTCAAATGTGCCAACGAGATGAATCATGTAGCCGCTTCCCCTCCAATCTGGTCTGGCCAATTATTCTGATCGAAAGCGCAAAGTCCATCATTTTTATTCACGATCCCACAGATCGAAAGAGGTAATGTACCGTCATTTAGGCACGATAATCACGCGATTTACTAATTTTCCCCAAATAATGCCGGGTAGATCGCTCCAAACAAAGCCTTGACAGGTTCTTTTATCTGGTAGTACCAAAAAGAGGTCTATCAAAGACGACTGCCAACGATGTGCTCCGTTTGTTGGAGAACTGCGGAGGCCAAGACGCCAAAAGGCAATTTGGAACAAAATCTGGGAGGAAGCGAAATGAAAAAGACTATGAATGGAATGCTGGCAGGAGTCGCGCTTGGTGCGCTCACCGCGCCAGCGGCATGGGCTGAAGATCTGGTGATCTTCTGGGCCGAATGGGATCCGGCCAACTACCTTCAGGAACTTGCGAACGAGTATGAAGAGGAAACCGGGATTTCTGTGACCGTTGAGACAACGCCATGGGCCGACTTCCAGACCAAGGCATTTACCGAATTCAACGCGCGCGGCAGCGCCTATGACATGATCGTCGGTGACAGTCAGTGGTTGGGTGCCGCATCTGAGGGCGGTCACTACGTTGATCTGACTGAATTCTTTGATGCCAATAATCTTGGCGAAGTGATGGCCCCCGCAACAGTCAAATACTACGCTGAATATCCTGGCAACTCTGGCACATACTGGGCCGTCCCTGCCGAAGGGGATGCCGTGGGTTGGTCATATCGCAAGGACTGGTTCGAAGATCCGGCTGAAATGACCGCCTTCAAGGAAAAATATGGATACGATCTTGCACCGCCTGCCACATGGGCGCAGCTGACCGATATTGCCGAGTTTTTCCACCGGCCCGATGAAAATCGTTACGGCATCGCGATCTATACCGACAACAGTTACGATGCGATGGTGATGGGGGTCGAAAACGCAATCTTTTCCTATGGTGCCGATCTGGGCAACTTCGAAACCTACGAAGTCGACGGCTACGTCAACTCACCCAAGGCAGTTGCCGCGCTTGAGAATTACAAGAAACTCTACGGATACACCCCTCCGGGCTGGGCCAAGACGTTTTTTGTTGAAAACAATCAGGCAATCACCGAAGGCCTGGTGGCCATGTCGATGAACTACTTTGCCTTCTTTCCAGCCCTTTTGAACGAAGCAACCAACCCACATGCGGCCAACACCGGGTTCTTCGCAAATCCGGCGGGCCCCGATGGCGATCAGTTTGCGGCACTCGGTGGACAGGGTATTTCCGTTGTAAAGTATTCCGAGAACCAGGAGGAATCGATGAAGTTCCTGGAATGGTTCATCAAGGATGAAACCCAAAAACGCTGGGCTGAGTTGGGCGGCTATACCGCAAGTGCAGCAGTCCTGGAATCCGAAGAGTTCCGCAAGGCAACACCTTATAACGAGGCGTTTTACCAGACGATGTTCAAGGTCAAGGATTTTTGGGCCGTGCCTGAATTTGCTGAACTGCTGACATCTGCCAACCAGAGACTGTATCCATTCATCATCGGTGATCAGGGTTCTGCCCAGGAAACGCTGGACGCTTTGGCAGCGGACTGGAAAGAAACCTTCAAAAAGTACGGTCGCGGTCAGTAATTCCATCCGCAGTTAACCAAAGAAAGGGGCGTTGGCGCGCCCCTTTCTCCCCCCGGACACCCAAAGCCCCATCTCTTTGAAGATCAAAGGAAGCATCCCAGTGCCCTCTGAAGTCATGACCCGATTAGATCCGAAATCTCATGCTGCGGCCAAGGGGATGAGCGATCTGAGTATTCGCAATCTCTTTATCGTGCCGACGATTGTTTTCCTGATCGTCTTTAACATTTTTCCGTTACTTTATTCGCTTGGCTATTCCTTTACCGATTTTCGCGCATCCACGAATGCGCCTGCAAATTTTGTCGGCCTGCAGAACTATCGCGAATTGCTCAACGATCCGTTCATCTGGAAGAATTTTTCCATCACAGCAAAATATGTTCTGATTTCTGTCACCGGACAGGTCATCGTCGGCTTTGGCCTTGCGATGTTGTTGAACCGCTCGATTCCGGCGAAAGGTCTGATCACCACACTACTGTTGTTGCCAATGATGCTGTCGATGGCTGTCGTCGGCCTGTTCTGGAAGCTGCTGTATGATCCCAATTTTGGCATCATCAATTATTTCCTTGGCCTGGGAAAGTTTGAATGGCTCGCTGATCCGGATATGGCGCTATACGCCATCGCCATCGTCGATATCTGGATGTGGGCACCCTTTGTCATGTTGTTGTCACTGGCCGGTTTGTCCGCCGTTCCAAAACATCTTTACGAAGCTGCCGAAATCGACCGCGCGGGCAGTTTTTACACCTTTTTCCGGATCACATTGCCACTGGTGGCCCCGATCCTGATGATCGCGATTATCTTTCGCACGATGGAAGCCTTCAAAACCTTTGATCTGGCCTATGTCCTGTCTTCCCAGCCCAACACCGAACTGATCGCGATCCGTCTATACAAGATGGCCTTCCAGGAATGGCAGACCGGCATGTCCTCTGCATTTGCCTACATCGTGCTGATTATGGTTGTCGCAATTACCAATATCTATGTGAAATACCTAAATAAAGTAAAGGCGCGCTGATATGGCTGGTGTCCGAACCCCCCGCGAAAAATGGACGAACCGTACAGCGATAGCCGCGGTTTTCCTTGCCCTGATCATCATGCTGACTCCGATCTACTGGATCACTGCAACAGCCTTCAAGCCCCGTAATCTGGCAACGACAATTCCACCGACCGTGTTCTTCACCCCCGAGGTTTCCCCCTTTGTGAAACTGTTCACCAAACGGTCGCAGCTGAGAGAGCAGCCAACCCAGGAAGAATACGAATCCGCCCCCTGGTGGGAAAAAATGGTTGTCGACGGTGGTGAAAAAGTGGTGCGTAATCGAAAGACAGGCGAAGTACGATCCTCTGGTTACAGTGATCGTTTCAAGAACTCCCTGATCGTTTCGATCATTTCAACGGTGGTTGCCGTCTGTATGGGTACCCTTACGGCATATGGCTTCAGCCGCTTCAAGGTAAAGGGCGAAGACGACTGGATGTTTTTTATCCTGTCCACCCGCATGTTACCGCCTGTTGTCGTCGCAATCCCCATGTTCCTAATGTACCGCGTAGTCGGTCTCAACGACACACATCTGGGGCTGATTATTCTTTATACCGCTTTCAATCTGTCCTTTGCTGTATGGATCATGAAAGGGTTTATCGACGAAATTCCTAAAGAATACGAAGAAGCAGCGCTGGTCGACGGCTACACCCGCATGCAGGCATTTTTCAAAGTGGTCCTGCCCGAGGCGCTGACCGGCATGGCGGCAACGGCGGTGTTCTGCTTTATCACGGCCTGGAACGAATACGCCTTTGCGTTGATCATGACCAACCGCAATGCCCAGACCGCACCCCCTTATATTCCTTCGCAGGTCGGCAGCGGCCTGCCTGACTGGACCGTCATTGCAGCAGGTACGCTCTTGTTCTTGATCCCCGTCGCCATCTTCACATTCCTTCTGCGCAACCACCTACTGCGCGGCATGTCATTCGGGGCAATCCGCAAATGAGTTTCAGATCCATCAATCAACGCTACCTCGCACCCGCAGCTCAAAGCCTGATGATCTTTGGCATCATCTCGCTGTGCCAGCCATGGAGCCTGTTTTTACACAAATACGGTGTGACGCTGACCCTACTCGGGCTCGTCAGCTTTATGATTACATCAAAGATAGCGCCTGACCCTGAACCGGAAGAGCGGTATCAGGAAGACGCCAGCGTGGACGTCAACAAGACGGGGGGCACCCACTGATGGCGCAGATCGAAATGAAAAATGTCCAGAAGTTCTTTGGTCAAAATCAAGTTTTGAAAGACCTGCACCTGACCATCGAAAACGGCGAATTTGTTGTCATGTTGGGCCAGTCCGGCGGTGGCAAGACGACAGCATTGCGCGCAATTGCAGGTCTGGAAACGGTAACATCCGGCAAGATCCTGATCGACGGAAAGGAAGTGCAGGACCGCAAAGCCGCTGACCGTGACATCGCATTCGTATTTCAGTCTTTCTCGCTTTACCCGCATATGACTGTACGCGAAAATATCGCCTTTCCTTTGCGTGCGGTACGCATGGATGCCGCAGAACGGAATCGCGCCGTCAATGAAACCGCCGAAACGCTGCAAATCGCCCAGCATCTCGATCGCAAGCCATCTGCCCTTTCAGGTGGTGATATGCAACGTGTGGCAATAGGCCGTGCGCTTGTTCGTCGGCCACAGGCGCTTTTGATGGACGAGCCACTTGGTGTACTTGATTCAAAATTGCGCGAACAAATGCGGGCAGAGCTGAAGCGGCTTCATATCGCGCGCGGTTCGACCTCCGTCTATGTGACCCATGACCAGATCGAAGCAATGAGCCTTGCCGACCGGATGGTCATTCTGCACGATGGGGTGCTGCAACAAGTGGGCGCTCCGGACGAAATTTACCTGAAGCCCAGCAATCTCTTTGTCGCCAAATTTGTCGGCTCACCTGTGATGAACGTCGTTGATGTTCAAATAGACGGAACCAGGGTGGCGCTTAAAGGGGTCGAAACGGATTTTTCCTTTGGCGAAGGCATGTTGGCCGGTTTGTCCAAGCCCGGTGCAGGCATCGCACTTGGACTGCGTCCCGAGGCGATACTGTTGAGCCATGAAAAAACCAAAGGATACTCAGAGGCAGTGACCACCAATATTGAACCTCTCGGCAGTCACGACATCGTTGATGTGAGGCTCGGAGAAGCCATTTTACGCGTCCGTACCGCCAGTGGTTTTGTCGGCGGCGAAGGTCAAACTGTCTGGGTCGGGCTGGATACCGCTCAGGCACATTTCTTTGACAATCAAACAGAACTGAATTTGCGGGGGGCCGCCTGATGGCAGATATTGAACTTCAGGGCATTTCCAAGAAATTTGGCCCGAACACAGCATTGCGCGGTGTGGATATTGACATCAAGGACGGCGAATTCTTTGTTTTGCTGGGACAAACCGGTGCGGGCAAAACCACAACATTGCGCGTGATCGCTGGCCTTGAAAAGCCCGACACCGGAACCGTGCTGATCGACGGTCAAGATGCAACCACATGGAACGCAGCGGAGCGCGATGTCGCGCTGGTCTTGCAACAATATTCACTTTATCCCCGCTTGACCGTGCGGGGAAACCTGGAGTTTCCGCTGAAATCGCGCACGCAAAATTTTACCGCTGATGAGATAACTCAACGGGTTGAACGGGCGGCCGAGACGCTACAAATTACCCGGCTGCTTGACCGCAAAGTTGAAAGACTGTCGGGCGGTGAAATGCAGCGTGTTTCCATTGGACGCGCCATCGTTCGTCAGCCTCGGGTGTTCCTGATGGACGAGCCCCTTTCTGCGCTGGATGCGAACCTGCGCGACGTATTGCGCGTCGAGTTGAAAAAGCTTCATCAGGAATTGGGTGCCACTTTTGTTTTTGTAACCCACGATCAGGTTGAAGCCATGTCCATGGGTGACAAGATCGGTGTCCTGGACCGCGGCAAGTTGATACAGGTAGGCACACCGGATGACATCTATGCAAAGCCGTTGAACACCTTTGTTGCGCGTTCCGTAGGCACCCCGCCGATGAACCTGGTCGACGGCGTCGTAAAGGGTGGCAAGGCAGTGCTGAATATCGGGGGGCATGCACTATCCATCGCGAATTCCAAGGCGCAAGATGGACAAAACATTCGTTTCGGGATCCGCCCCGAAGATGTCCTGATTTCACCGGATGCACCTGCAGAAGCGCGGATTTTCGACGTTGAAAACCATGGAGTTATCAAAATTCTGACGCTGGATCTGGATGGTACGCATGTACATGCAACAGTGTCAGCGCAGATGAAGGTAAAGATTGACGATACCGTTCGATTTGGCTGGAAACCTGACAAGGTGCTCTATTTTGATCCGGTCAGTGGGCTAAACCTTTCGATACAGTGAAACGTCAGGAGAAACGAGCGCGATAACTGTCCCAAACTTCGGGATTGCACAGATTGACGGGCCGTTCCCCTGCCAGGATCCTTTTCGTTTCCGAAACGACACCCTGCCCCAAGCGAAGCATGCTTTCTTCGGTGATTCCTGCCATATGGGGCGTCAGGATCACATTGGGCAGCTTGAAAAACGCATGATCCGACGGCAAGGGCTGTACGCTGAATACATCTATTGCGGCACCACCAAGATGTCCTGCAGCCAGCGCTTCTATTACTGCGCCCTCATCGGTGACAGGCCCACGGGACACGTTAATCAATAGCGCCCCCTTTTTCATTTTCGCGATGGCATCGCGGCTGATGATGCCTGTCGTTTCCTCTGTCAACGGACAAGACAAAACCAATACATCTGATTGCGCAAGCAAAGAATCAAATGAAACCGCCGTGATTCCCTCTGGCAGGTTGGCTGGGGTCCGGGTCTGGGCGATCACATCGCAACCAAAGCCAAAACGCGCCATTGCCGCAATCCGGCGCCCGATGTTGCCGCAGCCCAGGATCCCGATGGTTTTTCCAGACAGTTCGCGCCCGAAATCAGCATGTTTACGCCCTGCTTCCCAACCGTTTTGCCGCAGATCATGGTTCATCATCGGATACCTTCGAAACAGTGCCAGACTGGACCAGATGGCGTGTTCAGCTACTGTTGTGGCATTTGCCCCGGGCACATTTGTAACCAGCACACCTGCATGTGTCGCGACATCGACAGGTATCATGTCCAGCCCCGCACCATGCCTGACACAGGCCATCAACCCCTTTTCACGGGTGATGATCCCAGGCGGGATTTTTGCGCGCACCACAATGATCTGCGCTCCTTTGCTTTCGGCTGTGATTACTTCGGGTGTCGGGGCGCTCGCGACGCGGTAATCGCCAAGCCTCTGCAACTCCCCTGTCACCTCGGGGTGAAGCATGTGAGTGGAAAATATTACTTTGGACTCCGACATGCCGCCCCCTTGCTAAAGCGCGTTTGTTTCTTTGACGTCCAGCAGTTCTGACCAGTAGCTCATCGCACCGCGCAGATGCGAGTTCATAAGCGCCATGGAGAGCGCCCCATCGCGCCGCCGAAGTGCCTCGTAAATCTGTTGATGTTCCTGATGAGAGCGCAGATTCCGGTCCCCTTCCTTGAAATAGATCGAAAGCCTTTTTTCACTCAGGACATAGAATGTGGTGCACAGGTTGTAAAAAACCTCGTTCTGGGTGGCGCGGACAATCTCAAGGTGGAAGTCATGGTCCAGTTTGCTCAGGCCCTCACCGGCCGCGATCCGTGCCTCTGACCGTGCCAGTATGTCTTCAAGCGTAGAAAAGTTTTCTTCGGTGGCGCGTTCCGCGGCCAATTCCGCAGCTTTGATCTCGTGGATTTTACGTACCTCGACAGCCTCATATATCTGTCGGGGATCAACCGGCAGTCCAGCACGAGCAAAAAACGCAAGCTGTTCGATTCCGCGCTGGTCCTTGCGCAGATAAATACCGGATTTTGCGCGCCGTTCGATCACCTGCATTGCCTCAAGGATGGCGAGCGACTCGCGCACCTGTCCTCGGCTCACGGTAAAATGTTCCGCCAGTTCACGTTCCGAAGGTGCTTTACCCGCGTTACTTTCGGCCACACCAATCAGATATGTCGCCAACTTTGGGAGGAAATCCGTTTGCTGCATGTCATCCTTTTTTAGCGAATTGTTTGATCACACCCTCGTCCATGTCCAGCCCTATACCGGGAGTTTCCGGAATTGCAATCTTGCCGTCATGCACTTCGACTGGTGTTCTGGACAGGTCATGGATCATCGGGTTCGCACCCAAAGAGAACTCAACTGTAAAGCTTGCCGGTGCGGCAGCACAAACCTGTAACCCGGCAAAGAAACACGGTGCTCCAGCCCAAAGATGCGGTGCAAGACGCAAGTTGAAGGCAGAGGCCAGAGTGCCAATCCGCATCGCTTCGGTGATACCGCCACAGCAGGCAGGGTCCGGCTGTAGAATATCAACACAGCGGCCAACAACCAGGTCGCGAAAATCAAAGCGGGTGGCCTCGGATTCACCTGCCGCGATCGGCGCATGTGACGCTGCGCGTACCTCGGCCATGCCGGCTTTGTCATCTGCAGTAACCGGTTCTTCAAACCAGGCCAGATCACAGTCGCGCACCAGATAAGCAAACCTCTTGGCGTCGGCGACATTAAAAGTGCCATGGGCATCAACCATCAGGTCGACATCGGGGCCAAGCGCCCTGCGCGCCGCAATCACCCGTTCGGCTGAGCGGTGAGGCGTGCCATCCATTGACCCGACGCGCATCTTGACGCCATCAAATCCGCCCTTGGTAATATACCCCTGAAGCTGGTCGCCGATAGTGTCCTTATCGGCCCAGCCACCAGAGGCATAGGCGCGCAGGCGATCAGCCTTGCGCCCGCCCAGCAGTTGCCAGACCGGTTTCCCATCAGCCTTGCCCAGAATATCCCACAGGGCAATGTCAATGGCGCTGATGGCAGAAATCGTCAGACCGCGCCGCGCCAGTTCGGGCATCACGTGACCGGAACTGCGCGCTTTTTCCGCACGGACGCCATTATACAGATCTTCCCAGATCCAGGTAATGTCTGCTGGGTCACGCCCGATAATACGAGGTCCGAATTCGTTGTTCAGCAGATGAACCAAAGTACCATAGTCACCTGCGCTGCCTGCTGCATTCTTTGCTTCGCCCCAACCGACCAACCCATCATCGGTTTCCAATCGCAGGATCGCGGCGTCAAAGGTGCGTAACCGGCCAAAATCGCTGACGTGCTGTTGTTCCAATTCGATCGGAATCTGGACCCACCATGCCTGAGCAGATGTAATTTTCATCTTATTCCCTTTGTCGTTGGGCCCTGAACCATTCGACCGCGGCGGGGGACACCGCGGTCGAAGCATGCTGAACTTACTTGATCAGGGGCAGGATCGTATCCGCAGTAATCTGCATCTGTTCAGCATAAAACTTCTCGGTCAAAACGCTCGACCCGTGGTCCTGAATAAATTTCAACTGTTCAGGAGAAATGTCGCTTGGATCGGTATCCACCATATCCGGGTAAGGGGCCGCCGGAGTCCGGTCAACAGGAGCCACAAACTCATTGGTAAGGGCGCCATCATATCCAATTTCCTTGAGCGTCTGTACCACACGCGGCCAGTCGATGTGGCCAAGCCCCGCAGCAAACCGGTTGTTGTCTGCAACATGGAAATCGAACAAGCGGTCACCGATGTCACGGATCGTCTGGAACATGTCTTCTTCTTCGATGTTCAAGTGAAACGCATCCAAACACACGCCGACTTCGGGGCTGACCGCATCGGCCAATGCCAAGGCCTGCGCGCCGCGATTGAACAAATAGGTTTCAAAGCGGTTCAAGGGTTCGACAGCTATCCGCACGCCTACCTTTTTCGCATGATGGAAACACTCTTTGGTGGCATCCACCACCCATCCCCATTCTTCCTCAGGGGTGCCGTCAGGCACAACTTTGCCGACTGTTGCAGGGACAAGTGTGATGATCTCCCCCTCAAGCTCACTTACCATTGTGAGAACGCTTTTGACGTAATCAACAGACCGTTCGCGTTGTCCTTGATCCTTGGCAGCCAAATTACGTTCACCCAAAGTCAGGGTCACAGCACCCCAGCAGCGCAGATCATGTTCCTTTAACAAAGCAAGCGTTTCTTTGGTGTTATACTGATCCGGCTCACCTGAAATCTCGATACTTTCATAACCCATCTTCTTGATCCGGCGCACCGTAGTTTCGAGCGGCTCTGCCCGCATCCAGTTATGTGTCGATAGATGCATAGTCTTTCCTCTTCCTGTTCGAATATCCGTAAAAACGTTTTCCGCTTTGACCTAATGGTGGTTCGAAATTGGTTAGACCAGTTTGCAATCGAAAATTCGGATGGTCAAGCAAAACAAGAAGAGAACTTTGGCATCTATAGGTAAATTTCGCCGATTTATATGGAAATAGCGGCTTTCTCCGCAGCCTTCTCACGCGCGATCATTCAGATCAAGCTTGACCAATCAAGCATTTTTGGTAATACCAGATAGGGATAAATGGGGGTCTTATCGTGAAAATTGGCATCTGCATGTTCCTATGGACCACGCGCATTGATCCAGAACACGAATCCTTGCTGGCCGACATTCGCGCCACCGGTTTTGATGGCGTAGAGATTCCTGTGTTCGAAGGATCCGAGAAAGATTTTGCCGCGACCGGTCGCATGCTGGACAATCTGGGGCTGGAACGCACTGCCGTCACCGCAATGGGCGATTCCAGCCAGAACTTGATTTCATCGGATCCCGCCGTTCGTACCGCTGGAGTTGACCGGATGAAATGGGCGTTGGACCGTGCGGCAGCACTGGGGGCGGACCGTATATGCGGACCGCTTCACTCCACTCTGGGTCACTTTTCCGGCGTTGGGCCAACGCCTGAAGAACGCGCGTTTTCGCGGATCAGTCAGAGCCAGATCGCTGAGCATGCGGCACAATGCGGCGTTACAGTCTGCCTTGAAGCCCTTAATCGTTTCGAATGTTATCTCTTCAACACCATGGACGCCCTTGGCGAACATATTCGTTCCATTGATCACCCGAATATCCGTGCAATGTACGACACTTTTCACGCAAATATCGAAGAATCCGACCCCATTGGCGCATTAATCCGCAACAAAGACGTGGTTCATCACATCCACATATCCGAAAATGACCGGGGCGTGCCGGGGCGCGGCAACATCCCTTGGCGCGACACTTTCGCCGCCATTGACGAAATCGGCTATGATGGCTGGTTGACCATCGAGGCATTCGGACGCGGCTTGCCGGACCTTGCCGCCGCAACCAAGGTATGGCGCGATTTTTCTGAAAGCCCCGAAGCCGTCTACCGCGACGGATTTGCCCATATCGTCAGGTCCATGAACATCGCCAAACGCAACTGAATACCGGGATCCACTGGCAAAGCAATACGACAGAGATTCCGCCAAAATCCGTTAACACATACGTCCAACCGGGAGGAAACGATATGCAAACGATCAAAGGTCCAGGCCTGTTTCTGGCACAATTTGTCAGTGACGAGGCACCCTTCAACACATGGGACGGCATCACGAAAAAGGCAGCCGAATACGGCTATCTCGGGGTAGAGGTTCCGTCTTGGGATACCCGCATTTTTGACCTGGATCAGGCGGCAACCAGCAAGGATTACTGTCAGGAGATGGCCGGTCAAGCCCGCGAAAACGGTGTCGAAATCACCGATTTGTCCACTCATTTACAGGGCCAGCTTGTCGCGGTTCATCCCGCCTATGATGCGGCCTTTGATAACTTTGCCGCCCCCTCTGTTCGGGGCAATCCGAAGGCAAGACAGGAATGGGCGGTTGAACAGGTCAAGAAATCAATCACCGCTTCGCGGCACCTCGGGATCGATCGGACGGTATCATTTTCGGGGGCCCTGGCCTGGCCCTTTATGTATCCATGGCCACAGCGCCCAGCCGGCCTGGTTGAAGAAGCCTTTGACGAACTGGCCCGCCGTTGGCGCCCGATCTTTGATCACGCGGAAGATCACGGAGTCGATCTCTGTTTTGAAATTCATCCGGGGGAGGATCTGCATGATGGTGACACATTCGAAATGCTGTTGGAACGTGTCGACAATCATGCACGCTGCAACATGCTGTATGATCCGTCCCACCTTATCTTGCAGTGCATGGATTACCTTGATCACATCGACATCTACAAAGACCGGATCCGCATGTTCCATGTAAAAGATGCGGAATTCAACCCGACAGGACGCAAGGGCGTCTATGGTGGTTTTCAATCCTGGGAAAACCGTGCGGGCCGATTCCGGTCGCTTGGCGACGGTCAGGTCGATTTCAAATCAATATTCTCGAAAATGGCAACCAACAACTTTGACGGTTGGGCCGTTGTCGAATGGGAATGTGCGATCAAACACCCAGAAGACGGCGCAATCGAAGGCGCGCAATTCGTTAAGGATCACACCATCCGAGTCACGGAAAAAGCCTTCGATGACTTTACCCAGGATGGTGCTGACGCAGGCGCGAACCGCAAGATGCTGGGGCTGGACTGATGGCTATTCAAGGAAAAGCCGAAGACCGCGCCGACCGTATCCGTCTTGGTATGGTGGGGGGCGGTCGCGACGCCTTTATCGGGGGCGTGCACCGTATCGCGTCGCGGATTGACGATCACTTTGAACTGGTTGCAGGTGCATTCAGTTCAACGCCCGAAAAATCCAGAGCCAGCGCTGCCGATCTGGGTGTGCCATCCGACAGGGCATATGGTGACTTTCTGGAAATGGCCGAACAAGAGTCACAGAGAGAAAACGGGATCGAGGCCGTCGCCATCGTCACACCTAATCACATGCATTATTCGGTGGCCCGCGCATTTCTTGAACGCGGCATTCATGTGATCTGTGACAAACCGATGACGTCAACCCTCGCCGATGCACAGAGCCTTGCCAAACTGGTCGAGGCATCCGATGCGCTTTTTGTACTTACTCATAACTACACGGGTTATCCGATGATACGCCAAGCCCGCGAAATGGTGGCGGAAGGTCTGCTTGGCAAAATCCGGTTGGTGAATGTGGAATATGTTCAGGACTGGCTGACCGAAGCCGTAGAGGAAACCGGCCAAAAACAAGCTGCCTGGCGCACCGACCCCGACAAGTCGGGTGGCGGCGGCTGCATCGGGGACATCGGAACACATGCGTTCAATCTCGCCGGTTTTGTCACAGGCCTGAGCGTTGAACAGCTTAGTGCGGAGCTGACAACCTTCGTTCCCGGCCGCCGCCTTGACGACAATGTTACAGTCATGATGCGGTATGAAGGAGGTGCACGCGGGCTGCTTTGGGCCAGTCAGGTTGCACCCGGAAATGAAAACGCCCTGACACTGCGGATCTATGGCGAAAAAGGCGGGATCGAATGGGCCCAGGAAGACCCGAATACCTTGTGGTACACCCCTCTGGGCGAACCCAAGCGTATGATTACGCGCAACGGTGCAGGTGCAGGTGACGCGGCAGCAAGGATGAGCCGGATCCCCCCCGGCCATCCCGAAGGCTATCTTGAAGGATTTGCGAATATTTATTCCGAAGCGGCGCATGCCATCAGGGCCCATATCGCAAAGGCACCGCAACCGGCAGATGTGCTTTATCCTACCGCTGCCGATGGTTTGGCAGGCGTTGCCTTTATCGACGCTTGCCTGCGCTCTTCGAAACGCGACGCGGCGTGGGTTGATCTCGGATGAATGACGGTTCGGGTACCACCAAACAAGCAGCCACTGTCGGGCTATATGCCGATCTCAAAGGGAAATCCGTTTTCATCACGGGTGGCGGATCAGGGATCGGCGCCGCCGTCACCGAGGCATTCGTCAAACAGGGTGCGAAAGTTGCCTTTGTACAACGATCTGATGGATCGGCGTTTTGTGATGTCATAGAGGCAAGCCATGGCGTGCGTCCGGTTTTCATCCAATGCGACATCACCGATATTCCTGCGCTAAAGGATGCGATGGGCAGGGTCGGCATTCTGCAGGGTCCGATCGACATCCTTGTTAACAATGCAGCCAACGATCAACGCCACCGTACCGAAGATGTGGACGAAGCATTCTGGGACAGAGCGATGGCAATCAATCTCAAGGCATATTTCTTTGCCGCGCAAACCGCCATTGAACAGATGAAGTCAAACGGCGCAGGCACGATCATCAACTTCTCGTCCGTCGCCTACATGGCTGGGATGGCCGGCTTTCCGGTCTATACCTCATCCAATGCCGCCATTGTGTCGCTCACCCAGAGTCTTGCCAGAGAATTCGGGCCTGCCGGTATTCGCGTCAACGCCCTTGCTCCCGGTATGGTGATCACCCCGCGGCAACTGGACCTTTGGCTGACAGACGAAAGTATTTCAAACCAACTTGCCAACCAATGTCTGCCAGAGGCGCTTGCCCCCGAAGACATCGTCGGCGCTGTGCTGTTTCTGGCCTCGGGAGCAAGCAGAATGATGACCGGACAAACGTTGATCGTCGACGGCGGATTCATCGCACGCGCCTGAGCTCGGAATCCGGTAGCCTCAAACCGTCACGGGAAACGGTTGGGAAGCTGAACTCGCTACTCTCACCAGGAAACTGACGATCACGGCGTGAGCGACAGCGGCGAAGAATTCATTGTGGCATCGGTCATAACGGATCGCTCCGTGCTTCGTGCTCTGAAAATATTCGAATGTGACCTTGATCCGGTCACAAACTCTTTGACTGCGATTGTCATTTCTAACAGGTCTGTTGCCAACCAATCAGATGCCATCTAAGTCAAACCATAGTTCAGTCAAGACTCGGGATCACTGCTGGAGGTATGAGCATGAAATCCCTATGGGTCGTAGATTCTGTATGGCTTGTCTCGCGGAATCGCTTTTCTGATTTCAGATCAATCAATTCAACTTGGGGTATTCTCAGTGCTTTGGTTAGGCCATTGTGGATCCCAATGCAGACCCCGCGGCAACGATTACCCCATTTTTTCTGAATATTGAATCACTGAGTTGGGATTTAGTGGTGCCCAGGAGAGGACTCGAACCTCCACACCGTTGCCAGTACTAGCACCTGAAGCTAGCGCGTCTACCATTCCGCCACCTGGGCAGGTCACGTGAAGCGGTGATCTAAGGGGCGGAACGGCCAGTGTCAATTGCATTCTGATCGAAATCTACAGTTCATAAATCCGCCTTCCAGCCTGTCGCTTCCAATTGCGGCTTGTTCGGAACTGGGCAGACGGGTAAATGATTGGCCTAGGCATGCACATGCAGGAGTTTCACCATGGCCAAGCTGGTAACAATTTACGGCGGTTCCGGGTTCGTCGGGCGATATATCACTCAACAGATGGCAAAGGCCGGCTGGCGTGTCCGTGTGGCCGTCCGGCGTCCCAACGAAGCAATATTTGTAAAGCCTTACGGAGTTGTCGGACAGGTTGAGCCGGTCCTGTGCAACATCCGTGATGATGCCTCTGTCAACGCTGCGATGGCTGGTGCGGATGCGGTTGTAAACTGCGTCGGCATCATGAATGAATCCGGAAAAAACAGTTTCACTGCCGTTCACACCGAGGGCGCCGAACGCGTGGCACGACTCGCCGCTGCAAATGGCATCAAGCGTCTGGTACAGATCTCCGCCATTGGCGCTGATAAAGATTCAGACAGCGCCTATGCCGTCAGCAAGGCAGAAGGCGAAGCAGCAGTTCTTGAACGAATGCCGGATGCAATGATCCTGCGCCCGTCGATCATGTTTGGACCGGAAGACGACTTTTTCAATCGCTTTGCCGGTATCGCCCGGATGAGCCCTGTATTGCCGATTGCTTGCGGCAACAGCCGTTTTCAGCCAGCCTATGTAGTTGATGTGGCACAGGCTGCTGCCATGGGTGTAACAGGTGCGGTTGCTGGCGGCATCTACGAATTGGGCGGCCCCGAGACAGACAGTTTTCGTGGATTGATGCAACGGATGCTGAAGGTAGTGAATCGCCGGCGTCTGATCCTGAACCTGCCGACCTGGATCGCGGGAATCATGGCCTGGGGCTTTGACATGGTACAGGCGGTTACGTTTGGGCTGGTCTCAAATGGCACGCTGACACGTGACCAGTTGAAAAACCTTGCCAAGGATAATGTTGTCTCTGAAGGGGCAAAGGGCTTTGCCGATCTGGGAATCAAACCGGTTTCCATGGCCTCGATCCTCCCGGACTATCTGTGGCGCTTTCGCCCGTCCGGTCAGTATGACGCCATCAAGAGTTCTGCCCAAAACATGCGCAGCAGTTAATGACAGAGTCAACGACGCTGATTGCTGCCTTTCTGGGTTTGCTGGAAGGCTTGACAGAATTCATTCCGGTATCATCGACAGGTCACATTTTGTTGGCCGGGCACTTCCTGCAGTTTGAAAGTGCAGGCAATACTTTTGAAGTGGTGATCCAGCTTGGTGCCGTTCTGGCAATCCTGACGATTTATGCTGGGCGACTTTGGGCCGTGTTCCGCGATGCACCCCACGATCCGCAGGCGCGGCGGTTTATTCTGTCGGTTTTGGTCGCCTTTTTGCCTGCTGTTTTCATCGGCGTCCTGGCACATGATTTCATCAAAACCGTGCTCTTTGAAACGCCGATGCTGATTGCGGTCATGTTGATATTGGGCGGCGTTATTCTGTTGCTGGTTGAACGTATTGCACCGGAACCAAAACACCACGATGCAATGGCATTTCCATTAACGATGGCATTGAAAATCGGGTTTATCCAATGTCTCGCGATGATTCCCGGTACGTCGCGCTCTGGCTCTACTATAGTGGGTGCCCTACTGTTGGGTGCAAGCAAGCGGGCAGCGGCGGAGTTTTCATTCTTCTTGTCGATGCCAACTATGGCGGGTGCTTTTGCCTACGACTTGTACAAGAACCGCAACGTGTTGGACGTCAGCGCCTTGAACGAAATTGCGATCGGATTCGTCTGCGCATTTATTGCGGCGGTCTTAGTTGTGAGATGGCTTTTAGATTTTGTGAGCAAACGTGGTTATGCGCTGTTTGGTTGGTGGCGAATCTTAGTTGGCAGCGTAGTTTTGATCGCGTTGTTGAGTGGTTTTTAGCATTTAGGTCCGATCCGGATCTATTGTCACTGCATCCAGGAAAAATATTTTTCTGAATAATCACTTTTCTGATATATACGTCAATAATGCTGACTTTTATTTCACCTTGGCCTGATATATTGGGGGTTTCTGGCAGTTACAGGCAAGGAAGCACCATGGCAGAACAACCGATGTTGAAGTTTGTGAATATCGAACGGGATATGCCGGAAAAGCGGCCCCCGGACCTGCGTCGCAATGACTTTAACGAGATTTATGCCGAATACGCAGATACAAAAGCCAAGGAGCAATCCAGCCGGTGCAGTCAATGCGGTGTCCCCTATTGCCAAAGCCATTGCCCGCTGCACAACAATATCCCTGACTGGCTGCGCCTGACGGCCGAAGGACGGTTGCAAGAAGCCTACGAACTATCTCAAGCGACGAATACCTTTCCCGAAATCTGCGGCCGCATCTGCCCACAGGACCGCCTGTGCGAAGGCAATTGCGTCATAGAGTCATCAGGCCATGGCACCGTGACCATCGGATCAGTCGAGAAATACATTACCGATACGGCCTGGGAAAAAGGCTGGGTACTGCCGATCAAGCCACGTGCAGAGCGGACCGAAAGCGTGGGCATCATTGGTGCTGGTCCCGGTGGTCTGGCGGCGGCAGATGTGCTGCGCCGTCAGGGCGTGCAGGTCACGATCTATGACACCTATGATCGTGCAGGCGGATTGCTGACCTATGGTATTCCCGGCTTTAAGCTGGAGAAGGACATTGTGATGCGCCGTAACGACCAGCTTGAGCAGGGTGGCGTCAAGTTCGAGCTGAATTGCACAGTGGGTAAGGACATCAGTTTTGCCGATATTCGTGCCAAACATGACGCAGTGATTATTGCCACAGGTGTTTACAAAACAAGAGAAATTCAGGCACCCGGCGTTGGTGGCGTGGGCCTTGAGCGCGCAATCGATTTCCTCACTGCAAGCAACCGAAAGAGTTTCGGTGATGCCGTCGAAGAGTTTGATTCTGGCCGTCTGGACGCCAAGGGAAAGCGCGTTGTTGTGATTGGTGGCGGGGATACGGCGATGGATTGTGTGCGCACGTCGATCCGTCAGGGTGCCGAGTCTGTGAAGTGTCTGTATCGTCGGGATCGTGCGAACATGCCGGGCAGCCAGCGCGAGGTGGCCAATGCCGAAGAAGAAGGCGTGCAGTTTGAATGGCTGACCGCGCCCAAGGGATTTGTCGGTGATCCGGTGACGGGCGTAATGGTGCAGAAGATGCGTCTGGGTGCGCCGGATGCGACGGGGCGTCAGGCACCGGAAGTGATCGAAGGTGCCGATTATGTCGAAGAGGCCGATCTGGTGATCATGGCCTTGGGTTTTGAACCCGAAGACCTGCCAACGCTTTGGAACGAGCCGGAATTGCCGGTGACGCGCTGGGGCACGATCAAGACCGAGTATGTGACAGGCAAAACAGAAATGGATGGTGTTTACGCTGTAGGTGACATCGTGCGCGGTGCATCGCTGGTGGTCTGGGCGATCAAGGACGGGCGCGATTGTGCCGAGGCAATCCTTGAAAAACTGAACGGCGAAACGGTGATGGCGGCGGAATAATACAGGGGGCACCCCCCCCCGTACACCGGGCGTACACCCCCGATGCACCGCCGCAGCGCAGCGTAACGGTAAACGATAGATGAATGGGTCAGTGGTGCTGACATCCTGACGGAAGGAACCTTAACAATGGCTGAAGACATCCAAGGTCAATGCCTGTGCGGAGCGGTGCAGATCACGGCCCAAGTTGACAACCCGCGCTTGCGAGCCTGTCATTGTGACATGTGCCGCCAGCATACTTCGGGGCCGTTTTTCTCGCTTGAGACTGTCGCGGGGAGTGTCACGGTGAACGGACCTGCGCAGCAGTTCAAATCCTCGGATTGGGGCGGGCGCGGTTTTTGTCCTACCTGCGGATCGACGCTTTGGTACGGGGTTGACGCGGATGGGTCGCGGAACCTGTCCGCCGGATTGTTCCCCAATGCGGGGGGCGGTGTGCTGAAGGCGGAACTCTTCAGCGACAAATGTCCCCATGGATATGCCCTTGCTGGCGAGCATAAGAAAATGACGACACATGAAACCCTTGCACTGTTTGCACCCGAGACTCTGGAGACTTCCGAATGACAAAATATGATGACGCATGGGTCGCCCGCGAAGAAGCCAAGCGGGCGATGATGGCCGAAAAAGGTTTGTACTCCCCCGAGGAAGAGCATTCTTCCTGCGGTGTCGGTCTGGTGGTGAATGTCGACGGATCGCGCAGTCGGGCGGTTGTGGAAAACGGGATCAAGGCCTTGCAGGCGATCTGGCACCGTGGCGCGGTGGACGCTGATGGCAAAACGGGTGATGGCGCAGGTATTCACGTGCAAATTCCCGTGCAGTTTTTCTGGGATCAGGTCAAGCGGACTGGCCATGTCCCAAGAGAGGATGAACTGTTTGCAGTTGGGCAGGTGTTCCTGCCGCGCACAAATTTCGGGGCACAGGAGACCTGTCGAACAATTGTCGAAACCGAAGTCCTGCGCATGGGCTATTATATCTTTGGCTGGCGGCATGTGCCGGTCGATATTTCAGTACTGGGTGAAAAAGCGAATGCCACCCGTCCCGAAATTGAACAAATCCTGATTTCCAATTCCAAGGGTGTGGATGAAGAGACCTTTGAACGGGAGCTATATGTGATCCGTCGCCGGATCGAAAAAGCGGCAATAGCGGCGCAGGTTCCGCATTTGTATATTGCGTCGTTGTCGTGCCGTTCGATCATCTACAAAGGCATGATGTTGGCCGAACAGGTCGCAGAATTCTATCCTGATCTGTTGGACGAAAGGTTTGTCAGCGCCTTTGCGATTTATCATCAACGTTATTCCACCAACACCTTTCCGCAATGGTGGTTGGCACAGCCGTTCCGCATGCTGGCCCATAACGGCGAGATCAACACGCTGAAGGGCAATCTGAACTGGATGAAAAGCCACGAAATACGCATGGCTTCCGGCGCATTTGGCGACATGGCCGAAGACATCAAACCGATTGTGGCGGCGGGTTCATCCGATTCCGCTGCGTTGGACTCTGTTTTTGAGGTCCTGGTACGTGCCGGACGGTCTGCCCCCATGGCCAAGACGATGCTGGTCCCGGAGTCCTGGTCCAAGCAGGCGGTGGATTTACCAAAACCATGGCTGGACATGTATTCATACTGCAATTCGGTGATGGAACCCTGGGACGGACCTGCAGCCTTGGCCATGACAGATGGGCGTTGGGTTTGTGCAGGTCTGGACCGGAGCGGTCTGCGCCCCATGCGTTATGTGGTCACCAGCGAGGGTATGCTGATCGCGGGATCTGAAGCGGGCATGGTACCGCTGGACGAAGCGAATGTTGTGCAAAAAGGCGCACTTGGCCCCGGGCAAATGATTGCCGTGGACATGCAAAAAGGCAAACTGTTCGACGATTCCAAGATCAAGAACAGGCTGGCAGGCGCACTGCCCTTTGGTGAATGGGTTGACAAGATTGTCGAACTGGATGCAGCGCTGGCCGAAGTCAACGAAAAGCCGGTGTTCGAGGGCAACGTATTGCGACGTCGTCAAGTGGCGGCGGGCTATTCAATCGAAGATCTGGAACAAATACTGGCACCGATGGCCGAAGACGCCAAGGAAACGCTGGCGTCCATGGGGGATGACACGCCTTCGGCTGTTTTGTCCAAACAATACCGTCCGCTGAGCCATTTCTTCAGGCAGAACTTCAGCCAAGTAACAAACCCGCCGATCGACAGTTTGCGCGAATTTCGGGTAATGAGCCTGAAAACCCGGTTCGGAAATTTGAAAAACGTGTTGGACGAAGACAGCAGCCAGACCGAGATTTTTGTGCTGGATTCCCCTTTTGTCGGGAACGCCCAGTTTGACGAACTGTTCAGGCATTTCAACGCCGATGTGGCGACAATTGACTGTTCGTTTGCCCCCGGCGGAAACAACCTGGGCGCAGGATTGGCCCGTATCAGAGCCGAAGCCGAAGATGCTGTGCGCTCTGGGGCGGGACATCTGGTACTGACTGACCATCTGAGCGACGGGGACAGTGTTGCGATGCCGATGATCCTCGCGACCTCCGCCATTCACAGCCATCTGACGCGCAAGGGTTTGCGCACCTTTTGTTCGTTGAACGTGCGATCGGCAGAATGCGTTGACCCGCATTATTTCGCCGTTCTGGTGGGATGTGGGGCGACCGTTGTTAACGCCTATCTGGCAGAAGATTCCCTGAATGACCGCATCAATCGTGGATTGCTGGATCTGACCCTGAAACAGGCGGTGCAACGTTATCGCGAGGCGATTGATCAAGGCCTGCTCAAGATCATGGCCAAGATGGGGATTTCTGTTGTTTCTTCGTATCGTGGCGGGTTGAACTTTGAAGCTGTCGGTCTGTCCCGTGCCATGTGTGCAGAGTATTTCCCTGGCATGACCAGCCGGATTTCCGGCATCGGTGTCACAGGGATCCAACGCAAGGCCGAAGCCATCCATGCCAAGGGCTGGCAAGGAGACAGCGCCGTGTTGCCCATTGGCGGTTTTTACAAGGCCCGCAAATCCGGCGAGACCCATGCATGGGAAGCCTCTTCCATGCATTTGCTGCAAATGGCTTGTAACAGAGCCTCATATCAGATGTGGCAGCAGTATTCCGCCAAAATGAAAAGCAATCCCCCAATCCATTTGCGCGACCTGCTGGACATCAAACCGCTGGGTGCCCCTGTGGGATTGGAAGAAGTGGAAAGCATCACCTCAATCCGCAAGCGATTTGTAACGCCGGGGATGTCATTGGGGGCATTGAGCCCCGAAGCGCACAAAACCCTGAACGTGGCAATGAACCGGATCGGCGCTAAATCGGATTCCGGTGAAGGCGGCGAAGATCCGGCCCATTTTGTGCCAGAACCCAACGGTGACAACCCAAGTGCCAAGATCAAGCAGGTGGCATCAGGCCGCTTTGGTGTGACCGCCGAATATCTGAACCAGTGTGAGGAACTTGAAATCAAGGTTGCACAGGGCGCCAAACCCGGTGAGGGAGGACAGTTGCCGGGGATGAAGGTCACTGATCTTATCGCCCGCCTGCGGCATTCGACCAAGGGTGTTACGTTGATCTCTCCACCTCCGCACCATGACATCTATTCGATCGAAGATCTGGCGCAGTTGATTTATGATCTCAAGCAGATCAATCCGCGTTGTAAGGTGACGGTAAAGCTGGTGGCTTCCTCCGGCGTGGGCACAATTGCCGCCGGCGTCGCCAAGGCCAAAGCGGATGTGATCCTGATTTCAGGGCATAATGGCGGGACCGGTGCTTCGCCTGCGACCTCGATAAAATATGCGGGTTTGCCGTGGGAAATGGGTCTGACCGAAGCGCATCAGGTGCTGTCGATGAACAACCTGCGTGATCGTGTGACCCTGCGCACAGATGGCGGGCTGCGTACAGGGCGTGACATCGTTATGGCGGCCATGATGGGTGCCGAGGAATATGGTATCGGCACCGCTGCACTGATCGCCATGGGCTGTATCATGGTGCGCCAGTGTCAAAGCAACACCTGCCCGGTTGGCGTTTGCACCCAGGACGAAGCTCTGCGCAGCAAGTTCACTGGAAACGCTGACAAGGTTGTGAACCTCATCACATTCTACGCCACCGAAGTCCGCGAAATTCTGGCGGGTATCGGTGCAAGGTCGCTTGATGACGTGATTGGTCGTGCAGATCTTTTGACACAGGTGTCACGCGGTTCTGCCCATCTGGATGATCTGGACCTTAATCCCCTGCTGATTACCGTCGATGGCGCACACGAGAATGTCTATGACCGTGACAAGCCGCGCAACATGGTGCCTGATACGCTGGATGCCCAGATCGTGCGCGATGCCGCACGGTTTCTGGAAGAGGGCGAAAAAATGCAGCTGTCCTATGCGATCCAAAACACGCATCGGACAGTGGGCACCCGGGTGTCCAGCCATATCGTCAAGAATTTTGGCATGCGCAACAATCTGCAACCTGACCATCTTACAGTGAAATTGACAGGCTCTGCGGGACAATCTCTTGGTGCATTTGCGGCGCCGGGGCTCAAACTCGAAGTCTCGGGGGACGCCAACGATTATGTCGGCAAGGGTCTGTCCGGTGGTACGATTGTCGTCCGCCCGCCAATGGCGAGCCAGATCATCGCCGCAGAAAACACCATAATCGGAAACACCGTGCTCTATGGCGCGACAGACGGCTATCTGTTTGCTGCGGGTCGCGCGGGTGAACGTTTTGCGGTACGCAACTCCGGTGCCAAGGTTGTTATCGAGGGCTGCGGTTCTAACGGTTGTGAATATATGACAGGCGGTGTTGCAGTCATATTGGGCGAGGTTGGCGCAAACTTTGGTGCCGGTATGACCGGCGGCATGGCCTATCTCTATGATCCCGACCAGGTGGCGGAGCGTGTCATGAACCGTGAGACATTGGTAACATGTCCGGTTACGGTGGATCACTGGCTGGACGAGTTGCAAGAGCTTCTGGAGCGGCATCTGAAGGAAACCGGCAGCCGCAAGGCCGCAGACATCCTGCAACATTGGGACCTGGAAAAGCAGTATTTCCTGCAGGTTTGCCCCAAGGAAATGCTGACCCATCTCGCAGCACCGCTGGGCCACGATAGATCGGCCATTCCTGCGGAATAATCATGGGCTGATCAAAGAAACCCTTTGGTCAGGCCACGCTGTCAGTGCGCAATTTAGACGTAATTGACTAAATTGTTGCCATATTCAGCACCAATTACTCCTGCAAACCCTGATTGTTGAAACATCGGGGTTTGCGGCAATGCCTACGGCATACGAAGACCAGTTCTTTTCCGTTGATCCCGGCGCACCTCCTGCGGTCGGCACTGCGCTGACGTTTTCACGGGTCGAATTTGTTGATGAGGATGACGACGGCAACATTGAGACCGGTACCGGAGATACCTTTAACGGTGTGGCCATCTCTCAGGTCTGGCCAAATGACACGCTGACGGTCAATGTTCCGGGAGTCGGCAACATTACCTATACGGGTGTTACGTTTTACCTTGCCAGTGGCACACCTGTCTTTACGCCGACAGACGGGCAGGTGTTGCAGAATGGCACTTTTGTCAGTTCGACATTTGTAACAACCGCGACACAGACACCTGTTGGCAGTTTCGGGCCGACGTGTTTCACACCGGGAACCATGATCGAAACCCCTGCCGGAGGGCGCCTGATCGAAGATCTGTTGATCGGCGATATGGTGACGACACTGGACCAAGGGCCACAAGCAATCCGAAAAATTCTGGACAACAGCTTTCGTGCTGCCGGTGTTTTTGCGCCCATCCAGTTTGATCCCGGCAGCATAGGGAATGACGCCCCGCTCTGCGTGTCACCGCAACACCGCATACTTGTCACCGGCTGGCAGGCAGAACTGTATTTCGGTCAACACGAGGTGCTTGTCGCTGCGAAACACCTGGTGAATGGAGATACGATACGCCAGGTGACGGGGGGTGAGGTACGTTATATCCATTTGATGTTCGATGCGCATCAGATTGTCTTCGGACAGGGTGTCCCTTCGGAAAGTTACTTTGCGGGGCCAGCCCAAAGTGCTGGTGACGATCCGGTGATGACAGAAATGCTGATGTTGTATCCACACCTGGCCACAACTGAGCCGAGCTGCTGGACAACGGCACGCCCGGTCCTGGGCCGGTTCGAAGCGGCGCTACTGGCAGCTTGATGGTTCTGTCTGATTGGCGTTCACAAAACACTTCCGTCACTCTATAGCTGTCACATGGCGCGGGCGACAAAAAAAACAAAACCCAAACAGAAGAAACTGGCGAAACTCCCCATGCGAAAGCGGCTGCGGCGCTGGGTTTTGCGGGTAATCTCGGTTGTATTCCTGTTGGTTGTTGCGCTGGTTGTGCTGGGTGCGGTGATCAACCCACCTACGACAACATATATGTTTACCGAAGCGCGTCGGTTGGGCGGCGTTAAGCAGACATGGGTATCTCTTGATCGCGTCGCCCCGGTGATGGCGCGCTCTGTGGTCGCGGCAGAGGATGCAAATTTTTGCCAGCATTGGGGTTTCGACATCGTTGCGATCAAACTGGCGATTGAACAGGGTTCATCGCGCGGTGCCTCAACCATCAGTCAGCAAACAGTCAAGAATGTGTATTTGTGGCACGGGCGCTTGTGGGTGCGCAAAGCCGCCGAAGCATTGATTACACCCCTGGTCGAAGCGATCTGGTCTAAACGACGTATTATCGAAGTTTACCTGAATATCGCCGAATTCGATGAAGGTATTTTCGGCGTGGAAGCCGCGAGCAGACATTATTTCGGCGTTTCCGCGGCTGATCTGACGGCGACCCAAGCGGCGCGGCTGGCGGCGATCCTGCCCTCTCCCAAAACGCGATCCGCGTCGCAGCCCAGCAACTTCGTACTGAAGCGTGCCCGCCAGGTGCGAGCGGGAGCGGCGACCATTCGCGCGGATGGTCGTGCAAATTGTTTCCAGAGTTGAATTGCGCTACGTAAGCAGGCATGGATGATTATCGTCTCTTCAACATGAGTTTTTCCAATGGCGCGCCTATTCCACGTCCCTCTGTCCCCTTTCTGCCGTAAGGTTCGGTTGAGCCTTGCTGAAAAGAAGATCGAGGTGGAACTGGTAGAGGAAAAGTATTGGGAAGAAGACCCTGATTTCCTGCGCCGCAATCCGGCGGGGAAAGTACCTGTACTACGGCTTGACGGTGTCATCATGACAGAGAGCGCAGCGATTTGCGAATTTATCGAAGAGACCCGGCCAGAGCCGTCATTGCTGCCTTCTGATTCCTTGCAGCGGTTGGAAGTACGCAGGCTTGTCAGCTGGTTCGATGACAAATTTCATTCCGAAGTCACGTCGAAACTCCTGTATGAACGGGTCAACAAAAAGATCATGAAGCAAGGGTATCCAGATAGTAAAAACGTCAAGGCAGGTGCCAAGGCGATCAAATACCATCTGGACTACATGACATGGCTTTTGGATCATCGGCGCTGGCTGGCAGGTGACAAAATGACATTGGCCGATTTTGCCGCAGCGGCACATTTATCTTCGCTGGATTATATTTCCGACGTGGATTGGAACCGTTCGGAAGTTGTCAAGGACTGGTACGCCAAGATCAAATCACGTCCCGCCTTTCGGTCTCTCCTGGCAGATCAGGTGCCGGGCTTCCCGCCACCCAAGCATTACAATGATCTGGATTTCTGACTGTCGCCCCACGCTGGTTCCAGCGCATGTTCGAGAGTGCGGACGGTATATAAGGCCAAAAAGAGAATGGACCTGAAAGCACGTTTGGTTTCACAAGCTCTGAGTGAGGGATTCGTCGCCGCGCGGGTATGCCGTCCCTGGGATGTGCCTGAAATGCCGGCGCGGCTTTCGGCCTTTGTAGAGGCTGGTTTTCACGGACAGATGGCATGGATGGAACAACGGATGGCCTGGCGCGGGAATCCCGCAGCTTTGTGGCCAGAGGCGCGATCGGTCATCATGTTGGCAGAATCCTATGCACCTGAGCAGGATCCTTTGGCCGTTCTGGATCACCCCGAGAAAGGTGCCGTATCCGTCTATGCGCAGGGACGCGATTATCATGATATCGTCAAGAAGCGCCTCAAACGACTGGCGCGCTGGTTAATCGAACAGGAAACCTGCGAAGTAAAAGTTTTCGTAGATACTGCACCGGTGCCTGAAAAGGCGCTGGCGCAGGCAGCAGGCCTTGGCTGGCAAGGAAAACATACCAACGTTCTAAGCCGGGATTGGGGGAACTGGGCCTTTTTAGGGTCTATTTTTACGACATTGCACCTGGACGCCGATCCCGCGGAAGTGGACCATTGCGGGTCTTGCACTGCTTGTCAGGATATTTGCCCGACAAATGCCTTTCCCGAGCCTTATCGGCTGGACCCACGGCGCTGTATTTCTTATCTGACAATCGAATTCAAAGGACCGGTCGAACCTGCCCTTCGTACCAAGCTTGGCAACAGGATCTATGGCTGTGATGATTGTCTGGCGGTTTGTCCCTGGAACAAGTTTGCAGTCAAGGCGAGCGACCTGCGCTATCACGGCGCGGGCGTCGAGGCATCGGATCTGTCGGAGCTTGCGATGTTGGACGATGCCGCCTTCCGACTGCGGTTCTCCGGGTCACCGGTCAAACGGATCGGCCGGGACCGCTTTGTGCGCAATGTTCTATACGCCATCGGGAATTCGGGGCTGGCCTCCTTGCGGGAAACGGCACAAAGCTTGTGCAGTGACCCTGATGCAGCCGTTGCCGATGCGGCGCGTTGGGCGGTAGGACAATTGCCCCAAGGGTGATGCAACGGGGCACGCCAGCTTTGTGTGGGGCGTCATTGCCGGAACAGGAATGAAGGAGATCCTCATGGCCTTGCTTTTGGGTGTGGATACGGGCGGCACATATACTGACGCCGTGCTGGTTCGAGATGAAGAAACAGTTATTGCCTCTGCGAAGGCATTGACGACACGGCATGATCTGGCGATTGGAATCGGGGCGGCAGTGCGTGCCGTTCTGGGCGAAGCGGCAGTGGACCCCGCGCAGATTGCCCTTGCTTCTTTATCAACTACATTGGCGACCAACGCCTTGGTTGAAGGCCAGGGCGGACGTGTTGCGCTGGTATATATCGGCTTCCGCGAAAAGGACTTGCAAGGGCATGGATTGGCCGATGCGCTCAAGGGTGATCCCTATGTGGTTCTGGAAGGGGGTCATAGCCATTCCGGCGGCGAGGCTACCCCCCTGGATGAAAGCGGGCTGAGAGCCTTTCTGGACCGCTGCAAAGGGGAGGTAAGCAGCTTTGCCGTGGCCAGCCAATTTGCCACGCGAAACCCGGCCCACGAGGTGCGGGCGGCAGAATTGATCGCGGAAATTACCGGTTGCCCCATTTCTGCATCCCACCAACTGTCAGCCAGGCTAAATGGCCCAAAACGAGCGTTGACGGCTGTATTGAACGCCCGTTTGATCGGCATGATCGAAGCGCTGATCGGCCGCGCCGAGGATACCTTGAAAGATCTGGACATAGCCGCACCGCTGATGGTCGTGCGCGGAGACGGCGCGTTGATTTCCTCTGACCAAGCCCGTGAGCGGCCAATCGAAACGATCCTGAGTGGTCCGGCGGCATCAATTGTCGGGGCCCGGTGGCTGACGGGCGCGGATCACGCCCTGGTCAGTGATATTGGCGGTACAACGACGGATGTTGCCCTGCTCAAGGACGGGCGGCCCAAGATCGATCCAGCCGGCGCGCGCGTCGGGCCCTATCGCACTATGGTCGAAGCGGTCGCGATGCGCACGACCGGTCTGGGGGGAGACAGCGAAGTACATTTCATTTCCGAAGGCCTGCAGGGAGGCGTAACTCTGGGCCCCAAGCGTGTGCTGCCCGTGTCATTAATCGCTCTGGAAGCCCCCGATGTAGTGCATGCAGCACTGGATAAGCAGTTGCGATCTGTTACCCCCGGAGAGCATGACGGACGCTTTGTGCGAGCGGTACAGGGGGTCAGCCGCGAAGGAATCGGAGCCCGCGAAGCGGCTTTATTGGATCGGATCGGCATCGGGATACATCCGCGCGGTGAAATATTGCGTGCACGTATCGAACAGGGTGCACTCAATCGCCTGGTGGAACGTGGGTTGGTGCAGGACGCAGGTGTGACGCCATCGGATGCCAGCCATGTGTTGGGCCGTGTGATGGAATGGGATGCCGGTGCGGCCCGCAAGGCATTGCAACTTTTCGGGCGGCGGCGGACAGGGTCGGGGAATGTCCTGTCGAACTCCGAAGACAATGTGGCCAGAATGATCATCGACCAGCTGACACATCAGACGGCATTGGCCTTGTTAGAGACTGCTTTTGGCGAAGAAGAAACGCCATATAACCAATCACCGGAAATTCTGGCGCGGCATGAATTGATGCTGCGCGGCATGTCCAGACAAACAGGTCTGGTCAGGGTCGAAGCTGGTTTGAATACCGCTGTTGTGGGCCTGGGTGCCTCGGCACCCTCTTATTATCCGGCTGTTGGGGCATTGCTGAATTGCGAGATGATCCTGCCCATCCATGCGGGGGTCGCCAATGCGATTGGTGCCGTCGTGGGGCGGGTAACGATGCGGCATACGGGCACCGTCACCTCACCCAGTGAGGGAAAATACCGTGCCCATCTGGCAGAGGGGCCCCAGGATTTTGGCGATCAAAAGGCTGCATTGGCTTTGTTAGAGACAAATTTGCGCAGCAAAGCTGTCGCCGAAGCAGAAGCCGCAGGAGCGATCGACATCCAAGTTAGCGTAACGCGCGACGCCCGCAGTGCCGGCGTGGAGTCGCGCAGGGTTTTCATCGAAGCGACCATCACAGTTGAGGCGACGGGCAGACCACGCATTGCAGTTGGCTAGGCGGGGTTCTCCCCGCCTCAGACCTTATTCTGCGGCTGTTCGTTTGGGGAGGGTCCAGTCGGCACGAGGAAAATGACAGGTATAACCGTTCGGGATACGCTCCAGATAATCCTGATGCTCTGGCTCGGCCTCCCAGAAATCGCCAACCGGTTCAACTTCGGTCACGACCTTTCCGGGCCAGTGTCCTGATGCCTCTACATCGGCAATCGTGTCCACTGCGATGGCTTTCTGATTTTCATTTTCATAATAAATCGCAGAACGGTAGCTCATCCCGCGGTCATTGCCCTGCCGGTTGAGTGTCGTCGGGTCATGAATCTGAAAGAAGAATTCAAGCTGTTCACGGTAGGAGGTGACCGTCGGATCAAAGATCACCTCAATCGCTTCTGCATGGGTGCCATGATCGCGATAAGTGGCGTTGGGCACATCACCGCCTGAATATCCGACTCGTGTCGAAATTACGCCGGGACGTTTGCGGATCAGATCCTGCATGCCCCAGAAACATCCCCCAGCCAATACTGCACGTTCGGTTGTCATGTCACGTCCTCCACCTGGTTGAAGTAATCGCCATATCCTTCGTCAACCATGTCGTCGCGATGGACAAAACGCAATGAGGCCGAGTTGATGCAATAACGCAGCCCCCCGCGGTCTGGCGGGCCGTCGGGAAAGACATGGCCAAGGTGGCTGTCGCCGTGTTTGCTGCGCACTTCGGTGCGGACCATGCCCAAAGATACGTCCTGGTGTTCTGTGACGTTTTCAATTGCCTTGGTGAAACTGGGCCAGCCACAGCCGCTTTCGTATTTGTCGGCCGACGCAAACAGCGGTTCTCCGGTTACGATATCCACATATATGCCGGGTTCCTTGTTGCCAAGCAACTTGCCCGTGCCGGGGCGTTCCGTGCCGCTTTCCTGCGTGACGTGATATTCTTCGGGCGAAAGGCTTGCGACCACCTCTGCGCGTTTTTCGTATTTTGACATGACGTCCTCCTTGGCGCGTTTATTTGTTTTATAAGATGGGGTGCTATCATGGAATTCAAAGGGTTTCTGGTATCTGTGCAACTTCATGTGATCGGATTGCGTGAGTTCGGCAGGAAATAGCGATAAGGGGAATAGGATATGCATTGGATTTTCGGACTCGTCCTTGCCGTCATAGGGACAAATGCGGCGGCCGTGCCGCGCGATATGACATTTGCGAATATCGATGGGGGCACCTTGAACCTAGGCCAATGGGCGGGGCAACCCGTATTGGTGGTGAACACCGCCTCGCAATGCGGATTCACGGGGCAATATGCTGGACTGCAGGCGTTATATGACACCTTCAAAGGCCGGGGATTGGTTGTTCTTGCTGTGCCTTCGGATGATTTCAATCAGGAACTCGCCAACGGTGCCGAGATCAAGACGTTTTGCGAGATTTCCTTTGGGCTTGACCTGCCGATGGCGGACATTACGCACGTCAAGGGCGCAAAGGCGCACCCCTTTTACAAGGCGATCCAGAAAGAAACCGGGTTTGTGCCCCGCTGGAACTTCAACAAAGTTCTGATTGGACCGGAGGGTGCGGTACTTGGCACCTGGGGAGCGACGGTCAAACCGCAATCACGTACAATACTGAACGTGATCGAACCGTTGTTGAAATGAAGTTACCGCGTTAGGCTTTGTCGCAAAAAGGAACCTGCGATGAATGATCCGGACCTTGAAACGGCCTATGCGCTTGAAACACCGGCGGACAACCAGCGGCTATATGCAGACTGGGCGGATACCTATGATGACGGCTTTGCCAAAAATATGGATTATCGTTTGCCGCAAATCGTGGCGACAATACTGATCGAGATGTTTGACGGACAAGGGGTGGTGTTGGACCTCGGTGCTGGCACTGGGTTGGTCGCGCAATATGTGTCACGCAACGTGCAACTGACAATGGATGCCCTGGATATTTCGCCGGATATGTTGGCGATAGCGGCCGAAAAAGGTATATATAGAGACACATTTCTTGGTGATCTGACAGGGCCGCTGGATATTGCAACGGGTACCTATGACGCGATTGTCAGTTCCGGGACATTCACCCATGGCCATGTCGGCCCCGAAGCGTTGAACGAGGTGATCAGACTGGGACGGCGGGGCGCCCTCTTTGTCCTGTCGATCAATGCAGAGCATTTCGAAGCACGGGGGTTTTCGGAAAAGTTTTCCTTGTTAGAGGCGGATATTGAGGATTTGGAACATCGCATAGTCGATATTTACGGACCCAAAACCGAGGCATCGCACAAACATGACAAGGCGCATATTGCTGTGTTCAGGAAGCGATAGCCTAACGCTTGTCTTTCCCTGACCAAAGAACCTTGCCGTCGGAGGCTTCTGTGCCGGGAGGATTGCCATAGGCCGCCCGGTAGCTTTTGGAAAAATGTGACAGCGATTTAAAGCCACAGGCCACGCAGACATCGGTTACGCTGAGATCAGTCTGGCGCAGCAGGTTGCGGGCTTTGTCCAGTCGGAGGTGCAGATAGTACCGCTTGGGGGAGGTGAATAAATATCGTGCGAACAACCTTTCGAGCTGTCGCGTGGACAATTTGACCAGCGTGGCAATTTCATCCGGGCGCAGCGGATCTTCCAGGTTGTTTTCCATGATCTGAATGGCCAGCAATAGTTTGGCATTGCGCACTTCAGGTCGGGACCGCTGGGACAGGCGTTGCCCCTGTGATTGCACGCGTGGCGCATGGTAGACCATCTGGTCCGCTACCCATGTGGCAATCTCATTGCCGTAATCGCAACCTACGCGGTGCAACATCAGATCCATCGATGCCGCCCCGCCTGCGGATGTAAAAACGCGACCATCGACCGAATACAGGGTATCCTCCATGATTACATCGGGTAGCATCTCGGCGAGCGCTGTTTTGTATTCCCAATGTGTCGTCACTCGCTTGCCTCCGATTAAACCGGCCAAGGCCAATATATAGGTGCCTGACGACAAGGCACCAAAGTCCATGCCCTTGCGGGTTTCGCGGCGCAGCCAGTTCAATACTGCTCTGGTGCTGCCACGTCCGGCATTTTCCCCGGCACAGACGATCAGGGTTTCGTTGCGCTCAAGCTCAGTCAATCCAGTATCGGTTTCGATTCTGACATTGTTATAGGCCGCGACAGATCTTCCGTCTTCAGACAGAAGTCGCCATCGGTAAAACTGACGTCCGGAAGGATGATGATTGGCCAGAGCCAGGCAATCCAATGCAGACGCGAACCCCAAGGTCGAAAAACCGGGGATCAACAGAAAGGCATAGAGCTTTGGTGGCGCAGCGGATGTGTCCATTCATCCAGCTTACTCCCCGCTCTGCGCGAAATCGACGTTGAGATGCGGCATGGGATGTCGCGTTCAAACCTTGGACTGGCGAGATATTTGCACGGCTAGGATACCCGCCGTGATGATCGCCACACCCAGGGTGTCTCGGGCACCCAGCGTTTCCGACAACAACAGGGCCGCAACCGCGACACCAAAGAACGGGTTCAGAAAGTGGAACGTCGCCGCGCGGGTAGCCCCGATGCGGTTCACCAACCAGAACCAGATGATCGTCGCGGCGAGGCCGGGAAACAAACAGGTATAGGTAAAGGCCAGAGCCAGCGACAAGGTCGGGTTGATCCGTGGGGTTTCGAATGCAAGGGTTGCGAGTGTCAGTGCAGCGCAACCCACCAACATTTGCAGCCCAACGATCATCAGGAAATTTCCGCCCGATGTCGCACCGCGCACCAACAGGGTTGCGATGGTCAAGGCAATCACGCCAATCACGCACAGCCCGACACCGACCATATCCACGCCTCCGTTCAGACGCGCACCCATGATGATGGTCACGCCAATCACGCCCGCAATCAGACCCGCGATACCCAGAGGCCGCAGTTTTTCACCAAAGACGGCCCAAACCGCAAAGCCCACGAGCAAGGGCATGGTTGAAGCGATGATCGCGGCCAAAGAAGCCTGAACCGTTTGCATCGCGATAAAATTCAGACCGAGATAGACGGCGTTTTGCAAAATTCCAAAAATGACAGTTGCACGCCATTGTGCGGGCGTCAGGCGCATCGACTGCCCCATTGCCAGCGCAATGGAAACACCCAGCAACCCCGAAATGAGATAGCGGCATGATAGCGCAAAGAGCGGGGACATATCGGCGACGATGATACGGGCGGAGGTGAAGGCCGAGGACCACATGACCGCGAAAACAAGCCCCATTAGAATTGCGCGAATATCCATTGATCTGCCTTCGGATGAACTGTTTCGCGCACAGTTTCCTAGATTGATGTCAGGAGCAAGGGTATTGCCAAACATGATCTGTTGAGGTGGCCTAATCCTCTCACGATCCAATCGATCAATGCCACGCAGCGAGACCCTGCGTGATAGTGGCATGGCACAACATATGCTCAAGCAGCCGCAGAAAAGTAAAAAGGCCGCCAATTGGCGGCCCTTAAACAAATTCAAAGATCGGTGAAGGCTTAGCCGTTCACGCTGTCTTTCAGTGCTTTCGCGATTGTCATTTTGACAACCTTGTCTGCATCTTTCTTGAATTGTTCACCTGTCGCGGGATTGCGCACCATGCGCTCTGGCCGTTCGCGGCAGTAGATTTTACCAACGCCGGGCAGTGTGACAGCCCCGCCGCCCGATACTTCGCGTGTGATCAGGTTACAAACGGCATCAAGTGCTGCGCCTGCGGATTTCTTGTCTGTGCCCATTTCCTCGGCCAGTGCGGCGACGAGCTGAGTCTTTGTCATTGGTTTGGTTGCCATTATCTTTTTCTCCTTAGACCGCCCGATGTTGGGCCTCCTGCGCAGAAAGTAACGGTATGTTGTGGGGTAGCACAACGGAAATTGCGCCGATTTTCACTGATAATTGCGTTTTTTCGAAGTTTTTTCGCTGTTAAAGCCGGTTAAAGGAATGCAGTTTCGTCAAATGAGCGCAATTTTCGGCTATGAATACGCTCCAACGGGGTGCTGCGCAACAGCTCCATCGCGCGGATTCCGATCATCAAATGACGCGAAACCTGGGTTTTGTAGAAGTCTGAAGCCATGCCGGGCAGCTTGAGTTCGCCATGTAACGGCTTGTCAGAGACACATAGAAGCGTGCCATAAGGCACGCGGAAACGGTATCCGTTGGCAGCGATGGTCGCGCTTTCCATGTCCAAGGCAACAGCCCGCGATTGCGACAGACGCTGCACCGGACCGGACTGATCGCGCAGTTCCCAATTGCGGTTGTCGATCGTAGCGACGGTGCCGGTGCGCATGATGCGTTTCAATTCGTACCCTTCAAGCTGGGTGACCTGGGCAACGGATTGTTCAAGAGCGATCTGGATCTCAGCCAATGCGGGGATCGGTATCCAGACCGGCAGGTCATCATCCAGCACGTGGTCTTCTCTCAGGTAGGCATGGGCGAGCACAAAATCGCCCAGCGCCTGCGTGTTGCGCAGCCCTGCGCAATGGCCAACCATGATCCATGCATGCGGGCGCAGCACCGCGATGTGATCCGTTGCCGTTTTGGCGTTCGAGGGTCCAACGCCAATGTTGACAAGAGTAATACCAGAGCCATCCGCACGTTTGAGGTGGTAGGTTGGCATCTGCGGCATATTCAGTGTTTCGGGGATCGGTGTATCGCCATCGAAAATCTCGACATTACCTGTTGAGACAAAAGAGGTGTAGCCGCTGTCGGGATCATTCAGCTGCTTTCGCGCGTAATCTTCGAATTCAGTGACATAGAACTGGTAGTTGGTGAACATGACATGAAACTGGAAATGTTCGGCATCTGTTGCTGTATAATGCGCAAGACGCGCCAGTGAATAATCAATCCGTTGCGCGGTAAAGGGGGCCAGGGGCCGGACATCATCAACAGGTTTATGGGTACCGTTTACGATGTCATCATTGGTGGTAGAGAGGTCCGGCACATCGAAAATATCACGTAGGGTGAAATCAGCGGCACCGTCCTGGGGGATATTAACAGCATTTTCGCCGGTTACCGCAAAATGCACGGGAATAGGGGTTTCCGACAATCCGATGGTGACGGGTTGTTCGTGGTTTTCGATCAGCAGGCCGATTTGCTGGATCAGATAGTGGCGAAACAGATCTGGCCGCGTGATCGTCGCGGCAAACCGGCCCGGCGAAGAAACATGACCAAAGCTCAGGCGGCTGTCGACCTGGGCAAAGCTGGAGGTTGCAAACCGCACCTCGGGGTAAAAGGCGCGGATACGGGTTTCTTGAATTGGCGTTTCCAGCACGCTGGCAAACTGGTCGCGCAAAAAGGTTGTCGCCTGCAAGTATAGTCTGGTCAGGAAATCAACGGCCTCGGTGGCATCGGTGAATTCCTGCGGGTGTGGAGAATCGGGAGTGATTATTTTCATGCATTGTCTTTCTTTTGTTTTTGGGGCGGTCCTGCCCATTCGGGTTTGCCATTTTCATACCGACCTGACGATCACGTCTGTAAATGCGAAACTGCGCACATCGACAAGGCCAAGGTCGCTGATCCGCAATTCGGGGATCACAACAAGTGCCAGGAGAGAATGCTGCATATAGGCGTTGTTCAAGGTACAGCCACAGTCGCGCATGGCTTGCATCATATTCTCTGTGTCGGCGGCAATTTCATCCGCTGGTTGGTCAGACATCAATCCCGCTATCGGGAGCTTCACCAGCGCCAGTTCCTTGCTGTCCTTGAAGATGGTAATCCCACCTCCGACCTGGCGCAGGCGGTTCGCGGCAAGAGCCATCTGGTCACGGTCGGTACCGACAACAATCATATGATGACTATCATGCGCCACGGTCGAAGCCATGGCCATCGTACCGGAATAGCCAAAACCCGATACAAACGCGTTCACCACATTTCCGGTGGCGCGGTGGCGTTCGACCAAGGCAATCTGCGCGACCTCACCGGTGGCCTGAACGCGACCATCAGTGACGGGCAATTCGAATTGCAGCGCCTTGGTGGGTGCCTGGTTTTCCACCACGCCGATAACATTGGCGTTAACACCGTTGGCTCCGTGGGGGGCCTGGATGGTGAAGTCATCACCGCTTAGCGTCTTGCCCATGTTCACAGTCTGACGGGCAGTATCAGGCCAGTCGTAATGCGGGCATTCGACAAGGCATATGCCATCCCGTGCCACGATCTGACCGCGGGCGATAACAGTCTCTATCGGGAGGGTTTCAAGGTTTGACGTCAGGATCACATCCGCACGGCGACCCGGTGTAAGGGAACCAATGTCACGTTCCAGTCCGAAGTGGGTGGCAGTGTTGATTGTTGCCATTTGCAAAGCAATCAGCGGGTCACAGCCGCAATCAATTGCGTGACGCACAACGCGGTTCATATGACCGTCGTTGACCAAGGTACCCGAATGGCAATCATCAGTGCAGAGGATCATGTTGCGCGGGTCGAGGCCGCGTTCGGTAATGGCGGTGATCTGGGTCTCGACATCGTACCAGGCAGAGCCGAGGCGGATCATAGAGCGCATCCCCTGGCGCATGCGCATGACGGCATCCGCTTCGCAGGTGCCCTCATGATCATCCGCGGGACCACCGGCGACATAGGCGGCGAAAGCAGGCCCCAGATCGGGGGAGGCATAATGCCCGCCCACCGTCTTGCCGGCACGCTGGGTGGCGGCAATTTCGGCCAGCATCTTGGCGTCGGCGTTTGACACACCGGGGAAGTTCATCATCTCGCCCAACCCAATGATGCCGGGCCAGTTCATTGCTTCGGCCACGTCTTCTGCACTGATTTCGAAACCTGTGGTTTCCATCCCAGGAGCAGAAGGGGCACAGGAAGGCATCTGAGTAAAGATATTGATCGGTTGCATCAGGGCTTCGTCATGCATCATCCGCACGCCTTTCAGCCCCAGCACGTTTGCGATCTCATGAGGATCGGTGAACATGGATGTCGTACCATGCGGGATGACGGCGCGCGCAAATTCCGCAGGGGTCAGCATGCCGGATTCGATATGCATGTGCCCGTCGCATAGACCCGGAATCATATAGCGGCCCTTGGCCTCGACAATCTGCGTATCAGGACCCCGGCAATGACCGGCATCGGGCCCTACAAAGGCAATTCGCCCGGCCGTGATGGCAATGTCATGATCCGGCAAGGCCTCTCGGGTGTGCACATTCACCCAGATGCCACCGGTAATGATCATGTCAGCAGCACTGCGTCCGGCAGCGGTGTTGACCAATTGCGGAGCCAGATCGGCCCAAGTTGGGAAAGGTTCTTGCGTCATGTCCCAAGGTGGCACAGGGTCTCAGCAGGTTCAAGCGGGTGCGTGCAGGGAAGCAGAAAATGGATTATGACAAACTTGATGCAGAGACCTTCGGCGCGTCCTTGCGTGGTATGGGATTGAACCTTTTGGTCCGGGATGTTGCTGCCGAAGTCACCTTTTTAGAGACTGTTTTCGGGATGAAAGCATTCCAACCAACGACCGACTTCGCGATCATGACATATGCGGATCAGGTGTTTCAACTGCACAGCGACAGCACCTATCATTCGAATCCGTTGTTGGGGTTGCTGCCAGAGAATCCGCCGAGGGGTGGGGGTATCGAGATCAGGCTTTATGATAGCGACCCGGAAGCAGCCTGTACCCGGGCAGAGGTGGTCGGCGGGACGGTCTTGCAGCCCCCGACTGACAAACCCCACGGTCTGCGCGAGGCCTACATATTGTGTGAAAATGGCTATGCATGGGTGCCAAGCAGAGTCAAATAAGGGAAAATCGAGATGAAAACCGCGGAATTGAAACCGAACATGGACCATTGGCAACAACGGGTCGAACTGGCCGCTGCCTTTCGTTGGACAGCCAGACTGGATATGCATGAAAGCGTCGCAAATCACTTTTCTCTTGCTGTAGATGAAGAAGGCACTCAGTTTCTGATGAATCCGAACCAAATGCATTTCAGCCGGATCAAGGCGAGTGATCTGTTGATGATTGACGCAAATGACCCAAAGACCCTGACAGGACCAAATGCACCCGATCCGACGGCCTGGGGATTGCACGGCGGCGTCCACCGCGCCTGTAGGCATGCGCGCTGTGTGATGCATGTTCATTCGATCTATGCAACTGTGCTTGCTTGCCTCCAAGACAGCAGACTACCCCCGATCGACCAGAATGCCTGTACCTTTTTCAACCGTGTCGTGATTGACGAGGATTACGGCGGGTTGGCCTTTGAGGACGAAGGAGAACGATGCGCCAAACTCCTGACAGATCCCAAGAAGAAAGTCATGGTGATGGGATCACATGGGGTAATGGTGATCGGTGAAACGGTCGCGGATACCTTTAACAGGCTCTATTATTTCGAGCGCGCCGCAGAAACCTATATCAAGGCGCTGCAGACTGGTTTGCCTCTGCGCCGTATCTCTGATGACATCGCAGAAAAAACAGCACAAGAACTTGAGGAATACCCGGAACAGGACGCACGTCATTTGGCAGAACTGATGGCAATCCTGGATTCCGAGGGATCAGACTATGCCCATTGACCCGGTCAGGAGCAAGACACATTGCACCTCGGTCATGGCTTGGATTAACTGCGCGGCAACGATAACGCAGTAGGGCAGGCATTATGAACATACTCTTTGTGCATCAGAACATGCCGGGTCAATACCGTGAGCTGGTAAAGTGGCTGGCCGCCCAAGAGCAGCATCAGATCTATTTTTTGACACAAAAAAAGGACGCTCCGACTCTGCGCGGAATCAGGACGCGGATTTACAAGCCACATCGCAAGCCTGACAAGGACGCCTACGGGCTTTCCAAGGTTTGGGAAGAAGCCGTCGGTTCAGGGTTTGGTGCTGCCATGGCAGCGCGGCGTCTGGAGACAGAAGAAGGGTTTGTCCCTGATATTGTCATCGGGCATGTGGGCTGGGGCGAACTGACGTTTTTCAAACAAGTCTGGCCAGAAGTCCCGATCATCGGCTTTTTTGAATATTATTATAATCTAAAGGGGGGCCTGGTTGGTTTTGATCCTGAAGAACCAGTCTCAGCACACGCACCATTCTTGATGCAGGCACGCAATGCCGTCCCCTTGGCCAATATCGAAGTGGTCGATCAGGGCCATGTGCCCACATTCTGGCAACGCGACAGGTTTCCCACCAGCTTTCATGACCGGATGTACGTGTGTCACGATGGAATCCGCACTGACAAATTGCGTCCGGATCCAGATGTGGAATTGCGCCTTGGGCGGCTGGATGCACCTTTGACACGTGAAGATGAGGTTTTGACCTATGTCGCCCGCAACCTGGAACGTGCGCGGGGTTTTCATGTCTTTATGCGTGCCTTGCCACGGATCATGCAAGAACGCCCAAGTGCGCGTGTGTTGATCGTGGGCGGAAACGACGTGTCCTATGGCGGCAAAAGTGACAACCCGAAAGGTCTGCGTGGAGAAATGGAACAGGAAGTCGGTGATCAGTTGGATTGGGACCGGCTGCACTTTCTGGGTCGCATACCCTATCCCGATTATCAGAAACTGGTGCAGCTCAGCCGGTGTCACGTCTATCTGACCATGCCGTTTGTTTTATCGTGGTCTCTGTTAGAGTCCATGTCGATGGGTGCAACGGTTGTGGCCGCTGATGTCGCACCGGTCCGTGAGGCGATCACCCATGGGAAAACCGGATTGTTGGTAGATTTCTTTGACTCCGATGCATTGGCAAAACAGGTTGTCGAAGTTCTTGCAGAGCCGCAAAAATTTGCACACCTGGCAAAAGCGGCACGGGCGCATGTTGTATCTGAATATGATTTCCTGAAAAAATGTCTGCCGGAACATCTTGGACAGATCAACGCGTTGCTACCCTTAGACAAACAGATCACCATACCATGATTGCCCCTTGAAGCGCGGGCAATGACGGGTCATTTTTGCCGCATGGATAAGGTTCTGTTTTCATTTGGTCATGGCTACAGCGCTGCTGCATTGGCGGCGCGTTTGATCCCGCAGGGATGGCATGTCATCGGGACCACACGGTCCGAGGACAAGATGGCTGCAATTGCTGCCACCGGCGTTGAACCGGTGCTTTGGCCCGGAAGTGATCTCGGCGCAGTGCTACGCGAGGCAACCCATCTTCTGGTTTCCGCCGGACCGGACGCCAAAGGTGATCCGGTACTGAACGTGATGTACGATGACATCGCCCGGATTGCTCCCAACCTGGACTGGGCAGGATACCTATCGACCACCGGTGTCTATGGTGATCACCAAGGAAACTGGGTCGATGAGGACACCGCTTTGGCCCCGTCAACGAAACGCGGCCAATTGCGGGTTGAGGCCGAGGCCGCATGGCAGTCGATTCCCGACCTACCGCTGCATATTTTTCGTCTAGCGGGGATTTATGGCCCAGGGCGCGGCCCTTTTGCCAAGGTACTGAAGGGCACAGCCCGTCGGATTATCAAGAAAAACCAGGTGTTCAGTCGCATCCATGTCGATGATCTCGCGCAGGCGGTGGCACTTTCGATGGAACGCCCCGATGCCGGGGCGATCTATAATCTATGCGACGATGATCCGGCACCACCCCAAGATGTGATCAGCTACGCGGCCGAACTATTGGGGCTGCCCCTGCCCGAAGCCATAGATTTTGACACCGCCGATTTGACGCCAATGGCCCGCAGCTTTTATGCGGAAAGTAAAAAAGTGCGCAACGACCGGATCAAACGTGCGCTCGCATGGCAGCCCAAATACCCAGACTATCGAAGTGGTCTGACGGCAATGCTACAGCACAATACCTGACGGTTTTGCGTAAAGGTCAAAGCCGAAATCGACCTGATCCAGACCCGTGCTTGTCCTGAATGTTCAGCGCCGTCATAAGGAGCGCGCAAACACACAACTTCGGATCATTACCGTGCGTCAAAAAATGCAAAGGCTGTTGGAAAGCCGCCGGTTCGGCAATTTCATCTTGGGGGTTATCGTCTTTAACGCTGCTCTCCTGGGGCTTGAGACCTCAAGCAGGGTCGTCGCCATTACGGGACCGTTTCTGACCTCATTGGACAGTTTTTGTCTTGGTATTTTTGTCATCGAACTGTTGATGAAGCTTTACGTATACCGGGTTCGCTTTTTCCGGGACGGATGGAACATCTTTGATTTTGTGATCGTGGGGATCTCCCTGGTTCCTGCAGCAGATGGATTATCTGCCTTGCGCGCCCTGCGGATTCTACGGGTGTTGCGGTTGGTATCGACGGCGCCACGCCTGCGCCGCGTGGTCGAGGGGTTCATCACCGCCCTGCCCGGCATGGCCTCGGTCTTTACCTTGATGGCGTTGATTTTTTACATCGGCGCTGTGATTGCCACCAAACTGTTCGGTGCTGCTTTTGAGGATTGGTTCGGCACGCTGGGACGGTCCGGATATTCTCTGTTTCAGATCATGACCCTTGAAAGCTGGTCAATGGGCATCGTACGCCCTGTGATGCGTGAATATGCCTATGCCTGGCTGTTCTTCATTCCGTTTATCATGGTCACGACCTTTGCCGTGGTAAACCTGTTGGTAGGTTTGATTGTCAATTCCATGCAGGACGTACATTCCGAAGAAAGCAACGCCGAAACGGATGCCCACCGTGATGTTGTTTTGGCCCGCTTGACGGCGATTGAAGAACGGCTTGATGCATTGATTGAACGGCAGAACAACGGCAATTAGGCCCGTTGCGCCCCGATCTGAGCGATCCCCAGAACATCCAGCACCTTTGCTTCGATCTGTTCCGCATTCATTCCGGCAACCGCATACATATCCGACGGCGAAGCCTGATCAATGAATGTATCAGGGAGCACCATCGAGCGGTATTTAAGGCCTTTGTCAAACACACCTTCATTCGCCAGAAGTTGCGCCACATGCGAGCCGAAACCGCCGAGGGCACCTTCTTCGATCGTAATCAGCGCCTCGTGTTGCGCAGCAAGGTTCAGGATCATGTCCCGGTCCAGAGGTTTGGCAAAACGGGCATCCGCAACCGTCGGTGTGATGCCTTTGCCGGCAAGGGCCTCCGCCGCCTTTTCAACCTCTGTCAACCGGGTGCCAAAGGACAACAACGCAACGCGACTGCCCTGGCTGAGAATACGGCCTTTGCCGATCTCAAGCGGGGTGCCGCGTTCGGGCAGATCGACACCCTTGCCTTCACCACGCGGGAATCGAAAGGCGATAGGTCCGTCGTCATGCGCTACTGCAGTCGCCACCATATGCTTTAGCTCTGCTTCATCAGCAGCAGCCATCACGACAAAACCGGGCAGGTTCGCGAGAAAGGCAACATCAAACGCTCCCGCATGTGTTGCCCCGTCAGCCCCGACCAGACCGGCGCGATCTATCGCGAAACGTACCGGCAAACGCTGGATTGCGACATCATGTACAACCTGATCATAGCCGCGTTGCAAAAAGGTCGAATACATTGCGCAAAACGGCTTCATCCCCCCGGCTGCCAAAGCTGCGGAAAAAGTCACGCCATGCTGTTCTGCAATCCCCACATCAAAGCAGCGCGAAGGATACCGTTTGGCAAAAAGGTCCAGACCGGTACCATCGGGCATTGCAGCTGTCACAGCGCAAATCTTGTCGTCCTCGGCAGCATGTTGCAGCAGGCTTTGCGCAAATACAGAGGTATAGCTGGGTGCGTTGGAGGGGGCTTTTTTCTGCTCTCCCGTAACCACATTGAATTTGGACACGCCGTGGCCCTTGTCGCGGGCCTTTTCCGCGGGGCCATAGCCCTTGCCCTTTTTGGTCAGTACATGAATCAGAATCGGCCCCGTCGCACGCGCCTTGACTGTGCGCAGAACCGGCAGCAATTGGTCCATGTCATGCCCGTCAATCGGCCCGAGGTAGGAAAAGCCCAACTGCTCGAACAATGTGCCGCCAACGGCAATGCCTTTCAGCATGTCCTTGGCCCGTTTCGCCCCTTCACGGAAGGGTTCGGGCAGCAGGCTTACCGCGCCCTTGGCAGCGGCTTTGAATTCCTGAAACGGCTCTTCTGCATAGAGGCGGCTGAGATAGGCAGACATGGCGCCTACCGGCGGCGCAATCGACATTTCATTGTCGTTCAGGATCACGATCAAGCGTTTCTTGAGATGGCCTGCGTTGTTCATCGCTTCATAGGCCATGCCCGCCGACATGGCCCCGTCGCCGATCACCGCTATTGCGTCCCCGGCACCTTCGGCTGGCGACCCGCCCAGATCACGGGCAACAGCAAAACCGAGGGCTGCCGAAATAGAAGTCGAAGAATGCGCCGCACCAAAAGGATCATAGGGGGATTCACTACGTTTGGTAAAACCACTCAGCCCATCCTTTTGACGCAGGGTTCGAATCCTGTCACGCCGTTCCGTCAAAATCTTGTGGGGGTAACATTGATGCCCGACATCCCAGATGATCTTGTCCCGTGGCGTGTCAAAAACCGCGTGGAGCGCCACAGTCAGTTCGACGACGCCAAGCCCGGCGCCCAGATGCCCACCGGTTACAGATACAGCCGAAATTGTCTCATCGCGGACCTCATGCGCCAATTTACGAAGCTCGGCATCGCTCAACTGTTTCAGGTCAGCCGGACGCATGACACGGTCCAGAATGGGCGTCTTGGGATGGTCGGTCATGATGTCCCTCAGTTCTTGCGGGTAACGACAAATCGGGCGGCGTCACGCAGTGTTTCGCCCGCGTCACCATAAACACTTAATGCATCACAAGCAGATTGCACCAGCTCTTCGGCGCGACCTGTGGCCCCATCAAGACCCAGAAGTGACACGAAAGTGGCTTTGCCAGCATCGGCATCCTTGCCTGTGGCCTTGCCGACCGTCGCGGCATCCCCGGTCACATCCAGAATGTCGTCGGCAATCTGAAACGCAAGACCAAGCGCCTTAGCATAGGTCGCCAGCGCTCCGGTATCATCCCCCGACATACGCGGGCCTGCCAGGGCAGCCCAGACAATCAGCGCACCGGTCTTGTTGTGTTGCAACGCAGTGATTTCATCCAATGACAGGGGATGGAGTGCTGTTTCTGCCGCAATATCAAGCGCCTGCCCCAGAACCATGCCTCTTGCTCCCGCAGCGATGGCAAGCGTATTCGCCAGCTTTGCCCGCACCTCCCCACTACCAACCTCGGCAGCGGTCACCAGCTCGAACGCCAGCGACTGAAGCGCATCTCCCGCCAGCACCGCCGTGGCTCTATCCCACTTGCGGTGCACGGTTGGCACGCCACGTCGCAGGTCATCATCATCCATACAGGGCAAATCGTCATGCACCAGTGAATAGGCATGGAGCGCCTCGATTGCCGTGGCCGGCCAGATCGCTGCGGCCGGCGTGATTCCGTGCAAACGCGCACTTTCCAAAACAAGGAACCCGCGCAACCCCTTGCCGCCGGTTGTGGCATGGCTCATCGCATGTACCACCGCCAGATTGTCCATCTGCGCCAGAATGTGGTCGAAATGCCCAGCTACGCTCTGTGCCGCGTCAGATAACCGTTCAGAAAACACAAATACCTACAGCCCTTCCACGGGCTTGAGACCCGTTGGGTTTCCATCCCCGTCCAGGGTAATCGCGGCAACTTTTTCTTCCGCTTCTTTCAGCTTGGTCTCGCATCGCACCTTCAGGGCAGCCCCGCGTTCGTACAGGGCGATGCTTTCATCCAGGGCCACGTCGCCACGTTCCAGTTGCCCCAAAACCTTCTCAAGCTCTGCCATGGCAGCCTCAAAACTCATTTCTTCGATCTTGGTATCGGACATGCTGCAGGCCTCGTTCTTGTCAACTTGCCGCACAATAGACAGGAACGCCGCGCTTCACCAGACGCGCTTTGCATCTCTTTTTGGCCTTATATACCGTCCGAACCCTCTTCGGGCGCTGGTCCCGTCAATCAGGTGCCAACATATATCCCGCGCCTCGCACGGTTTGCAGATAGCGCGGCTGTTTCGGGTTATCCTCGATCTTGCGCCGCAACCGGGTAATCTGGACATCCACCGCACGTTCCTGCGCCTGGCCACGGTCACGGCCCAGTTCTTCTACCAGCTTGGCCCGGCTCAAGGGTTGTCCGGGTTGGGCCGAGAAAATCTTCATCAATAGAATTTCTGTCGCGGTCAAACGGACCAGAACATCACCCTGCCACATCTCGCCGCGTTCCAGGTCATACCGGATCGCGCCAAGCGAAAGCACCTTGGGCGCGGTATCTTCCGCGCGGGTATCCGGCATGCGACGCAAAATCGCGTTGATCCTGAGGAGCAGTTCCTTGGGTTCAAAGGGTTTGGCGAGGTAATCGTCAGCCCCCGCTTCCAGGCCTTCTATGCGGTTGCCGGTTTCGCCTTTGGCCGTCAGCAACAAGATCGGGGTTTCCATGGTTTCGCGCAAAGATGCCGTCAAGGCCAAGCCGTCTTCACCAGGCATCATCACATCAAGAACGATCAAATCGAAATCCAGCCCGGCAAGAATACGCCGCGCATGGCCCGCATCGCGCGCGGCAGTAACAAGGAACCCATGCCGCATCAGGAATTTTTGCAACAGCGTGCGGATGCGTTCGTCATCATCTACGATCAGCAGATGTGCGTCCATCTCGTTCAAGATCCCGACCCCCTTAATCTGGTGTAGCTGGCCCGCATTTCAGGATCCATCATCGCTTCGAGCACGCGACGAAACCCCGCAACGGCCTCCGGGCCTGCTTCGCGAAATGCCGCGCGCAACCGCGCACGCTGTGCGTCCGACAACTTCTGTTCCAGGGCGCGGCCTTCTTCCGTCAGATACAAATGTCGTTCCCGTTTATCATTGCGCCCCACCTTGCTTTGAACCAGACCATCGGCGATCAGCGTGCGCAACACACGATTAAGCGATTGCTTTGTGACACCGAGGATATTCAGCAAGTTATTTACGGTAGTCCCCGGTGCGCCACCGATAAAGTGAATTGCTCTGTGGTGGGCACGGCCATACGCCATGTCACCCAGAATTCGGTCAGGATCTGCGGTGAATCCACGATAAGCAAAGAACATCGCCTCGCTGCCTTGTCGTAGTTGTTCATCCGTGAGAAACAACAGGTTGTCGCTTCTGACAGCGGCTGGGGAGCGTCCATCGGACATGAGAAGCCTCGTTTTTGTGTGTTGCCAAGGGTACGTCAGCCTTGTTGACACTCCAAGGATGAAACGCTAGCAAAACTTAGCTTTTTGCGACCGAATATGTCCGAAACGGACCTATTGACGCAATATTCTTAAATTTATCTTGCTGCTGAGGAGATTTACAATGGCGGGCGCTTATGATGATCGGGATGGCCTGATATGGCTGGACGGCAAATTGGTCAATTGGCGCGATGCCAAAGTCCATATTCTGACCCATGCGATGCATTATGCGTCCTCGGTATTTGAGGGCGAGCGTGCCTATAACGGCAAGATTTTCAAAAGCCGGGAACACTCGGAACGATTGAAGCGGTCAGCCGAGATGGTGGATTTCGCAGTGCCCTGGACAATCGACGAAATTGAAGCCGCCAAGGTCGAGGTTCTGGCCGCCAGCGGTTTGCAGGATGCCTATGTACGAGCAATTGCATGGCGCGGCGCAGGCGAGGATATGGGCGTGGCATCTGCCAAGAACCCCGTGCGTCTGGCGATTGCCGCATGGGAATGGGGTGCCTATTACGGGGAGGCCAAAATGAAGGGCGCCAAGCTCGACATTTCCAAATGGAAACGACCTTCGCCGGAAACGATCCCCTGCCATGCGAAAGCAGCGGGGCTATACATGATTTGTACCATGTCCAAACATGCGGCAGAGGCAAAGGGATGTTCGGATGCGATGATGTTCGACTACCGCGGCTATGTCGCCGAAGCGACAGGGGCGAACATCTTTTTCGTCAAGGACGGCGAAGTGCACACGCCCGACCCCGATTGTTTCCTGAACGGAATCACCCGCCAGACTGTGATCGGAATGCTGCGCGAGCGTGGCGTTACGGTGCATGAGCGTCACATCATGCCGGAAGAGTTGGAAGGATTCGAACAATGCTGGCTGACGGGCACAGCGGCCGAGGTCACGCCGGTCGGCCAGATTGGCGACTACACCTTTGAGGTCGGCACAATGACGCGCGACATCGCAGAGAGTTACGAAAAGCTGGTGCGGGTCTGATCACCTCCCAATACCGGCCAAAGACACGGGGCAGTCCAGACTGCCCCGTTTTTCATTTCGACGCTGTCCCCTGTGAAGGCAGTTCGGCAATGCCCCAATGAAACGGTCTGTCATAGGGGCACGGATCCATCGCCCGAAAATCAGACAAGCACGTTTTCTCGTTCACATGCCTTGCCGTGCCATCCGGTCGCCGCGCCATTGACCCGTTAAAAATCCACACCACGCTGGGCTTTGATGCCTGCCTTGAAGGGGTGTTTTATTTCGGTCATTTCGGTCACCAGATCAGCATAAGCGCATAATTCCGGTTTAGCGTCACGCCCTGTCAGAATCACACCAGTACGTTTGTCCCGTGCTTCCAACCCTGCGATGACCTCTTCAGATGTCAGGTATTCATAACGCATCGCAATGTTGATTTCATCCATGACAATCAGATCATAATTGCCGCTTTCCATCATCTCACGTCCTTTGGCGAATGCGGCCTGAGCCGCGGCAATATCGCGTTCCTTGTCCTGGGTATCCCAGGTAAATCCTTCACCCATGGTATGCCAGGTCACCTCGTCCAGGCGTTCGAAAAACTGGCGCTCACCTGTCTTCCATTTGCCTTTGATAAACTGGATCACACCAACCTTTTGCTTCCAGCCCAGGGCACGCACGACAACCCCAAATGCAGAAGATGATTTGCCCTTGCCGGACCCGGTATGAACCAAAACCAGGCCTTTTTCGGGATCGACCAACTCAGCAACCTTTGCGCGTTGCTTGGTTTGGCGTTCTTGCATTTTGGCTTTGTGATCGTCTGACATGGGATGTCCTTAGTTAAGGCTGCCGCTGGGCGCGGTGCTGGGTTTGGATTTGCTGCGATCGACGCCCAACTCTCGTTCGCGCCATATGATCAATACACCACCGGCAATGACAAGGGCAGCACCGATCAAAATCGTCGTCGTTGGGATTTCGTCGAAAACCATCCAGCCGATCAATGTGGCGAATATCATCGAAGAATAGTCAAAGGGTGCCAACATGGAAACCGTCCCAAAGCGAAACGACGATGTGACCATGATCTGCGCAACGCCACCAATGAGACCCGCGCCGATGATCAGGGAAAGCACACCCAGGCCAGGGCTGGTCCATGCCAGAGCCGGGATGGGAAAGAGCCAGCCCAACGGCAAACTAAACAGCGAGACACAGCTTGCGGTGAGCGAAAAGTAAAAGACGATGGCGCTGGTTGTATCCGTCTGAACAAGACGGCGCACATGGATCTGCACCATGGCCCGCAGGATTGATGCCGATAACACCAGTAATGCACCAAGGGTCGCCATATCGGTGTAGCCCTGGTCCAGTGACAGGCGCGGCGCGATAACGATCATTACACCGACCAGACCAAGTGCCACAGCGGACAGACGGAACAATCTCACCCGTTCACCCAGAAAAATCGCGGCGAAAACGACGGTGAACATCGGCGTGGCATAACCGATGGCGGTGACTTCGGGCAGGGGTAATATCGCAAGCCCCGCAAAGGTCAGGCACATTGCCGTTGTGCCGAACAATCCGCGCCAGACATGACCGAGAATGTTGTTGGCCTTTAATCCATCGTGCAGGTGGCCCGATTGCCAAAGCCACAAGCCAATTATCGGCATGGCAAAAAACGAACGAAAGAAAACCGCTTGCCCCGGCGGCACCTCGCTTGAGGCGGCCTTGATCATCGCGGACATGACCATAAACAAGAAAATCGCGCCAGTCTTCAATGCGATGGCGCGGCCGGGATTGTTCTGAACCAGAGATAGAGCCATAACCGCTTCTTGCGCCTATGGCTGCATATTTGCAAGCAGGGTTAGTCGGGTTTCGCGGCGCGACGGTGTTGTGCATTTTCCAAACGCAGAAAAGCCAACCCGCCCCTTTCTCTCTTTTCAAGATTTGCAGCGATCAAGGAGGTCGCCTGTCCCCGCCAATGCCGAAATTATCCTGACGGCAAACTCCCGATGGAAGGCAAGCTATGCAAGCATATCCCGGTTCTGTCGATTATTCCGGTCGCATAGCACCGATATGGCCACGGTTCTCCCCGACCTGCCCGCGATGCAACAGCATGTGATCCAGCAAGACGCAGGCCATCATCGCCTCGCCCACGGGCACGGCGCGAATACCGACGCAGGGGTCATGGCGGCCTTTGGTGATGATTTCTGTTTCTTCACCCGTTCTGGTGATGGTCTTGCGTGTCGTCAAAATGCTGGACGTGGGTTTGACTGCGAAGCGTACAACAATATCCTGCCCGGTGCTGATACCCCCCAGAATGCCGCCCGCATGATTTGAAGAGTAGCGCGGCTGGCTGTCGTTCCCCATGAATATTTCGTCGGCGTTCAATTCTCCCGTCAACATCGCGGCTGACATGCCTTCACCGATCTCGACACCCTTGACAGCATTGATCGACATCATTGCAGCGGCCAGGTCAGTGTCGAGTTTACCATAGACCGGCGCGCCAAGACCCGCGGGCACATTTCGGGCGGTGACCTCGATAATCGCGCCTACGGAGGACCCGGATTTGCGCAACCCGTCGAGATAGCTTGCCCATTCGGCCGCCGCCTTGGCGTCAGGTACCCAGAACGGATTTTGATCGATCTGGTCCCAGTCAAATGAGTTTCTGTCAATCTGGTGTGGCCCCATTTGCACCATGTAACCGGTGATCTGAACATCAGGGGCAAGCGTTTTGATCGCCTCTCGTGCCAGCCCGCCCGCAGCGACACGGCTTGCCGTTTCACGTGCGCTGGACCGCCCGCCGCCACGATAATCGCGGATGCCATATTTCTGGAAATAGGTGATGTCGGCGTGGCCGGGACGAAACTTGTCCTTGATGTCACCATAGTCCTTGGAACGCTGGTCGGTATTTTCGATCATCAATTGGATCGGTGTGCCGGTTGTCATGCCTTCGAAAACGCCGGACAGGATGCGCACCTCATCCGGCTCGCGGCGTTGCGTGGTGTATTTGTTTTGACCTGGTTTACGCTTATCAAGCCAATGCTGGATCATCGCCGCGTCGACAGCCACGCCCGGAGGGCAACCATCGACAGTGGCCCCCAGAGCCGGTCCATGGCTTTCGCCCCAGGTTGTCACGCGGAAAAGATGGCCAAAGCTGTTGATCGACATTTGCAAGACTCCTGTTGGGACTTGCATTAACGATGCGGGAAGGTTGTCTCAAGGGGTGGTTTTTGATCAGGGGCGGGACGGCGGGCACTGCACCAAATACCTGTTTCTGGAAAAAACCCCATGACAACTTCACAAAAGGACCACCCAAACAGCGATTGCCGGTCAGTGGGGGTAACTGCCCTGGTCATCTGTCGCGGTGCCTATCGGCCTGTGCCTGATTAGAAAGCGCTGCACATCCCTTTCAGAAGGTGCGCATCCTGCAAAAATTTCGACATAGTGCCGAACCCGCTCCAGCCTTTCGTCGCGTTTTTCCTGAACCTGCATCGAGATATACCCGATCTGTGTATAGATCAGGGTCAAGCTGCGTGTTTCGGCCTCTTGTGCGCTAAAACCGTGCTGACGGAACAAGGCGGCGACAGCATCAATGCGCCGTTGATCCGCATTATTCAACCTACCGAACAGATCCGGATCCATACGCGCCCAGTTGCGGATTGCCAGATCAAGGCCTGCATCAAAAAGGCCTGGATCCAACCAACAATCCATCACGTTAAAAAGCGCTTCGCAGATACTGGTAGCCGCCATGCCACAGCGTTCAACAAGATTTCCGGTATTCTTGTTTTCCCACCTCTCGATCAATTCAGCGTGCAGTTCTTCGAGACCGGTAAAAAACCAGTAAAACCCGGTTCGTGTCAGGTTCAGCTTTTGGGCCAGCGCCATCACTTTGACCCCCTCGATGCCGTTGCAAACAAGCATTTCGTAGGCTGCATCCAACCAGATTTTTTTTGAGCCGCGTTGGCGATTTGGGGGGTGCTTCATATCCGCACATTAGAAAACTTGACATGAATGTCAATTAAAAGTCAGCTTGAATAAATCACTTGCCAATCCATTTTGCCCAGCCATCACAGGGCGCTGATCAGCCTGAAAAAGCGAGACGTTTTCAATGACCAAAGATCCGTTGCTTCAACCGTTCCAATTGAAACATCTCACCTTGAGAAACCGGATCATGACGACAAGTCATGAACCCGCCTATCCCGAAGACGGAATGCCAAAGGATCGGTATCGCGCCTACCACGAAGAACGCGCCAAGGCCGGCGTGGCGCTGGCCATGACAGCAGGTTCTGCAGCGGTTTCGAGAGACAGCCCCCCTGTCTTCAACAACATTCTCGCCTACAAGGACGAGGTTGTTCCATGGATCCAAAACCTTAGTGACGGCTGTCATGAACACGGCTGTGCCGTGATGATCCAGTTGACGCACCTTGGCCGGCGCACGACATGGAACAAAGGCGACTGGTTGCCTTCTCTCTCTTCGTCAAAGCACCGCGAACCCGCGCACCGCGCCTTTCCAAAGCTGATTGAAGATTGGGACATCGAACGGATCATCACCGATTTTGCCGACGCGGCAGAGCGGATGAAGGCCGGCGGTATGGATGGGATCGAGTTGCAAGTCTACGGTCATTTGCTTGACCAATTCTGGTCCCCGCTGACGAATGACCTTGTAGGCCCATACGGGGCTGACACCCTGGAAAACCGGATGCGGTTTCCACTTGATGTATTGGCAGCCATTCGCAAACGGGTGGGAGACGAATTTATTGTCGGATTCCGCTACACCGCTGATGAAGCACAAAAAGGTGGGATCACCGAAAAGGACGGGTTGAAAATTTCCCAAATACTTGCCGATTCCGGCCAGCTTGATTTCCTGAATGTTGTCCGGGGGCGCATTCACACCGATCCTGCGATGACGGATCTGATTCCGATCCAGGGCATGAAGAGTGCACCACATCTGGATTTCGCGGGGCAGGTCAAGAAACTGACCGGCATGCCGACGTTCCACGCTGCCAAGATTCCCGATGTCGCCACCGCACGTCATGCAGTGGCGGCGGGACTGCTTGATATGGTGGGCATGACACGCGCCCATATGGCCGATCCCCATGTCGTCAAAAAGATCATGGAAGGTCGTGAAGACGACATTCGCCCCTGTGTCGGCGCTACCTACTGCCTTGACCGGATATATGAAGCGGGTGACGCGCTTTGCATTCATAACGCGGCAACGGGACGAGAACTCAGCATGCCGCATACTATCCAGCCCGCACGCGAAAAACGCAGGGTTGTCATCGTCGGCGCAGGGCCAGCCGGCCTTGAGGCGGCGCGCGTCGCGGCGGAGCGTGGTCACGAAGTTGTTGTCTTTGAAGCCCAGCCAGAGCCCGGCGGTCAAGTGCGCCTGACCGCACAAAGCGCGCGTCGACGCGAGATGATTTCAATCATCGAATGGCGCATGGCGCAATGCGCGGCCCGCGATGTGACCTTTCATTTCAATACCTTGGTTGAAGAAGAAGATGTTGTTGCGCTGAAACCGGACGTGGTGATCATTGCGACCGGCGGGATGCCAAACACCGAATTGTTTGAAACAGGCAAGGAAGCATCAAATGTTGTCACATCCTGGGATATTATTGCCGGAGACATCAAGCCTGCGCAGAATATTCTGATCTATGATGAAAGTGGCGATCATGCCGGATTGCAAGCCGCCGAAATCGCGGCTGCCGCCGGTGCGACGGTTGAAATCATGACGCCTGATCGTACATTTGCCTCAGGTGTCATGGCAATGAACCTTGTCCCTTACATGCGCGCACTTCAGGACAAGGATGTCACCTTTACTGTCACGCGCAGATTGCTGGACGTCGTGCGCAATGGCAACAAACTGACGGCGACCATTGGAACGGACTATAGCGATCACACCGCCGAAAGAGATTATGATCAGGTCGTCCTGAACTATGGCACCTTACCACTGGATGGTTTGTATTTTGATCTGAAACCGCTCAGTTCGAACGCGGGCGCGGTTGATCATGATGCGTTGATCGAAGGTGGCACTCAATCTGTTTTGAGGAATGAAAATGGCGCGTTCCAATTGTTCCGAATTGGCGACGCAGTTTCCGCCCGCAACACCCATGCAGCGATTTATGATGCGCTACGCTTGGTGAAGGATTTGTAAGCACGTTGCCATAACAAAATGAAAGCACGGATTTTACAATTTTGAATCACCTGGGCAATAACGACTATTTCCTGCCGTCATTCGCTTTGCAATGGAAGGGTCCTTTGGGCCGTTTCATCCTTTCACCTTGCCAACCTTAACCGACCCGCCTATGCCTTGCCTTACCTCGGGGGGCTCGAAAGAGCTGAGATAGCGCAAGCTGACCCGTCGAACCTGAACCGGTTAACACCGGCGGAGGGAAGGTTTTGGCACTCTTCCAATACTTCTCAACGCCGCATTTTGGAGGATGCCATGAAGGCTCTTACACTTGCTGCTACAACCCTGATTGCCGCGTCAGCAGCCGCTGCGGATACACCAATATTGACTGTTTATGCGGGAGATTATTTCACTTCGGAATGGGGCCCCGGCCCGATCATCGAAAAGGAATTCGAAGCAATCTGTGATTGCGATCTGGTGTTTTCCACCGGCGATCTGTTGCCCCGCTTGCTACTGGAAGGCAAACGCATTGAGGCGGATGTCGTGATGGGGCTGACATCTGATGTCACGGCTAAAGCCCGTGCAACGGGTCTTTTGGCACCACACGGGCAGGACAACAGCGCATTGACCCTACCGATTGAATGGTCTGACGAAACTTTTCTGCCTTTCAACTACGGTCATACTGCATTCATGTATGACACTACCCGTATGGAAACGCCGCCGGCAAGTTTTGACGACCTGATCAACCTGCCAGACGATGTGCGGATCGTGATACAGGATCCAAGGACCTCGATTTCCGGGCTCGCCCTGGCGTTGTGGGTAGAGGCCATCTATGGCGATCAAGCCCAGGAAACCTGGGCCAAACTCGCACCCAAGATCCTGACCGTGACCAAAGACTGGTCCTCAAGCTATGGTATGTTCACCGAGGGTGAAGCGGATATGGTCCTAAGCTACACGACCTCGCCCGCATATCACATGTTTGCCGAGGAGGATTTTACCAAGAAAGCAGCGTTGTTTTCGGATGGGCATTATTTCATGACGGAAACCGTTGCCAAGGTTTCTTCTACCGATGTGCCGGAACTGGCGGATACCTTCCTGACATATGTGATGTCCGAAGCGTTTCAAAAAATGATCCCGGCTGCGAATTGGTCTTTGCCCTCCGCTTTGGCACAGGATCAATGGCCTGAAGGATGGTCAGAGTTGCCGCTGCCCGAAAAGGTGCTGTTTTATGATGAAACCGAAGCCGTGGCATTGCGCGATAAAGCGGTTGAAGCATGGCGCGTCGGACTAAGCCAGTAACCTGGAAATGGGGAAAGATGGCCGCAATCCTGGTGGTTGCGGTTGTCTTGGCCGCCGGGGTTGGCATTGCGTCCCGGATTGAAACTGCACTGTCTTTCGGGACCGGCGATTGGGCCGCTGTGCGCTTCACGGTCTGGCAATCCTTTCTCTCCTCCATGTTTTCGGTCGTGTTGGCCATACCCGTGGCACGGGCATTGGCGCGACGGCAGTTTTTTGGCCGCGGGCTTTTGGTTACGTTGCTCGGCGCGCCGTTTATCTTGCCGGTGATCGTCGCTGTCTTGGGCCTGCTATCGGTGTTCGGCAGAAATGGTTGGCTGAATATTGTGTTGGCGTCTGCGGGTTTGCCGACTCTGTCAATCTACGGTTTGCAAGGTGTGGTCTTGGCGCATGTGTTCTTTAATTTGCCGCTGGCCACACGCCTGTTGCTACAGGGCTGGCAGACCATACCAGCCGAGCGCTTTCGATTGGCCGCGCAACTGCACCTGACACCTTGGGCATTTTTCCGGGTGATCGAGTGGCCCTTGATCCGTCAGATCCTGCCGGGCGTTGCGGCATTGATATTCGTGATCTGCCTGACAAGCTTTGCTGTTGCTCTGACTCTCGGAGGCGGACCAAAGGCAACGACCTTGGAACTGGCAATTTATCAGGCTTTCCGGTTCGATTTTGATCTTGGGCGCGCTGCGCTTTTGTCTTTGGCCCAATTGGCATTGGCGGGCGGTGCCGCGCTGGTGGCTCTGGGCGTCATTCCCACGATTTCGGTCGGTGGCGGGCTGGACCGCCCGCAGCAACGCTGGGACGGGGTCAGCAGGGTACAGCGTCGATCGGATATGGTTGTAATCACGATCGCCTCGGGGTTCTTGTTGTTGCCGTTATTTGCCATCGTCCTGCGTGGCTTGATCGGCATCCCTCAGTTGCCCCAAACAGTTTGGACAGCAGCGGGTGCGTCACTTTGTGTAGCGGGAATGAGTATTCTTGTGCTGGGGTTTCTGGCAGTACCAATGGCCGGGTGGATTGCAAGTAAACCTACCGGAAGCGTCGAGGCAATCGGGCTTCTGGGTCTGTCCGCCTCTCCCTTAATGATCGGAACCGGCTGGTTTATCCTGATCAATCCGGTGATGAATCCAGCCAGTTTGGCCTTGCCTGTCACAGCCTTGGTCAACGCATTGATGGCGCTGCCCTTCTGCCTGCGGATCCTCGTACCGCGCCTGCGCGACACACTGCGGGATTACGGGCGGCTTTCTGCGACACTGGGCGTGCAGGGTTGGCCCCTGTGGCGCTGGGTGATTTTACCTCGACTTGCCCCGCAGATCGGATTTGCCGCGGGCCTGACCGGCGCACTATCCGCCGGAGATCTGGGCGTGATCACGTTATTCGCTGATGCGGATCGTGCTACGCTCCCATTACAGATGTACCGTTTGATGGGGGCATACCGTATGGAAGCCGCAGCCGGTGCGGCCTTGTTGCTGTTGATCATGGCGCTGGGAATCTTTTGGGTCTGTGACTGGATAGGGAGAAGATATGCTGCGTCTTGACCAGTTAAAAATCAGGCTGGAGGATTTCCAGATGACCGCGGATATGTCGCTGCAGAAAGGGCGAAAATATGCAGTGATCGGGCCATCCGGTGCGGGCAAATCCACCTTGTTAGGCGCTTTATGCGGCTTTGTCCCCCTCACCTCGGGTCGGTTGTTCTGGCAGGATCAGGAGATCACCGATCATCAACCGGGCGGACGGCCGATGACAATGCTGTTTCAGGACAACAATCTCTTTCCCCATCTCAGCGTCCTGCAAAATGTCGGGCTGGGCATCAGGCCGGATCTGCGACTGACCGACGAGGATCGAACACGCATTTCAAAAGCCCTGGCGCGGGTTGGCCTTAGTGATCAGACCAACAAGAAACCCGGCACTTTATCCGGAGGGCAACAAAGCCGCGCGGCATTGGCGCGGGTATTGGTGCAAGCGCGCCCCTGGGTGTTGCTGGACGAACCTTTTGCCGCATTGGGACCCGCATTGCGCAATGAGATGCTGGATCTGATGCAAGATCTGGTTGCCGAAACCGGGGCGGGATTGGTTATGGTGACCCATGCCCCAGAAGATGTGCGCCGGATCGCGGATCAGGTAATATTTGTTGGTTCGGGCAAAGCGGAAGCGCCGCAACCTGCAAGGGAATTGATGGATAACCCGCCACCGGAGTTACAACAATACCTCGGCTGAACGAATGCCTTAGGCAGTAGACAGTAGGCAGCGCGAGGTCAGCAGGCAGCGCATCTCGTGCAACCAGAACCGCATTTGGCAAATCGTTTGAGCGCGTGTTTTTCAACGTATCATCCTGCGTTAAACCGTGACCCAGCCATCGCTGGACCAAGCTCTGCTGAAACACCTGTTCAGGCACTCACCGCCGGATGGGACTCAGATATTCCGAGGGCGGCCTGTGCAGCCTCGCGTCCCTTTTGCACAAAATGCTCTTTGTAAATGGCGTTGTGATGATCAGTTTCTTGATAGTGATGCGGCGTCAGCGACACCGACAGGACAGGCAAACCGGTATCAAGGCCAACACGCATCAATCCGTTAACAACCGCACTGGCAACAAAATCATGCCGGTAAATCCCGCCATCGACGACAAAGGCAGCACAGACAATGGCATGGTATCTGCCCGTCACAGCCAGTTTCTGTGCCATTAACGGAAGTTCGAATGCCCCTGGAACATCAATAACATCAACCTGTTCTCCGGCTATCAGTTCCAGAAAACCGTTCAGAGAACGGTCAACAATGTCCGCATGCCATTGCGCTTTTACAAAAGCGAATCGCGGGGCAGCAGGACCGGGGGAAAGTGTCATTTGTGATCTCCTTTTGGTTCAGACACGTCCACCCAAGGCGATCACGTTTGGACAAAGGGCAAGCCCCGCATCCAACCGCATTCTCTTTCATCCGGACTATGACCGTCGGCTCTGGCATTTGACCAGATCTGCTGACACCAACTGAATGGCCGCTCGCGGGCTTGAGGGCGCTCCCTCCTACCGCCGGTGGAGAATTTCACCCCGCCCTGAGAATGCTTGCACACTGCATCGCGATTGCGTTCTGTACAAGCGTGAACATCCCATCAGAAAGACCAGATCATGTATCCCAATCCGATTTTCGTGATGCCGGTAAAAAGCGGAGCGTTCGATTTGAATGTGAGCGCGGATTTGGTGTTTTGGCGATCAATGCCACAGTTGGACCTCTGATGAGCCATGTTCCCTTCCTGTCAAGTGACGACGGCGCAATGATCGAACTGCACCTGGTGCGCTCAAACCCGATCATGCGGGCGTCGAAGGAACCTCAGACCGCCAAGATCGCCGTCAGCGGGGCGTATAGTTACATTTCGCCGGATTGGTGCGCCATGATCGATCAGGTACCAACCTGGAACTATGTCGCGGTTCACCTGACCGGAACGCTTTATCTGCGCCCGCAGGAAGAGTTGCACGATCTGCTGGACCGACAATCCGCATTTTATGAAGATCGCCTGATCCCCAAGAAACCAAGGAAAACCGGAAAAATGTCAGACGGTGTCATGGATCGAATGATGAGGATGATTGTGCCGTGCCGGATGAATGTGAACGCAATTGATGGAACCTGGAAGCTGGGGCAAAACAAACCCGATGCAACCCGAAAGGCAGCGGCAAATAAAGTTCCGGCCAACGGTATTGGTGCCGAGACGGAGGCCCTTGCGGCTCTGATACATTGTCCAGGCAAGCATTGAATGATTGCACACGGTCGCAGGGCAGTTGATACTTTGACATAGAATGCAGGAGAAACCGCAATGAAACTGGCCTATTCCCCCACCTCCCCCTATGTGCGCAAAGTAATGGTGCTTCTGCATGAAACAGGGCAACTGGATGATGTCACTTTGGAAGAACGGGCAACCACGCCCCTGTCTCCCGATCAGACGCTTCTGCCCAGCAATCCCTTGGGCAAGGTGCCGGCGCTGGAACGGGCCGACGGTCCGGCCCTCTATGACAGTCGGGTGATTTGCGCCTATCTCAATGATCGCGCAGGCGGATCATTATACAGGTCGGGCGCAAGACACTGGGATATTCTGACGATTGAAGCAACGGCCGATGGCATTCTGGATGCCGCCCTTTTAATGACTTATGAATGGCGGATGCGGCCCGAAGACAAGCGAATGCCCGAATGGGTTGATGGCCAATGGGACAAGATTGCGCGCGCCTGTACCGCCCTGAACACCCGCTGGATGAGCCATCTGCAAGGGCCGCTGGACATGGGACAGATCGCAGTTGCCTGTGCCCTGGGCTATGTTGATTTTCGTCATGATGCGCGAGGTTGGCGCGATGGTAATGACGCTCTTGCTGCGTGGTACACTGCATTTGATTCGCGCCCTTCCATGCAGGCAACCCGCCCTCCAGCCACATAACGGTGTTGAAATGGGCAGGTTTTCATGTTGTTAAGCGGTCCCTGCGACCCTTTGCGCGTCATTGGTATCTAGACGCACTGCGGTCAGCGGGCTAGATACCTCCTCAAACTGGGTTGCGTTCTGTGCGCGATCTGTACCACTGGTGGCCGGAATACGGCCCTAAAGATTGGAGAAAATACGTGTCCAACGCAGAAGATCACGCAGGCAACCGTAGGGATTTCCTGTACTACGCTACGGCAGGAACAGGTGCTGTTGCCGTTGCTGGCGCGGTTTGGCCCTTGGTCAACCAGATGAATCCATCAGCTGATGTTTTGGCGCTTTCGTCGATTCGCGTAGATGTTGGCGATCTGGCTCCGGGGACTCAAATGACCGTCAAATGGTTGGGCAAACCTGTATTTATCCGCCGTCGTACCGAAGAAGAAATCGCGGCGGCACGCGCTGTCAAACTGTCTGATCTGCCGGATCAGGGTGCCGAAAACGAAAACATCTCTGGTGATTCCCCTGCAACGGACGAAAACCGCACGCTGGATGAAGCGGGCGAATGGTTGGTCATGATGGGTGTCTGTACGCACCTTGGCTGTGTACCTTTGGGTGATGCGGGTGACTTTGGCGGCTGGTTCTGCCCCTGCCACGGGTCACATTACGACACCGCCGGTCGCATCCGCAAAGGGCCTGCGCCGACAAATCTTCCGGTCCCCGTGGCCGAATTCGTGGATGAAACCACGATCAAACTGGGTTAAGGGAGAGCAAGATGTCTGGTATTCCTCACGATCATTACGAGCCAAAGACCAAAGGCGAAAAGTGGCTGCATAGCCGTTTGCCGATTGTTGGCCTGATGTATGACACCCTGATGATCCCTACTCCCAAGAACCTGAACTGGATGTGGATCTGGGGTATCGTTCTCGCATTCTGTCTGGTGCTGCAAATTGTGACCGGCATCGTCCTTGCGATGCATTACACGCCGCATGTGGACAACGCTTTCGCTAGCGTTGAACATATCATGCGCAACGTGAATGGCGGTCATATGCTGCGCTATCTTCACGCAAATGGTGCGTCTTTGTTCTTTTTCGCTGTTTATATCCACATTTTCCGCGGCCTCTATTACGGCTCTTACAAGGCACCGCGCGAAGTGACATGGATCATCGGCATGCTGATTTACTTGCTGATGATGGCAACCGGGTTCATGGGCTACGTTCTGCCCTGGGGCCAGATGTCATTCTGGGGTGCAACAGTGATCACCGGCCTGTTCGGCGCGATCCCCTTCATCGGGGAAAGCCTGCAAACCTTCCTGCTTGGCGGGCCTGCTGTTGATAATGCCACGCTGAACCGTTTCTTCAGTCTGCACTATCTGCTGCCCTTCGTGATTGCGGCACTTGTCGCCGTGCATATCTGGGCCTTCCACACAACCGGCAACAGCAACCCGACCGGGGTCGAGGTACGCCGCGGTTCCAAGGAAGAAGCCGAGAAAGACACGCTCCCCTTCTGGCCCTATTTTGTAATCAAGGACTTGTTCGCCTTGGCGGTCATCCTTGTGGTGTTCTTTGCTGTTGTCGGCTTTATGCCGAACTATCTTGGCCACCCTGACAACTATATCGAAGCGAACCCACTGGCGACTCCCGCACATATTGTGCCTGAGTGGTATTACTTGCCATTCTACGCAATCCTGCGTGCATTTACATCTGAGGTTTGGGTTGTTCAGATTGCGTCATTTGTGACCGGTGGCATCATTGACGCCAAGTTCTTTGGCGTTCTGGCGATGTTCGGTGCAATCGCGGTCATGGCAGCCGTGCCATGGCTGGATACATCCAGCGTTCGTTCCGGACGCTACCGTCCAATGTTCAAATGGTGGTTTGGTCTTCTGGTTATCGATTTCGTTGCCCTGATGTGGCTGGGAGCGATGCCTGCGGAAGAACCCTATGCAACCTTCTCGCTGATCGCTTCAGCCTATTGGTTCGCCTATTTCCTCGTGATCCTGCCGCTGTTGGGCGTGATCGAGAAACCACTGGCGCAACCTGCAACCATCGAAGAAGCATACAAGGCGAAGTATGCGAATAAAGCTGGTGAAACAAATGCCAGCGTCAAGCCGGCGGAGTGATTGAGATGAACATGTTTAAGAAAATAGCCGTCTCTTCCCTGATTGCCTTGGGCCTCAACGCTTCGGGTGCACTGGCTGCTGGCGGTGGCGATACGCATATCGAAAACTTTGATTTCTCTTTTGAGGGTCCGTTTGGCGCATATGATGTGAACCAGCTTCAGCGCGGTTTGCAGGTTTACACCGAGATTTGTTCGGCCTGTCACGGTCTGAAGTTCGTTCCGATCCGTACGCTGCACGACGAAGGCGGTCCACATATGCCTGAGGATCAGGTGATCGAATATGCAAAACAGTTTGAAGTATTTGATGCAGAACTGGACGATTTCCGTGCAGCGACACCAACAGATCACTTCCCCGCCTCCGCGCTGGAAAATGCACCTGACCTGTCATTAATGGCAAAAAAGCGTGCCGGATTTCACGGGCCTTACGGGTTGGGCATCAACCAGTTCTTCAAAGGTATTGGTGGACCGGAGTATATTGCCTCGCTGCTTACCGGGTATACCGGTGAAGAAAAGGAACAGGCCGGCGTTACTTTCTATGAGAACACCGCCTTTCCCGGTGGCTGGATTTCCATGGCGCCCCCGCTGTTCGGTGATGACGTAGAATATGCCGACGGCCACGACACCGACCTTCATCACATGTCAGCGGATGTATCCGCGTTCCTCATGTGGACAGCCGAGCCCAAGATGATGGCCCGCAAACAGGCCGGCTTTGCCGGGGTGATTTTCCTGACGTTGCTTGCGGTGCTGCTGTATCTGACCAACAAGCGTCTATGGGCACCGGTCAAGCGCCGGATAAAAGAAGAAGGCTAAATCAAAGGCTTGTCTTCAGGATTTATAACCCCCGTAGCCTGGCTGCGGGGGTTTTGCTTTATATGGGTTCTAGCGATGGAAACCTGAAACCATGCTTTGATGGGTCGCACCGAAGCCTGCGAGAGCACCACGGACTTCGGCGTTTGCAAGGCCGTAAACGGTAAAGCGTTCCGGCACGAAAACAGTTAAGAAACGCTCGGCAAATTTAGCACCAAAATTTCCAAGATGTACCATCACAGCGGCATTGTCGGCGTAACGTTCCAGCACGGTGCAAGTACTGCGATCTTCGGGCATGTAGTATTCATAGTGCAATGCGCCCGGCTCATCCGATTTGGTCGCCGCGACCATCTCATCAAGAAGCGGTTGAACCTTGTCGGCCTGACCTTCTTGAACCCGCATTTCCAACACCCACTCAATAATATCGCTCATAGTTACCTCCCGACAAAGAAAGCATGCTACGACAGAGGCGGTGAATCACAAAGCGGCACTTTGGCAGCCTAGTTGCTGGCGAGCAACTGGTTGGCCTGAACGGCCTTGATCTTCGTGGTAACGATCTCTCCCACTGCTTGGGGGATGGCAAAGACGGTTTCCGTGAATTGCGCCGTACGCCCCATGATCGGGGTTTCCATCAAGACGTGATGAGCCTTTCCAACCTGCGTTGCCAAATGTCGCTGAACTTGTGCCTCACCAGCGGCGCGCAGCCGCGCAGCCCGTTCCTTGATCACCTTGCCGTTAACAGCAGGCATGCGCGCGGCCGGTGTACCTGGACGCGCAGAATATGGAAACACGTGCAACCAAGTCAGATCACATTCAGTGACCATCGCAAGCGCATTTGCGAACATTGATTCAGTCTCAGTGGGGAAACCGGCGATGATGTCCGCCCCGAATGTCATATCCGGGCGCAGACTTTTGGCTTCTTCACAGAAACGGATCGCATCATCGCGCAGATGCCTGCGCTTCATGCGTTTCAAAATCATATCGTCGCCATGTTGCAACGACAGGTGCAGATGCGGCATCAGTCGTGGTTCGGTGGCAATGGCTTGCATCAGGTTTTCATCCACCTCGATGCTGTCGATAGAACTGATCCGCAATCGGGGCAAATCCGGAACCAGACGCAAGATCCGCATCACTAGATCGCCCAGACACGGCTTGGCTGGAAGATCTCCACCCCATGAGGTCAGGTCAACACCGGTCAGAACTACCTCGTTGAATCCTTTATCGACCAGCCGTTTGATCTGATCCACGACAACCCCTGCAGGGACAGATCGAGAATTGCCCCGGCCGTAAGGGATAATGCAAAAGGTACAGCGATGATCACATCCGTTCTGAACCTGGACATAGGCCCGGCTGCGTGTGCCAAAGCCGTCAATCAGATGACCGGCTGTTTCGGTGACTGACATGATGTCGTCAACCTGCACCGCTTCACTTTCGCCAATAAAATCAGCCGCCAGCCCTTGCCAGGTGGCGCCTTGCATTTTCTCGGTATTCCCGATCACGGCATCGACTTCGTCCATTTGCGCGAAGGTAGCCGGCTCTGTCTGGGCGGCGCACCCGGTCACGATCAACCGGGCATCAGGATGTACCTTGCGAAGTTTGCGAATGTCCTGACGGGCCTTGCGCACCGCTTCGGAAGTCACGGCGCAGGTGTTCACCACGACAGCGTCTTCCAAACCAGCCTGTCTGGCAAGATCTTTCATCGCTTCGACCTCATAGGCGTTCAACCGACAGCCGTGATTTGAAAAGACAGGTGCGGTCATGTGATACCTGCAAGGAACTCTGGCGTTAGTATGCCGTTGAAAACATGCATCGTGGGGCCGGACATCCAGACGCCGTCAGGCCGCCAGTCGATGCTCAATGTCCCGCCATCCAGTTCGATGCGGACCGAACGACCTGTAAGGCCGCGCCGCGCTGCTGCCACTGCGGTAGCGCATGAAGAAGAACCAGAGGCCAGTGTCACGCCCACGCCGCGTTCCCAAACCCGCATGCGTATGGAATCCGGCGCAATGATTTGCGCGACCTGTACATTGGTACGTTCTGGAAACAGCGGGTGGTGTTCGATTTCAGAGCCAAAAGTGGCAAGATCGACGGCCAACGCGTCCTCTACAAAAAAAGTGCAATGCGGATTGCCCATACCCGTGGCTGTCGGCGCACCTTCTATGGGCAGTTCGAGCGTATCCATCTCGCGGGCCAATGGCACTTCATGCCAGGTCAGGAAGGGCTGCCCCATATTCACCGAGGTGATGCCATCTCCCTCGTCCTCCGCAACAAGTTCTCCCCTGTCCGTGGTTAGGAGCAGTCGCTTTTTTCCGCTTTCGTCCATCAGGAACCGTGCAATACATCGTGTCGCGTTGCCACAGGCTGCCGCAGTTGAGCCATCAGCATTGAAAAAGGTAAGATGCGCATCACCTGCCCCTTCCGAAATGATGGCAAGCTGGTCAAAACCCACCCCAAACTGGCGATGTCCGATTCCCCTGGCCAGCGACGCTGTTGTGGAAAGCACGTGGCCACGGGCATCCAACACGACAAAATCGTTTCCCAGCCCGTGCATCTTCATGAAGGGCAATCCATGTGAAAAATCATCACTCATGCGGCGCATATAACCCCGTGTCCGCAACTTATCCAGAAGGAGCCAGGATTTTAACACTTTATGGGCTTGACCCTTGCACCGCTCCTTTCTAGATACGGCGCGTAGTGGGCCTGTAGCTCAGTTGGTAGAGCAACTGACTTTTAATCAGTAGGTCTCCGGTTCGAACCCGGACGGGCTCACCACTTTCACACTTGTTCTATCAAGCTGGTGCGTAAAGGTGGCGATCGCCCGAAAGGTTGGCGGTAGGTGATTCCTTGTGGCGGATGATCCCCAACTGTCACTGGACGCCGGATTACGCATCCCTGCCTTACCAGCCGCTGTATGTTAAATGCGGCTGACACCCTACAATCAGACGTACCAGATGCCGTCAGCGATTTCGCCTGCAACGTTTTGATAGTTCTCCACGCTTTCGGAAAAGTATTGAAGCATCTCCGCCCTGCTCAGACCCGCTTGCTGCTGCTCTTCCCAGAATTCAAATCCGGGCTCATCCGGTGTTCTGTCCAATACGTTTCGATAAAGCAATGTTAGAAAGTCTCTGTCGCCAAGCGTGTCCGGATCGCCATATTTTTGGGCGAACTCTTCGGATTGCATGAAAAATTCGGCCATTTCGACAAGATCGACATTGCCAACGTCAAAATTGTCGATCCAGAAACCCAATCCTTCCGGATCCGGATCCCGATTAAAGGCGGCCTGGTAGAGCCTGTATGCCTGTCCGGCTGTTCCATCCGTATCCAGCGCAAGAAAACCATCGATAAACTGGAGCCGTTCAATATCAATCAGCGTGTCCACACGCTCGGGGTAATAATCCTCTGTCATGATGATCCGGTCAGGGTTCGAGAAATCGAAGGTGATACCGGTATCATAATAGCCCCGAACCTCGAAGAAATCGATTTTCTCACCGCCCACAATGGTTTGTGGGGTCGGAGGGGAATTGACAAACGACATGCCAATTTGATTGGGATGTGGTTGAGGAGCTGGCACCGGAGCAGGGTCTGGATCCGGGTTTGGAACGGGGACAGGATCAGGGTCAGGAACGACACCACTTTGCGGTTCAAAGCTGAAACGATAGTCGACGTCGGAATAAACCTCATCCTCGTTGTCCTGGCCCCTGAACACCGTATCAATGTGTATCCCCAACACTTGAACTACCACCGGAGCCCCCGTCAGGGTCCAGGTTGCCTCGGCACCGATGAAGCTGTTGATCGAAAAAACCGCCTCGGACAGATCAACGGCTGGATTCACCGGGATATTACCGTTCGGGTCAAAATACCCCAATACCGGTTGTCCTGCGAGATGCGCAAAGAACCCTGCATCAACACCGCCACCCCAGCTTCCGATCAAGGCACCTTCAACCTTGCTGACACCGGCCACGGGCAGGAAGTAGACGAAATTGATAAAATCACCGACGGACTCGGCGTTGAAATTGACCCTGACCGTGGCAAGATCAAAGGGATCGAAGGTAAAGAAATCGCTTACGTCCGTGGTAAACGCACCCTCCGGCGCAGCCTCAGCGGGTAAGCCAACTGAATCGAATTGAAAGATGCGTGATTTGAAAGGCCCGCCAACATCACTACCCGAAAACGCCAGAGTGTTAAGATCCGTTGCCGTGCCAAATGTATCATTTGTAAAAACTGAGTCTGTCATATCGACCCTCCCCCATTGATGGATGATTTTATCATTCTATCCAGAATCAGGCAAATATTTGCTCATGAGGCAGGGGTCCCGGTTTCCGCTGCTATGCGATGTTTGTTGGGCAGCGGCCATTTCTTGTTCTGCAGGCAAGCGGGACAATCGGACAAATAACAGGCCATAGGCACGCCGTGAAATGGCCGCACTAAATGCATCAGACAAACATGATCTATTTGCCCAAACCCTGACAGTGCCTTGGAACCCATGAAAGCGCAGGCTGTTTTTGACTTCTTTTTCAGCCGTGGACATGCCAACATCTTGATAACTATTCCCTGTTCAAGGCAGCGTGTTAAGGAATGAGGCACGCGATCACGCTCTGGGTCAGGCACACGCCTACGTCGAATCGATCCTAAAGCGGCATTGATTCGTGCAGAGGACGGGCTATGCTGATCCGTTCAATCGCGGTTCTTCAAACTGAGAAATTGAAGTCCGTCTGGGCAAGGGCCTATATGGTTTCGGCAAAGCGTTACCAATTTTTCATGTTTGCATAAGTTGTGTAACATTTTTATTGCCGTATCTGGTATGAATGCCTAGTCTATCGAAAACCAAAAGGAGCCAACCATGCCTGCATTTATCTGCGACGCGCAACGCACACCCATCGGGCGATTCGGTGGTGCCCTTGCGTCTGTTCGTACAGATGACCTTGCCGCAATACCGATCGCCGCTTTGATGGAACGCAATCCGCAAGTCGATTGGTCCCGCGTTGATGACGTCATCTTTGGCTGTGCCAATCAGGCAGGCGAAGACAACCGCAACGTTGCGCGCATGGCCTCGCTTCTTGCTGGTCTACCGGTGGATGTTCCCGGCGCTACGATCAACCGGCTCTGTGCTTCGGGTATGGATGCGGTCGGCGCGGCGGCGCGGGCAATCCGCGCAGGCGACATCGATCTGGCAATCGCCGGTGGTGTCGAAAGCATGACACGTGCACCTTTTGTGATGCCCAAAGCTGAAACTGCCTTTTCCCGCGGCAATGCCGTTTATGATACCACCATCGGCTGGCGTTTCGTGAACCCAAAGATGAAGGCGCAATATGGCGTCGATTCGATGCCGGAAACTGCCGACAATGTCGCAGAGGATTATGATGTCAACCGCGCTGACCAGGACGCCTTTGCCTATCGCAGTCAACAAAGGTGGGCAGCCGCAGATGCGGCCGGTGTTTTTGAAGAGGAAATTGCACCCGTCACGATTCCTCAGCGCAAGGGCGACGCAATTGTGGTTAGCAAGGATGAACACCCACGCCCTGATACGCCGTTGGAAAAGTTCGGCAAGCTGCGTGGAATCAACGGACCCGACCTGACCGTGACCGCCGGGAATGCTTCTGGGGTGAATGACGGTGCCGCAGCAATGTTGATCGCCTCGGAACAAGGTATGAAAGATCACGGACTGTCTCCCATCGCCCGCGTTGTCGCGATGTCGGCCGCGGGTGTTGAGCCACGTGTCATGGGAATTGGCCCGATCCCCGCCTGCCAGAAGGTGCTGGCCCGCACAGGACTGACCATCGAACAGATGGATGTGATCGAACTGAACGAAGCATTTGCTGCGCAGGGTATCGCCACGCTGCGTGCACTTGGCGTTGCGGATGATGCGCCGCATGTGAATGCAAACGGTGGCGCGATTGCCATCGGCCATCCGCTGGGTATGTCCGGCGCACGTCTCGTGATGACTGCGGCGCTTCAACTAAAGCGAACAGGCGGAAAATATGCGCTATGTACAATGTGTGTTGGCGTTGGGCAGGGTGTTGCCCTCATTCTTGAAAGGACCTGAACGATGTATGCACAGATGATCAAGTCTACCGGCGAGGGCCTGAAATCCCTCGACGAAATGGAACCGCAGGAACGCGCCTTTCAGGAGCGTATCAATGCAGGCGGCAAGATTGAGCCAAAGGACTGGATGCCCGAGGGTTATCGCAAGAACCTGATACGCCAGATCGGCCAGCACGCCCACTCAGAAATCGTTGGGCAACTGCCCGAAGGGAACTGGATCACCCGGGCACCCACCCTGGAACGCAAGGCAATCCTGTTGGCCAAGGTACAGGATGAAGCAGGACACGGTTTGTATCTGTATTGTGCTGCCGAAACTCTGGGAGTGACCCGGGATGATCTGACCCGCGACCTGCTGTCGGGCAAGATGAAATACTCCTCGATCTTCAATTATCCGACTCTAACATGGGCAGATATGGGTGCAGTTGGCTGGCTTGTTGATGGCGCCGCGATCATGAACCAGGTACCGCTGCAACGTACCTCATATGGCCCCTACGCCCGCGCCATGGTGCGAATCTGCAAGGAAGAATCCTTTCACCAGCGGCAGGGGTTCGACATCATGATGAAAATGGCCAACGGCACCGACGCCCAGCGCAAGATGGCGCAGGATGCATTGAACCGTTTCTGGTATCCTTCATTGATGATGTTCGGTCCGTCCGACAAGGAATCGGTCCATTCTGCGCAGTCGATGGCCTGGAAGATCAAGATGAACACAAATGACGAGCTGCGTCAGAAATTCGTCGACCAAACCGCACCGCAGGCGGAATACCTCGGTCTGACAATCCCCGACGAGACTTTGAAGTTCAACGACAAAACCGGCCATTACGAATTTGCTGAACCGGATTGGGACGAATTCTTTGATGTGCTCAAAGGCAATGGTCCGTGCAACACTGAACGACTTGAGGCCCGCAACAAGGCCTGGGATGAAGGCCGTTGGGTTCGTGAAGGCCTGCTGGCCCATGCGGCCAAGAAACGTGCAGCGAAAATGGCAGCGGAGTAAGAAACATGAGCAGCCCCGAAACCAGCCCTTACAAAGACAGCGAAGCCAGCCCTCATGGGGAAACCCGCAAGACGGAATGGCCCCTGTGGGAAGTATTCATTCGCGGACAACACGGGTTGAGCCACCGTCACGTCGGATCACTGCACGCTCCAGATGCCGAAATGGCAATCAAGAACGCACGCGACGTCTATACCCGTCGCAACGAAGGCGTGAGCATCTGGGCTGTCGAGGCCGGCAATATCGCCGCCTCTTCGCCTGAGGAAAAAGGTTCTCTGTACGAGCCGTCCAACGACAAAGTGTACCGTCACCCGACCTTCTTTGATATTCCCGACGAAGTAGGTGCGATGTGATGGCCACAGACACTGCATCCTTATTCGAATTTCTTTGCCGTTTGGGTGACAACACGTTGGTTCTGGGTCACCGCGTTTCGGAGTGGTGCGGCGTTTCCCCGGTACTGGAAGAAGACATCGCGCTGGCCAACGTCGCCTTAGACCTGATCGGACAAACGCAGTTGTGGCTTGGCCTTGCGGGCGAGATTGAAGGCAAGGGCCGCGATGCCGACAAGCTGGCGTTTCATCGCGACGTCTGGGATTTTCGCAATGTGTTACTGGTTGAACAGCCGAATGGTGATTTCGGACAAACCATGATGCGTCAATTCCTGTTTGATGCTTGGCATCTGACCTATCTAAAGGGATTGAATACGTCTTCCAACGACCGGATTGCAGAAATTGCGGAAAAGTCAGTCAAGGAAGTCACCTATCATCTGGAACGCTCGACGGACACGGTGATTGGGCTTGGGGATGGCAATGAAGAAAGCCATAAACGGATGCAAAAGGCCCTTGATAGGCTCTATCCATTCGTTGGTGAGATGTTTCTGTCCGATGATGTGGACGCCGCTATGGTAGCGCATGGCATTGCTCCCGATCCTGCGGGTTTGCGTTCCGGTTATGAGGAACATATTTCAGGCGTCCTGACCGAAGCGACCTTGGAAAAACCAACAGACGACTTTGCCCATAAAGGTGGTAAGACAGGTGTGCGTCATACCGAACATCTGGGCCATATGTTAACTCAGATGCAATGGCTGCAACGTGCCTATCCGGACGCGACATGGTAATTGAGAAGCCTTCTGTAGAGACTGTTTGGGCGTGGCTGGGCGAGGTGCCCGACCCCGAAATTCCTGTGATCTCACTGACCGATCTGGGGATCATCCGCAATGTTCACTGGGACGATGACGAATTGATCGTTACGGTCACGCCGACCTATTCCGGCTGCCCCGCGACCGGCATCATCAATCTGGATATTGAAACTGCCCTGCGCTTGCATGGTATCGAAAAACTGTCTCTGAAAAGGCAATTGTCACCTGCCTGGACAACAGACTGGATGACCGACACGGGCCGCGCCAAGCTCGAATCTTATGGCATTGCCCCTCCGCAACCTGCTGGCGGCCCACAACATTGCCCGCTTTGTAAATCAACCCAGGTTGAAAGGATCAGCCAATTTGGATCGACCCCCTGCAAGGCGCAGTGGCGGTGCACCGACTGTCTGGAACCTTTTGACTACTTCAAATGCATCTGAGAATTCTATGGAAAATTTCGCGCGCAGAATGATGTTATTCGCCACAATAGGCATCTTGACCGCCTTCATCACCCGATCTTTTAGCCCAATGCTGGGCGCGGGCGTCGGTGCCATTATCGGTTTTGCGAGCGTGCGCATCCAGCCAAAACGGTTTGCTATGTTCAAGAAGGACCAGCAAGAATGAGCCAGTTTCTCCCTGTATCAGTGACTGAAATCCACCACACCATCCGTGATGCAGTCGTTTTGACACTTGAACCTGAAAACCCCGAGGAATTCACCTTTACCCAAGGCCAATACCTGACATTCAGGCAGGATTTTGACGGCACTGAACTGCGGCGGAACTATTCGATCTGTGCCGGTCTGGATGACGGCAAATTACAGGTTGGCATCAAGCGTGTGGATGGCGGCGCTTTTTCAACTTTTGCAAATACCGGACTCAAGGTCGGCGATACCCTTCATGTCATGCCGCCTCAGGGCAAGTTTTTCACCAGGTTAGAGCCTGATCTTTCAAAAAACTATATCGGTTTCGCCGGCGGTTCGGGCATAACCCCGGTCCTGTCCATTCTCAAGACAGTGCTGAAACGCGAACCATTGTCTACCTTTACCCTCGTTTATGCCAACCGCGCTGTAAACACGATCATGTTCCGCGAAGAGCTGGAGGACCTGAAAAACCTTTATATGGGACGTTTGACGATCATCCATATGCTGGAATCAGGTCAAGACATCGATTTGTTCACAGGCCGCGTCGATCAGGCAAAATGCGATGCTCTGTTCAAGCAGTGGATTGATGTCGGCAACATTACCACTGCATTTATCTGCGGACCGGAACCGATGATGCTTGCAATTGCCGACAGCCTCAAAACCCACGGTTTAGAGCATGATCAGATCAAGTTTGAATTGTTCAGCGAAAGCCAGCAAGGGCAACTTGCCAAACAAGAAATGGCAAAGCGCAGCGAAGGCCAGAAAGGCACGGAAGTGACCGTTATCATCGAAGGGGCACGGCGCAGTTTTCATATGCCAAAAGGCCAATCGGTGCTCGAAGCAGCACTGGAAAACGGCCAGGATGCGCCTTTTGCCTGCAAGGCCGGTGTCTGTTCGACCTGTATGTGCAAAGTGATTGAGGGCGAGGTCGAGATGATCAGCAATCACGCACTTGAGGATTACGAGGTCGAGGCGGGTTATGCCCTGTCATGCCAATCCTATCCTCTGACTGACAAATTGATCATCGACTACGATACACATTAAGGAAAACCTATGCTCGACGTTCAAAGTTTCGCCTCTGGCCAATGGATAGCGCCGGGCGCAGGCTCCCGCACCATTGCCAGTGCCATTACAGGCGATCTGATCGCTCGAGCGGGCAATGATGCCCTGGACGTGCAGGCCATGCTTGCTTACGCCCGTGAGGTTGGCGGCCCCGCATTGCGCAAACTGACTTTTCATGACCGCGCCAGAATGCTCAAAGCGCTTGCGATCTACCTGATGGAGCGGAAGCAGACGCTGTATGAATTGAGCTATGACACCGGTGCGACGCTCAGTGATCACAAGATCGACGTGGATGGCGGTATCGGCACGATGCTGGTTTTCGCCTCAAAAGGGCGGCGGGAAATGCCGGATGGTCATGTTTTTCTGGATGGGCCACCCGAAAAACTGGGCCGTGACGGGCATTTCATGGGACGGCATGTCTGTACGCCGTTACAAGGTGTCGCGGTACATATTAATGCCTTCAACTTTCCTGTCTGGGGCATGCTGGAAAAACTGGCCCCGACGTTGCTGGCAGGCGTGCCGGCAATCGTAAAACCCGCCACAGCGACCTGTTATGTAACAGAGGCCTGCGTACGCATGTTGCTGGATAGCGGATTGCTGCCGGAGGGTGCCTTGCAACTGGTCAGCGGCGGGCTGGTCGACATGCTGGATCATCTTGAATGTCAGGATGCGGTTGCTTTCACCGGATCTGCAAACACGGCATTGGTTCTGCGCGGCAATCCCAAGCTGATGGAGCATTCGGTGCGCTTCGCCTCGGAGCAGGATAGTCTGAATGCTTCTGTGCTTGGGCCGGACGCGATTGCTGGCACCCCTGAGTTTGATCTGTTTGTGAAGGAAGTCCAACGAGAAATGACGGCCAAAGCGGGCCAGAAATGTACCGCAATCCGGCGCATCATGGTGCATGAATCACAAATAGATGCGGTAATTGCTGCATTGAGCAAGCAACTGGAAAAGACCACCATCGGTGATCCCCGTTTGGAATCAACGCGCATGGGTGCGCTTGTTTCCACCAGCCAAAAACGCGATGTACTGGAAAAAGCAGGATTGATCGGGGCTGAAGCAGAACGCGTGTTCGGCAATCCTGATGATTTCAGTGTAGACGGTGCCGACAGGAACAAGGGTGCATTCGTGCCCCCGATGCTGTTCTATTGCACTGATCCCGACAAGGCCCATCGCGTGCATGATACCGAAGCCTTTGGCCCTGTTTCGACCGTGATGCCTTATCGCGATCTGGATCATGCCGTTGCATTGTTGAACAGGGGAAAAGGCTCGCTTGTGGCTTCAGTCATCACCAATGATGGCGATGTCGCCCGCGAGATCACGCTGGGGAGTGCGGCGTTTCACGGCAGGCTCTATTTCAACAACCGCACCTCGATGACCGAGGCAACAGGCCACGGCGCACCGCTGCCTCACATGGTGCATGGTGGACCCGGCCGTGCCGGTGGCGGCGAGGAATTGGGCGGCATCCGGGGAGTCATGCATTATATGCAGCGCACCGCCATTCAGGGCAGCCCTGATATTCTGACAGCAATCGGCCGGCAATGGGTGCCGGGCGCAACAGAGATTTCGGACCGCGCGCATCCCTTCACGCGCACCTTCAACGCGCTTGAATTGGGCGAAACCTTTAATTCGCCCCCCCGCGTAGTGACCCTTGATGACATCGAGACCTTTGCTCATTTCACAGGTGATACGTTCTATGCGCATATGGATGACGGCGCCGCCAAGGCGAATCCGTTCTTTCCTGGCCGTGTCGCACATGGCTACCTGTTGTTGAGTTTTGCAGCCGGATTGTTTGTGCAACCTGATCCCGGTCCGGTTCTGGCAAATACCGGCCTTGATAACCTGCGCTTTCTGGCACCGGTTTCAGCAGGCGATAGCATTCGGGTACGGTTAAGCGTCAAACACAAAACACCACGCAATGAAGAATATGGCGAGGTGCGCTGGCATGTGACCCTGTATAATCAAAACAACGATGTGGCAGCAGAATACGAATTGCTGACGATGAATGCCTACTGAGGCCTTCAATTCCCTGACTGCCGGTATGCGTGACCTCGGCGGCCAGCGCGTCTGGTCGTTGATGATCAGTCTGTTTGGTGACTTGGCCCAAGATACCAACCAATCGATCGATGGGCCGGTTCTGTCAGAAATCATGGCTGGTTTGCACGTAAAACCCGAAGCAACCCGCGTAGCCCTGCACAGGTTGCGCAATGACGGCTGGATCACATCGGCAAAGTCCGGGCGCATCAGCCATCACAGCCTGTCGGAAAGGGGTCGTGCGCAATGTGCACAGGCAAACCCCCGCATCTATTCCGCTCCGACGCTTACCGCGGACAAATGGCAATTGGTGTTGACGGAAACAGCATCAACGGAACAAGCCACGGATATGGCCAAACGCGGGTTTACTCAGGTCACTTCACGGGTTTTCGCAGGCCCCATGGATGCGGCTGCACCACAGGAAACGCTTTCACTTTCGACCGCTAGAGCACCTGAATGGTTGCGCCAACAGATTGCGTCACAAACCCAGGTAGATGGGTACCAGAAACTATTTACTGCGCTGGTCAAAATGCAAGAGGATCTCCCCGATGCCACCCGGTTGAGCCCTATTGAAATAGCGGTGCTGCGCTGTTTGATCGTGCACAATTGGCGCCGCCTGGTATTGAAACACGCCAGATTGCCCTTGTCATTGATTGGCCCGGACAGCCCAGCGCAGCGTTGTCACCTTGAAGTTGCGCAGCTATTGGCCCGATACCCACGCCCCGCACTTACCGAGATTGAGCGGTACTGCAGCGCCGCATAACAGCCGCTTTCCCAACCGCGAGATGCAGGGTATAGCGTTGAATATGACAAACCACTTGTATCTGAACGATTTGCCCGACGACCTTGATCTGGGATCAACCGTCGCTGTTGACTGTGAAACGATGGGACTGCAGCCACGTCGCGATCGATTGTGTGTCGTGCAACTGTCGGGTGGTGACGGTAACGGACATCTGGTGCAAATCACCAAGGACCAGACCAAAGCACCGAATCTGTGTCGCGTGCTGGAAGACCCCAAAATTCTAAAGCTGTTCCATTTTGGCAGGTTCGATATTGCCGTGTTGCTGAATGCCTTTGGCGTGACCACAGCGCCGGTCTATTGTACGAAGATCGCAAGCCGCCTTGTCCGTACCTACACGGACCGCCATGGGTTGGCGAAACTGTTGCAGGAACTATTGTCTGTGGACATTTCCAAGCAACAGCAATCCAGCGATTGGGGTGCCAAGGAACTCAGCAAAGCGCAGCTCGAGTATGCTGCCAGTGATGTGTTGTATCTGCACCGACTGCGCGACAAGCTAACTGAAATGCTGATCCGCGAAGGACGCATGGAGATCGCACAAGCCTGTTTCGATTTTCTGCCAATGCGTGCCACGCTCGACCTGACCGGTTGGCCCGATACGGACATTTTTGCGCACTCATGAAAACACCCTTTTTAGATACCGCAGCCCGCGTCATTCGTGCCGAAGCCGGTGCATTGAACCAGTTGGCGGATGCGTTGGACGACCGGTTTCGCGCCGCCATCGACTTGATGCGCGATACAAAAGGCCGCGTGATTGTCAGCGGCATTGGCAAGTCCGGTCACATCGCCAACAAGATCGCAGCGACCCTTGCCAGCACCGGTACGCCGGCACAATTCGTGCATCCCGCCGAGGCCAGCCACGGCGATCTGGGCATGATTACCCGCGATGATGTGGTCTTGGCGATTTCCAACTCTGGTGAGGCACCCGAACTTGGCAATCTCATCGCCTATTCGCGCCGATACGAAATCCCGCTGATCGGCTTGACCAGTCGCGAAGAAAGCACGCTGGGGCGTCAGTCCGATGTTGTGCTGTTGTTGCCGTCGGTAGCGGAAGCTTGCAACACGGGTATTGTACCGACAACTTCAACAACCATGACCCTCGCCATGGGTGACGCGCTTGCCGTTGCCTTGATGGAACACCGCGACTTTACTGCCGAACATTTTCGCAACTTTCACCCAGGGGGGAAACTGGGTGCACAGCTGAGTCTTGTTCGCGATTTGATGCACAAGGGCGCGGCCATTCCGTTGGTATCGGAAGAAACCGAAATGACCGAGACCATGACCGAGATCGGGAGCAAGGGTTTTGGCGTGACCGGCGTGACAGATGCTCATGGCAAGCTGACCGGAATCATCACTACCGGCGACCTGGGCCGACATATGGAAGGGTTGTTCACGATGAAAGCCCGCGATGTGATGACAGCTAACCCGGTGACGATCGGTCCGGATGCCCTGGCGGAAAAGGCTGTCGGCCTGATGAATAGCCGCAAAATCACTTGTCTTTTGGTGATTGACCCCGCGCAACCCGATGTGGCGGCCGGATTGCTGCATATCCACGATTGCCTGCGCGTCGGCCTTGGTTAGCGCCATGCAGTCTGACCGCTATTCGCAACTTGTGGGCTGGCTCAAGGTGCTGCTGCCAATGATGGCATTAGGGTTGCTGTCCACGCTTTTCTTGCTCAGCCGCGTGATTGATCCCGAAGCGGTCATTCCATTTGCAGACAAGGAGATCCAGGACCGACTGCGCGATCAACAGGTCACTGGCCCTGTTTATTACGCGGTGACGGCAGATGGTGATGAAATCTCATTTGCGGCGGACAAGTTGACTACCCCACAGGGGGAAACAGGGGGAAACCAGGCAGAAAACATCAAGGTTGTCATGACACTTTCCTCTGGAAGCAAGTTGGTCATGACGGCCTTGCGCGGGCATTTTGACATCGAAGCAGACAACACTGAATTGATTGGTAACGTTGTTCTAGACAGTTCAACCGGCTTTCGCGTAACCAGCGAACTATTGGTGACACAAATGTCGACCTTAGACGTGAATTCACCAGGGCCGGTTACCGCCAAAGGGCCAATTGGCACACTTGATGCGGGCACAATGACTCTGCGTGCCGGCAAAGCGGGGGAACCCGCCCAATTGATTTTCACAAACGGTGTGAAGCTGATATATACCCCTGAACAAAGCAAGAGTGACCTGAAGTGAAAAACCTCCGATTTTTGGTGTTGCCCCTTTTCCTGTGTCTGACTGCGGCGCCAGTTTTGGCACAGGGGACCAATGTAGCCTTTGGCACCTTGGCACAGGATACCAACCTGCCTGTAGAGGTAACCTCTGACAATTTGTCAGTGGATCAAGAAACCGGCGTGGCGATTTTCAGTGGAAATGTGATGATCGGACAAGGTGAAATGCGTCTGTCCGCACCCCGGGTGTTGGTAGTCTATCTGGCCGAACAAAAGGGAATCGAGAGGATGGAAGCAACAGGGGGCGTAACACTTGTTTCCGGGCCTGACGCTGCCGAATCAGATCGCGCCGATTACAGCATCACGGAGGGCACAATTGTCATGACCGGCAATGTGTTGCTGGATCAGGGCTTGAATGCGCTCAGTGCCGACAAGATGACCGTTCAACTGTCCGATGGAACCGCGCAGATGTCAGGACGGGTCAAAACCATCATCCAGACGGGTGGCGGCGACTGATGGCACCCCCGGATTTAAAGGTCGCAACCGGCAGTGCCGGGTTGCAGATTGATCACTTGCGCAAATCTTACCGCAAGAAAATCGTGATCCGCGATTTTTCCATGCATTTGAATCGTGGTGAGGTTGTTGCGCTCCTTGGGCCAAACGGTTCGGGCAAGACGACGACTTTTTATGCGGTGGCCGGCCTTGTCACGCCCGAAGGCGGGACGGTTCTGGTGGATGGCAAGGATGTGACCACTTTGCCGATGTACCGACGCGCGCAACTTGGTATCGGCTATCTGCCACAGGAGATGAGCATTTTTCGCGGCTTGTCGGTGCAGGATAATATTTCCGCCATCCTTGATATTTCCGTACCTATGCGTCGACAACGCCGTGAGCGCCTGGAAGAGCTTTTGTCAGAGTTTTCTATCGAACACCTGCGCCGCGCACCCGCACTCGCCTTGTCAGGTGGTGAACGGCGGCGAGTCGAAATCGCGCGCTGTCTTGCCGCCAATCCCAATTACTTGTTGCTCGATGAACCTTTTGCAGGCGTTGATCCCATTTCTGTTGGCGACATCCGTCAACTGGTGGCAGATCTGAAAAACCGTGGTATCGGCGTGTTGATAACTGATCATAACGTACGCGAAACACTTGAAATTGTGGACCGCGCCTACATCCTTCACGAGGGCAAAGTGTTGATGTCTGGCACACCCGATGAAGTCGTTCAAAACGAAAATGTCCGTCGGGTCTATTTGGGCGACAATTTTCGCATTTCCTAATATTTCGCAAATTCTTGCTGAGTTTATTCACTGTAGTGCATTCCCTTAACCATTGACTTGGCAGGTAATTTCGCGCCTGATAGAGCCATGGCGACATTGCGTTCCTGTGTATTGCTGCATCGGCCTTCGAAAAGAGGCACGGCATTATTTAATCTGAACGCTGCGCCGATTATCCCAATCCCGCAGTACCCAAATATCGCGTCTATGATACTTTGCGCTGCTGCGGGGTAAGAAGAGCAAGGAGAAAATATGCGGTACCAAATCAGCGGCAAGCAAATCGACATTGGAGAGGCGCTGCAAACGCATGTGAAATCGGTTCTGGGTGAAGGTGTTGCAAAATACGCCGAACGCCCCACTGATGCAGTTGTGGTTTTTTCAAAGTCTGGACACGAGTTTGTTTGCGAGGCGACCGTTCATCTTTCAACCGGTCTCACTGCATCAGCCAAGGCACATAGCAACGAAATTTATGGTGCCTTTGATGCTTGCAATGAAAAGATGGAAAAACAATTGCGCCGGTACAAGCGCAGATTGAAAGATCATCACAAGGCCCGTTCAGAACCTGTTGAGTTTCTTGGCGCTTCCTCCTATATCCTCGCTTCAGATAGCGATTCAGACGCACAGGAACCTGAAAACCTTCAACCCATGATCATTGCAGAGATGCAGACCAAGATTGCAACCTTGTCTGTAGGAGAAGCCGTGATGCAAATGGAAATTGCTGGTGCGCCGGTTCTGGTGTTTCGCAACGAAGCTAAAGACGGTTTAAACGTTGTATACCGTCGCGAAGACGGGAACATCGGCTGGATCGACCCATAGAAACCAGGTGAGCATCGCGTCACCATGACAACAGAGCGGACCGGATGGATTTATCAAAACTCCTTAAGCCTGAAGCAGTCAAAGTACTGACCTCTGCCACCAGCAAAAAGCGTTTGATGCATGATATCGGTGATTTAGTGCATTCCGCCTATGGTCTGAAGGCTGATGGTGTGGTTGAGGCGCTGAATGCACGCGAAGCTCTGGGACCAACGGGTGTGGGCCACGGTGTGGCCCTACCCCATGCGCGTCTTGAAGGGCTGCAAGAGGTTGTCGGCGCCTTTGTACTGCTCGACAAACCAATTGATTTCTCTTCCGTCGATCGTCGGCCTGTGGATTTGGCTTTTGCGCTGTTTGCACCGAAAGATGCAGGTATCGAACATCTCAAGGCACTGGCGCTGGTGTCCAGAACACTGCGCGACCCGTCGATCTGCAACAAGTTGCGGGCGAACACGGACGTGGGAACACTTTATACAATTCTGACCGAAGAGAAATCTGCACAAGCGGCGTGAACCGCGACCACTGCTATTTCCAGCGCGAGAATCCAAACATCACATAATCGCGCTGGTAGGCATCGATTGTCAGGCTTTCGATCTCTTCATCATATACTTGTTCCAGCGCATAGGGCTGATCAATGGGTGCCGGCTGCACAGCCGGCGCATCAGCCCTGCCCACAACATCAGCAAGATCGTTCAGCTCTTTGCCCAGATCAGCCTCGCGAATGATGCGGTCGGGCAAACAGAGTTCGCCAAATCCCATAACCGCCTGGGTCTGGGTACACCAAGATGCATCCACCCGAATGGACGTTTGGCCGGACAGATTGCCTTTGAGAAAAACAAGGAACGCGGTGAAGGCCTTGTGATGCGCCGCCAGATCGTAATGACCATCTGGCCCGCCCTCCGGCAAAGGCATCTTGTAGCGTCGCATCATTGTTTTGCGCAGGTGGACATAGCTGCCTTTGTCAACCGGCAGGATATGACGGCAAAAGGCATCATGCGCCCGCTGAACAGGGTGGCGCAACACCGTAAAACTGCGATGCCCAGGGTGTTGCCGCTTCCATTGGCGCAGATCTTTTTGGGTCATCTTGGTCTGTAGATCAGAGCGCGTCACACCGTCCAATTCAGCCATCCAGCGCAAGACCTGCGCCTGTGGCCCACTGCGCAATGGCAAATACAACAGGGCACTTTCCGCAGCCGCGACATAGGAGGGCACAACTGGCCCGCGGCGCGGTTCGAAATTCGGGGTGCGGGTCAGATCAAAACGATCAAGCTGCGACAATGCCTTGAGCATTTCTTCATAGTTTCGAACCTTGGCCGAGATCGGGCTGGGGTTTTGTTTCTTGAGACTCTTGTCCAGCGCATCAAGCTCTTCATCAACACCCAGGTATTTGGCCAAACCGTTCATCACCTCTACGTTTTGCAAGTCTTCATAAGCGACGTAAAAGGCCGTCTGACCACTGATCTGCATCCGGTTCATCAGTTTGATCTGGAAGGCTTGTAATGCCTCAAGGTGGTTTGCAAACTCCTTGGGATCAAATTGCGCTTGGGCGGCTTTATGTGATTTTACATCCGTCAGTTTCCACTGGCCGGTTTCCTGTGCGATTTTCCAGCTCACATAGCTTTCAATCGGATTACGGGTAAGGATCACCTTGGCACAGCTTTCATCTGCCATGATCGCATCAAAGACACGCGGGTCATGATCATGAAAATAGCGAAAGCCGCTGAGTCGTGCTGTATTGTTGCGGATCGCAGACAACAGCACCTTTGGATCCGCATCACGGGTTTTTAAATCAACGCCTAGGATCGGCTCGTTCTTGGGAGAACCGATAAAATGGGGGTTAAAGGCTTCGCCATGGCAATTGATGCCGTCAAAGGCATTCAGATTCGCCTCAAGAAAATTGGAGCCAGTGCGCATTTCGGCAAAAACAACGAAACTGCGGAATTTACCAGTCATGGTCATTGTACCAGATAAGGTTTGCGCTGTGCTTTAGGTGTTGCCGCCACGCCACGCTCAACCGGGAAGTCGCCCATCAGATAGGGGTGCATACCCTGATTCTTGAGATTTTGGAGGAACTGGCCAAAGCCGGACAGGTCAACCATTTTGGGTGCCTCTGACAAACGACGCAGTTTGGTCCGGCCGATTTCATCCAGAATGCCCTGCAACGGTTCCATAGGCGCTTCGATGAATTCGGCCATTGTCCAAATCCGGACACGTGCCTTGGTATAGGGCGAACGAAGAATGTCCATATGTTCGCTTTCAATCTTTTGCAGGTTGGCCGCCATCGCACGAATGTCCGCGAAATCAAGGTTCGATCGGAACAGAGGCACCGCCCAGGCACCTGTAATCACCGAAACCTGGGCATTCGGGTCCTTGGCAATCCGCCAGCAGACATCTTGATTATCAGCCGGGCCAAATTGGAAACACTGGCGTTCACCACGGGTGTTCCAGATCAAGTTTGTCAAAAACGCTTTGCCGTTATAATCACGCGCCATCGCGCTGTCCGACAAGGCACCGTTGATCGCGCTTTGGCCTTCCGAGTAGTGTACCTTGTCGGTTGCGAACAAATGCCCGTGCACGCGTGCGCCGGTGGCAGAGGCCAACCAAGGTTCAAAATTCTCAAACAGTTCGGCAAAGCCCTGAAACATCGAATAGGGTGCTGCCGTAACGCCGTTTTCCCAATCTTCGTTTGGGAAACGGCTTTGCATATATAGACCCGAACGGCCGCGTGTTCGCCGTTCTACGGCCTTGGAAAAGATGCGATCAATCTTGCCCGGGTTTGGTTCCGTCTTTTTCATTGCCCCGGCGGCATCCGTCAAGAAAGCCTCGAACAAACGATCCGCATAGGGCCAGATCTTGCGTGCAACGAAACAATCGGACCGACGCAAAAGCTGCAGATGATCATCATAAAAGATGTGCGGCTTGCCCTGGAAATCAAACTTGGACAGGGTTAACGAGCGACTTTCGATATTGCTGGCATAATGCCGCGCCAGAGTTTGAAAATAACTCTCGTCAGGAATCCAGACATGCCGGAAAAACCGGTCATATGTCGCCCGTTCGGGGTCTTGCAGGATTGCTGACAATGTACGCCGGGACAAACACCACCACTGCGACCCCATATGGGGCACGATGCCATTGGGCATCTTGCGTCCCAAGCGCAACAACCGCTGCGTTTTAACCAGAAAATCGAACAAATAGCGGTTCCGTTTCCAGGACACGGGGAACCGCAGTGTAAATCGCTCTTCGTCCAGACCACCCACTGTCCAGGGCACTTCGGAGGTTGTTGCGCTTTCGATGAAATCAGTATGCGGACGTTCTTCAAGGTAATCCAACAATTCTTGCACCGGTCGCAGCGGTAAACAGGAACCCGAAGCAAGAAAGACATGTCGTACATTGCCATATCTGGCGAGTATCTGTTCCGATGCTGCCTGCGTCGCCTGAACAATGCCCCAGGTTCCCCACTCGCATCGATAGCGGGTACTAAAACTCACTTGATCAAGATCTGACAGCGCATTGACAAATTTTTCATAAGTCTTTCGCTCTACGACCTTGTCGACATGAATGACAACAGGACAGCCGGACGCCGCCCATTGCCGCGCAACCTGTTCGGCCCGGCCAAGTGCGGTGTGTACCAGCATGACAAAACCGACAGTCATGCCCAGTTTCCTTTGGACATCAGGCCTAAAATCTCAAGCTGGCGCCAATTGATATAGCGTTCGGACCATTTGCACCAAAGTTGCGGATCATGCTTGAGGCGTTCGGCATAGGCCTTGTATTCAACAGACCCGGCATAATGCTGACTGCGGCTTAACTCCTCTGCAGCTTTTTCACCAAATGTATCAAGGAACTTGGCATGCAGCAAAACGCCGGATGCCTTTTCCCCACCCCATTCGTCGTAAACGAGATTCAGACCACGCGGCAAAAGCATGTGGGTCGAACTGACATAGGTATATCGCCGGTCCCACTTTACCAGCGGCACCTTGTTCAGTGCCGGTGCCTTGGCAGGCTCATCCGCAAAAAATACACGGCTGCGCGGCCCGCCCTGGATCCACAGATTACCAAACTTGTGATTACGCGAGATTGTGTAGTTTCCGCTGTCAAACCAGCAAGCGATGTCGATCGGGTTTTCGCCGGATCGATACGGTTGTTCATCCAACCGCCCCTTGGGATACATATCAAGCAGCATCGCCGAAAAGGACTTGATCGACGAGGCATCCAGCCAATCGGTCAGCGCACGCAGCGGGCGGGTATCACAGAACGGATAGACCAGAAACTCGTCGGGATCGACAGTCAGCGCCCAATGGCCATGGGCATATTTCAATTGCAGCCAGTTCAGCCAATCAACACCAAACCGCGCACGTTTGTAGCTGGCTTTGGTACTCCACACTGATACGTCGGGTTGGTCCGCAAGATAATCGAGTGACCCATCATCACTGTCGTTATCTACGAAAAAGAAATGACCGATGCCCATCTTGCGATAATAATCGAGGAAATAGGGCAGCCGAATCCCTTCGTTGCGCTGGGTACAAAACAGCAAAAGGTCGTCCGAACGGATTTGTCCCGTCCGGTTTACGATCCGCTTCAGCTCACGACGTTTCCGAATTGCGCGTATGCGCCAACGTTTACGTTGAAGCCTCAGCCCATATGACCGAAATATGCCCAAAAACCACCTTCTACCCTCGGAATCACGCCGCTCGTTGGTGCAATATCATCTTAACCTTAACACGGTCTTGAAATGATCGGTCCAATTTGGACCCACAAAGTTTGTGTCCTTGTTTGCGGTCGGCGGCGCGTTTTTCCAACTTTGTATCGTTTTTAGCCACAATTCCGGTTCAGAAACAGGGGCAAAATTGGCTTGCTCCCCAAGAATTTCTCTCAACACGGTCAAATCGTTGCATAAAACACGCGTTCCGAGCAATAAAGCCTCTATCGGCGGCAATCCAAACCCCTCCGCATGGCTAGGAAACAACAAACCAGCACTGCCTTGCACAAGCGCAGCGAGCGCACCATCGTCGAGGCCCGCAATCTCCCTGACCCGAGCATTCTTTTGCAGCCCGTCCAAACGATCAAATACGACCTTGTTGTTCCAACCACGGCTGCCACAGATCAGCAACAAAGGTGCATCAGGACCCAATCGCTCCCAGAGATCCAACAGGAACACGTGGTTCTTGCGCGGCTCGATGGTTCCAACAGTGATGAAATACGGTGAAGTCGGCTGCATCTCCGAAGGAATAGTCGCAGGATCCGCATCAGGCACAATTGTTCCCAAATGCGCAACAATACCTGCAGGAACTTTTCCCCAGTTGCGCATCACGTTTTCAGTTCGGCAGCGGGTATCCTGTGAGTTATAGATCACGCGATCCGCCAATCTTTGAACGCGCTTCATCTTGTCCCGAAACGGGTCCACCGTATTGGGGGTCTGGTATTCAGGGTACTCCAACGGAATCACATCATGGATCAGAACGTCAATTGTACCTGAAGCGTATTTCACGCTGTTCAAAACCCGTTCCGTCAGGTTGCTGTGGCCAGTATTGTAATAGGCAAAGCCAGCAGGCAGTTGACGCTGCAACATCCGGCGCAACCGCATCGGTAAACACCGCGCCAATGCTTGCCTGCGTACATCCGATTCCGCCTGCATCAGGGCCTGATCCCGCCCCTTGGAGAACCGTGACAATGCATCAACAGGTCCCCATTCAAGATCGCCGTTCAACCGTTGTTGAAAGGCGATCAGCCCCTCTTGATCCAGCAACACATAGCCGAGGGCAGTGCGCATCAAACCAAATGCGGGTATTTCTTCATTGATAAAATGATCCAGGTAGGCACGTTCGACACGGTCAACCCCCGTCGCCATACGGCCCGTACGGCGCAAGCTCCTTGTCAGATCAAGCAGCCGCGCGGTGATCACCTTAAACCTCGTAATGGCCGGACTGGTGCCATCTCCAAGCGTCGGTAATCATCTGCTGCATCGTAGAACGTTGCGGGTTCCATCCCAGTTCGGTTACTGCACGGGTCGATCCGGACACAAGTTTCGTACAATCACCAGCCCGACGCGGTCCCTCGGTAAAAGGCACCGCACGGTTGGTCACCGAATGGCATTGGTCGAGGACTTCGCGCACTGAAAAACCCGTGCCGGTGCCAAGGTTGAAAACGCGACTGGGCTTGCCATCTTTCAACCATTTCAAACCCAAAACATGTGCATCGACCAAATCACAGACATGAACATAATCCCGAATGCAGGTTCCGTCCGGCGTATCATAATCGGTTCCGAAAATTGTCAGCGCCTCGCGTTTGCCGTCAATCGCATCCAACATCAACGGTACCAAATGTGTCTCCGGGCGGTGGAATTCACCCACGTCGCCTTCCGGATCAGCGCCCGCCACATTGAAATAGCGAAAGATCACATGCCGTAAACCATGGGCTGTTTCAAAATTACGCAGCATGTCTTCGATTGCACGTTTTGAGGCACCGTAGGCATTGATGGGCATCTGCAAACTACCCTCATCCAGAACAACATTGTCCTGATCGCCATAGGTGGCACAGGTCGAGGAAAAGACAAAATCCAGACATTGCGCTGCTACTGCCGCTTCAATCAGGTTGAGCGATCCCACAACATTATTGCGCCAGTACAATCCAGGATCCTGCATACATTCACCAACCAGACTGAGGGCAGCGAAATGCACCACGGCAACGGGTTCATATTGTGCAAATACGGAATCCAATCGGTCCCGATCCAGCAGATCACCCTGTTCAAACGGACCAAATTTAACCGCATCCTGCCATCCAGTAACAAGACTGTCATAAGTCACAGGTGTTAAACCGGCGGTCTTCAACGCTTTACACGCATGAGATCCGATGTAACCGGCACCCCCTGTCACCAATACATGTGCCATCTTGCTGGTTCCTACGTTCAGGCGTCGTCTAACATCAGGCTCTTTAGATAGGCCTTTAGATCATCATGCAACTCTTCCCGCGCAAGTCCGAAAGATACGGTGGCTTGCAGAAACCCAGATTTCGATCCGCAATCAAACCGCTGACCCCGGAAACGATAGCCATAAACGTTGTTGTGGTTTTCGATATCCAGGGCAATGGCATCTGTCAGTTGAATTTCGCCACCGGCCCCTGATTTCATTTTGTTCAGGTTTTGCAGGACACTGGGCGACAATATGTACCGGCCAATAACGGCAAGGTTTGAGGGTGCTTGATCGGCGGGCGGTTTTTCAACCATGCCTTTGACCTTTACCAATTGGCCATTCTCTTCGGAAATATCCAGAACACCATAAGAAGAGGCCCGTTCTGGCGCTACTTCCATTGCCGCGACCATATTGCCACCGGTTTCCTGATAGGCCTCTACCATCTGTTGCAAACAGGGTTTTTCCGCAGCGATCACATCATCCGGCAGGATAACGGCAAAGGGTTCGTTTCCAACCAAACGTCGGGCACACCAGACCGCGTGACCAAGGCCCAGCGCCTTGTGTTGGCGAATGTAGGCGATGGCACCGCTGTCCATATTGGTTGATTTTAGAATATCAAGCAGTTCTGTCTTGCCCTTTTTGCGCAGCTCCTGCTCAAGCTGGGGCGCAAGATCGAAATAGTCCTCAAGCGCACCTTTACCACGGGAAGTGACAAAGATGAATTCCTTGATCCCTGCGGCCCGTGCCTCGTCAATCGCATACTGAATAAGCGGGCGATCCACGAGGGTCATGATTTCCTTGGGCACTGATTTGGTCGCCGGCAAAAACCGCGTCCCCATCCCTGCAACGGGAAAAATTGCTTTAGTTACCTTTTTGCGCATCTCGCACCTCAAAATATTAACGTGGCTTATGCCATCTTTTGACCTTCGGACCCGACCGAAGCTTGTTGTCTCAACCTTTGCCGAAACCGCGCTGTCTGGCAACGCGGCGTAGTTCCTTTTCAAGACGCCGTGACCTTGTTGTCATACGAAAAAGCGGGTCAGTCCGGTCTGATTTGCCAAAGAGCCCGCCGCGCTGAACCCAAACCCCATCTTTGTTCAACGCGATATGATGGTACATAGCGGTGAAAGAAAGGCAGATCAGGGTGACAATCTCGTCGTTTTTCACCCTGCTTGCAGCTGCTTTCAGGTCTTTTTGAAATCTCAATGGATGGGTGCCAATCATGGTGGATTTTCGCCACTTTGTCGGAAACCGTTTGAAGGGAGCAGCGGGGTGTACGGCCAGTTTGGTTGCAATCTGCTCCCTTTCTTGTCCTTCAACGTACCCCAGATCTAGGCGGTGCATCAATTGACGCACTGCGCGCGGCTCCAGTCCCCCAGAGACCATGTGACCCAACAAACGTCGCCGTTCATTACTGCGCAAGCGGCCCCACTGGGCGGCCCGTTCGGACACCACAACATGTTTTCTCTGGAACACAGCCCAGCTTGCCCCAATATCAAACAAATCCCGAGGCACCCTGTCAGAGGTACGCATCCGGTTGGCGGCAAACCCGTGATGCACCTCGGCCAAAGGAACAATCGCAGTTGCATACCCTGCTTGGGCCAGCCGCATGTTCAGGTCGGTTTCATCCAGAAAATAGTGAAATGCCGGATCAAAGCCATGAATTTCAATCAATACATCGCGACGAATTGCCATGTTAGTACCTTCTGTCTTGATTGCCCGACCCTTTGGCGGGTTCAGAAGTACCGGCTTGTCGTTCTGTAGTTTTATTTCATGTGCCTCGCCAAAACGGTCAAGACTGCGGGCCTGCCATTGGAACGAGATTCCGTTGCGCCCGCGTACAAATCCGCCCATCGCGGCAGCATCGCTTTGCCGTGCAGGGGCCACGAGATGGTGCAGCCATTGCGGTTCCGGAACTGCGTCATCGTCGATAAAGGCGACGATTTCACCTGCCGCTTCAACAATGCCGAGATTCCGAGCGGCTGAAATGTTCGGTTTGTCAAATGGGACCAGCTTTAGTTCTGACGAGAAAGGCAGCTCAGCCGCCGATTTCAAACCCGCGGGATCTGCGACAACCACCACTTCGTATGTCGGGTATTGAAGCTGTGCCAGACCGGTCAAACAGCGCCTCAAGGCGTCAGGTCGTCTTCGACTGACGACGACGACACTGACCGACAGTTCATTCATTCCAGACCCATTTTGGCCATCATAGACTCTATTTTTGGCACATCTTCTGGATTGTTCAATTCCCAAAATTCCCGTCCGTTTGCCGTGACTTCAACGCAAAGAACCGAACGGCCATTCTCTATGAAGCGCAATTGTTCCAACCCTTCCAACTGTTCAAGTGGCCCGGTAGGCCAGGATGGATAAGACGCGAGCGCAGCCGGGCGATATGCATAAACCCCGACATGATGATACACCGGGGTCATTTCAGTCTCTAAATAGATTTTCTGTGTAAAGGGCACGACTTCTTTCGAGAAATACAATGCACGACGGTCAGAGGCGAAAACAGCAGTTGTTCCACCAACGCGGTCACCTTTGCGATCCGCCAGCAATGCATTCAAAGTCGCGCCGTTACAACGCAACACCGGGGTTGCGATTTCTGCCTCCGGCGCCTCGTTCAGACCCTGCACAAGGCTTTCGACAAACCAATGTGGCGTCAAGGGCGCATCGCCCTGCAGATTCACGACAATGTCAAAACCGCCGCCCAATTTTTCATGCGTTTCTGCGCATCGCTCTGTCCCATTGGCACATCCTGTTGATGTCATGACAACTTCGGCCCCGAAACCTGTCGCGGCCTCTTTGATACGATCATCATCGGTCGCCACGACCACACGGTCTACACCATTCACGGCAGATGCAGCACGCCAGGAACGTTCGATCAACGAAAGCGATTTACCCGTTGCTCCCTTGAGCTCTGCAAGGGGCTTTCCGGGGTAACGGGTCGAGGCAAAGCGGGCGGGGATGGCGATCAAGACAGACATCAGGCAGGCTTCAGTTCGACGGTTGGGGCATGGGCAATGAAGAACGGATTCGCAAAATCATCCTTGCCGTAGAGCAGCGGCCTATGATCATCAAAACGTACAACATCACCGCCTGCACCGAGCAAAACCGCATGGCCCGCCGCGGTGTCCCATTCCATTGTCCGTCCCAGGCGTGGATAGATGTCCGCCTCGCCCGTAGCAATCAGACAAAACTTGAGCGACGATCCCGCGCTTTTCATGTCTTTCACCTGATATTTCGCGATGTATTCATCAGTTGCCTGATCACGGTGCGACTTGGATGCGACGACCATGAGCGCCGAATTATCAGCGTTAGAGACGGATATGGGCGTCACGGCCCCAACGACATCCTTGGCAAATGCACCAGTTTCCTCAACAGATTGCCCATCCGCCTGGGTAAAGAACATTCGTGATTTCGCCGGGGCATAGACAACCCCGTGTGTCGGTTTGCCATTCTCAACCAGTGCAATATTGACTGTAAAATCTCCGCGGCGATGAATGAACTCCTTGGTACCATCAAGCGGATCAACAATCAGAAACGTGTCGCCCCGGGCCTTGTGTGTAGCTGATTGTTCTTCTGTAACCAGCATCACATCGCTGAATGCAGCGCGTAACCCTGCACTGATAATCGCATCTGCCGCTTTGTCGGCAGCGGTCACGGGGCTGTTGTCGGACTTGGATTTCACGTCAAAATCATTGCGGTCGTAGATCTCCATGATCTTCTCTCCCGCCTCCAATGATAGCTTGCGCATCACACTCACTAATTTTTCGTAATCCATACACCACATACCTTTATGCTTTTGTTGATCCGGGCTTTCTGTCCTCTTATGGTGTCAGGGTAACGGAACAGCAAGAATTCCGTGCGACGGTAGGCTTTGTCAAAGGGCGCAGTGATGTTTCAATCCAAACGAAAACCAAAGGGCGGTATTGCATCGGCCCTTTCAATTGCTGAACTGGTGTATCATTCCATCGTTCGCAGCGTGCGCAAACAACACAATAATGCCTTTATGGCAATTGCCATGAACATTCTTCAGGTCGTCATGTTTGTCGCGGTTTTCTATTTGATGTTCACTGTTCTGGGCATGCGTGGTGCCGCATTGCGTGGTGATTTCCTGATTTACATCATGTCAGGTATTTTCCTTTACCTGACCCACATCAAATCGATCGGTGCGATCATGGCTGCGGAAGGCCCGGCCAGCCCGATGATGCAACATGCACCGATGAACACCATCATCGCGATCCTCTCGGGCGCATTGGGCGCTCTTTATATTCAGCTTTTGTCGCTGTTTATCGTTCTGTTCGCCTATCACGTTGCCTGGACTCCTTTCGAAATTGACCAGCCATTCCATGCTTTTGGCATGCTCATTTTGTCTTGGTTCAGCGGTTGCGCAATCGGTCTTGTGTTCCTGGCGATCAAACCCTGGTTCCCCGGCTTTGTCGGCATCGCATCCCAACTTTACCAGCGGGCAAATATGATCGCTTCGGGCAAAATGTTTGTGGCAAACACGCTGCCGACGTTCATGCTAAAGATGTTCGACTGGAACCCACTGTTTCATTGCATTGATCAGGCAAGAGGCTACGCATTTATAAACTACAATCCGCGCAATTCGAATTGGGAATATGCGTTTTGGGTCGGCGTTGTCCTGTTGATGATCGGATTGATGGGCGAATTTTACACCCGCAAGCACGCCTCACTAAGCTGGAACGCGCGGCGTTAGGTCATTTCTCGTCATTGCTTTTGCAAATATTCGAATGGTCTCTCTGGTTTTGGGGTCAAACCTTGTGCCCGTGAGGCTTCAAAAAATCGATTGGCGAATGCAGCCTGTCATTCAACGATCCGAAGGGTCAGGTTGATCCGCCCACCCTTGGGCAGCAAAGTCGAAGTGTTTGGTTTGATCCGGTCGACGCCATGATAGGTCAGGCGCGCCGCTCCCCCCATCACAACAACATCGCCAGACTGCAACCAAAGAGATTCTGTCTTGCCGCCTCGCGTGGTATTGCCAATGCGGAACAACGCATCATCACCCAGCGAAACCGAGACAACTGGCCATTGAAAATCTGCTTCGTCCTTGTCCTGATGCATCCCCATTTTGGCGTCTGGCGCATAATAGTTGATAAGACAGCATTCCGGTTGCCGGCTCAACGCTGTTGTCCGGTCCCAGACATCGAGGATTTCACGAGGGATCGCAGGCCATCTCTGTCCGCCTGGGTGCGTTGGCACATACCGATAACCGGCCCTGTCTGAAAACCAGCCATAGGCGCCAGCAGCGGTCATACGCACAGACATGGAACTGCCATTTGGCGTTTCGGGCCGAAACAGAGGCGCAGATTTGACAACCTCCCGTACCGCAGCCACGATTGCCTGCTGCCCCGTTACATCCAGCAATCCCTTGTAAATTTCAAATCCACGCAGCGTGAGACGATTCATTTTTCACCAGTTTTTAGTCGAATTTGGAAATTTCCGTGCAGATTCAGCATTTCTCCCTCCTTGCGGTGGTTGCGAGCCCGAACACTGCTCCTTATATACCCATCGAACCGCTGAGGGCCTCCTGCTTTCAGTGTCATCAGATCGGGGCAGAGGTGCCACAACGGGCCTGAGCTTCGAGCAATCGCCTTGAGTTAGATAAGGGATCAAAAACTATGTCAAAAGTTATCGGTATTGACCTTGGAACGACCAACAGCTGTATCGCCATCATGGACGGCAGCAAACCACGCGTAATCGAAAACGCCGAAGGTGCACGGACGACGCCTTCGATCGTCGCCTTTACGGATGATGAACGCCTGGTAGGGCAGCCTGCCAAACGCCAAGCGGTGACAAACCCGGACAACACCATCTTTGGTGTAAAGCGTCTGGTTGGTCGCCGGAATGACGACGCAGATCTGGCCAAAGACAAAAAGAACCTCCCCTTCAATGTCATCGACGGCGGCAACGGCGATGCTTGGGTTGAGGCACGTGGCGAAAAATATTCACCTTCGCAAATCTCTGCATTCATTCTGGGCAAGATGAAGGAAACTGCCGAATCCTACCTCGGCGAAGAAGTCACGCAAGCGGTCATCACCGTTCCTGCATATTTCAACGACGCACAGCGTCAGGCAACCAAAGACGCGGGCAAGATTGCCGGTCTTGAAGTGCTGCGTATCATCAACGAACCGACTGCCGCTGCGCTGGCCTATGGACTCGACAAAGAGAACACTCAAACCATCGCGGTCTATGACCTTGGCGGCGGTACGTTCGACGTCACCATCCTTGAGATCGACGACGGCCTGTTTGAAGTAAAATCCACCAACGGCGATACCTTCCTCGGCGGTGAAGACTTTGACATGCGCATCGTGAACTATCTGGCAGAAGAGTTCAAAAAGACCAACGGCGTTGATCTGACCAAGGACAAGATGGCGTTGCAGCGGCTGAAAGAAGCTGCAGAAAAGGCCAAGATCGAACTGTCCAGTGCAAATCAGACAGAAATCAACCAGCCGTTCATCTCTATGGGCAAAGACGGCTCCCCGCTGCACATGGTCATGAAACTGACCCGCGCCAAGTTGGAAAGCCTTGTTGGCGATCTGATCAAGGCCTCTTTGAAGCCTTGTAAAGACGCCTTGAAGGATGCAGGCATCTCCGCTTCTGACATTGACGAAGTTGTTCTGGTCGGTGGTATGACCCGTATGCCGCGGGTTGTCGAAGAAGTGAGCAAGTTCTTTGGGAAAGAACCTCATAAGGGTGTGAACCCGGACGAGGTTGTGGCCCTTGGTGCCGCGATCCAGGCCGGTGTTCTGCAAGGCGACGTAAAGGACGTTGTTCTGCTGGACGTTACACCATTGTCTCTGGGCATCGAAACCCTCGGCGGTGTTTTCACGCGTCTGATCGATCGTAACACAACGATCCCGACGAAAAAGTCACAGGTCTTCTCAACAGCCGAAGACAACCAGAACGCTGTTACGATCCGCGTATTTCAGGGCGAGCGCGAGATGGCATCCGACAACAAGATCCTCGGTGCCTTCAACCTCGAGAACATTCCGCCTGCCCCACGCGGCATGCCGCAGATCGAAGTGACCTTTGACATCGATGCCAACGGTATCGTTGCCGTGGGTGCCCTTGATAAAGGCACCGGCAAAGAGCAGAAGATCACGATCCAGGCCTCCGGTGGTCTTTCGGATGATGACATCGAAAAAATGGTCAAGGACGCCGAAGAGAACGCCGAAGCGGACAAGGAACGTCGTGAGCTGGTGGATGCCAAGAACCAGGCAGAGAGCCTGATCCATTCGACTGAAAAATCTCTGGAAGAACATTCTGACAAGGTTGATCCAACAACGGTTGAAGCGATCGAACTGGCTATTGCCGCGCTCAAGGACGAACTGGAAACAGAAGACGCGGGCAAGATCAAAGCCGGCATCCAGAACGTCACTGAAGCGGCAATGAAACTGGGCGAAGCGATTTATAAAGCTTCAGCTGAGGCCGGCGAAGACGATATGGCTGCTGCTGCGGACGAAGCGGGCGGACCGATTGACGACGACATCGTCGATGCCGATTTTGAAGATCTTGGCGACGACGACAAGCGCGCGTCCTAATTTGGCGCCTGTGAACCGATGACAGGGCCGGTCCGATACTGACGGGCCGGCCCTTCACGTTCCAGCAAAAGGATATGATCCATGGCAAAACGTGACTATTACGAAGTGCTTGGCGTCGCCAAGGGCGCGTCAGCGGATGAGATCAAAAAAGGTTTCCGTACCAAAGCAAAAGAATTGCACCCAGATCGCAATGCCGACAATCCCAACGCAGAAGCACAATTTAAAGAGGCTAATGAGGCCTATGACGTCCTAAAGGCACCCGATAAAAAAGCTGCTTATGACCGTTATGGGCATGCGGCATTTGAAGGCGGCATGGGCGGCGGCGGCGGTAGACCGGGCGGCGGCATGGGCGGTGGTGGCCACGGCGATTTCGGCTCTGCCTTCTCCGACGTTTTTGATGATCTTTTTGGCGACTTTATGGGTCAGCGCGGCGGTGGCGGCGGTGGACGCCGTGCGGCACGTGGCGCAGACCTGCGATTTAACCTGAGCATCACACTCGAAGATGCTTTTGCAGGAATGCAGAAATCGATCAGTGTTCCTACATCCGTACAATGTGATGACTGTTCCGGCTCTGGTGCAGAGGGCGGTGCAGAACCGACAACTTGCCCTACCTGTTCCGGCATGGGAAAAGTGCGGGCTCAACAGGGTTTCTTTACTGTTGAACGAACCTGCCCAACCTGTTCGGGCATGGGTCAGATCGTCAAAAACCCCTGTAAAACCTGTCGTGGTGCGGGCCGCACAAAGAAAGAGCGCACGCTCAGCGTAAACATTCCAGCTGGCGTCGAGACTGGGACACGCATCCGTCTGTCTGGCGAAGGTGAAGCGGGAATGCGGGGCGGCCCAGCGGGTGATCTCTACATCTTTATCGAAGTGGCCGAACATGAACTGTTCGACCGCGACGGACCAAACCTGTTCTGTCGCGTTCCTGTATCGATGAGCACCGCCGCTTTGGGCGGCAATATCGAAGTTCCGACGATTGATGGTGGTCGCGGGCGTGTGCAGATCCCAAGCGGCAGCCAATCCGGTCGCCAGATGCGTCTGCGCGGCAAGGGTATGCCCCCGTTACGCGGAGGCGGCGTCGGCGACATGATCATCGAACTCGCCGTCGAAACACCGGTGAACCTGACTTCACGGCAAAAAGAGCTGCTCAAGGAGTTTGAAGATCTTTCTTCCGAAAATAACCCGGAGAGCAGCAGCTTTTTCTCAAACGTCAAGTCGTTCTGGGATTCGATGAAGGGTTAGGCCAGTCTTCAAGTAACAAAGGACACCCGCCTGATGGGGTGGGTGTCCCCGCCGACTCCTCCGGATTTAACTGAATCCTAACCGAATCTGCGCAACCTGCAGATATGACCCATTTTGCCGAGCAAGCCCTGCCTTTTGTCCTGGATACATTGGACAATATCCGGCCAATTGCCGTCGCACAGCCTTCCTATATCAAGGATCATCGCAAACGTCTGCGTGCCCGATTCATGGCAGGCGGCGCTGATGCCATGCCCGATTACGAATTGCTGGAGCTCATTCTATTTCGTGCGATCCCGCGACGGGATGTGAAACCCATTGCCAACGCGCTGATGGAACGCTTTGGCGATTTCAACCGTGTGATTTCAGCCCCAGAAGCGCGTTTGCGCAATGTGTCCGGTGTCGGCGACGCTGTTATCGTTGAACTCAAGATTATCGAGGCATCAGCACAACGGCTTGCCCGTGCCAAGGTGATGCAGCGGCAGGTTGTGTCAAACTGGGGTGATCTGTTGAATTATTGCCATACCAAAATGGCACACCGTGAAACCGAACAGTTTCGCGTGCTGTTTCTGGATCGTAAGAATGTGTTGATCGCGGATGAAGCACAGGGACAAGGAACCGTTGATCATGTGCCTGTTTATCCCCGTGAAGTTGCTAAAAGAGCGCTCGAACTAAATGCCTCGGCGCTGATACTTGTACACAACCATCCTTCGGGGGATCCGACACCCTCAACCTCGGATATTGATATGACAGAACAGATTGCCCGCGCCTGTGAGGCATTGGGCATCACATTGCATGATCATTTGATCATCGGGAAATCGAATGAACTGAGTTTTCGCTCTGAGGGCTATATCTGACGGCCTTAGCGCACCCAAACCTCGACCCGCCGGTTCACTTGACGACCCCAACTTGTATCATCACAGGCCATCGGCATCGCTTCTCCAAAGGCATCAACACCCAAAGCCACTCGTTCAAGGTTTGCAGTGACGGCCGCGTCGCTCACTGCGCGCAATACGGCCTCTGCCCGGCGCAGCGCAATATCCCGGTTCGATGTCGCCGCACCCTGACCATCGCTAAACCCTACGAACAATAACTGTCGCGCATCATATCGCCCCTGTTCCAAGGCGCGGGCAAGCTGTTGAACGTTGGAACGCGACTGGGCATCCAGCCGGATTGACCCTGTCTCGAACCGGAAAGAAGTCGTTAACCGCGCCATCGGCGACAAGGTAGCAATCATGCGCTGAAGCTCTTCGAGCGGAATTTCCGGACCCGCCACGGTGATCGCATTTGCCATCCGATTCCCCTGGGCATCAATCGGAATTTCTTCGGGTGTTTGATCGACGAAACCGGCACGGCGAATAACATTTTGCGCCGTAGGACCGCGTGTAAATGCAAGGAACTCTCGGGCGATCAAAGGCAACCGACGTGCGGGAAAATACAGGAACATCGGTGCTGTCAGCGGATAATCCTCTGTCTTGATCGTACGTCTTGCCGCATCCAGCGCAAAACCACAGGTGCCGCCCAAGGTCAGCACCCGCGTGTCCCGCCGTGCTGCATAGCTGGTCAAACCGATTGATAGGGTATCGCGAGACACGGCGTCCGCAATCCCTAAGGGCAGGCCATGCCGCACCGCCTGGGGTGAAACACCCAATTTGGCGGGTACCATCACCTGATCCTCAATGGCCTGGGACAAGCCACTGGCGACATCTGGTAAATGTAGTTCTATTGGCGCATCCGGCCCTCCGAGTGCCAGCCAATTGGTGATTTCACCTGCAAAAACCTTGGCCAACACCTGTGGAGAAATACTGCGCACAGGATTTCCCGGTGCGACGATGGGAACCACGGCATCCAAGGCCAGGACACGGCTGCGGTTGGCCCCCGTCAGATCCCCCATACCCGCTTCACGCGCCAATTTGCGCTCTTCCCTGCGGATTTCACGTAGGGCCATGACAATGTCCGCTTCATCGGCAAGCAGATCGGCAAAACCTTCGTCTGTATTACTGGCGCGAAACCCAAATCTTGCGGCCAGTTTGCCGCTGTCAGAGCGCGTCAGAGTCAGGATAAATCGGGTGGGATCCAGATCGACACGATCAACAGCATACCCATTGCGCTGGGCGTAGGCGTTGACAAGTGCGGGCATCAGCACAGCCCCCATCGAGGCAGACCCCGACATCTCGATCTCGGCCACATAGTCCTGAAGATTTGGGCAACCCGGACCGGTGCATGAAACACCAGACCCGTCCACTGTCATTTCGCCGTAATCGGTCGACAAGCGATAAAACTCGCCGTCGAAACCAAGCAGTGTGCCGCTTAGCTCAACCTTGCCATCACGCGAGGAAAGCGTGACATCTTGGGCCATCACGGAAATGGCTGAGAATAGAAAAAGTACGGCGAGGGCCGCCGTACGTTTCAGGGTGATCATGTGACCTCAGGGGCTGGTTTATCTGCCAGCGACCTTCAGGTCTTGGAGCAAATTATTCAACACAAGAAAGCTGCCCATCGCATCACAATCCGGCACTGGCAACGTCAGGTTCCGGGTTTTTATACTGCCGTCTGCCTGAACTTCCAGTGATTGCGCCTCTATCTCGATACCGCAGTTAGCTTGAGTCACTTCGGTTTCCACACTAAGGGCAATCGTGCCCGTATGGGTGGTGTAAGTCTTTGGAAAACTGTACACTTCTGCAAGAAGCGGTTCCGCAGCCAGCATGTCACCATGTCGCGTCAACACACCATTTTTGCCGGACACTGCATCTGCAACATCCCCTGGCGCACCCTCCCAGAAATGCCCTTCGCTTCCATAATTCGCGCCGAATTCCCGCGCGTGGATTTGAAAGCCAGTGTTGCCTTTCCACTGCAGAACCGACCTGTCGTAATCTGACAGTTCTTCAACAGTTGTTTGCGCCACCGCACCTTCGCCATTGGTGAAAGCGAGGATAAACACCGCTTCCTCCGCCAATGCAGGGACGCGAAGAGAAACCGTGCCTTCGGATGAGGTCGTTTCGGTAAAGATCATTCCGTTGTGATGAACGGTCACACGTTCGTTAGGCAGACAGGGTGCCGTCATGCGCAGGTCAACCATTGCAGCCGCAACAGGACGGGCAGAGGCTGTAATCTCGCAGGAAGGGGAAACCGTTGTTTCAGATATCCTGGGAATCTCAGGTGCTGGCAAGGCTTCTGGTGCCGTTGACGCCTTGATCACTTCGGTTTCCGGTTCAGGCAGGTTGATTCCCGTATCGAATTCAGCAGAGGTAAGCTTGATTTCCTGAACATCCAGCAATGATGTCGCGCCTTCGAGTACAGGCATATCTGTCACAGCTTCACCCTTTTTCGAGCCGTAAAACGCCTTCTCTGTTTCGGAGCCCTGCATGACAAAGCCAATGCCAATCGCACAGCCGAGGGCACCAACAGCCGTCAGAATTTCCTTTGTACGCAACATGATCTTGTCCCTTCAAACGGAATCGTTCGAGACATTGATTGCGCAACATAGGGGCCAGGATATGACCCTCAATAGTTGAATGTTTGTCAAAAAAGAGGCAGGTCTAAGCCAAACGCCCGTGACAATGTTTGAATTTACTTCCTGATCCACAAGGACATTCATCATTGCGGCCCGGATTGCCCCAGGTTGATTGATCTGCCTCGTCAAATCCCATTGCGGCTTTTTCGGGGTTTGGTTTCGGCCCATCTTCGGAAACTCTGGTCACCGCCGCTTGCATCGCAGCTTGCTGCGCTCGCAATTCTTCGATCATGGCAGCGCGTTCTTCTTCCGACATCGGTTGGATTTGCCCCAGCTTCTGGGTTACTTCCTCGCGCAGCGAATCGAGCATGACTTCAAATAGCTGAAACGACTCGTTTTTGTATTCGTTAAGCGGATCGCGTTGCGCATAGCCACGGAATCCGACAACAGAGCGCAGATGCTCAAGCGTCATAAGATGCTCTTGCCATTTGGTATCAATGGCCTGCAACAACAATTGTTTTTCGATGTTGCGCATGTTTTCAAGACCAAAGGTCTCTGCCTTCTCCGCCATCATCTTGTCAGTAGCTTCGATCAGACGCTCGCGGATTACCTCGTCATCAGCACCTTCTTCTTCACACCATTGCACCATCGGCAGCTTGAGATTCAGTCTCTCGGCCACAGCATCTTCGAACCCTTGAGTGTCCCACTGGTCTGCATAGGTTTTTGGCGGCATATAGGTGTCGATCAAATCATCGATCACTTGATGGCGCATGTCTGTCGTAATCTCTGACAGATCATTGCTTTCCATGATGTCGCGGCGTTGGCCGAAAATGACCTTGCGCTGTTCGTTCATTACATCGTCGAATTTCAACAACTGTTTGCGAATGTCAAAGTTGCGGCCTTCGACCTTGGCCTGAGCACGTTCAAGCGACTTGTTGACCCAAGGGTGCACAATCGCCTCGCCTTCCTTGAGGCCCAGCGTCGTCAACACTTTTTCCAGGCGTTCAGAACCGAAAATGCGCATCAGATCGTCTTCGAGCGACAGGAAAAAGGATGTTCGGCCCGGATCTCCCTGACGGCCGGAACGACCACGCAACTGGTTATCGATCCGTCGACTTTCGTGGCGTTCGGATGCAAGTACATATAGACCGCCCGCCTCCAGAACCTTCTTTTTCTCGTCAGCATGCTCTGCCTCGATCCGCGCTCGGACAGTTTCGGGGTCTGCATCCGGATCGGCATCAAGCGCCTCAAGCACCTTCATCTCGACATTGCCGCCTAGTTGAATATCTGTACCGCGGCCCGCCATGTTGGTTGCAATTGTCACCGCGCCCAATTTACCCGCATCCGCAATGATCTGTGCTTCTTGCTCGTGCTGACGCGCGTTCAGAACATTGTGCGGAATGCCCTCAGCCTGCAGCAATTGAGACAGTTGTTCGGATTTTTCGATCGACGTGGTACCGACAAGACAGGGCTGACCCTTGGCGTTTGAGAGTTTTACCTTGTCAATCATCGCCTTGTATTTTTCGCCCACGGTCCGATAAACGGCGTCGTCTTCATCCACCCGTGCAATCGGCACGTTTGTCGGAATCTCAACAACCCCAAGCCCGTAAATCTCGCCAAATTCTTCGGCTTCGGTGAGCGCAGTACCGGTCATCCCGGCGAGTTTTTCGTAAAGTCGGAAATAGTTCTGGAACGTCACAGAGGCCAGCGTCACGTTTTCCGACATGATCGCCGTGCCTTCTTTGGCCTCAATTGCCTGATGCAAACCATCCGACAGACGTCGACCCTGCATCATCCGGCCGGTGAATTCGTCGATCAGCATGATCTCACCATCGCGCACGATGTAGTCTTTATCCTTGGTAAACAGCGTATGTGCCCGCAAGCCCTGATTGACATGGTGCACAATGGTTGTGCTTTCGGGATCATAAAGCGACTGACCCTCGTCCAGCAGCCCCTCCGCCCGCAACAGATCTTCAAGAAACTCGTTACCATCGTCGGTAAAGGTCACGTTGCGGGTTTTCTCGTCCAGCTCGTAATGCTCTGGTTTCAGGGAGGGGATCAGTTTGTTGATCGTCACATACATGTCCGACCGGTCCTGCGCCGGGCCAGAGATAATAAGTGGCGTGCGCGCTTCATCGATGAGAATGCTGTCCACCTCGTCCACGATCGCAAAAAAGTGATGTTTTTGGAGGATCTCGTCCAGGTTCGATTTCATGTTGTCGCGCAGATAGTCAAAGCCCAGCTCGTTGTTCGTGGCATAGGTAATGTCACAACCATAGGCCGCGCGTTTGGCCTCTGCGCTCATCCCCGAAATGGCGGCACCCGTGGTCAGACCCAATGCGCCAAACACCTTGCCCATCCAGTCGGCATCCCGTTGGACAAGGTATTCGTTAACCGTAACGACGTGCACGCCCTTGCCCGGCAATGCATTCAGGTAAGCGGCCAAAGCGGCGGTCAACGTCTTGCCTTCGCCAGTTTTTTGTTCCGAGATATTGCCCTGGTGCAGAAAGATTGCTGCCAATATCTGAGTATCAAAAGCCCTCAAGCCCAGTGTACGACGCGCAGCTTCGCGGCAGTTGGCAAATGCTTCGGGCAACAGATCATCCAGATTTGTCCCGTCTTTGGCCCGCTTTGCCAGGTCGGCGGTTTTGTCTTTTAAACCCTGATCACTCAATTTCTCGAACTCGGGTTCAAGTGCATTGACCTTTTCAACCAGCGGACGTGTCGCTTTGATTTTGCGGTCATTTGGCGTGCCAAAGACCTTTTTGGCGATTGTTCCGATACCCAGCATGTGCTCTCCAGCCGACATTTCATTGTGCGCAGCGATGTGCTTGCCCCAGCCCGTGTCAGCCCATAGATAGATGGGGAACCTGGCCTGCGTGTACGCCCTTTAGGGCGATGTAAGGGCCGTACCTTTGGCTGTCAATGTGGCAGCCCTATACAGAGCTTAACGATAGGACGATCCATGCAAAAACCCCTCACTTATCTGGCGTCGCTGGCGCTTGCTGTTTCCCTTGCCATGCCAGCCGCCGCTCAAGAAGAGCCGGGTGTAGAGACCGTCGTCGCAACCGTGAATGGCACGGATATTACCTTGGGTCATATGATCATCGCGCGCGCGACCCTTCCTGAACAATATCAGCAGCTACCAGCCGATATTCTGTTTCAAGGTATCTTGGATCAATTGGTGCAACAAACTGCATTGGCCGACACCCACAAGGGCGATTTGCCGGCACGCGTGACCCTATCGCTGGAAAACGAAACGCGTTCCTTGATTGCGGGCGAGGTAATCGAAAAGATTATGGCTGGTGATGTCGATGAGGCCGCAATCAAGGAAGCCTATGAAGCGCAATATGCGAGTCAGGAGCCGGAAAACGAATATAACGCATCTCACATCCTGGTTGAAACCGAGGAAGAGGCGAAGGCGATCAAAGAGGAACTGGACGAAGGAGCCGACTTTGCCCAAGTGGCACGTGAAAAGTCCACTGGTCCTTCCGGTCCTGGCGGCGGTTCGTTGGGATGGTTCGGCCCGGGTATGATGGTTCCGACATTTGAAGCGGCAGTGGTTGAAATGGAGCCAGGTGTCATTTCTGCGCCGGTCAAGACCCAATTCGGCTGGCATGTGATCATGTTGAACGAAACTCGCAAGGCCAAGGCTCCCGATCTGGAAGAAGTGCGCGAAGAACTGGAACTACAGGTCCGTCAAACCATTGTTCAAACCAACATCGAAGAAATCACCGCCAAAGCGGAAGTAGACAAGACCGCCGCCGAAGGTCTGGATCCCGAACTTTTGAAAAACATCGACTGGCTGGAATAGATCATGGCAAAAATAACCAAGGTTTCGCCCCTGGCACCCGCAGCCTTCCCCGCCCTGCCCGAAATTGACGGCGCCACCTTTGCCACCGCCGCTGCGGGGGTCAAATATCAGGGGCGTACGGATGTCATGCTGGCACGGCTTGTACCTGGAACTACGGTTGCGGGCGTCTTTACCCGTTCGCAAACCCGTTCGGCCCCGGTTCTGGATTGCCAGGCCAAGATAGGCAACTCGTCCAGCGAAGGTGCGGCGATCCTGGTGAATTCTGGAAACGCCAATGCCTTTACAGGACGAAGCGGGCAAGATGCCGTTGATGCCATAACTGCAGCCGTGGCGCAAACCTGTGGCGTGCCACAAAATCGTGTCTTTACCTCTTCCACAGGCGTGATCGGCGAACCGCTGCCTTTTGAACGCGTGACAGCCATCGTTCCAGATCTCCAGAAAAACCTCAGCGCCGCCGGGATCTCAGATGCCGCGCATGCGATTATGACCACTGACACCTACCCCAAAGGGGCCAGCACCACTTTGAGCATTGACGGCAAAACCGTATCAATCGCTGGCATTGCCAAGGGTTCAGGGATGATCGCACCCGACATGGCAACGATGTTGGTTTATATTTTTACCGATGCGATCGTCGAACAAACGGCACTACAGTCCATAGTCACACAGCAAGCGAACCTTACGTTTAACTGCATCACCGTAGACAGTGACACATCGACTTCAGACAGCGTCATTGTTGGCGCAACAGGTGCGAGCGGTATCGACGCAACTCATGACAGTGCCTTCAAACAAGCCTTGTATGATGTCATGTTGGACTTATCGCATCAGGTGGTTCGCGACGGCGAAGGAGCAACCAAATTTGTTGAAGTTGCGGTAACCGGTGCCGCAAGTGCCGCTGATGCCAAAATTCACGGCATGGCCATCGCCAATTCCCCACTCGTCAAGACTGCCATCGCAGGTGAAGACCCGAATTGGGGCCGCATCGTCATGGCTGTAGGCAAATCAGGAGCCGCTGCAGATCGTGATCGGTTGTCGATACGTTTTGGCGATGTTGAGGTTGCCAAGAACGGTTGGCGCAGCGAGGACTACTCCGAAGAAGCAGCCGCCGCACATATGAAACGTGCGCATATTCAAATTGGAGTAGATCTCGGTATCGGGACTGGTGAAGCTACTGTCTGGACCTGCGACCTGACCCACGGGTATGTCGAAATCAACGCAGATTACCGATCATGACGGACCTGCGGGATCAGTTTGCATGAAGGTTGTTCTTGTCTCGGCAGTAGCGTTGATAGACGTCGACGGTCGGGTTTTGTTGGCCCAACGACCCAAAGGAAAACCGATGGAGGGTCTGTGGGAGTTTCCCGGTGGTAAAGTTGAACCGGGCGAAACACCCGAGACCGCCCTGATTCGTGAGCTGGAAGAGGAATTGGGCATCAACACCTGGTCTTCCTGCCTTGCGCCATTGACTTTCGCCAGTCATAGCTATGATGATTTTCATCTGCTGATGCCCCTATTTGCCTGCCGCAAATGGGATGGAACGCCATTCTCAAAAGAAAACCAGCAACTTAAATGGGTTTACGCCAAAGATCTGCGCAACTACCCCATGCCTGCTGCAGATGTGCCCTTGATCCCGATTTTGCGCGATTGGCTCTGACAACTATATCTTTTTTGGGTAAATTCCCGCGCATTTAGAAACAATGCTCTGGCGAACTCACCAATTGTTTATTATGTTACTCTCACTGTCTGGGGAGAGAGATTATGCTGCGTACAATCACGCTTGGTTCTTGTGTTTCTGTTCAAGGTATCTTTGTAAAAGATTTGGCCGATGGCCGCGTCGCTGTAAAAGTCGACGACATCGTTTATGCTGGGACACCAGTCCGCAAAAACTGAACACGTCACTATAGAATAGAAAAGGGGCTGCACATGCAGCCCCTTTTTTTGACCTCAGGTCAGGCATTTCTGCCTAACCCTTTGAACTTGTTGATTATGACAGCGAGCGGGTCACTTCTTCACGAGTGAAGATTTCGATCACGTCATCGGGGCGGACATCTTCATAGTTCTCGAATGCCATACCGCACTCTTGTCCGGATTGTACCTCTGGCACTTCGTCCTTGAAACGCTTGAGTGTCTTCAGCGTCCCCTCATGGATCACCACGTTGTCACGCAGCAAACGCACACCGGCCGAGCGGCGCGCCACACCTTCGGTGACCAGACACCCGGCGACCTTGCCGACGCCAGTAACCTTGAACACCTCTTTGATGGTCGCGTAGCCGATAAAGTTCTCTTTGATTTCGTTGCTGAGCAGACCGGAAGCTGCCGCTTTCACATCATCCACAAGATCATAGATGATTGAATAATACCGAATCTCGACACCCTTTTGGTTCGCAGTGTTTCGCGCAGATGCATTTGCACGCACATTAAAGCCGATGATCGGCGCACCGGATGCTTCAGCAAGACCCACGTCGGTCTCTGTGATTGCACCGACACCTGAGTGCAGCACACGCACGCGCACCTCATCGTTGCCAATTTTTTCCATCGCCTGAACAATTGCTTCGGCTGAGCCTTGAACGTCCGCTTTTAGTAGGACCGGCAGTTCGGATACATCTTCGTTGGCTTTGGCATTCGCCATCAATTGTTCCAGCGTCGTTGCGGCACCTGCTGCTGCGCGCTTGTCCTTGGCGGCACTTGCACGGTAATCCGCGATCTCACGTGCCTGTGCTTCGGTTTCGGTCACGTTCAGAACATCACCTGCTTCCGGTGTGCCGTTCAGACCCAGAACTTCGACAGGAACAGAAGGGCCGGCCTCTTTTACGCGGTTGCCTTGATCGTCAATCAATGCACGCACTTTACCGTACTGCTCACCGACGACAAAAATATCACCCTGACGCAGCGTGCCATTCTGAACCAGAACCGTCGCAACGGGGCCACGACCAACATCTAGCTGCGCTTCGATCACAGCACCAACAGCAGAACGGTCCGGATTCGCCTTGAGCTCAAGCAATTCGGCCTGAAGCGCAATGGCCTCAAGCAATTTATCGAGACCCTGACCGGTGGTTGCCGATACTTCGACATCCTGTACTTCACCTGACATCTGCTCAACAATCACTTCGTGCTGCAACAGATCGGTCCGTACCTTCATCGGATCTGCCGCAGGTTTGTCGATCTTGTTGATGGCAACGATCATCGGCACATTGGCTGCTTTCGCATGGGCAATCGCCTCGATCGTCTGGGGCATCACAGCATCATCCGCCGCAACAACCAAAACAACAATATCGGTGACCTGAGCACCACGTGACCGCATTGATGTAAATGCCGCGTGTCCAGGTGTATCAAGGAAAGATAGCACCTGACCGCCATCAGTAGTCACCTGATAGGCACCGATGTGCTGGGTGATGCCACCTGCTTCGCCTGCAACCACTTTGGCATTGCGAATCGCATCCAGCAGAGATGTTTTCCCGTGATCCACGTGGCCCATGATGGTGATGACCGGGGGTCGGTCCACCAGATCTTTCGGATCGTCTTCGACCACCTTGATCACATCTTCGACGTCGGCATCGGAAACGCGCACAACCTTGTGGCCGAATTCCTCGATGATCAACTCGGCGGTATCTGCGTCAATGGTTTCATTTTGTGTCACCATCAAACCATTGTTCATCAGTGCCTTTACCACTGCGCCGGTTTTTTCAGCCATACGCGCAGCCAGCTCCGACACAACAATCGCCGGTGGCAGATTCACATTCCGGATGATCTTTTCGCGCTCGACGTTGCCACCCATGGCTTTTTGACGCTGACGCTCTTGCTTGCGCTTCATCGCCGCCATCGACCGTTGGCGTCCGCCCTCACCACCGGTAAGCGCTTGATTTACAGTCAACTTGCCAGAGCGACGGCTGTCATCGGCGCGGTTTTTCTTGTTGGTTTCTTCGCGATCCCGCTCTGTTTTGCGCACTGCCGGACCCGGTGCCACCTTGTTCGGTGTTGGTCGCGCCACCACAGGTTCAGAAGGTGCTGCCGCAGCTTGCGCTGCTGCCAAGGCATCCTGTTTGGCGCGTTCTTCTTCTTCGGCTTTTGCCTTCAGGCTTTCCTCGCGTTCACGATCTTCGGCCTCCTTGGCTTCAATCTCGGCACGGCGGCGATCGCGCTCTTCTGCGCGCGCCTTTTCTTCCGCTGCGCGGGCAGCGGCTTCTTCGGCCTCGCGTGATTTCGCAGCCTGAACGGCCTTCAAACGGCGCTCCATCTCGGCATCTGTGATGCCTGCTGGACGTTTGGAAGGATCGCCAACAGGACCAGCACCCGGACCGGTTGGTTTTTGCCCACCCGGCTTTGGTACCACAACGCGCTTGCGTTTGGTTTCAACCACGACGTTCTTGGTCCGCCCGTGGCTAAAACTCTGCTTAACGTTGCTGGGACGCGAACCGCCCAGACCCAATGTTTTTCTGCCGTCAGTATCGCTCATTTAGCTCGTCATCCTTTCGGCTGGCCGCTGCCAGCCTCGTTTTGTCGCACGCCTTTTAGTCGTTGGGCTTCCTCTACAACACGCAGAGTGAGTCCACCAGAGGCGAGCGCCCCATGTATCACAGTTTGGCGTCCGAAAGCCAAACCCAATTCATCCGCCGTCAGCCAGCCAATATATTGGCCGTAATGCGGCGTGCTCAGTTTCGTTTTTCCGCGCTCAGACCCATCGGTGGCCTGTATCAGCACTTCGGCCTCTTCATTCTGAAGCCAGCTTTTGACTTTTTCGTATCCCGCAACGGCACGCCCGCCTTTACGTTGCAGCGAAATCAGATCAACCACGCGCCGCGCGAGTTGTTTTTCGACTTCCTCAACCAAATCATCCCGCACGCTGACCTGCTGCTTGGCCGCTCGCGCGAACAATTTCTTCTTTACCGCTTGCTCAAGCGCGGCACGATCTGCCGCCACATACATACCACGTCCGGGCAATTTGCCCAAAATATCAGGAAATACCTGATTATCCGGCCCAACCACAAACCGCACCAACCCATATTTAGGTTGGACTTCGCCGGTGACAATGCACTTGCGGTCAGGACCGTCTGTCCGGTCTTTGGAAGCGCCACCGCGACCCATCAGGAAACTCCGAGGCCTGAGATCAGGCCTCGACCTCCTGTTCTTCTGTTTCGCCACCGTCTTGGGTGGCCTCTACTTCAAGCTCGGCAGGATCAACCCAACCCAGCATTACGCGGGCAGTCATGATCATGCTTTGCGCATCCTCAAGCGAGATCTCGAAGGGTTCAAGCGACCCTTCATCCTTTACCCGTTCGCCGTCTACAGTTGTCCAACCACCTGCCAGCTCCCAATCTGCACAAGTTGCGAAATCTTCCAGCGTTTTCACACCATCTTTCGCCAGTGCCTCTAGCATTTGGGGTGTCAGGCCCTCAAATTCAACCAGGCTGTCTTCAACGCCCAGGGCACGGGCTGCTTCGAGCGCCGCTTTGTTCTGTGCTTCCAGCACATCTCTGGCACGGGCCTGCAATTCACCCGCTGTATCTTCATCAACGCCGTCAATAACCAAAAGTTCATCAACCTCGACATAGGCGACTTCCTCAAGGTTCGTGAACCCTTCGGAGACCAGCAACTGAGCAAAGAACTCGTCCAGATCAAGGTTGTCCATAAACAGCTTGGTGCGCAGTTCGAATTCGGCCTGACGGCGCTGGCTTTCCTGCTCTTCGGTCATGATGTCGATGTCGAGCCCGGTCAGTTGTGACGCCAGGCGCACATTCTGACCACGTCGACCAATGGCAAGACTCAATTGTTCTTCTGGTACGACAACTTCGATTTTGCCGGCTTCTTCGTCCAGAACAACCTTGGATACTTCCGCAGGCTGCAAGGCGTTGACGAGGAAAGTAGGCTGATCATCATTCCACGGAATGATGTCGATTTTTTCACCCTGCAATTCGTTGACCACGGCCTGCACCCGTGACCCGCGCATACCCACACAGGCCCCAACAGGATCGATGGAACCATCATAGGAAATCACGGCAATCTTGGCACGTGACCCCGGATCGCGGGCCACTGCCTTGATCTCGATGATACCGTCGTAAATCTCTGGTACCTCCATCTTGAACAGCTCCGCCATGAATTCCGGTGCGGTACGCGACAGGAAAATCTGCGGCCCGCGCTGCTCGCGGCGGACTTCTTTGATGTAAACGCGAATGCGGTCATTCGGACGATAGGATTCACGGCCAATTTTCTCGTTGCGGCGCAGGATTGCTTCTCCGGCACCCACATCAACAATGACATTGCCATATTCTTCGCGCTTGACCAGACCATTGATGATCGTACCTGCGCGGTCCTTGAATTCCTCGAATTGGCGGTCACGCTCCGCTTCACGGATCTTTTGCAGGATCACCTGTTTGGCCGATTGCGCAGCGATGCGCCCCATCTCGACTGGAGGAACCTCTTCGATCAGTTGCTGGCCCACTTCGGGGTTATCCATATATTGTTTGGCCTGCTCGACCGTGAATTCCGCCTGATAATTCTCAAGCTCGTCATCTTCCACCACCGTACGGACGCGGGTAAATGTCGCACGCCCTGTCTTGCGGTCGATCGAGACATGAATGTCCATTTCCGCGCCGTAACGCGACTTGGCCGCGCGCGCGAGCGATTCTTCCATCGCTTCGATCACCAGCGCAGGGTCAATCATCTTTTCACGGGCAACAGCTTCGGCAGTTTGCAAAAGCTCAAGCTGGTTGGCGGATGTAATAGCCATTTAATCTTCTCCCTCATCGGACTCGTCCGATATTTCGTCAAATTTGGTTTCGTCGATGGCACCCGACGCTTTGCGTTGGCGCAGCATTTCCTTGATCAACTCGTCTGTCAGCACCAGCTTTGCGTCCGACAGCCAGTCAAATTTCAAACCCACAGTACCTTCGGCAAGGTTGATCAGCACCTCATCACCCTCAACTCCGGCCAATTCGCCCTTGAAGCGGCGGCGCCCATCAATCAGCTCTTCGGTCTCGATCTTGGCTTCATAACCTTCGAACATGTCAAAATCTTTGAGACGGGTCAGGGGACGGTCGATACCGGGCGAAGATACTTCAAGATTGTATTCTTCGACAATCGGATCTTCGACATCCAGTACAGCGCTCAATGCCTGACTGATCTGGCCAAGTTCGTCAACTTCGATGCCACCTTCGGGCCTGTCCGCCATCACCTGAAGAATCGTTTCCTTGCCCGACATAAGACGCACGCGCACCAGTTCAAAACCCATATCCTCGATCACCGGTGTGATGATTTCGGCCATGCGGCGGTCAATGGCAGCTTTTGCAATCAAGTCGTTGGTCATGGTTTCCTATCGGTTGCCGTCAGGCACAAAAAAACGGGCGCGCGGCCCGTGTTCAAGATCGGTGGAGCGTTTGGTGTGGACCCGAACGCACCGCTGTTGTCAGCCATATACGTAAACTACGCCGCAACTGCAAGTGCTGTTCACGCGAACCACCAGCGTTCAGCCGCCCGGAGGTTATCAAGCGGGCGCAGATGACTGATCTGTGTGGGTTGCATCACATCGGCAGAAACAGCCTGTGTCGGATGGCGACGATCCGGCTGCAGGAGGATGTCAGGCAGATCAGTCAAGGTGCCAGCGCCGTTAACATCCACGGCGTCCACCAAATATTCGCCCAGCGCCTGACCGCGTACGATCTCCGAGGGAATCGAGGAGAGTTCAACCTCGTCAAACCAGCCTACAGTAGCTTCTTTATAGTGGTCTGTGACCCTTTTGGTGAGTAGCCTCTGGCCGGCCAGGAATGATTCCACTCGATACAACCCCGTGCCAATCCCCGACGCTGGCGCATGCGCGGCTCGGATTACCATGTCAGGTTGGGACAGACGCAGCGGCAAACCGGCGTCCGGCTGCTGTAACGTGATCTTCACCGCGGTTTGGCCCAATGATTGCACATCAGCGTCAAGAATTGCATTTAGACTTGCGGCCACATCTCGCGCGGTAAAAGGCGCGCCATCATGGAATCGCACATCTGACCGCAGGTCAAAGGCCCAAACGGCACCATTTGCAGAAGACCTCCAGGCAATCGCCAGCTCTGGTCGCAAGGTTCCATCCGCCGCAACTTCGGTGAGTGTGTCAAACACAAGCCCCTGTCGCGCGACCTGCATGAACAGGCCGTTTCCCCGGTCCCAGCGATCCTCTCGTGTGGCACCGGACAAGGCCATACGCAGCCGCCCGCCCCGTTTCGGTCCTGCCGCGGAAACGCCGTTGGCGGCCAAGAGCGCAGCAGCAGCAGCACTGGAGAACAATGCGCGGCGATCAAACAACGAGGTCCGGCTCATCCCTTTGCCCCGATACTGTCCATTGCCTTTACCAATTCCGCCGAGATCCCCGGTTCGGATAGTGCATGCCCTGCGTTTCGCACCATCTTCAGTTCGCCCTGCATCCAGTTTTCAGCCAGGGCGTAGGCACTGCTGGGCGGGCAAATCATATCATAACGGCCCTGCACGATAACGCCGGGGATATGCGAGATACGTGGCATGTGAGCCAGGATTTGGCCGTCAAACTCGAGAAAACCGGCATTGGAGAAATAGTGATTCTCCAATCGTGAAAACGCACGGGCATATTCGGACGGGCCTTCGTGCACACTGCCTGACGAATGAATCGACGCCAGTGCATTTTCCCAGGCAGCCCAGGCCCGGCCATAGCGTTGCTCTGTCGACAGGTCGCCGGAAAACAGTCGTTTGTGATAAGCGTTGATCAGGTCGCCATGTTCGTCTTCGGGAATCAACGATGTAAACCTTGCCCAGACCTCGGGCCAAAATTTGCCAGCGCCACCACCATAGAACCACTCCAATTCTGATTGGGTCATCAGAAAAACGCCGCGCAGCACCAGGTTACGCACTGCTTCGGGATGGGTCTGTGCATAAATCAAAGACAGGGTCGCACCCCAGGAGCCGCCAAAAACCACCCATTGCGCGATTCCGAGTTCCCGGCGAATCATTTCGATGTCTGCGACCAGATGCCACGTCGTGTTGTCGACGACGCTTGCATGGGGTCTGGAACGTCCGCATCCACGTTGGTCAAAGAGGATCACGCGAAAGATCGCGGGATCGAAATAACGCCGCATAGAGGGGCTACAACCGCCGCCGGGCCCACCATGTAGCACCACGACAGGTATGCCTTCGGGGTTACCGCATTGCTCCATATAGACCTGGTGGCCTTGACCAACGGCCAGCATCCGCTGATCGAATGGGTCAATCGGCGGATAAAGATATTGAACAGCGCGCTTTTGATCGGGAAACTTGTCCATGACTGCTCTATATAACGGCTGACTGAACAAGAGAATAGGGACCGCAACATGCAAACCGTTCAATCAACAGTAGACGCAGGCGAAATCGCCAAATTCGAAGCGATGGCGGCGGAATGGTGGGACCTGAATGGTAAGTTCAAGCCATTGCACATGCTGAACCCTTGCCGGTTGGATTACATTGCCGCGCAGATCGCCGGCGAATTCGACCGAGACTTGAAATCAGATGCACCGTTCAAGAGGTTGCGAATCCTCGACATTGGGTGCGGTGGCGGCCTTTTGGCGGAACCTATGGCGCGTTTAGGTGCGGATGTTGTTGGCGCGGATGCCGCGGCGGGCAATATTCCCGTGGCACAGATTCACGCTGAACAATCAGGACTGACCATAGACTACCGGCACACCACAGCCGAAGCGATGGCCCAGGCGGGCGAACAGTTTGACGTTGTTCTGAATATGGAAGTGGTCGAGCATGTTGCGTCACCCATCGATTATCTGCGGGCTTGCCATGACCTGTTAAAACCAGGTGGATTGCACATTTGTTCAACCATCAACCGCAATCCGAAATCCTATATGATGGCGATCGTTGGCGCGGAACACATCATGCGCTGGTTGCCCAAAGGGACCCATGAATGGTCGAAATTCATCACCCCGGACGAATTGTTTACGCTGATCGCCGAGGCGGGTCTTGAACCCGTCGATCGCAAGGGGTTTGTTTTCAACCCGATTGCGTGGTCCTGGCGTCTGTCTGATCGTGACCTCAGCGTTAACTATGTCACGGCGAGCCTGAAGCCAGCTTGATCCTGATCTCGCGCAGGATCGGAAGCGCGGCGCGGGCCTGGTCTTCTCCCAGATCTTCGACCACCTGATTGATCATGGGCGTGATGGCCGCCACTGCGGTATCCCGTGCCAGTCGACCAGCGGGGCTGATCCCTACCATCTTGCGGCGCGCGTCGTCCCAGTCAGGGCGGATATGCACATAACCTGCCCATTCCAGTTTGGTCAGCGTATTGGTCATCGCTCCCCGTGTTACGCCAAACCGCTCGGCCAGTTGTGCAGGCGAAGTCTCCGAGTCTTTGTAAATCAAATGATTGAGAACAGAAAAATGCGAGATTTCCATACCCTTTGGCAGGACACGCGACAAACGACCACGCATCGAATGATCAGCCGCGAGAATTTCACTGAACAACATGATCGCAAGTGTATTTTTATCGTCGCTCATTTGTTGACCTAAACGAAGCCCGATTACGGACCAGAGAAATCGCGGGCATTTACAAGGCTAGGAACCCTTTGCCGTGCCGCCATTCCTTTTTCCATATCGAGATTGAATTTGTAAACGCCACTTGCAGTACCGGCATCCAGAAGCACCTCGCCCCAGGGATCGATCACAAGCGAATGTCCGTAGGTATCACGGGTTTTGTTTGACGCGCTGGCGTGGGTACCGGTCTGGGCGGGCGCAATTACAAAACAACCAGATTCGATGGCCCGCGCCCGAAGCAAAGCATGCCAATGCGCCGCCCCTGTGACCGGCGAAAACGCTGCCGGCACCGTCAGAATTTGCGCGCCAGCATTGGCCAAAGCACGATACAGATGAGAAAACCGGACATCGTAACAAATACTCAGACCGACTTTGGCAAATTCTGTATCTACCAACACCGCCTGTGTTCCGGGACGGTATCCTTCGCTTTCACGCCAGGTCTCGGTCTCGCTTATCTGAACATCGAACATGTGAATTTTGTCATATTTCGCGACAATTTCACCATCCGGAGCAATCATGAATGACCGGTTGGCGAACCGCTGATCCGCATCAGTGGTTTTCAGACCCAATGACCCAATCAACAACCAGATACCTGCTGCTCTGGCCTCGGTGCGCAAGGCAGTCAAAGTGATGTCTTCATCCTCAAACTGCAACACCTGCTGTTGATGTTTGCGGCTGGTCGAAATGCAATTTGTCACTTCAGGAGTCAGGACAAACTGCGCCCCATCGACAATGGCCTTGCGCAGCATTCCCAGTGTTTGGTCAAGGTTCGCAACCGGGTCATCACTGACGTTGAGTTGAAGAATCGCACCCTGCATCACGCAGCCAGCAGCGCATCAAGTTTGCCTGCGCGTTCCAGATCATGCAATTCGTCACAGCCGCCAACATGCGTGTCGCCAATGAATATCTGTGGCACGGTACGCTTGCCATTTGCGCGTTGTATCATCTCTGCCTTACGCTCTGGATGGGCCATGACGTCAACTTCGGCAAAATCCACACCTTTGGAATTCAAAAGGCGTTTGGCCGCGTGACAAAACCCGCAGAGGGGCGATGTATAAATCTCGACAGGTTTCATAGGTCCGTCCTTTTAACATATTTGTTAAGTGAAGACTTAAGCCTCTTTGCTCACCCGCGCCAGTGTTACCACATTCACCGGGCCTGATCCCGCCTCAAGACAGGCGTGGGTACAGGCGGCAAGGGTGGCGCCCGATGTCATGACATCATCCACCAGCAGCACCGACTTCCCGATCAATCGTTGCCTCCGCCGGGGGTGTACCCGAATCGCTTTTGCCAATGTAGCAAAGCGGTCTTGTCGGCCCATACCCTCCAAAGATCGCGTATGCCGGACCCGTTGCAACAGATCCGGTGACCAAGGACGGTCAGCCGCGCCTGCCAATGCCTTGGCCAATAATGCGGACTGGTTGTATCGCCGTTTGATCATCCGTTGCCAATGCAGCGGTACGGGCGCAATCAAGGTGTTTGTCGCAATGAGTTCCCGTGCGGCATGCGCCAACCACAAGCCAGCGGGATGCGCGATTTCCTGACGGTCACCATGTTTCAAAGCCAGGATCAGCTTGCGGCCAGTGTCCCGGTAGAGCATTGCCGCGCGACCCCTGGACCAGGGGCGCGGCGTTTCCAGACAGGCATCACAATGTGGTCGATCCCCGTGATCCAAACCTGGAAGCGGGACACCGCAACTGTCACATATTGTGCCTCCGACAAAGGGCGTATCCCGCCAGCAAGATCCGCAAAGTTTGAAATCACCATCGACCATCGAGCCACAAGTAAGACACCGCGCAGGATAAATGGCATTTAACGCTGTTTGAAGTCCGCGTAACAACGTCATAATGGTTCCCCATGACACAGCCTGTTCAAATGACCGACATGCAGACACTTGCGCGTTATCGCCACCGCGCTGATCATAATGCGATGTTTCTGCACCAAGCCGCCGCCGATGAGGTGCAGGATCGTATAGATATGGTTAACATGTCGTTTAACTCCACTGCCCTGGTGACAGGTGCCCCGGACATCTGGTCAGGGCGGCATCCAACGGCACATATCGTTCCTGACGCAGAGACGCTGACGCTCGAAGTTGGGGCACATGATTTGGTTATCCATGCGATGGCACTGCATTGGGCGAATGATCCAGTCGGTCAGCTTGTTCAGTGTCGCCGCGCGCTCAAGCCCGACGGATTATTCCTAAGCGTTGCCTTTGGCGGTCAGACTTTGCACGAATTGCGCGCATGTCTGGGTCAGGCAGAGGCGGATGTGACCGGTGGCCTGTCACCCCGTGTCGCGCCTATGGGTGATCTACGCGACATGGGCGGGTTGCTGCAGCGCGCAGGCTTTGCCCTGCCAGTTGCCGACAGCCTGACCTACAATGTTCAATATCAGGATACCTGGGACTTGATGCGCGACCTCAGGGCAATGGGCGAAACCAATGCGCTCACCGGGCGCCTGCGCCGGCCCACACGCCGCGCCGTACTCGAAACCGCCGCGCATTTGTATCAAGAAAATTTCGCCACAGGCGAGGACAGGATCACCGCCACATTCGAACTGATTTTCCTGACCGGTTGGGCCCCTGCCGAAAATCAGCCCAAACCGCTGCGCCCTGGCTCTGCTCAACAGCGGTTGGCGGATGCCTTGGGAACAGATGAGACAAAGTTACCCATTTGACGATCGGAACAATGTCTCTACCTATCACCGGCCATCATCTCTAAGAACCGTCGACATGGATTTTTCGAAGGAACGCTCAATGCAAGCCAAGAGGCCAGCACCAAAAGACAACGACCACCCAACTCTTCCTGCGCAACGTGTGGGCATATTGCTGGCCAACCTCGGCACACCTGACAATTATGATTATTGGTCCATGCGTCGCTATCTGAGCGAATTTCTCTCGGACCAACGAGTGATCGACTACAGTCCATGGCTTTGGCAACCGTTGTTGCAAGCGATCATCCTGACAAAACGTCCTTTCACTTCGGGCGCGGCGTATAAATCCATTTGGAACCATGCCGAAGGTGAAAGCCCCTTGATGACCATCACCAAAGCGCAGACAGCAAAAATACAGACAGCGATGAAAGCGCGCTATGGCGATGACGTAATGGTCGATTTCTGCATGCGTTATGGCAATCCATCGACCAAATCGAAAGTGGCCGCTATGACTGCGGCAGGATGCACAAAGATCCTGTTTTTCCCACTTTACCCGCAATACGCTGGTGCCACGTCGGCAACTGCATGCGACGCCTTCTTTGCCGCCTTGAGTCGAGAAAAGTGGCAGCCCATCGCCCGTGTCGTCGAACCTTATTTTGAGCGTCCCGATTACATCGAAGCGCTCGCAGCTTCGATCGAGATGGCCTACTCCAAGATCGAAACGCGGCCGGACATACTTATTTGTTCTTACCACGGGCTGCCGGTGCGCTATTTGATGGAAGGCGACCCTTACCATTGTCAGTGTCAGAAAACGACGCGCCTGTTAAAGGAACGCCTTGGCTGGAAAGATACCGAGATTATGACGACTTTTCAGTCCAAGTTCGGGCCCGAGGAATGGTTACAGCCTTACACTGTCGAAGAAGTCGCAAGACAAGCCGAGGCCGGAAACAAGAATATCGCCATCTGTGCGCCTGCCTTCTCAGCCGACTGTATCGAAACACTGGAAGAAATTAACGAAGAAATCAAAGAGAGTTTCGAAGAAGCCGGGGGCGAACAGTTCACCTATGTCCCCTGCCTCAACGATGATGACCTGCATATCAAGGCGCTGACTGCGACGATCGAAGAAAACCTGAAGGGCTGGTGCGACTGACGGTCGACCGGCGGTTTGTAAGATTCGGTTTCATGCAACAGCTCAGTGCCCGCGACCATCTGTAAAATACAAAAAAGGCGGTACCGAAGTACCGCCTTTTCCATTTGGATTGTCGTTTCCGATTAATCGGTAGCAACAGCCGCAGCAACCAGAGCCAACAGGATCAATGGCAGAACGATACCACCGGAAGAACCTGATGCTTCTTCAACAATTACTGGTGCTTCGATGATTGGATCTGCCAAAGAACCGGCATATGCAGTCGATGCAGCAGCTGTCAGAGCAGCCGCGAGAACGAGTTTTTTCATAGTTATAACCTCCGATAAAAGGCGTACAGCACAATTGTGCGCACGCGCCCAAGACTTACCTCGTATGACTTTCTAAACAGCATAACCGAAGGATTGCAAACCCGGATTCAGCCGTTTTGCCCCACAAGCAGCACGATGTCGTCAAATTAGCAACACTTGAGTACCCACCTGGGCCATCTCATAAAGCTCTTCGATATGCTCGTTATACAGACCGATGCAACCGTTGGATGATTTGCGCCCGATCTTGCGGGTATCATGTGTCCCGTGGATACGGTAATAGGTCCAGCTCAGATGCAAAGATCGTGTGCCAAGTGGATTCTCAGGCCCAGGCCCAATAAAGGGCGGCCACTCTGGATTGCGCTCCAGCATGGAGGGAGTCGGACGCCAGGATGGCTTGGGATCTTTGAGAATGACCCGCGTGCGGCCGCGGCGCGTCAAATCAGGCGTTAACGGCACGCTTGAGGGGTAAAGCTTGTAGATGCTCTGATCTTCCGACCAGAAATGCACCGCACGGCTGTCAATATCGACAAGAATTGCACCCTTGTTCGTATTATCAAAGTAGGGCTGCCAATTCAGTGTGCGAAAGCTTGAGATATTGCGCCGCACGACCTCGGTGATATCGCGCTCGGTCTGAGTCGTTGCCGCAGAATTGACCGCGGCGTTAGATTGCGCCAGTGCCGGGGTCGCAAGCATCGCTGCACTACCGGCCAGAAAGCTGCGTCGGCTCTTTATATTAAATCGCTTGTCAGACATCGTTGTCCCCATCGCTTTGAACTTTTTGGATTATAGGTAATATATGACCCGAAAGACGCAGTATCAAATCAAACAAGTGTCAACTGGCATGGTAACGCCGATGTGCGTTTGAACTGCAACGCCTCGCAGGATAGTGAGGGGCAATCAAAGTGGTTGGAGCGATCTCATGTTGCGTATCTTATCTGTCCTGTTGGCAATTGCAGTTGGAATCTCGGCCTGTGCGCCGACGGCTCCGAAAATGGGTGCTGATGGCAAGCCCTTGCCTAAAGCCTACAGGATCAATCGTTCAGACACCGGAAAAATCCAATTCCGCATGCTTGATTCAGTAAACGCTTTGCGTCAGGCCAGCGGTCATGCCGCGGTTGCGCTCAACCCTCAGCTGAATGCCGCTGCCGCAACCCATTCCCGGGATATGTCGGTGCAAAACCGTCCTTGGCACTTTGGTTCGGACGGTTCTTCCCCGATCGACCGCATCACCCGAGTCGGCTATCCCGGCAAACTGGTCGGCGAAACGATTTCAGAAACATACGAATCAGAACTTGAAACGCTTGCCGCATGGATGGATCAACCCGACACGCGCAGGGTGATCCTGGACGATGACGCCCGCAACATGGGCTTTGCCTGGTTTCAGGAAAGAGGTGGTAAGATCTGGTGGACATTGGTGATGGGCGAATAACTGCCCAAAACATTGTCTGGCCGATCGCCTCAGGGATTGATCTGTATCGGCGTGCCGTCACCGACCATGGCGTAAATCTGCTCGATCTGGTCATTCGTCACAGAGATGCAGCCCCAGGTCCAATCGTCTTTGTCCTTTTTACGCGGGTTGCGCTGGCCATGGATAAAGATGTCGCCACCAGGTGATTTTCCCAAACTGCGCGCACGTTCGCGATCTCGTTCATTCGGATAGGAAATGCCCAAAGACAAGTGGAACCGGCTGTTCGGGTTGCGTCTGTCTATCCAATAGATTCCCTCAGGTGTCTTACCGTCGCCTTCGATCTCTTTGTGACCAGAGGGGGCAAACCCCAGCATGATTGGATAGCTTTCAAGGACTTTGTCATGATGCAGCAAATACATGTTGCGCGTACCTTTGTTGACAACAACATAGGTGACTTCCGGCCCGTTATACCGTTTGAATTTACTATTACCGCCACAGGCTCCCAACGCCACCAGCGCGGTGCCCCCAAGAATTAGATTTCTGCGTTTCATACCCGATTGCCCTCTGAGCCGGATGTTACCGGCGCGATTTAACTGCGCTAACACATAGCAAAAAAAAGCGCGTTCAAAAAGCCGTGAGATTGAGGTCTGAGGGCCGTTTCCCTGAAATACTGAAACAAGCGGCAAGTTCCACATGCGCTGACCATCGGAATTGATCCACAACTTGCACCCAATCCAGCGAATATCCCGCTTTCACCAACATTTGCGCATCGCGGGCGAAACTCACCGGGTTGCAAGATACATAAGCAATCCGCGGCACCAAAGACTTGCATATTTCGACAACTTGTCGTTCGGCACCGGATCGTGGCGGATCAAGAACGATTGCATCAAGTTTACGCATTTCATCCGGCAACACGGGACGTCGATACAAATCTCGCGCTTCGACTCTCAGCGGTTTTAACCCTTTGGTCATGCGCCATCCTTGATCCATTGCATTGATCATGCCTGCGTCGCTCTCAACAGCATAAACGCTGGCGGTTTGCGCGAGCGGCAAGGCAAAGGTGCCACATCCGGCAAACAGATCAGCAATATTCGCTGCATTACCAATCGCTTCACGCACCGCAGACAAAAGCGATGCCTCTCCATGTTGAGTTGCTTGCAAAAAAGCGCCTGGAGGCGGCAATACCTCGGCTTTGCCAAAACGTTGAAACGGCGGTTTGCGAGTGCCGATCACTTCGTTTTCCCAACTCAGTCGCGCCAATTTCAACCGATCGCAGAGTTCCGCAAGATTCTGACGCAAGGGACCGTCCAACGGTTTGCCCATTGCAACAGCAACGTCCAGACCGTTTGGTGCAAGGGTGACCGTCACGGCCAGCGCTGCCTTGCGGCTTGCGCCAACCAGTGCCAGTTCCTTGGCAGCATCCAGACCTGTCATCAATTCAGGATGCAAAAGCTGACAATCCGGTACTTCGATGACCACATCGGATCCACGGGCATAAAATCCTGCCATCGCGCCCTTTTTTGTGCGCTTGGCAGCAAAGGTCGCGCGCCGTCGTGAATTTGGCGGTGATGTCAGAATTGGCTTGAATACAGTCTCCAGATCATGGGCCTCTAATGCCGTCCGGACAATCCCGACCTTCCAGGCCGCAACGAATTCATCCGAGGCATGTTGCAGGCTGCAACCACCACAGGATTTGAAATGCCGGCAGGGTGCGGAAACACGGTCATCCGAAGGCGTGACAATGCGCACCCCTGTCAATGTCTGCTGATCTGTTTCACCTGTCACGACTTCGCCCGGCAATGTCATCGGTACATAAAACGGCCCCTCGGCAATTCCGTCACCGTGATGGCCCAACCTGCGTATCTTAAATTCTGTCATGCGCCCGCTCTAGCCTGCTACGGAACCAACCCCAAGGCTATTCCGCAGCCCTTACATTCAAAAAACCACCTGACTGCCGCTGCCAGTATCGCGCATAAAGACCATCAAGCGCCAAAAGCGCTTCATGGGTTCCGCTTTCCACGATACGTCCATCGTCCATCACGATGATCCGGTCCATTTCTGTCAACGTTGACAGCCGATGCGCGATGGCCAGCACAGTCTTGCCTTCCATCACCCGAGTCAGCGCTGTTTGGATCGCCGCTTCGACTTCGCTATCAAGCGCTGATGTCGCTTCATCCAGGATGAGGATAGGCGCATCTTTTAGAATGGCGCGCGCCAAAGCAATCCTTTGTCTTTGACCGCCCGACAATTTCACACCGCGTTCGCCCAGATGCGCATCATAGCCGCGCCTGCCCTTGTGGTCTTCCAGGTCTTGAATGAACTCATGCGCTTCGGCGCGTTCGGCGGCTGCGATCACTTCATCTTTGGTCGCATCCGGGCGCCCGTACAAAATGTTATCCCGAGCAGAGCGATTAAACATCGCCGTTTCCTGCGTGACCATTCCAATATTGCGCCGCAGGCTTTCTTGGGTCACATCCCTAATGTCGACCCCATCAATCAGAACTGTGCCTTTTTCGCTTTCGTAGAGCCGCAAAAGCAAGGCAACGAGGGTTGATTTGCCCGCTCCAGAAGCGCCGACAATCCCAAGTTTTTCACCCGAGGCAATGGTCAGATCAACATCTTCGATACCGCCTGTTTGGCGCCCATAGGCAAAGCTGAGATGGCGCAGTTCGATTTCACCGTCGGAAACATCCAACACTTGCGCATCCTGTGCATTGTCCGCCCTGACAGGAGGAGTAAGCGTTCTCATGCCATCTTCGATCTCACCCACATTGGAATAAATTGCCATCAAGGTAAAACTGACCCAACCGGTCATCTGAGCAATCCGGATGGCAATCGCCCCAGATGCAACAATATCGCCTTCCGTGGCAATACCGCGTTGCCACAACAGGATCGTGCCACCGATCAGCAGCACAGGCAGCAGACCGGCGAGACTCATCAAAGCAAAACGAAAACCGGCGGCAAGATAGCCAAATTCCAGGGCACGATGCCGGAATGATTGCATCGCGCCGAGCGCCGCACGGTCCTCATGGTCCGCATGTGCAAACAGTTTGACGGTTTTGATATTCGTGATCGTGTCAACGACCTGACCGGATACCATCGCGCGGGCCCCGGCGCGGGCCGCAGATCTTTTGCGAACACGCGGAAGAAACCAGTTGATCAGCGCAAAATACATCGCCAGCCAGGCAGCAAATCCAACAGCCACACGCCAATCAATTGCAACCAACAGGGCCACAGATCCGAACAATGACGCAAGCGCAAAGGCCACCACATTGATCATCTCGATCGCGACGTCGGTAACGGCACGCGAAGTCTGCATCTGCTTTTGCGCGATACGGCCAGCAAAATCATCATCGAAGAACCCGACGTTCTGTCCCAAGGTCCAACGATGCAGTCGCGACAAAACCAGGGGATTCACGTTGGGCCCGACAACAATCGAATTTGCTGCTGACGAAATGGCAAACAACACAGGCCGTGCAATCAGAAAGAACGCAATCGCACCAAGGATCAGTCCGACATTGCGCCCGTCAAAGAACGCCTCTGGGCCTGCGCTGATGGTTGCGTCGATGACTCGGCCCAGAATCCAGGCGGTGCCTGCTTCCAATAATCCTGCAACTGCCGACAACAGCGCGGCCAGAACCAATACCCCCCATGCGCCGGTAAGGCTCCAGCGGATGAATGCAGCCAGCGTTTGCGGAGGCGGTCCGTCGGCGGGTGCGAACGGATTTATCCAATCAGAGATTTTCACGCGGTTCTTCTCCAATTTCCTCATCAAGCTTCAGAAAACCACCCGATTGACGGCCCCAGAAGTCTGCATATAGGCCCTCTTTGGCCAAAAGCGCGTTATGGGTTCCCTCTTCGACAATCCGTCCCGCATCCAGCACGATAATCCGGTCCATTTCAGCAATGGTCGACAAGCGATGTGCGATTGCAATCACCGTCTTGCCCGCCATCATCCCATACAAAGTTTCCTGAATTGCAGCTTCGACCTCGCTGTCAAGCGCGCTTGTCGCCTCGTCCAACAGCAGGATCGGCGCATTCTTGAGGATAACCCGTGCCAGTGTGATACGCTGACGCTGCCCGCCAGAGAGCTTTACACCGCGCTCGCCAACACGAGCATCATATCCGCTGCGCCCTTCCGGGTCCGAGAGGTCAAGGATGAAATCATGGGCCTGCGCTTGCTTGGCCGCTGCAATCATCTCTGCTTCCGTTGCGTCGGGTCGACCATACAGGATGTTGTCACGAACCGAACGATGCAACAACGAACTGTCCTGTTGCACCATCCCGATACACTTGCGAAGGCTGTCCTGGTTCACCTCCGCCAGATCTTGACCATCGATCAAGATCTGGCCACCTTCGGCATCGTAAAAACGCAAAAGCAACTTGACCAGTGTCGATTTACCCGCACCCGAACGGCCAATCAGACCAATCCGTTCGCCCGGTTTTACAAGCAGATTTAGCCCCTGCAAGCCACCTTGATCACGCCCATAATGATGGGTCAGGTTGCGCAATTCGATCTGCCCCTTGTTCAGATCCAGCGGCTTTGCATCGGGGTTGTCAACCAGTGCGATGGGCTGAGCGATGGTTTCCATACCTTCCGCAACAACGCCCAACTCACGAAAAAACGAAGAAAGCGCCCACATGATCCAACTGGTCATGGAATTGAGACGCAAGGTCAGCGCGGCGGCAGCGGCTACAACACCGACACTGGCCTCACCCCAAGTCCAGAGCGCCAGTGCCCAGCCAACAACTCCGACAATCAACAACCCATTCAGGGCCACAAGCGTCACGTCCATCTTGGTAAAGATTCGCATTTCCTGCTGAAAGGTCGTTCGTGCGTTCTCGATTGCTTCCTTGGCAAAATCGACTTCAAGCTCATGATGCGCGAACATCTTGACGGAATGAATATTGGTATAGGCATCAACAACGCGACCCGTAACCTGACTACGTGCATCCGAAGCAGCCTTGGACGCTGGTCCAACCCGCAGGATCGTCCAGCGGATCAAACCGCCATATAGTGCAAACCAGACCAACAAGGGCAGCATCAGCCGCCAGTCCGATGTCATCAACAGGATCGCGGCTCCGATCATATAGGCCAAAGCATATGAAATCGCATCAAAGGTCTGGAACACGACCTCACCTGCTGCAGGCGGTGTCTGCATGATACGGTTGGCGATGCGCCCGGCGAAATCATTCTCGAACCAACCAACCGATTGACGCAGGACCTGTCGATGCGCCCGCCAGCGGATCAGGGTTCCAAAATTCGGTAAGATGGTGTTGTTGATCAAGGCCACATCCAACCCCTGTACCAACGGTCGAAGCACCACGACAAAAAACGCCAGGAACAACAACTCGGTCCCATATGTGGACCACATCAGCGATGGTTCCGTTCCCAGCAGATCGACAATCCGACCCATATAATAGATCAAACCGATCTCAATCGCAGCGACAACGATCGACATGAATGCGGTGAGCGCAAAGACACCTTTGAATGGAATACAATATTCGCGCAAGAAGGGCCAAAGCTTGCGCGGCGGCGCGTCATTTTCGGTATAGGTTGTGTACGGATCAATCAGGTTTTCAAAAAAACGAAACATAAGGAGAAGCCTTGAGGTAGAACATGCAAAGTAACCGGGTAGCGCATAGGCGCATCCCAGTGGGAAAGAAGGTTATGACAGCTTTAGGCTAACCAGATCCCACGATACATTTTGCATTCCTCCTTGTTCTTTACATTGCATAGCCAAGACTTGGAAATTTGTCGAGGGGTCAGCGCCGAGCAAGCAGTTCGCCTGTGTTCAGGGCCATCCCAGAGTCGATCCAGAGTCGTTCAAGTTCTGCTAATTTTACACCCAGCGCAGGTCCCTCGAATTCGGGCATCAGGTCTTTGGCGGAAACGGGGAAAACGGCCCGTGCTACTTTTTCGATATTCTCTAACAAGGCTCTTTCTGGTACTTCTTCCGCAAGCGCCGCACGAATTAACATCGCGCTTTGTCCTGCCTTCACGCCGTAACGATAGCTGATCTCGGCAAGTGATGGGCCGCCGAATCCTGTTTCGGTGATGATCGACAGCACCTTGGCATCAGATTTGCTTAACCGTAATCGTTTCGGAACCTCCTCTCCGCCCAATACGGCAAGTCGGCACATAACATTGGCGCAAAGGCCCAGCGCATTTTCCATATGCACCAAAACACCTAACAAGCGGTCATTGGACCCGGGCAAAATTGCCTGTAAGACACCGGTTTGCCGCATCACCGCAATTGCCGGCGCAGGATCAGGCGCGGCAAGCAGTTTCAACATTTCCTGACCCACCCGTTCGGCCGAAAGCGTCTCTAATCCGTCAACATTCGCCGCAATTGCCGCAAGAGCATCGGCGTCGAAACCTTGCGAAGATTCACCATACCAAGCCGCGAAACGGAAGAACCGCAACACGCGCAGGTAATCTTCCCTGATGCGCGCATCTGCATCCTCGATAAATCTGATACGGCGCGACAACAGATCATCCATCCCCTTCAACGGGTCGATCACCTGACCATCCGGGGTCGCATAAAGAGCGTTCATCGTGAAATCGCGGCGGCGGGCGTCGTCGGCAATGTTGTCTGAAAACACGACAACGGCTCGACGTCCGTCCGTTGCAACATCTCGACGGAAAGTCGTGATTTCAAAAGCTGTACCATCCACAACAACAGTGACCGTACCGTGATCAATGCCTGTCGGAATGGCCTTCAGGCCCGCACCCTTGGCGATATTGATCACCTGCTGCGGGCGCGCGTTGGTGGAAAAGTCGACATCGCCCACCGGTTCATTCAGAACCGCATTGCGTACACAGCCACCGACAAAAAAAATGTCAAAGCCCGCTGTCTTTATTATCCTGCATAACTCTTGCGCTGCGTCATCGACAAGCCAGGGTGTATCTGTAGGGATCATGATGTCATCAGATTGGTCCATGCACGCAGCATACGCGCGGTCGCGCCCCAAATGTAATAGGGACCATATGGCACAACGAAATAATGACGCCTTTTCCCGCGCCATCGGCGCGACTGGATCAGGAAATTGTCCGGGTCCAGAACGTGATCCAGGGGAACAGTAAAGACTTCTTCAACCTCACCGGGCTCCGGTATGATGTTAAAATTGCCTCTCACAAATGCGATTACCGGCTTTACACTAAAACCGGTGACGGTTTCGTGAACCGGTAAATGACCCAGAACATCCACGATCTCTTCTGGAAGACCAATTTCTTCGCGGGCTTCACGCAGCGCAGCAGCGGTGGCATCGACATCTGATTCATCCTGTTTGCCACCGGGGAATGAAATCTGCCCCGGATGATGTTTTAGTGCAGAGGATCGTTTGGTCAGCAGCAGCTGTAACTGCCCATCGCGTTCAATAATCGGTGCCAATACACCGGCCGGCCGCAGCGCACGGCTCTCCGACAAAACGACATCCGGGTTCAGATCAAAATCGGATGTCTGAGCCCCGGTCCGCGCCAAGGCTATCCGAATGTGATCAATCTGTTCAATCATCCGCTGTTTTTTCAGCCTCAAATCCAACCGTTTTCGGATCAAGATCATAATGTGCGCCACAGAACTGACAATCAGCGGTCACACGACCCTCACTTGTCGTCATGGTTTCGATGTCTTTGGCCGAATAGATTGAAAGGCTTTGGCGGACTCGATCTTCCGAGCACGTGCAGCCGAACCGCACCGCCTGCGGATCAAATACTCGCGGTTGTTCTTCGTGAAACAACCTTAGCAACAGATCAGTTGGTGCCACACTGGGCCCGATCAATTCAAGGTCTTCGACAGTATCAAGCAGAATGTTGACGCGCCCCCAGTTTTCCGCCTCGTCGTTATCCAGCAAATCGGATGCACTCAGAATCTCACCGGTACCTTCGGATTGGGCCGCGAATGGCGAAGCCTTGGGCATGTGCTGCAACATGACCCCACCCGCACGCCAATGCTCTTTTTCGGTTGGACCGGAAGATCGTCCAAAGCTTAGTGAAAATCGGGTCGGCAATTGTTCGGACTGGGCAAAATAGGCTTCTGCACAGGCCGCCAGTGACGCACCATCCAGCGGCGTTATTCCCTGATAGGGCGTTGTGCCCTCACCCTGGTCGATCATGACAGCAAAATAGCCTTCGCCCACCTGATCAAAAGGCGCTCCATCACTTAACCGATCGGCATCATAGCTTGCATAGGCTCTGATACGGGCGGAATCCCCTTCTTTTTCTGGGCCATAGTAATCTGTCGCAATCATGCGCACAGGGCCGTTCGACTGCACCTGCAACTGCAATTTCCAACGCAGTTTTATCGTTTGCCCAATCAATGCAGCAAGCAATGCTACCTCTGCGACCAATGCTTCGACTTGCGGGGGGTAATCATGCTGACTGAGAATACCGCCCAATACACCATCAAGTCGCGCCACACGGCCACGGACATCGCTTAGATCCAGTTGAAATGGTAACACGCTGTCGTCCCAAGCGATCTGGCTTCCAGGCAAAGCCGTGCCGGGCTGATGTGACGTAGTCATGAAGGGTTTCCTTATCTCGGGCTGCTTGGCATACCGCGTCTATATAGGCGCGGCAAGCACGGGATAAAGGGGAAGGCAATGATCAGACGTGTGGGCGACCCTCCTGTCAAAGGCCAGAACTACACCCTGCGACCCGGTGTATATGCCATTTTACCCCTTAAACGCCGGTTCTTGTTGACGGCGCAGGTAACAGACAAAATAGATGTACAATTGCCCGGTGGCGGGATTGACCCCGCTGAATCTCCGCTGCAGGCGCTCCATCGTGAGGTTCTGGAAGAGATCGGCTGGCGCATTTCAGCGCCACGGCGAATCGGCGCTTTTCGTCGCTTTGTCTTTATGCCGGAATACGATCTATGGGCTGAAAAGCTTTGCCATATCTTTGTTGCCCGTCCCGTCAAACAGATTGCGGAACCAATCGAGGCTGATCATGTCACGCTGATCATGTCAGGAAACGATGCGATCGACTCCCTGGGCAATGACGGTGACCGCATGTTTTTAAGTCGCTTTATTCGCTAACCGGTGCCGCTGTATTCGAACAGGATGGCTGAAACATCATCAGGAAATTCATCGGTACCCGCAAATCTCGACAACTCCCACATAAGTGACTCCAGCAACGCATTTTGCCGAAACTCCGTCAGCCCTTGCATCAATTCCGTCAAACCCTCCTCACCCAATGTATCGCCGGTTCCATTCGGACATTCAGTCACTCCATCCGACAACAACAACAGACGGTCACCCGGGGACAATTGCAGATCAAACTGGGTAAAGGTAACACCCTCAAGGAGGCCAACAGGAAACCCGCCCGGTCCAGATTGTTCGACAGAGCCATCTGCGCGCTGGACTAATGGGTGTGGATGTCCGGCCTGGGCGAGCTTTACCTTGCCCGAGCTGAGATCCACAAAAGCCAATAGCAAGGTAAAATAGTGCTCTGTATCCATCTCAGTCAGCACTAGATCGTTCAATTTTTCAATGACCTGCTCAGGCGGGTTGGCGACATAGCGACCGTCAGGTCCCCGCGCCAGTGCGATGTTCTGATCCGGTGCCATGGCCGACAGGTACCCTGCCAATCTTGCCGTCATCAATGCCGAACTGATCCCGTGGCCGGATACGTCAATTGCAAACAAGCCCAACTGCCCATCATCGGTAGGAAAAAATCCAACCAGATCACCACCAACATGTCCAGAAGAACGCAACATCAACGAAAGATGGCCCTCTTCAAAATCGCATTGTCGTTCCCTCAAAAGCGACTGCTGAAGTTTCTTGGCCTCAAGCAAATCCTGATCCAGCAGATCGTAAACCCGCTGTAGTTCATCAAGTGTCTCGCTCACCAAACGGTTTTTGTCTGACAGTTCCCTTTGCATCTGCAATATCCGCTCTCCTGCGGTTATCCGCGCCCTCATCTCGCTTGCATCTACAGGTTTCGTCAGGAAGTCATCGGCCCCGGAGTCAAGACCTTGTGCTACGTCAACCTTGTCACTTTTGGAGGTCAGGAGAATAAAATAGGTATACCCGTCCTGGGACATTTCACGAAATGCGCGGCAGAAATTGATGCCCGACATGCCGGGCAAAATCCAGTCACTGACAATCAGATCAGGCATATGTTCGGCGCAAATTTCCAATGCCCGCTCTGCGGTATCGGTTTCGATAACGTCAAATCCCCATTTGCTAAGTGTCTTTGACAAGATTCGGCGCTGAAGACGGCTATCATCGACGACAAGAATACGGTGGCGGCCAGCGTGCCAGGCGTCGGTCGTCGACCCATTCGGGATAGGGTGCCGTTTTTCCATTTCATTCCTGCTATTGGAGGCTCGGTTCGATGTTTGACAGACTCCGCTTAAGGCAAGGTAAAAACGCAAGCGCGTTGCGGCCTTCGCTCGAAAGTTGAAGAAAGCGTTTGCATGAACCAGGCCGTTGTTCCGGAATGCCAAGCGCTATCCGGATACAAAGTTTGATTTTCGGAACGGCAATTCTTGATATTTTGACCGATTGCCAAGTCAGATAAGTTTATAGAAATTCTCGATTTGAACGCTTCCGAAAGTATCCACGGCCTTTGCACGCAACATCTGCATGCCTGTTACCCAACGGTCATGATCTTTCGCCCGGTGAATGGCATAGGTCTGCACCTCGGGATGCGACAAGATCAGGAACCGCCCGGCCTCAACGCCGTAAACGACCGCCGCTGCAACATCATCTGCCGTCAGCAACGAGGGTTGCGAAACGGCATCTTCGTCCGATAGGCCCAAAAGCGGCGTCGCCACATATTGAGGACATACCACCGATACACCAATCCCCTCATCGCCATGCGAAATGGCCAGCGACTCCGCAAAACTCACCGCCGCGTGTTTGGTAGCCGAATAGGCCGAATCCCCAACCTGATTAAGCAATCCCGCGGCAGAGGCAACAGTCACCAGATGACCGGATTTTCGTTCAATCATGCGTGGCAGCAATGCGCGTGACGCGTAGACATGGCTCATCACATGGACCTGCCAATTTAAATTCCAGTGCTCATCAGTTTGCGAGGCAGCATGATCAGGCTCACCTTGGCCCAAACCTGCGTTGGAAACAAATATGTCCACTTCACCCTGGGTGCTGGTTGCTGCTTCGATCAAGGCCTTGATTTGCGCTTCTTTGCGAACATCGCACGCAAAGGCCATACCCCCAATTTCTTGGGCGACAGCGCGGGCCTTGTCTCCGTCCAGATCGGAAACGCAAACCTTTGCGCCTTTGGCCGCAGCGTGACGGGCAATTGCCGCCCCGATACCGCTGCCCGCCCCGGTGATCACCACCGAGCTGCCTTCAAACTTCATCTGCCTCTCCCTAGATAACGAATTGCGCCAAGGTCTCGTCGTTGGTGATATCCGAGTAAGTGAATCCCCTTGCGTCGATACGCGCAAACATCGCTGGAAAGTTCTCCGGTACATCGGTTTCAATCCCGATCAGTACAGAGCCAAAGTTGCGCGCCGATTTTTTCATGTATTCAAACCGCGTGATATTGTCATTTGGCCCGAGTGTATCCAGAAAATCACGCAGCGCACCGGGGCGCTGTGGCAGGCGCAGAATAAAGTACTTCTTGAGCCCCGCATAGCGTTGAGCGCGTTCCTTGACCTCTGGCAAACGTTCAAAATCAAAATTGCCGCCCGACGCGATACACACGACAGTTTTGCCCTTTATTTGATCCGCAACTTCACTGAGTGCCTCGATCGCCATCGCCCCTGCAGGTTCCAGCACGATACCTTCGACATTCAACATTTCTACAATGGTGCGACAAATCCGATCTTCGTCGAGAGCGATAATATCCTGCGGATTAATCCCCTTTAGCCGTTCAAAGGTTCGGGCACCGATTTTGGCGACAGATGCGCCATCTACAAAAGTATCGACAGGCGAAACATCGACGGGCATCCCCTCTGCGAGTGCCGCGGCGAGGCTTTTTGCGCCGGTCGGCTCGACAAAAGAATAACGGCATCCATCCGCGAAAAAGCTGAAGATTCCCGCCGACAGGCCACCACCCCCCACAGGCAGTATGATGTGGTCAGGTATGCCCCCCAATTCCTGTTCGATTTCAACCGCTACTGATGCCTGACCTTCAATCACGTCCTCATCATCGAAGGGTGATAAAAAATGCCCGCCTTCTGCCTTACAAAATGTCTGTGCTGCCACGAGCGACGCGTCAAAGTAGTCACCAACAAGGCGGATTTCAATGTTATCACCACCAAACATACGTGTCTTAAAGATCTTCTGTTCCGGTGTGGTGACCGGCATAAAGATAACGCCGCGCACCCCAAAATGACGACACATAAACGCAACGCCCTGCGCATGATTGCCCGCAGAGGCACAAACAAAAAGCGCTTGCTCCGGGATCACCTTGCGCATTGCATTGAAAGCGCCGCGCAACTTGTAGGATCGCACCGGGCTGAGGTCTTCGCGTTTCAAATAGACATCTGCATCGAAACGGGCCGACAAAAGCGCATTTCGCAATAGCGGTGTCGAAGGGAAAACAGGCCGCATCTTTGTCGTTGCCAAAGTTGCCATCGCTTGAAAATTCTCTGTCACATGTCTGCCCTTCGCTTTTCCTTCATCGTTAGGCCTGCTGCGGGCTCAGGTCAACGCGGGGCACCATCTTGCCCGCGTCGGCAAAACCCGCTACCTCGCAGTTAAACGCCAAAGGAGACCCACATGTCTGCACCTAAAAAAGTTGTTCTCGCCTATTCTGGTGGGCTTGATACCTCGATCATCCTCAAGTGGCTACAAACTGAATATGGCTGTGAAGTCGTCACCTTTACTGCCGATCTGGGCCAGGGGGAAGAGCTTGAGCCGGCCCGCGCCAAGGCCGAAATGATGGGTGCATCAGAGATTTACATCGAGGACGTACGTGAGGAATTCGTGCGTGATTTCGTTTTCCCGATGTTCCGCGCAAACGCGGTTTACGAAGGCCTGTATTTGCTGGGCACATCCATCGCGCGCCCGTTGATTTCCAAACGTCTGGTAGAGATTGCCGAAGAAACCGGTGCCGATGCCGTTGCACATGGCGCAACCGGCAAGGGCAATGATCAGGTTCGGTTCGAATTGGCCGCCTATGCGTTAAACCCTGACATCAAGGTGATTGCGCCATGGCGTGAATGGGATTTATCGAGCCGCACAAAGCTACTGGAATTCGCAGAGAAAAATCAGATCCCCGTTGCCAAGGACAAACGTGGCGAAGCACCGTTTAGCGTTGATGCCAACCTGCTGCATACCTCCTCGGAAGGCAAAGTTCTTGAAGATCCTGCCATTGACGCGCCTGAATACGTCTATCAGCGCACTGTATCGCCCGAAAGCGCACCAGATGAACCCGAATATGTCGAAATCGGATTCGAGCGCGGCGATGCCGTGTCGATCAATGGCGAAACAATGTCACCTGCTTCAATCCTGACCAAATTGAACGAACTCGGCGGCAAACATGGCTGCGGCCGTCTTGATCTGGTTGAGGGTCGATTTGTCGGCATGAAGTCACGCGGCATTTACGAAACGCCCGGCGGTACATTGTTGCTCGAAGCGCATAGAGGCATTGAATCAATCACGCTGGATCGCGGCGCGATGCATCTAAAAGACGAATTGATGCCAAAATATGCCGAGCTGATCTATAACGGCTTCTGGTTCAGCCCCGAACGCACAATGTTACAGGCTGCGATTGACGCCAGCCAAACCCATGTAACGGGCGTTGTGCGGTTGAAACTCTACAAGGGGCATGCGCGCACCGTCGGCCGCTGGTCAGATCATTCGCTTTATTCCGAAGCTCATGTAACCTTTGAAGATGATGCCGGTGCTTATGATCAGAAAGATGCCGCTGGATTCATTCAATTGAATGCCCTGCGCCTCAAGCTTTTGGCTGCGCGCGACAAGCGTCTGAAATAAGGTTATCGGGCCCGGATGGATCGTTCGGGCCCGATCTTTCTTCTGAATTCTGCTGACCTGCGACTTTGGCTTTGCCTTAACCTTTCAAACAAAGCTGTCGCATTTTTTCGTAATGAGGCATCGCCTGATCAACCAGCCCAGCCTGATCAGGATCTAATTCCGGCAGGGGCCCTTCTGAACCTGCAAATCCGCTGCTTTTATGCACAGCGTGATACCAGTGTTTCGCCCAAACTCCGTCTTCCTCTCTAGGGCCGCGGGGCCAGCCGAGCATCGCAGGATCAAAGGGCAGATCAATCTCACTGCACAGAGTTTTCAACATCCGCTCGGGATCAGATCGAATATCAGTGCTGTCAATGACCACGCCGCCCAGCGCATCGAAAAGACGTGATTGTTGTACAAATCCGATGTCTTCGAGCGTTGGCGCTTCGCGTTTTGCGGCATAGCTTGCCACGACCCGTGCCGGATGACGGATCAGATGCACATGCACGCAATCTTTGGCCCAACCAAGCGGAAAACCCTCGATCATGTGATGCGGCATATGCTTCATGTACAAATGTGGTGATCCACCGCTCCTACAGGCCCTATCTACTTTGTTAGGGTCTGTTTCATGCACCGCGAGGATCTCGTCTCGCATAGGGTGGATCATCCGGGTAGCAGCAAGATAAGGCGCATAAAACGGTTCATCCATCACTGTAAAATCATCCCTGGCACCAAAACTGTACATCATCGCCGTGCTCAAGTTTCTCGGCCCGGACCACATCGCGATACGCATGCTGTTCTCCTTGTTGGTTCAGCCAACGCTAGAAATGTTACGGCGCACTGCCAAGTGGTAAAGTACCATCACCACCGCGTGAGGAACCTTCGAAGCGCCTTGCGCACTTTAGACGATCGGAGCAGCCTGAGAAAAAGGAGACTGACATGATCAATCTTTCAACATTGAAACTGGTTGCCCTCGCCGGACTAATAGGAGTCGCGCTTTGTGCACAAACCATCACGGCGCGTGCGGCGGAAACAGAGACCCTAACCGTTGCTGGCGGGTGTTTCTGGTGCGTCGAATCTGACTTCGAAGCAGTGCCCGGAGTAAAGGAAGCGGTTTCAGGGTTTACAGGAGGTAAGACAGAAAATCCCACCTACAAACAGGTAACCAATGGCGGCACCGGGCATTACGAAGCGGTGCAAATTCTGTTTGATCCAGAGGTGGTCAGCCGTGATACGCTTCTTCACATGTTTTTCCGCTCGATCGATCCAACGGATGCCGGTGGTCAGTTTTGTGATCGTGGTGCCTCTTATCGGTCTGCAATATTTGCCGCAGACTCCGTGCAAAGAGATGCGGCCAACAAAGCAAGGTCAGAAGCAGAAACTGCGCTTGGCAAAAAGATCGTAACACCGGTTCTGCCTGCCAGCCCCTTCTATCCCGCTGATGCCTATCATCAGAACTATTACAAAAGCAGCGAACGGTTGGCGATCACTTCTGTCGGACTAGGGGTCAAAAAATCTGTTGCTTACAAGCGCTATCGCAAAGGCTGCGGCCGCGATGCCCGGATCAAGCAGCTTTGGGGTAGTGCGGCGCCGTTTGTGAATTAGGAAAAATCGTGATCCTGTATCTCCTTGAGATCGGGGATCACATCCGCCGTTCCCTCCCGCGACACCATCAATGCACCGGCTCGCAACGCCAGATCAATCGCGTCCTCCATGGCAAACCCCCTGTCCAGCCCGGCAACCAGATACCCGGTAAAAGTATCTCCTGCACCGGTCGTATCGACAACATCTACAGCATATGCTGAGAAAAGGCGGGAGGATTCTCCCTTGTTAGAGATCCATTTGCAGCCTGAACCACCCAGCGTGATCACAATGTCAGACACAGCCATGGATTCAATCGTTTGACCGGTCTCTTTCTGCAGTTGTGCTGCCTCGACGGCATTCAGAACCAACAAGTCTACCTGTGCAATCACCCCCTGCACCGCTTTAGCGGAAAAAGGCGCAGCCGCATAAGCGACACGTAATCCAAGTGTTTTGGCTGTTTCAGCCGCAAAGTTCTGACCACTGGTTTCATTCTGCATCAACAGAAAATCACCTGGCCCGGCTTCGGCTAATGCTGCACCTATCATCTTTTTAGGGAGCACGTCATTCGCACCCGGAAACAGCGTGATGCTGTTCTCTCCTTTTGCGTCAACATTTATATTCGCATGACCCGTCGGTCCATCCACGACAGCGATATGCCGAGTATCCACACTATAGTCTAACAAACGATCAATGGCCCATTTTCCATCCTGGCCGACAGCTCCGATATGAACAACCTTTGCCGCAGCTCGGGCAGCAGCGACCGACATGTTTGCGCCTTTGCCGCCCAATCCCTGCTTGAACTTTTCAGCGGCGAGCGTTTCACCCGGTCCCGGCAGATGTGATAGGTAATAGACATTATCTGCGTTGATAGAGCCGAGATTCCAGATCATTCGCCAACCTTGCAAGCGGCGAGAATTGCCATATTCAGGATGTCATTGGCGGTCGCCGTCGTCGAACAGATCTGAATGCTTTTGTCCAAGCCCGTCAAAATGGGTCCGATCACGGTTGCCCCGGCCATTTCCTGCATCAACTTGACCGAAATACTGGCAGAGTGACGCGCCGGCACAACCAGGATATTTGCCGGGCCTGTTAATCGCGAAAAGGGATAGTGCGCCTGCGCCGTCACATTCAACGCGACATCCACCGTCATTTCACCTTCATACTCAAAATCAACCCCTCGGGCATCCAACACTCTGGGTGCCTGATGCATCTTTTCGGCGCGTTCGGAAACTGGATAACCAAAGGTCGAGAAGCTGACAAAGGCCACGCGTGGCTCAAGCCCCATATGACGCGCTACCGCGGCACCGCTCTCTGCGATGTTGGCTAAATCGTTTTGGTCCGGCCATTCGTGAACGAGGGTATCAGCGATAAAAACGATGCGTCCTTTGTGCATCAACGCGGTGATGCCCGCTGCGCCGTGCTCTGCCGTTGCGTCAAAAACATGGTTCAGACGTTCGAGCACATGCGCAGATTTGCGTGTTGCACCTGTCACCAATCCGTCACCATGCCCATGCTGCAACATCAAGGATGCAAACACATGCCGGTCACGTGCAGCAAGGCGGTGAATGTCCTTTGCATCATGACCGCGACGCTGAAGCCTTTTGTAGAGAAAATCCTTATACACATCCAGGTAACTGGTATTTGCCGCATTCACGACTTCAAGCTCGCGTACCGCATCGCTCATCCCGGCTTCTTCCAGCTTGAGCTTCACGTCATCGGAGCGACCTACAACCAGGGCCTTGCCAAGTCCGGAGCGTTGATAGGTCACCGCAGCACGCAATACTCGTGGATCGTCCCCTTCTGCAAAGATCATTCGCGCCTGTGCTGTTCGTGCCCGCGCATTGATCCCACGTAGAATGTTGGCGGTCGGATCCATGCGCGATTTCAGGTTTAGTTCATAGGCGTCCATGTCAATGATCGGACGCCGCGCTGCGCCGGTATCCATTCCGGCCTTTGCCACTGCCGGCGGAATACGCCAGATCAATCGCGGATCAAAAGGCGTAGGAATGATGTAATCCCGCCCAAACGTCAGGGTTTTGCCATAAGCAACGGCAACCTCGTCCGGCACATCCTCGCGGGCGAGGTTGGCAAGAGCGTGCGCGCAAGCGATTTTCATCTCGTCATTGATGGCGCGGGCATTGATGTCGAGCGCCCCGCGAAAGAGATAGGGGAAACCCAGCACATTGTTTACCTGGTTCGGATAGTCGGAACGACCGGTCGCCACGATGGCATCCATGCGCACTGCATGGGCTTCTTCGGGCGTGATTTCAGGGTCCGGGTTCGCCATCGCAAAAATCACAGGGTCATCGGCCATGCTGGCGACCATCTCAGCGGTCACAGCACCCTTGACGGACACCCCCAGAAACACATCCGCGCCATTCATCGCCTCTTTGAGGCTGCGCAGTTCAGTATTCGCGGCATGGGCCGACTTCCACTGGTTCATACCCTCGGTACGACCCTGGTAGATGACGCCTTTGGTGTCGCACATGATGCAATTGTTGTGCTGCGCGCCCATAGCCTTGAGCAGTTCCAGACAAGCAATGCCAGCCGCACCTGCGCCATTCAGAACAATACGCACATCTTCGATCTTTTTCCCTGAGATATGCAGCGCATTCAACAGTCCCGCAGCACAAATAACCGCCGTGCCATGTTGGTCATCGTGAAAGACCGGAATATCCATCTCTTCCTTGAGACGCTGCTCAATTATGAAACATTCCGGCGCTTTGATGTCTTCGAGGTTGATGCCGCCAAACGTCGGGCCCATCAGTTTCACCGCATTGATGAAAGCCTCGGAATCCTCGGTATCCAATTCAATATCGATCGAATTTACATCGGCAAACCGTTTGAATAGGACCGATTTGCCCTCCATCACAGGCTTGGACGCCAGTGCACCAAGATTCCCTAAACCCAACACTGCTGTACCGTTTGAAATCACAGCAACAAGGTTACCCTTGTTGGTATAGTCATAGGCCGTCTCCGGATTCGCCGCGATTGCCTCGCAGGGTACGGCCACACCGGGCGAATAGGCCAGCGACAAATCCCGCTGCGTCGTCATCGGAACTGTTGCGGTAATCTCGAATTTTCCTGGAGACGGCTCAAGGTGAAAGGCAAGCGCCTCATCATCGGTGATTCTGTGTCTGGTCACGGGTTGCGCTTTCTCTTGTTTATCTTTTCATAGCTTTGATCGCGCAAACGTACAATCACGCCGCTCCGTCACGCCACAAAACGCACCCACTCGTGATTGCCGACAAAAGCGTCGTACCTGTCAGGAAAATCAGACTTGAGCATCGCAAGCGCCCAACGGATCACCTGAGGTCTGTCACAATGGTTGGCACACCAGATCATTCGAACCAAAGTTTGCCAGCGTGTTGGATCGGCCTTATGTGCCATGTCCAGCGCCAAGAGCTCCGACTTCGGCTCTCCCAGTTCCTTGTGACAGTCCGCCTTGATCAAGCAAAGCCGCGCATGTTGGCACACCAGTTCATTATGTTTTTCCAGTAAACCAATCGCTTGTTCCGCCGCACCTGCCTGCAAGACCTCACCCGCAAGCTGGGCAAGAACACGGGGCCTGTTGAGTTCAGGATAATGCCCCAGAATCGTGACGATAAAGGCCATGATCTGGCTGATCGCCCGCTTTGAAAGCGAGGCGGCAACTATACCATCTTTCTCAAAAACAGGCTCTATCAAGGGATTTTCGGAACGAAAGTCTCCATAGAAACTGATGTACTTGCAACCGGATGCATGTGCGACAGGCCAGAAATCGCCCCATCGGAATTGCGCCGTTTGCAGTGTACCGATCTCTATCACATAAGTATTCGGTCCGGCGAACAACATGTTCGTAAATCCCGCACCATGATATGAAACCATTACTTCGGCGCGCGCCATGAGGGCGATTTGCTCCAATGGGCTGAGGCTCTCGAAAACAACATATTCAAACCCGAACATCTCCAGGTGTTCGTACAGGATTTCTTCGCCTTCCATCTGCCGGGAACGACTTTGACGCGTATCGCGCCCTGCGAAAAACCGCTTTGGCAGGTGATCAAAGGTCTTCCCTTCAATCGCCCGCAGGGCACGCGCCCGTAAGGACATCAAATTGCGACTGACCGCATTCATCGCCAGTGGCACACGCGTTTCGATGGGTTGAACGCCGCCCTGTTGCTGCATGGCAGCCGGCATCAAGGCGTCCAAACCGTCGAAATCGGCAGCCGGTGCCATATGGTGACCACCTATCAGATCAAAACAGGTCAAGACCTTTGCATAATCCTTTGGCACCCGTTCAAAGAAAATTCGGTCTTTGAACTCCGGAAACAAGGCTTCGGCAAAAGCTTTGGCAAAGGGTTTCTGCTTGCTCTCGTGATTGGGAAAATGGAAATATATTTTTCCCTGAAAATCCAGGCCGTCCAGAACCGTCAGCTGGCTCAGGGACTCTGTCATAAAGTGATAATAGTTAAAGGTATTGCGACATTCGACAGCAAAGCAAACATCCGCGCCCAGCAACCCGGAGTACAACGGCAGTTCCTTGCCTTCGTTACGTTCCCGGCAGGATGCAAAAAAATCGTTTAACCGTTGATCAGGATCAAAATCTGCTGCCTCGTTTTCCCAACGGTACCTGTTAATGACCCGGGTGGCCGCCGCTCCGCTCAACATCACGCGGTCTCGGGCAAAGACAAAGGATTTGCGAAAGGTGGCACGGTCCAACATTACCGGCACTGCGTTGACCTCGACCGGTTTGGAAAAGCGTCTGTTTTTGTTGGTGCCTTTCAGAAAGTGATCAATCTTTTGATTGATTTCATGATGGGCGCTTGCCGCGAAGCCGACAATATTCGCCCCCTTCATCGGTCGCCAGACATATTCTGGCTCAAGCAACAGTCGAAAGCCCGGATCTCGCCATGGATTCAGGAACAATACGTCCGGTGGCAGGGTCAGATCAGTTTTGTTGCGCACAGGCTTTCTATTGCTTTCTTGCTCGTTCCTCGGATGTTTTAACATGAATGACCAACCCGTCTAGCGCCAAGCCATGCTTGGCGCCTCTTTCCACGCCGAGCGTGGTTTTGTACAGACAGGGGACTCTTGGGAGATGCCTGCGTGAGCGATTCAAAAACAACGCCAATGATGACGCAATATCTTGAGATTAAGGCGGCGCACGAGGGTGCATTGCTTTTTTACCGGATGGGCGATTTCTATGAGATGTTCTTTGACGATGCTGTCGCCGCCGCAGAAGCGCTGGATATTGCCCTTACCAAACGTGGAAAGCATGAAGGCAACGACATTCCGATGTGCGGTGTTCCGGTTCACGCCGCCGAAGGGTATTTTCTAACCCTGATCCGCAAGGGTTTTCGTGTCGCTGTTTGTGAACAGATGGAAAGCCCTGCCGAAGCAAAAAAGCGGGGTTACAAATCAGTTGTCCACCGGGAAGTCGTCCGATTAGTAACACCTGGCACCCTGACCGAAGACACGCTTCTTGAAGCGCGGCGGCACAATTTTCTCGCTTGTTTTGCAGAGGTACGTGAAACCTGTGCGCTGGCCTGGGTCGATATATCGACTGGGGCCTTCCATGTCATGCCGCTGTCCAGGGTTAACCTTGCTCCGGAACTTGCCCGGTTGGCACCTTCCGAAGTGATCCTATCAGAAACACAAGAAAACGAATTGCGCGGTTTGGTTTCTGAATTTGGAGCTGCAGTGTCGGGTTTGGGCCGATCGGCATTTGACAGTACTAATGCCGAAAAGCGGATTTGTAGTTTGTTCAACATCGCAACTCTCGATGCATTTGGCACATTTGATCGCGCAGAAGTGTCTGCCATGGGCGCGCTCATAAGTTACCTGGAGCTCACTCAAAAGGGAAAATTACCATTGCTGCGCTCACCACAAAAGGAAAGTGGTGCCCGCACTGTACAAATTGACGCCGCAACACGACGAAATCTGGAATTGACCCAAGCGCTGAGTGGGGGGAGGGTCGGATCACTGCTCGCCCTGATGGACAACACTTGTACTTCAGTCGGCGCTCGTTTGCTCGAACGCCGGATTTCCAGCCCATCACGGATCGGCAAAATTGTGAACGCCCGACTGGATGCTGTAAGTTTTGGTTTTGAAAATATGCGTCTGCGACGGGAAATTCGTGACTGCCTGCGCAAAGTACCCGATCTGGATCGCGCCTTGTCGCGGCTCGCCCTTGATCGCGGTGGGCCGCGTGACCTGGCCGCGGTGCGCAACGGTTTGGCCGAGGCAACCAAGATTTCAGAACAATTACATCAAGTCGAACTGCCCGAACTGCTTAAGATTGCACAGAAGGATCTATACGGGCATGAAGAGTTGATTGCGCTGCTACAAAGCGCTCTTGTCGTGGAACCGCCTATGTTGATCCGCGATGGCGGATTTATCGCGCCAGGTTACCATGCCGAACTGGATGAAGCGCGCAAACTGCGCGATGAGGGGCGCGGTGTAATCGCAGCCATGCAAAGCCAGTTTATCTCTGAAACCGGGATTTCTGCGCTTAAGATCAAGCACAACAATGTGCTTGGCTATTTCGTGGAAACCACAGCCACCCATGCAGAAAAGATGCTGTCACCACCTTTGTCCGAGACATTCATCCACCGGCAAACCACGGCCAATCAGGTGCGCTTTACCACAGTTGAATTATCTCAGTTGGAAACAAAAATCCTGAACGCGGGCAATCGTGCTCTTGAGATCGAAAAGCGGCTCTATGAAAAACTGAAAGCCCAGATCCTCAATTCCGCTGCTACGATTAGCCAAACCTCGACAAGCATTGCAGAACTTGATCTGGCCTTCTCTTTGGCAGAATTGGCCAGCGCCGAAAATTGGACTCGACCAAAGGTTGACGACAGCCGCGCATTTGTGATTCAGGGTGGTCGTCACCCTGTTGTTGAACGCGCCTTGGCTCAGCAGGACGGGCAAACATTTGTTGCGAATGACTGCGATCTGAGTGTCGCTGAAAATGCAGCAAATATCTGGCTACTGACCGGTCCCAACATGGCAGGTAAATCGACCTTTTTACGGCAAAACGCGCTGATAGCCTTGATGGCTCAGATGGGCAGCTTTGTTCCTGCTACCTCTGCACATATCGGGATCGTCAGCCAGTTGTTCAGTCGCGTAGGCGCATCGGATGATCTTGCCCGCGGGCGCTCAACCTTCATGGTGGAAATGGTTGAGACAGCTGCAATTCTCAATCAGGCGGATGATCGCGCTTTGGTCATCCTTGATGAGATCGGTCGAGGTACAGCTACCTATGACGGTCTTTCCATCGCCTGGGCCACGCTTGAGCACCTGCACGACGTCAACAGGTCACGTGCCCTTTTTGCCACGCACTATCACGAAATGACCGCTTTGTCGTCCAAGCTGGATGGCGTCGACAATGCCACCGTCGCCGTCAAGGAGTGGGAAGGCGAAGTCATTTTCTTGCATGAAGTGCGAAAAGGTGCCGCGGACAGGTCTTATGGCGTTCAGGTTGCACAGCTTGCGGGATTGCCGGACAGTGTGATCGCCCGCGCACGTGTTGTATTGGAGGCGCTGGAAAAAGGGGAACGTGAGGGTGGAGTTAAACAAAAAACGCTAATCGACGATCTACCCTTATTTTCCGCAACACCGATCCCTGCACCGCCTGCAGCCAAAGTTTCAGCGGTTGAGGAACAACTAAACCAGATCATCCCTGATGAGCTTTCCCCGCGTGAGGCGCTCGATTTGCTTTATAAACTTAAAGAAGCGGCCAAATCCTGACCGCTTCGCTTTAGGAATGAAAAGGAACTGCGTTCACTTAATCCGCTGGCTGCGATGATACGCCTACTTGTGCAGGGCGCAGCAATCTGTCGTGTAACATGAATCCTTCTGCAGCGACTTGAATGATTTCACCTGTCTTGGTGCCCGGTACCGGTGCCTCGAACATCGCCTGATGCTGCTGCGGATCGAATTTGTCACCGATCACTGGTGAAATAATTTCAATCCCATGTTTCTTGAACACGTTCAACAATTCCCGCATGGTAAGTTCAACCCCTTCAAGCAGAGCCCCTGAAACAGAACGTTGTTCCTCCGTGGCGGCATCCAGCGCACGCTTCATGTTATCGTAGACCGGCAGCATGTCGCGTGCGAGCTTGGAGCCACCATAGTTCTCTGCCTCACGGCGGTCCTTGTCAGACCTCTTGCGTGCATTTTCTGCATCGGCCAGCGCACGCATGAAACGGTCTTTTAGCTCATCCCGTTCGGCGCGTAGCTGATCCAGTTCCAGTTCTTCATCACCAATCTCTGCTTCAGCGTCTGCGAATTCTTCCGCCATCGCTTCTTCCAGATTATCCAGAAATTCGTTCTCGTTTGACTCTACCATTTCTTCACCTTTAGCTGCGGTCGGACACCAGTTTGCCAACCAGCTGTGCCGTATAATTCACGATTGGAACAATGCGCCCATAGTTCAAACGCGTGGGGCCAATCACCCCAACTGCTCCAATCACCTTGCGGTCAGCGTTCATATAAGGGGAAACCACGAGAGAGGAACCCGAAAGTGAGAAAAGTTTGTTCTCCGAGCCAATAAAGATTCGAACACCCTGACCTTCTTCCGTCAGATCAAGGAATTCAGTGATGTCTCGCTTGCGTTCGAGATCATCAAACAAACTTTTGATCCGTGCGAGATCGGCTTCTTCAGCTTCGTTTGCCAAAAGGTTGGACCGTCCCCGGACGATAAGACGTTCGGAATTTTCATCGTCACCGGTCCACAGCGCAAGACCGCTTTCGACAAGCTGACGCGCCAGTGTGTCTATCTCCTGCCGTCGTTGTTCCATCTCTTTGATAACTGAACGCTGCACTTCGCTGATCGTTTTGCCTTCAACAATCGCATTCAGAAAATTTGCGGCCTCGCGCATAGAACTGGGGGTTTGGCCGGGTGGTGGTGTAAACAAACGGTTTTCAACATGACCATCCGAAAACACCAGAACCACCAAAGCACGTTCAGCCGACAGGGATACAAACTCTATATGTTTGATCGGTGCTTCATGTTTTGGCGTCAGAACGAGCGAGGCACCCTGCGTCACGCCCGAAAGAGCCGATCCCACCCGATCCAACAGCCCGCTCATGTCGGCGGCATTATCGCCCATGGTCGCATCAATCTTTTCACGGTCCACATCAGTTGGATCGCCTATCTCGATCATCCCATCGACAAACATCCGCAAGCCAAGCTGTGTCGGGATGCGGCCCGCGCTGACATGCGGCGATCCTAGTACGCCCAAATACTCCAGATCCTGCATCACATTGCGGATCGTCGCCGCACTTACCTTTTCGCTGAAATCCCGGGTCAAGGTTCGAGAACCCACAGGATCACCGTTTGCAAGATACCCTTCGACCACGCGACGAAATACTTCGCGGGAGCGATCATTCATTTCTCGCAAGATGTTCGAGGTTTCGGATTTAGGTTCTATCATAGCCTTGCCAATAAAGATGCAGGAACAGCAAACGTCAATCAGGGTTGCATCCTGTTGTCCTGGGACGGTATCCCAAGCCAACATCAAAAAGGATATAATATGCGTCCCTCTGGCCGGAAACTCGATGAAATGCGCGCTGTCTCAGTTGAGGTAGGCTTTACCAAACATGCGGAAGGCTCTGCCCTGATCAAGGTTGGCGATACACATGTGTTATGCACCGCGACAATCGAAGATCGCGTGCCGCCTTTTATCAAGGGTTCGGGACTTGGTTGGGTCACCGCAGAATACGGGATGCTGCCCCGCGCGACAAATACACGAATGCGGCGTGAGGCAGCAGCGGGCAAACAGGGTGGGCGGACTGTTGAAATCCAGCGATTGATCGGCCGTGCCTTGCGGGCCGGTGTTGACCGTGTCGCGCTGGGTGAACGACAGATTACTGTAGATTGTGACGTATTGCAGGCCGATGGAGGTACACGCTGTGCGTCAATCACCGGAGGTTGGATTGCCCTGCGTCTGGCTGTGAACAAGCTGATGAAAGCAGGCGATGTGATCACTGATCCCCTGACCGATCCGGTTGCTGCGATCAGCTGTGGCATTTACGCCGGTCAACCAGTCATGGACCTGGACTACCCCGAAGATTCCGAAGCTGGTGTAGACGGTAATTTCATCATGACAGGGTCCGGCCGGTTGATCGAAATTCAAATGAGCGCAGAAGGATCGACTTTTTCCCGGGAACAAATGAACCACCTGATGGACCTTTCCGAAAAAGGAATTGGTGAACTTGTCGCCATTCAGAAAAGTGTAACGGCGTGACACGCAAGTTCACCGGAGATCGCATCTTGGTAGCAACGCATAACGTTGGCAAGCTCGCTGAGATGCAGCAATTGTTTGCGCCACATGGTGTCACTGTTGTCGGCGCAGCGGAATTGAACCTGCCTGAACCCGAAGAAACTGAAGATACCTTTGTAGGTAATGCCCGTATCAAGGCACATGCAGCGGCCAAGGCAACAGGAATGCCTGCATTGTCAGATGATTCCGGCATAGAGGTTGAGGCACTGGATGATGCGCCAGGTGTATATACCGCCGATTGGGCAGAAACCCCGAATGGGCGGGACTTTTTGATGGCAATGACCAAAACGCATAAATTGCTTGAAGAAAAATCCGCGCCGCATCCGCGCCGCGCCAGATTCTGTGCCACCATGGTTCTGGCATGGCCCGACGGACATGACGAAGTTTTCGAAGGCCGCGTCAACGGCCATCTTGTCTGGCCTCTGCGCGGTGAACTTGGCCATGGTTATGATCCAATGTTTCAACCCGACGGTCACGATCAAACCTTTGCCGAAATGAAGCCGTCGCAGAAAAACAAGATCAGTCATCGCGCGGATGTGTTCGCCAAGGTACTGAAAGGCTGTTTTGAATAGCGACTGGCAACTCGGAGGTTTTGGCCTCTATTTGCATTGGCCCTTTTGCGAGGCCAAATGTCCCTATTGTGACTTCAACAGCCATGTTTCAAACAGCATAGATCAAAAAGCGTGGCGCGATGCCTATCTCATTGAACTGAAACGCGCCGCATCTGAAACCCAAGGTCGCACTCTAAGCGCGGTCTTCTTTGGCGGCGGCACACCCAGTTTGATGGATCCTGAAACCGTCGCTGAAATCATCAATACCATTCGCACGCTCTGGCCCACATCAAACGATCTGGAAATCACACTTGAAGCGAACCCAAGTTCGGTAGAAGCGGATCGCTTCGACGCCTTCCGGCAAGCGGGCGTTAACCGTGTTTCAATGGGGATACAGGCCTTGAACGATATCGACCTAAAAAGGCTTGGCCGTCTTCACAATACGAACGAAGCACTTGCTGCGTTCGAAATTGCGCGCAGTCATTTTGACAGGGTAAGTTTCGATCTGATCTATGGCCGTCAGGATCAAACCTGTGCTGCATGGGAAAAAGAACTGAAACAGGCTCTAACAATGGCGATTGATCACATTTCTCTGTATCAACTAACCATTGAAAATGGCACCGCGTTCGGTGATCGTTATGCGCGCGGTAAACTAAAAGGGTTACCGAACGAAGATCTGGGTGCTGATATGTTCCAGGTCACACAGGAGATATGTGAGACTTTCGGAATGCCGGCTTATGAGGTCTCCAATCATGCGCGTGATGGGGCACAATCACGACACAACCTGATCTATTGGCGGTACGGTGACTATTTAGGTATCGGACCCGGTGCCCATGGCCGGTTGACACTGAACGGCACAAAGTTTGCAACCGAGTGTTACAGCAACCCAAAGCGTTGGCTGGATGGCGTTGCAAATGGGCTGACAGAGCGTCCCCGTCAATCGCTTTCGAGAAAGGATCAGGCAATAGAATTCCTGCTAATGGGTCTTAGGGTGAAAGAAGGAATCTCGCTTTCACGATTTGCACAGATTAACGGCGCGCCATTAGACCAATCGGCGATAGATCATCTTGTTGATATTTCCATGATTCATGTCGAAAAAGATAGATTAATCGTTTTGGATCAGGGTGTTATGATACTTAATGCCGTCATCGAAAGCCTTTTGCCGGTTTAACTTCCGCTTAATAGCCGACAAAGGGCATCCAGTTCATCAAGCGACTTGTATTGCACCACAAGACGTCCGACCTCTTGTCCCGCTTTGTGATCTAGGGAAACTCTCATTCCCAGCGTCGCCGACAAATCCCCTTCAAGCGCGACGGTATCTGCGTCCTTTTCATCCGAAACAGCAGATTTTGGCTTGGCTGCAGTATTGGTATTCGTAGCTTCTTTCTTTACCAGGGCTTCCGCAGCTCTGACAGAAAGACCGCCTTTGATGATCTGTTTCGCCAGACCAACCGGATCCGTTGCAGGAATTAGCGCCCGCGCGTGGCCTGCGCTCAAATCACCGCTCCTGACCATATCAACCACAGCTTCCGGAAGATTCAAAAGCCGCATGAGGTTTGCAATGTGACTTCGGCTTTTTCCCAAAGCTTCAGCCAGCTTTTCCTGGGTGTGCCCGAATTTTTCCATCAGTTGGCGATAGCCGGCAGCTTCTTCAATTGCGTTGAGATCTGCACGCTGAATGTTTTCAATTATCGCAACTTCCAAAACCTCAACATCGGTAAAATCACGTATAATCACTGGCAATGCATGCAGCTGAGCAATCTGAGCTGCGCGCCAGCGGCGCTCACCCGCCACGATTTCAAACTGATGATCACCGATTTTCCGAACGATCAAGGGCTGAATGACACCCTTTTCCCTTATCGACGCCGCAAGATCAGCTAGGTCGTCTTTTTGAAAATGCTTGCGGGGTTGATCTGGGTTCGGCGAAATTTGCTCAATAGGAATAAGCTGTTCAGCAGCTTGCGGCCCCTGCGATGCAATGGTTTCAGTTTCAGCAACGTCAGCCATCAAAGCCGACAATCCACGCCCAAGACCACGTTTACGCTCTGGTTTGTCAGCCATCTTATTCTCCCTCACGATTTGTTATTCTCAATCACTTCCCGTGCCAAAGCCCGGTAGGCCAATGCACCTTTCGACTGGCTATCATAGTTCAAAACCGGCATCGCAAAACTTGGAGCCTCGGAAACGCGGACATTGCGCGGAATCATGGTTTTGAACACAAGATCTCCCAGATTTGACCGCGCATCATTTTCCACTTGCTGAGACAGGTTATTGCGCCTGTCATACATGGTTAGCACAACACCCTCGATCCGCAATTCTTTGTTGCCACTCTGGCGTACTTCCCGGATTGTCATCATCAACTGGCTTAACCCTTCCAAAGCAAAAAATTCGCTTTGCAAAGGCACAAGAACTGAATGCGCTGCAATCATTGCATTTACGGTAAGCAAGTTCAGTGAAGGCGGGCAATCTATCAAGATAAAATCGAACCCAAATTCGTCCATCTGAATTTGTCGCAACGCATCATAAAGCAGAAAACTGCGCTTTTCATTCGACATCAATTCGATGTCAGCAGAACTCAGGTCCACGGTCGCAGGCACGATGCAAAGCCCCCGATAGTCTGTTTCCTGAATGACTTCGTTCAAATCCAGGTCTTCTAGGAGCAATTCATATGTAGTAAATTCCCGGTCATCCACGTCAATGCCCAAGCCGGTCGAAGCATTTCCCTGCGGATCAAGATCAACCAACAGAACACGCTTGCCTTGCTCGACCATGGCAGCGGCCAAATTTATTGTCGTTGTGGTTTTACCTACGCCACCCTTTTGGTTTGCCACTGCAATTATTTTCGGACCTTTCGGGCGGGATAAATCAGACACGAGCGATATCCTTGATCTTTAAAATTGCAGCATCGGGATGTGATTTGCTTTTAACCGCCTCGCAAGAATATGACCACATCTCGCGCGCTGATTTGTCTTCTTGCTGCCATTGGCCACCTTTCAGGAAAAGTGCCACGCCCTCTGGATCAAGATGTCTATCAGCAAAGTCACATAGCGTTGACAGACCTGCCAGTGCTCGTGCAGTGAGAACGTCAGCGGCAAGAGGCTCAACTTTTTCAATTCTTTCAGAGATGACCGTCGCACGCAGTCCCAACTCACGGATTGCTGTGCGTAGAAAAGTTGCTTTGCGCTGATCGCTCTCTACCAGTGTGAATTGTTGATCAGCACCAGCTCCCTTTGAAAGCAAAGCAACCACAATAGCGGGAAAGCCGCCACCGCTGCCCAGATCAACCCAATGCCCCGCCTGGGGTGCAAGTTCGAATAGTTGGGCTGAGTCCAGAATATGCCTGTCCCACAGATCAGCTAAACTTTGCTTTGATACCAAATTGATTTTAGCGGTCCACTTTTCTACAAGCATTGCAAAAGCCTCAAGCTCCTGCAATGTTTCACGTGAAACATTGAGCCCGTCGCGCTTCATCATGCAGACATCTGACTGTTCGAGCGGCGTAATTGGGCCAAAATCAACGTCAAGGCCGCAGGTGTAATCCCGTCAATCCTGGCCGCTTGAGCAAGAGTCTCAGGTCGAACCGAAGACAATTTTGACTTCAATTCGTTGGACAGTCCATTTAGCGCAGAATAGTCAAAATCCTGTGGGATCTTGTGCGCTTCATCTCTTTTCAACACATCAATCTCAGCTTGCTGACGTGGTAAGTAATTTGAATAAAGCGCATCTCTTTCGATCTGGGCACGAATATCGGGTCCGACGCGCGCGAGATCTGGTTCAAGTTGGATCAGATCTCCAAATGCAATGTTGGGAAAGGAGAGCAATTGAAACCCTGTTCTCCGTGTCCCATCCTGGCTGACAGCTAAACCCGCTTCAACCGCTTCTGACGGTGTATAGGTTTTTTTTGTCAGAATGGCGCGTGCTTTATCCAATTTATCTTGCTTGTTTGTATAGGCTTCAACCCGAGCATCTGACGCACAGCCCAACTTGATCGCAACTGGCGTTAACCGTTGGTCAGCATTGTCTGCGCGCAGGGACAATCGAAACTCTGCACGTGAGGTAAACATTCGATACGGTTCCGTCACACCGCGTGTGATCAAATCGTCGATCATTACACCAATGTAGCTTTCTGCGCGACTGAAGGAAACGATGTCTTGGCCCTGCGCTGCCCGCGCAGCATTCAGCCCAGCCACCAGACCTTGCGCCGCGGCTTCTTCATAGCCGGTCGTACCGTTGATTTGACCTGCCAAATACAAGCCAGTTACCGAACGAAGTTCCAGCGTACTTTTTAGCGCTCTTGGGTCAACGTAATCATATTCAATCGCATATCCCGGCTGCAGGATTTCAGCAGATTCCAATCCTCGGATTGATCTAACGTAATCCAGCTGAACATCTTCGGGCAAGGACGTCGAAATACCGTTCGGATAGATCGTGTGATCATTAACCCCTTCGGGCTCCAGAAAAATTTGGTGCGACGTCTTATCAGAAAATCGCACAACTTTATCCTCTATGGACGGGCAATACCGGGGACCGATGCCATCAATATGCCCCCCATACATCGCGGATCTTTTCAAATTGTTTCGAATAATGTTGTGAGTTTTTTCGTTGGTATGGGTAATCCCGCATGCAATCTGTTGGGCAGAAACAGAATTGGACATAAATGAAAACAAAACCGGCTCATCATCGCCTGGCTGATTGTCCAGAATATTCCAATCGATCGTTCTTCCATTTAAACGAGGGGGTGTCCCGGTCTTTAATCGCCCCATTTGCAAGTCAAGGCTATCCATCCGCTCAGCCAACTTGACGGATGCCTTATCGCCCATGCGTCCACCAGGACGTGATACATCACCAATATGAATAACGCCCCGCAGAAATGTACCGGTTGTCAGAACAACCGCGCTCGCGCGCACTAACTCTCCTCCTGCCAATTCTACGCCAATAATTCGTCCATTCTCTATTATGAAATCTGTCACTTCAGCTTCCACAATATCAAGCTTGGGCTGATTGATCGTCTCCGCTAGCATTTCACTTTGATAGATTTTGCGATCGGCCTGAGCGCGCGGACCTTGAACAGCGGGTCCCTTCCGGCGATTCAACAGCCGGAACTGTATCCCGGCTTTATCAGCGACCCGTCCCATGACACCGTCCATCGCATCGATCTCCCGCACAAGATGACCTTTCCCAAGGCCACCTATCGCTGGATTGCAAGACATAACGCCAATCCCATCCCGGGACATGGTAATCAATGCGGTTTCGGCCCCCATTCGAGCGGACGCATGTGCTGCTTCAGCGCCCGCGTGGCCGCCGCCGATTACTATGACTTCATAATGTTTCACGTGAAACACCTCATCACTTGCCAATACAAAAGCTCAGGAAAATCTCATCCAGCAAATTTTCCACACCGATCCTGCCAACGACGGATTCCAATGCCCGAATTACAGACCTCAATTCCTCAGCAGCAATATCATAACTGTCACTGCCCAAACTCAGGGTTTCTCGTACCAACTGCAAGCCCGTCAATGCAACAGACATCGCAACACGATGCCGTTCATGTGTTGCAACGCCAACCGCAGCGCTTCGATGGCTCAAAACGTCAATGACCTGCGAAAGCAGATTAGAAATCCCTTCGCCTGTCTTTCCCGAAACTGCGTTTTTCACGTCAGGAAACAGATCCGCCTTTGGATGCAAAACAATATCACCTTCAACAGGTTCAAGTGGCAAGACTTCACCTTCCTTTACAAGGAAAATTCGTAAATCGGCAGCCAAAGCGCGCTCTTTTGCACGCAAGATACCAAGCTGTTCAACAATTTCGGAGGTCTCTCGCAATCCAGCAGTGTCCAACAAGGTAACTGGTATGCCTTCAAGATGCATCCGCACTTCAACGACGTCGCGCGTGGTTCCAGCAACTTCTGATGTAATTGCGGCGTCGCGACCGGCCAGTGCATTTAACAAAGTGGACTTTCCAGCGTTGGGGGCACCAACAATTGCAACTTCGAAACCGGAACGAATGCGTTCTGCAACCCTCGAGCCTTCAACTTCCTTACTTATCGCCGTTGCAACTCCATTCAACAAACCGGTGACCTCGGGGGTCACGTCAACTGGAACATCTTCATCTGCAAAATCAATTGTAGCCTCAAGTAGCGCGGCTGCGCGAATAAGATCGGCGCGCCAACTATCGACCAATAAGGCCAAATTACCAGAGAGAACCCGAACGGCCTGCTTACGCTGAACTTCGGTTTCGGCATCAATCAGATCAGCAAGACCTTCAACCTGCGTCAGATCCAAACGACCATTTTCCAATGCACGGCGCGTGAATTCACCTGGTTCAGCCAGCCGAGCGCCGCTGAAATCCGAAAGAAGCTCCATGACCTTACTCATAACCGCGATACTACCATGAAGATGCAGTTCGACGACATTCTCCCCGGTAAAACTTTTCGGCTCGGCGAAGGGTATGACAATGGCTTGATCGATGGTTTCGCCGTCACGATTCTTGATCAATCGGAGTCCGGCCTTATGCGACGGTGGCAATGAACCTGCCAGAGTCTTCGCAATCAAAAACGCATCAGGTCCAGAAATCCGCACAACCGAAACACCGGCACGCCCTGTGGCAGTCGCCTGAGCGAAAATCGTATCCATTTTTACATAACCTTTTGTTATTAAATAACAATTAGGTATTCATAGAATCAAAGAAATCTGAATTTGTCTTGGTTTGTTTCAGTTTCCCAATCAGGAATTCGATGGCATCAGTGGTGCCCATCGGGTTCAGGATACGCCGCAGAACAAAAGTCTTTTGCAGATCTACTTTATCGACCAATAGATCTTCCTTGCGTGTTCCTGACTTGAGGATATCCATCGCAGGGAATACACGCTTGTCTGCAATCTTGCGATCCAGAACAATCTCAGAGTTACCCGTGCCTTTGAATTCTTCAAAGATCACTTCATCCATGCGGGAACCAGTATCAATCAGCGCCGTAGCAATGATTGTCAGTGAGCCCCCTTCTTCAATGTTACGTGCTGCACCGAAAAAGCGTTTGGGTCGCTGCAAGGCATTGGCATCAACACCACCGGTCAAAACCTTTCCGGACGAGGGAACGACCGTGTTGAAAGCCCGACCAAGGCGAGTGATGGAATCAAGCAGGATCACCACATCACGCTTGTGCTCGACCAAACGTTTGGCCTTTTCTATCACCATTTCCGAGACCGCAACGTGACGTGTTGCCGGTTCATCAAAGGTCGAAGAAACAACTTCACCTTTTACGGAACGTTGCATGTCGGTGACTTCTTCTGGACGTTCATCAATCAAAAGCACTATCAGGTAGCATTCTGGATGGTTCTTTTCGATTGAGTTTGCGATGTTCTGCAAAAGAACCGTTTTACCGGTCCGTGGTGGCGCGACAATCAAACAGCGTTGACCTTTACCAATCGGCGATACCAGATCAATAATCCGCGCAGAACGATCTTTGACCGTTGGATCATCGACCTCCATCGTCATACGCTCATCAGGGTAAAGCGGCGTTAGGTTTTCAAATGCAACCTTGTGCCGCGCCTTTTCAGGGGCTTCAAAGTTGATTTTGGTAACCTCTGTCAGGGCAAAATAACGTTCTGTATCATCCGGTGCCTTGATCAATCCTTCGATTGTATCGCCAGTCCGCAGGGAATGAGTCCGGATCATCTCAGGTGATACATAAATATCATCGGGGCCTGGCAGATAGTTTGCTTCCGGTGACCGCAAAAAGCCGAAGCCATCCTGCAAGACTTCCAACACGCCATCGCCAGAAATTTCCCATCCTTCGTCAGCGCGTTCGCGCAGAATCTGGAACATCATCTCGCCCTTGCGCATGGTAGAAGCGTTTTCGATCTCAAGCTCCTCGGCCATTGCCAACAGGTTCTTGGGTTTCTGCGCCTTGAGATCAGCGAGGTTCAGCGTATCGGTTGTCATGGAAAATTCCTGTTCAGCCGCAAAAAACGGTTGGCTGGTCGATAAGATAGATTAGCAACGAAGGTCCATCCCCGGACGGGGTGGTGACAGTGATATAGGCGGCAAAGGAAAAGGAGTCAATCAATCAGAACTTAACCACTACCGACAAAACAATGATGATCATCAGGACGGTCGGAACTTCGTTCAACATACGGTACTGTCGACCCGTCAATCTGTTTTGTGCCTTCTGAAACCCGCGCATCCGCGCCAGCAGCCATTCATGAAATCCTGTCATTGCGATGACGCTTGCCGCCTTGGTCCAGGGCCATACCATTGTCCAGTCAACAATCCCTGGCGTAAGAATCAACAAGATCCCGAACAACCATGTTGAAATCATAGCGGGCTGCATGATCACCTTAGCCAGTTTGAATTCCATCATCGCAAACAGGTTATGGGTCTCCCCTGTCAAACCAACCTGTTCTGTATGATGTACCATGAGCCGTGGCAGATAAAATAATGCCGCCATCCATGAGATCACGGACATGATATGAAATGCCTTGATCCACGGATAGGTTAGGGCAAGGAAGTCCAACATAGATCACTCCAATCTCATTTGCCTTCTTATAATAATAAAGAAAAGAAGAGAATTGATGATGTAAGTAGGGACTCAGTTTTTTGTGGATTAACGGTTTATCCCGCATTTTGTCCCATGGGATACAAGTTGTTCAACAGATGGGGATAAACGGAGGTAAAGACATAAAGTATCTAAATTTTATAGATGCTTACGTATCTACGGCAAAACATTAACTGTGTGCAAAAAATGGAAAAGTACGAACAAGAACGATTCCTCCCAATGACCAAGTTGTCCTTGTCCTCAGGGGTACAAAATCAATAAAAACACCGATAACTTCATGACAAACGAGGCGGGATAGGTTTCCTGCTGTTTGTGCACTAAAACTCATTAAAATACCCTTACCCAAACTCACAAGGTTATCCACATGCTAAAGCCGCTCATTCTTGCTTCCGGCTCAGAGATCCGCGCGAGATTGCTGACACAGGCTTGTGTTCAACACAGTGTTCAGATTGCGCGAATAGACGAAGATATGATCAAGCAGTCGTTGATCGCCGAGGACGCAACACCCAGAGATATTGCCGATACCCTTGCTGAGATGAAAGCGCTCAAGGTAAGCGAAAAATTCCCTGGATCCCTTGTACTGGGCTGTGATCAGGTCCTGGATCACAACGGTCAAATGTTATCAAAACCCGACAGCCCGCAAGAGGCAGTGAACCAGTTGATGACCATGCGCGGCGACCGTCATTCGTTGCTGAGTGCCGCCGTCATTTGCGAAGATAGTAAACCGATCTGGCGTCAAATTGGTCAGGTCCGTTTGCGGATGCGTAAGCTGTCCGAAGCCTACCTGAATGAATATGTTTCCAGAAACTGGGAAAGCATTCGCCATTCTGTCGGTGCCTACAAACTCGAAGAAGAAGGTGTCAGGCTATTTTCCAACATTGAAGGGGATTACTTTCATGTGCTTGGTATGCCACTTTTGGAAATTATCAACTATCTGACATTGCGTGGAGACCTTGCCTCATGACCTTACCCAACATCCCCTTGGCAGGTGTCATTGGTTCACCGATCTCTCATTCAAAATCTCCGCAACTTCACCGGCATTGGCTAAAACTTTACGGTATTCCTGGTCACTATGTTCCAATGGAAGTCAAAACAGAGGATCTTGAACAGGTTATCCGCACCCTGCCCAAGATGGGTTTCGTCGGTGTCAACATCACGATCCCTCACAAGGAGGCCGTGATGCAGATTGCTGATCTGGTCACGGACCGCGCAATTTTGATCGGTGCTGCGAATACACTGATTTTTCGCAAGGATGGTAAAATCCATGCAGATAATACCGACGGTTATGGTTTTTTGGAAAACCTCAAGACAGGAGCACCGAACTGGTCACCTAGATCTGGCCCGGCTGCCGTTTTAGGTGCTGGTGGCGCTGCCCGGGCTGTGATTGCCTCTCTACTGGATGCGGGCGTTCCAGAAATCTTGTTGTCAAATCGGACAAGGGTCCGTGCCGAAAAACTGAAGTCGGACTTTGGAAAACGCTTGCGTATTTTTGATTGGGTTCAGGCGGGGAATATGATGGACCATGCTACACTGGTCGTAAATACCACTTCTCTGGGAATGATTGGCAGAGGTGATTTGCGCGTGCCGCTGGATGGTTTGCAGGCCGGTGCAGTAGTGACGGACCTTGTCTATACACCGCTTAAAACCAAACTGTTGGAAAATGCAGAGGAGATGGGTTGTGTCACTGTTGATGGACTGGGCATGCTCCTTCACCAAGCCGTTCCTGGATTCGAACGCTGGTTCGGTAAACGACCCGAGGTTGATCGTGCGACACGCGCAGCGGCGCTGCGCTGATGTTCGTTCTTGGCCTTACTGGATCAATAGGAATGGGTAAATCGACAACTGCACAAATGTTTGTCGAAGAGGGTTGCGCGCTCTGGGATGCTGATGCCGCGGTGCATCGCCTTTACGCCGAAGGCGGTGCAGCGGTTCCCCTGATCAGAGAAATGTTTCCAGCAGCCATTGAAGATAACGCGGTTTCCCGCGCAAGATTGAAAGACATCATAGTGGCAGATCCGACAACACTTGAACGAATAGAAAGCATCGTGCACCCACTGGTGGCTGAGGACCGTGCGGCGTTCATCGCGCAAGCAACATCGGACATCGTTGTTCTGGATATCCCGTTGATTTTTGAAACCGGCGGGGAAACCAAGGTAGATGCTGTGGCTTGTGTGATCATCGACCCCGACACCCAGGCGGCAAGGGTGATGGCACGCGGAACCATGTCGCGCGCTCAGTTCGAGGCGATCCGTGCAAAGCAGCTACCTGCCGATGAAAAGGCAGCAAGATCCAAGTATGTAATTGAAACCGACACGATCGAGCATGCACGGCGCCAGGTGCAGGCCGTAGTCAAAGACATCAGGGAAAACCAAATCCATGCGTGAAATTGTACTGGATACAGAGACTACCGGTTTCGACCCCGAATCCGGCGATAGGATCGTTGAAATTGGTGCGGTTGAATTGATTGGCCACGTTGCAACTGGCAAAACTTACCATCAATATATCAACCCCGAGCGCAGCATGCCTCAGGAAGCCTTTGAAGTGCATGGATTGGGTGATGATTTTCTGCGCGACAAGCCAAGGTTTGCCCAAATCGGTCGCGCGTTTCTGGATTTCATTGGTGACTCCAAGCTGATCATTCACAACGCCGCATTCGACATCAAATTTCTCAATGCCGAATTGAAATGGATGCAGCTTCCGCAAATTCCCTGGGAACAAGCGATTGATACTCTTGCGATTGCGCGCAAAAAGTTTCCGGGATCGCCTGCTTCTCTGGATGCCCTGTGCCGTCGATTCAACATCGACAATTCGTCACGCACATTGCATGGCGCATTGCTTGATAGCGAAATTCTGGCCGAGGTGTATCTGGAACTGATCGGTGGGCGACAGCCAGATTTCGCACTCTCTACCGGTCCACAGGTCGGATCTGGAGAAGTTGTGCAGCAATGGTCGCCCAAACCACGGCCAAAACCGTTGCCACCTCGTATAACCGAAAAAGAAGCCGCCGCCCACGCCGACTTTGTCCGCAAATTGGGCGACGATTCCCTGTGGCTAAAAACCTGAAAGATTAGGCATCTGCCTTTGGAGGTGTCTCTGCCTGACGGCGCGCAATCTCATTGCGATATAGTGCTACGAAATCGATGTTCTCAAGATTTAGCGGCGGGAAGCCGCCGTCACGTGTCACATCGCTGACAATGCGTCGCAGGAAGGGAAAGATCATGCGCGGACATTCAATCAGCAAAAACGGGTGAATCTGATCGTCTGGAATGTTCTCGATGTGAAAAATACCAACGTAATCAATCTCAAGCAAGAACAGCGTTGTATCCCCAGCGGTGTCCTTTGAAGTTACGTTCAGTTTGATCGAACTTTCATATTGGTGATCAACTGACCGCTTTTTCGCATCCAGTTTCACTTCGACCTGTACATCCGGCTGTACATCTGCGCCCCCACCCTTCTGCGCCATGATGTTTTCAAATGACATATCGCGGATGAATTGGCCCAATACGCGCATCTGCGCCGGTGCGGCTTCTTGTTCTTCGGCCATGTGGCTGTTCCTTTGGTAAAATCAATTTCACGCGGGCTTAACAGATGGCGATACCGCGCTCAATGCCCCGTTCATCAGTGTTTTGTCCAGCCAGAAGGGCCTTCTTGTCGCGTGTTGTTTTCATCTACCTCGTAAAATTCCGCATCGATGACATCGCCCCGCTGGGTAGCATGCCCTTCGGCGGTCGGATGTCCCGGCCCCGGCGTACCAAAGGAATGAACCTTGACCCGCGCCCGCAAAGCCTTGAATGCGGCATGCCTGAACGCGGGAACCAACAAAGCGAAACCGACAGCATCAGTGAAAAACCCCGGTGTCAGCAATAAAGCACCTGCGAAGAGAATCATGGCACCGTGCACCAAGGGTTCGGTCGGATCATTCAGATTGGAAAAGGATGCGCGCAATTGACCAAGCGCCATCGCCCCTTGGGTTCGAACCAGCCAAGTGCCCAGAACGGCGGTCACCAGGACAATGGCCAGTGTCGGAAAAAGCCCGATCCAACCGCCGACCTGGATGAACAGACCGATCTCGATCAAGGGAACAGCGATAAATGCGATCAATAGCCACATGAGTGGGACATCCTTTTGCTTGGGGTAGAGTGGACTCACCCCTATCAAGCACCTACATAAGGTCAACGGCGACAAGTTTCCATGTTTCACCCCGCGAGGTTCTGATGAATTCACCTATGATACAGCTTCTGGTTTTGGCCGGCATTGCGGTATTCTTGATCCTACGGCTCAAGAATGTTCTGGGTTCCCGGGATGGATTTGAAAAACCACCTGTTAGCGGACAGGCACCCAGGGCCCGTGCAAAAGGTCCGGCTTTTGAGGTAATCGAAGGCGGTCCCGACCTTGATATTACCGACCATGTTCCCGAAGGTAGCGATGCTGCCAAAGCATTGGCTAAAATGAAACGGATCGAGCCGTCATTTGGTGTGGATGACTTCCTGGGGGGCGCACGTCAGGCCTATGAAATGATCGTCATGGGCTATGAACGGGGCGAACTATCTGAGATTCAGTCGTTCCTCTCAGAAGAGATTTACGAAAGTTTTGTAGATGGCGTAGCCGCACGCGAAGATCAAGGCCTGACGATTGAGGCGGTCTTCAGCGGTGTACGCGAAACAGAGCTGATGGACGCAACGCTTGATCCCACCACCAACGAAGCCGAATTGACGATCCGATTTGTAGGTGAATTGACCTCGGCTGTGCGGGATGCGGCGGGCGACATTGTTGAGGGTAGTTTGACAGAGGTAAAGCGCCAAAAAGACACTTGGGTTTTCTCTCGTATCATGGGGTCGGATGATCCAAATTGGCAGCTGGTTTCTACAGACGGGTAAGCCGTGCACTGGCGGTATCAATATGCGCTGGGGTTCTCGCAATGACCCCGGCGGCAGCTGGTGAAGTGCGCTATGATGTGATCAGTTTTGATCAGCTTGATGGTTGGGCGGACGATGACCATGCAGCGGCGTTGAAGGTTTTCTTGAATACCTGCGCCGATATGGTGGACCCAGACTGGCGCGCCCTGTGTAAATTTGCAGCGGCAGATCCCGAACCGCGGCAATTTTTTGAGCTGTTTTTTCGCCCGGTGGTAATCGATGACGGGCAAGAGGCCTTGTTCACCGGGTATTTCGAACCAGAACTGGAAGGAGATCTATATCCTTCTTCCCGTTACCGTTTTCCCGTTTACAAAATGCCACCTGAAGCGTTGCGTATTAACCCCTGGCTTACACGACGCGAATTGTTGGATAGTGATGTACTAGCTGGTCGCGGGTTGGAAATTGCATGGGTTGATGATCCCGTCGAACTGTTCTTTTTGCAAATCCAGGGATCTGGGCGGATCAGGTTGCCCAACGGGCGTTACATTCGTGTCGGGTATCGCGGGGCCAATGGACATCCTTATAGGTCCATTGGTGCCGAACTGGTCCGGCGCGGTGTCTACAACATCCATCAGGTCAGCGCCGAAGTAATCAAGAACTGGGTGCGTCGTAACCCTGTCGAAGGACGTGAGTTGCTATTCCACAATCCGTCCTATGTATTTTTCCGAGAGGTCAGCAAGGTGCCCGCAGATCAAGGCCCATTGGGTGCGATGAACCGTTCGGTCACGGCCATGCGGAGTATTGCGGTTGATCCATCGTTTGTGAAACTCGGCGGTCCTGTCTGGATTGAAAAGGATGGAGAAAATCCCTTGCGTCGTTTGATGATTGCCCAGGACACCGGATCAGCAATCAAGGGGGCACAGCGCGCAGACGTCTTTTTTGGGACCGGTGATCTGGCGGGAAAACAGGCAGGTAAACTGCGCGACCCGGGTCGGATGGTTGTCTTGTTGCCGATCCAGCGTGCCTACGCCCTGCTCCCCGAAAGCGCGATATGAAACGCAAACACGGACAACTCAGCGACGATGATCTTGCGATATGGCGCCAAGTGACGGAGCGAACCGAAAAACTGGACCTGAATTCATTGTTTACTCCTGAGACTAGTTCGCCTGCAACGCCTTTACCGGTGTTTCGAAAGCCCAAGACAGTGTTGCTGGGTAAACCTGTCGCTCAACCTCATAAAACTACGCAGGATCTGATGCCCTCATTACCCGATCAAATGCGAAATGTCCCGGTTCAGATGGATCAGAAAGCATTTGGAAAACTCAAACGTGGCAAATTGCAGCCAGAAGGACGGATCGATCTGCACGGCATGACATTGGACCGCGCACATCCGGCGCTGACACGGTTCATCCTTTCCTCAAATAAATCGGGCAAGCGGCTTGTATTGGTAATCACCGGCAAAGGAAAGCAACGCGACAAAGGCGGTCCAATCCCGGTACGCCATGGTGTATTACGCCATCAGGTACCGCAGTGGCTGGCTATGCCGCCGCTCAAATCCCTCGTTTTGCAGGTTAGCCAGGCCCATATCAGCCATGGTGGTGGTGGTGCCTATTATGTCTATCTGCGCCGACAGCGTTAACGATTCAACGTGGGAAAATACCGCAGGATGCCCAGCGTCGCCAATGCGGCCGCGCATAGATAGTAGACTGCGATGGGCAACATCTGCGCTGGAAAATCTATGCCCAGGTCAATCAGATAGCCGGTGATACCAGGTCCGATCGCCGATCCGAACACCATCAGAGCCGCGGCAACTGATTTGATCGCGCCGATATGCCGCGTTCCGTAGTATTCAGCCCAGAAGCTGGAGGTCGCCGTGCCCTGCATCCCTTGCCCGACGCCAAAGATCGTTAATCCAATTCCCGCGGCAAAAATCGTGTCAGCAAATGCCAGAACGGCAAATGCCAAGGCAAAGGGCAGCATTTGAAAGGGAACGATGCGACTGACGCCAAAGCGGTCGATGGCCCAGCCGGAGGCAAATGTCGCTGCGATAGTCGCCAGTGTATAGATCGGCATCAAAGCGACATAGGAAACGAGTTCCCAACCTTTTACTTCCGTAAGGTGAACCTGCTGAAAAAAAAGCGCCGTACCCCATGCGGATGGCCCGACAATCATCGGAATCATCAGAAAGAACAGGCCGGATCGCAGCATTTTGGCCCGTGTCCAATGCAGGCCGCGCATTCCGGCGATCTGTGTTTCCGCGGCCATGGATTGTGGTGTGCGTTCCTGTCGCAGCAAAATCAGCAGAACCGGTATGGTCAGCACCACGATCATCGCGGCCAGCAACCATAGTGACCGCCATGGTGCGACTGCGAAAAGTGCGACGAATATGACAGGTAAAATCGCCTGTCCCGCTGCAAACCCCATTGACGAAAGCGAGAGGGCTTTACCGCGGGAAGCCTCGAACCAGCGAACCATCGCGACAGAGCCAAGCTGTGACATCATTCCTTGCCCTGACAATCGCAGCGCAAATATCACCAGGATGAGCAAAACCCAGGACGTATTCAGCGCCATGGCGATACAGGCCACTGCCAAGGAAAGCATAACCCCAACCGCCAGCGTTCGAACCCGGAACTGGTCGGTCAAGACACCGGCCCAAATCATTGCGACGGCTGACATCGTGGTACCGATCGTATAGATCCCACCCCACTGACCATCGCTCAGGCCATAGCCGATTTTGATCTCTGCGGCGAAGAGTGAAATAAAGTAGGTCTGGCCGTAAGAGGATGTGAAAGTCAGCAGAAAACCAGCCAGAAGAAAAAGCCAGTTCCTGCGTATGAAAAAAAGGTATCCCATTCCGACTTGGTTTCAGGATAGGGCTGAAATGAAAAGCCCTAAAGTACGTAGCGGCTTAGATCGGAAGACCGGCTCAATTCGCCCAAATTAGTCTCTACAAAGGTTGAATCAACCTCTACCACGTCACCGGAACGATCTGGTGCCGTGAAAGATAATTCCTCGAAAACGCGTTCCATAACGGTATACAATCTGCGTGCACCGATGTTTTCCACCGATTGATTGACGTCTGCCGCAATTCTGGCAAGTGCGGCGATACCGTCTTTGGTAAAGCTGACTTTGACCTCTTCGGTGCCCATCAATGCGGTATATTGCAAGGTCAGCGCATTGTCGGTTTCGGTCAAGATCCTTACAAAGTCCTGTTCGGTTAGTGCCCGCAATTCTACACGAATGGGCAGACGGCCCTGTAATTCGGGCAAGAGGTCAGAAGGTTTGGCAATGTGAAATGCCCCCGAGGCGATGAACAGGACATGATCTGTCTTGACCGGCCCATGTTTGGTGCTGACGGTTGTGCCCTCGATCAGGGGCAGCAGGTCGCGCTGCACCCCTTCGCGGCTCACGTCGCCGCCGCGGGCATCGGATCGGGCACACACTTTGTCGATTTCATCAAGGAACACGATGCCATTTTGTTCGACCGCTTCAATGGCGGCGCGGGTTACGGTTTCATCATCCAGCAGTTTATCAGCTTCTTCACTGATCAGGATTTCATAGCTTTCCGAAACTGACAGGCGTTTCTTGGTGGTGCGTCCGCCCATTGCTTTGCCAAACAGATCGCCAAGGTTCATCATGCTAGCGCCCATGCCCGGCTGTCCGGGAATATCCATTATCGGGAAGGGACTGGCGGTTTCGGCGATCTCAAGTTCGATTATCGTATCATCAAGCAGCCCGTCCTTTAGTTTTTTGCGGAACATATCACGTGTTCCGTCTCGCGCTTCCTTGCCCGCAATAGCGTCGATCACGCGTTCTTCGGCGGCTTTATGTGCCTTCACCTTGACGTCTTCGCGCATGTGTTCGCGGGTCATCGCAATCGCATTGTCCACCAGATCGCGGATAATTTGTTCAACGTCACGACCAACATAGCCGACTTCGGTGAATTTTGTCGCTTCGACCTTGAGAAACGGGGCACGAGCCAGTTTTGCCAGACGCCGGCTGATTTCTGTTTTACCTACGCCAGTTGGACCGATCATCAGGATGTTTTTTGGATAGACTTCATCACGTAAATCATCCGGCAATTGTTTGCGACGCCAGCGATTGCGCAGCGCCACTGCAACAGCGCGTTTGGCGTCATTCTGGCCAATGATAAACCGGTCAAGCTCGGATACGATTTCGCGGGGGGTCAGGTCGGTCATTTGGATATTTTCTCCACCGTGAGATTGCCGTTTGTATAAACGCAGATGTCGGATGCAATCGCCATCGCTTCTCGGGCCACAGCTTCGGCGTCGCGGTCGCTGTCGATCAACCCGCGCGCCGCTGCCAGTGCAAAGTTACCACCCGATCCGATTGCTGCGACGTTATGTTCGGGTTCAAGTACATCGCCAGCACCTGTAATGATCAACAACTCGGTACCGTCGGTAACGATCAACATCGCTTCGAGCTTTTGCAGGTATTTATCGGTCCGCCAATCCTTGGCCAGCTCTACGCTGGCGCGGGCAAGTTGTCCTGGTGTTGCTTCCAGTTTCGCTTCCAACCGCTCTAGCAAGGTGAATGCATCTGCCGTAGATCCCGCAAACCCCGCAACCACGTCGAAACCTCCTGGTGACAGGCGGCGCACCTTGCGTGCGGTGCCTTTGATCACCGTCTGACCAAGGCTGACCTGCCCGTCACCGGCGATCACCACCTCGCCGCCTTTTTTGACACCGACAATCGTTGTACCGTGCCAACCGGGAAATTCACTTTTTGCCATGAGGGCCTCCTTTTCGCAGTTGGTATATGGCCTTGTGCAAACGAACAGACAAGGGTTTGACCAACCGGGACAGATCAAAGAAAAAGGCGCCCCAATAGGAACGCCTTTGATTTTTATTGTTGAACGAAGTGGCTTAGATGGATTCTTCGATCCAGCTTTGCAGTGCCGCCTTGGGTTTGGCACCTGCCATGTTCGAGACAACTTCGCCACCTTTGAAAATAAAAAGTGCGGGAATGCCGCGAACACCCATCTGGGCGGGCGAATTCGGGTTTTCGTCAACGTTCACTTTGACGATTTTCACCTTACCGTCCATCTCTGCCGATAGTTCTTCCAATGAAGGGCCGATCTGTTTGCATGGACCGCACCATTCTGCCCAGAAATCCACCACTACGGGGATGTCGGAATTTTTCACTTCTGCATCGAAGGTGTCGTCGGTTACTGCGAGCGTGGCCATTGGGTTCTCCTGCTGAGAATTACGTTGGCCTGAACCTATGAACGCGCATGACCCGCGTCAAGGTCGCCTGATTGTCACAGCGCAGTTGTCACAAGATCGTGGGGCAGGGGCATCAAACTGGCGTTGGCCGTCCAAAGTACCGCAGTTTCGATCTTGCGGTCGGGATAAACCTGCGCAAGCATCAATGTGTAAGCACCCATTTGGCGTAAAATTCCTTCGGGGCATTGTTCGGGCCTATCTGGCACGGTGCGGTTCGTCTTGTAGTCGATCAACAGAACCTTTTCATCAGTGATCAAAAGCCGGTCAATGACGCCGTGCAGCCGTTGACCCCTCACTTCGGCAGTCAACGGAACTTCGATCAATGAATTGTCCGAAAATATATGCTTTAACGCAGGTTTGCCAAGCACGTTGAGAGCTTCGGAAATGGCACGTTCCGCGTCTTGCGGTGAGGCATCCTGTGTCAATTGCCGCATCGTGTTTGACAAGGCGGGTTCGGTCAAACCGGGTAAATTCTCAAGCAGAATATGAACAAGCGTGCCGAAGGACTTGGCGTGTTCGTTTTCATCTCCAGATAGACCAGCAAGGGCCTTTGGCCCACCGAGATCCGACGGTGACAACACATCGCCCAAAGGGGTAAAGATTGGTGCCGGTTCATTGAATATAGGGTCTAACACGGGGTCTTTTGAGGATACTTCATTCATCCTTTTGATGTTAAGGGCCTGCCAGTCGCCTTCCTCAAAACGTCGAATGCCGCTTGAATCGACTTCGACTGCATTTAGGTGATTCATCGCTTCTTCGGCGATCTGGTACCAGTCTGACCTGTCGTTGGATAATTCTCCGGCTGCTGCGATCATCAGCCACTTTTCCGCCCTGGTCATCGCCACGTATAATAAGCGAAGCCTTTCAGCATATTGCGCATCTTTCATATCATTCAGCGTTTTCCGCATGGCATGGGGCAGCGCCTCTGCCGCGGGCTTCCACATTGGCCGGCCATTCCTTTCGATGATTTCGTCCTTGATTGTGACAACCCGCCGCCCTGTATCCGGCAAAATAACAATCGGTGCTTCCAGACCCTTTGATCCGTGCACTGTCATGACCCTGATCTGGTTCGAGGCACTGTCTATCTGTCGCTTGATCTCAAGGTCGTCGGTTTGCATCCATTCGATAAACCCTGTCAGGCTGGGAACGTCGTTGCGTTCATAAGCCAGCGCCTGTGTCAGCATCGCATTGATCCCGTCCTCGGCTTCTGGTCCTAGCCGCCCCAGCAGTTTTTCGCGCCCTTTGTGACGCGTCAATATGCGTTCGATCAGGTCATAGGGGCGGAGAAAATCCACCTGTGCGCGCAAATCGTTCAAGACCGTCAGTGTTTCGCCATGGTCATCCTTGCGCAGGCGTAAGGCCTGCGAAAGGCTGGAAACCGTCCGTTTGTGCGCCAGATCAAACAGTTCTTGTTCGGACCAGCCAAAAAGTGGGGATTTCAACGCCGTTGCAAGCGAAAGATTGTCATCCGGTGTTGCGAGGAAAGAAAGCAGTGACGCCAGATCTTTTACTGCCAGTTCAGCCCCTACCTTGAGCCTGTCCGCGCCGGCAATCGGCAGTCCCGCCGCTTTGCAGGCGCGAATGATTTCGGCGAACAGGTTTGATCGGCGCTGGACAAGGATCAGAAAATCGCCTGCACGGATTGGCCGTTTGACAAATGTGCCACGTTCTTGCCCATCATCCGGAATGTAGGACGGATCTTCTGGATTGGTCAGTTCCTTTATCCGCGTCGCGATCTGTTCGGCCAAGATAACCGTATGATGCTGTGCGCTGCGTCTGTCCAGCGGGTCTGTCCAGGGGCGTTCTTCGTCCGGTTCAGCCTTGGCCACGACGGGCCAAAGATCGACACGCCCCGGAAGAGCATCCTTAAAGGCGATGTGCCGGCTTTGTTTGGCGAAATCTGTGCGGCGATTTGGATCAAAAACAGTGTCTACAAAACGCAATATAGCACTGGAAGAGCGGAATGAATAATCCAGACTGCGATGCTGGAATATTTGGTCTGCGGCGCGGAACTTCGTCTCAAAGGCCAGGCTCTTGCGATCAAATTCAAGCGGATCGGCTCCCTGAAAAGAATAGATAGATTGTTTCTTGTCGCCGACCACAAACAAGGTCCGTGCAACATCCGTTCGCGCGCTGGTTCCGCTGTAGAATTCGTCCGCCAACATTTCGATAACGTCCCACTGGCGTGGCGAAGTATCTTGAGCTTCATCAACCAGAATATGATCAATCCCGCCGTCAATCCGGTAGAGTACCCAGGCCGCAACCGCCTTGTCGCGTAGCAGGTTTCGGGCACGCAGGATCAAGTCATCGAAGTCCAGCCAGCCGCGCAGTTGTTTGGCTGTTTCGTAACGCGAGATGAATGTGCTGGCAAAGGCGTGGAGCGCTTCTGTTTTTTCGGCGGCGATTAGCGACAATCGTGCGTCACGCGCATCTTCGACCCGTTGCATCAGCGCTTCGAGCGGTGTCATCAAAGCGCCAAGAACGGTTTGAGTGGCCTTGGTTGGAAAACTACCAAGTTTGGCTGAATAGGGAAACTTCGATGTACCACCAGTAAGAAAAATACTCTCTAACAAGGGTAATGCGGTCAGATCAAAGGTCGTGATCTCCTGCAACCTTTTACCAGCCTTAGTGTCTTTTCCACCTTTGGCCAAAAGATGCGGTATAAGCTCGGAAATCAGTGATGCTTCACTGCCCAGAAAAACAGCACTCTCGATGGATTTAGCATCAAGATCGCGCGGTTGACCCAGCTCCGCAAGAACATCGGAACGCGTTAAGGGTGTTTCAAACCCTTCCCGCATGCCGACAATACGCCGCGTGAGTTTACCAAAATCCTCACCAGTGTAAAAACCTGCAATTCCGCTGATCAGGTGAGCGTCTGGCCCATCTGACATTTCGTCCACAATATCCGCGCGCAACAGATCGGCGGCGCGGTCTTCGATCTCGGTGAATTGTGGACTGACACCGGCTTCTAATGGAAAGCGCCGCAAGAGAGAGGCGCAGAAGGAATGGATTGTCTGAATTTTCAAGCCACCAGGAGTTTCGATAGCCAAAGCAAACAGAGTTCGGGCCTTACGCAGTTGTTCACTGTTTAACGTGCCATCTATCCCCAGTTCAGCCATTGCGTCGCGCAGTTCGGGGTCGCGCAGCATTGCCCATTCACCCAAGCGTTTGAACAACCGGTTCTGCATCTCTGATGCGGCTGCTTTGGTATAGGTCAGACAAAGGATATGTTGTGGTTCGACCCCGTTTAGCAGCAACCGCGCCACGCGATCTGTCAAAACCCGGGTTTTGCCTGATCCTGCGTTCGCGCCCAGCCAGGTCGAGGCATCGGGTCGTGCGGCTTCGACCTGTGCGCGGGAAGCATCGTTCATGATCATGACAGAACCTCTGGCGTTGAGGCGGTAGTGCCATCCCATTCACCAAAACGCGCAAGTTGGTCGTAGTCACCTGCGGCTTCCTCGGTCTTGACCAACCGTCGCGAAGTGAAACCTTGTTGAGTCGAAAGATAGGTAGCGATCAAGGAATGCAGCCCTGCCAATACTTCGGCCGGGGGTTCATCTTCTAGGGGTGCCGCGACTTCTTTTGGGGTGCTGCCCAAACCGATGAAAACAGCATTCACAACGGTTGCCGGGCCGACCTTCGTGAAACTGCCTGCTTCGATCATTGCAGCTTCCAACAACAACTGCTTGTCAAAAAATCTTTGCTCGCGCGCGCTGGGCGGCATACCGGTCTTGTAATCATAGATCAAAACATCGCCAAATTCGGTTAGATCGATCCGGTCGGCGTAGCCTTTTAGCGTGAATCCGAGGTCTTTGAATTCATGGATGCCTACTGCGGCCTTTTCAAATAGCATCGGCGAGGCAAAGCTCTGGCGCGTTTTTTCGCGAGAGATGAACCAATCCGCGATGCGTTCGACGCGGGCCTGCCACATCAAGCGGGCGGTGGGCCAAGGCACGTCTTCTGTGAGAACCATCTGCGTCAGGTTGATCAGATAATCGCGATTGAGCCGTGAAGGATCCTCTCGAACCGATTTGATGAACTGTTCCATGATCTTGTGAACAATGATGCCACGCACCGGGGCGTCGGGCGATTGTACCAGCGGGTCGATAGGAAGAAGACGCAGTGTATGTTTAGCGTAGATTGCATAGGGATCGCGGATCAGTCTTTTGATTTCGGTGACTGACAGGTCGTGCGGACGGGAAACAACAGGTGGCCGCGGAGAGGGGCGCAACGCTGGTTCGATACGCTTGAAACTTTCAATCGCCTGAGCTTGCCCGATCCAGTATTGCCCACGCTCGCGCATATCGGCCATGGCTTTTTTGCCGTTGCCATCCGGCAGGCCGTTCAACAGGTTTTCCAGCCGGTTCAACCAGCGTGAAGGTACGGTTTCGGCCTCGTCCGACCTGATTGAGCGTGTCAACCAGACCTCGGAGGCGGCGATGGATTGTTGATAGTCGTGGGCGGATAGCCCAATGCGCCGTTCAGGCAACAACATTCCCGCATCCAGTCGCATTTGGCGGTTGAGCCAGGGGTCAGGCGGTGGCGCTTCGGGCCATGAACCATCATTCAAACCGCCCATGATCACCAGATCCGCTCCTTGAACCCGCGCCTCAAGCGTTCCCCAGATCATGACTTGACCGCGCGGTGCGTCAAACTCGTGCACTACTTCGGCTGAGACCAGTCCACTGACAAGATCGGCATAGTCCGAAGGTGACATGAAACCACCATGCTCGGCGTGTTCGATCAATGTGTCGAAAACCTTGCGGGCCTCCTGACCGGCTTTCAGATTCCACAATTCATGTGACTCGTCCGGCCTTGTACCGCCTGCGATGGATTCAGCCAAAGCCAGATGGCGCGTGACCCAGTTGGAAAGCTGTTGTTCTTTCGTATCATGATGATCGGTAAAAGTTGTGACAACCCAGGAAAGCCAGTTCAAAAAAGCCTCCTTGCTCTCAGGGTTTTCCAATTTGTCTGCTGCATGGGTGCCTACTCGCATCAACCCCTGTGCATCTGGATAGGGCAATCCATCACGTCGGATCCGCATTTCAAGAAGTTGGGTATTCAGTTGATGTTGGTTACGGCCTTCACCGCTATGGGTCAGCGGATGCCTGAGCAAAACCAATAGTGCCTCTGCATCCAGTTTTCGGGCAAACAATCCTGCTACATGTCGCATAAAACGGCCGGGCGGAGAGAGGTGCAGGGGTTTACCTGCGCTGTCGTCGGGCAGGATATTCCAACGGTCAAGCGCTGCGGTCACCTGCCGTGTCAGCATTCTGTCAGGTGTGATCAATGCGGCGGTTTTGCCTTCTTGAACGGCTTGGCGCAGACGCATTGCAATGCTCAGCGCTTCGACTCGTGGTGTCGGAGCCTCGAGCAGAGTAAGGCCCCGGGTCGCGTTATCGATGTCGGAAAGCATCGGCCCCTCGCTTAGCCAGGTATCGGTGACAGGGGCAGGCCGCAACGACAGGGATACCAAACGGTTACGTGCTTCGGAAGGTGGCGCGATATTGGCCCATTTCGGCACATCTTGGGGCGTGACATCCAACCGCTGCATCAGATCAAAAAACCGGTATTGGGGGTGATCTTCTGGTGGGGTTTTCTCATTTAGCAAATACCACTTATCCGACATTGAATAGTCAAAGCCGGGCAGGACAATTGCGCCTTGCGGAAGCGTGGCAACAGCCTGCATCAGCATTGATGTGGTACCGCGTGATCCGGTAGAGCCTGCAATAATGACAGGGTGCTGTGCAGGCTTCTCATGCCAATGTGCAACGATCCTTTGGACCAGTTGCCGTTGACGCGCCTGAGCGTCAGGACAACTGCCCATGTTTTCAAGGTATGTATTGGCGATACTTAAAAATTGTTTGGCGCGCTCCCAATGCCCGGATTGATCATTGACATTCAGATCTGCGATTGTGGCAGCGCTGACGCCTTCGCCCTGCATTTCATCAATCAAATTGGCCAGACTGTCTGACAAAGCATAAAGTGATGAACGGGGTGCGATTGTTGGTTCCGTTGTGATCAACTTTGAAACGAGTTGCACCAGTTCGAGCCGTCGTCGTAGTGGCGGGGTCGCAGGCGGCAAATTGATGCCGGTCACCAGTGTATCAAGATCGCTGAGCAAGCGGATATTTGGCAGGAAGCCAGCAGGACCGGCGTCGAATATATCACGCAAACGCCGTGCCATTCGGCGGGTGTTGACGATCAAATCAATTTTGGCAATGGCCTCGGGAGGTTGTCCCTTCAGCTTTTGACGCAACCCATCGACCAATGCACGGGGGAAATCCACACCTGGGCTGATACCAAAAAGGCGCGGCTGCTCCGAAGGTTCAAACACCATTCCGCTCCAGCATGTTTTCGGCAATAGAGATGCCGCCGGGATGCCCAACGTCACACCATTTACCCGGATAGGTCAGCCCGAACAGTCGCCCAGTTTGCAACATTTTGTTCCACACTAAATTGAGAGAGAATTTTGAGTCAGGGATCGTCTGCAAAAGATCGGTTTTCATCATCTGGATGCCGCCAAAGACTGCGCCGGAGCCACGTTCCATCCGCCCTGTTTCAGAAACAAGGAAATCTCCTGTCCCTTCATACCCCAGTGCAGATGCAGTGGGCACACAAACCAACAAGGCGTCCATCACATCGGGGTCCCAGACTGCGCGCAGCAGTTCGATCGGATTTGGTCCCACCCAGATTGCATCGGTGTTCATGGTGATTACAGGCCCAGGCCCGATAAGTGGTAATGCATTACGCAACCCACCGCCTGTTTCGAGGATGTCTGGTCGCTCTGTTATCGTCTGCACGCCCAACGGTTTCAAATAGGCATCCAGCATGTCAGCCTTGTAATGCAGATTTGCAACGATCGGATCGCCCCCGCCCGCCCGCGCAAGGTCAAGCGCGTGACCGATCAGCGGTTTTCCGGCCACTGGGATCAACGGTTTGGGCTGGTCTTGGGTCAGGTGTTTCATTCGCGTGCCAAAGCCTGCGGCGAACATCATGACGGGAGAGGTTAGCGTGGACATTGGCTTTTTAATCCCACCAGATAATTGGGTGTTGGTTCTGGCAATAAGGTGCCCAGAAGCTCGGAAACTGCGGCAAGAGCCGGATGACCGAGATCGCGCTGAACATAGCCCCACACCCGCGGGATCATATCGACATAAGCCGTTTTGCCGTCACGCAGGCAAAGACGAGCAAAAATACCAAGGATGCGCAGGTTTCGCTGTAGTCCTAGTATTGCATAGGCTTCCCGAAACAATTGGGCATCATCCCCGGTCTGGGTAAGCGTGTAGGTTATGATTTCTTCTTCGATCTCAGGACGGACTTCACGACGGGCGTCTTGCAGGATCGAGACAAGATCGTAGGCGGGATGCCCGATCAAGGCATCCTGGAAATCTAGCAATCCCACACGTTTCACGCCGGAACGATCAGGGAGCAGCAGCAGGTTTTGCACGTGGTAGTCACGTAGTATCAGAACAGGATCTGTTCCGGCTGTGCGTGCCGCCACGGTTCGAAAAAGCCCGAAGAATTTTGTCTGGCTGGTCTTGTCGACATCCTGTGCGTACCACTCGAACAAGGGTGCGATCATTTCTGTCAGCCAATCGGCATCACAGATCGGTAGTCCGGGAACCGGCGTGTCACGTAGATGGATCAGCACATCAGCAGCAGCCCGATAAAGCTGGATCTCCTGTGACCTGTCCCTGGCGATCAGATCCGTGAACAAGGCATCGCCAAAGTCTTCGATGAGCAATAAACCGTTGGATTCATCGTGATGATATATGTCTGGTGCACTAAGTCCAACATCGCGAAGGTGATTGGCAATCATGACGAAGGGACCTACGTCCTCACCGGTTTCAGGCGGTGCGTCCATGAGAATGGCTGTCGTCCCATCCGACCGCGTCAACCTTACATATTTGCGGTTTGAGGCATCGCCTGCCACATGATGTCTGGCCGCCTGGTCCCAGCCTGTCGCATTTAAAAAAAGGTTGATCAGTATATTTCGGTTGTTCATGAGCCCCACACCTTCATCCGGTCATCCCATTTCGGATCTGTCCAGGTGGCGGATAGCTTGCGCGCTTCATCGACATGCACCCGCTCCAAGGCAAGATGAAGTGCATTTTGGGGTATTAGAGGGCCAAGCCGGTCCGGCCACTCAACAAGACAAATATCGGTTTCGAATGCTGCAACAAGGCCCAGCTCTTCGATTTCTTGAACTGATGTAAGGCGGTATAAATCTGCGTGCCAGATATCACATGGCCCCGCCGGATAGGTCTGGACAAGGGTGAAGGTTGGTGAGGGAATATCTTCCGACGTGTCGAGCATTGACTGGATCAAAGCGCGGGCAAAATGCGTTTTTCCAGCACCTACATCGCCTTGCAACAAGATTACGTCGCCTTCGTTCAATACGGAAGCCAACGTCACGGCAAGGGCGGCTGTTTCCTCTGGTGAGGCGGATGTGATCGTGCGGGATTGCGTGTTCATTCCGCATCGTGACAATCGGCTTAATGCTGTGCAAGTCGAAAGCAGGTTGTCATGCAATTTCGCTGTTCGAAGTTTTTTTTGCGGCGACCAGAGTGGTGATTTGATCGACGGTTGCGTGAATACGTGAGAATCGGATCAAGGTCGCATCAGCAGTGAGAGCAATAGCGCGGCACCGGACCGCCCGGCCATCAGACTGGTAAAGATCAAATTTTCTGGTCGGACGGGTACCCAGAGTAGAGGCAAACACAGTAATTTCATCCCATGGTCCGTGCCCTTGAGTCTTGCTGGCCCATACATCGATGGAATCTTTGATGGTGACATCTGCAAAGGCAGCATCAGGATCCTGTCCCCACATCTCACGATAGGCGGAATTGCAAAAGGTCAGCATTCCGGTTGAGCTAAACACGACCAAGGCATCACCAACGCTATCCAACAGGGATTCAAATTGGGCGACTTCGGCGCGATAGCTACGAGAAAGGGTGATTTCGGCGCTGATGTCGTCGATTAGAAATGCCGTCGCTCCGTCGGGATGCGGGCGACCCTGAACACTATAGGTGCGCCCGTCATCCAATGACCATGTTTCGAGGTAAAGCCCATCTGACGCAGCCGCGATGACATCAGCAATATCCTGTCGCCAGCAACGATAATTCTTGGGTTCCGGCATGCGCCTGTTTTCCCGCAGCGCGTCAAAAAACGACATCATCGTCGGGCGGGTGGCGAGAAAACTGGCCTGCAATCCCGAAAGATCGACCAAGGCTGGGTTGAAAATGCTCAACTGGCCGTGTTTGTCAAAAATGGCTAAACCAACTGGCAAATGCGCAAAGGTTTTCGCAAGTGTTTGAACAAAGGTGCGCTGGGCCACTTCTGCTTTGACGAGTGCCGTGATGCAGATGGCGTGGTGCATGGTGCTGACATCTGTTTTGTGGGTTGTCACTTCAAACCAATCTTCTGCACCTTTTGAATCCGTTACAACACAGCGCTGTTTGTCTGTTTTTTCAAAATGCGCAAACGGGTTTTCAGACAGCGGACGCCCTATGCGATTTGCCAGTTTGGCGAATGCCGAGTTGCACCAGATAACAACTCCCTGATTATCCATTTCCCAAACGGGCTGTGCCATTGTTCTGGCAAAACGGTCCATTTGAGTGGCGTTTTGCCCTGACAAAGGAAAAGCCCGCACGGGCAATTCAGATTCCGTCAGATGAACCCAACACATCCCGTCACGCCAGTTCATTTCAACAGTGGTGCAGTCCTCTGCTTGTTTTGAATACAGGGTCATGGTCCCTTCGGATCCGGAGCCCGCTGTTTCGGGAAAATCAGGAAAGCGGTTCAACAGTCTGTCACGAAGATCATCCCAAACATGGGTACCGGGAAAGAAGGCAAATTGTTTAAGCGCAGTAGTGCTGGCATGGTGTAATATGCCATCATCAAAGAGCAGTGACATCTGGTCGGTGTCCGGTATCTGCGGGGTCTGCACAGGTGGTTTGGAAGCCTTCAGGCAAAGCAATGTGAGCATGGTTGTCGACAGAGCGATTGCGACGATAAAAACGATCTCCAATACCACCAACAATTGTCTATACCTTGACGTTTTGACGCATCGGTTTCAGCCAAGCGCAAAATTGGTTAACGAAGTGTTAATATTTTGCGATTAGTCGGCGTTTTTTCGCAATGAGGGTTGGTACACCTGAATTATTCAGTGATTTGCTGGTTTTCTCCCATCTTCCCGGTTTCATGCGGTGGCTGCGGTTCCAGGGCGGCGCGCGGCCAGACCACCTCAATCACTGCGCCGCTCGCGGGTGTGCGGGAATCCCGATGGCGACCATTGGCAAAACGCAACTGTGCGCCTGAACGCTCCAGCAAGGTTTTGGCAATGAACAAGCCAAGACCCATGCCTTCGTAGTCAGGTCGCATGACAGTTGCCTGCGATTGTGTTCTGTCACGCATAAAAGGATCGCCGATGCGACCAAGAATATGTGCCGGGAACCCCGTTCCGTCATCCATGATACGGATCGATACCGTGTCGTCTGACCACACCGATTCAACCCATGCTGTTGTCCGTGCAAAATCCACTGCATTCTGGATCAGATTGCGCAAACCGTGAATGATTTCAGGCTTGCGCGGGATCATGGGTTGGCTCTTGCGCATTTCCGGGCCCTGTTTTTGTGTTAAGATAAGATCTTTGCCACGGCTCATATGCGGTTCGGCAGATTCAAATATGATCGCTTCCAAAGGCGCAGTGCGCAGATGTAGGTCATCTTTGCCTGCCCGCCCCATGTTGCGCAGAATATCGCGACAACGGTCTGCCTGTTCGTGGATCAACGCGGCATCTTCTGCCATATCCGGGTAGTCCTTCAGATCATTCAGCAATTCCGACGACGCCAGTTTGATTGTGGCCAATGGTGTGCCCAATTCATGTGCGGCAGCAGCAACCACCCCTCCCAGATCGGTCAGTTTTTGTTCGCGCGCCAGAGCCATCTGCGTGGCAGCCAGGGCGTCACTCATTGAATGCACCTCGGATGTGACGCGCCGCGAATAAGCGCTTGTAAAAACGATTGCGATAACCAGGGCAGTCCATTGGCCAAAAATAAAGAGTCTGGGAATTTGCAGGACGTCACCGTCCTGAGTCATCAAGGGCAGATGATAGGCCGATAACACTGTCACCACAAAAATAGCTGTCGTGCAAAGCACTACGGTTGAACGCAGGCTGAGTGCCGCCGCCGAAATCGTTACCGGCCCCAGCAGGAGCAATGCGAAAGGGTTGTTCAGTCCGCCGGTCAGAAACAGCAGGAATGCAATTTGCATCAAATCAAAGGTGATCATCCACAGATTTTCGAATTCCGACAGGCGTTTGTTTTCTGGAAAGATAAAAGTTGCCACAAGATTGGCAATTACCGAGGCACCGATCGCTAGATAACATAGGCCCAGTTCAAGTTGTAAACCATAGATCATTTGCGCGACGCTGATTGCAATCAATTGCCCAATGATTGCAACCCAACGCAACACGATCATCGTGCGCAGCCGGATCCAATTCGCGCGCGTGCGCCCTGAAAGTGGACGGATGGTTGCCTGCGTCATCTGCGCACCTTTTGTTTATTCGCCGTTGCGTCTCGGCTAGGGTAGCGTAGGTCTGCACCCGAAAACGATCAAGAGCGCCCCTGGCGTAGGAGGTTTTGATGAATCGCACAATTTCCATGACCATCTTTGCAGTTGCCATCGCGGTTTTGTTCTTGCTCGGCACGATCTGGTTGACCTCATATCGTTCGACCGCGGACCAGTTTGCACAATGTCGTTCCTCTACGGTTGCCGGTGATTTGGGTGGACCTTTCGAGCTGATGAATGCCAAGGGCGAAACAGTGACCGACAGCGATATTATCACTGAACCGTCATTGATCTATTTCGGCTATACGTTTTGTCCCGACGTGTGCCCACTGGACGTTGATCGGAACGCGTCAGCGATTGAGTTACTGGAAGAACGCGGCAAACGTGTACAGCCAATCTTTATTACCATTGACCCCGAGCGTGATACGCCGGAAGTTGTTGGCGATTTCGCCGAAGTCATGCATCCGCGGATGGTCGGGCTGACAGGATCACCAGAACAGATCAAAGTGGCAAGCCAAGCCTACAAGACCTATTACAAGGCGCATCCGGCTGTCGATGATGAGTATCTGGTGGACCATTCGACCTTTAGCTATCTGGTCTTTCCGCAACAGGGTTTTGTACAATACTTCCGTCGCGAATTGTCTCCGGACCAGTTGGCAGATCAGATCGGTTGCTTTCTGGATCATGCGTCGTAAGGTTGACCTGTCGGCACTGCAGCTCTTGTTGCAGAATGCATGACAAGCGACAGGCACATGGAAGTATCAATGGACAAGTTTGACATCGGACCGGACAAAACACTTCTGTTGGTGGATGATGACGAACCGTTCTTGCGTCGTTTGGCCAAAGCGATGGAAAAGCGTGGTTTCGAAGTGGAAACAGCCGATTGTGTGGCTGCTGGCAAAGCAATTGCGACCGCCCGTCCACCTGCCTATGCAGTGATTGATCTCAGGCTTGAGGATGGCAATGGATTGGACGTGGTCGAAGTGCTGCGCGAACGACGAGCCGATGCGCGGGTTGTTGTCCTGACGGGATATGGCGCGATTGCGACGGCGGTTGCTGCGGTTAAGATCGGGGCGACGGATTACCTGTCCAAGCCGGCGGATGCCAATGACATCACCAACGCGCTGTTGGCAACCGGCGACGATATGCCAGCACCGCCGGAAAACCCGATGAGCGCGGACCGAGTAAGGTGGGAACACATCCAGCGTATCTACGAGTTATGTGACCGCAATGTTTCGGAAACAGCGCGTCGATTGAATATGCACCGCAGAACATTGCAGCGGATTCTGGCGAAACGTTCGCCCCGCTAGTCGGGCAGGACACGGGGTTTCATGGCCTGTCCGGTTGGGGTATTGACGCGGCCTATAGATCGAACCGTTTGAGCCGCTTGCTCACAATGTCGCCATCGTCCATCTGATAGCCTTCGATCAGGGCATAGTCGACGAAGCCCCGGCTTTGATAGTAGATGAGACCCCCCTCATTATCCGAACGGATGTTGGCGCTAATCCAGACATATCCCAGTTCTTTTGCGGCTTTGCGGGTGGCCTCAAACAAGGTGGAGCCAATGCCCAAACCAGTCTGGCCGATCTGGACAAAGGTGGCAATATTTGCAGCTTCGGCCGGTAACGAAGCATCAGGTTCGATCCATTGAAACCCGACAACATGTTCCCGATCATCGACCGCGACATGCCACGCATTGCGACCAGGAGCAAAGGCCATCCACTCTCTCAGATCATCACCTGTTATCGGGCGAGTAAGCGCTGTTGTGCCCCCTTCCTGAATGATTTCGTTCAGAAGGCGGGCCATGTCCGACCGGTCCAGCGCGATTGGAGGACGCACCGAAATCATCCCATTTCCTTTAGCAGTGCGTGGTGACGGGCGGTAAATTCGCTTCGTGTTTCCACTGGCGGGCGCAAGACAATGCTGAGACCGTCAAGCAACGCAGGATCGGGTTTTCCAAAGAACTTGGAGGATTCAGCCTCCGAAAAACCGGCGATTTGCGTGGCTTCCATCCAGGCGCTCAGCTTGTCCGCTTTTTTGATTTGTTTCTTTACCGCCGCAGGGATGCTGGCGGGCAAACCGAAACGAAGATGTATCGCTGCAGTAAGGCGATCATCAAGCGCGCCGTATCCCGGCCCGACAGCAGCCTTTACGGGCGAGATCATGTCGCCGATCACATATTCCGGTGCATCGTGTAACAAGGCAGCCAAACGCCATTTCGAGGCTGTCTTGGGGTAAATTCTGCCAAAGAGCGTTTCAACAAGAAGCGAGTGTTCAGCGACTGAATAAGCGTAATCGCCATGGGTCTGGCCGTTCCAGCGTGCAACAAAAGCGAGACCATGGGCAATATCTTCGATCTCTATGTCCACCGGTGTTGGATCCAGCAGATCCAGCCTGCGACCAGAAAGCATTCGCTGCCATGCTCTGGGTTGTTGTGCCATGAAAGACTGCCCCTACGTCATTCGAATTATTGGAACTACTGCTCACCTTGTGTGTTTTTCACATGAAGGAGAGACTGATGAAACCGTTTATTTCGACCCTGACACTTGTTCTTGGAACGGCATTTGCCACTGCTGCATTGGCAGATGGGGATGTGTGCATGGCGACCGGAGAGATGAAAGCGGCGCTGATAGATTGGTATGGAGAAGCCCCCGTGGCCGAGCCTTCGGATGCCAAGGAACAGCTATGGGTGTCTCAGGAAACCGGGACATGGACGCTGTTAAAGAACTTTTCGGATGGGAACTCTTGTGTGCTTGCCCAAGGGGATGACTGGATGACAGGTACAGGGCAGGATCAGTTTTTGGCACAATTGCAAGATTAGCCCGCTCGCCTGGGGGATCGCCATCATATGTTGAGAGATCGCTGAAAAACTGTTAGGCGGCGATCAAACAACTTTGACCGAGGTGCCCCACATGGCAAACGACTATATTGTAAAAGACATCAGCCTTGCAGCATACGGGCGCAAGGAACTGGACATTGCAGAGACAGAAATGCCCGGTCTGATGTCCCTGCGCGAAGAATATGGTGATAGCAAACCACTTAAGGGCGCTCGTATCGTTGGCTCATTGCACATGACGATCCAGACCGCCGTTTTGATCGAAACGCTGGTCGAACTGGGTGCCGATGTACGCTGGGCGTCCTGTAATATCTTTTCAACACAGGATCACGCGGCGGCGGCGATTGCGGCGGGCGGCACACCTGTGTTCGCGATCAAGGGTCAAAGCCTGACAGAGCATTGGGATTATCTGGACAAATCCTTCATGTTTCCAGAAGGGCCGAACCTGATCCTCGACGATGGTGGTGACGCGACATTGTACATCCTGCTGGGCGCACGTGCCGAAGCGGGCGAAGATGTGATTGCCGTGCCAACTTCGGAAGAAGAGGAAGCCATCAAGGCGCAGATCAAGAAACGCATGGAAGAAAGCCCCGGCTGGTTCACCAAGATGCGCGACCAGATTGTTGGCGTTTCCGAGGAGACAACGACCGGCGTTCACCGTCTTTATGATCTGGTCAAACAGGGCCAGCTGCCTTTCCCTGCGATCAACGTGAACGACTCTGTGACCAAGTCGAAGTTTGACAACAAATACGGCTGCAAGGAATCGCTGGTTGATGGCATCCGCCGCGCCACGGACACGATGATGGCGGGCAAGGTTGCCGTTGTCATGGGTTACGGCGATGTCGGCAAAGGCTGTGCGGCGTCACTGGTTGGTGCAGGTGCGCGGGTGATCGTGACCGAAGTTGATCCGATCTGTGCCTTGCAGGCGGCGATGGACGGTTTTCAGGTGACGACGCTGGAAGATGTGGTTGCGACGGCAGACATTTTTGTCACCACCACCGGCAACAAGGACGTGATCCGCATCGAACACATGCGCGAGATGAAGGACATGGCGATTGTCGGCAACATCGGCCACTTTGACAACGAAATTCAGGTGGCGAGCCTGAAGAACCACAAATGGACCAACATCAAGGAACAGGTGGATATGATCGAGATGCCGAACGGCAATCGGTTGATCCTGCTGTCCGAGGGGCGTTTGCTGAACCTTGGTAATGCGACGGGCCATCCTTCGTTTGTGATGTCGGCGTCTTTCACCAACCAGGTGCTGGCGCAGATCGAACTTTGGACCAAGGGTGACGAGTACAAGAACGAAGTCTACATCCTGCCCAAGCATCTGGATGAAAAGGTCGCGCGCCTGCATCTGGATCGCATCGGCGTGAAGCTGTCCAAGCTGGACCCCGAGCAGGCCGCCTATATCGGTGTCAGCCCGGATGGTCCGTTCAAGCCGGAGCATTATCGGTACTAGGCCAATGCGGTTTGGCGCTGGGGATGCTTGCACCCCGGCGCTGGCCGAAACGGACATCACGTAGACCGTGCTGCACTATCCTGTCAGCGCCGTTACGATTGACGGGTTGAAACGCGATTTGCGTCGAAATGGGCACAAGGGTTTTGCGGGATTTACCAAGTGGGAAGTCCACTGGACCCCGAATTGCAAAGTGTCGGTCAACATCACCTATATCCTGCCTGAACACACGAGGCCGCAGATGATGCCCGAAAGGGTAAGGCGCAGGTTTACACGAATGTTGGCCAATCTGGTCGCGCATGAGAACAAGCATGGGCGACACGCGATTCTGGCGGGCCGCGAGATTGAAAAGGCCGGGTGCAGGAACGCCAGACGGATCATCCGCAAGTACAATGCAGCGGACGCCACGCTTGACCGACGAACTAGGCATGATCGTCGTGACGGCGTAACGCTGGATTAAGACGCCATTGGTGATACGTACCCTTCGCGGATGACTTCTGGCGCATAGGCTTTGCGGGCAAAGACCTCGCGCAGCATGGGCTCGAAGTAGGAGAGCGTTTCGCTCGGATAGGCCGGGTCAAACGACGCCTGATCCCAGCGTTCGCAGAAGGCGGCGCAACTGTCGAAGCAAGGGTGATCGCGGAACCGGTCGCGCGCGTTTTCGTCCCAGCCGTAGTGGTGCGCGTAATAGATCATCTGGAAAATGCCGTGGTGTTCGACGACCCATGAGACATCCCAACGCACATAGGGACGGATGACCTCGGCAGAGAAACGATCGTGGTTCTGCGGGGCCAGCCCATCGCCGATGTCGTGCAGTAAAGCGCCGACAATCCAGTCAATATCTGCGCCGTCACGCTTTGCCCGTGTGGCGGATTGCAGCCCGTGATCCAGCCGCGTGATCTTGTACCCCTCGATGGAGGTTTCGCCCTGTCGGCGCAATTCGTCCAAAATGCGATCTGCGGTCTGCACGACATATGATTTTTCGGCTTCCCGTAACAATTCATAGTCAGCTTTGGTACCGTCTTTCATCTGGGTGAAACTGACACTCTTTGGCATGGCTGATCTCCAATTGTGACACCCGACGTGCCCGCAGTGATCGTGCTTGGTTTCTTGAGGGGGAGCAACGGATCAATTTTCCCTTTGTGCCTGCAGCTTTAGCATTTAGTGTCTGCCTCAAGATCAGAAAGGCTGATCAGGACTAAACAAGTGGGAGACTTTTTATGGGCAAGCGGGACGAGTGGATCGCCAAGTATGCGGACGATTTGAAGAATAAATGTGGCATGACGCCGGATATGGATCTTTTGACCAAAGTGACAATAGGGTGTGGACCGGCAATTTATAATGCGGACGCACAGACCGTTGCAGGCGGCCAAGCGAGCGAATTGGAAACTGTCAAAAACAATTTTCTGATCAAGAAATTAGGTCTGCCTGATGGGCCCAACCTGATGGAAACGATCAACAAAGTGATTGAGACTTATGGCAAATCCGAGCGGAACAAGTACCGTGCTGTTGTCTATTACATGTTGACCAAGGAATTCGGCAAAGAATCCGTTTACGGCTGAGGTTGTAAAAACGCAGTTTATGGGCGCCCGTGGATTTCCCCATGGGCGTTTTTCATTTTAATATCAATGCGTTGAACTTTTTCTCATGATAGGAAGCCCTATCTGTAAGTGGTTAAAACAAGGTCAGAACGAGCCCGATTATTGCACAGCCAAAGGTGGCATATCCACCATCAATCAGCGTCAGCTTGAATGGGCGACCACTATAGCCATTGTTGATCATGATCCAGGGGCTAATGAAAAACAAACCGATCCCCAGACCAGCTACCAATCCTTTGGCCGCTGTATCTATCTGCGACAAGGCAAAGGTGTGCCGCATCATGCCGGCGACCAACACCATCGCAACCGCCGCCAAAATAAAGGGCACAGGTGATTTATCGATTGGTTTCCCATTTGCGTCTACAGCGATGTTGGCTGCTTGGACCCACGGCTTGGCAAGCGCCATGTACCAAACAGCCCCAAAGGCAAACCCCGCCGCTGCGGCGACGAGCACTGAAAGAAACCCCATGTCAAACCTCCCTGATATAGTTTCCAAGGACAGTATGCGCTGAGCAAATCAGATTTGCTATGATTGAGTCTGTCCCATCGCGCAGACCTTTTGCCATTCTGCTTGTGTCACGGGTTGGACGGACAGGCGGGAATTCTTGACCAGAACCATATCGGCAAGCATGGGGGTTTCTTTGATCTGGTCCAAGGTTACAGGTTTAACAAAGGGACGCACCGCTTTGATGTCGACGCATTCCCAGCGCGGATCTTCGGTTGTGCTGTCCGCGTGTGCCTCTGCGATTACTTCGACGATGCCGACAACCGACTTTTCCTTCATCGAATGATAAAAGAAGCCTAGATCGCCCAGCTTCATGTCACGCATGAAATTTCGGGCCTGGTAATTACGCACTCCGTCCCATTCTTCGCCAGCGTCGCCTTTGGCTACCTGATCATCCCATCCCCATGTGTTAGGTTCTGATTTAAACAGCCAATATGCCATTATCCAACTACCTTGACCCATTCGTGCAATGTGACACTTTCGAACAGCCCTGCCTTGGCGTAGGGGTCATTTGCCGCCCAATTCTCGGCCGCGGCCATGTCCGGCAGATCCAGCACAATCATCGAACCACACATTTCGCCCTGGCCGTTTTTTAGGGGCCCGGCCAGTGTTACACAGCCTGTCGAGTCGATATAGGCGAGATGCGCATCACGGTTTTCTTTGCGCACAGGCAAAGCGGCGGGTTTATCATGGGCGATCAAGCAAATGAGCATGTTATTCTTCCTTCAAAGGGCGCGCTAGGAGGCTGCGCATTGCGGTTGAGACATCTAACGTATTCTCAACCAAGCCTGCAACGGCTGCGGTGATTGGCAGATCAAGAGTGTTCTTTTGCGCCAATTCGTGCACGGCGCGTGCGGTGGCGGCTCCTTCGACAGTGGTGGCCGGGTCAAAGTCGGTCCCACTGCCAAGCGAAAGGCCCAGACGGTAGTTCCGGGATTGGACGGATGTGCATGTCAGGGTGAGATCACCAAAGCCGGACAACCCCGCCAACGTTCTCGGGTCCGCGCGAAGGTAAAGCGCCAGGCGCTGCATTTCTGCAAATCCTCGTGTCATGACTGCGGCTCGTGCACTTTCTCCGAGGCCTGCACCGATGGCAGCGCCGCAAGCAATGGCGATGACATTCTTTAACGCCCCGCCAAGTTCTGCACCGTTAGTGTCAGTAGTGCGATAAAGCCGCAGATTCTCGGTTGTTAGGTTTTGTTGAAGGGATCGTCCAATCGCGTCATTGGTACAGGCGAGGGTCAGAGCCGTTGGTAGTCCCTTCGCGATGTCGGCGGCAAAACTGGGTCCGGTTAGGATCGCGGCCGCCGCATCAGGCATGACATCGGCAAGTATTGAAACAGGTCCCGCGCCCGTTGCAAGTTCAAGCCCCTTGCAGCAGGCCACCATTGTTCTGGATTTTAAGCAGTCTCTGTTGTCCTGTAGAAAGCCACGCAGTTTTTGCATTGGAACCGCAATCAACAGGATGTCGGCCTTGCCCGACCGATTTAGGTCTCCGGTAACGTCAAGCTGTTCAGGAAACGGGCAACCGGGTAGCCGCGCGGTGTTTTCACGCTGCTTTGCCATATCCAGAGGATTGCGCGCCCAAAGTGTGACGGGGGTGTTTTTTGATAGAGAAATGGCAAGTGCCGTCCCGAAAGCTCCTGCGCCCAATACCGCTATGTTCATGCTTTCGCACCTTTCTTGCCACTGCCAAGCATTGGTGCCTGAGCGTTATCCAATGGCCACCTGGGGCGCGCGGAAAGGGTTAGGTCGTCTGGCTCTCGGATCTGCGATTGCTCTGCTCCGGCATAGGCGATCATCGCCGCGTTATCCGTACATAGGGCAAGGGGCGGGGCGATGAAACGGGCACCGTTTTCGGCCGAAATAGTCTCTAATGCGCTACGAATGGCGCCGTTGGCGGCGACGCCGCCCGCAACACAGAAAGTACGCGATGCAGAATCAGGATAGGATGCAAAGGCCTGTCTGGTTTTTTCTGCCAGAACATCCACAACGGCGGCCTGAAAGCCTGCAGCAAGGTCTGCCTGATCCTGCTGCGTCAACCCCCCCTTGTCGACGATCACCTTGTCACGCGCCCGCAAAACAGCGGTCTTGAGGCCCGAGAATGACATGTCGCAACCCGCACGATCCGAAAGCGGCCGGGGAAAAATGAAACGGCGCGGATCGCCTAAGATCGAGGTTTGTTCGATTGCAGGCCCACCGGGTTGCGACAGACCGATCAGACGGGCGACCTTGTCAAAGGCTTCACCCGGTGCATCGTCTATCGTACCGCCAAGACGAATAAAGGCATCGGGGCCGTTAACCAGCAGGAACTGGCAGTGTCCGCCAGAAACCAATAGCATCAGATAAGGATAGGGAACAGCATCCGTGAGACGGGGCGTCAAAGCATGGCCAGCGAGATGGTTCACACCATAAAGCGGCTTGCCTGTCGCAGCAGAAAGTCCCTTGGCGCACATAACGCCGGAAACAACGCCACCGATCAAACCGGGACCGGCAGTAACGGCAATCAAATCTATGTCGGTTAGGGCGGTTTTTGCCCGGGCCAGTGCCTGTTCCACGCAATAGTCCAGCTTTTCAGCATGGGCACGGGCAGCAATTTCGGGAACCACACCGCCGAAAGCCGCATGCAGATTCTGTTGACCAACAACTACAGAGGACAACACAACCGCCCGGCCGCTCGCGGGTAAATTCACCACAGCGGCTGCGGTATCATCGCAACTGCTTTCCAATCCCAGAATTGTAAGTGAGCACGGCATAGGCTGCTTTCCGTTGCAAGGGGGCTGTCCCGCAGGTAACACCAGAAACAAAGGCAAACAATGCTCAGACCTGAAATGGATAATCCCAAGCTATTGTTGACGCGGCCCAAGCAAAGCGCCGCGCGCTTTGCCGCTGAACTGTCTGTCGACAGCAATCGGGTCTGTATTTCCCCTTTGTTAGAGATTGTGCCAAAGGAAAATCTGCCGGATCTGGCGCAGTTTGACCAGGTGATATTTACCTCAGTGAATGCCGTTGCTGTTGCTCCTGATGGGAACCAGCGCCGCGCATTTTGCGTTGGCAAACAAACAGAGAAAGCGGCTTTGGCCAAGGGTTGGCGCATAGAACTGGTCGCATTGAATGCGGATGCGTTGGTTGCTGCGATCCGCGAGAGGGCGGTAGCTGGGTCGCTGGTCCATCTTGCAGGCGCACACCGTCGCGGAGAAATCGCCGAGCGCCTCAGGCACTGCGGCATGGATGTGTCTGTTGTAACTTTGTATGAACAGCATCTCAGATTTCTATCACCGAAGGCGCAAAGCCTTCTGGCGGGGGAAGCTCCAGTAATCGTTCCCCTTTTTTCTGCGCGAACGGCTGCGCAATTTGTTGATCAGGCGCAATGTCTGGACCGCGCTGTTATCGTTGCAATAAGTGCGACAGTTGCGGGGATTGTCAAAGGGCTGCCGATTGCAGATATGCTGATTGCGAAAACGCCAACAGGTGAAGAAATGAAGCGACTGGTTGAAAAGCTGTTACGCAAGGATAGGTTGCCTTGAAGCGGGACAGTGATGGCGTCTAAGGTAGACAGGTTCATCTGACCAGGTCAGAATCATAAGGGTATGCAGTGTGGCGAAAGCGAAGAAACCGGCCTCTGGCAACAAGAACACTTCCGGCGCATCAAAGAATGAGAGCGTCAAAGCAAAAGACGCGTCCGCCGAGGTGAAGCCCGAAGTGGTGAGCAAAGCCGATGTCAATTCCGGCGACACCCCAGCGAAACCCGCCACGACCTCAAAGCCGGAAAGCACCGCAACGGCAAGTTCGATTCCCAAGACGGCAAAAACCGAACCGATGAAGCAGTCCGACCCTGTCAAGAAATCGGATGCTTCCCCGACTGAGGATGCCAAGCCCGCAGCGGTGTCGGTGAAACCTAAAGATACAGTAAAAGCAAACGGGGATTCGCCAACTTCGGGTGAGGTGAAAAGTGAAACTCGTAAACCGGTGCCAACGACCACATCCCAAAGCCACGCTGCATTACCTGCAAAGACGCAGAAAGAGGGCAGCCATTTTTGGCCATTGCTGTTTGGGGGCGTAATTGCCGGCGGGATCGGGTTTTTTGTTGCTGAAATGGACCTGATGAACAGAAGCGGGGATACGGTCGAGATTGAAACCATGCTTGCAGCTCAGGCAGACCGTATCGCCACGCTGGAAGCGGCGGAACCTCAAACTGTTGAGGCGCAGGGTCTGGATGAAGTGAAGGAAAGCATTTCCGCCATGGATGCAATGATGACGGCGCTGGAAGCGCGTCTTTCCGAACTTGAGAACAGGCCGGTCTTGTCCGGAGAGGGCACTGGCCCAACTTCCGAGTATGAAGCGGGGCTTGCAGCGCTCAAAACTTCTGTTGAGGAACAGAAAGCCGAGATTTCACGGTTGCTGGAAAATGCTTTGAGCGTTGAAGAGGCCACAGCCAATGCGGCGCAGGCTGCCGCTGCGCAGGCTGCATTGACGACGATCACGACAGCGCTGGCGACCGGTGCAGGATTTGCACCGGCGATTGAAACATTGAACGCCAACGGGATCTCGGATGTACCTGCCGCTTTGACGGAAAACGCAGAGGGAGTCACCACATTGCTGAGCTTGCAGACAAGCTTTCCTGATGCGGCACGCGCGGCCCTTTCTGCAGCGCGCGCAACAGGAGCGGAAGATGACGGCGGCGGTGTTGCTGCCTTTCTGAAGCGTCAGCTTGGCGCGCGTTCGGTGGCCCCACGCGAAGGTTCAGACCCTGACGCGGTGTTGTCGCGAGCTGAAGCTACGGTGCGACGGGGTAATATTGAGGATGCCTTGACTGAACTTGAAACCCTTCCCGTTCCAGCACAGGACGCAATGGCGGACTGGTTGGTCGCCGCCCGTGCACGCACTGCAGCAGAAACTGCAGTGCAGGATCTGTCGCAACGCCTGTCGGCAAACTGAGAAAGTTGAATTTATGTTGTGGTCATTGATCAAGATTATTCTGTTTGTCGCCGCTGTGGCGGTATTGGCATGGGGTGCCAGCTCTTTGCTGGAAAGCGAAGGCCAAATCGGCATGCAGATTACGGTGATGGGGACCGAATACAGTTTCGGACCCCTGCAATCGGTCATCGGCCTTGCTGTATTGCTGATTGCGGTTTGGGTGCTGCTCAAGGTGCTATCGTTGCTTATTGCGGTCTGGCACTTCCTGAACGGGGATGAGACAGCCCTGTCGCGTTATTTTGACCGTAATCGCGAACGCAAAGGATTTGACGCACTGTCAGAAGGGTTGATGGCATTGGCGAGCGGTGAAGGCAAAGTGGCAATGGCCAAAGCTGCCAAGGCGGACAAATACCTGCAAAAACCCGCATTGACCAATCTGTTGACCGCGCAAGCCGCGGAAATGGCGGGCGACAGGCGCAAGGCGGAAGAGACATACCGCAAGTTGGTTGAAGATGAATCGACCCGGTTTGTCGGCGTGCGCGGCATCATGAAACAGAAACTGGCGGATGGAGATACGGAAACCGCATTGAAGCTGGCTGAGAAAGCCTTTGCCCTGAAACCCAGACATGCAGAAACTGGTGATGTGTTGCTGCAATTGCAAGCGGGCAAGGAAGACTGGACCGGGGCGCGCAAGACACTGAATGCCAAGCTCAAAAATGGGCAACTTCCAAGGGATGTGCACAAACGCCGGGATGCGGTATTGGCTCTTTCAGAAGCCAAAGATGTATTTGACGAAGGCAAGGATATCGAAGCGCGGGAAGCCGCGATCGAGGCAAACCGACTTTCACCAGATCTGATCCCCGCAGCCGTGATGGCAGCGCATGGGTATATCGAGCAGAACAAGCCGCGTTATGCGGCACGCGTATTGAGCAAAGCCTGGGCAGTGCAGCCGCATCCGGACCTTGCCGCCGCCTTTGCTGCAATTGAACCAGATGAAAAACCCGCCGCACGGATCAAGCGGTTTGCAGCGCTGACAAAGTCACAACCGGATCATGCAGAAACCAAAATGTTGAAGGCGGAACTGCTTATTGCGGATGAGGATTTCCCCGCGGCACGCCGTGCCCTGGGCGACTTGGTTGAGGTTGATCCAACTGCACGGTCGGTGACCCTGATGGCCGCAATCGAACGCGGCGAGGGGGCATCGGATACGATTGTCAAAGGTTGGCTGGCGCGGGCATTGACCGTTTCACGCGGGCCGCAATGGATTTGCGAAAATTGCCAGAACATCCATACGGATTGGGCTCCGATTTGTAATAACTGCAACAGCTTCGATACACTCGCTTGGAAGACTCCGCCCATGTCAGAGGTGGCAATGCCCGGTGGTGTGTCGATGCTGCCGCTGATTGTCGGCACGGCCGAAGACAACGCAGGGGCAGTTGTTGTTGCGGATACAATCGAAGATGCGGAATTGATCACCGATCCACCCGAGGATGACAGAAAGAACGAGGAAGCGGCAAAGCTTTAGACTATTTGCCCTTCCAAACCGGATCACGTTTTTCTGTAAATGCACGTGCCCCTTCCAGTTGGTCCTCGGAAGAATATAGTATGTCGACCGATTGTAATTGCCTTTTTGTGATGCGATTCATTGCGTCCTGAAACTTTGAATCCTCGGCATCTCGTACGATTTCCTTGATTGCGGCATAGACCAACGGCGGACCGGAGGCGAGCAGACGTGCCAGTTCCCATGCCCGATCCATTAATTGCTCCGCGGGCAGAATTTCATTAATCAACCCCCAACCCTTGCCTTCTTCGGCATCGAACCAGCGGCCAGTGAGCAAAAGTTCCATGGCGATGTGATAGGGGATGCGCTTGGGAAGCTTGATGGAGGCTGCATCGGCTACGGTACCCGAACGGATTTCAGGCAAGGCGAATGTGGCATGATCAGCTGCGAGGATCATATCGGCGCTGAGTGCGAGTTCAAGACCGCCACCGCAGGCAATGCCGTTAATGGCCGCGATGACGGGCTTATTGAGGTCGCGTAGCTCCTGCAATCCGCCGAAGCCACCAACGCCATAATCCCCATCGACAGCATCGCCATCTGATGCTGCCTTGAGATCCCACCCAGGGCAGAAGAATTTGCCACCACCACCGGTGATGATCGCCACCCGCAGTTCCGCATCATCGCGGAAACCGGCAAAGATTTCTCCCATGAGAACCGAAGTCTTCAGATCAATTGCATTGGCTTTGGGCCGGTCAAGCGTTACCTGCAGAATGGCACCGTCGCGCCGGGTTTTGATGGGGGAGTCGGTCATGTGGCTTCCTTTATTGATGTGTGGCGCAGAAGCGCGTCGGCGGCGATGGCGTCTGTCGCTGTACAGATCAGGGGATTGATTTCAACCTCTTGCAAGGTGTCGCGGTGCGCAATGGCAAAATCCTGCACGGCATTGATGGCCTTGAGAACCGAGGGCAGGTCGACAGCAGAGGCACCTCGGTATCCGTGTAAAAGCGGGGCGATTTTCAGATCATTCAAGGCGGCACTGATTTCCGTCTCGGTGGCGGGTACCAAAAGAGATACCGTATCTCCCAGAAGTTCCGTTAGCGTGCCGCCCGCACCGAGCGTCAGAACAAACCCATGTGCAGGGTCATTGACCACACCGATGAGAAGTTCGGCGATGGTGCCGGTGACCATTTCTTCGATCATGTAAGCGGAGGCGGGCATAGTCTTTGCCGCGGCGAGCGTTTCCATGCTGGAAGTAAGGTCAAGTTTCACGGCATCCTGTTCGGTCTTATGTGCGATTCCCTCGCCCTTGAGGACCTGAGGAAAACCGATTTGAGCTGCGACGGTTTCTATTTCCTCAAGTGCGGCGCAGCGATCAGATTTGGGGATGCGCAGCCCGTACCCTGCGAGGGTTTTCTTGGACTCGGCTTCGGGAACCAGTATCGCGTCGCCCCCTGGATTGGGCAGGGTAACGGGCTCGGGTGTCCTGGCAACGGTTGTACTGGCGGCGGCACAGGCAGCAAGCGCTTCTTTCAACCCGTTAAAGGGCACAACGCCATTTGCCATCAATTGACGGGCGACGCTCTCTGGCATTAGTTCGGGCAGGGTTGCGGCCATGCCATAAAGATGTCCGGTCTGCAGCGCCGCGGCGATGGTAGCGGCAATAACGCAATCCCAGTCGGACGGGTCACACCGGTCAGTACGCGGGAAATCAACGATCAGGATGGTGATTGCAATACCGGCGTCCGCCACGGCAGCAAAGGCGCGGGTCATTGCAGGAATATCGCGCCAGATGTAGGTATGATAATCCAATGGATTGGCAAGCGCGACACGAGGACCAAGCGCTGCGCGCAGGTCAGTTTTCTGACGAGTGTTCAAACGCGGAAAACTGATATTCTGGAACATGCCGATGTCCGCAGCAAGGCTCGCTTCACCACCTGAGCAGCTGATTGTGGCAACACTATTTTGCGGCAGGGGACCGGCGACATGCAGCAGTTTGAGGGTTTCAATAAAGCTGGGCAAATCGTCGACACGTGCGATACCGAGGCGTTTCAAGAGCGCGGCGGCCCCCGCGTCATGACCCGCCAGTGATGCGGTGTGTGAGATCGTAGCGGATCGCGCTTGATCGGAACGACCGACTTTGATCGCGACGATGGATTTGTTTAGGTGCCGGGCGCGGAGGGCGAGCGCTTCGAAACTGCGCAGATCGCCGATACCTTCGATGTGCAGGCCCAATGCGGTCACACGGGGATCTTCCAACAGGGCCATACCGATTTCTGAAATCCCCGATTGGGCCTGATTTCCAGCGGTTACAACATAGGCCAGCGGCAGAGCTCGGCATTGCATTGTGAGGTTGATCGCTATGTTGGAACTTTGGGTGATAATCGCAACACCAGCTTCGACAGGCTGACCGCCATGTTGATCAGGCCAGAGGAGTGCGCCGTCCAGGTAGTTGATGAAGCCATAGCAGTTAGGACCCAATATTGGCATGCTGCCAGCTTTTGACAGGAGTAACTCCTGCAAGCCGGCACCAGACGTATCTTCCGTCTGCGCCTCAAGGAAACCCGAGGCAAAGCAAACCGCGCCGCCTGCCCCGCGTTCTGAAAGGGCTGCAACAATGTCGATTGTAGCCTCGCGGTTGACACCGATGAATGTCGCATCAGGCGCTTGAGGCAGGGCATTTACATCGCGGTAAACCGGCAACCCTTCGATCAGTTCTGTCGATGGATGCACTGGCCAGATGTCGCCCTGAAACCCCAGTTTCTGACATTGCAGAACAACTTGCTTGCACCACGCACCACCCCCGACAACGGCAATGGTTTTTGGGCGCAGCAGCCGATCAAGCGACCGTATCATCACGCCCCCAGAGGGCGGAGTAAATCACGCGAAATGATGTGGCGCTGGATCTCGGATGTGCCGTCCCAGATACGTTCGACGCGGGCATCACGCCAGAAGCGCTCAATCGGGAAATCGTCCATCAGACCCATGCCGCCGAATATCTGCAGTGTCGTGTCCGTTACGCGCGCAAGTGCTTCTGATGCATAGAGCTTGGCTGAGGCAATCTCGCGGTTGGCAGGCAAGCCTTCATCCAGACGCCAGGCAGCAGCGAGAGTCAGCCAGTCAGCGGCATCAATCTCGGTGATCATATCGGCAATCTGAAAGGACACGCCCTGAAACTTGCCGATCTGTTGGCCGAATTGTTTTCGTTCCGCTGCATAGTTAAGGGCATAGTCGAAACATCGTCTTGCCCGGCCAACGCTGAAAGCGGCAACAGTGATGCGAGTTGCATAAAGCCATTCGTTCATGACGGCAAAACCACCATCGACCTCACCCAGGACCTGGGCATCCGGCAAACGGCAATTGTCGAAATACAGCACGCAGTTTTTGTAGCCCTTGTGGCTGACTGAATTATACCCGTCGCGCACTTCGAAGCCGGGTGTGCCGCGATCCACAAGGAAGGTTGTGATACGTTTTTTGGGACCTTTGGCGGTTTCATCAACACCGGTTGCAATAAAGACGATAAAGAAATCCGCGTGTTCGGCTCCCGAAATGAAATGTTTGGATCCGTTCACAACCCAATCTCCGCCGTCGCGGACAGCGCTACATTTCATGCCGCGCACATCCGATCCTGCGTCGGGTTCGGTCATGGCAAGTGCATCCATCCGTTCGCCACGGACTGCAGGCAAAAGATAGCGCGCACGTTGTTCTTCGTTACAGGCCATCAAGATGTTTTGCGGCCGCCCGAAGAAGTGAGTAAGAGCCATCGATCCGCGACCCAGTTCACGTTCGACCAGGGTGAAATCAACATGGGATAGCCCGGCACCGCCAACTTCCTCGGGGAAGTTGCAGGCATAGAAGCCGAGATCTATCACCTTTTGTTTGATCTCTTCGCCCAAGGCATAAGGGACCTGTCCGGTGCGCTCTACCTCGGCTTCATGAGGATAGATTTCATTTTCTACGAAACTACGCACGGTAGAGACAATCATCTCTTGTTCTTCGCTGAGGCCAAAGTGCATTGCGAGCTGTCCTTTATGGGGCTGTTTCAATGACCTTAGGCAGATCAGCACGGAAATCTATCCGCTAAATGCGACAGGGTCGGTCAAAAGTTAATCTTCTGTTTACTGCTTTCTGGGCAAAACAAATAAAGAATTTCACTGCAACCGGCATGCTTGTCGGCTTGGGCATAAACAAAAGGCTGAACATGATCCGTTCGTTTAAAACGCCCTTCACCCGCCCGCAGCTCGGTGCATATCATCAGGGGGTCATGGGGTATCATTACCGTGACGTGATGTGTAACAAATCGCCGATCGATATTGCGCTTTATCTGCATCTGATCAACGCAGTGAAGCCGGGCACATTTATTGAAATCGGTACGAAATTTGGCGGTTCAGCGATGTTGTTTCGCGACATGGCCCGGATGTGCGGACTGGATACGCAAATCGTTTCGATTGACCGTGCTCCGCCTGATTCTGACGACAGGTTTTGTGGAATCCTCTTTGTGCAGGGGGACGTCATGACACTAAGGCAGACGTTTTCCGACAACGACCTGTTTGATCTGCCGCGCCCCTGGATCTTGTCCGAGGACAGCGCACATACTTTTGCTGCGTGTATGGCAGTCCTTGGTTTTGGCGCAGCATATTTGCGCGCCGGTGAATACCTTGTTGTTGAGGACAGCGTTCTGGCAGAGCTTGATCTTGCAGATCGATATGATGGTGGGCCAAGCCGGGCGATCGAAACCTACTTCGGTGATAATCCAGGGATCTATGAAATCGACAAAACCTATTGTGACATGTTCGGAGTTAACGCCACCACCAACCCAAACGGCTATCTACGGAAAGTTTGATATGGGCATGACACGAACAAAATTCGATCAGATTCAGCTTGTTGAAAATACACGGCTGATCATTTGGGATTTGGATGAAACGTTCTGGGATGGCACGCTCACAGAGGGCGGTATCCGGTATCGAGAAGATCATCACGCGTTTGTCATCGAACTGGCAAAACGCGGGATCATGTCGACAATCTGCTCAAAAAATAACGCCAATGAGATAGAAGCGGTTCTGAAAGAGCGGGAATTGTGGGATTACTTCATCTTTCCCAGTATTGACTGGACCCCCAAAGGACCGCGGATCGCTGCGATGCTGGCACAGATCGGATTGCGTGCATCGTCGGTCCTGTTCCTGGATGACAATCCGATGAACCTTGCCCAGGCGTCTCATCACAATCCGGGGCTGAATGTAGGTTTGCCGTCTTTGATCCCGAAGCTTGTGAACGCCCCTCAATTGCGCGGAAAACCCGATGTTCATCTTACACGCCTGGCACAGTACAAGGTCAAGGAGCGCAAGGCCAAAGCCGCTGAAGTGGCTTGTGGAGATACGATTGCATTTTTGCGAACATCAAACGTTCGCGTTTTTGTGGAATACAACGTCGAAGCGCATCTGGATCGTGCAATAGAGCTGATAAACCGGACCAACCAACTCAATTTCACAAAGAAGCGTTTGCCCGAAGATCAAGTCGCCGCACGCAAGGAACTGACCGCGTTGTTGGCACAAAACACGACGGATGCCGCATTGATCCGTGTGTGTGACAATTTTGGTGATTATGGTTTTGTCGGGTTCTACCTGACTGAACGTCTGCATAATGTGCGCCGGTTAAGGCACTTCTGTTTTTCCTGTCGCACGCTGAACATGTATATTGAACATTGGACCTATGCCCATCTTGGACGTCCGCCACTGGAGGTTGTGGGTGACGTTCTGTCGGATATACAGAACGAGACGACCAGGGTTGATTGGGTTACGCCGGTAGTAGCGCTGACAGAACTGGAGGATACCAGCCCAACAACCACTGTACGCTATGACAATATTATTGCGCGCGGCGGCTGCGATTTGGCCAGTTTGATGCACTATTTCGTGTTGCATACAAATAATTTGGTCGAGGAATTCAATCAGCCAAAGAATGGTCAAATGTTGCGACAGGATCATACGTCGTTTTTGATGCCGGCGTTGGGTGCAGGTCTGTGTGGGGAGCAATGCGATGCGGCTGCAACGCTTGGATATGTCCCGGAAGATTTTCATTCACAACTTGGCACCTTTCCCAAAGGGCGCAGTTTGTGTTTCCTCAGTTTCTGGGCAGATGCGGATATTCCCGAATACCGCCACAAACGAACCGGGCTAACCGTTCCCTATTGGCTCATCGGTGCTCAAAATCATGATTTGATAGCACAAGAGGAATTGCGTGAAACTGTCACACAAAACGATGTGCAGAGACAAAGGCTTGCGACACTTGTGCGCGACTTTGACCACATTGGACTGTTGAGTAGTGAGCGGATGGCACAGCGATACAGGCAGATCCTCGACCATATCCCGACATCTGTAGTGGTGATTGTTGTTCTGGCACCAATACGCGGACCGCTGCATTTTGAAAATCCTGACAAGCCCCCGCACCCGCATCACCAGCGTTTGAACGAGGCGGTGAGCAGGGCGGTGCAGGGACGTGACAACGTGATGCTGCTGGATCCTGCAGACTTTATCGAGAGATCAGAAGATATGATTGATCTCAATCATTTTACGCGCCCCGTTTATCACCGGATGTATGTGGAAGTGATTGAGCGCCTGTCCAGAACAGACAAAGGAGCGGCATATGTCTGACCGACTGTTTTCCAACCTGTTCCTGAGTGTAGGTGCGATGAAAGCGGGGACAACTTGGCTTTACGCTGTTCTGGCGCAGCATCCGGCGCTGCATTTTGCGATGGAAAAGGAAATCCACTATTTTTACCACCGCTATGTGAACCCCAATCAGTTGAGCGAGAAATACCGGCTCAAGGAAGCGAAAAACAGGTATTTGTTCCGGTTTGATCCTGAAAAAGCGAATATAGACGCGATACGCGGAAACCTGCATTGGGTTGCCGCCTATCTTAGCCGTCCGGTTGATGATTATTGGTATCGCAATCTGTTTCACATGCGCGATCATCAAAGCTATGCATGCGATTTTTCGAATTTGCATGCGCAACTGCCGATGGCCGCTTGGCCCCAAATTTCTAAAAAATGCAACCGTCTGCGCGTGCTGTATACCATGCGTGATCCAGTTCAACGATTGTGGAGCCATACCAAATTCCATCTGCAACTCACGTGTCAGTTAGACAGATTGGAGACATGGGGTCCGGCAGAATTCGGTGAATTTGTCAGACGTCGCCACATCTGGGTGAACGCGGAATACGGACAAGTCTTGCGCAATCTCAAGGGAGGGCTGTCACCGGAAATGTACAAGGTCATGTTTTACGAGACCCTACATCAGGACCAACGAGGAACATTGCGTGAGATAGAGAAATTCCTGGACCTGCCAGCTTGCGATTATCCTCAGGCTTTGTTGGAGCAACGGTTTACCGAAAGCGTGAAACACAAGATGCCGGATTTTTTCCCCGATCTGGTGCGTGACGATGTCATGAGGGTGTGCGACGAAGTGTCTGCCGAAGGATTTCAGATCCCGGATTGCTGGATAGCCAATTTAGGGGTTGAAGCGCAGTCACCGGCGCAAGCCTGAGCAACCGTTTTCTGCGCAAACCGTAGAAGTTCGAAATCGTCACGGTTGGTCTCTTCAAGGATGCGGCGCATTTCCGGGGATACTGTTGTCGCCATGCGTTGGTTTGAGGCATTGGCGGTCACCGGGTGCCATACAAATGACGGATAATGGGGTTTGATCAGAGCAGCCAAGCGATCCATTGCGGTATCAAAGTTTACGACAAGTCCCAGAATTCCCGTTTCTGACAATGTGGTTACAACAGATTTGGCACGTGTCAGTTCATCCTGGGCTGCCAAGTGTATCAAAGCAGACAACCGGCTGGTTTGAAAGTTGCGACATTGCCGATCACCGGCGGTGTTCAACCGCGCATGAACATATCCTGCAAATCCGTTCTGACGGGCCAGTAGCGTGCCCCGGGTTTCGGCATGTTGTATACGTTCGAAGCGATAAGCGGAGGCAATACGATCAATCGGATCACGTAGCATGATAATTGGAACTATGTGCACGCCCTCAATCTGAGGCAGCGGAGCTTGGATGGTGTGCGAGGAAAAGGCCACCGCTTCAGGGTTATTGCGGATCCAGCCGGCGACGTCTGGCGTGTGATCCGGGTGCGGATCGGGGAATTCGCGCGTGACCCAACGACCCGGAAAATTCTGGCGCAAAATGTAGTCGACAGAAGTACCGGCATTCTTGAACAGATGAATGTGAAGAATAATGTGGCGCATCTCGATCTATTTCCGTGACCCGTACAATTCTGCCGCTTCAAAAGCTTCACGCATTAATTCGCGGCCCCTTTCGAAGGAAAAACAGCTATACATATAACCACGCGCGTTTTGTGAAAGGGTTTCCCATAAAACATCATCGGTTGTTAATAGTTGGATCGCATCTACCCAATCTTCGGTTCGTTCTGCGATAATGCAATCATGGCCGGATCGCAGGCCGATGCCTTCGGCGGCGATCGGACTGATCACACTTGGAATACCGTGCGCAAGCGCGCTGAGCACTTTACCTTTGATGCCAGCGCCAGACAGTAGCGGTGCAACAAAAACGCGGTGTGAGTGAAACGCTTCGGCCGCGTCCTTAACAAAACCATGAGGGAGAATATTTTCGGTCTTGAGGGCGCGAATATTGTCACCCATGCCAGAGCCATAAATCGTCAAATGCGCATTGGGGTTTTGCGCCGTCAAAACTGGCATGATCTCTCGTGCAAACCAGCTAATCCCCTCTGAATTGGGATGGTGGCGAAAACTGCCTAGAAATGACAGCCCCGTTCGGGAGCGGGCACAGGGAATGGCGCTGGGCACGGAAACAACCCAAGGGCATCTTACAACAGTAGAACTGCCATCGGTATAGGCCTGTATGACTGAATGTTCGACTTCATTGTAAGACAGGACAACATCTACATTTCGGATTACCTCGATCTCGTCTGTTCGTGTCTGACGGGCCCGTTCCAGCTTTTGTTTATCGCCTTCACTTTGTGCGGTACGCAGCTCGCGTAGGAAATGCAAATCAGCGTTATTGAATAGAATGCGGGCCTTCGGGGCCAGTCGGCGAATATGTTCCAGCACAGTCTGTGCGACATAATAACGGGTGATATAGAAAGCGTCGAAATCAGAGGCATGTTGATCAAGGTATTCGCCCGCGTTCATATAGAATGGGGCGTAAATAACTTCGATTCCCGATTTTTGTAGGTCTTCAGTATATTTTCCAAGGTGCGCCATATTGGTCGAGATAAAGGTGACCTTGTACCCAAGAGACTGAACAAGATGCATTTCCTGCAACGCGGCATATGATCCCGCATCCTTGTCCGCACGGGGAGGCGCATAATCAATAAAAAGAACACGCCCGACAATACCGCGATCCTTTTCGAGGTCGGGTTGTTGGCCTTCAGCGCCGTAGGCGGAGAATGTGCCTGCCCAACGGCGTTTGAATTTGGGACGGTTGATTTCCTGAAATTTTTTGTACCCGGTCGAAACGTCTGTACCCGAGGTTATCCCCTCAAAATGATAGACGACAGATGAGGGGATGAACCACGTGGTATACCCGGCTTCACGAACCTTGAAAGCAAAGTCAGTATCTTCAAAATACATCGGTTCAAGATATGCAGAGAGGCCGCTGATTTCACGCCAGACATGGGCCGGGGCAAGCATGGCGGCACCGGACAGATAATCGACCTGTCGCGCATAGCTGAATCGGGGATCATTGGCATTTTGCCTATTTCCATAGTTCCATGGATTGCCGGAACCCCAAATGATACCGCCCGCTTCTTGCAGATCTCCGTTGGGATAAAGCAGCTTTGAACCTACGAGGCCTACGTTGTCAAAACGGTCAAATGCACAAAGCAATTCGTCCAACCAACCGGTGGTCACTTCAACATCATTGTTCAGCAATGCGATAAAATTACCTCTGGCCCTTTCTGCCCCGGCATTGCAGGCACGTATGAAACGCTGGGCAACCGGAAGACGCACGACGGTAATGCCGGTGACGATTTCTTCAATTCTCTTGGTTTCGTCGGTAGAAGCATCGTCGACAACAATGATTTCGAAAGACGTATTATTGTGGCCGATCAACAATGAACAAAGCGTCAGATAGGTGAATTCAAAATTGTTGTGAGCAGGGATTATGATCGAAACTTCTGGATGTTCTACTTCTGTGAAATGCAGGGGTTCGGGCACGACATTTTCCGGACCGCCTTCGAGGGTTTGCAGTGCATGGGCCAACTGGTGCAAGTCGGTTTCGGGGTGAGCCGCCGCCATCACCGCCTTCAGTCCGGCAAAACGGTAAGAAGTTTGAGGCGTCAGAATACTGGGAAAGGGTGCTACAGATTCACGCCGCATCACATCTACAGGCGTCAAGATATAGGGCATCAATTGATGATCTTCATAGACCACGACCGAACCTGATTTATCCTTGAGCATGACGTGCCGCACATGACCGTTCATATATCGAGAAGGCAGGCGCAGGACATTTTCGCCCTGCGTGATGCTGAAATTGCGCACGTATTCCCCATCGATGCTCAACACCAATTCCATCGCCTGAGCGGAGTCGCAAACCAATGTGTGGCCATAATTGTCCCGGACGGTAAAATCGGGTTTGGGCATGGGTGTAATGGGAAAGACCTCATTCCCCATTTGCAAGGAAAGCCCCTGTCCGGGGGCAAGCATATTGGGCAGTGGGGCGCTGATCCACTGACCATCAGATATTTCGGTTCTGCCATAGATCCATTCAGGCTCAAGCATCAGCGTATCAGTCTGTGTGGCAGTTGTTTTGGCGACATGGACATCAGCCAGAAACAGGAACGGCTCGGTACCTTTGGTATCAGGCAGGTGTTTGCGATACTCGATTTCAATGGAAACATCGCAGCTTTGGAAATGATCGGGGATCGGGCAACTGACTTTTGCATATCCGCTGGTGTGGGTGCCCCCGGTATAAGCTGTGTCGAACGGCAGAAAGTGCCGTTCTTCCTGTAATGAAACCGGATCCTGAAAGATCAGGCACAGACTGGCGGCAGCACGGTGGGCAGCCAATTGCGCTTGAAACATCATGCCGGCTTCGACTGTAGGAACGTGGATCTTTTTGTCAAAAAAGATCTGGCACGGCGCTGAGAATCGGTTGATCATGACCTGAATGGTTTGGCTACCATTTAGCACCCAATCGCTCAGATGGTTCACCCAACAGGCATAGACTTCGCCGGGGACGTCCTCAGCGGGCAGTGAATGAGAGTCTTGAGCAAAATTTTCTGTAGGTAACCGATAGGTCTTTGCCTGTTTCAGAATGGATTCAGGGTCTGGATTGCACACTTCAAAAGGAGCAAGCGCATCACCCAATCTTATTTCCATCGGAGTATTGCCTGCATCCTTTTCAACATTTCCAAAAACCTTGCCGTCCAGCATCACCAGACAGCGCAGTTCAGACATAAAATCCAAGGACATAAGCAGAGCACCTCTTGTTCTTGCGCAGAGCGCGCATCGTTAGCAAGAGCCACTACCGCACAGTTTATCTTAAATTTGCGTTAACTCAGATTAAGCGAATCTTACTTGTCCAAAATGTCCCGATGAAAGCGGTTCAATAGGAATAGCCCTAACATTGTGGTGAGGGCGGCAATGGCCAAAGGATAAACGATAGAGACATAGGAAGGTTGATAGAACGGATAGAACCCGTCGCGCATGAGGCCCGCGATATGTACGATCGGATTTAACCAAAGGTAGTCCGAATAGGGCTGTGGAACACTTTCAAAGATAAAGAACACACAGGAAACCAGAAACAATGGCCGGTTCAGAATTGACCAGGCAGTGTGCCAGATCGGATAGGCGAGGGTCAGAAAACTGTTGAGTGTGCCAATGCCGACCGCCAGGGCAAGCGTCAATAAATAGGCCTGCCCAATCTTTGAAAAATCCAGTGTTGTTTTGGGTTTGAGAACGATCAGGATAAACCCCAACACGATGATATGCACCATCATCTGGGTTAGAAAACTCAGGATGAACCGGGCAATCAAGGCATCCAGAAACGTGATTCTGGGATAGGTGAGCAAGGCACGACTGAATTGGATCGTTTGCGCCAGTTTAGTCGATACATCGGTGTACATCATCAGCGGAAGGATCCCCGCAGCATAGAACAACGCAAAACTAGTTCCGAGAGGTGGTGTGCGGAAACCGATTGAAAAGACAAGAGTCAGAAGCGTTATGCCTGCAGCAGGTTCAAGAACCGCCCAGAGATAACCACCCGGCGAACGACCGTAGGTTGTTGCGATTTCGCGAAGGACGAGAGCGCCAATCGCCCGCGGGGTTGTCGAAATTTCGGCCTGAGGCCGAAGATGAATAGGAAGATCGGGGGGTGTGCGCACAGGTAACCTCGTAGCTAATCAAGGTTACAAAAAATTAACCTTACCGGGCATAATGTTTTAGAAATACAACCAAAAAGTTAATGTGTATGCCGAATGGTTCCCCAGATAATGTTCGACAGATTGGCAAGATCCGACACCTAAAGCGTTCATCCGCGGTTGAACCATCACAACAACAGCACGTGCCTCAGTCTCCGCAAGCACCAGAACCGACAGTGCTGTCGCGACCACCTAAACAATCGCCTAACATTCCCGAATTTGACATTAAACCACCTGCGGGCCGCGCCCGTCCACGTATACGGCATCGGTTTCTGGTGTTCACTTTCATGATACTCGTGATCGCTCCGATTATTTTGGCCGGCTATTATCTGTGGACACAGGCCGCAGATCAGTTTGTCTCTCGCGTCGCCTTTTCCGTGCGCACGGAAAAGCAGAGTTCGGCAATTGAATTGCTGGGAGGAATCACCGAACTTTCCGGCTCTGATTCTTCTGACACGGACATTTTGTTTGCCTATCTATCCAGTCAGGAACTGGTATCGCGGATAGACCGGAAAGTTGACCTGCGGGCAATCTGGTCGCGGGTAAGTCCAGAGATCGACCCTGTTTTCGCATTTGATGCCGCAGGAACGATCGAAGATTTGCAAGCCCATTGGGAACGAAAGATCTCGATCGTTTATGACAGTAGTACAGGTTTGATCGACCTGGAGGTGCTGGCTTTTGACCCTGCAGATGCGCAGCGTATCGCGCAGGCGATCCTGGATGAATGCACAGCCATGATCAACAGCCTGTCGCGTATCGCGCAGGAAGATTCGATTCGTTTTACCCGCGAGGAATTAGGCAATGCAGTGCAACGCCTGAAGGAAGCCAGACGTGCATTGACGCAGTTTCGTAACCGGACCCAGATTGTTGACCCCAGCATTGATACAAAAAACCAGATGGGTCTACTGGTAACCTTGCAACAACAATTGGCCGATGCATTGATCACCTACGACTTATTGCAAGATACCACACGGGAAAACGATCCACGGATTACCCAGGCCAAGCGCCGCATCGAAGTTATTCAAGCAAGAATTAACTCAGAGCGCGGAAATTTGGGGTTGGGTACAGATAAGGAAAGTGGTGATGCCTTTGCCAACCTTGTGGGTGAATACGAAGGGCTGATCGTAGACCGAGAGTTCGCCGAAACAGCATATACGGCTTCGCTCGCAGCGCATGATTCCGCGCTGGCCGAAGTTCGAAAACAAAGTCGATATCTGGCGGCGCATGTTAAACCGACACGAGCCGAGCAGGCGCAATTTCCCAGACGTAAACTGATCCTCGCGCTTATCGCGCTATTTTGTTTTTTCACTTGGTCGATCCTCTGTCTGACCTATTATTCCCTTCGCGACCGAAGCTGAGCAACGGCAATGATATATTTGGAAAACCTGACCAAGTATTTTCCCATGCGGAAGGGTCGACAGACTATCATTGAAAACCTTACGGCGACATTCCCAACGGGGGCAAGCGTGGCATTGTTGGGCCGGAACGGCGCGGGGAAAAGTACGCTGTTAAAATTGATTGCAGGAACAATCCGGCCAACCTCGGGGCGGGTATTGTCTACAGGTACAATTTCATATCCTGTCGCGTTTCAGGGATCATTTCACCCTGATTTGACTGGCGTGCAGAATACCCGGTTTGTTGCCCGCCTTTACGGAGTGGATTGTGACGATCTGGTCAGTTTTGTTGAGGATTTCGCAGAACTAGGCGCGCATTTCCGCATGCCCCTGCGCACATATTCAGCTGGCATGAAATCTCGGTTGTCCTTTGGCGTGTCGATGGGCATTCCGTTTGATACCTATCTTGTGGACGAAGTGACCTCTGTTGGTGACGGGGCGTTTCGGCATAAAAGCGTACAGGTTTTTGACAAGCGCAACGAAACTTCAGGCGCTATCGTGGTCACACATTCCCCGCCGATGGTGCGACGTCTTTGCAATATGGCGGCGGTGCTGGAGCATGGGCAACTGCACTTTTATGACGATCTGGACGCAGCTCTGGATCATCACGAATACAACCTGACGATGCCACCGCGACGGTAGATCTGTTCAATATTGATCGGACAAGGGCATTGGCGTTGCCTTCGAAAATCACAGGGGACCAGTTTGTGCGCCAGACTTCCTTGATTTCGGTGCGAAGTGCCTGTGCATCCCGATCAAAAAAATCCAGCAATGCGATCACGCGCTCTGCCTCTTTTGCAAGATTTGCACTGCCCAATAAAAGGCCGCAGGGATGTTTTGAGATCAGATCGTCAGCTCCATCGAAATCACGCAAGACGATAGGAAGGCCGGCCTCAAATGCCTCAAGCGCCCCGATGGGGGTTCCTTCATATTTAGAGGTGAGCAGGTAGGCATCAGCCGTGCGAAGGGGTTCGCGTGCATCACTCAAAGGTCCGGTAAAAGTGATCCTTCTGAATATAGACCCGGGTGTCAGCCCAGCGACATGCGCTTGAAATGCGGGGTCATCAGTTCCCGGACCACAGAGTGTTAACCGAAAGTGGTCGGGCAGATGCATGAATAGCCTTATCGCGAAATCAAGGTCTTTTTGCCTTCCTGTGCGACCGGTCATGACAAGCCGTTTGATCCGTCTGTCGATATGATGCGGCAAAGGTCGAAGATCAGAGCAATTGGGCAAGATGTAAACGTTGTGTCGGGCGAGTTGTTTGGCACGCGCATCCCGTGCCATCCATCCCGCCATCCGGTGTGTGAGAAAGACAAGGTTCTGAGGGGGACAGGTCGCGATCAGCGTTTTTTCCAGCTTCTTGCACAGACGGTGTACCAAAGGGTGATACCCGCGCCCATAAGGCAGACCATGATGCGTAAAAACAATTGGGCAGACAGGTCTCCAGATACGAAAGGCGAGGAGAAGTCGGCAGGTTAATACCTGTAACCGGGAATGAACCCAGATCAGGTCAAAGGTTTCATCGCGCAACATATGTAATAACCCCGAGACACCGCGCCAGATGTGGGGTAAGGACAATCGGTTGGTGAGACCGGGAATAACGATGTGACGTATGTTCATCTGCTTCAGCGCGGTGAATCCCCCTTTGTCATGGTCGCTGATCACGGTGATTTCAGCGGTCTCTCGCAGAGCAGTGGCCAGATGCAGGATATGGCGCGGTACACCTGACGGTCGACCATCACCGCCGACTAACATGATCTTGGGTTTACGATCATATTCTGCCAAGGCTCGCTGCTCCCCAAAAACCCAGAGAACCGGCACGGTGTTGTCTGTAAGGTGAAATACCTCGCAGCGCCCGTAGTCTGGCGATTCCTGTGTGACGGCGTGCTTTTGCAAATTGTCGGCAGATGTCGCCTGCTGCCGGGGTTACAAGATCCGCAATATCATTCAGAGCTTGCAGGTTTCCTTCCACTCGCTGCGCAAACAAACCCTGTAAAACGCCGTATTTACGTTTGATCTGTGAAATTGCCCCCCTGCCAGCCCCTATCGCGTTTTCAGCATGCTGCCGATAAAGGATTGCGGGTGCTGAATTGTCAAAACAGATCTTTCCGCCGGTGGCTGTGATCAATAAGTAAAGCCACCAGTCATGCGCAAAAACCTGTCCCACACGGCAGGTTGCCCGCTGAGCAAGCGCCGCTGCCCGAGGGTTGAGCATGATTGTATTTCCTGTTGCAATGTTTTCGACAAGTGCATTCTGGATGGTAAACGGGCGGGTCATCCGGGGTGACATAATGCGCCGATTAACGTCAGGATACCAAAGGTACTGACGTCCACAGTAAAGTGCGGGCATTGCACCAAACCGACAAAGCGATTGTAAACTGCGGCTGATCTTGTTCGGTAACCAGATGTCATCCTGATCAGCAAAGCAGACAAAACCGGCATCAGGGCGCAATTGCCGGATCAAGGACATGTAGTTGTCAGAAAAGCCTGTTTTCGGGCCTTTCAAGATGGTCACAAAATCGGGCCATTCCTGTTGAAACCGGCGCAAAATCACTAGGCTGCGATCGGTCGATTCATCATCACTGCAGACCAGCCGCCAATGACGATGGGTTTGTCCCGCGATACTGTCCAGTTGCGCGCGCAAGTGACGTTCACCGTTGTGAACCCCCATCAAAATGGTGACCTTTGGCATCTGATCTGTGAAATCGTTTTGAGGTGTCATTTGCTGCCCACCACAAGGCAAAAACGTTCACAAATTATTAAGGCTCGTCAATTAGCTATCACCGCGGATGTCGTTTCAAGGAGAAGCTTTGTGATAAACCTGCCTATTCTGACGCTGGTCAGACGGTTTACATCCACAGTTTCGCAAGAGGGGGCAAGGTCTGCAATACGACGTTCGATTAATTATATTTACCGCCGTATCAGAGGATTGGGTCACCTCACGACTTATTCTTCTGGCGGGACCAGACCGCAAGGCTCCGAACAATATTTGCATGGTATCTGGAAAACACTGGCCCAACAGAATGCCTTTCATATCTTGGAGGCACCCAGTCTTAATCAGGGGCGGCGTCAGATCGCGATGGTTGCAGACTTGAACCTTCCGCAGTGTCGTAAATACCGGGTTGAACAACTCGCTGCGTTTTGGCGTGGCCGGGGTGTGGAATTTGAATACGCTCACTTTCAGGACATCCCGCGTGCGGTGCGGATCATGCAGAACGCGACCCATCTGATGGAATATCGGCTGCAAACTGGGCCGACCGCTGAGATGATCCGATACGAGGCAAGGCGGCTGCGATTGCCGATCCTGTATGACCTTGATGATCCGCTGTTTTCTGTTTCGGCCTATGAAACTTACCGCAATATGGAATCTCTGGATCCGGACATGAAGGCGCATTTTCTTGCGGCGGCACCGAAGTATCTGAATATGATGAACGGCGCTGATTTATTGTCGGTGTCTACACCCGGCATGGCAATTCATACCACTCTCTATACGGGGCGCCCGGTGCACATCAGACGTAATTTTGCAGATGCACAAACATTGATATCCGGCGCAAAAGCGAAAGCGGAGGCGGTAATCGATGACCGGTTGTTTCGCGTTGCCTTTGCAAGTGGATCCCAGGGTCACGAGGTGGATTTGGCAGAGATCATTGAACCGCTTTCGGAATTTATTTTGGCGGATCCCAACCGACGATTGATGCTGATAGGCCATTATGATCATTCGCATCTGCCTGAAGGTCTGGAGCGGCAGGTCGAAAAGGTGAAGTTCAGGGATTATGACCAATACCTAGCTTCATTGGCAGTGGCCGATTGCACCTTGATGCCGCTTTGTGATGATGCATTCAACAGATGTAAAAGTGCAGTGCGGGTTTTGGATGCCGCTGCGGTGGCTGTCCCATCAATTGTCGCAAATGTGGGTGATCTACCTGCGGTGGTTCAAGCAGAGGAAACAGGATTTATCGCTCGAAATACCCAGGACTGGATTGCAGCACTGCGTGAACTGACCGCCGATCCGAAAGCCGCAAAGGAGATGGGACGCAGGGCGCGTAAAAACTTGGAGAAACGGTGGCAAGCATCTGACTTGCCCCACATTATTGCGCCCGAATTGATCGAATGGGTAGAAGCATGAACACTTGCCATGTTCTATTGGCAAACGTGTTTTTCGCTCCCTTCAGTTATGGGGGCGCAACCGTGGTTGCCGAACAGGTTGCACATGCATTGGTGCAACAGGGCGGGTATCGGGTTACGGTTGTGTCGCTCTGTTCCAGACGCGAGCTTGCACATTATGCGATCATCAAAAGCCAGAAAGACGGTATTGTAAATTACCTCATAAATATGCCGGCAGAGCGATCGTATGGAGACATGTACGAAAACCCTGAAATCACGGCGCGGTTGGCGGAGCTGATCAACACGCTGAGACCCGATTTGGTGCATGCCCATTGTATTCAGGAAATCGGTACCGGCATCATCACTGCGGCCGAGGCTTCGAATGTGCCTGTGATTTTGAGTGTCCATGACTTCTGGTGGCTTTGTGAGCGGCAATTCATGATCGGGTTAGATGGGAAGTATTGTAGTCAATCACCAGTAACGATCGACAAATGCAAAGGCTGCGTTGATAATTTCTGGGCTGCCAAGACGCGCTTTAATCATCTGCAAAGGATGGGTGAAAAGGTGGCTCTGGTGACTTACCCTTCGCATTTTGCAAAGGACCTTTGTGAAGCATCTGGTTTCGCGCAGGGTCGGGGTGTGGTTTGGGAAAACGGGATAAAACCACCCGAAGCAGCGTTTTTTGCCAAACAGAAATCACGACGAATGAAAGACCAACGGACCACCTTCGGCTATATTGGCGGTCCCACCCAGATCAAGGGCTGGCCACAAATCAAACAGGCCTTTGCCGGTATTGAACATGAAGATTTTCGGGGTTTGGTTGTCGAAGGTAGTTTGAACAAGTCATGGTGGCACGCGCAGGATCTGAAAAACATGCAAGGTGACTGGCAAATATATCCACGTTTTGAACAAGCGAACATGGATGATTTTTACGCTGAAATTGATGTTCTTCTCTTTATGTCACAGTGGAAAGAAACCTTTGGATTGGCGATCCGCGAAGCCCTGGCACGAGGGATAACCGTAGTGCAAACCGACAGCGGGGGCAGCGTCGAACATGGGGCGATCCCTAAAGACAAGTTGATCCCCATTGCTGCACCACCCGAGATTTTGCGGAAGCAAATAAGTGCGATCTTGAAATCCGGAAAACGAGAACGCGCGCCTTTCCCCGTTGCCGGTTTCAAAGATCAAGCACAGGCCTTTGCCGGTTTGGTTGATCGTGTCTTTGAGGATCTTGAACGGGCAGCCTGATAGATATTCGTTTTCAGGACTTCCGGAAAACTGGACTGTTTGGCCTCGGTTGCATCGACGCATTTTAGATGAAGAATGACAATTTCGTTCACCTTCATAACAGAACCCTCAATTCTAGCCTTTGTTGAAAGTCATACGTCACCTATGTCGTGAGCTGCGTCAAAATACAAAATCGTTTTCATCAAGATCATTGAGGTTGGTTTTGCTGAGCCGGATCGAATTGCCGCCACCCGTATTGATCACAACGTCCTGACTGGACTGTCGTGCGGCACTCACAACGTCGGCAAACCGATCAAAGCCGTCCATATGGGACAGATCAATAACTTCGTTCGCGCTGGAGGCGTCGAAATCAGCGATGGTATCATTGCCATGGCCACTGGCGAACAAGAACTCATCGGCGTTGAAGCTGCCGAATATCAAATCGTTGCCTTCACCGCCGATAATCGTATCGAAACCGGCACCGCCGTAGATGGTATCTCGGTCGGCACCACCGTCGATAATATCATTACCATGCCCACCGAAGAAACGGTCTCCGCCTTCGCCGCCCCACATGGTATCGTTGCCTTGCTGTCCGAACAAACCGTCACCTGAATCACCACCAAAGATGCGATCGTCGCCGCGACCGCCAAACAATCTGTCAAAGCCTAGACCCCCTAACAGGATGTCGTTGCCATCCTCGCCATAGAGATTGTCGGATTGATGCCCGCCATCGAGGACATCATCACCGTCACCACCATTCAGCAAATCAAATCCGGCATTTCCGAATAGCGTGTCATTACCACCTTCGCCAAAAATGCCGTCGACGCTATAACCGAAATTGCTGCCGGCGCTTATCCAATCATTGCCGTCACCACCCCAGACGCGGTCGGGGGCGGCACCCGCCCAGACCCGGTCATTTCCGGCATTCCCTTCAATGCGGTCAAAGCCATCACCGCCCAAAAGTATATCGTTGCCGGCACCACCGGAGAGGGAATCAGCATAGGTGCCGCCCGAGATAGTATCATGCCCGTTGCCGCCAAGGATGGTATCGAAACCGGCTGCGCCAAGCAGGAAATCCGCGTCATTTCCCCCATTTATCCAATCGTTGCCACCTTCACCGTTCACGGCGTCGCGGCCAGTTCCGGAATGCAGGGTGTCATGACCCAAACCACCAAACACCCGGTCATTCCCGCTACCAGCTGAGATACTGTCATTGCCATTGGTGCCGCCATTATCATTCGGTCCTCTGTTCAGGCTGAATTTGGGATCATTCTGCCAGGCAGGGGTCAGCGTGTTCGGGTCAATGTCGCAGGGGTTCACACTCCGCCCTGGGTTCGGGTCGGGGCGAGGCGTGCTGCTGTCACCGGGGTAGAGTGCGGGATCCGTTTGAATTCGCCCTCCCTGTAATAGATTGGTGTCGTCAAAGTCGCTGGCATAGAACCGTGAACCATCAGATGATCGGACTTCCAGCACTTCGGCACCCACCCGGAATTCGGCACCCCAACTTCGAGACTGAATATGCATGCCGCCAATGCCACTGACCTGGCTAAAATCGGTAAGGTCAATACGATCAAACCCCAATTGAAAATCGAGGATAACATCGCGGGCACCGTCTTCGACGAAGACAAAGGTATCAAGCCCGCCGTCGCCCCGCAGGGTATCTTGTCCGGCACCGTCGAGAATGATGTCGTTGCCGAAATTGCCGTTGAGTCGATCTGCACCTGATGCACCCGCTAGAACATCGTCGCCGACACTGCCATTCAACGTGCTGCCCTCAGCGCTTGCCCCGAGGTTTACACCTAAGTTGGGTAATGCGATCGAAAACTCGGCAAGATAAGGTGCCCCTTCGGTTGCCACCCAAAACCGCAATCCTTCGGGAGTCGCCATCGCATCGATCGAGGTAATGCCGCGTAACGGGGTATGTGCCTCGGCAGGCATGGCGTCTATATGTTGCAACCGACCACCGGGCAGAACAGTGAACAAGTTGATCCCATTGTCGGAACCTGCGGCAAGGACAAAGTTCTGATTTCCAAGTGCAATGCTGGTCACATGGCTGGCATCTGCAAACCGCGTGCCAAGGCTGTCCACCAAATGATCAACGGGAACCAAGCCTTGCTGTGTTGCGGAAAATGTCGAGAGTGAATCGCTGCCAGACCCGGCGACCACAACATAGAGTCTGCCATCCGCCGCAGTGGTGACGGTGAGATCACCAGGGCGATCAACCCAAAACCCGTCACCTGCATCTACATCATTGAGGTGTTGCATGGTGCCATTGTTTGCTTGGCGAAACATACTGATGGTATCCTGACCTTGATATGTGACAAAGGCAAAGGTCTGACCGTCATGCCGGGCGGTGGTGATGTCGGTCGCGCGTTCGCCTTGCATGGTTCGACCCTGGTTGATGTTGGTCATGTTCATGACATTTCCTTCGCCAAAGGAGATGTTGACCAGTCCTCCCGTGCGCAGCGCAGCAAGACCAGAATTGCCGTCGCCAATCAGCTCCATCTCGCTCAGCCCGCTCAGATTCCGACCGGGGACGGTATAGGTGATGCCGCCATCGATGGGTGTGCCGCCGCCGTCGCGGTCAAGCAGAACGCCGGTTAATCGACTGTTGTTCAGACCCGCCATGTAAAGGTGTTGAATCCCGTCATTTTCGCGCACCACCAGATCTGTGGTTTCAAGTTGCAACAGGTTCGGGGCGATATGCCATTGTTGTTCAAGCGAGGAATCGCCTGCACCATTGCCCAGATCGTAACTGGACAACCAGCCATTTCCACGCGTTGCAGCAAAAAGCATCGGACCTCTTGCCGCGTGGACAACCGTTATGTCGTTCAACCCAACGAGCCCGAATTCCTCGACCGAGTTTAACGATCCGTGATTTGTAAAAATTGCTCTGACCATTGTTCCAACCTCTGTAGTGCAGGTCTGTTTTGCGCTGCCTTCGCGGATGCTGCATGATCAGAAAGCGGCAGCTTTGCGGCCAGTATCGCAGTTTTTAGAGGTTCAATGTTGCGTCAAATTGAAAAGATACGGACGCAACTGTCTTGGAATGTTCACTTCCCTATCACAGGGTCCGCGGCATTGAGAGTTCATTCATCTTACAAAGGACTGCCCATGTCTCAGACCTCCCCGACTTTGTCGTTGCCCTATATTCAACCGGCACAGGCACAAAAGCACGTGACCCATAATGAGGCACTGCGAATATTGGATGCGGTCACGCAGTTAAGCGTGATCAGCACAACACTCACCAGCCCACCGGGCCAGACGGCGGAAGGGGATCGCTTTATCGTCGCTGACTCCGCAACGGGTGCCTGGGCGGGGCAAGAGCAGAATGTTGCAGTCTGGGTCGACAATACCTGGCAATTCTTTGTGCCGAATGTTGGATGGCGCGCAGATATCGCGGGCAGCGGTGAAGAAGTACGCTTTGACGGCAGCGATTGGCAACCGTCGGGCGGTGGGGGTGCCATTGACCTGCAAAATGTGCCGGCGGTTGGTGTTAACACGACGGCAGATAACACCAACAAACTGGCTGTGTCTTCCGATGCGACATTGTTCAACAACGCCGGCGGTGGTCATCAACTCAAATTGAACAAAGCAGCAGCAACAGATACTGCGAGCGTTTTGTTTCAAACGGGTTTTGGTGGTCGCGCCGAGATGGGTACAGCGGGCAGTGACAATTTTGAGATCAAGGTCAGCGCAAATGGAAACAATTACCAAACTGCAATCCGTACCGAGGCGGGCACGGGCGCGGTGCAGTTCCCCAGTGGGCAGTCATATTTTCAGGACGTGTTTATTCTGAATGATTCAGCTTGGTCTATGAGCATCCCCTGGTCCAACCCCTCGCGCATCCTGATGTGGTTGAGCGTGAATCTGGAAGGTCGGTATTTCATGTTTTCGATCACCGGAACGTTGACCGGTGTGAACAATTTTGGCGAAATGTTTGTGAATCCACCCGGTACCCTGAATTATTTCACTGGTGCACTGACCGGAACCACGGGACCTGCAGGTGGCATCAACATTGCCATCGATGTCGCAGGACCGACACCGACACTGTATTTGGAAAACCGCTTGGGATCGAACCGTTTGTTCACTCTGGCTACTTTGGGGAAGTAAGATGACCGACAGCCCATTTGAATTACCTACTTATCGTACCGCCAACCTGCCCGGACTGGGCGAGGTTCAAATTCCACTGGGTATCAGTGATGCGGAGGTTCTGGCGCAGGTATGCGGCGAAGATTTGAACTCGGGTAAGAATGCTGAGGCAACACCGCCAAAGAAAACCAAGAAAAAGCCGTAAAAGCGGCGTCAAATCGCTTCGTCCCTTGTATTGATGGGTTCTGACACAGCCGATCAGGGACGGAGCATTTTGGTGGACTTTATAACGCAGACAACGCTGCCAGGAGTCGTTTTGGTGAACCCGCCGCGTTTCGGTGACGCACGCGGTTTTTTTTGTGAAAGCTGGAACCGCAAGAAGATGGCCGATCACGGCATCGACATTGAATTTGTGCAGGACAACCATTCGGTTTCAGCGGCCGTAAACACGGTGCGCGGATTACACTTTCAATCGCCACCCCATGCCCAGGCCAAGCTGGTACGCTGCGGCCGAGGAGCATTGTTTGATGTAGCGGTAGATGTGCGCAAGGGGTCGGCGACCTACGGTCAGTGGGTCGGCTATGAACTGACCGCTGAAAACGGGCTGCAATTGCTCATTCCTGCAGGATTTCTTCATGGTTTTGCAACGCGTGTGGCAGATACTGAAATCATCTATAAGTGCAGCGATTATTATGCGCCCCAATGTGATGGTGCGGTGCGGTTTGATGATCCTGACCTCGCAATTGACTGGGGTTTGAGCGGGAATGCGGTTTTGTCGGACAAAGACAATAATGCGCCTTTGATGGCGACATTCGATAGCCCCTTCTCGATCGAGGGTTCGGTATGAAGATCCTTGTGACAGGTGGTGCTGGATTTATTGGATCAGCAGTTGTGCGGCTGGCAATCGCCCGTGGGCATGAAATCGTGAACCTTGATGCGCTGACCTATGCTGGCTGTCTGGAAAATGTGGCTGGCGTTGCGGACCACCCACTTTATGCCTTTGAACATGTTGATATTCGCGATCGCGCGGCATTGGATCATGTGTTTGCGCAGCACAAGCCTGATGCAGTGATGCACCTTGCCGCTGAAAGCCATGTAGACCGGTCCATCGATGGGCCTGGAGATTTTATCGAAACCAATATCACTGGCACCTACAATATGCTTGAAGCAGCGCGTGCCTATTGGATCAATGCAGGGAAGCCCGAGGGGTTCAGATTTCACCACATTTCGACGGATGAGGTATATGGTTCATTGGGTGCGACGGGCATGTTTAGCGAAACCAGCAGCTATGATCCGCGTTCCCCCTATTCCGCGTCCAAAGCGGCAAGCGATCATTTAGTACGCGCATGGGCAGAGACATACGGCATGCCTGTCGTACTGACCAATTGTTCCAACAACTATGGCCCCTACCACTTCCCTGAAAAGCTGGTGCCGGTGGTCATTCTGAATGCGCTGGCGGGCAAGGATATTCCCGTCTACGGTGAGGGATTGAACGTGCGGGACTGGCTTTATGTCGAAGACCATGCGGACGCTTTGCTGCTGGTACTTGAGAAAGGCGCGCTGGGCCGCAGTTACAATATCGGCGGCGAGAATGAGGCCCGCAACATAGATTTGGTGCGCTCCATCTGCGCGATATTGGATGAGAAACGCCCCAAGGCAGCACCCTATTCAGACCAGATCACCTTTGTCGAAGATCGCGCCGGGCATGATCTGCGCTATGCGATTGATCCGGCGCGTATTCGTGATGAACTTGGCTGGCGACCATCCGTGACTCTGGAACAAGGGCTGGAGCGGACCGTGCAATGGTATCTGGACAATGAAGCCTGGTGGCGGGCCTTGCAGGCGCGCGATGGCGTTGGCCAGCGGTTAGGGGTCAAGGCGTGAGTATTCTGGTAATCGGAAAAACCGGACAGGTCGCGCAGGAGCTTGCGAAATTTCCCGATGTAATTTGCCTTGGGCGCGATGATGCGGATCTGACAGCGCCCGAGCAATGCTCGCATGCCATTCATGCCTATACACCCTCAGCGGTGATCAATGCCGCAGCCTATACTGCGGTGGACAAGGCAGAGGAAGAAGAAGCCCTGGCCACTTTGATCAACGCGGATGCACCTGGCGTGATGGCGCGTGACTGCGCGGCGTTGGGCATTCCGTTTGTACAGATTTCAACCGATTATGTATTCCGAGGCCAGGGTAACACGTCGCATCATCCGGCTGATCTGACTGGACCTCTTGGTGCATATGGACGGTCCAAATTGGCGGGCGAGGAAAAAGTGCGGATTGAGGCCGCTGCATATGCGATCCTGCGCACGTCCTGGGTGGTCTCGGCGCATGGCAGCAACTTTGTCAAAACCATGCTGCGTCTTGGGGAGGTGAGATCAGAATTGAATGTTGTGGCGGATCAACTTGGCGGACCGACTGCGGCCAAAGATATCGCACGGGCCTGCCACAACATTGCGCACCAGTTGATAAAAAGCCCCGAAAAATCGGGGACCTATCATTTTGCTGGTTCACCCGATTGCAGTTGGGCCGATTTCGCCCGTGCGATTTTCGATCAGGCCGGGCTGAACTGTGTGGTGACGGACATTCCAACCACTTCCTATCCGACACCAGCCAATCGGCCATTAAACTCTCGTCTGGATTGCACAACCACCCTGGATACATTCGGCATCGATCGTCCCAACTGGCGATCTGGCCTCACCGAAATTCTAACAGAACTCGGAGCAGTAAAATGACCAATCGCAAAGGCATCATTCTGGCAGGCGGGTCCGGTACCCGTCTGTATCCGATCACTATCGGGATCAGTAAACAACTGCTGCCGATCTACGATAAACCGATGATTTACTACCCGATTTCGGTTCTGATGCTGGCCGGCATCCGCGAAATCGCGATGATCACAACGCCGCAAGATCAGGCACAGTTTCAACGCTCGTTGGGTGATGGTAGCCAATGGGGTATTTCACTGACCTATATTGTGCAGCCGTCGCCGGATGGTTTGGCGCAGGCATATATTCTGGCCGAAGATTTCCTGGCCGGTGCGCCTTCGGCAATGGTTCTGGGTGACAATATCTTTTTCGGCCACGGGCTGCCCGAGATTCTGGCGGAAGCGGACAAACAGACCAGTGGCGGTACGGTTTTTGGTTATCATGTGGCTGACCCTGAACGTTATGGCGTGGTCGGTTTTGACAGGGCAGGCGTTGCCCAAACCATTGTTGAAAAACCGAAAAAGCCGGCGTCGAACTATGCGGTCACAGGACTTTATTTCCTTGACGCGGATGCGCCGAAACTGGCGCGCGAGGTGACACCTTCCGCACGGGGGGAGCTTGAGATTACCACGTTGCTTGAGATGTATCTGGCGCAGGGCGCATTGCGTGTGAATCGGATGGGGCGCGGATATGCCTGGCTGGACACAGGCACACATACGAGCCTGCTGGACGCCGGTAACTTTGTGCGGACCTTGACCCAACGCCAGGGGCTGCAAACCGGATGCCTTGAAGAAATTGCCTATGAACAGGGCTGGATCAGCGATGAAGACCTGATGAAGCGTGCCGAATTGTTCGAAAAGAACGATTATGGCCGCTATCTCAAGGATTTTCTGAGATAGGGTTTAACCTTTGGCCCCTTGCCCCCGGGAATAGACGTCTTCGTAGCGCACAATGTCGTCTTCGCCCAGATAGCTGCCGGTCTGAACTTCGATCAATTCCATCGGAACATCACCGGGATTTTCCATCCTGTGAATGGCGTGCAGAGGAATATAAACAGATTCATTCTGGTGTACCATTTTGACATCCAGATTGTCGCGGTCCGGTCCAACGGTGACCTTGGCAGTGCCCACTACCACAATCCAGTGTTCCGAGCGGTGTTCATGGCTTTGCAGGCTGAGGGCGGCTCCGGGGTTCACCACGATGCGCTTCACCTGAAAACTATTGGATAGAATCAATGTTTCGAAAAATCCCCAGGGTCGATGATCTTTGGGAAAACTGTCTGCTTGGGGAACCGCAGCGGCACGCATTTGTTTGACAACATCACCCAAGGTCGAGGTCCGGCTTCGATCCGCAACAAGCACCGCGTCAGGCATGGCAACCGCGACAATATTATCAAGGCCAAGGCCGACCAATTGCACTGCACCGGACTCAGAGCGCAGCAGGGTATCCTTGCATTCCACGGCGTGGGCGCGCCCCTGAAGCGCAACGCCATTTTCGTCTTTTTCCGCATGGGCATGCACTGCATTCCAGCCGCCCATGTCCGACCAGTCTCCGTCGTGGGCGATAACGCTCAGGTTATCGACCTTTTCCATGATGGCGAAATCCACGGAAATATCTTCGCATTTTTCCCATGCCTCAGGATCCAGCCGCAGAAAGCCGAGATCGGGTTTTGCGGCGTCAACCGATGCTGTCACCCGGGCCAGCATTTCAGGTGCGTGCATCGTAAAAGCGTCTATCAACGTCCGTGCAGCATACATGAAGATGCCCGCATTCCAAAGGTATCCACCGGCCTTCAACATGCGTTCTGCCTCGGCCAATTTCGGTTTTTCAACAAACCGCCTGAGTGGCATGGCACCGTCAATGACGCCTTCGCCCAGTTCAAGGTAACCATAACCGGTTTCGGGTTTGTCCGGATGAATGCCAAAGGTTACGATCTGCCCCGCGCGCGCGGCCTCTACGCCATTCCGCACGTTTTCGCAGAACACTTCAGCCTGCGTGATATAGTGATCAGATGGTGCCGCAAGCATCAGGGTTTCCGGATCTTGCTTTGCTGCAACAAGCGCAGCCGCCAGTAGTGCAGGCGCGGTGTTGCGGGCTTCTGGCTCAATGAGAACGGTGTTTGGCGTTATGCCGGCATCGTGTAACTGCTGTGTCGCAATAAACCGGAAGTCGGAGTTGGTCACAACAATGGGCTCGGCAAATCCTGGACCGGACAAACGCTTGCTAGATTGTTGGAAAAGGCTGCCTTCGCCGATCAGATCGATAAACTGTTTGGGGAAACTCTTGCGCGAGACCGGCCAAAGACGTGTCCCTGATCCACCACACAGGATCACCGGGGTAATGTCGTTGGTTGTCATCGTGCGTCCTCTTCGTTTGCCGTTGCTCACAGATTTCTTCTGTTAGGATGCTGTGCCCCTTGGTTGCAATAGGTAATACCCCAGCATGCAGGGAGTATGAGTGGCTTTTTGCCAAGTCACGAAATTTGTTGACTTTTGAGACCGAAAAGACCCGCTATGTTGAAATCAACAAAGGAATTCGGACAATGGCGTCAGACGATGTCGACCAAATCACGCTAAATGCCATCGAAGCGCGACATGGCGAATTGCGTGCCCAAATCAGGCAAACTCCGGTAGTGGCCCTTGAATCGCCAGAGGTGCGTGATCTCCTGGGAGGTGGTTCTGTTGTGCTCAAGCTTGAGTGTTTTCAGCATACCGGCACGTTCAAGGCGCGTGGTGCCTTGTCCAATGCCCGTGCTATCCCAAAAGATACGCGGGCTGCAGGGATCACTGCGGCGAGTGCGGGAAATCACGCAATAGCCGCGGCCTGGGCTGCGCGGGTTTGCGGGCTTTCTGCCAAGGTGGTGATGCAGAACAATGCCAATCCGTTTCGGGTTCAACGTGCCCGGAATGAAGGGAGCGAAGTGATCCTGCGTGACCCAGGTGCCGCTACCTTTGCCGAGGCAGAACGGCTGGCGACCGAGGAAGCGCGCACGTTCATCCACCCTTTTGACGGCATTGATACGATACTGGGCACGGCCGGCGTAGGTCTTGAGCTGATGGGACGCGTGCCCGATCTGGATGCGGTTGTGGTATCCGTCGGCGGTGGCGGTTTGATCAGCGGTGTCGCAGCAGCGACCAAACTTATCAATCCCGGCTGTCAGGTTTACGGAGTAGAGCCGCAAGGCGCTGACGCAATGTCTCGCTCGCTGATGCTGGGTGCACCGGTTACGTTGGAAAATGTTGATACTATTGCTGACAGTCTTGGTCCCCCGATGGCATTGCCGCTGGGCTACATGATGTGCGCGGCCTATGTTGATGCGATCGTCACGGTCAGCGACGATGAAATCTGCGCCGGAATGGTGGTTCTTCAACAAGAGGCGAAGTTGGCCGTGGAACCCGCCGCCGGAGCAGCGATTGCCGGCGTTCTGGGGCCTCTCGCCAGACGGTTACAGGGCAAACGCGTGGGCGTCGTCGTTTGCGGGGCCAACATCGATGCTGCAACCTATTCTGCACAATTGGTCCGGGGTGAGGCCCATTTGAGATTGGTTTCGAATTCCTGATTTCAGCCCCTTGACCTTCCAGTAACTAGAACCCCTATGTAGACCCCATCGGGCGCACAAAAGGGTTTAGGAAATGCAAAAATCAGTGCTGGTATCGATCCAGAATATGACATGCGGGGGATGTGCTGCGCGCGTTGCCCGTGCACTTGAAGGTGTTTCTGGCGTGCAGGATGTCGCTGTGAATTTGGCGGATGAAACCGCGCGGTTTTCGATCGAAATTGATCAGCCTGTCACGAAACCTATGCAAGCATTGGATGCCGCCGGCTATCCGGCACGGTCCCAAGATCTGCGATTTCGCATCAGCGGGTTGTCTTGTGCTTCCTGTGTGGGGCGGTTGCAAAATGCATTCAATGACGTTCCCGGTGTTGTGTCGGCACATGTTAATCTGGCGGATGAAAGCGCGACGCTCCAGTTTATTCCGGGTTTGACGACACCACAGGCACTGGCCGAGATTGCTATGCAAACAGGTTTTCCTGCGACAATTGCAGACGAGGTTCAGCCGCAGGACCGCGCAGCTGAAAAACAGGAAGAAGCAGACCATCACCGACGCATGATGTGGATTTCTGCCGCCTTGACGCTTCCGGTTTTTCTGTTGGAAATGGGGGGACATCTGCTGCCTGCGTGGCATCATCTGATTGGACGGACCATTGGACATCAGGCCAGTTGGGTGATCCAGTTTGTACTGACCACCGCTGTATTGTTCGGGCCGGGGCGGCAGTTTTTTACCAAGGGATTGCCTGCGCTTTGGCATCGTTCTCCCAACATGAACAGTCTTGTGGCACTGGGTGCGGGCTCTGCCTGGGCCTTTTCGACTGTGGCGCTCCTTGCACCGGGTGTTTTGCCTGAGGGCACCCGTGCTGTTTATTTCGAAGCGGCTGCTGTCATCGTCACATTGATCCTTTTGGGCCGCTGGTTCGAGGCGCGGGCAAAGGGACAAACCGGAGCCGCAATTCAAAGTCTGATCGGCCTTCAACCCCGCACGGCGCTGGTCGCCCAAGGTGATGATTGGAACGAGGTGTCGGTGAACGACTTGCGGGTCGGTGACAAATTCATGCTGAAACCGGGTGAACGTGTGCCAACTGACGCAAGCGTGATCGACGGCAATAGCTTTGTCGACGAAAGCATGCTGACCGGTGAGCCGATGCAGGTCGCCAAGGTCACAGGTGACACACTTACCGGGGGCACTGTGAACGGTCACGGCAGTTTGGTCTGTGAGGTGCTGCGGGTCGGTCACGACACGACCCTGTCCCAGATCATCGCGATGGTCCAGCAGGCGCAAAGCGCGCGTTTACCTATTCAGGCCCTGGTTGATCGCGTAACGCTCTGGTTTGTTCCAGCTGTGATGGGAATTGCCATACTCACTGTTGTGACCTGGCTGATCTTTGGCCCTGATCCGGCCCTGTCCTATGCTTTGGTGTCGGGGGTATCTGTACTGATCATCGCCTGTCCCTGTGCGATGGGTCTGGCAACGCCGACGTCCATCATGGTTGGCAGCGGCCGCGCAGCGGAACTTGGTGTTCTGTTTCGACAGGGGGATGCATTGCAAACCATGTGCGATGTCAAGGTTATTGCCCTGGACAAGACAGGTACGCTTACGATGGGAAAACCGATGCTGACTGACATCGAAAGCGTGGATCCGGCTACTGAAGACCACTTTCTTGCACAGGTCGCCGCCGTTGAGGCGCGATCGGAACACCCGATTGCACAAGCGATCCTGCAAGCTGCACGTGACAGGGGTTTGGATTTGCCGGAGGTCACCTCGCTGGAAGTGATTTCCGGGCAGGGTATCACCGGTATCATCGACGGACAGCGTATCGCAGTCGGCAACAGGTCAATGATGCAGCAGTACGGTTCGGCTGAAAACTCCTTTTTAACCGTTGCAGAGGAGCATTCGGCCAAAGGAAAATCGGTCTTTTTCGCGTCGATCGATGGCAGGGTCGCGGCGGTTTTCGCTGTTTCTGATCCTCTGCGTCCGACCAGCGCTGCCGCCATTTCGGCGCTCAAAGCCCGTGGGTTAAGGGTGGCGATGATATCCGGCGACGGGCGGGCAACTGCACAGACGGTCGCGGACGGTCTGGGTATTGAAACCGTCATTGCAGAGGTGATGCCGGAGGGAAAAATCGATGCCCTGAAATCCTTGCGTACCTCCTATGGCAGTGTCGCTTTTGTCGGGGATGGCATCAATGATGCACCTGTTCTGGCCGAGGCGGATGTCGGTATTGCCATCGGCACAGGCACAGATGTCGCCATCGAAACCGCTGACGTCGTGCTGATGGGCGGGGATGTCATGGGGGTCGTGCATGCGTTCGATCTGTCCCGCCAGACTTTGCGGAATATCAAACAAAACCTGTTTTGGGCGTTTGGGTATAACGCGGCGTTGATTCCCGTCGCTGCAGGTGTACTTTACCCTGCATTGGGTATGCTGTTGTCACCCGGCCTTGCGGCGGGAGCGATGGCCTTTTCTTCCGTTTTCGTATTGGGCAACGCGCTTCGGTTGCGCCGTGTGGGTATAGCGCCATGAACATCAAGTCAGTCAGTTTGGCCACCGGGATCCCCGCGAAAACCATTCGATATTACGAAGAGGTCGGTCTTGTCCATCCGGCCCGAGAAGCGAATGGATACCGGGTATTTTCCAATTCTGACCTGCACAAACTGGCCTTTCTCGCCCGTGCGCGCTCTCTCGGATTTCCGGTGGAAAGTTGCCGCAGCCTGCTTGCGCTTTACGAGGACAAGGACCGTGCCAGCGCGGACGTCAAAGCATTGGCACAGCGGCATCTGAACGAGATTGATCAAAAGCTGGATGAGTTGACGACAATGCGCCATACGCTGAGCAACCTTGTGCAGTCCTGTGCGGGTGATGACCGGCCTGATTGCCCGATTCTGTCAGATCTGGCGCAAAAGATGTCCAACTGAAATAACACCGCCAAAGAGGAGTAATGAGATGTTTGTATTCGATGCGCCAAAACAGGCCAGCCTGGCGGTTCAGGGCAGTGATGATCGTTTCCCTATCCGCCGGATCTTCTGTGTCGGCCGCAACTACGAGGCGCATGCACGTGAAATGGGCAAGGATCCGACGCGCGAGGCTCCGTTCTTTTTTACCAAACCTGCGGATGCCGCAATCGATACACCCTGCGCCATCGCCTATCCGAAGCTGACAAATGATTTGCACCACGAAATCGAACTGGTGATCGCTATCGGCAAGGGCGGGTCTGAAATCGCCGAAGCGGATGTGATGCAGCATGTCTGGGGTGCGGCCGTTGGCCTTGATATGACGCGCCGTGATTTGCAGAGCGAAGCAAAACAGCTGGGCCGACCTTGGGATTGGGGCAAGGCGTTTGACGATTCCGCGCCGATTGGCCCGATCAAACGGATTGCCGAGGTACCTAGCGTGGAACGCGGACGTATCTGGCTCGCCGTGAATGGTGAACTACGTCAGGATGCCGACATCAGTGACCTGATTTGGTCGGTTCGCGAACATATTTCGACATTGTCGCATGCCATGACATTAGAAGCAGGTGATCTGGTGATGACCGGCACACCTGCTGGTGTCGGTTCGGTAGTGGCGGGTGATGTCATCACTGGAGGTGTTGAAGGGATCGGCGATCTTGAAGTCAAAATCGGCCCACGCGCCTGAGCGGAGGATCAGCGAGCGTCAGATCGGGTTTGCGCCTAGAAATGCCAACAAGTGCGTGGCAACCTCTTGTGGTGCATCCCAGACAATCGAATGTCCCGAATGGTCAATGGTGGCTTCCGTCAGATTCGGGATGGCCGCAAAACTCGGGCCAGCCATTTCGGGAGGGATCATCAGGTCCTGACCCGCATATAATACCAGTGTGGGGCAACTGACCTGCTCGGGTTTGGCTTTGGGACGAAACGCCCGAAATGCTGCGACCTGATGCGCCATCGCATCAGTGGTCTGGGCGAATGGATAGGCGCGTGCGGCCTCTAAAGCGGTTTCGATATGCGCGGGATCCTCAAAAAACTTGTTTCCAAAGATCCAGGGATAGAGCGCGCGCAGCCATATTTCCTCTCCCTCCGGTGCCCGGCGGACCGCTAATAATGCGTCGAAAACACCGGCGGTTCGGGGCGAACGTACACGCCCGGAGGCAAGCACAGTCACGGTTGCGACCTGCGCCGGAGCAAGGTGGGATATTTCCAGCGAAAGCAACCCGCCTAACGAATGGCCACCTACATGAAATTTCTGAAACCCCAAATGATTCATCAAGGTCAGGGCATCCTGTGCCATCAAGCTGCAATCAGCGGGTGCGTTCCAGGGCGTTGTCCGCCCGGTGGTTCGGTTGTCCGGTCGAATGACAGTAAAACAGTCCTTGATCAGTGGTAAAAACGCCGCCCAGGTTGCACTGTCGCTGAGCATCCCGGCCAGCAAAAGCAAAGGCGGACCAGTGCCGTCGATTTCATAGTGCAGGGTGACATCATCCAGCTTCAGATCAGGCATTCATTGTACTCCAACAGGGTAGCAGATCATTGGGTTCCGGGCTTGCTTCATACACTGCGCGAGCGATGGCGCGCGCGAGACATAGTGAGGCGGCATGGCCGATCAATGTTACATTTCCAGCCGGTCGCGCATCGGTGCTAAGCGCGAAGACAAGATCGCCATCCATTGGAGTATGCGCAGGTACAATCGCACGACCGATACCGTCATGGGCGGCGACGGCGACACGCTGGCATTCGGCCTTGGTCAGGGTCGCATCTGTGGCGACAATCGCAATTGTTGTGTTTTCGCGCAGCGACATTGCAGCGGTCTTGCGGCTGTCCAGCGTCATGCCGAGACCCGAAGCGGGGTCAACGCCCCTGCCGCCAAACTCTGCATTTATTTCGAATGGTGCAGCAAAGAAAAATTTGTCTCCCGGTGTTGTCACCGCGCCGACCGGATTGGCAGCAACCAGCGCGCCGACCGTGCTGCCGTCTGGCAGGACAAGCGAAGCAGAGCCCAGGCCACCTTTCAACATAGCTGTCATGGCACCGGTGCCAGCACCGACTGTGCCGAGGGCAAAGTCGTCTGAAGCATTTTCCAGTGCCAGCCGTCCCAGGGATCTATAAGGATTTACCACCCAATCCTTTTCACCACCGTTCAGGAGGTCAAACAGGATCGCACCAGGCACCAAGGGAACGGTTGCACCACCGACACGGAAACCGCGGCCCGCAGCCCGCAAGCCGTCAACCACACCGGAACAGGCATCCAGACCGAAAGCCGACCCGCCAGACAGCACCAATGCATCCACCGAGGCGACGGCTTTATCAGGTGCCAAAAGGTCGGTTTCGCGGGTACCGGGTGCACCGCCCATTACCTGCACTGATGCGGTAAACGGTTTCTGCGCAATGACGACCGTTGTACCGGATTTCAAGGCATCGTTTTGTGAATTGCCAACCAGCAGGCCAGAAATATCTGTGATCAGGTTCTTTGGTCCGGGTTTCATAGGCTTGGCTTTGCTGCGGCGGTAGCGGGATCACCTGTATTAGGCTCTCCTTTTGGCTCGATCAAAGGTACCTCGCATTCGTTTTCTGCCCTTGGACGATGGGTGACCCCCTGGGGCACAACGATCATTTCCCCGGCCTTTACTGTGTGGGATTCATCTTGAAAATCCATCACCATTTCGCCTTTGAGCACCAGAAAGAAATCATCGGTGTTGGCGTGCAGATGAAATGGGAAAGCACCCTGAAACTTGACCACCATTACGTCGTTCTCATTGTAATCTGCAACGACATGGGGGTCCCAATGTTTTGTAATCTGGCCAAGTTTCCCAGAGAGGTTAACCGGTGATGTCATGCGGTTGCTCCGATATCCGGCAGCACAGGCGCAGCCGCGATGAGGGTTTGAGTATAGGTATGTTGCGGGTTTTCAAACACGTCCTGCGTCACGCCCTGTTCGACGATCTTTCCGGATTTCATGACCAGCACCCGGTCTGTGACCGTGCGCACAACGGACAGATCATGCGAGATAAAAAGATAGGTCAAATCATAGGCCCCACAGAGATCGGCCAGCAGATCAAGGATTTGCGCCCGAACCGAAACGTCCAGTGCGCTTACCGCTTCATCAAACAGGATCAGTTCAGGGCGAATGATTAATGCACGGGCAATCGCGATGCGTTGACGCTGGCCACCGGAAAATTGGTGAATGTATTTTGTCGCATCCTTGGCCGTCAGGCCAACGGCGGTCAATGCTTCGTCAATGGCGCGGCTGCGATCCTTGCCTGTTGGTGGCTTGGGCAAGAGATGGAAGGGTTCGGTGATCAGTCTGTCGACACGGTGACGCGGGTTGAAGCTGCCAAAGGGATCCTGAAATACCACTTGCATCTTGCGCCGGACTGAAAGGTTGGGCGCATTGCCGGTAAAGACCGGTTCTCCCGCCAAGGTGATGCTGCCGCCTTGGGTCTGTTCCAGTCCCAGCAAAGCCCTCGTCAGGGTCGACTTTCCACATCCACTCTCGCCAACCAGTCCAAGACGCTCACCGCGTTGCAGGGCAAAGGAAACATCATCGATGGCGCGAAATGTACCCGCGGGGCCAAATAGCGTCTTGCGCGAAAGCCGGTAATCACGAACGAGGTTTTTTACTTCCAGCAGCGGCGCGGGCGGCGGTGCCTTGGGGAGTGCAACCTGATGGCCGGCGGCAGCGAACAGCATCTTGGAATAGGGGTGCTGCATATTATGCAGTAGGGTATGTGTTGCGCCTTGTTCGACGATCTTGCCCTTGCGCATGACGATTATGCGGTCGGCCAGGTCGGCCACCACGGCAAGGTCATGGGTGATCATCAACAGACCCATTCCATCTTCACGGGCAAGCGATTTGAGCAGGTCAAGGATTTGCGCCTGTGTCGTGACATCAAGAGCGGTCGTTGGTTCGTCGGCAATCAACAGGCGCGGGCGCAATGCGATGGCCATGGCGATTACAACGCGCTGACGCTGTCCGCCGGAAAGTTCATGCGGATAGCGCGACAGGGGAAATCTGTCTTGTGGCAATCCGACCCGCGACAAAGTTTTGGCGGCTTGTTCTTCGGCAGCGGCACGGCTAATTGCTGCGTCATGAATGCGGATTGTTTCGGCCACCTGTGCGCCGATGGTCTGTACAGGGTTCAATGCGGTCATGGGTTCCTGAAAGACCATACCCATTTCATTGCCACGCATCTTGCAAAGGCCTGCCTCGGACATATCGGTCATATCCTTATCACCGAGCAGGATGTGCCCCGTGGTGGATGCGCCTTTAGGCAAGAGCTGCATCGTGGCCAGTGCGGTCATGGATTTGCCCGAACCGCTTTCACCTGTGACAGCAACAATTTCGCCTGCCTCAATTGACAGTGTGACATCATGCAGGATGTCAAAGCCATGAATTGACAGGTTCAGGTTGGTGATCTGGAGCAGACTCATGTGCGGGCCACGCGTAACCGGGGATCAAGGTGATCGCGCAAGCCGTCACCCAACAAGTTCAATCCCAGGACGGTCAGGATGATTGCGAAACCGGGTACCAGTGCCATGTGGGGCGCGATGCTGACCAGGGTTTGCGCATCCGCCAGCATCCGGCCCCATGATGGTGTCGGGGGTTGTGCACCAAGACCAACATAGCTGAGCCCCGCTTCCGCAAGAATGCCCAACGAGAATTGGATGGTGCCCTGTACGATGAGCAGGTTGGTCACGTTGGGTAGGATATGTTCAACCGAGATCCGGGCGGCATTTTTGCCTGCGACCCGGGCTGCCATGATGAATTCGCGCTGCCACAGCGACAGGGCGGCACCACGGGTAATGCGCGCGAAAACCGGAATGTTGAAGATGCCAATTGCGATGATTGCGTTAACCGCACCGGCACCGAAAACCGCTGTGATCAGAATTGCGATGACGATGCTGGGGAAGGCAAAGACCAGATCATTGCCACGCATGATCAGTTCGTCCAGAAAAGTTCCCTGTCTTGCTGCCGCCCAGAGGCCCAGAGGGACGCCCAGACCCATACCGATGCCTACAGCGACAAGTGCGACAGCAATCGAGGTACGCGCGCCCACCATGACCATGCTCAACAAATCCCTTCCAAAGTGATCAGTGCCAAGCAAATGGGCGGCATAGGGGGATTTCAGCTTGTTAGGAATATCGAGGGCGGCGTGATCATATGGCGTCCAGACAAAGCTGATGATCGCGGCGAACAGGAACACCGCAGACAGGAGCACCCCAAAAAGAAGATTACGTTTCATGCGGGGTCTTTCTTTTCGGATCGTTCATGACCGTGCCCTGAGCCGTGGGTCAACGGCAGCATAGGCCAGATCAACCAGAAAGTTCACAAGGATCACAGAAAAGACCAGCAGCATCACCACTGATTCCACGACAATCAGATCTCGTGCCGAGATGGACTGAAATACCAACCGACCCAGACCAGGCAGATAGAACACCTGTTCGATGATGATCGACCCCGCCAATAGGAACGAAAATTGCAGCCCGATGATGGTGAGCACCGGAATAAGCGCATTGCGCAACCCGTGACGCCAGAGTGCTTGGCGTTGGGTTAGTCCTTTGGCACGCGCGGTGCGCATGAAATCCTCGCTCAAAACGTCAAGCAGAGAAGAGCGCATGACGCGGGCAAGGATTGCGGCCTGAGGCAGGGCAAGGGCGATGGCTGGCAGGGTGAGGCCATGCAAGCCACTGAAAAACCCCTTGTCCCAACCGACAAAACCACCGGCAGAAAACCATCGTAGATTGATGGAAAAGATCAGCACCAGAATCATTGCGAACCAGAAATTCGGCACTGCGACCCCCAGTTGCGTCGCACCCATCACTCCGATGTCACCCGCCTGGCCACGACGGCTGGCGGCATATATCCCGGCTGGAAAGGCCAAAAGCGTGCTGAGCGTCAATGCATAAAGCGCCAGCGGCAATGAAACCCAGAGCCGATCGCCAATCATCTGCGAAACAGGCGTGCGGTAGGTGTAAGATGTACCAAAATCACCGGTCAACAGGCCAGCTACCCAAGTGAAATAGCGCTCAATCTTGGGCACATCCAGTCCCAGTTCACTGCGCAATGCGGCCAGTGTTTCGGGTTGGGCGTTCATCCCCAACATGAAAGACGCAGGATCTCCTGGTGCGACCTCGATCACCATAAAGATCACGATTGAAGCGACCGCAAGGCTGATCATCAAAGACAGCAGACGTTTGAAAGTATAGCGCAGCATTGAAGTGAAGGTATGCCTAAGCACCAAAGCCGTCCAGAGCGATTGCACCCTGCAGGCTGGCAAAGTCGTCAGCCTGGGTTACCTTCGCGATATGCAGAGACCACGTTTCATCGGGCACGAGATTTTCCGCCACTCTACCTATGGCCGCTGGCATCCCCTTCGCGTGCCAAGGGTTTCAACGGTAATGGATTTGACTCGTGCGCTGGGCTGGTTGCCACCCGCGCAGTTTGTCATGTCTCCGCGTGCCAAACCCGCCGCGTTAATGAACTGGCACACGCCAAGGTATATCGCCGCATTGCAACGGATCGAGGCAAGCCAGTCCGCCACCACACAGGACCGCGCCCTGCATGACATCGGCAGCGTGACAAACCCCGTGTTTCCCGAGATTTTCAGCCGCCCTGCAACTGCCGCCGGCGGGTCGATCCTGGCCGGTGAATTGCTGCGCGACGGCGGTGTGATCTATAATCCCGCAGGCGGAACGCATCACGGCATGCCGGATCGCGCCAACGGGTTTTGCTATTTGAATGATCCGGTTCTGGCAATGCTCAGCCTGCGCCATCAGGGCGTTCGGCGCATCGCCTATGTGGACATAGACGCGCATCATCCCGACGGTGTCGAAGCGGGATTTGGTGGCGATCCCGACTGTCTGATGATCTCGGTTCACGAGGCGCGGCTGTGGCCGCGTACGGGCGGGATCGAGAATGACGCAGGCGGAAATGCCTTTAACTTACCAGTGCCACGCGGGTTCAACGACAGCGAAATGGCCTGTGTCAGAGATACATTGATCCTGCCCAGGGTGGCCGCGTTTCGACCCGATGCAATTGTACTGCTTTGCGGTGCGGACGGGCTGGAAGAAGACCCGCTCTCGCACATGGCGCTGAGCAACAACGCGCAACTTGATGTGCTGCGCGGGCTGACGGGTATGGCCCCACGCCTGCTGGTTCTGGGCGGCGGTGGCTATAATCCGTGGTCGGTGGGGCGTTTGTGGACACAGGTGTGGGGTGCGCTGAACGGGCTGGATGCGCCGGATGTTTTGCCGGAAGCAGCCGAGACCGTGCTGCGCTGTTTGCGTTTTGACGGGAACAGACGCGGCAAGAACCCGCCGGAGCATTGGTTCACCACGTTGAAGGACGCGCCGCGTGAGGGCGTGGTGCGCGATGAGGTTAAGGCGGGGGTGCGCGCGCTTTGCGATAGGGGGTTGCCATGAAGTCGGTCCAGCGACTTTGTTGACATCCCTTTGAATCGGCATGGTTGACACATTTGCACCCAACAAGTGCTGCTGAACGTATCAAGCAAATCGTTGCTTTTCCTGTTGGGATGTAAACATCGATTGACCACTTGGAATCGTTTTCGTTCGAAAGCCGAAAACAACAATGAAGCCGAGAGCGGACCCTGAGAATATGATAGGGCAACTTCGAAAAGCTTGATCGGTAGGTCAAGTTCCGGCAAAATCAAAGAACCAGCGTTGTGCTTGGGGAGTGTTAGCTGAAACTTGTTTACGAACAATCGCCATTCTTGATCAATTTTGGGTCACCTATCAGCGGCATAATCAAGCGCATTTATTATTCTGCTAAAAAAAAGGGACTTTGCTTTGGTTAGTATTAAATATGCCCCGAACTCCACATTGGTCAGAAAGAAAATGCCAATCGTGAAGCTGCCCGGAAAACCCGTCGTACGTGCGATTCAAGTTGGGTTTTACGTCACTAACAAGGAAATCATGGACGCCGACTTGGAAAATCGCGTCATTGAAAAACGGATTACCCACAAGGACAAGAAACTGAAGCTGATCGTGCCAACCATGGTCAGTGAGCATTGGGTCACCCTGTCAGCCACCTGGCAATGCGTGCTTGAGCGTTTCAAAGATCCAAAGGCGGGCAAGGAACAGCTATTCTGGACCATCGATTATCTACATGTAAAATCCTATCCGATTGAATGCGCGTCCCTCTATGACCTTTCGGCGACCGTCAAGATGTTGGGTGCGGTAAAGGCTATCTCGGGCGGGAAGGGCACCTATCCCAAAGCCAGTTTTCAAGTTGATTTCGAATCCATTGGGCCGACAGGTGCCAAAGACAAGAGCAAACAAACCCTTGCTTTCGAATTCATAAAAGGGAAGTTCAAAAAAGGTTGAAGAATTGCACCCTTGACCGTGCCAGCGATACTAGGGGTTACATATCTGCCAAGACAACACAGGGTTGGGTAGCTCAATCAGCGCAACCAAAATCTCAGCGTTCGGCGGTTACGCATATGAATAATTGAGAGACTTCGCGTCAGAAACATCGAACACTCGGCGGGCATTCCCCGAACAAAAAGCCCCCGCAATGCAGGGGCCTTCAATCGCAAGAACAAAAGTTGCGCTACTCGGCCCAACTCACCCCTGTCAGGTCATTCGCCTGCGTTGGCGCGTTTTCCCACAGACCCTGAACGCCTGCCTTGGCGATGGTTGGCAGGGCAAGCTGGAACAGATAGCCGTTCACATAATCATCCGCGATTATTTTCTGTGCCTCCGCCAGCATCTGGTTGCGCATATCAGGGTCAGCCGTGGTGTTGAACTTGGCGATCAAATCCTGAAACGCCTTGTTATCATACTGGAAATAATACTCGGGGTTCGCGTAGATCCCGATGTCCATCGGTTCGGTATGGCTAACGATGGTCAGGCCGAAATCCTTGCCCTTGAACACGGTCTCAAGCCATTGCGCCCATTCGACATTGGTGATCTCGGCCTTGATGCCGACTTCGGCCAGTTGCGCCGCGATGATCTCTCCGCCGCGCCGCGCATAGGAGGGGGGCGGCAGGTGCAGCGTGGTTTCAAATCCTTCGGCAAATCCGGCTTCGGCCAACAGTGCCTTGGCCTTGGCTGGGTCGTAGTTGGATTGTGCCGTCAGGTCGACATAAGCAGGATTATGCGGCGCGAAATGCGTGCCGATCGGTGTGCCCAATCCAAACATTGCACCATCAATGATCGCCTGGCGATCAATGGCATGAGCCATGGCTTCGCGCACCTTTACGTTGTCAAAAGGTGGTAACTTGTTGTTGGTCGAGAGGATGGTCTCCCCTTCTGTTGAACCGACAATCACCTGAAACCGTGGGTCTGCTTCGAACTGCGGAATGTTTTCGGGTGCGGGGAAACCGGCAAAAACATCGACGTCTTCTGCCATTACTGATGCAAAGGCTGCCGTCGGATCGGAAATGAACTTGAACGTTGCCTTGGCCAGTTCCGGTGCTGTGCCCCAATAGGAATCATTGCGCGACAATTCGACCTTGTCGCCCTGCGTCCAACTGTCAAATTTGAAAGCACCAGTCCCGATGGGTTTTTGTTTGATGTCCTCAATACTTTCGGGTGCGACGATCACGGCATCACCCCATGCGAGATTGAAGATCATGTTGCCGTTCGGCTCTGACAGCTTTACCTCGACCGTCATGGGGTCAAGAACGTTTACTTCGGAAATGGCGGCATATAGCGCTTTCTGAGCGTTGGCGCTGTCTTCTGCGCCGATGCGATCAAGGGTAAATTTGACGTCTTCGGCGTCCATTGTGGTGCCATCGTGAAACATTACACCACTGCGCAGCTTGAACGTATATGTCAGCCCGTCGTCAGAAATCTCCCAGCTTTCCGCCAGGCCGGGTACAACCGATCCATCGCTCATGAACCGGGTCAGCCCTTCGAAGACGTTGGAATAAAGCACCGAATCGATTGCACCGGCGGCAGCGGAAGTTGGATCCAGATGCGGTGGTTCAAGCTGGATTGCGACGGTGATGTCGTCCTTGGCAAGTGCTGCGGTGGCCATCAGAGCCGCGGCGCTGACGCCAAGCAAAAGGCGGGACAGGTGTATCATGGGTATCTCCCTTATTGATTATGATGGAAGGCTAGTGAAAACGTCTAAGGATGGCTAGGGGTTTGCGTTTGATCCCTGTTGCGCATAAAGACACGGCCCTGCGCAAAGGGGAACGCGATGTCGGGTACTTTGGGGATAGATTTCGGAACGTCGAATTCGGCGGCTGGCATCTGCGTGGACGGCAAACCACAGCTTGTGACGCTGGAGGGCGATGAACCTACGATGCCAACAGCGGTGTTTTTTGATTTTGAAAGCAAGAAAATGTTGGTCGGTGCCGCTGCGTCGGATGCTTTGCTGGCGGGCGAAGAAGGCCGGTACATGCGCGGTCTGAAAAGCCTGCTTGGCACGCGCCTGATCCGCGAAAGCCGTCTGTTGCTCGGTGAACGGCTGGATTTCATGGATATCGTTGCGCGGTTTCTGCGCGAAGTGAAAACACGCGCGGAGATGGCAACAGGGCAGAGCTTTACCAGGGCAGTATCGGGGCGTCCGGTGCGGTTTCATTCTGATGATGAACCGCGCAATGCGCAGGCGCTTGAGGATTTGAAAGAATGTTATGCCCGCGCCGGTTTTGATGAGGTGCGGTTTCTGAACGAGCCAGAAGCGGCTGCACGGGCCAGTCGAGAAGTGCTTAACCCTGGCGACCTCGGGTTGGTAGTAGACATTGGCGGGGGTACTTCTGATTTCACCTTGTTCCGACAGAGCGGGCAGCAGGACATCGACATTCTAAGCAGTTATGGCGTGCGCGTGGGAGGCACGGATTTCGACCGTCAACTCAGTATCACGCGGGTCATGCCGCAACTGGGTATGGGCAGCCCAATTCGTCATGCCTTTGGAAGTGAAACCCATATCGCACCGAACGCGATCTTCAACGATCTGGCGACCTGGGCCAAGATCCCGTTTCTCTACGGCCCGGATACGATCCGTGATGCCAAGGACCTGCACAAATATGCAGTGCATGAGACAAGGCTGGCGCGGCTGGTCAAGGTGCTGGAAGAGGAACTGGGACATGATCTGGCCTTTGCCGTTGAGGCGGGCAAGATCATGGCGAATACACCAGAGGTGGAAAACCCGGTGATCAGAGTCGGAATGTTGAAGCGAAACGCGGTGCTGCCACTGCCCGCAGAAATGATGAACAGAAAATTGAAGGTGTTGGCGAACAAAGTCGGCGAAGCAGCAGAAGCAGCACTTGCGCAAGCAGGAATAGCGCCGGATGCAGTAAACAAGCTGATCTTTGTGGGTGGATCAAGTTTGATGCAGGTGGTGGAGGATGCGCTGGTTGATCGGCTCCCGTGCGCGGAGGTACATCGCGGTGCGGCGTTGACGGGGATCGTGGATGGACTGGCTCTGGCGTCAGGTGACGGGTGGCAGTAGCAGCGTTTCCAATGCCGCGCCCATCACCTTGGCGCTGTCGATCATGTCATCGATGCCAATGTACTCATCTGGCTTGTGCGCCAGATCAAGGATACCGGGACCATAGGCGATACAGTTCTTGAGTTTGCCAATCCGGTCGATGTGTTTTTGATCGTAACTGCCGGGCGATGCGACATAGGTCGGTGTCACCCCCATTACATCTTCAATTGCTTTTGCAACCGTCCGTACGACCGGGGCATTCTTGTCCGTCATAGAGGGTAGGACGGCGTTACGCTCTGTGAGTGCGTATTCAAAATTGGGACGATTTTCTCTAAGGCCTTCCAGCAGGTTGGTGACTTCATCACGCACTTGATCAAGGGGTTCCTCGACCAGAAACCGACGATCGATCACGATGCGGCATGAATCCGGAACGCAATGCGCTTGCAACCCTGTAAACCCCGGCTCAGGTTCATTTTCGCCGCCGTGTATGGAATTGATATTCATGGTTGAATTGCGCGCGCCTTCTGGAACGACCGGCATTTCGGTGTAGCGTGCGGCCATGGCGGGAAAAAGTTTGTCTTCGAATTCCTGCAACACAGCGCCCATATGGCGCACTGCGCAATCGCCGAGAAAGGGCATTGCGCCATGGGCTATTTCGCCCTTTGTTTCGATTTCGGCCCACCAGCCACCGCGATGGCCTAAACAAATCCGGTCTTTGTTCAGAGGTTCGGGAATGATGACATGCTGCACACTGTCAGGCGAAAAATGACCGTGTTCCGCCAGATAAGCGACACCGCCATAACCGCCGGATTCCTCGTCCGCAGTGCCTGAAATCTCGATGGAACCGGCGAAATCGGGGTATATCTCGATAAAAGTTTCTGCAGCGATGATCGATGCTGCCAGTCCGCCCTTCATGTCGCAGGTTCCGCGGCCGTAAATCTTGCCATCCGAGATTTCTGCGCCAAAGGGATCAAAGGTCCAGCCTGCACCAACTTCGACCACGTCCGTATGACTGTTGAAATGGACGCATTCGCCCCCATAGGCCCCCGCTCGGTGAGCAATGATGTTCCAACGCGGATATTTGTCGCTGTCACCTGGGGCACCATGCGCGCGGATCATTTGGGTTTCAAATCCGTGCGCTGACAGCCTCTTGTCCAGATACTCGCATATCAACAGATAGTCGCGGCCCGGCGGGTTCAGCGTCGGAATGCGGATGAGATCCTGTGTCAGGGCGACCAGATCATCACGTTTTGCTGCGATGGCATCAGAAAGGGGTGTATTCATGTCACTACCGTTTATCGGTTGGTCAGGAATGGCAAGGGCGTCAGTCGGCGATTTCTTTCATGGCCGCCAGCAGACTGCGGACCTCCTCCATGGAATTGTAGTGGCACAACGATACACGCACGGCGGATTCCAGACCAAGCGGCTCAAGGATATTGCCGGAATAATGATCCGCGCGGCGGATATGTGTGCGGATGCCCTGAATATTCAGGGCATTCACGATGGTTTCGGCTGGAACATGATCCAACGCAAAAGAGACAAGTCCTTCGCGGTCGGGGTTCTCGCGCCCGCCAAGGATCGTGACACCGGGCAGATCGGCCAATCCGGGCAGGTTGTCGACACCGTTCAACAATGTATCCGTAAGGGTTTTTTCATAATCATGAATCGCGACACCTGCCGCCTCTATCCGAGCCCGGACGTCGGTTTCTTGTGATACCTCGCCGCCCAGCCACTGAAAATATGCGACCACATCGCTGAAGGTTGCATAGGCACCAGTATCGCGTGTCCCCATTTCCCAATTGCCGGCAGGTCCGTTCCTGAGTGTCTCGATCGGCAGCGAAGTGAGCCTGTCTGACACCCACGCCACGCCATAGCCATGGCGCGAGAACACCTTGTATGGCGAAACAACGTAGCCATCGATGCCATAGCTGGCAATGTCGACGCTACCGTGGCTGGCATGTTGGATTCCATCCACGATGATAAATGCATCAGGGGCAACGTTGCGAATGACCGCAGCTATACCGGCTACATCATTTGCGATTCCTGTCACCGGAGAGGTATGCAAGATCGTAGCGACCTGAACATCCGGCGAGATCACGGCGGAATAAGCAGCGGGCGTGACCTGTCCTGTCGCATCGTCATGCGCGACGTTGACGTATTCCTTGCCTGCGATGTTCGCCCAATGCAGCGCTGCGCTGCGGGATGCGGGGTGTTCAACAGAAGAGCCGATCACCTTGCCGGTATCTGCTGTGCCCATCACGGCTGTACGGATCAACCGAAAGATCAGTTCGGTGCCGGATTCTCCGACAAAGAACTGTCCCCCGGGGGCATTGAAGAACACGGCCATATCCGTCCTGGCCTGTTTGATCACATCCGCTAATGCAGCGGAAGCGGGATTGTTGCGCCCTTGATTGTCGGGAATGCCCGCAAAGGAGGCCGAGGTGGCGATGACAGAATGCAGGGTCAGCGCACCACCCGCGTTTTCAAAAAAGATACGGGGGCCTGTGAATGGACAGCTGTCCACATGGGCAAAACGGTCGCGGATGGCTTTGCCTAGGGTCGGTGTAAATGAAATCATGTGCAGGCCTTGTGTTTTCCGTAGGTTCGGCAACCACATCATTACCGATGGTGGAGGTTCCGCAAGGGGGATCTGGCCCTATATGGGTTCTTCTTGTCGGCGCTTGTTGATAGCATCGCCAAAAGGTGTCTGCAAAACTGGAGCCATTGGTAAACATGAAACGACCGAAACTGGGCCTTTACGGGTGTTGGACCGTCTTTAGGGCGAGTATTGCACAGATAGCAGAAAGCAATCTGGCCTTGATTTCAGCAGGTGTTGCATTTTTTTCGATGCTTTCGCTTTTCCCCGCCTTGGCCGCGTTGATCGCTGTGCTGGGGCTGATTGCAGATCCAGCATTGGTGTCGGCACAACTGGAAGAGATGCGCAGCCTGCTGCCGACAGACGTATACGATATTATCAACCAACAGGTAATCAGCCTCGTCACAGCGAGCAGTGATACCCTTGGCTGGGCCGGATTGGTGTCGCTGTTACTCGCCCTCTGGTCAGCGCGTGCAGGTGTCGGTGCGATGATTACAGGGTTGAATTCGGTCTATCAGCAGCGAAACAGGAACACCGCCAAGCATTATTTGCGCGCATTGCTCCTTACAATTGCTCTGGTCGCGGTAGGACTGGTGGCACTGATCAGTCTGGTGGTGATACCCCTTGTTCTGGCGTTCTTCCCGTTAGGATTTGTTGGCAAATTGTTGATTGATGCCTTGCGCTGGATCGTGGCGGTCGTCGTCTTGTTTTCCGGAGTCGGGCTGCTTTATCGGTTCGGACCGAACCGGCGGAATGCCAGATTTGAATGGCTTTCTGTTGGTGCCATTGTTGCGGTGGTATTCTGGGTGATCCTGTCGGTCGGGTTTTCCTATTATGTGACGAATTTCGGCAACTACAATCAGGTCTATGGATCGATCGGCGCCGTCATTGCGATGTTGATCTGGTTATGGATCAGCAGTTTTCTGGTGTTGTATGGTGCCGCCCTGAATGCGCAGATCGGATTATATCACCAGAGGGACGACACAATGGCTGCGGCCAAATCCGGCAACGATGACAGCGCAGAAACGTTTGATGCTCTGGACGGGCGTGCGTCCTGACGCCCCGTCTTGCCTGCAGAATGGTATTGGCGCACAATAGTCACCTTTCGTTTGTGTTGCGCCCAGGGTAACCCGCGATCTATCATTCAAGCGGGGAAAAGGTCTCGGCACTCGCACGTTTCCAGCGACTTTTGTGATCACCGTAGTCTTCGGCATCGTCATCCAGCAAAAAGCCTTTGGGCAAATAACCATAGACGTCACTGCCTTCTACCATGCTCTTGTCGCCTTGGCGCAGCATGAGATGGTAAGGCAGGAAATCGCTGGGATGGTGCAGCCCAGCGGCCCCCGTCATTTCACCCAGAGCCTCCATGGTGTTGTAGTGGAACCGTGCCACGCGTTTGCTTTTGTGCGTTACATCCAGCGCCCGCATGCGGGTTTTGTCCTGTGTGGCGACGCCGACGGGGCAACGGTTGGTGTGGCAGGCTTGTGCCTGGATACAGCCGATCGAGAACATGAACCCCCTGGCGGAGTTGCACCAATCCGCGCCCAGAGCGAGGGCACGGGCGATGTGAAAGGCCGAAACGATCTTGCCTGCGGCACCAATCTTGATCTCATCGCGCAGGCCAGCGCCGCGCAGGGTATTGTGCACAAAGGTCAGCCCTTCGGTCATCGGCATGCCGATGTGGTTCGAGAATTCGACCGGTGCCGCGCCGGTGCCCCCCTCGGCACCATCCACAACGATAAAATCGGGGGTGATACCGGTCTTGAGCATCGCTTTGACGATACACATGAATTCGCGACGGTGCCCGATGCACAGCTTGAAACCGACGGGTTTACCATCGGACAATGCGCGCAATTTACCAATGAATTCCATCATCTCGATCGGGGTTGAGAATGCTGAATGCGCAGCGGGTGAGATACAGTCTATCCCCATCGGCACGCCGCGTGCCTCGGCAATCTCGCGGGAGATCTTGGAAGCTGGCAGCATACCACCATGTCCGGGCTTGGCGCCCTGGCTGAGCTTCAGCTCGATCATCTTGATCTGGTCCAGCGCCGCAGTCTCACGAAACTTTTCGGGATCAAACGATCCATCTGCCGCCCGACTACCAAAATACCCCGACGCCAATTGATAAATCAGATCGCCGCCGCCTGCCTTGTGATAGCGGCTGACCGATCCTTCGCCGGTGTCATGGGCGAAACCGCCCAGCTTGGCACCGGTATTCAAGGCTTGAATGGCATTGGCAGACAGCGAACCATAACTCATTGCGGAAATGTTGAAGAGGGAGGCGGAATAGGGTTTGCTACATTGCGATCCACCAATTTTAGTGCGGAAATCGAAGTCTTTGATATGAACAGGTTGCACAGAATGCGTGACCCAGGAATAGCCCGCATCATAAACCCGCATCCGCGTGCCAAAGGGACGTGCGTCTTCCTGATCCTTGGCGCGTTGGTAGACCAACGATCTGTTGTCGCGGCTGAATGGCTCTTCATCCTGGTCGGATTCAATCAGATATTGCCGGATTTCAGGCCGAATTCCTTCGAAAATGAATCGCATGTGCCCGAGAATCGGATAGTTGCGCAGGATCGAGTGTTTGGTTTGCGTGACATCAAACAGGCCCAAACCCGACAAAAAAGCAAAGAGGGCAAATGGCCAAAAGAACCATGCGCTCCACGAAAACATCAGAATAAAACACAAAAGCGCTAACAGAATAGCGCCGGCAAATGTCGTAAATCTGGCCAGATCGCCCAAGTTTGGCATCATATTCCCCTTGCATTGCCGCGGTTGTGTGTTCCGCACTTTGACGGGATTGCTGATATACGCAAGCAAATGATGTGCCTGAACCTTTGCCTGAATTGGTCAAGCAAATGGGACGTGGGTCTGGCCTGTGTTGCCTTTGTTAAGGTCATCACCGCTGGGACGAAGGCACTTTGACTTGGGGTTGATTGACGCGGCAGACAGCAAAGCTCAGCAGGAGAAAACCCGTATGCTGGCACCGCCAAATACCAGTGTAACAAGCCCTGAAATTCCTATATCGTGGCCGAATGAAGGATTTTGCCGCTTTTGACGTAACTACCATGTTGGACGATCTGATCGTTTGTCCACAATGCGATGCTGTTTATCGTATGAACAAACCCAAGAATGGTGAACGGGCAGTCTGCCAGCGCTGTCACAAGGTGCTGATCGCACCACGCCGCAATGCGGGGCTTCACATTATTGCCGTGGCTTTTGCTGTGTTGTTCCTGATCATTGGGGCCGCTGTATTTCCGTTTTTGACAATAGATGCCGCAGGCAACAAGAATGCAGTGTCCATCCTTGATGCTGCGCTGGCTTTCTCGGGTGGGCCGATGATCTTTCTATCGCTCGCAACCGCGGGGTTGATTATTTTCGTTCCTTTGATGCGGGTCCTGCTGACCTTGTACGTACTGGTTCCTATCGTTCTGGACCGTCCCGCCGCCCGCTTTGCGATCCGCGCCTTTCGCTTGTCAGAATCGCTGCGACCCTGGTCGATGGCCGAGATTTTTGCCATTGGCTGCGCGGTGGCACTGGTCAAGGTCGCCGGTCTCGCAACTGTGGGGTTTGGCCCCGCTTTCTGGATGTTTGGTATTCTCGTCGTTCTCGTTATCGCGCAGGACAGTTTTATGTGTAAGTGGTCAGTATGGTATCGTCTGGAACATCCAAAGAATTCATAAGCGCCCGGGATCTGGGTTTGGTGGCATGCCGTCGCTGTACGAAAGCATGGCCAATCAGCGCCACAGTCTGCGCGCGTTGTGGGCACAAGCTGCAATCGCGCGACCCGCTGAGCCTGCAACGGGTCTGGGCGCTGTGGCTCATGGGAGCGATTTGTTACATTCCGGCCAATATCTATCCGATGCTGCGCACCCAGACCTTGTTTCAGGTTGATGAAAGCACGATCATCGCAGGCGCGGTAGAACTGGCGCATCATGGCAGCTTGGGCATCGCCGTGATCATTCTTTTTGCCTCTGTAGTGATCCCTTTGGCAAAATTCTGGGCTGTTGCCTACCTGGCGATAAGCGTCAAGACCCCCAGCAGTGTTTCGATGCAGCGACGACAGATGCTGTTCGAGATTGTTGAATACATCGGACGGTGGTCAATGATAGATATCTTTGTGGTTGCGATCCTGTCAGCGCTGGTGCAACTCAAGACATTGGCAACGATAAACCCCGGCCCGGCGAGTATTTTCTTCGCGCTTTCGGTGATCTTTACGATGTTGTCAGCTCAGGCCTTTGACTCCCGTTTGATTTGGGATGCACAGGCCAAAAAAGGGGACAAGAAGAGCGATGAGTGATGATCTGCCACAGGTGTCGGTTTCTCCGGCGCGCAAGGCGTTCCTGAGCGGCGCATCAATTGTCTGGGTGATCCCACTGGCGGCACTGGCGGTCGCGCTGTTTGTGGCGTGGCAATCCTACAATGATCGCGGTCCGCTGATTACGGTCGAATTCGAAACAGGTGCCGGGATCAAGTCTGGTGAAACCGAATTGAGATACCGCGATGTCACTGTCGGCGTGGTTGAAAAAGTGAGTTTTGGCGAGGGGCTGAGCCGCGTAATCGCCCATATACGAGTTGACAATGATGTTGCTCCCTTCATTGACAGCGGTGCCTTGTTCTGGATCGTGCAGCCTGAGGTTTCTGCCCAGGGGATCACGGGATTGAGCACCGTGTTGAGCGGTGTCTATATCGAAGGATCGTGGGACGACCAGCCCGGCACGGTTCCAGAACGTTTTTCTGGTGCAGCCGAGGCACCATTGATCCGCCCTGGCCAAAGCGGGCTAGAAATCGCCTTTCGTACAGTCGCCAACAGCCAGCTGACCGATAACGCGCCAATCCTGTATAAAGGAATTGAAATCGGGCGTTTGGGCCGTGCGCGTATTTCTCCGCGGGGAAATTATGCGATTGTCGAAGGATTAATCTTTGATGAACATCGCGCATTGATCAATGAATCAACACGCTTTTGGGACACCTCGGGCTTTAGCGTCAGTATCGGGCCATCAGGTGCAGAGATTGATTTTTCCTCCTTGGCAACTTTGGTCGGTGGCGGCATCACCTTTGACACTTTTGTTTCAGGTGGGGGGCGCGTCACGGACGGCACTGTGTTCGAAGTGTTTCCTGATCGCGAAACCGCACGCAGTTCGATCTTTAGTTCCTCAGCGGTTGAACCGCTCGAAGTCAGCGTGATCTTTGATGAAAATATTTCGGGACTAACGGTGGGTGCCCCCGTCGAATTGAGCGGGCTCAAGATTGGCGAAGTGGATTCACTGTCCGGTATCGTGGACTATGACCAATTTGGTGATAGTCGCGTGCGTTTGAACGTGATTCTGTCGATCCAGCCGGCGCGCCTGGGCTTGCCAGACGAGGTATCACCCCAGGCGGCTCTGGATTTCTTGGCAAACCGGGTGGTTGGCGGTTTGCGGGCGCGACTGGCTTCGGCCAGCCTGCTAACCGGTGGGTTGAAGGTGGAACTGGTGGTTGTCGAAGATGCACCGCCTGCACGTCTTGTGGGTGACGTTGATGCATTGCCGATTATGCCAACCACGCAGAACGAAACTTCAGATGCCTCGGCAACGGTTGAGGGGGTGTTTACCCGTATCAACAACCTGCCCATCGAAGAATTGCTGAATTCCGCCATCACATTTATGGATTCGGCCGAAAGTTTCGTTTCAAGCGAGGATCTGCGGGAGACACCTGCCGATCTACGCCTGCTTTTAAGCGAAATACAGGGATTGGTTGCCTCTGATGATATGAGAAATATCCCTGTCAGCCTCAATGCGACCCTGAAACGCGTGGAAACACTGGTCGGCGAGCTTGAGCAAGAGCGTATCGCGGCGAAGCTGGGGGAAGTACTTGCCTCTGCGGCGTCAGCCGCCAGTGCGGTTGAAACTTCCGTGGAAGGCGTGCCGGCATTAATCACCCAGATCGAAGCCGTTGCGGCCAAGGTTGAATCCCTTGAGATCAACGAACTGGTTACGGAACTTACAGGGCTGATCAAGGCGGCCGAAGCGGTCGTAGGCGCAGAAGAGGCAAAGGCGCTTCCCGGTTCGTTAAAGCGGGCGCTGGACGAGTTGAACTATACCTTGCAGGAACTGCGCGAGGGAGGTGCGATTGAGAACGTCAATCAAACGCTGGCTTCGGCGCGAAACGCAGCCGATAGTATTGCGGTCTCTTCCAAGGACCTGCCGAAAATCGTTGAACGTCTGACGGCATTATTCGCCCAGGCAGGCCGCACCATCGAAGGCTATAACAAGGGTGATCAGATCAGCCGCGAAGCGCAAACCACAATGCGTGACATACAAAAAGCCGCCGATGCCCTTGCGCGCCTTGCGCGAACAATCGAACGTAACCCCAATTCGCTTTTGCTTGGACGGTAGATCATGAAATTTACGAAACGCGCGTTTCTTTGTCTGTTGCCTCTGGCGCTCGCTGCCTGTGGTGCGCCAGATCGTTTCGCGGTCAAAGCGCCCGAAATCAGCCAGAGCATGTCGATCGCCTTTGCCTCTGTCGAGGTCAGGGATGTCTCGCTGCCCAGTTACGCAGCGGCCGACGAGATTTCGCTTCGTAATGCCGAAGGGACACTGATCAGTTCATCTGGCGTGCTTTGGGCCGATGCGCCCGACCGTGCCATTGCCCTGGAACTCAGCCGGAATCTGTCCCGGCTGACCGGGCGGCGCATCGCGTCAGAGCCCTGGCCGTTCGAAGCGTTCCCCGATGCGCGTCTGGAAATCCGTTTTGCCGAATTGATCGCAACAACTGATGGTTCATTCGAAACATCCGGACAGTATTTCGTGGCGGTCAGTGATGGCCGCCGTGAGCGATCAGGCCTGTTTGATCTTAGCGTTCAGTTCGACCCCAAAGGGGGCCCTAACGCTATTGCGCAGGCTCGTGGACAACTGATTCTTGATCTGGCGGCTTTTGTCGCGAAAAACGGGCTGAAATAACCCGTTTTTCCTGTTTCAGAAGTCGAGGTTTTCCACATTCAGCGCGTTTTGCTGGATGAATTCACGACGTGGTTCAACAACATCGCCCATCAGCTTGGTGAACAAGTCATCTGCCTCGGCCATGTCCTCGACCCTGACCTGAAGCAACGTGCGTGCGTCAGGATCAAGCGTGGTCTCCCATAGCTGATCTGGGTTCATTTCCCCCAGACCCTTGTACCGTTGCAATGACAGCCCCTTTTCACCCTCAGCCAGAATAGCATTCAGCAGGTCCATAGGGCCATTGATCAACTGGGTGCGGTCTTTGCGCACCAGGGTCGCTGGCAGATTGTAAACGTCCTGCAAATGCTGGGTAAAGGTGCCGGATTTACGCGCCTCGCCCGAGCGCAGCATCTTGCCGTCCAGCGTGCGTACCTCTTCGACGCCTCGCAGGATACGAGCCAATTTGATACCGTGATCTTGGGTGATACGGCCCTGCCAACCCCGTTCGTATTCAAGCGCGATCAGGTTCAGCCGCTTGGCAACCTTGTCTGCCACCCCCTGCAAGTCAGCATCGACCGCTCCAGGCACGAAAGCCCCCGCGATTGCGGCCTGTTCCAGAATATGGCGCGGATAATGCGTTGGAAAGGCATCCAGAACACGGCGCATCTGGCGGGCATGTTCGACAACACGGGCAAGATCCGCTCCGGTGATCTCCTCACCGTTGCCCTGACGCAGCATGGCACCTTCGGTACCTTGATTGATCAGGTATTCGTCCATCTCCGCTTGGTCTTTGAGATAGACCTCGGATTTGCCGCGCGAAACTTTGTATAGCGGAGGCTGGGCAATATAAAGATGGCCATTTTCGATAAGCTGAGGCATCTGGCGATAGAAGAATGTCAACAACAACGTCCTGATGTGTGCACCGTCAACATCAGCATCCGTCATGATGACGATCTTGTGGTAGCGCAGCTTGTCGATGTTGAATTCATCGCGTCCGATGCCGGTGCCAAGCGCCATGACAAGGTTTCCAATTTCCTGTGAACCGAGCATCCGGTCGAACCGGGCGCGTTCCACGTTCAGGATCTTGCCCTTGAGCGGCAGAATCGCCTGTGTCTGGCGGTCACGGCCCGTTTGCGCGGATCCTCCCGCAGAGTCACCCTCTACGAGGAAGACTTCGGTTTTGGACGGGTCCTTTTCGGAACAATCCTTAAGCTTGCCTGCCAGAAAATTCACATCCATCGCCGTCTTGCGGCGTGTCAGGTCACGTGCCTTGCGCGCTGCTTCGCGGGCGTGGGCGGCTTCGACGATCTTGCCGACCACGATGCGGGCTTCGGTGGGGTTTTCCTCGAACCATTCGGACAGTTTTTCATTGACGAGTCCCTCTACGGCGGGCCGCACTTCAGACGATACCAACTTGTCCTTGGTCTGCGAACTGAACTTGGGATCAGGCACCTTTACCGACAACACACAGGTCAATCCCTCGCGGGCATCATCGCCGGTAAAGTTGATCTTTTCCTTTTTCGCGATGCCCGAGGATTGTGCGTAACTATTGATGGTGCGCGTCAATGCCCCGCGAAAACCCGCCAGATGGGTGCCGCCGTCGCGCTGTGGAATGTTGTTGGTAAAAGGAAGGACGTTTTCGTGATAGCTGTCATTCCACCACATCGCGACTTCGACGCCGATGTCGTCCTTCTCGCCCACGATAAAGATCGGTTCAGGCATCACCGAAGACTTGTGTCGATCAAGGTATTTGACAAATTCCTTCACGCCGCCTTCGTAGAACAGTTCGGATCTCAGCGGCTCTGCGGGCCGTTCATCGGTCAGAATGATCCGCACACCCGAGTTCAGGAAAGCCAGTTCGCGCAAGCGCTTCTCGAGCGTTTCAAATGAATATTCGAGATTCGAAAAGGTATCGGTCGAGGCCATGAAACGCACTTCGGTTCCAGTGCGGTCGGTTTCTCCCAGTACCTTCAGGTGATCAACGGTAAAGCCACCCTCAAACCGTGCGATATGTTCTTTGCCTTCGCGCCAGATACGCAGTTCCAACCAGTCGCTGAGTGCGTTTACAACCGACACGCCGACCCCGTGCAGGCCGCCGGAGACTTTATAGGAATTGCTGTCGAATTTACCGCCAGCGTGGAGTTGGGTCATGATCACTTCGGCAGCGGAAACGCCTTCTTCTTCGTGGATACCCACCGGAATGCCGCGCCCGTTGTCGCTGACGGAGACAGAGTGATCTTCGTGGATTGTGACGTTCACCGCATCCGCATGACCGGCCAGTGCCTCGTCAATACCATTGTCCACCACTTCGTATACCATGTGGTGCAGACCAGAGCCGTCATCCGTATCCCCGATATACATGCCGGGGCGTTTGCGCACAGCCTCTAACCCCTTGAGAACTTTAATGGAATCAGCGCCATATTCTTCTGGCATCTGGTCTTGTTCGGACATGCGGAAAAACCCTATCTATTTGCGCAATTTATAGTGGTTTCCGAGGGTCTTGTCACGCAATTGGCACAAGATTTTGTGGATGATTGCACGGGTTGTTCAGGCCTGCCGAACGAAGGAGATGCCGGCGTCTTCGCTTACTTGCAAAACCTGCGCACGATCTCCCAAGGCTGCGAACATTTCAGGGCCTGTGCCCGTCATCCATGCCTGTGCACCCAATGCACAAAGTTCGTCATATAGCGCTGCCTGTCGATCAGCATCAAGATGCGCGGCAACCTCGTCCAAAAGCAACAATGGCGGCGCACCGAAATCGGCTGCAAGAGCCCGGGCATTGGCAAGAATCAATGAGACAAGCAGCGCCTTTTGCTCTCCGGTAGAGCAATCCCGGGCCGGAACGTCCTTGGCTGCATAAACGCCAAAGAGGTCGGCACGATGTGGCCCGATCAATGTACGCCCCGCCGACAGATCGCGTGTTCGGTTCTCCGCAAGCGCGGTGCGCATGTCCTGCGCATCTGTCGGCATGTCGCACTGCAACGTCAGCTGCGCGGCTGGGAAGGCCGTCTGTGCTTGATCCTGGGCTTTCGCGATCGCTTCCAGAGCGGAGAGCCGTCCCGCATGCAGTGCCGTCCCAGCTTCTGCCATGCGCATCTCAAGCGCGGCATACCAGGACGGCTCGCGTACCATATCCTTGAGCAGCCGATTGCGTTCGCGCATTGCCTTTTCGTAGGCCAAAGCGTGTTCGGCATGATCTGGCAGAAAGCTCAGCGTCATACGATCCAGGAACCGGCGCCGACCCTCCGCCCCCTCGATCCATAACCTGTCCATCGCCGGAACCAGCCAGAGTACCCGTGCGATACGACCCAACGCCGTCTGGGGCGTAATTTTGCCATTGATACGCGTCTGGCGTGCCGCACCCCGCTCTGACCAGATCTCAAGCTCGTGCACCTGTTGAAGCGAGTGTAGGATGCCGGTAATTTTCCAGCCCAGTGCCTCAGGCCTGCGGGTCATGTCATCAGCACTTGATCGACGCAGTCCGCGTCCGGGCGACATCAACGAAACTGCTTCGAGGATGTTGGTCTTGCCCACTCCGTTGAACCCATGAATGGCCACGGGTCGCGCATCACAATCGATAATGGCACGTTTGTGCGAGCGGAAGTGCGAAAGCGTGAGTCGGGATAGATGCAAGTTACCCATCAGAGAGGGGCGTTTTCTTTGACAGAAAACGGTCGGAATATTTCAAATAATCCGTTTCCCTCAAACACGCATCGGCATGACGACATAGACAGCGGACATGTCGTTGCCTTCGCGCATCAACGTCGGATCACCCGACGAGTTGAACAGGAAAACAGCATTTTCGCGGTCGACCTGACTGGCGATTTCCAGCAGGTATTTCGCGTTAAACCCGATCTCAAGACGTTCGTCCCCATAGGCCACAACCAGTTCTTCTTCTGCTGCGCCACTGTCTGGCGCATTCACGGACAGGACCAACCGGTCTTCGTCCAGTTGCAGTTTCACAGCGCGAGAACGTTCGGAGCTGACGGTCGCCACACGGTCAACAGCCGCTGCAAAATCAGAGGCGTCCACTTCCATTTTACGTGTGTTTCCTTGTGGGATCACGCGGGTATAATCGGGGAATGTGCCGTCAATGACCTTTGAAGTCAGGGTGATTTCGGGAGTGGCAAATCTTATTTTGGTTTCGGATACGGACACTGCGATCTTCATGTCATCGTCATCCAGCAGCTTACGCAATTCGCCTACGGTTTTTCGTGGAACGATCACGCCGGGCATATCGGCTGCACCTTCAGGCAAATCTGCATCAATACGCGCAAGCCGGTGTCCGTCGGTCGCGACACAGCGCAGGACCTTACCGCCATCCGCATCGGAAATGTGCATATAGACGCCGTTCAGATAGTACCGCGTTTCTTCGGTGGAGATCGCAAATTTGGATTTGTCGAACAGACGACGCAGAACCTTTGCGTCTGCACTGAAGTTTGAGGCGTATTCAGAGGTTGCCATCACCGGGAAGTCTTCTCGTGGTAGTGTGGCCAACGAGAAATTGGAACGCCCGGCCTCAACGGTCATGCGTCCCGCTGCAAGATCAGCTGTCAGGTTGATCAACGCTCCGTCCGGCAGTTTACGGACAATTTCGTGCAGCATCGTGGCAGAAACCGTGGTCGCCCCGGCGCGCTCGACCTGCGCACCAACCTTATCTACCACTTCGATGTCCAGGTCCGTAGCACGGAACGACACATCGCTACCTTCGGCTTCGATCAGCACGTTGGCGAGGATCGGGATTGTGTTGCGACGTTCCACAACAGATTGCGCCTGGCTGACCGCCTTGAGCAATGCGGCCCGTTCGATGCTAAATTTCATATGCCTACTCCCAATAACTGCCGGGAAAGGCAGACTACCCGGTTCCCCCGCTTGCGCAAGACTTTTGAGGCTTTGTGGGATTAAATGCAAGAGGGGCCAGAAGGCCCCTCAAGAAAACATCAAAGCCTGTCAAAAAATAGCTCAGGACTTGAGCGCGCGACCAAGCAATTCAAGGTCTTCCGCGATCTGGCTATCGGATTGCTTGAGCTCTTCGATCCGGCGCACGCCGTGCATCACTGTCGTATGGTCGCGCCCGCCGAACCGGCGTCCGATTTCGGGCAAGGACCGGCTGGTCAATTGTTTGCTGAGATACATTGCAACCTGACGGGGGCGGGCATAACTGCGCAGACGTTTGGGACCGATCATGTCGCTCAAACGGATGTTATAATGCTCGCTGACCTTGCGCTGAATTTCTTCAACCGTAACCTTACGTTCACTGGAACGCAGAACGTCGGCCAGACAATCCTGTGTCAACTCCATGTTGATCTCGCGCCCGACCAGCGAAGCAAAGGCAAACAGCCGCGTCAGGGCACCCTCCAGAACACGCACGTTCGAGGTGATGCGGTGCGCCAGAAATTCCAAAACGGTCTTGTCGACTTCAAGGCCCGGATAGGTTTTTTGCTGCACTTCCAGCTTGCTTTGCAGGATACCAAGGCGCAGTTCATAATCTGTCGGGTGCAAATCGACGACCAAACCGCATTGCAGCCGTGACTGAACGCGATCTTCGAGGTCTTTGATGTCTGTCGGCGCGCGATCCGCTGAAATAATGATCTGTTTGTGCTGGTCGACCAGTGCATTGAAAGTATGAAAGAACTCTTCCTGGGTGCTGTCTTTGCCGGCGATGAACTGGACGTCATCAACCATCAGCACGTCAACGGAACGAAACAGTTCTTTGAAGTCCATCATCTTGCGGTCGCGCAGGGCCTGGACAAAGCGATACATGAATTGCTCGGCAGAGAGATAGAGCACGTTCATTTCGGGTTTGCGTTGTTTCAGTTCAGCCGCGATTGCATGCATCAGGTGGGTTTTGCCCAGGCCAACGCCGCCATAAAGAAACAATGGATTAAAGGTCACAGGTCCGCCTTCTGCGACACGGCGTGCTGCGGCATGGGCCAATTCGTTGGGCTTACCGACAACAAAATTGTCAAAGCTGAAACGTGGATCCAGCGGAGCGGTTGAGGAAATGCTTGATGCCGACGGTTTGGGTGCGGTCGCGGCCTGGCGAATCACGGCGGGTGAAGTCGGGACATTGGTTGCGGGTTTGGCACAAAGAGCAAAGTTCAGGCGCGCGGCTTCTAGCCCAGCGGCGTTGATTTCATGCAGGATAAGATCGGCAAAATTCTGACTGACGTAGTTGCCGAAAAAGGTTGTCGGTACATTCAGTGTCGCAATGTTATCGACAATGTCACCCGGAACAATCGGCTCGATCCAGGTTGTGTAGTTGTTCTGACCGACAGTCTTTAATAGCCGCTGCCTGATATCACCCCAATGATCCTGCGTCATGTCGTTCTTTCTGTCCATATTTCCCCACACCGGCTTACACACCGGCACCCAACTCGTATCAAAACCACCGCCCACAAGTTTTGGTTCGGCCTCAGCAGTGAAACCAACTTGCGTCCAGTAGACACACTCACAGAAAACCAATCTGACGAATCGGGTACAATTGATTGTACCTTTGCGTCAGACGCGGTCGTCTGCTCGACTTTTTTGTGACAGGGCAAATGTGCGGCAGCACAATTTGCAGTTCGCCTTTTCTGGCCATTCGACCTTTTGACTTACTTTGGTTTTTTTGGATCGGATGCAATTTACACCCAAAACCCAAAGCCTGTCCCCCCTGCGAAGTGACTCGCATGTCTCTATTACCAAGTGTTCAGGGTTCGCTTCAACACATCTTCAAACTTGACTCATGAAATGCTGGAAAAGAATCTATGCGTCAATTTTGAGACCGAACATGAACCAAAAAAGGCGCCGGAATTCCGACGCCTTTTTTATCAATCTATTAGCCGTTTTTCGTAAAAGAAAAACCCGGCGTGATGGTTCGTCTCAGCCGATCGCTTTGACGCGCGCCGCAAGACGGGACATTTTCCGGCTTGCTGTGTTCTTGTGATAAACACCCTTGGTCACACCGCGCATCAGCTCTGGCTGGGCGGCGCGCAGCGCTGCAACTGCGTCTTCTTTGACGCCAGATTCGATGGCTTCCTCGACTTTGCGCAGGTATGTGCGGATGCGCGAACGTCGTGCTTTGTTGATCTGGAAACGCTTCTCGTTCTGACGTGCGCGTTTTTTGGACTGTGGTGTATTGGCCATGCGGATCTACCTTTGGGTCATATTCAAAATTTCGACGCGTGACGCCAAACCCTGACCGCTTTGAAACGGTTCCCCATTTGGGAAGGTGATTCTAGCCTGAGCGGGCTGCACGCGCATGTATGAGGCGGGCTATAGACGGGAAGTGGGGAGGTTGTAAAGGTGTGCTGCGTTCTGGCCGCGTTGCGACTGCAGAGAAACACCAAATCACCAAAAATTCCGCTTGAGCTAAACCATGCTTCAACCTGTAGCGTCAGGGTGGGTACGAGCGCAATGATCGTTACTTTACGACACGGAAGGATGGAAAATGCGATACACAAGGGCCGGAATTATTCTTTTCACAAAAAGATATAATGACTGTGTGGCTTTTTACCGGGACATACTTGAACTGGATCTGTTGCACAGGATTGACCGGGAGGAAGAGCGGCTGACCACCTTTAGCCTTGGAGATACATATCTGATGGTTGAAAATGATGGTATCGCATATGACGGTCCAAAGCCCATCGAAATGTCACCGGTCAAATTCCGCTTTAATGTTGAAGATGTTAAAGCCACCAGTGACACGCTCCAAAGAAAAGGCGTCACTGTAAAGGTCATGGAACATTCCTGGGGCACAACCGCAGAGTTTCACGACCCAGATGGAAATCGTTGTGCGCTCAGGTCAGATGAAGGGTTTGGCACGTGAGCGTTTTCTGCTTTGCAGGAAAGCCAGCGTTCCTTGATCACTTGTCCCGGAACTGCGCTTCCCGCTTCTCCAGAAACGCGCTCATGCCTTCTTTCTGGTCTTCGGTCGCGAACAACGAATGGAACACGCGACGTTCAAACAGCAGACCTTCGCGCAAAGGCACCTCATAGGCGCGGTTTACTGCCTCTTTTACAACCATCACCGTGATCATCGACTTTTCAGCGATCTTGCCCGCGGCGCCCAGTGCCTCGTCCATCAGCTTTTTCACAGGCACAACGCGCGACACAAGGCCCGAGCGCTCGGCCTCTTCGGCGTCCATGAAACGGCCCGTAAGGTTCATATCCATCGCTTTGGACTTGCCCACCAGACGCGTCAGACGCTGTGTGCCGCCGATGCCTGCCACCACACCAAGATTGATCTCGGGTTGACCGAACTTGGCCGTTTCCGAGCAGATGATAAAGTCACACATCATCGCCAATTCGCAGCCGCCGCCCAGCGCATAGCCGGATACAGCAGCGATGATTGGTTTGCGCACGCGCATGATCTGGTCTGTTTCGGGTGTAAAAAGATCACCGGCAAAGACGTCGACGAACGATTTGTCCTTCATCATCGCGATGTCGGCACCGGCGGCAAAGGCCTTTTCCGATCCGGTGATCACAATGCAGCGTACCTTTTCGTTTTCCTGACAGCTTTTCAAGGCTTCGGCCAGTTCCTCCATCAACACATCATTCAACGCGTTCATGGCGTCCGGCCGGTTCAATGTGACCAGTGCCACATGGTTGTCCACGTCAAGGGTGATCGTTTCATAGGCCATTTGGCGATGCTCTCTTTTGTTTCGCACTGGGTTTCGTGAATAACATGGGCCAAGGGCGTTTCAAGCTATCTTTGACATTGACTGCAATAGAATGTCGACCGCCCCGCCTGCACAATCCTTTTGATTTGTTCTGTGCATTCGGGCGTTCGACAACGATCTCCCTCGCGGCCATAGACATCAAAACTGTGTTGGAAATATCCCAGTTCGCCATCTGCGCGCCGAAAATCCTTGAGCGATGACCCCCCAGCTTCGATTGCAGCGCCTAATACATCGCGGATGATCGGGACAAGGGAAGCGACGCGCGACTTGGATATATGTCCGGCCTTGCGCGCCGGATGTATCCCCGCCCTGTAAAGTGCTTCGCAGACATAGATATTTCCAAGACCGGCAACCAGCCGTTGATCCAGCAAGGCGGATTTGACAGGCGTTTTGCGCCCCGCAAAAGCGTTGATCAACTGCGCCTCGTGAAAGTCATTGCCCAAAGGTTCCGGCCCGATCGAGGCCAGCAACTTGTGTTGTGCAGCCGTCACAGTGTCCAACAGGTCCATTGCGCCAAACCGCCGTGGATCATTAAACGTAATCCGCGCACCGTTATCCATATGCAACACGACATGGTCGTGCTTTTCCGCTGCGGGGTGCTCATGGACAAACTGGCCCAATGGATCACCAGAAACCAACATGCGCCCTGACATGCCCAGATGAATCAAGAGTGATTCTCCCGAGGAGAGATCTGCGAGAATGTATTTGGATCGGCGGCGCAGCTGCTTTACCGTTTGCCCGGTCAGCCGTTCCGCCATCCGTTCGGGGAATGGCCATCGCAGATCGGGCCGGTTTACTTCGGCATGCACAATTACCACGCCTGTCATTGCCGGGGACAGCCCCCGCATCACGGTTTCAACTTCGGGAAGCTCTGGCATGTTGTCTCCTGCTTGCGGCCCTGCGGCAAATGGCTGTTTGTATCTAAGGCTTTGGCGCTATATCTCGACCAAAGCAATATCGAGGCGATGACCATGACTGACAAGACCACGCATTTTGGGGCCCGAACCATCCGTGAAGATGACAAGGCCGGCATGGTGCGCAGCCTTTTTTCAGATGTCGCCAACAAATACGACATCATGAATGATGTGATGAGTGTTGGCATTCATCGAATATGGAAAGAAGCGATGATGGACTGGCTGGCCCCGCGTGCCGGTCAAAAACTGCTGGATGTGGCGGGCGGTACGGGGGATGTATCGTTCAAATTCCTGAAACGCGCCGGGTCCGGCCATGCCACTGTCTGTGATCTGACTGAAGAGATGCTGGTTGAAGGGCGCAAACGTGCCGAAGCTGCCGCAATGGAGGATAGCCTTGATTGGGTAGTGGGAGATGCGATGGCGCTGCCCTTCGAAGATAATTCCTTTGATGTTTATACGATCAGCTTTGGCATTCGCAATGTCACTCGTCCCCAAGAAGCGCTGAACGAGGCCTTTCGCGTGCTGCGCCCCGGTGGCAGACTGATGGTGCTGGAATTCAGCCAGCTGCCCAATCCCATGATGCAGAAAGCCTATGATCTTTACAGCTTCAATGTGATCCCGCGCATGGGTCAGATCATCGCCAATGATCGTGATAGTTACCAATATCTAGTTGAATCCATTAGAAACTTTCCTGATCAGGAAACGTTTCTGGATATGGTAAAACAAGCTGGTTTCGAACAGGCAAAATACCGGAATCTGAGCATGGGAATCGCCGCGCTCCATTCCGGCTGGAAGCTGTAAGCCTTGCGCGGGGTACATAATATTTGGCGGTTGATCCGCACCGGTGCGACGCTGGAACGCGCAGGCGCAATGAATGTCGTCCTTGATGCATTCGAGGCAACACCAGCCCTGCGTTTTGTGGCGCGCGCGCTTGGGTTGCCGTTCAAATTTCTGGGGTATCGAGGTGATCCATCGATGCCGCCTGCTACTCGTGCCTTGACCGCATTAGGTCCCGCCTACATCAAGTTTGGTCAGATATTGTCCACGCGTCCCGATGTTGTTGGCGACGAACTGGCCGTGCAGCTGCGTGTGCTACAGGACAAGCTGCCGCCCTTCAGCATCGAAGAGGCAAAAAAGGCGGTTGAGCGTGAGTTGGGAAAACCCGTTGATGAGATCTTTTCAGAATTCAGCGAACCTGTTGCTGCTGCCTCTATCGCACAGGTACATCACGCAAGACTGATCGACGATGGGTCGGATGTCGCTGTCAAAGTGCTGCGCCCGGGTATCGAAAAAGCATTTCGTAAAGACATTGACGCCTTTTATCTGGCTGCTCGGATGGTCGAACTTTTCTCTCCCGGAGCACGGCGCTTGCGTCCTCTGGATGTGATCGAACATTTTGACGGGGTGGTGCGCGGTGAGCTTGATCTGCGACTGGAAAGTGCTGCAGCCTCGGAATTTGCCGCCAACACGGTCAAGGACGAAGGATTTCAGCTGCCCGCGATCAAGTGGAATCATTCGTCGCGTCGCGTGATGACGCTGGAATGGGCGGAAGGCGTTTCCATGGGGGATAATGACGCAATAGATGCAGCCGGTCATGACCGCGTGGTGCTTAGCAACAGAGTGCTGCAATTGTTTTTGAACCACGCATTGCGCGACGGCTATTTTCACGCCGACATGCATCAGGGAAACCTGAAAGTCGCACCGAATGGCAATATCATCGCCCTTGATTTCGGCATCATGGGTTACATTGATGAATACACTCGCCGTGTCTACGCCGAGATTCTCTATGGCTTTATCCGTCGTGATTATAAACGCGTGGCGCGTGTGCATTTCGAGGCTGGATATGTCCCCGCCGACAAGGACATGGATGAATTTGCCCGTGCCTTGCGGGCAGTCGGGGAACCGATTTTCGGGATGAATGCCACGCATATCTCGATGGCGCGACTTCTGGCCTACTTGTTTGAGGTTACAGAACGTTTCGGGATGGAAACACGCACCGAACTGATCCTGCTGCAACGCACGATGGTTGTGGTGGAAGGCGTTGCGCGGTCGCTGAACCCCAATATGAACATCTGGGAAGTCGCGAGCCCGATTGTCACCAATTACATTACTAAATCGATTGGCCCGGCTGCATTGATCGGTGATCTGGCCGATACCGCTATGGTGCTGGCCCGTTTTGGCCCGCGCTTGCCTGCATTGGTTGAGGGTGCGTTGATGGCACAGACCAACCCACCCCAAGTGGACCGTCGGCCGCGCAAACGCTGGTTTTTCCTTACCGGGATCGTCAGCGCGGTAGGTGGCGCGGGCCTTGTTGTTATTGTGGACGCGCTTTTCTGATCAGGCGCTGCTATGTTTCAGCGGTCCTGCTGCGGCAGTAGCGGCGCACGCCCCTCGTGCCCCAATACCCAACAATTATTGCCTTCAAAGACAGCGGCGGTCAGAGAGTTGCCGTATCCTGCCCCACTGTCCAGATTGATGCGGTTGCCGTAATGGGTGGCTTTGTCGACTGGTGTGTGGCCGTGCACTATCAACTTGGGATGGCTTCGGGGATCCTGATGAAATTCCTTGCGGATCCACAATAGGTCCTCTTCATCCTGGTCCTCCAATGCCACCCCTGGCCGGATTCCGGCGTGGGCGAAAAAAAGGGAATTTGTTTGATAGGATAAATCGGCATCTTTCAAAAACTGTACATGAGTTTCTGGAATTGCCTGATGCGCCTGTTCGTGAACTTCGATCTGTCGCGAATGTGCGGTAAACTCAACGCCGTAAGAAGCCAGCGTCGTGTCCCCGCCCAACCGCTGATGCAACCAGTACAGTTCTACGGGTAGATAGGCTTCATGCTGCGGATAATCTTGCATGAACCAATAGAACATGCGGTCATGGTTGCCTTTCAGAAAGATCCAGTTGCGCCCGGCTTCCTTTCCCTGGACCAATAGATCCAGAACGCCGCGGCTGTCGGGGCCGCGATCTGTGTAATCGCCCAGGAAAACGATCTGTGCATCAGGGCCGCCGTCAGCTTCGATCAGCGACAGAACGCGGTGCAATTCGGTCAGCTGACCGTGAATATCGCCGATTGCATAGATTGGGTGCACCATCTGGGTCGCTCCATAAGAACGCCCGCCCCGACAAGGGGCGGGCGTTGAGGGTTTAGCACTGCTCGCCAGATCAGGCCACGTCGAATTGCAATGGTTTGACCTGTGTGAACATGCCTGTCTTGCTCAGCTTTTCGATCACCGGCGCTGGTACGGGTTCGTCGACATAAAGCAGCGCAATCGCTTCGCCTTTGGCTTCGGAACGTCCCAATGTGAAATTTGCGATATTGACGCCATTCTCGCCCATGGTCTGGCCTAAGGTACCGATAATGCCCGGCACGTCTTCGTTCGTGGTATAGACCATATGCGCACCGATTGCAGCGTCGATCTGAATGCCTTTGATCTGGATGAATCTTGGCTTGCCGTCCGAAAATACCGTCCCGGCGACAGAACGCTCGCGCTTTTCCGTCACCACAGTCACTTTGACATAGCCATCAAAGACGCCGGATTTGTCCTGATTGGTCGTGCTGATCTGAATGCCTTTTTCACGTGCAACCACGGGCGCGCTGACCATGTTCACATCCGGGTTGGCGCGTTTCATGATCCCCGCGACCACACCACAGTTCAACGCTTCGTGGTTCATGTCCGCAACCGTACCATCATACAGGATATTGATGGCCTTGATCGGTTCATCGGTCATCTGACCGATAAACGCACCAAGATGTCCAGCCAATTCAATCCATGGTGTCATCACCTTGGCTTCTTCCGCGGTGACAGACGGCATGTTCAGCGCGTTGCTGACGGCACCAGTCAACAGATAGTCGGCCATTTGATCTGCCACCTGCAACGCCACGTTTTCTTGTGCTTCAGTCGTAGCGGCACCGAGATGCGGCGTGCATACGACATTGGGCAGGTTGAACAGCGGGTTTTCGTTTGCTGGCTCTACCTTGAATACATCAAAGGCCGCGCCGGCAACATGACCGGATTTCAGCATATCTGCCAGTGCTTCCTCGTCGACCAGACCACCGCGCGCGCAGTTGATGATGCGCACGCCCTTTTTGGTTTTCCCAAGGTTTTCACGGCTCAGGATATTTGCCGTTTGATCGGTAAAGGGCACATGCAAGGTGATAAAATCGGCACGCGACAGGAGTTCGTCCAGCTCGACCTTTTCAACACCGATTTTTTCAGCTTTTTCTTCACCTAGGAAGGGGTCATAGGCGACAACTTTCATCTTGAGACCCCGCGCGCGGTCACAGACGATACCGCCAATGTTCCCCGCGCCGATCACGCCAAGCGTCTTGCCGGTCAGTTCGACACCCATGAACTTGGATTTTTCCCATTTGCCAGCGTGCGTCGATGTGCTGGCCTCGGGAATTTGACGTGCCACGGCAAACATCATCGCGATGGCATGTTCAGCGGTCGTGATCATATTGCCAAAAGGCGTATTCATCACAATCACACCCTTCTTGGACGCGGCTTCCTTATCGATATTATCGGTGCCGATGCCGGCGCGGCCAATGACCTTGAGGTTGGTCGCATTGGCAAGGATTTTCTCGGTTACCTTGGTCGCGGAGCGGATGGCAAGGCCGTCATAATTGCCGATAACTTCAGCGAGTTTGTCCTTGTCTTTGCCCAGATCGGGCTGAAAATCCACATCGATGCCACGGTCGCGGAAGATCTGAACCGCGGCTTCGCTGAGTTTGTCGGAGATGAGTACTTTGGGGGCCATGAGTTTGGTCCTTTATTCAAGACGGGGGTGGCCCGGAGGTCCACCATGAGGGAGGGGATATAGAGTGGGCAATTTACCTGTGGAATCAGGATGAAATTTCGGTCTCAAATGCCCACGCAAGCCAAGGCAACATCGACGTGACATCAGCGGTTTCAACCGTGCCACCGCACCAGATGCGCAGACCCGGAGGAGCATCGCGATAGGCACCGATGTCAAAGGCGACGTTTTCATCCGCCAGCCGCTTTGCGACAGCTTTGGCAAAAGCTGCGCCATCACTGATGCGTGGATCCGTGAATTTCAGGCAGACCGAAGTGTTCGATCGCGTCGCTGGATCAACGGCCAGGAAATCAATCCAGTCGTGTGCCGTCACGAAATCAGCGACCGCCTGTGCATTGGCATCTGCCCGTGCAATCAACCCTTTCAACCCACCTACGGATTTCGCCCATTTCAGAGCGTTCAGGTAATCCTCAACGCATAGCATCGAAGGCGTATTGATGGTTTCACCCTTGAAGATGCCCTCGTTCAGCTTGCCGCCTTTTGTCATGCGGAAAATCTTGGGCAGCGGCCATGCGGGGGTGTAGTTTTCCAACCGTTCGACCGCACGCGGGGACAGGATCAGCATGCCGTGTGCTGCCTCGCCGCCGAGAACTTTTTGCCAGGAGAATGTCGTGACATCCAGTTTGTCCCATGGCAGGTCCATGGCAAATGCAGCTGATGTTGCATCACAAAGGGTCAACCCCTCACGCTTTGCCGGAATCGCATCGCCGTTCGCCATGCGGACGCCAGATGTGGTGCCGTTCCATGTAAAACAAACGTCGTTGTCATAGTTCAGCGCGGTCATATCGACGATCTCGCCGTAGTCCGCGGTATGGGTGGTGGCGTCGATCTTGAGCTGTTTAACCACATCTGTGACCCAGCCTGCGCCGAATGATTCCCATGCCACCATCTGTACGGGGCGCTCGCCCAGCATACTCCACATAGCCATTTCAAACGCGCCGGTGTCGGACGCGGGCACAATGCCGATGCGATAATCGGCTGGCACGCCCAGAATGTCGCGGGTTGTTTCGATCGCTTCCAGCAGTTTGGCCTTGCCAACAGCGGCGCGATGGCTGCGGCCAAGAGGCGCGTCAGACAATGCGGTCAGATCAAATGTGGGGGGTTTGGCACAGGGGCCAGAAGAAAAACGCGGATTCATCGGTCGCGCGACCGGTAGTTCAATAGCCATTGATGCTATCCTCTCAGATATGCGCCCTTCGTTGGGGAAGGGTGTCCCACTGCTGCGTTTATGCGGCGGTGCGGGCTGGCACAATCGCTAAAACGGGGCTAGACCGCCGTTTGATCGCTTTTTTGCGACCTCCCTGACGCGGATCGGAAACTTTGCCATGTTTACAGTTGTTTTGCTGACCTCCCCGACAGCCCTTTCGCTGGAACCGTCACTGGTAGAGTCGGTGCGTAATGCCTGGGGCGGCGGTGATGCCGCATGGTTGGCACCGGACGAGGCCGCTGAATTCGAAATCCCCGAAATGCCCAGTAACCTATGGCAGGTCTGGGAAAGCTGTCAGGCGATGAGGGTCGACTTGTTGGTGTTACCCACTGCACATCGCCGCAAGAAGATGCTGCTCGCGGATATGGACAGCACGATGATCCAGCAGGAATGCATTGACGAGCTCGCAGAAGAAGCAGGGGTCGGTGCCAGGGTCAAGGACATTACCGAACGGGCGATGAATGGCGAACTGGATTTTGACGGTGCCCTGCGCGCGCGCGTCGGGTTGCTGAAGGGACTGGACTCATCGGTGATCGACAAGGTACTGGCCGAACGGATTACCTACATGCCTGGCGGCAGGACCTTGTTGGCAACCATGAAGGCAAATGGCGCATACGCGGCGCTTGTGTCGGGGGGGTTCACGGCCTTTACCGCCCATGTTGCCACGGAACTCGGGTTTGACGAAAACCGCGCCAACGGTCTGCTGATCAAAGATGGCGTTCTCACCGGCGAAGTCGGCCTGCCGATCCTGGGGCGCCAGGCCAAGGTCGATGCATTGGAAGAGATCACTGGGCGTCTGGGGATAGGTGACTGTGATGTCATTGCGGTCGGGGACGGAGCAAATGATCTGGGGATGCTGACGCGTGCTGGCATGGGCGTCGCCCTGCATGCAAAGCCGTCGGTTGCGGCGCAATGCAGTCTGCGGATAAACCATGGCGATCTGACGGCACTGCTTTTTGTGCAGGGATATGCTAAGGATGAGTTCCAAACCTAACTTTTACCAGCAGGAGCACGACAATGACCGAGTATATGTTTGCATATCATGGCGGCGGCATGCCGGAAACTCCGGAAGAAGGTGCAAAGATGATGGAAGCTTGGGGTGCCTGGATGGAAGGTCTGGGCGACAAGATGGTGAACCCCGGCAACCCTGTTGGCATGTCCAAAACGGTCAGTGCCACAGGCGTTGCTGATAATGGCGGGTCGAATCCGCTGTCCGGTTACACCATCGTTAAGGCTGACAGCATTGAAGAGGCTTGCGAGATGGCTGCCGGTTGTCCGATCTGCGCCTCCGGCGGGTCAGTCGAAGTGGCCCCCATCGTTGAGATGTAGCGCCACCTAGAGGCTCAGATGAGACCGGCTGCCGGTTTCAGGATACCGGTTTCGATGCCGCGCCAATTCTTGATGGGCGCATTTAGGCGTTTCAGCGTTGCAGGATGATTGGCGTGGAGAACGCCCAGTTTGACCAGCAGTGCTGCAATCGCACATTCAGCAGCGCGGGTGGTGCCGCAGGCGGCCTTGAGCGCAATACCGAGCTTTTGTTCCGGCAGGATGGCGATAAAAAATCCCTCAGCGCCGGTTTTCAGCGCAACCTTGCCATCCATCGCCCGCATCAATTCGGTACAGGCGCGGCTTTCTCCGGCAACCAGTTCAGGATGCAGGCGCATCGCCTGATGCAGGCGTGCCTCTGGCGATCCATCAGGAGCAGCAGCAAAATGCGCCATTGCACGGGCCATGCCATGCAATGAACAGGCGTAGTTTGGCGCGGAACATCCGTCAATGCCGTAACCGGGCGAGGTTTCCTGCGTGATCTGTTCAAAGGCGTCCAGACATGCCTTTTGAACCGGGTGATCAGGATCAATATAATCGGGACCGGCACCCAGATGTTGGGTGAGGGTCAGAAAGCCCGCGTGTTTACCCGAACAGTTATTGTGGATCTGGCAAGGGGTTTCATGCGCACTGATCAGTTTCTCTCTTGCGTCTTTGTCTGCAGGTTCTTGTGGGCCGCAGCGAAAGGCCGCAGCGGTCAGGCCCAATGTTTCCAACCAGACAGCGACCAGATCGGTGTGGATCGCAGCCCCCTGGTGAGAGGCGCAGGACAGGGCCAGTTGCTGTGTCGTCAGTCCACGTATATCGGCCGCACCAGAGGTGATAAGCGGGAGTGCCTGGATCATTTTTGAGGAAGACCGTGGCATGATAACTTTGTCCGGATCACCCCACGCCTGCGTGATTTGACCGTTCTCGTCACAGATCACGGCATGCCCGAAATGGACACTCTCAAGAAAAGGACCACGCCAAATTTCCGTGAAGGGGGCTGCCTGGGTCATTATTCACCTATTTGTTAAGCGAAATCCTGCCAATCAGGGTTTCGTCTGTCGCCTGTTTCGCGTTATTATGCTCTTTGACGAAAAGATAACAGGCACTTGAGACAAGAGCGATGGGCAAAGCATCGCCAACAGGGCCTGGTCATATTGAGGTTAAGGACAGCTTGGAGGCTGGACAGATGGGAATGAGAACAAGTTTTGGATGCGTTTTGGGGCTGGCAGCGCTATTGGCCACGAGCGGAAATGCACAAGAACAAAGTACAAATCGCGTTGCGGCCAAAACCGACTGGAGCGTGTTCGTCGAAGACAATCCTACCGAGTGTTGGGGCGTATCGACACCCAAGGAAACCGTGAATTCGCGTGATGGACGTGTTGTGGCTGTCAACCGCGGTCAAACCTTGTTGATGGTGTTTTACCGTCCGTCAGCAGGGGCCAAGGGGCAGGTTGCCTTTACAGGTGGCTATCCGTTTGCATCTGGGTCAACAGTCACGATGAACATATCGGGCACGTCTTTCGAGTTGTTCACCGAGGGCGAATGGGCCTGGCCGGCAACGACAGATGACGATGCCAAGATCATTACCGCGATGAAACGCGGTGCCAATGCCATCCTTTCCGGACGTTCCGGTCGCGGGACCGCGACAAAGGATACCTTTTCGCTGCTTGGCTTCACTGCGGCTCTTGAGGATGCTGCAAAACGCTGTGGCGGCTGAGCGGGGCTGACGGCCTGTCTGTAGCGATACCAAACGCCGGTGTCGAACGGGCAGTGGGTGCGGGATTGAGTTTATTGGCAAGATGAAGCAGCGGATTTGCGCTGTTTCTGGAGCCGCGCTGCGGGGTATGTCGGGCATCTTTTGCAATTTGCGGTGTGTCGTATATAGCAAGCCCATCCCAACCAGTGAGTCGTCCCCATGTCTGTCACCGCCCCCATCACCCAGGATGTTCATACCATGCCGCGTAAATTGCCGGCTGGCCCACAGAATCTGATTGGCATGACCCGTGAGGGGATGCGGGAGGCCCTTATTGCCCAAGGGACCCCGGAAAAGCAGGCCAAGATGCGTGTCGGACAGATCTGGCAGTGGATTTACCAGTGGGGCAAGCGCGATTTTGCGGAGATGACCAACCTGTCCAAGGCCTTTCGGGCTGAACTGGCGCAGACCTTTGTGATCGAGGTGCCCGAAGTAGTGACGCGTCAGGTTTCCGAGGACGGCACACGCAAATACCTGGTGCGTATTGCCGGCGGACATGAGGTTGAGGTTGTTTATATTCCGGAAGAAGGGCGCGGTACCCTGTGTGTTTCATCGCAGGTCGGTTGTACCCTGACCTGTTCTTTTTGTCATACCGGAACGCAAAAGCTGGTGCGCAACCTGACCGCGGCCGAGATCATCGGTCAGGTTCTGGTGGCCCGTGATGATCTGGATGAATGGCCCGAAGTCGGAGCGCGCAATGTCGAAACCCGATTGCTGTCCAACATCGTGTTGATGGGGATGGGTGAACCCCTTTATAATTTCGAGAACGTGCGCGATGCGATGAAGATCGCAATGGATCCCGAAGGCATCCAATTGTCGCGCCGCCGGATTACCCTGTCCACGTCAGGCGTCGTACCAGAGATTGCCCGCACTGCTGAAGAGATCGGTTGCCAGCTGGCGATCAGTTTTCACGCGACGACGGATGAAGTGCGCGACAGATTGGTGCCGATCAACAAGAAATGGAATCTTGAACAACTGCTGGCAGCCTTGCGGGCCTATCCAAAGGTTTCCAATTCAGAACGGATCACCTTTGAATATGTGATGCTGCAGGGCGTAAACGACAGTGACGAAGATGCACATCGGTTGGTGGCACTGATCAAGGGCATCCCGGCAAAGATAAACCTGATCCCGTTCAATGAATGGCCTGGGGCGCCTTACAAACGATCGTCAAACAACCGCATCCGGGCATTTTCCGACATTGTGCATCAAGCGGGCTATGCATCTCCTGTCCGCAAGCCGCGTGGAGAGGACATCATGGCCGCTTGTGGCCAGTTGAAATCGGCAACTGAACGTGCGCGCAAATCCCGCAGGCAGATCGAGGCTGAAACGGGCCTGTCCTGAATGACCCTGCGTTGTTACCCGGTGCCGGTGGCAGCGCCGGGCGCTCTGTGGATCATGCCCTGCCCGCCACGCGAGGATGTAATGCAGGCCATGCGGCATCTAAAGGAGATGGGCGTAAGCACAGTATTGTCAATGCTGCCGGAACCGGAAGCATGTGATCTGGGCCTGCAGAGTGAGGCAGATCTTTGTGCCGCACACGACATGCAATTCGTGTCCTATCCGATCGTGGACTTTGGTCTGCCTGATCCCGAGGATTTCCTGGGCTTGATCACTGAGATTGCCGCACAATTGAAAGGCGGCGGTACTGTTGCAATTCATTGCCGTGCAGGTATCGGACGCTCGGGAATGGTGGCGGCATGTACTTTGATGGCCTTGGGTGATGCGGCAGGTTCCGCGGTTGAAAAAGTCAGCGCCGCCAGAAGTGTTTCAGTTCCCGATACAGTAGAACAAGGTAAGTTCATCACCGACTTTGCCAAAATGATGAACAAAGGCAATTCTTCAAGGCACTGAATTTACGCAAATTTTCGGCGATGCAACCTAAGGTAAACCTTTGCCGACCATCGCCAAAAAACCTCGGTTCTGCCGTAATCCAGCGTCATTGCTGCCATGGTTCGGGAGCAGATTGTTTCCATCGAAACAGTCAATCAGGAACATTCAGATGTCCATCATGTCCAACAAAGACCCGTTCATCACTGCCCAGGTTATTGATCTGGTTCTGCGCGAACGCGGAAATGCCTTGTCCCAGCGCGAATGGAAGCACCGGCTGGCAGGGTACGGCTATGCGATCAAAGACACGGATCACGGTCAGGTCGTAGAAACCCTGCCACATCATGTCGAAGTCGGTGTCCTTCCCGCAGAAATAAGCGCCTAGACTGATCCCTTCCGGGGCGGCGGCCCTACCGGCCGGGAATTGATTCTCGCGCGGTTGCTGGCTCCCAATTGTCGATCAACGCCATCGCCTCATCTGCGGTTTCGACAAACCTGAACAGATCAAGGTCTTCGGCTGAAATGGTGCCCGCATCCGCCAGCGCCTCCCAGTTGATGATTTTCTGCCAGAACGCACGGCCGAACAACAGAAACGGCACTCGTTGCATGCGGCCGGTCTGGATCAGGGTCAGTGCCTCAAAGGTTTCGTCCATGGTGCCAAAGCCACCGGGAAAGACACAGATCGCCTTTGCGCGCATCAGGAAATGCATTTTCCGGATCGCGAAGTAATGGAAATTAAAGCAGAGCTCGGGCGTAACATACAGGTTTGGCGCCTGTTCAAACGGCAACACGATGTTCAGGCCGATGGACCGGCCACCGGCGTCTACGGCGCCACGGTTGCCTGCCTCCATCACACCGGGACCGCCGCCGGTGACAATCACGTCCTGGGTGCCGCCACCTTTCATCGATTTCAACGTCATCAGTCGCGAAAATTCGCGTGCCTCATCATAAAAGCGAGACAATTCCGCCAGGGTTTTGGTGCGTGCCATGTCTTTTTGCGCAGGTTCGGGAATGCGGGCACCGCCAAACAATACGATGGTTGATGTAATGCCTTCGGCGTCCAACATCATCTCTGGCTTCAACAGTTCCAGTTGCAACCGTACGGGTCGCAATTCTTCCCGCCCCATGAAGGCATCATCGGTAAAGGCCAACTTGTATGCAGGTGCACGTGTCTGGGGGGTGTCTGGTGCCGCTTCGGCCGCTGCGCGATCTGTGTTCGCATCGCGTAGGGGATGGCGGCGTTGATCGTCTTTCATCGAAGTCTCCAAAATGGTCGACGTCAGGGTGGCTTGGTTGGGGCGGACTTGCAAGGGATGCTGCCTGTTGGAAAGCTCAATAACGCGTGGATTCGGGCTCTGAAACGTCATTCGATCAAATTACGCTGAGAGATTGCGCTGACCTCGGGCCAAGGATATAGCGCGGGGAACCGTTTGCAGCAGGAGCAGCCAGATGTCCAACGCCCAACTTGAAAACGCCATCGAAGCCGCGTGGGAGTCGCGCGATGAGATCACCTCGGCCACCACGGGCGAGACACGAGACGCAATCGAAGACACGCTGAACGCCCTCGACAGTGGTAAACTGCGGGTGGCGGAAAAGCAGGACGATGGCAGCTGGCATGTGAACCAATGGGCAAAAAAGGCCGTGCTGCTGGGTTTTCGCATTAAGGACATGGAACATCAGGAAGGCGGCCCGCAGGGTGCCGGCTGGTGGGACAAGGTAGACAGCAAGTTCAAGGGATGGGATGATGCCCGGTGGGCTGCTGCCGGATTTCGCGCTGTTCCAAATTGTGTCGTGCGCAAATCTGCCTATATCGCGCCTGGTGTTGTATTGATGCCGTCATTTGTGAACATTGGCGCTTATGTTGATTCCGGAACGATGGTCGATACCTGGGCTACCGTGGGTTCCTGTGCACAAATCGGGAAAAACGTACATTTGTCCGGCGGCGTGGGCATTGGTGGCGTGTTGGAGCCAATGCAGGCCGGCCCGACGATCATCGAAGACAATTGCTTTATCGGTGCGCGTTCCGAAGTGGTCGAAGGCTGTATCGTACGCGAAGGTTCCGTGCTTGGCATGGGGGTATTTATCGGCCAGTCAACCAAGATTGTGGACCGCGAAACCGGCGAAGTCATGTATGGTGAAGTGCCCTCAGGCTCTGTTGTGGTCGCAGGCTCCATGCCGTCCAAGAACGGTGTGAACCTATATTGCGCGGTAATCGTCAAGCGGGTCGACGAACGGACGCGCTCCAAAACCTCGATAAACGAGTTGTTGCGGGACTGATTTGATGCGTGCGTCTGCAATCGTGCTAATGGCAACGCTTGCCATGACAAATGTTTCACATGCGCAGGGTTTGGACGGCCTGTATAAACCCGATGCGGAATGGGCCGACGCCTGGGATTGCAAGAGCGTCGGAATGGATGGCGGAGCTATGGCCATTCAGGATGGGGTGTTCTTTGGCATCGAGTCCGAATGCCGGATGCTGAATCCTACCAAGGTGCGGGACATGGATGCGACGCTGTTTGATCTGCACTGCAGTAACGAGAGCGAAATATCTCAGATGCGGATCATGATCCTCGACACGCCGGAGGGGATCGTGACGGTTCGTGACGGCGGAGACGTTACACGTTACATTCGCTGCGAATAGCGGTTCCCGAAGCTATCGTATTTACCAAAGGGCAACCCCGGTCATGTCAGAGAGCAATAAAACCAAAAAACCTTCGCGTCAGCAGGTTTATACCCTATTGGTCCAGATCGGGCGCAAGGAGGGTGACGGCCTGCCGGACAAGGCAACAGGTGCTGCTCTGATGTGTTTCGCTTCCGGCGTGGATGAGGCTGAGGCCGTGCGTGAAACTGTCGCCATTCTCAAACAGGCCGATACCAATCCGCTTGATGTCGACGGCTATGGCACTCTGGCTGAACGCGAGGCAGAGGGGCATGAAATCGATGAAGAAGAGCGTGGACTGATGCAACGGGCACTGGATGAAAATTCTGTGATCATTGCACAGATGACGCCGTTTTTCGACTGACCTCTTAAGGGCTGTATCGGTTTATGCCGCGCGACGACGTGCCAGATGGATGGCGTCAAACCAACGTAAAACGTGATGCGCGGGGCGCGGATGTTCAGGCAGTAGTGCCCGATCAAAACTATGTAACAGGCTGCTTTGCAGATGCTGGTTGTTGCGCCTGATCCGGCCGATATACAGGCTCTCGACCGAGGTGCCGGCGGCCAGCAAGGTTTCATGGCGAGGCAGCAACAGCTGGGAATAGGTGATCATCGGGCCGCAAGGCTCGGTCAGCGCGGCAAAGCCATTGACCAAATGACGCGCAGGCACCAGCACGGCCTCCTGACTGAACAGATATTCTACTTCGGGTCCGTCAATAATCAAGCGTTGGTCAGGTGCGACAATGATGTCCTGCTGCAGCCCAAAGTAAGGCGCGCGCAAACGGATGGGACAGAAACTGCCGCGGGCAGGCACGGTGCGCCCGACATGTTGCAATACCGGTACAATGCCAGCCTCACGGGTGATCACCGTATCGCCACGCTGCAATTTATTGGCATCTTTATAGCCCCAAGGCGTCGCCAGCGGCGTCCCAGGCAACAGTGTTGGCATCGGACCAATCGGTTCGATCTGGTCCGACAGAGCGGCGAATATCATGTCAGAGGCAAAGGTCTGATCGCTGCGCCCCAGCATCAAATCGCGAATATCCTCTAAAGACAGGGCACGGGGATTGTCGATGTAAACGCTGGTAACTTCCGTTTCTTCCGGTTTCTCCAGCGTCATGCGACCCCAATTCAGCGTGCTGTCCCAGGAATAGGTGATACGCACCACATCGGTCCGGCCTGCTTCGGCGTGTTTGATGGCTGCGTGTGATATGTCACCGTTTTGAACCTGCACCATCGCGATGCCGCCACCGGGGATGGCCTGAAACGTCAAACTGCGCATGGCAGGGAATGTGGTTTTGTAGCCAAATAGAACCTGTGGACGACCATCTGCCGACAATCGGGTTTCAAACATGATGCTGCCACGGGTCAGGAGTGTCGCAGGCGTATCCTCAAGCTGTGGAGACTCTTTTTTGTCGGTGCCAAGCCCGCGCAAGGACAATCTGCGGTCATCATGGTCACAAAGGGCAAGCCAAGTCATGTCAGGCCACCTTGGCGGCGCGCAGCAAATCCGCCTCATAGCGTTTCAGGGTGCGGCGCGCGGCTGGGGAATAACCGCGACCGGTCTCTGGATCTATTTCGGGAAAAATTGCACAGATCTCGTCAACAATCTCGCGTTCGAAACTCTTGGTTGTTTGCGGGCCAGGTAGGAAACTCTCGGTTTCCAACCCTTCGGAAAACACAACCTGATGGCGGTCAAACAGAAGATGTACATAGGTTACCTCGCCCCCTGATCGCCGCCGCACAGACCGGTCATTCACCAGATCACGCGCGGCAATCAATACTTCGGCCTCACCGAAAAGCAGTTCAGCAAGGTTGTCGCGGATCAGTACACGGTGCAGCGGCGAGACCAGCAGATCACGGTGTGTACCAAAAGTGTTTGCGCGAATTTGGATCGGAGCAAAATCACCTGTGGCTGCAACCTCACGTGTTCCGATCCAGCGCAGAGGCTGTGGGCCGTCATCCTGGGTCAAGACGAGGTCTCCGGGAACAAGACTTTCGGCGGGCCGCTCTCCATCGGGGGTGGCGATCATCGTACCGGCAACAAAGCAAGGGACGCCCGTCGCATTGACAAAACCGACATCCGTATCGACACCGTTGTCGATTGTGTAGGTAAAGTTGAAATTCTCTACGTCGCCATCACCAGTTACGGTAAATGTGCCGTCGGCATTCAACTTGACGGTTTGCCCGGTCGGCAAGGTGATTGTGTCACCCGCAACCACATCGACGCCATTGATCTGCGTAATGGTCAGCGAACCGGGGCCGTTGTTGATGTCATTGGCCAGAACATCGATAACTTTGTCCCCGTCGGGAAACAGATCAATGTTGTCTGACAAGGCCACAAGATCGGTTTGCACGGAATCACCTGCGATCAACAGGTTGGAATCGTAGTTTGAATCAGCCACATCCGCGATTGCGATGCGCATGGAATTTGTCACGCCAACATTGACGTTCATCGTCAAGGTAAGCGTGATCGTAAAACCGTCCATCTCGGTGTTGAATTCGTCATTCTGGTTGTTGACGTACATGTTGATGTTGTTGGTCGTGTTGACGTTGCCAGGGTCGACATCGCCATTCCCCACGTCCATTGGCACCAGTGTCCCGTTGATCCAGACGCCAACAAAATCCTGATAGATCGAATTTTCGAACTCCGGGTATTCTTCCGATGAAAAGATGAATTGCATCGTCATGATGCTTGTGTCGGGGATGAAATCGACATCCAGCGTCGAGGCATCATAGGTCCGGGCACCCGCAGCACTATTGTATTGGCCGTGATTGTTTGTTCCCGAAGTATTCGTCGAGGTGTTGGTGTTCTGGTTGGACTGACCTGAAGAATTCGTGAAATCTTGTGCGTTGCCCGTTGAAAGGATGACACCCGTGTTGCCAGGTGTGACACCGGGTGTCACAGAGTCTCCGTTGGAATAAATCCCGGCACTATCAATATCGCCGTAGTAGGTGGCACCCGTAACCGTGACACCATTGCCAAAGATGGTCTGCGCCATCTGCGTGGCGGTGGTGCCTTCGCGTACCGTATTAATTGGAAGCTCTGCTGCTGCTACCATTGTCCTGCCTCACACCTTGGGCCCGGATAGCAATGATCAGCACAGGATTTCAGGCGGAAACCACCCTTGTCTGTTGTGTTACATTGCGGTCAAATCGGCCCTGTTTTCAGGTGCTCGGTGCGACTGCGGTACTGCTGATGCCCTGCCTCGGGTCATATTATTGACATAATGCTAACAGGTGCCGCGCCCTCTGTTAAGCATTTCCTGCGCAGCCCCCCTTGGCACCGCGCCTTTTTCGCCACAAAAGTGACGGGCCCTAGTGTTTTTTGAAAAGGACCCAGCATGGCCCGCGCAATTGACCCGATTGATCCTGTAGATCTGACCGCCCGATTGGTGCGATGCGCCTCGGTGACGCCAGCAAATGAAGGTGCATTGGAGATCGTGCAGGAGGTGTTGACCGCTGCGGGGTTTGACTGTGTCTGGGCCGACCGTGGTGGCATCCGCAATCTGTTTGCGCGCTGGGGCAAAAAGGGCAACACAAAAACTTTTGGGTTCAACGGTCATACTGATGTCGTACCAATCGGGAATGCGTCGGATTGGACGATGCCGCCCTTCGGCGCTGAAATCAAAGATGGGATAATGTACGGACGCGGTACGACAGACATGAAATCGGGCGTCGCCGCTTTTGTCGCCGCTGCGGTTGATTTCGTGCGCGCGACACCGCCTGATGGGTCGGTTGTCATTGCCATCACTGGGGATGAGGAAGGTGATGCGCTGGACGGTACCACCGCTTTGCTGGAGCATATGGAGAAAAACGGTGATCGCATGGATGTCTGCCTCGTTGGGGAACCGACCTGCCCCGAGGTGATGGGCGATATGATCAAGATCGGACGCCGGGGTTCGATGACGGTTTGGTTCAAGGTGCTGGGTAAACAGGGCCATTCCGCCTATCCTCATCGCGCCAACAACCCGCTGCCAGCAATGATGCGCCTTATGGATCGGCTGGCCTCACACACCCTGGACGAAGGCACCGATCATTTTGATCCGTCGACTCTGGCGGTGGTAACGGTGGATACGGGCAATACAGCGACCAATGTCATTCCTGCCTCTTGCTCGGCAACGGCGAATATCAGGTTCAATGACAGCCATTCCGCTGCGTCGCTCACGGCTTGGCTGGAAAAGGAGGTTGAAAAGGTTCGCGCCGAATTTGCCATTGAGATCGACATGCAGATCAAGGTTTCAGGCGAAAGCTTCATCACACCTCCCGGCCCTCTCTCTACCTTGGTGGCATCGGCCGTTGAGGCGGAAACAGGGGTTACACCACAGCTTTCGACCACAGGCGGTACGTCGGATGCAAGATTTGTGAAATCACATTGTCCGGTGGTGGAGTTCGGTCTTGTCGGGCAGTCTATGCATCAGGTGGATGAGAATGTGCGCATCGAACATATTCACCAGCTCAAGGCGATTTATGGCCGGATACTCAAGGAATACTTTGCATGAGTACCACCATTTCCCTGACCGATGATATTGTCACCTGTCGCGCCTTGCGGCGGCAGGTGTTTATTGAAGAACAGGGTGTCTCCGAAGCCGATGAAATCGATGACCTCGACGATGTGTCGTTGCACCTGCTGGCAATGGAAGGGGCAAATGCTGTTGGCAGCGCCCGCATTTATATCGCCTCTGGTGTTGCCAAGATCGGGCGCGTGTGTGTGATCAAGTCAATGCGCGGTACGGGTCTGGGTGCGGCGCTGATCCACAAGGCGTTGGAGGTGTCGCGAGGCAAGGCCAAACAAGCCCGGCTGGGCGCGCAAGTTCACGCATTGGGGTTTTATCAACGGCTGGGTTTTGACCCTGTTGGCCAAGTCTATGACGACGCCGGCATTCCCCATAGGGAGATGGTGCGCGACCTGTGAGGAAAACACTGATCGTTATGGTCAAGGAGCCGCGTCCAGGCCGCGTCAAAACCCGACTTGGCCGTGACCTTGGCATGACCAGCGCTGCCTGGTGGTTCCGTCATCAAACACGCTGGGTTTTGCGTGCCCTGCGTGATCCGCGGTGGGATCTTGTCCTGGCCGTCAGCCCCGACCGTGAAGGGCTGACAAGCCGTATCTGGCCTGGGGATCTGCCTCGCCTGCCGCAGGGTGGCGGGGATCTGGGTGCCCGTATGGCCCGGATGTTGGGGCGGGTGCCTAATGGGCCTGCCTGTTTGATCGGCGCTGACATTCCGGAGATCCGTCGGCATCATGTCGCGCAAGCCTTCCAGGCGTTGGGAAATCATGACGCTGTTTTTGGGCCTGCCTTGGATGGTGGGTACTGGTTGATCGGTTTGAAACATCCCCGGCGGCAGTCAAAAGGGTTTCTACAGAAGGTGCGCTGGTCCAGCGAATACGCCTTGAACGACAGCAAGGCGAGCCTTCCCGATCACCGTATTGCCGAAATCGCGACCCTGCGTGATGTTGATACAGTCGACGATTTACCCATGACGCAGACCTAAGCGCGTGATAACTGCGCCCTATGAGTAAAATACCCAGCAAAGCCGAGATTCTCGAATGGATCGAACAAAATCCCACTAAAACCGCCAAACGTGACATTGCGCGTGCATTTGGCATCAAGGGGGCTGCGCGGATCGATTTGAAACAGCTCCTGAAAGAGCTGCAAGCCGAAGGTCATCTGGAAAAGCGCAAGCGCAGCTATCAGGATCCCGATCGCCTGCCGCCTGTGTCGGTATTGATGGTGACAGGGCCGAATGCACAGGGTGATCTGTTCGCCAAACCGATGGAATGGCACGGCGCAGCAAATGAACCATCGGTGCTGATAATCAGCAAACCCTCCGATCCGGCGTTGGGCGAAGGTGACCGTATTCTGGCTCGCCTGACCTTGGTCCAGGATGAAAACCATTCCTATGAAGGGCGGCTTATCCGGCGCATCGGCACCAATCCCAAGAAAGTGTTGGGCGTTTTTCGCAAAGGTTCCGAAGGCGGTCGGATCCTGCCGATTGACAAAGGGTCAGACAAGGAATGGGTCGTCGCCGATGCGGACATGTTTGATGCACAAGACGGAGAATTGGTCGAAGCTGAGCTGGCAGGTCCAAAAGGCCGGATGGGCTTGCCTCGTGCGCGCATTGTGAACCGTCTGGGCGATCCCTCTGCACCCAAAGCCGTATCTCTGATTGCGATCCACCAACACGGCATCCCCGATGAGTTCCCCGATGAAGTCATTGCAGAGGCGGATGCAGCCAGCCCAGTCACTCTGAAGGGGCGCGAGGATTTGCAGGATTTGCCCCTGATCACCATTGATCCTTCTGATGCTCGTGATCATGACGATGCGTGCTATGCCCATGCCGATGATGACCCCCTCAACAGGGATGGTCATGTGATCTGGGTCGCGATCGCGGATGTTGCGGCATATGTGACTCCGGGTTCGGCGCTGGATCACGAGGCACGCAAGCGGGGCAATTCGACCTATTTTCCTGACCGTGTCGTGCCCATGCTGCCGGATCGGCTTTCCGGTGATTTGTGTTCCTTGCATGAAGGGGTTCCACGGGCCTGTATCGCGGTGCGGATGGTGCTGGACGCCAAGGGGAACAAACTGTCGCACAGCTTTCATCGCGGTATCATGCGTTCGCCAGCATCCTTGCATTACGAAGAAGTTCAGAATGCGATTGACGGACGGACGAACCCAAGAACAGATGCCCTGTTAGAGTCTGTTTTGAAACCGCTCTATGCCGCCTATGCTGCGCTAAAGATTGCCCGTGCCGAGCGTCAGCCGCTTGATCTGGAACTGCCGGAACGTCGGGTGGAGTTAAAGGAAGACGGGACCGTACAATCCATCAACTTCAAAGAGCGTCTGGATGCGCATAAACTGATCGAAGAGTTTATGGTGCTGGCCAATGTCGCCGCTGCCGAAACGCTGTTGGCCAAGAAAACACCGCTGCTCTACCGCATTCACGAGGAACCCACACCTACCAAACTGGAAAGCTTGCGTGAAACTGCACAGGCTTCTGGTTTCACGCTCGCCAAGGGTCAGGTCCTGCAAACGCGACATCTCAACAAGTTGCTGAATGATGCTGCCGGCACGGACGAAGCAGAGTTAATCAACCTTTCAACCCTGCGCTCGATGACCCAGGCTTACTATGGTCCCGCCCATATCGGCCATTTCGGTCTGGCGTTGAAATCCTATGCGCATTTCACCTCGCCGATCCGACGCTATGCGGATCTGATCGTACACCGCGCGCTGATTGCAGCCCATGGCTGGGGCAAGGATGGCTTGCGGTCCGAAGACTATGAATCGTTAGAGTTGACCGGTGCCCATATCTCGGACACGGAGCGTCGTTCGATGATGGCGGAACGGGATACAACCGACCGGTATCTGGCATCCTATCTGTCAGAGCGCGTGGGCAATGAATTCATGGGCCGGATCAGTGGGATCGCACGGTTTGGCGTTTTCGTGAAACTGGACGAGACCGGCGCAGATGGGTTGCTACCAATGCGCAGTCTGGGCCGCGAATATTTTCATCACGATGAAGAAAGCCAGACCTTGCGAGGTTCTGACACCGGCATGATCATTTCGCTGGGCCAGCGGGTCAAGGTCCGCCTGGCCGAGGCAACACCTGTGACGGGTGGTATTCTGCTTGAGTTGCTAGAGCTTGAGGACCAGAAAATCAAGCAAGGCAGCAGATCTCCGGCAGGGCGGAACCCCCGCCGAAAATCCAATAAGATCAAGCGCAAGAAAGACAAGATCAAGCGCAAAGTTTCGCGGACACGGCGCTGACCGGCTGGTTCATGGCATCACTCGCTCGGTCGATGTAACGGCACAGGATTTCATCTTCGGCAATGCGCATTTTCAACAGTGATTTACCCGGCGTCGCGCGCATGCTGGCCAACATCGCCGCAACCGAAGCATCGGCTGCGGTAGGCCGGTCTCCGAACAGGAATGGCCCGTGCCACAATCGCGTGGTGATGGCTTTGAGGTCAGGTTCGATCCGCTCAAGACGTTCTTGCGGTGAAAGCCGGCCAAGCCCCTGACGGTCCATGCCTAATAGACAGTTCCTGCGCAATTTGCTGGTGATCACGCCGCGTAACAGTCTGGGGATCGCATCAAAATAGGTATCGCGGATGATCGGCCATACCTCGTCATTGCCCCAGCGATCCATGACAATATGAAAATACATATGTTCTTCGGCCATACGGATGAAAGCCCGCGATGTGGCTTTTTCCATGTCCGACAAACCCTTATCGAAATTGGCCCCCCGTGTTTCAAGGTAACTGCGAATGTTGTCGCTGTCAGGGATGATATTGCCCGCCACGCGAATCGCGGGCAGCTTTTGTTTGGGCATTTTGCGCGGGTCTGCCGTATCTTCGCGCAGCCAGGGTTGGCCTGACATGTTCAGCAACCAGATCGCCTTGATACAAAAGGGGCTGGCGGCGGGTTGGCCAAAGGTTTTGGCAAAGGTGATGAGGGTGATCATGAGTTTCTCCTTGGTTATCTTGGCCAAGAGCTAGCATGTACTACTGTCAATTTTTGTCAGCATTTGCTACGATGACCATATGAATCGCACCCACCGCCTGTTCCAACTGATGACAACGCTGCGGCGATTGCCCGCGCCGGTCCGTGCCACGCAACTGGCGGATGAAATGGGCACTTCATTGCGTACTGTATATCGGGACATTGATGCATTGCGGGGGCTGGGTGCGGTGATTGATGGCGAAGCGGGGTTCGGATACACGCTGATCGAGGATGCAGCGCTTCCGCCGCTGGGGTTCGAGGATGATGAATTGGAAGCGCTTGTGCTTGGGCTGCGCGATGTCGCGGTGATCGGTGATCCAGCTCTGGCCAAGGCAGCGCAAACAGCATTGGCCAAGATTACCGCACGCGTGCCACCCCGTCAGGCGCATCGTCTTCAACATGCGGTTCTGGACGCGCGGCGTTTTGTGCGCCCGGCTCCGCCTCGCATCGATGTCGCCCGATTGCGGGCCGCAACATGGGAAGAAGAAACCGTACGGTTTTCCTATGCCGATCGCAACGGTGCGGCCTCTGTCCGCTCTGTCGATCCTTTGGGCTTGGTCTATTTGCAGGATACGAACATGCTTATGGCGTGGTGTCATTTACGCCGGGATTTTCGGGTATTCCGACTGGACCGGATGGACGACCTGGAACGCACAGGCCAGAGCTTTCGCCCCCGTCGCGTGCCTATGTTGCGCGCTTACACAGAAATCCTGAGAGCAGAAGCTGTCGCGCGGGCAGCAGACCGCGAAACCGGCACCTAGAGGTTTGTGGGCCGTTGCCAAAGCGTTAGTATACCGGCAAAACGCAACACCGGTGCGGGCGGGATGATCATGCATAAATACCTATTGAAGTTGGCGCTGGCGCTTTTTGTGGTGGTGGGCACCGCAGCTCTGGCGACGGGGCCGGAATTGTCTGTTCGCCCGGCGGAACTCAGCACACCAGAAGCTCATGGCAGCGATGCAGACGAGAAGGCGCGCCCAGGTACCTTTGAAGTCTGGCTGAAGGGTTTTCGCAAAAGGGCACTGGAGCAGGGGATTACAGCCGCAACTTTCAACAGTGTGATGACCGGGCTGCGCTATGATCCCGATGTCATTAAACGAGACAGGAATCAGGCCGAATTCACAAAAACGGTATGGGATTACCTGGACACAGCCGTTTCTGATTTGAGAATCGCCAACGGACGCAAGGCTCTGACAAAATGGGATAAGGCCTTGAGCGAAATCGAAATGACCTATGGGGTCGAGAAAGAAGTTGTGACCGCAATCTGGGGACTGGAAAGCGCTTATGGTACTTTTCGGGGGGCGGCACCGGTCATCAACGGTTTGGCGACCCTGGCCTTTGATGCACGGCGCGCAGACTTCTTTGAGGAGGAACTGGTGCACGCTCTGCGTATCCTGCAGAACGGTGAAACCGCGCCAGAAAAGATGCGTGGCAGTTGGGCAGGCGCAATGGGTCATACACAATTTATGCCGTCGTCGTTTGCGGCCCATGCGGTGGACTTTGATGGCGATGGCAAACGCAACATATGGGAGGACGACCCACGCGATGCGCTGGCGTCGACGGCCGCTTATCTGAAACATTTCGGCTGGATCAAAGGTCAACCATGGGGTGTCGAGGTGCGTTTGCCGAAGGGGTTTGATTACCTGCAGGCGGACCGCGCAGACATGCGCCTGCCAAGCGATTGGAAAAGTAGTGGCGTTTCCGCAGTGAATGGCGGGCTGACTGATACATATGGCAATGCCTCGATCCTGTTGCCAGGCGGAGCGGAGGGCGCAGCTTTTATGATCTTTTCCAATTTTGCCGTGATTGAAAAATATAATACCGCCGACGCCTATGTGATCGGAGTTGGCCATCTCAGTGATCGGATAAAGGGGGCACCTGCGATCAAAAAAAGCTGGCCGCGCCGCCTGCGCGCCCTGTCAAAGCCCGAGCGGATAGAACTACAGGAACGGTTGACTGCAGCCGGCTTTGATACGGTCAAGATCGACGCAAAAATGGGGCCGTTGACGATTAATGCCGTGCGCAGATTTCAGAAGGCCAAAGGGCTGACGCCCGATGGCTTCCCGTCGCTTGGTTTATTGGAACGCCTTCGGGCCTTATGATGCGGCCTTGAGCATTTCCTTTTCCTTGAGATCTGCATAAGTCGCATCCAACGCTTGTTTCGCTCTTTTGGCAAAGATGTCGATTTCTTCCGGTGTAATCACCAGCGGTGGCGAAATTATCATCCGGTCGCCGACGTGGCGCATCACCAGATTGTTGGCAAAGCAATGTTCACGACAAATATAGCCGACCGCGCCACCTTCAGCCGCAAATTTGGCACGGCTTTCCTTGTGCGGGGTCAACTGAATCGATGCCATCAGACCCGAAATGTTCACACCGCCGACTAAAGGATGATCGCCCAAACCATCAAGCGCGGTTTTTAATGCCGGTATTGCCACGTCGCGGATATGGGACAACAAATCCTCTTCTTGCATGATGCGCAGATTTTCCAGCGCAACAGCCGCACAAACCGGATGCCCGGAATATGTATAGCCATGGTTGAACTCGCAGGCACCAATGACCTCTGCAATCTCATCAGACACGATGGAGCCGCCGATCGGTGCGTATCCTGACGACAGCCCCTTGGCGATGGTCATGATGTCTGGCGTGATTCCCATCGTTTCGGAACCGAACCAGTTTCCGGTTCTGCCAAAACCGCAGATAACTTCGTCCGCAATCAACAGTACATCATATTTTTTACAAATGCGCTGGATTTCAGGCCAGTAAGTAGCAGGTGGGACAATCACACCACCTGCACCCTGCACCGGTTCGCCGATAAAGGCGGCTACCTTTTCTGCACCCAGCTCAAGGATTTTTGCCTCGAGCTCTTGTGCACGGGCCAAACCGAATTCTTCAGGGGTTTGATCACCACCTTCGGCCCACCAATCTGGTTGCCCAATGTGATGGATGCCCGGAATCGGCAGGCCGCCTTGCTCATGCATGGGTGTCATGCCACCCAAGGATCCAGATCCGACAGAAGACCCATGATAAGCGTTCATGCGGCTGATCACATGGCTCTTTTCAGGCCGGCCCTTTTGTGCCCAATAGACGCGCACCATGCGAAGATTGGTGTCATTTGCTTCCGACCCTGAACCGGCAAAAAAGACATGGTTCAAACTGCCGGGGGCCAGATCCGCCAACTGTTTCGCCAATGCGATGCCCGGCAAGTGTGTCGTTTGAAAAAATGTATTGTAATATGGCAGCTCGTTCATCTGGCGCATGGCGACCTGACCCATTTCAGGGCGACCATAACCAAGGTTGACACACCAAAGACCGGCCATGGCATCAAGAATCTCGTTGCCGTCACTGTCGGTCAGAAATACGCCCTTGGCGCGGGTGATGACACGCACGCCCTTGGCCGCCAGATCGGCGTTGGTGGTGAACGGGTGCATGTGATGCGCAGCATCCAGCGCCTGCAGTTCGGCTGTCGGTAGATGGTTCGTGAATGTCGGCATGATCTGTGACCTTTGCAGCAAGGGGAAAAAACTTGCCTGCAGAATATGATCAAATTATGCAAAGTCAATCAGACTACGAAATTCTTAGGCACCTTCCAGCGCCGATTTGATCTGTTCAACCCCCTGCGCCACGTCTTCGGCCATGGCCAGAGCCGCGGCTTTTGCGTCGTTTAGATGGAAGGCCGAAATCAATTCTTTGTGTTTATCGGGCAGGTTATTGGTCCCGAAACGGCCACAGACCACTCGCAACGACGGGCCAAACAACAACCAAAGCCGGTCCACCGTGGCCGCCAGCATGGGGGCACCTGCGGCTTCGTAAATCATGGTATGGAAACGGTAGTTGTGGGTCAAATATCCGCCAACGTCCCCCTGGGCGATGGATTTGTTCAGATCCTCATCACATGCGGTGATATTCTTGAGCAACTGGGGTGTCAGCCGCAAGGTGGCTCGGCGCGTCAATTCAGGCTCCAGCGTTCTGCGCATAAACGCCAGTTCATCAACGCAACTGCTTGTTAATACAGGCACACTGACACGCCGATTTCCCTGGTGGGTCAGGGCACCTTCGGCAATCAAACGGCGCAGCGCCTCGCGTACAGGTGTCATGCCCGCCCCCAGCAGTTCCACCAGCCCCTGAATTGTCACCGCTTGGCCCGGGGCCAGATCGCCAAAAAGAATCATCACACGCAATTGTTCATATACGGCCTGATGGGCCGGCATTTTTCCGGCATCCGAGGTAACAAACGGGTTGGTGGGCGTGATGACATCCATATTCATACTAAGTAGCCTGCAATCAAGGGGTAGGATCGGCGTCGCGCCACCCTATTCTTCACAAAAGCATAAAGTATCTTGCCGCAAGAGGCAAAACTTGATCAAATTCAAACAATGCTGGGATCAACCGGCGAATTTAAGGGAGTTACCATATGAAATATTCTATCCTAGGCAGCGTTGCTGTGGCTGCAATGCTGGGCGGTGCCGCATCCGCCGAAGAGGTCCGCGTCTATAACTGGTCCGACTATATTGACGAAAGCCTGCTGGAAAAATTCGAGACAGAAACCGGCATTGACCTGATCTATGATGTCTTTGACAGTAACGAAGTACTTGAGACCAAGCTGCTTGCCGGTGGTTCCGGATATGACGTAGTGGTGCCATCTGGCACATTCCTGCAGCGCCAGATCACCGCAGGCGCATTTCAGAAGCTGGATACATCCAAACTGCCCAACATGGAAAACTTGTGGGGGACGATTTCCGAACGTTTGAAAAAATATGACCCCAAAGCAGCATATGCGATCAACTATATGTGGGGTACGACCGGCATCGGTGTGAACATCGGCAAGGTAAAAGAGGCGCTGGGCGAAGATGCCCCGGTTGATTCGCTGGCACTGATCCTTGATCCGGCCAACATGGAAAAACTGCAGGAATGTGGCGTACATTTCCTTGATGCCCCGGTTGAAATCATTCCTGCGACACTGGCTTATCTCGGCGAAGACCCGGACAGCCAGGATACTGATGTGATCGCCAAAACAGAGCCGGTGCTGACAGCCGTCGCACCCTTTGTTCAAAAATTCCACAGTTCAGAATATATCAACGCATTGGCAAACGGCGACATCTGTGTGGCCTTTGGCTGGTCAGGGGACATCCTGCAGGCCCGTGACCGCGCGGCAGAGGCTGAGAACGGTGTCGAAATCGAATATTATGCACCGAAAGAAGGCGCACTGATGTGGTTCGACAACATGGCGATTCCGGTTGACGCGCCAAACCCCGATGGTGCCCATAAGTTTTTGAACTTCATCATGGATGCTCAGAACATGGCGGCAGCATCGAACTATGTCTACTATGCCAATGGTAACGAGGCCTCCCAGGAGTTTCTTGCAGAAGACGTGATCGGTGATACTGCGATCTATCCTGATGCCGCAACTCTGGAAAACCTCTATACTACTTCACCTTACAGCCCCAAGGTGCAGCGGTTCGTGACGCGTATGTGGACCAAGATCAAGTCCGGCACCTGACCACATCAGGGCGCGCTCTACCCAAGGCGCGCCCTACCCCCACTGTTACCGCGTCAATACAAGGATTTCCGCGTGAGCCAAACCGTCTTTGCCCCATGGGAAGACCCGAACGAAAAGCCGTTGATCCGTTTTCGCAATGTCACCAAGAGATTCGGTGAATTTGTCGCGATCGATGATCTGACTCTCGACATCTATGCACAGGAATTCTTTGCCCTGCTCGGGCCATCCGGCTGCGGTAAAACGACAATGATGCGGATGCTGGCAGGATTTGAAACGGTTACGGAAGGCGTGATCGAACTTGCGGGTCAGGACATCGGCCAGGTGCCGCCGAACGAGCGCGCCGTGAACATGATGTTCCAGTCCTACGCCCTGTTTCCACATCTGAGCGTCTGGGAGAATATTGCTTTTGGCTTGAAACGCGACAAGAAAGCCAAGCCCGAGATCGACGCGCGGGTTGAGGAAATGCTCAAGCTTGTTCGGCTGGAAAAATTCGCCCAGCGCAAACCGCATCAGATTTCAGGCGGCCAACGCCAGCGTGTCGCCCTGGCGCGGTCCCTGGCCAAGGCACCGAAACTTCTCCTGCTGGATGAACCGCTGGGCGCATTGGACAAGAAGCTGCGCCAGGACACCCAATTTGAATTGATGGACATTCAGGAAACAACCGGAACCACTTTTGTTATCGTGACCCATGACCAGGAAGAAGCAATGACAGTCGCAAGCCGGGTCGCCGTGATGGACGAAGGTCGGGTCATTCAGGTGGCGACACCTGCGTCGATCTATGAATATCCTAACTCTGTCTATGTGGCTGACTTCATTGGTGATGTTAACATCATCGAAGGGCATGCATCCGCTTCTGGAACCGAGAAATACAAGCTGAACTGGGTGGACAGCCAGGCCCCCATCATTGCCACCTCGCAGACCAGCTTTGCCGAAGGGCAAAAGGCCCATCTTGCCATCCGCCCCGAAAAAATCCGTATCTCCAGTGAAAAGCCAGAAGATGCGGAAAACGCAATGCAGGGCAAGGTTCTGGACATTGCCTATCTAGGGAACCTGTCCACCTACCATGTCGAACTGCCCGGCGGTCAGGTGATCAAGGCACAGACCGCCAATACACGCCGCATTGCGCGGCGTGACATCACTTGGGAAGATCCGGTGTGGATTTCATGGAATGCAACTGCTGGCGTGATGTTGGAACAATGAAACAGACACCTTCTTCTTTCTTTTTGGCCCTAAATACCGCGGGGTCCGGGGCTGGCCCCGGTTCCACAGATACAACAGGCGGAACCTGAATGACGCGTCGTACGCTACTCATCGCAGCGCCCTACCTCTGGCTGCTGGTATTGTTTTTTGCCCCGTTCCTGATTGTTCTGAAAATATCCCTTTCAGATGCTGCTCTCGCCATTCCGCCTTATACACCGACGATCAAGGACGGGGTCGGTGCCATGTTTGCCGAACTGGACTTCGAGAATTTCGTCTTTCTTACCGAGGATGATCTTTACTGGAAGGCATACTTCAGTTCCTTTCGCATTGCGCTGGTCTCTACCTTCCTGACGCTATTGGTCGGCTATCCTATTGCATATGGCATGGCCAAGGCCCCCGATGAATGGCGTGCGACCTTGATGATGCTGGTGATCCTGCCGTTCTGGACCTCCTTCCTGATCCGGGTCTATGCCTGGATGGGCATTCTCAGCAATGAAGGTCTGCTTAACCAGTTGCTGTTCTGGCTGGGCCTTATCAATGAACCCTTGGTGATCCTCAACACCAACCTCGCGGTTTATATCGGCATTGTTTACACCTACCTTCCTTTCATGATCCTGCCGATTTACGCGGCGCTTGACCGGTTGGATCCTTCTCTGGATGAGGCGGCGCAGGATCTCGGATGTACGCGCACACAGGCGTTTTGGCTGGTCACGATCCCGCTCTCTAAAAACGGCATCGTCGCGGGTTCGTTCCTTGTCTTTATTCCCGCATTGGGTGAATTCGTGATCCCCTCCCTGCTGGGTGGATCAGGCACGCTGATGATCGGCAAGGTGCTTTGGGAAGAGTTCTTTAACAACCGCGACTGGCCTGTCGCCTCGGCCGTGGCAGTGATCCTTTTGTTGTTGCTGATCATTCCCATCGTATTGTTCCAACGCAACCAGCAAAAACAGCAGGAGGCAGAACAATGAAACGTTTGTCTTGGTTCAACGTGACCTCGCTGACGCTGGGGTTTGCCTTCCTTTATCTGCCGATGCTGGTGCTCATTTTCTACAGCTTCAATTCATCAAAACTGGTCACGGTCTGGGCTGGATTTTCGACAAAATGGTACGGCACATTGTTCCAGAACGAAGCCTTTCTGGACGCGGCCTGGATTACGCTCAAGGTCGCAGTGCTGTCCTCCTGTTTCGCCACAGTCCTGGGCACAATGGCCGCTTATGTCCTGGTACGTGGCGGCCGATTTATGGGGCGCACATTATTTTCAGGCATGATCTATGCTCCGCTGGTCATGCCCGAAGTCATCACCGGTCTGTCGCTGTTGTTGCTGTTCATCAGCATTGGTCTGGATCGTGGCGTGCTAACCATCGTGCTTGCCCATACGACGTTTTCAATGTGCTATGTATCGGTTGTGGTGTCTTCCCGCCTCATGACCTTTGACCGTTCACTGGAAGAAGCGGCGCTCGATCTTGGCTCTACCCCGTGGGAGGCATTCCGCCTTGTCACATTGCCCATCATCGCGCCCGCGGTGATCTCTGGCTGGCTTCTGGCCTTCACGCTCAGTCTGGACGATCTCGTCATCGCATCCTTTACTGCCGGCCCCGCTGCGACAACCTTGCCGATCAAGATTTTTTCAGCGGTCCGGCTGGGAGTTTCGCCCGAGATAAATGCCCTGTCTACAATCATGATCCTGATCGTGACGGTCGGTGTCGTAACGGCGTCGCTGGTCACCAAACGCAATGCGGTGCGCGCCCAACAGGAAGCACAGGCCGCTGAACGTGCGACCAACTGATGCGCCATATCTATCCCGACTATGCCTATTCTGATGCGCCCCGTGCGCAATGCTGGTGGGATCAGACCTGTCCCATTCCCGATCGTGACAAACTGACCGAGGATGCCACCTGTGATGTCGCGATTGTGGGTGGGGGGTTCACCGGCATTTCCACCGCGCTGCATCTGGCCGAGGCGGGCTTGTCCGTCATGGTCCTGGAAAACCGCTATGTCGGTTGGGGTGCCTCGGGGCGCAATGGTGGCTTTTGCTGCCTGGGCGGCGGCATGCTGGACAATGCGGCTCTGGAAAAATCCTTCGGCAGACAAGGCCGGGACGACTGGCGGCAGACCGAACTGGCAGCAATTCGCCTGGTCGAAGCGCTGATTGACCGTTTCGGTATAGAGGTAGATCGGCATTCAGACGGAGAAACCAAATTGGCCCACCGGGCCCGCGATTTCGAGGAACTGCGAGACGAAGTCGATTATTATGCGGACAGTTATGGTCTCGTCGCGAGGCTCACGACCAGGGCGGATCTTGCCGCCGAAGGCATGAAGGCCGGTTTTGAAGGGGCGGTGACGGTCCCGATTGGTTTTGGATTGAACCCGCGCAAATATATCACCGGTCTGGCCACTGCTGCGGAAACAGCGGGTGCGAGGATTTTCCATGAGACACCAGTCACAAGCATTGCCCGGAACAGGGAGACCTTTGCGCTGAAAACACCGCAAGGGACGGTGCGTGCAAGCAAGGTCGTCATTGCAACCAACGGATATTCCAGCGAAGATTTGCCTGACTGGCTTTCGGGGCGCTACATGCCTACACAATCCAGTGTCATTGTCACCCGTCCGATGTCGTCGTCGGAGCTGGACCAGCAAGGGTGGAACAGCATGCAGGCCTCTTATGACACACGGCATCTATTACATTACTTCCGCTTGATGCCTGACAAACGCATGTTGTTCGGGGTTCGTGGAGGTTTGATGGCCTCTCCGGGATCAGAGGCGCGCGCAATCAGACGCGCGCGGGCGGATTTCGAAGCGATGTTTCCGGCCTGGCAGCATGTCGAAACGCCAAATGCCTGGTCTGGCATGGTTTGCATCGCCCGCAATCGCATGCCATTTGTCGCAGAGATACCCGATACACCGGATATGTTCGCCAGCCTGTGTTACCATGGAAACGGGGTCGCGATGGCAAGTTATTGCGGTGCCTTGCTGGCTGATCTGGTCCAGGAAAAGACACCAGAAAGAATTTACCCTCAGGCCGTCCAGCGGCCTTTGGCGAAATTCGAACTTGGCCGCTGGCGCCGCGCCTTGATGCCCATCGCCTATGCCGGGTTTGCGTTAAAGGATCGTTAGGCTCTGCCTTGAAGGGCATCCGATCTATCCGGAGGGTTTCGGTTTGATCCCCGAATGGGGGCTCGTTTCTTGACAGCGCAGAACAGCGGCCTCATCACAAAGGGATGGAATGAAAACGGGCCGGTGAATGTGAATCATGACTAAAATGGAAAATAGGCTTCAGCACTGGCAAACTGTTCTCAAGGAAAAATGGGGAATCTTCGCAAATCTCACCCAATTGGATGGCGAATATGATCTGAATTTCCTCGCGAAAGCGCATGATGGAAAGGGCTATGTTCTAAAGGTCATGCGCGCGGAATGTGAATCCTGGCTGGTCGATATACAGGTCAAGGCATTTGAGCATATTACTGCAAGGCAGCCGCATTTACCCTGTCCTGTCATCATTCGCACCTCCAACAAAGACGCCCTGCTGACAGTAGATGATGAGAACGGCGTGCAACGCCTTGTCTGGTTGTTGGGTCAACTGCCAGGCCGGTGTTATGCCTATACCGCACCCAAAAGTGATGCCCTCATTCACGAGATCGGTCAGGTATTGGGCGGCACCGCTCTCGCCTTGGCTGATTTCCAGCATGACAGGCTTGATCGTGAATTCAAATGGGATCTGATGCGCGCAGATTGGATCCGCGACAATACGGACTGCATAGCCGATCCCGTGCGACGTCAGATTATCGAAGACATCCATGCGCAGTTTGCCAATTTGAAACCGGAATTGGCGGCCCTGCCGAAACAGGCAATCCACAATGACGCCAACGACTATAACATTCTGGTCACCGGAGTGTTGGGCGCGCCGCGCCGCGTGTCTGGCCTGATCGACCTTGGCGATATTTGTGCGGCACCGAGAATTTGTGATCTGGCAATTGCAGCAGCCTATATTGTGCTGGATCATGCCAACCCCGAAGCGGCCCTTTCCGCGCTGGTCGCGGGCTATCACGACGCCAACCCGCTTGTGGCCGCTGAAATCGATATGCTCTGGCCGCTGCTTCGCACCCGCCTCGCGGTGAGTGTGGTGAATTCCACATTGATGGCAATCGAAAATCCCGATGATCCCTATGTAACCATTTCACAGGCCCCCGCCTGGCGGTTCCTGGAAGGGGATCGGGTTCACGGTGGTTTATTGTCGGCGCGCCTGCGTGCCGCCTGCGGCCTGCCGGTGGTCGAAAGGGCTGACCGTGTTCGGGCCTGGCTTGAACAGGAGCGCGGAAATTTTGCACCTCTGATGGGCAGCGATATCTCTGATGCCCCTTTAGGGTCGCTTTCTGTCGAAGAATCAACCTGGCCGCAAAACCCTTTCCACATGCCCCTGGAAGAAGCCGCGAAAGTGGGCGAGGAATTCGAAGATCAGGGCAGCATCTGGCTGGGCTACTATCACGAACCCCGGCTGATCTATGCCGAACCCGCCTTTCGCAAAGGCCCCTGGAAAGCCAGCGACAGGCGCACGGTGCATCTGGCGGTTGATGTGTTCACGACTGCTGGAACACCCATGTATGCGCCATTGCGCGGCGAAGTTTTTATTGCGGAATACCGTGCAGGTCACCTGGACTATGGCGGGGTGATCATCCTGCGTCATCAGACGCCAGAGGGTGATCCGTTTTTTACGCTGTATGGCCATCTCGATCCCGAGTTTCTGGAACGCCTTGAAGTGGGCCAAGTGATCGACAAAGGTGAAGAGTTCTGCCGCCTTGGTGATCCGTCAATGAACGGTGGTTGGTCACCGCATGTACATTTCCAACTTGCGCTTACCACTGAGGGGATCGAAGCGGATTGGCCCGGTGTCGGAGACCCGGACGAGATGTACCTGTGGCGAGCGATATGTCCCAACCCTGCGGCATTGTTGAATCTGCCTGATGAAAAGGTACGCTTTTTCCCCACGGAAAAATCACGTATCAGGGAGGGACGCGAAGCACATTTCGGCGGCAACCTCAGCCTGACCTATGATGATCCCGTGATGCTGGTACGAGGCTGGAAACATCATCTGTTCGATGAATGGGGACGTCCATATCTGGATGCTTACAATAACGTGCCGCATGTAGGGCACGCTCATCCCCGTATCCAAAAGGTGGCAGCGGATCAGCTCAGGCGGATCAATTCCAACACCCGTTATTTGCATCCTGCGCAAACCGCCTTTGCGGATAAGGTTCTGGCGAAAATGCCAGACCACTTGCAGGTCTGTTATTTTGTGAACTCAGGGTCAGAAGCCAACGAACTTGCCCTGCGCCTCGCTCGCGCCCACACGGGGGCCAAAGGAATGATCACGCCTGATCACGGCTACCACGGCAACACGACTGGTGCGGTCGATATTTCTGCCTATAAATTCAACAAACCGGGTGGGGTAGGGCAATCAGATTGGGTTGAATTGGTAGAAATCGCTGATGACTACCGCGGGTCATTCGGCCGCGACGATCCTCATCGTGCACAGAAATTTGCCGATCTGGTCGACCCTGCCATTGCGGCGCTGAACCGCAAGGGGCATGGCGTTGCAGGTTTCATCGCCGAGACATTCCCCTCTGTTGGCGGACAAATCATCCCACCCAAAGGCTATCTGGCGGCGGTTTATCAAAAAGTCCGTGCGGCGGGCGGCATCTGTATCGCCGACGAAGTGCAAACAGGTCTGGGCCGTTTGGGGACCCACTATTTCGGTTTTGAGGGCCAGGAAGTATCGCCCGACATCGTTGTACTGGGCAAACCTATCGGTAATGGGCATCCATTGGGTGTGTTGGTCACAACGAAAGAGGTCGCTCAAAGTTTTGACAATGGAATCGAGTTTTTCTCGACCTTTGGGGGTTCGACATTGTCGTGCCGCATCGGAGGCGAAGTCCTGGATATTGTGGATGACGAAGCTTTGCAGGAAAATGCGCGCGTTGTTGGCGAACAACTCATGACCGGTCTGAAATCGCTTGAGGTGAAATACGATTGTGTCGGCGATGTGCGGGGTATGGGATTGTTCCTTGGACTGGAATTGATCAAACCCGATGGTGCCGAGGCGACCGAGATTTGTGCCTATGTCAAAAACCGGATGCGTGATCATCGCATCCTGATCGGAAGCGAGGGACCGAAAGACAATATTCTCAAGATCCGTCCCCCCCTCACCATCGAGGCTGAAGACGCTGAGATGATCATTACCACCCTGGATCAAATTCTTGGAGAACTCGTCTGATCTTGCCGTTCCTGCTTGCACCCTATCAACGATATGCGCTTGATGCGGGGGTACGGAGGGGCCGCGTGATGGAATTGACAGAAACCGACAGCCGGTATTCCTGGTTCAGGCTGGTTGTGACAATGCTGGTGGCGGTTATTGCCAACGCTGGTATGTGGGCGATCATTGTGATCATGCCCGCCGTCGAAGCCGAGTTCGGGTCAAGCCGCGCCAATGCCGCACTGCCCTATACACTGAACATGATCGGTTTCGCGCTGGGCAATTTCGCGATCGGCCGCGCGCTTGACCGTTTTGGCGTCACAATGTCGCTGATCCTCGCTACTTTATGCATTGTCGCAGGGTTGATCCTTGCGATCCTGTCCCAATCAATTGCCATGCTTTCCTTGGCACAATTGATTGTCGGCTTTGCCTCAGCCGTCGGCTTTGGGCCCCTCATTGCCGACATCTCGCACTGGTTTGTCCGCCGCCGCGGTATCGCGGTTGCCTTGGTGGCCAGCGGTAATTACCTGTCAGGGGCAATTTGGCCGATGGTGCTTGCCGGTGTCCTTGCGGACAACGGTTGGCGTGCGGTCTATGTGGTGATGGCAGTGGTGACCTTCGCGGGTGTTATCCCGCTGGCCCTGTTGCTGCGCCGCCAGACAACGCTGGCGACCCGCGATGCAGCACATCTTGCCTCGACCCTCAATGCGCAATCCTCGGGGTTAAGCCCGCGCACGCTTGCCTATCTGCTTGGCTTTGCGGGGATCGCCTGTTGTGTGGCCATGTCGATGCCACAGGTGCACATCGTTTCCCTTTGCGTCGATTTGGGGTTCGGTCCCGCGGTCGGAGCCGAAATGCTTGCCTTGATGTTGTTGGGGGGTGTCGGCTCGCGTATCGTTTCGGGCTTGCTGGCGGATCGTCTGGGCGGCGTGCGCACCTTGCTGATTGGATCAACCCTGCAATGCCTTGCTCTGTTTCTGTATCTCCCTGCCGGCGGTCTTGTCTCTCTCTATGTCGTCAGCCTGGTCTTTGGGCTGTCACAGGGTGGCATCGTGCCCAGTTACGCCTTGATCGTGCGTGAATACATGCCTGCGCATGAGGCGGGCCAACGGGTTGGTTTTGTGCTGATGGCAACAATTCTGGGAATGGCGCTGGGAGGTTGGATGTCTGGGCAGATCTATGATTGGACGGGATCCTATCAATGGGCCTTTGTGAACGGCATCGTCTGGAACGGTTTCAACATCGCAATCATGTTGTGGTTGCTCATGCGTAGCAAACCTAGGGCCTTGAACCGCGCGCCTCTGCCAGCCTGATCTGTTTTTGCCGCTCGCGAAATCTGTCCTTGTCCCAATCGGTTGTCTGGTCGAAACACTTGTGACAGCTCACACCCTGCTCAAACTCGGGACGCTGCATGTCAACGGGCAGGATCGGTTGGCGGCAGCCGTGACACAACACATGCGCGCCCTCGCGCAGCCCGTGTCCAACACTGACGCGTGCATCAAAGACAAAACAATCACCCTCCCAGGTGCTTTGTTCTTCCGGCACTTCCTCAAGATATTTCAGGATGCCGCCCTTCAGGTGAAACACATCCTCAACACCCTGGCCCAACAGGTAATTGGTTGATTTCTCACAGCGGATGCCGCCTGTGCAAAACATCGCGACGCGCTTGTTGTGAAATCGCTCCTTGTTTTGTTCCCACCAGGCCGGGAATTCGCCAAAACTCTTGGTTTTTGGATCAACCGCGCCCTGAAAAGTACCAATCTCGACCTCATAATCATTGCGGGTGTCGATCACGACAACGTCAGGGCTTTGGATCAATGCGTTCCAGTCCTGCGGCGCGACGTAGTTGCCAACCTTGCTTACCGGATCAACATCCGGTTGCCCCATTGTCACGATCTCGCGCTTGATCCGTACTTTCATGCGGTGAAACGGTGGGGTCTTGGATGTCGCTTCTTTCCACTCCAATGCGGAACACCCTGGCAAGCTGCGCAGATGAGCAATCACGGTATCAATCCCCGAACGCGGCCCCGCGATCGTGCCATTCACCCCTTCGCCTGCCAGCAACAAGGTGCCTTTGACATTCTGTGCTATGCAGGTTTCCAGCAACGCGGGCTTAAGCGAGGCGGGATCGTCAAAGTGGGTGAAATGATAAAGTGCGGCAATTGTATACATGGGGGCTGAAATAGGCCCCTTGGGGGCTGTTTTGCAAGAGGGGGCTGGGCTAAAACCGATCCAGAACAGCAACCAAAAAGGGAAATCCCATGCAGGCGCTAATTGTGATCGATCTCCAGAACGACTTTTGCCCGGGTGGTGCCTTGGCCGTTGCAGGTGGCAACACCATTGTTCAGGGCATCAATGCGCTGATGAACGATTTTGAGGCCGTTGTCCTGACCCAGGACTGGCATCCGGCGGGCCATTCGTCCTTTGCCTCGTCGCATGAGGGCAAGGCCCCGATGGATTTGATCGACATGCCCTATGGTCCACAGGTTCTGTGGCCTGATCATTGTATCCAGGGGAGCATGGGGGCAAAGTTCCACACGGAGTTGCATCAGGACCGCGCTGATCTGATCATCCGAAAAGGGTACAATCCCGCCATCGACAGCTATTCCGCGTTTTTTGAGAATGATCATGAAACACCTACTGGTCTCGAGGGTTACCTGCGCACACGCGGTATCACCGGCGTGACGATGGTTGGCCTCGCGCTTGATTTTTGCGTGCATTATTCAGCGGTGGATGCTGCAAAGCTCGGTTTTAACGTGACCGTGCATCGTGATCTGTGCCGCGCTATCGACATGGGTGGCTCGCTCACCGCGGCAACAGATGAGTTGCAAGGGGCCGGGGTCCGGTTGGTCTGAGCTTCTCACCAGGGGTCAAATCCCATGCAGGATCGGCTTTCCTCCAGCGATACCGCCCTTGATCAGTTTCAGCCCCTTGGCCTGTTGTGCGCGATCTCCAAACCGGTCGTTCGAAACCACCGGCAGACTCTTTTCCCGTGCAAACTTTAGAATAAATGCATCCGCTTCGGTGCGTGCCGGGCAGACCATCACGCTGTCGCGCCTCAAGCCGAGGGCCTTGGAAAACCCTTTTTCATCCAGTGACGTGTCGCCAAGATGGTGCCTTGATGATGCATCCAGAAAGACAAAGGGCGTCAAACCTTTGGCCTTGATAAGGTCCACCACCGCGCGCAGGGTGCCCAGATCGGCTTCTCCGTCCCAATACATGACATTGGTTCCGTCAATGACGACCTGTGGTTCCTTTGTCTGTCGACGCGGTTTGCCCGCTGGCGGGGTTTTTGCGGGTAAGAACCACAAGCAGAGCAAAGCAGCGAGCAGCAAACCAGCGGCACCGCCCCAATAGATCAATGACTCTGGCGTAAACGGTACATAGCGTGACAAATAAAAGCCCAAACCCGCAGTTGCCGCGATGGTCAACCAGAGCAGATGTGACAAACAGGCGACATAACCGACAAAGGCCATAACGCAGACCACAGATGTCAGGATTTCTACAGGTGTCATGCGCTGCTCCCTTCTCGGAGCATCCAAAAGAGATTGGGTGAAATTGGCAACCGTGGCACGAAAACAGAAATCTTCCTTGCCCCTGCCATGTCGCATTTGCAACAAGGGTATGATTGCACAAGGAACACCTCATGGTCGATATCGCCTCCCGTGTCTGGAACCACAAATGGAAGATCGACCCGATTGTGCGGTCGCTCATCGATACTGACTTCTATAAACTGTTGATGTGTCAGTCGATCTTTCACAACAAACGCAATACAGAAGTTACCTTCAGCCTGATCAACCGGTCCAAGCATATTCCGCTGGCAAACCTGATTGACGAAGGCGAATTGCGCGAACAACTTGATCACGTGCGCTCCCTGTCGCTGTCGCGTGGCGAATCCACCTGGCTGCGCGGCAATACTTTTTACGGCAAGCGCCAGATGTTCCGATCCGATTTTATGGAATGGTTCGAAGGATTGCGTCTGCCGCCCTATCACCTTGAACGCAAGGGTGACCAATACGAACTGACTTTCGAGGGGAAATGGCACGAAGTCATGTTGTGGGAAATTCCGGCTCTGGCGATTCTGATGGAACTGCGAGGCCGGGCAGTGCTCGACACAATGGGAAGGTTCGAACTTCAGGTTCTTTATGCCCGTGGAATGACCCGGGTTTGGGAAAAGATAGAGACATTGCGCGAAATTCCTGATCTGTCGATTGCGGACTTCGGTACCCGGCGTCGGCATTCATACTTATGGCAGGATTGGTGCGTCCAGGCGATGAGTGGTGGTCTGGGTGAAGCCTTCACTGGCACCTCTAATTGCAAGATCGCCATGAGCCGCGAAGTCGAGGCGATAGGCACCAACGCCCATGAACTGCCAATGGTCTATGCCGCCCTGGCGCCCGACGATGCCGCGCTGGCCCAGGCACCTTATGATGTGCTGCAGGATTGGCACGACGAACATGAAGGCAACCTGCGCATCATTCTGCCGGATACTTATGGCACGAAAGGGTTTCTTGATAATGCGCCTGACTGGCTGGCGGGCTGGACAGGTATTCGCGTCGACAGCGGCGATCCTGCAACAGCCGCTAACATCGCCATCGACTGGTGGAAGTCGCGGGGCGAAGATCCTTCTGAAAAACGTGTCATCTTCAGCGACGGACTGGACGTCGACAAGATCAAGACCTTGCATGCCCAATTCTCGGACAAGGTCAAGGTCTCGTTCGGTTGGGGGACATTGCTTACAAACGACTTCCGCAATCTGGTACCGGATGATGCCCTCGCGCCGTTCTCCTTGGTGTGCAAGGCGGTCAAGGCCAACGGCGCGCCGACGGTCAAACTGTCTGACAACCCCAACAAGGCGATGGGCCCCGCCTCCGAGATTGCGCGCTACAAGCGGGTCTTTGGTGTCGGCGATCAGATTTCGGAAGAGGTAGTGGTGTGATCCAGTCGCAACCGGCGCTCCCGCCAGATGATCATCAATCCGCCGAATATGATCAACGCCGCCCCGGGAAACAGCTCTGACCAAGGGGCTTCATCGTAAAATACCCAACCCAGCACAAAGGCGATTGGAATACCAAAATAGCTGAAAGGAGCCAAATCGCTTTGATCGGCCATTCGATAGGATGTGATCAGCAACAAGACCGCTGTGCCGCCAAATGCCCCCATGCCTGCAATCGAAATGAGATCGCCAGGGGATCCTAATGGGGAAAACCCTCCCAACAGCGGGACCAGCACAAAAGCCCCGATAGCGGCAATTATCGATGAATAAAGGTTGATCAAGGCTGTCGGCACATCTGCGTCCATCATCCTGGCGCTCACCCCGACCAATGCATAGCAGAAAGCGGCAAACAGCGGCAGCAAGGCCGCGTTGGAAAAGGTATCGCGCCCCGGTCCGACAACCAGGACGACGCCGGCAAAACCAATCAGCACCGCGCACCACCGCATGAACCCCACTTTTTCGCCTAACAAGGGCACCGCAAGCGCAACAAGAAACAGGGCGTTTGCATAGGTGATGGTCGAGGCGGTCGCGAAACTCAACAGGCCCAGCGACATGTAGAACGACAGTTGCGCGCAGGTCAGGATCGCGCCGCGAAAAAGCGCCAGCCGCCATTGCCGCAACTTTAGAATCCTGCCCTTTCTGTGCCAGTCAGTAGAGCGCCACAAGACCAGTCCGGCAGGAACCAACCCGAAAATATTGCGGTAGGCAGACAGTTCCGCTGCGGAATAATCCGCGGACAGGTGTTTGATCAGCAATCCCATTGCGTCGAACAACACAATTGCGATCAACAGATACAGGATCGCAAGGGTGGTCTTGTTCAACGACATGCAGGGGCTCCGGCATTTTGGGGGATTCGCACGTTGCGGGCGCGATTTGGCACAACCCTACGCACAAAGCGCCGGCCAGTCGTCAGAGAACACGCGTTTTGGTGCTCTTTTTGGTCGCAAAACAATCTTGCCTTTGATGGGGCAAAATGCGAGAGGTAAGGTGCTTGGTGTCCCGATGCATGCAACTTTGTTCATGCGGGACCTAACAGGGAATTCAGTCAAGGCATCCGCCCCAAGCTGAAGCCGCCCCCGCGACTGTAAGCGGTGAGCCCAACCCGATATGCCACTTGTCACCTGACAGGGAAGGCGGGAAAAGGCCACGATCCGCGAGCCAGGAGACCTGCCAAGCAAACGTAACATGAAGGCCGTCGGGTGTGACGGCAAGGAGAGAAAACATGACGACAACAACGATGACACGCAGCGGTCTCCGCTTTTTGCCCGCAGTTTTTGCAGCGGTGCTGGGCCTGGCTGTAATTTCACTGACTGGCCACGTTCAGGCAGCCGCGCTGCATGATGCGGCCCATGATGTGCGTCACGCAACCGGGTTCCCCTGCCACTAAGTGTAGGCTGACCGCCCGCACGAATCCGACCGTGGCTGCCGCTGCGTGATTTCGATGGTTCTGAGGGCATGAACAGACAAACACTAGCTTTTCTCACAGTCTGTTTGGTCTGAGCGCGCTATCGGTATCCGGTCGCCTGCTTTTTGGCATGCGTCGTCTGATGTGCACATGCCGCCAAATCGCTGTTTACTCATATCTTTGGAGTTGTTTCCATGTACTCTCGCTTTCTTGTTTCCGCGATTTTCGCCGGGGCGGCCGCTGGGTTGATTGCAGGCCTGTTGCAATTGGTTTTTGTCCAGCCCGTACTGCTTCACGCCGAACTATATGAAACCGGTGCAATTGTTCATTTTGGTGCTGCGCCTGTTTCCGCGAATCCCGAATTGCCCGGTTTTGACGCCATGCGTGATGGTCTCAGCCTTGTCTTCACCATGTTGACCTACACCGGCTATGCACTGATCCTGATTGCCGCGATGGGCATTGCCGAAGAGCGCGGTGCCACCATTGACGGCCGTACCGGTATCATCTGGGGGGTGGCAGGGTTTGTGGCCTTCCATCTTGCACCCGGCATCACACTTGCCCCCGAAGTGCCCGGCGTTGCAGCGGCAGACGTGGCCGCACGTCAGGTCTGGTGGTTCGCCACCGTCGCGGCGGCGTTGGTCGGTCTATGGCTCATAGCATTCGGTCGCAACTGGATGGTCTGGAGTTTGGCCGTCATATTGTTGGCCGCACCGCATGTGATAGGGGCACCGGAACCTGATGCGTTTGCCGGTCCTGTCCCGACTGAAATCGGCGCTCTATTTGCTGCGCGCGCCTTTGGCGTTGGTCTTGCTGCCTGGGTCTTGCTTGGGTCATTTGCCGGATATTTCTGGTGTCGGGAAGGCCTGAACCAGAACTCAACCGCCCAGGCGTAGAGGGTGGTATGAAGCGCAGTCTTTCGTTGTTTGTAATCGGCCTGATTTTTGGCGGCGGCATCGGCTTTACCATTGCAGCCGGCAGCGGGGCCGCCTTTGAAGGCCATGATCATGCTGACCCCTCTCATCACGTGGCCGGGATGGATCACGGCGCGCATGGTGTGATGCATGACACGCCCCGCGATATTTCCGCTGACAACCCGCCCGAAGTGTCGATCGCGGTCGCACCGGACCCGATGGCAGGCCATAACCTGCATGTCATTACCCGGAATTTCGCATTTGCGCCCCAGAATGCCGGCGGCGCGCATGTGCCGGGTGAGGGACATGCCCATCTCTATGTAAACGGTGAAAAACTTGGGCGGCTTTATGGTGAATGGTATCATATTGATGCTCTTCCCAAAGGCAAAGTTGAAATCAAGGTTACACTGAACGCCAATGATCACAGCCCTCTGGCCGTGGCTGGCACCCTGATCTCGGCCAGCGAAATCCTGACTTTAGAATAAGGCGCATCTGATGACCGCAACTCTCTATGTATGCACCACCTGTCGCGCAGGCGAAGTCCTTGAGGACGACGCGCCGCGCCCGGGTGCCATGCTGCATGACGCATTGACCGCAGTTGGTGCCCCCGAAGGTGTCGAAATCGTCGGTGTGAAATGCCTGTCGGCTTGCAAGCAAGGTGCTGCCGTTGCCTTGTGTGAACCCGGCAAATGGACTTATGTCTATGGCCGTCTCACCAATGACGACGCGCCCGACATCCTCGCCGGTGCTGCCGCCTATGCGGCAACGCCGGATGGCCTTGTTCCCTGGCGCGAGCGTCCCCTGGTTTTCCGTAAACAAAGCCTCGCTCGCGTTCCCCCTTTCAATATGCCCGTGGAGGCCCTGACATGAACGACCTGTCCAAAATCCCAGTTACCGTTGTTACCGGCTTTCTGGGGTCCGGCAAAACGACACTGATCCGTCACCTGATGCAAAATGCGGGGGGCCGCAGGCTTGCCGTGCTGGTCAACGAATTTGGTACTGTCGGCGTTGATGGCGATATTCTCAAATCCTGTGCCATCCCGGATTGCCCCGCTGAAAACATCGTTGAACTGGCCAATGGATGTATCTGTTGCACGGTGGCGGATGATTTCATTCCAACCATCGAGGCATTGATGGCCTTGCCCACGAAACCCGATCACATCCTGATCGAAACCTCCGGCCTGGCCCTGCCCAAACCTTTGCTCAAGGCATTCGACTGGCCCGCGATCCGCTCCAAGATCACCGTCGACGGTGTTATCGCCCTGGCAGATGCCGAAGCTGTCGCAGCCGGACGCTTTGCCGCTGACGAACATGCGGTGGATCTGCAACGCAAGGCAGACGACAGCATCGATCACGAAACGCCCCTGTCCGAAGTCTTCGAAGACCAGATCAGTTGCGCTGACATTATCCTGATGTCCAAGGCCGATCTCGCCGGCGAAGCAGGTCTTGCCGCCGCCCGCAAGATCATCGAGGCTGAATCGCCACGGACCATCCCGATTTTGTCCATGAGCGAAGGTGTGATCGACCCAAATATCGTTCTCGGTCTGAATGCTGCAGCAGAAGACGACCTTGCCGCGCGCCCTTCTCATCACGATGGCCATGACGATCACGAACATGACGATTTTGAAACCATCGTTGTCCCGATGCCCGAAATCGACAACATTGATGCACTGGTTGCGGCCATTGAAAAGCTGGCCAACGAACAGCACATTTTGCGTGTCAAAGGTTATGTTGCCGTGTCGGGCAAACCCATGCGCCTGTTGGTTCAGGCCGTGGGTGCCCGCGTACGCCAGCAGTTCGACCGCCCGTGGGGTGCGGAATCTCGGCAGGGTCACCTGGTAGTCATCGCGGAACACGATCACATCGATACGGCCGCCATCCGTGCCACACTCGGCGCCTAGATAAATGCACGTTGTCTTCCGCGAAAGCCACGGGTTAGAGGATAGCGAAACCCCCTATGATCCGGGTCAATCTCCCGCTGATCTGGTGGTGCTTTCGTTTTCCGACAGTGACCTCGGCGCTTTCGCGGCAGGCTGGCATCGTGGCGGCGGACCGGCAGGAAAACTGCCGACACTACGCCTGTGCAACCTCACTGCTCTGCGGCACCCGGCCTCAGTAGACAACTATGTTGAACAGACGCTGACAGGGGCCAAAGGCATCCTGATCCGTTTGATCGGGGGCGAAAACTATTGGCCCTACGGCATCATGCAGGTTCAAGACTTTGCCCGCCGTAATAACATTGCTCTCGCTATTTTGCCCGCCGACGGTCGTGAAGATCCGGCGCTTGACCAACATTCGACATTGCCTGTCTCAACCCTGCGACGCCTCTCGCACCTTTGTGATACAGGCGGTGCCGTCGCCGCGCAGGCCGCTCTTGCGCAACTGGCCCTCGCCGCCGGTTTCTATGCTGGCCCGGTCAGTGGCATAAAAACCGTTCCCGCTTGCGGGTGCTACGATCCCGACCTGGGTATTGTGCCGGGCGTCGACACAGGCGAAAATCCGATTTTTGTCACTTTTTATCGCAGCTACCTGACCGCTGCCGATACCGCTCCGGTTGATGCGCTGATCTGTGCTTTGCGTAAACGGGGCTTTGCGGCACTTGGGCTTTTTGTTCCCTCCCTGAAAAACGCAGAAGGCCGCGCTTTCCTTGCCCGAATTCTCTCAGAAACTCCTCCCGCTGCCATCATCAACGCCACCGCTTTTTCCGGACGTGGCGAGGATGGCACTTCTCCGCTGGATGCTCCCGGCTGCCCTGTGTTCCAGGTCGCGCTTTCTACCGCCCGTCACAAGGAATGGGCGTCATCCGAACGTGGCCTTTCTCCTGCCGACCTTGCCATGCACGTTGTTCTGCCTGAGGTCGACGGACGTATCTTTTCAGGTGTTGTCAGTTTCAAAGCCCCCGAAAAAAAAGATCCCTTTCTTGAATATTCACGTTTTTCCCACCGCGCCAACACCGGCCGGGTAGAAGCTGTGGTTGAACGTATTTCAGGCTGGCTCCGCCTTGCGGCCACCGCCCAGAAAGAACGGAAGATCGCGCTTGTTCTTTCCACCTATCCGGGTCGTCCGGATCAGGTCGCCCATGCAGTCGGTCTTGACGCCTTGGCTTCTACCGAAGACATGCTGATGACACTCGCGGGGGCTGGCTACGCTGTGCAACCGGCAATTGGGTTTGGCAAAACGCTTGCAAATGCAACGATCGAATGGCCGTTGACTGCATATGTAGAGGCGCTTGAAACGCTCCCCCCCTCGCTTCAGACGGATCTGAAAATCGCATGGCCGGATGTCTTCGCAGATCCGCTGGTCCGTAACGGGGCTTTCCACTTTCCCGCGCAATCCTGCGGCAATGCCCTTGTCGCCCTGCAACCCGAACGCGGTGCCATTGATCAGCGAGAAACCGATTATCACGATCTCGCCCGCGTGCCGCGCCACGCCTATGTTGCCTTTTACCTTTGGCTTCACGCGCAAGGCCATCATGCGCTGGTTCACATCGGTGCCCATGGCACGCTTGAATGGCTTCCGGGTAAATCCGTGGCGCTTTCGGACAATTGCTGGCCCGAAGCGCTCACCGCCGACCTGCCGGTGATCTATCCGTTCATCGTCAACGATCCGGGCGAAGCCGCACAGGCCAAGCGCCGCATCGGGGCAGTGACGCTTGGCCACCTTCCGCCGCCATTGAAACAAAGCGCTACGCCGGACGGCCTGTTGCAACTGGAACGTTTGCTGGATGAATATTCAACGGCTGACGGGCTCGACCCGGCACGCCGGGACCGTTTGATCGAAACGATCCGCAACGAAGCCCGCGCTGCAGGTGTCGAAAACGATCTCGGCATTGTAGAGGATACCTGCATGGCCGAAGCGATCACCCTGATCGACCGCTTTGTCTGTGACATCAAGGAATCGCAATATGGCGATGGCTTGCACATCTACGGGCTTGGTGATGGTGAGACCGAAGGCCTTCTTGCGGCGCTCGACGGCAAATTCGTCGCACCGGGCCCTTCCGGTTCACCCTACCGGGGCCGGTCTGACGTGCTCCCCACGGGCCGCAATCTATACGCTGTCGATCCGCGCAGCGTTCCGACCCGTGCGGCCTATGCCCAGGGCGTCAAATTGGCCGAGGAACTCGTGCGCCGCCATCTGCAGGACGAAGGTGACTACCCCAAAGGCCTGGTTGTCGACCTATGGGGCAGTGCCACGATGCGCACCGCAGGCGAGGAAGTGGCGATGGCGATGCACCTTGCGGGTCTATCGCCGAAATGGGACGAAGGGTCCGAACGTGTCAGCGGGTTTGAAGTTCTGCCCCTGACCCTGATCAACCGCCCGCGTATTGACGTGACCCTGCGTATTTCCGGTCTGTTCCGCGACGTCTTTCCAGGTCTTTCGCAACTCTTCGAAGCTGGCGCTTTGGCCCTTGCTGAACGCGAAGAAGCGCCCGACATGAACCCCTATCGCACAAAAACACCACGGGTTTTTGGCCCCAAACCAGGTCTCTACGGCATGAACATGGAAGCGGCGATGCTGGATTATTCGCAAGAGGGACGCGCCGCCGCCGGAGAAGCTTGGCTCAAAGCCTCGGAATGGTCGGTTGATGCAAAAGGCGACGCGCATCAGAACCGTGCCGCCCTTGAACGGCGTCTTCAGAAGGCCGATACCTTCGCCCATGTTCAGGATCTTACCGAATCCGACGTGCTGTTGGCCTCTGATTACGCCAGCCACGAGGGCGGATTCGCCGCCGCCATGGCCCACCTCGGCGCGGCCAAACCTGCCATGTACCACGTTGACACAACCAAACTGGATACACCGCGCGCCCGTACCATGGCCGAGGAAATCGCCCGTGTTGTCCGTGCCCGCGCCGCCAATCCCGACTGGGCCAGTGGCATGATGCGCCACGCCTTTCGCGGGGCGGCCGAGATCGCAGCGACGCTCGACAATCTGGCGGCGTTTGCCCATCTTACCCGCGATGTGCCCGCGCATCTGTTTGACCTCTACTATGATGCCACCCTGGGCCGAGCCGATCTTGTCTCTTTCATGGAGGCCGAGAATCCGGACGCCCTGCAGGCGATGCGCGATCGCTTCACCGCGCTGCGTGATGCCGGTCTCTGGATCACGCGGCGCAACTCCATCACCGCAGCAATGGATGCTGCTGAATGAACAGGCCCGAGATAAAGGGATTTTGCCCGGGGGCCCTGCGCCCGATGATGTCCGGGGACGGTCTGGTTGTGCGCATTCGACCTTACAACGGCCGGTTGAGCCATGCCCAGGTCCAGGGCATCGCCGCACTTTCACAGCGCTATGGTAACGGCTTCATCGACCTTTCCAGCCGGGCAAACGTTCAACTGCGCGGTGTAACGCGTGACACCCATGGTGCCTTGATCGAAGGTCTGCGCAGCCTTTCATTGATAGACCCGTCCGAGGCGGTCGAGAGCCGCCGCAACATCATCGTGACTCCATTTGGCGAAACCAATGCCACCTCCCTGACAGAGGCGCTCACCCAGCCTGACGCGCCTGAGCTGCCGCATAAGTTCGGATTTGCCGTCGACACCGGTCCCAAGCCTGTGCTGCAAACCGCCCCCGCTGACATCCGGCTGGAACGTGACGCTACCGGCGGATTGATCCTTGTTGCCGAGGGCATGACCGCAGGCAAACCTGTCGCAGCGAATGAAAGCATTCAAGAGGCCCTCACGCTTGCGCAATGGTTCATGGACACCCGCGGGACACATAACCGCATGGCACAGTTGCTTGCAGACGGTAAATCGCCGCCAGCCGATTTTACCACAGCCCGTCAAACCCAAACCTACCAACCCGCACCTGGTCTTACGCCTCACGGCATGCTTGCCGGTATAGCTTTTGGTCAAATCACGGCGGGGGCGTTTTCAACACTTGGCGACATTCGCCTGACACCCTGGCGCATGATCCTGCTTGAAGGGGTCGAAAACCCGCCGCGCCTTGACGGTCTGATCACAGACCCTGCCGATCCTCTGTTGCGTATCATTGCCTGCACCGGGGCCCCCGGCTGTACTCAGGCGCTGAACCAAACACGCCCTATTGCGCGCAGTATCGCCGCCTACCTGAAACCGTTCCAAACGCTTCACATTTCCGGCTGTGCAAAGGGCTGCGCACATCCAAAACCCGCACCACTGACGCTAACCGCCACGGAAAACGGTTTTGACCTTGTCAAACAGGGCCGCGCAGGCGACACCCCGGCGGCCACTTCGCTCTCCACCGACGACATTATCAAGGCGCTTTCGCATGCCCCATAGCTACATCACCGACGGCACCGAGATATATCGCCAGTCCTTCGCGACCATCCGGTCCGAGGCGAACCTCGCCCGTTTCACCCCGGAAGAGGAAATTGTCGCCGTGCGCATGATCCACGCTGCTGGCATGGTCGGGCTTGAGGAACATGTGCAATTTTCGCCCCAGATGGCGATCAAGGCCCGCGCCGCACTTGAAGACGGTGCATCGATCCTTTGTGATGCCTATATGGTCAGCGAGGGCATCACCCGCAAGCGCCTGCCGCGCGAGAACGAAGTGATCTGCACCCTGCGTGATCCGCGTGTGCCGGATATGGCCGCCGAGATGTCCAACACCCGCTCTGCCGCGGCTCTCGAGCTCTGGCGCCCCCACCTTGCTGGCGCAGTGGTTGCCATCGGCAATGCGCCCACCGCCCTGTTCCACCTGATCAACATGTTGGAAGACCCAGATTGCCCACGCCCCGCGGCGATCATCGGCTGCCCCGTTGGCTTCATCGGGGCAGCGGAATCCAAGGAAGCCCTGATGCAGGATCTGCCAGCCCCTTCGATGATCGTTCAGGGACGCCTTGGGGGATCCGCCATCACCGTTGCAGCGGTGAACGCCCTTGCCAGTAGGGCGGAATAACCATGGGCAGGATCATTTGCGCAGGTCTTGGCCCCGGCGACCCCGAGTTGATGAGTGTGAAATCCGACCGCGCCATTCGCGGAGCCAAACATCTGGCATATTTCCGTAAGAAAGGCCGCGCGGGACAGGCACGCAGGATCGTCGAGGGGATGTTGCGCGGTGATGTGATCGAATACCCGATGGAATACCCTGTCACCACCGAACTGCGTTTCGACAGCGAGGAGTACCGCCAGTTGATGGTGGGTTTTTACGTTGATTGGGCGGACAGGCTGGAGGCATTGGCAAAGACCGAAGAGGTTGTTGTTCTTTGCGAGGGGGATCCGTTTTTCTATGGCTCTTTCATGCATCTGCACACCCGTCTTCAAGGCCGCGCGGAGGTAGAGGTATTGCCCGCAATCCCCGGCATGGTCGGCTGTTGGAATGCTCTAGATACGCCATTCACCTGGGGCGACGATGTGATGACGGTCCTGATGGGAACGCTGCCCGAGGATGATCTGGTCGCGCATATGAAACGCTCTGATGCCTTGGTGGTGATGAAAACCGGACGCAACTTGCCAACCGTCAAACGCGCCCTCGCCGCCGCAGGGCGGCTGGACGATGCGTGGCTGGTTGAAAAGGGCACGATGCCGGATCAACGCACCGCGAAACTGGCCGATGTGGCGGACGACGACTGCCCCTATTTCGCCATCGTGCTTGTCCACGGACAGGGGCGCCGTCCAGAGGCGGCGGAATGACAGGCTGGGTCGCCATCGCCGGTCTGGGGCCAGGCAACGACGCGCTGGTCACGCCAGAGGTCACTGAAACGCTGGCCCAAGCCACCGACATCATCGGCTATATCCCCTATGTCGCCCGCATCGCGCCGCGCGAGGGGCTGAACCTGCATCCCACCGATAATCGTGTCGAACTGGACCGCGCCTTGCATGCCCTGCAACTGGCATCGAACGGTGCCCGCGTCGTTGTGGTTTCATCTGGTGATCCGGGCGTTTTCGCCATGGCGTCTGCCGTTTTCGAAGCGGTCGAGGCGCATATCGAATTTACCGACACAGACATCCGCGTCCTGCCCGGCATTACCGCCATGCTGGCCGCTGCCGCTGCTGCCGGTGCGCCGCTGGGCCATGATTTCTGCGCGATCAACCTCAGCGATAACCTCAAGCCATGGGAGGTGATCGAACACCGTTTACGCATGGCGGCCCGTGGTGATTTCGCGATGGCGTTCTACAATCCGCGCTCCAAATCCCGCCCGCACGGGTTTGAAAAAACACTTGAGCTGCTGCGCGAGGAATGCGGCCCCGACCGCCTGATCACATTTGCCCGCGCCGTCAGCAAGCCGGATCAGAGATTGGTCACGGTGACGCTGGCCGAAGCCACGCCAGAGATGGCCGACATGCAAACAGTAGTCATCGTCGGAAGTTCAACGACCCGATGTATAGGCCGGTATGTCTATACACCCCGGTCGGCCACATGATCGAGCCAATGCAAGGCCTCGTCAATGGTTCCCGCGACGCGACTGCCCGGTACCGCCGGACGCTGCGCCATCAAAACCGGCAAGCCCAGTTTTCGCGCCGCGTCCAGTTTAGCCCGGGCACCCGCCCCGCCGCTGTTCTTGGCCACGACATGGGTGATGGCATATCTGCGCAACAACGCCAGATCACCGGCCAGATCAAAAGGCCCGCGTGCGATTTCGACCTGCACCTTGGGCAGGGGCAATGCGCCCGCCGGAGTGTCCACCAACCGCAGCACATAATGATGCTGCGGGTAATGCGCAAACTGCCCGATCTGCTGTTTTCCGATGGCCAGAAACACCCGCGCCGGAGCTTGAGGCAAGGCAGGCGGAATGGCCGCTATGGTGTCAAAGAATCGCCAGTCATCTGCGGCCTGCGGCTGCCAGGCCTCGCGCTCCAACCGGATAAGAGGGATATGGATTTTGGCACAGGCTGCAAATGCATTCCGGCTCATCCCGGCCGCAAAGGGATGTGTGGCATCCACAACATGCGTGATACCCTGTTCCTGCATATAGGTGATCAATCCGGTGACACCGCCAAAACCGCCAACCCGCGTGGGCAGGGGTTGCGCAACGGGTCTGGCAGTGCGGCCCGCATAGGAAAATACAGACGCCACTTGTGTTCGGGCCAGCGCTTGCGCCATCAAACTGGCTTCTGTTGTACCGCCCAGCAAAAGGACACGCATGATGGCTGATCCCTGGCTCACACTCATTGGAATGCCGGACGATACCGCAGCGCAGCTGCCGCCTGCAAGCCGTGCCGTAATTGATGCAGCCGAAGTGATCTTTGGCGGTCCCCGCCATCTCGAACTGGTCAGTGCTGGCGAGCGTGGCCAGCCCTGGCCAGTCCCCTTCAGTGTCGAACCCGTGCTTGAAGCCAAAGGCAAACGGGTGGCTGTCCTGGCTTCAGGCGATCCCTTTTGGTTCGGGGTTGGTGGCAGCCTTGCGGCGCATCTCGACCCTGCAGACTGGGTCGTCCTGCCCGCCCCGTCCACCTTCTGCCTCGTCGCGGGTGCGCTTGGCTGGCGGATGGAAGAAGTCACCTGTCATGGTCTGCACGCAGCTCCTTTTGCGCTGCTGCGTCGCGCACTCAGCCCCTTGGGTAAAATGATCTGCCTCGTCCGCGACGGTGCTGCCCCCGCTGCCCTTGCCGATTGGCTGACGGCGCAAGGGGCAGGTGCAGCTTCCTTGACCGTCTGCGAGAACATGGGCGGACCGCGCCAACGCATCCGCAACACCACGGCCGCATCATTCGATCTGACAGAGGTGGCCGCCCCCGTTGCAGTTGCGGTCATGCTCCCCGGTGATGTCGGATTGTCACGCGCCTCAGGCCTGCCAGATACCGCGTTTGCGCATGACGGGCAGATCACCAAACGTCCCATACGCGCATTGACCCTTTCCGCCCTCGCACCGCGCCAGGGTGAAACCCTTTGGGACATTGGTGCAGGCTCCGGCTCGGTCTCGGTCGAATGGTGCCTCGCAGGGGGCCACGCCACCGCCTTTGAAATCAGGGCGGACCGCGTCGTCAACATCAGGCGCAACATCGACGCTTTCGGCATCGGCCAGCGTATGCAGGTGGTCGAAGGAGCCTCCATCGAGACACTCCGGAACCGGCCGGTACCCGACGCCGTATTTGTTGGAGGTGGGGGAACAGCGGTACTTTTCGAGCAACTGATTCAGCTTCCCGCAGGCACCCGTTTGGTCGCCAATGGTGTCACGCTGGAAACCGAAACGCTGCTCTTGAACCTGCACGCCCGTCACGGTGGAAATTTGATGCGGTTTGAGATCGCGCAGGCACAGCCTCTCGGGGCGTTGCGCGGTTGGACCCCCTCGCGCCCATTGGTGCAGTGGAGCGTTACCCTATGATCATCATGGGAATCGGTTTTCGTGCAGCTGCCGACCTGGCCAGCCTGCAAGATGCCATGCGACTGGCGCTGGAAAGTTCGGGTAATCAAATGGTCGACGCTCTGGTCACAGAGGCTGCAAAATCCCGCGAAAAGGTGTTTCGCGAACTGGCGCAGCTTATGGGGCTACCCGGTCTCGGTGTCACGCAAAGCAACCTTGCGCAAATGATAACCCCCACCCAATCACAGCGCATTCAAGACCGGTTCGGCACCGGATCCCTGGCCGAAGCCGCAGCTCTTGTCGCGGCTGGCCCTGATGCGCTGCTTCTTGCACCGCGTGTCGTCTCGGGCGATGGTAAGGCGACAGCCGCCATTGCACAAAGCCTCAAGGAATCCCAATCATGACCGTCCATTTTATCGGCGCAGGTCCCGGTGCACCCGATCTGATCACACTGCGGGGTCGTGACCTGATCGCGGCCTGTCCGGTGTGCCTATACGCAGGGTCCCTCGTGCCCGAAGCGCTGCTTGCCCATTGCCCCGAAGATGCCCGAATCATCAACACCGCCCGCATGTCACTGGACGAGATCATGGAAGAAATCGCCACCGCCCATGCGGCAGGACATGACATCGCACGGCTGCATTCCGGTGATCTGTCGGTATGGTCTGCAATGGGTGAACAACTGCGCCGGTTGCGGGGGCTGGACATCCCATATGACGTGACCCCTGGTGTTCCGTCCTTTGCTGCCGCTGCTGCAGCGCTGAATGCGGAACTGACGCTTCCGGGTGTTGTGCAATCTGTGGTCCTGACCCGTACCTCTGGTCGCGCAACGGCAATGCCAGAAAGCGAAGCACTTGAAAATTTCGCCAGAACAGGTGCGACCCTTGCCATCCATCTGTCCGTTCACGTGCTTGAAAAAGTGATCCGCGATCTCACCCCGCATTACGGCGGCGCATGCCCCGTTGCTGTTGTCTGGCGCGCCAGTTGGCCGGATCAGCGCATTGTAAAGGCCACGCTCGAAACCTTGCAAACCGCGATCGGTGCCGAGATGGAGCGCACCGCGTTGATACTGGTTGGTCATGCCATCGGTGCAGATGATTTTGGCGAAAGCAGGTTATACGCTGGTGATTACGACCGTCGTTTCCGTCCTGTCGGCACGTCCCCCCGCTTTCCGGAGACCGCAGAATGATCCCCCCTGGATTGATGATTTCGGCCCCATCCTCCGGCACGGGCAAGACAACGCTGATGTTGGGGTTGCTTGCGGCTTTTCGGGCGCAGGGTGTCATGGTGCAACCGTTCAAAAGCGGCCCTGACTACATTGATCCTGCCTTTCATACCGCTGCCTCGGGCCGTGCGTCTTTCAACGTAGACAGCTGGTCCATGGACCTCACCGTGATCAACGGTTTGGTCGGCAACGCTGCGGGGGCCGATCTGATACTCGCCGAAGGATCAATGGGTCTGTTTGACGGTGTTGCGATCCCCGGCGCCTGCGGAAATGGGGCCAGCGCAGATATTGCGGCGCAGATGGGATGGCCTGTCGTACTGGTTCTCGATGTCTCAGGCGCAGCCCAGTCGGTCGCGGCGACCGCGCTTGGGTTCAGTCAGATGCGGCCCGATGTCCAACTTGCCGGTGTGGTGCTGAACCGGGTCGCATCACCCCGCCACGAAGCGCTGGTGCGTGTCGGCATGGATGCGGTTGGCATAAAGGTTCTGGGATCGTTGCCGCGCCGAAAGGAGATCGAGATGCCGGAACGGCATCTTGGACTTGTGCAGGCCGGCGAACAGGAAAACCTGCCAGAACTCCTGGCTCAGGCAGCGGCCTTTGTTTCGGAACATGTGGATCTGGAGGCATTGCGCGCTGCGGCTGACGGCACCTTGCAGGATGCCCCGCCCCCGGCAAGGGTGATTCCACCGGGGATGCGCATCGCTTTGGCCCAGGATGATGCATTTGCCTTTGTCTATCCGCACCTGATGGCCGGCTGGCGCGCAGCAGGCGCCGAAATCCTGCCGTTCTCACCGCTCGGCGACGCTGCTCCGGACCCAAGCGCCGACGTCTGCTGGCTGCCCGGTGGCTATCCCGAATTGCACGCGGGAAAATTGGCCGCCGCGGAAAATTTCCGCAGGGGAGTCCAGGATTTTGCCCGAACCAAACCGGTTCACGGCGAATGTGGTGGATATATGGCGATGGGTGCTGGACTGGTCGACAAGGACGGGCAGCGGCATGAAATGGCCGGCCTTCTGGGACTTGAGACTTCGTTCGAGAAACGCAAGTTCCACTTGGGGTATCGCAAAGCAACCCTGAACGCGGCGATGCCCGGCTTTGCCGCAGAGACACGTTTGCGCGGCCATGAATTCCATTATGCGTCCATCCTTGCCGAACCTGATGCGCCCCTGGCCAAGATCACCGACAGCAACGGACTTGATGTTGCGGAAACCGGATCGGTCCGCCAGTTTGAAGACGGAGGCTGCGCAACAGGAACGTTTTTCCATATGATCGGCCAGGGCGCATGAGCGGGTACGTGTCCTTTGTATCTTCTGGTCCCGGCGATCCCGAGTTGCTGACCGTGAAAGCGGTTGACCGGTTGCAAAATGCCGATGTCGTGTTGTTTGATGACCTGAGCGCAGGACCGATCCTGGAACATGCTGGGCCCGAAACCGATCTGATCGGTGTGGGAAAGCGGGCTGGACGGGCCTCGCCCAAGCAACACCATGTCAGTCAGGTTCTGGTCGATCACGCCAAGGAAGGGTTGCGTGTTGTGCGTTTGAAATCCGGCGACAGTGGCCTGTTCGGGCGGCTTGAGGAAGAAATTAACGCATTGCAAGCGGCCGGAATCCAGTTCGAGATTATCCCTGGTGTGACCTCTGCCTCTGCTGCCGCTGCGACCGCTGGCATTCCTTTGACACGTCGTCTTACGGCGCGGCGGGTGCAATTCATCACCGGTGCCGATGTCACGGGCGAATTGCCAGCGGATGTGAACATGGCCGCTCTTGCCGACCCACTTGCGACAACCGTAGTCTATATGGGCAAACGTACCTTTCCCGGACTGGTGGCGCGGTTGATCGCAGAAGGTCTGCCCGCCGATACCCCCGCGATTTTGGCCGAAGCGGTTTCGACTCCGGCTGAAAAAGTGACCCGATTTACGATTGAAAGCCTTGGCAACCATCTGGAAACAAGCAGCAGTACCACGCCTGCGCTGATCTTGTTCGGTCCGCTTATGGAGCCTGGAGCATGAAGGTACTGGTCTGCACCTCATGCGCGGGCAATGACGATTTTGTCAAGGTCATCCAAGAGGGTATGCCGGACCTCGCGGTTGAGCCGGTTGAGTGCATGTCGGGTTGCAAAAATGCACAGACGGTGGCGTTTCGCGCTTCGGGAAAGGTAGCTTACCTGTTCGGCAACCTCACCCGAAACGATCTGAGCGCGCTGCAAAACTTTGCAAGGCTTTATGCCGCCTCACCGGACGGCACGTTTGTTGACGCGCGTGTGCTGGGGAATTTGCGCACCAAAGCCATCGCACGGATACCGGGATAGATCATGCAACTGACGTTGATAGGCATTGGCACCGGAAATCCCGAACATCTGACGTTGCAGGCAATCCGCGCAATCAATGCACAGGACCTGATCCTGATTCCGCGCAAGGGTGCGGGAAAGGCCGATCTTGCTGAATTGCGCCGTACGATCTGCGATGAGGTGCTGACCGATACTCGAACGCGCATTGTTGAATTTGAATTACCGGTGCGCGATGAAGCTACAGCCGATTACAAGCAGCGCGTGGATGATTGGCATGATGCCATTGCCAAGACCTGGCAGCAGGCGATGGCGGGGCATCAGGCCGAAAAGGTGGCGCTACTGGTCTGGGGGGATCCGTCGCTCTATGACAGTACGCTGCGCATTGCGGCAAGGTTGACCCCCCCCCCAGATCGAAGTAATCCCCGGCATCACATCGTTGCAGGCATTAACCGCCGCTCATGCGCTCCCCGTCAACGAAATCGGCGCGCCGTTTCTTGTGACCACCGGACGGCGGTTGCGGGATGAGGGCTGGCCAGAAGGGGTTGATACGATTGTTGTGATGCTGGATGGAGACTACGCCTTTCAGGAACTGCCGCCCCGTGGCCTGCACATCTGGTGGGGTGCCTATGTTGGCATGCAGGAACAGATCATCCGTGAAGGGCCCCTGGACGAAGTCGGCGCCAGGATCATCGAGATACGAGCCAAGGCGCGGTCAGATCACGGTTGGATCATGGACATCTATATTCTGCGCCGCACGGCCTGAGATTTGTCCCCGCGAGGCAAAGTGAATAAAATCATGACGATAGTTGTTAAAGTGTTGAAATAGCACGCAAAGACCAGCAGAATCTAGGATTCTGGATCAACCTTTCCGCGCATCGCCTTGACATCACCACGCAGTTTCTTTGCCTTGAGGCGCCGCTTTTTGGAGCCCAGTGTCGGGCGGGTTGCGATCCGCCGTTTGGGGGGGGTCAGGGCCTGTTTGATCAACGCAGCCAGACGTTCGCGTGCAATGTCGCGGTTGCGGGCCTGGCTGCGGGTTTCGTCACATTGAATGACCAGGGCACCTTCGTTGGTCCAGCGCCGGCCTGCCAAACGCCGCAACCGGGTCTTGACGGGTGCGGACAGGGAGGGCGAACTCTCGGCCTCGAACCGTAATTCGACAGCCGAGGACACCTTGTTGACATTCTGGCCACCTGGCCCTGATGCACGCACGAACTGTTCCGTCAGCTCCCAGTCGTGAATGTTGATGGTATCGGTAATATGAAGCATGGGCCCTTTGTTGCATTCTGCCGATCCAAGGTCAAAATCCGCCTTGGGCCGGGAAGCACAATGGGCCGCTCCGTTGCCGGAGCGGCCCAAACGAATGGCTTGAGGAGGGGATCGGTTAGACCGGGATCCACTCGGGATGATCACCCGTCAGGGGCTGCCCTAACAGGATTCCTCCCAAGCTGTTCCGACACCTCGCTCCAGTACCTTTCCTGACACTAGATCACCTCCTTTGCATTTGTTGAACTCACCTTGAAACGTTGCACAGGTTTGTCAAATCGCAAAGTGAATTTTTGCCGCACCTGTAGATTATCGCGTAGGCAGATTCGCAAGTTGTTGTTTTATTGGGGCTCTGCCCCAAACCCCGCGGTATTTAAGGCCATAAAGAGAGTGGTTTCAGTTGGAGCGCCTCAAGCGGGTGGTGATCAGGCGAAACGGGATCAAGGCCAGTATCGCGATGCTGAGTTTCACGGCCCAGTCCGCAACCGCAAGCGATACCCAGAGTGGGGCGACGGGTCCGGTACCAAGCAGGGGCAGGGTCTCTGCCGCCCAACTGACATCCGTGGCGCGGTGGATGAAACTGAAACTCGCGGAAAAAGCGATGGAAAAAAACAGCATCGTGTCGATCAGGCTGCCGATCAGGGTGCTGACCAACGGTGCCCGCCACCAGCTGCCGCCACGCAATGCGGCAAAGATGCCGATGTCGACCAATTGCGCCACCAGAAAAGCCAGCCCTGACGCGATCGCAATGCGCCATGTGACCAATGGGCCGAATGCGCCGGTGATCTGTGTGCCGATCAGGGAACAGACCAGACCGGCCAGGAACCCGGCCAGCACAACACGACGGGCCGCCGCTGCTCCGTAAACTCGGTTCATCACATCGGTGACCAGAAAGGCCAGAGGATAGGTGAAGGCACCCAGCGTCAACCATTGACCGTAAAGGAATTGAACAAGGATATTCGAGGCCACGACGATGGTAGCCATGGCAAGGATGCCGGGAAGCGTTTTGTATGTCATAATCTGAACCGTTTTGTGCAAGGGTGCGGCGACTTGGCCTGCGGCTATCGCAGACAGGGGCGCTTTAGGCTTTAGTGGGGCCGGGCGCAAGTCATTCCGTTAACAGGAACTCGACGATCTGGGTGGCCTGGAGCGAGAAAAAGTTGTCATCCGAGATCAATGTCAGACGGGTTCGGCCATTGCTGTCTTGCCAAACACTTAGGGATTCCAGATTGTCATAGGTCGCAGGCAGGCTGCTGAGCAGGGTCACAGAGGGTGCGGGTGTTCGGTTCAGATCAAAACGCCGGATCTGGCTGCGGAATCCCAATGGGGTGATGGCGCGTTCGAGCAGGTAGAGATAGCCGTGGCTGTCGATGTCCGCGCCCACCGGGCGGAAACCGCCGCTGGCCTCAAGATTATCGACGATGCGCCAGGCGCCGTGATCAAAGGCGTAAAGCGGCAGTTTATCGGGAACACTTGCCCGGCTTTCGGCCAGGGTGAAAAGCCGCCCGTCTGGATGTATCGCCAGCGCTTCCAGGCCGGAGTTTGTCGAAAAGTCGGCAAAATCCGCATGATCGGGCAGGCGCGTCGTTCTGCCGGTGATCAGGTTCAGCCTGGCAACACGGTGGCGAAATTCAAACGAGACAAAGGCCCTGCCATCGCTGGCGATAGCAAGGCCTTCGGCATCGCGAAAGGCACCCTGCAGCGGAGCACCATTTGCATTGCGCAGGGTGACCTGTGACAGCAGCTGGATGCTTGTGATCTTGTCATGCTCCCGGAACAGGCGGGCCTGGGCCAGCGTGCCCCGGTCTGACAACAAATACAGGGTTTCCCCATTGTCGTTGGTCTCGATGCCAGAGAAACCGCCGAACCAGGCATGGGGCAGTTTCCAGACAACATTGGAGGTTTGCACCAGCGTCAGTTTCGACTGCCCAGGCAAGTAGCTGCCCCAGAGAGCAAGGCCGATGGCAAGAACAAGATGTTTCAGTTCTCCAGCACCGCTTTGCATTGTGCGGGTAGATCGGCCAAGAGCAGCTCGCGCCGCGGCGGCTTGGGCTTGGCGTTGGGATCCTTTGGCTTGGGCGGGGGCGGGTTCAGGATGTCGCGTTGCCATTTGCGCGCATCGGCACAGCCGTCACCGGCGTGGGGCGGGCTTTGGTTCACGCAGCCGCTGGCCCCTTTGGGGCATTTCAGGCGTACATGGAAATGATAGTGGTGCCCGTACCAAGGCCGGATCTTGTTCAACCAGCTTCGGTCGCCGTTTTCGTCGGCGCACATTTGTACCTTGGCACCGGGAAAGACAAAGATGCGTGCGGTGCGCGGATCCTTGGCAGCGGCCTTGAGAATATTGTGATGCGCAGCCGTCCAGGAGCTGTTCACATAGGCTCCCCTGGATTTGCGCATGGAAATGGACGAGATGTTCTCGCGTTGCTTCTGGCTGAGGTTCAGTGATTTCGGCGGTAACATCCAGATGTCCGCATCAAGGCCGATCTGGTGACTGCGATGCCCTGTCAGCATCGGCCCGCCCCGGGGCTGGCTCATGTCCCCGACATAAAGACCCTCCCAACCGGGTTGGGTCGCAGCGAACGCCGACAGTTTCTTGACAAAATCTATCGTTTCAGGATGGGCCCAGTTGCGGTTGCGCGACAGCCGCATCGCCTGCCATGTCGGGCCGGTTTCGGGCAGTTGCGCCCCACCGGCCATGCAGCCTTTGGCGTAGCTGCCGAAGGCGGCAGAGGATTGTCGCGATGGCCCGGACTTGACGCCAAACAGCTTTTTCGCCTGCACATTGCTTAACGCGCCGCCGGAAGATCCAATGGTTGGCAGAACCTGTCTGGCACCACTGATGTCGCGCTCCCCGCCACCACCACAGGAGGCGAGCGCAAGACCGAGGGCGGCACAGGTCAGTATGCGGGAAAGGATCATTTTGCAGTATCTCCGTCTCGTTTCACCCATGCTAACAGGATCAGACCCAAGAGAAACAAAAATATGACCGGTGAAATGCCAATCCGTGCGCTGCCCGAGAGTGTGGTAGCAATGCCGATCAGAATAGGCGCAAGGAATGCCGTAGCGCGCCCGGAGAGGCCGTAGAGGCCAAAATACTCGGTTGAGTTTTCCTCAGAGCAGTGGCGCACCATGAGAGAGCGGCTGGAGGCCTGTAAAATACCGCCGAAACCGCCGATCAACACACCGCAGACCATGAATATCAGGTTCGGGGTGTTGGTTCCGGTGGCAAGTTCCATGCCGTAGATGCTGTTGGGGGTAAGATTGACGATGGTCAGACAGATGAACATCAAGACCCAGATCGAGACCAGGATCACCGGTTTTGGGCCAAAGCGACGGTCGGCAAAGCCGCCCAGAAAGCTGAAGACCGACGCACCCAGCGCGGCAACAACACCAAAAGCTCCGATTTGCGCAACTTCCCAATCCAGCACCAGATTGGCATAGACCCCGCCAAAGGCATAAAGCCCGTTGAGTCCGTCACGGTAGAACATCGATGAAACCAGAAAGAAGCCGAGACTCTTGCGGTGAACCAGACCTTTGATCGAGGTGACGACACTGCCCACGGCTGCGGAAAAGCTTGCGCGGAGATGGCTGGTATGAACCTCGCGTACCCACAAGAAGTAGGGGATCATGAAAACCACATACCAAAGCGCGGTGATGGGGCCGGTCAGACGGGTCCCTTCACGCGCTGCAGCGTCCAACCCAAGGGCTGGATCAAACCCAAGCAGCGTCTTGCCGTCACCCTGTTCCACAACAAAGCCGAGGACCAGAATCAAACAGACCAGACCGCCGAGATAACCAAAGGCGAAACCGGAGCCGGAAATCTTGCCGATTTCTTCCTTTGTTCCCAACCCGGGCAGTTGTGAATTGATGAAAATAAGAGCGTATTCCCCGCCGATGAAACCGAGGCCAAATGCCGCAAGCATCCAGTAAAGATTGCCAGCCGCAGGATCGGTGAACCACAACAGCGAGGCACCGGCGACATACATCGCGCTAAAGACGATGATCCAGGGCATCTTGCGCCCCGTGCTGTCGGCCATTGCACCGAATATGGGCGCGGCCAGGGCGATGATGATGCCATAGGTTGCGGTGCTCCAGGCCCATGTTGCCTGAGCACGGGCGTCGGCGGCACCTTCTTCGAGACCCATACCCAGAAAATAGCTTGCCGCGATTGCGGCAAAGAACGGGCCGAAGATAAAGGTGTTCAGGACTGTATGATACGGCTGGCTGGCCCAATCGAAAAAGTACCAGCCCCAAATGCGTTTGCGCGCGGAAATCTCTGCCATCTGCTGTCCCCATAGCGTTTGCTCTGGTAAAACAGGCGGACCGCGTTCGCGCAAGCAAAGACTGTCGTTGCTTCAACTGTCCTGCATCGGCGGCCAGGCGCGTTTGTCTTCGGCGAGGCACCATGCCTTGACCCAGTCCGGCATTTCAGGCGAAGCTTCCTCCCGGCCCATGGCCAACAGGACCTTTCGCGGGTCGACGAGTCCGTTCTTGTCCGTCACCGCCGCCCGAAACATCACATGGCTGGCGCATTCGCCGTTTCTCTTCCACATGCTTTGCTCAAGATAGATGAACCTGTCGTCCCAGCAATTGGCACGGCTGCGCATTTCGAATCGTTCAAAGCCAAAGATCCGCCGGCGGAAACGGGTTGATGATCCGGCGATCGTCAGCCCCCATTTTTCGCGTCGCAATGTGGCAATCAGTCCGGCCCGCTGTGCCATGGCAGTACGCCCAATGTCATAAAGCGACATGGCGCGGCCATTGTTCAACTCAAGAAAGAAGTCCAGATCGTGAGGCCAGCAAATATGCCGGCTGACGTGCGTATCAGTCAGGGTATCGAAACGGGGTTGGCGGCTGGCGAGCCAGACATCCTTGAGGACACGAAAGAACGGGAACATAACTGCGGTCTCCTTTGCCCTACTCAAGTGACCCAATGGGGCGCTACGTCAACCGTGAACCTTGCGGCACCCTTGCGAAATGCGCACGGCGCGCTTAATTGGGCCTCAATAGTTCATAAAAGGGCGCGACATGACCTCGATTTTTGAAATTCTGATGCTGTTGCTGAACATTGTTTACTTCATCGTGATTGCGCATGTCATCATGTCATGGCTGATCAATTTTCAGGTTTTGAACCTTCGTCAGCCGCTTGTGGCGCAAATCTGGGACGGCCTGAACCGATTGCTGGAGCCGGTCTACAGCCGCGTGCGCCGGGTTGTGCCCAATATGGGCGGGCTTGATCTCGCACCATTGGTCGTGTTGATCGGTGTCGCCGTGGCGCGAATTGTTTTGGTGAACAACGCTGCGGCCTTCTACTGATCATCCTGCCTTTGGCCTTGTTCATCGTTTGTTAGTGTGGGATTCTGCATGAAAAGAGCAGATAATCTTACACGAGGGCAAAATGACAGGCGCTGCCACGCTTCTCCGTGACGTATTCGGATTTGACGGATTCCGCCCCGGTCAGCAAGAGATTGTTGAGGCGGTAACCGTCGGCGAAAACGTTTTGGCTATAATGCCCACTGGCGGCGGCAAATCCTTGTGTTTTCAATTGCCTGCGCTAATGCGCGATGGCGTCACCGTGGTGATTTCGCCGCTGATTGCTCTGATGCGGGATCAAGTGCGCAGCTTGCAGGAAGCAGGCGTAGGTGCCGGTGCTCTGACCTCCGGCAATACCGAAGAAGAAACCGACGCGGTTTGGCAAGGATTGGAAGACGGCACGCTGCGCCTGCTTTACATGGCGCCCGAGCGTCTGGCCGCAGGATCGGTCGCGGCGATGCTGAAACGCATTGGCGTAGGCCTGATCGCGGTGGACGAGGCCCATTGCGTCAGCCAGTGGGGCCACGATTTTCGTCCGGACTATCTGCGTATCGGTGAATTGCGTCGCAATCTTGATGTTCCGCTTGCGGCTTTTACCGCGACGGCCGATGCCGAAACCCGTGCCGAGATTGTGCAAAAGCTGTTTGATGGATCAGATCCCACTGTCTTTCTTGGAGGGTTTGACCGTCCTAACATTCATCTGGCCTTCAGCGCAAAGAACAAGCCGCGCGAGCAGATCCTGAATTTCGCCGCCGCTCGCAAGGGGCAATCGGGCATCGTCTATTGCGGCACACGCGCCAAGACCGAAGGCATTGCACGGGCGCTGCGCGAGGTGGGACAGAAGGCAATCCACTATCATGGCGGTATGGAGGCCGAAGACCGCCGCATCGCGGAACGCCAGTTTCAGCAAGAGGACGGATTGATCGTTTGTGCCACGGTTGCCTTTGGGATGGGTGTCGACAAACCCGATATCCGATGGGTCGCCCATGCCGACCTGCCCAAGAGTATTGAGGCCTATTATCAGGAAATCGGGCGCGCTGGCCGTGACGGTGCACCGGCTGAAACGCTTACTTTGTTCGGCCCCGATGACATCCGGCTGAGGCGCAGTCAGATTGACGAAGGTTTGGCCCCACCTGAACGCCGCGCCGCCGATCACGCCAGACTGAATGCCTTGCTTGGGCTGGCCGAGGCGCTGGAATGTCGACGCAAGACCTTGCTGGGTTACTTTGACGAAAGCGGTATCGCCTGTGGGCGTTGCGATCTCTGCGATACCCCTGCGGATGTGTTCGACGGCACCACTGCCGTGCGCAAGGCGCTTTCCGCAATCCTGCGAACCGAGGAATGGTTTGGCGCCGGTCATTTGATCGACATCTTGCTGGGTATCGAGACGGACAAGGTGAAACAGAGAGGGCATGCCAGCCTGCCTACTTTCGGAGTGGGCGGAGAATATGACCGTCGGCAGTGGCAGGCGATTTTTCGTCAGATGATGGGGCATGATCTGATCCGGCCGGATCCTGAACGTCACGGTGCATTGCGCATGACCGATGCCGCTCTCCCGATATTGCGCGACGAGGCCCGCATCAACCTGCGCCGTGATAGCATCAGGACCGCGGGCGCGACACGCCGTCCAGCCGTCAAGCAGATGGTGTCCGAGGAAGATGCGCCCTTGCTTTCGGCGCTCAAGGCCAAGCGGCGCGGGTTGGCCGAGGCGGCCAAGGTGCCTGCTTATATCATCTTTACCGACCGGACATTGATCGAAATGGCCGAAAAAAGGCCCCGCACCCTGGACGGGATGGCGGGGATCAGTGGCGTGGGGGCCAAGAAACTTGAAACCTACGGCAAGGCATTCCTTGAAGTGATCAACGGTGAGGCCGCCAGCATGCACCCGACGCGGCGCAAGCTCGCGGGTCGTGCAGCGGGTAATGTCTACGATCAGCTGTTGCAGATCCAGGCCGACCTGACGCGGGGCGAAGCGGGCACCGAGAAACCCCTAAGCTGTTCGGCGTCATTATTGGCCAAGGTAGCACAACTGCGCCATGCGGACGAAAGCACCCTGGAAAATCTGCTGGGCGACAGGCGCGCTGCACGGTTTGGGACGGCGTTCCTGAACGTGCTGCGCGCTGTGGGTTGAAACGCTCTTGTGATCCCGGAACATGACGTTATCAGATGAATTAAATCAAATTGGGGGACAAAGATGCTGGTTGTGATTTCGCCTGCCAAGAAACTGGATTGGGGCGCAAGTGATGCAACGGTCACCGAGCCGGATTTCCTGACGGATGCCATGCGTCTGGCCACAACCGCACGCAATCTGTCCCTGACAAAACTGAAGGCACTGATGCACCTCAGCGATGATCTGGCGCGGCTCAATCGCGACAGGTTCCGGTCGTTCGAGGCAGAGCCAACCGCAGAATCGACGCGGCCTGCCGCGCTGGCTTTTGCGGGTGATACCTATCAAGGGCTGGAGGCAGGCAGTCTCGACGCGGATGAAATGGCTTGGGCACAGGATCATCTGCGCATTTTGTCCGGTCTTTACGGGGTATTGCGTCCGCTGGACGCGATTCAGCCATATCGTCTGGAAATGGGCAGCAAGCTGAAGACGCGACGTGGCGCAACGCTCTACGATTATTGGGGTGATCAATTGTCCAAGGCGTTGAATGCCCAGGCAGAACAGATTGGCAGCGAGGTCTTGATCAACTGTGCGAGCCAGGAATACTTTGGTGCGGTTGCCCCCAAAGCACTGAAACTCAGGGTCGTGACACCACAGTTTCTGGAAGACAAGCGTGACGGCAAAGGCCCCAAGATGGTGAGCTTTTTCGCCAAGAAAGCACGCGGCGCGATGGCCCGTTTCATCATCCAGAACCGGTTGACATCTGTCGAAGGCATCAATGATTTTGATACCGGAGGCTATGCCTATCAGGCGGATGTCTCGACACCGGACAAGCCGGTTTTTATGCGCGATTATCCGGCGACCTGATCTGAGGGCGGCAATGCCGTCGGGCCGTCTTTGCCTGCCGACTTGTTTGAATTTGTAAACCATGCGCAAGGCTTGCCCGATTGCAGCACGCATGTCAGGCTGATGCCAACGGGATTAGGGAGTCGTGCGATGCGTGCATTTTTGGCTGCGGGATTGTCTTGGGCGCTTCTGACATTTTCTTCGGGTGCGGTGGTTGCCCAGAATGCAGTGCCGGATCATCGTTATCTTTATACCCGCGACATGGATTTCTATGGTGCCGATCTGACCAAGCTTTTCGACACCAGCCAAGCGGCTTGTGCCCGTGCATGTTCGGCTCAGGATACCTGCGTGGCCTTCACCTACAACACGCGCAACAATGCCTGTTTTCCCAAATCCGGCGTGACGGAGCAGCAGCCTTATACCGGCGCGCTCTCGGCTCGAAAAATCGCAACCGATCGACAAGTTGTCGCAGCACAGGGCAAACGCCAGAAAGATCTAGGCTTTCTTACCGAGGAAGATTTCGATGCGACCCGCGCTTTTGTCGCGATCAACGCTCAGCGGTATGATCTGGATGGTGCCCCGCTGGAAGATTTGGCGGCAGCGATGACCACGGCGGAACAATCAAATGAAACGCGGCGGGCGCTGGGGCTGGCGGGTAGGGCCGTGGCACTGTCTGATCGGGCTGATGTCTGGACGTCCTATGCGCGGCTGGCCTTGATCAATGCCCAGAGCGGAAAGAATGACAATCGCGAAATGCACCGCCGCGAAGCGCTTCTGGCGGCAATTAACGCCTATTTGCGGGCTGACCAATCCGGTGTCCAAGTTGAGGCATTGCGGGTGCTCGCCCGCGCTCTGGATGCCAATCGACGCGGTCGAGGTATGATTCCTGCCTTGCGGCTGGCGCTTGGCATAACGCCCCGGAACGATCTGGAACAGATGCTTGAGCAGGCCATCGGGAAATACGGGTTTCGGGTGACCGAACATCGCGTGGATAATGATGCGGCCGCCCCGCGTATCTGCGCAGAATTTTCCGAAAACCTGGTGCAGCTTGGTGTGGATTATGAACCCTTTGTGCGGATCGAGGGGCGGGGTCTTGTCGTTCAGGCAGAGGGGCAACAGATTTGTATTGATGGTGTTGAACATGGTGCGCGATATGGTTTGACCCTGCGCGCCGGGTTGCCCGCAGCGAGCGGCGAGGTGTTGCATAAAGACGTTTCATTGAACCTCTATGTGCGCGACCGTGGCCCCGCTGTTCGGTTTGCTGGCCGAGCATATGTGTTGCCGCGCAGTGCTGATGCTGCCTTGCCGGTTGAAACGGTGAATGTCTCCACGCTTGACTTGACCCTGCGCCGTGTCAGCGACCGCAATCTTGTAGGTGCGATCCGAGAAAGTTATTTCGGTCGCCCGCTCAGCGCCTATGAGGATGACCGTTTTGCAGACAGCCTTGCCCAGGAGGTTTGGACGGGTACAGCGGCGGTGCAAAACGAATTGAACGTCGACATGACCACACGTTTGCCCCTGGGCATGGCGCTGGGCGATCAACCCGCCGGGATCTATACGCTCAGTGCGGCTGTACCCGGGCAGGACCGCTATGAATCGCCCTCTGCAATGCAGTGGTTTGTGCTGTCGGATCTGGGGCTGTCTACCTGGTCAGGAACCGATGGCATGCAGCTAGCGGTGCGCGGTTTGGCGGATGCAACGGCCAAACAAGGCATCGAGGTCACCCTGGTAAGCCGCGCCAATGCCGTATTGGGGACGGCGTTTACCGATGCTGATGGATTTGCCCGTTTCCCGCCCGGCCTGATCCGTGGTACTGGAGCGGCACAGCCCGCTTTGTTGATGGCGCAGGAGGGAGAGGCCGACGTTGCGTTTCTGGCGCTCACCGACCCTGCATTTGATCTGTCGGATCGTGGCGTCGAAGGACATCCGCCGGCCCCTCCGATCGACACGTTCCTCACAACGGATCGCGGTGCCTACCGTGTAGGCGAGACAATTTTTGTCACGGCACTGACGCGGAATGGACAGGCGCAGGCTTTGGAAGGTCTGCCCGTGACCGCCGTCCTCAAACGTCCTGACGGCGTTGAATACAGCCGTCAGTTGAGCATGGATGCCAAGGCCGGTGGACATGTCTTTGCTTTGCCCCTGGGGGTGGATGTGCCACGCGGGGCTTGGCGGGTCGATATTTTCAGCGATCTCAAAGCGCCGGCGCTGGCGAGCCAGACCGTGCTGGTCGAGGATTTTCTGCCAGAACGGATAGATTTCGACATTGCCCTGCCGGAGGCACCGCTGCGCCTGACGCAAAGCCCGCCGATAACGGTGAATGTCCGGTATCTTTTCGGGGCACCAGGCGCAGATTTGAAGGTAGAAGGCGATGTGCGGCTGAGTGCAACGCGCCACATCGATGGATGGGAAGGGTATCAGTTCGGGCGGTATGACGCCGGTTTCCGTACACAAACGCGCAGCATTGATGATGCTGTAACAGATGCTGATGGCCTGGCCACCCTGGCGCTCAACCTGCCGGAACTTGATGAGGAGCCAGGCCAACCGCTGAAGGCACAGGTAATCCTGCGCGTTGCCGAAGGATCAGGCCGCCCGGTGGAGCGCCGGATCGAAAAGGCGGTGACAGCGGATGCAGCAATGATCGGGATCAAGCCATTGTTTGACGATGTGCTGGCCGAGGGCGCGGAAGCAGGATTCGACCTGATCGCGCTTGGCCCGGTAGGAGCCGGCGTACAGATGCCGGTCCGCTGGACGGTGAACAGGGTCGACACCCGTTATCAATGGTATCAACTTTACGGTAATTGGGAATGGGAACCGGTAACCCGCCGGGTGCGTGTGGCGACGGGCGAAGCGAACCTGAGTGGCACTCCGACAAGGGTGACATCCCCGACAGACTGGGGCGCATATGAGATTGTTGTTGAACGGATAGGCACGCCCTATGCGGTGTCTTCTGTTGATTTTGCATCAGGGTGGTATGGCGGTGATGGAGCCACAGACACGCCGGACCGTCTGGAGATGTCGCTGGATGCCGACAGCTATGAGACCGGTGATACCGCAACCCTGCGCCTTGTTGCGGAGGGCGCCGGTGTCGCGATGATCAATGTCTTGTCCAACCGCGTGATTGAACGGCGCGTGGTCCCGGTCACCGCGGGGGAAAATACACTGAACCTGACCGTGGGCAGTGATTGGGGCACGGGTGCCTATGTCACCGCATCTGTGCTGCGCGGTATGGATGTGGCAACGGGCACGAACCCGAGCCGCCATATGGGTCTGGTACATGCCGCCGTCGCACCTGCACAAAAGGAACTCAAGGTCAGCTTTGAAGCGCCAGCGCAGGTGGATGGCCAGGCAGGCACATTGCGGGTCGCCCTGCGCGTGGAAGGCGTGAAAGAAGGGCAGGAGGCCTATCTCACCCTTGCTGCAGTTGATGTGGGAATCCTGAACCTCACCGGATTTACCCCACCCGAAGTTACCGATCACTACTTTGGTCAACGTCGTCTGGGGGTCGAAATACGCGACATCTACGGCCGTTTGATCGACGGCTTGAACGGTGCCTTGGGAACCGTTCGTTCAGGTGGCGATGCTGGTGCCGCTGCGCAGGTTCAATCGCCACCGCCGACGGAAAAGTTGATGGCATTCTTTTCGGGGCCAGTCAGGGTTGGTGCGGATGGCCGCACCGAGATCGACATCATCAAACCTGCCTTTAACGGTACCATCAAGCTGATGGCGGTGGCCTGGTCGCAGGACGCAGTTGGCGACGCAAGTCGGGACATTGTTGCGAAAGATCCTGTAGTCGTCACCGCCTCGCTCCCGCGGTTCCTCGCCCCCGGTGATAGGAGCAGACTGTTGTTGGAACTGATCCATGGGGAAGGGCCGGCAGGTGACATTGCCCTGCAGGTTCATGCGGATGCAGGCATTGCGCTTGGCGATGTGCCGGCAGCGGTGACCATCTCGAAGGGTTCGACGACGCGGCTCAATATCCCGCTCACGGCGCGTGAAATCGGCGATAATCTGGTCACGGTTGTCCTGACGACCCCTGAGGGCACCGAACTGCGCAAGGGGCTGAATATGCCCGTACGTGACAATGATCCCGAAGTGGCCGTGACGCGCCAATTCTCGCTTGGACCGGACGAGAGTTTCACCTTTGACAGCAATGTTTTTGCAGGTCTTCGACTGGGGACGGGGCATGCGACACTCACGGCGGGTCCGCTGTCTCGTTTCGACGTACCGGGCTTGTTGCAACAGCTTGACCGATACCCTCATGGATGCACCGAACAGATCGCATCGGCAGCGATGCCGTTGCTTTACTTGGGATCGCTGGCCCAAGATGCAGGACTGGGTGAACCGGAGCAGATCAACGACAAGATCAGCCGGGCCATTGCCCGCATCATGACGCGACAATCCAGCAATGGTGCCTTTGGTTTGTGGCAGGCCCAGTCCGGTGAATTCTGGCTGGATGCCTATGTCACGGACTTTTTGTCACGTGCCCGTGCGCAGGGACAGGCCGTCCCTGACCTCGCCTTTTCGCTGGCGATGGACAATCTGCGCAACCGGATCAACTATGCCCCCGATTTTGACCACGGCGGAGAAGACATTGCCTATGCGCTATTGGTGCTGGCCCGTGAGGGAGCGGCAAGCATGGGGGATCTGCGCTATTACGCTGATACCAAAGCACAGGAATTTGCGACGCCGCTTGCCCTGGCGCAACTGGGGGCGGCGCTGGCCGCCTATGGGGACCCGTTGCGTGCCGACGCGTTGTTCCGACGTTCAGGAGCAATGCTGGTGGCCAAGGCAGAACAACGCGGGCTGCGCGCCGATTTTGGCACGCATCTGCGCGACGCCGCGGCGGTGCTGAAGCTCTCGGCGGAAGCAGGCAGCACCGCGATTGATCCGGCGAGCCTTGTTACCTTGATACATAGGGGTAATCACCGTTTGTCGACGCAGGAAGCCGCACAGGTTGTCCTGGCAGCGCATGCGCTTGGCACACAAAACGCAGTGGCGGGGCTGAGTGTTGACGGAATAGCGGCAGGCGGACCTGTTGTACAGCGGCTGGATGATCGCAGCGGCAGGCGTTCTGTCATTCAGAACACAAGTGCTGCATCTCTGGACGTGACAATGACCGCTTTTGGTGTGCCCGAAACTGCGCCTGCAGCGGATGGTTACGGCTATCAGATCACACGGCAGTTCTTTTCGACCGAGGGCGTGCCTGTCGCCGGTCCAGTTGAGTCGGGAACACGCATTGTCGCCGTGCTGACCGTGACCCCGTTCGAGGATGTTGGTGCACGATTGATCATAGATGATCCGCTACCCGCAGGGTTCGAGATCGACAATCCCAATCTGTTACGCAGTGGCGACACCGGGACACTCGATTGGCTGCAAACCACGGCAGCCGAAAATGCTGAATTCCGCAGTGACCGCTTTGTCGCCGCGGTGAATCACGCAGAGGCAGATCCGTTTCGGCTTGCCTATATGCTGCGGGCGGTGACGCCGGGCACATACCACCATCCTGCGGCCACAGTCGAAGACATGTACCGTCCTGAGTATCGCGCCAACACGGCAACAACCTCGATTACCGTCACGCCATGATCCGGCGGGTTGCTTTGATTGTTCTTGTTTTAGCGCTTTGGGGAGGGGCGGTCCTGCGCGACAGGCTGGATACCTGGGTTGATTCAGCCCGCCTGCCGCCGTTCCTGATCGAAACATCGGTTGAGATGCGCGACAGGACCGGTGCCCTGATGCGGGTATTTCCGGTTGAGGATGGGCGGGTACGTCTGGCGCTACGGCTTGATCAGGTGGATCCGGCATATCTGAAGATGCTGGTCGCCTACGAGGACAAGAGGTTTTTCAGGCACAAGGGAGTGGATGTTCTTGCATTGATGCGGGCGGCAGGACAGGCGTTGATGTCAGGCAGGGTTGTTTCGGGCGGGTCGACCTTAACAATGCAAACAGCGCGTCTGTTGGAAAATTCCGGTACCGGACGTTGGGCAGGCAAGCTTCGTCAGATCCGGCTGGCGCTTGCGCTGGAACGAAGGTTGAGCAAGGAAGAGATCCTGACGCTGTATCTGACCCATGCGCCCTATGGTGGGGCGCTTGAGGGATTGCGTGCGGGAAGCCTTGCCTGGTTTGGCAAGGAGCCCCGCCGTCTGACCATGGCCGAGGCAGCGCTGTTGGTTGCCTTGCCACAGGCACCGGAAAGCCGCAGACCGGACAGATATGCAAAGGCAGCGGAAACCGCCAGAGCCCTTGTCCTTGCCCGTGCTGATGCACCGGCGCAATCAAGGCTTGCCCCGGTTCCACGGCAGATGCGCCCCTTTGTGCGCCGCGCCCCGCATTTGGCGGATCAACTGCGGGCAAGCAATCCATTGGCGGGACGGCACGATGTGACCTTGGATGCCCGGTTGCAAGAACAGATGGAAGAACTGGCAGCCCGTGCGGTGCGTGGGCAGGTTGCGGGAGTTTCTGCTGCTGTCGTGGTCGCCGACCACCGCAGCGGAGAGGTCCTCGCCTCGGTGGGATCACCCGCTTATTCAGCCCGCGGCGGTGCCTTGGGTTTTGTTGACATGACACGCAGCCTGCGCTCTCCCGGATCGACACTCAAACCCTTTGTCTATGCAATGGCCTTTGATCAGGGTCTTGCCCAGCCTGATACCTTGATTGATGATTCCCCAACCGTTTTTGGCCGTTATGCGCCGCAAAATTTTGATGGTCAGTTTCGCGGTGAACTCACCGTGCGCGAGGCTCTGCAACTGTCGCTTAATATCCCGCCCGTCATGTTGATGCAGGAACTCGGCCCCGCGCGCCTCATGGGTCTGATGCGTCAGGGCGGGGCGGTACCGCAACTCACCGGCAAGCCGGGGTTGGCGGTGGTGTTGGGCGGTGTCGGGCTTACATTGAACGATCTGGTGCAGCTCTATGGCGGGTTGGCACAGGGCGGCGTGGTGCACCCGTTGATCTGGGAGCAGGGACAAACGCATCCCGTCCGACGCATTCTATCGCAAAAGGCCGCTTGGCAGGTCAGCCATATCCTCGCCAGCATCGCGCCGCCCGCTGGCGCCGCAACCACCCGTGACATTGCCTATAAAACCGGCACTTCCTATGGCCATCGTGATGCTTGGGCTGTGGGGTTTGATGGTGCCCATGTGATTGGAGTCTGGTTGGGACGACCCGATGGCACGCCGGTACCCGGTGCCTTTGGCGGTGCTCTCGCAGCCCCGCTGCTGTTCGAGGCCTTTGGAAGGATCGCGTCGCAGCCAACACCCTTGCCACCGCCACCTCCGGATACACTGCTGCTCAGCACCGCCGCCTTGCCGGTGCCCCTGCAGCGCTTTCGGTCGCGAGACGCGCTGTTTGCGAAACCTGCCAGCGCGCCAGAGGTCCGTTTCCCGCCCGATGGCGCGGTGCTGCGGCGGGATGACGAAACGCTGTCGCTCAAACTTGCCGCAGGCGTTCTCCCGCTTACGGTGCTTGTGGATGGCGTGCCTGTAGTGACCGGTCTGAACCGGCGTGAAACGCTGTTGTCCATGGGAGAGCCGGGTTTTTCCCGCATTTCGGTGATCGACGCCCGAGGGCAGTCTGCAAGCGTCCAGATCAGATTGCAATCAAGATGATCTTGTCGCTCTTGTTGCGATGGCCTATCTCAACAGAACAATGAAAAATCTGCTCGCCTTGATCCTTGCCCTTTGTGGTGCCGTCCCGGTGACTGCGCATCCGCATATCTTTGTCGATACGGGTCTGGATCTGCATTTTGATGATGACGGGCGGCTGACCGAAGTGCGCGTCACTTGGGCCTATGACGAATTTTATTCCTTGTTGATCACCGAAGACCGCGGCCTGGACCAAGATTTCGATGGCAAGATGACGCCTGAGGAACTGGCGGATTTGCAAGGGTTTGACATGCAATGGACCCCGGGTTTCAACGGCGATCTGGTGGTGATGCAGGACGGACAGAACCTGACGCTTTCTGCGCCGCTGGAGGCGACTGCGGTATATGAGGATTCCCGTATCACCACCACTCATGTGCGTCGGGTCGATCAGGCGCAGTCCGGGCGCGGAGTGATCGAGATCAAGCCCTACGACCCCACCTATTACACCGCCTACGACATTTCCCTGCCTGTGCGTCTGGAAGGAAACCCCGCCTGTAAAGAATCCATTGACGTGCCTGATGTCGCGGCGCGGCTTCAGGAACTGGGCGACCAATTGGCCGCCATGGAGGATATGTCGGATGATGATCTGCCGGATGTTGGCATCCTTCTGGCCAGCACGGTGACCGTGACATGCGATATTTCCTGAGCATCGTGGCGCTGCTGGTGATCGGCATCCTGGGCTGGTTCTGGCTCAGCGGTGGCTTTGACAGCCTGGCCGTCTGGGCGGCGTCCTGGCAAAGGGATTTTCAGAATGCGATTGCTGGCGGGTTGCGCCGGGTGCGGACGGGTGACATCGCGGCGGCAGTTACCGTGCTTGGTGCGTGTTTTGCTTATGGTGTTGCCCATGCGGCGGGTCCGGGGCATGGCAAGGTGTTGATCGGCGGGTATGGTTTTGCCCGTCGGGTGCCGATGCTGCGCCTGTCCCTGATTGCCTTGGCGGCGTCGTTGGGGCAGGCGGTTACCGCGGTGCTGTTGGTCTATGCCGGGGTGTTGGTTTTGAACCTAGGGCGTGAGGCGATGGTTGATCTGACCGAGGCGATCATTGCCCCCGTGAGCTATGCCGCCATCGCCTTGATCGGCCTGTGGTTGGCGTGGCGAGGTCTACGCAGGTTGTTGCAGCGCGCCCATGATCATGACCATCAAGGCGAGGGAAATCACTGTTCAAGCTGCGGACATGCCCATGGACCCTCCCTTGATCAGATCGAACAGGTCGGCAATCTGCGTGAGATTGCAGCCTTGATCGCGGGAATTGCGATGCGTCCCTGTACGGGCGCTTTGTTTGTGCTGATCATTACCTGGCAAATGGGAATCGGAGGATTGGGGATTGCAGGCGCCTTTGCGATGGCGTTTGGCACTGCGCTGGTGACCATTTTTGTAGGCCTTGTCGCAGGTGGTTTGCGCGGCGGTATGTTAGCCAGCTTCAGCGGATCACCGCAGCTTGCGCGGGTTGCTGCGGGGGTTGAACTGCTTGCCGGAACGGTTGTCATGTTTCTTGCGGGTGGATTGCTGTTGCGTGCGCTTTAGCGGCGGCCTTCGCGCAGCCAAGCCGCAGTGATCAAACCTGCCGATAACACCAATACCAACCATCCAGGCAAAAGCGCTGTCTGCCGAATATCGCGGGTTTCATAGGCACCCCGTGGGGTGATCCCCAACCATCCGCGCCCGGCAGCAGGGCGTCCCGCCCGCACATTGCGCAACCGGGGCAATCCGTCCTCAAGTCGCACAACGCCCCCGCGCAGGGCAGAAATCTGTGGTTCTAGCATTTCGTCGCTTGCAATCGTTTCGACAAATTCGCGCGGGGCGGCAGGGCCGAGGCCAATCACCGCCGTCTGATCCCCGTTGTCCAAGCGGTAAAGCCCCATTTCGGGTCCGTCGAACACACCTTCAAAAACGCCTGTGGCACCTTCGGTCAACGGCAGATCAAATGTCTTGCCATCGGGTGCTGTGATCGTCACGGGTGGTGTGGTCATGGCCAAGGTCCTGCGGGTCACGCGCATGGTTTGGCCCTCTGCGGTCGCGGTCAGCGCTTCTTCTTCCAGTTCGGGTTCTTTCATCATCCAATGTGCCAGTCGGCGCAACAGTTCCAACTGCGGCCCTCCGCCCTCAAAACCGCGACTCCATAACCATGCGTGGTCCGAGGCCAAAAGCGCGACACGCCCCTCCTCAACGCGGTTGAGCACCAACAAAGGCCGTCCATCGATCCCTTCCATCACGACATTGCCTTGCGGTTGCGCCACGTCGACCTGTCGCAGCCAGCGGCCCCAGTCGCCGTTGCCGGGCATATCGGTGGTGACGGGATGGCGCTGTCCAAGTTCGGTAATTGTAGGCCTGTAGGGTTGTTCCAGCACACGCGCCGTTGGCATGGCAGGCAGGACGCTGCCAAGTGGCGAACGGTAGATACTGTCAGCAGTTGCAAAGTCAGGTCCGGCAGCAACAAGAACGGCACCGCCGTTACGAACATATTGCGCGACATTGTCCAGATAGAGGGCAGGCAGGATTCCGCGTCGTTTGTATCGGTCAAAAATGATCAGATCGAAGTCCTCGATCTTTTCCATGAACAATTCGCGGGTGGGAAATGCGATGAGCGACAATTCGTTTACCGGCACGCCGTCCTGTTTTTCCGGCGGTCGCAGAATGGTGAAATGCACCAGATCAACGGAACTGTCCGATTTCAGAAGGTTGCGCCAGGTGCGCCCGCCAGGATGCGGTTCGCCACTTACCAGCAAGACCCGCAACCTGTCGCGAACGCCGTTCATTTGGATCAGGGCGGCGTTGTTACGGTCGGTCAGTTCACCGGCGGCTTCGGGCAGGGAGAAGCGGATCACATTGCGCCCTCCATGGGGCAGGGTAATCGGTAGCTCAAGGTCCTGACCAATCGGAACACGAAAGGTCTGCGGCGGTTCACCGTCAATGGAAATGTCCAGAGGCGCAAGGGTTTCACCCGCAGGCGCGGCCCCCAGATCATCGATCCGCAGGGTCAGCGTCACCGCTTCGCCGATAATCGCAAAGGCAGGCGCATTGCGAACGGTCAATCGTCGATCCCAGTCTTCGGTTTCCCCTGTCATCAACAAATGCAGCGGCGCGGGAAGATCAATGGGCAGATCAGCGTCATGCACACGTCCGTCACTAATCGCAAGGATCCCTGCGATACGTGCGCGCGGTTCTTCGGCCAATGCATCCGAAATCGCGGCCATGACCTGTGTGCCAGCGTCGCCTGCTCCGTCGGGCACCGTGACACGGCGGACTTCTGTATTTGGTCGGGCTGCGATTTGCGCGGCCAGCGTCGATGCGGCACCTGCAGTTTGATCCGGCCGTGCGCCCAGCCGCTGGCTGGCGCTCTCATCTTCGACCAGAAGAACGATGTCGCTTAGCGGCGCTCGGTCTTCTTGTTGATAGGAGGGGTTCGCCAGAGCCCCCAGAACGACAGCGGCGGCCAGACCTCGCAAAGGCCAGCCGTTCAGCGCCCGCAAGATCGCCAGAATCAACCCCATCAAGGCGATGATCGTCACCACGATCAGCAGGGGCACCGGGATCAGTGGATCAAATATGATTGTTGCGGTCATTGGCCCAACCGATCCAGCAGCGCAGGGACATGGACCTGATCCGACTTATAATTCCCTGTCAGCACATGCATGATCAGGTTCACTCCAAACCGGTTGGCCAGTTCGCGCTGGCGTTCACCGGCATAGCCGCGTCCAATAGGGAGCAAGGGTGCGCCGTTGTCGCGCACGGCCCAGGCTGCGGCCCAATCGTTTCCGCCGATCACTACCGGCGTGACACCATCATTGAGGTTGCGAAAGGGCATGCCTTCGATCCGTTCGGCGTTTGGCGGCGCGGCCTCAACCCAAATGTCACGGCTGTTGTGACGGCCGGGAAAGTCCTGCAGCAAATAGAATGTACGTGTCAGGACGTGATCGCCGGGTAACGGTTCCAACGGTGGAATGTCGAGCGACGCTGCAAGTTCCTGCAATTTGCGGCCATTTGGGCTTGAGGCCCCAAATTTGGCAATATCCGCGTCACGCGTGTCAAACAGGATCAACCCGCCCGACCGCAAATAATCGTTCAGTTTGACATAGGCCTCTGCCGAGGGGCGGGGTTGATCGGGTGTGACAGGCCAATAAAGGATCGGAAAGAACGCAAGTTCGTCGGTTTCCAGATCAACGGAAGTCGATGGCGCGGGTTCAATAGAGGTTCGGAAGAACAGCGTGTCTGATAGACCCCGAAGACCGGCGGCTGCAATTTCATCCACACGTGAATTTCCGGTAATGACATTTGCAAGCGACACTTCGGCGGTGGCTGCCAGCGCAAATCTGTCCGCATCGCTTTGTGCCTCGCCGGGGGTCGTCAGTCCCAAAAATGGCAGGGCGAACAGGATTGCGGCAGCGGAATTGCTACGGTTCAGCAGGCGCCCCGACAAAGCGAGAGAAGCCACCACATCCGCAAGCAACAGCAGGATTGACAGGCTGAGCAACCATCCGGCAACCGGTTGTTCCGGGGCGATAGCCAGACCGCGCACTGGTACGTCACGCGGCCAGGTCGCAAGGGAAAGGGTGCTTTTGGTCGTAAAGACATTTCGTGCCAACCGCCTGTCCCCGTTGCTGTAGATGCCTGGACGCAGGGCAGGGCCAGCGGCATCGGACACCAGTTTTTCACCATCTACGCCGGGCAGACTCCCAGCATCTGACAATACACCATAGCCATCCATCACCCGTTGTGGCGTCCAGGTGGTGCCCGCCAGATCACCCGGTTCCGGCGATGCCGCAGCAGAGGACACGGCAAGCCGTTCCAACATGCTGACAAACAGGCCCGACAGGGGCAGGGTAGACCATTCCGCTGTTGCAGTCACATGAAACAAAACGATCTGGCCCTGGCCGACAATCTTGCGCGTCACAAGTGGTGTGCCATCGCTCAGGGACGCAATGACGCGATCTGCCAGTGTCGGGTCGGGCTGTGCCACCACCTGGGCCGAAACAACGACGTCATCGGGGACAGTCAGACCAAAGAACGGCGAAGTGTTTTTGAATGAATCAAGCGATTTCGGTTCGCCCCAGGACATTGCACCGCCCACGCTGCGCCCGCCAGCGCGCAGGCGCACGGGCATCAGCGGATCTTCGTCAAAGCGGCTGATGTCGCTGGCGGCAACGCGTGGCCCCGCAAAGCGCACCAGCATGCCACCTTCTGTGATCCATTCACTGAGCGGTTCCGCCTCTGCATCCGAGAGGGTGGCCACATCTGCAAGGACAATCACGTTGGGATTGGCCGGAAGCACATCAGTTATCGACCCCTTGATCAGGTCCGCTGTCGGGGCCAGCGCCTGTTCGATATAGTGCAATGGAGTCAGAAGCTGCAAACCTTCCTGATCACTGTCGCTGCTGATCAAGGCGACCTCGCGGCGGCGCAATCCATCATCTACAAGCGTGGTCGCGCCGGCAGACCGTTGCCCCGCGATGGTAAAGCCTGTGATACGGGCGCGTAACTCTGATGGAAGGGAAAGCTGTGTTTCGGCTTCGGTGCTGCCCGCCTCGAAAACTGTGGTAGCCGTTGCCAGTATACGTGCATTACCTGCCGGGTCGCGTCCTTCGGCCTGCACCACGACCTCGCGTTCAAATGCGGGTGCAGCGCGCGAAAGTTTCAGTTGAACAAGGCTGTCTTCGTAAGTCGCGGGTGCAATGGCCAGAACATTCGCAGCGGTTTGATAGACTTCGACGGATCCACGAGCCTGCATTGTATCCAATAGCGCATCGCGGCCAGAATAGTCCAAGGCATCGCTGAACCAAAGAGTGTCAAAGGCATCAAGACCCGCCATGATTTCGACCGCTTTGGCGACATTCGCTTCTGAGGGTTGCCAAGGGGCGGGTGTGAACCCGGCAAGTCGTGTTCGCCAGACATCCGCGCTCTGGAATGATGGTGTGTCGGGGCGACTGAGCGACAGGAAACCGACCGGACGCCCGGCACGGCCTGCTCGGGTCAATTGTGCCTCGATCGCGGCGATTTGCTGTGGCCAGCGTGTTGCACCGGCCCATGTGCCATCCAGCGCTATCAAAAGCGGACCCTCTCCCGCTGTCTGATCTGTCTCTGGATTGATGACCGGACCGGCCAACCCCAGAATGACTGCTGCCACTGCCAGCATGCGCAGCAACAATAGCCACCAGGGTGTGCGATCCGATACCGTGTCGTCATCGTTCAGGCCCAACAGCAACGCGACGCCGGGGAATCGCCGCCGCACCGGTGCAGGGGGCACTGCCCGCAAGATCAGCCAGAGGATCGGTAGGACCAATAATGCCAGCAACAGCCAGGGCGCTGTGAATCCGATGCCACCCAGAACCGTCATGCTGCAACTCCTGCACGTGCATCAAGAGCAGCGTAAAGCCACAACAACGCGGATTGAGGCGATGCGTCTGTGTGGTGCAATCCGTATTGCCACCCTGTCAGCGTGCAGAGCCGTTGCAACTCGGCCTTGCGCGCCGCAAGCCGCTCCAGATAGCGCCCTTTGAGATCATTTGCCTTGAGGGTTTCATGGCTGAGCGTGCCGCCGATGCTTTCAAATATGGTACGTCCAGTGAAGGGGAAGGCTTCCTCGGTAGGATCAAGCAGATGATAAATGATACCGCGCACCCCCCGGTCCGCAGCCTTGGTCAGGGCGGTTGTCACGCCTTCCATATCCCCCATGAAATCTGATACGAATACTGCCCGCGCGTGCGGAATCATGGCGCGATGTTCCGGCGGGCTGTAGTCGGTTTCATCATCCTGGCAGAACATTTCGGCCAGCCGCAGCACCTGCGCATTGCCGCTGCGCGCAGGCAGGGCGGTGCCGGTCAAACCGACACGTTCACCGCCACGCAACAACATGATGGCAAGCGCCAGCGCCAGTAGCCTTGCGCGATCTGCCTTCTGTGGCAGGCTCTTGTCAGAAGTAAATCGCATTGATGCCCCCTGATCGACCCAGAGCATCACCGATTGTGCGATTTGCCATTCGCGTTCGCGTACAAATTCCTGATCACCCATTGCTGACCGGCGATGGTCGATCATCCGGCGGCTGTCGCCTTGTTGAGAGGGGCGATATTGCCAGAAATCATCGCCGACACCTGCGCGGCGCCGACCGTGGGCACCCCACAGAACGGCTCCGGCCAATTGTTCCGCACGGGCCAGAAGGACAGGCAAACGGGTGGCCTGATCCTCGGCCGCGGCACGAAGGGTGATGGGTGTAGTCACGCGGCGGCTTTCGTTCCGGTCAGACGAGCGGCTGTTTCGTCAATCAGCCCTTGCAGGCTATCACCACGCGCCCGTGCGGCAAAGTTCAATGCCATCCGGTGCGACAGCACCGGCCGGGCCATATCCAGCACATCCTCGGCTGAGGGGGCGAGCCGTCCCTGCAACAGGGCACGAGCGCGCACCGCCAGCATCAGGGCCTGTGCCGCCCGCGGGCCGGGCCCCCAGGCAACGGTTTCACGAACACGCTGGCTTGCCCCTTCTTCTTCGGGACGGAAGGCACGGACCAGATCCAGAATCATTTCGACCACCGACTCCCCTACGGGCATGCGCCGCAACAAACGCTGCGCATCCAGCAATTCCTGGCTTGTAAACACCTGGGTTGCCTGGGCATCGGAGTCGCCGGTTGTCGCCAGCAGAATATCACGTTCGGTGTCGCGATCAGGATAGGCGACATCAATTTGTACAAGAAACCGGTCTAACTGTGCTTCGGGCAGCGGATAGGTGCCTTCCTGTTCGATGGGGTTTTGGGTCGCCAAAACGTGAAAAGGGATGCCAAGTGTCCGATCCTGGCCCGCGACGGTAACGGTCTGTTCCTGCATGGCCTGCAACAGCGCAGACTGTGTTCGGGGTGAGGCACGGTTGATCTCGTCCGCCATCAACAACTGACAAAACACAGGCCCTTCGACAAAGCGGAACACGCGCGTGCCATCCTGGGCTGTGTCCAGCACCTCTGATCCCAGAATATCGGCAGGCATCAGGTCAGGAGTAAATTGAACGCGGTTGCCATCCAGACCCATGACGGTGCTCAGGGTTTCAACGAGGCGGGTCTTGCCCAGTCCGGGAAGTCCTATCAGCAGACCATGCCCCCCACACAACAAAGCGGTCAGCGTCAGATCCACAACCCGCTCCTGTCCGATGAAGCGGTTTGTGATAGATTGCTTGGCTTGGGCAAGTTTTTCGCCCAGATTTTCGATCCGTGCCACCATGTCGTCGGCTTGGGTCATGACAATTGCTTCCTCGCGATTATATGTCGTTAGTGTAAACCTATCTCTATAACTGGAAATGGCAAAAGCAATGAGTGGACAAAAAACCGTTACCCCAACGGCCGATACGCTGGCAGAAGCGGTAAGAGCTGCAAAAACACGCGGTTTGCCGCCGTTAGAGAAATGGAACCCGCCGTTTAGTGGCGATCTGGACATGCACATCAAGCGGGACGGGACGTGGTTCTATCAGGGAACCCCGATTGGGCGGCCTGCATTGGTCAGACTTTTTTCAACGATTCTATGGCGCGAGGACGACAAGTATTTCCTCGTGACGCCGGTAGAGAAGGTAGGCATAAAGGTCGAGGATGTGCCCTTTGTCGCCGTGGATTTCGATACCGAGGGCGAAGGCGAGGCGCAAAAGCTGACCTTTGTGACCAATGTGGGCGACCGGGCGATGGCTGGTGTGGCCAATCCGATCCGCGTAGAACGTGACCCCGATAACGGTGAACCGTCGCCCTATGTCCTTGTCCGTCGAAACCTTGAGGCGCTCATCGACCGCAAGAGTTTTTACCGGTTGGTTGAACTGGGCACCCATCGTAACGGTTGGTTCGGGGTTTGGTCCGATGGCCAGTTCTTTGGTATGATCCCCTCGAATGAACTGCCCGGTGAGATTTGAATGGGCCTGAAATTTGCTGCCAACCTCAGCCATCTTTGGCCCGAACTGCCCTATCTGGACCGGTTTGAAGCCGCAGCCACAGCGGGTTTCGAGGCGGTGGAGGTGTTGTTCCCCTACGATATTGCGGCCAAGGAAACCAAACGGGCCCTGATGGCGCAGGGGCTAAAGCTGATTTTGATAAATGCACCGCCTCCCAACTATACGGGTGGCGCACGCGGATTTGCGGCGCAGCCGGAAATGGTGGAGCGTTTTCAATATGATATGCGGCGCGTTTTTCGCTATTGTGAAGTATTGGAGGTCTCTTTTGTGCACGTCATGACCGGCATGGCCGAAGGGGAGGCTGCGAAACAGACCTTGATCGACAATCTGAAATGGGCGGCGTCAGAGGCACCCGAGGGACTGATCCTGACGCTGGAGCCGCTGAACGCGGTGGCGCAGCCGGGGTATTTCCTGAATGATTACGCTCTGGCTGCAGAGGTGCTGGCAGCGGTGGATGCGCCGAATGTGGGGCTGCAATACGACAGCTATCATGCGCAGATGATCCATGGTGATGCGGTGACGGTGTTTGATCAGTACCTGTCCCTGATCCGGCATATTCAGATCGGGGACTCGCCGGATCGTGGGGCACCGGGAACCGGTGAGGTGGATTTCGACGGGCTGTTTGACCGGATCAGGGCGGCAGAATATGCCGGTTGGATCAGTGGTGAATATTCTCCCAATGGGTCGAGCGAGGAAAGTTTGGGCTGGATGGTCCGCTAACCCGGCCACCCAGAGAGGGTCTCAACCTGAATTTGGTTAACACCTTTGTTTTCAAGGGCGAATCGGCTGTGCCATGCGTACACCCCCGATACACTCTGCAGTGCAGCTTTTGCGGTATCGGGCAGGGGTTAACCCGGCATGCGCCGGTGTTGCGTTAACGACATGCCAACGCCCGGTGGTTTATTCAGGGAAATAGAACGGCGCGTCACCGGACTGCCAAGGAGGGTATTTTGACATGATTTGTGCAAAGGCGGCAGAGTCCAGAAATGCGGCAAGCCACGCCTGAAGCTTCGGCCATGGTTGCGCGTCAAACCACGGCTTGTCGATAAAGGCGAATTGGCGGACGAAGGGCAAGGTTGCGAAATCGGCAAGCGTTGGTTTGCCGTAGATGTATCCGTCAATTTGTTGGTTCAGCTCGTTTAGGATGCCGGCGGCGATGGCGCGGTGTTCCTGCGGGTCTTCATCGGGATAGCGTGTGGCATATTTGGTGCGATCGAGGGCGGTTTTGAACTCTCCGTCCACGCGGTTGATCAGCGCATGACCGTCCTGGGGCATGTCCAACCACTCCTGTGGATCGGCGCGATCAAGCGCCCATAACATGATGTCCAGGCTTTCGTCGATGACATGGGACTGCGCATCCACGCCGGGCTGTACTGACAAACAAGGAACCGTGCCACTGGGCGAAGTATCAAGAAAGGCCTGCGGTTTGTCGCGCAACAGGATCTCGCGCAACTCTACCTGAACGCCGGAACTGGCAAGGGCAAGGCGTGCCCGCATGGCATAAGGGCATCGTCGAAAGGAGTAAAAAACCGGTGGCATGACGTCTAATGCGCCTCTGCCCAATTGGCCCCTTGCCCTGCGTCAACGGTAAGCTTCACGGCAAGCTTGACCACAGGATCATTGGCGTTTTCCATGACATCACGCGCGGCTGTGATCAGCGCCTCCTCATGCCCCTGATCGACCTCGAACAAGAGTTCGTCGTGCACCTGCAACAGCATCGTCGCGGGCAGATCCTTGATCGCATCGGGCATGCGGATCATCGCACGCCGGATGACATCGGCGGCGGTACCTTGTATCGGTGCGTTGATTGCAGCGCGGGCGGCGAACCCGGCATGTGGTCCCTTGGCAGTGATATTGGGTGTATGAATTTTGCGCCCAAACAGGGTTTGGACAAAGCCGTGTTCTTTGGCAAATGCCTTGGTGTCCTCCATATAGGTCCGGATGCCGGGGAAACGTTCGAAATAACGGTCGATGAACCCCTGTGCCTCACCGCGCGGGATGCGCAGGTTGCGGGCCAACCCAAAGCCGGAAATGCCATAGATCACACCAAAATTGATCGCCTTGGCACGCCGGCGAATGTCGGGTGTCATTTCGTCCATCGGCACATCGAACATTTCAGAAGCGGTCATGGCGTGGATGTCATCGCCACGCTCAAAGGCTTCCTTGAGCGCGGGAATATCCGCGATATGTGCCAGAATGCGCAATTCGATCTGGGAATAGTCAAGCGCGACCAGTGTCTTGCCCTCCTCCGCGATAAAGGCCTCGCGGATGCGGCGGCCTTCTTCGGAGCGGATCGGGATATTTTGCAAGTTGGGATCGGTCGAGGCAAGACGCCCGGTGGAGGCACCAGCGATGGAATAGGACGTATGAACACGGCCTGTTTCGCGATTGATATGCGTCTGCAGCGCATCGGTATAGGTGGACTTGAGCTTGCTCAATTGGCGCCAGTCCAGAACCCGAGCGGGAAGTTCGTGTTCCGTTGCAAGATCCTCAAGAACGTCGATACCGGTCGAATACTTTCCGTTTTTCCCCTTCTTTCCCCCGTCGATGCCCATTTCGTCGAACAATATCTCGCCCAGTTGCGCTGGTGAGCCCACGTTGAACTTGCGGCCGACGATCTGATAGATTTCGTCTTCGAGGCCTGCCATCTTTTGAGCAAAGGCGTTGGACATGCGTGACAGGGTATCCCGGTCGACCTTGATGCCGGTGCGTTCCATATCCGCAAGTACAGGAACCAGCGGGCGTTCAAGTGTTTCATACACCCTGGTGACCTGTGCGCTGTGCAATTGCGGTTTTAACACCTGCCACAGCCGCAGAGTAATGTCGGCGTCCTCCGCGGCATAGGCCACGGCGTCTTCCAGGGGGACCTTGTCAAAGGTGATGGCCGATTTGCCGGATCCAAGCAGCGGCTTGATCGGGATCGGCGTGTGGCTGAGATAGCGTTCCGACAGGGTGTCCATGCCGTGACTGTGCAGGCCAGCGTGCTGGGCGTAGGACATCAGCATTGTATCGTCGAAGGGGGCCAGTGTGATGCCGAGTTGGGCAAAGATCTTGGCATCATATTTCATGTTCTGCCCGATCTTGAGGATCGCTGGGTCCTCCAGCATCGGGGTCAGCATGCACAAGACCTCTTCGGTTTTCATCTGTCCTTTGGCAAGTTCATCAGAACCGAACAGATCATCGGTACCTCTGGATTTGTGGATCAGTGGGATGTAACAGGCTTTGCCCGCTTCGGTTGAGAGGGAAATACCGACCAGTTCAGCGGTCATTTCATCCAGACCCGTGGTTTCGGTGTCGACGGCGACATGGCCAAGCTCGTAAATCGCATCCAGCCAATCCTGCAGCGCGGCGGCGTCACTGATTTTCTCGTATGCTGCGGGATCAAAGGCCACCTCCGAGAGTTGCGGCGCATCCGGTGCCGGTGGCGCATCGGCAATCACCGGCGCTTCCCGGCCCAATTGCTCTGCGATACGTTTGGACAGGGTGCGGAATTCCATCTCGGCAAGAAAGGCAAGAAGCCTGTCGGGATCAGGGGCGCGCACCTCAAGGTCGTCGAGAGTAAAATCAAGCGGCGTGTTTTCATCCAGCAACACCAACCTGCGCGACAAACGGATTTGATCGGCATGGTCGATCAATGTTTGCCGGCGCTTGGGTTGCCTGATTTCGCCCGCCCGTTCCAGCAGACTGTCAAGATCGCCATATTCATTGATCAACAGGGCCGCCGTCTTGATCCCGATGCCGGGTGCGCCGGGCACGTTGTCGACGCTGTCACCTGCCAGGGCCTGCACATCGACGACCCGTTCCGGGTAGACGCCGAATTTTGCAAATACCCCGTCGCGGTCGATGCGGTTGTTCTTCATCGCGTCGAGCATCTCGACCCCGTCACCCACCAATTGCATCAAATCTTTGTCGGAGCTGATGATGGTACAGCGCCCCCCCGCGGTGCGGGCCTGCACGGCAAGGGTGGCAATAATGTCGTCCGCCTCGAAACCCTCTTTCTCCTCGCAGGCAATATTGAAGGCCTGGGTCGCCGCGCGGGTCAAGGGCATCTGCGGGCGCAGATCTTCGGGCATCGCATCGCGGTTGGCCTTGTACAGGTCGTACATATCATTGCGAAAAGTATGGCTGCCCTTGTCGAAAATCACCGCCGCATGGGTCGGCGCGTCTGGGCCGCTGTTCCCCTCTACATAGCGGTGTAACATATTGCAGAAACCGGCAACTGCCCCGATGGGCAAGCCGTCGGATTTGCGCGTCAAGGGAGGCAGCGCGTGATAGGCGCGAAAGATGAACGCAGAACCGTCAATCAGATGCAGGTGGTGGCCTTTGCCGAATGTCATGCGCGTTCTCCCTCGGTGCATGCTGTCTTTTGCCACGAAGCAGCAGGTGCTACCAGAGGGGTTTGCGCCCCTCCTGTTGCTTCATCTTGCCTCTAAACTCATCCACCGGTGCCACGGGCGCGAACCGCCTGCTGGGGTTCAGACCTTGCCTTCGAAATCCGCATGAACAAATTTGCAATCACAATAGCCGCATTCGACGAAGCCGACATCCCTGGGAATCTGCAACCAGACGCGGGGATGGCCAAGCGGACCTTCGCTGCCGTCACAGGCAATGCGATAGGTGTTCACGATCCGTGTCTCTGGCGCGGGCTGGCTCATGGGGTTTCCTTGGGTTGAACTAAGCTGTGAACTCTTATGCCCAAAGGGTCACAGCGCAGCAAGGGGGAGATGATCAAATCACATCTTGCAAAGCTGTACACAAAGTGGTTCCCGCCATCCCCGCAACAGGGTAAAAGACGGCAAATCAAGCGGTGAGGCAGAACAAATGAGCGCTCCAAGACCTGTGGTTCTGTGCATTCTGGATGGCTGGGGCCTGAGCGACCGGCGTGTGGGTAATGCGCCCGTGCTGGCAGATACGCCGAACATGGACAAGATCATGGCAACCTGCCCCAAGGCAGCGCTGATCACCCACGGCCCCGACGTCGGTCTGCCCCGAGGGCAGATGGGCAATTCCGAAGTGGGGCATACCAACATTGGTGCGGGGCGTGTCGTTGCGATGGACCTGGGCCAGATCGATCTGGCGATCGAAGACGGGAGCTTTGCGCGGCAGCCACCGTTGAATGAGTTTATTGGCAAGATGAAGGGCTCAGGTGGCACTGCGCATCTTTTGGGGGTCGTTTCCGATGGTGGTGTGCACGGGCATATAAACCATATGATCGCGGCGGCCCATGCCCTGGATGTGGCCGGTGTGCCGGTGAAGATCCATGCGCTGACCGATGGGCGCGACGTGGCACCCCGGTCGGCCCTGGGGTATTTCGAGATCTTGCAGGCGGCCTTGCCGGAGGCGGTGGAAATTGTCACCGTCACGGGGCGTTATTTTGCAATGGACCGCGACAATCGCTGGGAGCGAATCGCGCAGGCGGCCGATGCGGTATTACATGGCGGTGGGCTGGGCGGGACCTCGGCGCAGGGGGCTGTGGAAAACGCCTATCGCAGGGGAGAGGACGATGAGTTCATTCAGGCCACGGCGTTGAAAGGCTATGCCGGTGCGCAGGATGGCGATGGTTTGTTCTGTTTGAACTTTCGTGCGGATCGGGCGCGCGAGATCATGGCGGCGCTGGCAGATCCGTTCTTTGCCGCTTTTGAGGTCGGGGCACGCCCGACGTGGGCGGCGGTCATGGGCATGGCGCAATATTCGGCCGATCATGCCGCCTATATGTCAACGATGTATCACAAGCCTGAATTGCCCAATACGTTGGGCGATTGGGTGGCAAAACATGGACTGCGCCAGTTCCGGTTGGCCGAAACTGAAAAATACCCGCATGTGACATTCTTCCTGAATGGTGGCGAAGAAACGGTCTTTGCGGGAGAAGTGCGTCAGATGCCGAAATCACCTTCAGTTGCGACCTATGATTTGCAACCGGAGATGTCATCCGGCGAGGTAACGGATCATTTTGTCCAGGCGATCAAGGAAGGTTATGACCTGATTGTCGTGAACTATGCCAATCCCGACATGGTCGGTCATACGGGGGACCTGGCCGCGGCGATGGCGGCCTGTGCGGCGGTAGATGCCGGTTTGGGACGGGTGTTGGCGGCGCTGGAGGCTGCTGGCGGTGCCATGATTGTAACGGCGGATCACGGCAATTGCGAAGTGATGATCGATCCTGAAACCGGGGGAGCGCATACGGCGCATACGCTGAATCCTGTGCCGGTGATATTGGTTGGCGGGCCAGAGGGGGTGCAATTGCGGGATGGGCGGCTGGCAGATCTCGCACCGACGCTTCTGGCGCTGATGGGGCTGGAACCTCCTTCTGAAATGACCGGCGTTTCCTTGATCATATGATGAAGCACCTTGGACTGATAATGGCCCTGTTATGGCCAGGTTGCCTGCTGGGGCAGTCGCCGACGGCGGAGCTGGCACGCGAGGCGGCGCAGGCCCTGGAAGAGGCGTCTGCCATGTTGGACGAGGCCGAGAGCGCGCGGGATCGAGTGCGGGCGTTGACCACAACCATTCAAGCCTTCGAATCCGGGCTGGGTGCAATGCGTGCCGGGCTGCGCGGTGCTGCGATCAACGAAGCGCAGCTGACCGCGAAACTGCAATCACGTGATGAGGAGGTTGCTGAACTTCTTGGGGTGTTGCAAAGCATGGGGGGCGTGCCCTCGCCGGTGATCTTGTTGCATCCTGATGGGCCGACCGGCACGGCACGGGCGGGCATGTTGCTGGCGGAACTGACGCCGGCATTGAACAAGCGCGCTGATGCCCTGCGCACCGATCTGGAGAATGTACAGACCCTGCGTGCCCTGCAGGCGGATGCGGCCAAGCGTCTGCAGGTGGGGTTGACGCAGGTGCAGGAAGCGCGTGCCGCATTGAATCAGGCGATGGCGAACAGAACCGACTTGCCCATGCGCTTTACCGCGGACCCTGTGCGCACCGGTATCCTGATCGCTTCGACCGAAACGCTGGACGGTTTTGCCAGCGGCCTGTCTGAAATCATCACGGATGAAGTTGAACCGGCACCTGCCACGCTTGATGGGCAAATCGGTGCCTTGCCCTTGCCGGCGCAAGGTCTGGTCCTGCGACGTGCAAACGAGGCGGATGCGGTGGGTGTGCGGCGCCCCGGTCTGATCCTTGCCACGCGGCCCGGGGCGATTGTCACCAGCCCGACGGCGGCGACGATTCGCTATGCGGGTGTGTTGCTGGATTTCGGCAATGTTGTCATACTTGAACCGCAGGCCGATACGCTATTTGTTATTGCAGGGCTTGATGTGGTCTATGGCGAAACAGGGCAGGTGATCGCGGGGGGCACGCCCATCGGGTTGATGGGCGGCGCATTGCCGCAAGACGGCACCGAATGGTCACCCCTTCGTGAAGGGTCTGGCAACGAGCGTTCAGAAACGCTCTATATAGAAGTAAGAGAAAACAATACGCCACAGGACCCAGAGCTTTGGTTCCGAACGGACGAGGATGGATAGCAAGATGAAGAAATTTGTAATGGCTGCGGTCGGTGGCACGGTACTGGGTGTAATCGCTACGACCCAGATTGCAGCCCCCCTGTTGGCACAAGAAAGCGCCAAGACCGAAAATGTCTATGAGCAACTGGATCTTTTCGGTGACATTTTTGAACGCATTCGTGCGCAATATGTGACCGAGACCGACAGCAGCGAATTGATTGAGGCGGCCATCAACGGCATGTTGACCTCGCTTGATCCTCATTCCAGCTATCTGTCACCCAAGGACGCTGCCAAAATGCGCGAGCAGACACGGGGCGAATTTGGCGGTTTGGGAATCGAGGTGACGCAGGAGGAAGGTTTCGTAAAGGTCGTATCGCCGATTGACGGCACACCGGCGGACGAAGCGGGCATCGAAGCGGGCGATTTCATCACCCATGTAGATGGAGAGAGCCTGTTGGGTCTGGTGCTGGATGATGCAGTCGAATTGATGCGCGGGCCTGTGGGATCCGAGATCGTGATCACCGTTGTGCGTGAAGGAGAGGCAGAGCCGTTTGATGTCGCGATTATTCGTGACACGATCCAGTTGACTGCAGCCACTGCCCGCACTGTGGGGCAAACAGCCGTCTTGCGCCTGACCACCTTCAACGAACAGACCTACCCGAAAATGAAAGAAGGTCTGGAAGCGCAGTTCGAAGCGGCGGGTGGTATTGAAAATATCAACGGTATCGTGCTTGACCTGCGCAATAACCCTGGTGGGTTGTTGAACCAGGCCATCGCGATTTCGGATGCTTTCCTTGAAGAAGGCGAGATTGTTTCAACCCGTGGTCGTGAATTGAGTGATGGCGACCGTGTGAACGCCACGCCGGGTGATTTGAGCATGGGCAAACCGATTGTCGTGCTGATCAACGGCGGTTCGGCCAGCGCATCCGAGATTGTTGCAGGTGCGTTGCAGGATCACCGCCGGGCGATTATTGTCGGGACCAAGAGTTTCGGCAAAGGTTCGGTGCAGACTGTGATGCCGTTGCGGGGCAACAGCGCGATGCGCCTGACCACGGCACGCTACTATACACCTTCGGGCCGTTCGATCCAGGCGCTGGGCGTGTCTCCGGACATCGTTGTGGCGCAGCCGCGTCCCAAGGTTGAGACAGCAGAGGAAGAATCGGCCTTGCGTCCACGCCGTTCCGAAGCGGATCTGCGCGGCAGCCTGAACAACGACAGCCTGACAGAGGACCAGATCAAACAGATCATGGATGACCGCGCCAAGGCCGAAGCCGCGGCGGATTTGCGTGAAGAAGATTATCAGTTGGCATATGCCATTGATATTCTGAAAGGCCTTTCGGCGCTTGGTCCGAAAGAATAAAGTCCGATATTTGGTTGGAAATGGGGCCTCGCTGGTGACAGCGGGGCCATTTTTTCAGGGGGGGGGTCAGGTGCCGGTTGTCAGATCCTGAGCGAGCATGAGGGCGTTGTTGTCAGGGTCATAGAATGTGGCGGTTTTGACCATGCCTTCGACCACATCGGTTTCACCGTCGAATTTCACATTTGCCTGTTCCAGTTTCGCGCGCGCGCTGTCCAGATCCGCGATGCCAAAAACCGGAACGCAGTTTCCCGGCGCGGGTTTGGTATGTTCCCCAAGGCCCAGTGCCACGCCGGGGGTGTTGGTTTGCAGCTCGCTCCAGCCTGCCTCGTCCGCATGATAGAGCGTTTCGAACCCCAGCATGTCGCCGTACCATTTGGCGCTTGCGTGGCGGTCAGTCACAGAAAGGGCAATGGTGATGGTCTGATCGACTGAAACAAGTGACATGGGCTTTCCTAACAAGTAAAAATGTATTAACTATACTTTATGTACATTGATTCACTTGTCAATATCACATCAAAGGCTTGGGCATTGCCCATATTGTCGAGCCTGCATGAGGGTGTGGCGGGGCGTCAGGCCACATTGCTTGCCGCCACCGGTGCGGGCCGGGCCGCGTTTGCGCAAAGCATGGAGCATCTTGTCAGGATCGGACTGATGGAGCGAAATCCGGGGCATGGGCATCCGCTGCGTCCGGAGTTCCGCCTCACGGCGGCGGGCATTCCGGCAGCGGCAATGGCGAGCAAGATCTTGAACGCGGCAGGCAAGGAAGATCACGACCTGTTGCGCCGGACATGGACGGTGCCGATACTGACGTCGCTCCATACACCCTGCCGGTTTAATGAGATCAAGCGTAACCTCAGCTCGATCACCGACCGGGCCTTGTCGCAATCGCTAAGGATAATGGAAGACAGAAGCTGGGTGTATCGTAATGTGAACGAGACAGCGCGACCGCCATGGTCCGTCTATAGTGCGATCAACACGGGGAATGCGATCAGCCGGATCACCGGGCCGGAAGTTCATTTTTTCCAAGCATAGCTGGCCACAGGCAGGGCCAGTATTTGGTGCGCATGAGTTAGCGCGCAGCGTTAGCCGGTTTCGACGCAATGACGCCGGAATGCGCTTTTGAGCATGTCGAGTTCGGCCCGTAGCAGGTCCATTTCGGCGCGAATATCATCTGCCAATGCTTCACCTGAAATCAAGGTAATGTGGCCGATTTTCGTGTTTGTATCGGAATCTGAAATGATCAGGGTTTGAACACCATCGGCAATCGCCCGTGCAGGGATCGGCACGGACAGGGTCCAGTGATCCGCGCTTTGATTGTAGGTCAGCAGGATGTCTGGAACGGCGATGCCCTCAAGCGTCACCTCGATCTTAGGCTTCGCATCATCATCTGTAAGGCCGGTGATGATACCTTGCCAGACGCCTTCTTTCATCTTGGTTTTGGTCAGTTGCAACGATGACATGGCGTTCGGCCCTTTCTATAGATGCGCACGGGGACGACGTGAAAAGGTGAGATCGCGCAGGATCACCTGGTTCATCTGCGGCCCCTCAAAGATCAGATCGACCCACGCCCGCTCAACCCGTTTTTCGTTGAGATTGGAATAGGCCAGGTCAAATTCGACGCGGTGGTTTTCCTCGTGTAGAGGCAGTTCACGAACGATCTGTTCGGTGTTGGGCCCGTGTTTGATGTTGAGTCTGGCGAATATCTCAAGCGGTTTTTCCATCTCGACCAACGCATCCATCCGCAACAGATGTGTGCGCTTGAGGTTGTCTGTGCCTTCGGCAGGCAGATCAATCACCAGTGACAGGAACGAGCCGTCAAACTGGAAAACGTCCAGACGCAGGCCATATGGTGCCAGGTCTTCCTCGCGTAGGTTGCGCAACTGGCGCAGGGTCAATTCGGAGAATTCACAGTCATGAAACAAGGTGACTTCATTGCCCAGCATTGATTTGGTCTGTACGGCAGAGAAGCCCGGCGTTGCCAGTGGCCCCCGCCAGAGTTCCGGGCGCCAGGCCCAATCGGCGTTATGCGGTTTGGCAAAGCTGGTCGAGCCAATCATCGGCAAGGCAAGGCGTTCGTCAGCGGTATGGATCAGCTTGTCCAGATGGGTTTTCAACACGCGTGCGCGATTGCGCTGCCGACGCAGAACCGGCAGTTCGGTCAGGTGCGCGCGGCGGGCCGCACGCGCCCATCGCTGGATATTCCTTGAGAACATCTTGCCATCCAGAAAGCCGAATGAAATTTTGGACATGACGCCTGTGCCTTGATGGTTCTTGGTGTTTGCGCAGCTTATCGGTGCGATTGGTTTCATTCAAATAAATAGGCGACAATCACAGGCATTATTCTGCTGTGTTGCCAAAGTCGAAACAATCAGTCCTGTGTTTCTGAACTCATCTTGGCAATCAGGGCAACCAGCAATGCACGGCCTTCGGCACTGACGGCGCGCCCGCCTGCGGGACCATAAAGCGCAAGGCCCATCATCTGTGTGCCGACTCGTGCGGTCCCGCGCCAGTGGGTGCCGCTTAACCCCTTGGCAGGAGACGGACCCCTGGCACGAAATGTCACACTGTTTTCGTATTCAACCGCATCCGATGGCGCATCAAGGCCAAGAGCGGTTGTGGTATCAAGCGCGGTTGGGATCGTTGTGCTTGCGCGTGAAAAGCTGGCCGTCAGAATAGCCGTAGGTGCCCCCGCAGAGGCAGAGGGCGCACCCAAGGCGTCACAGCGTGCCATCAAGGCAAAGTTCTGTTTCAATGAACTCTTGTCGATGCAAAACCCGATAGGAGCCATCAGCGTGACGGCACCAAAGGCCATTTTTGCCTGTGACAGCGCGACCGGTCTTGTTGCGGTCGATGTTTGTGGGAATGCACCGCCCTGACCTTCTTCGCATGCCGCAAGCGAGATCAGGGCGAGAGCGGCAAGCGCGCCCTTATAGTTCCATGTAATCATGGGTTTCTGCCGCAGCGCCGGGATGTGTGACCGCACCCAGATAGGTTGGGCCGACCAGTTGCGCATATTTCCACAGGGCACCAGAGGCATAGTTTGTGGGACGCGGGCCGGTCCACTTTGCCTTGCGGGCGGCCAGTTCCTCGTCCGTCAAGTCTACGGTGATGCTCCCTTCGATGGCATTCAGGGTGATCATGTCGCCATTCTGGAGAAGGCCGATCGGGCCGCCTAGTGCCGCTTCGGGGCCGACGTGACCGACACAGAAACCACGGGTCGCACCGGAGAAACGACCGTCCGTGATGAGCGCTACTTTTTTGCCCATGCCTTGACCGGAGAGTGCGGCGGTTGTCGCCAGCATTTCGCGCATGCCGGGCCCACCACGCGGACCTTCGTTGCGGATCACAAAGACGTCGCCTTCGGAATAGGTGCGGTTTTGCACCGCTTCAAAGGCATCCTGTTCACATTCAAATATCAGTGCAGGGCCGGTAAAGACAATGTCATCTTCGGACATGCCCGCGATTTTCACGATGGCCCCTTCCGGGGCAAGGTTCCCTTTGAGCCCGACAACGCCGCCGGTTTTGCTGATCGGGTTGTCGATGGCGTGGATGACCTTGCCGTCGGCCTCGCGGGTGATCTTGTCCAGTTCCTCACCGATGGAATAGCCGGTGGCCGTCATACAGTCGGTATGGATCAGACCAGCCTTGCGCAACTCGTTCATTACAACCGGCACACCGCCCGCGTCGTACAGGTCTTTGGCGACATAGGCACCGCCCGGTTTCATATCGACAAAGTGCGGCGTGTCGCGGAAGATTGCGCAGACATCTTCAAGGAAGAACTCGATGCCGGCTTCATGCGCCATGGCGGGCAGGTGCAGACCCGCGTTGGTGGACCCGCCGGTGCAGGCCACGATGCGCGCCGCGTTTTCAAAGGCTTCGCGGGTACAGATGTCGCGGGCACGGATGTTCTTTTCGATCAGGTTCATGACAGCGGCACCGGAAGCGCGGCCATATTCGTCGCGATCCTTGTACGGCGCGGGCATGCCTGAGGAGTTGGGCAAGGCGAGGCCAATCGCTTCAGAGACACAGGCCATGGTATTGGCCGTGAACTGACCACCACAGGCCCCCGCTGAAGGGCAGGCAACACGTTCAAGAATTTCGAGTTCCGCTTCGGTCATGGTGCCGGACTGATAGTTGCCGACGGCCTCGAACATGTCCTGAACCGTCAGGTCACGTTCCGCGAAACTTTGCGGTACATCCGCACCTTTAGGCGCTTTGCCGGGCAAGATCGATCCACCGTAAAGAAAAACCGAAGGCGTGTTCAGGCGCAGCATTGCCATCATCATGCCGGGAAGGGATTTGTCGCATCCTGCCAAGCCGACAAGCGCGTCATAGCAATGCCCGCGCATGGTCAGCTCAACAGTATCGGCAATGGCATCGCGTGATGCGAGTGACGAACGCATGCCTTCATGGCCCATAGCGATCCCGTCAGTGACGGTAATGGTGGTGAATTCGCGCGGTGTGCCCTGTTCGTCCTTGACGCCGGCCTTGACTGCCTGGGCCTGACGCGACAGTGCGATATTGCATGGTGCGGCTTCATTCCAGCAAGTAGCGACGCCGACCAGCGGCTGGTGAATCTCTTCTTCTGTCATGCCCATCGCGTAATAATAGGACCGATGCGGTGCACGCGCTGGCCCTTCGGTCACATGACGGCTGGGCAGTCTGGTTTTATCAAAACGCTGGTTGCTGGACATCTGATGGCTCCCTCGGAAAATCTTGTCTAGAACGGAATAGTCGTGCAGGTGCTGCGCTGCAAGGCCAAGTGGTAATGTTGTAATGCCTGTGCCACGGACCTAGTTTGAACCAAAGCGCATTTGAAAGCCCCTAATGGAACCCAGCATCTTTTCCTTCATCTGGAAGTATTCACGCCGCGAACAGATGATCCTGCTGGCGTTCACCCTTGTCACCTTTCCATTCCTCTATGCCACTCTGGAACTGCCCAAGCGGATCATCAACGATGCCATCGGATCCGAAAGCGATGTGGTCGATGTCCTGGGCATGGAGTTCACGCAGGTCCAATTCCTGCTGACGCTCTGTTTTGGCTATCTCGGGGCGGTATTGGTGCATGGGCTGCTCAAGATGCGGCTGAACACCTTGAAAGGTGTGGTTGCCGAACGCATGTTGCGCCGGTTTCGCTACCAATTGGTTAGCCGGATGATGCGGTTTCCGCGCAGTTATTTCCAGAACACCAGTCAGGGGGAATTGGTGTCGATGGTCACGTCCGAGGCAGAGCCGATGGGGGGACTGATGGGTGACGCTGTGGCGCAACCGGTGTTTCAGGCCGGTCAGATGCTGATCATCGTGTTTTTCCTGTTTTTGCAAAGCCCGTGGTTCGGGCTGGCGGGTGTGGCGCTGATTCCGTTGCAAGCCTGGTTGATCCCGATGTTGCAACGCCAGATCAACCTGTTGAACAAGGAACGCATCAAGGAAGTGCGCCATTTTGCGTCTGAGATCGGCGAAACGGCGGCTGGGATCACCGATCTGCGCACCAATGGCGGCTGGCGATACCGTCAGGCGGCGTTTACGGATCGTTTGGGACGGCTGTTCGAGGTGCGCTTTCGAATCTATCAAAAAAAGTTCTTTATGAAGTTCATCAACAACTTCATCACCCAAATGACCCCGTTTTTCTTTTACTCCGTTGGTGGATACCTGGCGATCAAGGGAGATATTACCGTTGGTGCGCTGGTTGCTGCCCTGGCGGCATACAAGGACCTGTCCAGCCCGTGGAAGGAACTGCTGGTCTATTACAACCAGACCCAGGATATGGCGTTGCGCTGGGACGTGGTGATCGAACGGTTCGACCCGATCAATATGATCGATCAAAAGTTGTTTGACGATGCGCCCGAAACTGCGCCGCATCTGCGCGGTGACATAGAATTATCCAATGTTTCGGTGCGCAATGGTGGTGGTGACATGGTGTTGCGCGACATTTCACTGACCATACCCGTGGGCAGTCATGTCGCGTTGCAGGTCAACAACCAGTCAGAACGCACCGCCCTGTCAGAAGTCCTGACCCGTGAGATCAATCCGACGCGGGGCCATGTCACGATGGCGGGTCATGACCTTGCCGGTCTGCATCAGGCGGTGGTCGCGGCGCGGATCGGATACGCGCAGTCGCAGCCCTATCTGTTTCAAGGAGATGTTGGCAGCAACCTGTTGATGCCGTTGCGCACCAGCCCGAAAACCGTGTTGTGGGACCCCAACCACAAGGACCGTTTTTCAATCGAGGCGCAACGCAGCGGCAATAGTCCCGACAGCACCCGCGCTGATTGGCTGGACCCGGCAATCGCCGATCTGAGCACCAAGGAAGAGGTCATGGCCTTTTGGTATGAGATCACACAGGCGCTTGGCACCGCTGATACGATATTCGACCGCATGCTGGATGCGATAATGGTGCCCGAAAACCATCCAGAGCTGGCCCGCCGCATTGTCGGTTTGCGCGATGAAGTGCACAAACAGTTGGTGGCCGAAGGGCTGGACAAGGTGGTTTACCGTTTTGATCCCGCGTTGTTCAATCCGGCTGTTCCTTTGGGAGGCAACCTGATGTTTGCCGCCCCAAGATACGCCATCACTCAGGAAGAGCTGGTGGCCGAAGGTGGTTTTCTGGCCATGGTCATGGATCAGGGTCTGGCCGAACAGGGCATCGGTATATCCCAGACCCTGGTGGAAACGCTGCACCGGACATTTGGTCTGGACGGCACAGACCATCCGCTGTTCACAGCCTTGGGTATTGATGAATCGCTTTATGAACAATTGGTCGATATTGCGCAGCGTCGCCGCGAACGGGGTGATCATGCGCTGTCTTCGCGTGAATTCGCGCTGCTGTTGACGGTGCCTTTTGCCCTGACGGCCGAACAGATCGGCCCGTCCTTTCCGGAGAGCTTCAAACAGGAAATCCTGCATGTTCGCAAAACCAATGGGGCGCGTTTGCGCGAACAGGCAAAGGATTTGTTCATCGCGATCGAACCAGAGACCTATATGCCGCGGGCGACGGTGCTGGAAAACCTGCTTTATGGACGTATTTCTGCCATGGCCGGTCTTCAAGCCGATCTGGTGCGGGACGTGGTGACGCAGGTGTTGGAAAAACACGATCTGAAACAACAGGTGTCGCAGAACCTGTTTGATGTCCCCACTGCCATCGGTGGCACAAATCTGCCAGCGGCATTTCAACAACGTGCCGCCTTTGGGCGTGCGGCGATCAAACGTCCGGATGTATTGGTTCTGAACCAATTGCTTGTCGGTAAGGACGTAAAGGCACAGGCGCAGGTGCGCAATCAGCTGAGTGAGTTGCTGCCTCAAACAACACAGATCTATATCAACGACACATTTGCGGCACCGCAGGATTTCGACCTGCATGTTGAGATCAAGAACGGACAGATCAACGGGGTCGAGACCTCGGATCAATTCGAATACGAAGATCCGGCCTCTAACGATCTGCGCCGCAAACTACAGATTATCTCAGAAAACGAATTGTTCGCCTCCCTGGACCGGCGCAGTCAGCGGTTGCTGGCATTTGCAGCGCAATGGTACACCGCCGAGGCGGGGCAGCGGATCTTTTCGGCCGCGGAGCGCCCGGATGCTGCATATCTGTGTCTATCGGGGCAGGCGGTACTGGGAAATACCGGCGAGGATGGCGTGTTTCGCCATGTTTCAGATGTGGTGCCAGGACGGTTGATTGGTGATCTTTCGATCATTCTGGACGAGCCGCGCCAGTTGGACCTGACTGCCGTCGAGGAGACCAGATTCCTGCGCATCGGGGCAGAGCAGTTCAGATCAGTGATTGAAAGCGACAAGGTGGTTTTGCTGAGCTTGCTGCGGACCGTCGCTGGTTATTTGACGGGGGTAGCGGATATTCTGATTACCCAAGGGATCGATGTGCCCCGCGACACGCCATTGCCCTCGCCGACGGACAAACCGGATGACGCCGAAAAATAACGGGGCCCTTCTATGGCTTGAAGGGCGGCGATAAGCATCAAACCGTGGCTGTGCCCGGTCGTGCAGATGGACATCAGCCGTTGATTGCATTTTCGCTGGGCTAGGCTTATCTCGGTACCAACCAAAGCATCAGGAACCCCGCATGAACTGGATCAACAACTATGTCCGTCCTCGGATCAACTCGATCTTTTCTCGGCGCGAGACGCCAGACAATCTGTGGACCAAATGTGATGATTGCGGCACCATGCTGTTTCACCGCGAAGTCTCGGACAACCTGAACGTCTGTACGAACTGCGACCATCACATGCAGATCAGTCCGCGTGAACGGTTGACCGCGCTTTTTGATGGGGGCGTTTTTGTCGAGGTCGAGGTGCCATCACCGACGCCTGATCCGCTGCATTTTCGAGATCAGAAAAAATACCCGGACCGTTTGAAAGCGGCCCAAAAGGAAACCGGAGAGGCCGAGGCCATGTTGGTCGCCACGGGCGAGATGGGGCGCACACCGATTGTCGCGGCCTGTCAGGATTTTTCGTTTATGGCGGGATCCATGGGGATGTATGTCGGCAATGCTATTGTTGCAGCGGCAGAAGAAGCCGTAAAGCTGAAGCGCCCGCTGATCCTGTTTTCGGCGGCTGGCGGGGCGCGGATGCAAGAAGGGATCTTGTCCCTTATGCAGATGCCGCGCACGACGGTCGCGGTGCAAATGCTAAAGGAGGCGGGGCTGCCCTATATCGTGGTGCTGACCCATCCGACTACCGGTGGTGTGACGGCAAGCTATGCGATGCTGGGTGATGTTCATATCGCCGAACCTAACGCGCTGATCTGCTTCGCCGGACCACGGGTGATCGAACAGACCATCCGTGAAAAACTGCCCGATGGCTTTCAGCGGGCGGAGTATTTGCTGGATCACGGCATGCTGGACCGTGTTACACACCGCACCGCCTTGCGTGATGAACTGATCAGTATCACGCGTATGTTGCTTGGCTTGCCGCCTGCTGTGCGCGGGGATCTGCCGCCCCCTGACAAGGGCGGTGAACTGGACAATGCATTGACCGAAACGGCCGTGGATCAGGGCAGCAAATCTAAATGAACGCACAAACCTCGGATGTCATTCTGGAACGGATGATGGCCTTGCACCCCAAGGTGATGGATCTGACCTTGGATCGGATGTTCAGGTTGCTTGCGGCGCTGGACAATCCGCAAGAGCGCCTGCCGCCGATCGTCCATCTTGCGGGTACCAATGGCAAGGGGTCAACCCAGGCGATGATCCGTGCGGGCCTTGAGGCGGCGGGAAAAACGGTGCACGCCTATACCTCACCGCACCTGGCACGGTTTCATGAACGCATTCGGCTGGCGGGTACCTTGATCGATGAAGAGGCGCTGGCGGCTGTTCTGGATGAATGTTACGCGGTCAACGCGGACCAGATGATCACCTATTTCGAAATCACTACCGCAGCCGCCTTGTTGGCTTTTGCCCGCATGCCAGCAGATTTCACCTTGCTTGAGGTCGGCCTGGGCGGGCGGCTGGACGCGACGAATGTCACCGACAAAGTGACGCTGAGCATCATCACCCCTGTATCGCTGGATCACCAGCAATATCTAGGGGAAACATTGGCCGAAATCGCAGGCGAAAAGGCCGGGATCATCAAGCGCAATGTGCCCTGCGTCGTTGGCCCGCAACAGGACGAAGCGCTTGAGGTAATCGAGGCGGTGGCGGCAAAAAAGGGCGCGCCGCTGATGGTCTATGGGCAGCATTGGCACGTCGGGATTGAAGGGGAACGCATGGTCTATCAGGACGATCATGGACTGCTGGATCTGCCGTTGCCTAATCTGCTGGGGGCACATCAGGTACAAAATGCCGGTGCTGCGTTGGCGGCGCTACGGTTGTTCGGTATGGATGCGAAAGCCTGCGAGGCAGCTGTCACCACCGCCCAGTGGCCCGCGCGGATGCAGAGATTGCGAACTGGCCCATTGATAGAGATTGCAGGTACTGCCGAACTTTGGCTTGATGGCGGACATAATGCGGCGGCGGGGCAGGCCCTGGCGGCGGTATTGGCACAGGGTGGCGCGCGCCCGACGCATTTGATTTGCGGCATGCTGAACACCAAGGACATCACAGGGTATATGCGCCCTCTTGCCGAGCATGTGCAAAGCCTGCAAGCGGTTTCGATTCCGGGTGAGGCGGCGACCTTGTCCGCGGCAGAAACTGCCCAAGCGGCGCGTGCCGTGGGCATTGCAGCAACGGAAGCAGACAGTGTCGAGACTGCCCTGCGCAGCATCATCAAGGTGGATCCACTGGCCAAGATACTGATTTGCGGGTCGCTTTATCTGGCTGGTGCCGTTTTGCGTCAGAACGGATAATTTTCCGAGCCGTTACTCTACAGTCACAAAACGGTGGTTTAAGATTCCTCAAAATTCAGAAGTGCCCGTGCGGCGCGATAGCTGATATGTGATGAGGAAGAGCGTGATGAAAAAACCTGTAAAAACGGTAAGGAAACCTGACGATTCGTCCCAGAAAAAGGGGTTTTCACAGATGGTTTTCGTGTTGATTGGCCTTGCGATCATCGCAGGCGGGGTTTGGTCGCTCTATATGAACGACGCCCCCTATCACCCAGAGGATCAGGTGACGCGCGGCAGTTTCTCACTCATCGCTGATTAGCATCTACGCCCCAGCCATCTGACTGCATTTCGCGCAACCGTGAGGCCGTGCGTTCGAATTCGAAGGTGCCTTCCCCCTCAAGATACAACATTTCCGGCGCTGCGGCGGCGGAACAGATCAACCTGACCCTGGCTTCATAAAGAGCATCGATCAGGGTGACGAACCGCTTTGCCTCGTTGAAATTGCTCCGACCCAGTGACGGTATCCCGTCCAGCAGCAAGACCCGCACCGCTTCGGCCAGTGCAAGGTAATCTGCAGGTCCGAGGGCAGTGCCACAAAGGTCATGAAACCGGGCCCGCGCCATGCCGTTGTGGTATTGGGGGATCTCGACATCGCGGCCCTTGACCCGCAGAACAAGCGGGCTGCCTGCACTGCCTGCCAGATCCTGCCAGACAGCATCCATGGCACGGCGTGCCTCTGCATTCACAGGGGTAAAGTAAACCTGTGTGCCCGCCAGTCGGTCCTGGCGGTAGTCTTTGGGGCTGGCGAGTTCATGCACCACCATTTTGGCTTTGATCAATTCGATGAATGGGACAAAGAGGTTGCGGTTCAACCCGTCTTTGTAAAGCGCGTCTGGCAATCGGTTGGAGGTAGTGACGACGACGACCCCGGCAGAGAACAGGGCCTCAAACAAACGCCCGACGATCATCGCATCGGTGATGTCGGTGATCTGCATTTCGTCAAAGGCCAGCAAACGAACAGAGGCCGCAACCTCTGCGGCGACAGGGGCAATCGCATCATCGACACCGGTTTTACGGGCTTCGTGCATTGCACCATGAATTTCCTGCATAAAGGCATGAAAATGCACGCGTCGCGTCGGGATACCGTCCAGATGGTCGACAAACATATCCATCAGCATGGATTTGCCACGTCCGACACCGCCCCAGAGGTACAGGCCTTTTGGTGGTTCCGGAGCTTTGCGAAACAGGCCTCTTTTGACAGGGTGCAGAAGGGCGTCGCGTATGCGGTCGAATTCGGACAGCACAGCCAGTTGCGCATCGTCGGCATGTAGGGTGCCGTTTTCAATCATCGCATCATATGTTTCGCGCAAACTGGTCATGGCACAGCCTTATCCCATGCGGCATGGGTTTGAAAAGCCATGGGTATTCCCTTTGGTGTCGGATCCATCACAAGGCTTTATTTGACGGTCCGGTCGTTCTGCGTCACGACTGACACAGATCAAAGGAAACCCAATGCAAGCACGCACACCCCTCATCACCCCCGTCCTGATTGTCAGCTGCGTGATCATCTTGATCAGCTTTGCGGTGCGTGCTTCTTTCGGGGTGTTCCAGATCCCGATTGCAGAAGAGTTCAACTGGCTCAGAGCGGAGTTTTCGCTGGCGATTGCGATACAGAACCTTGCCTGGGGTATCGGCCAGCCGATTTTCGGCGCGCTTGCGGAAAAGATCGGGGACAGACGGGCGATTGTGATCGGGGCGTTGGTCTATGCTGCGGGTCTGATCCTGTCGGCCAATTCGACAACGCCGATAGAACATCAGGCCTATGCCTGGCTGGTAGGGTTCGGCATCGCGGGCACGGGGTTTGGCGTGATACTGGCGGTGGTTGGGCGCGCGTCTTCCGAAGAAAACCGTTCAATGTCCCTGGCGATTGTGACCGCAGCGGGCAGTGGCGGTCAGGTGTTCGGTGCGCCCGTGGCGGAATGGTTGCTTACCTTTCTGACCTGGCAAAGCACGTTTCTGGTGTTTGCAGGTGTCGTTGTGTCGTTGATCCTGACCCTGCCGTTGATGCGGGCACCTGAAATGGCAAGCAAGGCAGAGTTGGAAGAAAGCCTGGGACAGATCCTGATCAAGGCTTTCAAGGACCCCTCCTACACACTGATTTTTCTGGGTTTCTTTTCCTGTGGCTATCAGTTGGCCTTTATCACCGCCCATTTCCCGGCCTTCGTGACCGAGTTATGTGGCCCGATATTGGCGGGCGGTGTGTTGCATAATATCGGGATCACCACGACTTCGGCACTTGGTGCGGTGGCGATTTCCCTGATCGGGCTGGCAAATATCGCCGGTACTTTGGCGGCAGGATGGGCGGGCAAGCGTTATTCAAAGAAATACCTGCTGGCGGGGATCTATACCGGGCGAACGATTGTCGCTGCACTGTTTATCATGTTTCCGATCACACCTGTCACGGTCATCCTGTTTTCAATTGCGATGGGTTCACTGTGGCTGGCGACAGTGCCGCTGACCTCGGGGCTGGTCGCGCATATCTATGGTCTGCGTTATATGGGCACGCTCTATGGCATTGTATTTTTCAGTCACCAATTGGGTAGTTTCCTTGGCGTCTGGTTGGGCGGGCGGATGTATGATGCATTTGGCAGCTATACGGCGGTGTGGTGGATTGGTGTGGCAATCGGCGCGTTCAGCGCAGTCGTGCATCTACCGATCCGGGAGCGGCGTCTCGAAGGGTTGGTCACGGCATAGCACCTGTATTTCCTGCACGGTCTGGCCAGTATGGCTCGTCTGAGCTGTAGGGAACAACGGCGCTGTTGATAGTCCTTGGCGTGAGGGTGTCGTTCGTGATGTACAGTGGCTTTCCCGTCTTGCGTGGGGTCTGGAAACCGGGTTGGAGTGGTTGGCTGCCTACCCTTGACCCTGACCTCAGGCAGGGGGGTTCAGCCAGTCGTTCATGATCTGGAATACCTGGTCGGTGTGGGTATAGGTCAACCCGTGGCCCGCGCCTTCGATCATCTCATGCTGTACGTCGCGATTCCATGCGGCGAGGGTGCCCAGAGCGGAGGAGTGGATCATGTCGTCCTCGCGCCCCCAGATTGCCAGAACGGGTGTGCCTTGTGCGGCGATGGCACGATGGTCGTGAGACAGGTCCTCGCTCAGGATGCCGCGCAGACTGGCCAGAACGGCGGGGACAAAACCTTTTAATTCAAGCTCTCCCAATTGCAGATCGTTGATGTGAGGTACGGATGTAGGCAACGATCGTTCCGCCTTGAGACCGCGCCGCAAGACGAAGGGGTACAGGGCGAGCATGAGCCAATCACCGATCAGCGGCGTATCCTTGATGAAACCGACGAGACCGGCTTGGGGCACATGCATTCCGGCTGACGCGATCAGGACAAGTTGGTGAATGCGTGCGGGATAGGCCCGGGCAAAACAGGTCGCAATAGCACCACCCATCGAATAGCCGACCAGCGTAAACCTGTCACTGACTCCCTCATACGCCAGGAGTTCCGCCAGTTGATTGACAAAGAAGGCGCGGTCTTGGAGGCCTTTGGGTTTGCTGGAATAGCCGCGGCCGTAGAGATCATAAGTCAGAACGCGATACCCGGATTTCGCAAGCGCACGCGCCAGACCGCGCCAGACAAAACCGGGCGTTGTCAGGCCATGCACACAAACGAGAACCGGCCCGCGTTGAGGGCCGTGCCATTCGAAATGGGTTACCCCCTGTGATAGTTCGACGAAGTTTCCGGTGGCCGATCCACGGATGGCATCGTCCATCGTTTGCCGTCGGTGTTCGATCACCAAAGGCGCGGCAACCAATGCTCCAAGGAACAGCAACCAGATCATGCCGGGGCGGTCCACCGGTCAAGAATATACCGCGAAGTCATCAGGTCCAGGTGGGCACCTCCCCCATTTTTGAACAGGGTGATGTCGTCAGGGGCGCGGGTGAACTTTTCCAGATCGTAATAGTCCGCGATCAGATGCGCAGGGGTGATGACACCTTTCTCAAGCGGAATGCTGATTTCGCCGATATGGTCGACTGTGGTTTCAAAACTGTCGACAAAGACCCGGCATTTTTTCAAGGCTTCGTCGTCCACTTCGCGCATGTCGGGTCGGTAGGCACCGATCAGGTCCACATGCTGTCCCGCACGCAACCATGCGCCCTTTATCAGTGGATCGGTTGACATGGTTGCGCTGGTAATGATGTCTGCCTGTCGCACGGCGGTCTCTAGATCGTCGGAGACACTGAGTTCAGGTAATTCACGTGCCATCGCATCGGCATTGGCACGGGTGCGGTTCCAGACGGTGAATTCCGCCTGTGGAAAAGCGGCGGCATAGGCGGCATGGAGGGCGCGACCCTGGTTGCCTGCGCCGATGATCGTGATCTTGCGACTATCGGGCCGGGCAAGGCGACGGGCGGCGAGGAGGCTGTCGCCAGCGGTTTTCCATTTGGTGACGAGGTGGAAATCGACAATGGCGGCAAGGGTGCCATCCGCATCATCATACAAGTTCAGCCCACCATTGACCATTGGTGAACCATTGGCCGGGTTCCCCGGAAAGATAGTTGCCGTTTTCACCGCAAGGCCAAGCCCGTCAATCCAGGCGGCGCGGCTGAGCACCGTGTCCTTGCCACGATAGAGAAAGGTATCACCGATTTCGGCCTTGGGCAGGCTGTGCCCAGCGGCGAGAGCATCGGTGAGGCCGATCCAGTCCAGAAGTTTTTCGCCAGCGTCGAAGGGGATCATCGGGATACTCATGTCGCGTCCTTTGCGTCCAGCAGGCCTTCAGCGATGAGGCGGTCAGCCCAGCCTTGCGGATCTTTGAAATGATGTGTCTGCCAGCCGCGTGCGGCGGCGGCAGTGATATTGTCGATGCGATCATCGGTAAAAAGCAAGGCTTCGGGTCTGATACCGCTGATGCGTTCTGCCGTTTCGTAGATGCCTGGGTCCGGTTTGATGATACCGATATGGCCTGAGATGAAATCGCGGTCGAACTGCGTCAGGAAAGGGTATTTCGTCGCCGCAAGGTCGTAGGTCTGGATGCCGAAATTGGTGAGGGAAAAAACCGGCACGCCACTGGCCTGCAAGGCCGACATCAAGCGAACAGAATGCGGGATCGCCGGGGCGGCCATGTCAAGCCAGCGGTCGTGCCAAATGTTTAATTCGGCTGTCCAATCGGGAAAACGGTGGATGGTTTCGTCGATAACGTCACGAAAGGTTTCACCACTGTCCACTCGGTCATTCATGCCATGCAGGTCGATCGCGGCAAACATGGCCCGGCGATGGTCCGGCCCGATCACACTATCGAAAAAGCGTTCGGGCTGCCATTCGATCAGGACATTCCCGATGTCAAAGACTACCGCTTGAGGAGTCATGCCTTTCTCTCCAACTGGGATCGGAGACTTTGTGAGTTTCCGACCGCTTTCTTACAAGGAAAATGACTACTGCCGCATCGCGGCGCGTAATTCGCGTTCCAAGGCATCCAGAAAACGCGACCGATCCGCCTTTGTAAAGCTCTTGCCGCCGCCTTGCCGGAAGGGGTCCGCCGCCCGCAGGTCCGTCATCAGATCACGGGTAGCCAGAACATTTCCGATATTGGCGGCCGTCAGGGCCTCGCCATTGTGTTTGAGCACTTTCGCGCCCGCCTCGACGCATTTTGCCGCTAATGGAATGTCGCCTGTCACCACCACATCTCCTGTGCCGCAACGGTCGGCGATCCACATATCGGCCACGTCCGGACCGTCAGCGACGATCACCGTTTCGACATAGGGGTTTTGCGAGGGGCGCAAGCCGCCATTGGACACAACGAACATGCGCAGCTTGTGTCGGGTGGCAACACGTTCGGCCTCGGCCTTGACAGGGCAGGCATCGGCGTCAATGTAGAGCGCGGTCACGGCCTATCCGCCATAAAGCGCCTCGGCGTGGAAGGCGATATGGTCTTCCATGAAGGTTGAGACAAAGAAATAGCTGTGGTCATAACCGGGCTGGAGACGAAAGGTGCCTTGCTGGCGCTTGCTGGCAATGGCCGCAGCAAGGGCTTCGGGTTTCAGCAGGTCAATGAACTGATCCGCGTTTCCCTGGTCGATCAGCAGCGGACCGTCGAAACCGGTTTCGGCCATCAACAGGCTGGCATCATGTTTGGTCCAGGTGCTCTCGTCATCCCCAAGATAGGCAGAAAGTTGTTTGCGCCCCCAATCGCTGCCGGTGGGGTTGGCGATGGGTGCAAAGGCAGAAACAGAGAGATACCGCCCCGGCAGGTTCATCGCCAGCGTCAAGGCACCATGCCCGCCCATGGAGTGACCAGTTATGCCCTGACGCTCCATGTCGAGAGAAAAGTTGTCACCCAGAAGCGCAGGCAATTCCGTGGCAATATAATCCCACATCTGGAAATGGGGAGACCATGGGTCCTGGGTCGCGTTTACATAGAAACCGGCACCTTTGCCCAGATCATATGCGTCGTCGTCCGCGACATCATCGCCCCTTGGGGAAGTGTCGGGAAAGACAACGGCGATGCCATGTTCGGCGGCCCAGGATTGTGCGCCTGCTTTGGTCATTGCGTTTTCATGGGTGCAGGTCAGACCGGCCAGAAACCACAGGACGGGTACAGGACCATCGCGTGCTTCCGTTGGCAAGAAAAGACCGAAGGTCATCTCGCAATTGCATACGGTCGAGGTATGCGAATAAACCCCCTGGGTGCCGCCAAAGCAGACATTCTCTGACAAGGTTTTCATAGCGCAATTCCTTTGGTGTTGGGTTTGGTGTTTCAGGGCGTGGTGATCCAGCCGATCACAAGGCTGACAGTGAGAATACTAAGAGCGGTCGATACGAGGATGGCAGTAGAGACACGCACCGGTGCGACGCCGTAGTGTTGGGCCAGCATATAGACATTGCCCGCAACAGGAAGGGCTGCAACAGCGATAATCACACCGGCCTTGAACGGATCCACGCCAAACAGAAACAGCGCGGCAAATCCGACAAAAACCGGGTGCAAGACCAGTTTGCACAGGGTGAGCCAACCGGCGACAGGCATGTTGTCAGGACGGGTAAAGGCCAGCGACGCGCCGATGGCAAAAAGTGCGCCCGGCGTCGCTGCTCCACCCAGGATGGCAAGGAATTCGTTCATCGGATCAGGAATGGGAATATGAAGGCCTGACCAGATAAACCCTGTTGAAATCGCCACGATCATCGGGTTCTTGATCAGGCCAAGACAGATGTTGCGCAACATGCGCAGGCTGACCTGACCATCACGTGAACCAGTTATCAGAATGACGATGAGACTGGAGAATACGATCAGGTCGATGGCCAGGGCCAGCAGAACCGGGCCGATCGCTTCCGGCCCGAGTAGCAAGGTCAGCATCGGCACGCCGAGAAAACCCGTGTTCCCGATCACCGCGCATTGCGATTCAATCGCGGTCGTGGCGATGTCGAGTCCACGCAGGAAGCCCACAAGGGTCGCAATGCCATAGACGAATGCCGTTCCCCAGAGATAGGCGGCAAACAGGCGCGTATCCCAGAGTTCGCTAAGCGACAGGTTGGCCGAAAAACGAAACAACATTGCCGAAAGCGCGAAGTAGAACACGAACTTGGTGAGGAACGCAGTTGCTTCGGCGGTGAAGAACCGGGTGCGTCCGGCCCAATACCCCAACCCGATCAGGGCAAAGAACGGCAGCGTTTTTAGGAAAATCGCAAGCATACTTCAGGATTAGCCAGCAATGCAGATCAGTACAAGGTTCATCCTGACCCGATCAACACCCCGGCAGCAAAGACCAGCGCCCCACCCAGGACCACTTGCATTGCCGCACGGAAAAACGGGGTCTCCATAAATTTGTTTTGTATCCAGGCAATTGCCCAGAGTTCGACAAAAACCACGACAAAGGCCACGATTGTCGCCGTCCAGAAATCGGGGATCAAATAGGGCAATGCATGCCCCAGACCGCCCAGTGTTGTCATGATACCCGAGGCAAACCCCCGCTTCCACGGTGATCCGCGACCTGACAAGGCACCATCGTCCGACGCGGCCTCGGTAAAGCCCATGGAGATACCGGCACCCACAGAGGCGGCAAGACCGACAAGGAAGGTGGTCCAGGTGTCCTGAGTTGCGAAAGCGGTGGCAAAGATCGGAGCAAGGGTTGAAACAGAACCATCCATCAACCCTGCCAGACCAGGCTGCACCCAGGTCAGCAAAAACTGGCGATGTGCCTGTTCGTCTTCGGATGCAGTGGTTTCCTTGTCCAGATGTTGGGCGGAAAGGTCTTCGGCCGTGGTCTGATGCCCGGCCTCCGCAGCCGCCAGATCTCCCAGCAGTTTGCGGGTTGCCGCGTCAGAGGTGCGCGCCGCAGCCGCGAGGTAAAAGCGTTCTGCGTCCCGCTCCATGGCACCTGCTTCGGTGCGGATACGTTCCAGCGACAGATTTTCGATCAACCAAACCGGCCGGCGCGCATAAAAGCCCGACACATGTTCACGCCGGATCAGAGGAATGACTGAGCCAAAACGTGTTTGGTGCAGGTCGATCAACAACTGGCGGTGGCTGTCTTCTTCGGCGGCCATGCCGTCAAAAACAGTGGCTGATGCCGGAAAATCGCTACGCAGGGTTTCCGCGTAGCCGCGATAGATTTGGGCATCGTCTTCCTCGGATGAGATGGCCAAGGCCAGTATTTCTTGCTCTGACAGGTCCTTGAAACGTTTGCGGTTCAGTGAAAAGCGCATGATGAATCCCTCTAGTTAGAATCATTCTAATAATCTGGCTCACCTATCACAAGGTACCAATGCAATTAGCGCTTGGAACTGAACGAAACGGTTTATATTCTGCCTGTCTGAACCAAGGAGCGCCCATGAACGTAACGACCCCCAAAGTTCGCAAGGGCCGAAAGTTTGACCAGGTGCTCAGTGGTGCCCGCACTGTGTTCATGGCGGACGGTTTTGAGGGGGCCAGCGTGGACGAGATCGCGCGGGTGGCGGCGGTATCCAAGGCGACACTTTACAGTTATTTCCCCGACAAGCGCTTGTTATTTATGGAGGTTGCCAACGCGGAATGTGCGCGGCAAGCTCAAGAAGCGCTTGACAGCATCCATATGGAATCGGCACCACGCAAAGTTTTGTCACAAGCGGCCCACCACTTTTTGCGCTTTATCACCTCAACCTTCGGCTTGCAGATTTTCCGCATCTGTGTGGCGGAATCGGATCGGTTTCCTGAAATCGGGCGCAGTTTTTATAACTCTGGTCCTGCGTTGATGCGCCGGAAGATGGCGGAATATTTCCAAGGTGCCGAGGCCCGTGGTGAATTGAAGATAGATGACTATACCCTTGCTGCAGATCAGTTTGGTGAATTGTGCAAGGCGGACCTATGGCCGCGCCTGATCTTTGGGGTTAGCAAATCTGTTACCGAGGCGGAAATCAGCCATGTAGTCGACGGTGCCGTTGAAATGTTCATTGCCCGCTACGGCACCGACAAAACCCCGAAGTAGATGTGAAATGTGGCTCCCCACGCGCACCCCAGATAGTGACAACTGGTGCATCAAGACGAGCGTTCGCAACGAAGCAACAAAGGAGAAAGCAGATGAAAATTACCTCAATGACCGCAGCGATGATGGTAGGGCTGTTGCTGGCCGGCTGCGCCACCCCACCGACGCCCCGCAACACCGCCCGGCAACAAGCAAGCGGGGAGGACAGTTGCAATGCAGCGGCCTACCAGAACCTCATCGGACAGGATGCGGTTGTTGATTTGTCCCTGCCGGAACCCAAGCGGACCTATCGGCTGGGTGATCCCGTAACGGCCGATTTCAATGCGGCGCGGTTGAATATCAAGCTGGACGATACAGATACGATCATTGCAATTGATTGCGGTTGAGCCGGCAGCATTGCCAAATCCCGGATGTAGGGGCGGCGGGGAGATCAGTATATCTTTTACTTTCCCAGAAATGAGTCGGTTGAGATGCAATATTCCAGCATGATTGGGGGCTTTGATTTCTTTGATCAGCAAATCCACCAGTTGATTGCAAAGATAGCATGCCCCCAATAGGCGGATAATTTAATCCGTATGATCTGCGGCAAGGTGCAACTGGCCCAAGCCTCTGATGAGATCCACGGCCTGATGTCTGAATTCCTCAACATTCGGGCGCGGCTTTGGCGCAGTATTGAGGTTTATTTGCTTTACTGGCTGTAACGTCGATTTCCGGACAGGGAACCTGTTGTCGGCAGATCCGCATTATGTCTTTGGCCGGTTGTCGATGATCCGAACCGCTTTGCCTTCGGAGCGCTTCACGCCGCCGACGTCTGCCACCTCGATTTTGACGCTGATGCCGACGGTCTGTTTGATTTTGGCTGACATTGCCTTGGCCGCAGCTTGACGGGCTTCTGCGCTCAGATTTGCATCTGCGCATTCGCAAAAGACGCACATCTGGTCCATGCGGTCGGGACGCGACAGTTCGATCTGGAAATGCGGGGCAAGGCCGGGTGTGGCCATCAAGGCTTCTTCGATCTGGGTCGGGAATACATTGACGCCCCTCAGAATGATCATGTCGTCGCTGCGTCCGGTAACTTTCTCCATCCTGCGCATGCTGCGGGCAGTGCCGGGTAACAGGCGTGTCAGGTCGCGGGTACGGTAGCGGATGATCGGAAAGGCCTCTTTGGTGAGCGAAGTGAAAACCAGTTCACCCTGCTCGCCCTCCGCGACCACCTCACCGGTTTCAGGATTGATGATCTCGGGATAAAAATGGTCTTCCCAGATGTGGAGCCCGTCTTTGGTTTCGACACATTCCATTGAAACGCCCGGTCCCATGACTTCAGAAAGACCATAAATATCAACAGCATGCATATCAAAGGCCTGTTCGATTTCATTGCGCATGGCATTGGTCCAGGGTTCTGCGCCAAAGATGCCGACCTCGAGCGAGCTGTCACGCGGATCAATGCCTTGAGCGGCGAACTCATCAAGAATTGACAGGGAATAGGAGGGGGTGACGGTGATCCCCTTGGGTTTGAAATCTTCGATCAAACGGACTTGACGCGGGGTCATGCCGCCTGAAATGGGATAGGTTGAAAGACCCAAAGCATCCGCGCCCAGATGGATTCCGAGGCCGCCAGTGAACAGCCCGTAGCCATAAGCATTGTGCAACATGTCACCGGGGCGCATGCCAGCCGCCCGCAGGGATCGGGCCACGACGCTGCCCCAGTTGTTCAGGTCATTCTGGGTATATCCGACAACCGTTGGCTGGCCAGTGGTGCCGGAAGACGCATGAATGCGGGCAACTTGTTCACGCGGTACGGCGAACATCTTGAACGGATAGTTATCACGCAAATCGGTTTTGACCGTGAAGGGAAATTTGGAGAGATCGCTGAGATCTTGCAGATCATCGGGGTGCACGCCTGCGGCATCAAAGCTGTCCTTGTAGAACGGCACGTTGTCATAGGCGTGGCGCAGGGACCATTTCATACGCTTGAGTTGCAGGGCGGCGATTTCATCACGGCTGGCGAGTTCAATGAGGTCGAGCGTGTCGCGTGCCGGGGTCAGGTCTTTCATGAGGTGTTCCCTTCTTGCTTTTCTTCGAAGTGCTGGCCTTTGACCGTACGGGAGAGCCCGCGAAACTGCGCGATGCTGCGACCGTCTTCGCCGGTGACAGTCACATCATAGACGCCTGAACGCCCTGTGCGCGATACCTCGCAGGCGGTCGCGGTCAAGACTTCGCCTGCCTGGCCCGGAGTCAGATAGGTGATCTGGTTTTGCTGGGCGACAGTGTTCTGGTTGTAACTGTTGCACGCAAAGGCAAAGGCGCTGTCAGCCAGCGTGAAAATAAAACCGCCGTGGCAAATGTGATGCCCGTTCAGCATGTCGGGACGCACGGTCATCGTCAGCGTGGCATGACCTGGTCCGACATCAACGATCGACATTCCCAGCCCGGGTGATGCGCGATCCTGCGCGAACATCAATTCGGCGCATTTGCGGGCGCGGTCCTGCGGGGTCATAGTTGGTTGCTTTCATGTTTCGTAAACCTGAACACTTGCACTAATGGGTCATGCTATCAACAGATTTGATCCTGCACGCTCTTGATTTGACGCGCAAAGAACGCAACTGTGAGGGCATGACATGCCACCTTCCACCTCAAGTGACGCCATTCGAACGTCCGCCCGAACAGGTTGCCTTTCACAGGACGGAACTGTCGGTCATCCTGTCGCTGTACGGTCGCATGGTGGCCGCGGGAGAATGGCGCGATTACGGCATATCCTGTTTACGTGAAGTGGCGGTGTTTTCCGTGTTCCGCCGCACCGCCGAGATGCCGCTTTACCGGATCGAAAAGCGGCCGAAGTTGCGTAGCAAGCAGGGGCAATATGCGGTGATTGGCGCGGCGGGTCAGGTGTTGAAACGTGGCGCGGACCTGAAATCGGTGCTCCGGGTGCTGGAGCGCAAGTTGATCCGTGCGGTCGAATAGACCGCATGTGGGCGGTGCTCGTGGAGAGTGCGGACGGTATATAAGGCCAAAAAGAGGATCAGTGCGGTGTCTTAAAACCTGCGGTGCGCCGTGACGGGACCGTCGCCCTGGGTTTCTATGCGACTGATGGCAGCCTTGACCGGTTCATGGGTGACGGCCATGGCATGGGCATTGGCATGGATCAGCGTTTCGGGGTCGGTGACCAGGGCGACATGGCCTTTCCAGAACAGCAGATCATTGCGTTTGTAGGGGCCTTCGGCCTTTTGCCCCAGATCCAATTGCATGTCGCTGTCGCCGGGACAGGGGATACCGCAGGCCAGCAAGGCGGCCTGGACAAGGCCGGAACAGTCGATTCCCCAGCGCGAGTTGCCACCCCAAAGATAGGGCGTGCCGAGGAAAAGCGCAGCAATAGCGGCAGGATCCTGTGCCGCCTGCGGCAGCGGGGCGAGATGGGCGCGGGGGATGAAACCGAGGGAAGTTTGCGCGAAAGCGCCGATTGTGGCGGTGACGGACAGGCGGCTTGCGAAACTGAGGCTGGTCAGGTCGGGTGATTTGAAATCCGCACGGGCATAGGCATGGGTTGCTGCGGCGCTGACAAAATGTGTTGCGGTCCCGAAGGCGGCATGGCTGTTGGCGGGAATGTAGCCGCAATAGCCGTCTTTGGCAGCTTGCACATAGGACCATCCAGCAGTCCTGTGGAGGATGGTTATGGTCTCTCCGTACAGGAGTTGTCTGTCGCGCGGTCCCGAAGCGGTGCGGCAGAGATCAACCACGGGCAGGATGATCTGCGCAGGATCGGCAAGGGTCGCGACAGCGGGATCGGGCGTCTGGCGGGGATCGCTCATGGGATCATCAGTTCTGAGATCGCAGTGTGAAGGGCACGGGTAGCCTGGCCAACGCCGCCTTTGGGTCGTGCTGGCGCATCACCGGGTTGCCAGCCGTAGATGTCAAAATGTGCATAGGGTGTCTGGGTGACAAAGCGGCGCAGGAACAGGGCGGCGGTGATACTGCCGGCAAAGCCGCCCTTGGGGGCGTTGTCAATGTCGGCGATACCGGGTTCGATCAGGGTTTCGTAGGGGTCATGAAAGGGGAGGCGCCAGACCGGGTCGCTTTCCCGTTGCGCGGCATTTTCGAGAGCTGCGACAAAGGCGGGATCCGCGCTGTAATAGGGGGCCAGATCAGGGCCGACGGCAACGCGGGCCGCCCCCGTGAGCGTAGCCATCGAGATGATCTGGTCTGGGTTTTCTTCGTCTGCGAGGGCCAGGGCATCAGCGAGCACCAGGCGTCCCTCAGCGTCAGTATTGTTGATTTCGACCGTGAGCCCCTTGCGCGAGGTCAGGATGTCGCCCGGGCGGAAGGCATTGCCGGACACCGCGTTTTCGACCGCGGGGATCAACACGCGCAGTTGGATGGCGTGACCGGTGGCCATGATCATATGCGCAAGGCCCAGCACAGCGGCGGCACCGCCCATGTCTTTCTTCATCAGTGCCATCGAGGCACCGGGTTTGAGATTCAGGCCACCGGTGTCGAAACAGACGCCTTTTCCGACCAAGGTAAGCTTGGGCCCTTTGGTACCCCAGGTCATATCGATCAGGCGGGGCGCGCGGTCTGCTGCGCGGCCGACGGTGTGGATCAGCGGGAAGTTCCGGGTAAGCAGCTCATCACCCGCGATGACAGAGATTGCTGCGCCATGCCGGTCGACCAGATCGCGGGCAGCCTGTTCCAGATCGGGCGGACCCATGTCATTGGCGGGTGTGTTGATCAAGTCACGGGTCAGAGCTTCGCCGGCTGCATGTGCCTCGATCCGGGTGATATCGACCCCGTCAGGTGCGACCAGCCGGGCCGCCAAAGGGGGTTGTTTGCGATAGCGGTCAAATCGGTAAGCGGCGAGTAACCAGCCCAGCGATTCGACAGAGAGGGTGGCGGTATCAACCTGGCTGATGATGCGGTAGTCCCCCTTGGGGAGTTTGCCGACGGCAGCCGCCAGATGAAAGCGGCCCCGCCGCCGTGTGTCTTCGGTGCCGAAGCCGACAACCGCACTGGCTGGCGTGCCGTCGGGGCCTGCGATGCTGGCCGCCTGTCCCAAAGCGCCGGTGAACCCCTGGCCGGTCAGTTGGTTTTTTGTGGCGGCGGGCTGCTGGGCGAGCCATGATTCAACCTGATCCTCAGGAAGAACATGCAGGGGAATGGCGGTGTCTGAAGCGGGGGCAAAGGTAAGAGACATAAAAGACCTTGAAGTGACTATGTTGAACATAGCCTAAGCCTTTTGCGCGGGCCTGCAATGGCTTGTGCAGGAATAGCGCTGTTCGGGTTTTTCGCGCTTTTTGTGCTGTAAGAACCACTGCCAAGCCGTCAGATTGTTACATCCTGACTTTCCCAGATCGCCGAGAGGGAACGGTCCCCCACACGCATCAGACGCGACAGGGTTGCGGCGATCGCCACACCATTGGTTTGGTCAATGCACCGGATTACGTCGTTTGCCACCCGGCTGAGCGCCTGCATCCCGATCTGATCCGCAATCGCAATCAGTGACCGCGTGTTTCTGCGCAATTCGTGCCACTGTCCTTGCCGATACAATTCTTCGCTTTGCGACAGACGTAGGGAGAGTTCCTCCAAGGCCCGGCATAGGACGTCTTCGGCCCCTGCGGGGCCCAGTTGAGAATACAATCCGCCCAGTTGGTTCTGATCGAGGTTTACGTTTTCCACCGGTTTGATGTGCAGAAGCTGCATGATGTGTCACCCATTATTCAGCCCCCACGGCTCGCAGTCTTTTGCCGACAAGTGATGATGAAATGGTTGAGGCCTGATTGCCTTTTCTCTCGAAACTGCCAAAAAATTGCGTTACTTCCTGCGCAATATCACTGAACGAGGAACTGAAAATGAAGAATGTGCGGCCGCTGCCCAGCTATTTGGTTCAACGCTATCATGGCTGGAAGGCCACCGGATATGCCGACAATGAAGCCTGGTACCGTCGCCTGGCAACAGACGGGCAGCATCCGCGTGCGATGGTGATCTCGTGCTGTGACAGCCGGGTACATGTGACGTCGATCTTTGGTGCGGATCAGGGCGAGTTTTTCATTCACCGCAATATCGCCAATCTGGTGCCGCCATACGAACCGGATGGCGATCATCACGGCACTTCGGCAGCCGTCGAATATGCGGTTTGCGTGCTGAAGGTCAGCCATCTGATCGTATTGGGGCATTCCAATTGCGGCGGCGTCAAAGGATGCATCGATATGTGCAAAGGCAATGCGCCCGAGATGGAAGAGAAATCGAGTTTCGTGGGGCGTTGGATGGACATTCTGCGGCCAGGATTCGAAATGGTTGCAGACCTGCAGGACCCCGAAGAACAGACCCGCGCCCTGGAAAAACAATCTGTGATGGTATCGTTGGAGAACCTGCTGACCTTTCCCTTTGTTCAACAGCGAATCGACAGTGGTGAATTGACCCTGCATGGTCTTTGGACAGACATTGGTGAAGGCGGCCTGGAACATTATAGCCATGAATCCAAATCGTTCCTTCCCGTTTGAGGGGAGGCTTGTCCGCGCCTGTTCATGAGGGCGCGGCGCAGTCGTCCCGCGCGGGGGGCATCCCGGGACAGATACACAGGCGCGCAGTATCTGTCTGCAGGGGTAATACGGACTTAACGCGATTTTAATCGATTCTCTTTCAGCCTTGTCTGATGCCACCGGAGATCGTCCCCATAGAGCCGCCTCAATCCCTGCTGTACAACGCGCGATATGTGACAGCGCATCAGGATGTCAGCATCGGGCATCTGGTGCGCCGCTTGCTGGCACGGGAGATCGCGCGCCGCCTTCATGTGGATGCCACACAAGAGGGGGATCAAGGCCTTGTCATGGCATTGCAGACGTTGCTTGCACGCGACATGGCCGAGGCAACAAATTGGAAAGATCTTGGGGAGCGACTGGCCGTGCAGGGGTATGAATTGCAACCTGGTATCGGTGGCGTCACCTTGGTCAAGGTCCCTTGTGAAACGGAAGTATGCAGAATGTCCGAACTTGGCTTTCCCTATCGCAAGCTGGTGTGCCGCTTTGGCACCGATATGCCGGGATAAGTTGATGGGCTGAACTGGTTGCCCCCTGAACCGAGAGGCACCGTGGTGGCAGTCGGCGCGGGTGGCATGATCGGAAAAGATTGAAACAGGGTGCCGGTTTCCCGGCAGGGTGTCGTAGTTTGCGCTAAGCGGGAAAACAAAAGACGCCCCGAGAGTGAACCGGGACGCCTTGATACCTTATGCGGGACTTAACCCTTTTTCAGAACTTCGCGCCCCAACAGTTCCGCAATCTGTACTGCGTTCAAAGCAGCACCTTTGCGCAGGTTATCGGAAACGCACCACAGGTTCAGGCCGTTGTCGATTGTGCTGTCTTGCCTGATCCGGCTGATGAAGGTTGCAAAGTCACCGACACATTCGACCGGCGTGACGTAACCGCCGTCCTCTCTCTTGTCGATCACCATGACGCCGGGTGCCTCGCGCAGGATGTCGCGGGCCTCGTCTTCGTCAAGATGGTTTTCGAATTCGATATTGATCGCTTCGGAGTGACCGACAAAGACCGGAACACGCACACAGGTTGCAGTGACCTTGATGTTCTTGTCGACGATCTTTTTCGTTTCCGCGACCATCTTCCATTCTTCTTTGGTCGAACCGTCGTCCAGAAAAACATCAATATGCGGAATCACATTGAACGCGATCTGTTTGGTAAACTTGTTGGGCGGCACATCCGAGGTCGGATTATAGATTGATTTGGTTTGATCCCACAGCTCGTCTGCGCCTTCCTTGCCGGCACCCGAAACCGATTGATAGGTGCTGACAACAACGCGTTTGATCGTCGCGCGGTCATGCAGGGGCTTGAGCGCGACAACCATCTGCGCCGTCGAGCAGTTTGGATTCGCGATGATGTTCTTTTTGGCATAGTCGTGTATGGCCTGCGGATTCACCTCGGGCACGATCAACGGCACATCCTTGTCATAGCGGTATAGTGAAGAGTTATCGATCACTACACAGCCTGCCTTGGCCGCACCGGGGGCGTATTTCTTGGTCGCTTCCGAGCCCACAGCAAAAAGTGCCATGTCCCATCCCGTGAAATCAAACGTATCGAGGTCCTTGCATTTCAGCGTCTTGTCACCAAAGCTGACTTCCGTACCCAAAGAACGACGGCTGGCAAGTGCCACAATCTCGTCCACAGGGAACTGGCGTTCAGCCAGGATGTTCAGCATTTCGCGGCCCACATTGCCTGTGGCGCCCACGACGGCGACGCGATAACCCATCTTATTTCTCCGTTGTATAAAGGGATAGCTCGCGGCACATACACCGCTTGTCGGACCGTGAAAAGGCCTTGGCGGCACATGGCTGGTCTGTGTGACTTGCACCGTGCTAGACTTGGCCGTCTAACAAGGCTGGCAGGATGACATCACGCGATCCATTTTACGATCATTTGCCGCGTATCAGCGACTTTGATCAATTGACCCAGGCAGATCGCTTTACCGCGCTACCGCAGGATTGGCTGGTGGGTACAACCGACATCGTCAACTCGACCGGTTTGATCAAGGAGGGACGGTACAAGACGGTGAACATGGTCGGTGCTGCAGTGATTTCCGCCATGATGAATGCGCTTGATGGTGCCGCCTTTCCTTTTGTGTTCGGGGGGGATGGTGCCGGTTTTGCGGTACCGCCGTCGGATGCGGCCGCAGCACGCGATGCCCTGGCGCGGGTTGCCCGCTGGGCAAAGGATTCCTTTGACATCGAGATGCGGGTGGCTCTGGTTCCCGTTGCCCATGTCCATGCGCATGGCGGCGACGTGCGGGTCGCACGGTTCCAGGTCTCGGACGGGGTGGATTATGCCATGTTCGACGGGGGCGGGTTGCACTGGGCCGAGGCCCAGATGAAGGCGGGAAATTATGCAATCCCGCTTGCGCCCGAAGGTGAACAACCCGATTTGACGGGTCTGTCCTGTCGCTGGTCGCCGATGCCTGCGCGGAATGGAACAATTCTGTCGATTCTCGTGACACCGGTGGAAGATGCCCCGGTCGAAGCAATTTCACGGCTGTATGACCGCGTGGTAACGCTGGCGCATGGGTTGGAACGGGGCGGCCACCCGGTGCCCGAAAATGGCCCCGGGTTTGGATGGCCGCACAAAGGCGCGTCGCTTGAGGCGCGTGCCAGCCGCGGCAAGGGATCTTTGGGCGCGGCCTGGCGCAAGGCAATGTTTGCGTCAATCATTGCCTGGGTGCTGATCCGCACCGGTTTCAAGCTGGGTGAATTTGATGCCCGGCATTATGCGCGGATCGTGGGAAAAAATGCCGATTTCCGCAAACGCGATGATGGTTTGAAAATGACTCTGGATTGTGACGCCGCAACCCAGGCGCAGATCGAGGCGGTATTGAGTGCCGCAAAGGCGCAGGGGCACATCGATTATGGTACGGCAACGCAATCGCATGCGATGATGACCTGTATCGTACCGTCAATCATGACGGACGATCATGTGCATTTCATTGATGGTGCCGGTGGGGGCTATACGCTGGCTGCGTCCAAGATGAAGGGGCGCGTCTAATCTGCCTGGTCGCGGCTGAAAAGGTAGATCGCAAAGCCAATGGCAAGAAGCGCGGTGAACAGCACAAAGACGGCAACATAGGGGGCAGCGGCAGTTTCCGCAGGCATGGAGGCGCGGTAAACCCGTCCTGAAATAAATTGCGCCACGCCAACCCCACCGATGCTGAACAGGTTGAGCATTGTTACCCCACGTCCAATCAGGTGCGGCGGCAGGAAACTGCGGCCATGGGCCATGACAACCGGATAGGTCATGCCGAAAAAGCCGATCACACAGAACAAGGTGACCGACAGGATTACGCCATGGGAGGGCAGCAGGATCAGTAAAGTGCCCGCCGCCAGCGTGATTGCCGAGCCACCTGCAATCATCCATTTGCGAGAGGGGACGAAGCGGTCCATCGGGCCATAGGCCAGCGCGCCTGCGACCATCGCAATGCCCATCAACAGGCTGGCCTGTCCGATGGCACCGGTGCTGGCCCCGAATACATCGGCAAGGTAGGGACCGATCCAGAGACCCCTTACCGCGCCGGAAATGGCATAGGTGACGCCCATCAGCGGAAAGATGAACCACAGCGCACGGATCCGCATCAGTTCGGCCAAAGATCCTTTTTGCTCACCTTCAGTCTTGGCGGGATCGCCGACCAGGGTAAGCGTACCAAAGGCCACGGCCGCGGATAGGCCCGCCAGACCCCAAAGCGAGCTGCGCCAGCCCAGGGTTTCCGCGGCAAAGGCCATCGGGTAAGCCGCCACGAGATTGCCCATGCTGCCCAGGCCCACCATCATCGAGGCAAGCACAGCGAATTGGGAGGGCGGATAGACCCGTGCGAAGATATAGTAGGACGCCATCAGGACCGGCGCGCAGCCGACCCCGATCAAGGCCATGGCAATGCTGATATGCAGCGGGCTGGTGGCCAGAGCAAAAACCGCCGCCCCGCCGCCACCGCCAACCAGCAACAGCCAACCTGCGGTGCGGCGCGGGCCGATACTGTCAAGGGCAGCCCCAATCGGGATCTGGCAGGCAGCAAAGGTCAGGAACCAGAGCCCTGATGCAAAGGCGAGGTCATCGGGTGTGGCACCGACATCGCGTTCAAGGATTTCGGACAGAACCGCCAGGAATGCACGGAAAAACTGGCTGAGCACATAGGCCAGCCCCAGAAGAAAGATACCAGCATTCATATCAGTGCATTGCCTTCCATTTGGAGGCAAGTGCCTGCGCAGCGTGGCTAAGTAGCAGAACATCCGCCCCTACAGCGACAAACTGTGCACCCGCTTCGAGTGCGGCTTGGGTCATCGGATCATGGGTTGACAGGATGCCGGGGGCCTTGCCGGCTGCTCTGATCCGGCGCAGTGCATCCATGATCGCCTTCTGCACATCAGGGTGCAACGCATTGCCCATATGACCCATATCGGCAGCCAGATCCGCAGGGCCGATAAATACGCCGTCGATGCCGTCAACGGAAAGAATGTCGTCCAGGGCGGCCATGCCTTTCAGGTTCTCAACCTGAACCAGCAGGCAGATTTGCGCATCCGCAGTTGTGCCGTAATCGGTGATCTGCGAAAATCGCGCTGCACGACTGAGCGCATAGCCAACGCCACGCTCACCGTGGGGCGGATAGGTCACGTCGCGGACCAACTGCCGTGCCTGATCGGCACTTTCGACCATCGGGACCAGCAGGCTTTGCGCCCCGGCATCCAACGCCTGTTTCAACATATAGGTTTCGCCAACCGGCAGGCGTACCACCGGATGGCTGTTTGAGGCTTCCAGCACCTGAAGTTGCGCAAGGATCGAACGCAGATCGTTTGGCCCGTGTTCGCCGTCAATGACCAACCAGTCGAAACCGGCGGTGCCCATCAGTTCGGCGCTAACGGTATCGCCAAGACCAACCCAACAACCGAAAACCGTTTCACCCGCGCTGAGGGCTTTTTTAAAGGCGTTCACTGGGGCTGGCATTTTTCGCATCCTGCAACTGGGGTTGATCGCACCCTAGACTTGGATCATCTGATTTGACCAGAGGGCGCGTTTCCCTGCAAGGGGAGGTCCGGCCCGCAGAGACAGGTGGATTTCCATCCCGGGGGTTTCAGATCACTTTGATCACGTCCTTGTCGATGGCGAGCATATAGCCGCGCCGTGCGATATTTTTGACCAGCAGTTCCGAAACAATCTGATTCCCCAATGTATCGCGCAGCCGCTTGATTCGTGTTGCGCCTGCAGCTTCATCACAATCAGAGGCATTGCGCCCGGATATGACACCTTCGATTTCACTGCCTGACATCACATCATCGTCCATGCGCGCCTCTGCCAGAACGCTCATCGTTTCCATGGCTGCATCAGTCAGCTTGAAACCGAGGTTGTTCAGATAGACGGTATTTTCTTCGCGGCTGATCAATAATGAATTCACCTGAATGCCGGCACGCTCAATCTGCGCCATGCGACGATTGAAGGTGATCAACATGATCAGGAATACCAAAGCCGCCGCCAGCATGGCCGCGGCAAAGACCAGCAGGACAAAGATCACCATCCGGTAGCTGGCCAATGTCGCGGAAAAGGCGGTGCCCGACTGGGCGAGGATTTCCAGAAGTTTGATCGTGGCCCCGCTGGTCAGATCATCATTTTCGACAAATATCCGTTCGACCTGTGCGTTAAACAGGTTGGCATCAGGTAGGGTCCAGAACAACACAACGGCACCGGTGATCAACAGCGCGACAATCGCGGCGATGCCAAACCCGACAAAACGGCGCAATTCAGAAGCGGAGGTAGTTTTGTCCGGCACTGTCTTTCCTTTGATCAAGTCCATCCTCGCCAAACACCGAGAGGATGTTAAGCAATTGCCACCCCTGCGCAGCCAATCGCGGGGCAAGCTCTGCTGCTGCCGCGCGCAGGTCGCAGGTGCCGTTAATCTGCGCAACACCATATTGCAGGCGCAAAGGGTTGTCCTGTTTCGCTTTGTAATCGACGTAACACCCCGCCGCTTGAACGGGTAGGGCGCTGATCATGACAAGCGCGAGGGCGATGGAGAAGCAAGTGTGTTTCATAGTTTTATCACTGCGCCTTTGTAGGGCGTTATTCAATATCCAGAGTCGCTGCCCGGGCATGTTATTGGATAGCAAAGCCCTGTTATTGCCTGTCTGTGTGTGACCCGGCCAGTTTGATCCCATCAAAGCGCGGGCCCTCCTGCACTGCGCATCACAGAAGGATCAAACCTATGTATCGCAAGTTTATCGCCACTGTAGCTGCTGCTTCTATTGCGCTGACGGCATTGGGTGCCTTCCCTGTCGCCGCCGGTGAGAGGGATACCGCCAAAGTAATCGCTGCGATTTTGGGTTTGGCTGTCGTAGGCAAGATCATTCATGATCGCAACGAACGCAAGGAAGAGGCCAGACACGATAGCAAAAGGCCGATCTACCGCACGCCTGAATACAAGAAACCGGTGCATCGTGTCCCCGAGTATAAGAAACCGGTTCATCAGCCGCCGCGCTACACACAGCCCAGACCGCGTCCCTTGCCCGATCGGGTAAACCGCAAGCTTTTGCCGCAGCAATGCCTGCGGAGTTTTGAAACCCGCCAAGGCAGGGTGCGGATGTTTGCCAATCAATGTCTCAAGCGGAACTACAAATTCGCACACCGTCTGCCGCAGCAATGCAGCTATGTCTTCAGCACCCCGCGCGGCGACCGCCGCGGATACGAGGCGCGATGCTTGCGTGATCGGGGTTTCCGTTTGGCGCGGGGATAACACCGCGCGCGTGTCCGGCGGGCATGTCCCTGCCAATCGGACAACTGGGGGAGGATGTTCGGGCATCCTCCCCTTTTTCGTTTGTGGTTTTGGTCTGGTTCGGGTTTTGAGGGAACATGACACCAGATTTCGAATTTGAGCGCGCCGCCATGGCGCAGGGATTTGCACGTATCGCAGGCGTTGATGAGGTTGGGCGCGGCCCGCTTGCCGGACCGGTTACGGCGGCAGCGGTTGTTCTGGACCCTTTGCGCATTCCCGAGGGGCTGAACGATTCCAAAAGGCTGACCAAAAGGGCGCGCGCAAGACTGTATGAAGAGATCAGCGAGGTGGCCGAGGTCAGCATCGCACATGCAAGTGTCGAAGAAATCGACGCGCTCAATATTCTACGGGCCAGCCATCTGGCAATGATCCGTGCGCTTGAGGGCCTCAAGACCCCGGCGGATTATGCGCTGGTCGATGGGAACATGCTGCCACAAGATCTGGTCATGCCGGCGCAGGCAATTATCAAGGGCGACGCCCGATCTCAGAGTATTTCGGCGGCTTCAATTATGGCTAAAGTTTGTCGAGATTGTGTCATGTTGTCCCTGGCGCAACAGCACCCCGGCTATGGCTGGGAAACCAACATGGGATATGGATCAAAAAGCCACATGAATGCACTGCAAAATCTGGGTGTAACCCCACACCATAGACGTTCGTTCAAACCGGTACACAACATGTTGTAGCAAGAAATTTTCTTAACTGATTGATTCAAAAAAGAAATTGACCGCGAATCCTCTTTGACTCATCCTGATCTCAACCAACGAGCACAAAATGTGCCGGGGACAGAGGCAGAATAAATGAAGACGATTGAGAAGAGCACCGCGGTGCTTCCATTGAACACGATTCTAGACGGTGACTGTATCGAGGCGATGAATGCGCTTCCCGAATGCTCGGTCGATCTGATCTTCGCTGATCCACCCTATAACCTGCAATTGCGTGGCGATCTGATGCGCCCTGACAATTCCAAAGTGGACGCCGTGGATGATGAATGGGACCAGTTTGCGAGTTTCAAGATTTATGACGATTTTACCCGTGCCTGGCTGAAAGCCGCGCGTCGACTGCTCAAACCTAACGGCGCGATCTGGGTCATCGGCAGCTACCACAACATTTTCCGGGTTGGGACCGCGCTGCAAGATGCCGGCTTCTGGATCTTGAATGACGTTGTCTGGCGCAAATCGAACCCGATGCCGAACTTTCGTGGTAAACGCTTTACCAATGCTCATGAGACAATGATTTGGGCAGGGAAGGACGAGAACGCCAAATATACCTTTAATTATGAAGCGTTGAAGGCGTTGAATGAAGGCATACAGATGCGCAGTGACTGGGTGTTGCCAATCTGTACAGGTCATGAGCGACTGAAAAACGAAGAGGGTGACAAGGCGCATCCAACGCAAAAACCTGAAAGTTTGCTGCATCGTATTCTGGTTGGATCGACCAATCCCGGTGATGTGATTCTGGATCCATTCTTTGGTACGGGCACCACAGGTGCGGTTGCCAAGATGCTGGGCCGTGATTTTATCGGCATCGAACGCGAGGAAGCCTATCGCAAAGTTGCCGCCAAACGTCTGAGCAAAGTGCGCAAGTTTGATCGCGAGGCGCTGCAGACCAGCACATCGAAACGCGCTGAACCGCGTGTCCCCTTTGGCCAACTGGTCGAACGCGGCATGCTGCGTCCAGGCGAGGAACTTTATTCCCTGAACGGGCGTCACAAGGCCAAGGTGCGTGCCGATGGCACCTTGATCGGCTCAGATGTCAAAGGGTCAATCCATCAGGTAGGCGCGGCTTATGAAAAAGCGCCAAGCTGCAATGGTTGGACATACTGGTGTTTCAAGAAGGAAGGCAAGAAAGTGCCTATCGACCTTCTCCGCCAGCAAATCAGGGCCGAAATGGCCAACTGAATTCACCAAATTCGTACACCGCCGGTGCCTGCGGCCTTCCTCATGAAGGGCGCCTACAAAGGCACTTACCTCAAGCCCCGCCCTTGTGGCGGGGCCTTTTTGTCTGGGGTGTGCTGACAACGCCGCCGGGAATGCGCTCTGCCCTCACGGGGATTGCCTGTTCAGAATGGTATGTACATATCTGCCGTCAAACTCCGTCTTGTTGAGAACATAGGCCACACCCGCCCTGGATGCCTTTTCCCACATAAAGGCCGAAGGCCAGTCACTGACCATGATCACGGGAATCGTGGCAAGATCGGGATTGTGGGCAAGTTCCAGCGCGAAATCGGCGCCAAGCCCGTCAGGCAGATTATGGTCCAGCAGGATCAGAGACATCGGACCTTTTTCAAGCGCCCGCCGCGCCGATTTGAGCGTTGATGCGATGACGATCCTGATGCTTTCGTGGGATTTTTTCAGAATACGTGTCAGTTTTTCGCGGTCAAAAACACTGTCTTCCACAATCAGACAGGTCTGACAGGGTTGCAAGGTCGATAGTGCCGTGACGTTCGTTCCCATGTAATGCCTCTTCGCTATGCACATAGAGGCGTGTCATGAAACCATTAAGATTGAGTGTTTTTACCTGACAGGATAACCGCGCCAAAAGTTATCGCGGCATTGGTGTCTGGCGTTTGTTATAGTCCGTCCAATCGCTGATCTCGGGGTAATACATCCGCCGCCATTGGCGCACCTTGGGGTTCATGATGCGACGCCAAAGCGGGGGCACCATTGCCGCCATGGTCATGACCGGATACCCAAAGGGCAGTTGAGGTGCCTCGTCTGCACCGTAGTTCTGCAACAAGGGAAAGCGTCGGTCAGGTTTGTAATGATGGTCCGAATGGCGTTGCAGGTTGATCAGCAACCAGTTCGATGCCTTGTGCGCCGCATTCCACGAGTGGTGCGGTTTAACATGTTCATATTTGCCCGCGCCCAGATGTTTGCGGGTCAGACCGTAATGTTCGATGTAATTGACCAGCTCCAACTGCCAGATGGCGATACCCGCCTGAAACAGGAACAACAGCAGGCCAGACCATCCGCCCAACAGCAAAGCCAAGACAAGACAGCCGGCTTGCAATCCCCAGAATTTCCAGAATGGATTGCTAACGTCGTGCCAAGGTAAGTTTTTCCGTGCCAGCATATCTGCTTCGGCCTTGAAGGCCGAGTGCAGCGATTGGCGTAGGACACGTGGATAAAACCGGTGAAATCCTTCGTTGTATTGTGCTGTTACAGGGTCGCGAGGGGTGGCAACATAGCGATGGTGTACCAGCAGGTGTTCTGACCGGAAGTGGGAATAGAGTACCATCGCAAGCAGGAGGTCAGCCAACCCGCGCTCAATCCGGTTTTTCTGGTGCATCAATTCGTGGCTGTAGTTGATCCCGATAGTGCCGGTGACCACGCCGACACCAAAGAACAGGCCGACACGTTCAAGCAGGCCGAGGTGTTCAGCCTGGGGGACATACCAGATCAAACCGAAGAGTGTGACAAACTGTGCCGGTACCCAGATCATGGTGATCAGGCGATACCAGTAAAGATCATTCTCGGTTGCTTCCAGGTCAGCGTTATCAAGTTCAAGTCCGACAATCGCATCCAGAATCGAGAACAGATACCACGTAACAGCAGGGATCAATGCAATCGTCCAACCGCCAAAATAGGTGGCAAGCCACGTTAGCGGGATCAGGCCCAGCGACATCCAGAAAGGCAAGGCGCGCGACAGGCGCCTCAGGTCTTCGCGGGAAATGTCGGGGTATTGGGGTATCATGGATGGCGACCTCAGAAGGCACGGTTTTGCTTGCGTATAGCGCGAAAGTCTAGGGGCTCAAAGCGGCGACATTGGGTCAGATCTGCGACAAATCATACGCTTTGCGCATGACGGTTGGTAAGTCAGAAGGACGGAACTTGTTCCGAGGCACGAAAGAGCCGGCACTATTTTTGGGCACGGTAGCAACCATCACGGTCAGGATCAGGTGAAAATGGGTGAAGGTATGGCGCACTTCTCCGGTCAGCTTTTGCCATTCTGCCGCAACAGGCGGGGTGCCAAGCGGGCGTGGTTCTGCACTCTCGGTCCAGTCTGATCCGGGCCATCCCAACATACCGCCGAGCAACCCTTTGTCCGGCCGTGTTTCCAACAGCCAGGCGCCATCTTCTCGCTGTGCGAGGTACACCGTGCCATGGCGCAGGGGTTTGGGTTTCTTCGGTGTCTTTCTGGGCAATTCGATTTGGGTACCGGTGCAGCGGGCGGCACAGAAGGCGCGCCAGGGGCAAATTTCGCAAGCGGGCGATTTAGGTGAGCAGATCGTCGCGCCCAGATCCATCACCGCCTGCGCATAGTCTCCGGGGCGCAGCGCGGGTGTCAGTGCCTCGGCCTTTGCCATCAGTTCAGATTTGGCCGCCGGCAAGGGCGTATGAATGTCATACAGCCGCGCCATTACGCGTTCAACGTTCCCGTCAAGCACGGTGTGACGCTGATCAAAGGCTATCGCGGATATTGCAGCGGCGGTGTAGGGACCGATCCCCGGCAGCTTCAACAACATGTCATGGTCTGACGGAAAGACACCGTCATGGACATCCACCACCATGCGCGCACATTTCAAAAGGTTCCGCGCCCGGGCATAATATCCAAGCCCCGCCCATTCGCCCATCACCTCGGCATCCTCGGCCGCTGCCAGAGCTGCGACCGTTGGCCAGCGTGTAACAAACCGCTGGAAATAATCACGCACCGTTGCAACGGTCGTTTGTTGCAGCATGATTTCGCTCATCCAGATTCGGTAGGGATCCGGCGTGATTCCTTGTCGCCGGTCATCGGGACCGACGCGCCATGGCATTTTGCGGGCATGCAGATCATACCAGTCCAGTAAAAGAAGCGGCAGTGTCTTTGGGTCTGGCGTATCACGCAATGTTTATGGCCTTTGCTGTCCGGTTTGAATGGTGTTGGGAAGGCAACACGCTATGATGTAGAGCAAGTTAAGGGAAAGAGAACCATGCCGCCACGGCGCACAAGTACAAAAGGGTTCAAACGCACCGACAGTTTGCTGTCGGGTCAGATCAGGCGTGCCTCTGAAACCCGTGGTTTTGCCCAGTCGCGGCTCTTGACCCAATGGACCGAGATCGCAGGCCAGGATATTGCCGCCATCGCCCAGCCAGTTGAGATCGGATATGCGCGCGGTGGGATGGGCGCAACGCTGACATTACTTACCAACGGGGCAAATGCCCCGATGCTTGAGATGCAAAAAGAGCAGCTGCGTGCCAAGGTGAATTCGGTTTACGGCTATAATGCCATTGCCCGCGTGCGTATCACGCAAACTGCCGCCATCGGCTTTGCGGATGGTAAGGTTGCCTTTGGTCATAAAACACCGGTCGTGAAACCTCACGGCGACCCCGCTTTGCGCGAAAAAGCCGCGGAAACCGCCCGCCCGGTCGCGGATAATGGTCTGCGCGATGCCCTTGCACGTCTGGGCGAGAACATATTGAACAAGAACAACCGCTGAATAGCCGACAAAGGAATGACATGATGCAACGTAGAAATCTGATATTGGGCGGCCTTGCCGTCGCTGGTCTTGGGGGTTGGGCGCTGTCCAATTCGATTGGAGCCAAGCCCAATGCGACCGGACTGACCAACCTGGCCGGCGCTGCCCATGCGCAGACAACAGAGGGGAGTATCGACACCTCTGGCATTGTCGACATGGTACAGGGCAATGTCGATTCTGCGGTCACTGTGACCGAATATGCCTCTTTTACCTGCCCGCATTGTGCGTCTTTTCACAATGGCGCTTACAAGCAGCTCAAGGCGGATTTCATCGATACCGGCAAGATCAAGTTCATTTACCGCGAGGTCTATTTTGACCGCCCAGGTCTTTGGGCATCCATGATCGCACGCTGCGGCGGGCAGGACCGCTTCTTTGGGATCGCGGATCTGATTTACAAGGGCCAGTCCGAATGGGCGCGGGCCGGAGAGCCTGCGGCCATCATTGATGAATTGCGCAAGATCGGGCGCCTTGCTGGGCTTGACAAAGAAACCCTCGAAGCTTGTTTGCAGGATGGCGAAAAGGCCCAGAGCCTGGTGGCCTGGTGGCAGGAAAACGGCGAACGCGATGACATCAATTCGACTCCCAGCTTTCTGATCAACGGGACCAAACATTCCAACATGGCCTATCCCGAGATGAAGGCGCTGATCGACGCGGCATTGGAAAGCTGATGTCGCGGGGCCCTTTGCACGGTTTGAAAGTCATTGAAATGGCACGGGTTCTGGCCGGTCCCTGGGCAGGCCAGACCCTTTCTGATCTGGGGTGCGAAGTGATCAAGGTAGAAAGCCCCGCTGGTGACGACACGCGCCAGTGGGGGCCGCCCTTTGTCACGCGGGACGATGATGTTTCGGCCTCTTATTTTCATTCAACCAACCGCGGCAAGGCCAGCGTTACGATTGATTTTCGTACCGAAGAAGGTCAGGCAAAGCTGAAAGACCTGCTGCGTGATGCGGATATTGTGATCGAGAATTTCAAGACCGGTGGTCTGGCGAAATACGGTCTGGATTATGCAAGTTTGCGCGAAGAGTTCCCCAGTCTGATTTATTGTTCGATCACGGGATTTGGTCATACCGGGCCATATGCCCATCGTGCCGGGTACGACTTTATCATTCAGGGCATGTCCGGTTTGATGTCCGTCACCGGAGAGCCGGATCGCCAGCCGCAAAAATCCGGCATGGCGATCACCGATATTTTCACCGGCATCTATGCCACAACGGCGATTTTGGCCGCTGTGCATCAACGCAGTGAAACCGGCAAGGGCCAACATATCGATATGGCGCTGCTGGATTGCGCCGTTGCGATCATGGGTAATCAGGCCATGAACTATCTGACAACCGGTGTGGCACCAACGCGCATGGGCAATGCGCATCCCAACCTCACACCCTACGAGGTGTTTGAAACCTCGGATGGACATATCATCATCGCTACCGGCAATGACGGGCAATTTCAAAGGCTGTGCCAGTTGCTGGATCTGAAGGATATGGCGACTGCGCCGGAATACCTCAAAAACGCCGACCGCGTGGCCAATCGTCCTGAAATGAACCGCCGCATAAGCGCGGCCACAGGCCAACGCACCCGCGAGGATCTGCTTGCGCTTTGCGAGGCGCATAATGTTCCGGCGGGGCCGATCAACAATCTGGATGATGTGATGGCGGACCCGCAAGTGGTGGCGCGTGGCATGCAAATTGAACTGGAAGGCGTGCCTGGCCTGCGCTCTCCGTTTCGGTTTTCGGACGCCGAACTGGCGCTGCACCGGCCTGCACCGAAACTGGGTGAAGACGACTGAGGACCGGTTTAGCGCGGTTTGGGCAGTTCAGCCAAAGCCGTGAAAAGAGCGTTTTCGGTCGGCAGTTTCAATCGCACCGGCAAGGTTATGACCTTGCTGCGGAAATCGCGCGGCAATCTCACCGCGTCCTTTTCTGTTGTGACCAATTGGGCACCGCGGGCCAGGGCATCTGCCTGCAACCGCGCCATCAGGGGGGGCGTCAGCGGCTGGTGATCGTCCAGCGCTTCGGCATGGATTATTCTGGCCCCTAAGCTCCGCAATGTTGCGAAGAATTTTTCGGGGTTTCCTATTCCCGCGAAAGCCAGCACAGGTGTGTCCTTCCAGTCCATTCCGGTGTGCAGGGGTTCGAGGCTGGCTTGAACCTGTGGCAGTCGGGCGGGCAACGGCGTTTGGGCAAAATTCGCCTGTGCCTCGGCTTGGCCGATCGACAACAGCAGATTAGCCCGCGCCAGTCCGACTGCCACAGGTTCACGCAGCGGACCGGCAGGCAGGCACAGGCCGTTGCCAAACCCTTTGGCCGCATCCACAACGACAATGGATAAATCATAGGCCAGCGCGGGGTTTTGAAAACCATCATCCAATACGATCACGGAAGCGCCGGCCGCCTGTGCGGCGGCTGCGCCTGCGGCACGATCACGTGCAACCCAGACTTCAGAGAAGGCCGCCAGCAGCAGTGGTTCATCCCCGACATCCGCCGCCCTGTGTCGCGTTGGATCGACCCGCACAGGACCTTCCAGGGTGCCACCATAGCCACGGGATACGACGTGGGGTGTGTGATAGAGGTCGCGCAGATGTTCGATCACTGCCATGACCGTCGGAGTCTTGCCAGTGCCTCCTGCGTTGATGTTGCCAACACAAACCACGGGGATGTCCAACCGTTGTCGTTGGCCCTTTGCCAGCCGCTGTGCAGTGGCTTTGGCATAGATCGCACCCAAGGGGCGCAGCGCCTTACCGCGCCAATCCGGTTTGGGCAGATCCCAAAAGGCAGGTGGACGTGTCATGTGCGCACCAGTTTTGTATCAAGGGTGTCCTGTACAAAGTCGATCACTTGATCCGTCAACATGGCCCCCTGGCTGATTACATCCCAACCGGCATGGGCCATTGACGCGGCCTGATCGGGTGCGATCAGACGTGAAACAGCGGTGCCCAGGGCGTCGGCGTCATTGACGATACGCGCGGCACCGGCGCTGGCAAGCCGGGAATATGAAGGCATGAAATGACGCAAGCGAGGGCCATAGAGGATCGCAGAACCAAGCGCGGCAGCTTCGAGCGGGTCACAGCCGTTGCCACCGGAAATCAATGTACCACCCAAAAAGGATACAGGTGCCACCCGATAGAACAACCCGCGTTCCCTGGCCTCGCCCGAGATCAACAACTGGGTTGTATCATCAGGAAACTGGCCGTCATCCCACAGGACCGCCGGAAGATTCCTATCCGCGGCCTGAGTAATCAGGTCGGGGATACAGTCAGGATCGTCAGGCTGCACGACCAGCAAGAGCCGATGAAACAGGCGCAACGCATGCTTGTGTGCCGCCAATACGATTGGGATCTCTTCTTGCGTCAGGCCAGCCGCGAACCAAACCGGGCGCCCAGCCAGTGCCGCCGATAGTTCATTCATGTCCTGCTCATTAAAGCCAAGAACCTGTCCCCCCGCCAGAAGCGGGCCGGTCTGGGTGATGATGTCGCCTGGCAGGCCGAACTGGCCAAGTTTTTTGGCGCCAGCGGCATCTTTTGTGAATACCGCCAGGAACTTTAGCAGCATCTGCCGGGTCAAATCCGGCATCCAGCGGTTTCGGCGACCGTCAAAGCCACCGGATCCTGCGTCGATCAACACCAGAGGGCAGCCGCGCTGTGCGGTTTCGATCACGAGGTTGGGCCGCAGGCCGCCCCATACCCATATACAGGCGTCGGGACGCCAATGGTCGAGAAAGGCAGCGACCTCGGTCGGATGTTCCCCAGGGACGGCGATCTGGAGCAGGCCTTGATCTGGCCGGGCAGGTGCGCGTGGTCCTGAGCTCTCTTCTTGGGGATAGGTTATGATGGCATGTAAATTCTGGCGTATGCCGATCAGCCGCAAGGCGAGGTCCTGCACCGCCAACAGATTTTCGGGCTCGCCGGCATGTATCCAGACCAGTTCACCCTTGGGGCGGTCCGCCTCCGGCGCGTCATTCTGCACGACTCCGCGCCGGGTCAGGGCGCGATATGCCGTCATTCCGAGTGATCGCGCCATTTTGGGTCAGCCCAGTTCTTCGGTTGAAGAGGCCGCTGCTTCTTCGTCGCGCAGGCGATGCAGATGCGCAATAAAGTAGCGCATATGGGCATTGTCGACAGTGCGCTGGGCTTCGTTCTTCCACGCATCATATGCCGAGGCATAATTGGGGAAGATGCCAACGACATGGATGTCATCGACATTTTTGAACGTGTTTTCACTGGGCGTCACCAGTTCGCCACCAAAAACAAGATGCAGGCGTTGGGTCATGTCAGAGTCCTTCATGAGAGAGGTTGGGGTCAACCTTGGGTACAAATATGGCGGGCGTCACGCAAGTGCGTCGATCAGGCCCCGGCAGGTGGGGCCGCCGCCTGCTACAACCCCGTTCAGCCGTGGATCGGGGTTGTTGAAGCGCAGCTCCGCGCCGGTGCGGTCCTGCGCTATGCCGCCTGCTTCAGTAATGATCAGCGCGCCGGCGGCGATGTCCCATTCCCAGCTGCGGCGCAGTGTGACCATCGCGTCGAACCGGCCTTCTGCGACCAAGGCGAGGCGGTATGCCAGCGACGGGCGGTGGCTTCGCTTGAAGTTGGGCGCGGCGTTGCTTTTCCAGTGTTCCGCCGCCATCACGGGTTTGGTTGCCAATATCGTCGAACGCGTGAGTGTTGCGGCCTCGGAGGCGTGAATGGGAAAGCCATTGAGGGTCGCACCCTGTCCGAGTGCCGCAGCGTAAAGTTTGTCGCGCAGCGGCAAATAGACCACGGCAGCGGTGATCACGCCGCGTTCGGCGACGGCGATGGAATGCGCCCAAGTGTTGGAGCCCTCGACAAAGCTGCGTGTGCCGTCAATGGGATCGATGATGAACAGGCGCTCGGTGTTTAACCGGTCGGCGGTATCCTCGGTTTCCTCGGACAACCAGCCATAGTCGGGCCGTGCCAGCCGCAGGGTTGTGAGCAACAAGTCGTTTACCGCCAGATCCGCTTCGGTTACAGGGCCGGCATTATCCGCCTTGTCCCAGCGCTGCGCCGTTGGTCCGGTAAAGCTGGTCGCGACACGGCCCGCCATACGGGCCGCATCCACCAGAAGGGGCAGATCATGCGCCGGCAAGGGTCATCCCCGGCACCAGAAGCGAGGGCACAACGCGGCTGAGGTGCCTGCGGGCATCATTGGCAGGCACGATGTTTCGCAACATGTCGCGCAGATTGCCTGCGATCGTGCATTCGTTGATGGTATGGGTGATCTCGCCTTTTTCGATCCAGAACCCGGCCGCCCCTCGTGAATAGTCACCGGTATTGGGGTTGATCGTGCTGCCGATCATCGACGTCACCAGGAGTCCTGTACCCATCTCCTTGATCAGATCATCGCGAGTCTGCATGCCTTCGGTCAGAGACATATTCCAGTTTGTCGGACTGGGTGCGGAAGAGGTGCTGCGCGCGGCATTCCCAGTAGGATCAAGTCCGAGTTTGCGCGCGGTGGCCAGATCAAGGGTCCAGCCTTGCAACACGCCGTTTTCAACGATCATACGTTTTCGTGTGGGCAATCCTTCGGCATCAAAGGGGCGTGAACCGCTGGTTCGGGGACGGTGGGGATCCTCGATCAATGAAAGTGTGTCGGGCAAGACGGCTTCACCCATTGCATCGCGCAAAAAGGATGCGCCGCGAGCAATTGCACTGCCGTTCACGGCAGACAAAAGATGGCCGATCAAGCTGGAGGAAATACGTTCGTCAAACAGCACCGGATATGCCCCGGTCGGCGGCTTCCGGGCGCCCAGACGCTCGACGGCGCGCTGTCCTGCACTTTGTCCGATGTCTTCGGCACTGCGCAGATCACTTTGGAAAATGCGCCCGTCGCCGTCATAGTCGCGTTCCATCCCCGTACCGGTACCAGCGATTGCCACACAGGACAGTCCGCGATCTGTGCGGCGATACCCGCCCTCAAATCCATTGGTCATGGCGGAAAAGACTTCCTGGACACCATAGCCCGCGCTTGCGGATTGTACCTGGGTCACACCCTTGACCGCCAATGCAGCGGCTTCGGCGCGGGCGGCATCATCTTGTAACATGTCGGGGCTGGGTTCACCGGCCGGATCGCACAACTCAAGCGCGTCAATATCCCAGTTCTGCGCAAGCTGCTCAGGCGCGGCAAGACCGGCAAATGGGTCTTCGGGTGCTTCTTGTGCCATGGCGACGGCACGCAGGGCCATCTCTTCGATGGTGCGTTCCGAAATATCAGAGGCCGAAACCGTTGCCGCACGCTGGCCGACATGGACCCGAAGTCCTATGTCGATACCTTCTGACCGTTCGGCTTGCTCCAGCACACCGGCGCGCACGTCGACGGACAGTGATGTGGCCTGAACGGCTTTGGCCTCTGCGGCATCTGCGCCGGCCTTTGTGGCCGCCTGCAAAAGCGATCTGGTCAGCGCATCCAAGGGCTGTGACATTCTGGAAACTCCGTTCGGGATTGGCGCAGAGGTAACGCTCCATCTGTCAAAGGACAAGGGAGGCAGACAAAAAGGGTACGGTAATCACCGCACCCTTCATTGAAATATCATGGTTCCCTGCAGGTCCCGGATTCAGCGGAGGCGCTGGCCGTTGGCGAGGATTTGACCGTCGGATGTGAATTCGATTTTCGATTTCAATGTGTCCGGAGCGCTGCCGGGCACGGCAAAGAGTCCCATCATCATTCGGGCACCCATCGCCTGATCGGCTGGCAACAGGCCCATGGCGACCAGTTTATCCAAAAGCCCGTTACCCCCGGCGAGTGCAAGATTGATGTCACCAACAGGACTGCCCAGACCACCCATTCCAGGAATTACTGACGCGCCTTTTCCATCAAAGGTGATGCCGCCATTACCTTCCAGCTTGGCTCCTGCGGCATCGACCACAAGATTTTCCAGGTTCACTGCTTTCAATTCGCCAGGGGAACCTGTCATCTCTTCGACAGCTTTTGGGTTCATCCAGTCGATCAGCAGCTTGGCCTTGCCTGTCAAATCCAGCATTATCGTGGCCGGATCGCGGGGAAGTTGGCCCGAAGGATCAAACATGCCCCAGATGAAATCGGACATGGTGAAATCAGTCATCTTGATGCCAAGCGCGAAATCCTGCACCTCGTCTGATTTGCTGACTGGCATGGCAAGGTTGAAGCCACTTTGCGCCATCTGGATTTCAAAGGGTAAAGGCATCGCTTCGGCTGCGACGCTTAGGTTCAAGTCACGTTGTGCGACGTCATAGGCCAGGCCGGCTGCGCCCATTTTGACCTTGATCTCGCCGCCTTGCGAGGTCGAATTCATCACATAGTTGCCGTTCTGGGGGTCCTTGATGTCAAAGGCGGCGCTCCCCGCTGCATAGCTGATGGCACCCGCCATATCGAATCCGGCCGCCAACATCGTTGCGACATCGGTACCGGGAGCGATTGCAAGCGGGACCGCGCCCTGACCTGTCATGCTGATTCCGTTCACTTTGCCCTTGATGACACCCTCGCCTTCATCGCCCTCGATGGATTTGACGAAGATGTCATAATCGAGATTTGCGATGTTGGCAGATTGATCGTAGGTGCGCAGATCGCCAATTTTCATGGTCACGCTGCTGTTGATGTCAGAGCCATTTACGGTCATCCGAATGTTCTGCTCGCCCAAATTCTGACCATTGGCCATCATCTGTAACAGGTTCAGTGCAAAACTCTGAGCTGTATAAAGATAAGTGATCGCATCGGAATCGCCGCTGGCCGTGATGGCCTGGCCCTTCTGCGCGAAAGTCATCTCCATGGTGAAGTCGCTTTCGGGCAGGGCGCTATTCTTGCCTTTCATTGAAATCGGCATGGTGTCGGGCATGACGATGGCGACGGTGCCGTCACGATTCTGGTTAAATGAAATCGTGCCCAGAGCCATGGTAACGTCACCCTCCTGTTCGGGCAGGGCAAAGCGCACCGAAAAATCGTTTACTGACAGGTCATCGCCATTCCTGCTCTCGGTGGCCATCACTTCATAGCCCATCCCTTCAAGATAGCTGCGCCAGTCGCCCCATACTTCGGAGGGGCTCAGGTCCGCCCATGCGGCCTGTGAGGCAAGAGAGATCGGCAAGGCAAGGCCGAGAACAATTGGGGTAAAACGCGACATAATAAATTCCTTGTTGGCAATAGTCTTTACCGTCTGACATCAGCCGGATTAGGTCAAGGCAGATGGTGGGGGTGGACCATATCTCGGCGGAAGATTACCACAGGGTCAAACGATTATGCAAAACCACAAACCCCTTACCCAAAAGAGGCCACGCCATGGACATGAAGAACAAAACGGTAATGATCACAGGTGCCAGCCGAGGGATCGGTGCCGAAGCTGCTCGTGTATTCGCCGCTGCCGGCGCGAATGTCGCGCTGTTGGCGCGGTCCACGGATGCGCTGGGGGATCTTGTGGGTGAGATGGGCAAGACCGCAATCGCCATCCCCTGCAATGTGGCACGATATGGCGAGGTGTCGTCGGCGGTGGAAACCACGGTGCGCGCGTTTGGCGGTCTGGACGTATTGATCAATAACGCCGGTGTGATCGAACCGATTTCACATTTGACGCAGGCGGATCCCGATGGCTGGGGTCAGGTTATAGACATCAATCTCAAGGGGGTCTTTAACGGGATCCATGCGGCCTTGCCTGCCCTGAAAGCGCAGGGTGGTGGATCGGTGCTGACCATTTCTTCGGGTGCGGCACATGGCCCGGTCGAAGCCTGGAGCGCCTATTGCGCGTCCAAAGCTGCAGTAAACATGCTCAACCGCTGTCTGCATCTTGAAGAGGCGGAAAATGGTATTCGCGCCATCGGATTGTCGCCCGGCACAGTGGCCACGCAAATGCAACGCGAGATCAAGGCGTCCGGCATCAACCGCGTCAGCAAGCTGGCTTGGGAAGACCATATTCCGGCGGACTGGCCTGCAAAATGTCTTTTGTGGATGTGCGGGGCCGAAGCGGACAGGTTCATGGGCGAAGAAATCTCGTTGCGCGATGAAGAAATTTTGCGGGCTGTCGGACTGCAATGATTGAACTTTCCAACGAAGGCGACATCTGGACGGTCACGATCAACCGGCCAGAGAAGGCGAATTCGCTGACCCACGCGATGCTGGTCGAGCTGGCCGAGATTATGGAAAGCGCCGGGAATGCCCGTGCCTTGATCCTGACGGGCAAAGGCCGCGTGTTCAGCGCCGGTGCCGATCTGGATGAAGCCCGCGCTGGCCTTGCCGTTTCGGAGATCTGGGAGCGTCTGTCGGGGGCCATCGCCGCGCTGCCGGGCCTGACGATCGCGGCACTGAACGGGACATTGGCGGGGGGCGCGATGGGCATGGTGCTGGCGTGTGATCTGCGCATCGCCGTTCCCACAGCCAGGTTTTTCTATCCGGTGATGAAGCTGGGGTTCCTGCCGCAACCTTCTGATCCGGCGCGGATGGCCACTTTGATCGGTCCGTCGCGCACCAAGCTGATCCTGATGGGCGGCCAAAAGATCGAAGCCGACGAAGCGCTGGCCTTTGGCTTGATCGACCGGATCGTGCAGGGCGATGCGCTGATGAATCACGCGCAGACGCTTGCGGCGGATACCGTTGCCGCCACGCCGGAGATTGCCCGAGCCATCAAGGCGATGTGCGCACCGCAGCGCCAGTCTTAGATCAGCGGCACAAACGGTACGTCGCAGGCCGCAAGGATCAGCAGGGCGAAAAGTGTCAGGATAATACGCATCGGTTTGCCTCATTGTTTTTGCGGACACTCTGTGGTGCGGGTGTCCAAGTCAAGTCACCGCTTTCGCTTGCCGCCCGGCACTTTTGAACGAAATTCGGGCGGGCGTTTTGCCACCCAAGCGGCAAATCTTGTCAATCGCGGATGCGCAAGCAGCGCTTCGGGCGTGTTGCACTCCCTCGCAAGTTCGCTTTCGGTTGATGTCGCGTGGATCTGGCGGTGGCAAATGTGGTGCATCAACACCACTGGCCCGCCCTTGCCGCCTTTTAGCTTGGGGATCAGGTGATGCTGGCTTTGCGGCACGCCTGCCGGAATAGGGCGGCCACACAGTGGGCAGATCGGGTCATTCATCCGTAAAAAACTTGAACCTTTGCAGGCAGACAGGCAAGAGATGCAGCAAGGCAACCGAAAAACAAGGCGCATATATGGAGTTTGATCTCTCCTCCCAGCCCGAAATCGTCCAGCAGGCCTATGGTTATGGCGTGCAAGGATGGGATTTGGCGATGACATGGCTGCTGAGCCCTGCCGCCTGGTCGCAGTTTGGATTGCTGGTGCTGGCGTGGTTGCTGGCCGGTCTGATCGCCCGCAAATTGCGGCCCGCTTTGGCCACGTTGATTGATCCCGGTGCAACCAGGAACATCTTTTCCGCGCCGCGCCGTTTTGTGCTGCCGTTTCTGGCGCTGATCTCGCCTTTGCTGGCCTATGCGCTGACGGGGATTGGCGAAAGCATCGTACGCTCGATGTTTGATTCCGGTGCTGTCATTGCCTTTGGCAAGCGCCTGTTCCTGTTCATTGCCGCCCGTATTCTGGTGCGTGATATTATCACTGACCCGTTCCTCAAGCTGCTGGGGCGTTACATTCTGCTGCCGATTGCTGCGCTTTATACCTTCGGCCTGCTGGACGTGGTAAGCGCAGCGCTGAGCGAGACAATTGTCGGTGTCGGCAACATCCGGTTTTCGCTGATCACCTTGGTGCGCGGAATCATTGCCGGATCACTGCTGTTCTGGCTGGGCCAGTGGTCCAACACCCAGACCAGCGCGTTTATTTCCCAGAACGAGGAAATGCGACCCTCGATCCGCCAGCTTTTGATCAAGACGGCCGAGTTTTCCATTTTTGCCATCGCATTCCTGCTGTTGATGAACATCATTGGCGTGAACCTCAGCACTTTGGCGGTGCTCGGGGGTGCGATTGGTGTCGGCCTTGGATTTGGTCTGCAAAAGATTGCCTCGAACTTTATTTCGGGTGTGATCCTGTTGGTTGAAGGTCAGGCAACCGTGGGTGATTACGTCGAACTGGACGGCGGCGAAAAAGGCAAGATCGTCAAGATGATGGCACGGGCTGCAATCCTTGAGACCTTTGACGGCCGCTGGGTTGTGGTGCCGAACGAAGATTTCATCACGACCCGTGTGATCAATTATTCTGACAGCGGTTCGGCCAATCGTTTCGAGGCTCCGTTTTCCGTCAGTTATGACACCGACATCAACAAGGTTCCGGCCTTGATCGAAGCGGCAGTCTCTACCCATCCCGAAGTATTGGACCTGCCCTATCCACCTGATTGCGAATTGCGCGGATTTGGGGAAAGCGGCATAGATTTTGCGGTGGAGTTCTGGGTCAATGGTCTGGATGACGGGGATAAAAAATACACTTCAGACGTTCTGTTTCTGATCTGGAATGCCCTTAAGGATGCGGAAATAGAAATCCCCTATCCACAACGTGTGATCGAAATTAAGGGCGGATTGCCGAAGGTTGACGGATGACCCGTGCGGTAGTGGTTGGCGCGGGTCCCGCTGGCCTGATGGCCGCGGAAGTGATGGCGCAAGCCGGTTTGCAGGTCACCCTTTGCGAGGGCAAACCTTCGGTAGGGCGCAAGTTCCTGATGGCAGGAAAATCCGGTTTGAACCTGACCAAGGACGAACCGGAGGTGCCCTTTCTTGAGGCTTTTTCGCAGGCGCGCAGCCGGTTGACGCCGATGATCAGGGCATTTGACAGCAAGGCTGTGCAGGACTGGGCCCGCGGCATGGAGCAGGAGATTTTTACCGGGACCACCAGCCGCGTGTTTCCCACAGCCATGAAGGCCTCGCCCTTGTTGCGTGCATGGCTTGGCCGGTTGGTCGGGTTGGGTGTTGAATTGCGCACAGGCTGGCTTTGGCAGGGGTGGCAGGATGGCAGTCTCGCCTTTCAAACGTCCGAAGGCATGCAGACCCTTGCGACAGATGCAACCGTGCTGGCACTGGGCGGTTCCAGTTGGTCACGGTTGGGGTCTACCGGCAAATGGGCCGAAATCCTGGCGGCAAAAGGTGTAGCTATCGCGCCCTTTGAGCCTGCAAATGCGGGCATAGAAATCGCATGGTCGGATCATATGGCGAAACACTATGGCAGCCCTATCAAGGGTGTCGCCTGGCAGGCCGGGCCCTATGGCTCTCGTGGGGAGGCGACCCTATCTGCGACAGGGCTAGAAGGGGGCGGGATCTATGCCGTGTCGCGGGGCGTACGCGAGGGGCATGTCCTGACGGTTGATCTATTGCCTGATTTGACGGTCCCAGAGATCACCAAAAGGTTGCAAGCCCCCCGAGGCAAGGCAAGCCTGTCCAACCATTTACGAAAAACGCTTCGGCTGACTCCGGCGCAAATTGCCCTGGCGCAGGAAATGGCGCGGCCCTTGCCGGACAAACTGCGTGCAACGGCGTGGTTGCTCAAGGCATTGCCGGTGACAAACAGTGGATTGCGCCCCCTGGACGAGGCGATTTCAACAGCGGGCGGCATTCCCTTTGCGGCAATGAACGAAGGGTTGATGCTGCACGATCTGCCGGGTGTTTTCGCGGCCGGGGAGATGTTGGACTGGGAAGCGCCGACAGGGGGCTATCTTATCTCGGCCTGCCTTGCGACAGGACGTTGGGCAGGCCAACATGCCGCCGAATGGGCCCTTAAGGCTTAAGCCGCGACTTTTGCTTGCGCGGCCTTGAACGCATCGCGGTCCCGCATCGTTGCGGCCCACTGACCCAACTTGTCATTGATGCGTGGGAATCCTGCGCCAATAGACCAATTGATACAATGCACCGCCAGAATATCAGCGTGGGTCATCTGATCACCCATCAGGAACGGCCCGTCGAGCCGCTCTGCCAACAGGTCGGCGGCGTGGATGAATTCCGCTTTCAAGCTGTCCTTGATCACGGGCACCCGCTTGTCCTTGGGAAAGACAAAGCTGTGTTTGGCAGCGGCCCAGAGAATCGCGTCAAATTCGTCGATCAGCCAGAATGTCATTGCATCCTGACGCGCACGTGCAGGGGTGCCAGCGGGGGCGGTAAGTTTGCCGTGCTTGTCCCCCAGATAGGTCATGATGGCAACAGAATCAGTTAACACCTCATCGCCGTCAAGCAGGGCAGGAATTTTGCCGGACGGGTTATATTGCCTGGCCTCGTCAGAACGCGGGCCTGCGTCAATCTGGGTATAATCTTCGCCAATTTCCCCAAGCATCCACATGACGCGGAAGGCACGGGATTTGGTAGCACCAACAACTGTATACATCGGTTTTCCTCTTAACGGTTTTTCTTTGCGCCCAGCATGGCGAGGCGGATAAAGGCGCGTTCGACCAGCGCAATCGCGGGTGCGTTTTGTCCTGCAGATCGCAAGGTCAGGTCGGTGTCGGTTAGAACAGACAGCGCGGTTTCCAGATTGACCGCGCCCCAGTTCTTGGCCTGCCGCATCACGCGGTCGCGGTCGCGCACACCGTAAATCGGTGCACCGGGGTTGGCCGCAATCCGGTAAAGCGTGCGAAAATGTCGGGTGGCCATGATGGTTAAGGTAACCGGAGCGACACCCTGCGCCTGGAGCTTGCTCATCACGGGTCCGATGTCGCTGGCACGTGCTTCGGCTACGACATGCAGTATATCATCCACGTCTGCTTCGGTCGACGAGGGGGCGCAAGCGGCGATGTCTTCCGCGCTCAATGGTGAGGTGTCGTTCAGCTTAAAAAGTGCGATTTTCTCAAGGGTTTGACGGAAATCGCCGGGGTCTATGGTCCGGGCCAGATCATTCAGCGCGGACATGGCATTGGCATCCGGAGACAGATTTGCCTCGGCTAGCATCTGCTCGATCTCGGCCCGGTTCGGGGGATTGTCGTAGATCGCAACAGCATAGGCATTCGGATGCGTTTCGAATGCCTTGCGTACTTTGGATGTTTTCTTGAGATCACCCCCCGTCACGACGACCTGCGCATCACCCGGTTGCCAGTCTTTGAGCGTATCGAGAATGATTTGGGCCACATTGTCGTTTGCATCTTCGACGAAAGCTGCACGCGGACCGGGGAAAAAGCCGATGGCCTTGATTGCATCCATCAACAACGCGGGTTGTTTGCGCAATTCAGCAGCGGGAATGCGGGTCAGACGCATTTCTTCTTCGGCTTGGTCACCCAGCAACGCTTTGAGGAATTCCTGCCGTTTCAAGGCGACGCGCATTGCGTCACTGCCAAAGATCAGCAAACCGGTCTTGCCGGGATCCGGTTTGGCGAAATAGCTGTTTGCTTCGCGGGGCGAGAGTTTCATCAGGTCAGATCAGCAGCATATAGACGGGTCACGATCTGATCCGCGATGATATTCATCAAACGTTTCTGGGCATCCTGTTCACCAGCCAATGTCTGAACCGTCGTACCTGTAGCGGAGTATCCGACAAAATTCTCGACCTTGCCAGAGGTGACAATCCTGCCATTGCTCAGTTCGCGCAGGGAGTAGGTGACGGCGGCAATCCGGTTGAAGCGGCCGGTGTCGCCCTCGCGGTCAATGGCAAGCTGGGCTTCTGATGTGGTGATAACCATCGAAAGACCGTAGGTCGGCGAGGGGCTGCGTCCAAGGCGTGATTCAAGTTCACGTACGAGGATGTAACTGTCCTGGGAACCGGGCGGGTCCACCAGAACCGCATTTTGCAGACGCCGTCCGCTACCGTCCTCCCCGTAAACCGCTGAAAACCCGCAAGCGGCAAGCGCCAGCGGGGCAAGAAGTATAAATCGGCGGTCAAGCGACAACATTGACAATCCGTCCGGGCACGACAATCACCTTTTTGGGTGTCGCACCATCTAGGGTTCGGATCACAGCTTCATGGGCGAGGGCGATTTTTTCAACCTCTTCTTTTGACAGGTCTGCTGGTACATTGATTTCCGCACGGCGTTTGCCGTTGATCTGGATCGGCATGGTGATCGTGTCATCGACCAACATCTTTTCCTCAGCTTGCGGCCAGGGCGCGTTCACGATCAGGCCTTCACCGTCTTGATGGGACCAGATGTCTTCGGCCAGATGTGGCGTCATTGGGGCCATGAGTTGCGCAAGGGTCATGATGGCCGCGCGCTGGGTGCTATGGCCGGCCTTGGATTTCTGCAGGGTCGCGGTAAAGGCGTAAAGTTTCGCGATGGCGGCATTGAAGCCGAATGATTCCACGCCCATGGTCACGTCATGGATGGTCTTGTGCATGGCGCGAAGCAGGTCTTCGTCACCTTCACCCTGCGCCGTTTTGTTCATTTCCCCGATGCGGTTACAGATGTTCCAGACACGGTTCAGGTGTTTGAATGCAGCTTCTGCACCTGATGCGGTCCATTCCACGTCCCGTTCGGGGGGCGAATCGGACAGGACAAACCAGCGCGCGGTGTCCGCGCCGTAGTTGGAAATGATGTTTAACGGGTCGACAACGTTGTTCTTGGATTTCGACATTTTTGCAGAAGGGATGATCTCCACCTCTTGGTCGCTCTCCTTGAGGAAAGCCTTGCCGTCCCGCAATTCCACTTCTTCGGGGTAGTGATAGGTTGGACGGCCATCCTGTTTCGGCGTTTGATAGATGGCGTGCGTCACCATGCCTTGGGTAAACAGCGCGTCGAAGGGTTCGATGGCACTTTCCGGCAAATGCCCCGTCATCTGCATCGCGCGGGCGAAGAAACGGGCATAGAGCAGGTGCAGGATCGCATGTTCGACGCCGCCGATGTATTGGTCGACGTTCATCCAGTATGCGGCGTCTTCCATATAGGTCGGGGTGTCGGCATGTGGTGCTGTGAAACGGGCGAAATACCATGACGAATCGACAAAGGTATCCATCGTGTCGGTTTCGCGTTTGGCTGGCTTGCCGCAGGACGGGCAGGGGCAGTCGCGCCATGTGGGGTGACGGTCAAGCGGGTTGCCGGGGGTTGAGAAATCAACGTCATAGGGCAACTCTATCGGCAGGTTCTCTTTCTTTTCCGGCACCACACCGCAGCCATCGCAATGCACGACGGGAATCGGGCAGCCCCAATAGCGTTGGCGTGAAAGACCCCAGTCGCGCAGGCGGAATTTGGTGACGCCCTGGCCAACGCCGTTTTCCTCACAGAACGCGATTGCGGCGTCGATGGCTTCATTGCCGGTCTGCCATTGCTCGCCTGCAAAACCACGGTTGTAGAAAACCTTGTCAGTTTTTGGCGGGACAAATGCCGCATCAAGCTCATCCGAGCTTTCTTCGCTTGGCAAATAGGTCGAGATGATTGGCAATTCGTATTTGGTGGCGAATTCAAAATCGCGTTCATCATGGGCTGGGCATCCGAAAATCGCGCCGGTACCATAGTCCATCAGGATGAAGTTTGCGATATAGACCGGCAACTCATGCGCGGTATCAAACGGATGGCGCACTGTGATTCCCGTGTCGAACCCCAGCTTTTCAGCCGTTTCGATGGCCTCTTCGGTGGTACCACCCTTGCGGCATTCGGCGCAGAAAGCGGCCAGATCCGGATTGTCCTTTTCCAGCAGCTTGGCCAGCGGATGGTCCGGCGAGATGCCGACAAAAGATGCCCCCAACAGAGTGTCGGGCCGTGTGGTATAAACCTCTATCCGGTCATGGCCGTCGGGGGCACCAACCGTTGAAAAGGCAAATTGAAGCCCGCGAGATTTTCCGATCCAGTTGGCCTGCATCAGCTTGACCTTGGCCGGCCAGTTGTCGAGGGAATCAAGTGCCTCAAGCAGTTCGTCCGAATGTTCGGAAATCTTGAAGAACCACTGCGTCAGCTCGCGCCGTTCCACCAGGGCCCCTGACCGCCAGCCGCGCCCGGCCTCTACCTGTTCATTGGCGAGCACGGTCATATCAACCGGATCCCAGTTGACGATGGCATTCTTGCGATAGACCAGACCCGCCTGAAGGAAGTCGAGGAACAATGCCTGTTGCTGGCCGTAATATTCAGGATCACAGGTGGCAAATTCACGTGACCAGTCAATCGACAGGCCCAGCGGCTTCATCTGCGAACGCATGTCGTCGATGTTGCCATAGGTCCAGTCTTTGGGATGGCCGCCAATCGCCATGGCCGCGTTTTCGGCAGGCATCCCGAAGGCGTCCCAGCCCATCGGATGCAATACGTTATGCCCCGTGGAAATCTTGTACCGGGCAATCACGTCGCCCATCGTATAGTTGCGCACATGGCCCATGTGGATGCGTCCCGATGGATAAGGGAACATCTCAAGCACATAATACTTGGGCTTGCTGGCATCACGCATCGCTTTGAAGGTTTCGTTCTTTTCCCAGGCTTTCTGCCAACGGGCTTCAATCTCGGCAGGGGTGTATTGGGACATGGGAGTCAGACCTTTTGGAATGGAAAACGCCGGGCTGTTGAATGACAGAGCCCGGCGTGAAAATCGTGGTTGGTGTATGGGCTTAGAATTTGTTGTCAGCGATCCGAAGCTCGCGGGCGCGGCTTAGTATCGCATCCTCTACAGCGCGTGCGGTTGCAGTGCTGACGGCGCGACCGCCGCGCGTCTGTAATGCCACGTTCAGCGAACGGGCATCAAGGGCTGGATCGTCGATCAACACCGTGGCGCGATAGGCCCGACCGCCACCGGGCGGTGTGCCATAGCCGGTAACGATCACACCGGTAAACGGATCGACGGACTGCACCGGTAAGAACGACAATACTTCCAGTGAGGCAGACCAGAGGTATTTGTTCACAGCAACAGTGTTGTCTGCAGTCTTGCGATTGAAGATCGACCAGATGGTATTGTCAGGATTTGTTTCGATATTCGACGGAATGTTCGGATTGGTCGCACTGGCGGATTGTTGTTCGACCCCGCCGCCCAAACTGCGCAGCGCACCACAGCCGCCCAGTGTCGCCACAAGGACAGTGATAAGTGCCATTTTGCATAGTGTCTGTCGGGGCATGCCTGCGATCCTTTGCCTGTTTCGCATTGGTCTACCCAAGCTCTGCCGTCTGAGCAAGGCATATGTATTAGGGTGATTCCTACGTCAAAACGCTGCCTTCAACGGTTTTGACCGATTGGATGTGGTGGGTGGATGTCAAAACTGTGGCAAAGCTGCATCATTGAAGAGGGCAATGGGGGGAGAGCGTTTCAGCCTTCTTGCCAACCGAGGGGGATAGGGGGCAAACACCCTCCATACCCTTTCCGGATTCCCCGGCTTGGGCATGTGAAATTAAACCGAGGGTATACTCATGAAAAAAGTTCTCTTCGCTACAACAGCTCTGGTTGCGACCGCCGGCGTTGCAGCAGCAGACGTTACTTTCGGCGGCTACGGTCGCTTTGGTATCATCTACAACGACACAGCAGCTGGCGACTCCACAGACGTCACAAGCCGTTTCCGTTTGCAGATCGACGCAACAGCAGAATCTGACGCAGGCGTCACATTCGGTGCACGCGTTCGCATCCAGCAGAACGAAGGTCAGCAGGGCATGACAAACGGCGCGCGCTTCTTTGCACGTTCCGGTGGTCTGGAAGTCGGCGTTGGTAACATCTTCGGCGCTCTGGAATTCATGCCTGGCATGTACCCAATCGACCTGGGTCTGACTGGTCTGGGCTATGACTACACCGCGTACAACTTCCGCGGCGACGCATACTCTTCCGGCGGTCTGGGTTCTTCTGGCTCCAACGGTGTTGAAGTAATGTACTCCGCAGGCGACCTGTCCGTACACGTTTCTGCTTCTGACACATCCGACCGTATCGCAGCACACGTTGCGTACACATTCTCCGGTTGGACAGTTGCTCTGGGTGCACAGGACTCCGACAACGCAGCAGACACTGAGTTCGCAGCATCTGTTGGTGGTTCCATCGGCCCAGCCAACATCACACTGGCATACGCAGACAACGGCACAGCAGGCGATCACATCGTTCTGGCCGGTCGCTTTGACGTAGGCGCAGCAACAAACGTAGAAGTCTACGTTGCTGATGCAGACGCCGGTTCCGACACAGGTTACGGTATCGACTTCAACCACGACCTGGGTGGCGGCACGTCACTTCGTGGTGGTATCGCGAAGCGCTTGAACGGCGATACACGCGCCGATCTGGGTGTTCGCTTCAACTTCTAAGTTGATCGAAACCAGTACGATTTGGGGTGGGCCTTTGGCCTGCCCCTTTTCTTTTGCGCCCCTTTCATTGGGCCTTGGCTGATGCTACCTCCGGTTTGACACAAGAGGGACCCACGCATGAGCCTGCAAAACATCAAAGATAGTATTTCCAAAGCCGAAGGTGATGCGGGTCGGGCCGCAGGTTCGGTCACGCTGATCGCGGTAAGTAAAGTTCAACCGAACGATCGGGTCGCTACAGTCCTGAACGAAGGCCAGCGGTGCTTTGGTGAGAACAAGGTTCAGGAGGCCGCGGGCAAATGGCCGGACTTCCGTGAACAATTTGGCGAGATTGATCTGCATCTCATCGGACCACTTCAAACCAACAAGGCGCGACAGGCCGTAGAACTGTTTGATGCCATCCATTCTGTTGATCGCCCGAAACTGGCCAAAACCCTTGCTCGTCTTGCGCAGGAGGTGGGCCATTGCCCCGACCTTTTTGTGCAAGTGAACACCGGTGAGGAAGACCAAAAGGCGGGAATCATGCCAGCAGATGCTGATTCATTCATTGCAGAATGTCTGGCGATGGATCTGCCGATCAAGGGATTGATGTGTATCCCGCCTGTGAATGAAGAGCCCAGTTTGCATTTTGCACTGTTAGGCAAAATTGCTGCCCGCAATGGTTTGACTGGACTCTCGATGGGGATGAGCGGTGATTTTGAACGGGCGATTGCACTGGGTGCGACACATGTGCGCGTCGGATCCGCGATCTTTGGCGCGCGTGTGACGGGGTGAATCCGGGAATGCAGAAACAGATGGCGTGATAGGCCTTGTTTTAGGGAACGATCAATCTTGTGTGCGGTGTGATTCTGGGTGCGATAGAGTGAAGGTCAGGACGGCTTAGCGCGATGCAGCCTTCCGTCGGATAAACGGGTCGGCGCCATTGGTGGATAAAGATAGCTGATCCATGCCCTGCTACCGCATCCGGCCAGTTCCAGTTGGTCAAGAGAACAAGATCATAGAGCGGATCAGCACGGCGTAGCACTTCGTGGCTGGGGGCGTAGGGCGCACGTACCAAGGAGTTGTAGTCGAGATCGTCCGAATCATCCGACCACAGGTCTCCGGGCCGGATGGGACGCGCCCAATTTGTGGGGCGGGATACGCGATCGGGCCGATACAGCATGCCTGTAATACGGTGTATCCCGCGCGGCGTGGCCCCATCGCCTTCGCGTTTGCAGGCGGTTAATCCGCCTTTACCGATGCTGCAGGCGTAGGTGCGCCCGAAAAAACGCAGGCCAGTGGGGGTGAGAACCAGATCCTCGATCCTTGGTCGGCTGGTCACAGGAGATGTCCGGATTTCGCGGCTTTGGTCGCAAGATAGGCGCTGTTGTGGCTGTTTTCGCCGACGCGCAGTGGCACACGTTCAGCAACGTCGATACCGCTGGCCTGCATCATCTCTTCCTTGCGCGGATTGTTGGTCAAAAGACGCACTGCGGTAAACCCCATCGATTTCAGAATATCCGAGCCGATGCGGAAATCACGTTCATCATCTTCAAACCCCAGGCGGTGATTGGCCTCGACGGTATCAAACCCCTGATCCTGCAACGAATAGGCCCGCATCTTGTTGGCCAGACCGATGCCGCGGCCCTCCTGATTGAGATACAGCAGGATACCATGACCCTCGGCCCCCATCTGGGCCAATGCACTGCGTAACTGGGGCCCACAATCGCATTTCAAACTGCCCATTAGATCGCCGGTGAAACAGGCAGAATGCAACCGCGTCAGCACCGGTTTGCTGCGCTCAGGACGGCCGATTTCAATAGCATAATGTTCTTCACCACCGTCTTCTGGGCGGAAGATGTGTAACCTGCCCGCTTCTGACACCTCCATCGGCAGACGTGCCTGGACAACGGGATGTAGCTGGCTTCGGTTGGTCATGCTTTCCGTGGCGGTTGCCAGATCAAGGCGGGTCAGCAAATGTGCATCCGCGAAACCTGTCCCGTCTGCAAGCTCCAGCACAACGACTGCGGGCAACAAGCGCGCCGTTTTGGTCAACTGCAATGCCGTGCGATGCAGGGCCGCATCACCACCGCGTGCGCAGACAAACGGTCCCTTCATCGGTGCACGCAGATCCCCCGAGGGATCTGCGATGCTTTGTACCCAGGCGGGGGCGGCATCCCGCGGCAGGACCAACCGCGCCAGATCGCCATCATAGGCGCGTGCTTTCAAGGTTTCCGCACGTCGTGCTGTGATGGCCAGCACCGGTTCCCCGCCGAGTGCCAGCAAATCGGCCAGACGCTGCGCATTCAGGGTCTCGGCGGCCATCACAATTGCATCGTTAACGCCGGTGAGAACAACGGGCACGCCCATCCGCAGGTCGGCCCGCGCACGGGCCAGTTGCTCTGTTATGTCGGGGGCAAAGCTCATATTAGTGTTACAACTCTATCGTCACGTTGAATGATATCTATGCCACCAACGCCGGAATTGAAACATTTCAACCCGCTGGCACACGCGAGCGTGAGGGAATGCGCCCAAACCTTGTAGCAGAGGCAGAGGAGGCGCATCTACTATTCAACAGACAAGGAGGCCTTCCATGGCACAGGTAAAGAAAATTCTGCTGGTCGATGATGATGACGATCTGCGCGAAGCCTTGAGCGAGCAGTTGATCATGACCGAAGATTTTGATGTCTTCGAAGCGGCCAATGGGGCCGAGGCAATGACTCGCGCCAAAGAGGCACTTTATGATCTGGTTATCCTTGATGTGGGCCTGCCCGATACAGATGGTCGTGAATTATGTCGGCTGATGCGCAAACAGGGTGTGAAAAGCCCGATCATGATGCTGACGGGTCATGACGGCGATGCCGATACCATTCTGGGTCTGGATGCAGGGGCAAATGACTATGTCTCGAAACCTTTCAAGTTTCCAGTTCTTTTGGCCCGGATCCGGGCGCAGCTGCGGCAGCACGAACAATCCGAAGATGCGGTTTTCCAATTGGGACCATATACGTTCAAGCCTTCGATGAAGATGCTGATCACTGAAGACGACAAAAAGGTGCGTTTGACGGAAAAGGAAACAAATATTCTCAAGTTCCTCTACCGCTCGACAGAGGGTGTGGTGCCGCGCGACGTTCTATTACATGAGGTCTGGGGTTATAATGCGGGCGTTACGACGCATACGCTTGAAACCCACATCTATCGCCTGCGCCAAAAGATAGAGCCGGATCCATCCAATGCCCGGCTGCTGGTGACTGAATCGGGTGGCTATAGATTGATGGCATGAGCCAAGACGAAATCCAGTCACCGGTAGGTCATAACAAAATCATATTTTCATGATAGTTTGCTTTTATCCGATCCCGAAGTTTGTGTCCGGGTTTTGACACATACCTCCCTGTTGGACTTGGCCGGACATGCGTATGTCCGGCCCTTTTTTGTAAATCGCCTTTCTGCATGGCGGCTGGCGCGATGGCGCGATACTGTCAGGCCGAAAACCAACAACGGAGACCTCCATGCCTTTCACCCTTGCTACCTGGAACATCAACTCGGTTCGTCTGCGCGAGCCGCTGGTCTTGCGCATGCTGGCAGAGCACGGGCCGGATGTTCTGTGTCTTCAGGAATGCAAGAGCCCGGTAGAGAAGATACCGCTCGAAGGGTTCGCGGCAGCGGGGTACAGATACATGGTTGCCCGTGGGCAAAAGGGCTATAACGGCGTCGCGATCCTGTCAAAACTGCCGCTGCAAGATGCCGGTGACAAGGATTTCGCCGCACTGGGGCACGCCCGCCATGTTGCGGCACGGCTGGAAAACGGGACGACGATCCACAACTTCTATGTCCCCGCCGGCGGGGACAAACCGGACCGCACGATCAATGAAAAATTTGGTCAGAAAATGGATTATCTGGCTGAAATGCGCGACTGGTTTCATGCGGAGAAACCTGAAAATTCGATCCTTGTCGGCGATTTGAACATCGCCCCGCGCGAAGACGATGTTTGGGACCACAAGAAACTTCTCAAGGTGGTGAGCCATACCCCCGTCGAAGTCGAAGCCTTTGGCGCAACGCAGGACGCCGGTCGCTGGGTCGACATCACGCGTCAGGACATTCCTGACGGTAAGCTCTATTCATGGTGGTCCTACCGCTCACCGGACTGGGACGCGGCGGACAAGGGCCGCCGCCTTGATCATATCTGGGCCACGCCCGACATCTCGAACGCTGCACACTCCAGTCACATCGGGCGTGGCGCGCGCGGGTGGGACAAACCCAGCGACCACGCCCCGGTTTTCGCAACCTTTGACCTTTGAATTCATGTCCGTAGCCCTCATATAGGCTGAAACGCGACAAGCGAGGAAAACACCATGGAATTGAACATATCTCCGGCGATTGATGCCGACCTCATCAAAGACAGCGACGAAGCAGGCTTTATGGCCGATGTCGTCGAGGCATCCCAGCATGCACCAATCATCGTTGATTTCTGGGCACCCTGGTGTGGTCCGTGCAAGACACTCGGCCCGCAATTGGAAAAGGCCGTAATCGCCGCCAAGGGGGCGGTCAAGATGGTCAAGGTGAACGTGGATGAAGCGCAGATGATTGCAGGTCAGTTGCAGATCCAGTCGATCCCGACCGTCTATGCCTTTCACAAGGGTCAACCAATTGATGGATTTCAAGGTGCTGTGCCCGAGTCTGAAATCAAGGAATTTGTAGCCCGAGTGATTAAGGCAGCGGGTGGCGAAACGCCGGACGACGGATTGAACGAGGCCGTAGCAGCGGCAGAAGATATGCTGGCCGCGGGTGAGATCGAAGATGCGTTGCAGACCTTTGCGGCAGTTCTGGGTGAGGAGCCGAACCATCCCGGCGCTTATGGCGGGCAGGCGCGGGCATTGATCGCAATGGGTGAACTTGAACAAGCCGAGGCATTCCTGAATGGCGCACCGATAGAAATTTCCAAAGCGGCGGAACTGGAAGCCGCGCATGCCCAACTTGCCCTTGCGCGTCAGGCCGCCGATGCAGGGCCGGTGGCAGAATTGACGGCCGCGGTTGAAGCAAACCCCGGTGATCTGCAGGCGCGGTTTGATTTGGCCCAGGCGCTTTATGCCAATGGCGATGCGACAGGGGCGGTGGATCATCTTCTGGATCTGTTCAAACGTGATAAAGAGTGGAACGAGGGTGCGGCCAAGACCCAGTTGTTTACGATATTCGACGCGTTGAAGCCGAATGACCCTGTTGTTCTGAACGGGCGGCGTAAATTAAGCTCTCTGATCTTTGCCTGATCGCAGCACCGCGCTAGGTGGTTCGTCATGATGAAACCAGCAGACCTGCCAGAGACAATCGCGATCTTCCCCCTGGGCGGTGCGCTGCTATTGCCGCGTTCCCGTTTGCCGCTGCATATCTTTGAGCCGCGTTACCTTCAGATGGTCGAGGATGCGTTGAAAACCGATGGCCGGTTGATAGGGATGGTGCAACCCAATGCCGTTCCGGGGCGTGAGGGGCCGGGGCTTCAGACCATTGGCTGCGCCGGGCGCATCACCCAGTTTTCCGAAACCGAAGATGGTCGCTATATGATCACGCTTGGTGGGGTGTGCCGTTTTCGTGTGGTTCAGGAAGTCGAAGGATTTACTCCATACCGGAGGTGCACGGTGAATTGGGACGGTTTTGACCGTGATCTTGGTGAAGGCGAAGAAGATTTCGGATTTCACCGCAAGAGTTTTCTTGACCTTTTGAGCCGCTATTTCGATACGCGGGGATTGTCCGCGGATTGGGACACGTTGAAAGAGGCTGACGATGAATTGCTGATCAATTCACTCTCCATGATGTTGGAGTTGGAGGCGGAGGACAAACAAGCCCTGCTTGAGGCACCGTCGCTTGAAACCCGCCGTGAAACGCTGGTTACCCTGATTGAATTTGCTTTGCGTGGCGGGCAGGACGAAGGATTGATGCAATGAACGACACGGTGATGCAGTTTGATCGGCGTATGCTGGAAGCGTTGATTTGCCCGCGCAGCCAAAGCACCCTCAGCTATGATGCCGAACGACAGGAACTGGTGTCAAAAACCGCCGGACTTGCCTATCCGATCCGCAATGGCATCCCCGTGATGCTGATTGACGAGGCACGCATACTCGACTGAAGGGGTGCTAAAGCGGCTTGCCCTGCATCAATCGTGGCAATGCGCCGGTCAATCCGGCCGCTTCGCGTATGAATCCGCGCCGCAGCCCCGGCAAGGCGTTGATCGCTGCCATGCCCAGGTCGCGCGCCACGCGTGCCAGTGGGTTATCGTTGGAAAACAACCTGTTAAAGCTGTCCGTGGCAAGGGCGAGCGTGGTGTTGTCAAAGCGGCGCCATTCCTGGTACCGGGCCAATACTGCGTCTGATCCGATGTCTTCCCCGCGTCGGGCGGCATCTGCAATAACATCGGCAAGAGCCGCAATATCGCGCAGGCCGGCGTTTAACCCCTGACCCGCAATAGGGTGCACGCCATGCGCGGCGTCTCCGACCAATGCAAGGCGTGATGCGATCATGTTATGTGCCAGGGACAGACCCAAAGGATAGGTAAAACGCGCACCCGCCAGTTTCACATCGCCCAGAAAACTGCCGAAGCGCGGCCGCAGCACATCGATATAGGAATTGTCGTCCAGATCCTGGATGGCTTTGGCATGGGCTGTTGTCTCGCTCCAGACAATTGAGGAACGGTTCTGCGTCAGGGGCAAGATTGCCAAGGGTCCGGACGGCATGAAGAACTGATGGGCCACACCGTTGTGCGGACGTTCATGTTCGATTGCACAAACCAGCGCCGTCTGGCCATAAGGCCAGGCCACCCGTTTGATTCCCGCCCTTTCGCCAGTGCCGGTATTGCGCCCGTCGGCACCCACCGCCAATTTCGCCGTGATCTTTTTGCCCGTTGCCAGCGTCAGGGTAATATGCCCTGCGCCCACGTCCTGTGTCACAACGGTTTCGTCATCCAGCAAGGTGATTTTATCGTGCCTATGGACCGCCTCCAGCAAGACGCGCCGCAAATGACGGTCTTCAACCATGTATCCCATCGGACCTTCTTCGATTTCGGCATAATCAAAGTGCATGAACATGGGCGAGGGCCCTTCTCCGGCCCGTCCATCCGTAACCTTGATTTCCAACATGGGTTGGGCGTGATCGGTCAGGTCAGACCATATGCCAATACCGTCAAGCAGACGCGCCGACGTGAGCGCCAAAGCATAGGAACGCCCGTCAAATGTGGGGTCTTGCAGTGTCACTGCAGATTGCGCATCTATCAGGGTGACCTGATGTCCGGTTTGGGCAAGGGCGAGGGCAAGTGCCGAACCATTCAGCCCGCCACCGACAATCGCGATATCTGTATTATCATCCATACCGCCCAATATGGTGGCGGGGCGGGGATTGTCCATGCGTACAAGCGCCGCTACCCTTTGTTCGGCAAGAGATGAAATCAAAAAGGATTGTGCCATGCAGGACTGGTTGACGATGACCGCAGCGAATTTGGGGCGCGGGATCGGAGCGGGTGAGATTGACCCGGTTGCCTTGGCCCAAACCTACCTGGATGCGATTGACGCCCATCCCCTGCGCGACCGTATTTATGCACGCATCACCGATGAGCGGGCGTTGTCGGAAGCCGCCGCCGCCGCCGAACGCGCCGCAACGGGGCACCGTTTGTCTTTGCTGGATGGCGTGCCGATCTCTTGGAAAGACTTGTTCGATACAGCGGGAGCAGGTACCGAAGCAGGGTCCAAGTTGCTTCAGGGTCGTGTGCCCGACCGCGACGCGGTGGTGCTGGCCAATGCTACCGCTGCTGGGCTTGTCTGTCTGGGAAAAACCCATATGAGCGAGCTCGCATTTTCCGGTTTGGGCCATAACCCCAGTACGGCAACCCCCCCATGCGTGAATGACCTGGACGCGGTTTCAGGTGGCTCATCCTCAGGTGCTGCGGCCTCCGTTGCATTTGGCCTGGCCGCGGCCGGTATCGGGTCGGACACGGGCGGATCGGTGCGCATTCCTGCAGCGTGGAACGATCTGGTAGGGTTGAAAACCACTTCTGGCCGTTTGACGCTCGAGGGGGTTGTGCCGCTGGCCATGAAATTCGACACGATCGGCCCGATTTGCCGTTCCGTCGAAGACGCTGGTCTCCTGTTGGCAGCACTAGAGGGGACCATCGCCCCCGATCTGCGCCACTCAGGGTTGGAAGGGCGGCGTTTTGCTGTGTTGAACACCGTCGCAATGGAAAATGTACGCGACGCCCCACTCAAGGCTTTTGAGGCCGCACTTGTGAAACTGCGTGATGCGGGTGTTGTGATTGATGAAATCGAGGTACCGGAAGTGATAGAGGCCATGGATCTTGCCGGATGCCTATTCACTACCGAGGCTTATGGTCTATGGCGCGATGTAATTGAGGCCAATCCGGATGCGATGTATCGCGAGATCCTGTTGCGGTTTCGTCTGGGCGCAGGACATTCCGGCCCGGACTATGTTGCCGCCTGTGCCAAACTGGATGGTTTACGTGCCGGATATGATGCGGCACTTGCCGGTTATGATGCGGTCGTAACGCCCACCGCACCAAATCTCCCGCCCGAACTGGCCCGGCTCGACGCAGATCATGATTACTACCTCAACGAAAATTTGTTGGGGCTGCGCAATACGCGGATCGGGAATTTGATGGGAGTTTGCGCGTTGACCCTGCCCACAGACACGCCCTCTTGTGGTCTGATGTTATCTTGCCCACCAAATATGGAAGAGATGCTGTTGAGACTCGGCGCTGCTGTTGAAGAGGCGCTGCAATGACTTTGGCCTAAATGCCACAACGCCCTGTCTGGTTAACAGTTTTTCTGGACGGGGACTCCTGCCTTGGGTACTTTGGAACAAACGGGGCGCTAATGATCCCGATCCGAGGCAGTTTTAGATGTTGTACCCAGAGCGGTTTTCGAACCTTCCGGCTCATGCTTGGCCGCGCCTGCGCGCCCTATTGGACGTGCACGAGGGCGGTGGACCACTGATCCAGATGACCATAGGCGAGCCGAAACATGCGTTTCCGGCTTGGGTGACTGACGTCATCAGCAAAAATGCCGCTGGATTTAACAGCTATCCGCCCAACGATGGTTCGCCCGAATTGAAGTCAGCAATCGCAGGCTGGATCAAACGGCGCTATGGCGTCGAGATGAGCGCCGAGACTGAAGTGATGGCGCTCAACGGTACCCGCGAAGGGTTGTATAACGCCGTCATTGCGGTTTGCCCCGAAACCAAAAAAGGCGAAAAGCCCGCAATTCTAATGCCGAATCCCTTCTATCAGGTCTATATGATCGCTGCGATTTCTGGTGCTTCGGAGCCGGTGATGGTGAATGCCACCAGCGATACGGGCCATTTGCCCGATTTTCATGGTGTATCCGAAGACGTGTTGCGGCGCACCACTGCGGCTTACATCTGTTCACCTGCCAATCCGCAGGGCGCAGTTGCGGATCGTGCCTATTGGACTGCCTTGATCAATCTGGCCGAAAGATATGATTTCAAGATTTTCGCTGATGAATGCTATTCCGAAATCTATCGCGAAACACCTCCTGTTGGTGCCATGCAGGTTGCCGAAGAACTGGGCACAGATCGCAACCGTATCGTGATTTTCCATTCCCTCAGCAAACGGTCGAACCTTCCGGGTCTGAGGTCCGGTTTTGTCGCGTCGGGGGCGGAGACAATGAGGAAAATCAAAGAGCTGCGCAACTATGCCGGTGCACCGCTTCCACTGCCGTTACAACAGGCGGCAGCAGCGGTCTGGGACGACGAGGCGCATGTTGAAGATAGCCGCGCCCTGTATCAGGAAAAATTCGACATTGCCGACCGCATTTTCGGCAATATTCCCGGATACGTTAGTCCGGAGGCCGGATTTTTCCTTTGGCTACCGGTTGAGAACGACGAGGAAGCCGCCGTCAAACTATGGCGCGAGACAGGGGTCAAAGTTCTGCCAGGCGGTTATCTGGCGCAGGATACAAACGGGACGAACCCCGGTAACAAGTATATTCGGGTGGCCCTTGTGGCCCCCAAGGATGAGACCACGCGCGGATTGGAACTGATCCGCGACTGTCTCTATCCGACATAGAACGAGGGACGAAAGCAATGGCATATCAGACACGCGGACGCGACCCCCTGCTGGACAGCAACATGGCGGAAGCCATCGAAAAGCGCGGCAAGGAATTGCTGGGCCTGATGCTTATCCTGCTCGGCGTGATGTCGGCGATGATGATCGCGAGCTATACGCCCGATGATCCCAACTGGATGGTATCCACAGATGCGCCGGTTCAAAACTGGATGGGGCGCATGGGTGCGTCGATTGCAGCACCCCTGTTCATGATTGTAGGCTGGGGCGCATGGGGCGTGGCGATTGTGCTGTTGTTCTGGGGCGCGCGTTTTGCGCTGCACTGGGGGCAGGAGCGTGCAATGGGCCGTCTGATCTTTGCCCCGATTGCCGTGGCGTTGGGAGCGATTTATGCGGCGACTCTGGCACCGGGTTCAGAATGGTTGCAAACCCACAGCTTTGGGTTGGGGGGCTTGTTCGGCGACACTGTAATGGGGGCGATCCTGACGATCCTGCCGATTGGTTCGTCCTTTACGGTCAAGCTGATGTCGCTTCTGATGGGTGTTGCGATTCTTGTACTGGGGGCGTTTGTCCTGGGCTTTACCAAAGTCGAATTGCAACGGCTTGCGCGGTTTCTGGTCGTGGGTGTCATCATGGCTTATGCAATGTTCATGACCGTGATCGGCCGTGGTGCCAGCAATGCGGTGCAGGCAGCGCAATCGCTTCAGGCACGGCAAGCGGAACGTCGCGCGCAACGCCGGATTGAAGCAGAGGAAAACGCCGCATGGCAGGCCAGCCAGCCAGTGTTTAACGCCCCGAGGGCACCTGAAATGCCATCAGAACCGATGTTTGTAGAGCCAGACGTTGAACCGAAAACGGGTCTGTTGGCGCGTGTGCCCGGTTTGATCAAACGCCCTGATCCGATGCCCGAGCCGGAACTGGTTGAGACCTACAGCAGCGCCGTGGTTGACGAAGCACCCGGCGAAGAGCGGATCAAGACCAAAATCGCCGATGTAATCAAGAATCGTGTGCGAAGTGCTACGGCGGTGCATACGCACACAACCGCGCCTCTGACCAAAGGGCGCGGCCGCGGCCCTGATGCGCTGTTGCTGGATACCACGCCGCGCCGGCAACTGCCGCCTGAACCACCGTTGACCGCATCTGTTCGATCTGAGCCGCAGCTGACCATCAATACCGCCCCGTCCACCCCGATTCCGGTCGCCCCAAGCCCCGCGGCCCAAATGCCAGAGGCAGTCTTGCCCTTGCAACAAGCGCCCGAACCGGAAATCGCCCCGATTCCGGTCGCCGAGCCGCGCAAGGTTGTGCAGCAACCGATCCGCAAACCCGTGCAGCCGTCCAAGCAGGCGCAGGCCGAAGCGCAACCAGTACTGAGTTTCGAGGACACGCACCCTGGATTTGAATTGCCACCTTTGAATCTTTTGGAAAGTGCAGAGGACGTGCCGCGTCTTCATCTGTCGGACGAGGCGCTGGAAGAAAATGCGCGGATGCTGGAATCGGTCCTCGATGACTATGGGGTCAAGGGCGAAATCGTCGCCGTGCGCCCAGGTCCGGTTGTGACCATGTATGAACTTGAACCTGCGCCGGGTCTCAAGGCCAGCCGCGTGATCGGCCTGGCTGATGATATCGCCCGGTCGATGGCCGCCTTGTCTGCACGTGTTTCCACCGTACCAGGCCGGTCGGTCATTGGCATCGAACTGCCCAACGAAAACCGCGAAAAGGTCGTGCTGCGCGAAATTCTGTCGGCCCGTGACTTTGGCGACAGCAACATGCGCTTGCCGCTGGCTCTGGGCAAAGACATTGGTGGCGATCCCGTGGTCGCCAACCTTGCAAAGATGCCGCATCTGTTGATTGCAGGTACGACGGGGTCGGGTAAATCCGTGGCGATCAACACGATGATCCTGTCATTGCTTTACAAGCTGACACCAGAGGAATGCCGCCTGATCATGATCGACCCCAAGATGCTGGAACTGTCAGTATATGACGGCATTCCACATCTCCTGTCGCCCGTTGTCACCGATCCGAAAAAGGCGGTGGTCGCGCTCAAATGGACCGTCGGCGAGATGGAAGAACGTTATCGCAAGATGTCCAAAATGGGCGTGCGCAATATCGAAGGTTACAATGGCCGTGTGCGTGACGCGCTGGCAAAAGGCGAGATGTTCAGCCGCACCGTACAAACCGGATTTGACGAAGATACCGGCGAACCGATCTTTGAAACGGAAGAGAATACACCGGAAACTTTACCATACATCGTCGTGATCGTTGATGAAATGGCCGACCTGATGATGGTTGCGGGTAAAGAAATTGAAGCCTGTATTCAACGTCTGGCGCAGATGGCGCGTGCATCGGGTATTCACTTGATCATGGCGACACAACGCCCCTCTGTGGATGTGATCACCGGTACGATCAAGGCGAACTTTCCCACGCGGATCTCGTTTCAGGTCACATCGAAAATCGACAGCCGTACGATTCTGGGCGAGATGGGCGCAGAGCAACTTCTGGGCATGGGCGACATGCTTTATATGGCGGGTGGTGCCAAGATTACCCGTTGTCACGGCCCCTTCGTAAGCGATGAAGAAGTTGAGGAAATCGTCAACCACCTCAAACAATTCGGTGAACCCGACTATGTGAGCGGTGTCGTCGAAGGCCCCCCCGAGGGCAATGAGGCCAATATCGACGCTGTCCTCGGTCTGGGTGGCAATACCGATGGAGAGGACGCATTGTATGACACGGCAGTCGCCATCGTCATTAAGGACAGAAAATGTTCAACTTCCTACATCCAGCGCAAACTGGCCATCGGATATAACAAAGCCGCGCGATTGGTGGAACAGATGGAGGATCAAGGCCTCGTCTCTCCGGCCAACCACGTGGGAAAACGCGAAATACTTGTGCCCGAACAGCAGAGCTAAGGCTTACCTCCAAAATCTCTGCTGATTGTACTAAACACCGCCGGGTTCTCCCTCCTGGCGGTGTTTTTTATTGGCTGTGCGTCACCCACGTTCTAGATAGCGTTTTTCAAAACTCTGGACGGAACCACCCAAATTACACTAGCGTGAGGGCACCCGCCTATTTTGCGGGCAGAGTCGATTTTTTTATTCAACCATTTTTCAGACGGCCAAGCGATTTTACGCATCCCTGACAAATCCTTCTGATGCGGATGATAGTTGGCTTTGGCCGATAGCGTTCATGAAAGGAACCCTTGTCATGCCACAAGAAAACGACCCGACCCAACGGTATCTGGAAGCCACGCAAAAGTACCAGACAAAGCTGCATTACCTATGGAAAACAGTATTCAAGAAAGTAAACTCGATCCTGCGAACCCTGACGTCGTTCCTGAACAAATTCATCGCAGAAGCAGCCAAGATGATTGCGATTGTCGGCAAGGCCGCGGTGAACAAAGTCATTGATGTGGGACAGCGCATCATCCAGTTGGTCGCGCAGATCCCCAATGCGCTGAAACAGGGGTTACGCTATGGTAGAAAGATCATATCGCTGATCACCAAAGCGAAAGACCCCAACAAGATCATCAGCACATTGAAAAAACTCTTTGCGCGATATGTACGGATGATCCAGGAAATTCATGGCTGGATCAATGATCTGGCGTCCAATCTGGATGTCATTGGAACGGCCTTTTCTGTCGTGAATGCCTTCAAACGTTTGCTTCAGGCGATGTTTTCCTGGATTACAGAAATCACCCGCGCGAATGATGCCGCGCTCAAGGTCAAACGCTTGCTGAAAAAGGTGCAAAAAGAGATCAAGAAAGACAAAAAGGAACTGATCAAGCTGCGAAAAGATGTGATGCGATTAAAGAAAGCTGCCTGACCCGGAAACACGGCGGCGGGTAAGCCCAAGGAAAGGTATTTCGGTCGCATGCGCGAAAAACCGCAGGCTGTTATCGCATATCAGTGCGGGACATCCTATGTGTTTGCTAATGAAAACACAAAGGTAACGATCATGCGTTATATTTCTTCTGCGCTTCTTGCAATCGCACTGTTTCTTGCACTTCCATTGGCCGCAGCGGCGCAGAAGTTGCCGCTGAGCGAAATTTCCCAATACCTGAACAAGCTGCAAACCGCCAAAGGTCAATTTACCCAGATCAATGATGATGGTTCGATCAGCACCGGCACCATTTACATCAAACGCCCCGGAAAGGTCCGGTTTGAATATAACCCACCCGAAAGTGCACTGGTAATCGCGGGTAGCAATACAGTTGTGATCTTTGACAAGAAGTCCAACCAACCAGCGGAAAGTTACCCGCTATCACGCACGCCGCTGTCGATCATTCTGGCGCGCAATGTGAACCTCGGGGCGGCGAACATGGTAACGGGCCATTTGTTTGACGGCACCGCCACGGTGATCACGGCGCAAGATCCGCAAAATCCGCAGTACGGGAACATTCAACTCAAGTTCACAAGCAACCCAGTCGAGCTGCGCCAGTGGGTCATCAACGATGGCAATGGCGGCCAGACGACCGTGGTATTGGGTGATCTGCAAAAAGGCGGCTCACTGGCCAACACCCTGTTTGATGTGGGTCGTCCAGGCAGTACCGCGAATCGCTAAGACCTATCTGAGCCGGCAAGCCGAGAGCTGTCCTTGATACATCTGTGAACGGGCCTCAACCTTGCTGGAGACACCGACCAACCATGATTTACTGTTGTAACTCTGGTTGCGGAAACCTGTGTGCCCTTCGTGATAGGCAAGATATTGGTTGCGCGCATCGCTCAGTGCGACACCATTCCGGTCGCGGGTCTGATTCATGTACCAACCCATAAAATCGGTCGCATCATTGATGCGGTCCCGCTTGGCTGAACGTCTGTTCTGATCAGCGCGATATTCATCCCAGGTCGCGTCCAGTGCCTGACTGTAGCCAAAGGCGCTGGATTGCCGTCCCATAGGGATCACGCCAGCGACATAGCGGAACGGGGTCCGTGCATCCGCGACAAATTTGCTTTCCTGATGGATCGTTGCCATCATTACATGCATCGGGACCCCCCATTTCCGCTCTACTTTTCGGAATGCTTTGAGGTATTGTGGGCGCTCTCTGAGAATTGCGCAGGCGTTGTCCAATTCACGCGGTGCGGACGTCTGTCCACCGCCGCAGGACGCGACCAACATCACAAATATCAAGGCGCGAAGGGTTCTGCTCATCTGCCACTCGCTTTTCGTTTATTTTGTTTTTAGGCACTTTAGCGGATTTTTCGCCGTCGTTACATCAAAATTTTCACAGCAATATGGCCAAAAGCAGCGGTAATGCACCAATTGACATCAGGGTTGAGACAACAACCAGCCCCGCAACCGATTGTGAATCGGCCCCGTATTTCTCTGCCAACATATAGGAGGTGACGGCAACAGGCGTCGCAACCTGCAAAACAAGGATGCCAAAGGCGGCTCTTTCCAGATCGAAATAATCCGCCGCCCACCACGCACATCCGACACATATCACCAGTTTCACCGCCGACAGGACAATTGCCCGGCCAATACCGCTGGGCGACAGGCGGGCCACGGCCACCCCCAACGTGATCAACATCAATGGAATTGCCATCTGTCCGATCAGGCGCAGCGTGTTGTCGGCAAAAGCTGGCAAGGACCACCCCTGCCATAAAAACAACGCCCCCAGGACGGTCGCCCAGACCAGAGGTTCCTTCAGCACCTTTCCGAATGAACCGGCGCCTGCGACCAGCCATATACCAAATGTGAACGACAAAATCGCCATCACGGCAAATACCACAACAGCATATTCCAGGCCGATTTCACCAAAAGCAAACAACGCCAAAGGCAGGCCGAGGTTACCGGTATTGCCAAAAATCAATGGCGCGGAAAAGGTGCGCTGATTGATGCCCAAAACCCAAACCAATCCCAGAACGATCAATGTAACACCTGCATAGGCCACCAGACTGGCCAGGGTCAGCGCCGTCAACGCGGCGGGATCTAGCGTGGTATTTACCAATGCCGTAAAGATCAGACAGGGCACGGCCAGTGTCATCGACAACCGGGTGACAAACTGCAACCGATATTCAAACCCCAGTTTCACCCAGACAAAGCCGATTCCCGCTAAAAGGAATACAGGCGCTACTATCTCCAGCACGGTCAGAATTAGCGTCAACAGTTTGTTTCCTGTGATTGAAAGGACGTTATTGGACAAAAGCCTCTTGAAACGAGTACTAACGAAAGATAGGGGCTGCAATGTTATGCTACGCACGCGCGCGAAATATCATCTGGGCCAAGTCGTCAGGCACAAGAAACATCCCTTTCGCGGGGTGATTTTTGACGTGGACCCTGAATTTGCAAATACTGATGAGTGGTACGAGGCGATCCCCGAGGACAGCAGACCGATCAAAGATCAGCCGTTCTATCACCTGTTGGCGGAAAACGACCAAAGCTATTACGTTGCCTATGTGTCAGAACAAAATCTGGTTGCGGATTACTCTGGCGAACCGGTTGATCATCCTGACATTCCGGATCTCTTTGGCCCCTTCACGGATGGTGCCTATCCGCTGCATTTCCAACTTAACTAGAACGGTTGCTGGCAACAGGCCTGCGCCGTGACAAGTGTCGCAAAATTTTGGATTTTGGAAAGTTCGTCGACACCACGCACTGGGTGGGGGCTATTAAACGTGGTGCCGACGGAAGCCATATGCAGCTACAACGGCAGGTATGTCCTCTGACAAAGGCGATAGTATGATGGCGATGCGGCGGTTCAAGGAATTTTCGCGGCAATACTGTGGCACCGCGAATTTTCCTCAAAATTTGAATATTGGGGAGAAAGTCTGATCATGAGTTGGTGAGGATGGTCGCCTCATATCCCTTGCCGATAAGCGACAGCGATTCTGAGTCTTAATTGGTTCTTGGCACCGATACGTTTGTAGACGACATCTTTCGCCAGATCCCTGATCAGAAACCAGCCGAACCCACCTTCGGGCAGATCTATCACATCACCGTCTAATGCGGCAAGCTGACCCAGGGGAACCACACCATCAGGCATCGGGTTCCCCCAATCGCAAATCTGTACGTGAAGACCATCGCGACGATGCCGGAGGCTGATGTGAATTTCCCCTGCCGCATTCGGTTCTGTATATGCGTGTTCAACCACGTTGTTCAACGCTTCGGCGAGAACCAGTTCCAAGGTGCTGGTTTCCTCAACATCAAGTTTCAGCGGACCCAATCCGTTGATGATTTCAAGCAATGCAGTACGCACGGCCTTCGGCCCGCTTTGCACATGGACGTCGAACGGTGCCAACAGGCCCGCTTGCGGCGTTTTGCCCGATTCCCGCGAGGTCTCACTCACATTTTGCACTTAAAGCTTCCTCAAGAGTCAGGAAAATCCGGAAAACCGAATCCATCCGCGTCAGCTGAAACACTTTTTCCACAGCAGGGCTGAGGCCCGCCAATAACAGCTGGCGGCTGGGGGCCAGATGTTTCATTGTGGCGACAATCGCGCCCAATCCACTGGAATCTATAAATGTTACCTGGGTCAGGTCCAGAATCACCTCTTCCGGGGCGTCTTCTGTGCCTTGACGCACGGCTTCCTTGAACTCCAGTGCGACGGCCGCATCAATGCGTGGCTCCTGGACACTGAGGATGCAAATTTCACCCTTTGTTTTTATCTGTAGTTCCATTGAAAAACGCCACATAATTGGTGCATGTCAAACGGCATAAGCCGAATTTCTTACCAAGTTATGATCAAGCTGACCAAAGGATACCAAAATGCATAATGTTGTAATCGCTGGTGCCGCACGTACACCGATGGGTGGTTTTCAAGGGGCGTTTTCCGGACTTACCGCTTCGGCCCTCGGCGGATACGCGATCAAGGCGGCGTTGAACAACGCCGGACCTGCGGCCGTGCAGGAAATCCTGATGGGTTGCGTGCTGCCTGCGGGACAGGGACAGGCCCCCGCCCGCCAGGCGGGATTTGCCGCCGGTCTGGGCGAAGACATACCAGCCACAACCCTCAACAAGATGTGCGGCTCCGGCATGAAAGCAGCCATGATCGGGTTCGACCAGATTGCACTGGGTACGACCTCTGTGATGGTCGTGGGTGGTATGGAAAGCATGACCAATGCGCCATACGTCCTTCCCAAGATGCGCGGCGGGGCACGTTTGGGTCATGCGGCCGTGGTTGACCACATGTTTCTGGACGGTCTGGAAGACGCCTACGAAAAAGGTCGCTTGATGGGTACCTTTGCCGAAGATTGTGCGGAAACCTATCAATTCACCCGGGAAAAGCAGGATGCCTATGCAATGGCCTCCTTGTCACGGGCGCTTGAAGCGCAAGAAAGCGGTGCCTTTGCGGACGAGATTACGCCCGTGGAACTTACCACACGCAAGGGCAAGACCAACGTAGAAACCGACGAACAACCCGGGAATGCCCGCCCTGAAAAGATCCCGCAACTCAAGCCGGCCTTCCGTGAGGGCGGCACAGTGACGGCGGCGAATTCTTCTTCGATTTCTGATGGGGCTGCCGCCCTTGTGCTGGCGAGCGAAGACACCGCCAAGGCACAGGGTCTCAATATCCGGGCTCGGGTTCTGGGCCATGCCAGCCACGCCCAGGCACCGGGTCTTTTCACAACCGCGCCTGTGCCTGCTGCACAAAAGCTGCTCAAGCAGATCGGCTGGACCAAAGAAGATGTGGATCTGTGGGAAGTGAACGAAGCCTTTGCCGTGGTTCCGATGGCCTTCATGCATGAAATGGGACTTAGCCATGACATTGTTAACGTAAACGGCGGGGCCTGCGCATTAGGCCATCCTATCGGTGCATCCGGTGCCCGCATTATGGTCACGCTGCTCAACGCCCTTGAAAAGCGCAATCTAAAACGCGGTGTGGCGGCCATTTGCATCGGTGGCGGCGAAGGCACAGCCATAGCAATAGAGCGTCTCTGACCCTCTTTTTGGCCTTATATACCGTCCCAGAACAGCCAAAGAGGACTGCCCCATGCAGGTTGATTACCCCAGGCTTGCCAAAACAATTTCTGCGCTCACCGAAGGCGAAACCGATGTAATTGCGCTTATGGCGACACTCACCTGCGAAATCCACCATGCAGATGATCGGTTCGACTGGACTGGGTTTTATCGCGTTGTTTCGCCTGAGCTGCTCAAGATCGGGCCTTATCAGGGGAGCCATGGCTGTCTGGTCATTCCCTTTTCACGAGGGGTTTGCGGCGCGGCAGCGCGAACCCGCGAAGTGCAGTTGGTTGCGGACGTTGATGCCTTTCCTGGTCATATCGCCTGCGCCTCCTCGACTCGTTCTGAATTGGTGCTCCCGGTTTTGAACGGTGCGGGGGAGTTGATTGCGGTGCTTGATATTGACAGTAACCGGCCTGACGCTTTTCATCAGACGGATGCAGATGCCCTGGTACATATTCTGAATAGAACCTTTTCCACCGTGAAATAAGACTGGATTTTTTCACAGATCTGATATTACGTGAAATCCAACGCAATAATTTCACGGAGTTACTATGCAACACTGCCTACCGGATACCCCGGAAACACTGGGGGCAGACCTGCGGGCACTGCGCAAGACCCGAGGGCTGACTCTGGTGGAAATGGCCGACATGCTGGGTCGTTCCGTCGGGTGGCTCAGTCAGGTTGAGCGCGACATCTCCGAACCGTCAATCACGGATCTACGCGACATCGCCGGTAAGTTGGGGGTCTCTGTTTCGATGCTGTTCCGCCACGCCGCCGCCCCGGCACATGAAGCGGGATATGTTGTGCGGCGCGATGCACGCCGCCCTATCGGGTCGCAGACCGCCGGGCTGATCGAGGAACTGCTTTCACCCGACCTGACCGATGACTTTGAAATGGTACATTCGACATTTGCGCCGCACAGCAGGATCAAGAACCCGGTCAGGCGCCCGACCCAGGAAGTTGGCTATGTCGTGTCCGGCCAATTGGATATCGAAATCGAAGGCGTCACCCATCAGATCAATCCCGGAGACAGTTTTCGTATCCGTGGCGAAGCGTTTCGTTGGGCCAACCCCTATGACAAGCCTGCTGTCGCGATTTGGGTCATCGCCCCGCCGGTGTATTGATGAGTTTCGAAGCATGGATCATATTCGCGCTGTTCTGGGTGGTTTTTGTCACCACACCGGGACCGAACGCCGTCAATTGCATCACCAACGGCATGACGATCGGGCTTCGTCGTTCCATGATCGGTGTTCTGGCGATCCTGACCCAGGCCATGCTTTTCCTGCTGCTTTCCGCTTTCGGCATCACCACGCTCATCGCCACATCCGAAGCTGCCTTTGGTATCGCGAAATATGTCGGGGCGGGATTTCTGATATATATCGGCATCCGCGGTTGGCGTATGGCCGGCACGCCCCCCAAGGTAGACGAACGCCCGCCATCTTCGATCTACCTGCGTGCCTTTGCGATCGCCACGATTAATCCCAAAAGCGTGGCAGGATACCTCGCCGCTTTCTCGCAATTTGTGCAACCGGATGTGCCGATCTGGGATCAGATGGTCGTAATCGTGCCAACCGCGCTTAGCCTGACCGCCCTAAGCTACACGGGATTCTCCGCCCTTGGCGCAGGAATCGGGCGCGCTGCCCTAGGGGCGGTGTTCAATGTCTGGTTTCGCCGCATCATGGCGGTTTGCTTCATCATTTACGGGCTGCTTCTGGGCAGTACTTCAGCACCGGGGAGGGTGTAATATGCACAAGGGAAGCTGCCTTTGTGACGGGGTCACATACAAGTTGACAGGCGCATTGCGCAATTCAGTCGCCTGTCATTGCGTCCAGTGCCGCAAGACCAGCGGGCATTATGTTTCGGCAACGCAGGTCAGGCCAGAACAACTGGAAATCACCAGGGACGAGACCCTGCAATGGTATCGCTCCAGCGCCAGCGCCGAACGTGGTTTTTGTCATCGCTGCGGATCCTCGCTGTTCTGGCGGCATGAGGCTGACGGCGGCGCGACCTCCATCATGTCAGGCACCCTTGATGGTGCCACAGGCATTCATACGGAGAAACACATCTTTGTCGCAGACAAAGGCGATTATTATGACATCGCCGACGGCCTGCCACAGCAGGATCAATAACGGAGCTTTCACATGTCAGATTTTCCAGCAACGGCCCGTGTGGTCATCATTGGTGGCGGTGTTGTGGGCACCTCGACCCTCTATCATCTGGCAAAGGCAGGCTGGAAAGACTGCGTATTGCTGGAGAAGAACGAACTGACGGCGGGGTCCACCTGGCACGCGGCAGGCAATGTGCCGAATTTTGCCGGGTCCTGGGCGGTGATGAACATGCAGCGCGATTCGGCAGCGATGTACCGTACTCTTGGCGCGGATGTGGATTATCCGATGAACTACCACGTCACAGGGTCGATCCGTCTGGGTCATTCCAAAGAGCGGATGATGGAATTCGAACGTGTCGCCTCTATGGGACAATATCAGGGCCTGGAGATGAAGATCTGCACGCCCGATGAATTGAAGGATTTGCACCCCTTCATGGAAACCCATGACCTTGAGGGGGGGTTATGGGACCCGCTTGATGGTGACATCGATCCGGCGCAATTGACTCAGGCTCTGGCCAAAGGTGCCCGCGATGCAGGAGGCCGGATTGAACGTTTCTGCCCTGCGACAGGTCTCGAACGAGATGGCGATGAATGGATCGTGAAAACCGACAGGGGTAAAATCCGCTGTGAATTTGTCGTCAACTGCGCAGGTTATTACGCACAGCGCGTGGGTGAGATGTTCAAACCCTTTGGCGGGCGTACCGTGCCGATGTTGGTGATGTCGCACCAGTATTTCCTGACCGAACCGATCGCAGAGCTGGAGGCATGGACCAAGGAAAAGGGCCACAAGGTACCCCTGCTGCGCGATGTCGATACCTCTTACTACCTGCGGCAGGACAAGAACGGATTGAACCTTGGCCCGTATGAACGCAACTGCAAGGCCCATTGGGTCACGCCTGAAGATCCCATGCCGCTGGATTTCTCCTTCCAGCTTTATCCCGACGATCTGGAGCGCCTGGAGCACTACATTGAAGATGCCATGGCCCGTGTGCCGATTCTGGGCACCGCCGGTGTGGGCCGCAACATCAACGGTCCTATCCCCTATGCTCCTGATGGTCTGCCCATGGTTGGCCCCATGCCCGGTGTGAAGAACGCATTTGAAGGCCACTCCTTTACCTTCGGCATCGCCCAAGGCGGCGGCGCGGGCAAGGTGCTGTCCGAATGGATCATGCACGGCGAAACCGAACTGGACATGTGGGCCGTCGATCCGCGCCGCTACACCGATTACACGGATCACGATCATTGTCTGGCCAAGGCGTTGGAAACCTATGGTCACGAATATGCCATGCACTTCCCGCGTCATGCATGGCCCGCTGGTCGCGACAAGAAACTGTCGCCCGTGCATGACAAGATCATCGCGGCGGGCGGCCAGATGGGTGCCTATAACGGCTGGGAACGCGCCAATTGGTTCGCGCAAGACGGTGATGACACGTCCGAGGAAGCCACCCAGACTTGGGACCGCAATGGCCCTTGGGCCAAGCGCATAAAGGAAGAATGCGAAGCGGTGCGCGACGGCGTTGGCGTCCTTGACCTGCCGGGTTTCTCGCGCTTCAACCTGAGCGGCGCGGGTGCTGCCGAATGGCTGCGCGGCATGATTTCGGGAGGCTTGCCCAAGGTAGGCCGCATGAATCTGGCCTATTTCCCGGACAGCCGAGGGCGTATCCTGACGGAAATGTCGATCATGCGCCACGACGCGGACTTCTTTACCCTGATCACTGCCGCGACGGCACAGTGGCATGACCATGCATTATTGCAAAACAACCTTACCGTTGGTCTGACCCTGACCGATCACACCACGGAATATTCCACGCTGATTGTCACCGGACCCAAGGCGCGCGACTTGTTCGTGACGCTGGGTACCAAAGCGGACCTCGCCGCATCATGGCTATCCACCCAACCCGCCAAAGTCGCGGGAATCAGCTGCGCCTTGGCGCGTGTGTCCTTCGCCGGCGAACTCGGTTGGGAAATCCACGCCGCAAACGCGGATATTCCTGCGCTATATGATGCGGTGATCGGGGCTGGGGCCAAACCTTTCGGCATGTTCGCCCTGAACTCACTGCGCATCGAAAAGGGTTACCGTGCGTGGAAGGGTGACCTGTCCACCGATTACACCCTGCTGGAAGCGGGGCTAGAACGTTTTGTCAAACTGGACAAGCCGCAGGATTTCCCCGGCAAGGCGGCCTTGCAGGCAGAAAAGCAGCAAGGCAGCAAGAAGCGGTTTGTCACCATGACTGTCGAGGCTGGTGATCAGGACGCGCCTTACATGTCGACCGTCTGGCACAATGGAGAGGTTGTTGGCGAAACCACCTCGGGCGATTGGGGCTACCGCGTGGGCAAATCCATCGCGCTGGGCATGATCAAAGCGGAACTGGCCACACCGAGCACCGAAGTTGAAATCAACATCTTTGGCAAGATGTGCAAAGCAACGGTGCAGCCCGATGCGCCGCTCTGGGACCCTGACAATACGCGTATCCGCGCATGACCGGGATCACCCTTTTGGATGGAGGTATGGGGCAGGAACTTGTTCATCGCGCCGGAGACCGCCCGACGCCGCTTTGGTCGACTCAAGTGATGATGGACTGTCCCGGTCTGGTCGCCCAGGTGCACCGCGACTTTGCGAAGGCGGGGGCAAGTGTTGCCACAACCAACACCTACGCCATCCACCGCGACAGGCTGTCGGGTACCGAGGTTGCCGACCAGTTCGACAGTCTGCTTCGCATGGCTCTGGACGAGGTCCGGAATTGCGGCTCTGCCCGTGTTGCCGGTGCGATCGGCCCGCTTCGCGCATCCTACCGCCCCGATTTGCACCCCGCCTCGGCAGAAGCCGTGCCGCTGTTCGCGGAAGTGGCCAGAACCCTCGCGCCGGCCTGTGATCTGTTGATCGCTGAGACAGTAGTCTCTATCGCCCATGCCCGGGACGTGCTGGCGGCAACCTGTGGATATCACAAACCTGTCTGGCTCTCACTTTCGGTCCGCGACAAGGACGGCACTGAACTGCGCTCGGGCGAGGCTTTGGCCGATGTCTTGCCCGTCATCGCTCAATCAGACGCGGCAGCCGTGCTTGTCAATTGTTCCGCCCCTGAGGCGATCCCCGCCGCGCTTGACATACTGGCGCAATCCGGCCTGCCATATGGAGCCTATGCTAACGGATTTGAACAAATCAGCGCTGGGTTCCTCACTGCACGTCCTACCGTGGATTCCCTGACCGCGCGTCATGATTTAACACCCAAGTTCTACGCGGAGCACGCGATGGCCTGGGTTGATCAGGGTGCAACGATCATCGGCGGCTGTTGCGAAGTCAGCCCTGCGCATATCGCTGAAATCGCCCGCCGCCTGCGCCTGGCTGGCCACACCATCATCTGAAGGATTGTTACATGCCTCACGTCCCTTCCCATGCCCGTGTCGTCATTATCGGAGGTGGCGTCATCGGATGTTCGGTTGCCTACCACCTGACCAAGCTGGGTTGGCAGGACGTCGTTCTGCTGGAACGCAAGCGTTTGACCTCGGGCACCACTTGGCATGCCGCCGGTCTGATCGCACAGCTGCGCGCCACGGCAAATATGACGAAACTCGCGAAATATTCGCAGGAACTCTACGGCGAACTTGAAGCGGAAACAGGTGTGGCCACCGGTTTTAAACGGGTCGGGTCGATCACCGTTGCTCTGACTGACGAACGGCGCGAAGAAATCTATCGCCAGGCCGCGATGGCGCGTGCCTTCGGCGTCGATGTCGAAGAAATCAGCCCGAAAGAAGTGCTTGAGAAATACGAACACCTCAATATCAACGGTGTGACAGGCGCAGTTTACCTTGACAAGGACGGGCAGGGCGATCCGGCCAACATTGCACTGGCGCTGGCCAGGGGCGCAGGAAAACGCGGTGCAAAGGTGATCGAACGCACCAAGGCTACTGGCGTCACCCGCAATGGGCGGCGCATCACAGGCGTGGACTGGCAAAGTGGTGAGGACACTGGCCACATCACCTGCGACATGGTGGTGAACTGCGCCGGCATGTGGGGTCATGAAGTCGGCCGGATGCTGAACACCAACATCCCGCTGCAAGCCTGCGAGCACTTTTACATCGTGACCGAGGCAATCGCAGGCTTGCAACAACTTCCGGTTCTACGCGTTCCGGATGAATGTGCCTATTACAAAGAGGACGCCGGCAAAATGCTGTTGGGTGCCTTTGAACCCCGGTCAAAACCCTGGGCGCTGGACGGCATTCCCGACGATTTCGAATTTGACCAACTGCCTGAAGATTTTGACCATTTCGAACCGGTCCTCGAAGCTGCGGTGAACCGTATGCCGATGCTTGCCGAAGCCGGCATTCATACGTTTTTCAATGGCCCCGAAAGTTTCACACCCGACGATGCCTACCATCTGGGACTTGCACCCGAGATGGACAATGTCTGGGTTGCCGCCGGGTTCAACTCCATCGGTATCCAATCGGCGGGAGGGGCCGGTATGGCGTTGGCACAATGGATGGCAGGTGGTGAAAAGCCCTTTGATCTGGGAGATGTGGATATTTCCCGCATGCAGCCTTTTCAGGGGAATAAAACCTATCTCGCAGAACGGTCCAAGGAAACGCTGGGTCTGCTTTACGCCGATCATTTCCCCTACCGCCAAAAGGCAACCGCGCGCGGCATCCGGCGCACGCCCTTCCATCATCATCTGATCGAACGCGGCGCTGTGATGGGGGAAATCGCCGGTTGGGAACGCGCAAATTGGTTTGCCCGCGCGGGGCAGGAAAAAAAATACCGCTACAGTTGGCAGCGCCAGAATTTCTTTGACAACATCCGTGATGAACACATGGCTGTGCGAGAAAATATCGGCATGTATGACATGACATCCTTTGGCAAAATTCGCGTTGAAGGACCAGACGCCGAAGCTTTCATGAACTATATTGGCGGCGGCGACTATTCGGTGCCCAACGGCAAAATCGTCTATACACAATTTCTCAACCAACGCGGCGGAATCGAAGCGGATGTCACCGTGACCCGCCTGTCAGAAACCAGCTATTTGGTGGTAACCCCCGCGGCCACGCGATTGGCCGATCAGTCGTGGATGCAACGGAACATCAACGACTACAATGTGGTGATCACCGATGTCACATCCGGTGAGGGGGTGCTCGCCATCATGGGACCACGCGCACGCAGGCTGCTTGAACACGTTTCGCCCAACGACTTCAGCAATGCCACAAACCCTTTTGGCACGGCGCAAGAGATCGAGATCGGCATGGGCATCGCCCGGGCCCACCGTGTCACCTATGTGGGTGAATTGGGGTGGGAGATATACGTGTCGGCGGACATGTGCGGGCATGTCTTCGAAACGCTAGAGACCGCCGGCCAGGACATGAATCTCAAGCTCTGCGGCATGCATATGATGGACAGCTGCCGCATCGAAAAGGGCTTCCGTCACTTTGGCCATGACATTACCTCGGAAGATCACGTGCTCGAAGCGGGACTCGGCTTTGCCGTGAAAACGGACAAGCCTGCATTCATGGGCCGGGATGCCGTTTTGCGCAAGAAGGACACAGGACTGGACGCACGCCTCGTGCAGTTCAAACTCTCCGATCCCGAACCTCTTCTTTATCATAACGAACCTGTCATTCGCGATGGTGAGATTGTCGGCTATCTTTCATCAGGTGCCTATGGCCATGCGCTCGGTGCCGCGATCGGCATGGGCTATGTCCCCTGCAAAGGCGAAAGCGCAGCAGATCTGCTGGCTTCCGCTTATGAGATCGATGTGGCCGGGACACGCGTCAAAGCCGAGGCATCCCTCAAACCGATGTATGATCCCAAGGCGCTCCGTGTGAAAGTGTAACGGTACAATCCATCCCTTTCGAAGGGCGGGGATCTACCGTACCCCTAGGGAAAACGGAGATCCCCGATGCGCAACCCGGACAGCCTGTCACCCAAAGCAAATGAAGATACCCCACGGGGTCTTGCCTTTGCCATCGGCGCTTATGTGATGTGGGGGTTCCTGCCCCTGTATATGAAGCTGCTGGCGCATGTTTCACCCGCCGAGGTGGTGGCACATCGTATTCTTTGGTCTTTGCCGATTGCAGCCGTGGTGCTGATCGCACTGCGCCGCACCGATGCCCTGCGCGAAGCCCTGCGCAATCCGTCCATGCTGGGCATGGCCTGTGTCACCGCTGCCTTGATCTCTGTGAACTGGGGCATCTACGTCTATGCAATTGCCACAGGCAACGCACTGGCGGCATCGCTGGGCTATTACATCAACCCCCTGTTCAGTGTCCTACTTGCAGCGGTGGTTCTGGGGGAACGTCTCAGCCGTACCCAGATGCTTGCAATTGTGCTCGCCGCCCTGGCGGTTGTGGTGATCGCGCTCGAAGCAGGGCGCGTGCCCTGGGTCGCCCTTGCATTGACCCTGTCATGGGGATTCTATGCCCTTGCAAAAAAGAGCCTGCCGATTGGGCCAAACCAGGGTTTTCTGCTCGAAATTCTGATCCTGATCGTGCCGGCGCTCGGTTACATCGCCTATCTCACCCTCATCGGACAGTCGCATTTCAGCCTGTCCTTTAACTTTGATACATGGCTGTTGGTCGGCTGCGGCCTGGTCACTGCCGTGCCTTTGATGGTCTATGCCAACGGTGCCAAACTGCTGCGGTTGTCGACCATCGGTGTCTTGCAATATATCGCACCAACGATGATATTCTTGGTCGCTGTCTTTGTATTTGACGAACCCCTGGGGCGCGCACGGATGATCGCATTTCCAATGATCTGGCTGGCGCTGCTTATATACTCTTCCTCGATGGTGCGGCAAATGCGCGAGGCAAAATCGGGTTGAAAACAGATGCGACTTCTGTGACTTGGGCATATGGACCCAAACTATAAGCCCCCCCAGGATCCACTGGTGATTCTGCACGAAGACGCCGAAGTGATGCTGGTCGACAAACCCGCCGGCTTGCTTAGCGTTCCGGGCAAGGGTCCCGCCCTTGCCGACTGTCTGATGTCGCGGATCCAGGCGGCATTCCCGCAGGCCTTGCTGGTCCATCGTCTGGACCGCGATACATCGGGGGTGATGATTTTTGCCATGACGCCCTATGCACAACGCCACCTTGGCCTGCAGTTTGAAAAACGCATGGCCCGCAAAACCTATGTCGCGCGTGTCTGGGGAGAACCTGAAGAAAACGCTGGCGAAATCGACCTGCCGCTGATTGTTGACTGGCCAAACCGCCCGTTGCAAATGGTGTGCCACACAACAGGTAAATCAGCGCAGACCGAATGGAAAATGATCAAGACAGACGGCAGGACATCCCGCCTTCGCCTAAGACCAAAGACAGGTCGATCACATCAGCTCCGCGTTCATATGCAGGCCCTGGGACATCCGATCCTGGGTGACCCCTTCTATGCGAGCGGGCCCGCGGCCGACTTCCCGCGCTTGATGCTACATTCCGAAGAGTTGCGTTTCAAACATCCGCAGGGCGGCCGGTCCGTTAAAATTCGGGCCAAATCACCGTTTTGAGAGGGAAGAATGAGTTTAATGGCAAGATGAAGATTGAAGTGGTCACCCTGTCCTCGGGCGTTTACACCCGAGGACAGGGCTTCACCTTGCACGCGGGATCGCTCTCCAGCTATCCGCGCGCCTCAAACATCGCATCAAGTGGTAAAGAAAAGATAAAGCACCACAGACAGGCTTCATCTTGCCAATAAACTCAATCCGGTGCTGTCTTCAAACGCGAGGGCGGGATAGGAAAGGGCCGACCGAAGACAGCCCTTCTACCCTCGTTTCCGAAGAGAGGTTAATCGGCAGTCCAGCCGGATACTGCCTTGACTTCGAGAAATTCCTCGAGCCCGTAAACGCCACCCTCCCGGCCATTGCCGGACTGCTTGTAGCCACCAAATGGTGAACCTTGGGCAAAGCCGACACCGTTGGTCTCAACCATGCCAGAGCGCAAGCGGCGTGCCACGCGGCGACGCAATTCGTCGTTGTCTGTCTGGACATAGTTGGTCAGGCCGTAGGGCGTGTCATTGGCGATGGCCACGGCTTCTTCTTCGGTCTCGAAAGGAATGATCGACAGGACGGGGCCAAAGACTTCTTCCTGGGCGATGGTCATATCGTTTGTCACATCTGCAAACACTGTCGGTTTCACATAATATCCCCGGTTCAAGCCATCTGGCCGGCCCAGACCACCGGCAACCAGACGGGCTTGCGACATGCCAACCTCGATCAGGCCCTGGATCTTGTTGAACTGCGCTTCGGATACGACGGGGCCAATGTGTTGGCCTTCGTCTGAGGCGGGGCCGACATGGGTGTTGGTCGCGACATCCGCTGCCATCTGCACGGCTTCGTCATAGCGGGACTTGTGCACCAGCATCCGTGTCGGTGCGTTACAGGACTGACCCGAGTTTCGGAAGCAGCGAATCGCACCGGACTTTGCGGCTTTGGGATGCGCATCTTCAAAGATGATGTTCGCGCCCTTGCCACCCAATTCCAATGAAACGCGCTTGAGCGTATCGGCCGCGGCTTTTGAAATCGCGATGCCTGCACGGGTGGAGCCGGTAAAGCTGACCATGTCTACTTCGGGATGTGCGGACAGTTGCGAACCAACACCGGGGCCATCGCCATTCAGCAGATTGAAAACACCGGCAGGGAAACCAGCCTCATGCATGAATTCAGCGAACAACAGACCGGAAAGTGGCGCAATTTCGGAAGGTTTCAGTACGACGGTACAACCTGTCGCAATTGCCGGAACCGCCTTGAGTATGATCTGGTTCATTGGCCAGTTCCATGGGGTGATCAGGGCGCAGACGCCAATCGGCTCGAGCAGGGTCTTCTCTGTTGCAGTGAAATCCTTTTCGAACTTGAAGTCTTTGAACGCCTTGAGGAAACCACCGATATGCCAGCTGCCCGCGCCGACCTGCTGTGTGCGGCTCAGCGCGATGGGTGCCCCCATTTCCAGGGACATGGCCTGTGCCATCTCTTCCTGACGGGTGTCATAAATGGTGGCGAGCTTTTCGATCAGGGCTATCCGCTCTTCGCGCGGGGTCTGGGACCAGCCATCGAATGCGGCGCGGGCGGCGCTGACCGCGGCATCGGTGTCTGCCTGATCGCCCAGTGAAATAACGGCGCATTGTTCTTCGGTTGATGGGTCGATAACAGCAAAATCATTGGCTTTGGCCGGGGCAACCCAGGCACCGTTGATGTAGAAATCACGTTTTTCCAACATGGAGAGTATCCTCATATATTGGGGAGAGACAACAGCGTCCGCCCCGGCTTTTTGCCACTGTGTCACCGCAGGCGGAGCACCGCAAGGGGCTGGTACGGGCGCAATTAATGATTACATAGGGGCGAACAGACCTGACAATCACCCCGGAGGATATTATGGGCTTGCGCATCAACGACACCATTCCAAACTTGACCGTCGAAACCGACCAGGGCAGCATTTCGTTGCACGATTTTGTCGGCGATAACTGGGCGATCCTGTTTTCTCATCCCAAAGATTTCACACCTGTTTGCACGACCGAGTTTGGCGCGGTCGCGCAACTGGCCGATGAATGGGAAAAACGCGGAACCAAGGTAATGGGCGTCAGCGTTGACGGGGTTGAAGACCACAAGAAATGGAAAGGCGACATCGAGAAGGTCGCGGGTGCGACTGCCGGTTTCCCGATCATTGCAGACATCGGTCTGGAAGTGTCCAAGGCCTTCGACATGTTGCCCGCAGAGGCCTATCTCCCCGACGGACGCACCCCGGCTGATTCAGCAACCGTGCGTTCCGTGTTCATCATTGGTCCAGACAAGCAATTGAAACTGTCGATGACCTATCCGATGACTGTGGGCCGCAACTTTGCCGAAGTCCTGCGGGCGCTGGATGGTTTGCAAATGTCGACAGGCAACGGTGTGGCAACGCCGGCAAATTGGAACGTTGGTGATGATGTGATCATTCCGCCGACGGTCTCCGATGCTGATGCAACGACGAAGTTCGGTGAATTTACAACCGTATTGCCTTATTTGCGCACAACCAAAGCGCCCAGCTGACCCGGATCGGATCGCGCCCCGGTTTTGCGATCTGGGCGCGGTCACTGTTCAATCGAGGGTAAGTGGTACCATCGACAACAACAACATCGGATAATTGCGTGCGACCGCATTGTTCACCGCGCGAAACCGCATCGAACGGCCCCGCTGCATGGCATACATGTGACAATAGCCCAGCTCGAATGCAGCTGCCAAAGCCGGGCTAGAACCGCCATTTACCGAACGCCGGTCTACTTCCATACCTATCACGGGCCTATGGGTGGCCAAGGTCTTGGCGGCCCCCTTGATGACCTCTGCTTCAAAACCTTCGACGTCGATTTTTACAAAAGAGATGTCCCGACCGCCCAAATCAAGGTCAACCCCGTCCAAGGGCACAAGCGGCAGATCTACACTCTGATCCTGTGGCGCGCCTGTTGCATTTGCGCCTGTGCCACCCAGATTACCCTCGGGTTGTACAGCCTTCAGTGTGTGGCAGTGGTCCGACAGACCCACAGGATGCACGGTGATATTGGGACGCAGGCGCGCATTGATTTCCAGTAGGTCCAGCGCCTTGCGATTGGGTTCAAAGGCATGAACATGTTGGAAGTAATCAGCAAAATTGATGGCATGATTGCCGATATTTGCACCAATATCGAGACAGATGCTGTTGGAATCGAGGTGCGGGAAAAGCTGTTGTTCCAGCGCGGCGAGTTCGCGGTAGGCAAAACGGCCATCAATATGCATCTTCAGGGTGATATGATCAAAGGCATAGCCTGCCAATGCCGGGCGCCCGGCCACGAGATGCGACCGTGCTGCTGATTGCAACAGCTGTTTGAACAAGGCGCGATAAATCAAACGCATAGCGACTGACTAAGCAGCGCAAAAGGTCTTGGCAAGTCTCATGACGGTCCTGTTGTGCGTATCCGGGAAAAATTGATAACACTATATTGCGGTGACAACGGCCTGCCCCTTCAGACACCGCCCGGTGACCGGACAGATCATCGGCATTCGCAGGGCGGAAAAATGCAAAAAGCCCCGACATAATGCCGAGGCTTTTCAAATTTATTCAAGAAGAGTCGGCGATCAGCCTTCTGCTTTTTCTTCCTTGATTTCCTCGCCGGTTTCCTGGTCGACAACCTTCATCGACAGGCGCACCTTACCGCGATCGTCAAAGCCCAGGAGTTTAACCTTAACTTCCTGACCTTCCTTCAACACGTCGGAAGGGTGGTTCAGGCGGCGGTTTTCGATCTGGGATACATGCACCAGACCGTCACGTTTGCCAAAGAAGTTCACGAAAGCACCGAAATCGACGATTTTCACAACCGTACCGGTGTAGACCATACCTTCTTCCGGCTCGGCCACGATCGAGTGGATCATGTCATAGGCTTTCTTGATGGCTTCGCCGTTTGGCGAGGCGATCTTGATGATGCCTTCGTCGTTGATGTCGACCTTCGCGCCGGAAACTTCCACGATCTCGCGGATGACCTTGCCGCCAGAACCGATCACTTCGCGGATTTTATCCGTCGGGATCTGCATGGTTTCGATGCGTGGCGCATGCTCTGAGAATTCAGCAGCACCGGACAGAGCCTTGTTCATCTCGCCAAGGATATGGATCCGGCCCGCTTTGGCCTGCGCCAATGCCTTTTCCATGATCTCTGGTGTGATGCCTGCGATCTTGATGTCCATTTGCAGCGATGTGATGCCGGCTTCGGTACCTGCCACCTTGAAGTCCATGTCGCCAAGGTGGTCTTCGTCGCCAAGGATGTCGGACAGGATCGCATATGACCCGTCTTCTTCCATGATCAGACCCATGGCAACACCGGCCACGGCCGCTTTCAACGGCACACCCGCGTCCATCATGGACAGGGAGCCACCACAGACAGATGCCATCGACGATGAACCGTTGGATTCAGTGATCTCGGATACAACGCGCACGGTATATGGGAAATCAGTTGGCGCAGGCAGAACCGCCTGAAGCGCACGCCATGCCAGCTTGCCGTGACCGATTTCACGACGGCCGGGAGGGCCCACACGGCCCACTTCACCAACCGAATAGGGGGGGAAGTTATAGTGTAGCAGGAAGTTCGATTTGAAGTTGCCATGCAGTGCGTCGATGAACTGTTCGTCGTCGCCGGTGCCCAATGTGGTGACAACCAGACCCTGCGTTTCACCACGGGTGAACAGCGCCGAACCGTGGGTCCGTGGCAGAACGCCCGTTTCAGAGACGATATCGCGGATCTCATCCGTCTTGCGCCCGTCGATACGTTTGCCGGTCTTCACAACATCGCCGCGCAGAATAGAGGCCTCAAGACCTTTCATCGCGGAACCGAGGTTTGAATCTTCCAGTTCTTCGTCGCTCAGCTTCGACTTGATCAACTCACGTGCTTCGGCCACGGCAGTCGTACGCTCTTGCTTGTCTGCAATTGCAAAGGCTGCGCGCATCTCTTTCTCGCCGGCTTTCTTCACGGCTGCGGAGAGCGCGGAATAATCAACGGGTTGGAAATCAAACGGCTCTTTCGCGGCGGATTCGGCCAGATCAATGATCAGGTCGATCACCGGCTGAATGCTGTCGTGGGCAAACTTGACCGCGCCCAGCATTTCCTCTTCGCTCAACTCGTAAGCTTCGGATTCAACCATCATCACGGCGTCTTTGGTGCCCGCAACGACCAGATCCAAACGCTGATCAGGGTTCATGCGCAGGTTCTGCATGTCGTCGATCTCTGGGTTCAGGATGTATTCACCACCCTCAAAACCAACGCGGCATGCCGCAATCGGGCCCATGAACGGCGCGCCGGAAATGGTCAGCGCCGCTGATGCCGCGATCATTGCAACCATGTCGGGGTCATTGACCAGGTCGTGTGACAGAACCGTACACATCACCAGCACTTCGTTTTTGAAGCCGGGGACGAACAGCGGGCGGATCGGGCGGTCGATCAGACGCGAAGTCAGCGTTTCTTTTTCGGTTGGGCGCGCTTCGCGCTTAAAGAAGCCGCCGGGAATTTTGCCCGCGGCATAGTATTTCTCATTGTAATGCACGGTCAGGGGAAAGAAATCCTGGCCCGGCTTTTGGGCCCGTGCAAAAGTGACGTTTGCCATGACGCTGGTTTCGCCCAGTGTCGCAATGACAGAGCCGTCCGCTTGACGGGCTACTTTGCCGGTTTCGAGTGTCAGCGTCTCTTCGCCCCACTGCATTGATTTTTTCGTTACATTAAACATCTACGTTTCCTGTGTTGGCCTGTTGGCCTTTGCATAGAGGCCGAATTGCCTCTGACCGCGATATCTTCTTTTGTCGGCGCTGCGGTCCGGGCGCCGTCTTTCAGATGGGTGGGCTGTACAGGAGATTGCGAGCGAGGGGAAGGGTTGGGTGCAAGGCTGGTTATACCGGGATTTTCAAAGCTTGCATTTTTGATTGGTAGTGTGAACAAGCAGCGATATGTTTGTTGCCAAAGACAACCTTAATCCGCAACGGTGCAGGATATGCCGCAGGTCATTCTAGAACAAGAACCAGCGATCCGCCTCACAATTTTCCTCGGCGTTCTGATAGGCATGGCGGTTTGGGAACTCGCCGTTCCGCGTAGACGAGTGGAAATTCCCCGACTGTTGCGCTGGTCGAACAACCTTGCGCTTGTCGCGATTGACACATTGCTCGTCAGACTTGTGTTTCCAATCGTCGCAGTTGGGTTGGCATTGGTTGCTCAGGAAAACGGCTGGGGCGTCTTGAACCAGATAGACATCCCGGTCTGGGTTGCGGTCCTCATTGCGATCCTTGCGCTGGATCTGGCGATCTACTTTCAACACATTCTGTTTCATGCAGTTCCGGCGCTTTGGCGTCTGCACCGCATGCACCATGCTGATCTGGAATTTGACGTCACAACGGGGCTCAGGTTTCATCCGCTGGAAATCCTGCTTTCAATGCTGATCAAACTCGGCGTTGTTATGGCTCTTGGTCCTCCTGCACTCGCGGTCTTGATTTTTGAAGTACTTTTGAATGCAAGCGCGCTGTTCAATCACTCCAACATTCGCCTTCCGCTAAAGCTTGATGCGGTCTTGAGGCTTTTCATCGTTACGCCGGACATGCACCGTGTGCATCATTCAATCCGTCCGTCAGAGACCAACAGCAACTTTGGGTTCAACCTGCCATGGTGGGACCGGATTTTGGGCACTTATCTTGCCCAGCCCGAGGCGGGACACGAAGAAATGACAATTGGTATTGATAAGTTTAGAAACCGGCGCAGCCTTTGGCTTGATCGCTTGCTCATTCAACCATTTCTTGGCGGGTCCGGCGGCGATCCTGCTAAGCATGACGAAGATGAAAATCGTGCTGACCCAACGCTTTGAGAGGTCGCTCTAGTCGTTACGGGGTCAATCGTCGGGGCTGGCGTTACTCGGCGGCGATGCCTTGGTTTCCACCCTTGCTCTGATCCGGCGGGCACCAAGAGCAACAATCAGCCGATGCGCAGGCGTTAAGCATTCATTAACCCTCTTCGGGAGAAGTTGTGCTAATATAAGGAGAATTGCAACTGGGAGGCTGCCAAGATGAAGACTCATGATCTGGAACATCGTGTTATGGAACTCGCCCGGGTGTTTGAGGCGGCACCGACGCAGAAGCGTCTGCAAATAGCCCCCGAACTCAACCGCATTGCCCGCAGGCTTGATGCCCGCCAACATCCTGTCGCGCGCAAGATCAGAAACATGCAGGCGGAACTGGAACAGGATGCCTTTGACGACATGTTCAACAACATGCCGGTCTAGATGACTTTTCTGCCATCCGCAGGGCAATCCCGGCGCGGATGGCAGATCAATCCAATTCAGTTAGACAAGCTCGGAAAGTAATCCTCGCACAGACCTTCGCGATAGACGTCTGCCGTACAGCAATGTAGCCCGCCGCCGAATGCATAGGCGTCGCGCAGTTCAACCTCGACCACTTCCATTCCCAATTTGTCCATCTGCTCGGCCTGATAGACCTCGGATTTTTCTACACAAACTGTTTTCGGATCCAACACCAGCACGTTCATCGACAGCCAGGTTGAAGAATAGCACAACGGCGGCGGCGTATTATGCGCAGGCTGGGCGGCATCGACGATTTCCCAACCGTTTGCCTCGAACATGCCGCGCTGGTCGTCGGGCAACTTCCGCTGAGGGTTGTTCAGGATCAGGCCCGGGCGTAGCGGTGTAAAGGTTGCGTCAATGTGGATCGGGTAAGGATCACCCGGAAAATTCACCGTGTGCACACGGTGATCGGGGAAGTGACGGCGCAGCCATTCAATGCCTTTGAGGTTCGTCGTAAACCCGTGCTGCACCACCAAATCCTTGCCAAACCGCAGCACATCAGCCGCGTCAAACAGCGGCTCTTCTTCGGTGGTGACAAAGAATTTCTTGGCTGCCCACTCCAGGCGCTTGGCATCGCCGATCTTGTCGGAGAGGTAATCGGGGTGATAATCCGCATCCGTCAGGCGTGGCTTTGGCGCGCTTTCGTGGCGGAAGTTCGGATCTTCTTCAAAGTACTTTTGCATCAGTGGACGGTAATTCAGATATTCAAACCAGCGGCAACGGTACGACATCGTTGCCTCCAGCATCTCTGATCCTACGGTAAGCAAGACATCCCGCGGCGGCATGCAGCCGAACTGGCTTTCCGTGTGAAAATCAGGTGTTGTCGCAGGAAGTGAATGATCAATGCAGGTCGGCCGATCCACCCGAACACCGCGTTTTTCCAGCAGCGCCGCAAAGTTGTCCAACAACGCGTTCGCACGATCAATCGTATCTTGCGGGCGTTTGCCCCATTGCCCACGCATGTCGCTGTCTTCCGGCACTTTGGCGTCCAGGGCAGGCTCGGCGGGCGGAATGTGGCCGTCATCGGCGCGACCGACGATCACATGCTTGAGCGGGTCCCATTCATTCCAGCTGTTCACAACGGTCTTCTGCATCTGCACTCTCCCAAGTGTCCGGTTTTCCCAGCCGTAGAAGTAAACAACAACCTGTGCAAGTCCGCGGGTTCATGCCAGTCTCAAGAGAAACGGAGGGCTTATGGAATTATTTGAATGTAGCGCGACGCAAGTCGCCGCAGATGTGGCAGCCGGAAAGATAACGGCACGGGAGGTGACACAAGCCGTCCTGACCCGCATGGATGCGGTGAATCCCGCGATCAACGCGGTTGTAAGCCGGAACGATGCCGAGGCACTGCACGCGGCAGATGCGGTTGATCGTGCCCGTGCAGCGGGCGATCCCCTTGGCCCGATGGCGGGCGTGCCGGTGACAACCAAGGAAAACGTCGATCAGGCCGGTTTCGCCACGACCAACGGGTTGCGCATGCAAAAAGACCTGATTGCAACCTCCGATAACCCCGTCGTCGCCAACCTGCGCCGTGCAGGGGCGGTCATTGTCGGTCGCACCAACACGCCCGCCTTTTCGTTGCGATGGTTCACGCGCAATTCCTTGCATGGACATACGAAAAACCCGCATAATCCCGCGATCACCCCCGGTGGATCCTCTGGCGGTGCAGCCTCGGCCACAGCCGCCGGAATCGGGGCAATGGGCCAGGGAACCGATATTGGCGGGTCGATCCGCTATCCTGCATATGCCTGCGGTTTGCAGGGAATTCGACCCACCCTTGGCCGTGTTGCTGCGCGCAATGCATCCGCTCCAGACCGTCATATTGGGGCACAACTGATGGCGGTGTCCGGCCCGCATGCGCGTTCGGTCGCGGATTTGCGGCTGGCATTGGACGTCATGGCCCAAACAGACCTGCAGGACCCCTGGCATATGCCCGCTCCCATGAAGGGCCCTGACTACCCTCGCCGCGCTGCGCTTTGCATCAATCCCGAAGGGTTGAACACCCATCCCTTGGTAGACAAATCGCTGCGGCAGGCGGCCGAACGGCTCAGTGACGCCGGCTGGGACGTGCAAGAGGTGGCCAGTCCGCCGTTTCGGGAACCGGCGCGTTTGCAGGCGCAACTATGGCTCGCAGAGATGGAGCGTGGGGCAAAGGAAATGTTCCCCCGAGAAGCCGACCCCGATGCGCTGTACGTTCTGGCGGAAATGCACAAGCTCACCGCGCCGCCGGATTTGAACGCGGTGCTCGATGCGCTGCAGGCGCGGGTGGGGTTCCTGCGGCAATGGGAAATATTTCTGGCGCAATATCCTGTGTTGATTTGCCCAGTGTCCGCGGAGCCGCCCTTTCCCGATCTGTTGGACCTCACTGATTTCCCGCGCTGCATGGAGGCGCAACTGACCCAGGTTGGCTTGCCGTTGATGGGCTTGCCGGGCATGTCGGTCTTTACCGGCTTCGGACGCAGCGAGGCAGGGCTGACCCCGCTTGGCGCGCAGCTGATCAGCGGGCGCTATCGTGAGGACATCATGCTGGACGCGGCAGAGGAAATCGAACAGCGCAGTCCGAAAATCAGCGTCGTTACCCCACAGTAACGCAACAAAAAACCGCGTCTGAAACAGGCGCGGTTTTTGGTGTCTAACGTTGTGGCAGACGCTTAGCGGCGCAGGCCCAGACGCTTGATCAGATCCTGATAGCGGGCTTCGTCCTTGCTTTTGGCGTAATCCAGCAGCTTACGACGTGTCGCAACCATCTTGAGCAGGCCACGGCGGCCGTGGTTGTCTTTTTTGTGGGTTTTGAAGTGCTCTGTCAAAGTCGCAATCCGCGATGACAGCACAGCCACCTGCACCTCGGGGGAACCGGTGTCGCCTTCTTTGGTGGCGAATTCTTTCATGATGCGCGCTTTTTCTTCTGGCGTAATCGACATCGGGGTCTCCTTTCAGAGTATTAGAGTAAAAGAGATGGCGCAGGCCGGGATGTCGTCCAGCGCAGGCCCGTGGAGATACGCCCGTTGATGGAATCAACAGGCGACGGTGGCGTATAGGAAATACTGGGCTGAATGGCAAAGGTTATTTGATGGGTTTCTCAACTTTGGCTGTTGACCAAATTTAACGAAAGCGCCGAACTCAGCGGGATGAGCGAGATGTCGGCCGTGGTCAATTGTGACTGCCCGCTGATCTGGGCCATTATTTGTGGCCCCATCCAGACCTGCAATTGCCCGGGATGTTCGGGGTCGGCCACAACCGAAATCTCGGGGGCTACGCTGTCGTGGTCACTATCGTCCCAGACAAACAACAATGAATCATCATGCGGTTCGAAATCGATAATCTCGGCGCTGGGGCCGTTTGCGGCCCATTGACCCAATACAAACTGGTCATTGCCCGATCCGCCGTGCAGAATATCGCCCTGACCTGCTATGATGACATCGTCACCTCCGCCGCCATTCAGATAATCCATGCCGTCGCTATCGGCCACGCGATCAGATTCCGGATCCGTCGCCATACCGCTAAGCTTGTCATCGCCGGCACCGCCGAACAGCGTATCTTCGCCAGCGTCCCCGCGCAGCGAATCATTTCCCAGTCCACCGGATAGTGCATCATCGCCATTGCCACCGGACAGGCGGTCATCGCCGGTTGACCCGTTTAACCTGTCATTACCATCTTCGCCGGACAGAATGTCATTGTCGTTCTGCCCGACCAGATTGTCACCACCGGTCCCGCCAAAAATGTGATCGTCGCCATCGGACCCGATCAAGGTATCTTTTCCTGTTTCCCCGACCAGCGTGTCATTCCCGGAGTCGCCAATCGCTTCGTCATTGCCGTCGCCAGTATTGACAAGGTCATCGCCCGCACCGGCGGCAATGCGGTCAGTTGCGGTGCTGCCGTTGATGGTTTCCGCAAGGCTGGACCCCAGAATGAGGTTCACCCGATCCAGATCCGAGGGGGGATCAGCGATGGAATCTTCGTCCTCCGGTTCGTCGCCCACATCGACATAGACGGCGGCACTGACGGCCATAAGTCCCATTAGTCCAGCCAGCCACAGCATGAAGTACCTTCTCCCTTCCCCAAAAAGCCGGCAATTGCCGTTGGCAGATAAAGGCCACATCTTCGGCCTGAGGTCAAAACCAAAGGCATTAACTGGTTAAGATTTCATGTCATCATTGTGGGTGGTTAGATCCATTCAACCGGCTTTTGCGCATAGGGCAGATAAAGGGGATGTTTGGGATGCCCCTCTTTTGACAGACCCAGATGCAGCAGGGGCTTGTTCAAGCCTGCCAGCATGCCGGCCACTGCGGGTCCACGGCCAAGGTGGGCACCATGTGTGCCCCATGCCGCGATGATCTGACCGGCCCAGCCCGCACCCTCGATAAGGGCGGCATCATTGTCCGGCCCGACCGGATCTTGCGCGGCCCGCATGTCCCGTGGGTCCGTGGCGCGCCAAGCAAATATGTTGGTCACCCGAAACCCGCCAAAGCCCAGATGTCGCGCCCGTCGTTCGCAGCGTTCTACCGTCGGGTCGTTTTGTACTTCGGTTGCGGTGGAAGGATTGAGCATGACAAACAGCACCCTGTCCCCCTGCGGATCCCAAACCCGTGTGAGGCTGTAGCGATACCTTTCGCAGTCTGAATACACTGCGGTAGAGGGCGCATCGCCTTTGATATGACTGCGGGTGATCATGTGGCTTGTCTGCCAGCACCACAGTAGCGGCGCAAACGAAAAACGACGCGGTGCGCCACCCGCCACATGGCATCGCGATCCCGATCGGCGGGCTGCACGGCACGGATCATCCCATCGAAATGTTGAATACCCGGCTTGGATGAAGTTCGCCCGATTTGTACCGGCCCACTGCAACCGCCCTGCCGTCATAGGAGGCCCAACATTCATCGCCATATTCAACGTCCGGTGCGATCACCATGCCGGGATTGCCATTGCGCAGACGGGTTGCGCCTTCTGCGGTCGCCTTGACCTCGGGTAAATCGACCAGTCCCTGTTCCAACGGCAACAGATGGGTGTCCAACTCGGGCGTGCGGGCAATCGCGTCGATCTGTTCCATGCTCAAACCGTCGCTGGCCTCGAACGGTCCCGACCAGATCCGGCGCAACTCGCGCACATGTCCGAAACACCCAAGTTCCGCCCCCAGATCACGGGCGATGGAACGCACGTATCCGCCCTTGCCACAGACCATCTCAAGCGTCACATGGTCGGCATCGGGCCGGTCGGTCAAAAGCAGGCTTTCTACATACAACGGGCGCGCCGCGATCTGCATCTCCTCTCCGTCACGGGCACGTTTATAGGCACGTTCCCCATCGATCTTGACGGCAGAAAACTGCGGTGGCACCTGTTCAATATCGCCAATGAAATTCGCCAGGGCGCCCTTGATGGCATCATCATCAGGCCGTTGATCGGAGCTTGCCAAAACCTCTCCTTCGGCATCATCTGTATTGGTAGCCACCCCAAGACGTACGGTAAATTCATAGGCCTTCAGCGCATCGGTGATATAGGGAACGGTCTTGGTCGCTTCTCCCAATGCAATTGCCAGAACGCCAGTCGCTTCGGGATCAAGCGTGCCCGCATGGCCCGCCTTTTTCGCCTCCAGTGCCCAGCGGACCTTGTTGACAACTGCTGTCGACGTGGGCCCGGCCGGTTTGTCCACAACCAACCATCCTGAAATATCGCGCCCTTTGCGTGTGCGTCCCATACTGCCCTCGTTTTGAAAATTCGCCTGCGCTATACTGCGCGCACGGCTTGCTGCCCAGAGGCAAATCTATTTCGCCGCTTCAACGACCCCGATGATCGGCCCCAATTGTGTAAAACCGATGCCGTTGCGGTCCAGATCAGGGGCGCGAAGCCGCGAAATATTGCCATCCAGATACAGCGCATTCGACATGGCCAGATGATCGCGGAACAAGCTTCCGAATTCGTAAAACGTGACAGGGCTATCTGAAATCGCAAAAACAGCGCGTTTGCCATCCGGTGACGTGCCCACACCATTGCGAATATATCGTGACGTGCTGTTGATCAAAAACCTAGGGTGCAAATTGCCATTGATGACCAGCATTGGCCCGGATTGTGTTGCAGACCGACAGCGCGGTGCCTGTTTCAGAAAATCACCTGTTTCGAAGACATCAGCACGGTTTTCACGCAAACACAGCACTCCGTTCGGCAACAGTCCGAAGTTTCCGGGCCCGGCATCAGGGATCACCCGCTGGATCTCCTGCCCATTCTCAAGATAATGCCCGACAGGGCTGCGGTCTTCGTGATACATGCCGGCATTTGTGGCGAAACCCAATGAAAGCCCGCGTTCTTTCAATGCCGCATCAACGTTACCGAAGTAGCCGAAAATATTACCGTTCGGATCGGCAAGGAACAGTTCCAGCTGCTCGGAAGTCAGATCGACCTCGCAAATCGCATAGGTGTTGCCATGGTAGCTCTCCGTGCGGCACTCTGTCGCCGCCACAATGCCCGGCGATACACAGCCGAGCAGCAGCGCAAACAGGGCCACAAGGCGCGTCACCCCTCGGTGGCCTTGTCCGGAGCATCCGCATCGCGCCGAACAGCATCCTGGTTGAGCATCCGTCGCGTTTCGTCCATCTGGTCAAAGGTCTGATCCAGTTGAAACCGCAGTTCCGGCGAAAATTTGAGCGTCAGCTTTTTGGCTACCTGTTTTCGAATCTCGTGCTTGTTGCGTGACAGCAGCTTGAGCACCTCGTCCTGGCCCTCTCCTCCCAAGGGCAGAACATAGGCAGTTGCGATTTTCAGATCCGAGGATGATCGCACCTCGCCCACCGTGATCGACAGGCGGTTCAGCTCTGGATCGTGGACATCGCCCCGCGCCAGCACTTCGGACAAGGCGCGCCGGATCGTTTCACCGACCCGAAGCTGGCGTTGCGTCGGGCCTTTGCCCTCATATGAATTGTTCTTTCCCATGCGCCCTACCTAAGCGCTCCCATTGTCTTTGCCAAGCGGTGGCAGGCACGGTAATGACACCACAGACATTGACACAGGAGTATGTCACATGACCGATCTGCCACGCATTGCGATCACAGGTGCATCTGGCCGTATGGGCCGGACATTGATCAATCTTGTGACGGCCTCCCACCGGATGACCCTGACAGCCGCGATCGAACGTGAGGGGCATGAATGGGTCGGCCGCGATGTGGGCGAAGCCATGAGTGGCGCAGCGCTGGGTGTTGTGGTTACAGACGATGTAGCCACGGCGCTGGAAAATGCCGATGCGGTAATTGATTTCACAGCACCCGCAGCAACGCTGGGCTTTGCGGCCCTCGCGGCGGAAGCTGGCATAGTGCATGTGATTGGCACAACGGGCATGTCTGACGCAGAGATCGCCGCGCTTACGCCGTTTGCGGAACGCGCCACCATCATTCGCGCAGGCAACATGAGCCTTGGGGTGAACCTGCTCACCCAACTGACGCAACGGGTCGCTGCGGCACTTGATACCGACTACGACATCGAAATTATCGAAGCGCACCACAACCAGAAAGTCGACGCTCCTTCAGGCACCGCGCTGATGCTGGGGGAGGCTGCCGCCGCTGGCCGTGGTGTTTCGTTGAACGAGGTCTCGGACCGCGGTCGCGACGGCATCACTGGCGCACGCAAACCGGGAAACATCGGATTTTCCGCGATTCGCGGCGGTGACATCATCGGCGAACATGATGTTATGTTCGCAGCCGCCGGCGAACGGATCATCCTGCGCCATGTCGCGTCCGACCGCAGTGTTTTTGCGCGCGGTGCCTTGAAAGCGGCGCTTTGGGGGCAGGGGCGTGCGGCAGGGGCCTATGACATGCTGGATGTTCTCGGACTGTCACAGGATGGCTAGGTCGGTTTGTCCCGAGGATCAGAAATCGACTGCCAACCCCTTTTTTTCCCAATCGCCATATCGCACCGGTTCCGGCCCCTCTCTGCCTCCCAACTCTGGCGGCAAATCCAGCTCCTTCGCGTTTCTGCGACGTTCCTCTGCTTCCGCCAATGCGCGCTGGGCGGCAGGCGGGATCGGTTTGGGTGCGGGATCAGGGTTTGGTCGGGGGGGCAGATCCGGTCCCGGCGTGGGTGTCGGTGGTGTCGGATTGTCCGGGATGGGGCGCGGTGCCGGATCGCCGCCTTCCAGTTGGGATGTCAGCTTGTCTGTCATATCGTCCTCTTGAGGGATGCCACCCTTTGATATACGCCGCAAACAGTTGCAGACAAGTCAGTCAGGCCGGATAGGAAGCGTACGTATGTCAAACACCGGAGTCCAAGCCCGCCGCAGTGCCGTTTACCTGCTGGACCAGATATTGGGTGACGAGCCGCGTTTGATGTCAGAACTTCTCGCCGGTGGCGCGCTTGACAAGCTCTCGCCCGATGACCGCGCCCGGGCGCAGCGACTTGCGACCGAAACACTGCGGGGTTTGGAACGCGCGGACCGTCTGCTGCAAAAACACCTGAACAAGCCGCCGGTCCTGACCATCCAGAATGTTCTGCGGGTCGGTACGGTGGAATTATGCCAAGGAGGTGCCGCGCACGGGGTTGTCAATGCCATGGTAAATCTGGTCGGGCAGCACAACAAGCTGAGCCATCTCAAGGGGCTGACCAATGCAGTGCTGCGCAAGATTGCCTCTGAAGGTCCGGAAGCATGGGCTGCACTCCGTGCGCCGCGCTTGCCCAAATGGTTGAGGGGGCCTTTGGTCGAGGCATGGGGGGCCGAGGCGATGGGCGCAATGGAAATCGCGCATTTTGCCGGAGCCCCGCTTGATCTTACTGCCAAATTCGATGCCGCCGCGGTGGCCAAGGCCGTGGACGGAACCCTTTTGCCCAATGGATCGGTGCGCCTTACCAATCCCGGTCAGGTGTCGACGATGCCGGGTTTCGACACAGGCGAATGGTGGGTACAGGATGCTGCCGCGTCCCTGCCAGTTCAGATTTTGAAGCCGCAATCGGGCGAGGCGATCCTGGATCTTTGCGCCGCTCCCGGTGGTAAAACGATGCAGCTTGCCGCTGCCGGTGCCGTTGTCACATCGGTGGACGATTCCGCCGCTCGCATGCAACGCCTGAAAGAAAACCTTGCGCGGGTTGGCCTCGGTGCCAGGACGCTCACCAAAGATGTGCGTGCCATCAAGGGAACGTTTGACGCGATCCTGCTCGACGCTCCCTGTTCCGCTACCGGCACGATCCGTCGTCATGCCGATCTGCCATATGCCAAGGACGGTTCGGAGTTTGGTGATCTCATCGCGTTGCAGGCAGAATTTATAGATCACGCCTGGTCGCTTCTGAAATCCGGCGGACGCATGGTGTTTTGCACCTGCAGCTTGTTGCCGGACGAAGGCGAAGTGCAAATCGACGACGCATTAGAGCGCCACGATGACATGAGCGTCGATACCGCCGCATTGAACGTACCAGGCGTTGAAGCGGCGTGGTTCACGTCCGAAGGCGGGTTGCGCTTGCGGCCTGACTACTGGTCCGAGCTGGGCGGGATGGACGGTTTTTACATCGTTTGTCTGAACAAGGCCTGATCAACTGTCCGGCGGGTTTTCTACTGCTAGATAAGCGGCTTTCGGGATTGCAACGATCCCGCGTAATCCCAGCACTTGACGCGAAAGCGGGTCCAGGGCCGCTATTGCTTCGGCTACTGCCTCATACCGCGCCCGTGCATCAACCCCTTTGGCCGCAATATAGGGCAGGCCGGGGGTGGGCGCGGTCCAGTCCAGCACACGCAAATCCTTGGCAAAACCGTCAAACTGCTGAATAAAACGCCAGCTTTGTGCATCAATCGTCGCAATGTCGGCATGACCTTGCGCCACCATCCGCGCAGAAGCCACATGCCCCCCGCTGGCCTGGCAATCATCGAACCGGAATCCGTGGTCCCGTGCCCAGAAAAACGCGGCACCGAACCCCGATTGAGAGCACCGCTGGTTGTAGACAAAGCGTGCATTGCAAAACTCTGCCGCCTCTCTTGGATCGTCCTGACGCACCACGACGGCGGAACGGTAATATCCCGGTGCACATCCTTCCAATCCAAAGTCTGGAGTGCCGATCAGGCTCACAGACTCCGACAGTTGGGTCCGGTAAGGCATACCGCAGGTCTGGCTCAACACCAATTCCGGTGATCGCCAGACTTCGAATTCGGGTGTCGTATTGGCCAGTTCTTTGGGGGTCTTGATGCCGCGCCTATTCAGGGCATGTCGCAACTGTCGCCAATAGGCGGCGTTCGGTGTCGCCAATTCGACCCGATCATACATCATCAAGCTGGCAATCATGGTTTTGCTCCGCATTTGTGTCATTGCTGCCTATCTCAGAACGTGCTGTCACAACAGGGACTTTCTGGCATACCCCGCCCATCAGGACACGGCGCTGCAAAAAACGGTGACTCCCCCTTGCAGGCGGTCTATGATGCGGCCAAACGCCATCAGAGCGTCAAGGGCAGTCGCAATATGTTCAAATTATCCACACTCAAAGCGCGACAGTCGCGGCTTTTGAACGCAGTGCATGCCGCTGTGGCCACGCGCACCACCGCGAGTGTGAAAGGTTTTGTCTCGTCGCCCGAACCCCGGACCATTGGATCCTTTGCCAGAGGCCGTCAATTGGTCGCTGGCAACTATCTGTTTGCAGGGACATTAATAAACGCTCCGGGCCATTCGCTGTGGGATCTGACACCACCGGATGCCAATTATGCCGCTGATCTTCACGGTTTTGCCTGGCTCGACGATCTGGCGGCCGTGGGTGACGCACCCGCGCGTGCCGCCGCCCAGACCTGGCTCTGGGGTTGGATCGACGCCTATGGTAAAGGCCGTGGGCGTGGCTGGTCTCCGGACCTCACAGGCCGCCGTCTGATCCGCTGGATCAACCACGCATTGTTTCTGCTGCGTGGTCAGGAACCCGAACAAAGCCACGGCTTCTACCGCTCATTGGTGCAGCAGACCCAGTTCCTGTCGCGCCGCTGGCGCGGTGCGGCGCCTGGCTTGCCTCGATTTGAAGCATTGACAGGGCTGATTTATGCCGGCCTCGCGCTGGAAGGTCAGGAGGCGCTTGCCGATCCGGCGATCAAGGCGCTGGCACGCGAATGCGCCATCCAGATTGATGCGCAGGGCGGGCTGCCTACTCGCAATCCCGAGGAACTGCTGGCGGTTTTCACGCTGCTCACCTGGGCGGCTGCCGCGCTCAGCGATGTGGGTCGCAGCTGCCCCAAGGAACATATGGCGGCGATTGAACGCATCGCACCGACCTTGCGGTCCCTGCGACATACCGATGGAGCATTGGCGCGGTTTCATGGTGGCGGACGCGGTGCCGAAGGTTGGCTGGATCACGCGCTTGCCGCAAGCCGCGTCAAAGGCGGGCAACCGGATGGATTGGCGATGGGCTATGCCCGGCTGTCCGGTGGCCGCACAAGCATCGTGATCGACGCCGCCGCACCGCCAACCGGAGCAGCCAGCCAGAATGCCCATGCATCAACCCTGGCCTTTGAACTGACTTCCGGTCGCCGTCCACTGGTTGTGAACTGTGGTTCCGGCGCTTCATTCGGGCTGGATTGGCGGCGTGCGGGTCGTGCAACGCCCTCTCATTCCACACTCTGTCTTGGCGGTTATTCCAGTGCCCGGTTGGCGGACCCAGACACGGCCACCGGCCACGAAGCCTTGATCAGCGGTCCTACCTATGTCCCGATCGAACTGTCGCCTGAAAATGACGGCATCAAGTTTCAGGGCGGACACAACGGCTATGTCGGCACTCATGGGCTAACCCATGCCCGTACACTGGAACTGACCTTTGATGGCCGCGGTCTGGCAGGCGAGGACATGCTTCTGGCATTGGAAGACGTCGAAAAACGGCGCTTTGACGCGGCGCTTGATGCCGGAAAACTCAAAGGGCTGCGCTTCGACATCCGGTTTCATCTGCACCCTGATGTGGATGCAACCCTTGACCTGGGTGGCGCGGCGGTTTCCATGGCACTGAAAAGCGGTGAAATATGGGTGTTCCGCCACGACGGTATCCACAATCTGGCGCTGGAACCGGGGGCTTATCTCGAAACAACGCGTCTGAAACCCCGCGCTGCACAACAAATCGTGCTCTCGGGCAGTGCATTTACCTATGCCACCCGTGTCCGCTGGTCCTTGTCCAAAGCGCAGGAAACTGCGATTGGCGTGCGAGACTTGTCGATGGACAATTCGCATCTTGACGAAGACTAACAAAAGGACCCGAAAATGCCCGATATCGTACCCGTTAAACGCGCCCTGCTTTCTGTTTCTGACAAGACCGGTCTGGTCGATCTGGGCAAGGCACTTGTTTCGCACGGGGTCGAATTGCTCAGTACCGGTGGCACCGCCAAGGCATTGCGCGATGCGGGATTGGATGTGATAGACGTGGCCGAGGTCACAGGGTTTCCCGAGATGATGGACGGTCGGGTGAAAACCTTGCATCCTGTCGTGCATGGCGGCTTGCTTGCATTGCGCGACAACAAGGACCACGTCGCCGCAATGGACCAACACGATATTGGAGGTATCGACCTGGTGGTGGTCAACCTCTACCCCTTTGAGGAAACCGTGGCCAAGGGTGCCGCCTATGACGAAGTGATCGAGAACATCGACATTGGTGGCCCTGCGATGATCCGTTCCGCCGCCAAGAATCATGGCTTTGTGAACGTCATCGTTGATACCCAGGATTACGCCGCGGTGATCGCAGAGATGGAGGCCAACAAGGGTGCGACCACCTATGGGCTGCGCCAGCGTCTGGCCCAGACCGCTTATGCCCGCACCGCAGCCTATGACACAGCCGTCAGCACATGGATGGCCGCGCAAGTTGGCGAAACCCCGCGCCGCCGCACCTTTGGGGGCACGCTGGCACAAACGCTGCGCTATGGCGAAAACCCGCATCAGAGCGCGGCTTTCTACACCGATGGCTCCAACCGCCCCGGCGTGGCCACAGCAGTTCAGCATCAGGGCAAGGAACTGTCTTACAATAACATCAACGACACCGATGCCGCGTTCGAACTGGTCAGCGAATTTGCACCTGCAAACGGTCCAGCCTGCGCAATCATCAAACACGCCAACCCCTGTGGTGTGGCGACAGGAAGCACCATGGTCGAAGCCTATACAAGGGCCTTCGATTGTGACCGCACCTCGGCTTTTGGCGGGATCATCGCGTTGAACCAGACACTTGATGGCGCAACCGCCGAAGCGATCAGCAGCATCTTTACCGAAGTTGTGATTGCCCCGGCTGCCGATGCCGATGCCATCGCAATCTTTGCGAAAAAGAAGAACCTGCGCCTGCTCACAACCAACGGCCTTGCCGATCCGTCCATCGCCGACCTCACGGCACGCCAGGTCTCGGGCGGCTGGCTGGTGCAGGACAAGGACATAGGCCGCATTACAGCAGATGATCTGAAGGTTGTAACCAAACGCAGCCCGTCCGAGCAGGAACTCAGCGATCTGTTGTTCGCGTGGACCGTGGCAAAGCACGTCAAGTCAAACGCGATTATCTACGTCAAGGACGGTGCCACTGTCGGTGTAGGTGCCGGCCAGATGAGCCGTGTGGACAGCACTCGCATTGCCGCACGCAAGGCGCAGGATATGGCCGAAGCCATGGGCCTGCCTGCACCTCTTACGCAGGGTTCTGTTGTCGCATCTGACGCATTCTTTCCGTTCGCGGACGGCCTTGTCACTGCGGCCGAGGCGGGCGCGACGGCCTTGATCCAGCCGGGCGGTTCGATGCGCGATGACGAGGTGATCGCGGCGGCTGATGACGCTGGACTCGCCATGGTCTTTACCAATATGCGCCACTTCCGGCATTAAGGAAGGAATTCCAATGCGCATCCTTTTCTGGTCTGCCTTTGCGGCATTTCTGGTTGATCAGGCCAGCAAATATGTTGTGATTCACTTGTGGGAACTCTGGCGCGTGCGTGAAATCGATGTTCTGCCGCCGGTGCTGAATTTCCGCTATGGCGAAAATCGCGGTATCAATTTTGGTCTGGGCGACGGGGTCAGTAGCTGGGTGCTGATCGTCTTGGCCTTGGTCATCTGTATTGGCATCTTGATCTGGGTGACGCGCGCCCGGCTTAACCGTTTGGCGATGGCCTGTGCCGGATTGCTGGTGGGAGGGGCGCTTGCCAATGTGGTGGATCGACTAATTTATGGATATGTGCTTGATTTTCTGAATAATTCCTGCTGCGGCTTCAATAATCCCTTTGTCTATAATCTGGCGGATGTCTTCATCTTTGCCGGTGCCATTGGCCTGATTTTTTTGGCAGAAGATCAAAAGAAGGCGTCGAAAAAGGCTTTGCCCAAGGACCGATCCCGCGCTTCAAAAAAACATAAGTGACATTGCCCGCCTGACTAAGTTATCAACTGGGTACCCGATAGGAGACGACACATGCGATGCGCAGCTTTTCTTGTCCTGATCCCGCTGGTCCTTGGGGCCTGCGCCAACAAAGGTTTGCGTGATCTGCAAAATGTGTCGGACGGGCCAAACGAATTCATGATCCAGCCCGCCAAACCCCTGGAAGCCCCGGCAAATTACAGCGAACTGCCGCCCCCCACTCCGGGTCAGGCCAACCTGACAGACCGTTCCGCAATTGCCGAAGGCGTGACTGCATTTGGTGGCCGACCTGAATCCGCGGATGCAGGCATTCCCGCCAGTGATGGCGCATTGGTGAGACATGCATCGCGCCTTGGCGTGACGGCAGGAATCCGCAGCGATCTGGCCGAAACAGACGCGCAATTTCGCAAACGCAAGGCCCGGTTGACGCAGTTCCGTATCGTGCCTGTGGACCGATATAATCAGGCCTATCGCCGTCAGGCACTGGATGCCGATGCAGAGGCGGCGCGCTGGCGTCGTGCGGGTGCCCGCACCCCGTCTTACGCGCCGAACGAATAACGACAGGCACGACGCCAAGTTTACAAATTTGTCATCTATCTTGAATGTAGCGCCAATGGGCGTACCTCTTGGATAGACCATATTATCAAAGGACCGATGATGTTCAGACTGCCGATGATTGCAGCCGTTCTGGCGTTTGCAATATCGCCTGTTACGGCGCGCGCCGCCGAAAATGAGGCGGTGACTTTTTTTACCCTGGATAATGGCATGGATGTTGTTGTTGTCGAAGACCACCGCGCCCCAGCGGTGCAGCAAATGGTCTGGTATCGTGCGGGTTCGGCGGACGAACCCAAAGGATCGTCAGGGGTCGCGCATTTTCTTGAACATCTCCTGTTCAAAGCGACGGACAAGCTGGAAGCAGGAGAATTTTCCGCCACCGTTGCCGCTAACGGCGGGCGCGATAATGCCTTTACCAGCTATGACTACACCGCCTACTTCCAACGGATTGCTGCGGACCGTCTGGAGCTGATGATGCAGATGGAAAGCGACCGGATGAAGAATATCCGCCTGACCCCTGAAAACATCCGCACTGAACGTGATGTGATTCTGGAAGAACGCAACCAGCGCACAGACAACAATCCCGGTGCGCTTTTCAGCGAGCAGATGAACGCGGCGCAATATCTCAATCACAGGTACGGCACGCCGGTCATCGGTTGGCGTCACGAGATGGAAACACTCGACCTTGACGATGCCTTGTCATTCTACCAACTTTACTATTCCCCAAACAACGCGATCCTTGTGGTGTCAGGTGATGTTGAACCCGACAATGTGCGCCTCCTGGCGGAAAAATATTACGGCGCAATCCCTGCCAACCCCGATCTGCCTGAACGCCTGCGAACCCAGGAACCGCCGCAAACTGCAGAGCGTCGCCTGATCTTTCGCGACCAGCGCGTCGCGCAGCCCTATGTCAGTCGTTCATATCTTGCACCGGAACGCGACCCGGGCGCGCAAGAAGAAGCTGCCGCGCTGACGATACTTGCGGAAATCCTTGGCGGGGGCACCACATCATTTCTGGCAGAGAAACTGCAATTCGATACACAGATCGCGACCTATACCGGAGCCTTTTACCGGGGGGCCTCGCTTGACGACACCGCCTTTGATCTGGTTGTGGTGCCGACAGCAGGAGTTTCCCTGCAAGAGGCCGAAGACGCGATGGACGCAGCTATGGACAGCTTTATGCAAACCGGAGTGGATGCAGAACAGCTTGAGCGGATCAAATTGCAGATCCGTGCGGAACAAATTTATGCCCGTGATAATGCCGAAGGAGTCGCCAACCGTTATGGGCAGGCGCTGGCCATCGGATTGACCGTAAAGGACGTGCAGGATTGGCCCGAAATACTGGATGCCGTGACCGCCGACGATATCATGAAGGCGGCAACAAAACTGTTCGACCGGCGGGCATCTGTCACCGGCTGGCTTATGAAAGAGGAGGCCGCGCAATGAGACTGCTTTACGCTCTCGTATTGACACTGTTCACTGCTTTGTCCGCGCAGGCAGATGTCGACATCAAATCCGTAACCAGTCAGGGCGGGATCACCGCATGGTTGGTCGAAGAGCCCTCAATCCCATTTGTGGCGCTGCAAATCAGGTTTCGTGGTGGTGCATCATTGGACGACCCTGACAAGCGCGGTGCCATCAATCTGATGACTGCCTTGCTTGAGGAAGGGGCTGCGGACATGGATGCCCGTGCCTTCAGCCGTGCACAGGAAGAACTGGCAAGTTCCTTTGGCTTTGACGCTTCGCGGGACGAAGTATCGATCTCGGCACGATTCCTGACTGAAAATCAGAATGCTTCGGTAGCCTTGCTACGGGCGGCCTTGCAACAGCCACGTTTTGACGAGGACGCGATCGAACGGGTGCGTGGTCAGGTGCTTTCCATCATCCAGTCGAACCAAAAGGACCCCGATGAAATTGCGGGCGAAACCTTTAATAAGATCGCCTTTGGTGACCATCCCTATGCCCATAACGTGAATGGCACGACCGAGAGCGTGACCGCCTTGACCCGCGAAGATCTGCTGGCCGCTCACGAAAACGTCTTTGCATTGGATCGTATCTATGTTGGCGCTGTGGGCGACATCACTCCCCAGGCTCTGGGCAAACTGCTGGATGATCTCCTGGGGGGGGTGCCCGCCACAGGTGCGCCGATGCCGGCTGAGGCAGAGGTCACAATTCCTCCCGGTGTGACGGTAGTGGATTTTCCGACGCCACAATCCGTGGCATTGTTTGGCCAGAAGGGTATTTCCCAAAGCGACCCGGACTTTTTCGCGGCATTGATCCTTAATCAGATTATCGGGGGGGGCAGCTTTGAAAGCCGCCTGATGAACGAGGTGCGCGAGAAGCGCGGACTGACTTATGGGGTGTATTCCTATCTAGTTACCCGTGATCTGGCGAATGTCTATTTGGGGTCTGTCAGTTCCTCTAATGACCGCATCGCTGAAGCCATCGCAGTGATCCGCGACGAATGGGCCAAGGCCGCGGAAAATGGCGTGACGCCGGAAGAACTGGAGGCGGCCAAGACCTATGTGACCGGGGCCTATCCCTTGCGCTTTGACGGTAACGGACCCATTGCGAACATCCTTGTCGGCATGCAGATGCTGGGCTTGCCGATCGATTATATCCAGACCCGCAATGACAAGGTCGACGCCGTGACGCTGGATGATGTCAAGCGGGTGGCCGCCATGTTGCTAGAGCCGGAAAACCTGCATTTTGTCGTTGTTGGACAGCCTGAAGGGCTGGAAACTACTGCTGGTAACTAAGTGGTCAAAGAGCCAGACAGAGGCTTGATTCCGCGCTCAAAACACGGGTTGTCCCCAAAGGGACAGCCCGTTTTGACAGGGCTATTCACCATAAGGCACCCAGATATTCTTGACCTCGGTCGCGGCTTGCAGAAAGGCCTTGCCTTCGCCCTGGGCCGACATCCAGTCTCGCGCCATTCCGTTGTTCACCCAGGTGCGTTTCAGATTCCCGGTTGAAGCCTTTTCGACAAGACCGCAAAGCTCTGCAGCGCCGAAACTCCAGACCGCATCCACATCCAGATGTCGTGCCATGGGCTCCGCCACATCCGCCTGCGGCCCAGTCAGGATGTTTACCACCCCCCCGGGCATATCCGAGGTTTCCAGGACCTGAACAAAATCTGTCGCCACCAGCGGGAAAGGTTCGGACGCCGCCAGCACGACGCGGTTGCCCATGGCAATCGCTGGTGCCATGCAGGAGACCAGACCCAGCAGGGGGGCTTCGGCCGGGCAAAGGGCCGCGATCACGCCAACAGGCTCTTTCATCGCCAATGCGACTCCACGGATTGGCACACCATGCACTTGTCCATCGTATTTGTCGGCCCACGCAGCATAGGTGAAGAGGCGTTTGACGCTTGCGGCGACTTCTTTCGCACCCATCTTGCCACCCTGCATGGCATTCAAGCGATCGGCAAATTCTTCTGCCCGTGCGTCCAGATTTTCCGCGATGTAATAGAGGATCTGTGCCCGTAGATGGCCGGTGGTTTTCGACCACCCCCTGGCTGCCTGTGCTGCTTCGACCGCGTTGCGCAGGTCTTTGCGGTTGGCGATGCTGGCATGTCCCAAAAGCTTGCCCGACTTGCCATAGACCGGCGCGGAATAGCCACCATCAGGGCGCGTCTGTTTGCCCCCGATATACAGTTTGGCTGTACGGTCGATGCCATCGGCAAGGCCGCCTTCCCCGGTGAAGGCCGCGATTTTCTTTAGTGGTTTCGCATTACCCTTGGGGCGCGTGTAACCTGCCAGACCTTCCCAGCCCCCCTCGCGGCCAAAGCCGCTTTCGCGCACGCCGCCAAATCCTGCCGCTGCATCCATCATGTTGGTACCATTCACCCATACGATGCCAGCCGCCAGTTTCGGTGCAATATCCAGTGCGAGGTTGATATTCTCGGACCAGACCGTTGCTGCCAGACCATAGCGGGTGTTATTGGCCAGTTGCACCGCTTCCTCCGGGGTGCGAAAGGTGGTCGACACCAGCACCGGACCAAAGATCTCCTCTTGCATCAAGCTATCGGCAGGGTTCAGGCCGGTGATCAGGGTGGGAGGATAGAAACATCCCCTTTCCGGAAGGGGCGTTGCCGCCACGTGGGTCTGTCCGGCGGTGTTCCTTGCAACAATTTGCGTGACTGTCTGAAGCTGAACCGGGTCTACCAGAGCACCGACATCAATGCTTTTGTCCAGCGGAGAGCCGATCCGCAGCTTGTCCATCCGCTTGCGTAGCTTGGCATAAAAAACATCCGCCACCGGTTCATGTACCAACAGCCGGGATCCGGCACAGCAGACCTGTCCCTGATTGAACCAGATGGCGTCGACCAGCCCTTCGACAGCGCTATCTAGGTCAGCATCGTCAAAAACGATATAGGGAGACTTGCCCCCCAGCTCCAGGGTCAAGGCCTTGCCTGATCCGGCTGTTGCCGCGCGGATCTTGCGGCCAACCTCGGTTGAGCCGGTGAAGGCGATCTTGTCGACATCTGCTGCCACGATCATCTCGCCCACGGTGCCATCACCGGTGACAATGTTTACGACACCTTTGGGCAAACCTGCCTGTAGGCAAATATCTGCAAACAGCAATGCCGTTAGCGATGTATATTCTGCTGGTTTCAACACCACGGTATTGCCCATCGCCAGCGCTGGCGCGATTTTCCAGGCCAGCATCAAGAGGGGGAAGTTCCAGGGAATGATCTGGCCACATACGCCCAATGGTTCCGCGTCGGGCAGTTCGCTTTCCATCAATTGCGCCATGCCGGCATGATAGTAGAAATGCCGCTGTGCCAGGGGCACATCGATGTCGCGGGCCTCGCGGATCGGCTTGCCATTGTCGAGCACCTCAAGCACCGCAAAAAGACGGGCGTGTTTTTGCAAAAGCCGTGCCAGCGCATAGAGATATTTTGCACGGCCATGCCCGCCAAGTGCGGCCCAGCCGCCCTGCGCCTTGCGCGCCGCCTTGACCGCGGCATCCACATCCGCTTGCGTGGCCTGGCTGAGGCTGGCCAACACGTTGCCCGTTGCGGGATTCTTGCTTTCAAAACTATCAGCCGGGTCAGTAAATGCGCCGTCGATGAAATGCCCAAAGCGGTCGCCCTGATCCACCAGCCATGCCAGCGCATCGGCTGCGTTTTCGGGGGCAGGGCCATAGTCCATTGTCTCGAAAATATCGGCTACACTCATCGTCTCACCCTCAGCTTGTTGCATGGCGGTAGCCCGCGGAATAATTGCCTGTCACATGGTGTTCCAACTGTCGTTCGATGTCATTAAGAAGCGATGACGCACCAAACCGAAACAGATGCGGGCGTAACCAATGGTCGCCCAGTTCCTCCTTGATCAGCGCAAGATAGGTCACCGCGTCCTTGGCTTTGGAAATACCGCCCGCCGGTTTGTAACCGACGCGGAATTCCGTGTGGTCAAAGTAGCTGCGAATGGCGCGAATCATCACAAGGGAGACCGGAAGGGTGGCATTCACGCTTTCCTTGCCCGTCGAGGTCTTGATAAAGTCGGCCCCCGCCATCATACAGACAAGCGAGGCGCGGGCGACGTTGCGCAGGCTGCCCAATTCGCCAGTGGCAAGGATCGCCTTGACATGAGCATCGCCACAAGCGGCCCGCATCATCTGCATCTCATCATAAAGGGCCTGCCAGTTACCTGACAGAACGTGACGGCGCGAAATCACGATGTCGATCTCGGTTGCGCCTGCGGCGACACTCATTTCAATCTCACGCAGGCGCAGCTCAAAAGGTGACAAACCGGCCGGAAAACCGGTTGAGACAGCGGCGATGGGAATACCCGTGCCCCGCAAGGCATCAACCGCCGCAGGGATCATTTCGTGATAAACACACACCGCTCCCGTGGTGATGGGCCCCATGCCAAGTGCGGTCAACAGGTCAGGCGCGATGGGTTGGCGCGCCTTGGCGCACAGGCGCTCCACCCGCCGCGCCGTATCATCCCCTGACAGGGTTGTCAGATCAATGCAGGTCACCGCCCGCAAGAGCCAGGCCGCCTGATGGGATTTCTTGACCGACCGTCTTGCGCCGATGCTTCCGGCGCGCCGTTCGATGGCGGATGTATTCGCTTGCGCACTCAGGACCCAGTTCAGATCCAGCGGCATGCCGACATTGCGGGGTTCCGCCACCTGTGGCAAATGGGTTTGCACAGGGACGTCGGTGGTTTGCTGGGGTGATGTCGGTGTGGCGGCCATGGGAGTCTCCGGTCCGTTCAGAGCCCCAAGGTGCCACGGGCCTTGAGGGATTGGCAAGCAACTGACCACAAGCGGTCGACGCCAAGGCAAATTCCTGCGTGATCCGACCGCAAGCCGGATCTTCTGCCAAGGACATTTCCCAAATCCGGGCTGCAATTGTGACAAAATGCACGGCGGGCGCGAATTTCATCACCGAATCGCTGACATCGCAAAACCAAATCACAGTTTTTGTCCAGATGATTCGTTTTTGCTTTGACTGAGCCTGTCTTCCTTTGCATATAGGGTACAACAACCAAAAGATGTGTTATCTGCCATAATAGCACACAACATCCGGTATCATTTCTGGGGGAATGAAATGTCAATGTGGACCCTGCGGGCCGCAACAGTTTTTATTGTGCTCGCCACCATCGGACATGCGCAGGATCGCCTGACCGAAGCTAAGGCGTCTTTCCTGTTCAACGGGGCGCAAGTGACGATTGCCCGTGACAACCCCGATGCATTGCAACGTGCCGCGGCCTTTGTCTCAACCGGGGAAAGCTGTGGTGGATCTTGTATCGCACCGATGCAGGTTGCTGCCGGTGTCGAAACTCTGGGCGAAAGCGAAGTTCTGGACTTTCTCGTTTCGCAGGTGGCTGGTGGACAGGGGCTTATGGTGGATGCCCGTGCGCCTGTCGATCGCGCCAAAGGATTCATTCCCGGCACCGTAAGCCTGCCGCATAATACGCTGGCACCCGGCAATGCCTTTCGCGATGAGATCCTGCAGGCCCTGGGAGCCCGCGCTTTTGACGGTGTGTTCAACTTTGCGGATGCGCGGGCACTTTTGGTCTATGACAATGGTCCCAGCAGCGATGACTCTGGTAGACTGGTCGAAAACCTGCTGCAGGCCGGTTATCCGCCCGAGAAGATCCTGTATTATCGTGGCGGTATGCAGGTCTGGTCGTTGCTGGGATTCAGCATCGAAGAAGGACAGTCGTGACATGAAACGCCCTGTTGATCCCGTGACCCCGATTGTGACTTTTGACAACTACGTCATTCCCCAATCTGTCCAGCGCAAGACGAAGAAACAACCCGTGCTGCCGGTCTCAGGCATGATGGCCGCTGTCGGCGTGATCGGTATGCTTGCCTTTGTTCTGGGCATCATGGCGACACTCAAATTTGCGGGCCCCTCAACACAGATGGCCAATTCGTTGCCCGCACCATCCGTTACCGGCACTGACACGGAACCCGGTGTCACCCGCCAGGACTCTGCCGATCTGACCGCGACACGACCGGCCTTGATGCAACTACCCGCAGGCGGGCAATCCTCACAGGGTGCTCTGGACGCTAGTGAATTGACACCGCAACCGGCAACCATGCCCGGCGATACCTTGCAAATGTTGCGGGAGGTTGTTCTGGCCGGCACCTATAGCGTCACCTATCAGGCGCAGAATGGAATTGACCGTCTGATCCTGACGGCTCCTGACCTCGATTTGTCGCGCAATGTGACGGAGCCTCTACTTCGGGAGGCGATTGACACCGGCAAGGTCGAAATTGCCGCAGCGCTACGGACGGTCAACGGCCAGATTGATATGGATACGATGTTGTTTTACCTCGTCCAGACCGCACTTGTTGAAGACGGGACTGCCGAAAGCGCTCAGGCCGCGCAGGAAATGAGCCGCCGCGCCTTTGCCGCATCGAAGGCCAGGACGCGATTGGTCGAAGGCCAAAGGGTTTATACGGTAAAGCCGGGTGACAGCCTCGCCTCGCTATCATTACAGTTTTACGGGCAGCCAAATGCGTTCCACCGCATACTTGAAGCCAACAGGGCACAACTTGATGCGCCCGACGCCATTCGGACTGGCCAGCAGCTAAAAATACCAAGTTAACAAAAATAAACACAGTTGCAGCAGCCAGTCTGGCAGCGGGTCGTCTCCCAGTGGCGGCCCGCTTGCCGTTTGGGGACAGGGTTTTGGTCAATAGCCGCAAAGGGTGTTCGTGGCCCGTGACCTGCCACAGGACGCTGTGCTTGTTCTTTTTGGCCTTATATACCGCTGCGCAACAGCGGCATCAGACGCAACATCAGATGTTGAAAACCACTGAGGCTACCAGTCACCTATGCGGTGCGCGAAATGAATGTCGCGACCGATTTCACCCAGTCGTGGGTGCATTTCCTTAGCAATGGAGGCTGCGAATCGGGTTCAGTCTGGTCACGCTGCATGCTAGGTTTAGCGCTATGGCAGGTCTTAACCCCAATATAAGCGCGTCCCAACCTGTGATCAGGCAATTGGACGATTCCGCGATCAACCGCATTGCCGCTGGGGAAGTTGTCGAACGGCCTGCCTCTGCGGTCAAAGAACTGGTCGAGAATGCCGTAGATGCCGGTGCCAAACGTATCACGGTAGAATATGCCGATGGCGGCAAAACGCTGATCCGCGTCACCGACGATGGATGCGGGATTGCACCGGGCGATCTGGCCCTGGCCCTTTCGCGGCATGCGACCTCGAAAATTGACGGTTCTGATCTGCTCAACATCCATACCTTCGGTTTTCGCGGCGAGGCCCTGCCCTCGCTTGGGGCTGTGGGTCGCCTGACGATCACCAGTCGTGCGGCTGGGCATGCAGGTGCTGAGATCGCGGTGAACGGCGGGGTGATGTCACCGGTCAAACCGGCGGGGTTGAACGGCGGAACCATCGTGACACTGCGTGATCTGTTCTATGCCACACCGGCGCGGCTCAAGTTTCTGCGCACCGACCGCGCCGAAGCTCAGGCGATCGGCGATGTCGTCAAGCGACTGGCGATGGCAGACCCATTTGTCAGTTTCACACTGCGTGACCTCACAGGAGACAAGGGCGGGCGTGATGTTTTTCGCGTGGGAGCAGAGCAGGGCGATTTATTCGATGCGCTTCATGGGCGCCTGGGACAGGTTCTGGGACGCGAGTTTGCCGACAATTGCCTGCCGATCGATGCCGAACGCGAGGGTTTGCATCTGACAGGCTACGCAGCACTGCCGACCTATTCCCGAGGATCAGCAGTGGCGCAATATCTCTTCGTGAATGGGCGTCCCGTGCGGGACAAGCTGCTGGTCGGGGCCTTGCGCGGTGCCTATTTCGATTTTCTCAGCCGCGACCGCCATCCTGCAGCGGCGTTGTTTCTTGATTGTGATCCGACGCTTGTGGATGTGAACGTGCATCCTGCCAAATCCGAAGTACGGTTCCGCGATCCCGGCCTGGCACGGGGCTTGATCGTATCGGCTCTGCGCCATGCCCTGGCCAATGCGGGTCACCGCGCCTCGACCACGGTTGCAGGCGCGACTCTTGGGGCGATGATCCCGGAACAACCGGTCGCACGGATTTACCAGATGGACCGCCCTTCTGCGGCGGCGCGGGGGGCGGCCTATGCACATCAGAGCCCTGGGTTTGCGGAAACTGCTGGTGTATGGGGGCGGGTCGAGACACCTGCCGACGATGACCTACAAACAGCGCAAGAGGACTTTCCGCTGGGTACGGCCCGCGGGCAAATTCACGAAAATTACATCATCGCCCAGACCGCGACCGGCATGGTGGTGGTTGATCAGCACGCCGCCCATGAACGACTGGTCTATGAGAAACTGAAAAAGCAGATGGCGGAGAATGGCGTTGCCTCACAGGCGTTGTTGATCCCTGAAATCGTGGAGCTTTCAGGGCATGACTGCGCTCGATTGCTGGAGCTGGCTGAGGAGATGAACAGGTTCGGCCTTGGTATCGAAGCATTTGGCGGCAGCGCCATCGCAGTGCGTGAGACGCCTGCGATTTTGGGTGAAGTAGATGCTCGTGCCCTGGTTCTCGACATTCTCGACGAACTGGCCGACCAGAGTGACAGTAACCTGTTGCAGGCCAAGATCGAAGCGATCCTCAGCCGGATTGCCTGTCACGGCTCCATCCGCTCGGGCCGGCGCATGCGCGGTGAAGAGATGAACGCGCTGCTGCGTGAGATGGAAGCAACGCCCTATTCAGGGCAATGCAACCATGGTCGCCCCACATATGTAGAACTCAAACTGGCCGATATTGAACGGCTGTTCGGGCGCACATGATCCAAATCAACGGACAGAGCTATCAATGGGATGATCCTGTGGTGATTGCTGCCCTCATCGCTGCGGCGGTGGTCTTGTTGATTTTGGTTTTGCTCATCATCGCGGTTCGCGCTGCGGGTAGATCCGCGCGGATGGCGGCGCCACTCAGCCAACAAATCCAAGGGCTTGGCGGCTATGTTCAGCAACTCGGAGCGGCACAGGAGCGCTTGCAGGGCGGGCTACAAACCGTGTCTGACACTCAGGCCAATGCACAGACCCAACTGATTCAAAGCATGGAAGCACGCCTGGCAAATGTACAGCAGAACATGCAGGACAGGCTGGCCGACAATGCCGCACGTTCCGCCCGTGCACTTGCCGAAATGCAGGAACGTATGAACGAGACACTGCATGGCAATTCCAAACAGACCACGACCAGCTTGACACAATTGCAGGAACGGCTGGCCTCGATCGACAAGGCGCAGGACAATATCACCAAACTGTCCGGCGATGTATTGAGCCTGCAAGACATTCTGAGCAACAAGCAAACGCGCGGAAGTTTCGGTGAAATCCAACTGCATGACATCGTGTCCAAGGCGTTACCGGCCAATGCCTATACGCTGCAATCCACCCTCTCCAATGGCAAGCGGCCTGATTGCTTGATCCACTTGCCAAATCCGCCGGGACCGATTGTCATCGACAGCAAGTTTCCATTGGAAGCCTATGAGGCACTGCGACGCGCCACGACTGATTACGAGGTCAAGGAAGCAGCCCGTGCCATGCGCGGCGCAGTGAAGGCCCATATCGACGCCATTGCAGCGAAATACATCATTGAGGGAGAGACTGCGGATGGTGCCTTGATGTTTCTTCCTTCCGAAGCAGTCTACGCCGAGCTACATGCGAACTTTGGTGAGATTACGCGTTACGGGTTTGAAAAACGGGTCTGGATCGTGTCGCCGACCACCTGCATGGCAACGCTGAATACAATGCGGGCGATACTGAAAGATGCCCGGATGCGTGAACAGGCTGGGGCCATTCGCAAGGAACTGGGGCTTCTCAACAGCGATGTAGAACGTTTGGTGGCACGTGTCGGCAATCTTGACCGCCACTTTGGCCAGGCGCGCAAGGATGTGGATGAGATTCTGGTCAGTTCGGAGAAGGCAGCGAAACGTTCGGGACGGCTTCACAACTTCGATTTTGAAGAAGTGAGCGAAGACCCCATCACCAAAGTCGTTCCGCTGACCAAGCCTGATCCCTGAAGACAAACGCACGTGCGGGCGGCATCGAACGTTGATACCGCCAAACAGGATCGTTTTGACCGTCAGCTTTGCAGCGCTGCAACATGGGTGTCAAAGATGCTTTTGGCCCGCGCCCAGACACCGTTTTTGTCGTCGTCCAGTTCCAGAAGTGTCGCCAGCAACTGGCCAGCGAAATCCTCGGCGCTTTCCAGCGGTAACATCGAGGGCAGGTTGTCGATTGCCGTGACATCGAGTGGCGGTCTGTCATGGACACGCAAGGCAGGTGCATCCCAGGTGGTTGCGCGGTCATAGACGGGGACCGGATTGTAGTCACCCTCGGGATCGCAGGCAATGTCGCCTATGACAGACAGTTTGCGCGGCGCGCTCAGTGCTGTTTTCGGGACAAAAACCGGCGTGCCCGGCCCCGCAAGAATGCAGTTCAGGAACACATTGTGCTGCAGAATTTCGGGGAAAGGTCCACCGCTTGAGGTTTCCTGCATGTCCCATCCGGTGGTTGCGACATTCATTGCACGGCACAGGTCCGCAGCACCGGCACCCACACGGCCCAAGGCACCAATGATCAGCGCGTTGGGACGATGGGGTGCCGCAATTTCCAACTCGGCATTCAATTCGGCCTTGAGCGCATCTGCGTTGGCATAGGCACCAACCGGTCCTGCGATTGTTCCAGCTTGCTGCGCGGCCCAGCATTTGAGCGCGACGGCAGCGCCGGCAAATCCTGCCCAATATCCGAACGCCGCAACCCGACGCCCTGTGTCATTTGTGAGGTATTCCAGATCCAACAATGTTCCGCCGCCCTGACGAAACCGGCGCAACAAGGTTTGACCGGATACCTGCCCCTTGAAGGCGTGGCCGAACATGATGTGTCTGTGGTGCAGCGGGCTGTTGTCGTCCGGCAGTTCCTTGAGACCAAAGATGATCGCCTCTGGCGCGGCTTCAGGCCATGAGGCGTAAGGCGCGATGCTACACCCGGTCGAGGCATAGTCCGCAGTCGGAATAACGCGATTGTCCGATGCTTCGACCGTCACGTCAAATCCCGCGGCCATCAATGTTGCAACCCCGTTTGGCGTGACGCCCACGCGGCTTTCGTTGTTGCGTTGTTCTGCGCGCACCCAAAGATGTGTCATAAGATCCCCTTGCCGCGCAGGGTTTTGACGCTGTCGCGGCCCTCCATGCGATTTTGAAATGCTGCGATGCGCGGGAAATCTGCAAGATCAACACCATCCCCAGGCAGCCAGCTGCAGACCACGAACAAATAAGGATCCGCAAGCGTCAGGCTGTCGCCGGTTGCAAAGTCGCCGCGCAGACAGTCGGTTTCGACATATGCAGCGCAACTGGCCATGGTGTGCGCCACTTTGGCCTTCATGTCATCAAAACTGGATTGCTGCTCGGCCCACCGGCTGCCACGCATCTTGTGGGCATGCGCCACATGCATGGTGGAGGCAAGGTAGTACATCACCGCACGCATATGTGCTGCATCCTCGACATTTGCGGGTATCAGACCGGCCTCCGGTTTCAGGGCTGCGATGTAGTCGAGCAGGGCACCCGTTTCGGTCAGTATGGCACCGGTATCGGTGATCAAGGCCGGTACACGCCCCTTGGGGTTCAGCTTGAGATATGCCGGCTTGGTCTGCTCCGCCGTGGCGAAATCGACTTTGACAGGATCATATGACAGACCCGCTTCTTCGAGAGTGATGGCAACGGCGACGGAAATGGTGCCGGGGGCGTAATAGAGTTGCATCAAGATCAGGCCTTTCAAATATGCGTTTGGGCGATGCGGCGTGCAGGCATGTCCAAATGCGGGACAGCGTTGAACAGGACGGGGGATAGATGTCCCCCGATGGGAAACAGACGGTGCATCGAAGTGTGCATGATGGCAAGCGCCAGACGCGCCATGGCTGGTATGTCCAGAAGCATTGCCTGGCTCATCGCCATTGAAATCAAACCACCTGAAGTGACAACCAGGGCAGGGCCGTCACCTGCCGCAATTTCGGCCAGGGCGTCATTGACGCGGGTGTGAAACTGATCCCATGTCTCTGGCGCGCCTTCGATCTTGCCGTCTTTCCAATATTGGAAAAGCAGGGGCAGGTGATTGGTGAACTGCCCTTGTTCCGTCGGAAAGCCTATGGAATGTTGCTCTTCCATCAACTGCGCCATGGTGAAATATTCCAACTCATTGAGCCGCGCGTCGCGTTGGGGTTCCAGCCCGATCGCCATGCTGTCCGCCGTTTCGATGTGTCGGCGTAAGGTTCCGGTAAACAACCGCATATGATGGGTGTCGCTCTCTTGCAGATACCCCCCCAGCCAACCGGCCTGATCATGGCCCAGTTCGCTGAGTCTGTCGTAGCTCGCCTCGTCTTTGGCTCCGGAATTGGCCTGACCGTGGCGAATAAGCGTGATATGGGTCATGGAGGGCTCCTTTGCTGCTTTGATAAGCGAGGGCTGCGCGGGTGGAAAGTGCAGGCGTGCTTTTAGTGTAGGACACAGATGAACGGGATTGCCGGTACAAATGGTCAAGCTCTTGCCGCGGCGTGTCGGCAAAAACAATGAAGTCAATTTGATGGAGGTGGCAATCACAGCGAACCGGATCTTTCAATGCCCCCGGGATGCTGCTTTCCCTTGTATCGTCAACGCGTAAGATACCTTCGAAAAATCAACCGGGTCCTCGCTCTGCATTCCCTCATGTGCAGCGATGGCAAAGATGACGCAGGATGAAAGTACGGTGATGCAACGCCGGAAATGCACTCCTGTCGTCTATCGGAAACCGGCTTGGCGTAAAACTGGGGCAGGGTGTCGGGATTAGGACTCCTGACAGTCCCTGGAAATCGCTATAGAATAGGGACTGAAATTGGGAGAAGCGCCATGGCGGACAAGATCACATTCACTCTCGACGGCGAGACAGTCGAGGCGGACAGCGGTCTGACCATTTGGGAGGTGGCAAATGGCCGGGGGCTGATCATCCCGCATCTGTGTCACAAACCCGCGCCAGGGTACCGCCCCGATGGCAACTGCCGCGCCTGTATGGTTGAGATTGAAGGAGAGCGGACATTGGCCGCCTCCTGTATCCGCGAACCCTCCGAGGGGATGGTTGTGGTGACGAATAATCCGCGTGCGAAAAATGCCCGCAAAATGGTGGTTGAGCTGCTTGCTGCCGACCAGCCCGAACAGGATGTCGCCCACGATAAATCAAGCCACATGTACGATATGTTTGCCATGAACGGGGTAAGTGAAAGCCGATTTCCCAAGCTGGAAGCGGGTCGTATTCCGCTGCTCGATGACAGCCATTTGGCGATGTCTGTCAACCTTGACGCCTGCATTTCATGCGGCCTTTGTGTGCGGGCTTGCCGTGAGGTACAGGTGAATGACGTGATCGGGATGTCGGGACGTGGACATGACAGCTATCCGACATTTGATATGGCAGATCCGATGGGCGATTCAACTTGTGTGGCTTGCGGTGAATGTGTGCAGGCCTGTCCGACAGGGGCCTTGATGCCCGCCAGTGTGGTTGACGAAAATCAGGTCGGTGACAGCGCGGATTTCGACAGCGAGGTCGAAAGCATCTGCCCGTTCTGTGGTGTGGGCTGTCAGATCTCGCTCAAGGTCAAGGACAACAAGGTGAAATATGTCGAGGGGATCAACGGCCCTGCGAACGAGGGACGCCTCTGTGTGAAAGGCCGATTTGGCTTTGACTATATCCACCATGAGCACCGTTTGACAAAGCCGCTGATCCGGCGTGACGATGCCCCTGCCAAAGGGTTGAATGTGGATCCAGGCAACTGGCATGAGTTCTTTCGCGAGGCATCTTGGGACGAGGCGCTGGATTTTGCGGCCAAGGGACTGAAGGACATTGGCGGCACCGGCGTTGCAGGTTTTGGTTCGGCCAAATGCACCAATGAAGAGGCTTATCTTTTCCAGAAGATGATCCGTCAAGGCTTTGGTCACAACAACGTCGATCATTGCACGCGCCTGTGCCATGCCTCTTCGGTTGCGGCGCTGATGGAAAACGTCGGATCGGGGGCCGTGACGGCAACCTTTAACGAGATCGAAAACGCCGATGTGGCGATTGCCATCGGTTGTAACCCGATCGAGAACCATCCCGTTGCGGCGACCTATTTCAAGCAGTTCACCAAACGTGGTGGCAAGCTGATCGTGATGGATCCGCGCGGGCAGGCGCTCAAGCGGTTTGCAAGCCACATGCTGCAATTCCGCCCCGGCACAGATGTTTCGATGCTGAACGCGATCATGCATGTGATTGTCGAGGAAGAACTCTACGACAAACAGTATATCGAGGCCTATACGGAAAACTGGGAAGCCGAAAAAGAGCACCTTAAGAAATTTACACCGGAGAAGATGGCGCAGATTTGTGGCATTGATGCCGAAACCCTGCGCGATGTCGCCCGCACATTTGCCAGAGCCAATGCGGCGATGATCTTTTGGGGCATGGGCGTGTCGCAACATATTCACGGCACGGACAATTCCCGTTGCCTGATTTCTCTGGCGCTGATGACAGGACAGGTGGGACGTGCCGGTGCGGGGCTGCACCCCCTGCGCGGGCAGAACAATGTGCAGGGCGCTTCGGATGCGGGCCTCGTGCCGATGTTCCTGCCCGATTATCAATCGGTCATGAATGACGGTGTGCGTTCGGCGTTTACCGAAGTTTGGGGTTCCGGGGATTTCTCGAACCAGAAAGGGTTGACTGTGACCGAGATCATGGACGCCGTTCATGCCGGAGACATTCGCGGCATGTATGTGCTGGGCGAAAACCCTGCCATGTCGGACCCCGATGTCGAACATGCACGCGATGCCCTGGCCAAACTGGAACATCTGGTTGTGCAGGACATCTTTATCACGGAAACGGCGAATTACGCCGATGTGATCTTGCCGGCGAGCGCCTTTGCCGAGAAGTCAGGGACGGTGACCAATACCAACCGACAGGTTCAGATGGGCCGCGTTGCAGTGCCCCCCCCCGGTGACGCCCGTGAGGATTGGTGGATCGAGGTGGAACTGGCCAAACGGCTGGGTCTGGGCTGGTCCTATCACTCGCCTGCAGAGGTCTTTGCCGAGATGAAGCTGAACATGCGCTCGCTCGACAACATTACCTGGGAAAGATTGGAACGCGAGAATGCGGTTACCTATCCGTCGCTGTCCCCCACTGATCCAGGTCAGGCGATTGTTTTCGCCGACGGTTTCCCGCGTCCGGATGGCCGTGCGCGGTTTACACCCGCGTCAATCATCGCACCTGATGATGTGCCGGACGCTGAATTCCCGATGATCCTGATCACCGGGCGTCAGTTGGAGCATTGGCACACCGGATCGATGACACGCCGGGCGACGGTGCTGGACGGGCTGGAGCCCGAGGCGAATTGTTCCCTGCATCCGTCCACTCTGCGTAAACTGGGCGTGGAACCCGGAGAGCATCTGCGCCTGTCGACCAAACGTGGATCAATCGAGATCATGGCGCGTGAGGATCGCGCGGTCTCGCCGGATATGGTGTTCCTGCCTTTTGCCTATGTCGAGGCGGCGGCGAACATCCTGACCAATCCGGCGGTGGATCCATATGGCAAGATCCCCGAGTTCAAGTTTTCTGCCGTGAGGGTTGAACCGGCCGCAGGGCAGGTTGCGGCGGAGTGACCGGATTGCGTGCCTTCGGCACATGCGATTTTATTCTGTTGATGAGAGGGCTAGCCCTCTCAAACTCTCCCAGAGGTTAATTTGCAAAGTGAAAAGGGGGATGCTGTGAAGGTTGATCCAAAGCGGTTTTTGGCGGACCTGCATCAATTGCGGTCTTTCGGTGCCTCCGGCATCGGCAAAGGGGTGGTGCGTCCTGCCTATTCACAGGCGGATATGGATGCCCGTGCCTGGCTGATGGAGCGTTTTGAGGCGGCGGGCCTGCGGGCAGCAGTTGATGCTATGGGCAATACCTTCGGTCTGGCGGAAGGGGAATCACTCCTGATGGGGTCTCACTCCGACAGCCAGCCCGAAGGCGGCTGGTTGGACGGTGCACTGGGTGTCATTGCGGCGCTTGAGGTCGCACGGGCCGCCAAGGAGGCGGGCGGTCCCGCAATATCGGTGGTCTCCTTTCAGGATGAAGAGGGGCGCTTTGGGGTGACAACCGGGTCGGCGGTCTGGTCGGGACAGATGAACCTGGCGCAGGCAGATGGTCTGACGGACCATGCCGGTGTCCCGTTGGCGCAGGCGCGGCGGGCCATGGCGGGGATGGTGACGGGGGAGGTTGATCCGGGCCGGTTCAGCGGTTTTGTCGAATTGCATATCGAACAGGGCCCGACATTGGATCGCAGTGGAGAGCAAATTGGGGTGGTGACGGATATTGTCGGCATCCGCGATATGAAGATCACCTTCGAAGGCCAGCAAAACCATGCAGGCACCACACCGATGCATCTGCGGCGGGATGCGTTTCAGGCGGTGTCGGCGTTCAACACCGCGTTGAACGACCGGTTTCGCAATGTGGTTACGCCAACGACAGTCTGGACAATCGGGCATGTGACCTTGCATCCGAATGCCTCGTCTATTGTTCCCGGGCGCGCGCGTTTTTCGATGCAGTGGCGCGACGGGGACTCCGAGCGGCTGGACCGGATGGAAGGAATCATCCGCGAGACTGCGCTTCAGGTGGCTGATGATATGGGACTGACGCTTGACTACGGGCCGATGCTTGGGCTGGAGCCGGTTGCCATGGATCCCCGGCTGCGTGGGGCGCTGGAGCAGGGCGCGGCACGGGTAGCACCGGGGCTATGGCGCAACATGCCGTCTGGGGCTCTGCATGATGCAACCAATGTGTCGCGGTTGATGCCGGTTGCGATGCTTTTCGTGCCATCCATCAATGGCATCAGTCATGCCTTTGAGGAAGATACCGATGAGGTTGATCTGGTGGCTGGGCTGGAGGTGCTGGCACATGCGGCGGCGGCTCTGGATCAGACGAGTACACGCTGAAAGGTGATGGAGGTAGGGCGGTCGTAGCCGGGATGCGCGCTGCGCGCCACTTCGGAAAACCCCATGGCGCGAAAAGCTTTGTGGTTGGCTGTCAGTTCGATCCGGGCCTGAAGTGCAAGGCCGGTGCAGCCAAGTGCCCTTGCCCTGCGGGCGGCATGTTCCACCATCCTGCGTGCCAGACCTTGACCGCGCAGCCGTGGGGCGACCGCAATCTTGCCTAACCAGAGCAGGTCGTCCTTTGGGGTAAGAAAGATGCAGGCGGCGGGGGGCATACCGAGAGACCAGACCTCTCCGATGCTGGCCTGTTCGGCTATCGTCCCTGGGGTCAACCGTGTCATGGAGGAAGGTGGATCGATCACCCCCTCCATAAAGGCAAAGCAGGTCTGGATCAGGTTCAGGAGCGCGCCGAGCTCTGGATCGTCGGGGCGGTGTTGCCGCAGGGTCAGCTCCACGTTACATCACCCAGAAAGATATAGCCCGCGCCGTAAATCGTCTTGATCAACTGCGGATTTTTCGGATCTTCGCGCAACTTCGTGCGCAGGCGTGAAATACGGACATCCATGGCGCGATCAAAGCTTTCAGAGGCGGCCCCCCCAAGGGATTCCTGCATCTGGGCACGGCTGATCAGCCGCTTTGGGCTGTCCAGAAACAACCGCAGTACTTCGGATTCCGCGTGCGAAAAGGCAACCTCCGTGCCATCGCTGTCACAGAGAACATAGCGGTCAAAATGTGCCGTCCAGCCTTCGAAATGCGCGGTATCAGCAACATGGGTTGAAGGCTTGGGGCTGCGCAGGCGGGCGCGGATGCGTGCAACAACCTCGGCCGGATCAAAAGGTTTGATGATGTAGTCATCCGCGCCGAGTTCAAGCCCGGTAACACGGTCCTGCACCTGTGCGCGGCCCGAGATGATGATAACCACCGCACCCTGTTCAAGCGCGAGACGATGGACCAGAGTCAGGCCGTCGGTATCAGGCAAGCTGAGATCAACAAGGCAGACATCTGGTGTGCGCTTGGCCAGGGCGGCCTCGAAGGCACGGGCGCGTCCGAAGCTGAGCGTGTCAAAGCCGGCTTCTTCCAGCGCGTCGGCCAGCAGGATGCGGATTTCGGGTTCATCATCAAGGATCGTAACCAGGGGGCGGGTCATTCTGCGGCTACCTGAGTCGGTGTAATCAGGGCGGCAAGGTCTTCTGCGGTGAAGGGTTTGCGCAGCACCGGAGCCAGTTTCTGACCGGCCCGAAACAGCGCATGGTCAGGGGGCAGTGACGTCATCAACAAACGGGGCAGGCGTGTGCCGATGCGTTGGACGAGGTCCAGGCCGGTGGCTTCGCCCACCAATTGAATGTCGGACAGGACCATGGCGATGTCGGGGAGATCGGCAAGCAGGGCAGTGGCTTCGTCAGCGCTGGTTGCCTCGATCACCGAATGGCCCAGTCCCATCAGCATGTCGCGTACCGCGGTGCGAATGTCACCGTCATCCTCGACCAGCAGGACCAGCCCCGTCGTGGCGGCCAAGGCGATGCGGTAGGGCAGACGCAGAATGACGCAGGCACCCGTTTCCCCATTGCGCAGGCGCAGATCGCCGCCGGCAGATTTTGTCATGTCATAGACCATAGACAGGCCCAGGCCACTGCCCTCGGAACCTTTGGTGGTAAAGAAGGGGTCAATGCCGCGTTCGAGTGCTGTGACCGAGAAACCGGGGCCGTCGTCCTCAAGAGTCCATTCCATCCACGTTCCGCCAACCGCGCGCTGGGTGAGGGTGATCCTGCCCGTGGCGCCGCAAGCGTCCCGCGCATTCAGGATCAGGTTCAGCAAGCAATCGGTGATCATGCCCTTGTCCAGCAATACAGCCTCTTCAGGTGCATCATTGTAGATTTCGAGCTGCATCCCCGAAGGCAGGGCAGGTGAGGCCAGCAGGGCCAGATCGTTCAACAGGCCGGCAGGATCAGTTGCTGTGGGGCGCAGAGCGCGGGGCCCGGTCACATCCGCTATCGAACTGAGTAATGTGCCGCCGCGCCGCGCTGCTGCAAGCGTGCCTTTGACCAGATCACGGGCTTCGTCGGGCAATGCAGGCAGGCGACTGATACGCGATTGCATGCCCAGAATAATCGTCAACAGATTCGAAAAATCATGGGCAAGGCCCGAGATCATCTGTGCAGCTGTTTCCCGCTTGCGGGTTTGCTGCAAAGCCTCACGGGTTTGGGTTTCTTCGGTGATGTCCATCGACAGGATATAGGCCCCGCCTGCGGTATCGGGCGTAAAGGCGGCGCGGATGCGGCGCGCTGAGGGGGCATCGGTGAATTCGATAACCGACGGTTTGCCATCGAACGCCGTTGCAAGCGCGGTTTCGATCCTGCCGTAGGCCGATTGGCCAAGGGCGGTGCGGATGTGCAGCCCTACGATGTCGTTCTGTCGTCCGGGGATTACGCTTGAAAGTTTGCGGTTGGAGAACGTGTAGCGCCCCTCGGTGTCGACATGGGCGATATGGGCGGGCATCATTTCAGTCGTCAGCCGTGTCCGGGCCTCTGATGCGGTCAACTGGCGTTTGGTTTCTTCCAGCGTGGTGATCATCGCCGCCAATTCCCGGTTGGTTGCGGCCAGCTGTTCAGAATGGGCCAGCACCTGATCGGACAGGGCATCAGAGCGCGCCGAGAGCAGCGCTTCCTGTGCCTTGGTTGCGGTAATATCTGTATAGACTGTAACCCAGCCACCCTGGGGAAGGGGGGATCCTTCGACGCTGATGGTACGGCCATTGGCACGGGTGCGTTCCATATAATGCGGTTGGAAGGCCAGAGCTTGGTCAATACGTTCTGTCACAAAGGCATCGATGTCATCCACCGGCCCGTATTCGCCACGCGAGGCAAGGTGACGTATGGTGTCTTCAAAGGGGGCACCGGGCGTGACAAGGGATTCCGGCAAATTGAACATCTGCTGAAAAGGCGCGTTGCTGATGACGAGATTCAGAGCGGAATCGTAGATGGTTAGCGCCTGTGCAATCAGGTTCAGCCCTGCATTTGTCATTTCTCTGGTCTGGGCTATCGCCAGTTCTTCGTCTATTTGCATCATGCCTCCCGCCCTATCGGTAGCAGCTTGGCGCGGCTGGGGCAAAGGAACAAACACAGGAAAGAGCGGCCTGTTACAATTCGTAAGGATTGAGAAAAGTTCAGGAAAAAGTTGACCTCCAGTTTAATCGTAGCATCCTTGGTGATGTGAGAATCGCATCAAGCGATCGACCCTGCCCCAACTAAACGGGCAGTAAGGGAGGAAAGATCTTGGCCACGCCACAGGAACGCGCCGACGGACCGCAGTCCGTTCCGGCGCTTTTGCATCGTAATGCAACGAAATACGCCAACGCACCTGCGTATCGCGAGAAAGAATACGGCATCTGGCAAAGTTGGACCTGGGCGCAGACCCGTGATGAGGTCGAGGCGCTTGCGTTGGGTATGATGGATATGGGCATCGCTGAGGGTGACTTTGTCGCCATTATCGGGCGCAACCGTCCGTATCTCTACTGGGCGATGATGGCGGCCGAGATGTGTGGTGCGATACCTGTGCCACTGTATCAGGATGCAAATGCCGAAGAAATGGCCTTTACCATGAGCCATTGCGGTGCGCGATTTGCCATTGTCGGCGACCAGGAACAGGTCGACAAGATTTTTGAAGTGCAGGAGCAACTGCCGCAATTCGAGCAGATGATCTATCTCGATCCACGCGGGCTGCGCAAATACGATCACGCAATTCTCAAGCAATATTCAAATGTCCAGGAAATTGGCCGCAGAACCCGTGACCAGCACATCAAGGCGCTGGAAGCACGCCAGGCCAAGCTGGATTATGACAGCACCTGTGTGATGCTGTATACGTCAGGCACGACGGGCAAGCCCAAGGGCGTGGTCCTGTCCAACCGGAATGTGATCGAGACCGCGAAATCATCCTCACAATTTGATGACCTGCGCCAATCAGACGAGATTCTGGCCTATCTGCCAATGGCCTGGGTCGGCGATTTCATCTTTTCCGTCGGTCAGGCCCTGTGGACCGGTTTCTGTACCAATTGCCCTGAAAGCGCGGACACCATGCATCTGGACCTGCGCGAGATCGGACCGACCTATTATTTCGCACCACCGCGCGTGTTTGAAACACAGCTGACCAGTGTGATGATCCGCATGGAAGACGCCAGCCGCATGAAAAAGTGGCTGTTTGACACGTTCATGGCACATGCCCGCAAGGTCGGACCGGCAATTCTGGATGGCAAACCCGTCAGCCAGTGGGACCGTTTCAAATACAAATTGGGCGAAGCATTCGTCTATGGGCCGTTGAAGAATACCCTGGGGTTCAGCCGTGTGCGCGTAGGCTATACCGCGGGCGAGGCAATCGGGCCGGAAATCTTTGATTTCTATCGGTCTTTGGGGATCAACCTGAAACAATTGTACGGCCAGACCGAAGCCACGGTGTTTATCACGGCCCAGCCGGACGGCGAAGTGCGCAGCGATACCGTGGGCGTGACCTGTCCTGGTGTGGAACTGAAGATCGCCGAGAATGGCGAGGTCTTCTATCGTTCGCCCGGTGTCTTTGTCGAATATTACAAGAACGCTGAAAGCACCGCCGACACCAAGGATGCCGAAGGCTGGGTGGCAACCGGTGATGCCGGGTTCATCGAAGAAAGCTCGGGCCATCTGCGCATCATCGACCGGGCCAAGGACGTTGGCAAAATGGCCGATGGTGCCCTGTTCGCACCGAAGTATGTGGAGAACAAGCTGAAGTTTTTTCCCAACATACTGGAAGCCGTGGTCTTTGGTAATGGCAGGGACAATTGCACCGCCTTCATCAACATCGACCTGACGGCGGTTGGCAATTGGGCCGAACGCAACAATATCGGCTATGCGTCCTATCAAGAATTGGCGCAGCATCCACAGGTGCTGGCGCAGATCGAAGCGCATGTTGAAGAGGCCAATGCCTCGGTCGCGGAAGACGAGATGCTGTCCGGTTGTCAGGTGCACCGCTTTGTTGTGCTACACAAGGAACTGGACGCGGATGACGGTGAATTGACACGGACCCGCAAGGTACGCCGCCGCATCATCGAAGAGAAATACGCCGATATCATCGCAGCGCTTTATGATGGATCTGCTTCGGTCAGTACCGAGACGGAAGTCACCTATGAAGACGGGCGCAAAGGGTCGATCAAGGCCACTCTGGCGGTATGCGATGCGAAGGTTGTGCCGGCTTCAGCCAAGAAGATGGCGGCGGAGTGACGATGAGACACCCGATTGCGACGCTCTTTCACAAGGAGGGAACCCAAACCGACGCAGTGGCCGGGGTGAGGGTGGTCTTGAGTTTAACAGGCAAGATGAAGGATGGTGTTGCGTGAAAGACGTTACAGAAAGCTATGTCACTGCGGATGGCCGTACCATCGGGCCGGTGGTGATGGAGATGAAGAATATCACCCTGCGGTTTGGCGGGGTCGAGGCGATCAAGGATATTTCCTTTGATATTCGCGAAGGCGAAATCCGTGCGATCATCGGGCCGAACGGGGCGGGTAAATCCTCGATGCTCAATGTGATTTCCGGCTTTTATGTACCGCAAGAGGGCGAGGTCTGGTACAAGGGAGCGCGCCGTCCGTCGATGAAACCATTCGAGGTTGCCCAGCAGGGCATTGCGCGCACCTTTCAGAATATTGCCCTGTTTGAGGGCATGAGCGTTCTGGACAATGTGATGACGGGCCGATTGACCCATATGAAAACTGGGCTGTTTGCCCAGTCCCTGTGGAAGGGAAAGGCCGAGGAAGAAGAGATCGCCAACCGGGAAGTCGCTGAAAAGATTATTGATTTTCTGGAGATTCAAGCCATTCGCAAAACCCCAGTGGCGCGGCTTCCTTATGGGTTGAAAAAGCGGGTTGAGCTGGCGCGCGCCTTGGCGGCGGAGCCGTCGATCCTGTTGTTGGACGAGCCGATGGCGGGGATGAACGTCGAGGAGAAAGAGGACATGAGCCGCTTTATTCTGGATGTGAACGACGAATTCGGCACCACGATCGCGCTGATCGAACATGATATGGGTGTGGTCATGGACCTGTCGGACCGGGTTGTCGTGATGGATTACGGCAAGAAGATCGGTGATGGCACACCCCATGACGTACGCAACAATCAGGACGTGATCGACGCCTATCTGGGAGTGGCGCATGACTGATCTGGCTGTTGAGTCCACCATGCACCGGGCGTGCACCCCTGATACACCCCTCATATACCGCCGCAGCGCAGCAATTTCGGGAGCGAATTCATGAACGAACAGCTGGCTTTTACCATTGAGGTCTTTGCGAATGGGTTGATGGCGGGGGTGCTCTATGCGCTGGTCGCGCTTGGCTTTGTGCTGATTTACAAGGCCTCAGGTATTTTCAACTATGCACAGGGCGTGATGGCGCTGTTTGCGGCGATGACACTGGTCGGGATCCAGAATGGTCAGGTGCCCTTTGCGCATCTGATCAATGCGATTTTCGGCACGGATGTACATCACTTCGGATGGCACGTTCATTCGTTCCTGGCCATTGCGCTGACCGTGGTTGTGATGATCGCCCTGGCGTGGATGGTCCAGAAATTCGTGTTCAAACATCTGGTGGGGCAAGAACCGATCATCCTGTTCATGGCGACCATCGGACTGGCCTATTTCCTGGAAGGGGTGGCGGACCTGATGTGGGGCTCCGAGTTGAAGGCATTGAATGTCTGTGCCACAGAAACAGCCTGTCTGCCGCAGGGCATGAACGTCTGGCTTGAGGGCACGACCTATGAGGCGCTGGGCTACGGGTTCTTTATCGACAACCTGGATATTGTCGCGTCGATAGTGGCGGCCATTCTGGTGGTCGGGCTGGTGATGTTTGCGCAATATACCAAGCAGGGCCGCGCGATGCGGGCTGTGGCGGACGACCATCAGGCGGCTTTGTCGGTGGGTGTGTCGCTGAACTTTATCTGGGTCTTGGTCTGGTCACTGGCGGGGTTCGTGGCATTGGTTGCAGGGATCATGTGGGGCGCGAAATCTGGTGTGCAGTTTTCCCTGTCGCTGATTGCCTTGAAGGCGCTGCCGGTGCTGATGCTGGGCGGGTTCACTTCCATTCCCGGCGCCATCGTGGGTGGTCTGATCATCGGGGTGGGTGAGAAGCTGTTCGAATTCCTGATCGGTGCGCCATACCTTGGTGGCGCGACCGAGAACTGGTTTGCCTATATGCTGGCGCTCTTGTTCCTGGTGTTCCGTCCGCAGGGATTGTTCGGGGAGAAAATCATTGAGCGTGTTTGATATGAACCGGTGCGTGGGTTTCACCCACCTTACAATGAAATCCCTAGGGTGGGTGAAACCCACCACAATGGAGGCCTAAATGTTCTACCGTGAAGCAGGCGATTTCAGAACGACCTACGCCGAAGACCAGCAGACCTTTCCGATCAAGTTTGACCGGTATCGTTATTATGTGGTGTTGTTTATCGCCATATTTGTGATCCCGTTCATCATCAACGACTATTGGGCGAACAGCCTTCTGTTGCCTTTCCTGATCTACGCGATTGCAGCTCTGGGGTTGAATATTCTGGTCGGCTATTGCGGGCAGGTCAGTCTTGGCACTGGCGGCTTCATGGCTGTGGGGGCCTACTCTTGCTACAAGTTCATGACCGGTGTGGACATCTGGTGGGGCGGTGAATTGCTGTTCCGATTGCCGGAGTTCAACATCTTTTTCTCCGTGATCATGGGCGGGGTGATGACGGCCGCTGTTGGTGTGCTCTTTGGTCTGCCCTCCTTGCGGATCAAGGGTTTTTATCTGGCGGTGGCGACATTGGCCGCGCAATTTTTCCTGGTGTGGTTGTTCAACCGTGTGGCCTGGTTCTATAACTATTCCGCTTCGGGCCAGATTTCCGCGCCAGAGCGTGAATTTATGGGTGCATTGATCACCGGGCCCTCGACCACGCCCTGGGCGACCTATCTGTTCTGTCTGTTCTTCACCATTGTCAGTGCCGTGATTGCACGCAACATGACGCGAGGGGCATCCGGGCGCAAATGGATGGCGATCCGTGACATGGATATTGCAGCCGAGATCATCGGGGTGAACCCGCTGAAGGCGAAGCTGACCGCGTTTATGGTGTCTTCGTTCTTTATCGGTATCTCGGGTGCCTTGTTTTTTGCTGTCTATCTGGGCGCTGTCGAAGTCGGCGAGGCCTTTGGTATCACCAAGTCGTTCCTTGTTCTCTTCATGATCATCATCGGCGGTCTGGGCAGCATCTTTGGCTCTTTCGCGGGGGCGGCGTTTCTGGTGCTGCTGCCTGTGGCGCTGAAGGTTGTCGGCGTCGACTGGTTCGGCTGGCCGACGGATATTGTGGCGCATCTGCAGCTTGTTGTTGTGGGGGGGTTGATCGTGATCTTCCTGATCGCAGAGCCGCACGGCATTGCCCAATTGTGGCGCGTTGCAAAAGAGAAACTGAGATTGTGGCCCTTCCCGCACTAGGGACGGTCACGGGAAGATGGCGGGGATCCCCCCGCCCTATGCGAAATCGGATAACATTCTGGGAGGAAACACCGATGAAATACAAACTAGGTACACTGGCCGTGGCGGCAATGATGGCTGCGGCGCCAGCAATGGCGGACCTTGTGTTCCCATCACTCAGCTATCGCACTGGTCCTTATGCGGCGGGCGGAATTCCGTTTGCTGATGGTTATGCAGATTATTTCACCATGCTGAATGCCCGTGATGGCGGCATCGGTGGTGTGATGACTTCTGTGCCGGAGTGCGAGACAGGGTATAATACTGAAAAGGGTGTGGAATGCTATGAGTCGCTGAAAGGCGGCGGCGGCTTGGTCTATCAGCCGCTGTCCACGGGCATTACCTATCAGTTGATCCCCAAAACGACAGCGGACGATATTCCGATGCATACCATGGGCTATGGTCGTACTTCTGCCAAGAACGGCGATGTGTTCAGCCATACGTTCAACTATCCCGCAAACTACTGGGATGGCGCGTCTGGCGCGATCAACTATTTGCTGAAAGAGAACGGTGGCGACCTGAAGGGCAAGAAAATTGCCTTGGTCTATCACAACTCTGCCTATGGCAAGGAGCCGATCCGCACCCTGCAGGAACTGTCCGAGAAGCACGGTTTCGAGTTCAAGGAAGTGCCGGTCGATCACCCCGGTCAGGAGCAGAAATCACAATGGTTGCAGATCCGTCGCGACAAGCCTGATTATGTAATCATGTATGGTTGGGGCGTGATGAACCAGGTTGCGGTTCAGGAAGCGGCCAACATCCGTTTCCCGATGGAAAACTTCATTGGCATCTGGTGGTCCGGTTCTGAAAATGACGTGCTGGCAGCGGGTGATGCAGCAGATGGGTACAAGGCGTTGACCTTCCATGGTGTGGGTGACGATTTCCCGGTCTTTGACGACATCCAGAAGTATGTTGTGGATGCAGGCAAGGCAGCCGGTGCTGGCGACCAGATCGGTACGGTATTGTATAACCGCGGTCTCTATGCGGCGATGTTGGCGGCGGAAGCCGTGAAAACAGCGCAGGAAATCCACGGCGTTGCAGAGATCAATGCGGCGCAGATGCGCGATGGCATGGAAGCCCTGTCGATCACCGAGGAAAAGATGGCGGCGCTTGGTCTGCCGAACTTTGGTCCGGCCTTTGACGTTTCCTGCTCCAACCATGGTGGGGATGGTCTTGTCGGGGTGACCCAGTGGGATGCATCCACCAAGACATGGTCGCTGATTTCGGATTTCAGCGCGACAGATGTCGATGTTGTCGGGCCGCTGATCGCCGAAGATTCTGCAGCCTATGCGGCAGAAAACAAGATCGAGCCTCAGTGCTGATGCGCTGAAGCTGCAAGATTCTTCCGGCGGCGGGACCCCTGCCGCCGGGCATTCGAATTTGAAGGGCAGGATCAACATGCTGGACGCGACTGAGACCCAGACAAATGTTTTGGAAGTCAACAACATCGAAGTGATCTACAATCATGTGATCCTGGTGTTGAAAGGCGTGAGCCTGAACGTTCCCAAGGGCGGAATCACCGCGCTTTTGGGTGGCAATGGCGCAGGTAAGACCACAACACTCAAGGCTATATCGGGTCTGCTGGCCAGTGAACGCGGCGAAGTGACGAAAGGATCGATCAAGTATCACGGTCTGGATATAGCCCATGCGGACCCCGCGGAAACGGTGAAAAAGGGTGTCGTGCAGGTGATGGAAGGCCGCCACTGTTTCGAACATCTGACGGTTGAGGAAAACCTGCTGACCGGTGCCTATACCCGGACCGAGGGCAAAGGCGCGATCGCAGCCGATCTTGAGATGGTCTACAATTATTTTCCACGGTTGCGCGAACGACGCAAATCGCAAGCCGGCTATACTTCGGGCGGTGAGCAGCAGATGTGTGCCGTGGGCCGCGCCTTGATGTCCAAGCCTGAAACGATCCTGCTGGATGAACCCTCCATGGGATTGGCACCACAGCTTGTGGAACAGATTTTCAATATCGTGAAAGAGATCAACGAAAAGGAAGGGGTCACCTTTCTTTTGGCCGAACAGAATACCAACGTCGCGCTGCGTTTTGCGCATTACGGCTACATCCTGGAATCGGGTCGTGTGGTGATGGACGGCCCTGCTGCCGATCTGCGCGAGAATCAGGACGTGAAAGAATTCTATCTGGGCATGTCGGACGAGGGGCGCAAATCCTTTCGCGATGTGCGCAGCTATCGTCGCCGCAAGCGTTGGCTGAGCTGAGACAACGGGGGGGCGACACGCCCTCCTAACCTGTGCAGCGCCCGTAAGGTGGGCCTGTCTCCCACCCCTGATGGATGTACCTCATGCCTGACACCTTTTTTGATGAACTGGAAACACGCAGTGCCGATGCACGGGAGGCTGCGCAGCTGAGTGCGCTGCGGTCGCAATTGTCGCGGACGGGCGTTGAGGCGGAGATGAACAGCCTTGCCGATCTGGCCAAGTTGCCGGTGCTGCGCAAATCGGACCTGACCGACCGTCAGAAAGCCACGCCCCCTTTTGGCGGGATCAATGTGCATAATATCACCCACGTATTCCAATCACCCGGCCCGATCTATGAGCCGGGAGGGTCCAGCCATGACTGGTTCCGCATGGGGCGGTTTCTGCATGCGGCGGGCCTTGGGGCGGATGATATTGTTCAGAACTGTTTCGGTTATCATCTGACGCCGGCGGGCCACATGTTCGAAAGCGGTGCGCGTGCCGTTGGCGCAAAGGTCCTGCCTGCCGGTGTGGGCCAGACCGAATTGCAGGTGACTGCTGCGAGGGATATTGGCACGACTGCCTATGCGGGCACGCCGGATTACCTCAAGATCATTCTGGAAAAAGCAGATGAGATGGGCGTTGCACTTGGCATCGCCAAGGCGGCGGTTGGCGGCGGTGCATTGTTCCCCTCGTTACGGCAGTATTACATTGATCGCGGCATTTCCTGCTTACAGTGTTATGCCACGGCGGATGTCGGCAATATCGCCTTTGAGAGCGCCGCGATGGACGGTATGATTCTGGATGAAGGGGTGATCGTCGAGATTTTGACGCCGGGCACGGGTGATCCTGTGCCTGCTGGTGAGGTCGGCGAAGTCGTGGTGACAACGCTGAACCCCGATTATCCGTTGATCCGATTTGCGACCGGGGATCTGTCGGCAATCATGGAGGGAACATCGCCCTGCGGGCGGACCAACCGGCGGATCAAGGGCTGGATGGGGCGCGCCGATCAAACGACCAAGATCAAGGGGATGTTTGTGCGTCCTGAACAGGTGGCCGCATTGGTTGCGCATCACGAAGAAGTTTGCAAAGCCCGCGTGGTCGCAAGCCGTTCGGGCGAACAGGACGTTATGACCGTGCATATAGAAAGCGCGGGGGGGGATGCGGACCACTATGCGCAATCGGTCACACAGCTGTTGAAACTCAAGGGCAAAGTTGTCGTGGTTGCGCCCGGAAGCCTGCCCAAGGACGGATTGGTGATCGAAGATCAGCGCAGCTACGATTAACCGCGCTCTGGCAATCCTGACCGAAATGATCGAAATAGAGGCATGACCTCTGTAAGCGATTTACATCTGCGCAAAGCCAAACCTCGCAACGGGTTGCGTGGTCTTTCGGTCGTGGCGGTTTGCGCTGCCCTGATTTGTGCCTTGCCGATGGTCGCCGTTGGTGCCGCTGCCTTTGGTGGCGGAACGGAAACGGTGCGCCATCTGATCAATACGGTTCTGGGCGAATACACCCGGACCACACTTGTCCTGGTCTTTCTGGTGGCGGTCGGCACCTTCAGCATAGGTGTCGGGGCGGCATGGCTGGTCACGATGACGCGGTTTCCGGGGGTGCGCGTGCTTGAGATCGCGCTGGTGCTGCCTTTGGCGTTTCCTGCCTATGTGCTGGCCTATGCATATACGAATGTGTTGGATCATCCCGGAATCGTGCAAACCACCCTGCGTGACGTGATGGGTTGGGGCCCGCGGGACTATTGGTTTCCTGACATCCGGTCGCTGGGTGGCGCTGCACTGATGTTGACCCTGGTGCTTTACCCTTATGTCTATTTGTTGGCGCGGGCGGCATTCCTGCAGCAAAGCGGCACAACCTTTCTGGCGGCCCGTGCTCTGGGCACAACCGCCTGGGCGGCGTTTTTCAAGGTCAGCCTGCCCCTGGCACGTCCGGCGATTGCAGGGGGGGTGCTGCTGGCGGTGATGGAGACCATCGCGGATTTCGGGACCGTTGCCTATTTTGGCGTGCAGACCTTTGCGACGGGGATCTATACGTCGTGGTTTTCGCTGTTTGACCGCACGGGAGCGGCGCAGCTTGCCCTCTGTCTGCTCAGCTTTGCGCTGCTGTTGGCGATGCTGGAGCGGGCGCAACGCGGGCGCGCCAAATATCATGACCCTGCTCGTCAGGCGCAGCGCATGCCTCCCATATGCCTGAACCGGGGTCAGGCGCTTTGTGCGCAGGTGCTGTGCGGTGTGCCGGTGGTGTTTGGTGCCTTGCTGCCGATTGTCGTGCTGTTCACGATGGGGCTTGGATCCGAGCAGAACCTGTTGAGTCCGCGCTATTTGGGTTTCATCCGGAACTCGCTGACACTGGCGGGGATTGCCGCGATTGTCACGGTCGGTGCCGCGGTTGCCGTCGGCTTTTTCCAACGGCTGAGTCCCGGAAAGCTGTCACGCGCGACGGGGTATGTTGCGCGACTGGGATATGCCGTGCCGGGCGGGGTGATTGCGGTGGGATTGATGGTGCCCTTCGCAGTCTTTGACAATGCCGTTGATGCGTGGATGCGGGCGACATTCGACATGTCGACCGGGCTGCTGGTTACCGGGTCCATCTGGTTGTTGGTTGCGGCCTATATGGTGCGCTTTCTGGCGGCTGCACTTGGCGCATACGAAGGGGGTCAGGCGATGGTTCATGCAAATATGGACGCGGCGGCGCGGTCCTTGGGGCAGACGCCGATCGGCACCTTGCGGCGTGTGCATCTGCCCATTCTGGCACCCTCGTTGCTGACGGCGCTACTGATCGTTTTTGTGGATGTCATGAAGGAACTGCCGGCGACCCTGATCATGCGCCCGTTCAATTTCGATACTTTGGCAGTTCAGGCTTACCGGCTTGCCAGTGACGAACGGCTGGATGGTGCTGCAGTACCGTCACTGGTGATCGTCGCGATGGGGTTGTTGCCGGTGATCCTGATTTGTCGTCAGGTGGGACGGGCGCGATAGCGAGCATTGGTCTGTGCCCAGACTGCGCGGTCCAGTCGCCAGCATTGCCAGAAGCCGTCCTTGCCCCCCAGCCTGATGTTGGCGCTGTAGGCGCAGACCGCGCCGAGTTTTTCAGTGGCGCATTGGGAGCGGATATTCGCGGGGTCGATGTGCAGCCAGACCGTTTCGACGCAGGCAAATGCGTGATCCAGCATCAGACGTTTCATGGCAAAGTTGGTGTCACCGCCCCACCAGTTGCGGCCAAGGAAAGTATAGCCGATTGAAACCGCTTTTTCGTGATCCGGTGCGGTGTAGTAACGTGAGCATCCGATGATCTGCCCGGTGTCGGCCAGCGTGGCCGCAAGGGTGGTGCGTGAGGCAAGCAGCATATCGAAATAGGGCGTAAAGACCCGTCTTTCGTGACGGTTGGTTGCAGGATGTCCGGCCCAGAGGAGCGGATCATTGGCCACCGCATAGAGAGGTTCAAGATCGGCTGCGTTCAACGGGCGCAGGCAGAGCAGAGGATCGCGCAGGATGGGCTGTGGATCAAAGTCGGCGTGCATGGCGGGTCCAAACAAGAGGGCGCAGTCCGGATCGGATGCGCCCTGAGTATGGGGATGCGGATGCCATCGCGTCCATGTTTTTATTGTATTGTTACGCTTTGCCCCTATTTTTGGGCGGCTTCGATCTTGTCTTGGGTCTTGGTTTCGAAGTCGGAGGCATCATGACGTTCGTGCAGTTGCAGGGACAGATCATCGCCGAAGGCGCGGTTGACCATGCGCCCACGGGTGGTGGCGGGGCGAGCGTCAATCACCTTGGCCCATCGCTGCACGTTCTTGTAGGAGTTGACATCTAGGAATTCGGCGGCGGAATAGAGGCGCCCCAGAGCAAGCTGACCGTACCAAGCCCAGATTGCCATATCCGCAATGGAATAATCGCCGCTGAAATATTCGTTCTCGGCGAGGTGACGGTCCATCACGTCAAGCTGCCGTTTGGCTTCCATGGCGAAACGGTTGATCGGGTATTCGAATTTCTCGGGGGCATAGGCGTAGAAATGACCAAATCCGCCACCCAGATAGGGCGCGCTGCCCATCTGCCAGAACAGCCAGCTGAGTGGTTCGGTACGTTGTGCCGGGTCGGTTGGCAGGAAGGCCCCGAATTTTTCCGCAAGATACAACAGGATCGAGGCGGATTCGAATACGCGTTGGGGTTTTTCGCGGGAATGGTCCATCAACGCTGGAATTTTGGAATTCGGGTTCACCTCGACAAAACCGGATCCGAATTGATCGCCGTTGGATATGTCGATGATCCAGGCGTCATATTCGGCATCTTCGTGACCCGCAGCCAACAGTTCCTCCAGCATCATGGTGACTTTGACGCCATTGGGGGTGGCAAGAGAATAAAGTTGCAACGGGTGTTTGCCGACAGGCAGGTCCTTTTCAGAAGTGGGACCGGCGATAGGGCGGTTGATCGAGGCGAACTTGCCCCCTGATTCGCTGTCCCATGTCCAGACCTTGGGCGGCGTATATTCGGATGTGTCAGCCATTGTGCTTTCCTTTTTTCGGGGCGGTAGGAGCCTTTGCCCTGCGCGTCAGGGTGTAAGGTGGCGCTTTGACAGGGTAAATTCCAGTGCAATTCTGCCGATAATCAGAAACCCTTGGATGCCATGCAGCCAGGTTTGCGGGATTGGCACGCTGCCGTGCAGTGTCAGGTTTTGCTGTTTCAACACCAAAAAGGCCGCCCCGAAGGGCAGCCTTTTCGAAACTCTACGCGGAATGCGGAAAGGGTCGGCGCAGGATTAACCCTGGCGCGCTTTGAACCGGCGCTGCGTTTTGTTAATCACGTAAACGCGGCCCTTGCGACGCACAACGCGGCAATCACGGTGCCGGTTCTTGAGCGAGCGGAGCGAATTGCGAACTTTCATGTTCCAACCTTTCCATCTTTGGCCCCCGCCCTATCAAGAATGACAAGGACCAGCGCCGGGTTACGGGCGACCTTGGAGATCCAAGGCCAATGAATATCATGGTGGGCGATACTGGGATCGAACCAGTGACCCCTTCGATGTCAACGAAGTGCTCTACCGCTGAGCTAATCACCCACTTGCCAGCGCAAATTACAGGCCCCAAATAAAATGGGGCGCGAAATGACGCGCCGGTTGGGCTGCTATAAAAGGAGTCGCCGGAACGATCAAGGGGGCTTTTGGCTTTCGCCGAAAATGCGTTAAGAAGAGCACAAAGAGGAACCGATGCCTACGTCAGCTTATCATGTCACCAGTCCCGGCAGGGATCGTTCTTGTGTGGTCTTTGCCTCGCCTCATTCGGGGCGGAAATATCCGTGGACCTTTCTACGTTCCTCGGTGCTGGATGAACATGCCATTCGGTCCTCCGAAGATGCATTTGTGGATCAGTTGTTTGAATGCGCCCCGGAATATGGTGCGGTTTTCATCAAGGCAGGGGCACCACGCGCCTTTGTCGATCTGAACCGGGCGCGGGATGAACTGGACCCTGCTCTGATTGAAGGGCTGCGCCGTGGCGGACATAACCCGCGTATCGCATCGGGCTTGGGTGTGATCCCGCGGGTTGTGGCCAACGGACGGGCGATCTACCGTGGTAAGTTGACCCTGGCAGAGGCGCAGCGACGCATTGATAACTATTGGCTGCCGTATCACCTGAAACTGCAGGAATTGCTGGACCTTGCGCATCAACGACACGGGCAGGCAGTTCTGATTGACTGTCATTCGATGCCGCATGAAGCGATGGACGGTGTGGCGCGTTCGGGTATGAAACGGCCCGACATCGTGCTTGGCGACCGGTTTGGCGCGGCGGCAAGTGGTGATGTGGTCGACCGTGTCGAGGCTGCTTTTGCCGCTGCGGGTTTTGTTGTCACACGCAACACACCCTTCGCAGGGGCCTATATCACTCAGGCTTATGGCCGGCCCGACAGGGCACAGCATGCTGTTCAAGTTGAGATTGACCGGTCGCTTTACATGAATGAAACCCTGATCCGACCGAACGGTGATTTTGAACAGGTTCAGGCGGCATTGCGTCAAGTGGTGGCCGAGGTGGCCCGGATCGGACGAGGCCGCATACCACTTGCCGCGGAGTGACCTTTCGTTCCGGTCGAGTTGGGTGATTCCCATGCCGACACAGAGCAGGGCAAGTCCGGTAGTGACCGTTCGGATCTGGTTCCTGACCTGCCAGTCGGGTGAATAGGCGTCCCAGATAACCCGCGCTGCAGCAATCTTTTGGGGTGCTTCGACCAGCGCGAGTGCTTCGTTCATAGGGATATGCATGACCATTGTGAGGATCATCCCCAGGAACAAGTTGGTCAGGCATGCAAGACCAAACCAGATTGCAGCGGCGCGTTGACTGGTGAGGGCAAGGGCGAAGGCCGTGACCAGCAAGAGCAGCGGTGTACCAAAGAAGACAGTCGCAAAGAGCGTGTTGCGCATGGAAGCGTTCATGCCCTGCACCGCCTGAGGCGCAGAAACTCAGCGCAGTGCGCGGCCCTTGAGGATGGCTTGGCGGCCAAATCGCTTGCGGATGGCGTCGGTGGCTTTCTCGGCCTTGTTGCGTTGTTGCGCACCGGGGTCAAGCAGATCGCCGGCGAGGTCTGCCCCCTCTGCCGAGCTGAGGTCGCAGATGCCGCAACCGATCAAGCGGAACGGGCCGGGATCATCCAGTTGGTCGAACAAGGCGCGGGCGTGCCGGTAGATGCGGTCGGCCAATTGGGTCGGGTCATGCAGGGACACGCGCCGCGTCAGCGATTTGAAATCGGCCCGTTTGATCTTGAGCGTGACGATGCGCCCTGCCATGTCCTTGGCTTTGGCGCGGTCTGCGACCTGTTCGGAGAGCCGCCATAGGTGCCCGTCGAGAATATCGGGGTCAGAGGTATCATCAAAGAACGTGGTTTCCTTGGAAATGGATTTGACGGGATCATTGGCCGAAATGCGGCGGCGGTCCTGACCCCGTGCCAGATGCCAAAGCCGCTCTCCCATGCTGCCGAACCGCGAAATCAGGTCAGCCTTTTCCCAACGCAGCAGGTCGGAAAAGGTGCGGATGCCTGCCTTTTCCAGCGCGGCCTGGGTCACTGCGCCGACCCCCCAGATCAGTTTGACCGGGCGGTCGCGCAGAAAATCCTGGGTTTCGGCGATACCGATCACCGAGAAGCCGTGAGGTTTGTCCAGATCGGAGGCGACCTTGGCCAGAAACTTGTTGTGGCTGAGACCGATCGAGCCGGTCAGCCCCAATTCATCCTTCATACGCCGTACAAGGCGGGCAAGCATCACGGCAGGCGGTACGCCGTGAAGGCGGGCTGTGCCGGTCATGTCAAGAAAGGCTTCGTCCAGAGACAGGGGTTCGATGGCGGGGGTCAGTTCCTCCATCATCGCACGAATGGCACGGGAGGCTTCGACATAGGCCGCCATCCGGGGTTTGATGATCACGGCTTCGGGACAGAGTTTGAGTGCCTGAAACATCGGCATGGCAGAACGCACGCCGCGGATGCGCGCAACGTAACAGGCGGTAGAGACCACGCCGCGCCGCCCGCCCCCGATGATGACGGGTTTGCCGTTCAATTCGGGGTTGTCACGTTTTTCGACCGAGGCATAGAAAGCGTCGCAATCCATATGGGCAATGGAAAGGCTGTCGAGTTCGTCGTGGATGGTCACGCGCGGACTGCCGCAGGCCGAGCAGCGCCGCGCAGGGGCATTCTGGGTTAGGCAATCACGGCAAAGGGCAGCCATTTCGAGGAAACCGTTTCGGGAATGGGACAGGACGAAGATAGCGAATGAATGGACGAATGAACATCACCTATGATCGGCGTCTATGTTCCTGTAGGGCGACCATGCAGTTCCAAAGCAGGGACTGTTGAAGGGTCTGGCCTGATTTTGATGCGCAGTATGTTACGGTTTCGGCAGGGCAATCCCTGACAGATGGGCGGGCTTCAGCGTTTTACGCTGCGCCTCTTTCGTTGAAAAAATATGGGTTTTGACAAGAAAACCCCCGCTTCCTTAAGCGGGGGAAGGTGACGAACATCAGGAAGTTCCAGTTCGTCGGGGAGTATCACCTGGGACAATGGTAGCAGCGAAATGTCATATGACATAGTCAGGATTTCCTGACCGACAGGGCGAAGTTACCTTTGTTGTGAATTTGTTACAGTCACAGGTTGAAATTTTTAGGATTGGAGTTCTTCCAGAATGGCCCGCGCCGCTGCGGCGGGGTCATCGGATTGCCAGACCGGACGCCCGACAACGATGTGATCCGCGCCGTTTGCGATGGCTTGCGCGGGGGTGGCGACGCGTTTCTGATCGCCTAGGGCCGCGCCTTGCGGACGTACGCCGGGGGTGACGATCAGCTTTCCGGCGGATTCTGGCAGGGCGCGGATTGCGGCGGCTTCCTGTGGTGAGGCAATGACGCCATCTGCGCCAGCTTCAAAGGCATGCGCGGCGCGGATCAGCGCCAGCTCCGGCAGATCACCGGCCTGAATCAGAGCCGCATCCAGATCGGCGCGGTCCAGCGAAGTCAGAATGGTAACGCCGAGGATTTTCAGATTGCTGCCAGCGGCCCCTTCCTTGGCGGCGCGCACCACATGCGGATCGCCATGCACCGTCAGAAAATCCAGGTCGAACTGTGCCAATCCCCGTACTGCGGCCTCGACCGTTGCGCTGATGTCGAAAAGTTTCATATCGAGGAAGATCCGCTTGCCCTGTTCCTGCTTTAGTTCGTTGGCAAGGGCGAGGCCGCCACCGGTCAGCATGCCCAGTCCGATTTTGTAGAACGAAACGGCATCCCCCAGTTTCTCTGCAAGCGCGAGGCCTGCTACCGCATGGGGGACATCAAGGGCTACAATCAGGCGATCATCGGACATTCGGGTGCTCCAGCTGGGAAATATGCAAACGATCCGGACTTACGCGTCTACCCCGGCGCTGTCCAGACAAGAAAAAGCCGGATGCGCAGGGGGGTGCGATCCGGCTGAGGTACACAAGGCTGGAAATTGTCCTGCACCTTGTGGGAAACAGGCCTCCTGACGCGGGGGAGCGCAGGGTAAATTGGCCTGTCTTGGCAAGCGGGCGTTAAGCGGCCAAGGACAATGACGCAGCATCAGGGGATGTCAGTCCCGCGTCACCAAATTCGAACGAGCGGGCGAACAGGTCATTGCGGTCGGCGTGACGTTTCTTGGCCTGTTGTGTCAGTTTGAATGCTGCCGTCGCCATCGGCATCAAAAGTGAACCTTCGATGGCGCAGGGGTAGATGTAGGTGGACCCGTCCACCTTGAACTCGACATTGGCCTCGAACCTATTGTTGGCGGGATTAAAGCGGATGTCGTTCTGGTGTACTGTTTTGATTTGCATCTTACGCCTCCTGTGCGTGACCTGTAGGTTGGTCCTGCCCTTTGGTGCACCGATCATGACGGTGCAGAAGGGGAATAAACGAATTCTCTCTTCGCCTTGGCCCTTATGCGGCCTTGGGTGTCGGGCGCTTGACCAAATTTTCCAGCCAGCGCATCGCTTCGAAGGAACGGCGCCCTGCACGGTTCTGCCGGATCAAGGCGACGGAGTGTGAGAACAGTCCGCCACGCGAAACGTGTCTGCGGATCGCCTGTTTGGCCAGGCCCTTTGCCGCCTCTTCGAAGGGCATGGAGATCGGTGCAGAGATAGCGCAGGCATATGTGCGCAGGATCGTGTTGTCATGAACGTGTACGGATGCCTCGAACTGCTGCGAGGCGGCATTGTACCGGACTTCTGCGAGTTGGATTGGGCAGGTATACATGTGGTCACCTAATGGTTGTTTGCTACACCCGATATGGGAATGATACATCAATAACCCAACGCACCAAAGCTAAAATTAGTTGCATAATTGTTTTTTTCGAAATTATCTATTCTATTTCAGTAGGTTGCGAGATGCGTAAATCCTGCGTGATAGGTTGAAACAGCCTAAATTGGCGGGTAATGCCGCGATATTGCCGGTTTTTTTTCTTGAAATTTCAAAGCTGCGCTGACTTGAACCGCTGCAGCGGCTGCCCAAATAGAACCTGAGGCCCAGAACACGCGTGCCGCCCAGCGGGCGCAAGATCACAGGGCGCTTGTAAAAAGGAGAGATACCATGGACTTGACCAAGTTCACGGAACGTGCGCGTGGATTCATCCAGGCCGCGCAGACCATAGCCACTCGCGAAAACCACCAGCGGCTGACCCCCGAACACATTCTGCAAGCTTTGCTGGATGATGAGCAGGGTCTGGCCAGCAATTTGATCACCGCCGCCGGCGGTGACGCCGGGCGCGTACGCGATGCACTGCGACTGTCGATGGGCAAGATGCCCCAGGTGACAGGCGATGCGGCGCAGGTGTATCTGGACAATGCAACAACCAAGGTACTGGCCGAGGCAGAAGCCCTGGCGAAAAAGGCAGGCGACAGCTTTGTCCCGGTCGAACGGGTGCTGATGGCGCTGTGCATGATCAAATCAGGTGCCAAGACCGCGCTTGAGGCAGGCAAGGTGACGGCGCAGGGATTGAACGCTGCGATCAATGATATTCGTAAGGGACGCACCGCCGACACGGCAAGCGCCGAAGACGGCTATGATGCTCTGAAAAAATACGCCACCGATTTGACGGCCCGGGCCGAACAAGGCCGAATCGATCCGATCATCGGTCGTGACGAGGAAATTCGCCGCACCATGCAGGTGCTTTCGCGACGTACAAAAAACAACCCCGTGTTGATTGGTGAACCAGGCGTGGGTAAGACCGCGATAGCCGAGGGTTTGGCCCTGCGTATCATTAATGGCGATGTGCCGGAATCGATTCGCAACAAGCGGTTGCTGAGTCTTGATATGGGTGCGTTGATTGCCGGCGCCAAATATCGGGGTGAGTTCGAAGAGCGGCTGAAGGCAGTTCTGACCGAGGTGACCGAGGCGGCAGGCGAGATCATTCTGTTCATTGACGAAATGCACACGCTGGTTGGCGCGGGCAAGGCGGATGGAGCGATGGATGCATCCAACCTGCTTAAGCCTGCTCTGGCGCGGGGTGAATTGCATTGTATCGGTGCGACGACCCTGGATGAATACCGCAAGCATGTGGAAAAGGACGCGGCATTGGCGCGGCGATTCCAGCCGGTCATCGTGCAGGAACCGACAGTCGAGGATACCGTGTCGATCCTGCGAGGCATCAAGGAAAAGTACGAGTTGCACCATGGTGTGCGGATCGCCGACAGTGCGCTCGTCGCGGCGGCCACGCTAAGCCATCGCTATATTACCGACCGGTTTCTGCCGGACAAGGCGATTGATTTGATGGATGAAGCGGCCAGCCGACTGCGCATGGAGGTTGACAGCAAACCCGAAGAGCTGGATGCGCTGGACCGTCAGATCCTGCAACTCCAGATCGAGGAAGAAGCCTTGAAACTGGAGGATGATCAGGCCTCAAAGGACCGGTTGGAAACCCTGCAAAAGGATCTCGCTGACCTTCAGGAGAAATCCGAGTTCATGACCGCCGCCTGGCAGGCCGAGCGCGACAAGCTGGCCGGTGCGCGTGACATCAAGGAAAAGCTGGACCGTGCGCGGGCCGATCTGGACATTGCCAAGCGCGAGGGCAATCTGGCCAAGGCGGGTGAGCTGTCCTATGGCGTCATCCCGCAATTGGAGAAGGATCTGCAAGAGGCAGAAGCCCGTGATGAAGGGATGATGGTCGAAGAAGCCGTGCGACCAGACCAGATCGCGAGCGTTGTCGAACGCTGGACAGGTATCCCGGCAGGCAAGATGCTGGAAGGCGAGCGCGACAAGCTATTGCGGATGGAAGACCAGTTGCACGGACGAGTCATCGGTCAGCATTCTGCGGTAACGGCGGTTGCCAATGCGGTGCGCCGCGCACGCGCCGGTTTGAACGATGAAAACCGTCCACTGGGGTCGTTCCTGTTCCTGGGACCAACCGGCGTCGGTAAGACCGAACTGACCAAGGCGGTGGCCGAGTTCCTGTTTGACGACGACAACGCCATGGTGCGTATTGATATGTCGGAGTTCATGGAAAAACACGCGGTTGCGCGTCTGATCGGTGCTCCTCCCGGCTATGTCGGTTATGACGAGGGTGGGGTGCTGACCGAAGCGGTGCGGCGTCGTCCCTATCAGGTGGTGTTGTTTGACGAGGTCGAAAAGGCGCATCCGGATGTGTTCAACGTGCTGTTGCAGGTTCTGGACGATGGTGTGTTGACCGATGGACAAGGTCGCACGGTGGATTTCAAGCAGACGTTGATTATCCTGACCAGCAACCTTGGAGCGCAGGCGCTGAGCCAACTGCCCGAAGGCGGCGATATGGCCGCGGCCAAGCGTGATGTGATGGATGCGGTGCGGGCACATTTCCGCCCCGAGTTCCTGAACCGTCTGGATGAAACCATCATCTTTGACCGACTCGCACGGGACGACATGGCGGGGATCGTTGACATCCAGATGTCGCGCTTGCTGGCACGTCTGGCCGGTCGCAAGATCGACCTGTCGCTTGACGCGGGAGCGAAAGCATGGCTGGCGGATGAAGGCTATGATCCGGTATTCGGCGCGCGCCCATTGAAGCGGGTCATTCAGCGGACCTTGCAGAACCCTCTTGCCGAGATGCTGTTGGCGGGTGACATCCGCGATGGCGACCGGATTGAGGTGAGTGCAGGTGCAGATGGGCTGATCATCGGCGACCGGATCGCGGCCAGCAACCGGCCCAAACCGGATGATGCGACGGTACATTAAACCGACGTATATATAGTGTAGACAAGGCCAGCGCAGCCGCGCTGGCCTATCTCGTTGTGACCGGGGCGTGGATGTTGTTTGATACCGCCCGATGAGAAAGACGCGGCACAAGACGGTGATCACGACAAAAAGGCTGGTGTTACGGCCCATGCAAGCGCGCGATCGCGATGACCTGTTTGCGGTATTCGGCAATACCGAGGTCATGGCCTATTGGAGCACGCTACCCCATGCCACTGCAGAAGAAACGGCGCAGTTGATCGAACAGACCTTGGCGGCAGATCGTGAAACCACGGCCGAATTTGCGATTGAATACGCGGGACGCGTCATTGGTAAGGCAGGGTTCTGGCAGATGCCTGAAATTGGCTATCTGCTACATCGTGATTACTGGCGGCGCGGGATTGGTTACGAGGCCTTGGAGGCGCTGATTGTCTATGGCTTTGACCAGCGCGGCCTGTCGCAGATCACGGCGGATGTGGATCCGGACAATATTGCATCCGTCAAACTGCTGACCAAGTTGGGCTTTGTCGAGACTGACCGTGCAGCCAAGACGTTCCAGATCGGGGGTAAGTGGTGTGACAGCATCTATTTCGCGCTGCAACGGGACAGCTGGCAACAGGCAAAAGCAACTTGATGTGGGTGTTACAGAACGGGGCGGTTCAACGTGAGGATGATACGGCTGGAATGTGGATAACGGCCCCTCAGCGGGTTGTGATCTGTTCTGACATTCCGGTGTGATCATTGAAATGAATACTGAAAACGTTTGGTTGGACGGGATGATGGCCCTAGCTAAAGAAAGAGCAAAGCAAGGAGCGCCCCCATGGCCCATCGCTGGACCAACACATTGACCCAACAGGATATCACTCCCTATTCCGCGTTTTTGAACCGGCGTCAGGTGATGGCGGGGCTGGCCGCGGGGGCGGGGCTGGCCGGTGTTGCCGGCACGGCGCAGGCTGCGGAGAGCGCGCTTGAGCCGAACACGCTTGAGGACATCAGCCAATACAACAACTATTACGAATTCGGCACCGGCAAGAATGACCCGGCTGCCAATGCACATATGCTGACGACCGCGCCTTGGACTGTTACGATTGCGGGCATGGTCGACAGGCCCGGGGACTATTCCATGGCCAGCATCATGAAGGCGATGACGATCGAGGAGCGGATCTATCGTTTCCGCTGTGTCGAGGCATGGTCGATGGTGATTCCGTGGAACGGATTCGAACTGGCCGATCTGCTGACGATGGCAGGTGTTCAGTCCGGTGCCAGATATGTGGCGTTTGAAACCGCGTTCCGCCCCGACGAAATGCCGGGAGTGCGATATCCGGTGTTGGACTGGCCCTATGTAGAGGGCCTGCGTCTGGACGAAGCGATGAACCCGCTGACCATTATGGCAACCGGAATCTACGGGAAGCCGATTCCAAACCAGAATGGCGCGCCGATGCGTCTGGTGGTGCCCTGGAAATATGGGTTCAAGTCGATCAAATCCATTGTCCGGATCACCCTGACCGATAGCGAACCGCCGACCAGCTGGAACAAGGCCAACCCGCGTGAATATGGATTCTATAGTAATGTGAACCCCGAGGTCAGCCATCCGCGCTGGTCACAATCCAGCGAACGGGCCATCGGTGGCGGATTGTTTGCCAAGCGCCAGCCGACACTGATGTTCAATGGCTATGAACAAGAGGTCGCGCAGCTATATGAAGGTATGGACCTCAAGGCGCAGTTCTGATCGCCCATGTGAAAGCCGGGATGATGGCGTCTGTTAAGCGGATATTCGCAGCGATTGCACAGCCAATGCACAATCGGGCCCACTTTGTGCCGCTGCCTGTGTTGATGCATTGCCGGCTGGTGGTGTGCGGATGACGCGTCTTGCCAGCCCGGGCCGCATAGGGGACCGATTTAACGCCGTTGCCCGTCGTATACCGACTTGGCTCGTCTATATCCTGTCTTTGATTCCCGCACCCTACTACTTTTATCTGGCAGTGACGGGCGGCCTTGGCCCTGATCCGGTCAAACCGCTTGAACATGCGTATGGGGAAATTGCCCTGCAACTCCTGATCATCGGATTGTGCATCACCCCTCTGCGCCAGCATGTCGGCCTCAACCTGATGAAATTCCGCCGTACTCTTGGGGTGCTCGCCTTTACCTATGTTTCGATGCACCTGCTGGTCTGGGCGATACTGGATGTGCAGTCTCTGGACCGTGTGATCGCCGACATCATAAAGCGGCCCTATATCACCATCGGCATGGCGGGATTCTTGTTGCTGCTGCCGCTGGCGCTTACCTCGAACAACTTTTCGGTGCGCAAACTGGGACCAGCATGGCGCAAGCTCCACAAGCTGACCTATGTTGCGGTTGTCCTTGGGGGGGTGCATTACATCTGGCTGGTGAAGGGCATCCAGATAGAGCCGCTGGTCTATATGGCGGTGATTCTGACGCTGCTGGGACTGCGCCTGCGCAAACGACCGCGCCGATCTTCCTAGAATAGGGTGCGAAACAGCGGGCAGCAGGGTTTCAAGCGATTCTGGACCGGGTGGGTTACGGATTTGCTGTCGTGAAAACCGGGAATCGCTGCCAGCCAGGTCGATTTGACGGGAATCGACCGGATTTTCACAGTGACATCGTCCGATTTGCTCGGGCAAGGGAGGTGAACCTCGGCCCGTCTTGGGGGTATCCCTGTGGATAACACAACATCTGCCATGGCCCGGTTTTGACGTGACCCGTGGTCAGCGCAAGAATCCTGCTCAAAAAGCGATTTTTAGGCAACTTTTGTGGCGCAAGCGTATGTTTTTATATGAAAAATGCCAAATGTCACAAAAAGTACGTAAATCCCCAAAAAAGCGCTTGCGGGTCTGAGCCACTAACCTTAAAACCCCCCTTACCGGACGAGCAGCGACGCTCCAACGGGACGCCGGACGGGCCAGACGGAAGCGGAGACGCAGACAGAGGCTGGAAGGGTAAGAAGAAAAATTCTGAGGTTTATGAGGCGGGGCGCGCCGTTGTTAGGGCGCATCTGGTTTTATTTGTCTCGACGTTGTTTGAAAATTAGATATCTGAAGAGATATGTGGGCGGTTTGGTTCATTCGATGGATCAACGTCTGTATATC
>NZ_JAPMLQ010000019.1 GCF_026410305.1 Sulfitobacter sp. F26204 | reverse complement strand
TCGCATTCACAACACCAGAAGTGCAAAGACTGCGTGCCACCATCGGCCGCAGAAAATATGAGTGACACATTGCCAGCACCTGTCGACAAGCTACAACCTTTAGACAATTCTTTTGCGCAAGCGTTTGTCCGGGGTCTTAATTCGCAACAACTCCAACGGGATCGTCAAGTTGTTGCCGTATGTTAAAAAAATGGCGGTTTTTTCCAGTTCATGCCGCGAGCTCACTGGCGCACCCAGCCCATTCACAAAATGCGTCAGCTCGTTTCTGGCGGAAAGTTGTTGCAGTCATTGTATGGCGACGAGGGCGGAACAAGTTCGCGATTTCATCATGGATAGCCAGAAACCTCTGCGCTTGGCGGGCGGATTTAAACCGGCCCTGGATCGTGATCGCCACTTCGTCCAAATGCCATTTGTCGGTGGGCTGCCTGCGTGCCGCTCGGACGCGCTTCGCTATCTGCGCCCCGAATTTTCTGACCCATGCCCGGATGGTTTCATAGCTTACAGTGACACCGCGCTCGGCAAGGAGGTCCTCAACGTTCCGCAAGCTGAGCGCAAAGCGATAGTATGCCCAAACAGCCTAGGAAACGATGGACCGTGGGAAGCGGTAGCCTTTTAAGCGGGGTTGGGAGGTTTGACTGATCATCGGCACTTGCTACAATCAGTCAGCTGGCTCGGCGACAACTTGACGATCCCGTTCCCAGTTTGTTGCTGAGGCAGCATTGGCGAATTTTAAGGTGTCACTGTTGTCCAACTGCCCAATCGGCTCGACGCGCGACATTTACCGTGCCGAGTTTGAACCAGGTCAACCAAAAGTATCACAGGCACACGGTCCCAACATTATCGAACATTGTATTTTGTTGAGCGGCAAAGCATGTATTGGGCCGGTTGAAAACCCAGTGCTCCTTATGCCAGGGGACTACGTCACCTTTTCAGGTGACCAAGACCACCTCTATGAAGCAAAGGAAAAGGGTACACGGGCCCTTGTTATAATCGAGCAGTCCTGAAGGGCGGGGCACGCGCTCGTGTCCGGCCGCGTCGCGCTATCGAACGGATAGCAACTACCGATTGACGGTGCTGTGCTTGGCTTGCGCGGGATTGGTATGGTCACGATAGACAAGTTGAAATCGGCCATCAACTTCGCGCAGTTCTGGCAAAACGGAAAGTAGCTGACGGGTGAATTCGTGCTTGGGACTGTTAAACACTGCGTGGGCACTGCCTCGTTCAACAATCTTGCCGTCAATCATAATTATAACCCGATCGGCAATATCTTCAACGACACCGATATCATGACTGATGAAGATATAAGACAGCCCGTGCTGCGCTTTCAGCCGGTCAAGCAATTGCAGGATTTGCTCCTGAACGGTTACATCAAGCGCCGAAACCGGCTCATCTAGTACGATGATGTCGGGGCGGGAAACCAACGCCCGGGCAATGGCTACACGTTGTCGTTGGCCACCGGAGAGTTGATGCGGAAAACGCTGGTGGAGGCCTTTTCCGAGGCCGCATTCCTCCAGCGTTTCGCACGATCTGTCGCGCTTGTTCTGACGCGATAGGTTCTGATGATGGCGAAGACTTTCCGCCACGAGGTCTAGAACGCGCATTCGAGGATCAAGCGCACCAATCGGATCCTGAAACACGATTTGAATACCTTGCGTCTTTGTACGAAACTCTTTTCGGCCAAGGCCGCTTACCTTGTCACCAGAAAGACGGACTTCGCCTGCACTTAGCGGCACCAGTCCGAGGATTGCGCGGCCAAGTGTCGTTTTCCCCGAACCGGAGGCACCAATCACTGCGAGCGTTTCGCCCTTGCGCAAGTCAAAGCTGACATTATCCACTGCACGAGTTATCGCCGGTCGTAACCACGGAAGTTTGCGTCGGCCACGAAATTCAATCTGTGCAGAACGTACTTCAAGCAGTGTTTCCCGGGGGCGACTATCCTCGGGTTTGGCCGTGCCCTGAGGAACCGCCGCCAGGAGCGCCTTTGTTTTTTCGGTTCTCGGGTTCAACAGAACCTCTTCATAACTTCCCTGTTCAATCACCCGCGCCTTGTCCATAACGGTCACGGTATCGGCACGATGTGCAACCAGCCCAAGATCGTGGCTGATGAAAAGCACTGCGACACCTGACTCTACCGTAACCTTCGTGAGTATCTCCATGACATTGGCCTGGGCAATCGTGTCAAGCGCGGTTGTTGGTTCATCCGCAATCAGCAGTTTTGGACCCGGCAACAGGGTGGACGCGATCATGATCCTTTGTCTCATGCCACCTGAAAACTCGTGCGGAAATTGGTCCAGCGCCCGGCGAGGATGACGAATGCCGACCTGGTCGAGCAATCTTTCCGCCTGATCACGCGCCATGCAACGATCAAGACCACTATGGAGACGCAAGGCTTCCGACATCTGGGTGCCGATGCGCAGCGCGGGATTGAGAGAGCCCATCGGATCCTGAAAGATCATTCCGATTTCTTTGCCACGTATCTTGCGCATACTCTCCGGCGACAACTGTGTGATATTCCGCCCGTCAAAATCCACCTGCCCGGCAACGATACGTCCGCCAGACGGCAACAGCCCTAGGATAGATCGGGCCAGCATGGTTTTACCGGATCCGGATTCTCCGACGATGGCGTGAAACTCACCCGGGGCAATGCGCAGGCTTGCCGCGTCCACAACCGGCTCTCCCATTGTGCCAAATGCAATTGTCAGATTGGAAATGGTGCACAGTGGTTCGGTCAAGTTTCACTCTCCATCCACGGGTCGAGCCAATCCCTCAAGGCGTCGCCTACCAGATTGATGCCAAGCAGGGTCAGAAAAATCGCAAAACCGGGAAACAGAACAAGCCAGGGTGCATGCCCCATCAATCCACGCCCCTCGGCAAGCATTCCGCCCCAACTCGGATTGGGAGCCTGCACACCCAAACCAAGAAAGCTAAGCGCGCTTTCTGCTAGAATGGCGAAGGCCAGCGTGGACGTGGCCAAGACCAAAAGAGAGGAGATACAATTGGGGAGGATGTGGCGGAGGATAGTGTACATTTCGCCGTTGCCCATGGCGCTGCTGGCCTGCACAAATTCCTGTTCGCGCAACGATAGAACCAACGATCTGACGACCCGGATAAAGATGGTTGAAAACGAAACACCGAGCGTAATGATCATCGGCACGATGCCGGCACCAAGAATACTGATCAAGGCGAGTGCCATAAGCAGCCCGGGAAAGGCCATGAGTGTATCTGTCAGAATCCCGATCAAACGATCGACCCACCCGCCAAAGAAGCCAGCAACCGCGCCCAGAGTGCCACCGAGAATGACAGCAACGACAACAGTACCAAACGCCGAAATCAAGCTTGACCACGCGCCAACGAGCACCCGCGAAAGCACATCACGACCAAAATTATCCGTCCCAAAAGGGTGTGCTGGCGAGGGCGGGGACAGAAAGGCGGAATAGTCGATATGTAGAGGATCGGCCGATGGCACCACATAGCCAGCCAAAGCGGCAATTGCGACGATGGAAACCAGACTGATGCCGATCAAAGCGTTAAAACGGAGAGCGACCAGATACTTCAAAAATTCATCCTGGGATCAAAGAGTGGATAGAGAAGGTCGGTTATCAGGTTTATCAATACATAGATCACCGCAACCACGAGCAGAATGCCCTGCACCATTGAATAGTCACGCGAAGATATCGCTTCGATGGTCAGACGTCCGAGGCCCGGAAGTGTAAAAACCGTTTCGATAACGGCGGCCCCACCGAGAAGAGCCCCGATCACCATGCCGATAACTGTCAAAGTGGGAGCGAAAGCGTTGGGAAAGGCATGACGGGCCAGAACGGCCCCTTCGGAAAGACCCTTTGCGCGCGCATGGGTAATGTAATCCCGACGCATCACCTCGATCGTTGATGCACGCGTCATACGCAAAACACCACCTAGCTCTCCCATGACCAAGGCAATGACCGGCATGATGAGGTAGACCGCACCGGCTGAGAAATCTTCGAACAGCGATACATATCCAATAGATGGCAGCCATCCCAGCTTGATTCCGAAGATCAATATCAGCGTCAGCCCTATCCAAAACGACGGAATGGACATCACGCCTATGGAAGTAATCACGATGACGTTGTCCGCAGGCTTGTTCTGTTTCCATGCCGCGATCATGCCGGCGGGGACCGCGATGAGCGTGGTCAGCAAGACAGAAATAAAAACCACCTGCGCGGTCACGGCGAAACGTTGAAGAATCGTTTCAAGAACAGGTGCCTTGTTTATCATCGAAACGCCAAGGTCACCCTGAACGACCCTTCCAATCCAGATGACAAACTGCTCGGGAATCGTGCGGTCGAGACCAAGCGAACTCCGCACCTCTTCCAGCCGCCCGATATTCTGAATGTCTCCTACCAGCATCGCAGCCGGATCGCCTGGCACAAGACGAATAAAGAAGAATACAAGTATGGTCACCAGGAACAGTGTGGGTATCGCAGCCAACACCCTGATAAAAGCATACTTCAGCATCTGAGTTCCCCGGTTGTCAGAATTTCGGCTGGCTGGCGGGACTATCGCCCACCAGCCAGGCGCTACAAATGTATCAGACCTTACTTTTCGAGCCACACACCCCACAGTCGGGGTTTGGCCGCCGGCCAGGTTTCATAACCCTTCAGCGCGGTGTTCACCCCTGCCGAGTTGATCGACTCATAGAGATTCAAGGTTGGCGCCTCCTCGATCATCTTTGTGTGGATGGCATCGAACAACTGCTGCCGCTTGGCCTGATCAACTTTGATCGCCGCATCGCCCAGCATGCCGTACACTTCCTTGTCGTGCCACTGATAGGCTGGGCTTTCCTCAAACGGACCAACTACGGACCAGTAGTTCATAACTGGGTCGGTGCGGGCGGAATAGCCAAAGGAAGAGAGCTGGAACTTGCCATTGAAGTAGTTGTCCAGATGGGCAGGCCATTCCAATACCTCAAGTTCCGATGGAATTCCGGCTTCGCGCAGCATTGACTGGATAATCACCGCGTTCTGGTAAAACACGTCATAGCGACGGCTGGTCTGGATTTTTAGGGGGTCGCCGTCATAGTTCGCGGCTACGAGATAGCTGGTCACCTTGTCGAGGTCGCGGGTGTAGCCCGTTGCCTGAACGTCACCGTAGTAGATACTCCGGCTTGAATACGACGTTGGATTATACCCCAGTTTGCCATGTGTCACGGCCCGCGCCAGCCCTTCAAAGTCAATTGCATGCGCGATCGCAAGGCGCATGTTTTTGTCCTGCATCACCGGGTCATGTATGTTGAGTAGCAGCGTCATCCACTCCAGACCCGGACCATTCATGACTTCGACGTTCGAGGATGCTTTCAATTCTGCTTCATTGGTCGGGTTAAGATCGGTTACGACATGCACATCACCGCTGCGCAAGCCTGCGATAGCCGTTGCGACTTCGGGAACGATTACGAATTCGACACCATCTAGGTAGGCAATCCGTGCACCTGCAAAGCCTGATTTCTCACCTGCGGCAGGAACATAATCCGGATATTTCTCCAGCGTGATCGACAAGCCTTTATTCCATTCCCCCAGTTGAAACGGTCCGGTGCCGATTGGTTTGACCCACTGCCCGTCTGCATCTACGCTGTCTGGATGTACGATGGCCGTCAGACATTGAAAATTCGCCATCTGGGCCAAGAAAAGACCACTGGATTTATTAAGATGGAAAACAACGGTTGACGGGTCAGGCGTATCGATGGATTCGATCTTCAGCCCTTCCGTGCCATCATACCAATAGGTGCATTCCCAGCCGGTATTCGGGTCAAGCCACCGGTCCCAACTCCACCTGACCTCGGCGCTGGTGACGGGGGCACCATTGTGAAAGGTAACGCCATCACGCAGCGTGAACGTATAGGCCTTGCCATCGTCGGAGATATCCCAGCGTTCGGCCAGCAGCGGTTGAACATCGAGATTATCGTCATAGGCAACAAGTGACTCGAAAATGTGGTGCAGGACTGTATCCGTACCGGCATCGCGCGCGACCCCCGGTTGGGTGCCCAGGATATCCGAACCAAGTACAACCTTTGCCGTGCCACCCATGCGGGGAGGATCGGCGTTTATCGGTGCAGCGGCAAGACCGATAAGCAGTGCTATCAACAATCTTAGGTGAAACATAGAGTGTGTCCCTCTGTTGGTTTGTCGTGGCTATTGTGACCCATTGTCTTTTTTTGTAAGTTTGTAGGTTACGGACTGTGACTGCACATAAGGAGTGGCAACCACTGTCATGGTGCCCTCAGTGACATCCATCACGATACTGGCCACGGTTGAGCAACCATCTCCGCCGGGTCCGTTTGAAGGTGGGCGATTAACCGAAATCGGCTTTGCAAAATCGTCGGCTAGTGCATGAAGCACGGTTTGAACCGTGATCTGGCCTCGTGCCCGAAAAAGGGCATCTCGCACGCGGTCTTCTCGGTAGAGGCTATCGGCGGCGATGCCGAGTCCGGTATCGAACACCCGCGCACGACCGGCGACAGAGGTGAAGTGGTTGGCATGCACAAGCAGACCATTTTTTGGCTTGATCCAATAGTACTCTCTCGGCGTTGTCTCCAGATTGATCCCGACCCCGACGGCGTCCGAAAGCATGATGTTGTTGGAAAAACTGCGCGGCGCATTCATCATGGCTTCTGCGGCAGTTGCAATGTGCCGTGCAGAAAGCAGCCGGCGACGCACAAAAGGAGAGGGCACACCGACAGCGGTGGGCTCGCGATTGGTGTCATGATCGCATTGCAAGTAATTGGCAGTTAGCGCGATACCGTATTCATTCAATCCGCACCGCGCCAAAGTTCCCGCCTCGACAAGGTTAAGCGTTGCGGGACCCGTCGCCGGATGACGCTGCATAATGACCACAGAGTCTTTGCAATCGTCGCGCCAATCCCAATTCTGACCGTGAATCAGATGCCCGTTCGCGGTGATCTCAGGCATGACAATCGCGCCAGTGCAGCCATCGTCAAGTGTCGTTTGCGGGAGGGGAGAACCATATATGATATCGGTACGGGCATTGATGATCATCACCTCCTCGGGTTTGATCCCTGCACCCTTTGCAATGCCGCGCAGTTCTGTGGCCTGATCGAGATCGAAGGATTCCAATTGGGTTATGAACGTTGCCGCACGAGAGAGCGCAGCATCCCAAGATAACCCTAACGTTTCAAACACCGGTCGATAGATCTCCAGGCTTTTGAAAATTCGCTCCATCGCCTTGCGGCCATAGCTCTTGCCGATGGTTTCAGGATCGCCCTCGATTTCGATATAGGGAAATGCTGCCGTGTCGTTCATGGGGCCACCCGATTTCCCAGAACGTTGGCAAAGAATTCTTGAACCGCGGGGGCCACCCCGTCCTCGTCATGATCGACACCTTCGACGAGATCGAACCGCACCTTGCAACCAGCGCCTTCAAGTGACCCCGCAAGGCTGCGCAAACGATCAATACGGGTGCGTCCCGTTTCGTTAATACCCGGTGTCCAGAACAACGGATCTCCTTTCTCGACCGTTATTTCCCACGTTTCAGTATCCGCAGCACCGATCACACATTGTACCGGCACATCAGCGATGCAATCCGGTTTGATCTTGTCGCCGAGAAAATCATCCATTCCCTTTAACCCCAGTGGATATTCAAGCGTTGGGTCGCAAAGGGTCACAACACCGGGGGCCCCAATGGAAACACCCAAGAGACGCTCAGGATGAGTGTACAGGAAACGATGGCTAAAATGCCCGCCACCGGAAAACCCATGCAATAGAAATTTGTGCGATTCCAAACGGTAACGGCTCGCCACCTCATCCACCATTGAAAGCAGGGCGAGATCAAACCTGATATCGCCCATCTTCAATAGTTTGTAGTTCTCTGTATCGCCGACATAGAACAGATTGCACGGGAAAAGGGGTGCCAAAACGATTGCCGAATGTTGCTGCGCGAACGCAGCAAAGTTATCGCGATAGTTTGCAGGCCAGCGTTCGGTTCCATGGCACAAAACGATCAACGGGTAAGTTATTTCGCCTTTGGTGTCATAGTCTGTCGGCACGTACAGGCAGTAACTGAGCCGGGTATCGCTTTGCAGCGCATAAAACGGCGTTGACCCGATATCATAGTAGCCAAGCCCGTAACGTTTTTCATCAATGTATTTGGAGTCTGGCATGGGTCTTTCCCTTGATAGTGTATTTTGTATAACAAAGTACGATACTGTATGTCCAGAGTAAATTGTATTTTGTCAGGGAAAACACTTGAGAGATGCTGACTACCCCGCTATCTCGGTGTCATGAGCGTTAAAATTCAGCATGATAAGAAGATTTCGCAGCTCCAGATGGAGCTTGCTTCAAAGATTCTGGAATTTGCCCGCGAGGAATCGCTGAAAGTGGGAGATGCTTTGCGGGAGTCCACGCTTGCACAAAGATTCTCCGTATCGCGGACACCTTTGCGAGCCGCGCTCAAGCACCTTTGCAAGATCGGAGCGGTTAAACATATTCCGCAACGGGGTTACTTTCTGGCTCAGGATAGTACCAATCTGCCAACCATTGAGATTGATCAACCGGAACAGCCCACGCGCAGGATCTATAATCAGATCGTGGACGCATATTTTGAAGGGATGCTGGTTGATCGAGTCAGTGAGGCCCAGTTGATGCGTCGTTTCTCAGTTGAACGACAAACCCTTCAAGAAGCCTTGCTACGTCTCTCCCGAGAAGGCTTCATGCGGCAAAATCCCGGCTATGGTTGGGTGTTTGTTCCGCTTCAAAAGTCGCGCGAGGCCGATACAAGAGACATGTATCGCTTCAGGCTCGTCCTTGAACCCGCGGCCTTGCTCGAACCTGATTATACGGCTGACCTTGCAAAGATCGCGGCAATGCGGATCAGACAAACGCGGCTGATTGAAAGCCTTGAATCGGATTTCGACGTTGCCGAGGTGTTTGAAGCGAACGAAGAGCTTCACCATAATCTGACGACCTTCAGCGGCAACCGGTATTTCGTCAATGCGCTGGAGTATCACGATCCGTCTGGTCGGCTTGAAGAATATCGCCACTACCAAGACCGTAAGCGCATTCGTAAAGCGTGTGAAGAACACATTAAAGTGTTGGATGCAGTTGCCGCGGGCAACATGAACGACGCCGCAGAGCTTCTAAGACAACATATCATCTCGGCACAAAATGCCGCCTTCTAGCGGGCTGATCCGGTAGGGAAAACTATAACTTCCCATCAGATCACATGCCCTGTGTGAACTGCCTTCTCCGGGTTAAAGCGTCAAAGCCTGCACAATATCTTTCGCCGCCTTTCGGGCAGAGGGCGAAAAACGGACATGTTCCATAAAGTTATGGACAACGCCGGAATGGACTTGATGCACCGTGTCCACGCCAGCCGCCTCGAGTCTGGAGACAAAGACGCATTGCTGATCATACAATACATCAACACGGGCGCTAATGATCCATGTCGGTGGTAGCCCGCCCAGATCCGGCGCGTTGATGACCGAAGCGCGCCAGTCCGAGCGCGTGCTCTCGTCCGGCAGGTAGTTTTCGCAATACCAAAGCATTTCAGACGCATCGAGATACAGCCCCTTGGCAAACTCTTTCATTGAACCGCTCAATGGGGCTTCTCGATTTGGAACAGTCATATCGGTGGCTGGGTAAAGAGAGACAACACGCGCCGGCACTTCCTGCTTATTGGCCGCATAGAGCGCAGTTACCAGACATAGACAGCCCCCCGCACTGTCACCGGAAAGAACAATGCGTTCGGGCGTTGCCAAACCGGAGGATACGATCATGTCAAACGCCGCTAATGCATCCTCTACAGGTGCTGGAAATACGTGCTCTGGCACTCTGCGGTAGTTAACACTGACGACCCGTTGACCGGTCTTTTCAGCCATCCAGCGGGATTGGTTGTCATAGGTTTCAACACATCCAAGCGCATAGCCCCCACCGTGGAAATACAGAATGAGCGCATCGCTGTTTTGAGCTACTCCCCATTTGTTGGACAGCTTCTGGCGTAAATTAAGCTACTTTTTGGGCCTGCTGATCGGGGTTAGTTGTTTCAATTCGCTGCCA
>NZ_JAPMLQ010000018.1 GCF_026410305.1 Sulfitobacter sp. F26204 | reverse complement strand
ACCCAGCCAGGCCAGCGTGACGGGATGGCCATCGATAACGGTCACCATCACCGCATTGCGCGGCACGTCCGCCAATAGTTTTTCGATATGGCTTGCCACGCCGGAACACGGCCTCTGAGACGCTTGCGCGGCTCCTAGAATGGTTCAAGGAACTTCAGGAGCGTGTCGAGACGACCTACTTCAAGGCGGTTCGAGCGGATGATGTTGTGGAAAACACACCCGAAACGACTGAACAAGGGCTCCAAAAGACTCAAGAAATGGACCCCAGGGAGGTCATTTCTGAACCTCATATACTAACTACAAATCAACTTAATCCTGTAACCTGTAATAACTCAGAAACTGAGCAAGCGGCGGGCGTGGTGCCAAATGCGCCATCGGAAGAGAGGGTGGATAGGGATCTGGAAGACTGGGTTGATGAAACATGTAAGAAACGAGGTGCAGCGCTTGATTTGCCGACTGTGATGCAGGCTTGTCCTGAATTCGCGTCCTGGGCACGCAATATGGGCGGGTATTTGAAGGATTGGGGCGATCTTCATCGCGTTGTCGGGCAGCTCAGGCCCATGATCGGTGTCTCAGAGCACGCTTGGAACCTCGCACAGGACCGTCTCGGGCCACAAGTCGCGACAGCAGCGCTGGTTCTCACGTTCGACAAGCATTGCGCCGGCGAAGTGGCGTCTCCGGGCGGATATCTGCGGGGTATGGTCGAGAAGGCCGGGGCAGGGGAGCTGCATCTCGAGCGCAGTTTCTATGGCCGGTTGAGCGGACAGGCGGCGTAATGGGAAGAGAATTAGTTATCCCATGTTTCAAGTTCCAGGTGAGGTATGCGGAGATTGCCGCTCTTATTCTCCGCACCGCCTGCGGTGTTTACTGTTGTCTTGCGGAGATTGTGCCGTATAATCTCCGCAAGGAATGCGTAAAATATGACCTACATTCACGAACTTCCTGATTGGCCCCGGTTTGCCTGGGATAAGGCCAAGCTGTCGTCACAACTTGCTGCGGTTCGTCACCGCCAAGGCAAGCTTTTGGGGCGCATGGAGGGTCTTGGCTTCGATCTTCGCAACGAGGCGATGCTTAGAACACTGACCAGTGATGTGGTCAAAAGCAGCGAGATCGAGGGGGAGACGCTCGACAAGGATCAGGTTCGCTCATCTATCGCACAGCGGTTGGGTCTGGAAATTGGCGGACTGATCCCGTCTGATCGCCATGTTGATGGTGTCGTCGAGATGATGCTGGACGCGACCCAAGCGTATGACCAGCCATTGGATGCGGAGCGTCTGTTTGGCTGGCATGCGGCTCTCTTTCCGACCGGGCGAAGCGGAATGACCCGGATCAGGGTGGGACAGTGGCGTGACGGTCCGATGGAGGTTGTATCAGGACCCTATGGCCGCGAACGGGTGCATTTTGAGGGGCCTGCGGCCAACCGGCTGGAAGCCGAGATGGCGCGCTTTCTGTCCTGGTTCAATCAGACCTCCGACACGGACCCAGTCATCCATGCCGCAATCGCCCATCTTTGGTTCGTTACAATCCATCCTTTCGATGATGGCAACGGCCGCATCGCGCGCGCGATCGCGGATATGGCGTTGGCGCGATCGGAAGGCAGCGCGCAGCGGTTCTACAGCATGTCGACGCAAATTCGGCAGGAGCGGAGCGACTATTACGACATGCTTGAGACGACGCAGAAAGGCGGGCTTGATGTCACGGCGTGGCTCGTTTGGTTCCTGGCTTGCCTGGACCGCGCATTCGATGGCGCAGAAATCATCCTTGAGGCCGTGTTCCAGAAGGCGCGGTTCTGGGAGAAATACGGAGCGGCGAACATGAACGACCGCCAGCGGGACATGCTGAACCGTCTGCTGGATGGATTCGAAGGAAAGCTGACGACGTCGAAGTACGCAAAGATCGAAAAGTGCTCACAAGACACGGCCTATCGCGACATCCTCGACCTGATCGACTTGGGTGCCCTGGAGAAAGATGAGGCTGGTGGGCGTAGCACCAGTTATTCCCTGACGGCGACGTAAAAAGGCTTATCAAAGGCTCGGTGCGCTAAGAATGCACCCTGTGAACATGTCAGCCGATCACCTCACATACGTGACAGTCGCTCTTCGTCATCCACAACTTCCAAAGAACCTTTATTGCCAGACCAGGCCCACAACACGATGTTGAAGTCCGATGATGACGCGCCCTTCGCATAACTTTTGATCAGAAGCCCCGCAAACCGATCCGCAATGAGGGCGCGTGCTAAATCCTGTGTCGGAACCGATTGTCCATCGAGCATCTTCATGCGCCATGCAGGATCTGAAAGCATCGCCGCTGTCGCGCCATACCGGTCAAGTCCGCCCGGATCGCGGGTATCGAAAATAGGCCCAAGGTCGGCATTGTAGGACACCAGGATCGTGGGTTGCAGGCTGCCGACCTGGTTGGCTTCTCTAAGAGCGGTCGCGGGATCCAGCGCGGTGTAGAGGGCAGGGGTGCCCTTGGCATTAAAGCGCCCTCCATAGAGTTCAGCGCCTCGTCCGGACAGAGGTTCACGTGCATAGACCGGGTTCAGGGCGCGGTAGAGTGGCCCTGTGTAGCGCCCATCTTTCAGAGGCATCACGGAGTCCCGGCAATCGAAAATTTATTATGCGACACCGATGTCCCGAGAACACGTAGTGTGACAGGGTATCGGTGTCTCATGTCTTGGGGGGGCGCACTTCAGGCAAAGACGCCTGCATCGACCGCATCGATGTATTCCAGAACTTGCTGCGCTTTGCCTTCCTGCACCAGCTGCATGGCTGTCCGGCCATCAAAGCCGGGCAGGGGCTCTGACCGGTACCATGCATAGGCCATCAATTCCGAGCCGAAGCGGGGTTCGACTTTGTTCAGCACCTCTACCAATTCGCGCAGGCGGCGCTGCGTCTTGTCCGAACCGATGCGGGCTCGCCTCTGCAGCGCGTCTTTGCCCAAGCCGACGGTCAATGCGATCTCTTCTGCTGATGTGCGTAGTACCGCGGCGATCTTGCGCGGTTCGAATTGCCCGGCTTCAGCAAAGTTCGTGATGTGCATGATCTATGCTCCTACAGTGATACTGACGGTATATAGCGGCAATATTGCTGAAATTCAAGCTGTCAGGAGGTAATGTGACTTCTTTTCCCATGCTAATCCGTAACGCTGCATTGCTCTGAACGAAGCAAATCCTGATTTTTGGGCTTGAGAAGTCGCCGTTGGAGCGCTTTTGCCGATCGAGAACGTCAGATAAGTTATTGATAATATGAGAAAGAATGCAGCAGTCGGACGGGAGTTGCCGATATGGCTTGCCGATCTTGGATCGGAACCGCCACTTACTGCATGCAGTCACTGGGATCCGCGGTGGTGTTGGACCCTCGGCCATTACCCCGGACCAGTTGGCTCGTGAAAAGGGAAAGTGGACTTCGGGTTTTTTGACTGACGGATGAGGGCCTTTGGGGTCCCTCAGATGGGTCCGGGCCGGGTTCCGGTCTGCCGTTCCGGATGAAGGGCATTCCCATGCAAACAGGTGTCTTGCGCGTGCTCCGCGCAACCGCCGCCTCCTGGTGGCGACATAGAGAGCTGCGCCGAACTGGCCAGACGGCGCTGGCACAGCGGCTCGAACGCCAGACCGTCATGCGTGATCTCGGCCATCTCAGACAAGCGGCGACTTTGCCAAACGCGCATGTGATCTGCGGAGAGGGCGGGACATGGTGTTGTCACGTTAACTCGCCGAATTTGCAAGTTGGCAAGCTGTTCGTTGATCAAGCGGCCTGTGCTGCGGATTTCCACGCCTCGAATGTTTCGAGCCGATGGTAGCGGATGGTGAGCGCAGAGCGGCGGCGAGCTGGGACAGAGAAACGATTGCGGGTTGCAGACTGCATAGATACGAAGCGTTGTAATCCACCCGGCGATCGGAAACCTTGCATCACCCGCTCTCGTTTTCGGAAGGGCAAGTGGCTGTTTTCTGCGCGGTTATTGAGTCCCTTGTGTGACCAATGATCAAGGCCAGGCGCGACCTTGCGCTTTGCGGCACCATAGGAGCGCAGTTTGTCCGTAATGATCCTTTTTGGCACGAAGCCCCAACGCTTCATCAGCTTGACCAAAGGCCGCTTTGCGGCGCGCTTGTCTCATCTCGATTGGGGAATTTCCTCAAGAACAAAGCCGTGTTGGCCGACCGCGCGCCAGAGCCAGTATGACCGGCCCGCGATCTTCACAACGACTTCGTCCAGATGCCAGACATCGCCGGGGCGCGGCTGCCGTCGCTGTAGAACTTGGGCGATCAGGGGACCGAACTTGACGCTTCAGCGCCGGATTGTCTCATACGAAACGTCCACGCCACGTTCCAGCATCAGCTCTTCGGCCTCGCGCAGGCTCAAGTTGAACCGGACGTAGAGCCAGACAATATGAGCGATGATCTGAGGCGGAAACCGGTAGAGTTTGTAGCTGATCTCTTGTGTCTGCATCGACACCGCCTACGCCCAGATCTATTAACCAGCAACCTCAGGACCGTTAATGTGACAACACCCGTCGGCTGGCATTACATCGACCCAGGCAAGCCTCAGCAGAATGCCTTCATCGAGTCATTCAACGGCAGCCTACGCGATGAGCTGCTGAATGAGGCGATGCGCGACATCCTGGATGATGCAAGGCGCAAACTGGCGCTGTGGCGCTACGACTACAACAACGTCAGGCCGCACTCATCGCTCGGAAACCAAGCGCCCCTAGAAGCGCGCCGGGCGCTTGAGAAATCTGAGGGCTCCGCGCCCGGCGCGCTTGCCCAACCCAACGACGAAGAATATGAAACCCCAACCCGCAAACTCTCGTTATGAATGAGGGAGCAGAAGTGTCAGGCCATTCTCCCGGAATAGACGTTCATCGCGCGTTTTGGCAGTCTGCCTTGAGCCGCCAAAGCTTAGAGGCCAAGGTCTTGGATGGCCTTGTCCAGCAGGGAGACGCCCTTGATGATCCGCTCCGGCTTGAGCGACGCATACCCCATCACTAGCCCGATCTGTTCGTTCTGGCCGCACGACAACGGCGGGTTGCAAAGCGGGCGAACCGAATAAAGCCCGACACCCAGCGCGCGGGCGCGATCGACCAGGTCTTTCTCTCGTGCGATGGGGATGTCGCGGAACCAGACCACAATGTGCAGACCGGCCTTTGTTCCGCGGATGTCGACGCGGTCGCCAAAGGTGGCTTTCAGCGCGCTGATCAGGGTTTCCCGCCTGTGATTGTTTTTCCGGCGCTGCCTGCGGACGTGGCGTTCATATGTGCCGCTTTGAATCAGGTCGGCCAGGGCCTCTTGTTCCAGTTGCGCATTGTGCCGGTCCGCCAATTGTTTGGCAGTCGCGACAACGCGGACTAGCGTGTCAGGCACCACCGCATAGCCGATCCGCAGCGCAGGCGAGAGCGTTTTGGAAACGGTGCCTATATAGATGACGCGGTCGTTCGGGTTGTGCGTCCACAAGGGCGGCAAGGGTTTCACGTCATAGCGGTATTCGCTGTCATAGTCGTCTTCGACGATCCAGGCGTCCGTGCGTTTTGCCCAGGCCACCAGCTGAATGCGCCGGTCGATCGGCATCACTCCGCCCATGGGATATTGGTGCGATGGCGTCACATAGACCAGCCGTGCCTGCAAACTCTCTAGCTGGTCGGTCACCAGACCGTGGTCGTCGACCTCGATGGGGATGGCCGCAGCGCCAGAGGCTTCGAATGACCAGCGGGCCATCGCATAGGACGGATTCTCGATCGCAAAGGTGTCGCCTGGGTCCAGCAGGATGCGCGAAAGCAGATCCAGCGCCTGTTGAGAGCCATTGACGACGATGATCTGATCAAGGCTGCAACTGATCGACCGCGCCCGCCACAGGTAGCTTTGCAACGCATGGCGCAACGCGTTAGAGCCGAACGGTTCGTGGTAGGACAGCACGTTTTGTTTGCGCAGCAAAACGCTGGCCACGGCGCGCCGCCATTGGGCGGTGGGAAAATCCTCGTACGCGATCTCTCCGTATCGGAAATTGATCAGGTGAGGGGAAGAGCGGGGTGGCCGCAATTGGCCGATATCGATCAATCGGCGCCCATAGGCGCTTAGGCTTTTGGTGGCGGGATTTGGCTTTTCAGCACTGTCCGTCTTTTTGGTCGAGACGGCACGAAAGTTGACGGCGACCCGCGGGCGCATTCCGGGACGGACCACAATATAGCCCTCGGCCGCCAATTGGTCATAGGCGGCGCTGACCGTTGTCCGGGATACGCCAAGTTCCTCGGCGAGGGCCCGAGAAGAGGAAATCGGTTCTTCGGGCGCGTAATTTCCGGCCCTGATCTGGTTGCGCAGATTTGTACAGATTTCCCGGCGACCGATCCGATGCGCTCGATATTCCGCTTTTACCAACTGGACCACCGATTCATTAGAAAACTGGCTCTTTTTTGAGTCCTAATTCATCTTTAAGGGTAGATCAACTTGGATTAACACTACGTTAAGTTTTTGAATGGCGGTATTGAACGTGCTGGAAGTGATTGCGCAAAAGGACGAAAGCTCGCGATTTGGTGCGAGTCCGGAGGCCTTGTTCCATACCCGTCTGGCACAGATCGAACGCCGCATTTCACAGGCCTGTGCCAACGCCGGACGCGAACGGTCGGATGTGCGCCTGTTGCCGATCACCAAGACTGTGCCAGCCGAGACTCTGCGTCACGCCTATGCGGTCGGGCTGCGGGATTTCGCGGAAAACAAGGTGCAGGAAGCACGGGCCAAGATCGATGTACTGACGGATCTGCCGGTGCGCTGGACGATGGTTGGCCACCTGCAAAAGAACAAGGCCAAGCAGATGCTGGAATTCGCGCAGGAGTTCCACGCGCTTGACAGTATGGCGCTGGCGGTGCGGTTGAACCGTCTGTTGGCTGAACAAGGCCGGGTTCTGGATGTCTATGTTCAGGTAAACACCTCCGGCGAGGCCAGCAAGTACGGACTTGTCCCCCAGGATCTTCCGGCGTTCCTTGATGTGCTTGAGACCTGCACGCAGTTGCGCCCGCGGGGATTGATGACGCTGGCAGTGTTCAGCGGCGACCGTGACCGGGTTCGCAGGTGTTTTCGTATTTTGCGCAAGCTGCGCGATCAGTCGCTGGGCGACCACCCCGAAATTCGTGGTCTGTCCATGGGCATGTCGGGAGACTTTGAAGATGCCATTCGCGAAGGCGCGACGGTTGTCCGCATCGGGCAGGGCATCTTTGGACAACGCCCAACACCGGATGGCCACTACTGGCCGGGCCCTGTGGCCGCGCCTCCGCCTGCATAGTCAGTCGATTGATTTTCAACCGAAAAGTTTCTGCCGAACAGGGGATCATAACCATGCAATTTAATTTAATCGTGTCGCAAGGCCGCGCTGCCGACAAAACCGCTATGACCATACAGGGGGCGGCGCTCACCGCGAAGGCGCTGGAGCAGGAATACGGTCTCACGGCCACAACCGTGGGCACGCCCTCGGCGCCCGCCGACGACGATTGGACCGAAAGCCTGCCGCAGGCAAAACCGACGTTGCAAGCGGTACAAGACGCGGTCGGGCACAGCATTCAGAGCGGCAAGTTGACCGTGCTTGCGTCGAACACCTGTTCGATTAGCCTTGGGTCCTTGCCCGCGATGGCGCGCAACCATCCCGACGCGGTTCTGCTGTGGGTCGATGCGCATGGTGATTTCAACACGCCTGAGACGACCGACTCGGGGTATCTGGGTGGTATGGTCGTGGCGGCAGCCTGCGGCCTGTGGGACAGCGGCCTTGGCGCGGGCCTGAAAGCGGATCAGGTGGTGTTTGTCGGCGCGCGCGACATCGACCCCGAAGAGGCGCAATCGATCGCCAGGGAAGGCGCCCGTATCATCCCCGCGTCCGACGTGACGCCCGAGGCCGTCCTGAGCGCCGTGAACGGGCGCAAAGTGTGGATTCACATCGACTGGGACGTGCTGGAACCCGGCTATGTTCCCGCCGATTACAAAGTGTCCGGGGGACTGTTGCCGGACCAGATCCAGGCCATCCTGTCGGCGCTTTCGCTCGATCAGGTCCTGGGCCTGGAGGTCGCGGAGTTTCAGGTGCCGCCAGATTCCCACCAGTCCGAAACCGCGCTCAAGACGATCCTTGAAATGCTCAGCCCCTTGCTGAGTCAAACCAGCGCCGTAGCCGCCAAAGACGCGACACTCCTTAGCTGAAACAATGACATGAACCCCGGGGCGGCAATACTGCCGGCCCACCTGTTTTGCGCGGGCTTTTCCGCGTCAAAGAGAGCAACTGAGGATTCCAGACAAGATGTTCGTTCAAACTTCACCCGGACCAGTAACCGAACGACGCCGCATTCAGGCTGGCAAACTGTTTATGAAACCGGAACTTTTTTCCGGTGACCTTTTGGCCAGCCGCTGGCAGCGCAGCGCAATGGATGGCTTTACCGAACGCGTAGGAAGCGAAAGCTTTCCTTGCCTGTTCGGGCGCAAGGCGTGGGCCAGCGACGGCGTGCGTTTCGTCTTTGCCGAATGCAACGGGGCAGGCGAATTCGATGACGTTCTGGTCGGGCTGACCGACTACACCAATTTCGTCAAAGAGACCCCCCTGAACGACAGGCTGTTTTCACCGCTGGTGATGTTCTTCGAAGCGTCGAGGCTGGATTGCATCAGCCTGCACGACCTGGGCTGGAAGGTGCTGAACTGGGTGCACGGCATGGATCCCGCCCCATGGCCTACGGATGTTGCCAGGGACCCGGATCATCACAGCTGGTGTTTCTGCTTCAACGAGGTGCAGTTGTTCGTGAACATGAGCACGCCGGACCATCAGGTTCTGCGCAGCCGCAATCTGGGCGACTACCTGACCTTTGTCATAAATCCACGGGAAAACTTCGACGCAGTCGCCAGCATGCAGTCCCGGAGCGGCCGCCTTGTGCGTGCCAATATCCGTAAACGGGTGGCCGATTACAACGGCGGCACGGTGCCCGAAGAATTGGGCTTTTTCGGCGACGAAGATAACCGAGAATGGCAGCAGTACCAGTTGGAAGAAACCAACCTGGCCCGGCCTGCGCAATGCCCGTTTTCACAAAACCCCATGCCACACGCCCCAGCCCGAACAGATGCTGCAGGCGGCGGCTCCCCCGGATCTCGCAACGACGCGGCGCCGACCCAAACAGAATGACTGGAGAATAGGAATGATGCTTCCAACCGAACGGAGTCGCGGACTCCTTGAAATGATCGCGGCCATGATCGTTATGGGCACGGTCGGCTACTTCGTTCTAGAGTCGCAATTGGCACCCTATGATGTGGTGTTCTTTCGCTGCCTGTTTGGCGCGATCTTCCTTGCGCTCTACTGCTATGCGCGGGGATTTTTTCGCAACACCGGCCTGACCCGCAAGACGCTGCTGATCGCGGCGCTGAGCGGCGTGTTTCTGGTCACCAACTGGGTGATGCTCTTTGCGTCGTTCAACATTGCCTCGATCTCTACCTCGACGGTGATCTACCACACGCAGCCATTGTTCTTTGTTCTGATGGGGGTGCTGTTTCTGGGGGACAAGCTGACCCGGGACAAGCTGGCCTGGGTGCTTATCGCATTTGTCGGTGTTGTGCTGATCGTCGGCCCCGACATGGGCGAGTTCAGCTTTGCCTCGGCGGAATTGCTGGGCGTGTCGCTGGCGATCGGGGCCGCCATCTTGTACGCAGTCGTATCGATTATCGTGAAGCATCTTAAAGAGATCAAACCGCACCTGATCGCGTTGATTCAGGTTTCTGTCGGGGTCGTGTTGCTCGCGCCGCTGGCCAATCTTGAGGCGACAAGCGGCTTTTCCCAGGCGCAGTGGACCAACCTGCTGATCCTCGGCGCGTTTCACACCTGCCTAACCTACATCCTCATGTATTCGGCTTTCAAGAAATTGCCGACGCCGCTGATCGCTGTATTGTCCTACATCTATCCGGTCGTGGCGATCCTTGTTGATTACTTCGCCTATGGCAAAGCCATGCACTTGGTGCAGATCGCCGGCGGCACGATGATCCTGTTTGCGGGTTACGCCGTGAACCAGGGCTTCCCGATCTTTCCGCGTGCGCAATCGCGTTCTGCCGTTGCAGCTACGCCTGCTGAACGGGACTGATCCCGACCGTTTTTGTCTCGAACCGCTCAATCAAAAGGTATATCAAGATGGCTTTATATAATTCCGTCCTCGACACCATCGGCAGAACCCCGATTGTCCGTCTCAATCAAATAGCGCCGAAACACGTATCCGTTTTCGTCAAGGTGGAATCCTTCAACCCCGGCGGTTCCGTCAAGGACCGGCTTGCACTGGCGGTCGTGCTCGACGCCGAGAAGCGCGGCGAACTCAAGCCGGGCGATACGATTGTCGAATGCACCTCGGGCAATGTTGGTATCGCCTTTTCCATGGTGGCGGCCGCGCGCGGTTACAAGTTCGTCGCTGTCATGGGGGATTCCTATTCCATCGAGCGCCGCAAGCTGATCCGGGCCTATGGCGGCAAGGTGATCCTGTTCCCCGGTCATCTGGGCAGCAGCGGTGGTAACAAGATCGCTGATGATCTGGCCGAGCGCCATGGCTGGTTCCGTGCCCGTCAGTTCGACAACCCGGCCAACCCGGCCTATCACCGCATGACCACCGCGTCCGAGATCCTGAGCGATTTTGCCAATCATCGCCTCGATTATTTCGTCGCCGGGTTTGGGACCAGCGGCACCGTCACAGGCGTGGGCCAGATGCTCAAACGGGCCCGTCCCGAGGTCAAGATCATCGCCGCCGAGCCGTCCAATGCGGCCATCATTCAGGATGGTGTGTGGAACCCGCATCAGATCCAGGGGCTGGCACCGAATTTCGTGCCCAGTGTCATGGACCAGAGCGTGATCAGCGAGCTGCGCAAAATTGACGAAGTGGTGGCCCGCGACACGTCGCGACGGCTGTCGGTCGAAGAAGGCATCTTTGCGGGCATTTCCTCCGGGGCGAATGTGGCCACCGCGCTTGAGATCGCGCAGGACGCTCCCGAAGGATCTGTGTTGCTGGCGGTGCTGCCGGACACCGGTGAACGGTATCTGTCCACGTTCCTCTTTGAAGGCCTCTCTGAAGGGTCCGACGATGAATGGCTGGCCGCGCTCGATAGCACGCCCGAACTCGAACTTGCGATTTGAGGTGGGGCAGGGATGAGCAAGATAGACGCACCTGACCGGACTAGCGAGGTCGTACCTGCGGCAACTCTTTTTGCAGAGTTGCCTGACGGGTTCAGCCTGAAACGCGGTGGCGTCCTGCATGGTGCCCGGATCGCCTATGAAACCCACGGCCGCCTTGCGGATGACGGCAGCAACGCGATCCTGGTATTCGGCGGGTTTTCCGCCAGCGCACATATCGCATCTCATCCCGGGAACACCTCTCCGGGATGGTGGGAGGAAATGGTGGGTCCGGGCAAGGCGGTGGATACCAACCGTTGGTTCGTGATCTGCTTCAACGCGCCGGGGGGCTGTTTCGGTTCGACCGGCCCGGCCTCTGTCAATCCGCGTTCAGGGCGCAAGTACCGTCTGGATTTCCCCGAGATCAGCATCGAGGACATCGCCGAAGCGGCGCGTTGTCTTGTTCGGCAGCTTGGGGTCCGGCAACTGAGCTGCGTGATCGGCACCTCTATGGGCGGGATGAGCGCTCTTGCGCTGCTGCACCGCTATCCCGACATTGCCCGAACGCATATCAACATCTCCGGCGCGGCGAGGGCTGCCACCTATGCCATCGCACTGCGGTCCCTGCAGCGTCAGGCGATCCTGAACGATCCGGCCTGGCGCCGCGGCCAGTACGAGCACGCGGCCGATGTGCGCGTCGGCATGTCGCAGGCGCGGATGCTGGGTATGCTGTCTTATCGTTCGCCCGAGGAATGGCAGCAACGCTTTGCCCGGGACCGGATCGCGGCAGTCCCGGCGGCTGCCGCGAAGGACGAGGCTTTCGCGCCGGAATTCATGGTCGAAGGTTATCTGTGGTACAAGGTGAATGGCTTTGTCGGGCACTACGATCCCAACTGCTACCTGTACCTGAGCCGGGCCATCGACAGGTTCGACCTGGCCGACGAGACGGACGGCGATCTGCACTGTGCGCTGTCGCAGCTTGACCTAGAACGGTCCTTGGTGATCGGCACCAAGACGGACATCCTGTTCCCGGCGTGGCAGCAGGCGGCCATTGTCGACGGCCTGAACGGCGGCAAGGTCCCGACCGAAATCCTTCACCTTGACTCGCTGCGCGGGCATGACGCTTTTCTTGCCGAATTCGATCAGTTCGCGCCGCCTGTTGGCCGCTTTCTTGCTTCGATCCCAACCAAACGCCCGGCGGTTTCGGTGATGTGACGCGCCATCGCCTCACTGTGCTGCCCACTCAATTACGACATCACTAAGCTGCCCACTCAATTACGACACATGCCTTGAAAGGGATCCGACATGCTGGACCAGATTTCGAAAACCGCCCAGATCAATATTGACCGCCTCTGGAACGCCATCCATGAGCTTGCCCTGATCGGCCCCGGTGTTGCAGGCGGCTGCAACCGCCAAACGCTGACCGATGACGATGCGGAGGTCCGGCGTCTGTTCCAGAGCTGGTGCGAAGCCGAGGGTATGAGCCTGACCATAGACCAGATGGGCAACATGTTCGCCCTGCGGCCCGGCACCGATCCTGATGCCGACCCGGTGTTCATGGGATCACATCTGGATACTCAGCCAACCGGCGGGCGCTATGATGGCGTGCTGGGGGTCCTTTCCGCGCTCGAAGTGGTGCGTGTGATGAACGAACAGGGTATCCAGACCCGCCACCCGGTTGGCATTGTCAACTGGACCAACGAAGAGGGAGCCCGCTTTGTACCCTCGATGATCGGCTCGGGGGTTTTTGCCGGGGCCTATACCCTGGACTATGCCCATACTCGTCGCGACGAGCAAGGCAAGAGCCTGGGCGAAGAATTGCGCCGCATAGGTTGGATGGGCACCGAACCGGTCGGCAGCCAACCTATGCGCGCCTATCTGGAATATCATATCGAGCAAGGCCCAATTCTGGAGGCCGAGCAGCGCGATGTTGGCGTGGTCACTGACTGTCAGGGTTTTTCCTGGCTCGAAATCACCCTGAACGGACGGGAGGCACACACCGGCTCGACCCCGATGAACATGCGCTCGAACGCGGCTCTGGCAATGGCCCAGATCTTGCAGATGGTTCAGGATCTCGCGATGCAGCACCAGCCGGGCGCGGTGGGCAGCGTGGGGCAGGTCAATTTCTTGCCGAACTCGCGCAACGTTCTGCCGGGCAAGGTCGTGTTCACGGTTGATGTCCGGTCTCCCGATCTGGCCAAGCTCGATATGCTGCACGCAAAAGTCGAGGCCGGAGCGACCCGGATCGCCACCGATCTGGACGTTGGCATCAGCATCGAACCAGTGGGGCGGGTGAACCCGGTCGCCTTCGATCCCGAACTGGTGTCGATCGTGCGCCAATCCGCAAAAGGGCTGGGTGTCAGCCACATGGACCTTGTTTCGGGTGCGGGGCATGACGCTTGCTGGCTTGCCCGGGTGGTGCCCAGCACAATGATCATGTGCCCCTGCGTCGGTGGCCTGTCCCATAACGAGGCCGAAGAGATTTCGGTCGAATGGGCCGAGGCGGGCGCCAACGTGCTTTTGCGGGCCACCCTAGCCGCGGCAATGACCGAAAGCTGAGCCCCGGATCGGGGCGCCCAGCCCCGGGCCTTTCCACGATTACGACTGCTTACAGCTCAAGACGTGACACTGGCCTATTGCTGGGCGCATGCCCGTCGCAAGTTGTACGATGTCACCCAATCAGGCGCAGCTCCGATCGCGCAGGAAGGTCTGATCCAAATCCAGGTACTTTATCGCATCGAAAAAGATCTGCGCGGCCAGTCAGCGGACCAACGTCTGAGTGCACGGCAAGAGCGCTCAAAACCCATCATCGAAGCCTTCGAGATTTGGCTCGCCCAAAACCGTGCCCGTGTATCGGCCAAGTCACCCACCGGAGAGGCTCTAAAATACATCGCCAAATACTGGGACGGCTTATGCCTGTTCCTGAGCGATGGCCGCGTCGAGCTCGATAACAACCCGGTCGAGCGCACCATCCGTCCCATCGCCCTGAACCGTAAAAACGCACTCTTCGCGGGTCATGATGCGGGCGCACAAAACTGGGCCATCATCGCGTCCCTGATCGAGACATGCAAACTCAACGGGATTGAACCGCATGGCTATTTGTCTGGCGTTCTGACAGCCATCGCTGACGGGCACAAACAAGCGAGCATCGAAGAGTTGCTGCCGTGGAACTACGTCAAACCCGTGTGAACGGCGCACCGCTTACGATCAATTCCCTCCGAACCGGAGCCATACCACGAATGCCATCACCAAACTAACGCCGCATATGCAGGCCTGTTCCGAGGAATTCGCCGACAAGGGAAACATCAACTGGCTGCCGTATCTGATGTTTTTTCACCCGTTCGGCTTTTCCTCGCCGGTGGTCAACACCGATGCCAGCGGGTTCGGCTAACCGAGGGGCGGACAATTCTAAAAAAGGCGACCGCGTACTTCGCGCGCGAGTCTCAGTGAAGTACGCGTTCATCGGGGCTCACCGTGCGGAGTTTTCTGTTCGGTCAATGTGTCGTGTGCTGGCTGTGCATTCCAGCGGTTTCTATGCATGGCTTAAAGAACCGTTAAGCCATCGTGCGCTTGAAGATGCGCGGCAGACAGATCTGATTCATCAAGCATGGACTGATAGCGGCAAAGTCTATGGGTATCGCAAGCTGACAGACGACCTGCGCGATGCTGGTGAGACTTGTTCAGAGAACCGTGTAGCACGCTTGGCCAGCCTTGCAGGTATCGCAGCACAGATTGGTTATAAACGTCGCCCTGGTCGTTACGGAGGGAAGCCCGCTGTCGTTGCTGACAATACCTTGGATCGGCAGTTTGAAGTTGATGCGCCTGATCGAGTGTGGGTGACCGACATCACGTACATCAAAACGCATGAGGGTTGGTCATATCTGGCTGTTGTAATCGATCTGTTCTCAAGGCGTGTCGTTGGTTGGTCAATGCAGTCACGCATGACATCCGACCTCGCATTACAGGCATTACTGAGCGCGGTCTGGCGGCGCAAACCTAAGGCCCAGGTCATGATCCATTCTGATCAGGGTTCGCAATTCACTGGGAAAGATTGGCAGTCGTTTCTCACCAAGCACGATCTGGTTGCCAGCATGAGCAGGCGTGGGAATTGCCATGATAATGCGGTTGCGGAAAGTTTCTTCCATCTTTTGAAGCGCGAACGGATCAGGCGACAGACCTACCTCACACGCGACGCAGCAAGGCAGGACGTGTTCGACTACATTGAGATGTTCTACAACCCAACACGCAAGCACACAAACAACGGCATGCTGTCACCGGTTGACTATGAAATAAAACAACAGAAAATGAACGAGGCAGGTGTCTAGGAAACTAGGGGCATCTCAATTTTAGGCTGAAGCATTCGGGTTACTTTTGACCCATACTCCAAATATTCTAATTGTATCCTGTTGTCGCGTTAGCTCGCCGAATTTGCAAGTTGGCAAGCTGTTCGTTGATCAAGCGGCCTGTGCTGCGGATTTCCACGCCTCGAATGCTTCGAGCCGATGGTAGCGGATGGTGAGCGCAGAGCGGCGGCGGGCTTGTCTCACCCCGATTGGAGAATTTCCTCAAGAACAAAGCCGTGTTGGCCGACCGCGCGCCAGAGCCAGTATGACCGGCCCGCGATCTTCACAACGACTTCGTCCAGATGCCAGACATCGCCGGGGCGCGGCTGACGTCGCTGTAGAACTTGGGCGATCAGGGGACCGAACTTGACGCTCCAGCGCCGGATTGTCTCATACGAAACGTCCACGCCACGTTCCAGCATCAGCTCTCCGACCTCGCGCAGGCTCAAGTTGAACCGGACGTAGAGCCAGACATTATGAGCGATGATCTGAGGCGGAAACCGGTAGAGTTTGTAGCTGATCTTTTGTGTCTGCATCGACACCGCCTACGCCCAGATCAATGAACCAGCAACCTCAGGACCGTTAATGTGACAACACCGGAAAAAGAGCTCTCCTTGACCAATGCTGCGACATTCCCCAAAATCCGAAACCGCAGGCAAGCCGAATTTCGAAGGAATTCAATCCGCTTGATTTAAGGGGGACGATACCGTTTTTGTTGCTCCGTCAATTATCACCGTAGGCGAGCTCATCCGGTGTCAACGACACCAGAAATCCCGCAATCGCGTCGATGGCGGCATTCATGTCTGCAGCGTTTGCGTATTCGTCCGGATGGTGGCTCAGGCCGTTCTTGCAGCGCACAAAAAGCATCGCGATGGGGCACAGGTCTGACATGGCGGAGGCATCATGCGTCGCACCGGACGGAAGCGTGATCAAGCGGTGTCCGGCGCTTTCGACGGCAGCGGACAATGCATTTGATAATCCTTGATCGCAGGTGACCGCGGGCTGCGAATAGGTTTGCTCCATCTCAAAAGACAAATTGCGGTCACGGGCAATCTGATCGCCGAGTTTGCGCATTTGATCCGTGAAGCCCAGCCGCGCCTCATCCGAGATCGAGCGGACTTCAAGCGGGAAATTGACGACGTTGGGGATAGCGTTCACGGCGTTGGGATGAACCGAAATCGACCCGACTGTCGCACGGATGGCATTGGTTTCATTGGCCTTGTCCGAGACGGCCGCGATAAAGCGGGACGCGGCAACTAGCGCGTCCTGACGATCTGCCATAGGGACCGTTCCCGCATGACCTGTTGTGCCGGTAAACCGCAGCAAGTTACGCTCTATCCCGCATATCCCTGTCACCACACCAAGGGGCGCACCTTGCCCTTCCAGGACCGGCCCCTGTTCGATATGGGCCTCAAGATAACCCAGCACGTCCGACGGGGCTCGAGCGAGCTGGTCAAGGCGCGTGGGGTCCCCTCCGAAATCTTCGAGTGCGCACCCAAGCGTCACGCCGTCGTTATCCGCGAGGTCCAATGCGGAGGCGTCAAAGGTACCTGCACAAGTGCGAGGGCCGAGCAAGGCCGTCGGGAAGCGCACACCCTCTTCATCCGCGAATGCAAGTACCTCGACAGATAAGGGAAGCGTAATGCACTCATTCTGCAGCTTCTCGATCGCGAGACATCCCAACACGATTCCCATGATCCCGTCATAACGCCCACCACTGGGAACGGAGTCCTGATGCGAACCAATGAGCAACGTTTTGCTGCCCTTCGGTCCCTCAAGCCGTCCGACCATTGTGCCGGCATTGTCCATATGCACATCAAGGCCCGCGGCACGCATCCAACTCAGAATATGTTCCAGGGCAGCTTTGTGTTCTGGCGTAAACGGCAGGCGTGTCACACCCTCACCCGCCTGCGAGCATCCGGCGATTTCAGAAAGGCGTGATTGCGCAGTTTCACCAAGGGTCATTGAGAATCCAATTTATTATGATAAATTTAGAACTACACAAGACGTTATCCGTCGTCTAGAAAATTGTAATGAAGAATAACGCTGCCCAATCGAGTGAACCCAAAATAACTGACGCACCACGTGCGCAAAAACGGTCCCGTCCTGTGCAGGTGGCGGACCAGATAAAACACTGGGTTGTCGAACGTGATTTACGCAAAGGGGACAAACTACCAAACGAAGCCGCGATGATTGCCCAGTTCGGTGTTTCCAAGGGGACCGTTCGCGAAGCGATGCGAATTCTCGAGGCGCAGGGCCTGATTGTAACCAAGACAGGGCCGGGCGGTGGCAGCGCTGTCGGGGAAGTCAGCAAGGAGCGGGCAATATCCTTGCTGGGAAACTACTTCTATTTCAAGAATTTATCCCTATCGGACATCTATCAACTGCGAAAGTTGCTGGAACCGGAGCTGGTGGCCAATCTTGCAGGAACACTGGATGAAGAAACGCTGACAGAATTGCGCAGCATGGCTCACCAGCATCCGGAACCCGCAAAGACGCCCGAAGAAGAAAAGCAACAACATATATCATCATTGGTGTTTCATGCGCGTCTGGCTGATGCTGCAGAAAATGAGTTGATGGGTTTTGTAATTTCTTTCATGGCCCGCATTCTGTCGGACTTAACCGTTTACCACCGGCTGTATGCCGCACCGAACAAAGAGCTTTGGGAGCGGGGACGTCGCCACCAGATCGACCTGGTCGACGCTTTGGAGAAAGGCGAACGCAGTCGCGCCCGCGATATCATGATGTCCCATATGGAGGGTGCTGAACGGATGATGAATGTTCAGGAAATGCGCATCACGCGGCAGTTCATGACGGAATAATCGGTGTTAGGCGCGGCTTAATCAGAGGTGCGCGGCGCGCGGTTGCGGTCCAAAATTGTCGGGGCTTCGTCTAGCCAGTTTGCATAGGGCGGCTGACCGGCCCTATCCGCAAGGGCCAACAGCGCTTCAAGCGGTGCTGTGCTGTGATCCACCCGCAAGTCGATCGGCGGCGCGTTTGGCGCAAGAACCAGCAGCGCTGCGGATTGTAGACCACGAACATCAGAACCGGCATCTTCGGCGGCATTCAGTGCGGCAATCAACCGGTTCGCCGGAGTGCCCGTGCCGGTCGTAAAGCCATGGATCAAAGCATCCAGAACGTCACGGGATCCTATCATGTTTCCGGCAACGATCATATTCGGCGCGGCGATTACGTCGGCGAACGGGACGCTGTATTCTCCGGTGAACCCTGCGGTGGCACCGGACTTGTCTAACACTGAAAGCTGGCGATGTGCGCGTCCGGTATCGGGTGCGACAAGATTTTCGACAACGTCCTCGGCGCGATTTCCGACATAAAGCTGACGGATCGCATCGTCGCGCCAAAACGTACTGGGCGCAGTTCCTTGCGACGCACACAGGCCCGATTCGATATCGCCGCGAAGCACCCAGCCGCCGACACATAGGCTACCGGTCGCCGCTGCTCCCGCATAAACGCCTGTTTTTGCGTCAAATGTCAAAATTGAAAACGTCATTCCGCGACCCTTAGCACATTTACCTTGTATTTATCATGAGAATTTGTCCAAATACAATTAATCATGATAAATAGGCAAATACAGAGAGGATAAACCAATGACCTTCTTAACCCTGTCCCGTCGCGCACTACTGACGGCAACCGCTGCCGCGGCATTCGCGCTGTCGGGGGGCGGCGCATTCGCGCAAACACCGGAAAATGTATTGATCGTCGGCCAGATCGCGGAACCGCAGGCGCTTGATCCGGCGGCTGTAACCGCTGTCAACGATTTCCGCATTCTTATGAACATGTATGACGGGTTGGTGCGTTATAAGGACGGCACCCTTGAGGTCGAGCCGTCACTGGCAACCGACTGGACGATTTCCGAGGATGGTTCTGTCTATACATTCACTCTGCGCGATGACGTGACATTTCATGATGGCAGCGCCTTCGACGCCGAGGCAGTGAAGTTCAACTTTGACCGGATGCTCGACGAGTCACATCCCTATCATAACACCGGCCCGTTCCCGTTGGCGTTCTTCTTTTCCGCTGTCGAAAGTGTCGACGTGATTGACCCTCAGACAGTGTCCTTCAAACTCAACGGACCCTATGCTCCATTTCTTTCAAACCTTGCCTATCCAACTGGCCTGATTGTTTCCCCTGCTGCGGTGACGGAGCATGGTGCCGACTTTGGCCGAAACCCCTCCGGCACAGGCGCGTTTTCCTTTGGCGAATGGCGCAGCAATGAAGCAGTCGTCGTGCAGGCCAATCCCGACTATTGGGATGGCGCACCAGAGCTTGAGACTGTTGTTTTTCGCCCGATTACCGACGCCAACACTCGCACAGCCGAAATGCTGGCGGGGGGCATTGACCTGATGGTCGAAGTTCCGCCCGTTGCGCTGAACGAATTTCAGGGTGATACTTACACCGTCCACGAACAGGCGGGGCCACACGTCTGGTTCCTGATCCTGAACGCCAAAGAAGGTCCGTTTGCAGACGTGCGCGTCCGTCAGGCGGCCAACTACGCAATCAACAAGCAAGCGATCGTTGACGATGTTCTTGAAGGCACCGCAGAAGTAGCGGCAGGTCCGACGCCGCCCGCATTTGCCTGGGCATACAACGCCGATCTTGAACCATATCCCTACGATCCGGACAAAGCGCGCGAGCTTTTGGCCGAGGCAGGTGCGGAAGGTGCCGAGTTGACGTTCTATGTCACCGAAGGCGGGTCCGGGATGCTTGACCCCGTGGCAATGGGCACCGCAATTCAGGCGGACCTCGAAGCGGTCGGACTGGACGTCACAATCGAAACCTACGAATGGAACACGTTCCTTGGCAACGTGAATCCCGGTCTTGAGGGCAAGGCAGACATGGCGGAAATGGCGTGGATGACGAACGATCCCGACACATTGCCCTTCCTTGCACTGCGCACTGATGCTTGGCCGGAAGCCGGTGGTTTCAACTCTGGTTACTATTCCAACCCCGAAGTCGACACATTGCTTGAGGCCGCCCGCATTGAAACGGATCAGGATAAACGCGCGCGTCTTTATCAAGAGATGCAGGTCATCGTTCAGGAAGACGCCCCATGGGTATTCGTGGCAAACTGGAAGCAGAACGCCGTGACCTCCGATCGGGTTGAAGGCTTTTCGCTACAGCCTTCCTTCTTCCTGCTGCTGGATGATGTGACAAAAAACTAATGGCAGATTGCGCGGCCTGAATTTTTGGGCCGCGCAAACCGATTAGGGCAGGACAATGACTGGTTATATATTAAAGCGGCTCGTTTCGGCTATTCCGGTGCTTCTCGGTATCAGTGTGATCGTCTTCCTGATCATGGCGATGATCCCTGGCGATCCGGCGACTGCGATCCTCGGCTCATACGCAACGCCTGAAAACGTCGAAAAACTGAACCGCGACCTTGGCTTGGATCAAGGATTGGTGCCGCGATATTTCATTTGGCTTGGCAATATGATGCAGGGCGATTTCGGGCGCAGCTTTGCCCTGAACCGTCCGGTGATCGACGAGGTTTTGGACAGGTTCGGCGCGACGCTGATCCTGGCGGGGACATCGTTTGTATTGTGTTCGATCCTTGGCATCGCGGCTGGCGTGGTCTCTGCCGCGCGGCAATACGGGTTTGCCGACAAAGCCATCACGTTTGTCGTGCTGCTGGGCATTTCCATTCCGTCCTTTTTCCTTGGCATGATGATGATCCTACTTTTTGCTGTGCGGTTGAAATGGTTTCCTGTTTCCGGGATGTGGCCAATTTACGGGGACCGAAATTTCTGGGTGCTGCTGGACCATCTTGCGATGCCAGCGATTGCCCTGTCTGTCGTGGCGACCGGCGTCATTGCGCGACTGGCGCGTTCCGCCATGCTCGAAGTTCTGCGACAGGACTTTATCCGCACGGCCCGCGCCAAGGGTGTCCGCGAAAGTCGTGTCATCTGGCGCCATGCGTTGCGGGCGGCGATGGTGTCGATCATCCCGATCCTTGGTATTCAGGCAGGGTTCGTGCTGTCTGGCGCCGTCTATATCGAGATGGTGTTCCAATGGCCCGGCGTCGGCCGGATGTTGGTCGATGCGATCCTGAAACGCGACATTTTGCTGGTGCAAGGCGGGGTGGTGTTCATCGCCGCCTGTTATGTGATGTTCAATATCATGGTGGACGTGGCCCAAGCCTTGCTCGATCCGAGGATCAAGACATGATGGCGTTTCTCAAACTTCTCGCGCGCAACCGTCTGGCTTTGGCGGGTCTTATAGTCATCTGGATTGTCGTTTTTCTGGCGCTGATTACGCCGCTTTTGCCACTGGCAGATCCGGACGTCACCGACACACCGAACCGTTTCAAGGCACCGTTCAGCGAAGGTGCCGTGCTGGGGACAGACCATTTGGGGCGCGATCTTCTCAGCCGCCTAATGTGGGGCACGCGCCTTAGCCTTGCGATGGGTGTCGCCGCCGCGATCATCGCTGCAACGCTCGGGTCTGCGATCGGGATCATCGCTGGTTATTTCGGAGGACGCACGGACAATATCATCATGCGTGGCGTCGATATGTTGATGGCGTTTCCATATATCTTGTTGGCGCTCGCTATTGTCGCAGCTCTTGGCCCTGGTCTGATGAATGCGCTCTTCGCCGTGGCCGCCGTCAACGTGCCGTTCTTTGCTCGCAACATTCGCGGTATCACCGTCGGGGTTGCTCATAAGGAATTCGTCGACGCGGTGCGGCTGGCGGGTATGCGCGACAGCGAAATCATCCTGCGTGAGGTGCTGCCAAACGTCCTGCCCGTAATTGTCATCGGGATGTCCACAACCGTCGGGTGGATGATCCTTGAAACGGCAGGGCTATCGTTCCTTGGGCTGGGCTCGCAACCTCCACAGGCCGACCTTGGCTCAATGCTAGGCGAAGCACGTTCCGCGCTGATTACCAATCCGCACACCTCCATTGTGCCCGGTGCGATGATTCTGATCATCGTCATGGGCATCAACCTGTTGGGCGACGGTGTGCGCGATGCGCTCGATCCGCGTTTGAAATCCGGCGCGCTCAGCCGTCCGATGCCTGCGACCGAGGTGGACCGCCGCGAAACGACCCGTGCCCAAACAGACAGCCTTCTGGACATCGCCGGGCTACAAACTGAATTCCGAGTCCGCAACCGTGTTTACAAAGCCGTCGGCGGCGTTGATCTGCACGTCGAAAAGGGTGAATGCCTTGGCATCATTGGCGAAAGCGGGTCAGGCAAATCCGTCACCGCGCTCAGTGTGATGGGCCTTGTCGCCTCACCCCCCGGTGTGATTACGGGTGGGGCCGTTCATTTTGATGGCGATGACATTATCGGTGCCAAATACGAGGTTCTGCGATCTCTGCGAGGACGGCGCGTTGCCTATATTTTCCAGGATCCACTGGCGACGCTGCACCCACTGTATAAAATCGGCGACCAGTTGATCGAAGCGATTCAAACCCACGAAACCATTTCCAAATCCGCGGCTCGCAGCCGCGCGATAGACTTGCTCAAATCCGTGCGTATCCCGAACGCTGAAAACCGGATCGACAGTTACCCTCATGAAATGTCGGGCGGGATGCGCCAGCGTGTCGGTATCGCCATGGCGCTGGCCAATGACCCTGACGTGATCATCGCGGATGAACCGACGACGGCGCTGGACGTCACTGTTCAAGCGCAAATCTTGTCCGTGCTCAACGATCTGCGGCGTGAACGCGGACTTGCCATCCTGTTCATCACCCATGACTTCGGCGTCGTCGGCCAACTTTGCGACCGCGTTGCCGTCATGTATGCGGGTAAGATCGTCGAGGAAGGCCCGACAGACGCCGTACTGCGCAACCCACAACATCCCTACACCAGCCGTTTGATCGACTGCGTGCCGACCTTGGGCGGTGGCCAGCGCAAACTGGCAGCTATTCCGGGCCTACCCCCTGTCGTGGATCGTTTGCCGGATGGATGTGCCTTTGCCGACCGCTGTGACAAAGTACAGATGGAATGTCGTTCAGGTGCCATTGATCTGGCCGCGACCGCTCCGGCCCGCAAAACCCGTTGCCTGTTCCCCGAGAATACACAGGAGGCCAGCGCATGACCGAGGCCCTCAAACTTACCGACTTGTCCAAGTCATTCCCGATCGGCAAACGCATGTTCGGCCCGCCTAGGGCGATGGTTCACGCGGTCCAGCCGATCCACTTGTCAGTCACGACTGGCGAAACGTTAGGCATCGTGGGTGAATCCGGGTGCGGCAAGTCTACGCTTGCAAAAATGTTGGTCGGGTTGCTCCCGTCCACCACCGGACAGATCGAAATTGAAGGGGCCGTTCTGGACAACGCCGACCCAGCCCTCTTTGGCAAACGCATTCAATATGTGTTTCAAGACCCGATCAGCAGCCTGAACCCACGCAAAACCATCCGGCAGATCATGGAGGTTCCCCTGCGCAAACTCCACGGCAAGAACAAAGCCGAACGGGCCGCCCGCATTTCCGAAATTTTTGCAGCCGTAAACCTGCGGGAAGAATTTCTCGACCGCTACCCGCATGAATTTTCCGGTGGACAGGCGCAGCGCATCGGTATCGCCCGCGCCTTGGCCGCAGAAGCCCGCATTCTGATCTTTGATGAGCCGGTGTCAGCACTTGATGTGTCCGTGCAGGCGCAGGTTCTGAACCTGTTGGCAGACCTGAAAGACCAGTTCGGGCTGACCTATCTGTTTATCAGCCACGACCTCGCCGTAGTCGAAGCCGTCAGCGATCGCGTCGCAGTCCTTTATTTTGGCTCGGTCGTAGAAATCGGATCGGCACGGGAAATCTTTGCTCATCCGCGCCATCCCTATACCGCCCTTCTTGCGCAAAGCGCACCTGAGGTCGGACGCCCCATTGCCGCACCCGAAAGTGCCGAGACCGAACTGCCCGACCCGTTGTCGCCCCCCGTCGGCTGCGCATTTAACGAGCGGTGCCCCAACGCAACCGATCTGTGCCGCAAAGACAGACCCGCGTTGAAGCCGGACGAAAGCGGTAGGGAATTTGCGTGCTTCAACCCGATATAGGCATCTGGTTCAGATGTCGGACATCCGCGTAATGCGTCGCGACGGTGAGGCAAGGTTGTAAGCTACCCCCTGAAATTCGGACACTGACGTAAGCTGCAATTTGTTGTCTGTTGATCTGCAACACACGGCAGATCGGCTCGACCCCCACACGTCGCTCGGTGCTCTTTGACAAACGCAATCATTTCCGAAAAGGGCGGTCGAGCTCCGCCTGAGCAAAATACGCTGATGCTTTCTTCAGGATTTCATTGGCCTGCCGAAGCCGGCGGTTCTCGCGCTCAAGTGCTTTGATCCGGTCGCGTTCGGAAGTCGTTACACCATCACGTCGACCGCTGTCCGTTTCAGCTCGTCGAACCCACGCTCGCAGCCTATCCGGCCCACAGCCAATCTTAGGCGCAATCGATTTGATCGCAGCAGATTGGCTGTCAAATTCGCCCTGATGCTCGAATACCATCCACACAGCACGTTCGCGCACCTCAGGTGAATATCTGTTTCCACATTTGTTCTTTTCCATAACCCAGTATCCTTAATTCTGGGTCTCCGGCAAACAAGGGGCGGTTCACTATTGGAGTCCTCACACTTATTTACGCGTCTAAAAAGTCTCACACCATTACGCAGATGATGAACTAGCCTACTTGAGCGGCTACTACGACGTGAACGCTCACAAATATCTCTTTAGACGCAGATCCGATCGGGCATAGGCTGTGCAGGGCAACACGGTGCCTGTCTGATCTTCGCCGGCAGCGCCTTGGCAGTGTCCCTCAATCAGCTTCAACCGGCATGTACCACAACTGCCGATCTCACAAGATGACGGCAGGTTCAGTCCGGCTGCTCGCAACGCCTTGAGCAGGGGAATCCCAGCATCGACCCGCACCGGCGGGCCGCCATCCAGAATGGCCTCGAATGTTTCGCCGGTTTCCTCACCAGAGCTTGGCCGTGTGAACACCTCAGTGCGTATATTATGAGGGGCTACACCAAGCTGCCCGAGCAATGTTTTTGCGCCCTCGACAAAGCCATTCGGGCCACACAGCCACACTGTCCGAGATGCCAGCCGTGGAATTGAGCTGAGACAATCAGTATCAAGGCGGCCGACTTCCCCGCTCCACCGGGTTTGCAAACTGTAGCCGGGAATTCGTTTTTGGGCCGTGTTGAGTTCGTCGAGGCCAATCGCTCGATCAGCTGCCCGGTCCATGTGAATGTGGACGACCTCTCCGAAATACGCTGTTTGAGCGAGCATCGCGAGAAACGGCGTGACGCCGCTCCCGGCTGAGAGGAAAAGCCCCTCATGGGTTGAATCATCGCGCGTGAAGTCTCCATGAATACCGCTGGCCCAGACCGTATCGCCGACCTCCGCGAACTGCGTGAGGAACTCCGAGATGCCACCGCGTGCCTGTTGCCTTATAGACAAGCGAATTTCCGCTCCGCCGTCGCGCTGCGCAGATATGGTGAAGGATCGTACGGCTTCCAACCCATCCTCTTGTGGGACCCGCAGTGTGATGTACTGGCCGGGTTTGATTGGAGCGGCTGGTGGTTGCCCTTCGAAACGGAACCACAGATGTCGCGCTTGGGTCGCTGCGGTTTCATGGCTGATCAAGCGCAGAAGGTACCTGTCAGGCGGTATAGTTATCTGCGCCCGTTTCTTTTCATAGACGGTTGGCGTAGTGCTTTCGCGGATGCCAACAATCTCTCCTTGCGCGATCGTGCCGGAACGCAGAACACGCGCATATATACCGAAGTGGATATCGCCGTTGTCATCACTACGAAACTCCGAAAGCGTTCGCAGTGGGTCTTGGCTAAGATCACGGCGCCTTGTCTGCGAGTCGATTGTGGTCAGAACACAGCGCGCACATGGTTCAACTATCGCTAGCATAGCGTCGCCAATCTCAAGTCGCTTCCAAGTGTCCTCGGCAAATGCGTCTGCTCCGGACAACACAATGTTGGGTCGGAAGCGGTCCATAGAAACAGGCCAAGCCAGTCGTGCGTTTAGAGCATCCAAGCTGTTTTGATTCATTATCAGAAGCGGAGCGGCATCGCCAAACCTGCCATAGTTCGCCTCGTCATAGCGACGTCGCGTTTCCGGAGTTTTTTCAACCAATCGGGCAGTACGACCCAAGAGCGCAGAAAGTCGCTCCGCGATTTGATCACCTGCGTCAGCAGCGACCAAGGGTTCAGAAAACAGGTTCACTTCCCGCACGGGTTTCTGAGATGGTATTGAAAACCGTTCACCATCTGGCAATACGAGGCTTGCTTTATCATGGTCGCCTCCGACAATCGCCAGAGCTAAAAGGCAGGGCGCTTCGCGTGCGGTGATCTGCACACCCTGTTCGTCAACCACCATCCAGCGGCGATCGCCGAGAATACCATCAGAGTTAAGCTGCGCTGATGTCAGGTTCTGACATCGTCCGGATTTTAAGGGATAGCAGAACAAATCTGCGATTCTTACATCATTCATTTCGGGCCTGCGTTTCATACCTTGTCGTCCAGGCAATATGGCGGGTGCCGCAGTAAAGTACGCAATCGCACCGGCAGCCCAAAGCAAAAGTTTTTATCAAATTAGTTCGAATGCGCGCTCGCATTCACCTCCTGATTGTCGCAGCCTTCGTTGAACTATCCCGAGCGCAGGTAGCATCGCCTGCGCCTTCAGAAACCTTGTAAGGGTATGAACTAGAACTATAGTTGAGAGTGCACGATCGCTCATCTAACTTCTATTTATTGACATGCGATATCTGTTGCTCAGATCGCAACTCTGGTCAATAATAAATTTGATCAAATATCACTTTCCCCGAACGGCAGAGCTGTCTTACATATCGGCCACGTCACAACCGCTCTTTGAAGCACTTGAATGTTCGTATTTTTTTCATGCTAAGTGAGGACCACAATGAAGCATACACTTGACACAGAATTGATCGGCTTTCTTGATGACCTGAGCGCGGAACTTGACATGGCTTTGGAGGCAAGCCTTGACGATGAACGCGCTCGTTACCGCGATGGATACCGGAAGAACGGCCCTCAACCCAGCGGCCCGGTTGCCACTCGTGACTTAGCCCTGCCAACCGGCGCGTCGATGCGGCTTTATACGCCGCCGCATCAAAACTGAGCTACCCCCCGAAATTCGGACACTGACGTAAGCTGCAATTTGTTGTCTGTTGATCTTCAACACGAAGGAGATTGACGATGTCGAAACGGAA
>NZ_JAPMLQ010000017.1 GCF_026410305.1 Sulfitobacter sp. F26204 | reverse complement strand
CTTTTCCCCTTCAGGAAAAGATCACGAGAGCAAGGTGTCGGCACACAGGTACTACTAAGAACAAAAGGCCGCTCCATTCGGGGCGGCCTTTTGCTTTGCCGGCTTGCTTCCGGGTTTCCTGATGTGTAACCTCAGACATGCATGATGGAGGATGACATGAACAAGACCGTGATCTGAGCTTTTTACCTCTCTTGATCAAAGGATTTGTCATGTCTGTTTCCAGCGCTGGGCATTTTGCGCCACCCACCACGTTGCACCCTATTTCGAAACCCGACGGGACGCCCGACACCGGCACTGTTTTTCTGTCCGCTGCTGTTGATCATCCCCGCCTTGACGTCGGCGATTACACCTACGCCAGCGCCTTTGATCCGCCGGAAGACTGGTGCGCCCGGCTGGCACCCTATCTGTTTGATTTCAGTCCGGAGCGGCTGGTGATTGGCAAATTCTGCCAGATTGCCGACGGGGTTACCTTTATCACCGCTTCAGCGAACCATCGCTTTGACGGGATCTCTTCCTATCCTTTTGCGATCTTTGATTGTGGCGTGAAACAGGGGCGTCCCTCATTGCCGGGGCCGGGCCGGGATACTGTCATTGGTAATGATGTCTGGTTTGGTCAGGGGGTCCGGATCTTGCCAGGCGCAGAGATCGGCAATGGCGTTATCATCGGGGCAGGGGCTGTGGTCGGCGGCAAGATTGCGGATTATACGATTGTTGCCGGCAATCCGGCCCGTCCAATCCGGCAAAGATTTCCTGCGCTTCAGGTTGCGCAGTTGAAGCGGATTGCCTGGTGGGATTGGCCGATTGAAACTGTGCTTGCCCATGAAAAGCAGATTATGGAAGCGGATGTTGCTGCCCTTGCGGCCGTTGCGCCGCAGAGCCCGCCGTGATCGGATCAGGCGGCAGGGCACTTCCTGCAGGCAGGTTACGAAATCGTGTGGAAAGAACACTGACAAGTCCACGGCAACCTTGTAGGGTACCGATATGAAAGCCAGATCCCTGATCCTGCCCTATTTGATTGCAATGCTGCTGATACTCATGCCGTTGGTCGGCATGGCCGCCCAAATTGCAGATTTTGAAGGGACATTTACCGGTAACGCGGAATTCAGCACCGACGCAGGTGTGCAAAAGCGCGATTTGAGCACCACAATCAAGGCAGATGGCGACGGGTTTGTTCTAAGCTGGACCTCTGTCACCTACCGCAGCGACGGACGTACAAAGTCGAGCACCTATACAATCGAATTTGTTCCGTCAGAACGGGAAAATATCTATCAATCGGCGATGAAAAAGAACTTGTTTGGCAAGGCCACACCGCTTGATCCCTTGCAGGGTGAACCCTTTGTCTGGGCGCGCGTGGAGCAGGATACCTTTTCGGTTTTCTCGCTTTTCATCAACGAAATCGGTGACTACGAAGTGCAGGAATTCCACCGGACATTGGCCAAGGGCGGGCTGGATTTGCTGTTTCGCCGCTATCGCAACGGGACGCTTGATCGTGAGATCAAGGCGCTTTTGTTGCGCCAGGACTGATCCCGTTTATTCCGTCCTTGGCAAAACACAGGGCGTTTTATGGCTGAATGGGAGCGGGAGGGAAAATAGCATTCAAATTTCGAAAGGTTTGCGCGATCAGCACTTGATTGCGCTGCCATTTACGACTACCCCAGCGGTCGGCATAGGGGTTTAGCTCAGTTGGTAGAGCGACGGTCTCCAAAACCGTAGGTCAAGAGTTCGAGTCTCTTAGCCCCTGCCATTCTTCTGAAGGTTGCGGTTCTGCGTCACGGTCCGAGGACTCCTTGGAGATGCATCGCGCTGGTATTGCGGGCGTTTGGCGGTGGGGCAGAGGGCAGATACCTTCGCGGTTTTGGCGTCTTTACCCCCAGCGCAGCAGCGCATGAGATGCTATGTATTTGCCTTAATCTTGCCATAATATTGCCCATTGAGGGGCGGAAACCTTTGTTACCCCAGATCGAAGAACGGGCAAGGGTAACGACCATGGCAACAGAAACGGAACGCAGTTCACAAGATCAGATAAAGACGCAACCGCCTTCGGAGCTTGACCCCGAAGCGCTTGCCGCGATCCGGAACCTGCTGGAAACAGAAAGCGCCGTCGCCCCACAACCGGTTGCTGAACGTCAGGCGGAAAAAGCTTCAAGGACAGCGGCCGTGGCCCCGGAAACGACCCGCGTCCCAACTCAGCAGCGACGTCATGACCCCCTCACGCCCCCCGAACCGGCACCAAAAGCGAAACCGTCACCTGCCGCTTCGATTGAGGGTGGCAGGGTGGCCCGCCTGAAAGCGTCGATTCTGGGGTATCGCCCGACGGCGCGGCATCTGGTTTGGGCAAGTGTTGGCCTGTTGGTGGTGCTGCGGCCTTGGTTGGCGGTTGGTTTGTTATTGCTGACCTTGTTCACCCTGACCGTGATTTTCCTGATCCTCGGGTATGATGGTTTTTGGCAGCGCGCAATGGGACTGGCCCGCTGGTACGCAGGCCGCCAACCAAAACGTGCCGCGGTATTGCATCGCAAGCTGGATGCCTTTGCCATGAAATGGGATGCCATTCTGGACTTTTTCCCGGAAGGATCCGTTGACGGCCTGTATCTGCCCGACTTTGGCGATCTTGCCACCGCCGAGACACGCCACGATGCGGCGCTGGAGCGGCGGTTTGCCAATCTGTCCGAAGGCGAAGCATAAACCCAAGCCGGTTTCATGCAGGCTTGAAACCCTGCGCAACTGGCGTTAGATGCCGGTTGAGACGTTTTTCAAGGACAGCGACATGGCGATGACCAATCCACTTCAGTTCATCCAGCAGGCACGGGCCGAGGTTGGCAAGGTCGTCTGGCCCACCCGCCGCGAGGTGATGCTGACCACAATCATGGTGTTTATTCTTGCAGCGTTGACGGCAGTTTTCTTTGCCATCGTCGACATCATCATCCGGGGCGGTTTGAATACGATCTTGGGGATGTTCGGTTAAGCGCTTATAACTGCAGCACTGACATCGAAAAGTCTACGCACAGGCTTGAATCCCGCCCCATCACAAGCTATTGCGCAGGCCAGACCTGATGCGGCGTGCGGCGAATCGAGCCCGCGCGCCCTTTTTTATTCAGGTGCAATCACGGGATCAGATGTTGAGGCCGCAAGCCTGGGCATCGCAGAAAGACAGGGACATAAACTCAAATGGCAAAGCGTTGGTATTCGGTCAGTGTCCTGTCCAATTTCGAAAAGAAGATCGCAGAGCAAATCCGCACCACAGCGGAAGAGCAGGGTCTGACCGACCAGATTGACGAAGTGCTGGTGCCCACCGAAGAAGTGATCGAAGTGCGTCGCGGCAAAAAGGTCACGACAGAGCGGCGGTTTATGCCGGGTTATGTGCTGGTGCATATGGAAATGTCTGATCAGGGTTATCACCTGATCAACTCCATCAATCGCGTCACCGGATTTCTGGGGCCACAGGGCCGCCCGATGCCGATGCGTGATGCCGAAGTGCAGGGCATTCTTGGCCGTGTGCAGGAAGGCGAGGATGCGCCGCGCACGCTGATCCACTACGAAGTGGGCGAGAAGGTCAAAGTCGGCGACGGCCCGTTCGAGGATTTCGACGGTATGATCGAAGAAGTCGACGAAGAGAACCAGCGTTTGAAGGTTTCCGTGTCGATCTTTGGCCGCGAGACTCCGGTCGAGCTGGAGTTCACGCAGGTGATCAAGCAGACTTGAATGGGGTGGGTTTCACCCACCTTACAACACGTGCCACGTCAGCCGGGCAGTGCCAGACCTTGGGATGGCGCTTCTGAATTATCAGCATGGCACTTGATGGTAGCCAAGCACATCCCAACTCATCAGCCTCGTACATGCATTTGCCAAAGCGCCAGCCCTGGGGAAGGTCTGGCACTGCCCGGCGCGGCTATGCCGCTTGATTCCGGGCTGGGTGGATTTAATAGAGGACCTAACCAATGGATGACGTGGAAAGAGAACAGAGACTTGCCGCTCTTGATGCCAGAATGCGGATCGAAATTTTCGCATATAACGCTCTCCATATGGCCGCGCCGTATTTGAACGATGAAGACAAAATCGGTTGGCGTCCATCAGACGTGATTAAATTCTTGAGATCTGAGCTTGATCCCGAGCTACTATCGGGCCGCAAAATTGGTGTTTCTGCGCAAGTTCCTGATTCAGAAAACCCGCAACCAGCCGACTATGAAAAACTAGATTTCCATCCGCTTGGAGAAGAACCAGCACTGAGAATGCGTGACTTGCAAAAGCACTGGAATAGTATGGGACAACTGCTGCATGCGCCTGTGCCGCCTGATAGATTTGAACTTGAAAAAGCTAGGTCACAGATAGAACGCGCCAATGATTTCTGTGACAGTATTGAAGGTAAAACTACTTTTCTCAATCAGCCGAATATTCCGTTCTCTCTAGAGTGCTCAAATGGCCATTTGACCAAAAGAAATGCCACACGCCTTAAAGTCGGCCAGATCATCAATTGTATGCACCCCGACTGCAATTCTGCCTTTGAGATTTTGGGTGCAGACGGTTTGCAGTATCGAGAAATTATGTTGACATTGACTTGCGAGAGCTGCAGCGTACCACATAACTTTCCGCCGCAAAAGTTTACGGGTTTGTCATATTGGCAGAAGGCTACATTTAATTGCCCTACTGAAGCGTGTTCAGAAGTTACGACTGTTCAATGGGTTCTGTGTAAGAAAAACTCGGAAGACTGATCAGTGGCAGGTCACCTTACCCAAACCCTTGCAATATCTCCCCCACCTCTGTAATCCGCACCAATCGCCCTAACAGGCGATTCACCCCGTGGGAGGCGCGCGCATCGCGATGTGCAGACCGGACCACACAACACATAGCCCTGCGGTCGCGACCAAGGGGCGTTGCAAAGGAGAAGGCCAATGGCCAAGAAACTCGTCGGTACGATGAAGTTGCAAGTTAAAGCGGGTCAAGCAAACCCGTCCCCACCTGTGGGGCCAGCGCTGGGTCAGCGCGGCATCAACATCATGGAATTTTGTAAAGCGTTCAACGCCAAGACAGCGGATATGGAGCCGGGCGCACCTTGCCCGACTGTAATCAGCTATTATCAGGACAAGTCCTTTACCATGGACATCAAGACGCCTCCTGCGTCCTATTACCTGAAAAAAGCGGCCAAAATTAACTCGGGCGCAAAACTGCCCTCCCGTGAAACTGTCGGTTCCGTGACGCCAAAGCAACTGCGTGAAATCGCGGAAGCGAAGATGGCTGACCTTTCCGCGAACGACGTGGAACAGGCGATGAAGATCATTCTGGGCTCTGCAAAGTCCATGGGCATTGAGGTGAAGTAAGATGGCAAAACTTGGAAAGCGCAGCCGCGCTGCACGTGAGGCATTCGCCGGCAAAGAAAACGTTACAGTTGAAGAAGCTGTGGCGCTGATCAAGGCCAACTCGAACGTCAAGTTCGATGAGACCATTGAAATTGCCATGAACCTTGGTGTTGACCCCCGTCACGCAGACCAGATGGTGCGCGGCGTTGTTGGCCTGCCAAATGGTACCGGCAAAACCATGCGGGTTGCTGTCTTTGCACGTGGCCCCAAGGCTGAAGAAGCGACAGCGGCAGGTGCCGACATTGTGGGTGCCGAAGACCTGATGGAAATCGTGCAGTCCGGCAAGATCGAATTTGATCGCTGCATTGCGACACCTGACATGATGCCCATCGTTGGTCGTCTGGGTAAGGTTCTTGGCCCCCGCAACCTGATGCCAAACCCCAAAGTGGGCACGGTGACCATGGATGTGGCCGATGCGGTGAAAGCGGCCAAAGGCGGCGAAGTTCAGTTCAAAGCTGAAAAAGGCGGCGTTGTGCATGCGGGCGTTGGAAAATTGTCCTTTGACGAGGGCAAGCTGGTTGAAAACGTACGTGCCTTTGTCGGTGCTGTTGCCAAGGCAAAGCCTGCCGGGTCCAAAGGTACCTACATGAAGCAGATCAACCTCAGCTCTACCATGGGCCCGGGCGTTTCTGTTTCTGTCGACAATGCCATGACTGAGTGATCGACAGATCGCATTAATAGAATACTCGTTTCGGGGGCGGTGATTTTTCACCGCCCTTTTTCGTACCGCTGCTCGTTCGGAGGCTTAGGCACCGACATGTGGTACGAACCGTTTTTCGCAAAGCGCCTTGCCGGTCGCTCAAGGTGTTTGGAAAAACCAGGTGGGTGGGATATAGATCCAGGTAACAACTTGCCGGTCTGTTTCGGAGACCCGGTTTGGGAATAATGTGGAGAATACCAGATGAATCTTGAGAAACTGACCAAGCGGGTCACCAAAGAGTTGGACACGGCCCTTTCCGACCTCCCGACCAAGGAACGTGAAGAGATTTTGGATATTGTCAAACGGGCAATGTCAGACACTTCGGCCCGAACGCATCGGGAATTGAAAGAAACCGCCATCATCTGCTGTGGTCCTGAAGCAGACCTGGCACACAAGTTGCAGGAACAGATGGACAAGAAGCGCGACATGCTTATTGCTAATTTGAGCGCCATGTATTGAAGCGCTAAATCGCCGCGCCACGTTGGTTAGAGTGTTTTTGGTTTATTGCCAGTGGTTCGGTCATTGCGAGAAAGATTGACCCAGGTCGGGATCCATGCACTATGGTAATCTATCAACAACACCCTTTTCAGGGGTTGGAAATCCTTTCGCAAGGCGATAGTCAACCCCTCAAGCACCTCAGCGCGATTCGTCGCGCTTTTGTGCTTTTCGTCCGAGACGGTGGGTGTTGGCAATTTTCCAGCATAATTCCTGCCTGAGACGGGAAACGCAGATTTTTACGGATTGTCCCAAGGGGCCTTCCGCAGCCATCCGCAGGACCCCGTAAGGACCCGAAATGTCGGGACCGAGAAAGTCCCGGCAAAACTGAGCCGGAGGGGCAACCCTCCCTTACTGGAGTGAAACTGTGGATAGAGCACAAAAAGAACAGTTGGTCGACGAACTCGGCCAGATCTTTGAAAGCTCTGGCGTCGTTGTAGTCTCTCACTACGTCGGTTTGACAGTTGCTGAAATGCAGGATCTTCGGGCGCGCGCACGCGCGGCTGATGCATCTGTGCGTGTTGCCAAGAACAGGCTCGCCAAAATCGCCCTTCAGGGAAAGCCATGCGAAAGCATCGGTAATCTGCTCGAGGGGATGACCGTTCTGACCTATTCCGAGGATCCTGTGGCTGCGGCCAAGGTTGCCCAGGAGTTCGCCAAGGAAAACCAAAAGCTGGTTATTCTTGGGGGTGCAATGGGTGAGAACGCTCTGGACGTCGCCGGTGTTGAAGCCGTGTCCAAGATGCCTTCGCGGGAGGAGCTTATCTCCACCATCGCGGGTATGCTGGGCGCACCTGCTTCCAACATCGCCGGGGCCATTGGCGCACCTGCAAGCAATATCGCATCCATCTTGTCTACGATCGAGGACAAGGCTGCGTAAGCAATCGTTTTATCGGCGTGTTGAAAAACAACACGTTGGAACACATATATCGTTAACGGAAAGAGCTAAAACATGGCTGATCTGAAAAAACTGGCAGAAGACATCGTTGGTCTGACACTGCTTGAAGCACAAGAACTGAAAACAATCCTCAAGGATGAGTACGGCATCGAGCCCGCAGCAGGCGGCGCAGTGATGATGGCAGGTCCGGCAGACGGCGGTGCCGCTGCTGAGGAGAAGTCCGAATTTGACGTCGTTCTGAAGAACGCTGGCGCATCCAAGATTAACGTGATCAAGGAAGTTCGCGGCATCACCGGCCTGGGCCTGAAAGAAGCCAAGGACCTGGTTGAAGCCGGCGGCAAAATCAAAGAAGGCGTCGACAAGGCCGAAGCCGAAGAAGTGAAAGCCAAGCTGGAAGCAGCTGGCGCAGAAGTCGAACTGGGCTAAACCGGTTGCTTCAGGGATCGCTTTCTTTCGAAGAAAGCGGTCGGAAATTTCTGAAATTTCCGATTGTCCCGGAAAAACAATGGCTGGATGGGGAATTCCCTGTCCAGCCAAACCTGTCTTGAAGGGTGCTTTGTGACAAAGCACCCTTCTGGAAAGGTCCAAAGGTCGGAAGGTGTGCGGTGGGACGCATGCCAGCATAGACCGGATTGATCCGCTCTGATGGACGCGTCACGGCCCCGGTGGTGGCGTTCAGGCAAGAGATACGAAAGGTATTACGACACATGGCACAATCCTTCCTTGGCCAGAAGCGTCTCCGTAAATATTATGGCAAAATCCGCGAAGTGCTGGACATGCCGAACCTCATTGAGGTTCAGAAATCTTCCTACGACCTGTTCCTGAATTCCGGCGATGCCGAAACACCTACCGATGGTGACGGCATCCAGGGTGTTTTCCAGTCGGTTTTCCCGATCAAGGATTTCAACGAAACATCTATCCTCGAATATGTGAAATACGAGTTGGAAAAACCGAAATATGATGTTGAGGAATGCCAGCAGCGCGACATGACCTATGCCGCACCGCTCAAGGTTACACTCCGTCTGATCGTGTTTGAAGTGGACGAAGACACAGGGGCCAAGTCCGTCAAGGACATCAAGGAGCAGGATGTGTTCATGGGCGATATGCCCCTGATGACGCCAAACGGGACGTTCATTGTGAACGGCACCGAGCGTGTGATTGTCTCACAAATGCACCGTTCCCCCGGTGTGTTCTTTGACCATGACAAGGGCAAGACACATAGTTCCGGCAAGTTGTTGTTCGCCTGTCGCATCATCCCATACCGTGGTTCCTGGCTCGATTTTGAATTCGATGCAAAGGATATTGTCTTTGCGCGCATCGACCGCCGTCGCAAATTGCCTGTCACCACGCTGTTGTATGCGCTGGGACTGGATCAAGAAGCGATCATGAACGCCTATTATGAGACAGTGACCTTCAAGCTCCAGAAGGGCAAAGGCTGGGTCGCGCCCTTCTTCCCGGATCGTGTGCGGGGCACGCGACCGACCTATGATATTGTCGATGCAAAGACTGGTGAGGTTCTGTTCGAACAGGGCAAGAAGGTTACACCGCGCGCTGTGAAAAAGCTGATCGACGATGGAAACGTGTCTGAACTGCTGCTGCCGTTCGAACATATCGTGGGCAAATTTGTTGCGCAGGACATCATCAACGAAGAAACCGGTGCGATTTACGTCGAAGCCGGCGACGAGTTGACGCTGGAGTATGACAAGGACGGCGAGCTGATCGGCGGCACGGCGAAAGAACTGATCGACGCTGGTATTACCGAGATTCCGTTGCTTGACATCGATAACGTCAACGTCGGACCCTACATGCGCAACACCATGGCGAACGACAAGAACATGAACCGCGACACCGCGCTCATGGACATTTATCGCGTCATGCGTCCGGGCGAGCCGCCCACCGTTGAAGCGGCGTCTGCCCTGTTTGACACGTTGTTCTTTGATTCAGAACGTTATGATCTGTCCGCGGTTGGCCGCGTGAAAATGAACATGCGTCTTGATCTTGATGCAGAGGACACACAGCGTACCCTGCGTCGCGAAGACATCGTTGCCTGTATCAAGGCACTGGTGGATCTGCGCGACGGGCGCGGCGACATCGATGATATTGACCACCTCGGCAACCGTCGTGTGCGTTCGGTTGGTGAATTGATGGAAAACCAGTACCGCGTAGGTCTGCTGCGGATGGAGCGTGCGATCAAGGAGCGGATGTCATCCGTTGAGATCGACACAGTCATGCCCCAGGATCTGATCAACGCCAAGCCGGCCGCCGCTGCGGTACGCGAATTCTTCGGCTCATCCCAGCTGTCGCAGTTCATGGACCAAACCAACCCGCTGTCCGAGGTCACGCACAAGCGTCGCCTTTCCGCGCTTGGACCTGGCGGTTTGACCCGCGAACGCGCCGGTTTTGAGGTTCGTGACGTGCATCCGACACACTATGGCCGGATGTGTCCGATTGAAACGCCGGAAGGCCCGAACATTGGTCTGATCAACTCTCTGGCGACCTTTGCCCGCGTGAACAAATACGGCTTTATCGAAACACCATATCGTGTCGTCAAGGACAGCACCGTCACCGACGAAGTGCACTATATGTCCGCGACCGAAGAAATGCGTCACACGGTAGCCCAGGCAAACGCGTCGCTGGATGAAAACGGCAAATTCACCAACGAAATGGTGAACACCCGCCGGTCCGGTGATTATACGCTGGCCCCGACCGAAAGCGTTGATCTGATTGACGTTTCACCAAAGCAGTTGGTCTCTGTTGCGGCCTCGCTAATCCCGTTCCTTGAGAATGACGATGCGAACCGCGCATTGATGGGATCCAACATGCAGCGTCAGGCAGTGCCGCTCTTGCAAGCCGAGGCACCGCTTGTCGGGACAGGTATCGAAGAAGTCGTGGCGCGCGATTCAGGCGCGGCCTATATGGCGAAACGCGCAGGGGTGATCGATCAGGTTGACGCCAGCCGGATCGTTATTCGCGCGACTGAAGACCTTGAGCTGGGGGACGCGGGTGTCGACATCTACCGCATGCGTAAATTCCAGCGGTCTAACCAGAACACCTGTATCAACCAGCGTCCGCTGGTGAAGGTGGGTGAGACGGTGACGAAGGGTCAGGTGATTGCCGATGGTCCGTCCACAGATATGGGTGAATTGGCGCTTGGTAAGAACGTGGTTGTCGCGTTCATGCCTTGGAACGGCTACAACTACGAAGACTCGATCCTGATTTCCGAGCGGGTTTCGCGTGATGACGTCTTTACCTCGATCCACATCGAGGAATTTGAAGTCGCCGCACGTGACACCAAACTCGGACCAGAAGAAATCACCCGCGACATTCCAAACGTCGGTGAAGAAGCGCTACGCAACCTCGACGAGGCCGGCATAGTGTACATCGGCGCGGATGTTGAGCCGGGCGATATTCTGGTGGGCAAGATCACGCCAAAGGGTGAAAGCCCGATGACACCCGAAGAGAAACTTCTGCGGGCGATCTTTGGTGAGAAAGCGTCTGACGTACGCGACACCTCGCTGCGCGTGAAGCCGGGTGATTTTGGCACGGTTGTCGAAGTGCGCGTCTTTAACCGCCACGGTGTGGAAAAAGACGAACGTGCGCTTCAGATCGAGCGGGAAGAAGTCGAGCGTCTGGCGCGTGACCGGGATGACGAATTGGGCATTCTGGATCGCAACATCTATGCGCGTCTGCGCGGCATGATCCTGGGTAAAGTGGCTGTGAAAGGCCCAAAGGGTGTAGCACCAAACAGCCAGATTACCGACAGTTTGCTGGACGATGTCCTGACACGCGGTCAATGGTGGCAGCTGGCGCTTGAAGACGAGGATGACGCCAAGATCGTCGAAGCCCTGAACGAGCAGTACGAGATCCAGAAGCGGACTTTGGATGCACGTTTCGAGGACAAGGTCGAGAAGGTGCGCCGTGGCGATGATCTGCCTCCGGGTGTGATGAAGATGGTCAAGGTGTTTGTGGCGGTGAAGCGCAAGCTGCAACCGGGCGACAAGATGGCCGGACGTCACGGCAACAAAGGTGTTATTTCCAAGGTTGTACCAATGGAAGACATGCCGTTCCTTGAGGATGGGACGCCGGTCGACTTCTGTCTGAACCCGCTGGGCGTGCCGTCGCGTATGAACGTCGGTCAGATTCTGGAAACCCACATGGGTTGGGCCGCACGCGGCTTGGGCGTCAACATCGACGAGGCGCTGCAAGAGTATAAGCGTTCCGGCGATCTGACACCTGTGCGTGAAGCGATGAGCCTTGCTTACGGTGAAGACGTTTATGCCGAAGGTATCGAAGGCATGGACGAGGACACGCTGCTTGAGGTTGCGGGCAATGTCACCCGCGGTGTGCCGATTGCGACACCTGTGTTTGACGGTGCCAAGGAAGCGGATGTGAACGACGCGCTGGTGCGTGCCGGATTCTCCTCTTCGGGTCAGTCCAAGCTGTTTGACGGCCGCACAGGCGAGCAGTTTGCGCGCCCCGTGACCGTGGGTGTCAAATACCTGCTGAAACTGCACCACCTTGTGGACGACAAAATCCACGCGCGTTCTACCGGTCCATATTCGCTGGTCACCCAGCAGCCATTGGGCGGTAAAGCGCAGTTCGGTGGTCAGCGCTTTGGTGAGATGGAGGTCTGGGCACTGGAAGCCTACGGCGCTGCATACACCCTGCAGGAAATGCTGACTGTGAAATCGGATGACGTTGCGGGCCGTACCAAGGTCTATGAAAGCATCGTCAAGGGCGAGGACAACTTTGAAGCGGGCATCCCGGAAAGCTTTAACGTTCTCGTTAAGGAAGTGCGCGGCCTCGGCCTGAATATGGAACTCCTGGATGCGGAGGAAGATGAGTGATCATCAACGGCGCGTGGGTTTCACCCACCCTACGTAGGGTGGGTGAAACCCACGGCTCTCCATCCTTCGCTCCCAATTCAAGGAATTGAAAATGAACCAGGAACTGACAAACAACCCGTTTAACCCGATTGCGCCGATGAAGACGTTTGACGAGATCAAGGTCTCGCTCGCGTCGCCAGAGCGTATCCTGTCGTGGTCTTTCGGTGAGATCAAAAAGCCCGAAACCATCAACTATCGTACGTTCAAGCCAGAGCGGGACGGTCTGTTCTGCGCGCGTATCTTTGGCCCGATCAAGGACTACGAATGTCTGTGCGGCAAATACAAGCGCATGAAATATCGCGGCGTTGTCTGCGAAAAATGCGGCGTCGAAGTCACGCTGCAAAAGGTCCGCCGCGAACGCATGGGCCATATCGAACTGGCGTCGCCCGTTGCGCATATCTGGTTCCTGAAATCGCTGCCGTCCCGCATTGGCCTGATGCTTGACATGACCCTGCGTGATCTGGAACGCGTGCTGTATTTCGAAAACTATGTGGTGATCGAACCCGGCCTGACAGAGCTTACTTATGGTCAGATGATGACCGAAGAAGAGTTCATGGAAGCCCAGGACGTTTATGGCATGGATGCCTTCACCGCCAACATCGGTGCCGAAGCGATCCGCGAAATGCTGGCGGCGATCGACCTTGAAGCAGAGGCCGACCAGCTGCGCGAAGAGCTGAAAGAAGCCACAGGTGAATTGAAGCCCAAGAAGATCATCAAGCGTTTGAAGGTTGTCGAAAGCTTCCTTGAATCCGGTAACCGGCCTGAGTGGATGGTTCTGACCGTGATCCCTGTGATCCCGCCAGAGCTGCGCCCGCTTGTGCCCCTGGATGGCGGTCGTTTCGCGACCTCTGACCTCAACGATCTTTATCGCCGTGTGATCAACCGGAACAACCGTTTGAAGCGTCTGATCGAACTGCGCGCGCCTGACATCATTGTGCGCAACGAAAAGCGGATGCTGCAGGAATCTGTCGATGCGTTGTTCGACAACGGCCGCCGTGGCCGCGTGATCACCGGTGCCAACAAACGTCCGCTGAAATCACTGTCCGACATGCTGAAAGGCAAGCAGGGCCGCTTCCGTCAGAACCTTTTGGGTAAGCGCGTCGACTTTTCCGGTCGTTCGGTGATTGTGACCGGACCGGAACTGAAGCTGCATCAATGTGGTCTGCCGAAAAAGATGGCGCTGGAGCTGTTCAAGCCGTTCATCTATTCGCGCCTTGAGGCCAAAGGCCTGTCTTCTACAGTAAAGCAAGCCAAGAAGCTGGTGGAAAAGGAACGCCCCGAGGTTTGGGATATTCTGGACGAAGTCATCCGCGAACACCCTGTCATGCTGAACCGTGCGCCGACCTTGCACCGTCTTGGCATTCAGGCGTTTGAGCCGGTTCTCATCGAAGGTAAAGCGATCCAGCTTCACCCGCTGGTCTGTTCCGCCTTTAACGCGGACTTTGACGGTGACCAGATGGCGGTTCACGTACCGCTTTCGCTTGAGGCGCAGCTTGAAGCACGCGTGCTGATGATGTCCACCAACAACGTTCTGTCACCTGCGAACGGTGCGCCGATCATCGTTCCGTCACAGGACATGATTTTGGGTCTGTACTATACAACCCTTGAGCGTGAAGGCATGGTTGGTCAGGACAAGGTGTTTGGCAATGTTGACGAAGTGCAGCATGCGCTCGACGCGGGCGAAGTTCACCTGCACTCCAAGATCAAGGCACGGATCAAGCAGATTGACGCGGAAGGCAATGAAGTGCTTGAACGCTTTGACACCACGCCCGGTCGTGTGCGTTTGGGTGCCCTGTTGCCATTGAACGCAAAAGCGCCGTTCAGCCTTGTCAACCGGTTGCTGCGCAAGAAAGAAGTGCAGCAGGTCATCGATACGGTCTATCGTTATTGCGGCCAGAAGGAATCTGTCATTTTCTGTGACCAGATCATGACCATGGGCTTCCGCGAAGCCTTCAAGGCCGGTATTTCGTTCGGTAAAGACGACATGTTGATCCCTGACAGCAAGTGGCCGCTGGTGGATGAAACCCGCGAACAGGTCAAGGATTTTGAACAGCAGTACATGGACGGCCTGATCACCCAGGGCGAAAAGTACAACAAGGTTGTTGATGCCTGGTCCAAGTGTAACGACAAGGTCACCGATGCGATGATGGGGTCGATTTCCGACACCACATATGCCGAGGACGGATCAGAAAACGAACCGAACTCAGTATATATGATGGCGCACTCCGGTGCGCGTGGCTCGGTTACGCAGATGAAGCAGTTGGGCGGTATGCGCGGCCTGATGGCCAAACCGAACGGCGACATTATCGAGACACCGATCATTTCGAACTTCAAGGAAGGCCTGACTGTTCTTGAGTACTTCAACTCTACCCACGGTGCCCGTAAGGGTCTGTCGGATACGGCGTTGAAGACAGCGAACTCCGGTTACCTGACCCGTCGATTGGTAGACGTTGCACAGGACTGTATCGTGCGCATGCATGATTGCGGCACTGATACAGCGATCACTGCCGAAGCGGCGGTGAACGATGGTGAAGTCGTGTCGTCCTTGGCCGAGCGTTTGCTGGGCCGTGTGACGGCAGATGACATCCTGCGCCCTGGCTCTGACGAAGTGCTGGTCAAAGCAGGTGTGATCATCGACGAGCACACGGCAGACATCATCGATGCGGCTGGTGTACAGATCGCACGTATTCGCAGCCCGCTGACCTGTGAGGCCGAAGAAGGCGTTTGCGCGATGTGTTACGGTCGTGACCTCGCGCGTGGTACGCTGGTGAACCAGGGCGAAGCGGTGGGTATTATCGCGGCGCAGTCGATTGGCGAACCGGGCACACAGCTGACCATGCGGACCTTCCACATTGGCGGCGTTGCGCAGGGTGGCCAACAGTCGTTCCTGGAAGCAAGCCAGGAAGGCAAGATCGTGTTCGAGAACGCCATGACCCTGGAAAATGCCGAAGGCGCGACCATGGTAATGGGGCGTAACATGAAAATGCTGATCGTCGGCGATGACGGTGAGGAACGCGCAAGCCACAAGATCGGCTATGGTACCACTCTGTTCGTCAAGGATGGCGACACTGTCAAACGTGGTGACAAGCTGTTTGAATGGGATCCCTACACGCTGCCGATCATTGCGGAGAAATCGGGTATGACCAAGTTTGTCGACCTTGTTTCCGGTATCGCCGTCAAGGACGAAACCGATGACGCGACCGGCATGACGCAGAAGATTGTGATCGACTGGCGTGCGGCACCCAAGGGTAATGAACTGAAACCTGAGGTGATTCTGGTTGGCGAAGACGGCGAACCATTGCGTAACGATGCGGGTAATCCGATCACCTATGCGATGTCCGTTGATGCCATCCTTTCTGTTGAAGATCAGTCCGAGATCAAGGCCGGTGACATCATCGCGCGTATCCCGCGCGAGGGGGCCAAGACCAAGGATATTACCGGTGGTTTGCCACGGGTTGCGGAACTCTTTGAGGCACGTCGCCCCAAGGATCACGCGATCATTGCAGAGATCGACGGCTATGTTCGGTTTGGCAAGGACTACAAGAACAAGCGCCGCATTGCGATCGAGTCTCCGGACGATCCGGATCACAAGTTCGAGTACATGGTGCCCAAGGGCAAGCACATCCCGGTCGCGGAAGGTGATTTTGTCCAGAAAGGTGATTACATCATGGACGGTAATCCTGCGCCGCATGACATCCTCGCCATTATGGGTGTCGAGGCCTTGGCCGATTATATGATCGACGAAGTGCAGGACGTTTATCGCTTGCAGGGCGTTAAGATCAACGACAAGCATATCGAAGTGATCGTGCGTCAGATGCTGCAAAAGTGGGAGATCCAGGAATCCGGAGACACCACCCTGTTGAAAGGCGAACATGTTGACAAGCAGGAGTTTGACACAGCCAACGAAAAGGCGCTGTCAAAAGGCGGGCGCGTTGCAAAAGGCGAGCCGATCCTGTTGGGCATCACCAAGGCGTCGCTGCAGACACGTTCGTTCATCTCTGCCGCGTCCTTCCAGGAGACAACGCGGGTTCTGACCGAGGCCTCTGTTCAAGGCAAACGCGACAAGCTGGTCGGTTTGAAAGAGAACGTCATTGTCGGTCGTCTGATTCCGGCTGGTACGGGTGGCGCAACCATGCAGATGCGCAAGGTTGCAGCAGATCGTGACAATGTGGTGATCGAGGCGCGCCGCGAAGAAGCGGAAGCAGCGGCGGCACTTGCCGCGCCTGTCGCGTCAAACGATGTTGTCGGTGGTGATGTTTTCAATACGCCTACCTTTGACGAGGAAAGCCGGGATTGATTTCGCACTGAACCTTTGAGAATGTAAAAGGCCCCTGCGACAATGATGTTGCGGGGGCCTTTTTGTGACGGATGGGCAGGGAACGTCACCAACCCGTCAATCTCGTTCTATGCGCCGGCTTAATGCACGACCTGTGCAATGAACTTGCCGGTAGACATACGCATCTGGAATTGCCCGTTGCGGATCCAATCCGGCTTGAGACGAAGGTGCGCGACCTTGCCGCCCACGATCTGTTTGTTCAGGCGCATCGTGACATCCAGATAGCCGTTTGGACCGGGCTTGGCGGATACGATTTGCCCCAGGAAGGTGTGGTCCGACGACCAGATTGTCGTCCCCAATGCATCGACGGCGGCAGCCTTTGTGACAACCGAGGTGGACGCACGGGAGACCGAGTTGACCTTTGCTGTGGACCGCGATCCGAAGAACCCGTGTCCGCCACGTCCACGACCATCCGAGCCGCCGGCCTGGGCAGCGCCGTTGCCACCAGCGTTGCCATTACTGTTACCGGAACCGCCGTTGTTGCCATTGTTTCCGCTGCCCGAGTTTCCGTTGCCAGTGCCGTTATTTCCATTTCCGTTGTTGTTACCGGAACTACCGTTGTTGTTACCGTTGCCGGAGCTGCCAGAGCCCGTACCGCCGATACCTACGCCCACTCCGACGCCAACGCCAACCCCACCGCCGCTGGATCCGCCTGTACCATTGCCTGACCCGCCGGTCCCGTTACCTGATCCGTTTGAACCATTGCCGGAACCACCTGAACCGCTTCCGGAACCGCCAGAACCATTACCGTTACCGGAACCAGAACCTGAGCCGCCGTTGCCGTTACCGGAACCACCGTTGCCAGAGCCTGAAAGGCCCACACCCAAACCTGCGCCTGCGCCGATTCCACCTAGGCCGACGCCTACGCCGCCGGCACCAACGTTACCGGTACCGCTGCCTGATCCGTTGCCTGATCCTTGACCGGATGCATTGTCATTACCTGACCCGCTGCCGCTGCCATTGCCGACACCAATGCCCGCTCCGACGCCAACACCGCCGACATCTGCACCTATACCAACGCCGACACCGCCGCCGCCAATACTGACATCTGCACCAAGGCCGACACCACCAAGTCCAAGCGCCAGTGCGCTGGAACCGAAGCTAAGCGATACGACCGTCACCAGGGTGAACTGCTTTACATTTTTCATCTCAATCATCCTCATTTAATTTTACCGTTTACGCATGCGCCCCAACTTGAAGTTGAAAGGTCGCAACCTGTTATCCCCTAAAGCGTAGGAACCGCTTGTGGCGCAATTTTGACGTGTGAGATGGAAATTCAAATTTACTAAACAGCGAATTTAATCATGGAAAAGTGGCGTGTTATTATGGCGTTGCGGGTATTCGGGGAGCGGCCAAAGGTCGCATTTGGGCCGAAAAAAGGTGTTTTGCACTTAAAACAAGTGCTTTTCGCGGGATTCTTACATGCCGCGACCGAGTCGCCCTGTTTGCGAAAGTCAAACCTGATGAATGGTTGCAGGCCCTCTGGTTCCCTCCGGCGCAATCGCTTAGGTTGCCCAAAACAGATCAACCCGCAGGGCAGCAGTGAAACTCAAAGCACAAATCAAAGGATTGATGCGGTTTTCGTATCTGTCCGAGAACGGTTTTGCCAAATCCACCCAGGGCATCGATGCCACGCGCGAGATGTTATATGATCCGGCGCGTCTGGATCGCCGGTTCAAGCTGTTTGAGAAACTGGCGTTCCATACCATGGCCTTGCAGGAGGACACGGATTTTTCCTGCGCAATACTGATTGGCGATAGCTTTCCGGACAAGGCGCGGGCCCGGCTGGAAGGTATCATCAAAGATTTTAAACCGATGCAGATCGTGTCTTTGCCACCGATGGTTCATATTCAGGCGGTGAAGCAGGCCTTTAACGCACTGCCCGACGATCCAGAAGCGACCCATGTCGCGACCTTTCGTCAAGATGATGACGACGCGATGCACCGTTCCACAACGGCGCGGATCAGGGCGGTGGCGGATACAATGTTGAAGGTCCGCATAGACAAGAAACCCTTCGTGATTGCATTTAACCGGGGTCTGTACCTAGATGCCCAAAGCGAAACACCGATTACCGAATGGTATGAACGTGCCCCTTTGGGGATCGGTCTGGCTATGGTGACCCCTAAGGGCGATCATGCCACGGTATTTCGGCGAAACCACCGCAATCTGGTGGAGTATTATGATTGTTATACGGAAGTTGGGCGTCCTATGTGGATCAGATCGGTACATGGTGACAACGATTCTACTGCGCAGCCGCAGGGCAGAGCGGGCAAACTGCGCCCGCGTGGGGTGAAAAGAGTGTTGCGCGACGGTTTTGGCCTGACCCTCGACATGCTGGACGATCTTTAGATGTCGGTAAACCTGATCGGTGCCTTCCTGATGATGGCCTCGATGGCCTGCTTTGTCTTGAATGATACATTATTGAAGATGACCGGCGGAGCGGTGCCGCTGTTTCAATTGCTGTGCTTGCGCAGCATGATCACCTGTCTGTTGATCCTGGCGACCAAGGGGCGCTTGGGGGCCTTGCATTTCAATATTGCGCGGCGGGACTGGGCGATCATTATTTTCCGCGCCTTGATCGAAGTGACGATTTCCTATTTCTTTCTGACGGCATTGTTCAACATGCCACTGGCCAACCTGACGGCGATTTTACAGGTGGTGCCGCTTGCGGTGACACTGGCCTCGGCAGTTGTCCTGCGCGAGGCGGTAGGCTGGCGCCGGATGCTGGCAATCGCAGTCGGATTCTGCGGTGTTCTGTTGATCGTCAGGCCAGGGCCCGAGGGTTTCAACATCTGGTCGATCTATGCATTGATTGCGATGGTGGGTGTAACCCTGCGTGATCTGGTGACGCGCAAACTTTCCGCCGGGGTGCCTTCAATGACTGCGACTCTGGTGACAGCAGCGACCGTCATGGTGGCATCGGGCATTGCATCGCTGAACGGTGCATGGGTCGCGATCGAGACCAGTGCATGGGTGCTGATCGTGGCCTCGGCGTTTTGTATCTTGGGGGGCTATTTTTTTTCGATACAGGTGATGCGTGCGGGGGACGTGTCGTTCATCGCGCCGTTCCGCTATACCGGATTGATCTGGGCATTGATCCTGGGGTGGCTTGTTTTCGACGAATGGCCCAGTGTGTTGACCTTGATCGGGGCGGCGATTGTCGTGGCTACAGGCGTGTTCAGTTTCTACCGCGAGCGCAAGATTCTAGCGGCATGACAACCCGGCAAATGCGGCTGCAACGGCGTCTTCGTCGATGGCGTAGGTTGCCTTGAAATGCGCTTTGCCAACAGCATCGAGTCGGGTGAGTCTGGGCGACTTAATTCCCGGCTTTTGGCGGGAATCATTGTGGTCGTTGTGTCCCCTGATCAACATATCTTCGCCTGCAAAGGTCACTGTCGGCATTTTTTGGCCGACCTTCATATGGGCAAAGTTCATGACTGACAGCCGTAGGTCGGGTTGAAACATCAAGGCAAGTCCAGCGGTGGTATAGGGCGTATTTGTCGGAGCCACTTCCAGACCAAGGGCAGAGGGGCGTGCGATGAACCCCTGATTGAAGTCGATTGCGATGTGACGATGTTTGGCGGCCATCGGCAACACGTCCAGCGCCGTTTCCCTCAGGCGTTCGACAAAGGTACAGGCAACGGCATCGTCATCATCCATGCGGAATTGTAAACAGGCATTGCCGTCGAAACGGCGCACACTGTTGATCGCATCTTGCATGACTTTTCGGTGCGGACCAGGAGGATAGGCCTTGATGACAGCCTGGGGGAGGGTGGCGACCGCAGCCTCCAGACGATCGCGGTAGGGACGGGGCAGGCTGTTGCCTATGACAATGAGGAAAGTAAAGTCGCCGTCGGTCTGGGCTTTGAGTGGCGGCAGCATCATGGTTTCGAAAGTGGCAAAGCGCTCGGCCATGCGCGCCGGTGCGTAGAGATAGTCCATCCGTTCCTTCAGGGAGGCATGTTCAACTTGAAATCCGCCGTCACCCGGATAGGAAAAACGGCAGATGCCGATCGTTTGCATGGTCGTTACAGCCTCGGGTTGTTTCCGCGACATCATCGCAGGCAGGCCGGGACCACGCAAGAGAATGGGTGCTGTTGACAGCCTTTGCACCATCCCCTATACGCCCGCTATCTCGGTCGCTGAGGTTTCTCTGCCTGCCGAAATCATAACTTAAGTGGTCAAGATCCGGTCTAATGCTGACCCGGTCCTCTGTAGCCCCACCGCCTCGCTTTCCTCGGTACGGGAGTGTTGCGGTGTTTTTGCTTTGCACAATGTAAAGCAAGCGAATTGAAACCGCTTTGGGCGTCGCCCATCGCATCTGATGTAGACAGAACGGGGATAAACCGGAATGCCAACGATCCAACAGCTGATCCGCAAGCCGCGCCAGCCGAAACGTAAAACTTCTAAATCCATGCATCTTGAGCAATGCCCGCAGAAACGCGGCGTTTGCACACGTGTATATACAACCACACCAAAGAAACCAAACTCTGCGATGCGGAAAGTGGCCAAGGTGCGCCTGACCAATGGTTTCGAAGTGATTTCCTACATTGGTGGTGAAAGCCACAACCTTCAGGAGCACTCTGTGGTTCTGATCCGCGGCGGTCGTGTAAAAGACCTTCCCGGTGTACGTTACCACATCCTGCGCGGTGTTCTGGATACACAGGGCGTTAAAGATCGTAAGCAGCGCCGTTCCAAGTACGGTGCCAAGCGTCCCAAGTAATTGGCCAGCGGTGGGTTCACACCCACCCTACGCCCGAACCATCCGTAGGGTGGGTGTGAACCCACCATCTCTATTCCGAAGGAAGACAACGACATGTCACGCCGCCACGCCGCTGAAAAACGCGAAGTATTGCCAGACGCCAAATACGGTGACCTGGTCCTGACCAAATTCATGAACAACCTGATGATCGACGGCAAGAAATCTGTCGCCGAAAGCATCGTTTACAACGCCATGACCCGCGTTGAAGACAAGATCAAACGCGCACCCATCGAAGTGTTTCACGAAGCGCTGGAAAATATCCAGCCTTCCGTCGAAGTGCGTTCCCGCCGCGTTGGTGGTGCCACCTATCAGGTGCCAGTCGAAGTGCGCCCCGAGCGTCGTGTCGCACTGGCCATCCGTTGGTTGATCAAAGCGGCACGTGCCCGCAACGAGAACACAATGGAAGAGCGCCTTGCTGGCGAGCTTCTGGATGCTGTTCAATCCCGCGGTACTGCCGTGAAAAAGCGCGAAGATACACACAAGATGGCCGATGCGAACAAAGCATTCAGCCACTATCGCTGGTAACCAAGAATCAAGATCGGGGCTCAGATCCGCTGGGCCCCTGACATTTTTCAAAGCACACTCCTGAGGAAGCTTTTCAAATGGCACGCGACTATCCGTTAGACCGCTATCGCAACTTTGGCATCATGGCCCACATTGATGCCGGCAAAACAACATGTTCCGAGCGTATCCTGTTCTATACAGGCAAGTCCCACAACCTGGGTGAGGTGCACGATGGTGCCGCTACCATGGATTGGATGGAGCAGGAGCAGGAGCGCGGTATTACGATCACCTCCGCTGCAACAACCACTTTCTGGCAGCGCCAGGAAGAGCCAACCGCCGATGCCACCTCCGACACTAAGTTCCGGATGAACATCATCGACACGCCTGGCCACGTTGACTTTACCATTGAAGTCGAACGCTCTCTGGCGGTTCTCGACGGCGCGGTTGCCGTTCTGGATGCAAACGCCGGTGTCGAACCACAGACAGAAACTGTTTGGCGTCAGGCCGACCGCTACAAGGTGCCGCGCATTGTGTTCGTCAACAAGATGGACAAGATCGGTGCGGATTTCTTCAACTGCGTTCACATGATCAAGGACCGTACAGGTGCCACACCTGCGCCGATCCAGATCCCGATTGGTTCCGAGACCGAGCTTGAGGGCATGGTCGATCTGGTCACAATGGAAGAATGGGTCTGGGAAGGTGAAGATCTTGGCGCGAGCTGGGTCAAAAAACCGATCCGTGACAGCCTGAAAGAGACTGCGGACAAATGGCGCGCGCATCTGATCGAGACTGCGGTTGAGATGGACGATGACGCGATGGAAAACTATCTGATGGACGGTGCAGAGCCGGACGTCGATACCCTGCGCTCCCTGATCCGCAAGGGCACGCTGGCGATCAAGTTCATTCCCGTGCTTTGTGGTTCTGCGTTCAAGAACAAAGGTGTTCAGCCGCTCTTGAACGCTGTGATCGACTATCTGCCCAGCCCGCTGGACGTTGTGGATTACATGGGCTTCAAACCCGGTGACGAGACTGAAACACGTGACATCGCGCGCCGTGCGGATGATAACATGGCCTTCTCCGGTCTTGCGTTCAAAATCATGAACGACCCTTTCGTGGGCTCCCTGACCTTTACCCGCATCTACTCTGGTGTGTTGAACAAGGGCGATACGCTCTTGAACTCCACAAAGGGCAAGAAAGAGCGCGTCGGTCGTATGATGATGATGCACTCCATCGAACGTGAGGAAATCACCGAAGCATTTGCAGGTGACATCATCGCGCTGGCGGGTCTGAAAGATACCACAACAGGGGACACGCTGTGCGCTGTCAATGATCCTGTGGTGCTGGAAACGATGACCTTCCCCGATCCGGTGATCGAGATCGCTGTCGAGCCCAAGACAAAGGCTGACCAGGAAAAAATGTCTTCCGGTTTGGCACGTCTGGCCGCCGAAGATCCATCCTTCCGCGTGGAAACCGACCTTGAATCGGGTCAGACCATCATGAAAGGCATGGGCGAACTTCACCTCGACATTCTGGTGGACCGCCTGAAGCGCGAGTTCAAAGTCGAAGCCAACATCGGTGCGCCACAGGTTGCTTATCGTGAGACCATTTCGCGCGAAGCCGAGATTGTTTACACCCACAAGAAGCAGTCAGGCGGGTCGGGTCAGTTCGCGGAAGTCAAGTTGATCATCACCCCAACAGAGCCGGGCGAAGGTTATTCGTTTGAATCGCGTGTTGTTGGTGGTTCGGTGCCGAAGGAATATATCCCGGGTGTTGAAAAGGGTATCAAATCTGTCATGGATTCCGGTCCGCTGGCGGGCTTCCCCGTGATCGACTTCAAGGTTGCCTTGATCGAAGGTAAGTTCCACGACGTTGACTCAAGCGTTCTTGCGTTTGAAATCGCGGCACGCATGGGTATGCGCGAAGGCATGAAGAAGGCCGGCGCGAAACTTCTGGAGCCGGTGATGAAAGTCGAAGTGATTACGCCTGAGGAATATACAGGTGGTATCATCGGCGATCTGACATCACGTCGTGGTCAGGTACAGGGTCAGGACACCCGCGGTAACGCGATTGCCATCGACGCCTTTGTGCCACTGGCGAACATGTTCGGTTACATCAACACCTTGCGGTCGATGTCGTCGGGTCGTGCGAACTTCTCCATGCAGTTCGACCACTACGAAGCCGTGCCACAAAACATCTCGGACGAGATCCAGGCGAAATTCGCCTAATCTGCGAAATTAACAATCGGGGCGGCGGGGTGAACCCCGCCCTACCCAAACCGTAGGGTGGGTCTTGACCCACCACCCACCAACGAAAAAGGAGCCAACATCATGGCAAAGGAAAAGTTTGAACGTAACAAGCCGCACGTCAACATCGGCACAATCGGTCACGTTGACCACGGCAAGACGACGCTGACAGCGGCGATTACCAAGTATTTTGGTGATTTTCAGGCCTATGACCAGATTGACG
>NZ_JAPMLQ010000016.1 GCF_026410305.1 Sulfitobacter sp. F26204 | reverse complement strand
TGCAGATCTGTTCAACGGTGCTGCTGATGCGGATCTGACTGTCACAACAACCGATCACATCGTTATCGTATTTGATGACAATGCGAATGGTTCTGCGACACAGCCAGTTGTTGCTGCTGATGACTACCTGTTCGATAGCGAAAACAACACCGGTACAGTTTATCTGGTAACAGATACCGATGGTGCAGACGCGACAGCAGTTGCATTGGGTAACATCAACCTGATCGGTACTGACTGGACAACACTGACGTTCGACAACTTCGCGTAAGCGATTTGTCGGTCAGGCCGCTCAGGCCTGACACCAAAGACATTGAAAGCCCCCGGCAGGTTCGGGGGCTTTTTTACATCCGGAGGGGGTCCTTCGGTTCAAGCAAGGAAGATGGACATGGCCAAGATCAAAATTGACGGCAAGGAATATGACACCGATACGCTGCCAGAAGAGGCACGCGACAATCTCAACAACCTCAACCTGTGCGACCAGCGACTGGGTCAGCTCAAGCGTGACGCGGCGATTACACAGACGGCGCGCAACGCCTATGCGGCGGCACTCAAGGCTGCATTGCCTGCAGACGCCTGAACCCGCGTTACCTCCATGCCGGCCGTTTATTGAGGCCGGCATGTTTGCATTTATACGACGCAGTCCCTGGAGCAGGGCAATTGCATCAAATCCCTGTCTGGTGTATGAATTTTCAAAATATACGGCACCTGAGCGGGCAGGAATGGTGTCGATCTTCAGTCAGCGAAAGGATATTCGCGCATGAAAGCCGCAACGCCTCTTAGTCAAGCGTATGGAAAATTTCGGGCCGTCTTTGGTGCTACGATTTTGTTCAGCTTTTTCAGCAACATCCTGATGTTCGTTGGACCGCTCTACATGTTGCAGGTCTATGATCGCGTATTGGCCAGCCGCAACGAGTTGACGCTGGTGATGATCTCGGCAATCGCGGTGACCTTGCTGGTGGCTTATGGTCTGCTTGAATTCATCCGCTCGAAACTGCTGGTGCGTGCAGGGCTGCAATTTGACGACATGTTGGCACATCCCGCTTTCAACCGGGTGATCCGGCACCAGCTGGCCAGTCCCAATTCCGGGGCTCACGCGACATTGCAGGATGTGGACCGGGTGCGTGAATTCATGACGGGGCAGGGGATCCTCGCGTTCTTTGACGCGCCCTGGGTTCCCCTGTTCCTTGCCCTGTGTTTTGCCTTTCATCCCTGGTTGGGCATGGTTGCAACTGTCGGGGCGGTGATCATCTTTGCACTGGCCCTGGCAAACGAGTTTTCGACCCGCGGTCTTTTGAAAGAGGCGGGCACGGCCAATGCAGGTGCCTCGCATTTTGTGAACACCACCGTGCAGAACGCAGAGGTCATCCGTGCCCTGGGTATGGAAAAACAGCTGACCGACCGCTGGATCGCCCAGCATGATGACGTTCTGGACAAACAAGCCAAGGCCTCTGGCCGGGCGGGGGCCATCATGGCCTCGACCAAGTTCGTGCGCATGAGTCTGCAAATCGCCATTCTGGGTATGGGGGCCTATCTCGCCATTCTTCAGGAAATCTCTCCGGGGATCATGATTGCGGCGTCAATCGTGATGGGCCGTGCGCTGGCCCCGGTGGAACAGGCCGTGGGGCAATGGAAGCAGTTTGTTGCAGCGCGTCAGGCGCATGCGCGTCTGACCAATATCTTCGGTAATCTCGACGATGAAGAAGAACGCATGCAGTTGCCCGAACCCAAGGGCAACCTGACCGTTCAGGGTCTGGTTGCCACTGCGCCTGGTGCAAAAGCGGGAGCATCGGGTTCCAGACCTGCCTTGCTCAAGGGGGTTTCCTTTTCCATCAATCAAGGAGAAGTGCTGGCGGTGATCGGGCCAAGCGGGTCGGGGAAATCCACCCTCGTGCGCCATCTGGTCGGGGCCAGCCAGCCTGCCGGTGGCTCTGTTCGTCTGGACGGAACCGAACTGCACCACTGGGATGCAGAACAATTGGGCCGTCACATGGGTTATATGCCGCAGGACGTGAAATTGTTCCGTGGATCCGTTGCCGAAAACATTGCACGCTTCATTCCCGATGCTAGCGATGCCGAGATTGTTGCGGCTGCCCAGATGTCGGGCGCCTATGATATGATCACAACATTGGCCGAAGGTTACGACACCGATGTGGGTGACGGCGGGCAATCCCTCTCTGGTGGCCAGCGCCAGCGTGTCGGTCTGGCCCGTGCGGTGTTCCGCATGCCGAACCTTGTCGTGCTGGATGAACCGAACTCAAATCTTGATGCCCAGGGGGAACAGGCACTGGCCTTGTGTATTCAGGAACTGAAAAAACAGGGTAAAACGGTTGTCCTGGTAACGCATAAGGCAAACCTTCTGGCCTTGACGGACAAGACGCTGATGCTGGTTGGCGGTGCGGTCGAAAAATTTGGCCCGACCCGCGAAATGTTTGCTCAACAGGCGCAGGCACAGCAGCAGGCGCAAGCGGCCAAGGAACAACAGAACAAAGAAGCAGCAACAAAAGCGGCACCCGCCGTGGTCAGCCTGTCTGATAAGCCCCGCGCCTGAGATCTGTTACAGACGTCGATTTTCAAACGCTCTTGAGGAGCTTGATCCGCCATGGTGAATAAACCAAGTCCAAAGCCCGTGGCCCTGATGGGCTATATCCTGATCTTCATCACCTTCGGGGTGTTCGGAAGCTGGGCAGCCGTTGCCAAGCTGGACAGCGCCGTGGTGGCCCCTGGCACGATCTCTCTTGAGGGAAACCGCCGCGTCGTGCAGCATTTCGAAGGCGGTATTGTCGAAGAAATCCTGGTCACTGAAGCGGGCAATGTCACCGAAGGTGACGTTTTGCTCCGATTGCGCAGCATCGAGGCGCGCTCCAACCTCGAGGTGTTTTCGACCCGTCTGGACGTGGCGCATCTGGTTGAGGCGCGGTTGCTGGCCGAACGGGCGCTCGAAGACAAAGTGGTCTTTCCCCAAGATGTATTGTCACGCAATTCAGGTGCGGTTTCATCGGTGCTTTCGGATCAGATCGACCTGTTTGAGGGCCGCCGCCTGATTCTGAAAAGTCAGGAAGACATCCTGCTGGCGCGGGTCGAACAGATCAAAGTACAAATTCAGGGTCAGGAAATCCAGAAAGGTGCTTTTGAACGCCGGATTGCCAATTACACAGAAATGCTGGAGCGGATGCGCGATGGCGAGAAGAAGGGCCTGATCCAAGGCAACCAATTGTCCCAGCGGGAGGATGAGTTGATCGAGATCGAGGCCAACCTCGGTCAGGTGATTTCGGACATCGCGCAAGCGCGCGCCAGTATTGGCGAGACAGAGCTGCAAGCCTTGCAACTCAAGCAGGAATACCGCGAACGCGCGAGTACCGAGCTGGAGCAGGTTCGTGCAGAGATCAGCGAATTGCAGGAACGCCGCAAGGTTGCCGCCGACGTGCTGGACCGAACCGAAATCCGTGCGCCCGGCTCTGGCACTATCCAAAATCTCAAGGTGCACACCGTGGGATCGGTTATTCGACCCGGTGAGGTATTGATGGAACTGGTGCCGGAAGATGAGGAATTGATCATCAATGCCCGTGTGTCACCGATTGATGTGGATAACGTGGCCGTAGGCCTGATGACCGAAGTCCGCTTTACCGCTTTCAAGACCAAGCTGATCCCGATCATGTTGGGCACGGTTGATACGGTTTCCGGCGATGTGATTACACCAGATAATGCCAATGAGCCGCCTTATTACCTGGCCCGTATCACGGTGGATGAAAATGACATTCCCGAAGAGATCAAGGGCCGGTTGAGCGCAGGTATGCCCGCCGATGTGGTCATCACCACGGGCGAGCGCACGGTGATCAACTTTATCGCTTCACCGCTGATGGACGCGGTCCGCAAGAGCATGATCGAGGAGTAAGCTCGGGTTTTTTTGGCAAGGGGAGGGGCAAGCGCCCGTCAGCCACAGAACGAGAAAGCCGGCGCTTGTTTCCAAGCACCGGCTCTTTTGTTTGGCAATCCGTATTCTGTTTCAAGCGATCAGATCAAATTCCTGGAATTCAGCCCGCAAACCAATAAGAGAGATCACGTGGCCATCGTAGGTCTCCCAGCTGAAGCTGTAAGTGTTGGCGGCACTTTCGGTAAAGGCCTGCCGGTCGATCATGATCACTTCGTTGCCGATGGTGATGATCCCGACCTCGGTATCCTTGGACTGGATATAGTCGATGAAGGACTGTGCGCGATCGTCAAATTCGCGGTGGCTGGTGGTGCGGTGGCTGACAAAGATGTAATCGGTTAGCGACAATGCATCGCTATCGGTCAGGTCGAAACTGGCTTTGACTGTGGTTTGCCCCAGCTGGAATTCTTCCATCTGTACGTTTTTGTTTACCAGGTCGGACATGTTGACAGTGATCGCCTTGTTCTGCTCGGCAGCGGCCAAAGCGATAAGCCTTTCCATATCGGTCGTGGTCTGGACCCCGTCCTGAAGCGTCTCCGAAAGCTCTGCGTCAGTATTTTCACGGATCACCGTCTGGACGGTTTTGACAGGGGCAAGCGGTGCGTCGCTCTCGGCGGCGGCGGCTGTCACATGCAGCATCTCTTGTTGCAAGACAGAAGCCTCGCCTGTGGTTGATATCGTCTCGATGGTTTCGGTGTTGAGAGACAGATCCAGATCAACGAATTCGGCGAGCATGTCCAACAGTGCGGAATCCCCTGCAATCTGTTCCAACTCCGGTCCGGTGACAGTATTTGTAATATCCTGGGTCAGGCCGATATTTTTCAGGCCTTCAAGCACTTTGCGCTGGTTGTCCAGAAGTACCGCTTCGGACATGAAGCCCATGGCAATTGCGATTGTGCTCAGGCCCATTGCAAAGGTGTTCTGATGCATCGCCAGACCCTGTTGGCCCATGACTTCGCGTATTTGAACCTGGGCTTCGGGAGTGCCGTGCAATGCGTCGGTGTCGATTTCCTTCATCGCTTCGGGCATGCTGATGGCTGTGAGGGCAGCCGTTTCTGTCTCAACCGTGTGGAATTCATAATCCGCCGAAATCACCGCAGAGAAGTCGAGCAAATCATCCGTGTCCCCGGTCTGTTCTTCGGGGGCCAGCATCACCAGCTCTTCGGAAGCAAGGAAGAGGGTCCAGATCAGTGCGGCCAGCATCGCAGAGGGGTGTAGACGCACCTTGCTGCCACGTTCGAAACGGATGATGCGGTGTTCGGTGCCGCCCTCCTGGCTGTTCTGCATCGTGGGTAGGGCGTGATTGGTATAATCCGCGATAAGCGCGTTGAAATCGCGGCCGCGCAGGGGGCGGCGCACATTCGGGCTGTCCAGAATATAAAGCCCGTCGATCCGCGCCATATGGATAAAGACATCACCGTTGAAATGGCAAAAGATGAACCAGGGATCACCTTCGTCGGTAACGCCGCGCATGGTTTCGACCGGGACATTGGCCCCGCTGAGCAATTGCTTGACGCGGAACAGGTCGGCAAGTTCCTGATTGCTCCAATCGCGCTTGGGATCGGGTATGATGTTGGGCAGACTGGCAGGTGCCATGTCTTCAAGGCTTACGGCACCGTCATCCGCCGTGCGGAACGACAGTTTTTCAGTCTCATCGGTCAGGAAATCCTTCGCGGATGAGCCACTTTCCTTGTTCCGGAATGTGAGGATTGTCGCCATTCTTGTGATCGCCTCGATCAGTCTGCCTGTACCACGATGATACGCGGCCCATTGTAACGTCTATCGTCCGCGCAATCTACAAAAGATGCGCGGCAGTGCCGATCTTATCCAGCCTGTTCGGACTCAAAGAGAATCTGATAGGTCAGCGGCTCGTAATAGCGCAGCAGGGTTTTCACAAAGCTTCTGGGATCCTGGCCAAGAGCGGTTGCCCATTCGCCATAGCGATGCGCAGGGATCTTACCGCGACCATTCTCAAGCTGGGAGATGAACGTGTAATAATCCAGCGACAGACGGTCGGCGAGATCACGTTGCGAAAGCCCTTCGGCCTCGCGCAGCGCCTTCAGCCAGAGACCAAAAGTCGCACGCTGTTCCTTGTTTTCCTCAGGGGTCGATTTGTGCAGCTCTGCTAGCATGGGTTTGCCCTCAAATGGCAGTTCGGGGAATTTTATCTGTCGTCGCAGACAGGGTGTTCAGTGAACCACTATACAGCAGAATTTTCGTGATAGCAAACCTAGTTACATCGATTGTTCACAGACTCGTATAAAATGCTGATCACAATACGGGTATGTTTCCCATATGTGGTATGGTCTGTGCAGATGGGTCACAGTTTGGGCAATTATTCCCGCTATGGGTGAATCAATTGCTAAGTAAATCGACGAAATCCCCTGTCACATCGTCCCATGTGCGCAGTTTCGCGGCTGCAATCCTGGCCTCCAGCATGGCGCGATGGTCCGGTTCTGTAATCAGTTTGCGACAGGCGGCATGGATGCTGTCGAGGGAATGGGCGTCGCAATATTCCACCATGTCGCCGCCCACTTCGGGCATGGAGGAATTGTCGGCGACAACGGCGGTTTTGCCAAAGGACAGGCTTTCGCCGATAGGCAGGCCCCAGCCTTCGTAGAAACTGACCATGGCGGTAAAGACACAGGTTTCATAAAGATAGCCGAGTTCGGTGTCATTGGGCCGGTCGGCAAATTGCACCCAGCCCCCCAGGTTTCCGGTGGCCTGCATCAGCTGGTTGAAGTCGTCGTTGTACCAGCCCGGCTTGCCTGCAAAGACCAGTTTGGGCAGGTTCAGCCCCTCTTCACGCGACATGCGTTGCCAGGCCTGGGCCAGCCGCCAGATGTTCTTGCGCGATTCCATGGTGCCTACGACCAGGACAAAAGGCACTTTACTGAGGTTCAGAATGTCACGACGCAGACCCAGCGTGCGGTCCACGCGGGCTTTGTAGGGGCCATCGGGCCCCTTGATCGCCTTGACGGCCTTCTGCTCGACCACGGTGAACTTCTGTGCCAGTGGCACGGTCTCGATCGGGCGCTCCACGCCGATTTCCTTCATGAAGGCGGCCAGATCACGGGCGGTATTGCGGGAATTCGCGAAATAGCTGGTGCAATACCCGGTAGAGGTTTTGAGCCAGCGATAAAATTCCTGCGCGAAATCCCCCGCGATATGTTCGGGGGTGATGATCGGAATCAGATCGTGGATCAGCTGGGAAATCTCGACGCCCTGTTTGTCGGCCAACCCTTCAAAACAGGCGTCCAGCCCGTCGATGGCCCAGGTGGCCCCCAGGACCACCAGACGGTCACCGCGCTGTGCGATTTTAGAAACCAGCGTGCGCTCCATCTCGTAGGACTTTGGCTCAGGTTCGGTTGCGATGCCGGTTTTGAAATCATACCAGTCCGCGATGCTGGAATTATGTTTGTTGAAATGGAGTTCGTTGCCACGGGCCGCATGATAGCTGCTGCGCAGATAGTGAAACCAGTATTTCAGCGGCCGGTTGCGATAGCGTTCCAGCGTCGGTGGTGTTTCCTGCCGGGAGCGTGCCCCGCGGCCGAAGAAGACGGCACTCAGGATGTCGGGGTCGAATTCATCCATTTCGGCAATGAAGCCTGACGGGATCGAAACATAATCGCGCCTGGCGCGGTCCCAGTAGGACAGGCGCACATGATCAGTACCGTGCCGGTCGACCATGCGTTTGATCACCTCGAATGAGACCCGCTGAATTCCCGAAACGGAGGTTTCTTTCTCAACGTAAAGGACAATGTCGGTGACATCGAAAAAATGTGTCTTCATGGGGTCCGTTCTTTTTCAGCATAGCCCCGAGCCATGTCGGGAAAGGTCTGCGGCACTCTTTGACGATAAATACGATGTTTCTCAACCCCTGTGGCGGTGCTAAGAGGCGCGTATGGCTGTACTTTATTATGACCTTTCTGAGCAATTCCTGGCATCAGGGCTGAAGTTCAAATACTACGGTATTTCGCGGACGGTGATGGAGGTCGGCTATGAGCTGGCCCTGTCGCACGCGGACGTGCGCTTTGTCATTTTCTCACCCGCCCATGAGCGGTTTTTCGAGATCACGCCCCGCATTGGCGCAGAGAGCCCGACCGGTATTCTTGATCCGGGTTTGCCGCCCGAGGCGACCCCGATCAGAATGCGCTATACCTTTCCAAAACCTAATAAATTACGTGATTTACTCTATCCTTTTGCGGTTTGGGTCGCGCGGATGATCAACCTGCGGCGCTGGCGATCCGTGCCCGAGGGTACCGCCCGCGAGGTCGACCTGAACGGGCAGACCCTGGTGTCTTTGGGGCGGCCTAAAATCATGGCCGATTACCTCACCGCGAGTGCGCGGGCAGGGGTCAGGATCAAGCTGAATCCCTTGCTGCATGATATGATCCCGATCTACGAATTTGCCCATTCCAGCCAGACGATGTTTTGCAACAATTTCACCCATGACAACCACATCGTCATCAAGGGATCAGAGCGGCTATTGACGAATTCGGTCTTTACCAAGGACGAGATTGAGCGGTTTTCTGCCTCGGGCCATTTGCCGGCAGTCCCCGATGTGGTGCCTGTGCCACTGTCCCACGAGTTGCGCCCGACGGATGAGCCGGTGGTGCAGCGCGGCCCCTCAGAGCCCTATGTGCTTTGTGTGGGTATCCTGACGGGACGCAAGAACCTTGAGTGCGTGATGGAGGCGCTGCTGCATCTGCATGAAACCGGCCGCAAGGTGCCGCCGCTGGTCCTGGCGGGTGCGCAACGCAAGCGCACGGACAGTTATCTGGAGCAGGACCGCTTTGATCCCATACGCGCCCGTATCAACATTATTACCAACCCCAATCAGGCGGAATTGCGCAGCCTCTACGAAGGGGCGCTGGCGCTGGCGATTCCCAGCCGCATGGAGGGATGGGGGCTGCCCCTGGGGGAGGCCTTGTGGCTGGGCACGCCGGGACTTGCCTCGACCGAGGCCCTGGCGCTGAAAGAAGTCGGCGGCGACCTGGCGCAATATTTCGACCCGAACGCGCCGGAGGCCCTGGCGGCATTGATCGACGACTTGCAATCAAACCCCGAGGGCTATGCCGCGCTCAAGACACGTATTGCCGCCTCCAAGGGGGATCTGCGCACATGGAAAGACGTGGCCGAAGGTATTCTGGCCGCGACCGGAACCACCCGGGGCCTGTGAAATGAAATTCTGGCCCTTCCCCGAGCGCGCTGAGCGCAAGCCGCTGTTTTCGGATCAGGACAAGGACAACCTGTCGTGGTTCTGGCATGGCTATTTCAAATCCAAAACCCCCTGGCTGATTGCCGTGCTGGGTATGGTGATGGTGCAGGGGCTTGTCTATCAGCAGTTCATTTCACTGACCGAAACCGGCCTGCGTGTGATTTTCGAGAACGGCGATGTGGGTGGACTGATCAAGGTCTGTTTCATGGTCTTTGGCATCTTTGCGATGCGGGCGCTGATGTCATTCCTTGTGCCGCGGGTGTCGATCTGGCTGGCCAGTGATGCGGTGCTGCGGATGCGGCAGGATCTGATTGATCACATGATGATCCTCGATCTGGCGTATTTTGAACGGACCTCATCAGGGGACATCATCCTGCGTCTTGTCAATCAGGCACATGACCTGAGTGACTTTGTCGGACAAACCACGGTGAGTGCCGTGCGGGATGTGGCAACGGTGGTGATCGTGTCGGGATATCTGATCTACAAATCGCCGATCCTGTTCCTGTCGACGATTTTCGTAATGCCCTTTGTACCGTTGATGGTGCGATTTGTATCCAATAAAATCAAACATATACAGCAATCTGCCGAGAATGCGATGGGTGCCTATATGACGGGCATCGAAGAGATGTCCAACGGCATGCGCACGGTCAAGATCTCCAACCAGGAGCCGGTTGAAAAACAGCGTTTGTTCAAGGCCACGGCCGAAATCAAGGACCTGTCCATTCGTCTGCAATCGGCCCAGGCGTTGATGATGCCGACGGTCGATATCCTGTCGGCCCTGGTGTTCATCCTGATCATCGGCGGTGGCGGATACATGGCGCTGAGCGGCAATTTCGACATGGATGGTGCCTCGATCGTAGCCTTCATGATCGGCATGGCATTGATCTTTGATCCGGCACGCCGGGTGGCGCATTTCTTTGTAAAATTGCAAGCAAGCCTCGTGATCCTCGACGGTGTGCGCAGCCTGTTTCGCGAGGTACCCAGCATCACCAATATGGAGGGGGCCGTCTCGGAGTTCGACGCCCATGGCGATATCGTCTTTGACGGGGTGGACTTTCAGTACAAGGACAAGCCGCCGCTGTTCCAGGACCTCAGCCTGAGTTTTGAAAGCGGCAAGGTCAGTGCGATCGTCGGCGCGACCGGATCAGGCAAAACAACGATCCTCAGCCTGATGGCGCGACTCTATGATGTGCAGGGCGGTGAGGTGACAATTGGCGGGATGCCGGTGAACCAATTGCGCATCCCGGTGCTGCGACAATCCTTTTCGGTCGTGGCGCAGGACATCGTGATCTTCAACTCCTCGATCTGGGAAAACATCCGTTACGTGAAACCCGAGGCGAGTGACGATGAAATCTGGGCCGCCGCGACCCATGTGGGCATCGACGGGTTGATCCGCGAACGGGGCGATGCGCCGCTGGGGCCCAAGGGGGCGCAATTGTCGGGCGGGCAAAAGCAGCGCGTCGCGATTGCCCGGGCTTTCCTGCGTTCGGCCCCGATCCTGTTGCTGGACGAAGCGACATCGGCGCTGGATCAACGAACAGAGGATAAGGTGAAAGCGGCAATCGGGGCGCTGTCGGAAGGCAAGACCACAATCATCGTGGCGCATCGCCTGTCCGCCGTGACCCAGGCCGACTGCATCTATGTGCTGGACGAAGGGCGTGTGGTCGAGCAGGGCACCCACAGCGAATTGATGGCAATGGCGGGACTTTATGCCGGTATGTACGGCGCACAACGGCAGAGCTACGGTTAAGGTTGTAATTGCTATTATGTAATTTCATTGCAAAAGGCCCATACGGCCTTCATGCCCCGGCCCCATTGACCTTGCACAAGGGCCGCACAGATCGAACGGCAGATGCCCAAGCCGCAACTGCGCAAAGGCACCTTGAGTGACAAGGCCCATACTTATAGGCTTGCTTTGAAAACGCCGCTTCGATCCTGCCATAAAAAGGGACACATCATGGGAACAACACTTGCGATTATCGGCTTGGTTGGGGGCATCGTCGCCCTTTTCGCCATCGAATTGTTTATCTCAGGCAACAAGTCCAGCTTTTACCAGGCGGTGCTGATTGGCGTGGTTGTGATTGAGGTCATTGCTCTCGCAATCAGTCTTTTCTTCTCGGCCGGAGGGGTGAATGTCATGGGCACGGTGCTTGCCGTTATCGGGCTTGCTGGCATCGTTGTCTTCTACGTATACGGCGACACGAAAAGGGTCGAAGATCCATCATCGACCTCCGATACCCGGGAATAGAAGCAGACCGGCAGAAAATGCCGGTCCGGGAGGTGCCTGAAGGCTACCTTTTGATGAGTTTGCCATCACCGCAGGCCCGTACACGCCAGGTCTTGGTCATGCTATCCAGGAACCCGCCATAGGTCGCGGTGACCAGCACCATGATCGAAAGAATAGGCTTCTTGTGGGTGCCAAGGTTCATCGGCGACCCCTGGACGGAGGCGTTTACCGCACAGTTGCGGGTCCATTCGACATCGCATTTTGTCGCGTAAACGCAGAAATCGTTCACAAACAAGCCTTCCTTGTCGGCAAGTTTGCCGTTGGACCAAAAGCTATAGGACAGTTCGACGTCGATCACTGTACTGTTAAAGCCGTTTACGGCCTGAAAGCCCCACTTGCCCGTCTTGTTCTTCCAGCCCGCCAGTTCGCGCGGGGCGGCCCCTTTCGGGATCGCGTTGCAAATTGAGGATTTTGCCGAGGAAATCGGCTTGCCGTCCTTGATGATGTCCCAAGCGGCCTTGCCAGTGTTGACGGCGCTGTCGATGGCGTCTGTTGTATCAGTCACAAGTAATCTCCAAATAATGAGACCAAAAATTATCTTTGAATAATCAGGTTAATAACCTGTCCAAGACACCGTTACGGGTCTGTCGACTTCATTTTGAGCTTGGTGCGTTTTGTCATGTCATCATTAACCATGGACACAAGCTCGGTCAGGAAATTCTGAATTTTCTTGTCCTTTGACTTTTTCTTTTCTGCGTTCGCAACCGCAGCGACGTTTTTGACACCCTTCATATATTTGTCAGGGTCTTTCGCCTTGAAGGCCACCAGCAATTCGTTCACCGCCTTTTCTATGGCTTTCGCACCGGCGATCTCTTTCGGTATGTTCTTTTGTTTGTCTTTGAGTAGCTTCTCGAAATTATCAGCCATATCTATTACCTTTCTAAGTTTCTCAGCATTTGAAAAATTCCGCTGAATCTGCCGGCGTTGAGGAAAATCTGCTACCGGCGGGGCGATTCAGGCGACCTGCCCGAAAAATGCATAAAATATTGCAAGCACGCTGTACTGCGTCCAACCCTCTATCAGGAAAAAAGCAGAAAAAATCCAGTTTAGCAAGGATTCCGAGCAGGCTGCAGGCGCTTTCAACAGGAACCGGTCGACAGAGAAATGGCCCGGCGGCGCAGGCTTCAACGCCGCGCGCGCGCAACCCCCACCCGATCAGGCATTAAAACAAACACCTTATAGGTGAATACTGGCCGTCTGTGTTTTCAAATCCGGCCGGGGCCTTAGACCGTAAACGGGTCATCCAGCACGCCAACCAGCGGCATCAGAAAATCACCGCTGCCCACACTCAAGGCATCAATGTAATGGCTATCGATGGCGGCGATGGCATCCTGAATGCTATCTTGGGTGCCGTCGAAAACCGCCATTGCATTGGCCGCGTCATCGGTGTCGGACATGCCCTTGTGGACAGCGAAATAGGCCCCGATCTCGGTCTTGTTTTCGAGATACTGACGGTCCGCCATGACCTGTTGCTTGAAGGCGGGAGAGGCGTCGGGTGGGATTTCGGCCTTGGCACCTTCCAGCACCGACAGAATAAAGACATCACGTCCCACTGTGCCCTGGTTCAGGACATCAACCCAGAAATCAAAGCCCTCCGCGTCAGGCACACGACCCAGCACGTTTTCATAAACCGATATGGCGAAATCCGTATTGCTCATGCCCGCAGGATAGGTCGCACGGGTTTCGTTCTGGTCGATGAACAGGCTTGCCATGTCCACCAGCGACAGGCCGTCGGCAAAGGCATTGCCCCAGAAGGCCAGGCCCAGGGCATCCGGGGCGCGGTTGAAATAGGCGATGTAAAGTTCGACAATCTGGCTGAAATCGGCCGCATCCAGATTTGCGATCCCGTCAAAGGCATCAATGTCAAAAAACCCGTTGCTGAGGGTCGAGGCTCCGGATTGGAAATCCAGCCGCTCGATGCTGACCAGAGTGTCCGTGCCGTCTCGTCCCGCCACACGATCGGTCAGGATCAGATCACCGGCACTCAACATCAGCGTATATTGTGACTGGTCCCCCGTCAGGCTGAGCGTGTCGATGCCCTGCAACCCGTTGATCACATCATCGCCGGCCCGTGCCATAAAGGTGTCGTTGCCAATGGTGGGGCTGTAGGCCGCCGGCGGCTCCGGTTCCGGTGCCGGTTCTGGTGTATTCTGAGATGCGCCATAAAACGCCTGTGCGCCTGCAATATCGCCTGCGGTCAGCCCCGGCAGGTCGCTGATGTCGCTGGCATACATGATGGTATCCGAATTATCGGTATGATCCAGCCCGATGACATGGCCAATCTCGTGCAGGGCGACCTGATAAAGGCCCACTTCATTGCGGGCCACATCGTGATCCGCGGCCCAGTTCTCGGAAACGTCGAAACGGATCTCGGCTTCGGTAAAGCTGAACAGGGTCGACGTGGTTTTGGAACCGCGGGTAGAAGCTTCGCCCACCACGCTGAAGGGCCCGTCAATGGTATCCCAGCCCAGGTGAATGTCGGTCTGCGCACCCTCTGCCACTTCGACAAAGTCGATGTCAGCAACGTTTTCCCAGGCCTGAAAGGCATCACGAATGGCATCCCGGTAAGCGGGATCGGTGATATAGCTGGAAAAGCCAAAGCCGGTACCAGGGGTTTGCGCAAAGCTCCAGTAGACGGTGCCACCCGGTGTTGCGTATTCACCCGTGCCCCATTTGGCATCACTCAAATGATACTCATTCGTGCAAAACTCACACATTCAAAAACTCACATATTACGACCCACCAGGACACTTTTTTGCACCACATAAATGCTGATTTTAGGGCAAGACTATGTTGAAAACTCCGTGAATTATAATCCGGCTGACAGCGCCAGAACAGTGTGTTTCCAAAGCAGAAACCCGCCAATCACGGGCAAACAAGTGGTTATATGCAAAAGCGTAGCCGTCTTCCTGCATACAACTATTCACATGCTCCGTTCAACCGGGGCCGCATCCAGCCCCGGTAGTGCAACAGGGGCTGCCTTGAGACGGTCACTTTTGATACGGGCCGCAGCGTCCTCTGCGAAAAGTCCGGCAATTCCGGCAATGCGGCGGGCATATTGCGCGGGTGTATGGTTGCTTTCCAGACGGGCCCGGCCCGCGGCGGCGACACTGCGGCCCGCGGCGGGATCAGCCTGCAGGCGGCGGATCAGGGATTGCAGCGCGGTGATCTCATTGTCCTGTTCGATCTTGAAAACCGTGTTGCCCGGCAGGTCCGCATACCAGCCCAGATTGGTGACCACCGCAGGTGCCGCGGCATTCCAGATGCGCATCTGGCTGCCCGATGCTTCGCCCATGCTGGGATAGCGCAGGTTAAAGACCAGATGTGCCTGTGCCAGCCTGCGGTCGAGTTCGGCTTCCTCGACAAACCCGTGCAGGGTGACGTGATGTCCCAGCCCCAGTTCCTGAATACGTTGCCGGATATAGGGCGGGTCCCAGAGGGAACCCATGACATCAAGGTGAAAGTCGATTTCGTCTCTGAGCGGGGCCAGGGCTTCCAGCACCTTTTGCAAGCGCCGGTTGGGGCCGGTGTACCCGAATTGCACAAGGCGCATCGGGCCAACGCCCGAACGTATCACCTCGGGCCTTTTGGAGGAGGGGCGGAACGGCAGGTCCAGAAGGTAGCCAGGGACGGTATGTGTGGCCGCCACCGCATCACGTGCCACCGGCGTATGCGTCAGGACTGATACGGCGCGGGTCAGGGTCAGTTCAAACCCCGGTATTTCACGGGCGAGGTCGCCGCGTTCACGGCGGTCTTCGAAAACCTCCTGTGCGGCTGCCAGTCCCGCCTGTCCATGCCATTTGAGCATGTTCGCCTCATAGACATCACGCGGGAAATACCCGCGTTCCATCGCGTCAAAGCAGAGTTCCTGGATCGCCATGTCGTGCAGGACCACGATAGAGGGGAGGCGCTGGATCATCCGCATAAAACCTGAGTGAAACGGCCATGCATTGCCGATGTTGACAAAGATGGCTTCGGGTCCCTGCCCCGGCTTGCCCTCCGCCCTGCCCGCCGTCGCAAAGTCGCGGGGGAGGGCACGGTCGGGGTCAAGACGGCGCACGGGAGCAAAATCGTACAATGCGCGGTCCCAGTCGGGGGCATCAGTCCAAAGGACCAGATCAGTTTCCTGCGCCAGTTCGGGCAGGATACGCCGGGTATAATGGGCGATGTCCGTCTGCGCGGACGGCAACGGCGAGACCCAGTGGACACGGGGTTTCATGGCGTGCCCCGAGGCAATGGTGTGGTGTCGACCATGCGCAGGAATGCAGCTTCGGAACAGGGCAGCTCCAGAGGGGCCGCCCGGCCACGCCCCGAGAAGACCCCAACCCCGGATTGGTAGAGATGCAGGCGCAAGCTGCCCGTGGCGGCATCGGTACCGGCATCAAGACGCAGGGTGATCTGGCCGCTTTCATTCGGGGCCAACGGCCCGTTCAAGGGCTGCATCAGATGTTGGTGGCGCAACTCCCCTGCCGTGTTGGTCCATTCGGCCAGGATGCAGGTGGCGCGGTCGCCGCTTGTGGGCCAATAGCTGGGCGAGGTGTTTGTGACTGTCAGACGGGTGAGGCCGGTGCTTTCTTCGCGGCTCTCCACAGTGAGCGCACCGTGCATGCGTGTGGGATCACCGTGATAGAGATTTTCGGGCACGCCTTTGGGAGCACCCGCTTTGCGCGCCAGATACTGGATGTTCTCGCCGCGCATGCTCAGGTCGTCACCGCGGGCCACCAGTATCTGCGCAACCTCCGGTTCGATATGGCGGTCATAAACATCAAAGGTGTCCAGGCGCAGGGTCTCAAACCCCGCGGCCTCACCGATCCTTGCCAGTTCCTGCGGTGCATATTCACGGTTGTGACGGCCATAGACCCCGCCCGAAGGCACGAAGATGCCAAAGGAATAGGGGGCAATGTTGTTGAGGGATTTCCACAGGCCACGGTGGCTGACCACATTGGGAGTGGTGATCAGGATGTGACCACCGGGTTTCAGCACGCGGGCGGCTTCAGTGTAGAAGAAATACGGGTCAAGGGCGAGATGTTCGAGGATCTCCATCCCCGTCACCAGATCAAAGCTGTTGTCCGGATAGGGCCATGGATCCCGCTCACCATTTGCCACTTTCAGCGTGATGTCAAAACTGGGGTATGCGTCCCTACGGGCCTTGACGCTCTGGCGGTAGGGGTCGGGACCCTCCCAGAGGCCGTGCATATCGATGCCGTCGAATTGATTGGCAAGCAGGGCTTGAAACACCAGCGGGGGAAAGACGCCGACATCGAGGGCCGATGTGATCTCAAGGCCTTCAAGCTGGCGCAGCGTGGACATGAAGCGGGTCCAATGGGTGCCGAGGTAGCCGGCGAGACCTGCGTCAATGGGCGGCTCTGGACGGCCCAATGCGGCGGGCAGCTCATCAAAGGCATAGGCTTGCAGGACTTCGGTGATATTGGCGAATGGCAGATCGGCAGGTGCTTCGGGCGGGGCGATGGCGCGGCGCAGGGTATCCAGCGCGGTTTGCGCCTCGACCACGGGTTCGGCAATGGCGGGAGGGGCGATAACCGGTTCCACGGCGATCCCCCGCTGCCCCGTCAGGGTCTCGACCACATGATCCCACGAGATATTCTGCGCCTGATAGCGGGCGAGACCCGCCTGCCCCATCCGTTCGGCACCGCTTGCATCCTGCATCAGTTGATCAAAGGACCGGCCGAGAGCAGTGGCCTCCGGTTCGGCGATCAGACCTTCAACGCCATCGGTGATGAACTCCAGCGGGCCGCCTGCATCCGTAACCGTGATCACCGGCTTGCCCGACAGCATCGCCTCAAGCGTGATATAGCCGTAATCCTCATCCTGCGGGACAAAGACCACACCGCGGGCCTCGGCGTAATGTTTGATCAGGGTGGCATCGTCGACAGCGCCAAGCCATGTGATCCGGCCGGCGATCCCCATCTCCTGGGCGATATGCATCAGGCGGTTTTGATAAAGCGGGTTTTCGGCCACGCCCGCAATGACAAGGCGGGCTTCGGATCGGGCCAGGGCTTCCAGCGTCAGTTCCAGCCGCTTGGACGGATTGATCCGTCCCGGCACAAAGAGGTAATCGCCATAGGCTCCCTGACGCAGGTTTTCCGCATTTGGCGGCGGGTGGTAGAGCGGCGTGGACGCCAGGCCCAGATGTTTTTCAAGCCGCCCCGCAACATTGCCGGAATTGGCATAGATCGGATTTTGGCTGGCTTCAAAGGCTGCGCGGTCTTCGGCATGGATCAATGCGCGCAGCGCCTCGCCCCGGGGATCATCCAGCAGATCAGAGCTGCCCAGATCCCATTGGTCATAGGCCTGGCGATGCTGGTGCAGCACCCAGAACAGGCGGTTGGGATGATTGGCAAGGTAGGCAGGAAATTTCAACCCGATGGTGAGATCGATCTTGACGCCTTCGACCTCGGATACATCCAGCATCTTGGCCGCCATGATGTGATCGGCCAGCACCTCACCGGGATACCATTTGAAAGGCAGGGTGATTTCAGTCGCGTCAAAACCGCGCCGGTTCAGCGCCGCGACCAGATTGGCCGCGTGGCGTTCGGCGCCGCCGGTGACAAAGGGAACCTGGGTTCTGAGGACTCCGATACGCATGGGCTATGCCTCGATCGGTCTGGTGCCAAGGATGGCAAGGTCTTGCGGGCCGAACATCAAGAACGCCAGTTCATCATTGAAACCTGGAGTGTCGAGGAATTCGGCAAGGCGTTCATGGGGGTTGAGATGGTGCACATCGACAGGATCAAAGCCTGCGGTTTCGAACAGGATGGACATGACCTGTTCGGGCATCGGTTTGAGATGTGTAGGATCGGTGTGGAAGGTCGTGGCTCCCACCAGCACGTTACGGGTGTTGGGGGTTTCAAACAGCAGCAGCCCACCGGGGGCCAGCACACGGCCCGCTTCGCGGGTGATCCATGCAACCGCGTCAAAAGGCAGATGTTCGATGAGGTGATGAGCGGTGATCACGCAGAGGCTTGCGTCCGGCTGATCCGCAAGAGCTTGCAAGGCATCCCCAAGGCGCACGTCCAGGCCCGCTTCCTTGGCTTCCTCGATCTGTACCGCGTTGGTGTCGATGCCAAAACCGTCAATGCCATGCCCCTTGAGCAGACCCAGCCATTCGCCGCGTCCACAGCCGATGTCCATTGCAGGCAGCTTGCCCGTGCGCAGCCATGCGGCTTCGACATCGGGCAGATAGACCTTGAGGCGCTTTGCGATTTCTTCGGGTACCCCGCGATAACGGTTTTCAAGACGGTGATAGAAGCTGTCCTTAAACAGCTCGAAGCCTTCGGTGGACGGGAGCGCGGTTTTTGGGGGAGTCGATTTCGGAACCCCCTGCCCGTTTGAACCCGCATCCAGACGGCGCGACAGGTCCGAGAACATGCGCGACAGCAAGGCGCTGTCGGACTGGCCGGTGCGTTTGAGGATGGTACTTTCAGCACGGTAGTCGGCCACGAGGTCTTCGGCCAGTTTCTCATGGCGCTGTGTCCATTGGAACAGCCGGTGCATACGGTGATCGGCCTCTTCGAGGTGAGACTGACGGGCATCAAGGCTGGACTGCATGGCAGACAGGGTCTGATCCACCTCATCAACCCGGGCTTCCAGATGCTGCAGGCCGCGGTATGCATCTTTGCTCATGCCCTTGACCCGGCCCAAGGTAAACAAGGCCGAGACATAGCGTTCAAGTCGCTTGAGGGGTTTCATAATCGGGTTTCCTCCTCAGGCTCCAGGGTTACGCCTTGCCGCGCTTTTCATACCACTTGCGACAAAATCCGAGAAAAGCCTTATCCGCATCTTTAGGCGCATCCAAGCCGCCATCGCTCATCCAGGCCCGCCATTCAAGTTCCAGCTGATAAATATCCCAGCCCGGTGCCACGACGCGGGCCGCATCAAACGTCTCGGGGGAAAGATACACGCGCGGACCCTCGGAAACGGGATCGGCCTCGATCAGGTTTTCGATTTCGCGGTTAAGGAATATCACATGGGTGCCCGCGATGCGGATGGCATAATCGGGGATGTGGTCATAGGCTTCGTCTTGCCGCGCAATATTGGCAACCAGACGACGGAACTCGCGCGGGGTAGAGGCGGATCCGCATTTGCGCTGCAAGACAGGGAAACTGACGCGCCATTCTGCTTTGCGGCCACAATGCTTGCGTGCAAGTTCATACAGGCGGCGTTCAAGCGGTTTACGCAGACGGAAATAATTGCGGTGCAGCGTGAGGACTTCCTTGGCCTGAATGGCGTTGAAGACCCAATCGCTGAGTTCAATCTCGATCTCTTGCATGCGCCCGTCGCGGGTCTGGCGCACGATCCGGGCGCGGTCAATGAGCGAGAAGATATCAAGCTGTTCTTCACCGCCCGTGACGATATTGGTCTCGATCTGGGTACCTTGCAAGCGGGTCAATGCCGCGCGCAACCCCTCATAGCCCCGCCCGTCGGTGACGCGGTTGGTGGCCTTGAGCAGGTCATAGGCCTTGAGGCGGATGGTGCGGTTGACCGCCCGGCCCTCATTCAGGGCCGCCATGATCTGCGAGATGCAGTAGATCAGCACATCGCGGTCATGGATCGTGGCAAGCCCGTCCGCGGAGGGCTTGACCTCCAGATGGCTTTTGCCTGTCTCGTCTTCGTAACGGCGGATGCGGTGGTCGGGTTTGGTGGAAAGCGAAAAGATTGGATGCGCCATCGAGGCCATATCACCCTTGGGCGCTGCATCAAAAATATCGCAGACAAAGAAATCGCCTTGTTCCTGCCGGTCGGGCAACAGCGGAGAACGAGGCATCTGGGCCGTGTCGCGGTCCATCAGCATCTTGCCGGCTTGCGTGCCTCCCATATCATTTCCCCTTTGGTGTAGATCCCGGTTTCGTGATTTCACCCACTGTCTGCGTTAAATCGTGATTCCACACACGCCGTCAATCATTTCGTGATTTCGCACACGCCATTTCGTGATTTCACCCTCAAAAGATGCCCCGTTCTTTCGTGACTCTACACACGTTCTTTCGTGAGTTTACACACGTTCTTTCGTGACTCTACACACGGGAGGGTAAAATAAGCTGTTAGGAGTCAAAGCCTTATGAGCTGTTTTTTTTCAGTAACACTCTATTAACACATATTTAACACTCACGCGCGCGAAGCCCTCCTGTGGATAACTATCCTCACCTGCCTGTTGAGCCGGCTAAGCGTTTGAAAAGAATCACTTAGAAAATGAGAGGCGAACCAGAACCGCTGTGCCCGACATGGCCGGCGATCCTGCTTTCAGCTTTTGCGACTGGCCTTGTAAAGCGCCCAGGCTTCTTCGATCAAAACCCCCTGCTGGACCCCTCTTGCCGAGGCTTCATGAGAAATCTCACGCGCAACATTTGGCATGACCTTGGCGTGAACCTGTCCGGTACGAGGGCTTGGCTTGCGGCCCCGGCGTTTTTTCGGGGCCCGTTCAACAAAACCGTGTTTTTCCGCGATTTCATCCGATCTTGCCACGGTTTGCGGCGTGGAATCCTTGGGTTTTGAGCGCAGTTTGCTGGGGCTCAGGGCAATGCTGAAAGGGTTAGGACCGGTCATGTCAGATTTCTCCTGTGAGGCGCTTGTAGACTTGCATTGCAAAGGCGCGGGCATTGTCACGCGCGCCCTGCATGTTGCCTTGAGGCGGCATTGAATGGAGATCCCCGCCAAAGGCAAAAATTCCTGAAAAAGCAGCACGTTCCATCAGGGGTGGATCAATTACATCAACGCCCTGTTCCTTGAGCGAAACAGCGATACCCTTGTGCTGTTTGGACTGAATGGCCTTGGTCATGGTGAAAACCACGGCATGGGGGATGGTGCGATCCAGCGCCTCTTCCTCCTCGGCGATCAATTGCAGGGCTCGCGCACCAATGGTGGCATCTAATGTGGTCGCGCGCATCGGGGTAAGCACCAGATCGGCCTGGCTGATGGCGCGCGAGACAAGCCGCGATGCGACCCCTTCCAGGTCTACCACCACCACCTTGCCGTCGCTGTCATGGGCCTTGATGGTGCGTACGATGTCGGCTTCGGAAATGTCGGAAAGCACGGTGATGCCATCGGGCAATTCGCCGCGCTCGGCCCAAAGCGTGAGAGAGCCGTTGGGATCGCAATCCAGCATGGTGACAGAGACTCCGCCATTGGCCAGTTCAGTGCCCAGAAGCACGGCGGTGGTCGATTTTCCGGCCCCTCCCTTGGGAGAGGCGACAACGATGGTGGGCATGGGATTGACCTGCTGTTTATGAATTACCGGATTAAATTGTTAACCGGATTATTTGAAAAATCCAATATTTTTATTTATCCGATAAATTAAATTATCCGGTAAGTTTAATGACGTGGTCAAACCTTGCGGTCCATCAGGTTCTGCAGCCCGTTCTGGCGGGATTTAGGCTTGAAACTGCCTATTGTTTGTTGCGATGGCGCCACATCTTCGGGGATCATTTTTATATAATCATTAAAAAACAGTAAGTTATGTTTTTGGCATCAAGGGGTGTGCAAATCACTGTACAAGGGTATGCGTTTCGCTATACATTTTGTCTTGTTGAATGGGAATCGACCCTATAGAAGCCTATTCTAGTTGACCCTCGCTGGTTCGTAACGGGTGCGTGTATGTCATTACATGTATCGTGACCGGGCAAATTTTGAGGCAGGGGGAAACAATCAACGTTGACGGGGCCGGAAATTCGGGCGCCAAGAGTTAAATTATTAAGAGGAAGAACAGCCATGCCTATCGACCTGACTACGCTGAGCGCCCGTGAGGCGATCACAGCTGTCTACATCGGCTACTACGATCGCGCACCAGACCCAACAGGTTTGAATTTCTGGGTTGATGTATTCAACAACGGTTTCGACCTGAACAACGACGGCGACAGCCTCGATGATATTGCATCGAACTTTGCCGGTCAGGAAGAAACACTTTCAGTACATACTTTCTTCACAAACCCGACAGAAGCTTCCGCAAGCGCTTTTGTAACAGAGTTGTATTCCAACCTCTTCAACCGCGTCCCTGACGATGCAGGTTTGGCGTTCTGGACCGGCGCGCTGCAAAACGCGATTGCCGGCAATGGTGACCTGACAGTTGGCGAAATCATCCTTGAAATCATCAAGGGTGCCCAGGGCAGCGACATCACCATCATCATGAACAAGATCGAAGTCGGTCTTGACTGGAACGATTCCGCAGATGCCGCAGGCATCACCTACGCAGGTAACGATGCAGCCGCTGCAAGCGCCAACTCCATTCTGGACAACGTGGACAGCACAGACGCTTCCGTCGTTGCGGCCAAAGCAGCAACAGATGCGTTCGTTGCAGCCAATGAGCCTGGCGAGCCAAGCATTCCAGGCACCACACTCATCCTGTCTTCCGAAGCGGTACGCGACAACCTGACTGGCGGCGAAGGCAACGATACATTCGAGGCCTACAACACAGACGCTGTTATGGAGTTGAGCGACGGTGACCGTATGGACGGTGGTGCCGGCCAAGACACGCTGACACTGCACAACTCTGCGGAATTCGTTCCTGCAATTGCGGCGATCACAAAAAGCGTTGAAACTGTTGTTGTCACAAACCAGACCAACGACCGTGACTCAGACGCAGACAACAATGTTGGCGGCTACAACAACTCCTTCGGCGACGAATCAGTCGAAGTTGATGTTGAACTGGACGCAGGCCGCATGTCCGGCGTGACCCGTTGGGAAGATTACGACTCCCGTGCGGACCTCGTCATTGAAGACGCCCGTGACCAGGATGACACAGACGGTACCTTCACCGGTGACATCACTGTAGCCATGGTTTCCACAGATCCCGGCAACGTCGATTTTGCTGTCTACTTTGACCAGCCGGTCAACGTCAGCCAGAACTTCGGCACACTGGAAATCCGTGTCCTTGACCAGGAATCAGTTGCACAAAACAACCTGCCAGCGCCAAGCGCCAGCTCCACAGGCTACTTGACAGAATCCTCACTGGTTTCCTTCAAGTTCAACTTTGGCGGTCAGGACATCGAAGTAACCCTGGCAGACGAGCTGGGCGTAACTTATGGTCCAAACGTATCCTTCAGCGATTTGCTGGTACAGGTTCAGAACTCCACAGCCGCCGCTCTGGTTGCCGCTGGTGTAACAGACCTGAACTTCTCTGCATCCCTGGGCGCACCTGTCCAGATCGGTGTTGGTAACCAGTTCACATTGCCAATCGTTCTGACCTTTGACGTGACAGCCGACGAAATCACAGCCAACAGCAACAACATCGTTGTTCTGGGTCGTGACCAAAACGGCAACAACGACACAGACACCGCCGGCTCCTTGAGCACAGCACGTACAACAACCGAAGAGCTGATCCGCTTGAACGTTGAACTGGACGATGTTGGTAAAGGGTCCATGGGTGGCGACGCCATGTTCGGTGCCATGTCCACAGGCCGCCAGACCGGTGACGATGGTACGTCTGATTCAATGGGTATCCAGCAGTTCGACATCGAAGTTGACCGCTCAAGCCAGTTGCAGACCATCAACTCCACCAACAACGCGTTGGAAGTTGTCAACATCACCAACGGTGAAAACGACGGTCCAAACAACACGACAACAGCCGCTGACGAGAAGATCGGTTCCTTGACTGTACGCGGTCAGGCAAACCCGGAAGGTGAAATCTCAACGGATGGCCCAATGCCTGGTGCCGCACCACAGCACAACAGCTTTGGTTTCTCTGATGTTCGTGTGATCAATGCAGCAACCATGGTTGGTTCTGTCGATCTGACTGCTGAACTGACATCCGAAATCATCGAAAAGTATTTCGATGTTGAGGATACACAGCAAGACGGCAATGCGGACGATATTTCGTTTGAATACACTCTGGGTTCAAACAATGACTCGTTCTTGGTTGCAATCGACACCGATGCAATGGGTATCGCTGGTACTGGTGGTCGTGAAGACTTCAAAATGTCGGTTAACGGCAACGCTGGTAACGATGACATCACAACGATCGTTGGTAATGCCGTCAAGACAATCGATGGTCAGGGCCGTGACTACTATGATCTGAACGTTGATAGCCTTGTTTGGTATGACAACCACGTGGTTAACGGCAGCGCGACATTCAGCGTGAGCGGTGGTGCTGGTGACGATAACATCTGGACCTACGGTGCCGGCAACTTTGCCATCGCCGATGGTGCTGGTAGCGATGCCATCTACACCGACAACTCCGGTGTTCTCGACATTGACGAAGCAGCAGGTTTTGTTGGTTTGACCCCATCTGGTGTGAACAGCCTCGCATCTGCCTTCCAAGGCAATGAGAACAACCAGATCGATCACTTTGTTGGTGCTCTGTGGTCCTTCAACGACACAGGCGCGACCAACGGTGCCTTCGGTGATAACCAGGGCGCAAACAACGAAGCGATCGTTGCTGCGACAACCGATGCCTCGAAGATTGCAGGAAGCCAGTATGTTACAGAACTGACTGTCAGCTTCTTCGGCGCAGCCGGTAGTGCAAACGCAGGCACGGCATACACGTCGACTGTACAGATCACAGACGCAATGATTGCTGCCAATGGTACGGTTACAGACCAGACCATCAACCAGGCAATCAAGCGGGCCATCAATGATGACCCAGTGCTGAACGATCTGTTGGAAGCCGTGGATGCCGCAGGTCAGTCCCTGTTCGTCTACTCCAAGACAGACGGTGGCTATACTGCTGCAGATCTGGCGATCAACTTGACAGAAAAGGTGACAACAGCCGGTACAACCACTGAGACCGACCTGTCGGCCGATGCAAACTTTGCAAAAGCCTATGTCACAGCCGGTGCAGAAACCGACTTCGCAACCTTGGGTGCTTCGGGCGTCGAATCCGACAACCGCATCACAATGTCACTGGACGCCACCGACGACACTGTTGTTCTGGGCACCAGCGCAATGAGCAACGACACAATCATCTATGGCAACGGCCAGTTCGGTACCGACACTGTGCTGAACTTTGACATCGGTGATGGTGCTGCTGGCTTTGCAGCGGGCGATGACGGCGATGCGTTTGACTTCGCAGCGATCTCTTACGTTCAGGCCGCTGCGAACTTCTCGCAGGGTGCTGCAAACCAGTTGGACAACTCTGTCAGCATTCTGGTTGAAGCAAATACAGCTGCAACGGTCGGTTCACTGACGAACAACAACACTGCGGCGGAAGTTGCAGATCTGTTCAACGGTGCTGCTGATGCGGATCTGACTGTCACAACAACCGATCACATCGTTATCGTATTTGATGACAATGCGAATGGTTCTGCGACACAGCCAGTTGTTGCTGCTGATGACTACCTGTTCGATAGCGAAAACAACACCGGTACAGTTTATCTGGTAACAGATACCGATGGTGCAGACGCG
>NZ_JAPMLQ010000015.1 GCF_026410305.1 Sulfitobacter sp. F26204 | reverse complement strand
CCTGCAAATTAAACGATGTCGATCCGCACGCCTATCTGACCAATACGCTCACAGCCATCGTCGCTGGCCACAAACAAAGCATGATCAACGAGCTGCTACCCTGGAATTACGTCAAATAGGTGGGATCGGCGCACCGGTTACTGTGGATTGAGCCGTGAACGGCGGCGAATTTCTGTAAAGTTCGCATCCGTCTAAAGCGAAGCATAGCCCTTTCTCGCCTTCGAAATGGCTGGTGTGAATTCTCAGCCCTGTTGTTTTGCCAGCGGCCAGTTTCTTGCCGATCTGCGTTGCCGATCTCCTTCATCGCCGCGCCGTAGGAACGTAACTTGTCGGTGACAAAGACATGTACGCGACCATGACGTTTCATTGTTTTTCTTAGGAATTTCAATGCAGCCTTGCGATCACGGCGCTTCGCAACGAAGCTTTCCAGGACTTCCCCTTCGTGATCCACAGCCCGCCAAAGATAGTGCGTCTCGCCGTTAATCTTTACGAACACCTCGTCTAGGTGCCACTGCCAGTTCGAATATGCGCGCATCTGGCTGACCCTTTTCTTGCGGATCTCTGCGGCAAACAACGGGCCAAATCTGTTCCACCAAAATCGAACCGTTTCGTGGCTGATTTCGATACCGCGTTCGTGCAAAAGATCCTCAACATTCCGCAGCGAGAGCGGAAACCGCACATACATCATAACGGCTAGGCGGATGATCTCGGGGCTGGTCTTGAAGTATCGAAAGGGGCTGCGTTTTGTCATCCTGCGACGCTAATTGCTCGCCCTGCCCGCCTCAACCAATTTTGCTCTGACGGTGCCATTCATGCTTATTGGTTACGCCAGAGTGTCCAGCCAAGGACAATCCCTTGATCGCCAGATCGGTGCCTTAAACGCTGCCAAAGCGGAAAAGATCTTTCGCGAAATTGCATCCGGCCGGACAGTCAAAGGCCGACCTCAGTTGGAACGCGCCATTGATGCTTTGGGGGCAGGGGACATCCTCGTCATCGCCGAATGGGACAGGGCAACCAGATCCATGATGTACGGGATCGGTATCATCCAACGGGTCGCAGACCGGTCGGCAACCGTTAAGGTGTTAGACAAGCCGTGGCTCGATCTGACAACCCCGATGGGAAAGGGCATCCTCGCCTTTCTATCCGCCCTTGCAGAAGACGAACGCGACGCATCACCAGACGTGCGAACGAGGGTCGCCAGTTAGCCATTGCAAACGGAACTAAGTTCGGACGCAAACCAAAGCTCACTGCACACCAACGTGGCCTCGCACGTCAGCGCATGGCAGATGGCGAAACCTGCCGCGCGATCGCACGAGATCTTGGCGTTGCTCACACTACAATTTCAAGGCTGCGTTGATTGCGTTCATGGCTGCAGATAGGTGGCGAGGCAGGTCAAAATGCAACCTGTTGTGTAGCAGCAATCTACGAAGCTGAGTTGAATCATAGACTAGGTGAAGTTCAAAAATAAATACTCAGGTAAGTCGATCAAATCTAGTTAAGTCGTTCTTCGACTTCTGTCACGAAAGGTGATGGGTTGTGTGCTGAGAAAGCCATGTGCAGCTCTGTGCGTGCCCTAGTAAATCCTACATAGAACAATCGCCGGGCAGCAATAATGTCAGCTTGCGTTGAATTTGCGCGCGGCATTCGCCCATCATCCATACCGAACAAGACAGTGACATCAAATTCCCTACCTTTAGCAGAGTGTAGCGATGACAAATTTATCCGGTCATTTCCGGCCCCCTCGCCTGAAAATTGACCTAGCCCCATTTTTCCTACGTCACCATTCGGACCAACCCTCTCTACAAACGTGTCAAAAATGACTTTCTCATCAGCAAGAGTTCTTCCGCCGATGATCAACAAGGGAGAAAGAAGCGCTCCGTTGATCTCATTCAGCCAATCAAAAAGATCATTCTGGCTGTCTCGGTGCTGCCACATGTGAGCAAGAAGGGAACGTCCAAATTCGGTCTTCTGCTCGTCTGTTGCTAACGCTTCAGAAAACAATCGAGTGCCTTCAGCAACAATACGTGTCCACCTCGGATTTCCGTTGCGCCAACCATTGCAGCACCAAGCAGCGCATTGTTCTAACCATCTCATCAATCTTGACGATCTTGGATAGAGCGCGTTCGCATCCGTGCGGATGATCCCATAGCCATAGATTTCTGCTGCTTGAGCGATTTCATCGCCTAGAAAAGCGGCTGGATACAGAATGCCTATTTGTCCTGGTGTTAGTTCTGGATTGCGGGCTTCTATTGCGGGCAAAATTGTAGAAAAGAAGTGGTCAGCATGCCCGCTATATCCTCCAGTAAGTGGATGAAAATAGACAGTGCCTGCAGCAGCATTTTCTGGAACTTGATACCCTCGTGCTTCCCCCAATGCATATTCCGAAGCTTCCACGATCAGGGAACCGCAACGATAGTTGAGCCCAAGAACAACGGTCTCCACTTCGGCCCGCTCTGAAAGCTTTTGCAGCAATTCTGGATACGCACCGATGAATCCGTAGATTGATTGGTCGGCATCCCCAACTGCTAGAAGGCGCATTCCCGAATGGAAGCAAAGCCCAACCACCATCTGATGTAGCGCGCGACCCAGGTCTTGATATTCATCGACTGCAAGAACTGGAAATTTCGCGACAAGCGCATTTCTGAGCCACTTATTTTGCCTTAAGGCGCGAAGGGCCAAAAGTGGCATGTCGTCAAAATCGATTAACCCAGCAGCGCGCAAATGCCGTTCATAGGCTTCTACAAGGAGTGCTTTTTGCTGGTCTCGGCCGCGCCATTCAGGTTTAGTTCGATCTAGATTTGAACGTCGATAGAAGTCCATCCCAAATCTAGCATTTTGAGGATTTGCCGGCCCTCCGACGACTTCATTATAGGCGTTTTCAAGCGCAGTCCGTTGCTGTTGCAGCGTCGCGACGCTAAATTCTTCAGGTAACCCGACGCCAAGGGAGCGCCCGTAGGGCAACAATATTTGCGTAAGTGAGAATGAGTGGACGGTTCCTATGAAGACGCGCTTACTTGGTTCTACGCCCAGACCTGCCAAACGATGCTCCAGCTCGCGAGCGCATTCATTGTTGTAGGTTATGCATGCCACACCTCGCGGGGCTTCAATTTCCTCGGACAATAGGCGCGCAAATTTGATAGTTAGAGTTTTTGTTTTCCCGCTGCCGGGGCCAGCGAGAACCACACAGTGATCCTTTGACTCATAGGCCTGCCACTGCCCGTCATTGGACCTCAAGTCCTCCGCCGCTTTGAGATAGAGCGCGCGATTAGACACGATCAACCACATGCTGGATTGCACCAGCGATATAGGGCGGCACAGCAATTCCCTGTATCCGCGTTGCCAATCTCTGCGCAAAACGACCTTTTCCGATTGCCTCTACCAAAGCGAGAAACGCCTTTTTATCATCGTCGGTATATTTGGCCTCATATGTATCGATCCGCTTTGTGCGCTTTGGACCGAACTTCCCCTCCCGAAGTGTCGCAATAATCTGGTCCTTAAAATCACCTTTGATAAGGTCAACTTCCAATGTCTCATCGTTTGTGAAAATGCCAAACTCAGCAACCTTCGCATCAAATGCCTCGTAATCGTCAGTAGCCGCAATTTCGTCTATTTTTGCCACTTCAGCTGCACGAGCGTTGCCAGTTGTGTCGTCAATAAGGTGAACAATATTAGTAATGCGCTTTTGGCCGTAGCCACCATCCCAATCGGTGATGACTGAAAATGGAATTCCTAAGGCCTCGAGAAATTTGACGTAAGGTTTGAAATGAGTGCCCGCGACGGAGCAAACGGAGATACCGTGCTCGTCAAGTGTAACTCCCATCTCCGCTGCAAATTCAGGAATAAGAAACTTCTCTGCATCCCCCTCTACCAGGATCACGCCGCGCGCAAATAACATCTCCGCACGTGTAACATCGAGATATCGTGCAAGGTCATCAGCCTCATCGTTTGTCAGATCTATCGTGGCGGTCGATTGACCAACTGAGCCGTCATCTGGGGTCGCCCTCAGGAGCAAAATCGAGCGCAATGGAGCAACACTCGCGATGTGCGGTGAGTGTGTTGTCAGAATGATCGACAATGGGGGCTTTGGTTGATCTGCGATAGTCTTAGATGATTTTTCAAATAGATCGTCATAAACAAGGCGCTGCATATGCGGATGCAGATGTGCCTCTGGTTCTTCGATCGCCAACAGTGAATGGTCACGCTGATTTTTCATAATCAGATTGTCCAGCTCGAGAGTTTTCAGAGTCAAAAAGATCAGGTTTGCGGAGCCTAAACTTGCATCAGCTACTCCTCTTTCGCCGTCGTCGATCAAAAGCTTGATCTGACGCAAGAGACGAGTGTTTTCCGTTGCAGCAAACCCAAGCTTAGGCCTCACATCTTGCTTGGGGCCACTCATCTCGAGAAAGGATGTGGCTATCTTTGTCTCAAGGTCGCTGACTTCTTCAAGATCAATTAGCGCATCAGTTGCCTCTTTGATCTTGGTGCCAATGTCTTCGACGTCATCAAGGTCAATTGAGCTAAATGCTTCTTCGACCAATGGTCGCAACGGAGACCTACGCCATGTCGCAAGATCACCTTCTGCATCTCTTAGTGCATGTAAGACATCGAGCGTGAGCCGCCGCCTGAGATCGTGCCCAAATCTCTTTGACGTGTCACCGCCGCCATAGCAGGAAAACTCAAAATCTTCGCTCGTTGATGGCGCGTGTCCAAGACCATCCAACGGTTTAAAAGAAAAGGTGAGGCGTACTGTTTCAACATCTGTAGCTAGTCGGTAGTCTGTCAATACAGCCAGCACATCTAAGTCGTCCTCAAAATCCTTGACGTCGACTGATATCTCAATCTCGCTGTCTTCATCGAGTGGGCCAAGCCCGTCCCAGAAATCACCAATACCCAGTTCTCGGGCACTATCTGGAAGCGACGGATCGAAAACCAGCCTTAGGGCATGGATTAAGTTCGTCTTACCGACACGGTTCTCGCCAACGACAACAATGTTCCCTGCAAGAGCCACGTCAAGCAATTTGAAATTTCGAAAGTTTTTGATTTTGATGCGCGACAAATACACAGAATTTTTCCCAAAAAGTTACCCGGTTGTCCTAAAAAAGGGAGTCCCGACATCGATAATTAATCTGCTGTCAACGATATGAGCTAAACCACAGATTGAACAGCCAGAATTAGACTAAATGCTTGAAGATGATGTGTCATAGTTTAGCGGTTGTTTGGTCACCTCTGGACGTTCCAGTCGAAACGCCAAGGTCGCTATGCCATGTAGGTGTTTGCACTAGCTTAGCTGATGCCTGTTGTGGTGGCTCGGCTTTTTGCGTCTACAGAAATCCGTCTATATCTCTCGCAGAAAGTCCGAGGTAGAGTCGAAAGCGCCTCGACCCGATCCAAGCCAATATGCTGCGCCACCCAGCATAGGTGTTCGTCTGGAACATGCATGTGCGCGATTTCGAGAGCGGCAATTAGTGCAACAGAGAGTTCCCGATCAGAAAATGCTGCTGTCACATCATGATGGGTAAGCAAATCGACCGTACTGGAAACTTTGAGGTTTTGATAGCGGTTCGCACAAACACGACGGGCTTTCCGCTCATCAATCGCAGCCCATGCATTCAAAGCATTGGCGCTGGCTATCGTCGCGGCTTCACCGTCACCTAGACTCGACGTGGTCGAACCAGAAACTAGTTCCAGATAGTCTAGCTGTGCTTTTCGAGGAATGTCCAACGGAGAGACAATGCCTTCTTCCAAGAGGGGGCCAAGTGCAATAGCGTCGTTATAGCCCAATTTTATGCTGTTCAAGAGCTCGGTTACGACCGGAGCTGGGATGAGGACTTCCACTGGAATTGCTTCAAGAATTCGGTCTGCGTAGCCGGTCGCACTTAAATTGACAAAGACGCTAGCGTCGAGGACCAACGGGGTCTCAAACTTTGAGATACAGCTAACAGAACGCATCTTAGGAGTCCTCTCCTTCCATTCTGAGACGACGCGCCTTGAACCTGTCAATCTTCAGCAAAGTAGCAATTTGACCTTCGCTCATCAAATCGCGTTCTAATGCCTGAGCCGCAAGTGTCTCAAGGCGGACGACGCTGCGCAATGGACGATATTGAGCCGTCGTGTCATTTGCAGTGCCCCCACCAAGCACCTCAGCGGCCTGAACGTCTGTAATCCCCCCATTTCGAGCGAACCAATCCCAGGTTCCATCGGGTGCTAGTTCGAGTTCTTCAAGCCGGCGGACTAGGGCTTCGCGCGAAACGCCAAAGTACTCGGCAAGTATTATCACATGGCGTCGAGTCAATCGCGCACTTCCTGCCCGATTTTCTTGTAATTTTTGTGCCAGAGAATGTGCTGGCATCAAAAAAGCGGGACCGAAAGCTGTCGCATATCGTTCTTCCCGAGAGTTGTGTTCAAAGGCGTCGTGGCAGACGTCAGGGCGACGTCGAGTTCCTACGGAGTGTCCAAGTTCATGCACTGCAGTCTGTACTTGCCGTTCGTATCGGTGGTTTGAATTGATGAGTATGCAGGATCCGACATTGTCATCGTGGGCAAACAAACCGGAAATGTTGTTTTTTAACGGGTGGGTGTAGACGCGCATGCCTAAATCGAGTTCGAGAAGTGCAAAGGCGTTTCGGATTGGACCCTGACCCAATCCCAAGCGTTGTCTTAGTTCGTGCGCATCGATCTCCGCTTGTTTGCGAACATCCCCCGGTAACAAAGGTCGCTCTGGTGGTAAGCTTGAGACACGTTCGACCCCTAGAATTCGCTCCAGTTCAACTTCTGCTGCTACGAAATCGTTTAGAGTTTTAATCGCAACTTCAAATGTATCGTCGATATTGTCGCCCATCTTCCTGAAACGTGGCACTAAATCAACATGAACAGCCTCGCGTCTGAGCAACTGGTTGAGAGTGATGCCATAGAGGTCAGTCAAGTTGATTAGTTCACCTTCTTTGACTGGTCGCTTTCCTTGTTCGATTGCTACTAGAGTCGTGCGTGACAGGTCTGCCTTAGTAGCCGCGATTGCCTGAGTCATATCGGTCTGCTCTCGAGCCAATTTGAGGCGATGTCCAAGTTGGGTTGCGTCAATGGAGTGTACGGGGTTGTTCATGTTGTTTCTGCCCATTCGCGCACAAATGACTGAGGAGACAATTCATCAAGAAATGCTCTCCACTCTTCGGCGTGTACTTCTATCATATTGATGATTTTCTTCTTCACGTGGTCGACTTCGAAACCCATTGCCCGTGCTAATGGAAGAGCTTGCCGTACGACAAGAGTGTCAAAATTCTCCATATGTCGCAAAGCAGCGAGATGGTCCATATGGAGAGTTCCGGCGATTGCATATTCTCGTTGAGAATTATTGTGTTTTCCGAAACTTGAGTTGGCTCCATCCCTAAATTTGGCTGCGCTTAAGTCTTCCCAGATATAGTTGTTAGGATGTTCACTGTATCCGCCGGCGTGAAGACTAGTCCGGCGCAACATACAAGCCGCGCAGATTCCACACTGGCGATAATCACCACTGATTGAAGCGTGGCGTTGATCCATCCAGCAAGAACGCGTGTCAGTCCAAATCTGGTGATCTGGAAAGATCGAGCGATAGGTTGCGAGAGTTTGCCCCTTTGTTCCAAAAATCATCGGGTGCTCAAAGAGGATCCGTTTGCCAAATAAGGCTTCCAGGAAGTCAGAGATCATGAAGGTGAACAGTGGGTGAGTGCGACGATCAAAGTGGCTTTGGCCAACATTCACAAGAACCGGACCAAGAGAGCCTTGGCCGCTCTCAGGAACAATTACCTTATCGGCACCAATCAGGTACGCAGCCATTCCAGACAGCACGCCAAACTTGAAACCGCGAGAACGTCCTGAAGACTCACCGTTTCCAGCTAATACACGTTTGACAGTAAACGGAACATTCTCAAACGGATTAGTTTGTTTGCCAATGCTTGGCTTTTTGATTCGGCTTGCACCGACACGCACCCGTACCATGACTTCGTTTGCCCGCTCCGTTGCCAGGATGCCTGCGACAGCTTGTGAATCAAGGCCGTCGCTGAATGGAATAATCATGTCCGCATAATGAGGGAAGCCTAGGCCTCTCTGCGCTGGTCCAGGTTGCGGTTCTGGAGTTTTGCGAAACTCAATTGTCCAATTGTCACCGGTCAAAAGTTGTAGTGCTCTAAGAAGTGGCCCTTTAACTGCTGGATCCATCCAACGCGCGGGTTCATGTACGGGAATACCGACACGGAGGTTGCGTGCCCAATCCATTTTTGCGCGTGTTTTCGAATGATCACAAACTTCGACAGCAGCAACAATCAGCATCGCGTCATAAATGACAGTTTGCCATTCGCCTGGAACGAACCCTTGCATCGCATCGGGATCGAACTTGATGTCTTTTCCAATTACGCAAGGGGTCATCCCATCTCGTGATGCTTCTCCAGGGTAAACCAGGTCAGCTTCAAAACATACATCATAGGGCTGTTTGCGCATCAGCGAAGCTCCGGTCCATCATCAAGTCCACTAGCCTTTACAAGCCTAGAAACGACGGCTTCACCTCGGATAAGTCTGACTATTTCTTGGCCGAATTTCCCGACTTGGTCAGTCTCCAACGTTCTTGTCAGATTTTCGCGAACACTGATCACCTTCTGTTGTTCGTTGTGATCACGTGCGTCGCGTTTGTAATGTTCTTCAATCTGGCGAATGTGTGACAGCCCATGATCAATGGCGGTACGCTGGACAGCTTCCACGATCGCACGTTCACCTGAAAATCCGTCGTAAAGAGCTGCATGAATGTGCTCCGATAGGGCATCACGGAGCGGGGATTGCGTAAATTTGTAACGTATGGCGTCGATTTCGAAGTTCTTGAGATCCGACAGCAAGTTTCCTTGTTGTTGATCTACAAGAACGTTTCCGATTGCCATGAGGTAGTCTTTACCTACCTCCCGCAGAAAGTCCTTATGCAATGCAACACACATACTCTGCGCTCGTTCTTGTTCCGTGAACGCCTCTTTGTGCGCCCGCTCGCAGACGTCCCTCCACGATTGCTTCATGGGTAAGCTTTTGTAGGGTCCGTCACTCATGCATGCCATCCTTCATGTCAAATACATAGATGTAAAATCAGACAATGTCAAATATGTGAATCTAAACGCTTGCTGATAGCTTTGCGTGCGACTTTTGCTGGGGCGGAAGCTGAAGCGTAGAGCCTCCTTTCTGCTTCTAGCTTTCCGAAAAACTCATTGGTTTGCAGGCGAAGATTCAAAGGACTACTGTGATGCAATAGTCATTTCTGGGGTTTTCAGTGCGATTTTTTCATACAGCCGATCTTCACCTTGCAAAGCCCTTCGGTCGGTTCGACGCTGATACACAGGCGGCACTACGCACAGCCCGTCTGGACGCTCTAAGGCGTCTCGGTGATGCAGCGCGTGCTGGCAAAGCTGAGTTTATCTTGATTGCTGGAGATACCTTCGACGCTGAAGCGCCGCCATCTAAGGTTGTCCGGCGCGCGCTTGATGTCATGGGTGACTACCCTGACCTGCAATGGATCCTAATGCCTGGAAACCACGACAGCCTTGCAGCGGTTGATCTCTGGGAGCGGATAGAGCGAGACAAGCCTGAAAACGTGATCCTCGCTTTAACGCCGGAAGTGATAGAAATTGGGGATCACGTTGCGATCCTACCGGCCCCGCCCTCGGTGCGGAATCCCGGCGTAGACCTCACGGATTGGATGACGGATGCATTGACAAGCAAGCGTTTTAGGATCGGCCTGGCACACGGCGGAATTCTGGATTTTGGCAGCGAAGAGGGGACAGTTGCGGTCATTCGACCGGATCGGGCAGAACTATCGAATCTTGACTACTTGGCACTCGGCGATTGGCACGGTCAGAAGTCGATCACGCCACGGACTTGGTACTCAGGCAGTCCTGAAGCGGACAGCTTCAAAGGGCATGCCGAAGCGGGTGCGCTGCTTGTCGAGATTACAGCGCCCGGTGATGTCCCGCAGGTGACGCCCGTTCCGATTGGGCAATTCGACTGGCGATTGCTGGCGCTCGACTTCTTTGCGGGCACGGATCCGGTGCAGCAATTGACCGAGGCACTCCCAGCTTCGGATCGGGACAAGACAATAGTTCGGTTTGAGGCAACTGGGCGGCTTGGACTGCTTGAACAAAGCCAGCTGCGGGATACGTGCAAACAGATCGCTGACGACTTTCATTACTTCGAAGCCATCTTCGACCGATTGGGTATCGAGCAAGCCGTTGATGATCTTGATCTGATTGCTACAGGTGGCGCTTTGCGGGCCGCCGCGGATAGCCTTTTTGAAGCTACGGACCTTCAGGGCCGGACAGCTGAGGATGTCCAGATCGCCCAAATTGCTTTGACACATCTGTTCCATATTTCCCAACAGGAGCCGTCCCAATGAAGCTGCGTCAGCTCGAGTTGACGAATGTACGTCGTTTCGGCGGTCAGAAAGCGCAGCTTGGGCCTTTTGGCGACGGTTTGACGACCATCACGGCAGAGAATGAAGCAGGAAAGTCCACCTTCTTTGATGCATTGCACGCATTGTTCTTTGTGCCGCATGGGTCCTCCTCGCAAGAGGTTAAGAACCTACAGCCCTATTCTGGCGGTGCCGCGTCCGTGGCAGCTGTTGTAGAAATTGATGGGAAGGAATTTCGGGTAGAGAAATCGTTTCTGGTTCAAAAGTCAGCAAGAGTTATCGACTGCGGGAGTGGGCAGGTCATCAAGCAACAGGGTGACGCTGAAGCGTGGATTGAGGAAAATATCAACAAGGTGAACAAGGGGCCCGCTGGTTTGCTTTGGGTGAGGCAGGGGGCAACTCATGTTGACCCAGAGGGCAAAGATAAGGATGCCAGCAACGTCGCGGCGCGCCGAGATTTGATGTCCAGCGTGCGAGGTCAGATCGATGCGGTCACAGGCGGGCGGCGCATGGACAAGATCGTTGAGCAATGCCGCAAAGAACTAGATGCTTTGGCCACGAAAAGTCTTAAGGCAAAGGCTGGAAGCCCATGGAAAACAATTGAGGACAGCATTGATGAGCTGCTCCAGCGTAAGGAGCGGCTTGAGGCCGATGTAAAAGTTCTTTCGGATGCCCTAGCAACAAAACGACAGGCTAAGTTGCGTTTGCGCGCACTGCATGATCCGCAAAAACAAGAAGCGCGGATTCAAGAACTCAATTTGGCCGAAGAAGCCTATCAAATGGCACAGCAGCACGATCGCAATGTGACGGACGCCGACAAGGCGCTCCAATTGATTGTAGCTGAAAAGAACCAACTGATCCGCCAAGTCAAAGACATCACAGACACACAGGAACGCCGTCAGCAGCTCGTTGATGAAATCACGCTAAGAGAGGAGCAAACTTCGGATCTTCGCGCGGTACAACTTAAGTCAGATACTGCCTTGGCGGACGTAAAGGCGGTGATCGCGCAAAAAGAAACGGAACGACGCGATCTGGTCCAATCTTTGAGCGCTGCGCGAGCGGCCGAAAAATCCCTCCAAAAGTGGGAGAGGATGCGCGTGCTCGCTGATCTCATCAGCCAGCTTTCGGTACCTCAGACAAAGCTACGAGATGCGGACGTGATTTTGGAGCGCGCCGAAATTACGCAAATTGACCTTGATCACCTTGTTGATCTTGGGCGGCGTATAAGCGTCGCGCATGAGCAACGGCACGCACAATTTGCAAAATTTTCAGTCCAACCGTCAACAGCAGGAACTGCCGAATGCGACGGAGTTGCACTCGAACCTGAAAAAGAAGCGCTTATTGACCGTCCCCTCACACTGAAACTCTCGGGGTATGGAGCCGTTAATCTCACTCCCGCGGCTGGGGCAGGGGCGGGTATTGAAGATCCAGACGCGTTAGAAGCAGACCAGGCTGCGGCCCTTCAGGCATTTGGTGTTCAATCAGTGCAAGATGCCCGCAGCGCGTTTAATGCGCGTCAAGGCGCGACGAACGACAAGACTGTCGCCTTAGCAGAAATCAGAGGGTTAGCGCCTGATGGAATCGAGGCTCTGGATGAGGAATGGAAGGCACTTTGCAATGAGCTTGGCCATTCGCCAGCTGATCAACCCCCGGGCCCTGCTAGCTCGGAGAATGTCGACCTTTCTGCTGTGCAGATCGAAGAGCAGATATCCGTCATTGATGATGACCTTGAGGATCTCAGGTCCAGCATACAACCGCTTCAGACGGTCGCAACGCAGGCTGCAAATGATGTTGCCGAAGCTACCGGTGTGCTGAACCATCTTTTGGAGGAAAAGATATTGCTGGCAAAGCCACAGGGTGAAGATGCCGCCCTGGCCGCACTGCAAACATCCCGTGACGAAGAGATTGAGAAGGAAGAGAAGGCGGCACAGACGCTCGTGGACCTAAAGGCAAACGCACCTGATCTCGACATGGCGCGGTCCACCCATGAGCGCTTGCTTAGCGCTGAGAAAGCAGACCGCGATGAAGTCAACAAACTGGAACGCGAACTTGCGCGCGTGGACGGGGCTATCGAGACGCAGTCTGAAGGCGCCGTCGAAGAAAAGCTCGCAGAAGTAACCGATCAGCTTGAAAAGGCTTCAGAGCGCGCCAAGCGATACGAGCTACAAGCGAAGGCCTTAAACATGCTCATCGCGCATCTTGATGAAGCACGCAAAGATGCTCAAGAAACGTATTTCGAACCGATCCGCAACGAACTGCGCCCGCTGTTGGCACAGTTGCATGCCGGGGCTGATTTTGAACTTGATCCCGAAAAGATGCTTGTTGGCAAAATCATCCGCAATGGTGTTGAGGACGACATCAACGTTTTGTCAGGCGGAGCCTATGAGCAAATCGCGATCCTGACCAGACTGGCCTTTGCAAAACTGTTCGCGAAACAGGGCAGGCAGGTCCCGCTAATCCTTGATGACGCACTTGTACACACAGATGACGAGCGGATTTCTACTATGTTCAACATGCTGTCGCACGCTGCGAAGGATCAACAGATCATCGTGCTGAGTTGTCGTACCAGAGCCTTCTCTGATCTTGGCGGCACGCGGGCATTCATTGAAACCGAGGCTGTCTAATAGACTTTAAAGGAGCTTGATGTGTTGGATTTATCAAGAATGCCGCCAGAGATACGTGCGAATTGGCGGCACAAAACGATACCAATGGCAATTCGAAGTGACGAGAAGGGAACCAGAGTACTGGTCCACTTGCCTTTTGGAGAAGACAATAAATCTTGGCTCTACGGCCTTGGGAAAACTAGACCGAAATACGTTCGTGATCATCAGGCATGGGAAATTCCGAAGGCCTAGTTTAATACTTTTATTGAGGCAGGCTTGCTTCGGTATCGGCAAGTATTTGTTGTGCAGCCTTACCGTGATTATGAAGTTTGCGCACCAGCTTGCAGAAATGCAAAAGGGCATGACTGTAATTGCTCTTGCATGGGGCAAAATCACGGCGCTGGAGACGGAAGTGAATGGTTTGATGTTTCTGACACATTTTCGGTTAGGTGGGGCGAAAAGGAAATGGCCTTACGGTTGATGACAGTCAAATGAGAGCAGCGCGTGATCGATCATATTTTAGTGGAACTACACGTAGTTGATGGGTGGAGAATTTTACCGCATGATCAAATTCGTATAATAGTCAATATGTTAGAATTTTACCCTTGAGGGGATGACTTGAAGGGGCAGGGACCTGCTGCCGCAGGAACGTAATTTACCAAAGTGGCCACTCGTGATCTGCGCGGCGATTGCCGGGTCCGAGCCCGATTGTGTTGAAAACTCCAAATTTCGGATGTCGTGATTATTCGGAAAGAAGCCATGAAACGTAAAAGTCAGAAGGGATCTGCCATGAGGTACAGTGAGCTGTCACATGAGCGGCAGAACACTGATTTGGCCGAACCCCTCGCCTCGAAAAGTTGGTGGCGCTGTACGGACAAAAAATTCATCGATTTTGCCAAAAACGGTGTTTTTCAACAGTATCAGCCCACACCGGACCTAATGATTTTATGCGGCAAGCGCTCGCAGCGTGAATATTGCTACTACAGCGTAAACCTCTACGCCGCTGCCGGCGGAAAAACCGGTCATCCATGCAAGCTGCAGCGGAGACAAAACGCTCACGGATCAAGTCGCGACAAATCTGCCGTTTGCACGCTCGGCTATTGCTGACGCGGCACTTGGATGCACTTGCAACGCTGACGAAGCCGACACCCTGCACGTATCATTAAAATGGCCGTTGATTTTTGCCTCAATGCGATTTCTGCCTGCCTTGTAGACCTACCAAATTTGTTCAGAAAAACCTATGGATTTACGTTCTCACGAATGAATTCCAGCTACATCAGAAGTTCAATAATCTCCGTGTAGCCGCGCGAGACTGCATGCCGAAGCGGAGTTATCCCGTCGCGGTCTCCGATGGATTGGTCAGCCCCGGCTTCAACGAGAATTTGGACAGTCTTGACATGATCCGGCCCGCCGTCGCCAAGAACAACAGCCTCGATCAGCGCTGTCCATCCAAGGTTGTTTACGTGGTCCAGAGGAGCACCACCTTTGACCAGAAGTGCGACCACTTCGTGATGGCCAAGATGCGCAGCAGCGATCAGAGCTGTTCCGTCATAGACACTCGTGATTAGATCCGGTTTGTTGCCAAGCTGCATTGCCAGAGATACCATTTCCGGATCATTTGCCACTGCTGCAATTGTCAGGACGTCGTAAAACCGGTCCTCAAGTGCGTTCATGTCCCCACCCCCGGCCGCAAGCGCTTTCAAAGCATCCTCGTGGGAAGCAAAGGTTGCCACATGCGCTGGAGTGCGATTTGCGCGGTCCCTGGCATTTGGATCGGCGCCAGCCGCGGTCAGTCGTCTGATCTCTGCGGTCTGCCCTTCATGGGCAGCAAGATGCAGACCTGTGTAGGAGGCAATGTCAGGAGCAGAAGGGGCAGTTTGAGCGATTGCCAGGGTGCACCATAGGTGTGCCGCACAGAGGAACAGAACACGAAGAATGATGTTCATCGAGATACCTTATCCTTCCAACCTAAGCGGTTTGGGCCGTGCGCAGGCAGCAAAAGCCAAACCCTTAGTCTGAATGGCTTTGGGTTTGCAGGCCTGAAGTTTCCAACGAGGAGAAACTGAAAGGCGAGCTTCCAGTTCCTACGCCGATTGAACTTCGCCAGCGGGGACCCCCGCCTCAGCCCGGTGCTTTCAACTCCGTGCTGATCTCAATGACCAGTTTGCCGACAGGAATGGTCATGCCCACGCCGAATTCGGCAGGGTCGATTTCCAAGGTTGCCGCAAATGCAGCCCAATCGCCCTTATAATAATCAATGAAAGCGCCCAATGGATGTTCCCCAAGGTGTGTCATCGTTGCGGCCATGGTGACCGGCTTGGTGGTGCCGTGCAATGTCAGATTGCCGGTGATGTCTGCGGCGGCATCCCCGATGCGGCTGATCGCAGTGCTCTCAAAAGTGATCGTTGGATAGGTTTCGACCTCCAGAAAATCGGCGGTGCGAATGTGATCATCCAGTGGTCCAAATCCGGTTGAGATGCTGGCCGCTTCGATCTTGGCTGTGAGGCTCGATGCTTCGACATTGTCCTGGTCCAGCATCAACGTGCCTTCAGCTTTGGTGAACTCACCATGCTGGGTGGATACGCCTGCGTGGCTCCATGCAATGCGGACTTCGGTGTGGCCTTGATCCGTCTTGTACATGTCTGCGGCCAAGACCGGGGCCGCGCAGGCCACAATGAACGCTCCTGTTGCCAAGACTTTTGTAAAACTCATCTATTTTTCCTTTGATTTGAAAGACCTATGACAGTCTGCCTTAGGACTAACCTTTTGGTTTGCGGTAATCCTCGTGGCAGCCGCCGCAGCTTTTGCCCACGGCACCCATCGCGGCCTGCAATGCGCCAAGGTCCGTGCCTGCTGCGGATTGCATCGCGATCACAGCGTCATAGAAGGCTTTGCCTTTTTCGCCGACCTTACTGTCGGCAGACCAGATCGCTGGAAGGGCGCGACTGCCCTCGACGCTGTCACTGTCAGAACCGGGCAACCAGTAGCCCGCCTGGCTCAGCGACGCGAGGGCGGCGAGGTTGTTTGCAGCACCGCTGGCGGCTTCAGCATCATAGGGAACTTCGCCCTTGGCCATCGCGCCCAACGCACCAAGGTTGAAGGCATAAAGCTGCATTTGCGACTGGCGCGCCTTTATGCCGACTGCGATCTGTTTGTCACTGATATGACCGTCAGCATAGGCAAGGACGGCGACAGAACCGACAATGGCAGAGAGGATTGTGAGACTAGACTTTCGCATTTTCGTGCCCCTTTCAGGATGAATTCCGGCTATCAATTGCCCTTAGGGTAGATGTTCATTAATTTAGGAACAGTCACAATATTTGCGGACTCGGTATTTAATTTATGCACAACGAGAATTGGGATGATCTGCGATATGTTTTGGCCGTGGCGGAAACAGGGTCGGTCTTGCAGGCCGCCAAGCACCTTGGCGTGAACCATGCAACAGTCTTGCGCAGGGTAGGCGCATTTGAAGACCGGCACGGAACCGTCCTGTTTGAGCGGACATCGCAAGGGTATCAATTGCTTGCCGACTGCACACATGTCATTCGCGCGGCGCATGCTGCTGAGGTCGCAATGCAAGAAGTGCACAGACTGGCCAGCGGCGGGCGACTGACCCTGCAGGGGACCGTCCGTGTGACATCCACGGATACCCTGTGTCGCGCTGTCCTGCCGGGCTTTGTCGATGCATTGCAGGTCGAAGAGCAGGATCTTGCCATCACGCTTTTAAGCAGCAACACCCATCTGGATCTATCACGTGAGCAGGCAAGCATTGCGGTGCGCCCCTCAGCGCGTTTGCCAGAGGATATGGTAGGCCAGATTGCAACAGAATTGGCTTTTGCCGCCTATGCCGTTGACCCTGCGCAGACCAAATGGCTGGGGCTGACGGGCCCATTGACGCGATCAATTGCGGGTGCCTGGATGGATGCCAATGTCCCTGTTGATCAGATTACAATTGCCGCAGACAGTTTTCTCACTTTACAGGAAATGGCAGCGGTGGGGCGAGGGATAGCCGTTCTGCCGTGTTTTGTAGGTGATCGGGACGATCGGCTGCTGAAGCTTCCGTACATCATGCCGCCAATGACGGTTCCACTGTGGGTTGCTCAACATGTAGATGCCATTGAAACGCAACAGATGCGTGCGGTGAAAATGCGATTGATCAGATTTCTGGCAGAGCAACGTGATCTTGTTGGATAGCCCGACGATGCCGCAAAAAGCCGCCATGAGACGAAAGTCCATTCTAGATATTGGAGTGGCGGATATGTTCCGCCAGACCCCAGGTCGTGTTGTTGTGACATGTCAACGTAGAGCCGCCTTCATGCGCCGCTCAAAACCGCCGTCCAGCTACAGGATGCGCTGCCGCCGCCGCAGTCCATACAGCGTTGGTTGGACCAAAGTCGAAAGGTTGGGTTGACCTAGGTCCAATAAAAGGCGGGACCGAGGCCCAAAGCCACGTCTTACTAAATATGACAGTTAGATTTCAGTTTTGTGACAATCGGCCCACCGATGACATCACTTCGTAACATGACTGGAATGCAAATGTTGAATTTTTCTGACCCGATCTGGGAACTCATTGCGCGGCTTGCGATCAACACCAGCGCTATGTCGCTCCTCGTTTTCGGGATGTATTACCGCCGCTATCGCGACCGGGAGCTTGCGACGACCGCGTCCATGTTCAACATCTTTGCATTCGCGGTGTTAACGATCCTTTCGAGTGTTCAGTTCTCCCTCGCTGCTGGGTTTGGCCTGTTCGCTATCCTCGCTTTGTTCAGCCTGAGATCGGAACAGATTGAAAAGATCGAGATCGCATACTTTTTTGGGGCGATCGCCATCGCTGTGATTTGTTCGGTCCTTGGGACTGGCCTGGTGTTTGTACTTTGCATCGTGAGCTTTGTGATTGCTGCAGCCTGGATTCTTGATCACCCCAACATGATGAAATCCGCTCACGGTGCGAAAGTGACGTTGGATGCGATCGATCCCGACATCCTTTCCGATACCGAGAAAACCCGCCGGCTTTTGTGCGAACGGCTGGGCGTCGACGTGATGACCTTTCAGATTATTGAGCTGAATTACGTCAACGACATGGCCCGCATCAATATCTTCTACCGCAACTGAAAGGCAACGTGATGACTTATATTGTTCCAAACATGGACCTTGCTTGGCTGACTGACGGCTTTGCCCCAATCAACTTGGATCAGCTCAATCAAAAGGCAGAGATGCTTTCGCGGATCGACAACAAATATGTGATTGACCGCTGGATGATGGAAAAGGTTCTGCCCGAGCTTTTGGAAGAATTCGACATTCTTGAAATCGATCATCGGCGCGCGTTCACCTACGATACCCGCTATTATGATGATCCCCGACGGAGCGCGTATTACGAACACCATCAGGGTCTACGCAAAGGCTTCAAAGTGCGGGTGCGACGCTACGCAGATGCGGGCCTTTGCTTTCTTGAGGTGAAGGTCAAAGGCAAACGCGGCATGACAGAAAAACACCGCTTGCCTTATGATCCTAACGCGTTGGAGACGCTGACGCCTGAAGCATTTGAATTCGCGCGCGAGACCTACGCCAACCAGTATGACAAGCCATTTGAATACGATCTGGGTCGCGCTCTGGATGTCCGGTATCAACGGATCACGCTGGTTGCCAAGTCTGGTGGAGAACGCATGACGATTGACGCAAAGCTGCACTTTGCCACCGCGGACCAGACCCTTGATGCAGCAAGCGACGTTTTTATCGTCGAAACGAAATCCGCTTTGGGGCGTGGGTTCGCCGACAAGGCCCTGCGGCGTATGCACGCCCGTCCAACTAAGAAGTGCTCCAAGTACTGCATCGGGATGGCGGCCCTGGGAGAAGTCAGTCGCTGGAACAGGTTCATGCCAACCATGCGTCGGCTCCACATGGTCAAGGGTACGAACCTGGTTGTCAAACCGTCAAAGCGTCAGCTTGCGGCCTGAGACCTGCGCACCCCATCAAACTTTTGGTGGGGTGCGCAGCTTTATCAGACCAAAGTCGGTAAGTCGGACGGGTTTGCGCGGGTATGCTGGCATGATCGGTGTCCCATGCTTATCTGTGCGATTTCCAAGTTTGTTCCGATGGCGGCACCGATACTCACAACTGGGAGGGAACGAGATGATCGGATTAAGAACTGCAGTATTGATACCTTTGGCTGTGGCCAGCCACATTGGCATGGCGCAGGCACAGGACCACGCAATGGGGTTTTTCGTAACCAGCACCGGATTGGGCAACGGCGCAGATTTGGGCGGGCTGGAGGGGGCCGACGCGCATTGTGCTGCACTGGCGACCGCAGCGGGCACCAACGGTCAGACCTGGCGCGCCTATCTCAGCACACAAGAAGACGGAAAACGCGGGGTTTCCGCCCGATACCGCATTGGCAAGGGGCCCTGGTACAATGCAAACGGAGAGTTGGTGGCGAGCGATCTGGATGAATTGCACCTGAGCCCAAACATCATCAAGCGAACAGCTGTCGATGAGAATGGGAACATGGTCAACGGTGTCGGGGACAGCCCCAACGAGCATGACATTCTGACCGGGTCCATGGCGGATGGGATGGCCTATTTTCCTTGGGCCGAGGGTGATCACACTTGCAGCAACTGGACCAATTCCGGTGAAGGAAGCGCGCAAGTCGGGCATCATGACCGTCATGGCGGCGGCAACACGTCGTGGAACTCGGCACATGGCTCCCGAGGGTGCAGTCAGGAGGCTTTGACTGGAACTGGTGGGGCGGGCCTATTTTACTGCTTTGCGGCAGAATAAATATCTCAGCGAGTGGGTTGGCAGTCTGGGCTGCCAATCCGACAAATTGCCTACCTTCATTTTGGTGCGTTGGCAGGACCGTAGGGAGGCCAGAGCATGAGACTTTAGTCCGAAATCTAGTCAGACCATTGAACCGAAACTCCTAGACGATCTTCCGATGTGGCGCGTGTGCCAAAACGCTAGAATCGCATCACCAATCAACACAGGAGAACTAAAATGACACGTTCAAGGTTACTTCTCTCTACATCTCTCTGCCTTGTATTTTCGATTCCGGCCTATGGTGCCGAAACGTTTGGACAGATTGACACCAACAATGACGGTTCGCTGAGCCGCAATGAACTCGCATCTGCGTTCGGCACAAGTGGCGCAGATCGTGTTTTGGGTCGATCCGACGGAAACAATGACGGCAGAGTGAGCCTGGCCGAAGCGCGCTCATCCAGCGATGGGAATGAGAGCGATGATGAGGACGACGACGACGAAAGCGATGACGGCGAATCCAACAGCGGTGGCCATAATGAGAGTGATGACGACGGCAGCGAAAGCGACGACAGCGGTGAAAGCAGCGACGGTGGCGAAAGCGATGACGGTGGTGAAAGCAACGACGGTGGCGAAAGCGACGACGGTGGTGAAGGCGATGACGGTGGCGAGAGTGGCGACGACGGTGGCGAAGGTGGCGAAAGCGACGACTAAGGACCGCCCTAATAGCGACTTTGTAACGTGAAAGACTATGGCTGGTTTCGAGTAGATTCCAGCCAGATCACGTTTGCATTCGACAATTCGTCGGCGTTCGCCTCCGAAAAAACGATGCTGGAATTCACTCTTCAGGAAGCAATATGATCTCAGAAACAAAGTTTGAAAAACTCTTCTCTTCACCACTCTTTCGATACAACGTGGCCAATCATGGATCGCTCAGCGCTGCACTTCTGAAGGAAGGCGCTATCATGCGCCACGAGGATGAGGGTGTCACAAAATCAAACCGGCTTGGGTGGCATTCGACCGGCAACCTGTTCTCGCGGGACTCTGATTGCATTGTTGAACTGCGCGTAGCTGCCGAAATGTCTGTGCTCAGTGCAACTCGAAAAATGACCAAGAAAGTTGACCCCGAAACACTCAAGCTGAAACTGTTCGGCTGGATGAACGTCAATCCCCTGAACGGCTACAACGCCCCTCACACTCACCCGGGCGCGCATTGGTCGGGGGTCTACTACGTTTCCCAGCCAGACACGGATGACGGCGACTCTGGCATGATCGAATTTGTCGCCCCACGGGTGGATCTGCCACATTGGGAATTACTGCAAACCAGCGCCTTTCGGCTAAAACGCCGGATCAGGCCAGCTGCAGGTGAAATAATCCTGTTCCCATCTTACCTGTTGCACTGGGTCTACCCGAACGAGATGGATGAGGACCGGGTCACGGTCGCGTTCAACGCAACCTTCCGCAAATAGGTCAATTCTGATGGACTTTTGCCAACCGTGCTGGAGACAGAATCCGGACCTGCCTATGCCGGGACCAAAGTCCGTTGGAAAATAGGCTGGACTCCCTATAGTTATCTCCACCGGAATTGAGTGATGTAAGGCCATGAAGCCGCTAGCGACGACAAAACTGTTATTGATGACTTCGGTCTTCGCGATCTTTCCGTATCGTTTGGAAACAGACCTTGCGGGGAAGCTCACGCTTGTCGCGTCTCTCGCTCATGCCGAGAGCGGCTCTGGAAGTGATGGTGACGGTGGGGATGATGGCGAAGGTGGCGACGATGGGGACGGTGGCGAGGGCGGTGACGACGGGGACGGCGGCGAAGGCGGAGACGATGGGGACAGTGGCGAGGGCGGTGATGATAGGGACGATGGCGAGGGCGGAGACGATGGCGAAGACGGGGATGATGGAGACGACGGTGAAGACGGAGATGATGGGGACGATGGCGAGGACGGGGATGATGAAGACGACGGCGAAGGTGAACGCAAAGCGCCGCGAGCGGTCAAAGCTCAAAAGCTTGGGAATGGCGCGCGCATTTTTTTCAGCGATGGGACCCGTGAGGAAATCCGAAACGGCCAATATGTTCGTTTAGATCGCAATGGACGTGTTCTGGAAAGAAGGCGTGCGCAAAGTAGCGATCTGGCGCGGGCGCGCGCCCTGATTGGCGGACAAGGTACAAAAGTTGAGACTGCGCCATCTGGTGTGAAATCACGTGCGGTCAAAGCCACCTATCGCGGAAACAACGTCGAGATATTATATGCAAATGGTTGGCGTGAGGAGATATCTTCAGGCCGATACATTTTGACGGATCAGTATGGCAGAACCGTCGCCTCACGCAGCGCGACGCAAAAGGATCGAAATCGGCTGAATCGCTTTCGCAACAAATAGGCGATAGTGACCGAACCCGTCACTTGTTCCAGGCGTCGTGGGCGATCAATGCAGCCTCTACCCTGTTGCGGGCGTGAAGTTTGCTCAGAATGACAGTCATATAGTGCTTCACCGTCTTCTCTTGAAGGTTGAGTGCATCGGCAACCTCCCGATTGCTTTGACCCGTTGCGACCAAACGCAGAATTTCTTCTTCCCTCTTAGTGAGTTCGTCTATCGGGTTGTGAGTATTCGCCTTTGGGGCCTGCATAATTTTCAGGACCTGTGCTGCAAGCCCAGGGGAGACATGTGCTTCGCCTTTGGCAATCCCTTTCAGAACCCGCCGTAATTCATCTGCTGAGACGCCTTTGAGAACGTAGCCTATTGCACCTACCTGGAGGGCATTGGTCACATCCGTGTCGTCTTCTGACACTGTCAGCATTGCCACGTGTCCTGCGAGTTTTTCAGCGACGATCACCTTCGCCGCGTTGATCCCATTTCCCGGCATCGACAAATCCAAAAGGGCCACATCTGGCGTGTGCCTTCGCGCAATTTCTATGGCTTCTTGTGCCGTTGCTCCGGTGCCTACAACATCAAATTCTCCAGTTTCAGAGACGCTTTGTACCAACCCATCTCTAAAAATCGGGTGGTCATCCGCTACAATCATCGTAATGGTCATGCTGTTTCCTCAGTATCTATCTCAAGGGTTAGGACGGTTCCCTTCCCAATGTTGCTTTCAATCGTCAATGAGCCACCAATGCTCTCCACCCTATCTTTCAGGCCGATCAGACCCTGCCCGCCATGTGCGTCGAGTTGGATCGGATCACGGACATTAAATCCTTCACCGGCGTCCTCAATATTGATCCGTACACACTCGGGCATACCGGTTACCGTGACGACAGCGGTTTCGACTTTCCCATGTCTGAAAGCGTTGGACAGCCCCTCTTGCAGGAAACGATATATGCACAGTTTTTCAGCGTAGCTCAGTGTTTTTGGCTCTGATCCTTCGAATTTCAGGTCTACGCTATACCCCGATTGCGCTTCCCGCTCGGTAACCGCGCGCCGGACAAGCCCTGCAACATCAAGCTCTTCAAGTTCGGGCAAAGCCAGTCCTCGCGAGATGGCGCGGATTTCTTCCAAGGCTTTGTTCAGAGAGGTGCGGATTTCTTTGCGAGCGTCGGGTGCCCCCTCTTTTTCGAAGGCAGAGTCGAGCCTCAAAGCGGCAAACGAAAGGTGCTGCGCGGGCCCATCATGAAGGTCAGATCCGACGCGCCGTATCGTTTGTTCGGTCTGCGCTGTTGCGCGCTGGTTTGCCGTGATCGCACGCTTTCGTAGAGTGTCATTTTGGATTGCAAGTCTCTCAGAGGCCGCCAACTGGGCCTTTAGTTCTGCACGCTGAACTTCAATCGTGCGTCCGCCCGCCTTGACGATACCAATAAGGAGCAACCCGCTAAGCGCAAACGCAGAACCAACCACCATCCAAGTCGTGCGTTGTGCATCCGACAATTCGATCTGTAAGGCGTCAGCGCGTTCGTAGAATTCGGCAACGGCAATGATCTCACCACTAAAGACCTCGTGAATTGGACTGTAAACTTCCAGCAAGGGCACCCCAAGCGAAGCTTCAGACGCGTCTTCAGGATCATTTAGATCTTCAAATGACGCTGAAACCTTCCCCTGCCAGGCTGCACGAAGATCATCGGAAGGATCAAATTTCTGACCGGCGAGCAACGGATCTGAGGCATGGACGATCAAGCCGCCCTTTTTCCATATTTTGTAGGATACTATTCGACCACTCAGAGCCGAGCTGGAGAATATCTCTTCCATCGCTTGTTGCGCAGGGTCCGAGAGTTCGGTGCCATCAGCCAGATCTTGTGTGATAGGCGAGATAAAACTCTCAACATAGTTTGCAGCAGTGATTCCGAAATTCTGTACTGCTGCCTGCTCAATTCTATGTGAGACCCATGATCCCACGGCTACCAATGCAACAAGCATGACAGTTCCTCCAGCCAAGATGAATTGACTGGGCAACGATAAGCGCTTCCAAAATTGTGACACTGAATTTTGGCTCATCCGGATACTCTAACCGTCGCGACCAGAACCGGAAGGGACTTTCGTCTGAGTTCGTATCATGAGCAAACAAAAAGAAATCCTATGGGGATCAGGTTCGAGTGGAGATTTTGGCGCGTCGGCGTGTTTCGCTTTATGCGCATGTGCTAATCAAGGCAGAACCCCTGTTCGATCACATCTCCCGGTTCGTCACATCCCGGGATTTCGGAACCCGAAGTGTTTTCCGATGTGGCGGAGGGCAAAGGTTGCCGATTCCCAAGGCCGCCATTTGCATCATGTGTTTCCTGTTCGTGGATTTGGCATGCCAAATCAAACTGCCCGTTATTTGTTGGAGCCGTTATCCCAACGCAGATAACCGCAGCCGGTTTCGCGATGTCGATGCCTTGTGAATTTGCGCTTACCGAAGTGGATATCGCGCATAACACAATCGCAAAAAGTAGATGTTCGTACTGCATGAAAGTCTCCCTTGTTGTGAATGAACTCGGGAAAACCATTAGTGAATGGATGACCTTTCGAAACCCGCCAAAGTCGTGCGGTAAATCGGACTTCAGTCTGATGAAGCTAGGGACGTTGGTCTGCCTGCCGCCTCTGGATCCAGGTCAATTGTCAACAGCAAGACTTGCCTTCTTGGATCGGTGGACATGGCACGGTCGCGTATGAACAATAAACGCAACAGTGGCCTTCCAATGGCTTCAACACCGCCTGACAAGACTTACATTCGTAGAACCACTGACAAGCATCTGTCGGCATGGTTTCGGTCTCGACATGCCCACAAGACGGACAGATCAAAGTGGATTCCAAGACTACTTTTGTTTCTTCTGTCGCCATAGAGCGTACCCCGTCAATATGAGAAAGCCTGCCAAAACCGGCAATAGAACGGCATCATTGTATAGAACGCCGAGTAATCCGGTCAGGCCAATTGCCGTCAGTACGACCGGCAAGAGCGGTGTGAAGCAGCACAGGATCGCCAAGATCGTGCCGCCGATACCAAGTGCCAGTAATTTGTTCTTCATCGGGTCGATCTCCACAAATCCCACATGAACCGTTGCGCTGAGGCCTCCCAATAAGGCGACGACAGCGCGACCAAGAATGCAATACTTGCTAGAGATGCCCAGACGATAGCGGACCGCCTACGCGACACGCATGGTTTTGGCCGAACCACCCGATACCACGACCAGATCAGCGCAACTGCAACACCGAACAAGATGAACGCGCGATAAACGATAAAGGGGCCAAGCATCGTCAACCATGTGCCGCCAAGGCCCATGATCGATAGACCAATCGGCAACACGCAACATGACGCTGACAACACTGCCAAAACCGCCGCGAAGGGCATCAACATTCGCCCGACCAAGCTGGGTTCTATCGCTGTTTGTTCACTTGCATTCACATTCATTCTGCTCTTCTACTTCCTGTAGCGGCTACAGGAGAAAGAAAAATGTTCACGATTGGTAAGGCATCAGAGCGAAGCGGCGTGAATATAGAAACGATCCGGTACTATGAGCGGATCGGCGTTGTGCCAAAACCGGGTCGATCCGCAGGCGGGCGCAGGCTCTATTCACCCGACGAGATCGCAAAATTGAGATTTGTGCGCCGATGCCGTGACTTGGGTTTTCCTATCTCGGTCATCCAAACATTCCTGTCCTTGACGAAGCAAAGTAGTCGTTCATGCGGTGAGGTTAAAACCTTGGCGGAAAGCCATTTAGATGAGATCAACGCCAAGATCGAAAACCTGACACTTCTTCGCAAAGCACTTCTCAGCTTATCTGCTAACTGCGATGATGGGACAGCGGCGTGTCCTATGCTCGACGCTCTGATGAAAGATGGTTTTGGGGAATTGAGATCAGAGCAAAGCAGACCTTAGATCGACTTTCATGAACGGGAGGAATGTCCGCACGATTCGCTTTCCTATGTCATACAGCGAAATTACCGTTTAGGTGGGGCCGTTAGAGCTGTCCAGCAATGACCGCTTCCGTGACTTTAGCCGCATCGCAGCAAGAAATTTGCCGCGCATGCAAGGCAATGCTGCGTCAGCAACATACTCAAACACCAATGTCGGGAAAGTCCGCGTCTTACCCATTCGTGCGAGGTACAGCGAACGGCGATGTTTCCCGAACCGGCCGCTCGTGACCGGCTCAGCTAAGGTGCCTAGAGAGCCATACCGGAAGTGCTCCTGCGCAAACGCTAGCAAGTGCAGCAATTCAGGCGCCAAAATTGTTAGCTGCGCCGCAGAGAGAAAAGCGGGCATTCGTTGTAGGTGCAGCGAAATCACGATGGGCTATGACCGAGTTGTGGGACAAACTGACTTTTGATCTGGATTATTGATTGAAACCGACATTCCGGTCGCTGCGTGGCGGGATGCTCATCCTGGAATAAGCAGTCTACTGTCATGACCGCCTCAACATATACACACGCACCGTCGCTGTCCCGCACTCTCCAAGGGATCACCTGTGTGCTTACGGGCATGGTGCTGTTTGTCGGGCAGGACGTTCTAATGAAGGGTATGTTGACACACTACCCGGTGTGGATGCTGATCTTCAGCCGCTCCATCGTCGCTTTGATAACCTTGCTGCCGCTCGTCCTGTGGCTAGGTGCGCCGCATCGTATTTTGACCCCTCTTTGGCCTTGGTATCTAGCACGTGCCATGCTCTTTGCTTCAGGCTTCGCGATGTTCTATACCGCCTTTCCTTTTATGGGCCTTGCCGAGGTCACGACGCTGTTCTTCGCCGCACCCCTGATGACCGCGACTTTGGCAGCGCTGTTTCTGCAGGAGAAGGTTGGAATGCACCGCATTGCCGCACTGCTGGTAGGGTTTGCGGGCGTTGTCATCGCGATGAACCCCACAGGCGGAAACTTTGGCTGGATTTCGGCTCTTCCGCTTTTTTGCGCACTTACCTATGCAATCAGCCAAATCATTGTGCGAAAGATCGGAGAGCAGGACACATCGCTCGTCATCGGGCTATACACGATCTCTTTCTCGGGTTTTGTAATCGTTCCGATGGGATTTGTGGTTACGCAAATGATTGTGGTCTCGCCAGAACTAAACCATTTGCGCATGAGTTGGCCGGTGCCAAATGTCGAAGGCATCGCGATGCTGGCTTTACTGGGGGCAATCGGAACGGTGGCCTATACATTGGTCTCGCGTGCATATCAGATCGCCAGCGCGAGTGTGATCGCACCATTCGACTATAGTTACCTGCCTTTGGCAGCCATCCTCGCATACCTGCTGTGGGGGGAAGTCCCACCCCATACGACCTTCATTGGCATGGTACTGATCATAGTGAGCGGCATGTACACAGCCTATCGTGAGCTTCGGGTCAATCGCTCCGCAGACGACAACCCGCCCACGGCTCAGACGGTTTTTACCCCAGGCGCGCCTTCTATGGTATTGGCGGACGCGTTGGATGCTGAGGCCATGGAACTGGATGAGTTTGACAAGAAGTTACCTTAATCTACAAGCAGCCTCGGCTGATACTGGGTGAGCGAAGATACTGCTGAAAACGCGGCTCAACGGTCGAAAGCCAGAACTAGGAAGAACACCGTTTTTCCGACGTGCAGTTGCATACACAAAAATTACCTTGACAACTGACGGGCTCGTGCAAATCTCAATAAGTTGTTTCTGGAAAGGCTTGAAAACCACATGCAAGTAAGTGTTCGCGACAACAATGTTGATCAAGCTCTTCGGGTGTTGAAGAAAAAACTACAACGCGAAGGTGTATTCCGCGAAATGAAGCTGAAGGAACACTTCGAAAAACCTTCCGAGAAAAGGCTGCGGGAAAAAGGCGAAGCAATCCGCCGCGCCCGAAAACTTGCGCGAAAAAAACTGGATCGCGAAGGGTAGCTAGACGTCCCTTTGGCTAAAGTCGCGCAATAGCAACACAAATAACGGAACCCCAAGTGCAACAATCAACATGCGCAAGGGGATATGATCACACATGCAACGCACCCACTCACGGTGGCCCCATCAGGAATAGGTTGTCCCCAATCCCCTAAGGTGACGTGATCGGCGGCGGCCTACGTCGCTTGCCTGACAGAGCGTTTCCGGCGATCGCCGCAAGCAAAACCGCGCCGCCAGTCAATGTGTTGAGCGTGGCGGTTTCACCGATGAACAACCAGACCCATAACGGCCCAAGGAGCACTTCGGCCAGTGACAACAGCGCAAGTTCCGCAGCAGGAAGGCTGCGAGACCCCAGAGTATACAGGATCAACCCTGCGCCGACCTGAAACACCCCCATGCCCATTGCAATGCCACCATCCCGGACCGACAACACCAGAGACAATTCCAAAAACAGACAAATGCCGGACGTCACGATGATGCCGAACAATCCGGACAGAAACACCGACGGCAGCATTTCACCTGATTTTCCCCAACGCAGCGCCACAGTGAAGACCGCAAATCCAAAGGCGGACCCCAAGGCCGCCAGACTGCCCTTCAAGGCTACGCCTCCAGATTTATCTGCGACCATGATCGCGATACCGGCAATGGCAACGGCTATGGCCACCCAGGTGGCAGGGCGTACAGGTTCACGCAGAACAACCCATCCCAGAACTGCCGCCATAAAGGGTGCTGTTGCAAACAGAAGCATGGCGTTTGCTACAGATGTCGCCTGGATTGCATATATCCCTCCGGAATAAGCAGCCACCAGTGACAGCCCTGCGATCACTGCTGGGAACCCGGTGCGGCGGATCTGGGCAAAGGGGCTTTCACCAGAGCGCATGCGAATGAACACATAAAGCAGAAGTGACAGGCTGGCCGATCGGTAAAGTAATATCTGCCACACAACCGCGTCTTCGATCAGCCGTATTCCAAGCCCGACGGTCGACCAAAGCACACCAGCAGTAAAGACAAACAGGACACCGAACCGGTGCCCGTCAGTGCCGAGTGACGGTTGGTTCATGACAGTCATTTGGTCTCCGAAAGACATTTCTTTCTCATTGCTAGCGATGCGGCTGTCGCTTTGGCCTTCCGTTTGCGACACCGAAGCTGTTCGTGGTACATAGATGCCAAGGAATGGCCTCTGACCAGCACCTTCTGCCAACGCCGCGAATTGGTACTTCGTCCCGCGTCTTGCCAGTTCAAGCTCTACGCAGAGAACGGCACCCGTTTTCGGACCAACCGTTCGTAGATGGTGCGGCGAAGGTGTCAGGAGAGCCCAAAGCAGAAGTGACAGATTTGTGCTGCGTGCGCTTGCAGCGCGGAAATTGCTGCAACTGCGTAAATTTCTGCGCCGCCATGCGGCGGGAAAACCGGTCATTCATGGCTGCCGCAGCGGGAACGGAGGGCACTGCAAGCTCCGATGCGGAAACTTGGCTCTTCCGCTTTGCTTTTCTGACCTTCCAATCAAGGCTCTTGACCTGATCAGCAAGCGCTGCACTGGTTTGTGAGCCTTTGATGACCACTTCGAACGGATATCCTTTTATCTGGGTTGTCATCGGACAACAGAGCATAAAGGCAATCTTTTTGTACTTCGCCGGGCTCAAGACGAGCGCCGGACGATGTACGGCTTGCTCGTGTCCCGCTTGTGGATTGAACTGCAGCCAGACGATGTCGCTGGCCTCTGGAATGTAGGCCATATCAGAACGTTTCTCGGCCTAATGGTTCACCGGTTTCGATTGCTTCGTGGGTGTTTTCGCTGGTGATGCCATCCAACAAATCGTCCAGCAAAAACTCTGGCGATTGATCCGGCTCGATATTGATACGTCCGTTTTCTTCGCGTATATCGACCGGTGTGTCGAGCGACAGCTTCGCGGCCTGCATAATCGCCGCAGGTATTCGCACCGAGGCACTGTTGCCCCATTTTTTTACAACAACACGCATCTGTTATCCTCAGATTGGACTCAAGATATGGGAGTAATGCAAGACTGTATCAACATTGTTGATACACTCAGTGTTGTCATTATAATAAGCACTGACCTACTTGGCTTCTGATTTCTACCAAAACGAAAGACACTCCAAGTGCTACGCTTGCATCACGGACGGCCCGCCGTAAAATTAATCGAACCAGTTAAGCCAAACATTCCCCTGGTTTAAACGGCCAGTGGTCTTAAATACCCTGACGATGGACAACCAAAGGTTGTTAAACTATCTACACCATCGGTGATGTCGAAAGCTTGGATCACCCCGCTAAATTACGGAAATTTTTAAATTTGAAATTGAGTTTTGCGAAGACCGCAGGTGTTTTGAAAACTCAACAGGATGAATGGGTTTGAGATTTTTCACAAAGTACTGCCCCGGATGTACAGCAGAATTCTGCAATCGCGCATTCTTCAATGAGACTTCACGGTGGTTATCCTTCACGATTTTTACAACTTTCAATACCTGCGCGAGAACAACGTGTCCGTCTTGCCTAAGGCGCGCCCAAAACTCGAATTTCGTGCCATAGGTTGCTTCAGCTTCCCTGACATAAGCCGCTTCAATTTCTGCAATGACCTGTGTGACAGGTATGCCGGATTTATTCGACTTTTTGCGGGCAAACGCCAACAGAGCGCCGGGGTTTTGGGCATCAAACGCCCCGTCCACCCTAAGAACTGGATCCGGTGTCATGCTGCCAACTCCAATGCCGGCTTTTGATTTTTGGTCAGACGCATGCACAGCTCGTTAATATCCCGTGTGCGTGAATGAAACGGGCGCGCGGTTTTTGGGCGCACGTGGGGGATATTCAATTCCGGGAACAGACTACGAAGTTCCTGGCGGGCCTCCGGTGACAGCGCCAAAAGAGCTTGCGGCCCAAGATAGAGAGATTCAGACAAGGCCCCTTCGGCACAAACAATGGCATGTTGATCCAAGGCGAAGTGAAAATACTCGACCCCATCTGCGGTCTCCATTACTTCGACACCCGGCAAAGAAGTGAGCTTTTTGGCCGGAATCAAAGTCTCGTAATCCCCGAGCACCCTTTGTGACACCTTGGACCGCACCAACATCCGATGCTGAGGCGAAACCAGAAGATCACGCAGCGGGACACCCGGGCCCAAAGCATTTGCGCGGATCAGAATAGGTCTCAACTCCGGCTTGGCCGCCAGATTGCGACAAGACAGTTTTTTGGACCCGATCCATTTGATGGGCTGTGCGGGACCATCTGCCACAGTGACAAGATCGCCAACCCTGAGGTCTTCGATGTGCCTGTCGCCCTGGGGGGTCGCAATCTTTGTGCCCGACGCATAGCAAACCATCAGTGATACGTTATCAAGGACAGTACCCAAGGCATTGTTCGTGCCCTGTTCAATGAAGGCAATTGAATATGTCCCTTCGGGCCCGAATGACACGGGGAACGTAAAGGTGGTGAAACTGCCGGAGGTTGCTGGTGCTACAGTTTGGCTGAAAATCAACTGCCCGCTGGGATTTGTGATCTGCACATACACATTGTCCATCGCCGCCGCGGTATTGCGCCCGCCAATGTCAAAGCTAAGCTCACCGTTTCGGTCGTCACCACTGACAAAGAAATCCTGCTGCAAGGTGGTCGATTGGCCGGCAAATCCGTCAAGTTCAACGACAGAGTTGGTTGTAGAACCGCCCGCAAAATAAAAGTTTTCGTCACCGACTTCGATGTCGTTGCCAAACCATGCGCCGTAATTGTTTACATTGACGAAGCCGCCAGAGTAACCTGGACTTTCAAAGTCGCCGTTTACGATCAACTCTTCCAATGTTTCTAACCTTTTACATATTGACCTTGAAACCGTGTTAACTATTTTAAGTGTTCAAATTTTGACAAATTTGTGTAGTTTGAAACCACAAAGCAAATTCACACCTGTTGGTGCCGCACCGTTCAAAGCGGACCGCTCTGTGGAGATCAAAGTCTTGATTGGAGCGGTGACCTTTAGGATAGAACAGTGCACCTCATAACGCAGGAACCACCTACCAAAGAAACTGCGTCGTGAAAGATGGGCCGACGGCGCGGGTGCTGACTGTCCTCGACATTGTGTGTCTGTCGGGTCCAGTCACGTTGTCGCAAGTCACCGAGCAATGTTCCTTTAGCCGCGCTGCGGTCTGGCGAGCGCTGGCAGCTTTGCGGGCGTCGGGTTGGATCAGGATGCGGTTGGGCGACAACGCCTTTGTCGCAACCCATGACAAGGTCGCCCAGTTGATCAACGGGTCAAGCAGCTTTGAAAATGCGCAACCAATTGCACAGACCATGCTCGATTTAGAACACACCTTTGATGCACATGTCTGCTTGGCTGGGTTTACACACCGAGACACTTTTGAAGTTTTTGAAAGTACGAACAAAGCCGACTATCAAAGGAACGATCTATCACTGCTTGACGACAGCATGGCGCGCGCGGCGCAGCTTAGTTTGAAAAAGACGGACATCACCCGAATTCTGCGTGCCTATGCATTGATGTGCACTCCGAGCGAGCGGTTAAGAATTGTGGCGGGCCACCACAGTGATACGCTGGATCGTATCCGCAAAAAAGGACCAATCATTAAAGCCGACGAGGCCAGTATATGCCTCGCCGTTACCTTGAACAGCCAGCCAGGTTTCAGCCTTCGGCTGCGCTCCAAAAAGGGTGCGACTTTGGACGTTGATTCTATTTTTAGCAGGATAGAATCCAATTTGAACGGTACCAACATAGCGCTTTTTCACGTTTGAGCTTCTCTAATTCACGCCACGGTAGATTTCCCTGCAAAACATTAGGGGGAATTTGGAAACACTCTGTTCAGAAAGCAGGAAACTTGACGGTGCAGATCATTCGCATTTTACATGGATTCAAAAACGCTCAAATTTTTGGCATCGCCTTCAAAATATACAAAGTAACTGGTAAACGCTCGGCCCTTCCCTCGCCAAAATTCCACCGCCCCTCTGTCAGATGCTGGTTAACATTTTGACACAATCACGGCAAATTTCAAAATTCCATCTCACTCAGCGAAATGCGCCTCTTGCGGGTTGTTAAGGTTTTGTACAGCATGAGAGCCGGACGTGGGGGCGTCTAGTATGGAACGGGTGATTACCTTGAAAAAAGTTGAGTACGCAAAGATGCCGTTTGCTGCATCGCTTATGCCGCGCGGAGGCAGGGCTAACGCTATAACTGTGATCTCTGCGAAGTCGGCAGATCGAGCCTGCATGCGTGCAACCCTAGCTTAATGCGCTCATCCGACGCGTATCTCGACTGCTCGACCGGAACATTTCGACATACGGTAAGTGGCGCGTTCCCCCCTTAACATACAGTTGCCTCAGCAACATCAATTTCACGAGTTTCGGCCGATAAGCCGATGGAGAAAGGACTAAAATCATGGCTAATTTGACTGGCTCAGGCCGCAACGAAGATATCGAGGGTGGTATCGGCAGCGATATTCTCAACGGCGGCAGCGGTAACGATGTCATCACCGGTGATAATATTGTAGCGAACGGTTCCTTTGAAGGAAACGACCTGGCTTCGGGTTTCGAGGGCGGCCTTCCGGCAGGATGGACCAGCGCCACGACCGACAGCACGGGCCAGTTTATCCCGACGAACATCAATACTGATGGCGCTGCTCAGTATATGAACCCGCTAAATTTCAATAACTATATTAGCCAAGATACAGGCGCGACCTACGACCCAACGCAGTCTTACACTATGACAGTCGACGTAGGCTCTGCGACGACTCAGCTGAGCAGTTTTGGTTTTGCCATTTTTGTCAAAGATGCATCTGGCAACCTGACACAGATTGCCTCCGTTCAAAATGAATTTAACGGCCCCCTTGACATGACGCCAGTCAGCATCACGGCACCAGCCGGGGCCGCAGCTGGCGGCGAAATTGTCGTACGTCTGTATTCGGGTCAAGCGGTCTATGCGCCAGGTCAGGTCCTGTATGACAATGTGACTGTGACAACAGTGAGCCCCACAGGCGATACGCAAAACAGCAGCACGTCCGATGCGGGCGGTGCGGATGTTATCGACGCAGGTGCGGGCGATGACGTCGTGCGTGCAGGCGCGGGAAACGATACTGTTCTGGGTGGAACTGGTCGTGACAACATTACGCTGGGCACCGGCAATGATGAAGCTGATGGTGGCTCCGGTAACGACACGATCGCAGGTGACGCCGGCGACGACAACATATCTGGCGGTATTGGTAATGACTTCCTTAGTGGCGGTTCGGACAACGATACCCTTGCTGGTGGTGATGGCTCCGACACACTTGACGGCGGCACTGGCAACGACAGCATTGAAGGCGGCGCGGACAATGACACGCTGGTCGGTGGCGCGGACGATGATACCGTCGAAGGCGGCTCAGGAGATGATGTCATCTATGGTGACAGTGGGGCAGATACACCGGGCAACCTTCTGATCAACGGCAGCCTTGAAGCCGGCACTCCAAATGGAACTTTCAACGCTGCTGCATCCATTGATGGGTGGTCCAACGGTAACGGCGGTACGCTGGAATCATGGGGCAACGGATATGAGGATCCGGCAAGGCCCGGATCTGTGAGCGCAGACACTGGCAGCAACTTTGTTGAACTGGACGTCTTTGGATCTTCTGCGGGAAGGGACAGGCTTGAGCAGACTGTCGATACGGTCGACGGCCAAACGTATGATCTGAGCTTCGTTGCGCAGCAGCGTCCTTCCAGCGATGCTGAATCAATCGATGTCTACTGGGACAACCAATATGTCGCGACAGTTACACCTGCCGCCGGTGAATGGAGCGAATTCAACCTACAGGTCGTCGGCGACGGTGGCCCCCAAACGCTGAGCTTCCGCGAAACCGGCGACAACAACGCATATGGTCCACTGCTTGATACGGTTTCGTTAGTAGCAGCCGGCCCCGATGAGTCCACTGGTGACGACGCGTTGGATGGTGGCGAAGGCGACGACACGATCTTTGGCGGTGGCGGCGACGACACCATCGAGGGCGGTGCCGACAGTGACGCAATGTCCGGCCAGGACGGCAACGACACATTTGTCGTCTCAAGCGCAGAAGACGGCGCGGGTGATGTGATCGACGGGGGCAATGGCCCTGACGAAAACACAGACCTTGATGTTCTGGACCTGCGCGGCGCGGGCGATGTCACGATAGTGCAAGCCGAGGATCCAAACGATGCGGGTGCGACGGCTGGTACGGTCACCTTTGCGGACGGCACTTCGCTGACCTTCGAAGGGATCGAACAAATCATTACAGACCCTCAAGATGTAGCACCAGTTGCTGTAGATGATGTCGCGGATGTCGACGAGGATGGCACAGTCACTATCGACGTTGTGGCCAATGATACAGATGCAAATGGCGATCCGCTGACCGTGGCAGATGCCACCGTGCCTGCCGATCAGGGCACTGTCGAAGTTGTGGGCAACGAGGTTGTCTTCACGCCGGCGCCTGACTTCAACGGCGATGCAACGATCACCTACACGGTTGAAGACCCTGCCGGGAACACCGACACAGGCGAGGTCGCTGTCACCGTAGCCCCCGTCAACGACGCCCCAGTGGCAGTGGACGACAGCGACAGCACACCTGAGGACACCCCCGTGACCATCGACGTTGTTGCCAACGACACCGACGTGGACGGCGATCCGCTGACTGTGACAGGTGCAACTGTGCCTGCCGATCAGGGTATCGTTGAAGTTGTGGGCAACGAAGTTGTCTTCACGCCTGCACCGGACTTCACCGGCGACGCAACGATCACCTACACTGTCGAGGACCCCGACGGTCTGACTGACACAGGCACGGTAACTGTTGACGTGGCGCCTGTCGCTGACGCACCAACCGCTGTTGACGATGTTGCCACCACGGACGAAGACACACCCGTGACCATCGACGTTGTCGGCAACGACACCGATCCAGATGACGATCCGCTGACCGTGACAGGTGCAACTGTGCCTGCCGATCAGGGCACTGTCGGAGTTGTGGGCAACGAAGTTGTCTTCACGCCAGCGCCTGACTTCAACGGCGACGCAACGATCACCTACACGGTTGAAGACCCTGCCGGGAACACCGACACAGGCGAGGTCGCTGTGACCGTAGCCCCCGTCAACGACGCCCCCGTGGCAGTTGACGACAGCGATGACACAGCGTTTGAGACACCGGTGACCATTGATGTGCTGGGCAACGACAGTGATGTGGACGGTGATGATTTGACCGTGACCGCCGCAACTGCGCCCAACGGTACAGTTGTTATCAACGGCGACGGCACGCTGGAATATACGCCAGACGCTGGTTTTGATGGTGTTGATACGATTTCTTACACGATAGCGGACGAAGATGGCCTCACGGACACAGCCGAAGTTGCCGTGACCGTAGCACCGGAAGTTGATGTCGCACCCGACGCCAACCCTGATGTTGCAGAGACAGATGAAGAAACTGCTGTCTCCATCGATGTGCTGGATAACGACACTGATCCGAATGGCGATCCGCTGACTGTAACATCCGCGTCAGCGCCAAACGGCATCGTGGACATCAACCCCGATGGCACACTGAGCTATGAGCCTGACGTTGGCTTTACCGGGGAAGACACGATCACCTACACGGTCGAAGACCCTGACGGGAATTCTGACACATCAACCGTGACTGTTACGGTCAATGCGAACGACGCGAATGAGGTACCTGTTGCGGTTGACGATACCTATGACTTCGACATCGACGGCTATGGTGGTGGCAACATCCGTCTGAGCGACAGTGCTACGGACCTGTTGAGCAACGACAGTGATCCCGAAGGTGATCCGCTGAGCGTTGTTGCAGCCCAAGGCGAGACGTCTTTGGTCAATACCTGGGTGGACGCTGACGCCGGTGGCCAGATCCGCATCAGCCCGACAGGCGCCGTGCGCTTCCGCGACCCCGATGGCGATTTTGCAAACGTGCCGGACGGGGAAGTCGTGTCGACGTCGATCACCTACTCTGTCGCAGACGAAAACGGTGGCACTGCCGAGGCGACGATTACGGTCAACGTGACAGGCGCCACCGTACTCGAAGACCAGAACCCCAATGCGGTTGACGACGTAGCCTCTGTGGATGCAGGTGAAACTGCGGTCATCCCTGTGCTTGCCAACGACACCGACCCACAAGGGCAGCCGTTGACGGTGACACTGGCCGACGCACCAAACGGCATTGTCGACATCAACCCCGACGGCACGCTGAGCTACGAACCTGACGAAGGGTTCCTCGGCGAAGACACGATCACCTACACCGTCACGGATCCCGACGGGAACACCGACACGGCTGAGGTGACAGTGACTGTTGCCGAAGGTGATCAAGCACCAGTGACCGCGCCGGACACAGCAGATGTGGATGAGGACGACACCGTCACCATCGACGTGCTGGGCAACGACACTGATCCGAACGGCGATCCGCTGACGGTAACTGAGGCCACTGCGCC
>NZ_JAPMLQ010000014.1 GCF_026410305.1 Sulfitobacter sp. F26204 | reverse complement strand
AAGCCATATCGAAAAACTATTGGCGGACGTGCCGCGCAATGCGGTGATGGTGACCGTTATCGATGGCCATCCCGTCACGCTGGCCTGGCTGGGTGGGGTACATGGCCACCGCACAGTGCCTCTGGGAGTCGAACATTTTGGTCAAACCGGCACGATTGGCGAATTGTACAGGCATTTCGGAATCGACAGCGCCGGGATAGTGGAGAAAGTAGACCAACTCATGACCGGCCGCCCGCTGCCGCTGGCGAAAGTCTAGCGCCGAGCGGTGCTGATTTTGATATGTTTGGTCAGCGTGCCTGCGCGAGAGCGCAGTCCGCTGGCTATATTCGGTATCACCGACTGCTTCAGCTGTGTATAATTCGCATTCACAACACCAGAAGTGCAAAGACTGCGTGCCACCATCGGCCGCAGAAAATATGAGTGACACATTGCCAGCACCTGTCGACAAGCTACCACCTTTAGACACTTCTTTTGCGCAAGCGTTTGTCCGGGGTCTTAATTCGCAACAACTCCAACTGCTAAACGAGGCGATTCTGCATGGTGACAATGATGCCATGAAGCGCGCAGCCGTCTTTCCGGCCTTCAGATCATTGATTGAGTCCGAACCTTACGGTCAGATGCGATTTAAGCCCGACGTTCTGGCAGTGCTGAAAGCCGTGCTTGCCGAAGGTGAAGTGGCAGGTACGGATAAATACAGTGACAGCGAAGATCTGGAAGAATGGCTTTCGATGAAAGGCGGACCATTTGTCGCAATTTCAAAGGGGTTGGATCTGGCCATCGCCATTGAACAGCAACTGCCTAACGACCTGTTGCTCAATCATTTGATCATCGGTCTTTTTCAGGTTGTGAACGCTTTAAAGTCTGGTGATCTTGCCAAAGCCGATAGTTTGGTTGCGGTTTTGGCTGATAACCACACCATACCAACCCTTGAAGAGTGCAACTCGGATACGCTGCCTGAATTGGTCTGCGTTCTGTTCATGAAGGCAATCTACGCCGACGAGGAAATCAGCTCTAAAGCCATCGAGAACCTGTTTTCATCTCTGTCCACGATCCCGAAAGATGCGTTTTGGATGCGGGCAATTTTTTATAATGCAGGGCTGGACGTTTTCATGCGACAAGGTCGTGTTGCAGAGGCAGAACAAGCCGCGCAACGGGCATTGTTTCACTATCGGGCAACTGGCGAGCCGGGAATAGAATTCTATGTCCTGCTTTATGTGGTTATCATAAAGCTTTGGCGTGGCGACGTGCGCGCCGCCGAAGACACCACCCAAGATGCACAATGTGCTCTGAATAACTTCGCAGGGGCGACTGAGAATGACGCGCTTTTGTTGCACAGTTTTCAGCTAATTGTTCAATATGAAGCTGGTGACGAAAAACCATTTATCGAACACCTAATGGCAGCAGAAGACAGCATTCCCTTTGGCGAACTTTGGCCTTCAGTGGCTGAGCCAATCATCAGCTATGGGCGCCGCGCATTGGCAAGCCACGTAACGCCTGCTGCGGCCTATTCTTGGGTTAAAAGATGGAGGGTACGCCAGTGGCGCTCTGACCGTTTTGATGAGTTGATTTCATTCCACGAAGTCCGTGCCCTTCAGGCGCTTGGCCGATGGCAAGAGGCCGACGAGATTCTGTCCTCCTTTAGGTCAGGTTTTGACCAAGAAGCAGAGCTGGCCCGCTTGAGAAGCGCACTCGACCGAGCCCCAAAATCCGAAACATTGGCAACAAAGCTTCGGGCTTGCCTTAAGTTGCCGAACTCATCGGTTCGGCGATCCGCCACGTTGAATCTTCTCGCCGCAAAAAATGCGATCAACCGCAGGTCCGAGAAAGAAGCCGCTGCTTTTGTTACACGTGCGATAACAGTTGCGAACCCAGAAAACCTTCCAAACTTCTGGCATGAACTACGCCACGAAATGGCAGATGTCGTAAATCGCCGTGATTTTCGATCCGAGATGCGCAAGCAGCCCCAGTTGTGGCGACAGCTTCGCCATGTACTTCGTGACCAAAGTTCACAAAAACCAGAAGATCTGACCCGTCAAGAATACCGGATCCTGCTTTTGCTGGCCGAAGGGCAATCAAATAAGGCCATAGGGTTAAGGCTTGGCATCTCACTTCCCACAGTCAAGTTCCATGTGGCCAACCTTTGTCGAAAAACGGATGCCTCGAATCGGAAAAGCGTCGTGAAGCACGCGCTTCAGGTTGGTTGGCTGTGACAGCGCACTAGGCTTGCAAAAAACTATACTTTTTTATCATTTTCCCATCCCTCAGGTCGATTGAGCCAGTCCCCTTGTGCCGCGATAGTCGCTTCAAAGGGAGAATAGGCATGATGCAATGGCACGTCCGAGCCGAACTTTCGGCAGATGGCGATTTGAAATTCGACGGCGCGATGCTGAATGGAACACCGGTTGATCTGCTGGTTGCCGCGGTGGCGGGATGTTTCAGTAAATCTTGCCAGATGGTGCAAGAAGCACGTGGCGAACCAAAAACAACGGTAATCGCTGAAGTGACCGGCACAAAGGGCGAAGGGTCCCCGAACCGTGTTGGTCACGTTCGTATCGCCTGGTCGCTTCCCGATTTAGATTCTGACAAAGCAGCGCGCATCGCCAAAGACGGCAAGCGTATCTGCACAGTCACAAATGCAATGTCCTGTGAATTTGAGGTTACTGAACTATGAACAAGTGGAGTCTTGGCATCGATGTGGGTGGAACGTTCACGGATATCGTGCTGACAGATGGGGCGGGGGCGTTGCATACGACCAAGACTCCTTCGACGAAAGACCAGTCAGACGGTGTTCTGAATGGCATCGGCAAAATTGCTGAACAAGTTGGCGAAACAGCAGAAAGCCTGCTGTCTGATTGCGGTATTGTTGTGCACGGCACGACTGTTGCGACCAACGCCCTTCTGGAATATCGCGGTGCCAAAGTCGGCCTGCTGACCACAGACGGTTTCCGCGACGAACTGGAATTCCGGCGCTCTTACAAAGAAAGCACATTCAACCCGCGCCTTGAAGCGCCTGAGGCAATCTGCCCGCGCCGCATGCGTGTTGGTATCCCTGAACGCGTCAGCAAAGCCGCCGAGGTTCTGATCCCGTTGGATGAAGATGCGGTTCGCAAGGCCGTGAGCTTCCTGAAGGAAGAAGGCGTACAGGCGATCGCGGTTTGTTACCTGTTCAGCTTCATTTCGCCAGAACACGAGCGCCGCACAGCGGAAATCATCAACGAGATGGCACCAGAGATTTATGTGACGCTGTCATGTGATGTGCTGCCCGAAATTCGCGAATACGAGCGTGTTTCGACAACCGTTGTGAACGCCTATGTTGGCCCACTGATCCAAAGCTACGTCAGCCATTTGGAAAAGAAATTGCGCGCCAAGGACTTTGTGGGTGAATTGTTCATCATGCAATCCAACGGCGGTATGTTGACGGCTGAAGAAACCGGTAAACAGGCGGTTGGCACCTTGCTGTCCGGTCCTGCTGGCGGTGTGACGGCAACCGGCTGGGTTGGCGAGATGGCGGGATACAACGATCTGATGATTGTCGATATGGGCGGCACGTCTTACGACATTTCGGTGATCCAGAACCTGACCCCTGTGATGACAACTGAAAGCTGGCTGGCGCGGTATCGCATTGCTCTTCCGATGTTGGACATCCACACGGTTGGCGCCGGTGGTGGATCAATCGCATGGATCGACGATGGTGGCGCATTGCGTGTCGGCCCTGAAAGTGCCGGTTCCTATCCTGGTCCTGCCTGTTATGGCCGTGGCGGCACCCGCCCGACGACAACGGATGTTAACCTGATCCTTGGTTTGTTGAACCCTGATTTCTTCCTAGGTGGTGAAATGACCCTTGATCTGGAAGCATCCCGCGAAGCGGTGCGGGTGCATGTGGCCGATCCGCTTGGTCTAAGCGTGGATGAAGCCGCGCAAGCGATCAGCGAGATTGTGAACAACAACATGGCAAACGCGTCGCATCTGGTGACAACGCGCCGTGGTCTTGATCCACGTGATTTTGCCCTTGTGGCTGCTGGCGGCGCGGGTGCATTGCATGCAGGTCGTCAGGCGGAATTGCTAGGCATATCCAGCGTGATTGTTCCGGCCACCGGCCCTGTGTTCTGTGCCCTTGGAGATACGGTTGCCCACCTTAAGGTTTCGGATGCTCGAACCTATTTCGCCTCGATGGAGGGGATTGATCTTGCCGATCTGAACGCCCGATTCGACGAAATGGAAAAGGCCGCACGGGCACGTTTGGCATCGCAAAACGTCACGCAAAACTTCGAACTGCGCCGCAGTCTTGATCTGCGCTATGAAGGCGAAGTTCACGAAGTTACCGTGCCGTTGAAAACGCGGACACGTCGTGTGACATCGCTTAATATTGACGCGACGTTGCGTGCCTTCCACGATCAACACGAAAAACTGTTTGCGCACAAAGACACGGCCCATCCGGTTGAACTGTTGACCATCCGTGTTGATGTTCTGGGTCTGCGCGAACCACCCCGTGTAAACGGTGCTGACTTTGGCGACGAAGATGCCAGCGGCGCGGTCAAGGGCACCCGTCCGATCACATTCGCAGACGGCCCACATGAATCGACCGTTTATGACGGCGCGAAACTGCAGGCGGGTCATTTCTTGTCCGGTCCAGCCGCGATTGAAAGCTGGGGCACGACCATAATCGTGTGTCCGGGCCAAGAGGCGCTGATCGATGCCTATGGCAACTGTATCATTGAAAATGGTGGCCACGGATGACCTTAGCAGCACAAATTCTGGGCAACCGCTTTGCTGCGTTGGCACATGAAGGTGCCGCTGGCTTTGCCGCGATGTCCCGATCGCCACAGGTTATCGAAGAGGGCCAATATGCCTGCGCCATTCTGGATGGCGACGGTCAGCTTATTGCACAAGATCAGGGTGAACCTTCGCATCTGGCCGCCATTCAGGCCACGGCGGAATACACGCTGGACGCCTTTGCGTTTGACCTGACCGAGGGCGACGTCATTTTGACGGGTGACCCCTATTGCGGAGGGACCTGGTCGGGGGTTCTGACGATTATTGTTCCGGTTTTCTGGGATGGCGATCTGAAGTTCCTGTCTGCCGTGCGCTTTGCGGTTGCGGATCTGGCGGGCAATGTGCCCGGCCCGTTCCAGCCTGATGCGCATGAAATCTGGCAGGAATCCCTACGTCTGACCCCGGTGAAGCTGGTCAAGGCCGGTGCCCCGCAAAAGGATGTGCGCAACTATATCACGCGTAACACCCGTGCGACCGCGCTGCTTGACAGTGACCTGACCACAGCGATGGTCACTGCCACGCGGATTGGCGAACAGATTATTGGCCTGATTGAAAACAAAGGTCTGGACCTGATCAACGCCGCAGCAACGCAACGCATCGAATATGGCGCGGCGCGGGCAAAGACGGCATTGGCAGGTTTGACATCCGGCAAGGCGTCCGTTGAAGACGCTAGTGTTTCCATCACGACAGGTGATCAGGTTCACGTCGACCTTTCCAGAATGCCGGTATCCGAAGAGAACGCCAACAACATGACGCTTGCAACGACGCGGGCGGTGGTTCTGGTGCAGCTTTTGTCTGAGGTTATCGGAGACGCGGGGATGTCACAGGGGATTCTTGATGCGGTTAAAATCACCGCCCCCGAAGGCAGCACGGTTAATGCAGCATTCCCAGCCGCTCTGTCTTGTGGCTGGCGGGTTGTGGCGCCTGCTTTGTCAGCGGCATTGGCACAGGCAACCGGCACGATTGCTGCGTTTAACCCTGCACCACCGATGGTCATATTGTTTGACGAAATTGGGTCTGGCCCAGTCACGCAACCCATCGCGCTTTCGCCCGGCTTTTCGACATTCGAAGGGTGTGCGGGTTCTGACGCGGCATCGGGTCGCCGTCGCATTATTAGCGCGGAAGAAACCGAAGCTGCAGGCCGTGTGAACCTATGGCATCGCCAAATCGGTGATAACGGGGTGACTGCCGAACTTACGGTTACAGCCGACAACCAGGAAGCTATCGTGGTTCCCGGCGGACTGGCCCCTGAAATTACCGGCGCAACAGTGCGCGAACGATCCAACGTTCTGACATTGCCTGCCGGTGCAAAAATCACATTCACTTACCCAAAGGGAGATGCGTGATGGACAGCTCTGATATGATCCGCGCGCGCATCGTTGGTGGTGCGTTTGATACCGCCGCCGAAGAAATGTCGGCCACCGTGACACGTACGGCGCGCAGCCCGATTTTCAACGAAGCGCATGATTTCACCACTGGTATCTTTGATTTCCAAGACGGCAAAGCGCGGCTTATTGCGCAGGCTCCGGGTTGCACATTGCACCTTTATGCCATCTGTTCGGCGGTTCAGGCCGCGTTGGAAGTGTTCCGCAACGACCTGCATCCCGGTGATGTGATCCTTGCCTCTGATCCGTTTCATGGCGGCACGCATATTCCCGACCACGTGGTGATTTTGCCCGTGTTCGCGGACCGGAAGCCTGTGTTTTTCCCGGTTGTTCGGGCGCATTTTGCCGACAGCGGCGGCCCTGTTGCGGGTGGTTATAACCCCGCCAGCCGCGATATTTGGCAGGATGGTGTGATTGTTCCGCCCGTCAAGCTTTATGAAAAAGGCGAACGTCGTCAGGATGTGTTTGATCTGGTTCTGGCCAACAACCGCGTTCAGGATTGGCTGGTCGGGGATCTGGACGCCATGCACGGCGCCTGTTTGACGGCCAAAAAAAACATCGACCGGATGGTTGATCGTTTTGGTCTGACCGAAACGCGTGACGCGATCGAAGACAACATTTCATACGCTGAAAAACGTGTGCGTGCTGAAATCGAAAGCTGGCCTGATGGCGATTATTACGCCGAGACCTTTATCGACCACGATTATCAGGGTGCGCATGACATCAAGGTCGCATGCACCGCGAAAGTGCGCGGATCAGATGTGACGTTTGATTTCACTGGGTCGGCACCGCAAGTGGACGGGTTCGTGAACTCGACTTTGGCGAACACAGAAAGCTTCGTGTTTGTCGCCATTGCGTCCTGTATCGACGAAGATGTTCCGGTGAACGAAGGCTATATAAACCCTGTCAGCGTGATTGCGCCTGAAGGCACTGTGGTTAATCCGCATAACCCCAAACCTGTGGGAAACTGTACCTGCATATGCGGGGCTGAAATTGCCGAAGTTGCTTTGCTGGCTTTGTCGCAATGTGCGCCCAAACGGGTTGGTGTGAACTGTCACAAACTTCCGTTGGCTTATACGTCGGGCAAGTATGAAGACGGTAAGCCTTGGATTTCGTTGAATTTCCACGGATATACTGGTGGCGCTGGTGCGGCCTATGGCACCGATGGTTGGGGGCTTTACCCGCCATTGATGACCGGGGTTATTTTGCCCAGCATCGAAATGAACGAAATGCAGTATCCAATGCGCATCGAGCAGCATGAATATGTCTGTGACAGCGCGGGTGCAGGCCGTTGGCGCGGTGCGCCGGGCGTGGCGACACGCATTCGATTCCTATCGGACAACATCACCAATGCCATGTTGGCTGGAGTACGCCACCCGACACGCGGGTTCTGTGGTGCCGATAACGGCCCACCAAATGCGCTGACACTTTCAGACGAAGATGGCAGCACAGCCGTTACCGAAGTGGTTTATAACCACCGCCTGAAGGCAGGTGCCGCAATTGAGTTTTTGCGCGGCGGCGGCGGCGGCTGGGGGGTGCCAACGGATCGCCCTGTCGATGAGGTGCTATCAGACATCCACAACAACTATATTACTGCCGAAGCAGCGGCCAAGAAGTACGGCGTTGTCGCCGACAAGAATGGTCATGCCGCCAACCAAGAGGCGACAGATCAGATGCGTGCTGAAATGCGGAAAGAGGCCTGATACCGCATTTAGCACACCAACCTAGGGAGGAAGAAATGAAATACACATTAACCTTGGCAATGTCCTTAATGGGTAGTGTTGCGATGGCTGATCCGTTTGTCGTGAATGCCAGCCAACCACCCAGCACGATGGATCCCGCCTTCGCGTGTGATATCGTGGGCAACGGTTATGTCGCGCCACTTTACTCACCGCTGGTAACCTATGCCCGCAAAACCTATGAAGGCCCTGAAGGCGTAACCGTCACAGCCGAGGATGACAGCAAGATCGTCGCGGCGCTGGCGGAAAGCTGGAGCGTCAGCGAAGATGGTCTGATCTATACTTTCAACATCCGTGAAGGCGCGAAATTTGCCAGTGGCAACGCGCTTAACGGTGCCGCTGTTGCCGCGTCACTGAACCGTGCGTTGTCCTCGGGTGCCTGTGGCACCTACTACATGGAGGCAGGCAGCTTCGGAAACACACAGTCCATTACAGCTGAAGGCAATGTTGTAACCATCACTTTGGCTGCGCCGCAGCCCTTGTTGATCCACTCATTGACGCAGCCAAACCTGTCTATTGTTGATGTTGCTGTTGCGGACACCAATGGCGGTAATGACTGGATGGCAAACCACGCCGCCCCTTCGGGCGCCTATGTGCTGGCAGAATATCAGCCGGGTGTGAAAGCTGTTTATCACGCGAACCCTAACTATTGGGGTGATGCGCCGTTGGAAAGTGAAGTGGTTGTGAACTTTATCTCTGATCCGTCAGCATTGCTGTTGCAGGCCCGTAACGGTGCAGCTGATGTCACGCTTGGCCTGCCCAAGCAGATGGTAAACCAACTGAGCAATGAACTGAACGTGGTCGAGGTTCCAAGCCCGCGTTTCATGATTGTTGGCCTGCCTAACAATGTTGCGCCGTTTGATAACGCAACATTCCGTCAGGCGCTAAGCTATGCCGTGCCTTATGAGGCGATCCAGCAATCTGTTGCCTTTGGTTATGCGGACAGCTTCTTTGGTCCGTTCCCGCCGGAATTTTCGGCTTATACCGAAGAAAACGGTGCGGCGCGTGCGTTTGATATGGACAAAGCCCAAGCACTGCTTGCCGCGTCCGGTGTGACCGGCCCTGTTGCGCTTGAGTTGACGATCATGGAAGGCAATGCCGAACAGGAACAGATCGCGACAATCCTGCAAGGTGCGTGGAAACCTTTGGGTGTGGATGCCAAGATCAGCAAGCTAAGTGCATCGGCCTATGTCGAAGTGACAACGACACCGGAAAAAACCACAGCAATTGTGCGTTTTGACGGCCCGTCGATTGCGGATCCGGCTTGGTTGCTGAGCTATGACATGTTCTGTCAGTCACCATATAACCAGTCGAACTATTGTAACGCGGATGCCGAAGCATTGTTCGGTGAAGCGGTTGCGATACCAAACATGGCGGATCGACAGGACAAGTGGAACGCGATTGCAACGATGTGGATCGAAGATGCACCGCGGATCCCTGTCTATGCAGATGTATTCACAGCTGTTTTGGACAAGGATGTGACCAGATGGGACTTTGCCCAGGACGGCCCGTTTGATCTGCAAAACTGGGGTCGTTGATCCCATGTTTCGTCGGGGCGTGTTCTGCGTCCTGACACCTTTTCATCCCCGAACTAAAGGATTACCCCTTGCGCCATCTATTCTTGCCTTTCGCTATCTTGGGCGTGCTGGCGCTGGCCGTCTTTCTGGGTCCCTTGCTGTGGCGGATTGATCCGCTTGAAATGGACTTTACCGCCTTTCTTGCGGCCCCGTCCCTGGATCACCCGATGGGAACCGATGCAACGGGTCGGGATGTGCTGGCGCGGTTTCTGGCTGGCGGACGCTTATCATTGCTTGTCGGTGCCGTCGTAATGATCGCGGGGTTGGTCCCCGGTGCGCTGATCGGTCTGATTTCTGCCCGTGTCGGGGGACTTGTTGATACCGTTTTAATGCGGGTGATGGACAGTATCGCCGCATTCCCGCCGATTTTGTTGGCGATGGCGGTCGCCATCGGGCTGGGCGGCGGGCTTTGGGCGGCAGTTTTGGGGGTTGTTGTTTCTACCGTTCCCTTCTTTGCCCGCCTGATGCGGTCCGAAGTCATGCGTATCCGGTCCTTTCCGTTTATCGAAGCCTCTGAAGCAATGGGTGGGACCCCTTGGTTCACCTTGCGCTGGCACATAGTGCCACATGCCGCGACAACAATGCTTGTGCAATGTGCGTCAGTGTTCGGCTATGCGATTATCACGCTGGCGGGTCTAGGTTTTGTCGGCCTTGGCGCCGAGGTTCCAACACCTGAATGGGGTGTGATGATTACCGAGGGGATGCAATATGCCCTGACGGGTCAGTGGTGGCTGACGATCTTTCCGGGTCTTGGCATTCTTATTGCGGTGGTTGGCACCAATCTTTTGGCGGATCGCCTTAGCAAAGTTTTGGGAGGCGGAAATTCATGACCAGCCTAATCTTATCGCGTCTTGTTTCGTCTTTCATTGCCCTTTTGGGTGCGGCTTTGGTGGCTTTTGTCGCCCTGCGACTGGCGCCTGGTGACGCCGCGCGTCTAACACTGGGGGCTTTTGCAACAGATGAGGCGGTTGCCGCTTTGCGCAGCGAAATGGGGCTGGACCAATCCATTTTGACGCAGTTCTATGTTTATATTCGTGACTTTTTCACAGGGGATTGGGGGCGCAGCTATGCGCTGGGTGAACCGGTTCGAAGCCTGCTTGGGCAGCGGTTTCCCGCGACGCTTGAACTGGGTCTGTATGCGTTCTGCATGGCTTTTGTCAGCGCGTTGGTGTTGGCCCTTTGGGGTGCACACCGAAAGGGGCCAATCAGTGATGGTGTCCCCAAAGCCCTTGGTGTGCTTGCGCTTGGTGTGCCGCAGTTCTGGTTCGGTCTGGTGTTGTTAATTGTTGGCTTTGAGATGACAGGCCTGTTCCCCGGCCCGGCCGGGCGTTTGCCGGCAACAGTCACACCTCCTGCCGGACCGACGGGTATGTATACCGTTGATGCGCTGTTGCATGGCGATCTGAAGACCTTTGCAACGGCATTGCATCATCTGTTCCTTCCTGCACTTGCGCTTGGGCTTTTGCCATTCGGTTTTTTGTACCGTCTGCTGCGTGCAAACCTTGAGGATGTTTCAGGCGCTCCATTTGCGCTTGTGGCCCGCGCGCATGGACAAAGCCGTTTGCGGGTTATGGTCGCAACACTGTTGCCGAATGCAATTATTCCGATGCTGACTGCCTCGGGGTTGATTTTCGGACAGTTGCTTGCGGGGTCGGTTCTGGTTGAACGCGTTTACAACTGGCCGGGTGCGGGCATGTTGGTGACACAAGGTGTGTTGCAACAGGATTATGCGGTTGTGCAGGTGTTCATCCTGCTGTCGGCGGTGATTTACATCGTCACCAATTTGATCGTGGATATTGTCGCCGCTTCGATTGATCCGCGACTGGCGAAAGGGGGGGCGTGATGTCAGGCTTACTGGATATCAAAAACCTCGAGGTTGGCTTTGGGGCCGTTACAGCGATTAAAGGTATTTCGCTTTCACTATACCGGGGCACTCGTATGGGGATCGTAGGCGAAAGCGGGTCTGGTAAATCCACGCTTGGGCTTGCAACTTTGGGCCTGCTGCCTGATTTTGCTCGGTGTTCGGGCGAGGTGTTGTTTGATGGCACTGCGCTTCATTGGGATAATGATATGGCGATGGCCGGTGTTCGCGGCAGCCGGATCGGCTTCGTTCACCAAGACCCGATGGGCGCATTTTCACCTGTTCACACGATCGGCACCCATCTGACTCGGGCCTATCTGTCCGCCCATCCCGGCGCGTCGAAGGCGGATGCGACCAAAGCGGCAGTGGACCGGCTGGATGAAGTTGAAATCACCGATGCAAAATCGCGTTTGCGGCATTATCCGCATGAATACAGCGGCGGCATGCGCCAACGTGTGATGATCGCGGCGGCACTGATTGGTAACCCCGAGTTATTGATCGCGGATGAACCGACCACGGCGCTGGATGTCACCACTCAAGCCGCGGTTTTGCGGGTGATGAATGATGTGATCGAAGCCCGCGGCATGGGCTTGATCCTGATCACCCATGATTTGGGCGTGGTTGCGGAAATTTGTTCAGAAGTCGCCGTCATGTATCATGGAGAGTTGATCCAGCATGTGCCCGTTGACCAGATCCATGAGAAGGCCCACCCCTATACCGAAGCGCTGCTAAAAGCGCGGCCTCGTCCGGGAATGCGTGGGGAACGCTTGCCCACCATTGCGGAGTTGTTACCCGAAGGATGGTCTGATGTTTGAGCTGCGCAATGTTTCCAAAACCTTTCACAAACGCGGAGTTTTCGGGCAGACGCTGTCGGAAACCCATGCCGTTCAGGATATTTCGCTGAACCTGGAAAAGGGTAAAACGATTGGTGTTATCGGAGAAAGCGGGTCTGGGAAATCCACGCTTGCCCGCATTGCATTGCGGATGATCGACGCCGACGCAGGGCAAGTTCTCTTTGACGGGCAGGACATTTCGGCGCTACGCGGCAAGGCGCTGAAACCGTTCCGCCAGCAAGTTCAACCGGTATTTCAAGACAGCGCTGGTGCGCTTGACCCAAGGTTGACAATCGAACAAACCCTGATCGAACCTTTGGTCCTGCGCGGGTCTATTGATGCCAGCGAATTTAGGGACCGGATCACGGCGTCGATGACATCCGTTGACTTGCCGCATGATTATCTTGAGCGTCGGCCAATGGAGCTGTCAGGTGGACAACGTCAGCGTATTGGCATCGCGCGCGCATTGTTGATGGAACCGCGTGTGCTGGTTTTGGATGAACCGGTATCGGCACTGGATGTAAGCGTCCAGGCCCAGATTCTAAACTTGCTTCTGGATCTGCAAGAACAGAAAGGGTTGAGCTTTATCTTTGTAGGTCACGATCTGTCTGTAGCAGAGTTTTTCTGCGATGATATCTTGGTTATGTATCTGGGCGAGGCCAAGGAGTTTGAGGATTCCCGGATTCTATTCCAAGACCCTAAGAGCGACTACGCAAAACAGTTGATTGCTTCGATGCCGCGTGTGCTTTGAAACGACCGTTGCTTTAGATAGGCTTAGGAGAACAGGATATTAGCTAGAATGTCACATATCATTGAGCTTTTTGAACAACCCGAACCTGGCAGCTCACGTCCTTTCAGCCGGGTCTGCAGGGCAGGGGGCATGGTTTATGTGTCTGGCCACAGCGCTCCACATGATCCGGATGCTGGCATCTTTCGCGGTGATACACCCCAGGACGAAGTGCGCAATGCATTAGGGCATATCAAATCGCTCTTAGCACTGGCAGGCAGCAGTATTGATCTTGTAGTGCAAGTGACGATGTCTACAACGGCCGCGGTGCAAAGATCCTGAAAATGCGAGAGGAGATCAAGAAAAAGACAATCAAAAAACGCCGGTTGCAGCACCAATCCGCTGCCGCCTAAACTCAAACAGAAACTGAACCAGAGCCTCCGTTACGAAATCCCCTCAGCATTCCGAAATACTCTGACGACGGACACGGGCTCCGGCTTCTTGCCGGGCTTGTTCCAAGCAGACATTGGCGAGCCTGCGGCGAATGGCTATTTTGTCCCGCAACTAATCTGTTCGTGCGCAACGCATCCATCTCGCAGTAGGCAAACGGATCATCCATTTGTGCGGGCTGATAGCGACCCCGGGCCACAACCCGTCCGTCCGGCGCCAAGACCGACCCTAATCGTTAACCACCCTCATCAAACCCGGCTGTGGCTCATCATGAGAAATGCACAAAACAGTTTGTCATCCGCATTCATGGTCTCGTATCCCTGCCGCAGAAAGTTGTTCCAAGGTAGCAAGGTATCAACTTGACATCTGAGTTAATATGTCGTGGTTGGACAAGTCGACGTTGATTAAGCATTCAAAGTCCACAAGATGAGTAGCGGGAAATCGAAGGGCCGCATCGCGAGCACAGTATTGTGCCGATCGTATTACGAAGGTCGCTCAAACCAATGTCACAATCGCCAACGCGATGAGCTGATCCCACCAGGAAAGGCAGCTTAGCCCGCCTAAAACTATAGTTGCTCATTCGACGTTTTATCTGATTGGTTTTGCGATGGGATCAAGTATTATCTGGTCGATCGGGGTTCGGTTGTATGCAGTTTGGTTTCAGGGTAACACCATGTTTGTGGACTAATTCTCCACCCTTTACGCCGCCTGCAACCAAGGTAAAGGTTCCAGCCAAGTTCAAAGTTAGAATCCAGATCGTTAACTCATTTCGGTTGGCGATATCTTGAAATCGTATAAAAAAACTAGCCAAAAATAGGAGCCAAGCGGAACACATGAGAGCGGCGTGCAGGTTTGCGATTTTCACGAACCGCTCTTCAAGCTTTAGCATGTCCACAAATCCGAGAACAACGGCAAGTGCTCCAGAGGCTGAACCTAATCCTAGGCACCATATTGCGAGCTTTGAATTAGCCACCCAATTCAACCAGAACAGAATGTCCAAAACTGATCCACTCAGCCAAAACACGATTGGGAAGTGAACCAGCATTGGGTGAATTGGGTGGCCTAGGAATCGCATTGATTTACCGTTTACAAAAGGCCAAGAGCTGACAGTAGCAGGAGTGCGACCCCGCCAACCGCTGCACTCGCGTGAACAACAACAGCAGGTGCCGGTGCCACTATTTTTCGGAGATGGAGATTGGCGAGATAAAAACCGCCGAGAGCTGCAATAGCGAGTAATGCAAAAGCTACTAAGGGTGGCCAACTGGTCTCGCCATTTAAAATGCTTCCTGCGAGAAGAATCAACCCGAGAGCGCCAAGCGCTGCATGGATCAACGATAGAGCCCAAGGGGCGAGCTGGCCTCGAAGCACGGAGGCTGCCAGAACGAGACCGCCAATAGCGGCAACGAGAAAGGTTGCGAGTGCGTATGTCATATAGATATTCCTGTTGGACCATTTTGTGAGTGGCTTAGGGTAGAGGTACCAGCCGTTGTTTGACTTAAGGGCGGGTGATGACAGGTACTATGCCAAAACGGTCAAAGTCCCCTTCATATGTGGGTGATAAACGCAGATGTAGTCATAGGTCGCGGCCTCTTTGAACTCCATCTGCGCCTGTTCCGATTTCCCCAGATTGCCGGAGTCCCAAACCTTGTTGTCTTCGGTAGCGGTGTGAGGCGCACTATCATTACCCCGCAGAAAGGCCAGATCGACGTAGCCGGCACCAAAGTGTCGGACATATCGGATCGGGCACGTCGGAGGTTCCGGGCCACCCGGATCGGCTTTGTGTTTCAGGACTTTGCGCTGCTCAATCAACTGTCCGCGCGCCAGAACATCCTCTACCCCTATCGCATCACCTCTGAGTTGAAACTGGATACCGATGTGCGTGATCGGGCCGAGGCGTTAGCACGGGCTTGTGGGATTGAAGACAAGCTGGATCGGCATCCTTCCGCGCTTAGTCAGGGCGAACAGCAGCGGGTTGCCATTTGCCTCGCACTCGTCACACAGCCGAAATTGATCCTGTCTGACGAGGCCACAGGCAATCTAGACCCGGACAGCAAACTACGCATTCTTGATCTGTTATTTGAGCAAGCCGCCAACGCCGGAGCCGCCGTGCTGGCGGTGACCCATGATCACGAGCTGCTGCCGAGATTCGAGCGGATCTTAGATTTCTCTCAGTTCCGTGAGGGAGGCAAACCATGAACATGCTTTATCTTGCTGGTGCCTATCTTCGCTATTACTGGGCCCGCAGTCTAATCCTGGTATTTGTGGTTGCGTTGATCCTGTTTGTGCCGTTCGCAACACAAACCCTGTTGGCAACTAGCGAACGCATACTGGTGTCTCGTGGTGCTTCAACGCCCCTCGTGCTAGGAAGCCGCGGCTCGCAAATCGACCTGACCATGTCTGCGCTCTATTTCTCGAAAGAGCGCCCCAAACCCCTGCCAATGGGTGAAGTTGAAGCTATCTGGGACAGCGGTCTGGCCACCCCAATCCCCATGCATAACATGTTTTCAACTGGCGGCTTTCAGATTGTCGGCACGACGCTGGACTATTTCGACTTTCGCGATCTGACTCTGACGGAAGGGAACGGGCTGTCTTTCCTGGGCGATGCCGTAATTGGCCACAACGTCGCCAATGCTCTTGGTAAACGTTTGGGCGACACGCTGGTATCCGCTCCAGAAAATCTGTTCGATCTTGATGGCGTCTACCCGCTGGAAATGCCCATCGTTGGCATCCTCGCGCCCACAAATTCGCCGGATGATGACGCCATTTTTGTGGATATCAAAACCGCCTGGGTCATTCAGGGCATAGGTCATGGACACGAGAATGTTGTAACCGCTGCTGATCTTGATGCCGAAGCTGCTGTTCTGCATTATCAGCGTATCACGCCGGAGAATATCGACAGCTTTCACTTTCACGGGGCCCAAGATGTGTACCCAGCGACTGCGGCCATTGTGGTGCCCCATGACACGCGGTCAGCCATAATCCTTCGGGGGCGCTACCTCGATAGTACGCATGGGGCACAGTTGATCGTACCGGCGAGTGTAATCCAGCGGCTTGTGGACCGTATCTTCCGGGTTCAAACCCTTCTGAACTTGGTTATCGCCATCACCACGCTGGCCGCGTTTGCCGCCATCGGGCTTGCCATTTTCCTAAGCAACCGTCTGAGGGCACAGGAAATCGCTACCGCAATAAAGCTGGGCGCACATAGTGGTATGGTTCTGCGGATTCTGGCCTCCGAAACCGTCATACTCTTGGTTCTCTCCAGCAGTATCGCTGCGGCGAGCGCCATGATTGTATCCCGAAATGCCGAAAACTGGTCGAGCTGGTTGCTCGCCGTGGGCACTTAGCCCCCTTCAAAGGAGTATTCCATGAAACATCATCTTCTCTCCTCTTCGCTTGCCAGCCTTCTGTTTGCGGCGCCTGCCTTGGCCCATTACGCTATGATCATCCCCCACGACCCGATGATCAGCCAAGAAGATGGGCGCAGCACCGAGCTGACTATGTCATTTTCGCATCCCTTCGAGATGCTGGGGATGGTGTTGGATACGCCTGTCACCTTCTCGGTCACTCACGAAGGCACCACGACTGATGTTGTGTCGGAACTGCAGGATGTCGCCGTAATGGGTCACAAAGGCTTTACGCTCGACTATCCGTTGGACCGGCCTGGTACCTATGTTTTTGCGATGGAACCGCAGCCTTATTGGGAACCTGCCGAAGATGCTTTTATCATCCACTACACCAAGACTTATGTGACCGCCTATGGCGATGACGATGGCTGGGACACTGAGCTTGGGCTCAAAACCGAAATCGTGCCGCTAACCAAGCCTTTTGGTCTGTGGGAACACAACGTTTTTCAGGGCATCGTTAAGCTTGACGGTAAACCCGTGCCCTATGCCGAGGTCGAGGTCGAGTTTTTGAACAATGACGCAGGTGCCACTGTGCCGGATGAACTGATGATCACCCAGACCATCAAGGCGGATGCCAACGGGATATTCACCTATGCGCCCCCATCGCATGCGGAACGTAGTGCTGGATGACGTACTCGCCGACCAGCTGATGCGCATCAACCGCTTCACGCATCGGGGGAGAGAATACAGCTTTGACCTTGAGGACGCGCACGAGGCGATGCGGCGGATCAAACCTACGCCCGACCGGATGAAGGGGCTCCGGGGAACGAACCAGGACATCTACGACTCGCTCGTCTTAGGAACAACGATTACGAAGTCCATCGATGGCGATTCAAAGAGCTACTCATTCCAATACATCGACTGGGAAAAACCTGAGAACAACGTCTTTCACGTGACTGCCGAATATGCGGTGGAAAGGACCGCATCCAGCCAGACCAAGCGTTGCGACATTGTCGCTTTCGTGAATGGCATTCCGATTCTGGTGATCGAGAACAAGCGACCGACTGAAAGCCTCAAGAAAGCGGACAGCCAGCTGATTGGCTACCAGAACGAAGACAACATCCCACAACTCTTCCACTTCGCCCAGCTGCTAGTCTCTATGAACCGCAACAGCGCGCGCTACGCGACGGTCGGGACCAAGTATAAATTCTGGGCCGAGTGGCATGATGAAGAAGACACCGACGAGGCCATCGCGCCTTTCGCCAACCGTGTCCTTGCGGCGGCGGAAAAAGACTCGATCTTTTCTGGCGACTTCGTCGGCGCGCGCGTCTACTTCGACTCAATGGAGGCAGAGGGAGACCGCGCGGTCACGGTTCAAGACCGGACGGTGTACGCGCTGTGCCGACCCGCGCGGCTGCTTGATCTCATCCGCCGCTTCACCGTATTCGATGGCGGCATTCGCAAGGTCGCGCGCCACCAGCAGTACTTCGGAATCCGCCGCGCGGTCGAGACGGTCAAGCAGCACGATATAAATGGCGCGCGCAAGGGCGGCGTGATCTGGCACACCCAAGGTTCAGGCAAGTCGCTGACAATGGTGATGCTGGGGAGGTCGCTCGCCCTAGAACGCAGCATCGAGAACCCGCGGATCATCATCGTCACGGACCGCGACGATCTCGACAAGCAGATCAAGGACACCTTCAAGTCCTGCGATCTGGAACCAGTCCGTGCGACGAGCGGGGCGCACCTTCTGGAGCTCGTCCAGAACAAGGCTCCTTTGGTCACCACGATCATCAACAAGTTCGACACGGCGCTGAAGAACAGCAAACTGGCGGACGACGATCCGAACATCTTCGTGCTGGTCGACGAGAGCCACAGGACGCAGACAGGGCGCTACGGCGGCCACAGCCAGTTCGCCGCCAAGATGCGACGACTCCTGCCAAAGGCTTGCTATCTCGGATTCACCGGAACGCCCCTCCTCAAGAAGGAGAAAAACACGCTCTCTACCTTTGGGCGGCTGATCCACCGATACGCCATCGACGAGGCTGTAGCTGACGGCGCAGTCGTGCCGTTGCTTTACGAAGGGCGGCTTGTCGAACAGCAGGTTTCGGGAGCCGTGATCGACCGCTGGTTCGACAAGATTAGCGAGGGGCTGACCGAAAATCAGAAGCGCGATCTGAAGCGAAAGTTCTCTCGGATGGACGCTCTGGCCAAGACCGACCAGGCCATTCGGGCCAAGGCCTTCGACATCTCCGAGCACTATCGCCAGCACTGGCAGGGAACCGGGTTCAAGGCTCAACTCGTTGCGCCATCGAAGGCGGCGGCGGTTCGCTTCAAGGAGGTCCTCGACGAGATCGGCCACGTCTCAAGTGCCATTGTCGTCTCCCCGCCGGACGAGAACGAGGGCAACGAGGAGGTCGATCAGGAATCGAAGGATCTCGTGCGGAAATTCTGGTCGAAAATGATGGCGCAGTACAAGACCGAGGACGAGTACAACCGCCAGATTATCGACGCCTTCAGGCGCGGTCTTTTTTGGAGCGACGTCGGTTTGCATTGACGTTTGGCTGCCAGCATCTTGGTGTGCGGTCTCCACAACGGCGTCAGACCCACCTGGTCCGTTCGAAGGCGGAGTCATCGGCATGGCGCGCACGCTCAACGGGAGATTGCCCTGCGATCCCCCTCCCCCCGGCTTCGGAAACGGCAACTCCCCCGTCTGTGCCGCGTGGATCGCCTTGAACAGCCGATCATCAAAATATTGGATCCGCTTGGCTCGGATGCTCCGCAAAGGCCTTCATCGTATCGAGCGTGATCACCTTGGCCCGGGCCGCCGCGCGGATGTCGGGGTGGATCAGGCCATAGCGCAACCGCCCTTTCACGGCGGCGACGGTGGTGCCGAAGGTCCTTGCGATCGTCTCGGGCGTCTGGCCGTCGACTTCCATCATCCGTGCGAAAGCCTCGAACTCGTCGATGGCATTCATCGGCGCTTGCGTGATGTTCTCGGCGAGCGACAGAGCCGTGGTGACATCGCAATCCTCGGGCACGAGGCGGCAGTCTACCTTGGTCTTAGCGGTGAACCCCTTGGCGGCCTTGTCAGCGACCAGCTCCTTCAGCGCGGCATGGCGACGCCCGCCGGCGAGCACGGCGTATTTGCTGTCGGTCTTCTGGACAAGGAGAGGCTGGAGCAGGCCCAACACCGCGATGCTGGCTTTCAGATGAGCGATGTTCTCGGGGTCATAGGTTTCCGGGGAGTTGCTGCGCACATTTGCGGGATGGGCGGCAAGGTCGCCGATGGCGACAGAAGCGGGTTTGAAACTTGCGGTCATTGGATGTCCTTTTCGGTGGATGAGGTGGGGCCCACGCGTTCACGCGCGTGACCAATCCCCGGCTTCGGGGATCACCACGACAAAAGGCCCGCTTTGCCTTTTTGGGGGCAGCGGGCCTTCATCGTCTGAGATGTCAGGGGGAGGTGTCCCCTGCCCCTCTACCAGTCGCGCGCCAACATAATGTTCAGCACGCGCATGGTGGTGGCGGGGTTGTCCGGGGTCTCGGCCCCGTAGCGGAAATCGGAATCCGCTTCATACAGATCGATTTTCCAGAACACGGTCTCGCCCCGGATCTCGACCGCCCCGAAATCATGCCATCCTTCGGGATCGTTCTCGGGCTCGAAGGTCTCGAACATGCCCGTGGCCTTCACTGCCTCGGCCATGAAGCCGTCACCGGCCTCAATAAGCGAGCGGGTCACATGCATGCGGCCCTGGATGGGCTGCGCGGGCGGCACCCCAAGGCACGCGAGCTTGCGAAACGCGTCGTTTTGCGCCGCGATCACGGTCGGATCCGGACGGTCCGGCAGGGGTTGAACGGTCATGGACATGGGGATCTCCTTTGAGAAGTTGAAACACCCTTCCCAAAGCCTGCTTTTTCTTTTCCGTGCGGCGGAAAGCCCGGTCCAAACTTGCCAGAACCAAACAGTTTACACGATAGTAATATCCTGCAGACCAGCAAGCGATCCGCCCGCCGCGATATGAGTATCGATCGCGTGTCTGATCCTGGCCAGCGCGGCTGTAGATGACGTCGTCATGCTGTCGTAGGCCTGAAAATCATGCGGCATGTCCGGCCAAAGATCGAGCGACACGTCGGCACCGTTTTCTTTCTGAACCTGCGCGAACTCAATGATCATATCCCGCAAGACCTCGCGCCCTCCGGCTTGCAGATATAGCGGAGCAAGACCGCTATAGTCATGGGAGATCGGAGACAAAGCTTCGCGCCCAAACGCCTGATCGGGATCAAGCCATTTGCCGAATTGTAGCGCCATCCAGCCTTGAACCAGATCAGTGGGATTGTTGCCCTGCAGGCTTGCGCCGCGATCCCCAATATCAGTCCATGGGCAAAGCCCGATACAAAGCGCAGGCTGCGGTTTGTCCTGAGCCTTGAGCGATTGTAGCAGCATCAATGCCATATGCCCCCCTGCGCTGTCGCCAATCACGACGATCTTTTTTGCAGTCACCTGCGCCGCCAGAAAGTTCCACGCGGCGATAGCGTCTTCGGCCTGTGCAGGTTGAGGGTGTTCCGGTGTCAAGCGGTAGTCAGGCGCAAACAATCTGGCGCCGGTATGGTGAGAAAGCATCTGCGCGAAACGGCCACTCATCCCGCCATGGAACGTATACCCGCCGCCGTGGAAATAGAGCAGAACCGCCTCGCTCTCAAGGTGCTTTGGTTCATACCAGCGCCCGTTGATCCCCTGTGCCGCCGAAGAGGTCACCTCGTAGATATCATCTGTCTGCGGCTGGACACTGTCGAACAGTTCGCGCCCCTGCGCGATATCGCGATGGCGCATTGCCGCGGTGAATTGATGACGGACAAACCGGATTCCGGTTTCCATATTGGCATCCCAATCATCGGCCATACGCCTCCCGAGCGCATGCCGTATCGACGTTGCGATTGCGATCTGACTGAGTTTTGTAAGGCTGCGCAGCCGAAGCGCGAGCGGGCCTGAATAGACGATTTTAACCACGTTGATTTCCTCGTTGCCAGTTTTGGCCTTCGTTGCCTCAGGAGGCGCGGCGAAATATAGAATGTTTGCGTCACAAGGAGTTTTTCATGTCGCCGGTCTCAAAACTGTTCCTGCCGCCGCCTGCTTTGGGGGGCTGCCTCATCGGGCCATGGCTGGCGTCCTTTCGAGTTTTGGTGAAGGGGAATGGGGATCAGATTGACCGACGGGGCCGCGGAGCGTTGGTGATGCTGGCACCGAGCTTTACGACCATGTCGATGTAGGTGGTCAGCGAGACGGACCTGCCAGGACCGCAAGGGTCAGGGTCGACAGATCCGTCCTGCGCCACCCGCGGCAGGTTCGCAAAGGCGAAGACATCGGTGACGGGTCGGAGATCGATGAAGGGCGTCCCTCGTGCGACCGCAAGAGCGGCCAAGGGAAAGCACTCGATCGGCGCGAGAGTCGAAACGGTGGTCCAGCCGAGATGCAGGAAAGTGCCACCCTCCCCGCAGATCACATGCGCGTCCGGCATTGTCGCCGCCTGCCTGAGATAGCCAAGGTCACGCTGGACGGTCTCGCTTTCGAGCCGCTTCGCCAGCCCCAGCTGACCGGTTCTGCGAAGCTCTCGATGCCGCCACTCAGAGGCAGCAGTTGCGCGCAGTACGCGCAAGACACTTGTTTCCATGGGGAAACCTTCATCCAGAACGGCAGACCGAAACCCGGCCCGGACCCGTCCGAGGCACCCCAAAGGCCCTCATCCGTCAGTCACAAAACCAGAAGTCCACTTTCACTTTCCACCAGCCAACTGGTCTGAGGTAACTGTCAATGGCTCGACACCACCGCGGACCCCAGTGGCTATTGAACATACCTCCGCCGTTCTGAGGCATGACTGTCCCAGTCGCTCCATGCGGAGCATCACTTAATTTTGTCATTTTATGTAAGCGGCAAAGAAATCCCGTTCGCTCAGAAGCGTTTTCTCTTGTGTGGTGATTCGTTGGCTGCTAGATTCTAGGTGTCCAATCTAAGAATTGCGCTCTGCGCAGCAGCCCTCGAAGCTCCGGTTTCGGGGGTTTTCTTTGTTTGCCGTTCCTCCTTTCTGCTCGTCCTCAGTTGTCATCCACTGAATTTACATCCGTAAATTCAGCATAGGATTGCTTGATTATTTCCGCGAGATTACTCTCAAGCCAGGTTGCAAACTCAGCGTTTGCGCCAGACTTCTTCACCGAAAGTGACAGTGTTGCGCGACCAGCTTTGATCGTCACTCCCTCTAAGGGTGTGATCTCCCGAGTTTCGCGCGAGTTCTTCGCGCCGCGCTTAGTCGCTTCCTTAATGAGCAATTCAAGGCGCTCGTCTGAATTCGATGTTGCCCTGATCTTAGCCAAGATATCGAGAGCCGTACGTTCAGTGAGCTTCCTAGAGAGAAAGAGCTCGGCCAACTCCGTCCACCTCGGGCGGCCGGATTTTGGCGCCGCGCCAATGAGGTCACCGATCTTGACTGGGACATTCTGCGTCACCTTCGTAAGGTGTGACTGACCTGACGCCGACAGGTTTAGAACCTGCCGAACAGTTGCTCCATCGTGGCCGGCATTTTGGATGGCCTCGGCGAACCTTGCCTTCTCGTAGAAAGACAGGTTGCGGCGCGCTGCATTCTCCAATCCTTTCGCCAGCAAGGCCGTAGCATCATCAATATCTTGGACGTTTGCACGTACCTTCATGCCGAGTTCGCGACAGGCCTTTAAGCGGCGCCTCCCGTAGATTGCTTCAAAGCGCCCGTCAGCGACTTTTGACCGCCGAACGAGTATAGGCACTTGCTGCCCCCCTTCGCGAATGCTGCTCTTTAATCGTTCGAAGCTCTCGTCGTCGTCTTCGACGTTTACAGCTGTAAACTCCTCAAGCCGGTCTACTGGCCCCCAATCGTCGATCAGATTGGGATCAATCTCACGGATAGATGCCAGAGAGCCTTGAAGAGCCCCCAAAGCCGGAGCGCTGGTCTTTGGCGGTCTCTCTGGCTGTGATCCGCCGGAACGGGCGATTGTGTTGGCAATTCCCGACATATCGCGAAGAGATTTCCTAGCCATTACTTACGCCCCCACGAATGATGGATCATCGTTTCCACTTCGAGCCCGACCGCATCCATCGAGCCCTTGGCCCGATCATATGTGGCGCGTGTCATCTCCGAACGCACCACTTCGTAAATCGACTGCTTAAGCATGGTGGCATCACTGATTGCTGTGCTCTTCAAAGCAGTTGCCGACATGACCCGGTCTTGAAACAGAGCCCGCATGAAAGAGGTCAACTGCTGAGAAGGTACGTCGGTTGGTTCGTCGCGGGTGATGAGAAACTTAAAGAAATCATACTGCAGAGATGCGCCAGCATCTTCGATCACGCCCATGTAAGCCCCAGCCAGCTCGAGAAACTGAGCTGTTGAAGAAACGTCCAACATCGATGGAGTTAGAGGAACGATAAGGGAGCTGGCGGCAGCCATCCCTGCGATGGTCAAGAAACCCAGTTGTGGCGGGCTATCCATGAGTACAATGTCAAAATCATCCTCGACCTGCGCCAAGGCATTCCGGATGCGGGTAAAGAATGGTTGGTCCGGGTTCGAATGAACGGCCGACTCCGTCTCAAATTCCGACAACATCAAGCGTGAAGGCGCAATCGAGAGCCCGGGAAAGTATGTCTGAACAACAACGTCCGCCATGCTGACCGGATCGTCGTAGCGGATCGCATCATAAACGGTCAGCCCATCAAACTCGATCTCGGGGCTAATCCCACACATTGATGTGAGCGACCCCTGTGGATCCAGGTCCAACGCCAAGACCCGGTAGCCCCGAAGAGCAAGGTAGTGAGCGAGGTGGACGCTCGTTGTGCTTTTACTTGAACCGCCTTTGAAATTCATCAACTGCCAAATCTGCAGCTTTTCCTCGCCGGAGCGGCGAGGCATATACCGCCCCTTCTTCCGAGAGGTTTTTTCCAGGATTTCGCGGGCATTCCATATCTCTTGGGCTGTGTAGTAGCGCCTGCCACCCCGGATGTCTTCGGGCTCCGGAAGTGTCCCTTCGGCGTGGACCTTTCGCATGAATTGCCCGGACACACCCAAGAGTTCAGCAGTTTCTGGGGCTGAAAAAGAACGTAGCGTTTTTGAATTGTCTGGGGCAAAAGCAGATAGTAGGTGCTCTCTGATCGCAGCGTTAAGCCGTTCGGATATCTCGGTCGCAAGTGCCGATGGGCGCTCATTTGCCAATGGTGTCACGGGAATCATCTGGTTGCCTCAATTTCCAAAATGTGGCCTTTTTCACGCCACTTGAGGATAAAAGCAGCGATTCACGCGGCTAAGTCAAGATTTTTCCTCTATTTAGTGTCTAAACATACGGCAGGGAACTATATCCACGAACGCAATCTAGGCCGAGTTTACAGCTGTAAACGTGGTGACAACGAGCATTCGTACCTTATCCTATGCTCCCTTCCTCGAGATCAGCATCGAGATGCAGACGCCAAACGTGGTGAAAACGATCTCTCCACCTTCTGTCATCGACCTGGTCGCACATCGGTTCCAGGTCGACGTTGAGCAGCCAGGTAGCTGAGTAAACATGAGCCACACCGGACACGAAGCGCCGCGGGGCAGGGGAGGGGATTCGACGACAATTGACTAGGAAGTGTCGACTGCTGCCACATGCAAATGATGCGCCCTAGCTACATCGGAAGACACACCGAAGACCAGGCTACCGTCCACGAGCGACTGCCATTCATTCGGCCATCTTGCTGAGTAGCGGAAACTCATTCAAGTGCTGAGGCTGGTACACCATAGACAAGCACCCAATGGGGAGAACCTGCGCTGCCATAAAGTCTTCTCAGCACCTCGATTCCGTGTTCGCGAGACATTGCCCGAATGCCTTCGGTTACAAGGACGTCATGCCCGCCAGCGTAGATCAGTAGCTGCGGTACGCGTTGATATCTTCCGCACCCATATGGAAGTCGCGAGTGACCTTCTGTGTCGTCGTACGTTTGATTTCGATGGCCCAGATGTCGCCATCCGGCGGGCGAAGGACCGAATCAAGTTGAGCCCGGCAGAGGAGCGATAGAAGAATTGTTCTGGATCAGAAGGCACTGTGGCAAGATGAACTTCGATGCAAAAGCCTTCCCTATTGCTGCCAAGGACCGGGTGCCCAAGTACGCCCGCCGAAGTTCCGATATTCAATCGGGCGTGCACGATCCCGCTGTCCCGGACATAGACCTCTGGGAATTTCACAAGGAGCTTCCCGACATTTTCATGCCAAGGTTTTAGTTGCCGCACTAGCATAAGGTCGACGAGCAGGCTTTGCGCCGAAATTCACCCCAACAGCCCCAGCCTTTCCGCTCGTTCAAGCAACATTTTAACCGAGGATGGCTGCCAACTGGTTCGCCCACGAGGGGTGCGCTCGCGCATTGCCTCCAATCGGTCGCAGATCGCCTGCAACGTGATGTCTGGGTCCGCTCCTTTGATGCCGGCGACGATCGCGGGGAGGCGGTCGTCCGTTTTGCGGCGTCCTGCACGGCCCAGCACATCAGCGGACAGAAAGCCGTCGCGGACGTAGGCCTTAACGGCACGCAGCAAGCGGCTTTGGGTCCAATGGCGATCTGGGGGCAGGGAGCCATTGATAATCCGCAGGACGTCTTCCCAAGCCATATCGGGGCGTAAGCGGCGCACATGGGGCACCCAGTCCTGCGCGGTCTCGTTCAGGCGCTCCATGTAGCCGTCCTGTCGCGCAAGCCGCACCTTGCGCAACGCGGACGGGTCTTTGGCCCGAAGCCCAGGGTTGCCGCCAACGCGCCCTTTGGCGCGTGCCGAGGCAAGCCCGGCCTTGGTACGCTCGCGGATCAGGGCACGTTCGAACTCGGCCGCGGCGCCCAGAACCTGCAATGTGAATTTTCCTTGAGGGGAGGCGGTGTCGATGGGGTCCTGCAGCGAGCGGAAGAAAGCCCCCTTCGCCTCCAGGCGCTCGATCACCTCCAGCAAGTGCGACAGAGATCGCGCAAGCCGATCGATCCGAACGACAACCAGCGTGTCGCCCTTGGCAACTCGCTCTAGCACGCGGGCAAGCACAGGCCGCGCACGATTTCCACCTGAGGCGTGTTCTTCGAAAATCTCGGAACATCCCACAGATTGAAGGGCCTCTGACTGGGGCAGGGGGGTCTGATCCTCTGTGGATACGCGCGCATAGCCTATCAGGGGCATGAAAACGGGGCCGTTTACAATTTGAGGTATCGCTAATAAACAACCGTTTGTAAACAAATGCAAGGACGCTCTCTGTGCTGCTGCTCATCAAAAAGCCCTTGGTTTTCATACGCTGAGCGCGATCAGAGTGATCTCGCAGACCAACGCGCGCGCGTGCTATATAAGGTGTGCAGGCGCACCCTGACAAAACCCTTGGGTAAAAGGCAAAAGTACCGTATTTTGCACGTATGAAGCCTCAAGTATCTACGAAGTATGATAGTTCTAAAGATCCTCTAGTGGATGCGGAGACGCTTGAAGAGAGGTCTGAGGACGACCTGTGGTTCCTGCCCGGTCCGATGGAAGTGGAGCCAGATTATCTGCCGCCCGGACCGAGGGCAGAGCTGCGTGAAACCGCAGTCCTCGACGATTGGCGCAAGGCAGAGGCAGGCCATGCCGCGCGTCTTGCCGGCGTGGCTGGCCGGATTGGCGCGCTGGATGACCGTCTGCGCCGTGGCCGGGAGGGCTGGCGGCACAGGCTCGCGCTGATGGAGGCGGCAGACCTCAGCTGGTTTGTGGGTGACCGAATTGCCCCGGATCGGCTGGCGCTTTGGATATCCATGCGTTTGTCCGGAGTGCAGGACGACACCGCAGCGCTCGCGCGTATCGGGTGGGCGGTGCGGCGTCTGACAGGCGGTCCCGGCCCAGAGGCGGACCTATCCGCTTTCCTCGATCGTCGTGATCCTGAAAACATGGCTAATGAAGCCGAGCCCTTTGCGGATCGTGCGGTCGGCTGGCTTGACCTGATGGCACAAGCCGGTGACCTGTACCCGATCACACGCGCCTGCATGGGGTTTCATCTCTGGAACCTTGCGGGCCTCGGGCCACAGGGCGACCGGATGGAGGCGGCGGTTACCGCGGCACGCATAGCCGCGTGTGAGGGCCCGAATTCGAATGGGGGGGCCATCTTTACGCCTCTGGCTATGCGCGGGGCAAGGGGGTTGCGCGCCAGTGGCCCACCGCTTGAGCGCTTGAAGCGTTGGCTTGAGGGAATGGAAACTGCTTGCCTGACCGCGATGCGACACCTTGACGATATCCAGGCATGGTCATCGCGGGCGGAAGCCATGATGGCCCCACTTTCCGGAAAGACACCGCCAACCCTGCGAGCCGTGCTAACCGAATGGCCTCTCGTTTCCGCCCCAATGGCCGAGACCCTGACCGGTGCCAGCCGCGCCGCCGTCCAGCGCAACCTCGCCTGGATGGAAACGCGAGGCCTGATCCGCGAGGTGACGGGCCAAGGGCGGTATCGGATGTGGTGCGCGACCAACTGAAGGCCTCAGAGAACCCCGCGGTGGCTGAAGCGTAAGAGCGCGGAGGGGTGTTGTCACATTAACGGGCCTGAGGTTGCTGGTTCATTGATCTGGGCGGTTCTGTTGCATCACTTTCTGGTAGAGCTGAAGCTGCGGTTGGATAATACAGCGCGGTTTTCGATGTCACGGCGCAGTCCTTTCAAACACCATCGTTTCCCTAATGAGATGTCGCGTAGCCCTTAATTGTGAGATAGGCAATCCAACGAAATCAACGGCTGTCCTTTGCCTCTAAATATGAGATTTTGCCTTTAATTCCGATATTATTGCCCTAAACCCTGAGACAGGGTTCACAGACTTGTGCGGCAATATCGATGGAAAATGATAGCGAAGACTTGGTTGCCGTTGGTGCTGAAGAGGCGCGTAGGGCTGCGCCCGTTTGTTCAGGCAAATCTCAAAGGCACTGGCAGTCTGTCTAGGACTGGTGCCGCGCCAACATTCGACTGGCTGAAAGCAGCGGCTCGGAGTCACGACGAAAATGGGGGAGCGCTCCCTGAGACGGCTGCTGGTTATTGGTGCGAACAGCGTCATTATTAAACGACGTACCCATCCAGATGCTCAACCGGGAACATGGCTGGGTAATCTGCTGTCCCGCAAGCCACCCATGTTGGCGCGGGTAGCGCTGGCCAACAAGATGGCGCGGATCGTCTGGGCCTTGATGGCTCGGGGCGGCGTCTACCAGTCTCCGGCCGCAGCGGCATAGGCCCACTGCCGGTCGCGAGAACGCTGGAGCGTGAGAGGGCAAGGAGCAGTTTGGCGCAAAAGTTGTGAGACAGGATCAGACATCCAGTATGCAACTTGTGCCAACGCGCACGCGGGACTGATTTGGATCTGATCTTCGAACACCATACGGGCCCGCAGCATGTAGATAGCTACATCAGAGACCGGATACATGTCAGCACCTGATGACGCGCCCAAATCAGCTCAGAAACTACCTCTTGCGCATGGGGCGATTATACATGTTGCATCAATCAGGGGGCGTGGTCCAGGGAGCCACCTGTCAAGGCTTGGATCAAGCGTCCACGGCTACATGCGATGAATCACCTGATGGCAGGTTTCGATTCCCGCGATGAGGCCAAACTGGAATTACTGGCTAAATTCGGCCCCGCGACAAAGGCTGCTATTGAAAACATCTCTAAACTTTTGCGCTAGAATTTTAGGGTCCCTCAAAGGCTTCTGGTGCCATCTCCTGCCAAAATGCCTTGATAGAGACTGCATTCAACGCGGACATCCAACCGTGACGTTCAAAATCATCGCGTGCATCTGCCCTTTCGATCATGGACATGAACAACCGCTTGTCTGCGTCCCGTTGGGTCGGAGATCTGGCCGCGGCGAGATCGCGCACCTGCCGCAAGACGCGCGCCCGTTCCGACGAAAGCGCGGGCCCATCGCTCTCTGTGGCAAAGTTGTCCTTGAGCGCCGCGGACAGATAGCCAACCGGGTTTTTGACGTCGCGCTGCTGGCGAACATAGGAGATCTTGGTTGCGACATGGTCTTCCCCATGCTCCGCAATCCACTGTCGGGCCAACCGGTCACTGACACCCAGCGCTTTGAGATGGCCATAAACATCCGATTTTCGCACCCCCTTGCCATCATCCAGATCCAGAATCGCCAGTTGCGGATTCTCGGAAATCTTGAACCGGATATCCGTGACCGCCCTGCCCCGCTTTCTGATTTCAGGTTCAAGAACAATGTTCGATGACTTGTTCACCTCAGCAACCGCTGGTTTGATGATCTTGGCATTCAAGTGTTTATAAACAGCGTAATAATCGCTGTCCTCGACCCCCATCAAGCGTCGGAACAGATCAAGCGACCACCACCCGCTGCTGCCGGTCCGCACAAACCGATAACAGTTTTCGTAAAGAGCAAGCGCGTGGCCGGAAGTAAATCGCCGCTGGATATTGAGATTGATCAAGGCAAATACCTTGGGATCATTCAGTTTCGCCGCAAGCGCCGGTGAATAGGCATATTCACATACCCCCGCTTTGAGACGTGCATAACTCAGCAGACTCGACACACCCCATTCCTGCCTGCCCTGGTCATCCAGCATGTCCCATTCCGCCACAGTCTCGGCAAGGCCGCGCAGGGACCCTTTGAGGGTTTCCATATCATTGGAGTTATAACCGATCATCAAACACAATGTGCGTGCGTCAATCATATGCACCTGATTAGTCGTCAGCGTGTCATAGGCATTCAACAACAACACATTGCTGAGCTTGCGTTGCAAAAGCGTCAGCTTGCCCGAAACATGGATCGCCGCGACGTGTTTCTTGACCGATCCTCTCCGCAACGCGCCGGTCAGGCGGTCTTGGGGAATATCACTTGTTTTCTGGTTTCTGATCATCGCTCTGCCCTGTCCGCCAAGGTTATCCTTGGTCTCTTGCATAAGATGCGGCAAAAGGCACCTGCTGACAAGAAAAACATGGGCACCTTTTGTCTCGGCCTCTGGTGATCCGTTTCGCGGTTAAAAGGTACCAATTTACGGGATCGGCATATGTCAAAGGGATACGGTTAGGGCCTACCATGGACAATTCAGACTCTAATTCGCGCTCTCCTGCTTATTGGCACACTTGGTCCTGCGAATCGGGGCTTTTGATACCGTAAGCGGGTCCCTTTGCACCTGTTACCAGGCACCCCTGACCCTGTAGACAGGCACCTAAACAGGCATAATCTATTGTTATTAAGTCTATATTTATCACCAAACATCCTAAAGAACTGAAAGAATCTACAATTTGTGTGTCTTATCCTATGTAGTCTCTTTCTATTGTTCTCGGATGTCTTCGTGATTCACAATCACACATGGATGTGCGATAAATCTACGAATACACGCAAAAAAGCCGTACATGCCCGAGGATATATGACTTCTACACCCAAAGCCCCTCCTCCGCCCTATTTCAATATTGATCCTGAAAAAGCCGCGGCGGGATTGTCAGAGCCTATAGATACTGCGCGATTCGCGAAAGCCGCAGCCTTTGCCGCAAAAGGGCGTGATGATCTGGCCAAGCGTGGATACGCGCCCGATGGCAAAAAACGCCTGCGCCGGTTCTCTACCTGGGAAATCTGTCGCTATCTCATTGATGTCGCCCCAGCCCATCTGCGTAGGGTTTTGAAATCCCACCCCGCATTACCCCAAGGTACGGGCGAAGCCGGAAGCAAATGGTTCACCCTTGAAGAGGTGCTTACCCTGCGCGAACATTTTGCAACGGAAGGCGCGTCGAACAAGCAATATAAATCCTGGCGTCCCGATGGGTTGCCAGCAAAGGTTATCTCCGTCGCCAATTTCAAGGGTGGTGTCGGTAAGACCTCTACATGCGCACATCTGGCAATGTCCGCGGCGCTGGATGGTTACCGGGTGCTGGTCATTGATCTGGATTCCCAAGGTTCCCTCACCTCCATCATGGGTGGAAGCGTCCCCGATGAATGGTCGACTGCCTTTCCCTTGATCGCCAAGGATTTCGCGCGGCATCTCCAGGCTGAGAATACCGTGCGCGCGGCGCGGGGCCTTGCCGAACTGCCCTTTGACGAAACCTTAACTGAAAGCCTGGAGGTTTCGCCGCGAAACCTGATTCAGGAAACCCATTGGCCCAATATTGATCTGATCGGTGCCCAGTTGAATTTGTATTGGGCAGAGTTTCAGGTGCCGGTCTGGCGGATGCAGGTTCGTAGTTGGCCATTGTGGGACGCGCTGACAAATGCGTTGGAGAGCGAGGGGATATTGGATGACTATGACATTATTTTGCTCGATACGCCTCCTGCTCTCGGATACCTCACCATCAATGCGTTGGCGGCTGCTGACATCTTATTGGTGCCGCTGGGCGCGTCATTTCTTGAGTTTGATTCGACAGGACGGTTCTTTGACATGTTGTATTCGACTTTCGCCAGCATCGAGGAAGGTGAGAACCGTATCAGGCGGCAAGACGGATTGCCCGAGATGAAGTTTGAATGGGACGCGGTGCGTGCGTTGATAACCCGATTTGATGCCAGCCAGCAGACTGATCTGGCCAATGTGATTCAGGCCTACTTTGGTGATTTTATGACGACCTACCGTCAGGAAGTTACCGCTATGGTGGGCCAGGCGGGTGAGCAGGTAAATGGGATTTACGAAGCGGATTACCGCGAATTCAATCGTGATACCTATGTACGCGGACGCGAAGCATTTGACCGGACATGGGCGGAAGTCAAAGAGGTGCTTTTGGGCACCTGGTGGCGAGACCAACAAGCTTTGAATGAGGAGAGCGGTGATGGCAAAGAGACGTAAATTAGAAGCACCTTCGGTTGAGGACATGGGCCGGATCGAAGAGGAGTTTCGCCGCGAAACCCCACCGCGTGCAATATCCGCACCCATAGCTCAGGTCGCCGCAGAAGCCGCCGAGCAGTTTCAGGCCGGCACGCCGGAAATGCGACGAGATGCGGCACAAGCGGCGGCTTATCGAATGGCGGCAGGGCAGGGCCGGTTGATCAAGCAGATCGCGCTCAGCGAAATCGATGCGGCCTCAATGCAGCGGGATCGAACGGTAATAGATCCAGAGGCACTGCAGGAGTTGGAGTTTTCCATTGCTGAACACGGCTTGCGCCTCCCGATCGAACTTTATGAGTTGAGTGGTTCGGTGCCGGGCAAACGCTTTGGCTTGTTGTCGGGATACCGGCGTCTGATCGCGCAGCAAAACCTGTACAAGCGCGACAATGACAAGGCTTTTGCCCTTATCAAAGCCATTGTGCGTGATCCCGCCGAAATGGGGGGTGCCTTAGTCGCGATGGTAGAGGAAAACGAAATCCGGCAAGATCTGAGCCATTTTGAACGTGGGCGCATAGCGGCTATCGCCGCACAGCAGGGCGCTTTTGCCAGTACCGAAGCCGCCGTGGCCGAAATGTTTGCCGCTGCTTCCAAAGCCAAGCGGAGCAAGATCAGATCCTTCGCATTGATTTTTGAGGAATTAGGCGATGTGTTGCATTTTGCAGAAGGTCTGCGGGAAAAGGATGGGTTGCGATTGGCGCAAGCCTTGCGGAACGGCAATGCGGCGCGGTTACGGGATGCCTTGGCCACAGGGCAGGGGGACGATGCGAGGTCAGAGTGGGCGTTGATCGATAAAGCCCTGACAATGCCGGGCGTGATTGAAACAGACCCGAAACGCGGTGGTCGACCGCCCAAAAAAACGCCTGCGCCCGGCTGGGACGGGGGCGATACATTGACTACAACAACGGGCGTGACGTTGCGCAAGGCCACTGATGATAAGGGGTTTGTCATTCGGTTAAGCGGCAAGAGCCTGTCGGATGAAATGGTCAGATCTGTCATGAAGTCTATTCAGGGCATCTTGGAAAACCCTGAAGCCGGTTAGTGGAACCAGAGGTCGCGGCCGTGCATAGGGCGGGAAGTCGTGACGGAGCGTCATTTGTTCTGTGGCGACTGGCCCTTGCTTCCTGCCGTCGTTAGCCTGACGCGCAAGAGCGAGAAGGGCAGAACATGAAACTAGACCAAGCAATGCAGGAACGCCGTTCCATTCGCGGTTTCACAGACAAACCCGTAGACCGTGCGCTGCTGGAAGAGATCATTGCATTGGCAAATCGTGCACCCTCCTCCATGAACACGCAGCCATGGCATCTGCATGTATTGACCGGAGAGCCACTTGACAGAGTGCGCGAAGGCAATTCGACCCGCATGATGCAGGGGGTGCCCCCGGTGCGCGAAATTTCGGACCATGCCGCCTATGCCGGTCCGCACCGCGACCGGCAGGTTGGCATCGCCAAACAGTTGTTTGCCGCAATGGGTATCGCCCGCGAGGACAAGGACAGGCGACAGGATTGGGTCATGCGGGGTTTTCGACAATTCGACGCGCCCGTTTCTGTTGTGGTGACGTTCGACCGCGCATTGGCGGATGACACGATCGCGCATTTTGATTTGGGTGCGGTGACTTATGGTTTGGTGCTGGCCGCTTGGGCGCAGGGATTGGGCGCAGTGATAAACGGACAGGGGATCATGCAGTCGCCCGTTGTGCGCGAACACGCGCAGATCCCCGAAGACGAAGTCATCATGACCTGCGTCGCCCTTGGTTGGCCAAATGAGACATTCGCCGCCAATGATGTTGTTTCAACACGGCGCGAAATTGGTGAAGTTGCGCGCTTTGTAGGTTTCAAGTAATCTAACTTATTGAAATTATTATGATAATGACATTATTCTATCTTGGTGGTGCCATTCCTCTTCTGACGCGATAGCTTGGCGGAAGGACAACAAAGGACCAGATGCCATGCGCGATTTTCATGACCCCAAACGCTCTCCGATCTATGCGGCGAATGGTGCCCTGGCAACCTCGCATCCCCTTGCCACGCAGGCCGGTTTCGAAGTTCTGAGGCGCGGCGGCAATGCCGTCGATGCCGCGGTGACATCGGCGGCGGTTCTCGCGGTTGTTGAGCCTGCTATGACCGCGATAGGCGGCGATGGTTTCGCATTGATTTCCAAACCCGGTCAGCCACTCTACGGATTGAACTCCTCTGGTCGCGCTGCGGCAGCTCTCTCCACAGAAATGTTGATAGGGCAGGGGTGGTCTGAGATGGATGACACCTCAGCGCATTGTGTCACCGTACCCGGTGTTGTGAAGTCCTGGGAAAGCCTGCTGGAGAGCCATGGCAGCTTCGGATTGGATCAAGCCTTGCAACCTGCCATTCAAGCGGCGGAGGATGGTTTTGTAGTCTATCCAAGGGTCTGGTCCGACTGGGTTGGCTGTGAGGCGAAACTGAAGGCGCAGGGGGCAGGGGGCCAGCATTATCTTGTGGACGGGCATGCGCCCAGAATGGGTTATGTACATCGGTTGCCCGCATTGGCCGAAACGCTCAGGATCATTGCGCGTGAAGGCGCCAAAGGGTTCTACGAAGGTGCTGTGGCAGCCGATATCGTGGCTGAGTTGCAGGCGCGGGGCGGCGTCATGACCGAAGAGGATCTCGCCGGGGTTTCAGCAGATCCCTGTACCCCCGTGACCTCGGCCTATCGAGACATTGACCTGAATGAACTGCCTCCGAATGGGACCGGCATCACAGCGCAGATTATTCTCAACCTGCTGGAACGGTTCGACCTTGCCGCCTTTGATCCTCACGGAGTTGACCGTTTGCATCTAGAGATGGAAGCGTCACGCATCGGCTATGCCATCCGGGATGCGCATATCGGCGATCCCGATACCATGGGCGTTTCCGTTGAGGCCTTGATCGAAAAGGCATGGGCCAAGGGGCTGTCCGCGAGGATTTCCCTTGCCGAACGCAATAGAGAATTGCCATCGCTTGATCCGAATTTTCAAAGCGACACGATCTATCTCAGTTGTGTTGATCGTGATGGCATGGCGGTGTCGCTGATCAATTCAGTGTTCAAAGGTTTTGGATCGGGTATCGTAACCGAAAAAACGGGCATAACCTTGCAGAATCGTGGCGCGGGGTTCCGTGTCTTGCCGGGGCATCCAAACACCATCGAAGGCGGCAAACGTCCCTTGCACACGATCATTCCCGCAATGGTCACACAGGGGGATAAACCGCGCTATTGCTTTGGTGTGATGGGGGGGCACTACCAGCCCAGCGGCCATGCGCATGTGATCACCAATATGATCGACTATGGTATGGACCCACAGGAAGCGCTGGAGAGCCCGCGGGTGTTCTGGCGCACGGATGGAGTGCTGGAGGTAGAACCCACGTTGGGGCAGGGGGTTCTGGGCGGCTTAAAGGCCAAAGGCCACGATGCGGTCTTTTCATCATCGCCGATTGGCGGAGGGCAGATAATCGAGATTGATCATGCTGCGGGTGTATTGATTGCAGGGTCGGATCCACGCAAAGATGGCTGCGCGTTGGGTTATTGACCGAAGTCGCGGTCAAGATACCTTCAACGGTGTTTGCGCCGGTCCCTTGAGGCTTTGTTCCATAGCGGTTTTCGATTGCCGCAGTTTCTGCAAACCATATCGGGCGAATTTTTGTCTTCAAATCTGATGTGAAACCCAAAAAGGCAGAGCAAACGTAACATAATGAAAATTCTTCTTAAAAATGGTTGGAAATAGAAATATTTACTATGAGGCGCAGTAATAATCGGCGCGCCTCGTCACTCACCAATACATTCATAGAACACCACTATTGGTAGACTACCAGCGCATTCAATCTGTGATTGTGGGATTATATTAGAAACTTGCGCAGATCTGGTCTGTGCAAGTCTATCTATTGTGACTTTGTGTGCCGCAGCTGTGCCATATAAGAAAACGGCAGAGAGGCCAGATAAAGGCAATTGCCGATGATCAGTGTCGGCCAAGGGTAGACCATCAAGCAGACAACAAGAACCATCGCGGCAATTACGGCAATGGGCAGATGCGCCCGCCGAATGCTGGCATGTTTGATCGAGTAGGTCGGCACCGTACTGACTGCCAACAGTCCAACACCAATGATATAGGCGGCCCGCACCAGCGGCAGATCCGTATCCTGCCAGCCGTGCAGATGCATGAAGATTGGCATCAATGCCAAACAGGCAAGTGCGGGCGCGGGAATGCCGACAAAGTACTCGTCCTTCTTAAGCGTGATTCCTGGGCTGTTCATCGACAGATTGAACCGTGCCAACCGCAAGGCGCAACAGACCGCAAGCACCAGCGCGGCAAGCCAGCCGAGATTGGCATATTCCGTTCCCAGATACAGTGTGTTGTAAAGCAAAACACCGGGCACGATGCCGAAATTGAAGAAATCTGCCAGAGTATCAAGTTCTGCACCAAAGGGGCTGGCGGTATCCAGAAACCGCGCCAGTTTACCGTCGGCAGCATCCAGAAAAACAGCCAGCAAGATCAGATAGAGCGCCAGATCAATGCGCCCTTCCAGGCTCATCCTCAGAGAGGTCATGCCAGCACAAATGGCAAAGACAGTTACCACGCTTGGAACGATGTGGCGCAGTTTGATTTTTGACGGGGTGCTCATTCGGGAATGCCAATACGCTTACGCTCGGGATCATTCAGATCCGCAAGGATTGTTTCACCTGCAACTGCGGTTTGACCAACGGCGACCAGCGGGGAAACTCCCTTGGGAAGGTAAACATCCAAACGGCTGCCAAAGCGGATCAAGCCAAAGCGGTGGCCCACCTCCAGCCGGTCGCTTTCGTGAACGAAACACAGGATGCGGCGGGCCACAAGACCCGCGATTTGTACAACCCCTATGCGCTGGCCCTGAGCGGTTTCGATGGTTATGCTGTTGCGTTCATTATGTTCACTTGCCTTGTCGAGCGAAGCGTTCAGGAACTTGCCATGTCGATACACGACATGGGTGACGGTGCCGGCAATGGGTGCGCGGTTGATGTGGCAATTAAAGACGTTCATGAACACCGACACCCGTGTCAGGGGTTCCGTGCCCAAACCCAGATCCACGGGTGGATCAACATCTTCGATCAAGGATATGATGCCGTCAGCAGGTGACAACACCAAACCAGGTTGTTGCGGTACAATGCGCACCGGATCGCGGAAAAAGTAGTAACACCAGATCGTTGCGCCAACACCGAGCCAGAACAACGGCATCCAGATAAAGGACAGCACAACAGAGATTGCGGCAAAGATCGCAACAAATTTCCGGCCTTCCCTGTGCATTGGAACGGCAACGATCTTGAGCATATTCATCAGTTATCTTTCAGGTCAAAACAAGAGGGCGCAACACAACCGCGCCTGGAAAAGGTCCGTTTGCGCCAAAAGCCATCTGGTGGCAAGTGGTCCAGAGTCTTGGTGTTGCGGATGAACTTTTCTTTTCTGGGTTCAGCATGGTTAACGATTCATTGGAACGCCGTATACAACGCACAACCGCCATGAGGCAAAGAAACAATGCAGCCGGATGGCGTATTGATCGATGATTCAGGCGGGCGCAGGGGCTAAAGCCACTCAACCGTTGTCCCGAAAACATATCCTACGCCATATACGGTTCGAATGATGTCAGGCGACTTGGGGTCATCCCCCAGTTTCTTGCGCAAGCGGCTGATCCTGGCGTCCATGCTGCGATCAAAAGGCTCCGTTGAGCGGCCCGAAGTGGCGTCAAGAAGTTGGCTGCGTGTCAGGACGCGCCCTGCCGAGTTGACAAAAGCCAGCAAGAGACTGGCCTCGGCAGAGCTTAAATCAATGCTGTGACCGTCTTTGTTACTCAAGGTGCAGGCGCTGAAATTGGCGGTCCAATTGCCAAATCGGGCGATATTTGTGTCACCTTGGGCGTTCTTTGAAGCGCTGCTGCGCCGCAAGACAGCGCGAACGCGCGCGACGAGCTCCCTGGGTTCAAACGGTTTGACGATGTAGTCATCCGCACCAATCTCCAGCCCGACGATCCGGTCGGTCAGATTGCCGCGTCCGGTGACAATAATCTTTGGCATCGTTGCCGGAAGGATCGGGCTTTTGATCAGGGAAAGACCATCGCCATCTGGCAAGCTGAGGTCGATCAGGCAGATATCCGGCAGCTGGCGGGTTACCTCGCGTTCAAAGTCCGATTGACGGGTAAAGGAAAGCACGCTGAACCCATGTTGGGAAAGGGCCCGAACGATCAACTTTGAAATGTCGAGGTCGTCTTCAAGAAGATATGCAACTGGCATCATTTCCGCTTTTCCCCCATGTCCGCGCTTTTGGTTCTTACCGTGTTCAACGCCTGTTCCAGATCCTCTATTTCAAAAGGTTTTCTGAGGAACGGTATGCTTTGATCTTCTGCACTGCTGAAGTTAGTTTGGCCGCTCATCAAGACAATCCCGATTGCGGGGAACCTTGTCTTTACATGAGAGGCAAGCGCGTTCCCATCCATGCCGCCGGGCATCCCGATATCCGAAAGGAGAATCCCGATTTCGTGAATGTGATCCAACAATCTCAGGGCCTCGGCAGCGCTTTCGGCTTCTACAAGAGGGTATCCAATCCCGGCCAGTTTGCGTCTGACAATGTGCCTTACCTGCCTGTCGTCTTCGACAAGCAATACCATAGGCATCTCCGCCTCGGAAGTGTTGATCGGCTCTGGCGGGTCGTCGGTCTTTGCGGGTTCCTCGTCACCCCCATTGGAAACAACCAATTGGACGCTGGGTAAAAGTACCGAAAATGTAGTCCCTTTTTCTGGCGTGCTATCGACGCGGATGGAACCGTTGGATTGCCTAACAAATCCGTAAACCATCGACAGACCGAGACCGGATCCGGTGCCGGCGGCCTTGGATGTATAGAATGGTTCGAATATCTGATCTACTTGATGCGTTGGCATGCCACAGCCATCATCAGAAAAGGTCAGCTTCACATATTCGCCGGCAGCGAGATGCAGGAACTCCGCCTCCTGCGGTGCCAGTTGGTAGTCGGTCGCAGTGATCGTGATGTCACCTGAACCGCCGGTGGCGTCCTGAGAATTCATCGCGAGGTTCAACAGGGCCATTTCCAACTGCGCACGGTCGACATAGGCATTGGAGACACCCTCGTTGCAAATGTGCGTGATCTTGAGCGTTTTGGGCAAGGTCGATTTGAGCAGATCCGAGATTTCGGCAATGGCCTGATTGATGTCGGTTGATTGTGGATCAAAATGCTCGCGCCGGGCCAGTTTCAACAACCGTTGGGTCAGCGCAGAGCCTCGTCGGGCGGCCGAGATGGCCGGAGCGAGGTATTCTTCAACAAGCGGACTGCCAGGAAGGCTTTCTGATAGCGGTACCAGATTGCCCAGAATGATGGTCAGCAAATTGTTGAAATCATGGGAAATACCACTGGCCATGCGGCCAAGCGCATCCATTTTCTGCGATCTCATCAACGCCGACATGGTTGCTTTGTGACGGGTGACATCCACTGACACGAAATAGAAACCGATCACTTCGCCGGACGATGGGGTTTCGGGACGTAACAAGGTGCGGATGTCTTTGGTTCGGTTCCCCGGCAGGTCAATGCGCATGTCAAAGTCCACAAGTGCCCCGCGACGGGATTGTTCGAAGAAATGCGAGGATTCCCGCAAAGTTTTGCGCGAAAGGACCTGATTAATATGCAGGCCCAAAATCTCCTCGGGGGTTTTGAGATAAGATCGGGCAAAACGCTTGTTGGCATAGAGGATGGTCATGTCCTTGTCCAAATGGACAATGCCTGCGGGCACCTCATCAGCAACGAAATTGAGGCGGTGTTCGCTAATGGTAAGTTCCCTGGTGCGGGTGCTGACCAGATCTTGCAGTTTCTTTTGCAGATGTCTGGTTTCGGTGACATCGGTATAGGTTGTCACAAACCCGCCAGAGGGTAGCGGAGTGCCCGAAATCTCGATTACCGTGCCATTCGGGCGCCTTCGTTCAAAAAGATGTTCTGCAAAGGTGAGTGCCCTGTCCACTCTCACCGAAACAAGGTGATCGACCTGGCCTTCGCCATATTCGCCATTCTCCGCGTTGTGCCGGATGAATGAGCTGAAATCTGCACCGGCAAATGCCAGATGTTTGGGGTATCCGTAGATGTCCAGGAATTTGTCGTTCCAGGCGACAAGTTTCAGGTTATGGTCAAATATCGTCACACCCTGATCCACGTGTGCCAGCCCCTCCAGAATGAGGTGGATGGCGTCTGTTTCGCTGGTTCCGAGGGGCATGGTTTGGCTCCGGTTGAGTGGGCCTGTGCGGCCTAGAATGCGTCATGCAGGCGGTTTCCCAAAGGTTAATCTTTGCTCCGTCACAATTGGGTACAATTCTCGCAAACTTGTGCAACATCAGCATGTGTTCAATCCGCTGACCAGCTTGAGGACCGGAGAGTCCCGTTGTTGGTCAGGGGAGGATGCATGACCAAAGAGACATCGATATACGAAAGCGGCTTGGCAGCGAACTCCGCCAACTATGTGGCGCTGTCACCACTAAGTTTTGCGCAGAGAACAGCAGAAATCTACCCGGACCTGACTGCCGTCGTGCACGGCGACATTCGCCGCACCTGGCGCGAGACCTACGAGCGTATGTTGCGTCTGGGAAGTGCCTTGCAAAAGCGGGGCATCGGAAAGGGCGATACCGTATCCGTAATCGCGGCCAACATCCCCGAAATGTTTGAAGCACATTTCGGTATTCCGATGGCGGGCGCGGTTCTGAATGCCGTGAATACTCGGCTGGATGCCGAAGCCATCGCATTTATCCTGACCCACGCTGAAACAAAGGTGGTGCTGGTTGACCCGGAATTCAGTGATGTTGTGGACAGGGCTATCAAGTTGAGCGGCCGCAAGAGCATGCTTGTCGTGGATATTGAGGATTCATCCTTTGAGGGCGGGCACCTTGTTGGTGATATGACCTACGCTGATTTGCTGTCAGAAGGGGATCCCGATTTCCAATTCGCTCTGCCCGAGAATGAATGGGATGCGATCAGCCTGAATTATACTTCCGGTACGACGGGTGACCCCAAAGGTGTGGTGTATCACCATCGCGGGGCGGCCCTGAATGCAATGTCAAATATTGTAACCTGGGGTATGGCGCATCATTCGCGGTATCTTTGGACTTTGCCGATGTTCCACTGTAACGGCTGGTGTTTCCCTTGGACCATTGCCGCCAATGCAGGAGTGTGCATCTGTCTTCGTGCGGTCCGGGCCGAACCGATTTACCAATTGATCCGCGATGAGAAGGTCACGCATTTCTGCGGTGCGCCGATCGTTTTGAACATGTTGGCCAATGCACCTGATGCGTTAAAGGATTTCAGTCATGAAGTGAAAGTCATGACGGCGGGGGCTTCTCCACCTGCCGCCGTGATTGCCAATATGGAATCGATGGGCATCGAAGTGACCCATGTTTATGGGCTGACCGAAACCTATGGGCCGTCGGTCGTATGCGCCTGGAAAACCGAATGGGACGACTTGGACAGCGAAAAGAAGTCAAAACTCAAGGCGCGCCAAGGGGTAAAGAACGTTGCTTTGGACGGGCTGATGGTTGCCGATCCCGACACATTGGAACCCAAACCCCATGACGGCACGTCGATCGGTGAGATCTTCATGCGCGGCAATAATGTCATGAAGGGGTACCTGAAAAATCCGACTACAACGGAAAAATCGTTCAAAGGGGGGTGGTTTGCCTCTGGTGATCTCGGGGTCATGCATCCTGATGGCTATGTCGAACTCAAGGACCGTTCCAAGGATATTATCATTTCCGGCGGGGAGAATATCAGCTCTGTCGAGGTCGAGGATGTGATTTACACCCATCCTGCGGTGATGGTGGCGGCCGTCGTGGCGCGTCCTGATGAAAAGTGGGGTGAAACACCCTGTGCCTTTGTCGAACTGAAGCCTGACAATGAAGTAAGCGAAGCCGAACTGATCGCATTTTGTCGTGAGAGGATGGCAAATTTCAAGGCACCGAAAAGGGTGGTCTTTGGAGAGTTGCCGAAAACATCCACGGGCAAGGTGCAGAAATTTGTTCTACGGGATCTCGCCCGCGCCCTTGCTGACGACAGCCTTCGGGATTTCGCGCGGGCCTTGTCCGATACCAAATAATACCTCCCTGAAACTAAGGGGAGAGTTGATAGACCACTCTCCCCGCTTTTTTGGAAATTTTTCATGAGCGACGCTGCACCATACATCCTTGAAACGCAGGGACTGACGAAAGAATTCAAGGGTTTCACGGCGGTTGATACTGTTGATCTCAAGGTGCGCAGGCACCAGATCCACGCGCTGATCGGTCCCAACGGTGCGGGCAAGACAACGGTTTTCAATCTGTTGACCAAATTCTTGATCCCGACACGCGGAAAGATTTCTTTCAACGGCCAGGACATCACCAAAACCAAATCTGCGGACATATCGCGCAAAGGTGTTGTCAGGTCCTTCCAGATTTCAGCCGTGTTTCCACAGATGACGGCGCGCGAGAATGTACGTGTCGCCTTGCAACGCAAACTGGGAACGTCGTTTCATTTTTGGCGCCCCCTCAGCAGTCTGAACCAGTTGAATGAACGTGCCGATGAATTGTTGGACATGGTTGGGTTGAACAAATTCGCGGATTCCGTTGTTGGCGACATGGCCTATGGGCGCAAACGCGCTTTGGAAATCGCGACTACGCTGGCCATGGAACCCGAACTGATGTTGCTGGATGAACCAACTCAGGGCATGGGCCGGGAAGATGTGGATCTGGTCACCCAGTTGATCAAGAAGGTCTCTGCTGACCGGACGATCCTCATGGTTGAACACAACCTCGGCGTAGTTTCCACCCTGTGTGACACGGTCACAGTTCTACAACGCGGTGCCGTTCTGACAGAAGGCGATTACGACACCGTTTCTGCCGATCCGCGGGTCAAGGAAGCCTATATGGGGAAAGCGGCATGAATACGAAGGTCAATGAAAAGGAACTGGGCGGATCGCATGTTTCGGAGCGTATTCGAGAGCTGCGTATTCAGGATCTGCACGCATTCTATGGTGAAGGCCATGCGCTGCATGGGATCGACATGACGGTTTATCGAGGGGAGTTGGTGACCTTGCTGGGCCGGAACGGGTCGGGACGAACGACGACTCTGCGGTCAATCGTCGGATTGATCGGCCGTCGCACAGGTTCAATCATGTTGAAAGGCGAAGAGATCATCAATGCCTCGCCGCATGTTATTGCCCATATGGGTGTCGGTTATTGCCCCGAAGAACGCGGTATTTTTTCCAGTCTCAATGTCGAGGAAAACTTGATGCTTCCGCCCAAGGTGGCGGATGGCGGCATGTCGGTCGAAGAGCTCTACGAAATGTTCCCCAACCTGGCCGAGCGGCGCAAAAGCCCAGGCATGCGGCTTTCTGGTGGTGAGCAGCAGATGCTGGCCATGGCACGGATTTTGCGCACCGGCGCGAATGTTCTGTTGCTGGACGAGATTACCGAAGGTTTGGCACCGGTGATTGTCGACAAGCTGGCGGAGGTACTGATCGAACTCAAGAACCGTGGTTACACGGTTGTTCTGGTCGAACAAAATTTTCGTTTCGCGGCACCGCTGGCCGACCGCCATTTCATCATGGATCACGGCGACGTGGCCGAAATCATTCACAAGGACGAGCTGGATACCAAGAAGCACGTCTTTGATGAGTATCTAAGTGTTTAACATAAAACTCACGGAGTATAACCAATGAGTATTCTAAAGAAGCTGTCCCTCAGCGTCTCTGCAGTGGCCATGATGGCCTCGGCTGCCGCTGCCGAAATCAGCGATGGCATAGTCAAGATCGGCGTGTTGACGGATATGTCCGCAACCTATTCGGACGTGGCTGGTCAGGGCACTGTTGTTGCTGCGCAGATGGCGATTGATGAATTCAATGGCACCGTCGCTGGTGCCCCGATTGAGCTGGTGACAGCGGATCACCAGAACAAGGCGGATATTGCCGCCAACAAGGCGCGGGAATGGGGCGATACGCAACAGGTTGACGCCTTTGCTGAACTGGTCACAACCTCTGTGGCGCTAGCGGTTTTCGAAGTGGCCAAACAGCAAAACAAGATCGCGCTGGTTTCAGGTGCTGCATCCTCACCCTTGACCAGCGATGCCTGCATCCCGACCGGTTTGCACTGGACCTACAACACACGCGCACTGGCGGTCGGTACAGGCTCTGCCGTTGTGAAAGAGGGTGGCGACACCTGGTTTTTCCTGACTGCCGACTATGCCTTTGGCGAGGCTCTTCAGGCTGATGTGACACGGGTTGTCGAAGCTGAAGGCGGCAAGGTGTTGGGCGCGGCGAAACATCCGTTCCCGGCCTCTGATTTCTCTTCATTTGTCCTGCAGGCACAGGCTTCGGGTGCCAAGGTTGTCGGACTGGCCAATGCCGGTGGCGACACCATCAACGCCATCAAGGCCGCCAATGAATTCGGGCTTGTTGCAGCGGGACAAAAGATTGCCGGACTGCTTGTATTCCTGTCGGATGTGCATGCGCTCGGTCTTGAAACCGCGCAGGGTCTGCAGATGACTGTCAGTTTCTATTGGGACATGAACGACGAAACCCGTGCCTGGTCGCAAAAGTTCTTTGACCAGACGGGGAAAATGCCCACTGGAGTTCAGGCAGGCACCTATTCGTCAGTTTTGCAGTATCTGAAAGCTATCGATGCAACGGGTTCGGATGATACCGATACTGTTCTCGCCAAAATGCGCGAAATGCCGGTGAATGATATGTTCGCAACAAATGGGATCCTACGCAGTGATGGCCGCATGGTTCATGACATGTTCCTAGCCGAGGTAAAGTCGCCTGCGGAATCAACCGGGCCTTGGGATTATCTCAAGATCGTGCGCACCATCCCCGGTGAAGAGGCCTATGGCCCGCTTTCCGAAAGCAACTGCCCAACCAAATAAGCCCGAACGGCCTGCCAGACGCCCTGTGTGTCTGGCGGGTTCCGTGCGCACAACCACTTAGGACATTGTTGACATGCTGACAGATCTACTGGGTATCCCACCCCAAGTCCTTTTCGGCCAGCTTATGCTGGGCCTGATCAACGGGGCTTTTTACGCTGTTCTTTCCCTCGGCCTGGCCGTCATTTTCGGGCTGTTGAACATTGTGAACTTTGCGCATGGGGCCTTCTACATGCTCGGAGCATTTGCAACTATCTTTATCACTCAGTATCTGGGGATAGGATATTGGGGTGCCTTGATCGTTGCGCCTTTGGTGGTTGGCGCATTCGGTGCGGTGATCGAGTATTTCCTGCTGCGCCGGTTGACCGGTGTAGATCACCTCTATGGTCTTCTTCTCACATTCGGTCTGGCGCTGGTGATCGAAGGCACTTTTGTCAAAATGTTCGGGGCCTCGGGAGTGCCCTATCCTGTGCCCGAGCAATTGGCGGGCGGCGTGAATCTGGGGTTCATGTTTCTGCCTTGGTATCGTGCCTGGGTTGTTGTCGCGTCGGTTGCGATCTGCATTGCCACATGGTTGCTCTTTGAACGCACAAAGATCGGTGCCTATCTGAGGGCCGGCACGGAGAATCCCAAACTTCTGCAGGCCTTTGGTGTCAATGTTCCGCTGCTGACAACACTGGCCTACGGGTATGGTGTTGCTCTGGCTGCTTTCGCCGGTGTGCTGGTAGCACCGATCACCCAGGTCAGCCCCCTGATGGGGTCCAACCTGATTATCGTGGTCTTTGCGGTGGTTGTAATCGGCGGGATGGGATCGATCATGGGCGCGGTTGTCACCGGTCTGGCTATGGGCGTGATCGAAGGCCTGACCCGCGTGTTCTGGCCCGAAGCCTCTGCGACCGTCATCTTCATGGTCATGGCGATTGTTCTGGTCCTTCGGCCAGCCGGCCTTTTTGGCAAGACAGCGTAAGGAATTAGGAAAATGAACTCCAAAATTGGATATCTTGTTGCGATTGCGCTGCTGTTGGTCCTGCCATTTGTGGTCTATCCTGTCTTTTTGATGAAATTGCTCTGTTTCGCGCTCTTTGCCAGTGCGTTCAACCTGATCCTTGGCTTCGGCGGCTTGCTCAGCTTTGGCCACGCTGCCTTTTTCGGTGGCGCGGGTTATATTACGGGGCACGCTTTGAAGGTCTGGGGCCTTCCGACCGAGCTGGGAATATTGTTCGGTGCCTTGACGGCGGGTCTTCTGGGGGTTCTGATCGGTATGTTGGCAATCCGGCGGCAGGGTATCTATTTCGCCATGATCACCCTGGCGATGGCGCAAATGGTTTACTTCATCTTTGTCAGCTCTGATTTCACTGGCGGTGAAAATGGCCTGCAAGGCGTGCCACGGGGCTATGCCCTTGGGTTCATCGACCTGCAAAATGACCTTTCGATGTATTATTTTGTGCTGACGATCTTTATCGTCGCCTTTGCCATCATCGCGCGCACGGTGCATTCACCCTTTGGCCAGGTCCTGAGTGCGATCCGCGATAATGAGGACCGGGCGACATCGCTGGGATATGACGTAGACCGCTACAAACTCCTGGCTTTTGTTCTGTCAGCGACTTTTGCTGGCCTGGCAGGGGGCACCAAAACGGTTGTTTTCCAGCTTGCCTCTCTCACGGATTCACATTGGCATATGTCTGGTGAAGTGGTCCTGATGACATTGCTCGGTGGGCTGGGTACAATTGTCGGCCCCTCGGTGGGTGCCGCCATCATCATCACGCTGCAAAATTACCTTGCCTCCGGCCCACTTGGTGCCTGGGTACCTGTCGTGCTGGGCCTGATCTTTGTTGTTTGTGTGCTGGCATTCCGTCGCGGCGTCATCGGCGAGCTTCAGGCTTTCATCAGGAAATCATTCTGAAGCCGGGACGCGACAAATAAGAGGAGTTTGAAAGTATGAAGGTTTTGGTACCTGTCAAACGCGTGATTGATTACAATGTGAAAGTGCGTGTTAAAGCGGACGGCACGGGTGTTGATCTTGCGAATGTGA
>NZ_JAPMLQ010000013.1 GCF_026410305.1 Sulfitobacter sp. F26204 | reverse complement strand
AAGCGCCCACATTCCGCCCTTGGCGGCAAACCACCTGCCGTGATCTACTGGCAGCGAATTGAAACAACTAACCCCGATCAGCAGGCCCAAAAAGTAGCTTAATTTACGCCAGAAGCTGTCCAACAAATGGGGAGTAGCTCAACCTGCGACAAGTCTCGCGGATCGTATTTCACCTGTACCTTGCCCTGCCCGCGTCCGACCAGCGACGCAAAGACACCGCTCCAGTAGTGTACCCCGAAGAGCGTGATCCCGGTGCGCCCGAGCTGGCGCCACTCGAAGGGCAGGAAGCTGGTCCGAAAGGCCTCGACATCGACAACCTGGCGTCCAGCAGTATCGCCGCCCATGTCCGCCCAAGCCGCAAGCGGCGTTCGCCCGAGGGCTTCGTGAACCGTATTGTGGTAGCGGCAGATTTCCAAATGTAGCCAGTCCTCGAATTCGACCAGAGTCAAGGACGCATGCTTTTCGCTGTCATAGTTGCCCTTCTCGACGATTGAGGATTGCGTTGTCCCGGGCAGCACATGAACGGCCCCCATTGTCGTTCCGATCAGCCGTTCGACATGGCCGCCGTAATGTTTGCCGCCAAGCGGACGATACTCGACAGCAATACCCCAATCCTCGCAAGCCGTTTTGAACGCGTCGCTGTGGAACTCTTGCGCATTGTCGACGTGAATCGCCTTCGGGATACTGGCCGTCGGCCAAACCACCTGTTCCAGTGTTCCCGGGACGTGGATCGACTTTCGGCGGACACAATGATCGAGACATAATGCGATGGACAAGACTGACGGCTCGTCGAAAGTGACATAGACCCCGAGAACGATCCGGCTTGCGACATCGATGGCTACTGTCAGAAAGGGGCGCGCTAGCGGCTGTCGGTTGACGTGATCGACCAGCATGATGTCCGCCGTCGTGTGATCAATTTGAACGACCTCCAGCGGGGCCGAAACTTTTAGGCGGCCGGGACGCGATGCAAAGACCTTGTCAGCCTCCTCGGCCCCGCGCCGTTTCCGAAAGACGTCCCTTTGATCCATAGCATCTAGACGGGCTTTCACCGTTCTCCGGGTCGGCGGCTGAAACCCCTTCGCCTCACACTCGGCACGGATCTCACGCCAAATTCGCAAAAAGCTCGAGCGCTCGCGGACCAGATAGTAGCGCTGCAGACTCTCATCGATAATAAATTCGACGTCTTGGGCAACCCGTTTCGACCCATGTTTTGGCCCGCGACGGTCCAACTCCAATGCAGTCGCACGTGCATCGTTCTCTCTCAAGCGCCGGTAGATCGACCAAGTGTGGCTTTTCGCCAAACCCAGTTCCCAAGCAGCATCTCAGATAGCGGCGCTGATCGGCTCACCTCGCTTCTCAATCTCCAGAATCGGCCGAAGAACCGCTGCACGATGTTTCGCAATATGCTCGCTGGCCACGTAAATCCCCCGCCCAAAGAGGCCGACACTTATCCACAGTTCCGACCGTACGGCAATTAAGGGTACAGTATGAAAATTAGGGGTACAAACAACCGTTGATTTTATGGGACGAGTTCAGACCGGATTCTGATTAATTTGGGTACAGTGACAGTCGGACACGAAACGCAATCGGCACATTCTAAACTGTTGGATTGGATGCCCCTCCTGCCGGTTCATTATGGAACCGTACAAGCTACCTTGGTTTGGATGTATTGTAGGAGGAACAGAGGAGCCGTCACATGTCCAGTCCAGAAGAACGAGGAGACTTCAGAAAATCTCGGCCGTCGCTTCGATTTCAACAAGAGCTTCTTTTTCAACCAAAGCTGTGACGACAACCATCGTCATGGCCGGGAAATGATAGCCCAAGACGTCTCGATAGACCTCGCCGACCTCTGCTTGTTTCTCAAGGTACTCTTGTTTGTCGGTAACATACCAAGTCAGCCGCGTAATATCGGTCGCCTCGCCTCCTGCTTCTTTCACCACAGCGAGGATGTTCATCAAGGTTTGCTTTATCTGACCGACAATCTCGTGACTTTCAAAGCGTTGGTCAGCTGTCCATGCGGCCTGACCCCCGATGTATAGCGTACCGTTTTTCGTAAGGACGCCGTTGGCATATCCCTTTGGGGCCTTCCAGCCTGGTGGTTGGATAAATTGGTGTGCCATGGCAAATTCCCTAAGATTTAGAGTAGGTTAATAAAGAAGGTCTAGACAAGCGCACCGCTTTCCTCACGCGTATGAAGAATCGGGAAAGACGGCTTTGCCTGTCTGGGACCTTACTAAAATTGGTTTTAAGTTCGGCTACATTTTGCACTCTACAGCATATGCGTCGCCATGCTGTTTGAGGACCGGGCCAATCAGTTTGTTAGTGTAGGTGTCCCCTTCTTTGATCACCTCACGAACATAGATGGTTTGAATGGGGTGGTGATTGGGACCAAATGCAAAATCACCGCGCGTTGAAGCAAAGTTTGCCGCCCGCAGCGCCTCACGGAACGCCGCAGTATCGGATACTTCCGCAACCTCTAGCGCGCTGAGGATCAGGTTCGCGGTATCAAACCCCTGACTGGATTGAAGCGATGGCAGGCGGCCATATTTTTCAAGATAGGTAGCGACAAATGCCTTGTTCGCATCGTTGTCCAAATCCTTGTTCCACTGGGATGTGTTTTTAACACCCAATGCCGCATCTCCAACGGCCTGAAGGATGTTCTGATCAAATGAAAACGCGGGCCCGACAAGTGGCAGATCAATGCCAGAACCAGCGTATTGTTTGAGGAACGAAATACCCATGCCACCAGGCAAGAAGAAAAAGACGCTATCTGCACCCGATGCGCGGATTTCGGCGATCTCGGCGGCGTAATCAGTTTGGCCAAGTTTGGTATATATCTCAGCGACAACTTCACCCTTATACATCCGCTTGAACCCGTTGAGTGCATCTTTGCCTGCTGGGTAGTTTGGGGCCATAATTAACGTTTTGCTGTGACCCGCATCAGTGGCGTAAGATCCGGCTGCTTCGTGCAGATTGTCGTTTTGCCAAGCCACATTGAAGTAGTTTTCATGGCAACCCTTGCCCGCAAGTGCAGAAGGGCCCGCGTTGGGAGAGAGGTAGAACACACCTTGGGCAGTTGTCGCCGGAACCACGGCCATAGCAAGGTTTGACCAAATGATACCTGTGAGGATATCAACTTTTTCGGACTGGATCATCTTGTCTGCCAGTTGCACGGCGATATCAGGCTTGCGCTGATCGTCTTCGATCACCACTTCAATGTCGGTTTTGCCTGACTGCTCAATGGCAAGCATAAAGCCGTCACGCACGTCAACGCCAAGCCCGGCACCGCCACCGGAAAGCGTTGTGATCATCCCGATTTTGGTCTCTGCAAAGGCAGGCAGGGCAAGTGTTGCCAAGCCCGCCGCCATCACGATTGATTTAATGTTCATTCCCAATCTCCCTGTTTTTTTGATTGCTAAACGCGATCGTTTCCATCCCAAGTGAGTTTCGCCAACACGTCATCCACTGGTGTTTCCACCATGCGGGCAAAGCTGTTTGACAGTGCCTTCATCGCAATGCCGACTAGTATTTCGATAGATTGTGTTTGTGTAAAACCCGCATCAAAAAATTCCTGCTTAGATGCTGCGCTTACCTTGCCACGTGTTTCCAACGTTTCCTCGGTAAACCTGCGCAACACTTCCAATCGGCCATCTGGTACCGGCTGTTCATCGCGAATTGCCGTGATCGCCTCTTTATCAAGTTTTGCCATCCGCGCGCCTGACGTGTGAGCAGGAACGCAATACGCGCACCCATTACGCACGCTGGCTGTCAAGAGGATCAACTGCTGCTCCGCAGGAGAAAAGCTGGTCTTGCGCAAGATATCAGTCAGGTCCAGATACGCGTCCAGAACCGCAGGTGCATTTGCCATCTGGCGGTAGAGGTTCGGTAAAAAACCTCCCATGCTGTCGCTCACTGCTTGCAAGCGCGCACTTGCCCCCTCTGGGGCGGATTCTGGTGTATGAAGTTCGAATTCCACTAGTCTTCCTTTCTGTGGGTAATTTCTGCAGTCAGTTTGCTACGGATGACTTTCTTGGTGGGCGTCATCGGCAATTCGTCAAAAACCTCGATCCGTTCGGGCCATTTGTATTTGGCAATTCCGGCGCGGTTCAGCTCTTGGGTAACGTCGTCCAGCGTCAGGGTCTTATCCGGCGCAAGCGTAACGCAAAGGCAAGCCCTCTCGCCCAAGATCGGGTCTGGCATGGGAACCACCGCACAATTGGTGACGGGTTTGAGCGCGAAAACGATTTTTTCGATTTCAATCGGGTTATACTTTACGCCGCCCCGATTGATCAGCTCTTTGGTACGACCAGTGATGCGCACAAAACCCTGTACATCAATGACTGCCAGATCACCTGTCGCAAACCATCCATCTTGTGAAAAGCTGGCGGATGTTTCGGCGGCTCGATTTAAGTAACCATCAAAGACCGACGGCCCGCGCACTTCCAACGAACCTTCTTGGTCCGCGGGTTGCGCGACACCCTCTTCGTTCAACACGCGGAGTTCGGTTCTGGGAGAGGCGCGCCCACAGCTCGCAACTCTGGTTTCAACCGGATCATCCGGTCGACCATAACACCCTGCTTGCAGTTCGCTCATGCCCCATAATTGCACCACGCTGCCGTTTGGCATTTTGTCATCCACTGCTTTGGCCAGTGCCGGCGGAACCGCAGAACCTGAAAGGCAGACAAGTTGCGTCGTCTTCAACAGGCTTTCGTCGAGCGCATCATTGGCAACCGCCGCTGCAAAATGTGCAGGTGCTGCATAGATATGGCTGGGCTGGGCTGTACGTATGTCATCCAAAACCCGATCGGGATGGAACGCCGCCACAAGATGTTGCGAGGCCCCCGCAGCAAGGGCCATGTGCAATGTAAACAAACCATAAAGATGTGACATAGGGGCCAGCGACATGACCCGTGCATCAGGTCCAATCTGCATTTCATGTGCCGCAGCATGCGCGTTGTTAAGGAACCTTGAATAGACATGCGGCACGCCCTTTGGTCCAGCCGTCGTACCAGATGTATAAAGCAACAAGTAACGATCACTTGGGGATGATCTTATGACATCTTCGGCCTTTGCATCAGTGGAGGCGAGATCTGCAAAGCTCAGACAGCCATCCAAAGGTTCACCCAACGCAATGACATGTTGAAGTTTGGGTAACTCTGAACTCACACTCAGAACATCCTCTGCACGGCTTTGCGAAGGGACATTTGTAACAATGACAGCTTTTGCGCCAGCGTCCGCAAGCAATCCGCGCAACTCGTTGCTGCGGTAAGGCATGTGTAGGGTTTGAAAAACCGCACCCCGTGCAGCCACCGCCAGAAAGCTGATAACAAAGGCTTGAATGTTGGGTAATTGCACGCCAACAACATCCCCTCGCCCGATCCCCAAGTTGGCCAAGCCCGATGCAACTTTGCCAACCTGAACGGCCAGTTCGCCATAGGTTGTTGGTCCCGCTTCGCCATTCAATGCGATCGCGTCAGGGGTAACTGACGCATGGTGAGTCAGCCATTCTGTCAGGGTCTGGTCTTCATCAATTGGCACAGCATATTCTCCTTTAAGCAGGCTTGAACTATGTCTTTGTGTGACGCCCCGGTGCGGCTTTGCGTTGCAGATCAATCATGCGTTCACGTGATTTTTCTGCCTCGCGGAACGCCTGAACAGCACCGCTGACATATTGCTTCGGCCACATGTTTTCGTTTCGCGCGCCATACCAGGCGGCAGCCTGATGCGTGAAATACGGGTTCCACAAATGGGGCCGCCCCAAAGCAACCAGATCGGCACGTCGCGTGTGCAGGATGGTATTGACCTGTGCAGCTTCGGTAATCGCGCCAACAGCCATCGTTGCCATGCCCGTAAGATTGCGCACGGCCTCGGCCAAATGGGCCTGAAACATGCGACCATAAACGGGTTCCTGATCGGGAATGGTCTGTCCGGCAGAAACGTCGATCAGATCACATCCCGCTGCCTCAAATGCGCGGGCAATGGCGAGCAGATCAGCTTCGTTCAAGCCGCCTTCTTTCCAGTCGGTGCCAGACAGACGTACTGACATCGGGCGATCTTCGGGCCAAACGGCGCGCATGGCCTCGAAAACCTCCAGCGGGAAACGCAGACGGTTTTCAACACTGCCGCCATATTCATCGTCCCGCAAGTTGGTGAGCGGCGACAGGAAGGATGCAAGCAGGTAGCCATGGGCACAGTGCAGTTCCAGCAGATCAAAACCCGCACGGGCTGCGCGATTGGTTGATGCGACAAACTCGGCCTTGATCCTATCCATGCCAACGCGATCCAGTGGTACGGGAACGGCGCTTTCGCCTTCAAACCATGGTTGGGCCGAGGCCGACGTCAAAGGCCAATTGCGCTCTTTAGCCTTAATGGGGTGATCCATCTTTTCCCAGCCAAGCTGGGTTGACCCCTTGCGCCCAGCATGCCCCAGCTGCATCGCAATCTTTGCGCCGGTGTTGGCATGTATGAAATCAACGATCTCTTTCCATTGGCCCTCTTGCCTGTCACTCCAAATGCCCGGACACCCTTCGGTAATCCGCGCGTCCGCAGAGGTGCAGGTCATTTCAGTAAAGACCAAACCCACGCCGCCGGTCGCATGACTGCAATAGTGCATCTTGTGCCACTCGGTCAGGTTACCGTCGGTGTCCGCGCTATATTGCGCCATGGGCGACATCACGACGCGGTTTTCAAGTGTTATGCCGCGCAGCGCAAACTTCGAAAACATCGGCGTTGGCCGCGACTTGCGCAAATCCTCGCCCGTTTCAGCCAGATGCCGACCATACCATTCGTCATCCACCCTCTCTACGAAATCAGGATCGCGGACGATGAGATTATCGTAGGTGATGGACTTGGCTCGGCACATAACGACCATCGCAAACTGATAGGGATCCATGTCCCAAGATCGATCCATATGTTCAAACCATGACAGGGACACATCCGCATTATGTTGAATGATCTGGCAGGGCGTCCGTCGGGCATCGTCATAAGCCTGAAACGCGGCCTGAACATCCGTTTCTGCATGGGCGACCAATGCATCGGACAGACCAATCGCACATTCCATCGCAAGTTTAGTGCCCGAGCCGATCGAAAAATGCGCGCTGGCCTTGGCATCGCCGAGAATAACAATGTTATCGGTGTACCAGTTTTCGCAGAAGATACGTGGAAACTGCCGCCAATGAGATCGGTTCAACATCAACGGATGGCCCTGCAGCTCTGCCTTGAAAATTTCCTCCAGCTTGGCTTGGCTATCTTCTTCATCAGTTTCGCTAAAGCCTAGCCCTGCCCAGGTTTCATCGCTCATTTCAAACACCCAGGTCGAATGTTTGTCTTCGTACTGATAACAATGGGCAACCGCAGGACCATGGCCGGTTTCGCGGAAGAAATAGTTGAATTCGCCCATTTGCCGGGTCGACCCCATCCAGCAGAACCTGTTGCTGCGCAATGTGTTGGTAGGCTGGAACCCGTCCTTATAGTGCTCTCGAATGGGTGAGTTGATACCTTCGCCTGCGACAATGACGTCGCTATCCGCAAATCGGGTTTTAAGCTCTGCGGGATCAATGGCGACGCCAAAATGCAATCCAACCCCTACTTCTGCGCAACGTTGTTGCAGCAATCGCAAAAGCGTGTGGCGCGACATCCCGCAGAAGCCATTTCCACCTGCGCGCATTTCATGATCTTTGAAATGCACGGCAACGTCGTCCCAATAGGCAAACTCGTTGCGCATCAGCTCAAACAGAGGTCTGTCCCGGCTAAGAAACTCATCAAGAGTGTCGTCGGAAAAGACCACCCCGAAACCAAATGTGTCATCCGCTTGGTTTTGTTCGTAGACGTCGATGTCCCAAGCGGGTTTTGCTTTTTTGGTCAAGAGAGCAGTGTAAAGCCCCCCCGGTCCACCGCCAACAATTGAAATCTTCACGTGGTACTCCTCAGAATCAGTCTGCAATATGCTTAATATGTGCTATAGCACATATATCGATTGTGAGTCGCGAAAATAGTAACCTTGTGGTAATGCAGGCGCATACTTGTTCAGAGAGCCAAAAATGAATTCCAATGCCGTCATTGAAGAAACCGAGCCCGCATGGCTCGATCAACTGGAACCGCCAGAGCTTTTGATCGTGCTCGCGGGCCGCCAAATGCAAGACATGATGAATGCCGAGCTTCGCCGTCATGGGCTCAAGCTTGTTGAGTGGCGTATCCTGCAGGGCTTGAAACCGGGTGGGACCGTTACGATTTGTGATCTCGCGGAAATGGCCGTTGCGGACAGAACAGTCGCTAGCCGACTTGTTGACAAGCTGTCGGAACGCGGACTGCTCCTTAAGAAAGCGTTGAAAACGGACCGTCGATTTGCACAGGTGTCTCTTTCTGCGATGGGGCGGAAGCTGCTTGATGCTGCCGAACCAGACGTTCGCCAAGCAAGAGAGCGCTTGTTTGCAGGCATGTCATTTGGAGAGGCCAACGCGCTGAACAAAACCCTAATGAAATTCATCTCGAACACGAAACTAAACTCTCGCGCAAGGCGCTGATTGTTGGTAGCAATGATGTGGCGCGGAGCTTGAGGTCACGACACCGACGACTTACCGCAAATCTGTAACCGGGCCACAAGTTTAAATCTCCGCACAGCAGACGGTTCACAAAGACATTTGTCACGTTCGCTAAAACGATGCGGACGCGCCTTCGCTTGGCCGTGAAACCAGCCTATAGATTGGCTGGAAAAACGAAGTTTCTTTTGTCGAGCGGAGAATAAAATCTTGGGAAACGGTGAAGATCGAGACTCAGCAGAAGTCCCTGAGCAATCTTACGAGTTGCTCGATACCCTATCGCATTTGCTGCGCCGGTCACATTTTCATGCTGAGGGGCTTTTCTCCAAAACACTTGGCCAGTTTGGGGTAACGTCGCGCCAGCTCGCTTTGATGGTTGCGGTGTCGCAAAATCCAAATGCGTCGCAACGGTTGGTCGGAGAATTGATTGCGCTGGATGAAAATTCGGTCAGTGATCTGCTAAGGCGTATGGACAAGAACGGATTGATTGAACGCCATTCCTCTCGCGAAGATGGTCGGAGCAAACTTATCCGGTTGAGCGAAAAAGGCCATGAAATCCTCGCCACAATTTACGCTGAAAACCGGGCTTACCAGGACCGCTTAACGGACCGCCTGAACGACGATGAAACAGAACAACTCAGAGCGCTGTTGCGGAAAATGTTGGGGGTTTAGCCAAAGTGGGCCCTAAACAAACAACTTGACTCGACGCGCCGGTGATCACTTAATACGCATACGTAGTAAAAGTGAGCGCCGCATGGCAAACCTAAAACCGACCAGGACATCTGTTGGGGTCATTGGCTATGGCTTTATCGGTCGTAGCATTGTGGAGCGGCTGAAAAGTGATCATCAGAACTTTGAGTTAGCCTTTGTTCACAGCAGACGGCGTGCGCAGGCCGACGACATCCCGGATGAGCAGTTTCTTGATGACTTGGGTTTGGCCGGATCAAGGGGTGCGGACATGATCGTCGAAACCGCCCACCCCCAGATTACAATCGAACACGGCCTGCGCTTTCTGGGCCATTCGGACTACATGCCTTTGTCGACAAGCGCCCTGACAGACAACGATTTACACCAAGCACTGCTGGATCAGGCGCGCACAAGCGGGACACGCCTTTTGCTGGCAGCAGGTGCCCTGATCGGTGGAGAAGAGTTGATCAAACGCAGCGTTCCTTGGGAGCGGGTACGCATCACCTTTCGCAAACACCCAAAGAACATCGACTTTGCGGATGTGGCTTTGAATGCTTCCGACATCGACGCCCCTACCACCATTTTTGATGGTCCGGTCCGCGAGATCGCGCGCAAGTTCCCGCGAAATGTGAACACGATGGTTACGGCGGCGCTTTTGTCGACGGGTGTTGATGCCTGTGAAGGTGCATTGGTGGCCGATCCAAGCCTCAGCTGCGCCATCGCGGAGGTCGAGGCCTGGGGCCGCGACGGGAGCTATATCCGGACCGAAAAACAACAACCCGCGCAAGGAGTCTCGGGAACTGAAATGATCGATTCTGTTTGGCATTCAATCATTCAGGCAAGCGGCGCGCCGGGGCAAGTTCAACATCTGGTCTGACGCGGTAACAACGTGAAATAGGAGGAGTAGAATAATGAAAAATGGTATTCTTGCTGCAGGAATTGCAGTGATTGCGTCTTTGGCCATTGCCGGGGCAACCGCAGCACAAGACAAGTCCGTGGCGATTGCCAACCTTGGGCCGCATCCGGCGTTGGAAGCGGTTGTGAGCGGTTTCAAGAAAGGTATGGAGGACAGCGGATATTCTGAGGGTGAAAAAGTCGGATACGCCTATCAGGACGCGAGTTTCGACCCTTCAGTTGTGGCGCAGATCATCACCACCTTGGAAGCCGGAAACCCCGACCTGTTTCTGACCGTGACAACACCGATCAGCCAAGCCGCGCGACGGGTGGTGCAGGATAAGTCGATCCCGATCGTTTTTGCCCCTGTTACCGATCCGGTTGATGCTGGCATTGTGCCCGGTTGGGAGGGCGGCAGCGACCGTTTTACCGGCGCCTCGAACCTGCAGTCGATGGAGACTGTTTTTGGGTTTGCAAAGGACCTGCTGGGGGATGTGAGCAAGGTCGGGATGTTGTTCAATCCCGGCGATGCAAATGATATGGTAAACGTCAGTTATGCTGAAGCCGCCGCCAAGGAAATGGGTATTGAACTGGTCACAGTCAGCGTTGAAACAACTGCGGATATTCCGGTGCGGGTCGACGCGTTGAAAGAGACCGATGTGATTTATCTGATCCCGTCCAGCATGTTGCAGCCCGCGATGCCAGCGGTGGCCGCAGCGGCGCGACGGAACAAAGTACCGGTCATCAACGCCTCACCTCAAGGTGTGGCGGATGGACAAATCCTTGCGTCAATGTCGGTGTCCTGGTTCGAAGTCGGGCGTCAGGCAGGCCTGCGGGCAGCACGGATTTTGGATGGTGAAGCGGTCAGCGCAATAGACGTCTACCGCCCCTCGCCCGAAGATCATTCTCCTCTGATCAGTGCCAAGTTCATGGAAGAAACCGGCATGTCGCTTCCCGCTGGGTTGGCAAACTGCAAGTGTGTAAAGTGACCATGCCCGAAACGCAGGCCGGTGTGCATGTCGCGGGCCTGCGAAAGACCTTTTTTCCCGGAACGGTGCAGGAAAAGACAGCACTGAATGGCGTTAGCTTTGATCTGGCACCCGGTGAGTTTGCGATTGTTATCGGCAGCAACGGAGCCGGGAAAAGCACCACGTTAAACGCGATTTCAGGCGAATTGCCGCTGGATGCAGGCACAGTCGCCATCAAAGGCCGGGATGTTACAAAACAGCCTGCTTTCAAACGCGCGGGCGTCATGTCACGGGTCTTTCAAGATCCTATGTTGGGCACTGCGGCCTCTCTCACGATTGAAGAAAACCTATCGATTTCTGCCCGCCGAGGCGCAACGCGCAGTTTTCGTTCCGGATTGAAAAAGGCGGATCGGGACCGGTTTCGTGCAGCACTTGAAGTGTTAGGTCTTGGGCTGGAAAACCGCATGCAGGATCAGGTTTCATTATTGTCGGGTGGCCAACGGCAATCGCTGACCCTGATCATGGCCACGATCAACGCGCCAGACTTGCTGTTGTTGGATGAACATACCGCTGCGCTTGATCCCCGGGCCGCAGAGCTGGTGGTGAATGCAACCCTGAAAACGGTAGGACGACAGAACATCACAACCCTGATGATCACCCACAATATGGAGCAGGCCATCGCCCACGGAGACCGTTTGCTGATGATGCATGAAGGTCAGGTCATTCTCGATCTGGACAGGGCGGAAAAAGCGAAACTGACCAGCGCTGACCTTGTGTCACGCTTTCATGATGTGGTGAGCGACCGCATGTTGCTGAACTGAGGCCTTGAGCATTGGATATTCTCGCAACCTATTGGAACCTTATCCCGGTGAGCCTTGCGCAGGGGGCGGTGTATGCTTTTGTCGCGCTTGGCGTCATGATCCCTTTTCGGTTGCTTAACCTGCCCGACCTGACGGCCGAGGGCAGCTTTCCCTTGGGGGCTGCTGTATGTGCTGCGATGCTGGCGGCCGGTTTTGGGATTGCGCCAGCGATGCTCTTTGCCGTGCTGGCGGGAGCCTTGGCCGGGGTGGTTACCGCAGTCATCCATCTGACGTTCAAAGTCACCTCCCTGCTGGCGGGGATTATCGTTTTGACGATGCTGTTTTCCGTCAACATCCGCGTCATGGGCAAGCCAAACACAGCCCTGTTCAGCTATGAAACGTTGTTCACGGCGATGCTTGGGTCGGACGGCGGCTCACCGCTCACCCAGTTTGCCTTGCTTGCGGTCTTGTTGGCGCTGGTCTGTGGGACGCTTTATTGGTTTTTGCATACGGAGCTTGGCCTGGCCATGCGCGCAGTAGGCTCGAACCAGTTGATGGGCCGTGCCCAAGGGTTATCAACCTCCAAATACGTCATCGCAGGGTTGGCAATGGCGGGGTGTCTGGCAGCACTGGGGGGCGCGACGATGGCCCAGTATCAAAGCTATGCAGATGTGAACATGGGTGTTGGTGTTTTGGTGATCGGATTGGCTGGCACCATTCTGGGCGAAGCGATCCTTGGCCGTGACAAACTGCTCCGCCAAATTCTCGCACCGATTGTGGGTTCCCTGTTCTACTTTCAGTTCGTGGCGATGGCCCTGAGCCTTGGCTTCAAGCCGTCTGATCTCAAGCTGCTGACCGGCCTGTTTGTGCTATGCGCTTTGGGTTTTCCAATCTTAAGGTCCAGATGGCGCAGCCGCGTTTGAGTGGGTGCTGAAAGGAAGGGTGTTTTTCACCCGAAGTTTGCCCTTTGCTAAGACGTTACGGATGCTCAAATGTTTCAGGCCGAAGGATGATATCGAAATGGTGATAGTCCTGAACAATCTCCAGGCTACCTTGTATCCCGTTGGACTTTAGATGCGCGTAGTATTCTTTGCTTTGTCGGACAAACTCCGCCGTGTCATTTTGCGCGACAACAACTTTGGCCTTGGAACACACCGCAGGTTTAAAATTCATCGGTGAGAGCGCGCGGACATCCTGTTCCGTCAGGTTGAGCGGCTTGTCCACCGAGGTAAAGCGGATCGGTTCGAGATCGTAGATGCCGCTGATCAGAATGGCAGACTCGATCGTCACGTGGTTTTGCGCAAATACGCCATCCAGATCATTGATAAGCATTGCGGCCAGTTGGGCACCGGCACTGTGGCCGGAGATAACGATACGTTTCGGGTCAAAACCTAACTCTGCCGCTTGCCCCTTTAGCCAGATAACCGCGCGGGCGCATTGATCAACCATGTCGCGGATGTGACCCGCTGGCGCAATTGTGTAGTTCAAAGTTGCAAAATTGCTTCCCGCTGAAAGGATCGAAGGGGCCATGGACGCCGCTTCACGGTGGCTTAGCTGCTGCCAATATCCGCCGTGGATAAAAACATGCAAAGGCGCGTCCGGCAAAGAACAAGGGAAGTAGTCAAGCGTTTCATCCTCATGATCGCCATATCGCAGCATTTCCTGAACAGGATGTTGCGCGCGCGCCTTTTTACTCTCATCCACATAACGTTGCAAAAAGACGCTCAGGTCCTCTTCCATCATCGAACTTGGTGAATACTCTTGCTCAAGCTTGGCACCTGAAAAACCGCGGTAGGTCATGACTTTTTCGCCTTATAAAACATATCAGAACGCACATCATAAAGATCGTGAAAGAACCGAAGGTCCAACGCCTTTTTGAGGAACGCAACACCTGAGGAACCACCGGTGCCGTGCTGCATCCCGATCACGCGCTCAACCGCGGCGGCATGATCATGCCGCCACCGCTGAAACAGGGTTTCCACATCCAACAGGGCCTCGGCAAGGCAATACAGATCCCAATATCTTTCGGTATCAAGATAAACCTGTTTCCAGATTTTAACGATACGATCATCACCTGCGTAGGGTTTGCTAAAATCACGTTCCAGCAGGTCAGCCGGGACATCAAAGCCTTGGCGGGCCAGCAACCGGATCACCTCATCGTAGACCGCGGGTTCTGCAATATCTTGTTCAAGCATCTCTGTGACGTCAGCGTCGTGTTTGTGGACACTCAACGTTGAGCGGTCCCGATTCCCGAGAATGAACTCGATCCGGCGATAGCCATAGCTTTGAAAGCCTGAACTGCTGCCCAAAGCATCGCGGAACAGCAGGTAGTCCGCAGGCGTCATGGTCAGCAATGTTTCCCAAGACACAATCAATTGCCGCTGAATCGATTTGATCCGTGCCACGTGTTTGATGGCAGGGCCGAATTTGTCAGCGCGAAGATCATCGCGCATGGCTTTGATCTGATAATGCAGCAGTTTCAGCCAAAGCTCGCTGGCCTGATGAATGATGATGAACAGCAATTCATCGGGTTGCGGCGGATCCTGAAATGTCTTTTGCAAGTTCAGCAAGGTTTTGAGCTGCAGGAAATCTCCGTAGCTTGACCGTTCTTCACCGGCGAAATCCGTGACGAGGGTATCTTCGATGCCCCGTTCCAACATCTTATCTTTGCTTTTCTCGCCAGTCATGTTCATTCCCTTTTTATGCCGCTTTGTGTTCAATCATCATGTTCTGCAATTGCGAATAACACTGCAGCGAAAGCGCAGCATGTGTCCGAAACAGCGCCAGTGCCTCGTCAGTGCGGCGCTCCAATGCAGCCTCCATCAGATCGGTGTGTCCTTGCGCACCCATACATTGGGCAAGCAGTTGATCCACTTCTGCGATGATTTGGGTTTGCGTCTGCGCGGCCTCTCTCAGGCCCAACAGGATATTGCGGTGATAAAGCTGCAACTGCGCATCAATCTGGCTTCTTAGGTGGATGAGCCACTCTGATGTTCCCGCAGATACCAACGCATCATGAAAACCCTGATGCCGGATTTCCCAACGCGTCAGGCCGTCCTCATCCATTGCCAGATTAGGGACGGGAACACGGTTCAACTGATATGCAGCCGCCACAACGCGACCTTCCCAATCTTCATCGCCATTACGGATTGCAAGATCCAGCATCTCTGTTTCAATCAGCGCTCTGACCGCACCAAGGTCGGTCAGCTCCTCACTTGAAATGGCAGTAACCGCAAATCCGCTATTAAAGGCGACCTGCACCAGTTTTTCGCTCAGCAGCCGTGTCAGGCCCTCGCGAATGGGCGTCAACCCCCAGCCAAAATCCCGCGCCAAAGCAGAGGCCCGCAAGGGGCTGCCGGCGGGAAACTCACCCTTCAGGATTTTGTTCCGAATGGCCTGATAAACTTTTTCAGCGGAGGAAAGCGTCATAAGATCACCTTTATATGAATTCATGTATTGTATAATATTTATACTTGATCAAGTGATATTATATGATTTATGGATAAGCACCCTATTTGGGAGCGGACCGAAAATGATAACCAGAAATGACTGCCTTGAGCTGGACCAGGTTGATCCCATGGCCGCAACCCGTGATCAGTTTTGCTTGGATGCAGGCCTCATCTATTTGGACGGCAACTCTCTTGGTGCGCAGCCAAAAGATGCCGCCGAAAAGTTGGAGACGACGATCACTAAAGAATGGCGCAGCGGCCTGATCCGCAGTTGGGGTGCCGCAGGTTGGTACACGATGCCCGGAGATCTTGGCGACAGGATAGGCAATTTGATAGGTGCAGGGCCGGGGCAGATGGTTGTCTGCGACACCACTTCCATCAATATTTACAAGGCATTGCGTGCCGCGATGCATATGCGAAATGATCGCCATGTCATTGTGTCGGAAACCGCAAGTTTCCCAACCGATCTTTACATGATCGAGGGCGCGATGAAGGCAAAGCCCGGCACCTACTCGACCCGCTTGCTCGCAAATGCGGATGATGACATCGCGGACCTGATTGACGAGGATGTTGCCGTCATCCTGCTGTCAAACGTCGATTACAAAACCGGTAAGCTGCACGATATGGAGCGGGTTACGAAGCTGGCGCATAACGCCGGGGCGCTGATCATCTGGGATTTGTGCCATTCCGCTGGTGTCTTGCCGATGGACCTTGATGGAATCAACGCGGATTTCGCAGTCGGATGCACTTATAAATACCTGAATGGTGGGCCTGGCTCACCAGCATACATCTACGTGGCCAATCGGCATCAAGAGGTTGCAACCCAACCGCTATCTGGGTGGATGGGACATGCGTCGCCTTTTGCTTTCGATCCGGCTTATACGCCTGCAACAGGTATCAACCGGTTCCTCTGTGGCACTCAACCGGTTTTGTCGATGAAAGGTGTGGAGATCTCACTTGATCTTTTTGACACCATGGACATTCAAAGCATCCGCGCCAAGAGCCAGAAAATGACCCAGTTGTTTATTGATCTGGTCGCGCAACACCCAAGCTGTAAAGCACTGAAACTTGTTTCACCAACTGATCCGCTGAAACGCGGCAGCCACGTTTCATTTGAGTTCGAGAATGGCTACCCGGTTATAAAAGCAATGATCGAAAAGGGTGTTATCGGTGATTTTCGGGCTCCCTCAATCATGCGGTTCGGTTTTGCGCCATACTATCTGGGCTTTGCAGATATTTTTGATGCTGTAGAAATCATGGCCGACTGTATCGATAAAAGGGTTTGGGCCAAGCCGAGATACAGAGAGCTTGACGTGATTACTTGATTTTCCCGAAAACAGCTGCCCCGGTTTTATCCAGCCAACAATGCCCGTTGGGGCGTTGATCTATTAGGCATACGGAAGTGTTGTTAATATAGATGTGACAGTGGCATCAGTTTTGACCGCATCGGGCACATCGACAGAAAGTGGTGGAACAATCTGAACTAGAGCGATCACGCCGTTAAGAAAAGACTCCTTGGCTATCGACAAAATTTTCATCGGCTAGGGCGACCCTATGCAGCATTGAGACGATCCGAACAATCAAACGATGGCCAAATATATTATAAGCAACCGGGTGTCGCAGACGAAATTGAGTTCATCGATACCCTATACGGTGCCGTCGCATAAATGAGGTGAAGGCTGAAGCCGGTTCAGCTTTGTCAAAATTATTGCAACAGTCCCAGTTCAGGCGAGTGTTAAGGCCCCCGGTCTGCACCGGGGGCCCTATTGCGAACCGCGCAGACTACTGTGGGTCGCGTATGGTGATCGCAGGGTTCATAGGGAAGAAGTTATGCGGCATGATATGCACCGTCTTCCATTCCGTTGACATCACGGGCCAGTCTTCGGTCCGCGGCACATGGTGGAACCCTGCCGTAAACCACGTGACAATATCCTGATCCTGCAACGGCTTGTCATCCTTTACCCATTGAGCCAGCGTATCGGACCCGTCACTTTGCAAGGCGAATTTGCCACCCGCATAGCGTTCAGCCGCATCATGCACAGTATTCCAAACCGAATTCTCGATATAGGCGTTTCGGATCATCGGCGGGTCATTTTCAAAATCAAACGGCCCATAGGCAACGCTGCCGTGATGGATCATATAAGCAGGGTTATGTCCCAATGGTCCCTTGCGATCAGGGTTCTGTAACATGAAATAACGCGGCTTGAAGGATGAGACCTGATACGTAGCCTCCATCTCGGATTTCGGCATGCTGTGCTCGACCTTCCACAGCGACCGCCGGGGGCTGTCATCGGCAACGTCCGCAGCAACGATATCCATCGTCATAAATCGGTTGCTTGGTTGGTCGATGTCAAAATCAATTCGGAAATTGAAATAGTGATCGTGATTGGCCGCCACCAGATTAGGGGCAATCAAGGTGCCATATTCGGTTTCCGCCGCCGCTGTTGGATCATCCATCGACGTGGCATTGGCCCCTTTGACTCCGTCCAAGCCAGTCGCCCCGATCTTGATCTCGATCTGCCCATTTTGTTTGAAACGGTAGTCGATTAGGTAGTCATAATTGCCAACTTCAGACGCGGTGCGTACCACCAGTTCCGTCTCTGGACGTCCTTCGGCAGGCAAGTATTGATCCGGGCCCTGCGCAAAGACTTCGAAATGCCGCCATGCCGGGTCACCGATATTGCGCTCGAAAATACATATCGCATCTGGAATTTCGAATGGGTTGCCACCATCATCCGCGATCATCGCAGGCAAGAAGGTTGCGTAACTTGGACAATCAATACCCGCCACCAAAGGCGTCAGGAACAGGCCAAAACCGTATTCGCCACTGTCCATATAGGTGCGCCAATACAGGCCCTCGCTGGGATCCATATAAGGCACGAAAACTTCGGACAAATGCGTTTGATAGATCAACGAGCGCCATTCATTGCCGTCTTTGACGTCAATGTTCGACAAGACAGGGCCGGGCCGTTTGTCTACCCGCAGCCGCATCCGCCACATGTCCCATTCCAGCGCACCATTGTTATAGGTAAAGTTTGCGCCGCCCTCTTGCGAAAGGATGGCCGGGTTCATCTCGGGCCGCTGGCCTGTGCGGGCCTCGATCTCTTCTCCGGTATATCCCCAGCCATCTTCCGGCACAGCAATGAGACCCTCATCAATCACCCGCAAGGCGGTCCCGCTTTGCAGATCAACAACGGCATAAATGCCTTCAATCGGTTTGGCATAGAAGTTGGACCCGTCAGGGTTCACATAGCACGGCACCTTCATCAGGCGGGTGCCATCATCCTCATCGTTAAAGAAATTCCCGGCGGTCAGTGGCAGGCAGAACACCTGCTCCGGCGTCAAACCACGTTTCTCCAGACCCGCAATCATATCTGGATGGGTCAAAGCGGCACCCATCGCATTGGCAAATTCAGCAAACAAAATCATTGGCTGCCCTTCGACCGGGCTGCTTCCTTCGACCTGTCCGCTGGTCAGGTTCACCACTGCCTCAATAAACCCCGAACCATCGGCGTTGGACATATGTACCATCGCCCGCCGGTCCAACTGGTCACCCTCCTGCCAGGCGAGCACGTCAGCCTTGGGCGGTTCGATGAGTTCAATCAACGGATAAAGTGTGTCGTCCCCGGCCAGACTACCAGCGCGCAGGATTTCGTTGATAGTCAGGTATTCCGGGCCGGACAGCCCATCCAGCGGATGCGCCATCGCGCCCCCCGCCAGCACGGCAAGGGCTGCACTGCCCCCAAGTATGGTTTTGCGTAACATGTTTTCTCCTTCATGAAATTTGTGTTTCCAAGTGCCCGCCCCGACCCATCGAGGCGGGCGGCAGAACATTTGATCAGGTCAAAATCACTTGAATTTGAGTGTATTCCTTGAGGCCCTCTTCACCGAACTCAACACCAAGTCCTGATTTTTTTGCCCCACCAAACGGTGCATTCGGCTGAATCATCCCGTGGCTGTTCACCCAGACCGATCCACATTCCATCCGCAGCGCTACCGATTTGGCCGTCGCGATGTCGCTAGACCAGACAGACCCGCCCAATCCCACATCCAGCGCATTTGCCTGCATCAGGGCATCTTCCAGATCCGTGTATCGTATGATGGGCAGGGCTGGTCCAAATTGCTCTTCGTAAACCAGCGGATCATCCGCCCCCATTCCAGCGATGATCGTGGGCGGATAGAACAAGCCCTGCCCCGGCACCCCGCCCAGCAAGACCTGCCCGCGTTCCTTGGCTTGCTCCACCAAACGCGACAGCTTATCAAACTGCATCTGGTTCTGAACCGGGCCAAGCACGCTGTCTTCCAGGGTGCCCTCGCCGACCTTGATGTTTCGCGCAAAGGCCACCAGAGCTTCACAAACAGCATCATGGATATCGTCGTGCACATAAAGACGTTTCATCGCCGCACAGGTCTGACCATTGTTGACGAAGGCGCCCCAGAACAGGCCCTCTGCAATCTGCTCGGGGTTCGCGTCGGGCAATACAATACCGGCATCATTTCCGCCCATTTCTAGGGTCAGCCGTTTCATCGTTTCAGCGCCAGACTGCATGACCTTCTGGCCTGTGCCGCAAGATCCGGTAAAGACAATCTTAGCAATACCCTTATGACACGATAACGCCGCCCCCATGTTGAACGCGCCATCCTGACAACTGACGGAATTCACCACACCTACAGGCAGAACTTCGTTCATCAACTCAATCATCCGCAGCGAAGCCAGCGGTGTCAGGGGCGACGGTTTGCATACAACGGTATTGCCCGTGCGCAGTGCGGGCAGAATGTGCCATACCGCGATCAGCACCGGGAAGTTCCACGGGGTGATCGAGCCCACCACCCCCAACGGTTTACGGTACATCTCAACCCGGCCCTCGTCGGTGTCTTGCAGAGTTTCCATTGGCAAAGACAGGCCCGCAGTATAGCGCGCCCACGCAACCGCGCCGCCCAATTCCCAGCGTGAGCCTATCCCGCCCAAGGGCTTGCCTTGCTCAGCAGTGATCAACTGTGCAAGCTCCTCGCTATGTTCCTCCAGCTTGTCAGCCACCGCGCTACAAGCCGCTGCCAGTTCAGCATCAGATTTCGCCGACCACAGCGGAAAAGCAGCCTCGGCCGCGGCAACCGCCCGGTCAAGCTCGACCTGCCCAGCTTGGGGGGCTGTGCCGACCACACCGCCTGTGGCAGGGTTTGTTACGTCAAAGCATTGTGTGGTTTTCGCTCTTTCGCCCCCTATGATCATTCCGATCGCGTCATTTATATCTTTCATGATGTCCTCCAAATTTCCATAATCGGCGGGTGCCAATTATGCTCCCTGGAAGACAAGCTAGGCACTCATTTGACGTACATCTTGGACCAACGCGACAGAGCTATTGGGCGATCGCGCCAGCCGTCTGGCTACGGCTTTTGACCTCTCCGGGTGTCATGCCATAGCGTTGCCGGAAGGCACGGTAGAAGTGCGAGAGATCATTAAATCCGCAGGCATAGGCACAATCCACCACTGATACCTCAGCCCCCTCGTCGCGCGACAGATCCGCATAGGCCTGAGACAGGCGTTTTTGAACCAACCTTTGCCCCGGCGTCTCACCTAGCGCCTCAAAGTATCGCTGCAAACTGCGCAACGAGACACCCAACCGCAATGCTAATGCCCCAGGCCCAAATTCCGGATCGCGGTAATGGCGTGCGATTAGCCCCAAAGCCCGTTCAATTGTTTGCCCACGCGGGTCGGTAACTTGGCTGCGGCGTTCCTGAAAATAAGCGCCCATCAAGCCATAGAATGCCTCACTTAACTGCCCACTTGCTTCGGACGAACTGCGCAGCATCTTCACCAGTACCGCCCGCATCGCCAGCCACAATGGATCGTCCCTGTCGATAGCGATACCGCCATCGCATGCCGTCCCAAAGCGCCCCAATATTTCATCACGCGGTAGATGAATAGAAACCTGATGGGTCAATTGCCCGTTGTATATAAATTTCGATGGCTGAGTTGCGTCGACAATAAACATATCCCCCGGCGCAAGCATCGTGGACGTGCCATTTTGATGCACAACGCATTGGCCAAAATCCTGTATCAGCATGAAAAAATGTTCACCCGGGTCGCGCCGTATACAGGTTCGTGTGCGTGCCGCCATGGCCACGTCCTGCGACACCAGCGCAATGTCAAAACCACTTATCTTTTGTTTGCGAGCCAACCCATGCGATGGCCCGCAGCGATAGGGGGGTTCAATCTCGAAGGCACCACAAATCTTGTTAATGTCATCACGCAGCATTTCAATCGGAATGACCGCTGATGTGATACGGCTCAGCGCTTGCATCAAAGCACCCCCTTTTATTGCCCAGACAATCTGCACGCGACACAGTGGATACTACTGCGTGAATTTGCATGCATCAAGCGCGCTGCCAGTTGGGCGCGGCAGCTGTATTTCCATGTATGGACACATATGAACCCGGCTGTTCGCAATGCCATCCTTCGGTCTGGGTAGGCTTCACGATGGTTCACGTATGTCTCACTTTCAATGCGCCCCGAAGTATCGACGCCGAGACCTCTGATGGAATTTCGCGTGCTTCTTACTCCTTGTATCCTAGGCATCGGGTTTCGCCCTTTCGGTTTAGACATCAGATTCACGAAGCTACGGATCGCATCATTTTGTCGTTCCCGACGATGTTTAGGCACTATACCGCCAATTTCCGTCCGATCGAGCCAACCTGTGGCGGAAGTAGGTTGTCGAAATGAGTACACGATCAGAATGCGGATCTTGGATACATTCCCATATTACACCTCGACCGAGCCCTCAAACCCGTTCCAAAGCCACCGCTGTACCTTGCCCGACACCGATGCACATAGTTGAAAGACCTTTCTCTCCCGATTTCAAATCATAGATAGTAGTGCCTGTAATCCTTGCGCCTGACATCCCCAATGGGTGCCCCAGGGCAATTGCGCCACCGTTGGGGTTCACGCGCGGGTCATCATCGGCAATGCCAAGTTCACGTAGCGTCGCAAGGCTTTGACTGGCAAAGGCTTCATTCAATTCGATTGTTGCGAAATCGGCTGATGTCAGACTGAGACGGTGCATCAATTTTTTCGTGGCAGGTGCCGGGCCAATTCCCATAATCCGAGGCGGCACACCGGCGCTTGCCCCACCAAGTATGCGGGCAAGCGGGATAAGACCGTGGTCTTTTAACGCAGCTTCGGAGGCAAGGATCAGCGCCGCGGCACCGTCGTTAACACCCGATGCGTTGCCTGCTGTCACGGTACCCTCTGCCTTAACAAAGGTCTTGAGTTTTCCAAGGGCCTCGGGCGTGGTGTCACGCGGGTGTTCATCCAGTTCAATGACGCGTGGATCGCCCTTGCGTTGGGGGATCGTGACCGGGGTGATCTCTTTTGAAAGTCGCCCGCTTGTCTGTGCTGCTGCGGCTTTGCTTTGGGAGCGAAGTGCAAAGCGATCCTGATCCGCGCGGGAGATGTTGAATTCTTCGGCCACGTTTTCGGCGGTTTCAGGCATTGAATCCACGCCATATTGCGCTTGCATGATCCGGTTAACGAACCGCCAGCCGATGGTGGTGTCATAGACTGCATTGCTTCGGGAAAAGGCAGTTTCTGCTTTGGACATGACAAATGGCGCACGGCTCATGCTTTCGACACCGCCCGCAATCGCCATCTGGATCTCACCCGAACGGATGGCACGGGCGGCTGTGATCACTGCATCCATACCCGACCCGCAAAGCCGGTTCAGTGTCGTACCCGGAACACTGTCAGGCAGTCCGGCCAGCAATGCCGACATGCGTGCAACGTTGCGGTTATCCTCGCCAGCCTGATTTGCACAACCATAAAAAACTTCATCGATGGCAGACCAGTCGATATCATGCTTGTCGATCAGCGCCTTTATGGGAATTGCCCCCAGATCGTCAGCGCGCACGCTTGCCAGGGTACCGCCATAACGTCCAATAGGGGTTCGGACATAATCACAGATAAATACATCGTTCATCCGAGGGCCTCCGGGCAAATCAGGGCATCCACACCCTTGGTTGTGAGAAGTTCGGCTCCGGTCAGGGCCTGTAAGTCGTCAATGGATAAAGCGGCAATTTTCTCACGCAGCACAAAATGGCCGCCCTCTACGTCGATCACCGCCAGCGAACTGTAAATGCGGGTGACACAACCCACCCCCGTCAACGGCATGGTGCAGCTTTCTACCAGTTTGGGCTCACCTTTTTTCGTGATGTGGTCGGTGACCACTGCGACGCGCCTGGCTGACTGTACAAGGTCCATAGCCCCCCCGACAGCCGGAATACCACCTTTCCCGGTAGACCAATTGGCCAGATCGCCGTTCTGAGCAATTTGATATGCGCCCAGAATCGCCACATCAAGATGCCCCCCGCGGACCATGGCGAAACTGTCCGCGTGGTGGAAAAAGGAAGTGCCCGGTTTCGATGTGATCGCTTTCTTGCCCGCATTGATCAGATCCCAGTCTTCTTCGCCCACAGCAGGTGCCGGGCCAAACCCTAACACGCCGTTTTCGGTGTGAAAGATTACCTCTTTGCCTTCGGGTTGATAAGAGGCCACCATTTCAGGAAAGCCGATACCAAGGTTCACATAGGCACCGTCCTGAATATCCTGCGCTGCCCGCCAGGCAATCTGCGCATTCGATAGTTTGATTTCTGAAATATCGATCATGGGTAAACGGCCTCCGCTCGGTTCAGTTCTTCTTCCTGTGCGGGATGTGTTATCTCCACGAGGTGATTGATAAAAATCCCCGGGGTCACCACGTGTTCAGGGTCAATGGCCCCGGCCTGCACCACGCGAGAGACCTGCGCGATAGTCACCTTGGCTGCGGTGGCCATGATTGGATTAAAATTCCGTGCGGCCATCCGGTATGTCATGTTGCCATGGGTGTCGCTTAGATCACCTTTGATAAGCGCGTAATCCGCTTTCAACCAAAGTTCGCGGATATAAGAACGTCCTTCAAAAACCTCGATTGGTTTTCCCTCTGCCACTGCGGTGCCAAAGGCGGTCGGCGTATAGAAGGCGGGAATACCCGCCCCCCCTGCCCTGATGCGTTCAGCAAGTGTACCTTGGGGGACAATTTCCAACGCGATCTTGTTCGCCTTATATGCCGTAACAAACACACTGGGATCAGCGGAACGCGGGAAAGAACAGATCAGCTTGTCCACCTGCCCCTGTTCAATCAATGCGGCAAGCCCAACATGTCCGTTGCCAGCATTGTTGTTTACCACTGTCAGGTGTTTTGCTCCGTGATCAATCAATGCGTGGATTAGCTCAATCGGCGCGCCAGAACCGCCAAACCCTCCGATCATAACGGTTGCCCCGTCTGGAATCTGCTGAATGACCTCTCTTAGGGTCGTAACGGTTTTAACCATATCCAAATCCTCCTGCGATATCGGGTAACGGGTCATTTCGGACATTGCTACAAACTCCGTGCATATATTGACCTTTGTTCATATTGCGCCATATCTTGTGCGCATGCTGAACAAATCAACCAATTTCATCGCCTCCCTCGCAAAAGGGCTTCAGGTTATCGAGTGTTTTGGCGCGCAGACGCCACGGCTGTCCATTACTGATGTTGCACAACGCGCCGGGTTCGACCGGGCGAGCGCACGCCGGTGTTTGCTAACGCTCCACCAGCTTGGCTATGCCGAATACGACGGTAAATTCTTTACCGTGACGCCGCGCATCTTGCGGCTTGGCATGGGGGCCCTTGCCGCTTTGCCCCTTCCGCAGCTTGTACAGCCCTGGCTCGATCAACTTTCCGAACAAATCAATGAATCCACTTCTGTCTCAATCCTTGATGAAACAGAGATTGTTTATCTCGCCCGTGCTGCGCAGCGCCGGGTCATGTCCATCGGGTTGATGCCGGGATCGCGCCTGCCGGCCCATTGTACGTCAATGGGCAGAGTCCTTTTGTCAGCGTTGCCAGAGGCAGAAGCGCGCGCATTGATAGAACGTTCGGATTTGTCACCCAGAACACCCTACAGCCTGACAGCACCGGGTGAAATCATGGATGAACTGGCCACTGTCCGACAAAACGGTTTTGCAATCAATGACCAGGAAGTCGAACTTGGCCTGCGTTCGATTGCTGTTCCTCTTAAGAACGTTCGCGGCAAAGTTGTCGCAGCATTGAACACAGGAGTGGCCGCCACACAAGACACCGCCTCAGCGCTGCATGCGCAGTTTGCTGGATCGTTATTGCAGGCTCAGGCAGGTTTGATGCGCATCCTGGCGTGAAAGGATGCACTGCGCAATCGGAACGGTACTGTGAGATACCGGTGCCTCCACTACCTAGTCGAAAAGGTTTTTGACGCCCTTAGCATTCCGACGTTGGGTCAGGCGGAGGTCAGCCATCTGACCATTTGCATGAACGGCGCCCACAAGTATCGCCATCTGCCGCTATCCTGCGTAAAGAATGTTCTCGCGTGAAAAGCGGTGATGCTTGAATAGGGATTTGAGCGATAAAATCAATTTCAAGAACCGGAAAATTGCCAAACGAAGTGACTAATGTATCGGTCCCAGCTTGTGATCCGTCCCTACCATTCTTTGCCCCACATTCCGGGCAACGACTGCAATGTATCGAACAAAAAAGTACCGATCCACCACCAATTTGAACAAATCTGGAATGCAACTTGACGACGTCAGCCGCACTACCAGGTCACGAGGCTCGGAAGAGCAATCGCCAGAAGCAAGACAGCGAGTTGGATCAGGATGAAGGGAATGACTGACCGATATATCTGAGTGATCCCGACATCTGGCAGTGTGTTTTTGAGATAGAACAATGCCATGCCTACGGGCGGTGTCAAAAAGGAAGTTTGCAGGCAGATCGCCATCAATATCGCAACCCACGTCGGATCGTGACCCATGGCGGATAAGCTCGGCAAGAGCAACGGCGCAATGATGAGAATGATTTCCATCCAGTCGAGAAAGAATCCGAGCAAGAAAACTATTGTTAAAGTTAGTAGGAGTGTCATCAAAGGAGGCAACGGAATTGCGTAGAGTGCGGCCTCGATGACTTCGTCACCACCGTAGCCGCGTAGTACCACCGAAAAGCAGGATGCCCCAAAGATTAGGGCGAACAAGAATGATGTGGTCAAGGCCGATTGTTCCGAGACCTCGCGGAACTGGCGCCAGTTCAGATTGCCCGAAGCTACGGCAATGAGTGTCGCGCCCGCGGCTCCGATCCCGGCGGCCTCTGTCGGGGTAGCTATACCTAAGACGATGGAGCCGAGGACGGAGGTAATTAAAAGGACCGGTGCCAGCAACGAAGTGAAAAGACTGCGGAGGCCGACCCGTAAATTGTCTTCGCTGCGATGCGCAATTGCTGGTGCCACTTCGGGACGTATCAGCGCGACAATGACACAATATGCGATATAGCACGCCGCTAACAACAGCCCCGGCAAGATCGCCCCGCGGAACAGATTTCCTGCAGGAATCTGCAACTGATCACCCATAACGATCAGCATTATCGAAGGCGGAATCAGAATGCCGAGGCAACTGGTCGCGCCGACAACGCCGAGCCCGAGATTATCACTGTACTTTGCTTTCCGCATCGCCGGCATCGAGATTGTCGCTAAAAGCACGACTGAGGCCCCAATGATGCCAGTAGAGGCCGCCAATAACACCCCGATTAGAACCACGGAAATCGCCATGCCTCCGGGCACGCCGCGCAACAAAAAATGCATGCGCGACAACAGTTTTTCGGCCACCCCAGACCTTTCGAGCATCAGCCCCATAAAGACGAACATCGAGATCGGAATTAAAGAATAACTCGAGATCGTATCGAATATTCGGTTGGCAACAAACCCTAACATACGCAGCGACGCCAGCTCTCCGCCAACGGAAAAACCGTCGAGAACCGTGCCGAGGATAGCAAAAAGCACCGCAACACCGCCGAGAACAAAGGCTACCGGATAGCCCGAGAACATCACGATCATGAAAGTCGAGAAAAGAAGAAAGACGAATAGAGCATCCATGACACTGGCTCCCATTAGGCCGAAGGTTCAGTGGAAACGAGAACCAGGAGAGATCGTCCGAGCACCGCCAGGCTTTGAAGAAACAGCAGGCTCAACCCGGCGGCCATCACGAATTTAATCAAGTAACGCGCGGGCAGGCCGGAAGGCATCGGGGACCCTTCCTTCAGGTGCCAAGAATAACCAAAAATCGACCACGCACTAACAGTGACAAACCACAGGAAGGGCAGCAGCAAGACGAGAACACCAACCGCCTCGATCCCAGCCCGAACCCGGGGCGACATCCTGTTTCGAAACACATCTACGCGGACATGGACGTCCTTTTGATAGGCCCAAGCCATACACCCCATCACCGCTACGGCATTGAGGTGCCATTGCAATTCCTCAAGTTGGATGGAGCCGATCGAAAAGATGTAGCGCAAAGTGACATTCAAAACGACTGTCACCATTAGGAGCGGCACGAATAGGGCCGAAGCCTGACCCACCCGCAGCGTGAACCATTGGATGGCAGCTAGTGCTTGAGAAACTGCTACCACCGTACTTAGTTGCGGTCTGACCAAGCGGAGATGTCCGCGCGGTACGCCTGAAGAGAGTCCCAAACCCTGCGAAAATCACCGTCTTTTGACGCTTGCTCGGTGACAACGCTGTCAAAGGCCATTCGGAGGTCGTTTAGAACCGTGTCCGGAAAGGGCAGAATTTCTACACCAGCAGCTTCAAAATCGCTGACCGCCTTCGCGTTCAAGGTCTCGGTCGACATGATCGAGGACAAATTGATCGCTTTGCAGGTTTCATATATCAGGCTTTGCTGCTCGGCATCGAAACTGTCCCACTTGTTCAGGTTGATGATCAACTCATTCATTGCTGACGGCTGGTGCCAACCCGGTAAGTAGAAATATTGGCTGACCTGCTGCAATCCAAAAAGCGTGTCGATGGCTGGCATCGACACTTCAGCTCCGTCAATGACACCTCGCTCGAGACCGGGGTAAACCTCGCTCAGAGGCAGTAACACTACCGAGGCACCCAGTTTGGCCATCACACTTCCGGCCAGTCCGGCAAACCTAATCTTCTTACCCTTAAGGTCCTCGGTTGATTCAATTCGAAAATTATACCAGCCACCAGATTCGGCCCCCATCAAGCCACAGGGTATGGTTTTGACGCCCTGTGCTTCGTATATCTCTGACCAAATCTCACCACCGCCACCATTGTAGATCCAGTCAGCGTGACGCACCGGATCGAGGCCGAAGGGGGCACCGCCAAAGAACTGGACGGCCGGGAAACGCCCGGCAACATAGTGCGGTGAGGTCATCCCGGCATCCAGTGTGCCCTGCTGAACAGCATCGAAAATCTGCAGCGACGGCACGAGTTTGCCTGCGCCATAGACTTTGACCTCGAGCTCTCCATGGGACAACCGGTTGATTCTATCGCCAAAATATGTAGCATTTTCGCCGGCGGATGGGGTGGCCAGCGGGAAGGCACTTTGCACGTCTAGGCGAATTTTGTCAGCGGCGGCCGGCATTGGTAAAAGTACCGTAACGGCCATCAGCAGGACCGAAATTCGTTTTCTCATTTGAGGCATGTCTTTCTCCATTTTTCTGTTATGGCCTAATCACATCAGACTTGTCTGCGATCGAAGTCGCTTAGGGTGCAGGAGCCGCCCAACGAGTCGGCCTAAAGTGTTGTCTCTGCCCGTCGCGCACGATTTTGCCAGAGGGGTCACCGGGGAAATGTCCGCAAAACACCTCGGTCCCATGATCTGCATAGAGCGAGAGCTTTTTCTTTCGGGCGGTCGCCGCTGCATCGCCATCAAAACAGAACACAGTGGATAGTTCTGGGTGGGTGACCTGCAAAGGGTGATGCATCAGGTCAGCGCAAAAAGCGGCAATGACTCGTTTTCCCCTGCACCACTCCAAACCAGCCATGCCAGGCGAATGCCCGGCTAGGTCAGTGACGAATAGATTATGTGCCAGCTCCTCCCCGGGCGCGACAAACTCCAGCAATCCTGCGCGTTCGACAGGAGCCACGCAGTCGTTGAAGGAGGTCGACATATACGGCATCTCTCCGTGTCGTGCACTCCAGTAATCGTATTCGGCTTTAGTCGTTACATGCCGGGCGTTGGGAAATGTCGGGCGCCATGCGTCACCATCCAGCCGTGTTAGCCATCCGATATGATCCATGTGCAGATGCGATAGAAACACGGTGTCCACATCTTCTAGCGCATAACCTGCCTGACCCAGATGGTTCAGCCAATTGCTCTTCTTGCGGTGCCAGTCTGGACGGGAAGGGAAATTTCCGTCTTCGCCAACGGCGCAATCGATCAGGATGACCTTTCCGGCAAGCTCAATAAGGAACGACTGGTAGGAGAGGACAAGTCGACCCGTGTCGGCCTCGGCATAGTTCGGCACTAACCAGCTTTGTTCGTTTTCGAAAATAGCAGAAGGCGGATCGAGAAATAGTTCGGCGGCAGTTCTCGCCGGGCCAACGAAATCCAGCAGAGCACTGATGCGCATCTCGTCAATTTGAACCTGCTGCATATGTGGAAGGTTATTGGCTGTCATATCTTCACCTATCATTTGCGCCGAATTTCTTTGAGCCGGTCTAAATCCGGCTCGAGACCGAGGCCCGGCCCTTCGGGCAGGTGGACCCGAAAGTTCTCGTATCTGAGTGGCGTCTTAGTTAGATCGTCAATGATGATCTGCGGGCCGAAATGTTCAGTTCCCCAGTGCAGCTCGGGTAAGGAGGCAAACGCCTGAAGATGGGCCGCCGCGCCGAGGCTACTCTCCAGCAAACAACCGCCGAAAAGCTCGGCACCAAAAGCGCTCGCGACCGCCGCGGTGCGTTTCAATTCCGGCAGACCACCACTCTTGACCAGCTTGAGCGAGAGGACCGATCCTGCCCCAACGCGTAAGCCGTTCAAAGCGTCGGTAGCGCCAAAGCTACATTCGTCCATCATGAAGGGGATTCGCGTGCGACTTGCAGCCCGACCTTGGGCAAAAATTTGATCGGCCGGCAAAGGCTGTTCGATCAGTGCGATATCCAATTCTTCGAGGATCGGTAAAAACCGGCTGCAACTCGCCTCAGACCATGCCTGATTGATGTCAACGATGAGTTCGATATCATCGCCGACACCTGTCCGGATCGCCTTCAGACGTTCCAGCTCCTGCGCGCGGGGTTGAAGCCCTAGCTTGATTTTGAAGCGATTGAACAGGCCCGCTGCGATATGGTTCTTTGCTTCTTGAATTTCGCGCTCCGCATCTCCGATCGACAGCCCCCAGATTGTACGAAACGAGGTCTCAACAACGCCTCCCAGAAACTGAGCTGCCGGGACGTCAAGCGTACGCCCGACCGCGTCATGAATTGCCATGCTGATCGCTGCCTTTGCTGAGTTGTTCCGAACAGCAGCCCGGTTTAGCAGCATATGGATGAGCTCGAATTGGCAGGCGGGTTGCCCGATGAGCACCGGCGCGAGATAGCGAATAATATTGGCTTGGATCGCTTCTACGCTTTCCTCGGCCCAACGCGGACCGCCCAAGGTGGACGCCTCGCCCCACCCGACCGTGCCATTCTCGAGCTGCACGCGCAGGTGGACATATGATTGCACGGCCAAGTTGGTGTTCGACAGAATATGCGGCCGTTTGATTGGCACGTCAGAAATCCAGGTCTGTATATCCCTGATCCGGGTGCTGCGGGCCAGCGACGGCAGTGTTTGTGCCAAGGCTTCTGCTTTTTCTGCCGTTGAAATACCTACCACTTATCTTTTTACCTTTTGTGATGGGCCATGCCGAACCGGGAACGTTAGATGGACGCTGGTGCCTTTACGGCACTGCTGCAGTCCCTTAGAAGGGGCACTTCCTTTATCGGGTTCGGCTGGTGTGGACAGGAGTGAACGTCACCCGACACAAATCGCGCCGGGTGAGGAACGAGAGGGCTTTCTATTCTGCAGCAAGCTGAGCTTGCGCCGGCTCAAGCACAAAGTTCACTTCCATTACCCTTGCGCCATCTTCAATGACTTCTGGAACAACCAGTTCGAGGTGATCGGTATCGCAACAATCATCGCCGACATATTCACCACCTTCAAAATAGGCTTGGTTGATCAGGTCACGCTTGCCCTCAGCGCGAGCCCAGAAATGAATATGTGCCGGGCGCCAAGAATGACGGCCAAGGTGCTTTTCCAATAGATCGCCGGTGGGGCCTGCATTCGGAATCTGATAGGGCACAGGCAGCTTCGATGTGACGCAATAGTGGCCGTTCTCTCCTGTCACCACACGGCCGCGATAGTATTTCCGATCAATATTATCATGGATACCGGAATAGAGGCCATCGGGTGTCGAATGCCAGATATCCAGCATTGCCCCGGCGACCGGAGTGCCGTCCAAATCGGTGACCTGGCCGCGAATAATCATGTCCTGAGCACCCGCGTCTTCGGGGCGAGACGGTAATTCATCCGTCACGATCGGGTAATCTTCGTCGATATAGTAAGGTCCCTGAATGTCGGCACGCGTACCTTTTCTGGATTCATTTTCGATTTCAACGATTGTCGCATTGAATAAGGCATCCAGCATGAGCGGAACCTCTTTCGCTTCCTGCACGCCGATCAGATATTCGAAAGCGCTTCGGTATTCGGCAAATGTGACCTTGTGCTTCTTCAGAACGCCCTTAATTTCGTCCAAAAGTTCAGGGACGATTTGTTTCACTCTCTCTGACATATTTCCTCCTACTTCGGTATCGTTGATTATCGTCAATTGTAGGCTGGCAGGCTTTGTTGATTCCAATACCGATTGAGGCAGGCCATGATACGCGAAAAGCAATATACTTTAGTCTTGGTTTACATTTATCGTTTCAAGAAGCTTTCGTAGGACGGGCGCTTGCTGATCCCTGCGATAGATACAGGTTGTCTTGATTGTCCTGTGGCAATCGGAAATCGGGATGAATTCCATTCCCGGAAAGCGAAGCCGAGTAATTGATTCCGGGACTAACGTGCAGCGACAAGAATAGGCCGCCATGCATAGCGCCGATGTCGAGTCGCTCGCGACATGTTGGACGATCACATCCAGCCGATGGTCACGGAAAATGTCGATAATCTCATCCGTCAGATTGGGGCGGTCCGCAGACGGGTAGGCCACGATCGGCTCAACGGAAAGTTCAGCGAGCGTGACCGACTTCCTGTCCGCAAGGGGGTGGTCGGTGGGAATCGCTGCCGTCATCGTGTCGTTCCCGATATCTCTAATGCAGAGATCCTTAGCTTCGGGGTAGAAGCGACCGAACCCGACATGTATCGCACCTTCCCGGATCGCGTTGAGCTGTTGGGTCTTGCTCATTCGGGTGAGGAATAGGTCGATGCCAGGATGGGCCTGACGTAGTTTCAGCAGGCATTCCGGCACCGCCTGATAGACAGTGGAACCAAAAAACGCGACATTCAGGCGACCGAGTTCGCCCCGGGTTGCAGCTCCGACTCGATCAACCGCGCCGCGGACTTGGGCAAGGACCTTTTGCGCATCCGCATAAAAAATCTCGCCGGCCTCAGTGAGCCTCACCCCCGGAGCATTGCGCAGTAAAAGAACTGTGCCCAGTTCCTGCTCCAAGGCTTGGATTTGCCGACTGATAGGCGGCTGTGATACGTGCAGCCGCTCTGCAGCGCGGCCGAAATTGCCCTCTTCCGCAACGGCCACAAAATATCTAAGCTGGCGAAACTCCATCGCAAATTTAACCAATGCTCCGGGTCAAACTGCCCGGAGCCGCGCCCGCCCACGCGGCGCGGAGGGTATTGGTCAGCGCATCGCGATCCAGCGGACGGGGATTATAATAGGGACTGTCAATTGTGATCTGCACCACCTTTTCGATGCCGTCTTCGGCCATGCCTAGATCACGCAAGGCGACCGGGACGCCCTCCGCACGATGGGCAATCCGTTGGAATTCCCTGGCGGGGTCCTCGGACCCGGTCGCGAGCCGTAGCTTTTCCATAGCCTCGGGTACTGACGATGCGTTGTAGGTCAGCGCGTGCGGCAGAATGATAGTGTGGGTCTCGGCATGGGGCAGGTCGAACGTCCCGCCAAGGACGTGGCAGAGTTTGTGATGCAGGGCGACCCCGCCGGTGCCAAGGCAAACCGCACAGAGCCAAGCACCATAAAGAAGATCAGTGCGGGCGGCCAGATTACACGGGTCTTCTAAAATGGTCCACAGCGCCGGCAGCACCTTCGATAATCCTTCAATCGCTTGTAGATCCAGTATTGGGTTCTGGTTCTCGCTATAAAGCGCTTCGACAGCGTGGGCGATGGCATTCATTCCAGATGTCACGCTCGCGGGCACGGGAAACCTCAAGGTATAGTCGACATCATAGATTACCGTCTCGGGCAGTACCTTCATCGTCTTTTGCGTGGTCTTTCGCCCATTCTCAGTTTGACCGATGATCGAGGTCATCTCAGATCCGGCATAGGTTGTCGGCATGGCGATCTGCGGCAGGTCGGTGCGCAGAGCGATCGCCTTGGCTAACCCGATGGTCGAGCCACCCCCGATCGCAACCAGCCCATCGGCCCCCGTGCTTTTACATGCTTCCATCGCATCCTTGGTCACGCTGACAGGTGTGTGCATCGCGGCCTGGGCATAGACCCCGGCCGTCTTTCCTCCCAGCAGTTTGGCCAATCTTTCGCCTAGGTCCTTCTGTGTAGGTGTTGTCAGGATCATCGGCCGCGAGATCGAAAGCCGCCGCAGTTCATCGGGCAATTGGGCCGACGTACCGGCGCCGAACAGGATCCGTGCAGGCAGGCTAGTATATGTGAAAGAGAGCACAGTTGTATTGTTCACGTTCAATTCCTTCACATTAGCGATGGCAAGAACAGGACAAGGCCCGGGACCGCTAGCAGAAGCAGAATCCGTACAACGTCAACCAACACGAAAGGAACCAATCCGCCGAAGATTGTGTTCAACTTAACATTCGGCACCGCAGAGCGTACCGCGAAAGCGTTCATGCCGACTGGCGGGGTGATGTAGCTAACTTCGGTCACAACGACAACGAAAATGCCGAACCAGATTAGATCGAACCCTTCCGACGCAACGATCGGATAAAAGATCGGTACAGTGAGGGTGATCATCGAAAGCCCTTCGAGAATGCAGCCCAGCACGAGGTATATGGCGACGATGGTCAGCATCAGCGACCATGGGCCTGTGCCAAGATAGGTCAGGGCAGCCTGCAGATCCTGTGTCATGCCAGATAGGTTCACGTAGTTCGAAAAGGTCAGCGCGCCAAATAGCACGAAAAACATCATCGTTGTCGTCTTGGCGGTTTCAAAAAGGGTCTCGGTTAGATCGGAGACCGAAAACTTCCCGCTCAGCAACGTCAGGACCAGTGCCCCGAATGCCCCCATACCGGCGCTTTCCGTCGGCGTAAATACTCCAAGGTAGATGCCACCCATCACAAAAGCAAAGAGCATCAGCGCCCCGGCCGCCCCCTTAAGGGACATTATCCGGGCTCGGAACGGCAGACGATCTTCGACCAACAAGTCCACCCCCTGCATCCGTATCGATAGCTGCACCGCGACGACATAACCCAAAATACCGATCAGACCCGGGACCAGACCAGCGATGAAAAGCTTGCCAATGTCCTGCTGGGTCATGATGCCGTAAAACACCAGGATAACCGAGGGCGGGATGAGAATGCCTAGAGTGCCGCCGGCGGCAATGGATGCGGTCGAAAGGCTGTCGGGGTAATTGTATTTGCGCATCGCGGGCATCGAGATACGCGACATGGTGGCTGCGGTCGCTAGAGACGATCCACATACAGACGAAAAACCGCCGCAGGCAACGACAGTCGCCATAGCCAGACCACCCTTACGGTGGCGCAGCCAAGAATAGGCGGCATTGTACAGTTCATTGGCAATACCGGATTTAGCGATCAGGTTCCCCATCAGTAGGAACATCGGCAGCACCGCCAGAGTATAGTGCCGACCATTGTCGAAAAAGGTTTGCCCCATTAGCGACAGCGCCGGATCAAGGCCGATGATCGATGCCGTACCCAGAGTTCCGACGATCGCCAGCGAGATTGCGATTGGTAGCCCTGATAGTAACAGGACAAACACGATGGCAGCACCAATGGGCCATTCAATCATGATGGCCACCTTGAGCGCGAGATATGAGGCAGCCGAACAGGGTGATGGCAGCCGCGACAAAGGTCGCCGTGGCACAAACGTAGGCGACCGGGGCGACCGGAATACGGAGGCTACTGGTGGTTCCACCATAAGCCGAGATCTGGCCTGCATAAAGCCACAGCCTGCTGCCCACGACGGCCAAGAAACCAACGGTGATGAGGCCCGTGGCCACAAGGCGCAGCGGTTGCAACGTCCGTGGCAGCCTCTCTGTGATGAGGTCGACTTTTACGTGGCCGTCATCGAGGCAGATCGCCGGTAGACCCACGAAGATGATGCTGACCAGCAGTAGCTCGGTCAGCTCGGTACCACCCTTCAGCGGTATGTCGAAAACGTATCGCCCAAACACGTCAATGGTAGTAACGGCCATGATTGCCAGTAGCATAACACTGCATGCCACGGCGACCGCGGTGCGGATAAGTCTTGCAGCGGGTGCCGCCGCAAGGCTCATGGAATTATCCATCTGCCGATATGTCATTGACCCGAAAGGCTCTCGATTTCGGCCTGCATCATTTGGACAGCCGCCCGTGATGATATCCCTGCTGCCTTCAGTTTTGCGTTCCGGTCTTCAATCACCGGCGAAAGGCGGTCTTGGAGGCGTTCAAGGTCGACGCCACCGACAATTGCAGTTTTGACGTGAGCGTTCACCGCTGAGCGTGCAGCCTCATCAGCGCGATCAAAGGCCCGTCCCGCCAGTCTGGCGAGCACTTCACCTGCAACGCTTTCAATTGCCGTCTGATCTGCGGCAGATAGACTCTCCCAACGTGTCTTGTTCATCACCACGAAGAAGGATGTATTGTAGAGGCCGCCGGGAACTATCAATGCCGTATCCACAAGGGCGTTCAAGTTGAAAAACTGCACGGATTCATAGGGAAACATGATGCCATCAACGACGCCCTGCGACAGAAGCTCGTAGGATTGCGGTGCCGATGCTTCAACCGGCACCATACCAAGGGCGCTGGTCACCTCATGGGCAATTCCCCCGCTGACCCTCAGCTTGGCCCCGTCGAGATCCTCTAACTTAGTGGCGTCACGACCGCGGACGAACAGCCCACCTGGGCCGTGCACGAATAGCGAAAGCACCTTGACCTGATCGTATTCACCAGCCTGTGCAAGATGCTCTTCATACGTCCGCCAATAGGCGACAGAAATGGCCTCGGCGCTGTCGCCGAGAAACGGAGCTTCGGCAATACTTGATGTCTTGAAGCGACCAGGCGTATAGGCCTGAACGCCGAAAGTAATATCGGCAATCCCGTTGACGGCAAAATCGAAGTGGGCTGGTGGCGGGCCAAGCGGAGCCGGGAGAATGTCGACCTTAACCCGTCCCTCGGTAGCTTCTTCGATACTACGAGCGAACGGCTGCATGACATCGGTATATAGTGTGTGGGACGTAGGTGCCCAATTCGCCACTCTCAATTTTTCTTCTGCGATGGCTGGCGATGCCGCGAGAAAAATCGCAACCGTTGCTAGTGTTTTTATAGTAATTTTCATGTTTACCTCTCCAGTCAGTTTCGTTATTTCGCTTTTGTGGTATATTTTACGACTTCAGGTTGATGTTCGGGTATTGATGTGGTGGGCGGACGAATGGATAAGACCGAAATCGCTTCCAAGCCGACCGACTTCAATCTTAGTCAATGGCCATTTTTCTGGACCACGAGGTTGAGTTCTCGCTACACGCTGGTAATGGACGAAGCCCTCAAGCCGATGGGTCTGGATATTCCGTCGTGGCGCGTTTTGATGGCCTTGTTTGAACAGGACAACCGCAGTGTCTCGGAACTTGCCGACATCACCGTAATCCGGTTGAACACAATGACTAAAATCGTCCAGCGTATGGAAACCGGACGGCTTCTGACTACCCGTGCGCGGGCAACCGATCGGCGCGTAACTGAGGCGTCGATCACTGCCAAGGGTCTCGAACTCAGGCATCGAGGCTGGGAGGTTGCCGAACAGGTCATGCAGAGGGCTTTCGAGGGCATTCCCGACGCTGACCGTGCAGTCGTCAACTCTGTCCTGAGCCGCGTTTTCGCCAAGTTGAACGAGATGAACTGACAGCATTATCACACTGCCCTCAAGGCATGATAAGAGCGATCGAACCAGATTAGGGTCTCGGCTGCAGTGTCGTGTAGCACTGTTTGTTCTACGCGAGCGTAAAAGACCGAATGGCTGCCCATAGTGCGGCGTTCACTAATCCGGCAGTCAAAGGCGACGATAGCGTCCTTTAGGACGGGTGCGCCGGTCTTGCCGAAGGTCCAATGGGTGTCTTCAAACCTTTCCTCGCCACCTCTCGTAGCAAAGAGATTGGACAATGTTTCATGGCCAGCCCCGAGGACATTCACACATAGGTTGCCATTGCCATTGAAGATGTCATGCGACCGGTTCATCCGATTGACACAGACCAATAGCGTCGGCGGGCTATCGGTTATTGAACAGACTGCGGACGCGGTCATTCCGTGACAACCCTCGGGTCCGTTCGAAGTGATCAGGTTGACAGCGGCACCCAGCCGGCTCATCCCTTCACGGAACTCTTCAGATTCTGATTTCATGTCGGCCTCCCTTAAATATCCAGAACGAGTTTCTTGCTATGGGCTCTTGAGCAGCAAACCGTCATTTCGACATTCTCCGCTTTTTCCTCGTCAGTCAGGAAATAGTCCCGATGGTCGGGCGTGCCTTCAAGCACGTCGACCAAGCAGGTGCCGCAAACGCCTTCCTCGCATTTCACCTCGATATTGATACCAACATCAGCCAGTGCCTTTACGATCGTGCAATCTGGTCCCACGGTAACGATGACGCCGGATGCGCGTGCCTCGACCAAGAAGGCTTCGCCTGAAGCGTCAACCGCAGCATTGAAATACTCTCGATGTACATTTGCCGGCGCATGGCCCGCCGCCTCAGCCGCGTCAATAATCCAATCCATAAACCCTTGCGGCCCGCAGACATAGACATGCGTGTCAATCGCCGCATATGGCAGAGACTGCGGGTCGAACGCGGAATCCTCGTCATCGAAATGCAGCGAGACACGGTGGGCAAAAGGCGCGGCATTCAGCAAGTCAAGGAAAGCTGCGCGGCTGCGTGACCGCGCGCAATAATGCAGTTCGAAGTCGCATCCCAGCGCTTGCAGTCGCCACGCCATCGCAATCATCGGGGTAATTCCGATCCCGCCACCGATTAGCACGGTTCTCTCGGCACTTTCTACCAGCGGAAAATGGTTGCGGGGGGTGCTAGCTGCGATTTTAGCGCCAATCTGAGCCAACTCGTGCACCAGCGTCGAGCCGCCGCGGCCGTTGGGATCCTTGAGCACTCCTAGTCGATAGACGTCTTTCTCAGCTGGGTCATTATAAAGCGAATACTGACGATAAAGAGTATCGGCCCCATTTGGCAGAGCCAACTCAATATGAGCGCCAGCCTCGGAAGCTGGAAGGCTACCGCCATCAGCACGTTTCAAAGCCAGCCGAAGAATGTCGCCGCAATCAACGCGTCGGCCTTCCACGATGAGGTCAATTAGCTGTTCCGTCACTATATTTCCTCCTGTTCTCTCTCCGACGAGTCTCATCTCAGGTTCAGACCGCCATTCGCGTCCCAGCAAGCACCGGTCACGTAGGACGCCATTGGAGACGCAAGCATAACCACCATGTCCGCAATAAACTTCGGATCACCCAATTGCCCCACCGGTATGCTCGATATGAACTCTTCGCGCTTCTCATCGGGGATAAGGCGGTCGACGACCGGCGAGTCCAGCGGACCGGGCGCGATGGCATTGACGGTTATCCCGTAGGGCGCCAGATCCCGTGCAAAGACCTTGGTGAGCGTGAGGATTGCGCCCTTGGATGCGGCGTAATGCACACCTGTGGCGGTACCTCCGTTTTGCCCCGCCAGCGACGCAAGATTGACTATTCGCCCATAGGAGCGTTCTTTGAAATGACGGGCGAAAATCTGGCTAGCGGCAAACACACCGCCTGCATTGGTCGCCATTACCCGGTTGAAGTCACCGGGTGTGATCTCCATCAAAGGCTGTGCCTTTGTCACCGACGCATTGTTGACCAGTACTTCCACCGATCCCCAACGCTCCACGGTAAGGTCCAACACGCGCTGAAAATCCTCAGGACTCGAGATGTCCAATTTAGCGGTCAACGCCAATTCCGACGCGAGATCAAGTTCCTCGGCCAATTGATAGACAGACTCTTCGTCGATGTCGCTCAAAATGACGCGATAACCGGCTCCATGCAGTGCCCGCGCGATTTCTCTACCTACGCCAGTGCCAGCGCCGGTCACCACGGCCGTTTGGGTATCCAGTGCCAGTGGCCGTGGCATTAAAATAGATAGCTGATTGCATTCAGCTCTCCGTTAGCATTGATCAGACGCACGACCTTTTTCGACATCACCAATGCCCCGCCTTCGCGGATGAGGTCATATTCAATCGTACCAGTATGTTGGATCTGACGACCTAATTTATCTTCGGTAAGAAAGAATGCCGCCCGCAGGCTGATAGTCTCTGGCCCGCAATCAGTCTCGACAAAGCGGCTCAGCAGCCGCACGGTTCGCGCTGCGGGTGCCGCGGAAATCGCAAACCCCCCGGACAGCCGGTCCACGCGCATCCGGCGCATCCCAGCATCATCATAGGTGATGTTCAGCGTGTTTTCGAAATCAGTCTCGTCGGGATTGATGGGGATGATGTAGAGGCCATGCTTACTCCACATCTTCAACCATGTTTGGTAATCTGCGCGGTCAAGAACATCTGCTTCGCGCCAGACAAAATCGATTGCTTCGGCTTGCGAGATGCCGGCTTTAGTTTTGGTAGTCTCGCTCATTGGCTCATCATCCTTTTCCACATTTGGTAGGCTGAACGCATCCCGGTCTCGGCGGTGACATCCCCAACGTCCAATCCGTTTTCGCTGGGCTTTTGCAGACCGATGCCTCGGTTCACCATGATGTCCAGATCGGGACCGGCATCGGTGCCGCGCTGTATCCGCTCCCAGACCTCGGCATCATCGGGTGAGCCGAAACCCATCGGTCCCTGAAAGTGTTCGTGAAGGCGCAAGCGCATTTGATTGGCCGCCTTGGGTCCGCCTTGCATGCCAATAGCAAGGTGGCGAATGGCAGTTTCATCAGCTTGAATTGGGCGGAGGATGCGGAAAAAGGCCATCGAGCAGGCGGCATTGGGGAAAAGATTCAGATTGAAACCACAGCCACCTACAGCGCGCACGATCCGGCGCACATGCTCTTCCTCATGGGTCTCGCGCAGGATCTCGGCCAGTTCTTCGAACCGTTTCGGGATCGGTCGCTCGAGATCTTCTTCTAGATCAACCATTTCCGGCATTGCCACCATTACGGAATGACCGTTCCCAAGATCTTCGACATAACCATCGCCCTCAAGGAAGGCGAATGTGTCCGCAGCCTCAGCGTCCAGCGACTGAAGAAAAGTCTTGTGGACAACAGGAAAGTGGTAGGCGTCAGTCGTGTTCTCGAGCTGAATCTTCCAATTGCCAGGGAACGAGAACTGGTGTTCGCCGATAACCTCGACCGGATAGCCTGCCCCCTGTTTCATGAACAGGTCGATCCAGACCTTTGCATTGCCGAGGAAATCCTCCAGCGGTTCCGCTTCGGGATTGAAGGTGGCAAAGATCATGCCATTGTAGACATCTACCTTAAGGCGTTTTAGCCCGTATTCCGCCTTGTCGAAATCCTCACTATAGCCGTCGATATAAGGGATGGCGCGCAGCGATCCGTCCAATGCATAGCCCCAGCCGTGATAGGGGCACTGGAAAGAGCTGGTCTTGCCGCTGGTGTGTTCGCAGACTGTCGCACCACGGTGACGGCAACGATTTAGCAGAACATGCAGTGCGCCCTTGCGATCACGACAAACGATCACTGGCTGCTTGCCAACATGGGATGTTTTGAAGCTGCCCTTGTCAGGCACTTCGGATGTATGTGCTACCCAAACCCAGGTCCTGCCAAATATCTTTTCCATCTCGGCATCGAAGATCGCCGGGTCTTTGTACATGGACGTACGAATCCGGTCGTCGTCGACCTGCTTGGACCAATCGGGCTGAATATCGGTTTTGATTTCATTCATGTCTTGCTCCTGTTGGTTGAATAGCTCGCACAGGATTGGGAATCTGGGTCGGCTGATCCCAGTCTTCGACCTTGCGCGAATAGAGGTTGGTGGTTCTGAACCGCGCTATGCGCCAAACGCCATCCTCGACCGCAAAATCGATTTGTAACTGTGCTGCCATAAGAAAGTTCTGCCCGTCGTGAAATTTCGGGGTCTGCAACATCAACCAGCGGCCATTTGCTGTGGTATCAGACAGCACACTGATTTTTTCCGAACTCAGAAAATGGGCGTTCATTGTGAAATGCGGTGGCGTCACGCAAAAGGTTCGCATCCAGTTTAGTATCGCTTTCCGCCCCCGATGTGCGCCAAAGTCTTTGGCATAGCGACTGCCGCGCCCCTCCCAGACAGCACCTTCAGTGAACAGGGCACCGATACGGTTTAGATCGGTCTCGCCATCGATCCGATCGCACAGATCCATATAGTCGGACAGGCAATTGCGAATAGCACTTTCCGCTTCCAGCCGTTCAATGCGGGCGGCGAGATATTTGAGCGTAAGTCGCATCAGAGTTCGGGTACTTCCAAAGCCCGGCCTATCCGTGCTTCGACGCGAATGTATTTCCACAGCCGATAATCGGTTTCGCCGACTGGGGTGATGCGGAAGAGATTGCAGACCTCAACAACATCGGCCCGATCAGCCGCGTCTGCCATGATGTAGGCGGTCCAGGGAAAGTTAGTGCCCGATGAACCGACCATGGTTTCGTCATCGTCGAACATGCCGACGATGTTAATTCCTTCCATCTCATGTATGGATTTCAGGACATTGCCAAAGCCCTGCCAAACGGGGCCGACCTCCGAAAACGGCAGATCAAAGAAATTCTGCTGTACGGATAGGCAGAACATGACGCGGTGTTTCAATTCTCTAGACATTCAATATCTCCAGTTTTTTGTATTTACTCAGGGGTAACCCGGCGGCGTGTTCTGTCCGAGGAAGCCGGCCCCGGCAGAACTCCAGGTCCCCATCCCAAAAAAGGCATGCTGGGCGACCGCCGAGGCATCGACCAATGTCCTCGACAGTGTGTGCCCACGGCGCAGGGCGCTGGCACCGGCCATGTAGTAGGCCTGCCGCGCTACTTCCGCGCCTTCGTGGGCCGCTTGCGTGCAAGCAAGACGCAAGCGTACCTTCAGCTCGTCGGGAACGGCGTCGCCCCGAACCACCAAGGTCCAAGCCTCATCGATGGTGTCATAAAAAAAGCTACGCGCACTGCGCAGTTTGGCCTCGGCCCGCGCAAGGCCCTCATGTACATAGGGGCGGGCACCGATTGACGGCGCGCCGGTGATAGATGGTCGGTTCATGGCTTCGGCATGCAGCCAATTTAGCGCTTCACGCGCCACACCCAGACCGACCACCGCCAAAACCTGCGCGGCAAAAGCCATGGTAGGATAGCGGTAGATTGCCTCGTCGTGCAAAGACGAGGCACCCCGAATAAACGTCCAGTCCTCGCTCACCACGACGTCGTCGACGGCCACGTCATGGCTACCGGTCGCGGTCAGGCCCACGGTGTCCCAAGTGTGTTTGATCGAGACCTGCTCACGCGGTAGCACTGCCATGCGTGGCAGCCCCGGCGCATCGTTGTTACCCTCGTCAATCTTGATTCCAACGCCGATATAAGATGCGCCCATGCAGCCCGAGCAATATGGCCACTGGCCCTTGACCTTTACCCCGCTGCTAACACGCTGTGCAGGCTGCGGCGGAAAGATCGACCCCGCAAAGACTGTGTCGCGATTCGCGCCATATAGTTTTTCAAAAGTTTTCTTGGGCAAGGCGGAAAGATAGGTCGGCGCGATCCCGAAACTGGCAACCCAGCCAGTTGAACCATCGGCCTCTGCAAAGCGCTCGACCAACTGACAGAACTCGCCAGGGGACAGTTCGTCGCCGCCCATCGATTTAGGAACCAGCGCGCGATAGACGCCAACGCTTTGCATCTTGGCGATCATGTCGGGATGAACATAAGTTAAACGCTCGTATTCCTCGCGCCGATCCCGCACCTCCTGCAATACCGCGTCCAGCACGATCGGTTCTTCCGTGAGTTCTGATTGCTTGTTCATGTCGTGCACTCCGTGTCGTGGCAGGGAAGCTGAGCCGCGACCCATTCGGCGATTGCGCAAAGTCGCGCATCATCGCCGTGCCGTGCGATTAGCTGGATGCCCGCCGGCAGACCCGCTACTGTCTTGGTTGGAATCGTGATCGCCGGGTGGCCACTCAGGTTGAAGGGCCGAACCAGTTTGGTCAGCGGAATCAACATTTGCATATCCTCCGCATCCCTGAGCAACGGAGGAACCACAGGCATCGTCGGTAGTATCAGCGCATCGGCACGCTCCAGCGCCCGGTCGACCTCCGCGCGGAATTTTTTGCGGGTGGCTTCTGCACGCTGAAGCGTCGCCAAACTTATCGTGCCAGCGGCGCGGATTCGCTCTCCGACGTCACTGAACAACTTCTTATCAACAACTATCTGTCCGAATGCAGCATGTATCTCTGCGTTGATCACAGTCAGGCCCGCGTCATAGGCCTCGTCGAGACTATCAAGCACTGTGACGGCATCGGTCAGTCCTGAAAGGTCGCGGTCCAGTGTTTCGGCGATCTCAGGGGAACAATCCACCATGACACGGCTCAGCCTAGGGGCCTCGCCAAGTGTCGCTGCAGCGAAATCTGGATCTAACTGGGCCATGGCTTTGATGAGGGTCGTCATGCTGGTAGCGAAAACGCCGACGCAGTCCAGCGAAGACGCATTTGGAACGACACCATTGCGCGACAAACGGCCAAAGGTAGGCTTAAGCCCAAATACACCGCAGCAACAGGCCGGCATACGCACCGATCCGCCGGTGTCTGTCCCGAGGGAAAAATCACAAAGCCCTGCAGCGACCGCCGCCGCCGACCCCGAGGACGACCCCCCTGGAATACGCTCCGGCCAGCCCCGGTTACAGGGCGTACCGTAATATGGGTTGATACCTGTCACGCCAAAGGCCAGTTCGTGCATGTTCGTAAGACCAACCATCTGACAGCCGCTGTCCAATAGTCTTTGAACTACTTCAGCGTTTTCCTCGGCAGGGCTCGTATTCGCCAAAGCAAGAGACCCGCAGCGTGTAGGTTGGCCCTTTACGGCCAAGCATTCTTTCACACCGAATCGAAGGCCTTGACCCGTCGTCTCGAACGATTTTGTGAAGATCGCGTCATATGTGGCTTCGCATTGCATGTGCTGCAGACTTCCAACAATTACGGTAACTTTCACATTTATACAGGAAAATTACCGTAACTCAATGGACCGACAGGTATTATATCATACCTATTTAGTATGTAAGAACCATCGTAGCGCGCGCGATCAAGACCTGAAGAGAGCTTTCAATGAATTGATTTTAAATATATTTATTGAACGACATCCGCTGTATTTAGCAGTAAAAGCCGATTAGCTTGCAGCTGGCTTGTTCAGCCTTTGGGCGTCTGGCGAAACTTGCGCAAGGTAGCCATGAAGTTGATCACATGCGGAGAGCGGTTGTCTGACCTCGCGTGCACGGTCAATTTCGTATTTGGGTTAGGACCTAGAAATTGGCGAAACACCACCCCGGTTCGCGGGCTTGAAGATACGCTTTCGGGCACAATAGCCACGCCGGCACCCACCGATACCAAACTGATCCCGGTCTGGAAATCTTGGGTCAGAACCAAGTCCTTCGGCGTCACCCCTGCCTCGTCTAGCATGCTCAGTATCTGGTCGACATATGCAGGGCGGGGCCGTCGCGGAAACGAAACGAGCGTTTCTCCCGCCAAATCTTTCAAATGTATTTGCTCTTTAGCCAGTAGCGGCGAGCTGCTCGGCACGGCCAACACAAAGGGTTCCTCGCTCAAGAGGACCGCATCGAAATCTCGATTGTCCAGATGAGGGCGCGCAATCGCAATATCTAGTTCGCGTCGGACCAGCGCCCCCTCCAGTTCGGCATTATTCATTGCATGAAGCGCCAGATCGACTTCGGAATGATGCAACCGGTGTTGATTGAGTAGGCTGGGCAGTTCGCCGTAGCTGGCAGAGCCGACAAAGCCGATCCTAAGCAATCCTTGTTTCCCTCTCCCGATCACCTGCACCTCTTGAAAGGTTCTGTCTACCTGCAGCAGGATTTGCCGACTTCGCTCCAGCAGAATTTGACCTGCCTGCGTAAGGCGGATCTGCTTGCGGCTTCGGTCAATGAGGGTAACGCTGAGTTCACCTTCCAATTGCGCGATCTGCCGGGACAAGGGCGGCTGGGCGATATTTAACCGGCCAGCCGCCCGGCCAAAATTCTGTTCTTCGGCGACCGCTACGAAATACCTGAGCCGCTTCAAATCCATTTGGCGCTTGTTCCTATTTCAATTTCGACGCTAAGCTTGCTCCGAGTCAGCCGATCATGCCAAGCAGTTCGACGGTGGTCTAGCATAATTCAGCTTGCGGTGAAGTTTGCGAAATATGCTCCCTAGGTAATGAACAATTATTCACCAAATTGAAAAATACTTCGGAGTTATCACCTTAGGCCAAAATACCGGTAAAGAGGTCATCTTTGTCAATGGCTATATGTCTGTATAGCGAGTGGAGTTTGCCGACATTGACAGTGTCCGTCGTCGTTCCTATTTGACGAGGTCAGGAGCGCGTTCTGGAATAGCAGTCAATTTGCGACCCTTCCGTACAAGATCTTCCCGGGTTCATGCTTCGGTCCGTGGTCAGCGCGATGGCCGTCAACACGATGTTGTTCCCGTGTAGTAGCCCGAAAGCGCCCCTCTCATTAGCGTGCTTGAACAGAGTTCTCGACAATCCTGACCATGGTGTCTTCGGAACCGCGCCCCGATGGGGACACCGAAGCGCCGCAGTCGAGCAGACTCTAGTCGTTCGCTTCCAAGCGTTCAAATACTATCTAGGTGCCTCCAGCGATTGGTGAAATTGTGTGATTGAACTCGGTGCCCTCCCGACACATACAATGAAGAATAACACCAATGCGTCTCACAAGTGCAACCATTGTATTCTTGCTCTCCCGACGTTTGGCCACCCGCGCGGCCCATGCCCTGAGCCATGATAGGCGGCCGCGATGTAACATGACTGTCGGAGCCTTACATAATGCCCGGCCCAAAGTTTCGTAACGGCCTTGATGATACCGCCGATAACATCGCGATCTCCGGGTTGGCGCCGCGATGGTGCAAAGCCCAACCAAAGTCCAACGCATTTGGAGGATCTGAAGCGGCTGTTATCATCAACGGCAGATTTGATGGTCAGAGTGACGACCGCTCCGATGCTGGCATTGTCATCAATAAACGGCAACGGGGTCGTCCTTCGCAAGTCCGCGAACCTCGCCTTCCAGATTGGCCAGTTCTCAGCGCAAAGCAGCGCGCGATATATCAGGCTCAATAAACAACTTGGTCCGGCATTCCTCCTTTTGAAATATGATACGGGAACAACGACATCTTGCCCACGAAGTTACAAGTGTAACGTGCAATGCGTGGCTCTCGCCCCGTTACAGCATTCCATAACCAGAATAGAATGGTAGCAGCTCGGGCGATTTTGGAGAGCAAGACCTTATGACGTTGATCATATCGAGTTGAAACGCACCGCCTGTCTATAAGCCTGCCAAACATCCGTTCGATGTGGTTGGGCGTCTGCAACTGCGCTTGTCCTGTCGCACAGCTTTCTTGCGAGACTTACAATCCGAGATGCAACGCAGTGTACCCCTTTCTATCAAGGCTTCCCTAACCCAATCAGCATCCAGTAGATCGCATAGTAAGCCCATGACGCCAGTGTAGTTTCATACCTGACCGGCGGTGATGAAGAAACGAATGGGCCGCCCACTTGTATCGGTGATGGCAGGCGGCTTAGTATTCGTGCCCTGTTTCGTCTGTCCGATCCGGCGTCTACCTCTCCATTTTCAGCCCCAGACTTGAAGCCGTGCAATGCGCTTTCATGTAGATCGCGTCAATCGATATGGTCTTATCATTGGTGTCTCGTAACCGGTGCGCCGATCCCACCTATTTGACGTAATTCCAGGGTAGCAGCTCGTTGATCATGCTTTGTTTGTGGCCAGCGACGATGGCTGTGAG
>NZ_JAPMLQ010000012.1 GCF_026410305.1 Sulfitobacter sp. F26204 | reverse complement strand
GGACGAAGAAGCCCCGATCTTCCAGGTCGCTGACTTCGGACTCGTCGCGGACCTTTTCGAGGCCGTGCCGGAAATGCTCAATAAACTTTGATCCAAACGGAGAAACAAGACCATGACATACAATGCTCCGATTGAAGACATGATTTTTGTGCTCGAAGAGCTATGTGGCTTGAAAGACATCGCCAAACTACCCGGTCTGGAGGATGCCACCCCTGACATGGTTGCGGCTATTCTTGAGGAAGCCGGTAAATTTGCATCGCAGGTTTTGTCACCTTTGAATGTTGTGGGTGACGTCGAGGGACTTGGGTTCACCAAGGGTGCCGTAACGATGCCCGACGGCTGGAAACAGGCATATGACCAACTGGTTGGAATGGGCTGGAATGCGCCGACGGCGGAAGGCGAGCATGGCGGCATGGGCCTGCCTGCGGTGGTAAATGCCTGTATCCAGGAAATCTTTCAGGGTGCAAACGCTGCATACCAACTTTGCCCGATGTTGACGCAGGGGGCGATCGAAGCTGTGGAAGGCTTTGCATCGCCGGCATTGAAAGAAATATTTCTCCCCAAGTTGGTCAGTGGCGAATGGACGGGTACGATGAACCTGACAGAACCTCAGGCCGGGTCCGATCTGGCGGCAATACGGTCAAAGGCGGAACCGGAGGGGGATCGTTTTCTTATTTCTGGCCAGAAAATCTTTATCACCTATGGCGAACATGATCTGACCGAAAATATCATTCATCTGGTATTGGCAAGGCTCCCCGATGCACCGGAGGGGGTGAAAGGCATCTCCTTGTTTGTGGTTCCTAAGTATCTGGTCAACGCTGACGGCAGTTTGGGAGAGCGCAATGATGTGCGCTGTGTTTCGATTGAGCATAAACTGGGCATCCATGCGAGCCCGACCTGTACGCTTGCCTTTGGTGACAACGGTGGTGCGGTGGGGTATCTGGTTGGCGCGCCGAATGTTGGCCTGCAATATATGTTCGCGATGATGAACAATGCGCGCCTGAATGTAGGCCTGCAGGGCGTTGGTATTGCGGAACAGGCAAGCCAGCATGCGACCCGTTATGCGATGGAACGCAAGCAAGGCGTCACGCCCGAAGACAGCGGCAGCGCGGCAATCATTGGTCATCCAGATGTCCGGCGCATGCTGGGGTTGATGAAATCGCGGACTGAAGCGGCCCGTATTCTGGCCTATCGTGCCGCCCGGTCTCTGGATTTCGCCCAGAGATCAGAGGATGCAAACGAAAAGGCACGCCACCAGCGTCGCGTCGATCTGTTGATCCCTGTGGTCAAAGGCTGGTCGACGGAACTGGCGGTGGAGAACGCTTCCCTCGGGCTTCAGGTTCATGGCGGCATGGGCTATGTCGAAGAAACCGGTGCTGCCCAATACCTAAGGGATGCCCGGATCACCACGATCTACGAAGGCACGACAGGCATTCAGGCGCTGGATCTGATCGGGCGCAAGATCTTGCGTGACCGTGGCAAGGCTGCATTCGAGATCGTCAGAGATATGCGGGCGACTGCGCTGGTGCTTGCGGATCAGGAAAATCTGGCAGCGGATTGGTCAACACTCAGTGGGATAGTCGGAGGATCGGCCTATCTCATTGAAAATGCAACGAATTGGATACTGCAACAGAAGGGTCCTGAAGCACAGGCTGTTGCAACTGATGTTCTTGAACTGTTCGGCATCGCCTTGGGTGCATGGGCCATGGGCGATGCAGCGTTACATGCAGGTCGGCGCATCGAGGCCGGAACCGGTTCCAGCTTTCATGAGGCCAAGATGAAAACGATCAAGTTCTACATGGCCAATGTGGTGCCGCATGCAAATGCATTATCCACGATCATTACCGGCGCTGCCCCTTCGATACTGAACCTGAGACCCAACGATTTTGGCGCTGGCTCCTGATCGAGGGAGGTCGGTCTGCCCCGGTCCGGCGTTGGCAGGATTACGAAGGACATCAGCGCCCGGAATAAGATGACTGGCGGAGTAGTCGCCCGTGCACAATCGCTTGTCCCGGCCGGGGTGATCTGCCTTGGCAATTGCCTGCATTCGACGGCCAACGTCGGTTGCTGGATGGTTGATCAGGGCAAAAAGCCAGAAAGGGTCGCGTAGAAAACCATTTGTTGATCACAGACTTCTTTGGGTGGTCGTCCGGGAATGATAATGGTTCTGCATCCAGCCTGGGAAATTGTGCCATGTTTGAAAAAATGCAGAGGGCTATGAATGCTTTTCTTCACAATTGCGGTCATTTTCTGGCACGGCATCTTCATTCGCGACATCCAAGATATACACCTGCTGTTCACGTTGATTTTGACAAGTTGTGCGAGATTCTAAGACCTGGAGATGTCGTGTTGGTCGAAGGCAACGAACGGATTTCCGGTGCCATCAAATATCTAACGCAGTCTACTTGGTCACATGCGGCATTGTTCATCGGAGGGGCGATGGGGGACACCAAAAACGGGCAGGCCAATCTTCAGTTGATCGAAGTTAATCTTCACGAGGGCTGTATCGTATCGCCGGTCGAAAAATATCGGGGTTTCAACCTGCGTATTTGCCGCCCCAGTTCACTGACCGATGCGGAGCGGATGGCAGTTGTCGGGTTTATGATCGACAAGTTGGGCTTGCGGTATGATCTGCGTAACATTTTTGATTTGCTCCGGTATTTCATGCCGCCTTTGCCTGTACCGTCCCGGTGGCGGCGCAGGATGCTTGCGATTGGATCGGGGGATCCGACCAGAGCAATTTGTTCCACTTTGATCGCCCAGGCGTTTCAATCGATCAATTATCCCATCCTACCCGAAGTAACGGTCAATGACGCAGAGAATTCCGTGCAACAAGAGATATTCCATATCCGTCACCATTCACTATTCGCGCCGCGTGATTTTGATCTATCGCCGTACATGGAGGTTGTGAAACCGACCCTTGAGTCCAAATTCGATTTCCATACTCTTGTCTGGGAAAACCCAGGGCCCTGAGCCGCGCCATCCTTCAGGATTCGCGTCAGCCCTGGGTGAGCCGATGTCGGTACAATCGTTACCCAGCCTGAACACCTTGCTCTGTCAAGATCAGGCTCATGGGGACGTCGTGTGGCTGCGGATAGATCGTGGGCAACCTTGACGAGGCGTAGCCGACACCGATTGCTAAGGGACGAGGATCAAGAGCGGCAAGCGTCCGGTCAAAATAGCCCCCTCCATACCCCAGCCGGAAACGATCACCGTCCCAGCCCACAAGTGGTGCCAATGCAATGTCGGGCATGATCTGGGGCGCATCGGCAGGCGGCACAGGTATGTTCCAATCCCCGCGAACCATTTTGGTTTCCGGCGTCCAGCGACGAAAGACAAGCGGCGCGGCCTTGGTTTCGACCAGAGGCAGAGCGATGATGACACCCGCTTGATGCAATTTGACCATCAATTTCCGCAAATCCGGTTCGCCTTTGATGGGCCAGTAAGCAGAAAGAACGTGGCCTTTGGCGCCGCCAAATCTGGCATGCAGGACATTCTCCAATTGCTCTGACAGCTGTTCGGAAATGATCGCATGTTGTTCAACGCTCAACGCTTTGCGCGCGGCTCTCAGCTCTTCTCTCTTGGCTTTGCGCCAATGTGCGACATCGCGAGCCTGTGCGGGATCAACGGCCATCGGATCAAAATAGGCCGGGTCAATCTCATGTGCCAGACAGGGCGGGGATGCATAGCTACCGTTCTGGGGCTTCTTGTCGTTTTCTGTGTTCATCTCTGGTCGCTTTTCAAGGGGAGGGTTGCATCGTCAAAACAGGCAGCCGCTTCGGTGATCATCTGTGTGATGCGCAAACCAGCTGGTAGGATTTCTTTGATCATTCCGGCACCTTGACCGGCGTAATTGGGCATGGCTTCCAAATCGCCGGTCGTGGTGCGAAGTGGTGAATCAGTGCTGAAACGATAGCGCGCCTGCGCCCCGTCCCACGCAATTGGCTGCTGCGGCAGTTGGTCCGGGTCATGACCAAAGAACCGGCCACCAAGGTCCTTGGTAATGCTGTTGGCGATCACCCGCACCGCTGCCCCCTTGGGCCAATTCAAAACGAAGACGTCTGTAAGTACCGTGTCTTCTCCGTCGGAGCCGACGACACGGTTTTTGTGCTCTGTATGGGCAAATGCCTCATGTGTTGCCAGAAACGCCGTGCCGCATTGAATGCCTTGTGCCCCTAGTGCAATTGCCGCGGCCAGACCTTTGCCAGTTGAAATACCCCCTGATACGACGACCGGTAGATTGGTTTGCTGCAGAACAGTTTCTGCAAAAGCATATGCGGCCATGCGTCCGTGGACATGGCCACCGGCCTCGATGCCCTGCGCAACGATGACGTCTGCGCCTGCATCTTCAGCCTTGCGTGCCTGTTCCAGGGTGCCGACCTGATGCAGGACCAAGGCGCCGTCGCGTTTGACCCGTGCCACGACCTCTGGAACAACATCCCAGAAAAACGAAAATGCCCCGACACCCAAATCCAGACACTGGTTGATCTGCGCGTCAAGCAAAGCCGGGTCGGTCGCAGCGGGGATCAAATTAACCGCGAAAGGGCGTTTGGTTGCGGCCTGAAGGGCGCGTACCTCAGAAGTGATCAAAGCCGGATCTTCGCGCACCATGCCAAGCGCAGGATACCCGCCGGCATTGGCGACTGCGGCTGCCAGTTCCCACCGCGCCACCCCACCCATACCTGCCAGCAAGATCGGCACATCACAGCCCAACAAAGAACAAAGAGGGGTGCGAATTTTTTTCCTTGGATCCATCGCTCGTTTCCATCTTCTGCCGCGTGTATCAGGCTAGGAGGTTTCCAGACCTTGAGCAATGACACAGCTATGATCATCCAATTGCACCACATCTTGGTGGGCGTCTTGAGGGGCTATTGAAACAACTTTTTCGACTCGCTATTGGTTAACCATGAGAAAGTATTTCTTCAGACTTGGCCCCGTCAGAAGCGGTGTTTTTTGTTCAGGGATCGACACGCTGACCCAGTTCCGTTGCGCGCAGGCAAACCAATGACCAAAACCTACCCCTCCACCCGTATAGATGGGTTATTCTTTGGTAAGGTTCAAAACCACTGGCCCGGTCGAGATCCGTCAGCCATTGACAAAAAACCGGTCATTGGCCGCCACGACATCAATGAGCTTGGCTTTGTCGAGGATGCTCAGGCGGATCCCGATCATCATGGTGGCGTTGAAAAGGCGATTCATCACTATGCAAGCGAACACTATGCCAGTTGGATCGCCGAAGGCGAAATCCCGGCAGGGACAACACCCGCCGCTTTTGGGGAAAACATTGCGTCCCGTGCATTGAGCGAAGACAACCTATGCATCGGCGACATCCTTCAACTGGGATCTGCAGTGGTGCAGATCAGCCAGGGCCGTCAACCCTGTTGGAAAGTATCGCAATATACGGCGAACAAGAAAATGGCCTATCTGTTTCAATCAACCGGCCGGACAGGATGGTATTATCGCGTTCTTGAACCCGGCAGTGCCGGGACGGGCGACATGATTTCGCTGATCGAAAGACGCCAGCCCGATTGGTCGGTAAGGCGCGTGACCGCCGCCAGATTGACCCGCAAGGTTTCGCAAGAAGATGCGGAAACACTTGCGGCTTTGCCCGAACTTGCCCCTGGGTGGCGCAAAGCCTTTGCCAAGATTGCGGATGGCGAGAAGGACGAAGACACCGATCGACGGCTTCTGGGGTCCGTTGCCCATGACAACTTTACCAAGGTTGGCTTGCAGCACGATCAATAAATGGATGTCTGGTCCGCTCTACACCCCAAACAACATTGCATCTGGGCGCTGTTGCTGATGCCGCTGCGGCGCCTGGCAACAAAGACCCGCGGTTGGCGATTCTTGGTAGCCATAGAATGAACGCTGGCTAAGTCAGACATCATAGGCAATATGCAAGCATAACAGGTGCACAGCAGCTTGTCGCAAATAGGCAAAGCAGAAAAGCTGTCGCAATTGCGTAGAAGCAATTGGATTTTTGCGTGGTGCAGCCCCCAACGCAGACGTTCGAAAGCACAGATCTGAACGGCTGAAAACCGAAATGACCTATCAAGATGATATTCAAGACGCCAATACCTACCTTCAACAAGGAAATTATGACCGCGCATTGAAAGCGGCGCTCGCGGCCTTCAAAAAGTCGCCGCTTTCTCCGGCCGCGCTGAATCTGGCAGGCATAGCAAGCAGTGCCAATGGGCGCTCGGACGATGCAATCAGGTACTTTCAAAAAGCGCTTAAACTGAAAACGGATTTCCCGGATGCGCAAAAGAATCTCGCGCAGACACTGGTCCTGAGCGGTCGTTATGATGTGGCGATAACCTTGTTGCACAGGCTTTCATCGGAGAGACCTGAGGATTGGAAGGTCTGGTTTCTGAAAGCACAGGCAGAATTTGGTCTGGGTAGAGACAAGAATGCACTTCAGGCGATCGATGCGGCCCTTGCACTGGAACGAAAACAACCAACGCTGCACCATCTGAGAAGTACAATCAACCTATCCCTCGGACGGATTCAGGATGGGATAGACGATCTTTGGCAGGTTCTGGAAATCAACCCCAATGACGTCACCGCGTTGACCAACCTCAGCCTGCCACTCGCCCGTCAAACCAGGTCACAGGATGCTTTGAAAGTTGTCGAAAAGGCGGTGGAGATTGCGCCGGATAACCTGCCAGCGCGGTATAGGCTTGCCGCCCAGTTTATCGAAATGGGTAGATCAGAGGAGGGCATTGCACAATATGAATCCCTTTTGAATATTCAACACGATCACCCCGGTGCATTAGAGCAACTTACAAAACTGTTACCGCGGGAAGAAGTCGCAGCCCTAGAGGCAAGAATTCAAGCTGCCTTGAAAAGGGTGTCAAGAAACCCAGAGGATCGCGCCTGTCTGTTCTTTGCATTGCATGGTGCGCTTGTTGCCAAAGGAAAATTCGAAGAAGCCGACAAAATGTTGGGCCGTGCGAACAAGGAAATGGCAGGTTTGAGGCCTTACAACATTGATGCTGACGCAAGTGTTACCCAGGCGATATTGGATCGGTTCCCAAGTGAGATCCAATTGGAGCGTCAGAACACAACAGCCTTCACGCCAATCTTCGTGATTGGATTGCCTCGGTCGGGTACCACTCTTGTCGAAGCGGTTTTGGGCTTGCATCCACATGTGGCTCCCTTGGGTGAGCGTGGAACGGTAGGATTTCTATTGCGCGACACTATAGAGCAAAACCTGCCCTTCGCGCAGAGAGATGCTGAAATAATTGCCCAACAGGACCGCCGGTTGTTACCGGATTTGCCAGAAGGCACAGTTGCCTATGTTGACAAGATGCCAGAGAATTACCGGCTGGTTGGCTTTCTGAAATTGATCTATCCCAATGCACGCATCATCAACGTCCAGCGCGATCCACGAGACATTGCCCTGTCTATGTGGAAGTCGCATTTCTCCGGATCGGTGCTTTCCTATACTTATGACTGGGCCTGGATGGCTGCTAAATTCAACTTGTATGCACGATCAATGGAGCATTGGCGAATGACCCTGCCAGGAGAAATCCTTGATATTGATTATCGCGATCTGGTTGAAGACATTGAAACCGCAGGACATCGGATGGCGGATTTCTGTGGGCTTGCGTGGTACAGACACATGGCACGTCCTGATCTGAGTACCACACAAGTCTTGACGCAAAGCGCAACGCAACTGCGCCGTCCAGTACACAGGGAGTCAGTTGGAAAATGGCGGGAAAAAGCCAGCCTGCTTACGCCGTTTATCGCTGGATTGGACCACAGATTATGGTTCGACTATATTCAGAATTAGAACACCTTCGCGTTTGAAGAAAGCACGCGCCAAAATACTACTTTGTTTTGTCGTTTGGCATCTGTGACTAGATATTTTCAGCAATGAGAATTTCTGTGCGAATTCGTTCCTGGGATGCCAGAGTCGTACGGTTTTCGCATTTCGCACGCAAAATCCGAACAGCGCTACGTACAAGATGCCCAGGATCCTGATGAATTACAGCGTCGAGCTCGCCGGTTTTGAGTGCATGTTCGGTGGAAGGCGTGCGTTCATGAGCGATTGCAACGCGATCGTTGGTTGCCGTAAGCACTCTGGAAACTTCAATTGGCACGCGCGCTTCTGCACCCATGAAATAAAGGCCAACTATATCCCGGTGGGCGTGCAGCGCATTGCGCAAGATATGTTGTGTTCGCCCCGGATCACCGTGTGTTTCTAGCGTGGGAAGAATTTTCAGGTTGCTGTAGTCGCGGTTGATGACGCCATCAAAGCCAAGCCTGCGTTCAAGGCTGTCACGGGATTGCGTGGTTTCGGTAAGTACCGCTATGGAACCGGAGAGCCGGCCAAGAAAGCGGCCCATCAGACGTCCCGCTGTGGCACCTGCGCCACGATTGTAGATCCCCACAAAGCCCTCGTCACCATGAAGCTGTTGATTTGCAATAAAGGGAATGGTGCGAATACCACGTTCACGCATCCTGAGAATGGCATCACGGATCTGGGGAGTTCCCGGCGCCATGATCGCGACCCCGTCGAGGTCTTCTGCCGACAGACGCGACAATGTCCGGGCGGCCCGGTGCGGGTCATGATCATCCAGCCGGATCACGTCGACCTCAACCATTTCGGCGCGGCCTGCCCTGTCGAATTCCCGGATACGATCAATGATTTCGTCGAGGAATTCATCGCCGAAACGAGGCAGGGCAAAGGCAAAACGGTAAGCCCGCTGTCGGGCAAGCGTCGCCGCAACCTGGTTGCGTTCGAAACCGATTCGTAAAATCGCGGCGTTGACGGCTTTGACGGTTTTTTCTCTAACACCGGAGCGCCCATTGAGAACCCTGTCGACAGTTGCAAGGCTGACACCTGCGGCCTTGGCCAAGTCTTTTGTCGTTGGTCTCATTTTATTGGAAACGTTCCAGTTTTCTTGATCCTCATTCCCTCAATTTGCCCTGTTGGACAAGATTGCGCAATACATTTTGAGGGGCGTACCTCAGAATTTGCTTGATCTGAGGTACGCCCCTCATTTACGACTTGTACATAGTCGGGCCCTGGCAGGAGGGTCGTGGCGGTGAAACTGGGAGGATTTCTAAATGAAGACGAAACATCTGATGTCGGCTGCCGTTTCGGCGCTGATTGCGGGGGGAGTGGCCACGTCTGCGGCCGCAGAGGATCTGACACTATGCTGGGCCGCATGGGATCCGGCAAATGCTCTGGTCGAATTGTCCAAGGATTTTGAGGCAAAGTCAGGTCATGGCATGAGCTTCGAATTTGTGCCCTGGCCAAATTTTGCCGACCGTATGCTGAACGAGTTGAACTCAGGCGGGAAGCTTTGTGACTTGATGATCGGCGATAGTCAATGGATTGGCGCGGGTGCCGAGAACGGGCATTACGTCAAATTGAATGATTTCTTCGACGCCAATGACATCACCATGGATGATTTCATTCCCGCGACGGTGACCGGCTATTCTGAATGGCCCAAGAACACCCCGAACTACTGGGCGCTTCCGGCCTTTGGCGACGTGGTTGGCTGGACCTACCGCAAAGACTGGTTCGAGCGTCCAGAAATTCAGGCAGAGTTTGAGGGAAAATACGGCCGTGCACTGGACGTTCCGGCCACACTGGAAGAGTTGAAAGAAATCGCGCAATTCTTTCAGGGCCGTGAGATTGACGGGACCACTGTCTACGGCGCGGCGATCTATACCGAGCGGGGTTCCGAAGGGATTACAATGGGCGTGACCAACGCTCTCTATAATTACGGTTTTCTCTATGAGAACCCGGAAAAGCCCTATGATCTTGAAGGCTTTGTAAATTCAGAGGGGGCCGTCGCGGGCCTTGAATACTACAAAGAGCTTTATGATACCGCGACACCTCCAGGATCGTCCAACTGGTACATGGGCGAAAACATCGACGCTTATAAATCCGGTCAGGTCGCGCTCCAGATGAATTTTGCCTTTATCTGGCCGGGGGTTGAGGCGGATCCCAATGTAGGCGGCGGCAAATCTGGATATTTCCCGAACCCGGCAGGCCCCGAAGGTCAGTTCGCACAGTTGGGCGGGCAGGGCATCTCTGTTGTTGCCTACTCCGAAAAGCAGGCGGCGGCACTGGAGTATATCAAGTGGTTTGCGCAGCCTGAAATACAAGCACGCTGGTGGGAATTGGGCGGTTATTCTGCACTACGCGCCGTGGTCGAGGATCCGGGCTTTGCCGAAAGCCAGCCTTACGCACAGACCTTTCTCGACAGTATGGCCATCGTAAAGGACTTCTGGGCTGAACCTGCTTATGCCGATCTTTTGCTGCCGATGCAGGAGCGGATTCATAACTATGTGATCGCAGGCGAAGGCACGGCAAAAGAAGCACTTGACGGTCTCGTAGGTGATTGGACCGAAGTCTTCGAGGATGAAGGCAAGTACTGACATCTCTCCCTGTTGGACCACTCAAATGGTCTGACTGCTCTTGGCGGCACGAAGCGGCCGTCAAGAGCCTTTTTCTGAAGAACCAGGCGTAAAACCGGCATACGCGTGACGGGGCGGAAGCAATGATTGACACATCCATCGACAAGGCCGCCAAGGCCACGCCAGTTGGTTTGGCGCGCCGGATTCGCGGACTTTCCGACCGTACCATTGCCTGGATTTTTGTCGCACCGACGATCTTTCTATTGCTGGCGGTCAATATCTTTCCCTTGATCTGGACGATCCGACTCAGCTTTACCGACTTCCGTGTGAACCGCCCAAACCGCGTGGTCGAATGGGTTGGACTGCGTAACTATGAACGCATTCTGTCAGACCCGGATATTTGGGCGACGATGCAGGCAACAGCACATTTTTTGATATGGACCATTGTGTTGCAGGTGCTGATCGGGTTCGCCCTGGCTTTTCTGATCAACAAGAAATTCAAAGGCAACGATTTGTGGACGACGATCATCGTCTTTCCAATGACGCTGTCACCCGCGGTGGTGGGGAATTTCTGGACGTTTCTTTACCAACCACAGATCGGCTTGTTCAATTACGCCGTTACCTTCTTTACTGGTGCTGATCCGGCCAGTTTCTCGATGATCGGGGATGTGCATCTGGCACCCTGGGCCATTGTGATCGCAGACACTTGGATGTGGACGCCATTTGTCATGCTGATCTGTTTGGCTGGCCTGCGTTCCATCCCCGACAGCATCTATGAAGCCGCCGAATGTGATCGTGCCAGCAAGTGGCGGCAGTTCTGGACTATCACCGTACCCATGGTGCTGCCTTTCTTGATGCTGGCGGTGCTGTTCCGCGGGATCGAGAACTTCAAGATGTTTGACCTAGTCGTACAGCTGACCGGTGGCGGTCCGGGCAACACCACGACGCTGACCTCTATCGACCTCAAGCGCGAAGCTTTTGAAAAATGGCGGACGGGCTATTCTTCGGCCTATGCCGTGATCCTCTTCGTTACGGTTTTCGGCCTAGCTTCGATCTACGTCAAAGCCCTGAACAAGGTGAAAGAGAGATGAGCTTTTCCGTGACCGAACCCAGCAAGCGCACAAAGTGGCTCGCTGGTATCCTTGTTGTCGGCTATGCGTTGATCACCATTTCGCCGCTGATATGGATCATCGCGACGGGTTTCAAATCCGGCCCCGATTCAATCGCCTATCCACCAAAGATGATTTTTGAGCCCTCGCTGGAAGGCTATGTGAATCTGTTCACCGAACGCACCCGTGCAACGCAGGACATGCTGGAGACGGCAGGACCGCCCAAGACATGGTATGATCAGATCGCACGCGATCAAGGCACGGTCATCACAGGCCCTTCGCGGTATGGCGCGCGTTTTCTGAACTCGATCATCATTGGATTCGGCTCTACGGCCTTGTGCATGTTGCTCGGTACTGCGGCCGCCTATGCATTCAGCCGTTTTCGGGTTCCGCTGAAGGATGATCTCTTGTTCTTCATACTGAGTACGCGGATGATGCCGCCTATCGCTGTGGCCATTCCTATCTTTTTGATGTTTCGCAATCTCGGCCTGAACGACACCCACCTGGGCATGATCCTGCTTTACACGGCTGTGAATCTATCCCTGTCGGTCTGGCTATTGAAAGGTTTTATTGACGAAATCCCCATCGAATACGAGGAAGCGGCACTGATCGATGGGTACACCCGGTTTCAGGCGTTCTACAAGGTCGTGCTGCCGCAGGCCGCTACTGGTATCGCATCGACTGCGATCTTCTGCCTGATTTTCGCCTGGAACGAATATGCCTTTGCCGTTCTGCTGACATCGGGCACCGCACAGACCGCGCCGCCCTTCATTCCGACCATCATCGGTGTAGGGGGGAAGGATTGGCCCGCTGTTGCCGCCGGTGCTTCGATCTTCCTCGTGCCTGTTATGGTTTTCACCATCCTTCTGCGCAAACATTTGCTGCGCGGCATCACATTCGGAGCGGTTCGCAAATGAGCACTTTCATCAATGGTTTGCTGCGGCTGCGGCGTGGTCCCTGGGAGATGGTGGCTTCAATCCTCATAGCGCTTGGTGTGGTGATGCTGATGCAGCCCTTTGCGATCATCCTTTACAGTTGGTCTTTCCTGATCACTCTCATTGGTACGGTGATGTTCATCATCGTCAGCCATTTCCCGGAGTAACCCATGGCACAGATCAGAATTGAAAATGTGCGCAAGGATTTCGGGGATTTTACCGCGGTTCAGTCGTCAAGTTTCACCATTGAAGATGGCGAGTTTTTCATGCTGCTCGGGCCGTCTGGCTGCGGCAAGACGACAACGCTGCGGATGATGGCGGGTTTGGAACTTCCGACAAGTGGCAAGATCTACATCGACGGCGAAGAGGTGGGTCAGAAACCCGCCAGCCAGCGCGATATTGCATTTGTATTTCAGATGTTCGCTTTGTACCCGCATATGAATGTGCGCGGGAATATCAGCTACCCTCTAAAGAGCCAGGGCATGCCAAGGTCCAAGATCAAGGCCAAGGTAGGCGAGGTGGCGGAGATCCTCGGAATCTCGGATATTCTCGACCGGCCTGTAGGGGGGCTTTCGGGCGGGGATCGTCAACGTGTTGCACTTGGTCGTGCCATTGTGCGTGATCCCAAGGCGTTTTTTATGGACGAACCCCTAGGCGCTCTGGATGCAGAGTTTCGCGAACATATGGCAGAAGAGTTGCGTGCGCTGCACGACCGGATGGCGGCCACAACCGTCTACGTGACCCATGATCAACTGGAAGCGATGCAGATGGGCGACAAGATTGTGGTGATGAACCATGGCGTTGTGGAACAATTCGGCATCCCACAGGAAATTTATGACTGGCCAGCGACCAAATTCGTAGCCCAGTTCATTGGGTCGCCGCCAATGAATTTTCTCGATTTCAACGGTACGATCGGAGCAGGGCAGGCCACTGTGCATCTGAATGATGTTTCGATCGAGGTTCCCGAAAGCATCGAAGGGGGCAACGGCAGGCTGACGTTGGGTATCCGTCCGGAACATGTTTTGCTGGATGATGCAGCCCCCTATCGCGGGCGGATCGTTGCCACGGAATACCTTGGTACTACCCAGATCGTGACGTTGGACACACCTAATGGTCTTCTCAAGGCGCGCGTTCCCAGCAATAAAAAGATTGCAGTCGGAGAGTCCACGGGACTGAATTTCGACTCCCGCACCATCACCCTGTTTGAGAATGATCACGGCCATGCCCTGCGGTCGCGGGCCAATGAAGGAGTGCTAACCCATGGCTGAAGTCACTCTTAAAGGTGTTAGCAAATCTTTTGGGGCCGATACCGCGCTTGATAACGTGACGATGACCATTCCTGATGGTTCATTTGTCGTGCTTTTGGGGCCAACAGGGGCGGGCAAAACGACAACGCTGCGGTTGGTTTCTGGGCTGGATACCCAGGATAGCGGCTGCATTTCCATAGGGGCGCGGGACATGATGGGCCTGACCCCGGCACAGCGGGATGTGGCGATGGTGTTCCAGCAGTATTCCCTTTATCCGCATCTGACTGTGCGGCAGAATCTGGAATTTCCGCTGAAATCACCGATCCTGAAAACACCTGATGATGAGATCGCCCGCAAGGTTGGTGAAATCGCGGAAGTCTTGCAGATTTCTCACAAGCTGGACAACAAGGCGACGATGCTCTCAGGCGGCGAGATGCAGCGCGTTTCCATCGGGCGTGCCCTTGTACGAAACCCTTCGGTCTATCTGATGGATGAGCCGCTCAGCTCTCTGGATGCCAAGCTGCGTGCGGACCTAAGAATCGAACTGAAATCGATTCAGTCGGACCGGGGTGCCACTTTGCTTTACGTCACGCATGACCAGATCGAAGCCATGACCATGGCGACTCATGTGGGTGTATTGGACAAGGGACGGGTGGTACAATTTGGCACCCCCCGCCAGATCTATGAAGACCCGGTGAGCATTTACGCGGCCAGCCGTCTTGGTCAACCGCGCATCAATGTGCTGCCTGCTGCGGTTTTTGGTGGCGCGCCGACAACTGCGCAAAGCATCGGTCTACGCCCCGAACAGATCGTGCAGGGCGAGGGGGAAGAAAGCCTTGTCCAGCGCGTCGAGCATCTGGGCGATCAAACCCGCCTGCACTTGAGCTTCAAATCACATGACATCGTGACGGTCACCGATGCTCATACGAACTTGAAATCGGGCGACATCATCAGGATTCGCCCCAAGAACCCATTCTACTTTGACGCCACTGGCGCGCGACTGGCCTGAGGGAGGACATCATGGCCCAATTCATCAATGACAAGGATACCACGGTCACCGAGGCAATTGACGGTTTGCTTCAGTCATCGGGCGGCGAACTGGCACGACTGGACGGCTATCCTCATATTCGGGTGGTTATGCGTGGCGACTGGGATAAGAGCAGGGTTGCATTGGTTTCGGGCGGTGGCTCCGGCCACGAGCCGGCTCATGCTGGTTTTGTCGGGGCAGGGATGTTGACTGCGGCTGTCTGCGGCGATGTCTTTGCCTCGCCGTCGGTTGATGCAGTTCTGGCAGGTATTCTCGCGGTCACGGGGCCAGCGGGTTGCCTGCTGATCGTCAAGAATTACACCGGGGACAGGCTGAACTTTGGCCTTGCAGCAGAGCGCGCACGCGCCTTTGGCCTCAAGGTCAGCATGGTGATTGTCGATGACGATATTGCGCTGCCTGACCTGCCGCAACCGCGCGGAGTGGCAGGTACGCTTTTCGTTCACAAGATTGCCGGTGCCATGGCGGAAAGCGGGGCCTCTCTCGATGACATTACGGCGGTTGCCGAACGGGTTATCAAAGGCACCAAATCTATTGGCATGTCACTTGATACCTGCACGGTCCCCGGCTCTCCGAAGGAGCAGCGCATCGGAAAAGGGAAGGCTGAGCTGGGCCTTGGAATTCACGGTGAAGCAGGGGTGCAGCAGATCGATTACCTCAATGCAGAACAAGCAATGGATGCTGTAACGGCCAAGCTGACAGCGGTGATGGATCCGGTGCCCCATGTTGTGCTGCTGAATAACCTTGGCGGGGCATCTGAGCTGGAAATGTCGATCCTGGCCAATGATCTTGTGAAATCGTCAATCGGTAAACATCTCAAGCTGATTGTCGGGCCGGCGGCAATGATGACATCCCTCGACATGCGCGGGTTTTCTGTCTCGGTTTATCCGCTTAGTGCCGAAGATCATGCTTGGCTTAGTGCGCCTTGTGCTCCTCCTGCCTGGCCCGGTTGCAAGCCGATCAAACCTGTGCGCGTGATCGAATTGCCTGATGGCCTGCGCCCGATCCAGCCGATCCCTTCCGAACACAAGGGAACGTCGGACTTCCTGACCCGGTGCTGTCAGATCCTGATCGAAGCAGAGGCAGAGCTCAATGCACTTGACGCCAAATCCGGAGATGGTGACACCGGGTCGACGCTCGCCGGCGCGGCGCGGGCACTGATCGGGGCGCTGGACCGCCTGCCCCTGGCGGATCACACTCAACTGTTCCGCGCTGTCGGTCAGGAACTGACCCAGACGATGGGCGGATCTTCCGGCGTTCTGCTGGCCATCTTTTTCACCGCCGCGGGTGATGCAGCCTCCAGCGGGCTCAGTATGGTCGGGGCGTTAAAGGAAGGGCTGGACAGGATGCAGCAGATTGGCGGTGCAGAGCTTGGCGATCGAACAATGGTAGACGCGCTCAAGCCCGCTTTAGATGCGCTGGAGGCCCAGGGCCTGGCCGAGGCCGCTGCCGCAGCGCGGGCAGGAGCAGCCCATACCGCAACGATCACCCGGGCAAAAGCAGGGCGTGCGGCTTATATCAACGCCGAGCATTTACAGGGTCATGTAGACCCCGGCGCCGAAGCGGTCGCGCGGCTGTTTGAACAACTCGCAACATGAGCAAGGCAAATTGCCGGTATTTCGCACAGGATGTAGGGTACTCAGCGAAACTTTGAACGACAATGGGTCTGGGAGAAGAGTCACCCAGATTAGAATGTGCCCTCTTTGTTTTCTAATAGGAGTCGCACTTCGAAGTAGCGCGCACCAGGTTAGGTTTCAAAAATTGATAATCTTGATTATGTTTAATCCTTAGGAGTATTTCACCTCCACCTGGTTATTTCTAAAGACATCAATGCCTGCCTGTGGACTCTCGCCAAGTATGGGGCAGTGTGTTTTGCTGTTTGTTATCAGTGTCACGATCCAAAATTGACACACAGAGGGCTGGTTCCTGTTCATTGACCCCCGAAAGATTTCACCAGACAGCGCCTGTCATGGCGCTGCCATATCTGAGTAGATTGTCGCATTGGGGCAGTGTCTGGTGTTGAAATCAACGCCCAGATCAATGGCATTCTGACAGGCCTTGGCGCTTTTGCAGTGACCGCAAGTTTCAGCAAGCTCCAGTGCCAGGCCGCGGTCGGCATCGATCATCTCAGGTGTTACGTTAAACTGAGCGGCCAGCACTTCCATGCGCTGGCGCGTTCCGTCTGCACTTGACAGCAAGCGTTGATAACTGGATCTGGACAAGCCCATATCGGCAAGCTCAAGTGCTGTCGGCGCGCGCTCGCGCTCATTGATAAGGTTTTTGATCAGGGAAAGGATGGACATCCGGTTGCTCCGTCGTTGGTTCGATTGGCACGACCTTAACCCGGTCTTGACCAATACTACCTTGATCTGGATCACTCTGACGTCAAAACCTGCTGGCCGCTGCTTCAGGAGCAAGGCTCGCAGCATGGTAAAAACATTCCGGTCCTGATTGACACTGCCATACAGCTGGCGGACCCTTGTTGCATCGAAACCAGCAAGGCCGTGACCAAATCGGAAAAATAGCGGAATGACGTTCCGTTCTGCGGTATTGGCATGTGCTGATTTCCTGCATAGTCTCCATATAACAGAGTCGGCGACCTGCACAGACAAGACGGGGCCGGCATTTCTCCTTGGGAGGGGCGAATGCACAGAAATACGATGGCCAGATGATGGCAATGACACCAGAGGCAGCCGTAAGTCATGTGATCGAAACCGATCCGGTGTTCGCGCTCCATCAGGTCATTATAGACGGGGTGAAGGTCAAGGCATTCAAGAATATACCTTCAACCGTTCCCGCATTATTGGCAGCAGGATGGGCGCGCCACGGAGAGGGAGAACTGGAATATCTGGCTTATGAGAAGGAAAGCTGGACTTATGCTGAATTCACCGCCTCTGTAAACCGCTTGGCGCATGCCTTGCGCGATGAACTGGGACTGGACCGAGGGGATCGCATCGCCATTGCTATGCGCAATTATCCCGAATTGCTTGTGCTGATCCTCGCCATTTCTTCAATCGGCGGAGTTTCAGTCTTCATGAATGCCTGGTGGACCACCCAAGAGCTCGACTATGCGCTGCGCGACAGCGAAGCCAGAGTGGTCTTTGCCGACGCCCCGCGCATGGACCGCCTGCACCCCTTGGCCCAAAGCCTGGACCTGACCCTGATCGGTGTCCGCGACGGCGAAAAACGTACTGGGCTGGATTACAGCACCTTGCGCGATGGCGGCGCAAGCGATCAGAAACCAGAAGTTGAAATCGATACAGATGACGACTTTGCTATCATGTATTCTTCGGGAACGACGGGTCATCCCAAGGGCGTGGTGCAAACCCATCGCGGGGCGGTCAATGCGGTGTTTAGCTGGTTGATGCAATCGGTCATTGCACCGCTGGTCGATCCGCCTACCCCAGATGCACCGGCGCCGCTACGTCCTTCTGCACTGGTGGTCACACCTTTGTTTCATGTCACTGCAACCCATCCATTGTTCCTGCTTAGTCTACCAGCGGGGGCAAAGATTACCCTGATGCACAAATGGGACCCGGACGAGGCCGTGCGCCTGATCCGTGACAATGCAATCACGCGTTTTCTGGGGGTGCCGACACAATCTGCCGAGCTTATGGAATCGGCAATACGCATGGGTACATCCCTACCAACGCTGGATTACCTTGGTTCCGGCGGCGCAAAACGCCCCGCCACCCAGGTTACGCAACTGGCCCAAGCCTTTCCTCAGGCGGGTATTGCGACAGGCTGGGGCATGACTGAAACAAATGCTCTTGGGATCGGCATGATCGGTGACGATTACACCGCACGACCTGAATGCGCGGGCAAGCTGCATCCACCTGTCCAGGAATTGCGCATGCTGGATGATCACGGCAAAGACGTGCCGAACGGTACAATAGGTGAGATCGCGGTCAAGGGTCCGCATATCATGCGCTGTTATCTCAACCAACCCGAGGCTACCGCAGAAACGCTTGTCGATGGTTGGCTGCTCACTGGTGATCTTGGGGTGTTGGATGATGAAGGCTATGTCACCATCCTTGATCGCAAAAAGAACATTATCATTCGTGGGGGCGAAAACATCGCCTGTCTGGATGTCGAAGGTGCTCTGCATCGGCATGCAGATGTCCTTGAAGCCGTTGCGTTTTCAGTTCCTGATGATCGCCTGGGAGAGGTCGTGGGTGCCGCTGTGCAACTGCGCGCGGGCACCAGCGTAACCTGTGACCAGATGACGGCCTTTCTTGAGGGGCACCTCGCCAAATTCAAAATTCCGGTAAAACTGTGGGTCCAGCACGAGATGCTCACCCGTGGCGCAACCGACAAAATCGACCGCCGTGCGATCCGCAAGGCCTGTCTGGAAATCCAAGAGGTTCAAACATGAATATTCCGAATGAACAGGAAATCGGTGCCTATATCGCTGCGGCCGGTGCCGCTGCCTGGGAGGTGCCCGGCTTGCCCGAAACCACGCCGCTACGCCCCGTGAAAACCGTAGGTATCATCGGGGCGGGCACAATGGGTGGCGGCATAGCGATGAATTTTGCCACCGCCGGTTTCGACGTCAAAATCGTTGAAACCACACAGGCGGCGCTTGACCGCGGATTGCAGGTTGTGCGCAGCAACTATCAGCGTTCTGCTGACAAGGGCCGGTTCCCTCAGGAGGAAGTCGAGGCGCGGATGGCGCGTTTCGATGGTCGCCTCTCGATGATCGATCTCGCAGACTGTGACTTGGTGATCGAAGCGGTTTTCGAAAACATGGAGCTAAAGCGCAAGATATTTTCCGAACTTGATGCAGTAATGAAACCGGGTGCAATCCTTGCCACCAATACTTCTGCCCTCGACATCAATGAAATCGCCCACATGACGAAACGTCCCGAAGACGTGATCGGGCTGCACTTTTTCTCACCTGCGAATGTGATGAAATTGCTCGAAATCGTGCGGGCCACGCATACCGCTGACGATGTGGTGGCTACCTGTATGGCGCTGGCGAAAGAGATCAACAAGGTCGCCGCGCTCGTCGGCGTCTGCCCCGGGTTTGTCGGCAACCGCATCCTGTTTGCGCGCCAGATTCAGGCCAACAAACTGGTCTATCAGGGCGTATTGCCATGGGAGGTGGATGCCGCATTGAACCAGTTCGGATTCAAAATGGGGCCCTTTCAGATGTCCGATCTAGCAGGACTCGACATCGGTTGGTCCAAGGGTGCCAAGACCGACAACCCAATCCGCGATGCCTTGTGCGAACTTGACCGACGCGGTCAGAAGACCCAGGCAGGTTTTTACGATTACGATGAAAATCGCCAACCAATTCCATCGGATGTAACCGCAGGCATCATCCACGCTATCACAGGTGCCGAACCCGCAAAGAGGAGTGCAGATGAGATAATCGAAATTTGCATATATCCGATGATCAACGAAGCGGTGAAGATCCTCGAAGAGAACAAGGCACAACGTCCGTCCGACATCGATGTCGTTTGGTTGAACGGTTATGGCTGGCCCGCCGACAAAGGTGGGCCGATGTTCTATGGTGATATGGTTGGCGCAAAAGCGGTGTTGCAGCGGATGGAAAAGCTGGGTGCCGAAGATACCGCATTTACGCCCGCCGAAACCCTGCGCACCCTGGCAGCCAAGGGCGGAAAATTCATCGAAATAGATACGGGAGGCCTGAAGGTATGAGCTATGATTTCATAACCGCGGAAAAGAAAGGCAATGTCTTGCTGGTCACGATGAACCGGCCGGACGTCTATAACGCGGTTCATGTCGATATGCATAATGAAATGGCGGATTGCTGGGATACCTTTGCAGCGGATCAGGACCTATGGGTGGCGGTGTTGACCGGGGCCGGTGACAAGGCATTTTGCGCGGGTAACGACCTCAAGGCGACAGCGGCAGGCGGCAGTAAGGCCAAGATGACCAACACCGGATTTGCAGGTTTGTCATCCCGTTTCGATCTGGAAAAGCCAATCATTGCCGCTGTGAACGGCTTTGCCATGGGCGGTGGATTTGAAACGGCTTTGTCCTGTGACATTATCCTTGCCTCAGACCAGGCGAAATTCGCGCTCCCCGAGGTCAAGGTCGGTTTTTTTGCCGCTGCCTCGGGAGTGCAGCGCCTGTCGCGCTACATCGGGCGGCTGGCAGCGCAGGAAATGATGTATACAGGGCGAACCATTCTGGCAGATGAGGCGCTTGAACTGGGATGTGTAAATGCCGTCTATCCCCATGATGAGCTGATGACCAAGGCAATGGAAAAGGCCGAACAGCTTTGCTCTGTTTCGCCGTCCGCCGTCAAAGCAACCAAACGTGTCCTGAATGACATGTATGTGCGTGACGGCATGAAAGACAGCATCGCCTATTCCCGCGAGGTGATCGGCGATCTGGCAAAGACCGAAGATTTCAAAGAAGGTGTTAATGCCTTTGTCGAGAAACGCGCACCCAACTGGGTGAACAAATAATCCGCCAACAGGAGGCACCAAAATGTCCGACACGAATTCCCCGCTAAGCCTGAACAACCTTGAAATGTCTGAAAAGGCCAAACCGCTGTTGAATGCAGTTATCAAACACATCCGCGAAAACGTCGATCCGATGTCAGAAGAATACTACCGCCTCGGCGAAGGCCGCGAAAACCGCTGGTCCCACACCGACGGCCAGATGAAACTGATGAACGCTGCAAAGCAAAAGGCACGCGATGCCGGGCTGTGGAACTTCTTTCTCCCCAATGCGGAAACCGGTGAAGGTCTGTCCAATCTGGATTATGCCTATATCGCCGCTGAATTGGGAAAGAACCCCCTGGCATCCGAGACCCTGAACTGCTCCGCGCCTGATACCGGCAACATGGAAGTCCTCGAACGCGTCGGCACGCCCGAGCAAAAGGAAAAATGGCTCAAGCCGCTGCTGGCTGGTGAAATCCGCTCGGCCTTTGCCATGACCGAGCCGGATGTCGCTTCGTCTGATGCCAAGAACATTGGCATGACCGCCGTGCTGGAAAACGGTGAATGGGTGATGAACGGCGAAAAGTATTACATTTCCGGTGCGGGCGATCCCCGCTGCAAGATCATGATCGTAATGGTCAAGACCTCTCCTGATGCGGAACCTTTCCGCCAGCAGTCACAGATCCTGGTACCGATGGACACGCCTGGCGTTGAAATCCTTGGCCCGATGCATGTCTTTGGCCACGACGATGCACCGCACGGACATATGCATATCAAGTTCGAAAATGTTCGCGTGCCCGAAGCGAACATGCTCTGGGGTGAGGGCCGAGGCTTCGAAATCTCTCAGGTCCGCCTTGGACCGGGCCGCATCCACCACTGCATGCGTTCTATCGGGCAGGCCGAAAAGGCACTGGACCTGATGATTGACCGGGGGTTGAACCGCGTGGCCTTTGGCAAGAAGATCGTCGATCTTGGTAAGAACATGGAAACCATTTCGCGCGCCAAAATCGAAATTGAATCGATGCGCTTGCTGGTGTTGAAAGCTGCCAAGGCAATGGATGTCCTGGGCAACAAAGAGGCCCGCATCTGGGTCAGCATGATCAAGGCCAAGGTACCGGAACAGGTCTGTGACATCATCGATCAGGCAATGCAGGTTCATGGTGCAACAGGCATCAGTCAATGGTCTCCGCTGTCGGGCATGTATGCCCAACAACGCACCTTGCGATATGCGGATGGTCCCGATGAGGTTCACCACCACGTCATCGCCCGCCACGAAGTGCAGACCTACAAGGACAGTAATTCCCGCCAGGACGCCATCAAGGCCGACACCCAGGCGCGTGGTGCCGGCGGATTCATGGGATGAGACTGTTTGATCTGACCGGCAAGGTGGCGCTGTTGACCGGCGCATCCAAAGGCATGGGGTTGGCGATGGCGACCGCCATGGCCGAACACGGTGCAACGGTGGTGATTTCTGCGCGCAAGCAGGACCAACTCGACATCGCGGCAGAGGGCATCAATGCCCTCGGCAAGGGACGCGCCCATGGCGTGGCCTGCAATGTGGGCTATAAGGACCAGCTCCAGGCACTGGTCGATAAAACCCATGAACTGGCTGGCCCAATTGATGTGGTGATTGGCAATGCGGGGGTGAACCCATACTTTGGAAAAACCTCCGAAATACCCGATGACGCCTATCAGAAAACCATGAACGCCAATGTGCAATCCAACCTCTGGCTGGCCCAGATGGTCGCACCGGACATGGTGGCAAAGGGCGCAGGGTCAATGGTCTTTACTTCATCCATAGGGGCATTCAAACCCTCCGTGATGCTGGGGACTTATGGGATGTCGAAACTGGCGCTGATCGGTTTGGTACGGAACTTGGCAGAAGAATTTGGCCCAGACGGTTTACGTTTCAACGCAATATGCCCCGGTCTTGTGAAAACCGAATTCGCCCGCGAACTCTGGGACAATCCCGAAGTCGCCAAACGCATCGAAAACGAAATCCCGCTGCGTCGATTGGGTGAACCGGATGATTTTGCCGGCCTCGCCGTCTTTCTGGCCTCCGACGCCAGTAGATACATGACCGGACAGGCGTTGACCGTCTGTGGCGGGTCCAACATGTGGACATGAAGCAATGGAAATAAGAGACAAGATATGTGTCGTTACCGGTGCAGCGAGCGGCATCGGGCGCGCCCTTTGTATCGCGTTCAAGGATGCCGGTGCCAAGGAAGTCATCTGTGTCGATGTAAATGGCGAAGGGGCCGCAGAAACTGCGGAAAGCACTGGCGGTGCGGCCTATACTGTTGATGTCGCGGATGAGGCGCAGATCATCAAGATGATCGATAGTGTTGAACGCGACGTTGGTCCGATTGATTTATTCTGGTCGAATGCTGGCATCGCCGTCGGGGGCGGGATGGAAACCCCCAACAGCGAATGGCAACGTACATGGAATATCAATGTGATGGCCCATGTTTGGGCAGCCCGTCATTTGGTGCCTTTGATGGCGGCACGGGGTGGTGGCTATCTGCTCAACACCGCTTCGGCGGCTGGGTTGCTGAACCAGATCGGGTCCGCGTCCTACGGGGTTACCAAACACGCCGCCGTTGGTCTGGCCGAATGGATCGCACTGAGCCATGGTGACGAGGGCATCAAGGTCTCTGTCCTCTGCCCGCAGGCCGTGCGTACTGAAATGACCCGCGGGCATGAAGACCATGTCGCCGCTATCAACGGCATGATGGAACCAGAACCGGTTGCACAGATTTGCCTGGAGGCGATCCGCGATGAAACCTTCCTGATTTTGCCACATGAAGAAGTGCGCGAATACATGAAGAACAAAACCAATGACTATGACCGCTGGATCGGTGGTATGCGCAAGCTGAACCGCAAGTTCAGCGACAAGAAAATGTAAGCAAGGAACCTGACATGATCGGCTATACCACCATCGGCGTTTCAGACATGGAACGTGCCAAGACATTTTACACCGGGCTGTTTGCAACGCAGGGCGCGAAAGTTGTGACCGACATGGGCCGCATTGCCTTTATCGGTTGCAAGAAAGGCGAACCGATGTTGGCGGTTTGCGAACCCTATGACAAACAGGCACCTGCACCCGGCAATGGTACCATGATCGCGTTTCCCGCAGCCACCAAGGAAGAGGCAACCGCGCTATATGCCCTTGCACTGGAACTGGGTGCAACGGATGACGGCGAACCGGGGCAGCGCATTCCCGACCGGTTCTATGGTGCCTATGTGCGCGACCCGGACGGTAACAAACTGTGCTTTTTTGTGTTTGGTTAAGGCAAATCCGCAGCTTTGTTACAGTCAGGTGACCAGTAGGCCGCCTAGTCCTTTTTGTGCAAGGGGCGCATCAACCCTTCCTGGGCAACACTCGCTACCATCTGGCCATTCTGGTTATAAATCGAACCGCGGTTGAACCCCCGCGCACCGCCTGTCCAGGGCGCATCGAGATCATACAGATGCCAGTCGGCGAATTCGATCGGCGCATGAAACCACATCGCGTGATCAAGGCTTGCTGTCATGACCTTGCCCTGAAACCAAGTCAGCCCATGCGGACGCAGCGATGAACCGAGCAAATTCATGTCCGACGCATAGGCCAGGAGACAATGTTGCATCTGCGCGTCCTGACCTTTGGCAGCTTCCATTCGGAACCATAGCTGATTCATATCGTCAGCCGGTTCCGGTGCAAAGAAATCACGCGGCGCGACCTCGCGCAGTTCAATTGGGCGCTGGCGCATGAAATCGGCATGGTACTTTTCAGGAATTTTATCGACAAAGGATGCCCGTAATTCGTCGCGGTTTGGCCAGTCTTCGGGGGCACCGACATCTTTCATTGGATGTTGATAATCCCAACCATCCTCAACCACGTGAAACGATGCAGACATGTTGAAGATCTGTTTCCCATGCTGAATTGCGACCACCCTGCGGGTCGTGAAACTGCCCCCATCGCGGGCGCGGTCCACCTGATAGATCACCGGAATCTTCGGATCACCGGGGCGGATGAAATAAGCATGCAACGAATGGCACAGACGATCCGGCACCGTGCGGTAGGCCGCCATCAATGATTGTGCAATAACGTGCCCACCAAAGATGCGTGTTGTTGTCTCCCCTCCGCCGCCGACACCTCGAAACAGGTCTACCTCAAGCTGTTCAATATCCAGCAGGTGCAGCAGTTCTTCGGCAGGTGTCATGATGGTTGTCATCGTTAAGGCCCTCAGGCGATGGCCCGTGCATCTGCATAGGCGATAAAGAAATCAAAACTGTCGGGGTTGGCCATACTGTCGCGGTTGACCACCGTAGCGGGATCACCGCCAAGCAACAGCTTTTTCACCGGAACTTCAAGCTTCTTGCCAGACAGGGTCCGGGGCACGCCAGAAATCTGTACGATCTCGTTCGGCACAAACCGCGCCGAGACTTGCGTCCGGATGGCTGCGATGATCTCTTCTTTGTGGGCCTGATCAAGTGTCACACCTGCTGCCGGCACCACAAAAAGCGGCATGAAACTCTCGCGGCCCAGGAACTCCAGATCCACAACAAGAGAATCCATAACCCAGTCCAATCCCTCGACCGCTTGATAGATCTCGGCACTGCCAAGCCGCAGGCCTTTGCGGTTGATCGTGGCATCCGAACGACCGTAGATCACGCTTGAACCGGTTTCATCTATCGCAATCCAGTCACCATGGCGCCAGACCCCCGGGTAATCGGCAAAATAGCTGTCAAATAAACGACTACCATCCTCATCCCCCCAGAAATACAGAGGCATGGAAGGCAAGGGCTCAGTACATACCAATTCTCCGACCTCACCGAAAAGCTCCTGCCCTTGCGCATCAAAGGACCGTACGGCATTGCCAAGGGCACGGCACTGCATCTCGCCCGCGCGCACCGACATACCGGGATGGCCGAGTACAAAAGCACCGGCCAGATCAGTACCACCTGAAATTGGGGCGAGCCATTGGTCCGCCTTCACATCGCGGTAAATCCAGTCATAGGTATCCGCCGACAGAGGCGAACCTGTCGAACCTGTCGACCGCAGGGCCGACAGGTCCACATCCCTCCCCGGTTTGATTCCGGCTTTCATGCAACTGCTGAAATAGGCAGCGCCAGCGCCGAAAAAGGTTAACCGTTCGTTTGCCACAAAACGCCAGATCACGCCAAAGTCGGGAAAATTCGGTGCGCCGTCGAAAATTGCCACGGTCGCCCCCTGCCCCAGCGCCATCCATTGTGAATTCCACATGATCCAACCCGAGGAGGTCAGCCAACAATAGCGATCCTTTGCACGAACATCGTGGTGCAGGGATTGTTTGCAGGATTCCAGAATGATCCCACCGTGACCATGCACAATAGGTTTCGGGTTGCCCGTGGTCCCCGACGAATAAACGATCCAAAGCGGATGCTCGAAGGGTACCTGCACAATGTCGAGCGCCACCTCATCCTGCGTCAGCGCGCGCCAATCCACATGACCATCCGGTAATTCACCAACCACAGGCAATGTTACAAATTGCACCACACTTGGCAGGCTTGCGCCGATCTCGGCCAAGACCTTGCGACGGTCCACGGTTTTGCCACTGTGTATATAGCCGTCCTGGGCGATCAACACTTTGGGGGCGATTTGCCGAAACCGGTCAAGAATCGCCACATGCCCCATATCAGGCGCGCACAACGACCAGACCGCACCGATGCTGACAGTAGCCAGAAAGGCAATTAGCGCTGTTTGAGTGTTCGGCAAGATGGCAACAACCCGATCCCCCTGTTTCACACCCATGCCACGCAGATGCGCCGCAACGCTGGCAACCTGACCACGCAAGTCACCCCATGTCATTTCGTGCCGATCAAAGGTTTCAGATTGAACAATTATCGCCGGGAGATCTTCACGGTGCTCTGCATGTTTCAGCACGTTCTCGGCATAGTTCAACATGCCGCCCGTGCCCCATTCCATGTCAGGCATCTGGCGTTTTACCAACAATTTCTTTGGTCGCACCGATGCGCGAATGTCAAAGAAATCCCAAATCGCGTTCCAGAATCCTTCCAGATCATCAACACTCCAACGCCACATGGCATTGTAATCGTCAAAGGTCAGACCCCTGTTTTCCTCCACGAAGCGTTCAAACTCGGCCATGGTAGATGCGTCATATCGCGCCGATGTCGGTGTCCAAAGTACCTTGCTGCTCATAATAATGCTCCATGTACCAATGCCTTGAGTTCAGCGCGAGCGGGATAGGAACTACTGGGGGCAAGTTGCGTGAAGAACAGGACCGACAGATCGTGTACCGGATCGATCCAAAAGAAGGTCGAGGCCATGCCTCCCCAGCTGAAATCACCAACTGACCCCGGCACACCCGCACGGGCGGGATCAAGCACGACAGCGCCGCCGATGCCGAACCCCATACCATGCATCGGTTGCTCAGCAAAACTGCTTGGCCCCATGGATGCAATGTCACCCGTCAGATGATTGCACATCATAAAACCAAGCGAATGACGCGAAACTAAGCTGTGACCCCCTGATCGCAAGGCTTCTGCGAATTTGGCATAATCATCAATCGTGCCAACCAATCCGCCGCCGCCTGAATGCATCTGCGTTCCAAGAAAGGGTGACTCCGCAGCCCGGTCCGTCAGACGCAGTGTTTCATTTGATTTCTGAGAGGCGTTCAAATCAAACGAGTTTCCCGCCAATGGTGTATACAGCGCGGCAAATCGGTCCCGCCCGCCTTCGGACACCGTAAACCGCGTTTCACTCATGCCCAACGGCACAAAGATCTCGGCTTCCAGAAACGCTGCAAGCGTCTGGCCCGTAACCACCTCGATCACGCGTCCGATGATGTCGATGCCAACGGAATATTCCCAGCGCGAGCCGGGTCTGAAGGCAAGCGGAAGTGCCGCAACCTGATTCACCATATCAACCAATTTGCCCTTGCCGGGCCCAAAGACCAGATCATCCGCCTGCATCGCTTGCGGCAAAACACCTGGATTGAACGGATAACTCAACCCTGAAGTATGGGTCAGCAATTGATGCAGGGTCGGGACTGTACAAACTTCGGTCTGTGCAATGTCGGTCGCATCAGGCAACAGGCATCTTGTGTCGGCAAAAGCCGGAATGAAGGCCGAAACCGGCGCATCCAGATGCACGATGCCACGTTCGACCAACATCATCAATGCCAGTGAAGTCAGCGGTTTTGTCATCGAATAAAGACGCACAATCGTATCTCGCTGCCAAGGCAAGCCAGAGGCAACATCACGCAGACCTTTTTCCGAATAGAATACCTCCTGGCCATGCTGAGTAATCAGAGCAGAGCAACCTGCATAGAGCTGACGATCCACATAGGATTGCATCCAGGTTGAAATCCGGTCCAACCGTGCGGTGTCAAAGCTGCCCATGCCGGCCCTCATCTGTCAGGTGACTATACTTCCAGCCATTCCTTGCGGACGTCTTCGCGCTGTTTAAGCTCGGCGGGGGTGCCTTCAAAAACCACCTGCCCATGACCCATAACGTAAACACGATGCGCGATGTCCATGGCAATCGACAGTTTTTGTTCCACCAGCAAGGTTGAAATACCCTTTTCGGCAATTGCTTGTAGCACCTCAGCCACCTTTTGCACCATCTGCGGACTAAGCCCTTCAGTCGGTTCGTCGATCATCACAAAATCGGGATCGCCCATCAGCGTCCGACACATGGTGAGCATCTGCTGTTCACCGCCCGACAACACCGAAGCTTCAACATCTGCGCGGCGGTCAAGGTTTTCGAACATCTCGAACATGGCCTGCATCGACCAGCGGCCCGCACCATCCTTTTGCCCGGGCTTCAGGCCCAGTGTCAGGTTCTGGCGCGTTGTCAGGCCCGGAAAAATATCACGGTTTTCAGGCACATATCCGATCCCCATATTGGCGATTTCAAAGGCCTTTTTTCCGGCAATCTCCTGTCCCTTGAATTTGACAGATCCATGCGGGGAAACTTCGCCCATGATCGCCTTGCAGGTCGTTGAACGGCCTACGCCGTTCCGGCCCAAAAGCGCAACAATCTCGCCTTCCTGCACGTTCATCGTCACGCCCTGCAGGATGTGCGACTTGCCATAATAGGCGTGCATGTCGTTGACTTCGATCAATGTTCTGCCTCCAGTGCCGCGCCCAGATAGGCTTCTTGAACTTTCGGGTCCGCCCGGACGAGTTCGGGTGTATTCGTTGCGATGATCTCGCCATAGACAAGCACGGAGATGCGGTCAGCCAGGCCAAAGACAACCCCCATATCATGTTCGACCATAATCAGCGTCTTGCCCTCTGTGACCTTAAGAACCAGATCGGTAATGTAATCCGTTTCCGAATGGCTCATCCCGGCTGTCGGTTCGTCCAACATGATCACATCCGCACCACCGGCGATGGTGATCCCGATCTCAAGCGCGCGCTGCTCCGCATAGCTGAGCGTCCCGGCAGGCAGGTTGCGCCGTTCAAGCAGGTTGATCTGGTCAAGAATTGCTTCCGCACCTTCGGTCAAACTGTGCGAGCGGGCGACAAGATGCCAAAATGAATACCTGTACCCCTGTGCCCACAGCAACGCACAGCGAACGTTTTCAAACACTGTCATCGCGGGGAAAATATTCGTGATCTGGAAAGACCGCGAGAGCCCCTTGCGGTTGATTTGATAGGGTTCCAGCCCGGCCAGGTCTTCGCCGTGCAGCTTTACCGTACCAGACGTCGGCGGAAACCGTGCAGTGATCAGGTTGAACAACGTTGATTTTCCCGCGCCATTCGGGCCAATGATCGCATGGCGTTCGGCCTTCCCAATCGACAGATCGATGCCCCGAATGATCTCGGCTTTGCCAAAGCTCTTCTTTAGGCCTTTCAGCTCAAGTGCTGGTGTGCTCATGATGCACCTCCTGGCGTATTGGCTTCGTCCCAGGCTTCTTTCATTGCGGGTGCCGTAGCTCTGGCGATGCCAATGCCGAACAGAGCAACCGCCGCGGCGATAATCCAGGGCAGAATTGAGTGACTGTCAAAGGTGGTCCAGAACAGGGTCATTTCAGTGTCACCCGTCGCCCCGTGCCGATAATGGAATATCATCTCGATCAGCGCACAAATTCCAAGAATGCCAATCGCCGCCGGCACCAGTGTCTTGATATATGGCACGACCAGACCGCCTGCCTTGCCCAGCTTGTAGGCTGGAACATGCATCATCATCAGACCAGCCAGCCCTCCCGGAAAGAACATCACCGTAGCAAGGAACAGCGCACCAACATAAATCGCCCAAAGCTCTGTCTGCAGACCCAGAACGGTTTGCAGCAAAGTAAAGGCAATCGCGCCAATGATCGGCCCAAAGAAAAAGCCGACACCCCCCAGAAACGTCACCAACAGGATCACACCCGAAGAGGCCGCGTTCAGATTCTCTTCGGTCAGGATTTCATAGCTGATAGCGAAAAGACCACCCGCAATGCCACAAAAGAAACCGGAAGCACAAAAGCTGTAAAACCGCACCCAACGTGCAGAATACCCAAGGAACTGCGCACGTTCAGGGTTGTCGCGTACGGCATTGGCCATGCGCCCAACGGGCGTGCGCGAAAACAGATACATCAACAGCGCCGACAACATCAGCCAAAAGGAAATCAGATAATAGACTTCAATCTGTTTGAGGAATTCGACACCGAAAAACGGCAGACCATAGGTACGATCACCCGAGATACCCTCTTCGCCACCAAAGAAGGCGACAATAATCACCGAACAGGCCGCAATCAGTTCACCAACACCCAGAGAGATCATAGCAAACCGTGTGCCCGCCCCGGAGGTCGAAAACGATCCGATCAACATTGCAAAACCCATCCCGAACAGGCCGCCGAACAGTGGCAACAAAGGCAGCGGAAAGGCCAAGCCATAGTCTTCGATATAATTCATCAAGTGCATGCAGAAAAAACCGCCAAGTCCCATATAGACCGCATGACCAAAGGACAGCATACCGCCCTGCCCCAGCAACATGTTATAGGCCAGCGCAAAGATCACCGTGATCCACATCTGATTCATGATCGTCAGGGCAGAATTAGACGTAAAAATAAAGGGCATGACCAGCAACGCTAAGGCCGCAATTATCCACGGACCAACCGTCAGGCTCAATGAGCCTGCACGCATCCGTTCTGCTGGTCTACTGGGGTCTGTTGTAATCTGATCGGTCATGATTCACGCTTTCCGAATAGCCCCGCGGGGCGGAAAATCAGGATCAGCACCATCAGGATATAAGGCAGAATATCTGCTATCTGCGGACTGGTGATGGACCAGAGATCGCGGAAAATGTTTTCAGACATGTTTTCAGGTGTGCTGATTCCGATTCCGTTAAGGATGTCTGACATCAGGATATTGTACGACTTTGCAAAGGTCGTGATCCATCCGATGAGCAGAGAGGCCACAAGCGCACCCCATAGGCTACCAAGGCCGCCAATCACGATTGTCACAAAAACGATGGAGCCAAGCACAAAGGCCATACCCGGAAAGGTGCCGAGAACCGGACCGGCAATGACACCGGCCACGCCCGCCAGTGCCGTACCAACGCCAAAGACCCCCATAAAGATCAGTGGCACATTATGCCCCAGAGACTCGACCGTGCGTGGATAGCTGAGGGCCGCTTGAATGATCATACCGACCCGCGTCTTGGTCAGGACATACAGCAGTCCGATGAAGATCGAGATCGAGATAAAGATCATGAAAATCTTGTATGCCGGAATTGAATTGCCCGCGATTGCGAAGGCGGTGAAATTCAACACTTCGGGAACATCGTAGGGCATCTGGTTCTTGCCCCACAAGAACTGCACCAGTTCTTCGATCAACAGCGCCAGACCAAAGGTAAAGATCAGTTCGGGCACATGCCCGTATTGGTGAACCCGCCTGAGCCCGTAACGTTCAACACCTGCACCCAACACGCCGACGATCAGCGGCGCAAGCAATAGGCCCATCCAGAAACCCAGCGCAACGCTGATCTGGTACGCGAAATAGGCCCCCAGCATGTAAAAACTGGCGTGGGCGAAATTGAGAACACCCATCATTGAGAAGATCAGCGTCAGGCCCGCCGAAAGCATGAACAACAGCAATCCGGTTACAAGCCCGTCGATTATGTTGACGAGGATGAGTTCCATCGGTCCCCCAAAGGGTAAGCAAAGTTAAGAAGAAAGTGGCCCGCCCGGCGCCTTGCCGGGCAGGCCCTCAAGCTGCCTTTACGGGCGCTTCATCTTACAGGTTGTCGGACTATCCATCGCGGCCATTTCGACGGTGGATTCGGTCAAAACGCCGTAACCGGAGTTATCATAGTCAAACTCAATATTCTCATCGGTATGCACGCCGACGTTCATGTCCTGAATCAACTGGTGGTCCTGTGGACGCATGAACAGCTTACCGCCCCACATGCTGTCATATTCCATACCCTCAAGCTCGTTGGCAACTGCAACAACATCATCTGCAGTACCTGCCGCTTCGATAGCCGTTTTCAGCATGCCGATCACGTTAAAGATACGGCTTTGATCGATGTTGCCATCCGGATATTTTTCTTTGAAGGCCTTATATGTAGCCCGTGCTTCTTCGGTCGCAATCGGGTTGATGCCACCTTGCGAAATCAGACGCACACGGCCTTTTGCGCTTTCGCCGAATGCCGCTGTCATACCGGAACCAGCCGCGTAATAGGTATAGATCGGACCGTCAAAGCCGTTTTCGATAACCGATTTGCCAAGGCCCAGCATATCTGCACCCCAGTTACCGGTAATGATGGCATCCGCGCCCGAAGCCACGATCTTGCGGGAATAGGGGGTAAAGTCCTTGACCTTGCCGATCGGGTGCAACTCGTTACCGACAATCTCGACGTCGGGGCGTTTTGCTGACAGATTTTCAACCGCTGAGGCCGCCACCGCCTTGCCGAATGAATAATCCTGACCAATGATATAGACCTTCTTCATGGTCTCATCCTGGGCCATGACATCTGTCAAAGCGTCCATTTTGATGTCTGCATTCGCATCAAAGCGGAAATGCCAGAAATTACACTTGTCGTTGGTCAGTGCCGGATCAACCGCAGCGTAGTTCAGAAACAAGACTCGGCTGTCTGGATTACGCTTGTTGTGCTTTTCCACTGCTTCCGTAATCGCATTCGCGACACCGGAAGAGTTGCCCTGAACCACATAGCGGATTCCCTGATCAATCGCGACCTGAAGCTGGATCAGAGATTCTTTCGGGCTCATCTTGTTATCGAAACTTACGACTTCAAAATTCGTACCGCCCAGAACACCGCCTTTTTGATTGACCATATAATCGGCAGCAAATTCGAACTGGTGCGAGCCGTTTGTGCCTGTGCTGGCGAACGGGCCGGACAGCGGATCAATAAAGGCGATCTTGATGTTTTCAGCAAAAGCAGCCGATGCGCCAATGATCAATGACAGCGCGGAAGCCGCGCCGAGTTTCGTAAACTTTTTCATGTTTTCCTCCCTAAGGTGAGCCATGCCCCATTCGCATATTTTGAGGGTCTTGGGCTATTCGGAAAGAGTTGCAGAACCCCTGTCAATGTCAAGGCCACAGGCAGAGTGTAACCCGGCGTAACTTTTGCGATCCACTGCATTGTCCTTGGCTACCGGGCACTGATCACCTTTGAACCCCCTTAACAATAACCTCCGTGCTACTATTTGATATATAATAGATTTTTCCGGTATCTGCTTCGCAATCGGACGTCGTAAATTGCGACATCCTGCTGGTTTTGGAAATCCAAACAACCTGTCAGAACGATCCGCATTTTTTGAAAAAACCGGAGTCGAAATCAGTTCGGTCTGAAGGTTACAAATATCAATTTGTTCCGCCAGGCGAAACTGATCTCCGCAGTCACTATGGCGTTGCGCCGGTCGAGAGTATTTTCGCGGCCTTGATCAAGCGCGGACCATAGACTGTCTCAAGCTGTTTTGGTTTGACCCGAAAGGATGGCCCACCTGCGTTCAGCCCGTACACCCGTGTGCCCCCCAGTGAAAAAACCGGCACGGCGACACCGTTCACATCAGAACGCCATGACCCGTACCCGGTGCAAAACCCCTTTGCCTCAAAAACAGCACGGGCATCTGCAAATCGCGCACGACCTTCGGCTTCGATTGCCGGATCCTTGCGCCGCGCCGTTTCAAAAACCCTGTCGCGCGCGTCATCGCTCATGCCAACCAGGATCGCCTGCCCGATGGCCGAATGGAACACAGGCAACCTCGTGCCCACACGAATAGCCAGCGATACACCCTCATGCGAATTGCAGGTTGCCACATAGATCACATCAAGCTGGTGCAATTCACCCAACGCCACCGTGATATAGGAATTTGGCCCATCTCGAAGCTGCGCCATTTCATGTTCCGCACGATCGCTGATGTCCATCGCAGACAAGACGCTGAACCCGAGGTTCAGGACGCCCGCCCCCAAACGATATGTCCCGGCACGGGCATCCGGTACCAGATATTCCAGTTCAACCAAGGTGTGGGTCAACCGCGAGATTGTCGCCTTTGGCAGCCCTGTCCGTTCCGAGAAATCGGAGTTGGTCAACGACACTTCACCAATCTGAAAACAGCGCAGCAGTTCAAGACCGCGCGCGAGTGCCGTGACGAAATTGCGGTCTTTGCTGTCGTGCAGATCATCCATCATGCAATTACCCGCGTCGCAAGGCTTCGAGCCCGTGCTGCGCAAAAACCGGAACGAATTCGCCCAGTTTCATTGCCCTTTCGGGGTTGGAGGCATTCCCGTCAAGACCGCGCTTCAATACCCCTTGAATGATCCCGGCCATTCTAAAAAAACAAAAACCAAGGTAGTAGCCAAAATTGTCGATGCCTTTCAGCCCACGCCGTGCACAATATTGAGCGACAAATTCGGCATCTGACGGCAGCCCCAGTGCAGCCCGGTCCAGTCCGCCCATTCCACGCCCTTCGGTGCCCGATGGTAACTGCCATTGCATGATGACCGCAGCGAGATCGGCAAAAGGATGTCCGATTGTCGACAGCTCCCAGTCCAGTACAGCCCTACAATCCGTTGTCTCTGCGTCAAAGATCATGTTGTCCAAACGATAGTCACCATGCACCAGTGTGCGCTGCCCATCGTCTTCGGGTTGCGCTTCTACCAATTCGATCATCAGCGCATCCATCGCCGGATTGCTTTGCGTTTCTGAGGCCTTGTACTGCTTTGACCAGCGGGCCACCTGACGTTCGAAGTAATTCCCTTCCGGACCGTAATCAGCCAATCCGACTGCATTTATGTCAACCTCGTGCAATGCGGCCAGAACGCGGTTCATATCATCAATCACACCGGTGCGAACCGCGGGTGTCAGACCGGGCATTTCAGGTTCGTTGAAGTTGCGCCCCGGCACATGGTCCATGATATAAAACATTGATCCGATCACCGCGTCGTCTTCACACAGCAGATGCATCTTGCTGACCGGGACATCACTGCCCGCCAGTGCCTTTTGCACGCGGAATTCCCGATCCACCGCATGGGCAGATTTCAACAGAACGCCCGGCGGTTTACGTCGCAAGACATAATTATGTGCAGGTGTCTTCAGCATGAATGTCGGGTTCGACTGACCTGTCTGGAACTTGCTCACCTGCATCGGCCCTTCAAAACCGGGCAGATGCTCCTTGAGATATGCCGCAACTGCCGCTTCATCGAGTGTTTGTGTATCTACGCTCATTTACCTACCCTTTAGCTGTAGCTTAGCAGTGCTGCGCCATCTGGAGTCATAAAATGCGGAGTCGCATTGAACTCGCTCAGTGAATATCGCGCTCCCTTGAACATGAAACGGGTCATGGCGGTATTCTTGATCTGCAAATTCAACTCCATCATATGCCGCTTGTTTGCGCCCATCGCCGCTCTCGTCATCTGTCCGATCACCCCACCGGATGAGATCACCAGCACCCGCTTCGCGTCGGTATCGCAGGCAAAGGCCCGCGCCGCCTCGACCCGCGCCATAAAGTCGAGAAAGCTCTCGGATGCGCCGTCAAATGCCGCGTCCTGCCATTCAAAAACCGTTTCACGCAGACTGCGAAAATGGGTCTTACGGTCGCCTTTGACCAAAGCGGGGATGTCCCCCTTGAATCGCGCCTTCAGCAAATCGGCGAAATCGTATTCATCAAATCCTGCGTGCTCCTCGGCACCTTCGGTAAACCCCATCGAGAACAGGGTGTCCTTTTGCCGCCGCAAGGTGCCCGTCACCAACCTGTCCGGTACCCAATCGAGGTCGCGCAGCAGCATGCCAACAGCTTTGGCCTGTCGATGCCCCAGATCAGACAATACATCATAGTCGTCATGCCCGAATGATGCCTGTCCGTGGCGAATGACAAGAAGTTCTGCCACCTAGGAAAACTCCGCTGCCAATTTCTTGCCCGCCGCGAAATATTCATCCGCCATCCGGTCCACAATCACATGGGCAGGTTCAACCGATTTGACCGCACCGATGCCCTGCCCCGAGCCCCAGATGGTTTTCCACGCTTTCGGCTTTTCCCGATCATTTCCGAAATTCATCGACGATGCATCCGCTTGCGGCAGGTTGTCCGGGTCCATGCCCGCGTTTTCAACGGATCCTTTCAGGTAGTTTCCCCAAACCCCGGTAAACAGAGACGAATAAACAATATCCTCTGCGCCGCTTTCAACGATCATATCCTTATAGGCCTGCGCGGCGTTTGCCTCATGCGTCGCAATGAACGGCGATCCGGTATAGCCAAGATCCGCTCCGATTGCCCGCGCACCCAAAAGAGAGGCACCCGTCGCAATCGCACCGGACAAGGCGATGGGACCGTCAAACCATTCACGAATTTCACGCACCAAAGCAAAGGGCGATTGCTGCCCTGCATGCCCGCCCGCACCGGCGGCAACAGCAACCAGACCATCCGCGCCCTTTTCAATCGCTTTTCGGGCAAATCGATTGTTGATGATGTCATGCATCACAATCCCGCCACAGGAATGTGCCGCCTCGTTCACTTCAACCCGCGCGCCCAGGCTTGTGATCCAGATTGGCACCTCATGTTTGACGCATATTTCCAGATCTCTCTCCAGTCGTGCATTCGAACGGTGCACAATCTGGTTCACCGCATAGGGGGCTGCCGGATGATCAGGGTTTGCCTGATTATGACGGTCCAGCGCTTCCTTGATCTCGGTCAACCAGGTGTCGAGCAGCGGATGTTCACCCTCGCTTTCCCGTGCGTTCAGCGCAGGAAAAGACCCGACAATCCCTGCCTTGCATTGGGCGATCACCAGTTCGGGGACTGAGATGATGAACAACGGGGAGGCAATCAACGGAATGCGCAGACCTTGCAGCGCCTTGGGAAGATGTGAATCGTCGCGGGCCATAGCACCTCCAGATACATTCATGTTAACCGTCAGGGGGCGGCTGAACCCGCCCCTCTTGTTCGCGAATTGCAAGGTTTACAAAACCTCAAACAGGCCCGCAGCACCCATGCCACCGCCGACACACATGGTACAGACAACGTATTTCGCACCGCGCCGCTTGCCCTCGATCAGCGCATGACCAACCATGCGTGCGCCGGACATGCCATAAGGGTGCCCAATAGAAATCGCGCCGCCGTTCACGTTGAGCAACTCATCAGGAATACCCAGCACGTCACGTGACTGAATCACCTGCACCGCAAAAGCTTCGTTAAGCTCCCACAACCCGATGTCATCCATCTTCAACCCATGCGCCTTCAAAAGCGGTGGCACCGCATAGATCGGGCCAATGCCCATTTCGTCCGGTTCGCATCCTGCTGCCATGACACCGATGTAACGGCCCAGCGGTTCAAGCCCAGCCTTCTCAGCCGCTTTCGCCTCCATCACAACGCTGGCCGACGCTCCGTCCGAAAGCTGCGATGCATTTCCGGCGGTGATGAACTTACCCTCTTTGATGTGGATCCCGTCCTTGTGTACCGGTTTCAGTCCGGCAAGGCTCTCTGCCGTGGTACCAGGGCGGTTGCCCTCGTCCTTTTCCAGCGTGACCTCGTGATGTGAGATTTCCTTGGTCTCACGGTCCTGTATCAACATCGTGCTGGCCAGCGGCACGATCTCGTCATCGAACCGGCCTGCTTGCTGCGCTTGGTGGGTCAACTCCTGTGAGCGCGCTGCATATTCGTCCTGCCGCTCTCGGCTGACGCTATAGCGCTCGGCCACAGTCTCGGCAGTTTCCAGCATAGCCATGTAGATTTCGGGCTTGTGTTCCGTCAACCATTTGTCGGCTTTCACACGCATCTCAGGCGTCTGTACCATCGAGATAGATTCGACACCGCCACCAACAACAACTTCCATCCCGTCCATGACAACTTGTTTCGCCGCTGTGGCGATTGCCATCATACCGCTTGCGCATTGGCGATCCAAAGACATCCCCGCCACGGAAACCGGCAAACCAGCCCGAACCGCCGCCTGCCGCGCAATATTGCCTGCACTATGGCCCTGCTGCAAAGCGGCACCAAGGATCACGTCCTGTACCAATGCCGGATCAACCTTTGCGCGTTCGACCGCATGTTTGATGGCATGAGCTGCCAGCGCCTGTGGTGTGGTGTTGTTGAATGCTCCGCGATAGGCTTTGCCAATCGGAGTCCGCGCTGTCGAAACGATTACTGCATCACGCATGGGTTTTCTCCTTGAAATCCATCATTGCCAATCCAGCTTCAGGCCACGTGCCCTGGCTGCATTGAGGGCGTACTTTTTGGTCTGGCTAAACGCATCCTGCAGATTTTCCTGACCGTCAGGATCGTTTATTTCTTTGAATCGTGCGGCAATCTCTTCAGGTGTATTGGCATCATCCAGGAGTGTAATGCCTTGAGTTTCATAAACCCGCGTCTGGGCAAAGCTGCCCGCGCCTGCGCCCATGATGAACCTGCTCGGCGCGTCTTCACTTACCAGATACAACAAACCCGGCGTGATGGTTTCCGGTGACAACAGCGCCGCTGCTTCGGGTGGCAACAACTCTTCGGTCATCCGTGTTGCCGCCGTGGGGGCCAGCATATTGACGCGAATATTGTCCCGTGCGCCTTCCAGATGAAGCACGTTCATCAATCCCATCATCGCGGCTTTTGCCGCACCATAGTTGGACTGGCCGAAATTCCCGTAAAGCCCCGATCCCGAAGTGGTAAAGACGATCCTGCCGTATTTCTGTTCCCGCATGATCGGCCAACAGGCATGCGCCACATTGGCGGATCCAATGAGATGCACATCGACAACTTTGCGAAAATCGGACATCTCCATCTTGGCAAATGTCTTGTCGCGCAGAATGCCGGCGTTGTTCACGGCAATATCAACACGGCCCCAGGCGCGCATCGCCTGAGCCACCATATCTTTCACACCGGCCTCGTCAGACACATCACAACCGTGGGCGATCGCGTCACCATCCATCGCCTTGATCTCGGCGACAACTGCTTCGGCGGCTGCGGAAGACGATCCGGTGCCATCACGGGACACCCCAAGGTCGTTCACCACGATTTTTGCACCACGCGCCGCAAGGCCCAAGGCATGCGCCCGACCCAGACCTGTACCCGCACCGGTGACAATCGCCACCCGATCTTCAAATGATATAGTAGCCATCAGTGCAGCGCCTGTTCAAAAATGTTAGGTCCCGACATGACATTGATGCCACCGGACACAGGTACCACGGACCCCGTGACATAGGCACCGCCGCGCCCGCAAAGGAACAGAATGCAGCCTGCAATATCCTCGTCGCGCCCCACACGTTTAAGCGGCACATCCGCGCCAACCTTGTTGCGCATCTCTGCATCATGGGTGGCAAATGCTGTCATCTTCGACACAAACGGCCCCGGCGCCAGAGCATTGACCGTCACGGCCTGACCCGCCAGTTCCTTGCCCAGAATGCGCGTCATGTGATGCACCGCAGCCTTGGACATGGAGTAGGAGTAGGCACCATCACCCATTTCGCGCTCCCCCATGACAGAGCCGACGTTAACCACACGTGCCGGATCATCCACCGACCCACCGGCGATCAGCATCGGTAGCAATTTTTGAGTCAGGTCAAACATCCCCGCCACATTCACATTCATTACCTTTTCCCATGCCGCATGGGGAAATTGTCCCAAAGGTGCACCCCAGGTGATACCGGCGTTGTTCATCAGAATGTCCAGCTTTTCTGTCCGCTCCTTTACTGCCGCAACCAATGCGTCAACACCGGCTTCTGAACCGACATCACCGGCAAATCCGATTGCCTTGCCCGAGGCACCGAGGGCATTCAATTCTGCGGCCCCCGCCTCGCAGGCCTCGCCCTTGCGCGAAGCCATCAACACCGTTGCACCCGCACGCACAAATGCCTCACAGGCCATCCGCCCAATACCTGTTGCACCACCAGTGACCAAAGCCACCTTGCCGTCCAAACCGAACAAAGTCTGAATATCCATTTTAGAATCCTCTCGCCGCAGCGACCTTTTCAGCGTGGTAGGAATAATCCCCCAGCCATTCTGCACCCACACGGGCACGCTTCATATAAAATCCCATATCATAGGCGTCGGTCATGCCGATACCGCCATGCATCTGCACACCCTCCATGACGGCCAGCTTTGCAGTATCAGTTGCCCGCGCCTTGGCCAAAGAGACTGCCAGTTCTGCATTTTCCGGATCATGGTCCAGCATCCGACCAGCATTGAGGATAGCCGAGGCCGTCACCTCGATCTCGCACCACAGATGGGCGGCGCGGTGCTGCAACGCCTGGAAGCGCCCGATCTCGACTCCAAACTGCTTGCGTTCCTTCAGATAGTCCACCGTCATGCCGAAAGCGCCGCTTGTCAGCCCTGCCATCTCGGCGGCAAGTGCCGCCTGCCCTGCCTGCAATGCAGGTTTCAGCACCTTCATTGCGTGATCCACAGCACCCAGCACATCCTCGCCAGTGGCCTCGACATTCTGAAAGGTGATACGCGCCGCGTCACGGGCATCGATCATGTTTGACGCAACCCGTTCGATCCCCGCACGTTCTGCAGGAATATCAAACACGGTCAGCCCGTTTTCAGTTCGGGCAAGAACCAACAACCGGTCAGCCAAAGCGCCATCAACAACAAATTGTTTCTTGCCATTCAGACGAAAACCATTGCCATCGGCCCGCGCCTCCATTGCCGTTGCGTCCGGGTCAAACTTGACCCCCTCATCGACCGCCAAAGCATAGGTCACTTGACCCAATGCGATACGTGACAAAGCATCTTTCGCCCGCTTGTCGGAAACCTGACGCAACGCCGTCGCAGCAATGACTGCTGTCGACAGAAACGGGGACACTGCCAACGTCTTGCCCAATTCACGCGCGATAATATTGGTCGCTGCGAACCCCATATCGGATCCGCCAGCGTCTTCAGGCACCAGCACACCAGCCCAGCCCATATCAGCCATTTCCTGCCACAGCGCCTTGTCGTAGGTGTGGCCGGCATCCCGCATTTCGCGGAACCTTGAAACAGGAGCCGCCCCGTCCAGAAACCCCCGCGCCATATCAGCCAGCATTTTCTCTTCTTCGGTCATCACCAATTTCTTCATGCTGGCAACCCCAGAACCCGTCGTGACACGATCGACAACATCACTTCGGATGTGCCGCCCTCAATCGAATTCGCCTTGGTGCGCAGCCAATCACCGGCGCGATTGCCCAAAGGTCCATCCCATTCCAACGCGTCTGACCCCCCCGCAGACATCATCAACTCATGACGTTGCTTGTTCAACTCTGTGCCCGTGTATTTCAACATCGCGGATGCATCACCGGCCCCCTGCCCTGCTTCGGACTGGTCCTTGTAGCGTTCCAGAGTCAGGCCGATCGCCAGTGCATCGATTTCGCACCGCATCGCATCTGCCCGTGTGGTTGCGTCCAGCGTTTCCATCGTATCAGATAGAACTGCCCCCAGCGCGCGACCACCACCGGACAGTCCGGCACCACCGCCCGAAATCATCTCGCGTTCGTGGGTCAATAAATATTTCGCAACATCCCAACCGCGGTTTTCCTCGCCTACAATCTGGTGTTTCGGTATTTTCGCATCGGTAAAGAACGTCTCGCAAAACGGCGAAATGCCCGAAATCATCTTGATCGGTCGTGTTTCAACGCCCGTTTGATCCATGTCGCACAACAGGAACGAAATCCCCTTGTGCTTGGGGGCATTCCTGTCGGTCCTGACCAGTGCAAAAATCCAATCGGCCTTGTCTGCATAAGAGGTCCAGATCTTTTGCCCGTTGACCAACCAATGATCGCCCTTGTCCTCACCCCTGGTCTGCACATTCGCAAGGTCCGAACCCGCCCCGGGCTCCGAATAGCCCTGACACCAGCGCACCTCGCCCCGGGCAATCGGCGGCAGATAATGCAGTTTTTGCTCATGCGATCCAAAGTGCAACAATGCCGGGCCTAACATCCAAATGCCAAAGGACTGCAAAGGCGAACGTGCATTGATGGCGCTCATTTCTTCGTGGAACACTTTTTCCCGGGTGCGATCCAATCCGGCACCACCATATTCCACCGGCCAGGTTGGCACAGTGTATCCTTTGGCCGCGCATCGCTCCAACCAGACCTTTTGCGCGTTGCTGGTAAACACCCAATCCTTACCGCCCCAACAAATGCTGTCTTCGCCCAACCCACCGTCACGCATTTCACCCGGACAGTTCATCTCAAGCCAGTCGCGCAATTCGGCACGGAATTCTTCCGGGGTGTTTACGGTCATCTTCAAATTCCTCCCATGGGACGTCACGTCAATTTGCGGACATCAATTCCGCTGTGCAGAATGGCGGACCGAATTGCGATTGACAAGTCACGACGCCACGTCCCACCCTTGAACACAACAAAACGGGAGAGATCAAATGAAAGCGATGCTTAGCAAGGAAGTTGGTGGGCCGGAAACTCTGGTTCTTGAAGAACGACCCATGCCGGAACCCGACAAGACCCAGGTTCGAATAAAGGTGCATGCCGCTGGCGTTAATTTTCCCGATACATTGATCATCCGCGATATGTACCAGATGAAACCACCACGCCCTTTTGCGCCGGGTGGCGAAATTGCAGGCATCGTCGATGCCGTGGGCGAAAATATCAACGGGCTAAAGGTCGGCGATCGGGTGTTGGGCATGTCCGGATTTGGTGGCTTTGCAACCCATGTGGTTCTGGACGGCATGAAAGTTGTCAAAATCCCGGATGAGATGCCTTTTGACGAAGCGGCATGTTTCATGCTGACCTACGGGACCTCCTGTCATGCGTTGAAAGATCGCGCAACAGTGTTACAGGGGGAAACCTTGCTGATCCTTGGCGCAGCGGGGGGCGTAGGCGCGGCAGCTATCGAACTGGGCAAGGCAGCAGGTGCCAAGGTGATTGCCGCTGTTTCCTCGGAAGAAAAAGCCCAGTTTTGTCGCGATCTCGGGGCCGATCAAACCCTGATCTATGCACGCGACATGTCCGACCGTGCTGCACAAAAGGCATTTTCGTCCCAGATCAAGGAACTGTCGGGCGAAGATGGCGCCGATGTGATCTATGATGCTGTCGGCGGCGACTATGCCGAGCCCGCACTGCGCGCCATGGCCTGGAACGGCCGCTACCTTGTGGTAGGATTTCCCGCTGGCATCCCGAAAATTCCGCTTAATCTGACTTTGCTCAAAGGGTGCCAGATCGTGGGCGTTTTCTGGGGCGCACATACGATGCACGAACCGGGAAAACATGCTGAAAACATTCGCGACCTGTTCAAACTCTATGCAGCGGGCATGATCAAACCACGCATCTCTGCACGCTATCCACTGGAAAAAGCCGGCGATGCATTACAATTGCTTTCAGACCGCAAGGTGCTGGGTAAAGTCGTTGTAACAATGTCCTAACCGGAAAGGTGCGACACATCATTGAATCCACGCACAATCATCTGATCGCCCTGCACTACCAGCCGCGAGATAGAGCCGTTCGCCGCCCCACTAAAGGCGAAACCGCGCGCGCCCGTAGCAATCGCAAGGGCCGCACCGACGACGCCGCCATGTACGACGACCGCCACCATTTCATCCGGGTGCGCGGCAGCAATCCGCATCAGACCGGTGCGGACACGGGCATGCAACTGCGCCGTCGTTTCTGCACCGGGCAGCTCACCCCATTCATGTTTGGCCCGAGCGCGCAGAATCGCAGGATCGTTCGATGCGGCGCGAAACCGGAATTCGCCACCGTCCCAATCCCCCAAAAACACCTCGCGCAGGTCTCGTTCGACCTGGGGCACCAGTCCCAGGTGCCGCGCCAGGGGGGCTGCCGTTTGCTGGGTGCGCTGCATGTTCGTCACGTAAATCGCCCTTATAGGCTCTGTTTTCAAACGTTCGCCAAGGGCGACGGCCTGCTCCTCTCCGTCACGATGCAGCACCGGATCACCCTGCCCGTCAACCAAAGGGAAGCTCTCGCCGCGCACGGCTGCCTGGGTCTCCCCATGCCGGATAAGCAACAAATCCGCCGCTCCCTTAGGCGGCGTGAACCTATGCTGTCTCGCTTCCTTCATCGCTTTTCCCTTCACGTTTTTCCGCAATAGGACATATCCCATGCAAAACCGCCAGATCACGATTGCCGAACTGCCCACAGCAGAGCTGACAACCGCGCATTTCACCCAGATAGAGACTGATTTGCCGGTCGCCGCAGAAGGCGAAGTCCTGCTCCGTGTCATCCTGATGTCAATTGACGCCGCAAACCGGTCCTGGATGAAGGGGGCCACCTATCGCGCAGCCGTTCAGACAGGCGATGCGATGCCGACTTATGCCATCTGCGAGGTCATGCACTCCAACAGCCCTAAAGTCGCAGTCGGGGACATCGTCGCCGCAGAGGCAACATGGTCCGATTACGTCATTGCCAAAGGCCACCATGTGCAGAAACTGCCCAAGGTAGAAACAATTTCTCACCTGATGTCCGTTTACGGCATCGCCGGGAAAACCGCCTATCACGGACTGATGTCGATCGGACGTCCAATTGCCGGAGAAACCGTTCTGGTTTCCGCGGCGGCCGGATCTGTCGGCGGCTATGTGGGGCAGATTGCCAGGGCGCTCGGCTGTCGGGTTGTCGGCATTGCCGGTGGACCGGAAAAATGCAGCTGGGTGGTTGACGAACTGGGCTTTGATGCTTGCGTCGATTACCGCGAAGCCGGGTTGTCCAAAGCCCTTGCCAGTGCATGCCCCGATGGTGTCGATGTCTATTTCGACAATGTCGGTGGCAAGATCCTCGAAGCCTCATTGACCCTAATGAACGACAAGGGCCGTGTCGTTTGTTGCGGTGCGATCAGCCAATATGACACCGACACACCCACCGGACCCCGCAATCTTCCTGGTGTGATTGTGGTGAAACGCCTCAAGATGGAAGGATTCATTGTCATGGATTTTGCCCATAACGACGCCAAATGCATCCGCGCCCTGCAACATTGGGTTGGCACCGGCCAGATCAAAGTCTTCGAAGACATCGTTGACGGCCTCGAAAATGCGCCGAAAGCCCTGATCGGGCTGCTGGCCGGCGACAACAAGGGCAAGCGTATGGTCCGTGTTGCCGCAGATCCATCATAAAGGAGCACCCCCATGTCCGCATCCCAAGACGCCCTCAAAGCCAGTCAAACCCAGATCGGTACAGAGGTGGGCGTGTCCAGTTGGATTACCGTTGACCAATCCATGATAGATGCCTTCGCCAAGACCACCTTGGACGAACAATGGATCCACATTGATCCCGACCGCGCACAGGCCGAAACCCCCTTTGGCGGTACGATTGCTCATGGGTTTCTGACATTGTCCCTGGCCAGTCGCTTTGCTTCTGATTGTTTTTCAATGATGCCAGGACAGGTCATGAGCATCAATTATGGTATGAACAAACTGCGGTTCTTGATGCCTGTCCGCGCCGGAAGCCGCCTGCGCGGCCGTTTCATACTGAAAGAGGTCAAAGCCCGCGGCGGCACCGATCTTTTGCGCACCAACACGCTGACGATCGAAATCGAAAACGAAGAGACCCCTGCCTTGGTCGCCGAATGGTTGGGACTTGCTGTTTTCAAGGACTAGTTCGCCGGTGAGATAGACAAGGAAAAGACGGCACCTTGTCTGGCACTAAGGTAACGAGCCGGTGGAGACCTACACGCTCGATCGCCTTGTTGAGAAAGGCCCTTGCGGCTTTTGCATCGCGCCGCGCGATGAAACGGAAGTCGACCATCTGGCCGTTAGCATCGGGCGCGCGCCAAAGATAGCGCCACTTTCCACTGACGCGGGTGTAAGTTTTGTCCTCATGCCAGTCGACACTTGCCCGGCGCAGATGCTTCTCGGTGCGCCGGGTCAGTTCAGGACCAAACTTCTGGACCCATCAATACACCGTGGCGCGATCAACCGTGACATCGCGCTCTGCCAAATGATCCACGACGTCTTGGCAGGAAAGGGGATAGCGCAGGTGCCATCGTAGGGCACAAAGAATGATTTCACTCGGAATCCGATGATGTTTGAAGTGTGGCTTGCTGGATCTCAAAAGCTCAAAACTGAATAACTCGCCTGATTGATGCAACATGTTTACCGCCCTCTGACGGCATCGATGTGCCATGGCTCTGTGTTCTGTCGCAAAGTTTGCGCGGTTGGTTAGACTGGCTCGCGAGTGGTAGGTGTGTGTTTTTGTTTTTGAAATGACCTGCCCCCCGATAGTCCCTCATTCATAAAGAGAGTTTGCGGGTCTGATTTTCATAGTCTTCGGTTTGGTTTGAGCAAGCGCGCAGGGCGCGGAGCCCTCATTTAGCTCAAGCGTTCGGCGCGCTTCTGCGGGTGTTTGATTTCCGAGCGATGAGTGCGGCCTGACGTTGTTGTAGTCGTATCGCCAGAGCGCCAGCTTTCGTCGGACGTCTTCGAGGCTGTCAAACATTTCCTCGTTCAGGAGCTCGTCGCGCAGGCTGCCATTGGATGACTCGATGAAGGCATTCTGCTGGGGCTTTCCCGGATCGATGTAATGCCAGTCGACGTTGTTGTCGTTGGCCCATTTCTGGATCGCCCGGCTGGTGAACTCCGTCCCGTTGTCACTGACAATGCTGGCCGGCCTGCCATAGATGCGCACTAGGCATCCAGTTCCCGTGCCACGCGGGCGCCCGAGATGCTGGTATCGGCCATCAGATACAGGTTTTTGCGGCAGCAATCATCGTTCACCGCCAGAATGCGGAACTGAAGCGAAGCCCCGAACGTGTCGGACAGGAAGTCCAGCGACCAACGCTCATCTGGTCTCAGCGCCTCCGGCATCGGCGTCCGCGAGCCATGGGCCCGCTTGCGGCCCCTTCGCCGCCGGACGCCCAGCTTCTCGTCGGTGAAAAGCCGATAGAGTTGCTTGTGGTTCATGATCATACCTTTGCGTTCCAGTATCACGCCAATCCACCGATAGCCAAACGGCCGCCGCTTAACCGCGACGGCCTTCATCTCTTCTCTGATCTCTGGATTGTCCGGCGGGCGTTCAAGCTGGACCGTCTTCGGATCGTCACCAACAAGTCGACAGGCCCGGCGCTGCGAGATGTCGTGATCCCGCATCGCTCTCAGCGCTGCCTCTCGCCGCTCATTCGGCGTCGTCAGTTCTTTCCCAGCAGATCCTTCAAAACAGCATTGTCCAGCATCGTATCGGCCAACAGGCGCTTGAGCTTGGCGTTCTCGTCCTCAAGTGTCCGCAGCTTGGCGACGTCGGACACCTCCATGCCGCCAAACTTCGATTTGTACTTGTAGAACGTACCCTGGCTGAGGCCGTGCTTGCGGTACACCTCCGCCGTCGGCATTCCGGCTTCCTGTTCCTTGATCATCCCGATGACCTGCGTCTCGGTGAAACGGCTCTTTCGCATCTGTTTGCTCCTTCGAAAGGTTGAGCAAACTCTACATCACAACGAGGGAAATTTCGGGGGGCAGGTCAGCAGCTATATCAAGCCGATCCGGACCCTTACGCCTGAAGCTGATCATCGGGCGCACAAAGGTCTCAATAACCGCATTGAGGGGTCACACCGACCAACCCGAAAGCGAGAGAAGGTTATGGGCCGGTTCAAGTCGGTCCGTCAAGCGCTGAGGTTCCTCGCTGCTCACGATCAGATCAACACAATTTTCAGACCCCGCCGCTACCGCCTCTCCACCGCCTCATATCGCCACGCAAGATCCGATGCCTTCGACCTGTGGCACGACTATGCGCTCGAAATGACCGCCTGACACAAACACCCTTGGCGGCCGTCTCATGCTGCTGTCGTTAAGTTGGCAATCCCGGGCGTCTCCATCGGGTTATGCGTCCTCGATCTCGGCAATGGTCGTGACCGGTGGCGTGGACATCTTGGGCTTCAGGTCCTTGCCCAGCTGGGCGAAGGTTTCGCTGGCACGGTAGGCTTCGAACGCGGCCATGTCGGTCCAGCGCTGCACGATCGCGATGCCATCCGAGGTGGTGTTGCGGTACAGGGCATAATGCGTGCAGCCGGGCATCTCGCGGACCTTCCGGGCCTGGTCGTCAAACAGGGAAATGGCCGCCTCGAGCACGGAGGGGTCAAAGGTGGCTTCTACATTTATCAGTTTCATGCGCGTGTCATCCTGTGTCGGTTGGTGGGTTCAGTGGTTAATGGCCATCAGCACGGCTTCACGGCGCCGATGGACGGCCAGAGACTAGCCGCGCCGCGGATCGGCGTCCTGCGAACAGACGCCAAAAACCCGCTCCCGAGCGCCAAAGCGGCACGGCGCCCTGACCCGCCGCAGCCCGACCAATGCGCCAAAGGCCGGCGACGATTCACCGGGCAATAATCCGGCCATCAATCCGGGAAAACCCATGTCATTTGACGGATAGTGAATTTGTTTCAAGCGGTTATCCCTGGTTCATGGCGATGTGTCAAAGTGTGTTGACATTATTTTTAGTAACGTTACTAAATTAAATAATGATGAACGAGCCTCTCACATATGACGTTGCGATCGTTGGCGCGGGCCCGGTCGGATTGATGCTGGCCTGCGAATTGGGTGCCTATGGCGTTTCGGTCGGAATTGTCGATTCTGGCAGCCCCGACAGGCCGGAACACCCACGCGCCAACAACCAGTCAGCCCGCAGCATGGAGTATTATCGCCGTCTGGGAATCGCGGACGCGCTCCGCGCGAGCGGCTTGCCGGACGACTATCCAACCGACGTGGCCTATCTGGCTGGCTTCAACGGCCTGGAAATCGCACGGGTATCGCTGCCTTCCAAGCAAGAGGCCCTGCGCCGATGCCGCGAGGGCGATCCCGTCTGGCAGTCTTGCGAACCGCAGTTACGCACCAGCCAGCGTTCTCTGACGCCGCTTCTTGCGCGGCGGCTGGACGCGTTCGAAACCGTCGATCTGATCCCCAATACAGATGTGACGGATATCGCGGCAAAGAATGGCGCAACTCTGAGACTGAGCGACGGCCGCCGCATTTCGGCGCGGTATTGCGTCGGCTGCGACGGCGCGCGCAGCATGGTCCGCAAGGCCATGGGAATTCGTCTGGATGGCGAAGGCGGGTTGGACATGGAATTCATGGGCGGACGCATGATCGCCACCTATTTCCGCTCACCGAACCTGACATCGCTGACCGGCATGCGGCCCGCATGGCAATACTGGGCGATTCTCGCCGACATACGCGCGGTCATGGTGACGCTGGACGGAGATCAGGAATTCATCCTACACCGCCAGCTCTCGGCTGATGAAACGGTGGAAACCTATGATCTTCAGGCCGATCTGGATCAGCTATGCGGACCCGGAACCGAGGCCGAAATCCTGTCCTCGGCATCCTGGCGCGCGGGTCAGGCGCTGGTTGCGCCGAGATTCGGCGAGGGCCCACTCCTGCTGGCCGGGGACAGTGCGCATCTATTCACGCCGACGGGTGGAATGGGATTGAACACAGGCATCGAAGATGCGGTGAACCTGGCATGGAAGCTCGCCGAGCTGTGTCAGGGGCACGCGGACGCGGCGATTCTGGACACCTATACAGAGGAACGCCGCAGTATCGCATTGCGCAACACGGGGTTCGCGCTGCAACTGGCCAAGGCTGTCGGGGGATGCCCCGTCGCCAAGGCAATCGGGCAGGATGGCGCCGCCGGGGACGCAGCGCGGGAAGCCGCCCGCACACATATTCTGGAATTTGCCCCCAATGAATTCGAACATCCCGGCATCGGGCTGGGGGTCCGCTATGACGGGTCTGCGCTGATCGTGCCGGATGGGATGCCACCCGAGGATCACCCGGTCAAATACGTGCCCAGCACCGTGCCCGGTGGCCGGCTGCCGCATGTCTGGCTGAGCCCGAACCAAAGCCTGCTGGATCTGGCGGGGCATGGTTTCACGCTGATTGATTTCGACGCGGCATTGCCGCCCCTGTCCGGGGATTGGTGCAAACAGATGCGGCTCACCCTGCATCACCTTGCCCGGCCCGATCTCGTTGCACAGCTGGGTGCCCGCGCCGTTCTGGTCCGTCCTGACCAGATCATTGCATGGCGTTGCAGCGATACGCGCGACAGCGGACGGGATGTGACCCAGCAAGAGATCGAACATGCGCTTCGGGTCGCACGGGCCCAGCGTCACGGGGATCAGCAAAGGGAGATCGCGCAATGATCGTTCGCTGCGGGTATCTGATGGGGTGCGTGCACCCGAATGCACAGCCGAATTTCGACGACACGCTGGTAAATGACCTGCTGCCTGCGATCCGGGCCATGCCCGGCGTCGAACATGCCGAGCTGCATTTCGCCCAGGAGGCCGAGCCCGGCGCACCGGATCTGCACGCGACCTTCGTGATCCACTTTGCCGACGAGAAGGCCATGCAAACGGCGTTGTCTTCGCCGGAAAGAAACCGAATGCGCGAGAAATTCATGGCCATCCTACCCGGTCTGGACGGCACGGTCGCGCATATCAACCACACGATGATGCCCCGGCATCACGCCAAGAACACATAACGAAAATCAACACGGGAGAGAGAGAAGATGGACGATTTTGAGAACTACAAGACGCTAGAAGAGTACAAGGCCGCGGTCGACTACGCGATGAACATTGTCGACAAGCATTTCCTCGAGGAGAACCCCGAGCAGATCGACGACATGCTGCGGCTTTATTCCGAGGATGTCGAATGGCATGCTCCGGCCCGCGACGTGATCTACCACGGCAAGGAAGAAATTCGGAAAATGTACATGGCCCTGTTCTATGCCGCCGAAGGCATGGAACTGACGCCCATGGAACGTTTCGCAACGCCCAGCCGTGTCGTGGATGACAGTCTGGTGACATTCCGCATCGGAAATGACGACATTCAGAACTGTCCTTATCCGGTCGGAACATATGTGAAGATGCGCTTGATCCACATCTTCCACGTAGAAAAGGGGATGATCACCCGTGAGAGCGGCTACGAATGCTGGACCATCGACAAGTCCAAAGGCTGAATCTGTCCTAGTTGCGCGCGCTGCGTTAGAGTTTCCCGAAACACTGATGCAGGAGCGGCAGAATGCTTAACAACGGAGGCTCAGGCGGCGGCTTGAAACAAGACGCGGACCGTCTGTGGCGAACGGACAATACTGCGAGACTGCTTCTTCATGCTTTCAACACGTTTGAAGAAAAGCTGTTGTTGCGCGCTGCGTCGGCCGGAGCCGGCGATATCAGGCGGGTTCATCTCAATGTTCTGCGGCATGTCGATGTCAAAGGCACACGAATCGCCGTCCTGGCGCAGCGCGCAGGCATCACCAACGGCGCAATGTCTCAGGCGGTTGCCCTGTGCCAGCGGGACGGGCTGGTGAAAATCAGGACCGACCCCGAAGACAAGAGAGCCCGACGGGTCTATTTCACACCTGACGGTCTTTCGCTCTTGGAAACGCTGCATGAGTTGTTTCTGGGCATTGAACAGGAAATCTCCGACATCATCGGGGAAAATGGTCTTGCCGAGTTGAGACGTTTGCTGGGTCTTCTCCAGCGGGATTTCAACGTATCGGCAGGCGAAATCAAGGCAAGGGGCTGACCACACGCCCCCTACGGGATCGCAAAGAGGGCAACATGACCGAAATATTCGCATATCGCGACGCCGACGGACAACGCCGACCCTGCGTCCGTTCGGCTGCGGGGTTGGTCGCGGTCGATGACAGCTGGGCGGATCTTCTGGGGCGGATGTGCGGGCCGGTTGCGGCGCAGCCGACACTGGGCCGGCCGCTGCCGGACAGAACCCGGATCTGCACCCCGATGCCCGAGGGCGGAACCCTGTATGCGATTGGTGTGAACTATGCCGATCACGCACAGGCCGGAATGCAGGTCATGCGCGACATGGGGTTCAGGGATCCCGCCGTCGCCGCCCCGCGCCCGGTGTTCTTCACCAAGCCGGCAGGCGCCTGTCTGGCCGATCCCGGGGCGCAGGTCACCGCGCCGCAGGGCTGCGAGGCATTCGATGTCGAGGTCGAACTCTGCGCTGTCATCGGCAAGGCGGGCAAACATATCGCCGAGGCCGACGCGCTTGGTCATGTGGCGGCCTATTGCATCGCTCTGGACATGAGCGCGCGCGATTTCCAGATGCTGCCGGGCACCTTGTTCGGCGTCGACCTGTTCGCGGGCAAGGTGTTTGACGGCGCCTGCCCGATGGGCCCCTGCCTGTGCCCCGCCGCACAGGTCGGCGACCCCGCCGCGCTGGCGATCGGCGTCGCGGTGAACGGGCAAACCTGGCAGCAGTCGGACACCGGCCAGATGACAATGGGGCTGCCGGGAATAATCGCCGCCCTGTCGCAGCTTGTGACGCTCAGGCCGGGGGATGCGATCCTGACCGGCACACCCGCAGGAACAGGATTTGAAACCGGAAGAACCTTGCAATCCGGTGACAGGATTTCCGCCTGGATCGACACGCTCGGACAGCTGTCGGTCGAGGTGGGGTAACCAAGCGGCGTCAAGACCGCATAGATCAGGACCCAATTAGGGAGGAAACGCGAATGAAACATCTACTGACTGCATTTGTGGCAGCGCTGGTACTGGGCACTCCGGTACTGGCCGAGGAGACCCACACACTGAAACTGTCGACTTTTCTGCCATCCGGAAACGTGATGGTGAAGGAATTCGAACGATGGGGTGCCGAACTGGCCGAGAAATCCGATGGTCGGCTGACGCTGGAAATCTTCAACGCCGCCCAGATGGGGCCGCCACCGCAACAATATGATCTGGTGCGCACCGGCGTTGCGGATATTTCCTATGCGCTGCATGGCTTTACGCCGGGTCGTTTTCCATTGGTCGAGATTGCCTATCTGCCAAACCTCTTCGGCAGTGCCGAGCAGGGCAGCCGGGCACTGTCGGCCATGGTGCCTGACTATCTGGCAGATGAGCATCGCGGCACGAGGCTGCTCTATATCGTGGCCGCGCCGCCAATCGGCATTCTCAGCAAGGATGTGCGCATCGACAGCGCCGATGCGCTCGAGGGATTGCGTATCCGACACCCCGGTTCGGTGATTGCCGCCAGCCTGACCGCGGCGGGCGCGGTGCCTGCCGCCGTACCGCCAGCGGAAATGGGGGATGCACTCAACAAGGGCGTGATCGACGGGATCGCAACCACGGTCGAGGCCGCCGATGCGTTCAACTTTGCCGACATGATCGGCTACAAGAACGATCTGAACATCGGCACGGGCACCTTCAGCCTGGTGATGAACCCCGACAGTTATGCAGCCCTGCCCGAGGACCTTCAGAAGCTGATCGACGACACCACCGGCGCCGCCGCTTCGGCGCGGATTGGCCGCATCTATGACACGTCCGAGGCCCAGGCTTGGTCGCAGCATCAGGATCACATCGAGATCGTGTCGATGCCCGAGGAAGAAACCGCAAGGCTCAATGCGACGCTCGAGGATTTCGCCAATGGCATGATCGCTGATCTCGACGCCAAGGGCCATCCGGCCAGTGCCTTTTACAGAGACTTGAAAGCAGCATTGGAATGACGCCCGGTCCAATGAAATTAGTCAGCGCGGTTCCGGTCGCGCTGGCCTCACTTGCGACCTTCGGGATGGCAGCAATTACGCTGGTTGACGTGGCCATGCGCAACCTGTCGCTCGGGGCGGTGCCGGGGTCATATGAAATCGCGCGGATCTGCCTGTGCGTGGCAATTTTCGCCTCGCTGGCGGAAGCCACCCGCAGAAAAGCGCATATCACGATAGATATCATCGACACGATGATCCCCGGCCACCTCGTTTCGTGGTTCAAGCGCCTGGCATCCCTGGCGCTGGCCCTGTTCGTGCTCCTGCTGCTGAAATCCGGCTGGACGCAGGCCCGCGACGCTCTGGAATATGGCGATCTGACACCCGATCTGCGCTGGCCGCTGATCGTGTTCTGGGGGCCGATCCTTGCCGGACTGGCCGCAACGGCGCTGGTCGCCATTCTTCAGGTATTCCGGAGGTCCACATGACTCCTGCCATGATCGCGGGCCTATCGGTGCTGGCCGTCACGATGATGCTGTTCATTCGGGTGCCCGTGTCCGTGGCGCTGGGTCTGGCCGGGACCGGCGGCTATCTGGCAATCGCCAAGCCCGCGGCCGTCCTGCATGTGGTGGGCAGCACGCTGATACAGGTCGGGACCGAATACACGCTTACCGTCGTACCGCTGTTTGTGATGATGGGTGCAGTGGCCATGCGGGCGGGCATGTCGCAGCGCCTCTTTGCGGCGTCAACCGCCCTGTTCGGACGCCTGCGCGGCGCCGAAAGCATGGCGACCGTCGTCGCCTCGGGGGCCTTTGGTGCCGTGGCCGGTTCATCGCTCGCGACCACGGCCACCATGACCCGCGTCGCCGGCCCCGAACTGCGCCGACGCGGGTATCACGACAGCATGGTCGGTGGCACATTGGCGGCGGGCGGGACGCTGGGCATCCTGATACCGCCCTCGGTTGCGCTGGTGATCTATGCGCTGATCACCGGGCAATCGGTCGCCGAACTGTTCGCGGCGGGTATCCTGCCCGGCCTGATACTGATGGGGCTCTATGTCGTGGCCGTGCTGTGGAGCATCTGGCGCAACCCGGATTCGGCCCCTGCCCCGGATTGCAACATGCCCAACCGCCTGATCGAGATAATCAAGGGCTGGGAGGTGGTATTGCTGTTCGGGACGACCATCGGCGGCATCTATGCCGGCTGGTTCACACCGACCGAGGCCGCATCCATCGGGCTGTTCCTGGCCATTGCGACCGGCTTTCTTGTGGGCGACCTGACCATCCGGGGGCTGATCGCCGCTCTGGAGGAAACCGTTCTGACCACGGCGGCGCTGTTTTTCGTGGTGCTGGCGGCGACCCTTTTTGCCTATTTCATCATTCAGGCCAAACTTCCCCCCGCCCTGATCGGCATTGCCGAATCCCTTGCCTTTCCGCCATGGGCCGTCATTGGCACGATCATCATATTCTACCTGATTGCCGGTTGTTTTCTGGATGGCATGGGCATGATGCTGGCCTCTGTTCCGGTGTTCTACCCCGTGGTCACGGCGCTTGGCTATGACCCGATATGGTTCGGGATTCTGGTGGTCGTCGTGATCGAGGTCGGCCTGATCACCCCTCCGATCGGAATGAATATCTTTGTCATCCGGGCACAGATGCCGGACCTGCCGCTTGGTGCGGTCTACAAGGGCGTCCTGCCCTTTATCGTGGCCCAGCTGGTGCTGATCGCATTGCTGATGCTGCAGCCTGGGCTGGCAACCACCTTGCCCCAATGGTTTGCGCAATAGGGAGTTCGCAATGCGTTTCATCGACTATTATGAAAAGGGCATGGCACGCAGTTCGGGGGGGGTTGCCTTTATCGACGGCGACACCCGCCATAGCTGGCCCGAAGTGGACAGGCTGTCTGCCCGGATCGCCGCCGGACTCAGCGCCATCGCGCCGACGCATGATGCCCGCATCGGGGTTTATTCGCCCAATGACGCCCGCGCCTTTGCCTGTGTCCTCGGCATTCTGCGCGCCGATCTGGTCTGGGTGCCGATCAACTGGCGCAACACGGTGCATGCCAATGGTCACCTGCTCGAACTGACGGGCTGCGACGTGCTTTTCTATCACAGCGATTTCGCCGGCGAAGCCCGGCAACTGGCCGAGCAATGCAACACGGCCATCCGCCTGATCTGTCTGGATGATGAGACTGAGACCGGAAACGGGCTGGCTGCGGTTTGCGGCGATCACCGGGATGTGCCGCAACCGCTCGACGACATGGACCGTCTTGTCGCCTTGTTTCCAACCGGCGGCACCACCGGATTGTCCAAGGCCGCGCGCTGGTCACACCGCACACTGAGCGCGACATGCGATGCCTTCTGGCACTGCCTGGCCACCGAGGAACCGATCGTGCATCTGGTTGCCGGTCCGATGACCCATGCGGCGGGGTTGCTGGCGCTGAACATGATGCCGGCGGCACCGACCCATGTCATCCTCAAGACCCCCGACCCCCTGTCGATCCTGCGGGCGATCGACAAGCACAAGGTCACGCATCTCTACCTGCCGCCGACGCTTCTCTATGCGCTGCTGTCTCATCCCCGCGTTGGCGAGTTCGACTATTCCTCGTTGCGCGCGATGGTGCTGGCCGCCGCGCCGGTGGCCCCGGAAAAGCTGCGTGAGGCGCTTGCGGTTTTCGGCCCGGTGCTGTGCCAGAGCTATGGGCAGGCCGAGGCCCCGATGTTCCTGACCTTTCTGTCGTCCGGGGATCTGGCCGAGGCTGACGAGACCAGCCCGGTCTTTGCGTCTTGCGGTCGCGAGACCTTGAAGGCGCGACTGGCCATCATGGGTGACGACGGTGCGCTGCTGGCGGACAATTCCCGGGGCGAAATCGTTGCCAGGGGGCCATTGGTATTCTCGGGCTATCACGCCAATCCCGAAGGCACGAAACAGGCCTTTGCCGATCAGTGGCTGAAAACCGGCGATGTCGGCTATCGCGACTCCAAAGGCTATTACTACATCGTGGACCGCAAGAAGGACATGGTCGTGACTGGCGGTTTCAATGTTTACACGGCCGAGGTCGAACAGGCGGTTCTGGCGCACCCGGATGTGCGCGATTGCGCGGTCTTCGGCATCCCTGACAAGAAATGGGGCGAGGCGGTCAAAGCGGTGGTCGAGATGAAGCCCGGCGCGTCCTTTGATCCCGACGCCATCACCGCCACGGTCAAGGATTTGCTTGGCTCGATACAGGCACCGAAATCCGTCGATGCCTGGCCCGAACTGCCCCGCAGCGGCAATGGCAAGGTTCTCAAGCGCGAGATCCGCGACAGTTTCTGGCGCGACGAGGATCGGCAGGTTTGAAACAGGGAAAAACCATGAACACTCACGTCTATGTCATTGGCACCTACACGACGCCGTTCTCGAAATGGGTCGACCGCAGCTTCAAGGACCTGACTCGCCAGGCCTATATGGGCGCGCTGGCTGATGCCGGCCTGCAGGACGGGGTGCGGATCGACGCCGCCTGGTTCGGCAATTGCCTGATGTCGCATTTCGGACAGACCATGATCGGTGGCAATGTTTGCTTTGTGCCGCTCGTGCGCGAGGGCCTGTTTCCCGATCGCGCCCCGATCATCAATGTCGAGGCCGGCTGTTCGACAGGTACCCTTACCCTGCAGGGCGCGGCGACGGCGATCCGCGCGGGTGATGCCGACCTGACCGTCGCGCTCGGGGTTGAAAAACTGGTCGATCCGGACAACCAGACCGAAGTGTTCCGCAAATTCTCGCAAGGTCTCGATTGTCTCGACCCGCAGGACTGGCAAGAGGAATACAGCCGCGCCGGAGACCAGCTCGGCATGCCGTTCGAACCGGGGCCTGACCGCACCGTGCCCATGGATACCTATGCCATGCAGGCGCGCTATCACATGTCGCGTTTTGGCACGACGCAAGAGCAGATCGCCGCCGGTGCCGCCAAGAACCACAATAACGGCGCCCTGAACCCGAATGCCCATTACCGGTTCGAGATGACGCCGCAACAGGTGATGCAGGATCGCATGGTGGTCGATCCGCTGACCCGCTCGATGTGTGCGCCGATGACGGATGGCGCGGCCGCTGCGCTGGTCTGTTCGGAATCGTTCTTTCAGACTCTGTCCCCGCAACAGAAGGATCGCGCGATCCGGTTGCGCGCCATCGGTCTCTCGGGTGGCAAGTATCGCAATCTGGAAGACCCCAGCCTGACCGCGACCGCGGCGCAACGGGCCTATGAGCGCGCCGGGATCGGGGCGCGAGACATCGACGTGGCCGAAGTGCATGACGCGACCTCGTTCTGCGAGGTCTATCAGGTCGAGATGATGGGCTTTTGCCCGCCGGGCGAAGGCGGCGCATTTGTCGGGGGCGGGGAAACCGCGCTGACCGGCTCCCTGCCGGTGAACACGTCGGGCGGGCTGGTTTCAAAAGGACATCCCATCGGTGCAACCGGCCTGTCCATGTGCGCCGAGCTGGTGACACAGCTGCGCGGCGAGGCCGGCGCGCGTCAGGTCGATGGCGCCACGCTGGCGCTGCAGGAAAATGGTGGCGGCATCATCGGTTTCGACGAAGCCCTTGCCGCCGTGGCGATTTACGAACGTTTCAGGTGAGGAGAAGCCCGATGTCGGCAAAGGATTTTCTGGAGGCGCTGCGCTGGCGCTATGCAACCAAACTCTTCGACGCGACCAGACCCATCCCCGCGGATGTTCTGGCGCAGATCGTCGAGGCGACGCGCCTGTCGCCCTCTTCGGTCAACCTTCAGCCCTACAGGTTGATGCTTCTGACCGAGCGGGACCGGATCGACGCCTTGATTCCCGCCACCTGGCTGCCCAACCGTCCAAAGCTGCAAAGCTGCGCTGCGCTGGCGGTCTTGACCGTGCCGACCGATCTTGGCGATCATACGGTCGAGGCGTTTCTCGATCAGGTGGCGGCGCATAAGGGCATCCCGCGCGAAAGCCTCGCCGAGGTCGAGGCCAAGGCCAAGGGGTTCCTGATGGCCATGACCCCCGAAGCGCGCATAGAATGGGCGCGGCGTCAGGCATTTCTGGCCCTTGGCACGCTGTTGTCGGCCTGTGCTGCGGCCCGTGTCGACAGCTGCCCGATGGAGGGCTTTGTCGCCGAAAACTATGACCGTGCTCTTGGCCTGCCCGAGCAGCGCATGACCACGGCTGTTCTGGTCGCTCTCGGGTATCGCGACGCAGACGACCCGGCGGCCGCGATACCGAAATACCGCCGGACGATCACCGCAGAACCGAGCGGCAGCTGACGGCCTGAACAAGGAATCCCCAATGACGCAATCTGAATTGAAAATCATCGAGCAGCGCCTGCTGTGGCTGTCGCACTGGATGATCCACAATGCCAACCACATCCGCCCCAAGGCGGATGGCATCAAGGTAGGGGGTCATCAGGCCTCGTCGGCGTCGATGGTCTCGATCATGACTGCGCTCTATTTTTCCGCGCTCCGGCCCGAGGATCGGATCGCGGTCAAACCCCATGCGTCACCGGTGTTTCACGCGATTCAATACCTGATGGGCAATCAGACCCGCGAGAAGATGGAGAGCTTTCGCGGCTATGGCGGGGTTCAGTCCTATCCCAGCCGGACCAAGGATATCGACGATGTGGATTTCTCGACAGGTTCAGTGGGTCTTGGGGTGGCGATCACGTCTTTCGCCTCGATGGTGCAGGACTACGTGACCTCGAAACCCTGGGGTAAGGATGTGACGCCGGGCCGGATGATCGCGCTGATGGGCGATGCCGAACTGGACGAAGGCAATATCTATGAATGCCTGCAAGAGGGCTGGAAACACGACCTGCGCAACACCTGGTGGATCATCGACTATAACCGTCAGTCGCTGGACGGCATGGTCAGCGAAGGTCTTTGGCACCGGATCGAGCAAACATTCAGTGCCTTTGGCTGGGATGTGGTCCGGGTCAAGTACGGACAGATGCAACAGGCCGCCTTTGCCGAACCGGGAGGCGACCGGCTGCGCGACTGGATCGACGCATGCCCCAATGATCTGTATTCGGCGCTGACCTTTCAGGGCGGGGCGGTCTGGCGCGAACACCTGATGAACGATCTGGGCGATCAGGGCGACGTGACCGCCCTGATCGACAGCCGCAGTGACCGGGAACTTGCCGAATTGATGGAGAATCTCGGCGGCAATTGCGTGGATACCATGGCCCGCGCCTTTGACGCGATCGACCATGACCGGCCAACCTGTTTTCTGGCCTACACGGTCAAGGGCTGGGGCACTCCAATTGCCGGGCACAAGGACAACCACGGCGGGTTGATGACCAAGGCACAGATGGCCGAGTGGCAAAAACACATGGGTGTGCCCGAGGGGCAGGAATGGGACCCGATGGCAACCGTCGAAGACCCCCGCGCGCTAGCGGCATTTCTGGCCAAGGTGCCATTCTTTTCGGGCGGACCGCGCCGCTATGACGATAGCCGCCTCGACGTGCCCCGGATCGAGATCCCGACCGATGGCACCATCGCCACCCAGATGGCCTTTGGCAAGATTCTCGACGAACTGGCCAAAGGCACATCCGAATTGAGCGACCGGATCGTCACCACCTCGCCCGATGTCACGGGCACCACCGGTCTGGGGGCCTGGGTCAACCGGCGCGGGCTGTTTGCACGGCATGAACAGCGCGACACCTTTCGGGATCGCAAGATCCCCTCGACCGCGAAATGGGCCTTTTCCTCGGAGGGCCAGCATATCGAACTGGGCATCGCCGAGATGAACCTGTTCCTGATGCTGGGCGCGGCGGGGCTGTCGCATTCGCTGTTTGGCAAACGGTTGTTTCCCATTGGCACGGTCTATGATCCTTTTGTCTGCCGTGGCCTTGATGCGCTGAATTACGCATCCTATCAGGATGCGCGTTTCCTGATCGCGGGAACACCGTCCGGGGTGACACTGGCGCCAGAAGGCGGCGCCCACCAATCTATCGGCACACCGCTCATCGGGATGAGTCAGGACGGGCTGGCGGCCTTTGAACCGGCCTTTGCCGACGAACTTGCGGTCATCTTCGAATGGGCCTGTGATTATCTGCAACGCGACGGGTCGGGCGACCCCGACGTACGCACCTGGCTGCGCGACGAGGTGGGCGGCTCGGTCTATCTGCGCTTGAGCACCAACCCGATCGAACAACCCGGCAAGCGGCATGATGATGCATTCCGTCAGGGCGCGGTGGACGGTGCCTATTGGTTGCGCCCGCCCGGCCCGAACTGCGAGGTGGTGATCGCCTATCAAGGTGTCGTTGCCCCCGAGGCGATCAACGCCGCGGGCATCATCGGCGAAGGACGCCGGGATGTCGGCGTGCTGGCCGTGACCTCTGCCGATCGCCTGAACGCCGGGTGGACCGCCGCCCAGCGGGCCCGGTCCCGTGGTCAGCGCAGGGCCCAAAGCCATATCGAAAAACTATTGGCGGACGTGCCGCGCAATGCGGTGATGGTGACCGTTATCGATGGCCATCCCGTCACGCTGGCCTGGCTGGGTGGGGTACATGGCCACCGCACAGTGCCTCTGGG
>NZ_JAPMLQ010000011.1 GCF_026410305.1 Sulfitobacter sp. F26204 | reverse complement strand
GATGTGGATCTGTCGGGGGATGTCGTGATCACGGCGCTGGATCTGGACGGCGGTGCGGGACATACGATTGCGGATACCGCCATGGTCACCGGGGCGACGACGATTGATAATGCGACGCTGACCCAGACGGGAGGCGCGCTGACCACGGTCACGCTGGGTGCGAATGGCATTCTGACGGCCTCGTCGGGGACGGCAACCACGGTGACGGCTTCAGCGGCGAGCAGCGATGTGGATCTGTCGGGGGATGTCGTGATCACGGCGCTGGATCTGGACGGCGGCGCGGGACATACGATTGCGGATACCGCCATGGTCACCGGGGCGACGACGATCGATGATGCGACGCTGACGATAAGCGCGACGGATGCATTGAGTGATACAAATTCGGTAACCTTGGGGGGTGCTGGTGCGCTCGTCCTGTTGGCGGACGAAACGATTGGGACGCTTGTTGGGACAGGTGCGGCGACTACGGTGAATGTCAATGGCAATGCGCTGACACTCGCAGGGGGGAGCAGCACCTACGAAGGGATGCTGACAGGTGCAGGAAGCCTGAACAAGATTGCGGCAGGCACGCTGACCTTGACAGGGAACAATGCGGGTTTGACCGGCGGCATGAACATCAGCGGCGGCGCGGTGGTTGCGGGTAATTCCGATGACGCTTTTGGTATCGGATTGATCACGCTCGGCTCTGATGTCCTGCCGGCCAGCACGGGTACAATGGCTGTGACGGCAACAACGGGTGTGTCGAATGATATTGCTGTTGCTGCAGCAGGTGGCACGATCAGCGCCTTGCCTGGCGTCGATGCCAATCTGACGGGGGGCATCAGCACTGCGGGTGCGCTCACCTTTGATGGGGGTGGTGATGCGACCTTCGCCGGCATGGTGAGCGGTGCGGGATCATTGAGCAATATTGCTGGCGGCACGCTGACACTGACTGGCGACAATTCAGGCCTGACAGGTGGTTTGAGCGTCAGCGGCACCGGTGTCATCAGCGGTAGCAACGATGGTGTCCTGAATACGCTTGGGACCGGGACGATCACCCTTGAGGACGGCACATTGAACGTGACGGCGGATTCGACGATTGCGAATGCCCTGACCGTTGCGGCGGCAGGCGGGACGCTGGATGCTGATGCAGGTGTTGACGTGGTGTTGACCGGAAATATTGATGCGGCCGGTATTTTGACCGTTGCCAGCGATGATTTGACAACGATTTCGGGGGTAATGTCTGGAGCTGGCGGTCTGACGGTCGATAGTGCGGGCGGGACCGGCCAACTGACGCTGACAAACGTGAATACCTACACCGGGACCACCACAGTGGAAAACGGCATCCTTGTTCTGGGCAATGCCAATAGCATTGCAGACGACGGTGCGGTGGTGGTGAACGACAGGCTGAACCTTGCCACGACGAATGAGACAATCGGATCCCTTGCCGGGACCGGTACCGTCGCTCTGGATGGCAATACATTGACCATTGCGCAATCGGGCACCCTGGCGGTGCCGGTTGTAACCGAATTCAGCGGCGTGATTGCCGGTGCGGGGAATCCGCTGCCGGGGCCAGATGTTGTTGCATTGGTGGTGAACAGTGTGACGGACACACTTGTCCTTTCAGGAGTGAATACCTTTACCGGTTTGACGGATGTCCAGAGCGGCACCCTGCGTATCGGCGATGGCGGGTCTGTCCTGGGTGATGTCGATACCGCCGGTACCTTTGCAAACGAGGGCACTGTCGGTGGCTTGTTGACCGTAACTGCGGGGATGGCCAGCAACGAAGGTGCGGGTGCATTGACCGATGTGGCGATTTCGGGCGGCACGTTTGAAACCGGCATCGCAACGCTTGGTGTTACCCCTGCCACGACCACGGTGTCGGGGACAGCGACGATCACGGGCGGCACGATGAATGTTACCGGTGGCACGGTAAACGCAGCAGTGAACACAAATGGCATCCTCAACGTCAATGGTGGCACGGTGACCACGGTGGATTCTGCAGCGACGAGCACCGTGGGTGTCAACGGGACCGTCGCAACGGCAACTGTCACCGGCGGTACCTTTGCCACGGCGGGCAACATCACCAATGTGCTGACCAACAATGGTGGTGGGGTGACCGTGTCTGACGGTACGGTTGCATCCCTCAACAACGTGAGCGGATCAGCGACAATTACTGGCGGCAACGTCACTGCTATGACCAACAGTGCAACGGCGACCAATGCGGGCACAGTCGGGACGTTGAGCCAGAGCGCCGGATCCTTTGTGAACAGTGGCAGCGTGAATACGGCAGGCATTTCAGGTGGGACCTTCAGCACCTCCGGAAATGTGGGTACATTGAACAATACCGGAGGGTCTTCGACGGTGCAGGCGGGATCTGTCGGTACTGCCAACAACACCTCGGGCAGTCTGACTATTGCTGCTGGCTCTGTCGGGACGTTAAGCTCTTCTGCGACAACGACAAATGCCGGCACAGTGGGGATTGCCAGCATCTCTGGTGGTACCTTTGGCAACAGCGGGTCCGTGACGGGCAGCACGACCGTCACCGCAGGTGCCGTTTCCAATAGCGGCTCATTGGGTAATGTCACCCTGACTGGCGGATCCATCACCAACATCAGCGGCACGATCGGCGGCGTGGGCAATACCGGGGGTACAGTCACGATCAACGGCGGCAGTGCGCAATCCGTAGTGAACAACGTCGGTTTGCTGACCATCGCCGGCGGTGGTGAAGTTGGCGCGGTGACGAATTCCGGTACAGCAACGAATGCGGGCACTGTTGGCACTTTGGAAAACCAGGCTGGGACATTTGAAAACTCCGGCACCATCAACGGTCTGACAACGTTGGTGAATGGCACGATTACCAACACAGGCAACATGGGCAATCTGGCGTCGACAGGCGGCTCCTTTGTCGGAAACGCAGGCAGCGTCGGCAACGTCACCAACAACGGTGGCGCGCTTGATTTCGCGGGCGGTACAGTTGGCACGATTGCCAATAACACCGGCACGCTAACGCTTGGCGCAAGCAGCGGTGCTGTTACCAACTCTGCGATACTGGACATCACCGGCACAGCAAGCAGCCTGACAAACAATGCAGGCACAGCGACCGTCAGTGGAACGGTTTCCGGGTTCACCACTGTTGCTGGCGGTCAGGTAACCAACACTGGTAGCTTGAATGGCGGCGTGACCGTGAACGCCGGCGATCTGGTTTCAACCGGTACCATCCTTGGTACCCTGGAGGCCAAGGGTGGGACTGTCTCGATTGCGGGGCGGCTGGACGGTGTATTGGAAGCAGGCAATGCTGAAGTGACGATCACGGGCAGCCTGACTGATGTAAACAGCATTACCAACAACGGCAGTGGTACCCTGATAATAGCGGATGGCACGACAACCCTGGACAATGGCGGCACGGTAACCAACGCAGGTGCCATGACCGTCCGTGGCGGCTTGTCTTCTGCGAACGGCATCCTTGCGAACGGCGGCAATCTGAACATCGAAACCTCCGGCCGTGTCGCGATGAATATCACCAACAACGGCACCTTGAATGCTAACGGTGCGATCGTTGGTAATCTGGCCAACAACGCGGGGCGCACGGCGAATATTTCTGGCACTATGTCCGGCAATATCGTGAACGCTGCAAATGGTACCGTGAACCTGACAGGCACCCAAACCGGAACCATTATCAACCGGGGTGTAACCTTGATCTCAGGGACCAACGACGGGGGAGTCACCAACAACGCACAGTTGACAGTAGCAGAGGGTGGCGCGGTTGCGGGCGACATCGCCAACAACAACACACTTGACCTGATTGGCCAGGTGACGGGCAATGTCGTCAACGCAAGCCGGATGCGTCTGGCTGGTGGGACTGTGGATGGCACCGTTACCAATAACGGTGTGACCTCATTGCTTGCGGGCACTTCATTCGTTGGATCCTTTGTCAACGATCTGGAATTTATCGCCGAAACCGGCACCATGAACTATGACAGCTTCACCAATAACGGCACGGCACTGGTGCAGAGCATGGGCATCCTATCGGGTGGCGCATTTGCCAACAACAATACACTGACGGTGCAGGACGGAGGCCAGATCACCGCCGGGACCGTCACCAACAATGCTGATCTGATGCTGAACAATGCAGGCCGGATCAACGCAAATGTGGTGAACAATGCGCGATTGAACGCCTTTGGCGCTACACAGGCGGGCGGTGACCTGACGAATGCGGAATCCGGCGTGATCAACATGGCAGGAAACGGGTCGGTTAATGATGTTATGACCGTGTCTGGCAACGCTGTGTTGAATGGTGTGGTCAATACCGACATCAACCTTGATCCGTTAACGCCCGGTGCGGACCGGATGAACGTCGCAGGTGCAGTAAGCGGTGATGTCGTGTTCAATTTCGGCAACCTGAGCCAAGATTTCGGTACGCTTGACGGCGGGTTGACTGTGCTTAGTTATGGATCCTTGGACCCTGCCTTTGCTTTTGATCAAACCGGTCTGCCTGCGAATGGGGCACTGGTCTATGGCTTTATCAATGATGCGGACCGCAAGGCACTGGTCATCAATGCCGGTGCAAACCCTGCGGTTGCAGGCATTGCCTCGGGGCTGACCTTGACGCAATCCCTGATCAATACAGTTGTGAACCGCCCCTCAAGCCCCTTTGTCGCCGGATTGGCAGCGGAAGACGACGATCCCTGCGGCTTTGGCTCTTGGGCGCGCGGTGTCGGCGGGACAGCAGATGTGACCGGTGCAACCGCAACGTCAATCGGCAGCTTCGATTCCGAAATTTCGGCAAGCTATGGCGGTTTGCAGGTCGGCTTTGACTTCTCTTGCTTTGACAGCCGCTATGCCGGTTTCGACCTCAGCTTTGGCGGTATTCTTGGCGCAAATACGGGGTCCCTGTCGCAGCCGGTCTTTGAATTCGATCCCGGCACGGCCAGCCTGAACCGCAATTCGATTACTTCCATAAACGATACCGACTTTTCCCAGACCTATGCGGGTGCCTATATCGGTGCATCGCGGGGGCGGTTGTTTGGCGATGTGCAATTGCGCTTTGACCAGACTTCGTTCGAGCTGACCAACACGCTCGCTGCCGGGATTGTTGCGGGAGGCGATGACGACATTGGTGTCGCGGATCAGGAATATGACAGCTCCAGCACGACGATCAGCGGCTCTGTCGGTTACGCCTTTCCACTCAGCGAAAAATCGGGGCTGGTGTTTGTGCCTGCACTTGGTGTTTCGCATAGTCGGACCTCGGTGGATGCCTTGCGTTTCGACGGCGGCACGCCGGACAACAAGACGGACGATCGTGTACTGGAAATTGACGACATTGTCAGCACCGTTGCCTTCGCCTCGGCCACCCTGTCACGCAGCAAGGTTTTGCCAAGCGGCACGGCGGCGTTGAATATATTCGGCACGGCGACCTACTATCATGACTTTGGCAAGGACACGACGTCGCGCTTGTATCAACTGGATGCAAACGGCAACCGCCAGGCTGATCCGCTGACCACGACCAGCAGCAATCTGGGTGCCTATGCAGAATTGTCACTGGGTGTGAACTATACCAAGCTGATCCAGCCTGGTGCCTTTGGCGGCGCACGGCAGTTTGATGCTTCGATCCGTCTGGACGGAAGGTTCTCAGGTGGTCTGGACAGTGTCGGCATTACCGGTCAAATGCGGTTCCAGTTCTAGGTCCTGAGTGATGGGGGCGGGCCCTCACAAGGGCCGCCTCTGCTTGACCACAGCGGTTGCTGTGGCCACACTGGCTTAACCACAGATTGACCGACACGTGCCGCCCGCGTGCCACAGAAAAAGGAAACCGCCCGCCGATGTCTTGGACCAGCAAAGTAGCCTGGAAAGAGGGGCTTTTCTTGCATCCTCACCACATGCAGCAGGCCGATCGCTATGTTGAGCGGTTGGTGCAGGCGCGCACGGCTGACATCACGCCCTATCCCTGGGGGGTGAGCGAGCTGCGTTTCAATCGTGATATGGCACAGCAGGCCAAGATTGGCCTGACCGCGGTGGCGGGGATCTTTCCTGATGGCACCCCCTTTGATGCACCCGGTGGCGCGCCCTTGCCCTTGCCCGTTCCGGTTCCCGAGGAAGAAGCGCAAGGATTGTCGATCTGGCTGACCCTGCCGGACGCAAGCATTGGCGGGCAGGTTGTCTCCCCCCAAGGCGCAAATGCAGCAACGCGGTATGTTTTGGCTGCCGAAACCGTTTCTGAAACCTCCTCTGCCGCGCGTAACGAACAAACCCTGGAAATCGCTGAGCCGCGGCTGGAATTGGTACTGCGCAAGACGCCGCGGCCGGGTTACCAGAATATCCACCTGGGCCGGATCATCGAAATGCGCGATGGTATTGTCACATTGGATGATACGGTGCCGCCGACCGGTTTGGTGCTGCGCGTTCACAACGCATATGAAGGATACCTCAGCCGCGTTGTGGGTTGGATCGAAGCGAAACTAGAGACATTGTCGCGCTTTGCTTCTGATCCCTCGTCGGGTGGCGGTATGCAGGCAACGGATTATTTGATGCTTATGGTGCTGAACCGCGAGTTGCCGGTGTTGCAACATCTCAAGGGGATGGCGTCGGTACATCCTGAGCGGCTATATGAAAAACTGATCGGTCTGGCCGGGGAACTGGCAACATTCGACCAAGGGGGGCGGCGGGCACCGACCTATGTGGCCTATGACCACGAAAACCCCAAAAGCAGTTTCAATCCCGTGGTACAGGACATTCAGAGACTACTGGCCCGTGATGTCGGCCGCGCCGTGCGCCTGCCACTCAAGGAGGTACGCGCAAATTCCTATGCCGCACTGGTCAATGACCGCAATCTTTTTGCACAGGCAACATTCGTGATCGAAGTCAGCTCGGGCTTGCCATTGTCACAGGTGCAGACGCAATTCCCGCAACTGGCCAAGGTTGGTCCTTCGACCAGCATGAAGCAGATCATCAACAACAACCTGCCGGGCATCGGGATCGTGCATTTGCCCAACCCGCCCCGTCAGATCAGGGTGGTCAGCACAAATGTTTACTTCGTGCTGGATAAATCAACAGAATTGTGGCGCGAGTTTTCCACTGCTCCGGCCATTGGAATGCATTTTGCCGGCAACTGGCCTGACCTGAAACTTGAAATGTGGGCCATACCGGAGAGCGCGTGATGTCGGAAGACGACGACAAAACCGTATTTGGTCAACGGCAACCGCCACCGGGCGGGCCAGCAAAGGATGCAGGCGCGGACAAGACCGTATTTGGCCAACCCTTGTCGCCGGAAACCGGCAGGCCGGTTGCCGGTGGTCGTGCAGCCCCCGGTCAAAGGCCCGCAAACACGCCGGGAACGGATGATACCTGGCTTGGCGGGCCTTTGAACCCGCATGCCTCTCCACCACAACCGCAACAACATTACGGGCAACCGGGGCTGACTGGGCAAAACCCCTATGCCAATCCAACTCCGCAACAGCCCTTGTACCAGCCGGGGACGGGGCAACGTCCGGCGGGGTCTGAAATTTTCCCCGAAATCCGTCCCAATCAAGAGGTGCCGCAATATGCCCCTCGCCCCAGGATCGCCTTTCAGGATGCCTTGCGTGCCGCGGGTCCCGAGACCGGCGGTTCTTCCAATCCCCTTGTCAGGGCGGCCTCGGGTTTGCTTATCCTGCTAGGGCGCCTGCGCACCGGGTTGGTCGATATGCAACCCGCACCCTTGATTGATCACGTCACCCGCGAGATCGACAATTTTGAACGCAAGGCCCTGAGCACCGGCGTCCCACAGATGGACGCCAATGATGCGAAGTATGCGCTTTGTGCAACGGCGGATGACATCGTGCAGAACCTGCCGGGAGCGGATCGTGGCACATGGCTGGAATATTCCATGGTGGCTCGGTTCTTTGGAGAGCGGTCTTCCGGTGTCAGGTTCTTTCAGAAAATGGACGAGGCGATGCGTGCGCCCGGTCAGAGGTTCAACCTTCTGGAATTGATGCTGACCTGTCTGTCACTGGGGTTTGAAGGGCAGTACCGTGCCATGCCCAACGGCGGTGTTGAACTCAGCCGCATCCGCACCGCTATCTACGAAACCCTGCGCCGGGTACAGCCGCGCCCGGATGATGACATTTCGGTGCGCTGGACACCTGTGTTACTGGGTGGCAAACGCCGGCGTGGCGGTACCCCTTTATGGGTCATTGCGGCGATTGCCTGTGTAATGGTTGTTTCCCTCTTTGCCACGCTTTCGACCCTGCTGACACGCGAAGGTGCCGAGGTCCGAGAACGCATTCTGGCACTGCACGCGAACCAGCCACCAGTAACAATTGAACGCACTGTACCGATTGTGCGCGCCTATGAAGCGCCGCAGTCGACGCAACTTGAACGCATTCGCGCCGCCCTCGCGACAGAAATCGAAGCGGGTCAGGTTGAGGTTGGCCGCAACAATGATTGGGTTTTTGTGCGGGTAGGGGATGTGCTGCAATTCGGTTCAGGATCAGCTACATTGACCAATGATTTCAGCATGCTTGCAACCAGCATCGGGCGCACCTTTGACGACGAACACGGTCCGGTACGCGTGGTTGGCCATACCGACAGCATCCCGCCCACGGGTCGCGGCCAGTTCAAGACCAATCAGGACCTTTCGATTGCCCGTGCCAAGACAGTGAGCGACATCCTGCAGAACGTCTTGATCGACCCTGACCGCCTGCTTGTTGAAGGAAAAGGTGCCGTTGACCCGATTGCCGACAATGCGACCAAAGAAGGCCGCGCACGCAACCGCAGGGTTGAAATCATGATCCCCAGATCAGATCAGCCGGAGTAATGTGAGATGCGCGCGATATTAAATCCGATAGTCCGCCTGTTCCGCCTGATCATGCGCATGGCCAAATCCAAGTGGGGTCGGTTTTTTCTGATCATCGGCGGGTTCGCGGCAATCTTTGCCGCAATCTGGTTCGGGTTCCCGTTAACCGGCTATGCCCCGATCAGCACAGTCGTTGCCCGTGGCGTTGCCATTGCCGGTCTCATCGGCCTGATCGCCCTGATTTATCTGCTGCGCTGGCGAAGCCGACGCAAAAAGGCCAGGAAACTGGAACAAAGCCTGCTCCCCGATACCACCGGTGACGGCAAGGTTCTGGCCAAGAACATGAAGCTTGCGTTGGACAAGCTCAAGAGATCGGGCGGCAAGAACTATCTTTATGACCTGCCGTGGTATGTGATTATCGGACCGCCCGGTGCCGGCAAAACCACCGCATTGCGCAATTCGGGAATCGAGTTTCCGGGACTGGACGCAATGCCCGAACACGGCGCTGGTTTTGGCGGAACACGCAACTGCGACTGGTGGTTTGCAGAAGAAGCTGTGCTGATCGACACGGCGGGACGCTACACCACCCAGGACAGCGATGCCGCCGCAGATGAGGCGAGTTGGGGATCGTTCCTCGAACTGTTGAAAAACGGCCGCCCGGATCAGCCGATCAATGGCGTGATCCTTGCTTTTTCGGTCGAGCAAATGTTGAACGCCGCGCCCGAAGACATCGCAGCACATGCCCAGATCGTGCGAAAACGGCTGGGTGAAATACATGAACAGCTCAAGATCGACTTCCCGGTTTATGTACTGTTCACCAAAGCCGATTTGATCGCAGGGTTCCGCGAATACTTTGCAAGTTTCAGCACCATGCGACGCAAAAACGTTTGGGGCGTGACCTTTCAGACCAAGGACCGCAAGGCTGACACCTATTTGAATGTCGAGGCGGAGTTTGATGCGCTGCTGGGACGTCTGAGCGACGAAGTCATCGACCGTATGAACGAAGAACCCGACGGGGTGAGCCGGATTGCGGTATTTGGCTTGCCGGGTCAAATGGCGATGATGCGCCACAACGTGTCAGAATTCATACGTCAGGTGTTTGAGCCAACACGCTACAAGACGAATGCAATCCTGCGCGGGTTTTATTTCAGTTCAGGCACCCAGGAAGGCACGCCAATTGATCAAGTCCTGGGTGCCATGTCGCGCAATCAGGAAGGGGTTGAATTTCAGCCCGCCTTTATGTCCGGAAAGGGCAAGTCATTCTTTTTACATGATCTTCTCAAGCGCGTGATCTTTGAAGAACGCGATTGGGTCAGCTTTGATTACAAGGCGATCCGACGCGCCAGAATTTTGCGCACCGGCGCAATGGGTCTGATTGTCGGTGCGACCATGGCCGCGATGGGGGCCTTTGGTTTCAGTTTTTGGCAGAATGCGACCTTGCTGCGCACCGCTGATATCGAAGCGCAGCGCTATTTCAGCAATGCGCGTGGGGAAATCAGCCGCCCTGTGGTCGATAATACCGATCCGTCACTTGTCCTGCTCTACCTTGAAGACCTGCGTAATATGACAGCGGGCTATGGCGATACCCGCAAGCCACCTCTGTGGGAAGGTCTGGGCCTTTCGCGTCACAGTGAAGTGTCGCTGGCGGCGGACCGTGCCTATTCCGATGGGCTGGAGCGGATGCTACGCCCACGTATGATCCTGCATCTGGAAAACAGGATTCCGCAATTGATCGCGGATAATCAAACCGCAGAGACTTACCGCGCCCTCAAGGTTTATTTGCTGCTCGGTGGCCAGGGCGAGGGCAGCAGCGATGATGCTGCTATCGAAGCCTATTTCGAAGACCTCTGGGCGCGCATGTTTGCCGGTGTCGGTCAGGCAGACGAGCGTGACAGAATCAATGCGCATCTCAAGGCGATGCTGCTGCTGGACAATGATCGACAGGCAATGCTGGCCATAGACCCCGAGATCGTGCGCAGCGCCCGCGAGGCAATCGTTAACCTGCCGCTGGCCGATCAGGCCTATGCCTCGATAAAGGACCGTGCTGTCACCTATGGCGTGCCCGACTTCAATCTGGTGGAACGGGTTTCGGGTGCCGTTGAACGGGTATTCGAAACCACCGATGGTTCCGCGCTGGACAGCGTCGGGGTACCAGGCATGTACACCTTTGAAGGATACTGGGGCTTTTTCCTCGAAGAACTCACCTCGGCACGCGACCGTTTGCGGGACGATCAATGGGTGCTGGGGGAAGCCGCCGGGCGCGTCGGTTATGAAGCACAGCTTTCCAATCTGGAGCGGGATCTCCATCGCGCCTACCGGATCGAATTCAACGAGGCCTGGCGCGAGATGTTTGGCCGCATCGGCCTTGGCCCATTGTCCATAGATGCGCCTGCCTATGATGCGCTGGCCATCCTGTCCTCGCCGGTGGCCTCGCCCTTGTTGGAATACGTAGAGGCCGTTGAGGAAGAAACCCGTCTGACCCGGCTCTATGACCAAATCGGGGAATTGTCCCCCGAACAGCTTGCCTCTGGTGGATTGAGCGATGGTATGGGTGACGCCGTTTTCCGCCGAATCTACAGCCAGTCAGGTGTTTTTCAGCGGGTTGTGCTGGATAATGTCGCAAAAAAGGGCAAGGTCCAGACCCGAGCGGGAAATGCTGTACAGGAGGACACCCAACGGCGACAGGTTGAGCGGATCACAGACGATTTTGCCCAGTGGCATGCGCTGTTGACCGGCGAGGCGCCTGAACGTCCGATCGACGTGATCCTCGCCAATCTCGCGGATCTGCGTGAAAACCGGCGTACGGCGGCGGTGGCGCCGACGCCGGCGGATGAAACCTTGTTAAGCCAATCCCTGTCGGCATTGACCCGCAACAATACCGCGCTGCCTGGCCCCTTGTCTGCCATGGTGAACGAGGTTGAGACCGAATTCCGCGCCGTCGCCACAGCCGCGAGCATGACGCAGTTGAACCGTGCCCTGAACGATGATGTTACACAGTTCTGCCGGGATCTGATCGCGCCGCTTTATCCCTTTGGTACCGGGCGACATCTGTCGCCTGCGGTTTTTGGTCAGTTCTTCGGCCCTGGTGGACGGATCGACACATTCTATACCTCATATTTGCAGCCTCATGTGATCCGCGGCAACGACGGTCTACAACCCGCGCCAGACAGCGCAATCGGACAGTCGCTTTCAATCGCCACGCTGAAACAATTCGACCGTGCACAGGCAATTCAACTGGCGTTCTTCGCCACCGGCTCAGCCGAGCCCAAAGTCGACATGTCGATCAGCCATCTTTCGTCATCGCCGTCAGTTGAGCTGGCAATTCTCTCCATGAATGGTGCATCGGTGCGCACGCAACCCGACAGCATCCCCGCCGCTCTCAGTTGGCCCGGACAAAGCTCAGGCGTAGCACTTGAATTGTTTCCCGCCGCCGATGACCGCACCTCAAGCCTCACTTTTGCCGAAGGTCGCTGGGACATCGTGAATTTCCTGCGCAAAGGGCGGTCACGTGTCAGCAATAATGTTGTGGATGTGACACATGACGTAGGCGGTCGCACGATCACCTACCGAATTGAATTCAACAGCACCACCGTCCCATTCCTGATGCGGGAACTTTCCGAGTTTTCCTGTCCTGTAACGTTGGAGCGTTAAGATGGGGGCGGCACAAATCGGCATCATGGGCAAACATCCCGGTTATGGCGATTTTCTGCAAGCAGGCCTCTCAGAGCAAACGGTGGATGCCTTCAACAGATGGCTGGACGCCATCTTGCCACCTTTGCGCGATCAGATGGGCGAGGGATGGGGGCCCTTCTGGGATGGTGCGCAGGATGTGCGTTTCTGGATCGGTCGGGCGGTGTTGGGGTGTACGGTCGTTGGAATATTGCGCCCTTCGCGCGATCGTGTCGGGCGGCGTTTTCCGCTGATCATTATGGCAGAGGGCGCCGATCTGCCCGTCCCATTGGGAGACTCGACTGACCAGGCCCCCTGGGAGGTGATGGCCGCGCATCTGGAGGAAATGGAGCCGGGTCATGGTGCTGCCGCTTTGTTGAAAGACATTTCCTTTGAAATTCTTGCCGAGGACATAGGCCGCGCGGCACTTGGCCCCACCCTTTGGGCACATCATCCCGACGGAGATCTGGCCGCGCTGCTGGCATCTGCCGCTGCACCGGACGCCGAGCGGGCGCAGTTGACGCGGTCTTATTGGTGGGCACCGGGCGAACAGAGCAAGAACCGGAACCGTGCAGCAACATGGCTGGGATGTTCAGGCATGCCCGAACCTTTGGCGTTGGGTTGGCTGTTGGGTGGTGTAACGGGCGAAGCGGAGGCAGAGGCGTGAACCGAAACGATTACTTCACCTTTGAAACAGGGCAGGGCAGTGATGTCGGCTGCTTACGCGAAGTGAACGAAGACAGCTATCTTTCGCGCCCCGATTACGGGCTATGGGTCGTTGCCGATGGCATGGGCGGCCACGCTGCCGGTGATTTCGCCAGCCAGACCATCGTGCAGGAACTGAATTCAATTGGCGTTGCTGTCTCTGCGGATGATCTCGATGCACGTTTCAACGAACGCTTGACGCGCGCCAACGACATCATCCGCAAACACGCAGCAGAAATGAACGGGGCCACTGTGGGTGCCACCCTGGCCGCACTCCTGGTGCACCAGGGCCAGTTTTCCTGCATCTGGTCAGGCGATAGCCGGCTATATCTTTTGCGGGATGGACAGCTTGCCCAACAAAGTCGCGATCACACAGAAGCCCATGCCCTGTTGGATGCAGGGTCTATTACTCTGGAACAGGCAGAGAACTGGCACCGCAAGAATGTGATAACCCGCGCAATCGGTGTAACAAAGACTCCCAATTGCGAACGCGTTACCGGTACACTACAGTTGGGGGATCTCTTTCTGATCTGCTCAGACGGGTTAACGGAGCATATCACGGATGCGGAAATAGCAGAAGCATTGGCGAAATTTCCGCCACAAGAAGCATGTACGCGTCTGATAGAGGAGACAGTAAACCGGGGCGCACGCGACAATGTAACAGTCATTGCGATGCGATGTTCTGATGCGCCGCCCCCAGCCGAGGACGAGATGCTTATTGATCTCGTTTCAGATATTTCAGAAGCAGGGTCAATATTGTGAGCCAGGACGATAAAAACAAGGGCGCCGAACCACTGCCCAATGAGGATGAGGACGACGACAAGACGCGTATCGTGCCCTTGCCGCAACCCGATACTCCGCAAGAAGAGCCAGCGCCGGTTGAAGATGAGGAAGCGACGCAATTTCAGTCGCATCCGGGACATGATCCGCAGGCGGGGGATTCCTCGGAAGATCCAGCCAGTGATTTGACGCCTTCAACGCCACCCGCCGACCCGGGCTATGTCACCAAAAGCCCGACCGCATTGGGGGTCGGTACAACGATCAACAACAACTACAAGATCGAAGAGGTATTGAAATCAGGCGGCATGGGCGCGGTTTACCGTGGTGTCGAGATCGGCACAGGAGATCCCGTCGCGATCAAGGCGATCCTGCCGGAACTGGCCGAAGACGAAAAAGCAGGGCTGATGTTCAAACGCGAAGCGCGCACCCTGCGCCAGCTCGCCCACGAGGCAATCGTACGCTATTACAACTATGTGCACGACCGCGACCTTGATCAGTATTTTCTGGTCATGGAGTTTATCGAAGGTATTCCCCTCTCTGATCACATCAAGAAATACGGTGCTTTGCCTCCACCTGCGGTCCAGACACTTCTCAAACGTCTGAGCGGCGGGTTGTCCAAGGCCCATGGACAAGGCGTGGTGCATCGTGATCTGTCTCCGGACAACGTCATGTTGCCCGGCGGCGATGTCAGCCAGGCGCGTCTCATCGATTTTGGCATCGCCAAATCAACTGTAGTGACAGAGGGCACCACCCATGGTCAGTTTGCAGGCAAATACAAATATGTAGCACCCGAACAATTGGGCGGTGGCGAGGTTGGTCCCCCCGCCGATCTGTATGGATTGGCACTGCTGACGGCTGCCGCCGCCATCGGTACGCCGCTTGATATGGGCAGTTCAATTGTTGTCGCTGTACAATCACGGCTGACCATTCCTGATCTGTCGGCGGTGCCGATAACATTGCGCCCGATCCTCAGCCATATGCTTGAGCCTGATCCAATGCGTCGACCCAATTCGATGGACGAAGTTCAGCGCATGCTGGATCATCCCGAGTTGATCCCACCAAATTACCGAGAAGGTATGCCTTTCAATGCCTCGCTGACGACCGGTCCGCTAACGGCACCGCCGCATGGTTTGCAAATGCCGGTTGGCGGCATGACCCAACGCAGCATCTATCCGGCTACTCTGGCACCGCAAACCATGGCCCCAGCCACGATTCCGCCAGAACCCGAAACCGAAAACGGTGGCGGCAACAAGGCGTTGGGTCTGTTGGTAGCCGCCTTTGTTGTGGTCAGCGGTGTTGTCGGGTTCGGCGCATGGCAGATGGGCATGATCGGCGATAAGGGTGACCCTGTCGAAACTCCGGCGCGCAGCGGCACTTCGGCGGGCATGCCCGACCGTCAGACCAACACCCGCGCCGGATTCCTGGCTAATTTCGATGCGGGTCGATGTGCATTGTTGACACGGGTTGCCGCGGGACAAAGGGCCGGTATGATCGAAGCTTTTTCGGAAACCGGCGACATTTTTCCCGGCCTGCCAGTCGCTTACGAAGAAAAATTCGGCGCACGCCCGGCCATTTTGCCACGGCAGGTTACCTCCGAACAATGCGAAGCTCTTGAATTCATCCATGCCCTGCAGGGGCGCGGTCGCGAAGCACCCAGGGTGCAGATGTCGACCGATCAGATGATTTCAGGTGAGGCGATGACCCTCAGCATCGGCGGGATCGGTGCGCAATCGGTCTGGGCTGCATTGATCACGCCAAATGGAGCCGTCTTTAACCTGACCGGCAGATTGTCAGACCCTGTTGGCGGGCAACGCAGTCTGAGTTTTGGATTGAACCTTGCCGAAGGATCCGAGGCTGTGCCGCAACTTGTCCTGATATTGGCCAGCGACACGCCGCTTGCACGGGCTGCAACAGCCAGTGATGGCGTTCTGGCAAAAGATCTGCTGGCACCCCTTCTAGATGAGATTGCTGGACGCGGTGGTGCCGCTTCGGCCAGTCTGGGCTATGTAATGCTGATGCCGCCGGAACCTGAAACACCAACCGAAGCAAAAGAAGAACTTTGAGGTTTAACGCACATCAAAGGTGGTAATGGCAATGGCCGCTTGTGTGGCAACCTCACCGCCGAGTCCGGCAAATACATCCTGCGCCAAGCGGCCAGACCGGTCGCGGATCACGGTTGAAGGTCGGCGCGTTGCGATGGCCAGAATCACCTGTTTGGTGTCACGGGCATTGCCCACACGGGTTACCGGAATGTCAAAACGCGCAAAATTCCCCGAGAAAGACATGAAGCGCTGCAGATCCTGCACAACGCCGTTGTTATCTATCAACAACAAGGTCACATAGCGCCCCGCCGTCCCCCGGAGCACACCTGTCAGGTTGCTGCCCGACAGAACTTCGACAGAGTCGAGCCGCAAACCCAACTGGGTTGCAGGGTAATCCTTGTTCAGGCGCACATAGTTCAACGCGGCACATTGGCGCTCGTCCACCAAAGCGCGGGTCTGGCGAATGTCCTGATCTGCTTCGGTCAATACGGTTTCGCTAAACCGCGCCATTGCCGCATCAGAACTGGCGATCAAGGCCAGGCCAACGCCATCGGCGCCATCGCGGCGGGGCAGGGCCAACAGACAGGGATCCGTAACTGCCGTTTGTATCCGACGCAACAATTCGCCGATGGCAAGATCCTGCGCAGATGGTGCCGGCGCGGCGGCGCTGGGAGCTGCGGGTGCAACATTGGGGCGTCGCCCGACCGCAGCAACCACCGTGCCTGTTGCCGCCGCCGGACGAATTGTTTCCGCCTCGAGTGGCACACGTGGCACCGTTTCCGAAGCAGAGGGCACAGGTGCCGTGATCAATCCGGCCGTGCCGACCGGCGCAACCGGCGAAAGCGCCTGAGACGAGGGTAAAGCCGTCACGGTTTCGGGGATCAACGGACCAAGATCCGGCGTGTCCAGAGCAACAGGAGAAACCGGTTCGATCGTTTCCGGTGCCGCTTCGGGAGCGGTGGCGACAACCGGGTCAAGCGCGTCGGGTGTTTCCGGTTCGAGAGCGGCCGGCTCTTGCGCTTCCAACTCTGGCTCCGGTTCTATCGCCTCTGGCTCGATTGCTTCGGGAACCACGGGTTCAGGCAGGGCACTTTCTTCAGGCTCCAATGCGGCAAGTTGCTCGCGTTCCACATCCTCCATCGTTTCCGGCGTTGCTGGATCAATGCCATTCCCGTCATCAGCACCGGCTTCGCCCTCCTGTTTGAGCAGGCCGGCAATGGTATCGCTGTCCAGTGGGGCAATCGTGATCGTGTATTCCGGACGCGTTTCCGGAGCAGGTGCCGCCAAGGCCAGAACATTTTGCAAGCCTCCAAAGCCCAGGCCAATCGCAACGCCATGCAACACGATTGCCCCCGAAGTGGCCGCCAACCAGCCACTCAGACCGGTACCATTGTAAGGAAGAAAGTTCATATCTCCCCGCTCCGGTGAATGGTGACAAGGCGAATATCCAGGTTCTTCAGCCCCGGCCGGTCAACCAGCTCCAACAGGTCAAGCGCCGGTGCGCTGCGATCGATCAACAAATGCAAAATGCGCGCGCCCGCGAGAGCCTGCGCCAGATCGCCGCTTGCGACAGGTTCACCATCAAGGGTCAGCGTGCCGTTGTCTTCGACCACCAGCACGGGCGAGGGCAATTGATCAATTGGCAGATCGCTGGTTTCGGACAGTTTCACACCTTGATCCGGTGTGGCAACAAGCGATCCGGTAGCAAGGAAAAACAGTATCAACAGCAAAACGATATTCACGATAAACAACGAAACATCAGGTTTAAGCGGCTGGGTTTGAACGGGCAGAAGGCTTTTGCGCATATCAGAACTCCTCCCCGATACTCACCTGAACCGACGAAACTTCAGCGGCTGACAGGCGTGCCAGAACCGTTGTGATGTCTTGTACCTGCGCCGACGGGCGAACAATCAAAACGACGGCACCCGGTGAACCGGCCGTACCCAACGCCCCTGCCAGATCGTCCAGTGCATCAAAACCGAACCGTTGACCACCCACCAGTATTGCTTTGGCTTCGATAGTCCAAAGCGCAACATCGCCCTGTTCATCCATCGCAGGCGTATCGGGCAATGTCCCGTCTTCGGCGGCGACGCTGGGCTCTGCGGTGGCCTGTGCCGGTGCACTCTGAAACGGCAACAGAGAATAGGGCGTCAAACCGGAAGTCAGCATAAAGAAGATCAACAACTGAAACATCGCATCGGCCAGAGGCGTCAACGCAAAGCGGTAATTTGTACGCCGCTGAGGCAGGTTCAGAGAAAAGCCACTGGCCACGCGCCCATCATGCCTTTGCGGTTGGGTCAACCCGACCATAGATCGCAGCAGAGATTGCGGCCTCGATCAGGTTGCGTTCACGGTCGATACGGCTTTCGAACCAACTGGCAAAGAAATAGGCTACCAGCGCAATCGCAAGGCCTACCGCCGTGGTCGTCAAGGCCGTCCAGATGCCCCCGGCAAGCAGAGCAGGATCAACACCTCCCTCTGACAGAGACAAAACAGAAAAGGCGTCGATCATGCCAATCACGGTGCCGAGCAGGCCAAGCATCGGCGCAGCCTGAACGACCATTTCCAGCAAGCGCATCCGCTCTGTCATGGTGGCCAATTCGATGATCGCCGTCTGGCGTCCCAGTTCCTCGGCATATCCGGTTTCACCTGGCTTTGCCTGAACTCCTGAAAACACAGCTTGCAGGATACGCGCCAGAACCGACTTGCGATCCGAAGCAAGCTTCATCGCATCATCGCCACGACCTGACAGCCATGTATCAAGGATCTCTTCGGCACGGGCGCGTTTGCCGACGCCCATTCGGGCAAACTGAAAGACTTTGTAAACCGATACTGTCACCGATAAAAATGACAGGACCGCCAAAGCGAAAAAGACCACAATAGTGGCCGGGTTGATCTGCGTCCCGAGTAACTGGTCCATAACATCCTTTCCGTCGTCATCCGTGCCAATGCACGCCGTGATCTAGTGATCAGATGCCGAATTGTATTGCTGTGCGTGAAGAGGCGGTCAGGGACTGCATACAGATCGGCGCCTCCGCACCTGCAACAGTGCAAGCCGCCGTATCATTGACAACAATGCGCGAAATCGATCCGCAAGGCGTGCCGCTCAGGTCAAATTGCAAGATCTTGGTCTTGCCTTCAATCAATGCCCCGAATTCAAGCACCAGCAAGCGGGTCACGGCACCTTGGGAATCGAACACCGCCACTTCATAGGCGGTCCTTTCCAGCGTTTTGCCGGTCCGGTTCGCTGCAACATAGGTCAAACGGCAACTGCCACTTTCCGTTTCGGTCGCTCCGTTCAATTCAAGTGAAAATGTCGGTTCTTCCTGAGCAAAGGACGGGGTTGCGACGGCAAGGGAAGCGGCAAAGACGGTGACAAATAGGCGATGAAATGACATTTATTTTTCCTGCAATCTTGTAAAGCAATTGTCTACTATAGCGCCGCCTAGAGCGTCACAAGTCAATCAGAATTGTTGCAGAAAGTGATTTTATACCATAAAATATGCGAAAATGAGAGCCATTTTACCAGGCTGGCGATCCTAGCGGAAAACGCCGATCAGGAATCCGGGGTTCGGATTGCTGTGCATGCTACGGGTCTTCACCGCAGGGACCGGATGCACCTTGAGCGCGGGCGCAGCAGTGGTGCGCGCGCGCGGCGCGTTTGGCTTTGCGGCGGTCGCTTTGGAATCCAATGCTGGCGGGCTAAGTGCCTGCGGAACTGAAACCTGAGCTGTTTGGGTCTGCGTGTCAGTGCGTGATTTGGGACGCATTCCGCGCTGCGGAGCCAGTGAAGGACCAAAGATACGCCATTGGAAACCATCTGCTCGCGTAACGTCTTTGGTCACAACATCCGCTGTCACGACCTCTGCCGATCCGGTGCGCGTAACCGGTTGCAGCGGCGCGGCAAAAATTTCGCGCTTTACAGCATCAGGTGCAAAAACGTCTAGCGAGGAAATCGCAGCCTTGCCGGCAGAGCCATGGGCATTTGACAGGCTGATGCCCCCACCAATGGTCACAAGTACCAGAACGAACGTTATGCAAATAATACGTATCATCCGTTGACTATACTCTATTCAGCGCATTTTTTCAGCACAATTTTGGCTAACCTGCTGAATAGTGATGCATTATTCACGCAAACCGCCGGAAGCCGTTGATTTCGCGGTTTTTTTGATGCCAACTGCAGGGGGTCTATTTGTGTCGGAGTGACGAATGCGTGGCAAATTCCTGCAATCCTTGGCAAGCATTGCAACCCTTGTCTGCGCCGCAACATCCCCGGTTTCCGCCCAATTTGCTGTCTGTAATCAGACCCTGGATGTGATCAATGTTGCCCTGGGGGCCTATGATCGAGATGCTTTTGAAACCTCCGGCTGGTGGACAATCGGGCCCAATCAATGTGCCAATGTCATCAATGATACACTCACGGCACGCTATTTTTACGTCTATGCAAAAGATGTTTTTGGTCGACAAGTCCTTGCCGGTTCAACACCCATGTGTGTTGCACCGGACCGCTTTGAGATACGCGGCGAACAGGATTGTCTGGTGCGGGGTCTGATTGAGGCACGGTTTCACGAGGTCGATACCCGCAAGAGCGAACGCTGGACCGTATTCATTTATCCACCACCACCATAAACATTTTCCGTCTGTTGTCTTTGCGACTCGCCCTCAAACGGGTTTTTGATGTAGGATCACACGGAAGACAGGAGTTTGTTCAACATGACCCCTTCCGGGCGACCTGGGAAATTGCGCAATTGGCTGGCGACTCTGTGTTGCGCCACTGCTTCTGTTCTGGCTGTTCCAGCCAGTGGACAGGAATGGCAGGGGCTTGTCATCGGTCAATCCGGACCAGAGGCGCCGCGTGCTTTTTCCGATGCCTTTCATGCCGCCGAAGCACTGCGCAGGGGGGGCATGGACGTTGTACAACTGTTGCGGGATCAATCCCGTGAAACGGTGATGGCGTCCGTTGATACGTTGACCGTCAGCAAACATGCCGTGGTCTATCTGACCGGACCTCTTTCAGGGGATGGTGCCGGGCTGCGACTTGGGGATGGTGATCTGCGCTTTGACGATGTTGTCAGCCGGCTGGCGCAGGCGGGCCTGACCAATGTCGCCCTGTTGATCGAGGCTTGTCCGGCGCAATCTGCCGCGCTGGTATTGCCACTGGCACATCCCGGTATGGAATTGCTCAGCGCGGTCTCCGCCGCAACCGATGCAGCATGTCCCGCCGACGGGGCCCGCATGACGGACCTGCTCAGAGTGAAGCCGCTGGAAGAAACCCCGCTTAGCGTTCTGCTGGACGGCGTGCCGATCAAAACGACCCTGACGACAGAGCCTGTGTTGCGCCCCGCAGCCGTGCCAGCGTCCCCCGTTGTTTCCCTGCTCGGCGACACAACAAGCGTCGCCAGCGTCAGCAATCCGATTGTGTCCCTCACACCGGTCAGTGCCCCGGCAGGCGATGTGGCCGTGGTCCCCGTCGCAATGCAGGCCGCCTCTGCTCCGGCATCGGGAGCGGGCGAGGTAGTGATTTTTGCACCGACGCCACAATCCCAGTTGGCCGCATTGCCAACAGCCGCTGGCCTGCCCGAACCCTCGATCATTGTGGGCATTATCGAAGACCTGACACTGGCCTCTTTTTCACCCGCCCAACCTCAGGGCGAGGTCACCAGCAACGAAATCAGCTATGACAACCTTGAAGCCCGTCGTGCCTTGCGTGAACAGGATGCCGCTCTATTCAGCAGCCTCGTGGACTCCGGTGCATTCGATCCGCCAACACCACTGCTTGCCACTGCGCTTCAAACCGAATTGGCACGTATGGGGTGTTATCGTTCCGGCATTGATGGCAAGTGGGGCGGGGGGTCGCGCAGTTCGGTAGGCCGCTATTTTGACGAGATTGACGGCGTCGAGGCGGTGTCTCTTGATCCAACCGTCGAACTGTTCCGCCAGATTGTGCTGCGCGACGACATCACTTGTGCCGCACCGGTCGCTGCAGCCGTGGCACCGCGCGCCACTACAACCCGCAGAACGACCAGCACCCGCACAACCACGACCAAACGTGCAGCAACGAAACCAAAACGGGCAGCACCAAAGCCTGCGGCGAAAAAGGCCGCCCCGCGCCGGACGATTTCGGGCGGCACGTCACTGGGTATTTTCCGCTAAACATGCCCTTTGAGGTCGACCCCGCTTTTGGCACCACTGCGCGCCATGCCAGAGGCCGTCGTCGACGCCGACTGGGACTGCGTGTGGCTGTGATTTCACTTGCCATTTGCGGTATATCCACCTGCATCTTCTGGGGTGTGACGCATTGGCACAATCTCGACAGCACACAGCCGTCACATCAAGTGGACGTACCTGAGAATGACCAAGGCGACGATGGTTTTTCTCTCGTCCAAAGTCAGGAAACCGCCCAAGCCTCGATCGAAGTCGAAAGATTGAACTCCTTCATCGATCTGCGCCGTGACCCCATGATCCTGCGTTTCGCTGCCAACACAAAGGACCTGACGCAATCCCTACCCGCACCACCAGATTTTGCCCGCGGGCGGCTGAAGCAAAGTGGCACAGAGGCAATTCTGGCGCTCAAGGACAGGTTGTTTGTGGCTGAAAAGCGTCTGGTTACAACCCTCCCCTCCAGCCGCGATGATTTTGCCCTGTTCAAAGCACAGCGCAGTCAAGGATTGCGTGCGATGGCCGCCAAGCCACAGACAGCAGCCGCTGCCCAGGGTCATTTGGTGGAGGTGAATGAGGCAGGCAGTTGGGGGGAACTCATCGAGGTACAATCCGCTGAAAAAGCCACCAGCCAGGCCGCGGTTTATGTCGAGACAGAGATCGAAAACACCACGAGCATGGTCATCACCCTGCGCGAAAACCAACGCAAACCGCTTTATGAGGACGAGATCATCCTATTGCGCGCGGAAAGGCAACTGACCGAGATACTGACGACAGCGGGGTTGAGCGCCCGAGAAAGCGAAAGCATCCAACGGGCGGCCAGCCAAAAGACAACATTACCCGCATCCCTCCCCGAAGGTAGCGTGGTTGCATTGCGCCTGCGTCCCGATGCGGCGACCGGGCGATTGATGTTGATGTCGGTCTATAGTCCACAGGGCTACCTGACGAGTCTTGCCCAGGTCGGCGCAGGGCGGTTTGAAGCTGCGGCAGATCCCTGGATCGATGAAGACCTTTTATCTCGCTCAGACAAAATGCGCCAGGACACCGCCCGCCCCGGAGAACTTCGCCTGCTGGATGCGCTCTACTCGGCCGCGATCCGCAACGGCATTGCCACGAATGTTGTTGGCGAACTGATTGTCCTGATGTCGCAGAAATATGATCTGGACAGATTTGTCGCGCCCGGTGATGAAATGATCCTGTTGCGTGCCGCTGACCCGGGGCCTTTGGGGCGTGGTTTGGGTGAAATATTCTATATCGGAATCCACGGCAAATCGGGAAACATGCCGTGCTATGTGCTCGCTGCTGCGGGGACCGATAATTTTGCCTGCTTTGACTTTGATACGCCACCAGCGGGTCACGGCGGATCCAGCGGTCTGGGGGGTGGATTTCTGGTGCCTGTGAACGGAGTGAAAACTTCTGGCTTCGGACCACGTCATCACCCCATTCTGAAGCAGTTGCGCAATCACAACGGTGTTGACTGGGCCGCCCCGACGGGAACGCCGGTGCTGGCCGTGGCCGCAGGGCGTATCGCTCGGGCAGGCGATGGAGGTGGCTATGGCAATGTCATTTACATTGATCATGGCAATGGGGTTGAGACTCGCTATGCGCATCTGAATGCATTTGCCAAAGGGCTGAAACCCGGCCAACAAGTCGGGTCAGGCGAGGTCATCGGCTATGTCGGTACAACCGGACGCAGCACGGGGCCGCATTTGCACTTCGAATTGCATGCCGGTGGTCAACCGCTTGATCCGCTTACCTATGCCGGCGGCCGCAGCGGAAGTGCATCACAAGCCGTGGACGCCCTGGTAAATCAAATCATTCGCGTCGAAAGTGCAGGAGTGGCCACGGCAAAAAATCCGCTGTCCACGGCAACTGGTCTGGGTCAGTTTATTCAGGGAACATGGCTGCGGATGATGCGCGACTATCGGCCCGATCTGGTAGGAAAGATGGGGCGGACGCAACTGCTTGCCCTGCGCACCGATCCGGTGCTCAGCCGTGAGATGGTACGCAATCTGGCGCGAGAAAACGAAACATATTTGCGTGCGCGTGGCCATCAGATCACCGCAGGCAGACTTTATCTCGCGCATTTTCTGGGACCCGCTGGTGCACACAGCGCCTTGCGGGCCGACCCGGGTGCCAGCGTCTTGGCGGTCATGGGGGCACAGGTTGTGAACGCCAACCCCTTCCTGCGCAGCAAGACGATCTCTGACTTACACCTCTGGGCCGATCGCAAGATGGCCCGGGCAAGCGGCACCGCAAGGCCGGTTGCGCCCGCCCCCAGACCCGTTGTCATTCCTGCCGAAATAAAATCATACCTCAAGACGGTGGACACGCTGCTGGCGATGCTCTGAAACCGGCTAGTTGGCGGGTGCACCCTTGCTCAGGTTTACCAAACGGCCGCGCACCTTTGCATCGGCGATCATAATGCCCTGCGCTTCTACATCCACGCGTTCGACTGACATCATGGGAGCATTGTTCTCGTCATAGATGGTCAGCTTGATGTCGATCTTGCCCAATTTCGCAATGACGATGCCCGCATCAATCGACAGATCCACCAACTTGTTCTCAAGAGTATGAGGTGTGACGCCCTTGGAATAGTCGAATTTTACGCCAAAGGGATCAGTGGCAATACCATAAACAACAAGCCCGCCTTGATCGAACCCCAGAGTTGCGGCAACGCCATAAACGGTCGTTTGCCCGCCGGAAGTGATTTTGAGGTAAAACCCGTTGATGAGATTGGCAGCAAGTGACGTTGACGGGATCTTGAGCCCCATCCCCATGCTGACCAGTTCAGCCATTACCAATGAATTATCTGGCATTCTATCTATCTCCTGTTTTCAATTTCAGCGTTTGCAGAATTTCTGTTGGTCGAATTTACTCAAAAACATAGACGAACGCGCCGTCGTTGACGCGCACCTCAACCTTTTCAAAAGCATCCCCCGATACCATCCGGCTGAGCACCTGACGGCTGAGATCGGGCAAGATGGAATTGGTGATAATATTGTCGATCATCCGCCCGCCACTGTCAGGATCACGGCATTGTTCGACGATATGCTCGATCACACCCTCGGCATAGGTGATCTCTGCCCCATGCGCACCCTTGAGACGGCTTTCGACAGCGCCTAGCTTCAGCTTTGCGATGCCAGTCAACACATCGCGACCCAGCGGGAAATAAGGGATGGAAACGATCCGGCCCAAAAGGGCGGGCGGAAAAACCTCTAGCTGAAAGGGTTTGAGAGCTGTTTCCAGCTCTTCCATATTCGGCGTGGTTTCGCCTGCTTCGGCCATCTCCATGATCACGTCGGTTCCCACATTTGAGGTCAGCAGGATAATCGTGTTCTTGAAATCAATCACGCGGCCGTTGCCGTCTTCCATGATGCCTTTGTCAAAGACCTGAAAGAACAGTTCATGCACATCCGGATGCGCTTTTTCAATTTCATCCAGCAGGACCACGGAATAGGGCTTGCGCCGCACCGCTTCGGTCAGTCGGCCGCCTTCGCCATAACCGACATAGCCGGGAGGCGCGCCTTTAAGCAACGACACAGTATGGGCTTCCTGAAACTCGCTCATATTGATGGTGATCACGTTCTGTTCACCACCATAAAGCTGTTCTGCAAGTGCGAGGGCGGTTTCGGTCTTGCCGACACCCGAGGGACCACACAGCATGAAAACGCCAATCGGCTTGTTTGGGTTCGCCAGCCCTGCGCGGTTGGTTTCGATCCGTTTGGCAATGGCGGCTAAACCATGGTCCTGTCCGATCACCCGCTCGCGCAGCCGATCGGCAAGCTGCAGCACCGCTTGCAATTCATCCTGTACCATCCGACCCGCAGGGATCCCGGTCCAGTCACTGATCACACTGGCGACAGCCTGACCATCAACATGGGCATAGACCATGCGGTTGTCGGGATTGCCGCCATCCAGCAGAGCCATCTTTTCATACATTTCTGCACGCGCGGTCTCAGGATCAAGCGTTTCGCCGCTATCTTCACCGCCATCCTGGGCCGCTTTGGATTCAAGGCTCAGGCGCAGTTCCAGAATGCGGTCGACAACTTCCTTTTCGGCGGTGAAACTGGCGTCGAGTTCCGCCAACCGCGCCTCCAACCTGGTTTTTTCCGCTTCCGCTTCCGCCAGCCGCTCCTCGTCGGTTTCGCCGAGATCACGCTCTGCCACTTTGCTGGCGATTTCACTGGTCAAGGCGTCTATTCTATCTCGCGTGTCCGCGATCCGCGCCGGAGTTGAGGCCTGGCTAACTGCGACACGGGCACAAGCGGTATCCAGCAATGAAATCGCTTTGTCCGGCAATTGCCTCGCCGGAATATAGCGATGCGACAGCGCCACTGCGGAAACAATTGCTTCGTCTGAAATGCGCACATTATGGTGTGCTTCCATCGGCCCGAGTATCCCGCGCAACATAAAGCAGCATTGCTCAACCGAAGGTTCATCCACATTGACAGGCTGGAAACGCCGGGTCAGCGCGGGATCTTTTTCAAAATACTGCCGGTACTCTGACCAGGTCGTCGCGCCAATTGTGCGCAGCGTGCCCCGCGCCAGGGCAGGCTTTAACAGGTTCGCCGCATCTCCGGTCCCCGCCGCACCGCCAGCACCTACCAGCGTATGTGCTTCGTCAATAAACAGGATAATCGGCGTCGGGCTTGATTGCACTTCGTCAATCACCGATTTCAGACGTTGTTCGAATTCACCCTTCATCGCGGCACCCGCTTGCATCGCCTGGATGTCCAACTCGTACAGCAGGGTACCTTTGAGTTTCGGGGGCACATTGCCCGCAACCAATGCCTGTGCAAACCCTTCGACAACGGCGGTTTTGCCTACTCCCGCTTCGCCTGTCAAAATCGGATTGTTCTGGCGACGGCGCAGCAGTACATCAATGATCTGGCGGATTTCGTCGCCGCGCCCTTTGATCGGATCAGTGGTGGCTGCAACAGCGGTCATGTCCTTGGCAAAACGCCCCAATGCAGTGGCAGCGCCCTTGCGATCACTGTCCTGTTCCGCTCCGCCGGAGGAGAGGCCGGAACCATCCATCGGTGGCAGGGTCTCCTCGTCGGAATCTGCCCAGAGGCTGCGGCTGTTCTGGCTGATCCGTTCCGCAGAAACCTCGTCAAACACCATTGAGTACCGTGTAAGCTGACGCTTCAAATGCGGGTCACTCAACAAGGCAACCAGAACATGCCCCGTACGGATCTGTGCTTCGCCAAAAAACAAGGTTGCATAGGTCCAGGCATGGTTCAATGCATCGCTCAGGAAATCAGAGATGCCCGGTGTCTCAGTCACGTTCTTGTCGAGCGCGGACATGGCCTTGTCAAAGTCTTTCAACACCCGGCCTCGATCAAGTTTCAATTCCGCCAGCGTCACCGCCAGATCAGCATCCTTGTTGGACAGCGAATAAAAAAGCCAGTGACACAGTTCCACCTGTCGGTTGCGTTCACTACGTGCATGACGCATGGCCTGCAAAAAGGCATCATAGCCTGCGCGGTTCATCTTGCCGGCATATTTTTCAATCGTGATCTCGGTCATCAGGCGTCCTCTTCGTCGCGGTCTTGGGTCTTATGCCGCCGCTTGTCTGGTTTGGGTCTGCGTTTCATGCAACGGTTCCAGATCGAACCGGGTGACGCGCAATAGATGTTCAGGGTTTTCAGGATCCGGTGCCATACAGGCCATCCACCCCATCATGATGGTCTGGCCCAGCACGGCGGGTTGTATTTCAGGCTTGGGCAACCAAAGCGCCACTTCGATGTCAAAGGCGCGCCCCAGATACCAGAAGGTCAGATCCCGCAAATGTGCGTGGTCAGGACCGCCCGGCAGAAAACGCACGTAGGTTTCATAGGTTTCAACATAAATCTGGATGGTGATCTTTTCACCAATGGAACGTAGGCGTTCGCCCAAATGCATATCACGGCCCATGGTTGCCGCCTGCATACCCAACTGGCTCAGGGCGTTGGGTTCAAACTCCAGCCAGGCGGGAACCATTTCTTCGATGTCGATCCTCACCCTGTCTCCAAAATGCACTTGCAACATCTGACGCAGGCGCACCGGGCTTTTGACACGCCCCGCCGCCAGCGGCGCAAGGCGTTGCTTGGCTGCGTCGGGCACGCAATCGCGGGTGTGATAGCTGGGTGATCCCGTACCGGTAATCGACAAAAGATATGTTGAAAACCGGTCTTCTGCCGCGTGGTCATATTGTGTAATTGCCCGCGCATCCGACCATGCGCGAAAGAACAATTCCTGAAAACGCGCCGCAAAAATATCTGTGAAAGCGACAAAGCTCGCGTCGCCATCCTCAAACCATCGCTGGACTTCTTCGGTCCAGACCAGCGGCAAGGCACCTTGCGGGCCAAAGAACCCCAGAAACTGGGCGCGCACCATTGGCGGGTTGGCATCCAGATCGACACGCGCCATATCTGTGTCTGGAAAGGCCAGAAACGGGTCCTGGCCCAGACGCACCAGGGCTTCTTTCAGGCGGGTGTTCTTGCCGATGCGCGGACTATCCTGGCCCTCGCGTTCCAAGCGGCGCAACAGATTGAACAATCCCTGACCAAAGGCCGCTTTGGATTGCTTGTCGCGCTGGTCAAGCAATTCGGTCTTGTTCACCTTTTTCATAGCAGCGGACCACTGCCGGAACGTGGAGGAAACACCTTGATCTCACCGCGCTGTACCGTGCGGACTACGGTTTGGGTGAAACTGTTGATTGCCGCATATTCAGACAGGAACCGGTCAAGCACCGAGGCCAGCAACATCGCGCCTGTGCCCTGATATTCTTCTTCATCGAATGTCAGCGTAACTTCAAGTCCCCGTGCCGTATGATAGCCATCAGCCTGTGCAACAGTGCGGGCAACCGGGCGGGTCTCGACCTTGCTCAACCCTGTAATCTGTGCCTCGCTTACGTTGTCCGAAAGGTCCGCAAACAGTGACAGCATCTCGCGCATACTGCCCGCGGCATCATCGCCGTCGCGGCTTTCCAGCCCGTAGTGGTTCAACGAAAGATAGGACACCAGCCGCCAATACACATCACCGGAGGTCGTGCGATGCGCAGCGCCGGTTTCCAGGTCCGCCAAACTGTCCATCGGCGCAGTTGGCCCTGCAAGACAGGACAAGGTCACGGATTGGTCATCGCAGAAAAAGAAGTCATCCCTGGACTGCGCAATCGGCAGATACTCAGGCAGATGCCTGTTCGAACACAGGGTATTGACCTGCAGACGCTGCACCACTTCATCCCCAGGCGGGGCATAGATCGACACAAAGGTTTCAGTGCCCCGATAGCGATAATTTGAGGCACCATAACGTTGTTCATTAGCTGTCAACCGACGCGGGCGTCGACGATAGGTATAGTACAATACCTGTCTCGGGTCTTTGCCATCGGGCGGCAATGCATAGAGTGGATAAACCGGTACCTTGTTCTGCTGACCTTGATAAAAGGCCCAAACCTCCTTGATCGACTGTACCTCATAGTGGGTGATCGGCGTGGAGTTTGGCGTGACAATCGCCTCGTGTTCCTTGCTGTTTATGCGCACCTGCGACGACATTTCCTCGAACTGGTTGATCGCTGGGGCCGCATTCAACGCCAGATGTTCCTTTTCCAGCCGCGAGGCAAGCGCACGATTGACCGTATCAAACTCAAAAATCACATCGACCTGGGATTGTCTGATATGGCGCAGGAATTGCGCCATCCCGTTTAGACGGAAACCTGCAAACTTGCGCGGAAACACAAAGAACTCGCGCAAGAAAGCAAAGCCTTCGAAAAGACGGGTGTTGTGGGCAAACAACCGTTGATCGCGGTCAAATCCGACCTGATCCAGATGGCGCAGGGGCAGGGTCGCAAACACCGGATCGCCCTGCGGATTCAGCCAGCGCAACGAAATGCGCGTAGTGTCACAGAATATCTGTTCGAACAACGCGACACTGTCTCTCATCGGTCCAGTCAGATGCACAACCAACTCGTCCAATTCTTCATCACCGCCAAGTCCCGACAATGGCAGATCCGAAGGCAGTGTTCCCTTGGCCCCAAGACGTTCAAGGGTCAGAACCATACCGCCTTTGGTCCCATAGGCAATTTCCTGACCCAATGCACCAATCGGGCCGGCACCCGCATGATATTTGACCTCCTTGATGCCTAGCGGCCAAATAGTGAGAGGCGCGGCGAGCGCAAAACGACAGGCAATCTGGCGGTCTGTATCCTTGAAACGCGCATCCATGTAATCACCGGCGTCAAAACGAAGCCCCTTTACCAGATCTGTATTCTCCAAGGGCAGGTTTGCCTTGACCAACATCGCAGAAGGGGTCGGTGCCAATGCATCGGGAAACACCTGATCCAGCAGCTCATGCGTGAAGGTTTTGAATTCTTCCTGCATTTTTGTCTGCACCCGCGCCGCAAGCAGCGCGCTGCCTTCAAGCAGGCCAGACACCGTCGGGTCCAGGTTTTCCTCAACCAACCCTCCCAACCGGTCTGCGAGGCCGGGATAGTCATGCGCAAACTCCGCGGCACGTTCCTTGAGCAGGGCCAGTTCCCGATTAAAGGCTTCTCGCAGGGCGTGTTTCACAACTGTCCCCCGTTCATGCGTGAATCCTCAGTCTGGACATTTTGAGCTTGCCCGCCCCCATATCGACTTCGGCATCGAAATTCAGCGGAATATCTATCGGGTCACCCATCAGTTCGGCCGTCACGGAAATGGAAAGACGTTGCCGATTATCACCCTCAGGCTCTACCACCTCAATCTCGATGCTTTCGCGCACCAGTCGCGGTTCGTGATTGACCAGAGAATTACGGATTGCCTGCTTGATGCCGGGACTGTTGATTTCTGCCGCAGACACATTGGACAGATCGCCAAAGCCGTAGTTCGCAATCGATGCCGCCACATGCGGCACATCTGTCAAATCTATCGCAGAACCCAGTTCAACCGTGTTCAAAAGTGCATTCAAATCTATTTGCAAATACTTACGCAGGGTTGCTTCGTCCAGACCATCACGGCGCTGCAAACTGCGCGGACCACCCTGGGCATCCGCCGTATTGCCCAGTGCATCACCCGCATCGTATGAATTTCGGAAAACCTGCAGGATAGACACCTTGGCACGTTCACCCTTGCGCCAGATGCGCTGGGTTGGAAGGCGTTTATCGAAAGGGGGATTTTGCATAATCTCGCTTGCGTTCGGGCCAACCATAGCTGGTTATCCCCAGTGGCCTTGGACGCAGAGGCCGGCCCAAAGGCCAGCCTCTTTGATAGGAAGGGAGCAAACGGGTAAACCGTAATTACTTGCCCCAGGATTTGTTTTCGGCGATTTCCCAGCCGGCCATGCTTTCCGGACCTGCCGCACCGGACTGCTCCTGGAAAGTATAGGTCACCTGAAAACGGCGCATGTTCAGCGTCAATGTTTCCTGAACACGGTCCAGGCCGTCTTTGCTGCCACCCGTGTTGTAGGTGCTGATGATGATGTCTTCCATGTCGATCTTGAGGTAATCAACAGGTGCCTGGCCACCGGATTTACGCACGACAAGCTGGCCGCTCTTGATATGCTCGCCAGAACAGCAGCGCGCGATCAGGTCATGTGTCGCCTTGTCAACATACTTGCTGATGGTGATGTCCTGAACGTCAACCTTGCCGCCGCCACCGCCGCCACCTTGATGGGTTGTACCCGACTGTGTCATACCCCAGTTCCACGATAGGATGTCGATCCAGTCGCGGTGCTTGTCGTCCTGGGATTCACCAACAATATTGTTGTCGAGATACAAAAAGCAATCGATAGCCATCTAAGTTCACTCCTTTTGGCTTTAGTACCTGACGCGCCTAATTGCGCGGCAGAAATTTGTTATTATTTACCTGTTGGCAGCTTGGAAACGAGACTCATGCCAATATCCATGCCTTCCAGTTGGAAGTGAGGTTTGAGAAAAAACTTGCCCTGATAATAACCCGGGTTCAATTCGTCCTCGACAACCTCGACCTTCGCGCCGGCCAAAGGCTTTTTCGCCTTTTCAAATTCACTGGCGCTGTCTGGGTTTCCTGAAACATATTTGTTGATCCATGCCTGCAAATCCATTTGCAATTGCATACGATCGGGGCTTTGCCCGATTTTGTCGCGCACCATCGCCTTGAGGTAATGACTGAAACGCGAGACAGCAAAGATATAGGGAATACGTGACGACATATTGTCTGACGCCGTCGCGAGGTCATCGACATATTTCTTCGGACGATAGAGCGATTGCGCACCGATAAACGCCGCTTTGTCCGTATGCTGGCGGTGGATCAAGCCGATCAGGCCGGCCTGGGACAATTCGCCTTCACGGCGGTCGGTGATCGACACTTCTGTCGGGCACTTCAGATCCTTGGCACCGTCACCCGTATCAAACAGATGCGTCGGCAGATTGGCAACTTCACCCCCTGAGGTCACGCCGCGAATGCGAACGGTCCAACCGCTTTCCTTGAAAGCGCGGTTGATATTTGCCGCCATGGCATGGGCCGCATTCATCCATGAATACATCCGACCACCATGGCCGTCGGTATCTTCGACAAAGTTGAATTCTTCCACCACGGAATTGCTGTTGGGGCCGTAGGGTTCCCGCGCCAGAACACGGGGCAGGGTCAAGGCGAGGAACCGCGCATTTTCACTGTCGCGCAGACTGTTCCACTGGGCATATTCCGGTGTCTCGAAAATCTCGCTCAGGTCCGGTGGCACGGAAATCTCATTCCAACTGTCCAGCCCCAGCAATTCGGGCGAGGCGCCGGAAATGAATGGTGCCAAAGACGCCTCGGCAATTTTGCCGATAGAGTTCAGCAAGTTCACGTCAGGCGAAGATTGGTTAAAATGATAATCCCCGATCAAACAGCCAAATGGTTTACCGCCCAATGTCCCCAGATTTTGCTCATACACCATATCATGCAGCGGGGACTTGTCCCACTTGGCACCGGGATACCGGCGCATCATTGCTTGAAGTTCTTTTTTCGAGATGTTCAGAACCTTGACTCGCAAGGTGCTGTCAGTCTCGGCGTTGTTGAGCGTGTAGGCCAGACCGCGCCAGCTTGATTCAAACTGCTGGAATTCCTCGTTATGAATGATTTCATTCATCTGGTCGCTCAGCTTTTCGTCAAGCTTTGCCAGCATCGCATCCAGCGTATCGATCACATCCTCGGCAATCAGCGACTGATCACCCATTGCTTCACGCACAAGCGCGACAACCGCGTTGTCCACTTCTTTTGCGGCCACTTCGGAACGGGGTTTGATGGTCTGTTTTAGGATGTCGGAGAATTCGGAAAGTTCGTCAAGCGCTGCTGCACCCTGCTGGTTTTCCTGTTGTAGTTCATTTGTCATCTTGATCTCTTTTCCGGCTAAACTGGTCAGGCGTGGGGCTTACGCCACTCTGCTTAGTCTTCATCATCGTCAGAACCGGCACGGTCTGCCAAAGCGGCCATCAACTCAGGATCGCTCAGCAGCTTTTGCAAATGTTCCTGTGCCTTCGGCTTGGCGCTCATATAGCGTTGCAGGTTTGCCAATTGCTCGCGTGCTTCCAGAATTTTGCGCAATGCGGGCACCTGCCGTGCAATCGCTGCCGGCTCAAGGTCTTCCATCTTTTCAAACTGGAGGTTCACACCCATCTTTTGCTTGCTGTCAGGGTCCAGTTTATTGCTGACCATAAACGTCATACCAGGCTTGGCCGCATTCATATAATCGTCCAGCGTGTCCTTGGTCACATCCGAAAACTTGCGCTCGTCCGCTGGTTCCGGCTCAACCCCAGGGTTATTGCCTGACAGGTCGGACATCACACCCATGACAAATGGCAGTTCCACCATCTTTTCACTGTCATACGGATCTTCGTATTGAATTTGTACACGGGGTGGGCGATTTCGTTTGATGAAACCGGAACCAGAATCAGACGCCATTCTTAACTACTCCAAAAAAACAAATTGGGTTTTTCAACCAAAAGTGAAGCAGCGTTAACCGTCAAAGTCAACGACTCCCCATATCTTAGATGTTGGACACAAAGGATTTTTGACAAACTATACATTCTCATGGGTTTGTTTCCACAACTGGCACCAGTTCGTCAACCAATGATTGAAAATCACGTTCCAGATAACTCCTTGCACGTTGCAACAAAATGGGCACCGGTGATGACCGTTCGACGCGCAAGAAATAGCTTTCTACCGCCCGCATGGCGCCTGCTGCCGCACCACCCGTGCGGATCACTGGCAAAGAGCCCTCGGGCACCTGGTTTTCTTCAACCGGTGCGGGGCTTTGCGGGGCACTATCAGTCAACTGACGCAACCGCTCGATGTTCAATGAAAATCCCGTCTGCGGTCCGAAATCCACTACCGCTTTGCTGGCCTTTTCCGGCAACAATGTCTCAAACGCTTCGATGAGCGGGCGACCAATCAACAGACGCGCTTGAGTCACCAGCAATAATGCGGCCGAGGACGGCTCTGACCTGCGGTAATAATGCTCGCAGGCCTCCAGGGTCAGTCGCGCGTGGCTGTGGCTGGTGATGATTTCACCTTCGACCATATCCTCTGCTTTGGCCATGTCGCCAGCAACATCCCCGGTCTGGGATTGTATGTCGGCGGGGGTAACGGTTTTCACCTCGGCCACTCGCAATTCTGGCCGCGCCGTGCTGATTGCGCCCAACATATCGCGAACGGTCCCGTTGATCAGATCAAGTGACGGGGCAAAGGGTGCGGCTTCATGTGTCTGGCAGGCCACGGTGATGCGCCCCAGTGCTTCGGATATTCGCACCAATGCCTTATGGTTTGCGCCAAGCCGCTTCTTGTTGCCCGGATCTGACAAGGCATCGCTCATCATGCCCGATGTCAGATCCTGTTCAGCTTGCAGCGGTGTCACGCTGCCTGCTGCTACCCTGATCTTGCGCAAGCTGACTTCATCGGTGCCGGTCAACCCTAGAAATTGCAACGGCTGGACCATCGTGACCTGATTGTTCAAATCACCCAGTGCATCACGACGTTCACCCATCGTTTGCGGATGCAGGTCAGTGTCATATGTCTCAAGCAACAGCGCAATCGCCTCGATCGCATCGGCCAATGTATCAAGCCGCCCCGCCAGCGCCTCCCATTGTGCCAATAGCACCAACAGGCGTATGTCGCGGCTTTCTTGCAACAACACTTCGATCTCGCGACGTTCCGTTGCGATGTCGACCTCGCCCGAGTCAAAAATGCTGTCCGGTGACGTTGTCCCATCCGGGCGTTCAACACCGGGGCGATAGTAATACGAAGGCAACCGGCCCAATGCGCCAAAATAATAGGCTTCATAGCCTTCATGCATCGTTGCATCCAGATCAGGACCACAGGGCGCATCCGCCGCCACGGGCATAAGCAATTCATCAAGCGTCAAGATTTCGTCCCCATCTCAAGAATCCAACGGATCATTCCGTTTTGCGCGCTGCTTTTGCATAGGCTTTGGCAAAGGCACGCAAAAATACGTCCAGCATGCCATGATCGCCAGTGCTGGCCTTTTCGTCCCATCTTTTGACATAAGCCTCCCAGTTTCGGGTACGTTTTGAACCACCCAAAAGGTTATTTGATGTCCGCTCACGCTCTTCGATTTCGTCAGGCGATAGATCCTTAAGAACATCGGCAAGCGCGGGCTGGAGCGCGGCAAAAACCGCAGTTTGGTGGCGACGCAAATCACTCAGCGCGTTTTCAAAGGCCTCTGCGCCAGTCAGAAACCCTTCACGCGGCCGTAAGAACAAAGCGGCAAAAGCCTCGTCTGTATCCGGCACGAATTTCATCGGATTGTTGCCTGTCGCCGTGCGCATCGTGCGTTCGCCACCACGGGTAAACTGCTTGACGCTGGCACGATCTTTCAGCATCGCCATGGTTTCATCCACCGTCACCCGCGCAGATTTGCCAAGCGCTTCAACCAGTTCCAGTGGATCAATTCCCGCCATCGAATCCTCTGCAATGCCTGCACCTTGACAAAAGGCATTCAGAACCGCCTGCATATCCAGCGTCGCAGAAACAGGTTCCGCCTCGGACTGGGTCGCCTGGTCCTTGTCCGCAGTCGGAAGAGATGGCGCTGCCTCTGCCCGGGCCATGCGGCGCGGCGGCTGTACGACGGTCTCCAGCGGATTGCCCAGACCCGGCATCGGCATCGGTTTGGGCGCAGAGATCGGGGGCGGTTCGGATTGTTCCATAACTTGCGGCGGGTGTTGCACCCCTCCATCACGAGGGGCCTGAACACCGGGTTGCTGAATAGCTCCGCCTTCACCTTGCCGTTGTGGTGGCTTGCCGGGACGTTGGAGCGGTACAAATTCCTGCGCCATCTCATCCAGATGGTGCGGATTGGCGGCCGGGTTGGGCAGCGGATTAACAGGTGTCAGCACCTCTGCACCCAAATCCCACGGATCACCCTCGGTCGCCACACCCCATGGATCTACTGCCGCTTGCGGTTGGTCTGCTGGCGTGGTTTCGGCCTGCTGGTCAAACAGTGTCACCGCAATCACATAATGTCCTACAATCAGCCTTTCACCACCCTGCAACCTGACTGCCCCGTCAATGCGGTAATGGCTGCCTTGCAGATAGGTACCATTGGTCGATACATCGCGAACCCAGTAACCACCATTCACATATTGAACATCAAAATGATGGCTCGACACATGTTTGGCAGGGTCAGGAAGCACCCAATCCATGGAGGCACGCCTTCCGACACTGCCCCCTCTTTGATCAAAAGAGAACGATGTCGGCCCGCCATCTTCTAGCGTGTCATAGTTATCGATTCGCATTCGAAGTGTCATGAAACGTCAACTTGCGTCAAATTTGCTGGCAATTCCAGCAGGATAAACCACTCTGTGGTATTCAAAAAACGGCAAGGCCACTGATGCTTGGAACCAGATACATGCCCTAGTTAACATGAAACAAAACAGCGGCCTGATCAATGAACCGCGCCAGCCGGATCGGGCGGGATTGCAGATCGGACCGTGCCAGACAGGACAACACCGCGGTATTCAACGCGCGTGGTCCACGATGCGGGGGGACACCCGCCGGATCGTTCGGCGCAATCGGGCCACCCGACCACCCCACCGCCAGACCGAGGTAGGTCGCAGGGGTCAGCACAGGCGCATATAGCGCGGCCTTCATCGCACGATAGCGGTTTTCATTGTCAGGATATTGCGTCCAGTTTGCCACCAGTTCCATCATCTGACGGTCCGCAGGGGTCAAGCTGTCTCCAGACAAACGCAAACATTCATATCCCCACCACACGCCCATCTTTGGCACCGCTGCAAAAGACGTATAGGTTACCGCCTCTTCGGGCGTTGTCGAAGCACGCAGCCGGTACAGAAAATCGACGGCGCGTTCGGTTTCTTGCGGACGGTGTAGCGTCAATTGCGACACATGCGGCATCTGTACATATAATTCGTAAGGACTGCCAAAGCGTAACGCAGCAACCGGTGGCTGCGTCTTGTCGGGTTCTGCGTTGCTTACATGATCATTCGGGGCCATCTGTTCAAAGTTCCTCGAAATCGCCTCTACGTCAATCCATCGTTGGCTTTATCCAGACTTCTTGGAATATGCCAAGGAAAGGATTGGTCAGGCGCCATTTTCCCGCTGTTTAGGACCTGATAAAAAACATAATACTGATTACAGCCATGTCGCTTCAGCGTGAGTCCACAACCGTTTGGCCAGATCCCGGCCTATGAAGACGGCGACATATCATTGTTCGAATCCGGCGCAATTGTCCTCCACATTGCCGAGCGACATGGAAGCCTGCTTCCAACGAACGAAATTGCGCGTGCAAAGGCCTTAAGTTGGATATTTGCGGCCCTCAACACGGTAGAACCACCAATCGTGGAACGCGAATATGTGAAATACCTTGAAGCAGAGAAGAGCTGGCAGACAGAGCGGTTCGCGACTGTTGATAAGCGGATCAGAACCTAACTCGACCAATTCGCAGCCAACTTCGGGGACCGTAAATGGCTTCTGGGTAGGTTTGTGCAGCGGACATTCCAATGGTTCATGCCATTCGCAGACTGGAAGGCACAGGAATACTCAAAGACTATCCCGTGTTCATGGATTATATCAACAGAGCGGCGGAACGACCCGCTTACAAGCGTGCGTTTGAGGCGCAGTACAAAGCTTTTTGCGACATTGCGAATAGCTGAAACTGCACGCACTATTTCCCTGCATTAACAACATACCGACTAAACGCGATTTTTCCTTACTTGCAGTCACCCGCAGCCCAGGCGCGCAGGTTCAGTTTGAACTCCCCGCCAAACGGATGCTGTTTGGAAACCGCATGGTCATCGGCCGCAGCGACATAGGTCTTGCCCTGGGTACACAGCGCCTCTTTGGTCCACTGGTGACAATTCGAACAGGTTTGACCCTTCCAAAGCTCCTCCGGGATGCCTTCAATCGGGGCAAAGATCGGTGAGGTCTGCACCAGTTCTTCGATACTCTTGCCCTTGATCGCGGCATTCCCGCCGGTAAATGGCATCACGAAGGTCAGCTCTGGGCCCATCGGGACTGCTGCCGCACGCGACGCGGTGACAATCTGCGCCTCTGACTGCTCCTGCGTGGCGAGGCGTTCCGCCTTTTCCGCAAGAATTTTCAGTTCAAAAGTAGCGAACTCTGCGTAAATGCCATCAGGATAGGCCCGTAAATAGGCCTCATAATCTTGCGCCGCACCCGAAGACTGCGCTGCAGCGATCATGCGTTCCTGTTCCGCTGTGTCGTCGACTGGTTCCACCGTCGCAACCGCCGGGGCACGTTCTGCATCGACGATCCTGTTCAACAAGGCACGGGCCTCGTCGATATGAACACTGTCAGGATAGCTGCGCATGAACAGGACCACCGGCACGGGATCGGTGCTGTTCTTGACGGTTTGCCACAATTGAACATCTTCGCCGACAGGCTGTCCGGCAGCGAAAAAAAAGTCATCCGTCAACGACGACGTATCCCATGGGGTTTGCTGCCCGTTGGTTTGTTCGATCACTTCGACGCGCACATTCTTGAACATCTGTTCGATCGGCACTCCCGCAACGGGGATCTGGCCTGCCAGTGCTTTGGTAAAGGGGCTGTTGCCACCGACCCCATCCAGCGCCACCGCACCCGGAGCTGTCGAATAGGCCAGAAAGGTGCCCGTGGGCGATTTCATTTCCGCAAGACCATTGTCATTCAAATCGGGGATCGCCTCGAACGGGTTGTTCCGGCAGGCATCCAGTATCACGATATTGGTCCGGTTCTTTGCGGAAAACATCTGTCGCAACACCGCCTGGGCGGGCACCCCGACAAGGCTGAGGTCAGCGGCATTGTTCAGGCTGGCATCCGTCGGCAACAGATAGTTCGCCCCAAAAGATTGCACCGCATGACCAGCATAATAAAACAGCCCCGTCGCATCCTTGCCACCTGTGCGCAAGTCACGGCCGAACTGCGAAATCGCGCGGTTCAAGGTCACTTGGTCGGCATCCAGCAACATTGTCACCTCGAAACCATGTGCCTCAAGTGTCCGTGCCATCAGTTCTGCGTCAGGCACCGGATTGTCCAACGGCGCTACGGATCCGTAGCTGCCATTCCCAACGATAAGGGCAATGCGTGGATCGGTATCCTGCGCCGCGGCAATCCCCGCAAGGCACAGCCCGAGCAAGACGACCATACGGCCAATAAAACTGGTCATTTTCATACGCTCTTTTGGCATTAGTTGCTCAACACCTTGAATTCGATCCGCCGGTTGGCCCAACGTCCCTTCCTGGTCTCGTTGGTGGCAATCGGGCTGCTTTCGCCATAACCCTTGCTAACCAGAACAGTCGGGTCCAGATCGCGTGAAATCAAATACCGTTTCACCGATTCCGCACGCTTTTCAGACAGGCTCTGGTTTGTGGCTTCACTGCCGACTGAATCGGTATGTCCGCCCACTTCGATAACCATATTGGGACAACGTGCGATGATCCCGGCAAGACTGTTGAGCAGTGGTTCGCTTTTGGCATCATGACGGGCACTCCCCGAGGGAAAGTATATATTTCCGGTGCGCGACAGGATTTCGAACCGACCCTTGCAAGCCTCACGGTCAAAATCCCCTTCAACCTCAAGCGCAACAGATTCGGGTTTGGCCGCCGGCGCCGGCGTTGCGGAGGCCAGCGTGCTGTTGCGGGCAAATACAAAATCGAACGACACTGTAGCCGACGGGATGATCGTGACGTTTGCCGCATCCTGCAGCTTGCCCAGCCCTTCCAACAAATCAAAATCACTCACGCTCACCGAAATCGGTGTTGTGCTGGCCACCGAAACAAGGTCTTCGCTCAGCAGGGTCACCGCGACCTCGGCGTCAAATGATTTTGTCACGCCATGCAGCTCCATCGTGTAACGCACCGGCACCGTCTTGCGCCGTTTGTCGCGCAGATCATTCAAAAGGCCTGCATCCATCTCTGTCGTGATGGTTGCCGAGGGAAACTTGAACGTTTCGAAAAAGAGGAACCGCATGCGGACGTTGCGCAGGTCGATCTTGGTATCAACCGAATCCAGCAAGACCGACACTTTGGTTGTACCATCCTCTGCGATCGTTCCTTCAAGCGTGGCAAAGCTACTGTTCTCAACCACAGTCTGTTTTTTGACGGATTGGAAATTCAACGCCGACATGGCAGGCTGCAATGTCCAACCACCGGCAAAGGGATTTTGCTGCGCTTCCGCCCGCAGGGTCAATGTGGCGAGGGTCAGCACAGCCGCCAACAGAACAGCGGTGGCCTTGCTATAAAAAGATGTCAAATAATTCATCGCGGTCTCCTGATTGCTTAATAATTCGCGCAGGGGTGTAACGTCGTAAATAGGCCCATAGTGTTACACGTCATTAGGTCGCAAACCACATATTTTTACCGAAACAGTTCCCAGAGCGCTCAACAGGGCTTCCCACGATCATTTTCACGGCATATGCGCGAAAAACGCACAGGCTAACGACCTGATGCAACAAACCTTTCAGCCCGCGCCAAATCCTGCGGTGTGGTGATCTTGAAATTCGCGGGATCGCCGGTGACAATTTTGACGGCGATGCCCATCGCACGGGCAATTTCAACATCATCCGCAGCCTCACCGTCATAATCAAGATGCGCCCGCCGCAATACCTCGAACCGGAACCCCTGTGGCGTCTGTGCCCGCCACAACCCGCTCCTTGCCACAGGTGTCAGGGCCTGATCACCCTCACCCCGCCAAAGCGCATCAACCACCGGCAATGCCGCGAAAGCCGCGTCGCCCTGATCAAGCGCCGCCAGAACATCAATTACAATTTCCCGTGTCACAAAAGCACGGGCGGCATCATGTACCAAAACAACATCGGGCGCTTGATCCGTCAGCGCGTCAAGTCCGTTCATCACCGATTGAACCCGCGTGTTCCCACCAAAGGTAGGAGGACAAAGCCTATCATCATCCAAACCGGCCAAAACCGTTGCATAGCGGTCCTTGTCATCAGGATGGATGACGGTTTGAATTGCAGCGATCTCTGGCATCCCCAGAAATGTCTCTAAACAACGGCGAAATGCGCAGAGTCCATCAATCGGCACATATTGCTTTGGCACCTCGCTGCCAAAACGCCGGCCGCGTCCAGCCGCGACAATCAACACCGCTGCACGTGTTTTAGGGTTTGTGGATGACTCGCTCATGATGTGCGCAATCTACCGCGGTTCCAAAAATAAGACACCCTATGTCTCAAACGAAACTACGTACGGTATCAAGCGCACCATCCAGCGCCTTGCCCTCAGGGTCCTGCAAGGCCGCCTCGCGCAGGCGGCGCATCCAGTCCGCCGCATCCCGACGCCCGCGCAACATTTCAACAGCACCTGACACCTTGGCAAACTTGCTCAGTCCTCTTGCATGCGTATCGGAATACCCTTTGATCAACCGCCGATTTTTCAGCATCTCGACCGCCAACCCGTAATCTTCCTTTGTTAGCGCCAGACTGTCAGTCAGCCAGCGTTCCAGATGCGCCAGTTCGACGGCGTGTCGTCGCGTTTTCATGCGAAAGCCTTTTAGGCTGCTCAGAAAATACAGGACCAGAAAGGAAGGCAAGGTATGGCTGCGCAACCGACGACCCTTTTTAAACATCCGGTTCAACAGGGCCATACGCTTGGGCGATGCTTCCCACCGGGCACCCATTCGGGCTGGCATCAGACTGGCAATCTCTTCCGCGCGCGGATGGAAAAATTCAGTCAATTCGACGAGGTTCGTGTCTTTTGCTCCCATCTCTTCGCGAATACGCTTCAGACGCGGCGCGCGGGTCTTGAGGTCCGCAACGCGTATGATGTCATCATAGGTCATCGCGCGGGCAATATATTTTGCGCCGGCAATACCCAGGGACCAATTCTGCGTTGCTGTGTCCCTTGCGACCACCTTTTCCAACCGCTCCAGGTATTGCGCACCATAGGCGCAATCCTGAAAATCAACCACTTTGACCAATCCCGGCAGGGCCATCTGCTGAACCGGTTCAGGCAATTCTTTCACCCGCATCTGCAAAGCAGTCCAAAGCGTCATTTGCGCCTGTGGACCCACAATCACCTGCGCCGGTGCTTCCGGAGCGGTGTCAGTCTCTGTTCCGCCCATTTCCGCCACATCATACCCAGCCGCAAAGGCCCGAAGTGAAGCCTCGACTCCTTTCCCGCCAGAACGGATCGCCTCCTCGAAAGCCCCACGGGAAAAGGGTAAGCCCCCCGAACCGGCAAGCGCCCCAAACAGGCTCGCCGAAATCACCGATCCATGAGCCGTCGCCAGACGATCCATATCTGCCAGAATGAAACGTTGGGCTGCGATCTCGGCTGCGGCGACCACTTCACCAGCATCGGCAATGCCATCGCCCGGAGCCGCCTTTTCAGAAACCGCCAGCGCGCGATGGCTCGACCCGATCAAAAGGGTACGATCCGGCGTTACAAATCCCCGCATGATGGCACGGCCGACTTCCATCATTTCGGCAGCGATCAGAATATCAACATCACCTGCCGACGGGGCCAAGGCAAATACCGGCTGTTTTTCCGCCGCCGCCATCATTTCGATGTAATAGATTGTCGCACCCGTGCGTTGTGAAACACCTGCCACACTGGTCGCCTGGCAGACAAAGCCCTGCGCCCGCGCCAGACTTTCAATCCAACCGATGAGCACGCCACCGCCCTGCCCGCCCACAGCCATGATGGCCAGTTTGATGATCTGCCGGTCGCGCAGTTCCGGTCCATTCCGTGACAAAGGGCAGTTCACGGCACCACATCCTCGAACTGCAGGCATCTGGCGCTACGTCTTGCCTGTAACCAAGTGATGATCCGGCTGCGCAATCCGGCCCGCCACGACTCAAAAGCACTGGGGTTATGTACCACATCCGCCCGATAGAACGACGGGCAGAGGACCGCCGCATCCGCGACCTCGCCACAGTTACCGCACCCAACACAAGTCTGGTCGATATAAGCGACCGGATCATCCCTCAGGGGATCATCAAGCCGTTTCAGCGACAGGGACGGGCATCCCGAAAGCCGGATACAGGCATGATCACCCGTACAAATGTCGGCATCTACCCCAAAGCGCGGGACATCCACCCGGCGCCCTTCCTTGATCATCTGTGTGCGGACCGGTTTTTCCCGACGTTGTTTGTTCAACATACATTCCGAAGAGGCGACAATCACTTTCGGTCCCTTGAACTCCGTTGTTAGAGCCTCATTCAAAGTATCGCGCACCTTGCTCACATCGTAAGTGTGGTCGATCTGGCGGATCCACTCCACGCCAACACCCTTCAATGCGGCCGAAATCGGGTTGCCCGTTGATTTGGTGCCATTTTCAGCCCGGCTCGAAAGAACATCCTGCCCGCCCGTCGCCGCCGAATAATAATTGTCGACAATCACCACCACGTTGTCGGATTTGTTAAACACCATATTCCCGATCGAAGAACTCAATCCATTGTGCCAGAAACCGCCATCCCCCAGCATCGAAATTGCCCGGCGGTCGCCACCACCGTCAAAGGCGGCATTGGCAGCTGGACCCAGCCCATAACCCATCGTGGCACCGCCAATCTCAAAAGGTGGCAAAGCTCCGAAAAGATGGCACCCGATGTCTCCTGTGATCTGATGTTTGCCCAACTCCTGCTCGACCAGCTTCATCCCGGCAAAGATCGGCCTTTCAGGGCAACCTGTGCAAAATCCCGGTGGCCTGACCGGCACGGTCTTGCTCAGGTCCGGGATTTGTGAGGCCTCTCTGTTCGGCGCACGGACCTGCCCGGGCAACAGATCCGGTGCCGCCTGTTTCAAAAACGCCGTGACCCCATCCAGCATCACCTGGCCAGTATATTCACCCGCCATCGGCAATACGTCCTTACCATACAGCGTCAACTGGCGGCCCGCCTTGAACAGAAAGGCACCCAACTGCTGTTCGATATGATCCGGCTGACCTTCTTCGACGACCATGACGTGGTCCTTGCCCTCGCAAAACCGGTCAAATTCGTCCCTAATAATGGGATATGTCACGTTCAAACAATAGATCGGCACTTCTGTCTCGCCAAAGTCATCAGCCAACCCAAGACGTTGCAGGGCACGGATCAGGCCATTGTACATCCCTCCTTGCACGACGATGCCCAACTTGGCCTTTTCTGGTCCGAAGATCTCGTTCAGACTGTTTTCTACAATGAACTTCTCGGCCGCGGGCCAACGGTTCTTCACCTTGTCCTGCTCGTGCACATAGCTCATCGGCGGCAAAACCACACGATTGAAATCCGATTCCGGATTCGCGATCGCATCTTTTACCGTCAAAGGCGGGACCAGATTATCCCGGGTCGTAAAACTCCCCGTCACATGGCACGACCGAATGCGTACCATCAGCATCACAGGTGTATTACTCGCTTCACTCAACTCAAAACCATCCTGCACGGCTTTGGTTATGCTCGGCAGGTTGGGGCGCGGATCAAGCAACCAGAATTGCGATTTCATCGCAAATGCATGACTACGCTCCTGCATAATCGATGAACCTTCACCATAGTCTTCACCGACGATGATCAAGGCTCCACCCTTTACCCCGCTTGAACACAGGTTGGCCAAAGCATCCGACGCCACATTGACCCCGACCGGCCCTTTGAAGGTAACTGCACCGCGAATTGGATAATGAACCGAAGCCGCTAACATCGCTGCCGCCGCTGCTTCGGAGGCATTCGCCTCAAAGCGGACGCCCAACTCAGCCATCAATTCCTCAGCGTCCGAAAGCACATCCATCAAATGCGAAATCGGGGCACCCTGATAGCCACCAACATAGCCGACACCGTTTTCCAGCAACGCCTTGGTAATCGCGAGGATCCCTTCACCGGTAAAGACATCACCCGCACCTTTGCGCAGATGCTCTACCTCAGCCTTGAATGAACGTTCGGCCATCTCAATCCTTCAAAAATTATGCTTGCGAATATTGCGCAGCATCTTTTGTAACGTAGCGACAAATACCTGTTTTTCGGACTCACCAACGCCCTTGAACATAGCCTCATAGGCGGCTGACATATGCGGCCATAGCCTGTCATAGGTTTCGCGTCCCGCCTCTGTAATAAAAACCCGCGTTGCACGACTGTCTTGTAAATCATTCTCGCGCCGCACCATGTCATTCTGTTCAAGCGTGTCCAACGCCCGACTTAGGGTCGATTGCTGCACCACCGCATAGACAGCCAAATCGCGGATCATGATGCCGTCTGTCACCGACAGGATCGCAAGGGACCGCATCTGGGATGTGGTCAGCCCAAGACCGAGCATCTCAGCCTGCAAAGCCTTGTTATAACGCCCGATGATCCGGTTCATCAGATAGGGCGCAAAATTGTCCAACCCCATCTCTTTCAGGTGTTCAGCACTTTTTAAGGTCATATCCCCTGTCCATTCTTGCGCGCTGCCCTGCCCCTGTCGCGAAAGAACCTGCCTGCACAAACGGGCTTCCCGGCTAAGGCTATGCTAAGGGAAACTACATGCATTTGCAACTATTTTGCATTTTTGCACCGCGCAGCAAATCAAAGGGATAGATCAAATGCGCGTTTTTCGACCTGCACACAACCTGCGCGCCATCGTGCTGTTGCATAACTAGCGCAAACTCGGTTCAACAACTTAAATAACGGTGCCACCACTGTAACGGCTGCACCGCGTTCCGCTATGGTGTCCAAAAATACAGGAATCCTCGGTTAGTCATGCGTCGTCATACATCAGCCTTTTTCATTTTCGCCTTTGGCACCGCCTCAGCCTTGGCACTGACCAACGCATCGGCGCAATCAGACCGCACCACCCTGTCGACCTATGGCACACCTGGTTTGATCGAAACACCGACAGCCCGCAGCCTGAATGACGGTGAACTCGCTTTCACCTCCAGTCTGGTTGGACCGACCATGCGCAATACGGTCACTTTCCAGATTCTGCCGGGCGTATCCGGTAGTTTTCGCTACACCCGAATTGATGGTGGCCAGGCCGATGGCTCGGCAAATTTCGATCGTAGCTTCGACATCAGTTTCCAACTCCTTGATGAAACCGATCTGCGCCCTGCCGTAGCGCTCGGTCTCAGAGATTTCCTTGGCACTGGTCTTTACAGCGGTGAATACCTTGTAGCGACGAAACAGATAGGGTCAAAACTTGAAGTCACCGGCGGGATAGGTTGGGGTCGCTTTGCCGGGCGCGACAGCTTTACCAATCCGCTTGGAATAATAGACGACCGATTTGAAACACGACCAACCGGAACGGGTGGACGCGGCGGCAAAGTCGAAGCCGGGGAATGGTTTCGCGGACCTGCCTCGATTTTTGGCGGTCTCGCTTACCACCTCAATGATCAAACAACACTTTTTGCCGAATATTCAACCGACACCTATGATCGTGAAAGCAATCAGGGCCTTATCGATATTTCATCTCCTCTGAATGTGGGCGTTCAGTACCGCTTCAAAAACGGTGTGGACCTCAAGGCATTTGTCGTAGGCGGCAATGAGATCGGGGCGCAGGTGACCTATGTGCTCGACCCCGCCAAACGTGCAAACCCGGGAGGCCGTGAAACCGCGCCCCGCCCGATTGGATCTCGCCGTGATCTGGCGCTTGCCGATTGGAACAATTCAGCCCGTGGTGGCGGCAAGGACGCTGCGCAAAAGGTTCTTGATGCCCGCCTCGCCGAAGACGGGCTGATCTTGCAGGGTTTTGAACTGTCGCGCACCCGCGCAACCGTCCGTATCGAAAACACGCGCTTCGGAGCAGGGGCTCAGGCGGCTGGACGCGCCGCGCGCGCCATGGCGACAACTTTGCCCCCCGACGTCGAAGAACTCACCGTTATTTTCCAGAACAAGGGCGTCCCGATCAGCCGCATTGTCACCAAACGCTCTGATTTGGAGGACCTGCAATACGATTATGACGGATCCTGGCGGTCCTACTCCCGCGCCAGCATCGAAGACGCCTTCGATGCTGATCGATCCGGCGAGGTTGTCGACCTCTATCCTGTTTTTGACTATGGCCTTTCTCCCTATGCATCGTTTTCATACTTTGACCCTGACGAACCCGTTCGCGTCGAAGCTGGTGCACAGTTCAAGGCATTCTATCGGCCAATGCCCGGTCTGACCTTTGCCGGCCAATTGCGTTACCCTCTCGCAGGTAACGTCGAAGACAGCGACCGGGTCTCGGATTCACTGATCGAACCTGTGCGTACCAACGCCGTGCGATATGCACGCGAGTCCGATCTCGAAATCAACAAACTGACGGCGGAATACCAATTCCGACCAGGCAAAGACCTGTTCGGCCGCGTCACTGCTGGTTATCTTGAAAACATGTTTGGCGGCGTTTCAGCAGAACTGCTGTGGTATCCCACCGGCAGCCGTCTGGCCCTGGGTGCCGAGATCAACTATGCAAAGCAGCGCGACTTTGACATGCTCTTCGGCTTTCAGGACTATGATGTCGTGACCGGTCATGCCTCTGCCTATTATGACTTTGGAAATGGCTTTTTGGGTCAGATCGACGCCGGTCGTTATCTTGCCGGTGATTGGGGCGCAACTGTCGCCCTTGACCGTGAATTCAACAATGGGTTCCGCGTTGGTGCCTTCTTTACCCTGACCGACGTGTCCTCTACGGATTTTGGCGAAGGGTCATTTGACAAGGGCATCCGCTTTGAAGTGCCCCTCAGTTTCCTGACAGGCAAACCGTCCAAAACGATATTGAACCAGACAATTCGCCCTGTTCAACGTGATGGTGGTGCGCGTCTGAATGTGGACAACCGTTTGCACAGGCAGGTCCGCGATGCACGTGGCAAGGAACTGCGTGATGGATGGGGGCGTTACCTGCGATGAAGTGGAAATTTGGCATATTGGCGGGCGCCGCTTTTTCGCTTGCAGCCTGCGGAAATCAAAGTTTTCAGGACCGCGCCATCGGTCTGATGCTTGAGGAACCGAATTTAGCACACGCCGCGGGGCAGTTTCCGCGCTTTGCACCACTCCTGGCCGCCAAGCGCGGCCCCGCCCTGGACGTTCAGATCGTCCAGAGCGGTCTGCGCGGTGGTTTCCTGCGCGAATCCACCCAGGGCACGATCGAAAGCTGGCTCGGCAATGATGGTGTCGCGCTGATTTTTGATCGTGGTGTTTTACATGGCACACGCGGTTTGGGTGCTGGCATGTTGGCTTCTGACGTTTCTGCCTCGGCCAATGCGATCCTCGCTGGCCGCTCAGGTGAGGTTGATCGCATTCATACCTTCCTGAACGGAAACGACATTGCCGTGATCCGAGCCTATAAATGCACCATCGTCAACGAAGGATCAGAGACAATCCAACTCGACAGCGGTGCAACGTCGACCCGCCGTATGGTCGAGACCTGTTTCAGCCTCGATCAATCGTTCAAGAATATATATTGGGTAGACACCAGCCGCGGCCGCATTGTGCAGTCACGTCAATGGAGCGGTGAATTCGTCGGCCAATTGGCAATTCAAACGGTCTATAACTTCTAACACCTGACCTGGTTTTAACTGTGTTAGCGCCCTGCACCGGCAGTGGGCTGACCCTGCCTGTGCATCCTTTCATGCGCCGGGATGCGAACCACCCTACTCAAACACCAAACGCAGGCAGGGTCCCCCCCGCAAGCGTCGTTTTGTTTTATCCTGGCGCGCCAGGATCAGTTTGTCGCAGCATTGGCTGTGCTGATGATCGATGGGAAGATCTGTTTTAATGCGCGATTCCAGCGGGTGATCGGCTGTTCTGCGATAAACACGATGTCGTTCGGCTGCATCTTGAAACGTGTCGCCAACGAAAGATTGGCTGCGTTTTTGGTATCCAGATGCCAGGCAGTCACAGCCCCAAGGTCCGCAGGGTTCGATGATCCACGCAAGACGTAAATCTGGCTCGGGTTGCCTGTCTCGCTAGAAAAGCCACCCTCGGAATAAAGCGCATCCGCCAAAGTTGCCTGTCGCCCGAATGGCATGGTAAACCGGCCTGGTTTGCTGACTTCACCGGTCAGATAGACAAAATCGCGGTCCACAGCGTCAAATTCAACACGGTCGCGGAAGTTTGTCCGCGCTTCGGTCAAGGAGGCGCGACGCAGGTTCACCTCTGCGTTCAGTTCGGCCAATGCCTGAACCCGACCCTGCTGGCGGAATTGTGCCAGTGTGATCTGCTCCTGGAAATAGGCCTGGGCTTTGTCCAACTCAAACTCAGTATCGACAAAAACACTGTCGCCATCAACCAGCCGCACCTTTTGAAGATCGCCACGGCGCAGATATTCCTCCAACGGGATCTGGTACAACGTGCCATCGCGATAGATTCGGATCGATGCAAAATCCAGATCGCTTGAGGCAACACCGCCTGCGGCGGCCAACGCCTCATCCAGATACAATGGTGTGAGTCGGATCGGTGCTACCGTCGGGTTTGCAACGGCACCACCCAGCGATACGCGCTTGGAATTGAATTCAGCAATCTCAAGGCTGAAGGTCGGGTCGATCTGCGCCTGGACGAGGCTCTGGAACAATTGCGCTTCGGCTTCTTCCAATGTCAGCCCGTTCAATTGAACGCGGCCCACTCCGGGAACCGCAATCGCACCATCATCCTGAACAGTGTATCCTTGGCGTGAATTCTGCGCCGCCAGCAAGCCGCTCAGTTCTTCGACGGTAGTGCCGCCGGATTTTGTCGCCAGCAACAGAACATCACCCACACCTATACGATATGGACCTGGATTGGCATTTGGTGGCACCCGCAATGTCATCGCTGCGGGGCGCCGCTGTTCATTCAGGCTTGTCGTGGGTGCCAAACCCGCCCCGCGTGCGGCCCCTGCCCCGCCTGCGTTCTGAAAAAAGACAGCCGGCAATTGTTTGGGATTATACTTCGCACGGTTTGCGACCAGCACAGTTTCAGCATTCACTGGCAACACACGTACCTTTCCGTCACGGGCATCTACCTTGGGCGACACATAGACAGTTCCGCAACTCGCAAGGAAAAGGACCAGCGCGGCCGTGAATGGAAATTTCAGCATGGATGACCCCTTGAACATATTTGTGCTGCTTGTTTCGCAAAAAGCCCCCCATTTCAAGTTTCAGTTGCTCAAATTTTTGATAAGCAAGTGATTGTCGCAGGATTGCCGCAGGTTGTTTCCAATTTGTAACCAATCCACCGGTACAAACTGCAATCAGAAAAATGTGCAAACCCCCGGTTCTATCAATGCCAGCGTCAATTTACCCGAATGATAAGCGCCGGTATCAATTGAAATCCGCGATTTGCTGATCCGTGGTTCCTTGACGATCGTATGACCATGAACAACCCAAAGATCGTCATCACGCGGTGTCGTCATAAATTCATTGTGGCCCCACATCAGAGTTTGGGTGGATTGATCTTCGGGGGACAGATGCGGGTCCATTGCCGCATGGGCAACACAAACATTGCCGCTTTTGAATTTCTTGGGCAATTGACGCAGCCATTCCAACTGCCCTTCGGGCATCGCCGCTTCCAGTTTCATGCTTGCCTCGGTCAACTCCTCTACGTTGGAACGTTCACGCACACCACCGATCTTGTAACTGGCCAATGTCTGCAAACCGCCATTTCGCAACCATCTCGCGCCCCGGCCCGCAGGATCATCCAGAAAATCCAACATCATCCGTTCATGATTACCCATCAGACATTCAACATCATAGGGCAGGCTCTTTTGAAGATTGTGAAGCCAGTTCAGGGTTTGCGCTGATTGTTCGCCACGATCTACATAATCCCCGACGAAAACCAGTTTGGAGCGTAGATCATCCCAATCTTCGACAGTCTCGATATGGGCTTCCAGCCGTTTGATCGTATCCAGCAAGAGGTTCAGGCATCCATGGACATCGCCCACAACCAACAACCTTTGGTCCGGAGCGATCTGTGCCAGATCAACTGCCCTTTCAACCTTGCCCGTTGAACTTTTGGACAGCAGTGACTTCAATTGGTTGAACAAGATTTACCAGCCTTACATCGATCATTACACCGCAAGGACGTATAGTCAGCAGCAGAAAATGTCGACTGACAACTTCTGGCAGGTCAGTCTCTGGTGCGACCAGAGAAAATCACCGCCCCATCCCCGGTCGTTACTCGGCAGGAACTTCTTCACTCTGAACATGGAAACCTTCGACGCGGGCCATGATCAGCTTGCGCAACCGGTCGGCGTCACTTGCAACGATTGCGGCCTGTAATTCACGCAGCATCGCAGCCACTTCGATCTGACTGAGCATCCCTTCTTGAGCGCGCAGAATTTTCGGGTGAGGTGTCGGCAACAAGTTGTCATCATCAATCAGCAGTTCTTCATACAATTTTTCGCCGGGCCGGAGGCCTGTGATCTCGATTGCAATGTCGCCAACACCGGTTTCGCTGTCCTTGACCTTGCGACCTGAGAGCGCAACCATCTGATGAGCAATATCAATTATCTTTTTGGGTGTCCCCATATCAAGAACGAAGACATCACCATCCTTGGCAAATGCACCCGCCAGCAATACCAATCGCGCCGCTTCGGGAATGGTCATGAAAAAGCGCGTGACATCCTTGTGGGTCACCGTGATCGGCCCGCCCTTCGCAATCTGCGACTGAAACAACGGAATCACAGACCCCGAAGACCCCAACACATTGCCGAAACGCACCATCGAGAACTTGGTCGCGGTGCTGCGCGTCTGCAGGTCCTGAATAACCAGTTCGGCCATGCGTTTGGTGGCACCCATGATGTTTGTAGGGCGCACAGCCTTGTCAGTCGAAACAAGAATGAAACGTTCAACCTTCGCTTCGGCAGCAGCCGTGGCAACGATTTGCGTACCCATCACATTGTTGCGAGCACCTTCAAGTTCGTTTTCCTCGACCAAAGGTACATGTTTGTACGCCGCCGCGTGCAAAATGATTTCGACGCCTTCACGTGCGATCACCCCCGACACGCGTGCCTTGTTGGTGACCGAACCCAAACGCGCAGTCACCTCGATACCGGCCGTGTTCGCAAGGGTCTTGAGTTCCTGATCAATGGTATAAAGCTGGTATTCGCTTTGTTCAAAAAGGATAATCCGGGTGGGGTTACAACTGAGCAATTGGCGACAAAGCTCTGATCCGATGGACCCCCCTGCCCCGGTAACCATTACCACCCTGCCCGCATAAGCCTTTGCAATCTCGGGTGTATCAAGCGCGACGTTCTCTCGTCCCAGCAATTGGTCCGGCGAGACCGGACGCAGACTGTCGGCAAATGCATTACCGGTCATCAATTCAATATAGGACGGCAACACCTTGACTTCGGCATCATAGGTTTTGAGTTTCTCGATTATCTCGGTCCGGCGACTCTTGCTCAGGGATGGCACCGCCAACAGGATCTGCGAAATATCCTGCCTGCTCAGCTGCGCTTCCAGAACGCTGGGGCTATAGACCTGCAAGCCTGAAATCATCAGTCCGTTCAAGCTGGGGTTGTCATCGACAAAGAACATCGGGCGCGCTTCCTGGGCCTGACGCAAGGCAGAAGCAAGTTGTATGCCAGCCGCCCCTGCCCCATAGATGGCCACGCGTTTTTGATTAACATCGCGGTGAGCCGCCCACCTGAGCACCGACAAAGCCGCAAGCCGCGTTACAACCGCCAGACAAAAGAAAATGATCCCAAAAATCAGCGGGACAGAACGCGGCCCATCCAACCCAAGCAAATAGCTGAAAATAATTGCACTGACTGAAAGCACCACAGATGCCACACCGATGCGCGAAACAGCGTTTGTTTCAAAGGCATGCAACTTGATCCGGTCCAATTTGAGCACATAAGCCGCGACAACACCGATCCCCGTCATCAACGGGAAAAGCAACAGGCTGGACGACAGGAACTCCCACGGTCTTGCAGAGCCATAGCGCAATGCGAAACCAGCATAGAGGCTGATCGGAACCAACAGACAGTCCATCAACAAGAAAACGATCCGTTTTTCGCGCCGAGACAACCGTTCTGGCTCTAACAAAATCATTGCGACTGAATTCCTGTCAATTTTTCACTTCACTATCAGCAACTACGACTTGCATGCAATAACATGCATTTATTGCAAGGGTTGCGCAGTTCGCTTTGGCAACTTTCCGCCAGACTGTCGAAGGCAGGGAAACAATATGGCAGTTATTATTGCAACATTGCCTTTATTTGCAACCTGTGGGAAGCAGGCGCCGACAGTTTTAGCTAATGAGTAAACTTGTGAACCCTGTAAATCCGACGAATCAAGCGATGATCCCAAATATACACTCAACTGATAACGATGAAATTGATCTCAACCAGTTAGCGCGTACGGTCTGGCGCGGTAAATTCTGGATCATGCTGACAGCATTAATCGGTGTCTTGATCGGTGGGTGGTACGCCTATGTCATGGCGGTCCCGGTATACACCTCAAAATCAACAGTCACTCTGGAAAGCAGACAAGATCAAACGGTCGACATTGAAAGCGTTGTCACTGGGCTTTCCGGCGATCAAGCAACGATCAACACGGAGGTCGAAGTGATACGATCTCGAGGGTTGCTTGAGAAACTGGTCTATCGGCTGAATTTACTCGAAGACCCTGAGTTCAATGGAAGATTACGTCCTAAACCAAAGGTCTCGGTCTCATCCCTTGTGGCGTTTATCAAATCAAAAATCCTGACCGATCAGCTTCCACAAAGCCCGCCCTCAGATCGCAAGGTGCTCGATTCTGTAATCGATGCCGTGTTTTCCTCGATAAGCGTCTCAAATATAAGACAAAGTTATGTTTTCACAATTACCGTGACAACCCAGCAAGCTGAAAAATCCGCCGCAATGGCAAATGCCCTCGCGGAACTCTACATCCTTGAACAACTCGAAACAAAGTTCAACGCCACTGAACAGGCCACAACATGGCTGACCCAACGGGTATCAGAGCTACAGGTCCAGCTTGAAGAGGCCGAAGCCAAGGTTAAAGACTTTAATGCAAGCGCCCAATTGGTCAGCCCCGAAGCCCTGGTCGGGCTGAACCGTCAGATCAAAGAGCTTCGAGATCGTCTGAAAGAGACCATAACAAACAAGGCAGTGTCTGTTACGCGCCTTCAAGAGCTGGAGCAAGCAAAGGCATCCAATGATCTTGCTGAAATGGCCCGAGTTGTAAACGATCCAACACTCAATCGCGTCTTGCAAATCATGCAAGACAGTGGCGATGCCAACCCCGATACAACCGCTTTTGAAGCTCGCTTCGACCAAATTCTTACGCGTGCGCAGGTTGACGTTTCTCGCGCCGATCAACAGATCGAAGCGTTGGAAGCCACTGTAAAAGGACAGGAGCAACAAATCAGCGATCAGTCCTCCGATCTTGTCCAGTTGCAGCAACTTCAGCGCGAAGCTGAGGCAAGCCGCTTGATCTATGAGTTCTTCCTGGGCCGCCTGAAGGAAACCAGCGTCCAGCAAGGCATTCAACAGGCCGACAGCCGCATGCTTTCTCGCGCAGTTGTGCCCCATAGCCCTTCGGCCCCGCGCAAATCAAGGATCCTCGCACTGTCCCTCGTTTTGGGCGCAATGCTAGGTGCCGGCCTCGTCCTTGGCAAAGAGCTTGCGCAGACAACCTTCCGGGATGTTGCTGAACTTGAAAACCATACCGGGTATACGGTTATCGGCCAGATCCCTGCCATTCCGGCACGCCGTCGCAAGAACGTGCTGAAATATCTCACGGACAAACCAACCTCTGCAGCGGCAGAAGCAATCCGCAACATGCGCACTTCGATCCTATTATCCAATCTTGATCACCCGCCGCAAATCATCATGTCCACTTCTTCCATTCCTCAGGAAGGCAAGACAACACAATCGCTTGCTCTGACACAGAACCTTACCGGCCTGGGCAAACGTGTCCTGCTGATCGAAGGCGATATCCGGCGGCGCGTGTTCGGTCAGTATTTTGATGTAACGGATCAACCCGGCCTTCTCTCTGTCCTGTCGGGAGATCTTTCCCTGGCCGATGCAACGATCGAAATCCCTGAACTCGGGGCGGATATTCTTGTCGGTGAAAAGGCCACAACCAATGCCGCTGATATTTTCTCATCCCGGCGTTTTGCCAATCTACTTGACGAAGCACGCTTGCAATATGATTACATCATCGTTGACACACCACCGGTACTCGCCGTGCCGGATGCGCGGATCATTGGACAGGTTGTCGATGCCATCATTTATACCGTCAAATGGGACAGCACCTCACACCGTCAGGTCCGTGAAGGGCTGAAATCACTAGAAGATGTCAACATCAAGGTCTCCGGACTGGTACTTAGTCAGATCAATGCACGCCAGATGAAGCGGTATGGCTATGGCGACAGCTATGCGGCATATAGTGCCTATTACGACAATTAGAGCCTGTTTGAACACGCGATCATTCTGACAACAGGTCTGCTATCTGGGCCGCGAGCCACTTCTGATCCACCTCTTTGCCGGTCTTTACCGCGACAGACAGCCCGCCACTGGCGGGTTTGATTGTCACTTTCAATCCCGCACGGTTCACCTCAACCACTTCTGGTTTGGACTTTGGTTTGGATGCCGGTTTCTTTTCCTTTGCCCGCAACTGCGGAATGATCTTGCGAAACTCTCGTTTGGGGGTCGTGGCAATGTCCACTTCCGCCACAATCCGGTCATGCATCTCGGCGCAGGCCCGGCCAAGCGACACATCACCCTGGGCGACTCCCAGACGTGCTGCGACCTCTTCCTGGGTCAGATCTGTCAAAGCGTCAGCCAGCACCCCGATCGAAAGCAATTCCTCAAACCCGCTGAGATTCTTGCGCATCGTGTTTTCGTGAAAACGTTCCTCAAGGTCGGCAAGCGCACGATCACCGCTTTCCGTAGCGACCACGGCCTTGACCTTGATCCCCAATGCCTCACAGGCCGCCAATCGACGGCGCCCCGATTGGATCACAAAGGTATCAGCAGACTGCAACGGGTAATCCAGTTGCGGTTTCCAGTCCTTCTTGAGCGGGCGCACACGGATCGGCTGCACCTGCCCGCGTCGTTTGATATTCTCAACCAAAGCCAGAAACTCGGCGTCCTTTTTCCAGTCTCCCAATCGATCGGTACCTGCATGGTCAAGGATCTGTCGGGTCTTCAACTCAAGCGCCAAAGTACCGTTCACCACACCCTTGGCAATGCTCTCGCGGGTATCGGACAGACGTTGTTTGAGCATGTTCATGGCTGAACCGCCCCACATGCCACCCATCGCGGGGGCGTCCGCCTGAGGCGGCTCAACAGCAGGTGTTACCGCGGCTCCTTCCAGTTTACGTTTGCGTGCCATCAGTTCCACCTTTCATCAATAAATGTCTGCGCAAACCCCCGTGGCGGCAAATGCGGCAGGCATCGTGTGACCAACATATCGTTCACGGCATTGGCATTTGTCATAAAGGCCTTGGCGCTGGTCCGTCGGCTGCGCGGAGGCAGATACTCATAAATGCTTTTGTATTCCTCGGCCGCATTTGCAATCGCGTCTGACCGGCTGTACCAAACCTGGCTGATCTCACGCGGGGAACGTTTGTACAGATCGAGTATTTGGTCCGTATCCTGATTATTTTGTTCCTGTACAATGGTCGGCAAAACAATGTGTTCCCCTGCGCCAACCTCCAGATCACTTTCGAAACTCATGATAAAGTCCAGATATTCACCGATATTCCCGACATAAGTTGCCAACGTCGCCAGATCAAAACCCTTCATCGTTTGTGGAATGACCACAGAATCCGCCGCGACCAATCCATTCAATTGCATCAGTGTAAGAGAAGGTTGTTGATCAATCACGATCACATCGAGCGTTTCGTTAAGAGCGCTGTCAAACTTAGCGGCATCAAAGGCCCCGTCTGCATCCCGCAGGTCAGCAGCGCGAAGGGACGGGGGATTGGCATCAACCCAGCGTGCAATTGCATCGCGCAGTACCCGATAGACCGGCACGCGCGCCCCTTGCGACAAGAAGAACAGACTGATGTCACCATTCTGGATATTCGCACCACCTGGAATCAACCGCGTGCCGGGCCACGGGGTAGGGCGCCAGATCGCGTCAATCTCGGCGTCGGAACGCTGGCTCAATTCTGTGCTGCCCGGATCATCCACACCCATGAACTCGGCCAAGGTCGCGGTGTCCGGTGAGAACAGCGGCAATTCGGCATCAGCAAAGTAGAGGCTGGCGGTCGCCTGGGGGTCCGCATCGATTATACCCACCCGCAAACCGTAAAAAAGCGAAAGGTATTGGGCGAAATGTGCCGCAGTCAACGACTTGCCGGTTCCGCCCTTCTGTGCACCAAAGGTGATTACCTTTATCGGATCCCCTGCCTGACGCCAGTATAGATGCTCTCGCCGCGCGCCTGGACGGCTGGCAAGGATCCCCCTGATCTGCATGATTTCCGACGGGGAAAAGCTGCGCTCGCGTCCGGACCGCTTTCCTTCGGGGAACGAGGGTTCGTCCTTGTCGATGCGGGTGAGATAGGTTGCATCAACAGCCAGAAACTCCGCCACTTCCGTCATCGAAAAACGGCGGGAAACGCGGCTACGCATCGTCAAATCACGCTGCAGCTTTGTGTTTACCTGGCTCATTACGCGGCCAAGATTGCGGATAAACTGTTCGAATTGCCCGTATGCCATCAGATTAATACGCCATGTTTATATCCGCGGATATATTGCTTTTGTTATGCTGCCACCTTGGCCGCAGAGGGCCGGGAGGACAAGCTCGAAGAATATGTTTTCCAGCGCTTCAGGTAAGAAGCAAGAAGTTTGCACTCGGCCTCAGGTCCGTTTCTGGCAGGCAGTTCCTTGAGAATTCTCTGCAATTGAGTGGCCGATGGCGGTTTTGCCCAATGGGGCTTCCATAGATTGTTCATTATGGAAATGAAATGCGTTACCTGATGTTCATAAATCAAACCGCTTCGCAAGGTTCTGCGTGCTTCAATGCAAAGACTTTGGGGCTTTATTCCTTTTTCATGCAGAAATGCCTCGAAAGCTGGGATTATATCCGCGGATATATCCGTCTTTCCTGTCGCTACCCGATCTCGTGTTGTTGCCAGCAGGGTTTCGCTGGGCCATCTTTCGAAGCTTGGATAGGGAGCACGTCCAACAAGGTCTTTCCAGGACGGGACCAATTCCCCAGAAATCTCATCTACAGGACTCTGATTTTTATGACTCTGATTTTTAGTTCTTAACGGGCGTTCAACAGGTTTAACACTGCGTTCAGAAGATTGGCTCAGTTGTTTGCGCCAGGACTTCCAGAAGATGACGCAATAGCGCAGCCTGTAATTGTACCCATTCGCCATTTTCTGGGTCTCTGTTTCAATCAATGAGGCATCACGCAATTCCGCGATGTAGCCGGACACTGCGGCGCGGGAACGGCCAAGCCGCTTTCCCAGCTGCGCAAGTGAGGGCCAGCATTGTCCCTCAAGGTTTGCCATCCGGCACAGTTCGGCAAGTGTTCGAAAGGCACCCGGAGACAGATCAAGGTCAAAGACCGAAGCGGGCAGGGCGACAAACCCTTTCTTAGGGTCTGTTTCTAGAATATCAGGCACAAAACCTCCTCTCCTGCGAAGCAAGGCTTGCAGTGATTCGATGGCTTTGGTACTGTCGAAGATGAAAAGACGGACAGTAGCAAAGCTGACGTTTTACATGAGGGCTCGTGTGGTTGCCGCCGCGCGGGCCCTTTGATTTATAGCATTGGGATAACTGCTGCCGTGGATGCGCCTCCTGTTTCTTGCAAATCCCGACCGTCCACAAAAGTTTGTGCCGGGAATCGTTACACTGCCTCATTGGAGGTTTTGACCCCCTTAAGCCGACAAATAGACTTCATTTGGTGCAAAATGCAATGACTAATGTGTTTTAGTCCTGTATCAGGCCCGACATCCCTGTACTGATACCCTGGAACAACCCAGACTGACAGGTGATCCAGATCAAATACAAAGGTCTGACTTTCCATTTAAACTTTTGAAAGCCGACGTTAGGCAGGAATTGAAGCAGACTGAGAAAAGTTCATCATGACAAAAAACCTTGAAACCGAAAAAAGCCAAGCCTCACACTGGTTTCGTCAATTGCGCGACGAAATTGTCGGGGCATTTCACGCATTGGAAGATCGCCACGATAGCAGCGCACCTGCCGGGCGGTTCGAGGTTCGCAAAACCACCCGCGGTTCTGATGACGGCACCGATGCAGGCGGCGGTGAGATGAGCGTGATGCGTGGTGGCCGCGTCTTTGAAAAGGTCGGGGTCAATATCTCTACCGTCTACGGCACCCTGGGGGAACGCGCGCAATCCGCGATGGCCGCCCGCAAGGGAATCCCAGGTATGCAGAATGATCCCAGGTTCTGGGCATCGGGCATTTCACTGGTGGCGCATATGCAGAACCCGCACGCCCCGGCGGTTCACATGAACACGCGCATGTTCTGGACGCCGCATGCCTGGTGGTTCGGTGGCGGGGCCGATTTGAACCCCTGTATCGAATATGAGGAAGACACGGCACATTTTCATGCTGCGATGAAAGGGGCCTGTGACCCGCATGGCGCCACCCTGTATGACGAGCTGAAGGCCTGGGCGGATGAGTATTTTTACATCCCGCATCGCAAGCGGGCGCGTGGGGTAGGGGGCATTTTCTATGATGATCGGAACACCGGCGATTGGGATGCTGATTTCAAACTGACGCAAGATGTCGGTGCTGCGTTCCTGCCGGCATTTGTCCCGGTTGTCGACAAACGCCGGATCCAGGCCTGGAGCGATGCGGATAGGGACACCCAGTTACAGCATCGCGGGCTATATGCGGAATATAACCTTGTCTATGACCGCGGGACAAAATTTGGCCTGGAAACAGGGCACGATCCCGAGGCGGTTCTGATGAGTTTGCCCCCGGTCGCAAAGTGGTATTAGATTCTTGATCGGCTTATCCTGAGGGGTTCGATCGCGGCGCATATCCCGGTCAGGGCGCGCCGCGTTGCGATGGGCGGGTCCATTCCAATGACGCCCGGCATCGGCGGCAGAGTGGTGTTTTCAGGTATTTTTCCCGAATCGCAGCAGGTTTTACCCCATTTTCAGGGGTAAAATTGGCCGCTATAAGTTGAAATCTTTAAAAGTGACATGAATTAGACACAATTATCGCGAAAATGCTCTCCTAACTTAACCAGGCAAAGTAGGGGTCTCAAATGGTACGTTATGTGGTTTCCGGTTTCTTCCTCGTTTTTGGTGTGGCAGCACTGAAAACATCATTCGTAGTCAGCTACTTTCTGGACCCGCTCAGCACCGGCATTGCAACGATATTGGGTTTGTTCGCCTTGTTCTTCGCGCTGACCAGCGGCGTCGCCTATTTTTGTTTCAAGCAGATGAAATCCTATATTGAAGGTGAACGCATTCAACGGCTCGCACCGGGTGAAGGGACACCAGCCGCCAAGGAAAGCGTCATCGCACGCAATGCACGTGACTGGGGATTGTCAAAAGCAGAAGCGGATGTTGCCATTTTTGTCGCCAAAGGGTTTTCTAACAGTGAGGTTGCAGAAATGCGCGGATGTGCCATTGCGACGGTCAAATCGCAACTTGGCAGCATTTATCAGAAATCGGGGCTGGGTTCGCGGTATCAGTTGATTGCATTTGTGACCGATGAGGTCTGCGCCATGGCGAATGCTTCGAATGAAGAACAAATGGGCAAGAAGGAACCGTTTTTCACACGCAACATCTTGCCGCTTGTTGGTCGTACTAAATTCGTTGATTTTGTAAAACTGAAAGCCTGAGCGACCCTTTTCAAAAAGCGTGCCGAGTCTGGCACGCTTTTTTTGCGTCTGCTGTTTGCCTATACTCACTGTACCAACCTCACCAATTCGCAGTGATGGCCGGTCAGTTCCAACTCTCCTTCGCCCAGCCGGATCCCCAGGCTGTTCAATGCGGAATCGACCACGGTATCAAGTGGCCCCGCGAGCGTTGTCAGCAACTGGCCGGGCAACACGGCAAGAAGCGTTGTCACCAATGGTGCCGCCAAACCCGAGATCAATCCTTCTTGTCCCGGCTTCACGCGCAGTTCTGTGTTGGCCGGTGACAGCAGGCTTGAAATTCCCGAAGATAGCAAATCACCCGAACCGAAGTATTTGGTCGTATTGCCCGCCTTCACCTCTGCACGGGTAAAGGTGATTTCCTCTGTTTGCGATTGGCCCAGGGCGACGTTGGAACGGGCCTGAATGGTGACACCGGCGATCACGATGTCCGGCAACAAGGGCAGTTCGATGCGAAGCGTCACATCCAAGATGTCGGCAAAATCCACCGAAGAGGGGGCGATTGGGCCGCTGTTGAACATGTCTTCATTGATTGCGCCCAGATAGAGTGCCGCGACAGAGGTGCCATTCTCCGGGCTTAGTGGCGTTGAATCGGTCGTGAAACGCGTGGCAACCGCCTCTGTCTCTGGGGAAGCACAGTTGATTTCATCCAGGGTTGCGGTTGCTCCGGCTACCTCTACGTAGAGCGGGACGTTCAAACGGGTTGCGGAGATGCCGACGCCAAGATCGCCCAGAAGGTCAGGCACCAAATCGATATTGGTTTCCAATCGTACAGCCGCACGATGCAATTGCACGTCTTCCTCACCAAGAGCGACCCATCCGGATCTGGCAGGTGGTTCACCTGCCGCAAGACGGGTGGTGACCGAAGTGACGCCAGGTACGGACACATCGGCCGAAAGCCCCATTTCAAGTTGGTAGGCTTTGGAACTGGCAACCGCTTGTACAATATCAAGAGCGGATAATTCGATTTCGGAGGCAAATTCGATCGCCGTCAGGCCAAGTTCGGTATCGATCCCGCCGATGATCGCCTCAATCGGAAGCCCAAATGACGCCCCTCCGGATGCGATTTCACCAATCAGGCCTGCCACACTGGAAGGCAGCAGGCTTTGCAATGATGCCAGGACCTGCCCGGCATTGGTCTGTGCATCCAGAATTGCCGCCGGATTGCGTGCGGCATTGCCGATGCGTTGATCCAGATCATTAAGGAGATCTCCGATGTTGACCTCGGCATCTGCCAACATCTCGATTTCTCCTGCGGTGAGCGAAACCTCTGCACCCAGAGTCTCGGACAGCAGTGAATTCAGCCCGCCTTCGTCCAGACGGATGATGTTGCTGTTCAAGGAGAAACTAGCCGCGCCGGTCCGTATCGCTGTCGAACTGCGAGTCAGCTGCAAGGTATCTTCGTCGGTGAAAATCTTGGCAAAGTGCAGGGGTGCATCATCCTGCAGGGTGAGAAATACAGAGTTGATGCCCGGGCTACCGGCAGGAAGCGGCGTAAACCGGTCTTCTCGTGCCACTTCGGGATTGCGCAGAAAACGTCCCGTCTGAAGCGTGTTCAGTGTCTCGCTGCCCCGGTCGTTTTGGCCAAGCGCATGTATCGCGCGGGCATTGGCTGAATCCGTATCTATGACACTGCTCATCGCGGCCAGATCACCGTCTGACTGTAGTTTGGCGCGTTCGCGGTACAGTGCTGCAACATCGACACCGAGGGCCACGAAACCGATCAGCACAGTCAGCAGCAAGGATACGATCACCGCAACGGCGCCGCTTTCCTCGCGGGCAAAGGACGTCCACAGGTTTGGCTTAATAGGCAAGGAAGGAACTCCCCTTGATATCTGCAATGTTGAGTCCCAGAAAGCTGTTTGCAATGGCCAGTACGGATCCGTCGATTTCGTAGGTGACATTGACGGTCATGCTGGGGGGATTCGCATCGCTGGTGATAATCTGTGGGCTGACCGACTCCTGTATCAACAGTGGATATTTGAGGCTGGCATCTGCCAGATAGGCGGCAGCCAATTCGGTACGTTCCTGCATGTCTAGTCCCGCCACGGATGCGCGCACTGCGTCAGTAGCAAGTTGCGCGACAGAGTGGCTGACGCCGATGAAGTATCCGATAACTATGATGCCGAACACCAGCCCGAACAGCAAAGGCGCAATCAGAACGAATTCGATGGCAACGGCACCGGATTGGTCCCGGCGGAAGGTGTTGAGAAACGAGATCGGGTTATAGGTCATTTTATGTCTCATCTACCCGCAATGATGTTGTCAAAAACGCTTAATCCGGCCGGACCTACAAGAACGACAAAGACCGCCGGCATGATGCAGAAGATCAACGGCAGGGTCATGAGAACCGGTAGCCGCGCGGCCTTTTCCTCAACCGCCATCAACCGATTGCTACGTTGTTCTGTGATCAATGTGCGCATCGCCCGTGCGAAGGGTGTGCCATACCGGTCCGATTGATCCAGGGTCTGGGTAAATACGCCGATTTCCGGCAGGGGTACACGTTGGTTCAGCTTTTCATATGCGCTGCGATAGTCATTGGTCATCGCCATCTCTGACACCATTTGCAAGACTTCCTGTGCCAGTTCGGGGTGGGACAGGGACAACTCATGTGCGACGCGGTGCAGGGCAGGCTGTGGACCAAGACCGGCTTCGGATGTAATGACAATCAACTCAAGCATATCCGGAAAGCTGTTGCGAATACTGTCAAGGCGCCTCTTGCGGCGGAAGTCGACAAAGAGATCAACGCCCTTTGACAGGGCCAGGGCAGAGCCAATGACAATTGCGACAGGCATCAGCATGTCGATGTCAAAATCCTTTGTTGCGGCGACCCAGATCAGACCGCCCACCAGGGCACCAAGGGGTAGAACAGTCTTGAGGAAAGCATAGATCAGCAATGCATCGCGGCTGCGATACCCGGCCGAGGAAAGTTCTGCCGCGGTTTCACGCGCCTCACCGCCCAGCACCACGGCAAGACGTTCGCCCACCGTGACAATGACATGACGCAGCCGGGCGGTGAAGCTGTTGAACAATTTGTCAGAACCTTGCGACCTTGCACCACTGCGCGCCTGTTCAGATCCGTTCGCACGGCGCAGGCGTGCTGCGCGAAGGCTTCTCTGACGTTCGGAATAATATAATGCCGCCAATGCAAGCATTGCCGATGTGAGACCAGTGAAGGCCATCCAGAAAACCTGTAACAATGAGTCAGACATTGAGCTTCCCCATCCGCAACATGATAAAGACACCAAGACCAACACTTGTGATCGCGGCAAGTGACATAACCTGTCCTCTGGGATCTGCGTAAAGCGGTTCAAGGTAGCTGCCGTTCAACACCGCCAGTACCAGGGCAACGGCAAAAGGCAGTGCGGCGAGGATCGTTGCGCTCGCCCGGGCTTCTGATGACAGGGCGCGGGCCTTTTTGCGCAATTGCCGGCGGTTACGCAGTTGGGAAGCCAGGTTCTCCATCGTTTCGATGAGGTTGCCACCTGTTTCCGCCTGCAACGAGGTTGAAACCGCAAAGAATGTCACTTCGGGCAAAGGCAATCGCAGGCTTAACCGGTCAAGGCTTTCTGGCAGGGAGGTGCCCATGCGCACTTCATCATGACAGCGGGTGAATTCGTGCAGGATCGGCCCCTTGGAGTTATCGACGACTATGGCCATCGAATCCATAACCGGACGCCCCGCACGCAGGCCCCGTGCAAAAATATCAAGCGCTTCAGGGAGATCGGCGGCAAATGCCTTTTTGTAACGGGTCTGGGCAATGTTCAGCACGGACATCAGCACACCAAGGACGACGCAAGCCGCAACAGGCAGCGCAAGCAGGGGATGGATACCGACCACCAAAACGGTCAACGCATAAACACCTAGCAAGCCGAGGCCGAGTTGAATCAACAACTCCGACACGCTCAGGCTGAGGCTGGTCTGGTCGAGCTGGCGTTCGATGAAAGCAATGATGCGTTCGACACGATTGGTGGGCCGTGTCTTTGGACGTTTCTTACCCATCAATTTTACGGACTCGGCGGTGACTTCACCCTGTGCGGCGCGGTTCAATCTGGCAAGATGGCGACGGCGCTGGCGATCGGCAAGAATGAAACCGAACAGCAACAAGGCCGCGTTCAGGATAAAACCGACGATAAGGGAGATGGTCATGACAGACATCTTCAGTTCCCCAGGATTGCATCAAGTTCGTCAGCGACACCGTAGTCGGCGGCGCGGCTGGCAAAGTTTGGCCGATAGCCGGAATAGATATGTTCACCGGTCACCTTGACTCGCGTGCTTGCCGGATCGGTGCGGAAGGTAAACAATTCCTGTAGAGTGATGACATCGCCTGAGATGCCGGCAACTTCGGAAATCGAGGTGACGCGCCGCTTGCCGTCGCGCATTCGCGAAACCTGCACAATCAGATGTACGGCATCAGCAAGCTGTCGGCGCACGACACCGTCACCGGGTGCAAAGCCTGCCAGTGCTGCCATGCTTTCAACGCGGGTCAGCGCTTCGGCGGGAGAGTTGGCGTGCAGCGTGCTCATGGATCCGTCATGGCCGGTGTTCATCGCCTGCAACAGGTCCAGGACTTCATCGCCGCGTACCTCGCCGATGATGATGCGGTCAGGGCGCATGCGCAGTGCGTTGCGTACCAGTGTGCGCATCGTGATCTCGCCAACCCCTTCGACGTTGGGGGGGCGGGTTTCAAAGCGCACGACATGGCTTTGCTGAAAGCGCAGTTCGGCGGCGTCCTCGATGGTCACGATCCGCTCGCCTTCGGGAATAAAGCCGGACATGGCGTTCATCAGGGTGGTTTTGCCAGACCCGGTGCCACCTGACACAAGAACATTCAGGCGCAGATAAGCCGCCAGGGACAGAAAGCGGCCCATTTGCGATGTGAGGCTGCCCCCTTCAATGAGATCGTCGAGTTTCACGGGCGCCGAGGGGAATTTACGGATGGTGATTGTCGGTCCGTCGATGGCCAGTGGTGGCACGGCAATGTTCACGCGACTGCCATCGGCAAGGCGCGCATCGACCATTGGCTGGGATTCATCAATCCGCCGCCCGATGGCCGAAACAATCCGGCTTGCCACGGCAAAAACATGGGCGTTGTCGCGGAAACGAATGTCTGTCAGCTCAAGCTTGCCACCGCGTTCGACATAGATCTTGTCGGGACCGTTTACCATGATGTCGGTGATCCGGTCGTCCGCAAGCAGGGCTTCGAGGGGACCAAGGCCCAGCATGTCTGCCAGTACGGCAGAAACAAGTTCCGAAACCTCGCGTCCGTTCAGATGCAGTTTGTTCTTGGCTGACAAGGCTTCGATACCGGAACGGATCAGGCTTTCTTGTTCTTCGCGCGGTTTGGAAGCCAATTCAGTGAAGTCCAGGAACTCAAGCAGCGAATGCACGACCTCGTTGGCAAGCGTCAGCAATTTCATTGAAGGTGTAGCGGCGGGCGCAGGCCGGGCCGGCGCCGTTTGCCGTGGCGAAGGTGCGGCCTGATGAACAGGGGGCTGCTCGGGGACCTGCATCTGCGTTGTCAGCTCAAGAGGCGCGGCAGCGGGTACAGGTCTTGGCGCATCAGGTTCAAGCATGGAGATGGCTTCGGCCAGAATCTGACGTTGCAGGGCGAGAGGCCAGTGGAATTCGCCCTGTTCAACGACAAAAGACACGGCAGAATTTGCCCGGTCTTCAGCGCTAAAGCCGTCTGCGTTGATTTGTTTGGCGATTTCAACGACTTGCGCAACAGCGTCGCGCATAGAAGGTTGATTCACATGCAATGTCATGCGGGGGCTCTCTGAAAGAACCCAGCGCGGGCGCTACGCTGTTGAGGTTTTTCTTCTTTTTTGACGGGTGCGACAGCCAGGTTCCAAAGGCTGCGGGTTGCCTTTGCATGTGGGCTGCGCGGTTGCATCTCTACCAGTGGTTTGGCGGCACGATGTGCCTTGCGGATCGCGGCCTCACTATTGGGAATGATGGCGGCCATGTCATGGCCGATCGCCTTTTCGATGTCCCCACGCGACAGCTTTGCATCCTGACGGAATTCCGACAGGACAGGAAGAATTTTCAGGTTGGGCGCCTGGGATTTCAGAAGCGTGATCATCCAGCTTGCGACATTCACGCCGGCATATCCCGCCGGCATCACAAGAACCAAGGTATCAAATACCGTGGCATAATCGCTCTGCTGAAGCAGGGCGGCGCGTGGTACATCCACAACTACCGCCTCGAAATTCGATTTCAGGGCATCAATCAGATGAGGAAATGCAACGTTCAATTTTTCTGTACTTTGGCTTGGATGGACCTGTTGCGCATAGAGCGCCAGCCGGTCGTTCAACTGTTCCATCGTTGCCCCGAGGAAAGTCGGGTCGATCCGATCGGGTGTTGACAGGGCCTCTTGCAAACCGCGCGTGTCCTTGCAATCCAGATCTATTGCCTGTGTTCCAAACCTCAGATCTGCGTCGATCAGGGCTGTTCGCAGGTTTGGTCCTTTTGCTGCTGAAGCATGAAAGGCAAGGCTTTGTGCCAAGAGGCTGGCGCCTACACCGCCATTGCATCCCACGACACCGATACTTGTTCCCAGTCGGGTTTCAACAGCGGGTGCCGGATCCTGGATGCGCGGTGCAGCCCGGCTGTTCGCGGCCATGATTTCTTCTGGTGATACGGGAAAGGCAAAATATTCGGTAGCGCCCGCATTGAGCAGGGCGCGGTAGGTACCAAGGTCCGACCGGTCGCCCAGAACGACCACATTGGCGCCTGTCTGGCAGATTTCGCTCACGCTTTCACAGGCGGCGTCCAGTGACATGTTGCCCATTTCGGTGATAATGGTTTTTGCTATCTGTGCGCCGGTACAAAGGCGCGCAGCGCCCCCAAGGCCACCACCATGCATCGCGCTTTGATCACAGGCGGCCAGATCAACAACGGCGCGGGCAACCTCGGCACCTTGGTCGGTACAGACATATGCGGCCAGAGTTGCGGTTGCTGCATTTTGTGAGGATGAATGGGTCATCAAATCTCGCCTCGGGCAAAGTAACAAAAGCTGGAGTAACGGTGCGCATGCGGACTCGTCGGCCGCATGCGCAAACCATCTGGTTTACCGCTTTGATTAATCGCTTGTGCCTGTAATGCCGGCATCTGTCAGTGCGGAACTCATGGTGCTGAAGCCTTCGTCACTTTGTTTGCCCAACAGTGCAACGGAGGTTACGATCACGGCACCCACAAGGGCGGCAAACAGGCCGTATTCAATGGCGGTTGCACCGTCTTCATCTGTTACAAATGTGCGAACGGCTTTGTTCAGTGCTTTGCGTGTAAGGGTCATGTCGCGTTCTCTTTTCGGTTTGAAGGGATCGGGAGTGATCCGGGATGAGGTAAAGACTGACGCGGTCTGAAAAGGAGCGGTATCCCCCTTGTGGGTGAAAGCAACGCCATCATCCCAAGGTATGATGTCTTTCATACCATAGGATGATAGAGTTCTGGCCTGTTTGGGGCGGCTGCCGGGCACCGATATGGCGGCATTGTGGCGGCTGAATTTTCCGGAAAAACAATGGAAAAATCCCAGTAAATCCAAGTGCTGAATTCTCGGTGATTCGCATTGATGGCCGGAAAATGCCGGCTCATTCCGGCGATGATTCTGTCGCATTGTCATCGCGTTTGTTGCGGGGTGCTGACGTCCGGTTCGAAACTTTGTATGACTGAGCCGTGCAACGATGGCTCGCGCCGCGAGGGAGGTGCGCAGAGAGATGCAGGGTAGGGGCACAACGGGGCAGAGCCAGGGCCCGCAACGGCGTTTGCATCGGCCTGGTTGCTTGTTACCAAACCCGTCCTTCGCGCATTACTGCGCGAACTTGTTTTGAAGGTAGTCCAGATAGGGTTTTGTATTTGTTGCAGACAGCCCCAGGTTTTCCAAAAGTTCAGCCCGCGATCTGGAGCGGCCATGCTGCCAAACGGACTCGGACAGTTCGGCCCGAAGAGGGGCGGTATCCGCACGGATCAAGGCCTTGCGTATCTCCGGTTGGGCGGTCTCAAAATGCGCCATGAGGAGTGCCGCTGTGGCATTGCCAATGGAATAGGTTGGAAAGGACCCGATGTAACCTGAAGACCAATGCACGTCCTGCAGGCATCCATTGGCGTCATCTGCGATCTCGACACCGAGATCATTGCGCATGGCTTCGCGCCATACAGCAGGCAGGTCAGCCACAGCAAGGGATCCGTCCATCAATGCCATTTCCAGCCGGACCCGGAGCATGATGTGCAGATCATAAGTCAACTCGTCTGCCTCTACACGGATCGGTCCCGGTTCAACCCGGTTAATGGCCGCGACAAACTCTGTTTCGCTCACATCGGCCAATTGGTCGGGGAAGGTATCGCGCAGGCGGGGATAATGTGCCGCCCAAAAGGCGGGGCTGCGCCCGACGTGATTTTCAAGCAATCGCGACTGGCTTTCGTGCATGCCAAAGCTGGTGCCGCCGACAGCATAAAGACCGATCATGTCGGTCGCGAATACGCCACGCGTATGGATCGGTGCGACGCCTTGCTCATAAAGGGCATGGCCCACCTCATGGATTGATCCAAAAATCGACATGGGCAGATAGTTTCGCGGCCAGCGCGAGGTGATGCGCACGTCGTTTCTGGTAAAGCTGATCTCGAAAGGGTGCACCGCGGTATCCAGGCGGCCACGGTCGAAATCATACCCGAGCGCGCGTGCGGTTTCGGCGGCAAATTTCTGCTGCAGTTCAGGCGGGTATTCACGATAGAGGAAATCGGTCCTGGGGCGCGGGCGTCCTTTGGCCTTGTCCAGAACCGGCAGGATGCCCTCACGCAGTTCATCAAAGAAAGTAGCAAGGCGGGCGGCCGTTTCACCGGGTTCGAAAATTTGCACCATCGGGTCATAGGGGTGGGCGTCATAGCCAAGCGCCGCGGCCTTTTCGCGGGCCAGGGCGACGACCTTTTCGAGATGAGGCTGAAATATGGAAAAGTCAGAAGCGTGTCGCGCTTGTGCCCATGCGGTGCCGGCAAGGGTGGCTTGTTCCGCCTGTGCTTGCAACAGGCCGGCGGGCAGTCGGGCGTGATGTTTGATTGCAGCATTCACCGCAGCGGCGGCAGCAGGATCGTCTGTGGCGTCAACCGCCTCTTGCATTGCGGGTTCAAGCAACATCTCACGGGCGATCCCCATCAGTGTCGCCACCTGTTGTCCGCGCGTTTCGGCCCCCATCGCGGGCATCTGTGTGCGGGCATCCCAATTAAGTGTGTTGACGGCACAAAGCACATCGTTGAGCCGACCGATGCGGGTATTGAGATCCGTGCTCATGCTGCAGCCCTCAGCGGTTTGCCGACACCGCCATCATTGAGATGGCAGGCGACGGTTCGGTTCGTGCCTGCGTCGCTCAGTTGTGGTGCCTCGACGCTGCACCGCTGACCGGCCAGAGGGCAGCGCGGATGAAAGGCGCAGCCCGAGGGCGGGTTGATCGGGGAGGGGATTTCACCCTTGATGGCTTCAAAGCGACGCTTGCCCGTCCCGACTGTGGGCACAGAGGCAAAGAGCGCCGAAGTATAGGGGTGTTTGGGCTCCAGGTAGAGTTCATCCGCCGGCGCGAGTTCGACCAGGCGGCCCAGATACATAATTGCAACCCGATCACAGACATGTCGCACAACCGATAGGTCATGACTGATAAACAGCGCGGTCAGCCCCAGGTCACGCCGTAGTTCCATAAACAGATTCAGAACCTGTGCCTGAATCGAAACATCGAGCGATGCCACCGCTTCGTCCAGCACCAGAACCTCGGGTTCCATTGCCAGGGCGCGGGCGATGGCCACACGCTGTCTTTGACCGCCGGAAAACTGGTGTGGCAGGCGATCGGCATAGGCACCTTCCAGCCCCACCTTTTCGAGCAATTCCCGCATGCGCTGCTGTACATTCCTGGCTGGAATGATCTTGTGATAGCGCGGCCCTTCCGAGAGCGTTTCACCAACTTTCATTCGTGGATTGAGCGAGGCAAAGGGATCCTGATGGATCATTTGTACCTGCGTTGTAAGTTTGTCCACATTACCGCCCTGTGCGCGGGCGATGGGTTTATCATAAAGGGTCACGCGCCCGTCACTGGGTGCATAGATACCGGACACAACCCGACCCAGCGTAGACTTTCCACAGCCGGATTCACCGACGATCCCAAGGACTTCGCCCTGCATGACGGACAGGGAAACGTCAGTCAGGGCATGAACCGTTACGGGTTTACCGCCGCCAAGAACCTTGCCGACCAATCGTTCTGCCAAACCCGGCATACGGGTGAATCTTTTGGATACGTTTTCGATTTTGAGAATTGGGTCGGTCATGATCGCTCCAATGGGTGGTGGCACAGGACGGTCTGGTTGTCTTTGGTGTCTTCCGGCGGTGTGACGGTGCAGGCGTCGCTTGCACGGGGGCAACGAGGCCGGAAAGGACAACCCTGCGGCAGTCTGGAAAGCTGCGGCGTTGATCCGGGGATCTGGGGCAACGGCGTGCCCGGCGTATGGCGTGCGGGTATCGAATCCAGCAGGCCCTGAGTATAGGGGTGGCGCGGATGTTCGATAACCTGTTGGGCGGAGCCCCGTTCGACGATGCGACCGGCATACATGACGCAGATGTCGTCCGCGAGACTTGAAACCACGGCAAGATCATGACTGATCCAGACGATAGCAGTGCCCATCTGATCCGCCAGATCGCGCACTTCGGCAAGGATCTGTCCCTGGATCGACACGTCGAGCGCTGTTGTCGCTTCATCAGCAATGATGACCGAGGGGCTGTGCAGCAATGCCATGGCGATGGCGACACGCTGGCGCATACCACCTGACAACTGATGCGGGTAAGCTTGCAGACGCTCACCCGGTGACGGGATGCCCACAGCTTCAAGGGCCTGGCGCGCCTGTTCCAGCGCGTCGGTTTTTGACAGTTTGCGATGCACACGCACGGCCATTGCCATCTGATCACCGATCCGCAACACCGGGTTGAGGGTCATCATCGGATCCTGAAACACCATGGCAACCTTGTTGCCGCGCATCTTGCGCATGCCCTCATCGTTCAGGCTGCGCAGATCCACTCCGTCAACAAGAACCCGGCCCGCTGATATGTTGCCGGGTGCATCAATCAGTCCCATGATGGAGAAGCCCGTGACGCTCTTGCCAGAGCCGCTTTCTCCGACGAGGCCAAGGATGCGTCCCTTTTCAACCGAAAAACTGACGTCATTGACAGCGGTGACAGCATCGCCGCGTGTCGCGAAGCGGGTGGTCAGGTTTTGAACGTCTAATGCAGCGGTCATCGGCTGTTCCTTGGGTCAATGACGGTCCTGACTTGATCTCCGACAAGATTGATTGCGACAACTGTGATCATGAGAAAGATACCGGGATAGATCGAAAGCCAGTAACGTCCGGCATGGATGTATTTGAACCCGTTCGAGATCAACGACCCCAACGACGGTTCGGTGAGCGGCAGGCCGACCCCGAGAAAGGACAGGGTCGCCTCTAACGAGATGGCGCTTGCGACCTGGACAGTGGCCACGACGATCAGAGGCGGTAATACGTTGGGCAGGAGATGCTTGAACATGACGCGCCAGGTGGGCAGGGGGGTTGAACGGGCGGCCTCGATATAATCCTTGCGTCTTTCGACGGAGGCCGCGCCATGTGTGGTGCGCGCGAAATAGGCGTATTGCGCGACAACAAGGGCAAATATGATCTGGGGAATGCCCTGACCCAGCATGGCAACCATGACAAGCGCCAGAAGAATTGCAGGCATGGAAAGCTGCAAATCGACGATCCGCATAAGAAGCGCTTCTATTCTGCCACCAAAATAAGCTGCAGTCAGGCCGACCGTGATACCGGCCGCCAGTGCAAAGACACCGGCCGAAATGCCGATCATGAAGCTGGTGCGCAATCCATAAAGGATCGCTGACAGCATGTCGCGCCCTGCATTGTCGGTGCCAAGCAGGTGGGCATAACCACCGGATCCGACCGTCCCGGGGGGAAGAAAGGCATCCAGCCAGTCGAGATTGGCAAGGTCATAGGGATCTTGCGGTACGAAATAGGGCGCGCCGAATGCGCCGACCAAAAGCATGATGAAAACGATCAAGGCGCCGATGGCGACCCAGGACTGGCGGTAGTCCGACCAGAAGTTGTGCAAACGCATGGCCCGTGTTTCGGCAGGTGGTGCGGAAGGCAGCGCTGATAAATCGGCCGCCGGTGTCAGACTATCAGGCATTATGAACCTCCTTTCAGGCGGACCCGCGGATCAAGCCTTGCATAGATCAAATCGACGATAAGATTGATGAGAACGAAGAGGATGACGACCATCACCAGATAGGACACCATGACGGGGCGATCGAGCTGGAGAATGCTGTCAATGATCAGTTTCCCGACGCCGGGCCAGTTGAACACGGTTTCAGTCACAACAGCAAAGGCAAGGGTCGAACCCAGTTCCAGTCCGAATACTGTTACCACGGGGATGGAGATATTGCGCAGGATGTGGCTGAACACGATCTGCCGGTCCGGCAGGCCTTGCGCCCGAGCAAACCGCACATATTCCGCGCCCATGGCTTCGACCATGCCGGCCCGGGTAAGACGGATCAGCAGGCCCATCTTGAACAGGGACAGGTTCACTGCGGGCATGATGATGTGTGACCAACCGTTTGATGTTGCGAGAGAGGTTTTGAACCACAGGAATTCCGCAACTTCGCCGCGCCCGCCCGAGGGGAGCCAGCCCAATTCGACTGCAAAGGCCATGATCAACAACATGCCGATCCAGAATGTCGGGACGGAAAAGCCAAGAACAGAAAGGGCCATGATCAGTTTGGCCCCGATGCTGTTGGGGCGGTAACCGGCATAAAGCCCCGCAGGGATGCCGATGCAGGCCGCGATTGTCACGGACACCAGCACAAGTTCGAGAGTGGCGGGGAGGCGTGAAAAGACCAGGGATGTCACTGAGATGTTGTAGACCATCGACCGGCCCAGATCACCCTGGAACACATTGCCGACAAAGGTGAAATACTGCCGCCATAACGGTTGATCCAGACCGTATTGGCGGATCAGGTTTTCGCGGATTTCCTGCGTGGCACCGGGATCGATCATCACGTCAATCGGATTGCCGATGGCGTAAACGCCAACAAAGACGATAACCGACATGGCGAATACGACAACAACTGCCTGCGAAAGCCGCGCGACGAGATAACCAAACATCACAACCTCATGTTTTGCCCTTATCATAAAGGCTTTTGCCGGATCAGCCGGTCATCAGATAGACGCTGGTGCACAGGGATTTGTTGCGCACCAGCAGGGAGTTTACCCAGTTTATTCCGGGGTAATCTCGTAGGCGCGGGTTTCCTGGTCGACGCGTGGGTTCATATCCAGAACACCGGATTTGGCGGCCCAGACAGTCTGGAGGATCACGGTCGGGATCAAGGCGCGGTCTTCCATCGCGATAAAGGAGGCTTCCTCGTATAGGGCGCGACGTGCGTCCGGATCAAGGGTTTGGCTGCCTTCACCAAAGACCCGGTCGAATTCGGGGTTTGAATAACCCGAGCGGTTGAAGTTGCCAAAACCCTTTTCCGCGTCCTTGGTGTGGGTCAAGGCACCGTATGTATAGGCGGCTTCACCGGTCAGCGTTCCCCATGCCGACATGGTCATGGTGAATTCTTCACGCGCAGCAGCGGGGAAGTAAACGGTGCCGTTCAGTGCCTGTGCATTCACGGTCAATCCAAGGCGTGACCACATCTGGGCAAGTGCTTCACAGACGACTGCATCACCGGGTACACGGTTGTTCGTGCAGGTGAAATCAATTTCGAAACCGTCGGGATAGCCGGCCTCTGCCAGCAGTTTCTTGGCCTGCTCGATGTCATATTCGCGTTTGCCCAGCTTGTCAGTATATCCAAAGAACCCTTCAGGCATGAGTTGCGTTGCCGGTTTGCCCAGACCTTCCAGAACGACGTTGACCAGCACATCGCGGTTGATTGCCAGATCCAGGGCTTTGCGGACTCTGAGATCCTGAAGCGGATTACCCTCGACCTCCTTGCCGTTGACCTTGATCGGCTGCGGTTCCTCATCCTTTACCGACGGGGCGATGTTCAGAATATAGACTGAATCCGATACAAAGGTTTCGAGGTTGTTGTCACCTTTCATGGAAAGATAGTCAGTTGCGGGAACATAGTTGATCAGGTCGACCTGACCGGATTTCAATGCTGCAACCCGGGCGGCGTCATCCGGAATTTCCTTGCGTGTCACCTTTTCCCAGGCAGGCGCGCCGCCCCAGTAACCGTCGAACCGTTCAAGTACCAGATCGCCTTTTGGCTGCCAGCTTACGAATGTGTAGGGGCCGGTGCCGATTGCTTTTTCACCGGAGTTGAACTCTTCGTTGCCGACGTCTTTGCCGGTCTCGGTTGGCACGACGAACAAACGCGTGAAATCGTTTGGCAGGGACGGAGCCATGCCCTTGGTCTTGATCCGCAGCGTGGTCGGATCGATCACTTCAACGCTGTCCACGTATTTTGTGTAAAGCGTCATAGGCATCGGGCCGGTGACTTCGGGAATGCGTTCGATCGAGAATTTGACATCCTCGGCGTCGAAATCGGAACCATCGTGGAATTTCACGCCCTCGCGCATCTTGAATTCCCAGGTTGTGTCGTCGATCGCCTCCCAGCTGACCGCCAGGCCCGGTTTGAGCTGCAATTTGTCATCCACATCGACGAGCGTATCAAAAACATGGCGCAGCGCCTCTGCCTGACTGCCCAGTGTTGACCAGTGCGGATCGATAGAATCGGGTCCGGCGCGAAGACCGATTGTCAGGTCTTGCGCCATTACGGCAGGCGCAGCCGCAAGAATAGCAAGCGTGGCAAGGCCTGACCTCAGGGTATTTCTTAGCATTTTGTCCTCCATCTGTTATGGTGTGCTGTAACACTACGCATTCTATAATTTTAACGTCAAGAAAATATGCCTGTTTGACACAATTAAATTTGCAAATGCATGGAAGCTGCGTAATAATTGGTGTGAAATCGGGTAGAAAGAATGCTTGATTGCGTAATTGTTATATGTGACTGGTACACTATGGATTCCGTTGAAACAGGTGAAATCGATCCGGCCTTGGAGCGGCTGACGGCGGCAATAGATCCGTCATCGTCAGTGCCGGTGTCTGTGCAATTGCGGGGTGCCCTGGAATATGGAATCGCCGCTGGCGACATTCCTGCAAACACTCGGCTTCCCTCTGTGCGTCGTCTTGCTGCGATTCTGAAACTGTCGCCTGTCACGGTCAGCGGCGTCTATGCCGCGCTTCAGGAGCGCGGGCATGTGGCCGGTCGCATCGGATCGGGCACTTTTGTCGCGGATCGGGCGCGCCCCCCCGCCACGCAGGCACGCAAACTGGAAGATTTTCAACGTCAGGTTTCGGACCTGATCCAGTTGGGTCTTGAGCTGGGCCTGTCCCGTCAGGACATTGCATTTCGTGTCTCGATGGCACCGGAGGCGGCGGTCAGGCCCATGCGCATCCTGATGCTGGGTACTTTCCCGGATGCTACGACCGCCTATGCGGCGGATCTGGCCTCATATCTGAATGATCGTGACAGCATCAGCGCGGCAAGCCTTGCCGATATTGAGAAAGGGCAGGTTGTCGCTGCTGATTTGGTTGTGTGCCCGCACACGTTGACCGCCGACGCGGCGCGCCTGTTCCCGGATATTGCGGTTTTTGGGATCACGTTGATACCGAATGAGCAAACGCGCATCGCGCTGGCGGGTATCCCCCCCGAAGCGAAGGTTGGCGTTGTCTCCTACTTTGATGATTTTCTGCCGACGCTGAAAAGCGGTGTAAACCGGTTTGCCCCGCATCTGGGCCGTGTCACCGCAGTGCCGCGCGGATATGACGGATTGCCGGATCTCTTAAGTGAGGTGGACACTTTGATCTATTCCACGGGCGCAGGTTATCTGCGTGAAGGTTTGCGCCCCAAACAGAGCGCAATTGAATACCGTCACACGCCCGATAGCCATGATGTCAGGTCCAAGCTGTTGCCTGCGATCGAAACCATACGGGTCAATATCACCACAAAGGAAACGCAAGATGAAGATAAGTGAGAGCAATTGGTTCGAGGTCGAGGCCTATCTCAAGTCTGATGACCGCTGCGTCCTGCCGCTTGGCAGTACTGAACAGCATGCGCATCTCAGCTTGTCCGTGGATTCCATATTGTCGGGCAAGATTGCATCGGATGCGGCGGCGCCCTTGGGTGTGCCTGTTTTTCCTGCTGTGCCCTATGGGCTGACGCCTTATTTCATGGGCTTTCCCGGCACTGTGTCCTTGCGGTTGCGTACCTATGCTGCGCTGGTCCGTGACATTCTTGACAGTCTTTATGATACAGGTTTTCGGCGTGTTCTGATTGTCAATGGCCATGGTGGTAACAGCCCTGTTCAAACCGTCTGTGCGGAATGGATGCAGGATCGTGAAGGGGCCCGCTGTCGGTTTCATGATTGGTGGCGCGCGCCACAGACCTGGGCGGCGGTGCAAGCGCTTGACCCCATTGCCTCGCATGCCTCTTGGATGGAGAATTTTCCCTGGACGCGGCTAGAAGGTCGTCCTGTGCCGCCTGAACAAAAGCCATATGTGGATTTCGATCGTTTGCGTGATCGCAACGCGCTGGGGGTGCGCAAGCTGATCGGTGACGGCAATTACGGCGGTCACTATCAAAAGCCGGATGCCGATATGGAAAAGATCTGGGATATTGCGGTGGCAGAGACCCGTTCCCTGCTTGAGGGAGACTGGGAATGACCGACGATACGATCCTGATTTGGGGGGCTGGTGCGATCGGGGGTGTCCTTGGTGCCTATTTCGCCCGGGCGGGGCACGCGGTTCATATGGTCGATATTGTCGAGGAACATGTGCACGCCATCCGCGAAGGAGGTTTGAAAATCGAGGGTCCGGTTGACTCTTTTACCCAGGTACTGACCGCGGATACGCCTGATACGCTTGTCGGTAGGTTCCGTCGGGTGATCCTGGCGGTCAAGGCACATCATACGGAGCAGGCGCTTGAAATGCTCATGCCGCATCTTGCGTCGGATGGTTTTGTCGTATCGGCGCAGAACGGCCTGAACGAGCGGTTGATTGCATCGCGGATCGGAGAGGAGCGTACCCTTGGTTGTTTCGTCAATTTTGGTGCCGACTGGATTGAGCCGGGTCTGATTTTGTATGGAAACCGTGCGGCAGTAGCCTTGGGAGAGCTTGACGGCAGCGACAGTGCGCGGCTGCGCGACATGCATGGTTTGTTTGGTATTGTAGAGCCCGATGCAGTCAAAACGGAAAATATCTGGGGCTACTTATGGGGCAAGATGGGCTATGGGGCGTTGTTGTTTGCGACCGCGCTCACACCTGCATCGATGTCCGATGCGATGGACCGGGCACAAAGCCGCTGTGTTTTTGCCGAATTGGGTGCAGAAGTCATGACCCTTGCCGCGGCTGAGGGGGTTGTGCCTATCGGGTTCAACGGGTTTGATCCGACCGCCTTTCGCAACCGTGATGTAAAGGCCGTCGATGAAGCCATTGACAAGATGGTTGCCCACAACCGCAAGACAGCCAAGACACATTCAGGCATTTACCGTGATCTGGCGGTGCGCAAACGCAAGACCGAAGTGGATGCCCAGATCGGAATTTTGGTTGAAATCGGTAAAAGCCACGGCATTGCGACGCCCGTCCTTGCGATGCTGCATGGTTTGATCCGCGACATAGAAGACGGCAAACGCGCGCAATCCTGTGCGCTGCTTGATTTGATGGTACCGCTATGCAGTTGAACCTTGATGGAAAAGTGTTTGCGGTTACGGGCGCGGCACAGGGGATCGGCAGCGCAATTGTACATGGCTTGATCGAAGCGGGTGCAAGGGTCGCGGCATTGGATATTGATGAAAGCGGGTTGGCCAAATGCGCGGATCTGTCCGGTGCAACATGCTATGCGGGTGATCTTGGTAGTCAAAATTCAGCACAAGCCCTGTGTAACCGGGTCATCGCCGATCATGGCCAGGTCGATGGGTTGGTGACCGCAGCGGGTGGGGTGCGCGGCCAGATCGGCCACCCAATGGAGGAAATTGACGCTGCTGACTGGCATGCGATCTTTGCTGCCAATGTAGATGCTGCGATGTGGTGTGCTCAGGCCTTTGCGCCCGGTATGAAAACACGCGGTCAGGGAAGAATTGTCACGATAACTTCCGGTGCGGGCCTCAAGGCAAGTTTGACGGGGATTCAGGCCTATGCTGCTGCCAAACATGCAGCCGTCGGTTTGACCAAGCAGCTTGCGCTTGAGCTTGGCCCCTTTGGGATTACCGTCAATTCCGTTGCGCCGGGATTTGTCCTGTCGAATCCGGCCACAGAACGCCAATGGGAGGCTTTTGGTAAGGAACGGCAGCGCCAGATCATTGGCAATATCCATATGCGCCGTCTGGGACGCGCCGAGGATATTTCTGACGCTGTCACCTTTCTTTGTTCCGACAAGGCAAACTGGATCACTGGTCAGATCCTGCAGGTTGATGGAGGTCATGCATGACAGAACCGCATACATGGAGCGAAACCATCTGGCGCGGCAAGGTCGAAGCCGTGCGAGCGGGACAGTCGCTGCTGCCCAAGACATGGCCAGGCGGTGCGCGATGCGCTGTTGCCCTGTCGTTTGACAGTGACCACGAAACCAACGAATTGCGAGATGGTGGAAATTCTGTCGCACGCTTGAGCTGGGGTGAATATGGTGCGCGTCGCGGCATTCCACGCATCCGCAAGGTTCTGGACAGGTTCAGCGCAAAGGCCAGTTTTTTCGTCCCTGCGGTTTCTGCGCTTTTGCACTCCGAAGAACAACGCAGCCTGGTGGAAGAAGGGCATGAAATCGGCCTGCATGGGTGGATTCATGAACTTAACACCGGTCTGGGCGAAGATACCGAACGCGACCTGATGATGCGGGCAGCGGATGTATTGGAAAAAGTCAGCGGCATGCGCCCTGTTGGGATGCGCACCCCTTCTTGGGATTATAGCCCCAATACCCTGAGTATCGCGCGTGAGATGGGGCTATTGTATGACAGTTCCCTATTCTCGGATGATGATCCTTATGAGATTGTGCAGAACGGCGAGCCGACTGGATTGGTTGAATTGCCCGTGGAGTGGATTCGCGACGACGCGGTCTATTTCATGATGAACCGGTTTGGTGCGCAGCGCCCTTATACACCTCCGGCGGATGTTCTGGACATTTTTACGCGGGAATTCGAAGGGGCATATGCGGAGGGTGGCCTCTTTTTGCTCACGATGCATCCGCATGTCACAGGTTACCGGAGCCGAATTTTCATTCTTGAACAGCTATTGGAACGCATCACCGCCAAGGGTGATTGCTGGATCGCCACACATGCTCAGGTCGCACAGTATTGTGCGGGTCAGGCCGGGCTGACGACGAAAGGACCAAAATGACCAATTTTTCACTTGCGGTACACGGTGGGGCAGGCACGATCCTGAAATCAAAACTGACGGATGCGCTTGAATCGAAATATCACGCCGGTTTGCGCTGTGCGCTTGACGCGGGCTATGTGGTTCTTGCCGGGGGCGGTTCTGCCCTTGATGCAGTCGCGGCGGCGGTTTGTGCGCTTGAGGACGAACCCTTGTTCAACGCGGGCAGGGGGGCCGTTTTTACCTCAGAAGGCAAACAGGAAATGGACGCTGCCATCATGGATGGTGCAACCCGCGCGGCGGGGGCCGTTGGCGGCATTTTTGGCCCATGCAACCCTATCTTGGCTGCACGTGCGGTGATGGACAGGACCGACCATGTCATGTTGATCGGTCCCAATGCCCTGCAGGTTGCCCGTGACGCCGGAGTCGCATTTGCCGACACTGATTACTTCTTTACGCAGGCTCGTTGGGAGGCCCTGCAATCCACATTGCAAATGAGGGCCGGGGGAATCGAAGACGACGATCCCGCCCGTCGGCATGGCACGGTTGGCGCTGTGGCCTGTGATGGCAATGGCACTGTCGCTGCCGCTACCTCGACTGGCGGCATGACCGCGAAACTGCCCGGCCGCATCGGCGATACTCCGGTCATCGGCAGCGGTACATTCGCGGATAATGAAACCTGTGCGGTTTCAGGGACGGGTCATGGCGAAGTTTTCATCCGCTACACTGCTGCCGCTGAAATTGCCGCACGGATGCGCCATGCGGGTCAAACCCTGGAGGACGCCGCACATCATGTTGTAATGCATGATCTGGCAGAGAATGACGGATCCGGCGGATTGATCGCAGTAGACGCAAAAGGCACGATCACCATGCCTTTCAACTGTGAAGGTATGTACCGCGGTATGGTCACTCAGGATGGCGATTTCCAAACATTCATCTATCGGTAAAAACAAAAAGGAGGATGGGTTGCCCCATCCTCCTTTGGTCTGGCAAGCGACGGTACGAGGTATCAGACCGCCGCTGGCTTTCAGAAGCCCAGAACCAGAGACACACCCAGAGAGTTGTCGGTGGATTTCAGGCCGGCAGCCGGATCGGTGTTGTAGTCGGTCCGGTAGCTTACGCGGGTTGACAGGTTGTCAGATACCTTGAAATTCACACCCGCATCGTTGGAGATGATGGTGTTGATGTCGGAACCCAATACGTCAGTGTCCATCGTAAAGGAGACTGTGTCGCTGAACGCATAATAGTAACGAGATGAAGCAATGAAACCGACTTCGGTTTCTGATGTGCCTGTCACGTCTTCGAAGTACCGCACGCCGGGGCCCCCCTGAACACGCCAGGTGTGGTTTTCGGAGTTCAATACCCGGTAGCCGGGACCGAAACCCAGAAATGCGTCTGTTTCGTCGCCATCACGGAGGTTGCCATTGGCATCAACCAACGCACCGTCATACTGGACGCGGGCAATCCCGAAACCATAGACACGGTCGGTGAAATAGCGGCTACCTTCATAGGTCCCAAAGAGTTTTTCCTCGCTTTTGGTGCCATTGGCTTCGCCGTATTCGATTGCGAAACCGATCAGGTGGTTCCAGTCGCCAACGCCGTAGGTCACGCGGCCTGCGCCGGACAATTCACCGGTGTCGGTATTGCCAGATGTGCCTGAGGCGGACAGAGCGAAGGAACCACGCCAGCCTTGCGCAACCCCGTTCGGGCCATAACGCTCTGCGTCATTTGCGTTTGCCAGGTCATCTTTTACGTCGTCGGTAATGTCGTCGATCTGGTCATTCAGAGCTTCGATACCGGTGATTTTTTGCTGTGCAACTGCAGGCGTTGCAACCATCAGTGCCAGTGCGGAAACTGTGGCGAATTTTGAAAGAGTGTTCATGGGTCATTCCTTTCCCAACAAGGAGACCCGTCATCCGGCGTCAGCGCCGTAGATCGGGAGCATCTCTGCTGGGATTGGATTTAAGGGAAGTTCTGGAATGAGTAAAATTCGAATTGATCATGCATAAAACGAGAACTATGAATTTGAAATTTACCCTGGCTGACCAGTCAGCGGGGCGATCATTGTATCCAGATGCCCCACGACAGTTTCTTGTTCCTTTTCCGCATCTTGTACGATCCGGGCCAATGTGCGGCGGGCAAGGTTGACAAGGTCGTCGTCCAGATCGTCACGCCAAACCACCCATGAGGGATAAGGAAACCGTGGCGCCTCTGCCACAAGATGGAGTCTACCGTTGTCCAGATGCCGTTTTGCCGAGCGGGCAGGAAGGAATGCGGCCGCCCTTCGGTTGACGATATACTCCATCGCCAGCGCCCCAAGAGCCATCGACCGGCCAGAGTCGGTCAGATGAGGCAAGGCAATTGCAAGTGCATGGGTGAACTCGGGGCCCCAGTCGACCGTGACGAAATTCTTTTGCAGGTCGAGGCTGGCGTCGGGATAGGAGGCCACAAGGATCAGTTCATCATCAAGTGCGGGTTCGGCCACCAGGCCGGGGCGCAGCTGTGGCGTGTAAAGCAAGGCGGCCTGTACGACACCTTCCATCAGATAACGGGTGATGCGGTCTGCCATTCCCAGTTCAGCATGCACACTGAGTTCGGGCATCTCGGCTTGTAATGCGTCAATCCAGCGAAAGCCGAGACCGGGCCAGAGCGAATATTGCGCCCCGATGCTGATGGCGCGGGAAAACCCTTCGGGAATGGCAATCTGCTGGCGCGCCTCTTCCCATAATTTCAATATGCTGAGGGCATAACGTTCGAATTGCTTTCCTTCCGGAGTCAGGATGGCACCCGCCTTGGACCGCGTGAACAACGGATGACCGAGGCTTTCTTCCAGACGTTGGATGCGCAGGCTGACGGCAGATTGCGTCACAAAAAGCCGATCACAGGCGGCGACAAAGGATCCCGTGTTGGAAACCTCCAGAAAAGTCTTGATGAGTGTAATATCCATGATTCAACCATGAGGAAAAGACGTTTCAAATACTAGAAATATTCGTTATTCCTGCGGTGCGGTTAACGGCTATATGTGCTTAGCGAAATCGAGCCGGCATCGTTCATCACGATTGCACCATATGATGGTAGCATGTCGCTCCCAACGCCGCATGCCCCATCGGCTCGATCTCGCAACTCATCTTTTGAAGGATGGCAGAATCCGTCGTGCTATACCCGATCCTTCCTATATTGGTTGGGATAGAGGCATGTTGCAGATTGAAATAGGTTCTGCGAATATTTTCAACTGCTTGGGGGTAAGGCCGCAACGGGTTTTATAATCCCCAGATCATTGTTAGAACTTCGCTTATTGATTGTAGGCATTGGATTCGACGGTGAATACTAAGTTTAGTCAGCAGGGTCGTCAGGGGCGTCTTTCAACCGTACTTGGGCCCGATACGCTTGTGCTATTGCGGATGGATGGGTCCGAGGAACTGTCAGGAGATTTCGAATGGCGCGTCGAGGGGTTATCGACGTCTCCGGGTCTCGACCTTGAGGCCATGCTGGGCACCCATGCCACCGTCGAAATTGATCATGCACAGGGCAGCCGTGCCTTTGATGGAATCGTCTGCGAGGCACGCCACGTCGGCGCTGTCGAAAATGGCTGGCGCTATGATCTAGTCTTGCGGCCCTGGTTACATGTCGCCGGTTTGCGTCGGAACATGCGGATCTTTCACAACAAAACTGTTATCGAAATTGTTCAGGAGGTTCTGGCGGCCTATTCCGGGCTGGGCAATCCACATCTGGATGTTCAGGTTTCGGGCGATTATCCGGTGTTGGAATATACTGTTCAATACAGTGAAAGCGATGCGGATTTTGTGCGCCGTCAGTTGGAACGGTTCGGCATCACCTGGTCATGGTGCCATGTTTCAGGATCACATACCTTGCTTCTTGCAGACGCGGAGTTTGCGCTACCTGCTGTTCCGGGAAGAACGCGGCCCTATTACGGTGTCGACGGCTTTCACCAGGCGGGTGAAGAACATTTCCGGTTGTGGTCTTCGGCACGTCGGATGACGACAGGTGCCGTCCGGTTGACGGAATATAACTTCAAGTCACCGAACACGGCGCAGGAGGTCGACAAGACCGGCGAAACCGCGCATCTGCACGGCGACATCGAAAGCTATGACTGGCCCGGCGATTATCTGCATCAGGGTGAGGGCCGCGGCGTAGTCAGTCGCCGGCTGGATGAAGAGCGGGGTCAGGCCCCACGTCATCGCGCTGAGGGTGACGTTGTTTCGCTAGGTGCCGGTTGGCGCGTGACCTTGACCGGTGATGAAGTGGCGGGTGCCACGGGGCGCAGCTTTGTTTGTCTCAAGGCGCAACACCGGTTCCGCGCCCTGGCCTATGGTTCGGGAAAATCCGGCAATGACGAAACACCCTATGACGGTGTTTATGTCCTGATGCCCGATGATACGCCGTTGCGCCCCGAACGGCGTACCTTGCGCCCGCGTGTGCAGGGGCCGGAAACGGCTGTGGTTGTGGGCGACGGCGAAATCGACTGCGATGAGCACGGGAGAATTCTTGTGCGGTATCACTGGGACCTTGAGGGTGCCGATACCATGCGGGTGCGGGTCAGCCAGAATTGGGCCAGCAAGGGCTGGGGCGGCATGGTAATCCCGCGTATCGGCATGGAGGTCATTGTTGAACACCTGCGCGGAGACCCGGACAAACCTATTGTAACGGGCTGTGTTTATAACGGAGCGAACCGGCCGCCTGTGGACCTGCCGGCGAAAAAATCGCAATCCGTTTTCAAGACCAGTTCGCATCAGGGCGAAGGATTTAACGAGCTGACCTTTGAAGATCAATCGGGCGAGGAATTCATCTATCTGCATGCGCAAAAAAACCTTGAGATGCATGTATTGAATTCGGCCAAGCGACGTGTCGAATTCGACGACAACGTTTCAGTAGGCAATGCATCGAATCTTGATGTCGCGGCAGACCGAACAGAAACCGTCGAAGGTAAGCTTGACGTAAAAGTAACCGGCCCGATTGCGGAAAAGACAGAGGCTGACAGGGGGGCCGATGTTGCGGGCAGTTATGCGATCCGCACGGGCGCGGATCTCACGATCAAGGCGGCAGGCGAAATCGTATTGGACGCTTCCAAGATCACATTGGTTTCAGGTGGCGCCGCCCTGGTCGTGCAAGGCGGCGCGGTGAATGTTGCCCCCGTCCTGAATGTAGGGTCAGCCTCGCCCGGTGCCGCAGCCATTCCAGCGATTCCAGCGGTGCTGTTGGCAGCAGCCGGGGCCGGTTCCCCCTTTGTGTCGCATTGCCCGATGAAGGATGACGGATGAGCGACGTTTGGATAGGGACCTGTGTCCTGTCTTCAAAAGACCCTGTCGGGCGGTTCTGGGAAGGGGGGGGCGAACGTGTCTCTCTGCGTCTGTTGATGCGTGCCGAGACTGCTGAAACCTTCGAAGCTGCCTTGCGGCGTTCCGTCATGGCCGGAGGTGCGTTGTTGGAAAAGATAACGCAGGTTCAAACCATCGCTGAGCGTTATGCCGGTCGGCGGCTTTCGCCGGCGATGCAGGATGCGGTGGCGCGTGCGGACAGTATCACGCCGCTGATGGTCTCTGCACCAAAGATCATTCATGCCACTTATCAAATTCAGGAAATCACCTGGACGGCGTTGGCACCGGCTAACGATCTTTGGGCTCTGCTGGATGGTGTGCAATGGCCCGGTCTGCCGCAAGTGTTGGCGACTTCGGGGGCGGAACATATCTGCCTCTACACCACCACCAATGCGCAAAGCCTTGCAGCGGCACCTTGGCTGGTTCGGCTGGATGATGCGGGTGGCAACTTTCTCGGCCTGTTGCAGAAGCGCCCTTGTGACAGCCATAGCGGCATATTGTTCAAGGCCGACTCCACATTGCAGCACATGCACAAGCATTTGCGTTACTACACGATGATGCCAACACCCATAGGCGGAGAGGTGCCCCAGTATTTCCGCTTTTATGATCCGCGCGTGATGTTGGATGCCCTGAGCGCGCTTGACTCACATCTTCTGGCGCAACTCCTGCGGCCTCTGACGGCGCTGATACTACCGCTAAGCCCGCAAAGCCTGCTGCCGGCAGATGCCCAGATCACCGATCCGCCCACTGTTTTCGACTTGGCAGAGGATTGTCGGGACCGTTTGGCACTGGCCACATGGCTCCCGGACACGGGGACCCGGGCCGCGCGGCGTGTGGCCATCGACCAAACCAGTTTTGACAGGTTCGGGATGCTGCAAAAACGGCGCGCGATCGGGATACTGGCCAGACAGTTACATGATGAATTTGGCGATACCTTCAGTACCGGGCAATGCTTGTGCGCGGCGGAAGATGCTCCTGTTGCCGCCGGGAAATTCGGCATGAACAGTCTTAAACAGGTGACGGCAATGGCCCGTGCCCTGCTGCACCATGGTCCCGCCTTTTGGGAGCATGAACGCGAGGCCCATGACCTGTTGCACCGCACCGGCCGTCTGCCATGGCAGCGCAAGGAAGATCTGCTGTCGTGGCTGGCTCGAATGGAAAACACCCGCTTGCCAATGAAGGGAAACCACGGATGAAACCGACTGCCCGACTTGGTGATACCCACCTGTGCCCCGCGCATGGGCCAAATCCGATTGTAGAAGTCGCTTCAAAGTCAACCTGTGACGGGATTCCCGTTGCAACTGTTGGTGACAAATCTGCCTGTGGTGCTGTTATTCTGACCGGAAGCGCGCAATGCAAAACTGACGGCAAGCCGACGGCACGCATCGGGTCCCGCACCAGTCACGGGGGCGAGATTATTACCGGTTCTCCGTCGCAGATGATCCCGTGATGAAATCGAAAATTTCTCATTCAAAAGGCATTCAAACATGACAGTTTATGAGCCGACCGCAGCCGATTATGCTTTTCAGCTTGAGCACGCTCCGGGATCGTTCCGGGATGAAGGAGCTGCGCGAACGGTGCTGCGTCAGCTCAACGGTGGTTCGTCTGATGGCCATAACGAACATCGCCTGAATGCGCTCGCCAACAATTACGTCGGGGCTCCGATGACATCCAGCCCGATCCCGGCCGAACCTGACGCAGACGGGGATGGAGAGCTTGACCCGGAGTTTGCCGCGATCTGCGTGGAATGCCAGCCGAACCAGCCTTGTTGTATGAAGTCAGGCAAGGTTGCTGACGGGGCTGATGCCTCTCGCAAGATCGAATGGCCGCCTGTGGATGACCAGACAAAGATGCTGACCGTTGCCAAGGATATGGAAGGGAACAATCTGGTGTCCAAACTGGATGTGTCCTGGGGCGGAAGCCAATGTCAGGTCGGCCATCCAGAACGGCCCCATATTGCCACAACCGGTCTGGTAGAACGATTGAGCCGGATTACAGAGAAAAGCGCGTCGGTTTCCGTCGGCTATCCCCAGATGCCGAATATGGTGTTGATGCTGCGAAAATATGTGCCCGAACAGGTGATCTATGCCTTGCTGGCCTTTGACATGGTGATGGCAATGCAAACCACCCGCAGCGGGGTAAGTGTGGCATCCTTCACGCCCAGGCAGTGTCTGACTGACGGGCCAATGGGTGCGGCCTTGACGGTCATTCCACTGCCTTATGTCAAGCTGGACGGCAAGGTGGAAATGGCGACACGGATCATGTTCACCACTGGTGGTGTCAGCGGCAGTGCGGAGGCCAAAGGTTCCCTCACAGGGCAATACGGATCAATGGAGATTGTGGCCAAAGGGAAAGCCGGTGGCAGATCCAGCAGCGGCAACGCCGTCAACAGAGAGCAAAAGCCGCCCGGGTTGCTTGGCAGTCTTGCCGATGTAATCGGGACCATGGACAGATATTGCGCCAGTGGAAACACCCAGCCGCCGCGCCCTCTTGATCTGACGGAATATGCTTCGGGTGTTACCTTGTCCAAGTCTTTGACCTTCGAGCCGGTCGGCTTTGAACTGGTTGGCAAAAGTGGCAGTCCCGATCTTGAGTTGAAGATCGGGACTATGACCTCGACCCTTGCCATCGGCATATCCGGACGTTTGGATTTCATCGACGCATTGGCGATGGCGTTCAGTGGTCCCGGTGCTGCGGCAATTCGTGAGGCGCGGGCGCGCATGGCCTCGGGCAAGGCTGTGAATGCGAGGCTCGATGCCTATCTGGAGGTCGGTGCCGAAGGGACCCTCACCCATACCATCGACAGCGGAGCAACGGTGACGATCCCAGCCAATGGGGATGCCGCTGCCGCTTTTGCCGGGCTTTCTCAGACCTTTGGCGGAGAGATGAAGATCAGGGGCGAGGCTTCTATCGGCATCAGGGTCGAGGCAAAGGTCTGGGTATTTTCCGCCAAGGCCGGGGCAAGCGGAACCGTTCACACGTCCTGGACTTGGGAGATGCGGCTACAGGAGGGCAAACGTCAGAAACGCTATGTCTTTGAAGGTGTCGTTGTCGGGTTTACCGCATATGCAGAAGCTGGCATTGCCTCAAATGACGGGCCGTTTTCTCAGGACATCATCAACCTTGGCGGCGAGTTTGCCCCTGAGGGGAACGCTGCTGATCTCTACCAACAGGTCGCTGATGGTATTTCCCGCTCGCGCAGTGACGCCGATCGCATCTCTCAGGCAGGCAATGCGCAGCCCGCTGGGGGCGAAACCTATGTCACGATCTTTCATCCGGAGACAACAGAATGGGCAGACTACTGACCACCCTCCTTATCGCAATTTTCCTAACTCTCACGCTATTGAAGGGACCGACCATGGCCCAGAACCTCGACCACGGTTATTCAGCCAAGATTTCTACAAGAGGGGTGGTTTGGTCCCTCCGGGTGAACGATCTGTTTGTACGCGAGAATGTTGATGTCCCCTATGCGACTTCCATTGGTGACATCGGCGTTGAGATGCAGCCAGGGCGTAACACGCTGTCGCTGGATTTCTCCCCGGTAACCGGACGTGATCCTGCCACTGGAAAGTATGTCTATGCATTGCGTGACGGTGTCAAAATTTCCATCGTCCTGGAGCGGCGGGATTATGCGAGCCAGCAGAGCATCGAAATTCATCCTGTTGATCTTGAATACAGCGACGAGAAAAAGAGTTTTGTTCCGGTCGCGCCCAAGCCGGATGCGCCCGAACGTGTTCTCCAAAACGGTGCGTTGCAAAGCACTGGCCAATACCGGATCACTGAAATCAGCGATCGGCCCATGGTGCTGAAATCAGGGCAGGAAATTGGTGGCTACCGGCTGGAACTGGAATTTCAGGTAGATGACGAAGCCCTTCCGGCCTTCCATTGGGCGGGCAATGCCGTTGCGTTGACGGACGGTCCCGAACTGCGCGAGTCATTGCTGAATGCCTATCAAAATCTGCACGGGCTGATCTCAAAAGGTGACGCCGAAACAATTTTCCGGATGGCGGAGCCTGTCTGGGCACGGACAGCGGCCATCCTGACCTCTGAGCCATCCGCACGGGCGTTCATTGAGCATTCGGATTTCGGTCTTGCAGACCGCTACTCAGCGGTGCGCAGTGACGGGGCGGTTCTGCAGCCGCTGGGCTTCTGGGGTGATCATCAAGAGGCTGCAATACAATTCATGGCGGATCAGCGTCTTGTTCGGTTCAGGCCTGATCCGATTTTCTGGGAAACACCCCCCGCAGGCAGCGGCAATCGCACCTCTTTTCCGGTTGTTTTTTACCAAACGGGTGATGGCAGTTGGCATCTGGGTTTGATCGCAATCGGGATGTGAGTGGGCATCCGGCCGGCAAGGTCTGTCTGTTCGCATTGAAGCGGCATCTGTGCCAAGTGTACATCGTCGCCAGGGGTTGTTTGGGGATGTCTGCCAAAGTGCCCTTGGCCTGGTTCGGAACTTGTGCGCAGACTAACCCCATGGCGGGATTGATGAGTTGAGGTGCCTGGTTGGATAGGGGCATGCGGTTTCTTTACCGACAAATATGGGAGGATAGAAAAGTGAACAAGGTTGCAGTGGTAACAGGCGCGGCGGGCGGTATGGGCCGCGCGATTGTGGCGCGCCTATTGGCGGACGGTTTCGCGGTGGTCGGTTTTGACGTGGATCAGAACGGCCTGGCTGAAATGGCATGTGACGGTTTTGCGGGCATGGTTGTCGATCTGATGGATGCGCAGGCGATCAAGATCGCTTTTGGTGAAATCGAGGCGATGCTCGGCGGTGTGGATGTTTTGGTGAACAATGCCGGCACTTGTTTCATGTCCGAATTCCCCGACATTCCAGCGGATGAATTCGAACGGCAAATGGCGCTGAATTTCTCGGCTGCGTTTCACTGTTGTCAAGCTGGGATCAAGCTGATGTCTGGACGTGACGGAGTGCGCAAGATCGTCAACATCTCATCAAATGGCGCGTATAATTTCGATGTATTCGATCCGCCGCATTACCGTGCGTCCAAGGCGGCGCTGGATAATCTTACCAAAGATCTGGCGCGGCGCTACGCCACTGACAAAATTGCAGTAAATTCGATTGCCCCCGCAATGACAGAGACACCGTTGTTTAACGTTTTGACAGAAGACGTTCTGGCCAAGGCAGTGGCACAGATGCCCCATGGCCGCGCAATGCGGCCAGATGAAATTGCGGCCTGGGTCGGTTTTCTGGCCTCTCCCGCAGGGGATATTTCAAGTGGCAATGTGATCATTCTGAATCAGGGGCGTGACGTTCGCTAAAACGCCGGTGCCCGGTTTTCAGAAATCGGCAACATATCCGTCAAGGGAACGTTGTTGTAACAGGATGCGACTATATTCGGACGCTGCCATCTGTTTGCCGCCCATTGTGTGGCTTCGGGCCTAGTCGAACCATTCTGGGGCTTTCTTGAGCGATGGCCATTGTTCGGGGCTGTGGCCATAGATCACAAAAGCGTCCCGTTCTGCGGCCAGTGTCAGCAGGCGGTCACCGTGATGAATCGCCTGCGCCACATCCCATGATCCCACAAATTTCTCATCGATTTCGGAAGCGCGGCTGATGGCGTCCGAGGTCAGCAGAACCCAACCGGTTTGCGGCAGACAAACCATAAATGCCAATTGGCCGGGGGCATGACCGGGGCATAGCAGAACCTCGAACCCATCGCCCAGTGTAAAATCTTCTGTAACCAAAAGGTATTCTCTGTCAGGCCATTCCATCGCCTGTTTGCCGGACCAATATAGCGGGCGGGGCAGAGCGCGTTCGGCTGCTGAAATCAGGATCGGCGCATGAGGAAACCCTGCCATATCGCCAAGATGGTCAATATGAGTATGACTTTGGATCATCAGTGTCACATCGGATTTTGCCAGCCCCAGCTTGGCCAATTGCGGCCCGGGCATGTTTTCAGGTTCTACCGACAGGACCCGCCCGAAACTGCCCAATTCATCCTCATGTGTTGCGGCCTGTGCATCCTCCGCGTATTTTTCGGGAAATCCGGTATCGATCAGGACGATTTCATCCGCATCGGTCCGAATTACAAATCCACAGATGCCGATTGTACGCGGTCCTGCATGCACCTCGAACAGGCCATAATCCAGAACAGCCAGTTGTTTGGGTTTGCCCTTTAATTTGAAAGCGGTACTCATGGGGGCATTGGGCGGGAGGACACCATGAAAGTCAAGATACACACCTTGTTTCAGTATTTGTTGGAGACGACTGATGCGGCACCTGAGGCGATTGTCGGGTTTTCCCTGTCAGGCGCGCCTGTTCTGGGCGATTATCTGGCAGATCTCGACCCTGAGCTGTCGCTGGACTGGAATAATCGCGGCTTTCGCGACCTGCCTGAATTGCGTGACCATGTATTGGCACAGGCGGGATTGACCGATCTTTGCCAGCGCGAGGATGTACTGATCACCGCGGGCGCGGCCGAGGCGAATTATCTGAGCATTATGCAGTTGCTGCAGCCCGGTGATGAGATCGTGATCGAGACCCCCGGCTGGCCGCAGGCCGAGGTTCTGGCCCGTGCCGTGGGTGCCCGGATCAAACGCGTCACGCGCCGGGAAAGTGAAGGTTGGCGCCTGCCACTGGACCAGGTCGCCGATGCTGTGACCTCTAGAACCAGAATGATTTTTATCAGCAACCCGAACAACCCGACCGGGGATCTTCTGGGGCAGGATGAACTGGAAGAACTGGTGCAGATCGCGGCGGCGGCCGACGCGTGGCTGCTGGTGGATGAGGTCTATGCAGGGCTTGAATGGGACGCGCCGCGCAGCCCGTCAATTGCCGGAATGTATCGGCGTGGGATCACGACAGGATCGGTGAGCAAGGCATTGGGATTGCAGGGTCTGCGCACCGGTTGGCTGATTTGTCAGGATGCGGATTTGGTGATGGATGCGGTGATCTTGCGGGAAAATTCGTCAGAGATCATGAACATCATGGGCGAAATGATTGCCGAGATTGCCCTGCGTCCTGAACGCTATGGATCAGCGATGGAAAAGGCGCGCCGCGAAGGTGCCGCAAACCTCGCGGAAATGAACGAATGGGTCGCTGCACAGGACGGGTTAACCTGGCATCCGCCCCGCGCCGGGTTGATTGGATTGGGTCGGTTGCCACATGGGATCGACAGTGATGCCTTTGCACGGCGCCTGCTGGCTGATCCTTACCGGACTTTCCTGTTGCCCGGCAGCGCATATGACCAACCTGGCCATATCCGGCTGGGTGTCGGTGGCGGCGCCTCGGTCAATTTGGCAAAGGGGTTGGGCCGTGTCTCACAGGCGCTTGCCGATTGGCAATTCTAACGCTGATCGCAGAAACGCAACCCCGCATGCGGGATCTTGACCTCGGGCAGCGGACACCTTGACAGCAAAGAGGTTCGCGTTCCCTTATGGACCAAACCATTTCATTTTTCCGGAGCTATATTCATGTCCTTTTTAAAACCCTTGTGTGTCGCCGCCCTGTTTGCCTTGCCCTTGTCCGCATCGGCCCAGACCGATACCGGCACGGATCAGGCGGCCGCGGCGACCGTTACAAATGGCCAGAAATTCGGGGCATGGACCGTTGCTTGTGTTGCGGTGGCAGTAGGAAAAACGAACTGCACGCTCACACAGCGGATCCTGCGGGCAACAGACAGTGCTTTTGTCGCGGATATTATCGCAACGCGCAATGACAAGGATGAGACCTATCTGATTGCCCGTGTGCCCGTCGGGGTTTTCTTGCCGAATGGTTTCGCCATGCGTGAAGCGGAAAACCAGGACGAAAAGGCCGTCATGTCGTTCACCTGGCAAGCCTGCAACCGTGATTTCTGCGAGGCGCTTTTGCAAGTGGATACAGAGAAGGCCACGGCGCTTTCGGCGCAGGATAACGAGATGGTTGCGGCCTTCCGACCTAATGCCCAGTCAGATCCGTTTTTGTTCAAACTTTCGTTGAATGGCATGGCGTCGGGTCTGGACGCGATCCGTCCCTGACCAGCCGGGATGTGCCTCGCCCGAGTGATCAATCGCTTGGGGATTCGCATGTTTGTTTCGCATATCCGACATAATCCTGCTCTGCTCCCGGAAAAATCGCTTTGAGCGATTTAGCGTCAATTTATCCCGGTTTAGCCCTATTGCCCGCTGTCTGGATCAAGTGAATGCGTTCTGTTATTGAATGGGCATGATCGAAAAGTGTTGTTTCACGCTCAAGGCGCGCCTTGAGCACATCCGGCGCGAAACGACGATTTTCTAGAAAAAATCAATTTGATTCAAGTTCTTACAATACCTATGCACCCTGTCTGCGATTGTACTGATACCCGGAAGGCGATACTGGTCTGCATGTCTGGTACAGGCTGTCCGGCCGTCAATGGTGTCAGGCGGGGAAAAATACCTGAAAAATCCTGCGAACTGGCAGGCACCGATGCGCCGCCCCCAGAGCCACGACAGGATGTCAAAATGATTGACCTTGTTGATTACACAGGCCTCTATGTTCTAATTGAATGGGTTACGGGAACGGATTGGGAAAAATCATGCCATTTTTTGCGGCGCGGGGGACTGGCACGAAAACCAGTAGCTTCTTTTTAACAACAGCATTGATTTCGGGCCTTATTGCAGTGCCCGGCCAAGGTATTTCAGCAGATCTCGAGTGGAACGCTGGAGGGGTTGTTGATACCTTGCCAGCGGTCGGCGGCGTCGGAGACTGGGATCAGGGCTTATCGCTGAACTGGTTAAACGCAGCGCTGAGTGTCGGTTTCGGTGTTGGCGACAATGCGCTGTTTGGCGCGCCCGGTGGCTATACCGTCACAGCAGTCGATACGATCAGTGTTGGTGATATCACATTTAGCGAAACCGGTATTGCCATTGTCGGGTCAGACCTGACCGTGGCCGGAACGATCTCCGTAACAACGGCCGGCGATAGCGCGAGCATCGGAAATGATATTACCGCGAATGCAAATGTGGGCGGCGCAGGTGATCTCAATCTGACGGGTGAAGTTGCCGGTTCAGTGGTCATGGACGGCAGCGGGACACTATCGGTTTCCAACACGATTAACGCGCTCGATCACAATACAGGAACGACAAACTTAGGTGGCGGGAGTGTTGTTACAACAACGACAACTGTCGATGACGGGACTGTTGTCGTGGATGGCGGCACTCTGACCGGTGATACAACGATTTCCGGCACCGGTACGCTGGATGTTGACACAGGTATTGTCGGAAACGTCATCGCCAACAGCGGAACCCTTGATGCAGATGGCGGTACCATAGGTTCGCTGGATCTGGACGGCGGTGCGGGACATACGATTGCGGATACCGCCATGGTCACCGGGGCGACGACGATTGATAATGCGACGCTGACCCAGACGGGAGGCGCGCTGACCACGGTCACGCTGGGTGCGAA
>NZ_JAPMLQ010000010.1 GCF_026410305.1 Sulfitobacter sp. F26204 | reverse complement strand
GCGCGGCCCCACAATCATATCAATGTTACTGAGAAACTCCGTTGAGCGCTCCATGGAGAAACTCCCTGATAATCCATCCATTAGAGCTGAATCTCAGATCAGGCGATCACAAGGAAGGTGGGGGCGGCGCATCGCTTACAATCCACAACCATTTCAATGCGGAGCGCCACCTTTACAGCCGATCAAATTTCAAGCTGAACCGCGCCGCCGCTCTGACCGAGTGGCGCAGCCTAACAGATTGAGATCGCTGGAGAACAGAGACTGGTTCGCATTCGTCTGACAGCACCCATTTAACAGTTCGCCGGAATGCAGCAAACATCCGATGCGCCAAATCGAACCAACATAGCGTTAGGTAACTGGTGACTACCCGAAACGCGCAGATAGAAGCGCCGCTTCAATGCCAAGGCTGATCAAACTAAGTTTACTGATCTCTACAAAGCGCCGTTAGGACAACCTGCATCAGCGGCTCTGTATGGGACGAGAAACGGTAGAACAATACCTGCGCGGCGTCTTGCGTCGATCCGCCCTCCAGAAACGTAGAGTTAACACCTGCAATGCTAAAGGTTCTTACGGCGTTAGAGGGTAAGATGAACCCCGTATCGTGGATATCACTCCCCTCAGGACAGGTCGCCTGAAAATTCACGCTCTGACCTTCTGCCAGAGTGAGTGATTGGCTAGCATACCAGCATTGAATTCGGTGTTCGTACCCTTGTGTTTTAAAAACTTCTTGTTGAAATTCGAAACCCAAAGCTGAGTGTGAACTCTGGAACTCGCAATTCGTTGGTGTCTGAGATACGTGGCTATCGGCCGTGGCTGCCAATGGGAAAAGAGCGGCCCCACAAAAAAAGCTTAGGGAAATCTTCATTTTTACCTCATCAATCTGACCTTTCTCAAGAAAGGTTGCGCAAGTTATGCCCCAGTTTCAAGGGCTGAGTTCGTAGCTCAAAAAGCCTAGAGTTGGTTTCCCTAAAAGAATCTGGCCTTTCAAGTGTCACGGCATAGGTCAGAAAAGGTCTGCGAGCCGGTAAGTGCCGAGGTGTAAATGCTGCGCCTTTCACGCGCGCCCAGTTTAACGGGCGCATCGCAGCGATCGGGCGCACTAGTCAATATCGGCAATGGGCCGTACTCACCTGCAAGGGCAAAGACATCTGTGAATCCAGCTCGTCACTCTTCGGAATTAACGTGCCTAATCTTAACCAGCGTTTTGAATATTGCGTGAACAAACCTTCTTTCGTAGCGTGATGCAGAAATGTGGGTCAGACGAACCCGAGCACAGCAAATTCTAACTACAGCCAGTTCCACGGAAATTCAGCATCGAAACTTTGGCTAACGCGCGCGATGCGAAAGCTCGGAACACAAAGACACGGCTGGTCAAAACATTCCAATCGGTAAGGTCACTAGGGAAATCTAAATCGATGCTTCCAGTTGAGGGACCAGTTAAGGATAGCATTACATCTTTGTCAGAGGGAGGAGATTCACCACCCAGAGAGCCAGAAAGCTCTTGGGCGTAGAAGCTGTATCTGCGTTGCTGCCCATCGTCGGAATGCAGAAATGCTCCGGACAACCCTGAAAGGGTCTCTCCTCCCGTGTCTGTAATCTCAATTTTGCCCTCCCAGTGGTGCCATGTATAAGTGCTTCCTTGGAAATAGGGTGTCAGTTGGAAGGTCATCTCGGCGGAAACACTCAGTTCCGGGTTCGCCGGATCCACGGGTAGACTACCGGTCAAGTCTTGGCGGAGGTCTATATCTGCAGAAAAAATACAGGTCACTTCTGTTCGACGTTCGAACAGCTCAAATTCGTAAATGTCGACACCTTCAAACACCGCAACAACTGGTGGCTGTGCAATCCCAGTAGCATCGACATCAAATCGTGCGGCTGTTCCTGGACCTACCGACAATGCCCACGCCGGTATGTCTGGAATGACTTTCACCGTACGTGCCCCTGGAAGGACTGGACGAGACTCGGCCCCAATGATGTACCATCCTTGAGAAAGGTCTAAGGGCTGCACAAAAAGATCCATAGGCAAAAGGCGCAAAGTGTTGTTGTCATCTTCAGCCCCTGAACTATGCACACGTTCAATCGTTCCGTCTGAGGCAAAATCAAACAGTAGCGCGGTGCCCGACGCAAAGGATAGAATGTACCTATCGATTCCAGGTATGAGTTGAACTCTGCGAACCTTGTCTTGTGGTGGTCTGTTATTTACTATCCCAAAATCGCCCGTATACCCGTTGGGATCGATGAGCAACGTGCGCGTGTTCAGCTGCATTGTTCGACCGGAAATAGTTGCCTGCGTTGAATTAGCTGCTGGGTGTCCAGTCTCATTCGTGTCGAAGCGAAAACTCGTTCCCGGCGCTAGTTGAAATATCCAACCGTCAATACCGTTCACCAATTCCAACCATATAACACCACTTGTCGGCGGGATTGTGTTGGTCGCATTAACGATCTCAATGCTTCCTTCATAACTGCCAAAGTCTAAGCCGACCGAGGAAGTCAAAAAGGTCAGTGTTTGGTCTCCGCCATCCGCTGCGTGGTCGTATGGCGCTGGAACGGTGACCGCACCATCAGCGGCAACTTCAAACGAAAAGCCGTTGCTTGGGGCAAACACTATGCTGTGTCGGCCAGGGAATAAATTGACTGAGTTACTGCCTGTGTAACAATCCGTTCTGTTGTTGATACAATATTTGCCGCCATAGGTGCTTGGGTCGATTTGTATCGGCAGTTCGGCCTGTGAAAACGCCGCTGTAGCCGCCAAAGTCCCAAAAAGAACTAATAATACTCGTAGCATGATTCCCCCTAGCTCATGGCTTCACGATTGCATCTCGCCTATTCAGAATGCCGTATTGATCTGACGTGAAATGCACCTGCGAAAGGCAAATCTGCTGGGTCTTTATAAGCGCCATCAAAATCGGGGCCACCTTCTGACATCAGGTCAAGTTTGTTACCCGAATGACCTAGATCGTCAAAAAGCTCCCAATCGCCAGTGATGGCAATCGCAGACTCAAATTCAAAATCTTCTAAATTCACAACGAGATCAGGGTCATTGCTTCGATATTCCCGCGAAGCACCTGTGTAGTTACTACCCCTGAATACGACCAGCTTGGCCATGGCTAACCCGAATAATGGTGAACGAATTTCATGTGAGTAGTAGACGAGAGTTTCGAAAAATTATCAACCCTAACGTCATCTCCGTTGTAGCAAACATGAAATCCTTGAGTTTTCGGAGCCTACTATATCGAAATCAGGCGCAACTCATTGCGCCTGCTACCTCAAAGTTTGCTTTGCCCCGCTGACTGCAAGTTCATCTAATCCTCGGTTTCGCTTGTGCGGCGAATGCCTGTGTGGATGGCTCCTGCATAGCAAGACATTTTTTGAGCTGATATGAGCGTTTGTCAGATGCAGTCGTGTGTCCGGCCTGTTTGCGCAGCTCACATGGCTGCTGGCCCTGATGGTTTCCGCTGACCGAGTCCCAAACCGCTTCGCGGACAACGAGGTGTCCCTGACATTCGACGGGGTGTCTTGGTTGGCGGGCTGACATTGCTCCATCATCTCAATTGTCTTGCGTCTCTTGTGTTCCTTTTCTTTGGTTATGCTGCGTGAGGTCTGTAGCGTTCGTTTCGGGTCAAAACTGCCCAGATGATGCGCGCGGTTTTGTTTGCCATGGCAACGGTAGCAACGCGTGGAGGCTTGCGTTCTCGTAATGCCATTGCCCAAGGATCGACGCGGTCGGGATTGACCTTCATCTGGTTCAGTCGGGCGGTCATGCCAGTGACCAGCAGACGCCTGAGGTATTGATCTCCCATCTTGGAGATGCGCCCGAGACGTTCCTTGCCTCCACTTGATCGGTTGATCGGTGTCAGCCCCAGCCAGGCAGCAAACTCGCGTCCATTGCGGAACTGATGTCCGTCGCCCGCTGTCGCAACAATGGCCGAGGCGGTAACAGGGCCGACCCCAGGAATGGTCCTTAGCAACATAACTTTTGGGTCTCTGCGACCTTCAAGCAGGATGCGTTTGTCGTACCAGAGGATGCGCAGATGCAGGGCAACCATCTGGTTGCACAGGTTTGTCAGGACATCGATAGCGACTTCAGGAATGCTCGGGCGATCTCCGTCCAGCACCGCCTTTGCAAACTTCACGGCGTTCCCAATCCCCTGGGCAATCACGATACCAAACTCCCCCAGCAGGCCGCGCAGCATGTTGCTGAGCTGGGTCCTTTGCCGCACGACCAGATCTCGCGCACGGTGGAGGAACAGGACGCCCTGCTGCTCTTCGGTCTTGATCGCCACAAAGCGCATTGTGGGGCGCGTGACAGCCTCGCAGATTGCTTCTGCGTCGATGGCGTCAGACTTGCCGCGTTTGACATAGGCTTTCACGTACATCGCAGGCATCAATCGGACTTCATGGCCCAACTTCCGGAACTGCCGCGCCCAGTGGTGGCTGGAACCGCAGGCCTCCATGCCGATGAGGCATGGCTCAAGGTTCTCGAAAAACTGCAAAAGCTGGGCACGCCGAAGTGACTTGTTGAACGCAACGCTCCCGTCCGCTGTGATCCCGTGCACCTGAAAGATGTTCTTGGCCAAATCTAGGCCGACTGTTGTAACTTGCATTGGGTGGCTCCTTTCCTAGCAGTGATAGACAACTGCATTATGGCGCATTGCGACGCCGGTGGAGCAGGAGCCATCCACCCCATCCGCTTTGACGGGCCGCATTGCAGCATGAGCGACTGAAGGCTAACGGCAGCAAAGGGCCGTCCTCAACGCTGACAGGGGTCGGTTTTTAGCAGATACTGCACTGCCTCCGAGGTCGGCTCAGAGCCCAAATTTCAGAATGCTGCGCGTTGAATCCAGGTCTGCTTCTCTGTCAAAGCACAGTCATTCTAGAACCACGCTTAGCAACTGGATCAATATTTTTTCGATGGTAGTGTCCGTTTGTGACTTCGCTGTTCGTCTAGTGTGTACAAGAGCATGGTGCTTTTGGTTTTTGAAAGGAACATATCGTGCAATTTACTTGTCTTATCTACTCCGCCCCCAACTCAGGTCCCCAGCCCGGCTCACCAGAGTTTGGCCCCTTCATGAAGGCCTATGGTGACTTCACTAAAAAAGTTCAGGACGACGGCAAGTTCGTATCTGGCGATGCGCTGCAGGGCGTCGAAACGGCGACCACTGTCTCTGTTCGCGCAGGAAAGACCGAAACGATTGATGGGCCATTTGCTGAGACGAAAGAACAGCTTGGCGGCTACTATCTGCTGGACTGTGTCGATATGGACGAAGCGGTGAAATACGCTGCAATGATCCCGACAGCTGAACACGGGCGTGTCGAAGTACGCCCTGTCGTGGTTTGGGATAACTAGGCCTGCCTGCATATGTTACCCTCACTCACTCCAGAACAGATTATCGAAAAAACTGTTCGAGAGGAGTGGGGGCGTATCCTTGCATCGCTTGTAGGCGGCCTAAAAGACTTTCAACTCGCTGAAGATTGCCTGCAAGATGCTGTCGTTTCCGCAATGGGGCATTGGGCGAAGAACGGGCTTCCTCGGTCGCCAGCTGGGTGGCTTATCACGGTCGCTCGTAGGAACGCACTCGACAAGCTGCGTCGCGATCAGAACTTTGCCACGAAGCAGGCGGAGATTGCCTATCTTTTAGATCTCGAAAATCGAACATTGGATGAAACACTGATCGATAACATCCCTGACAAACGATTGGAGATGATCTTCACATGCTGCCATCCGCATCTTGAGAAGAAAGACCAGGTCGCGCTTACACTTCGGACCCTTGGCGGTCTTTCGACAGAAGAAATCGCAGGCGCATTCCTCGACACGCCTGACGCCATGCAAAAGCGTATCACGCGCGCCAAGAAGAAGATTTCACAAGGTTCAATTCCATATGAAATCCCCGTCCAGTCAGAATTAATGGACAGGGTTACTTCTGTTCTCAGCGTGATTTACCTTGTTTTCAACGAAGGTTACTCGGCCACCAAAGGGGACAGTCTTCACCGGAACGATTTAACACAGGAGGCTATCCGTCTTGCAAGAATTCTCGCATCTCTGTTGCCAGAACATGCGGAAACTGCGGGACTATTGGCCCTCATGCTGTTGCATGATTCACGCCGTCAGGCGCGCACGAACAAGGAAGGAAATCTAATTCCGCTTGAGGCGCAAAACCGGAAACGTTGGAACCAAGACAAGATTGTTGAAGGGGTCGCGATATTAGAAGGAGTATTGCCCAGAAATGAACTTGGGCCTTACCAGCTGCAAGCAGCGATCAGCGGCACACATGCACAAAGCGTTTCTTGGGAGCAGACCGATTGGGATGAAATTTCCACGCTCTATGAACTACTATACGTCCACCATCCTTCGCCAGTCGTGCGCATTAACCAAGCAGTTGCCGCATCCTACGCGCATTCGCCCGAGGTTGCATTGGACATGCTCAAAGAGCTTCGCGCATCGCCGAAAGTCAAAGACTACCAGCCGTATCACGCGGCTCTCGGAGACGTGTTAGCACGGGTGGGAGATTTTCATCAAGCAAGCACATGCTATCAACGTGCAGCTGAGCTTTCTGACAATGCGAAAGAAAAGGCGTTCTTGAACAATAAGTCAACTCAAGCACACCTTGCATCTGACGGATAGCAGCCATTGGCGCAGTCGCAGCGAATTCACACTATGTCCGCATCTTACCAGTTCATGCACAGTGCAGCGAATGTCCGGTTCGGCCTTGGTGCAGGGAAAGAGCACCTCAGCCCCCTGCCCCTCCGCGCTTACAACGGCGCTCTGATCCACTAGAAAAGATGAAGCCACATCAACAAAAGGCCCGGGTAGTTACGATAACTGGAAAGTATCGTTACCGCTCAGGAGCCCGGTTTCTCCGAAGCCGCACTGGAGTTGCATGAGGAATCTTTTTGAGAGCAGCATCAGATTCGTAACCAAAGCGACGAAGTTCTCGAAACACACCTGAATGCGAAACCAATAATATGTTCTCTCCGCTTGGAAGATCATTCAAAGCGTGTTGGATACGATCTCGAAAATCAGCGTCAGTCTCACCGTTTTTAGGGTGCGCTTCTTGACCCCTGTGAGATTTTGAAACGCCTTCATAAACACCCCATGACCGTTCTGCCCATGCGGGATCGATGTTTATCTTGTAACCACCCACGGCTTGAAACGGCGATATCGTCTGAAGGCAGCGTTTCAGATGGCTGCAAACGATCACATCAATCTGAAGCGTTTTCAGCGCGGCAACAGCTTGGATGGCCTCTTGCCTGCCTAAATCTGAAAGAGGGATGTCAGATTGGCCCATTGTCAGGTCCGCTCTATTCCAAGGCGTTTGCGCGTGTCTTAAGAAAATCAGCGTTGACGGCGGTGTCATTCGCGGCTTCCAAACATTCGTGTCATTTAGAGCAAGAGGGCTTTGATAACATCGTGTTCAGACCCAAACTCTTCAATCATCATCGCCAGAAGTTCGTCCTTAAAATGGCGGGCTTCGACAGATAGAGCCTTATAAACTTTCGTATTCAGCCCTTCATCTCCAGGCAATTTAAGCTGTGTTCGGATTGGCTCTTCGTTCAAATCGGATAGAAAGCGGGCATAGCGTGATAGAGGCTTTTCCATTGCGGGGCCAAACACCGCCTGCATGCGAGCGATCGTTGATAGTGCAAAAAGCTCTTCCAGCTTCCGGCGCTTCGCAACAACGTCTATATCTTTGGTCTGGCTCACCGCTGCGACACCGGCGAGATACAGGAGCATGCGTGAAAACCTTAACTTTACCAATCGGATTGCGCGCGGCTTATCCGCGGCGGCTGTTTTGTGCTCGAAATCAACACAAATCGTGCGCCAGTAGCGGATCACATCATTCAACAGAAATAGACACAGTTTATGTTCGTCCAGATCATCGGCGACATAGCGCTTTATAAGCTGTGTGCGTGTTTGTTTGAACAAGCCCTGGTTGAAGGTCCACTCCCCTTCCAGCAAAAACAGCATCCGTCGTGTAATGAAAATATTGGTATCGTCGTCACCTCCGATCGTCTCGAGGAGCTCTTCAATGTTCAGCGGTGTTTCAAAGACCCCACCGTGAGCGGGCATCACAAGGCCTTCTTCGTGTAACCGTGCTCTGTAAAGGTCTTGAGCGGCTCGGGCATCGTTCGCAGTTATGTTGCCATTGAACAAAAAGAACAGATCAATGTCAGAACCGCTTGTACATTCGCGGCGCGCGACACTGCCATTCACTCCAATCAAATAGCTTGGATTGTCCTTAAACATCGCTTTGGCGATGGTTCGCATAAGCTCCAGCTGACGTTCAGACTCACTTTTGCAAGCCGCTAATATCTGCGACGCGTCGCCGTTCTTCATCAAACTATCCCTTAACGAGTTCGTCGAGTTTTACGGACTGGCGAGAGCGGGTCTGTTTGTAACGTGCATTTATGTGGTGCAAGCCAACAAGCTCTATGCTGTCATCCACAAAAAACTTGCGATCATTTATATTTACATCAGCATCGAGCCAAGACTTTGGCAAATGCGACCGTAAATCATCTTCATGTTCAAGCACAACACTCAGGTAAGCAAACAGCTCTGGGTGCGACGCTCGGAAGCCCTTTTCAGTTTTTAGAAAATCATTTTTGCTGAACCTATCGATATTAGCCACCATGTAAGATTGGGCCACGGTATCGAGTAGCCGCCCGATTGGAGCGTTAATCACCAGATTGTAGACGTTGTTCTTCAAGTCCCAAAAGTCATCAAAATCATTTGTAGGGAGACGTCCAGATGTGGCCCACCGCCTAACAGCAGCGCTTGCACTACCAAATGCCGACCGTGGTCCTGCAAACGCCCGGCACCGCGTGATGCCTTCTAACGTGTCGATATTGATCGGGGATGAAAACAGAAAGGAATAACGACCGACATCTTCCCCATCTATTAGAGCCAGCACCTCTTCAGTATCGACTTCAAACTCACTCAAAATGTCCAGAATATGCGATCCAAACCGCGTCGTTCCCTTCACGATGTCACGTGTCGTCCGGTGATGGTTTGTGCCAAAATATTCTTCGAACACCGGCTCTAAGGTATGTGACAATGGGCCGTGACCAACATCGTGCAACAAAGCCGCACATATGAGCGTCTTACGCTCGGCCTCACCCATCTCAATCTCAAGCGCATAGGTTTCTGCCAGTTTGGCCACACCGATAGAATGCTCCAGACGATTGTGCCTGCGCCTATGAGGATCGCGACCTGACCCCTTTTTTACGTAGTCAATCGCACCTAAAAACCCGATACCTGCTAACCGTTTCAAAGGTTGCGTCGTCAAAAGAGCCACTGCCACATTGTCTGAAAGGTGAACGTCGTCGTCAGACCGCATCGTAGGCGACGCAAAAGCAGTATGCATCAACGCAGGCGCGCAGAGCCATGCTCTCTGCGTCTCACCTTCATGTTGATGTTTGCATTGCATTTGCGCCATCGCTGCGATTTTCCTACCAGTTCTAGTACAACATAAGCTGAAAGTCTTGACGATGCGATGGGCATCTCAGGATTCTTTTATCTGTCTATCTCGCAATTTCGTACCGAAGATTCGCATTCGACGCAAAATTCGCCACCGAACGAAACGATCAACCGCCATAAGCCGTGTCCATACTGGGCAGATAGAGTTCAACCACTCCACGTCGGCCCGCGATCCGGCCCAGTTGGATTACGACATCGATGCTGGACGCGCAGTAACGGCGCACTTCCTCAAACGTCATGTTGATTCCCACGGACATGATCATGAGCGCCAATCTATCGATCGCCTTGGGCGCGGTATCCGCATGTATGGTCGTGAACGATCCTCCGTGGCCGGTGTTGATCGCGTCCAAAAAGGTTTTACTTTCCTCTCCGCGTATCTCGCCAAGGATAATCCGATCAGGTCGCATTCTGAGCGTGCCTTCAAGCAGTTTGGCCGGTGTCGTCTCCCCTGATCCGCTCCTGCTGGCCTTCAGACATACCGAGTTTCTTTGCTCAGGGAACAGTTCATAGGCGTCCTCGATTGTTACAATACGCTCAGATGCCGGAACCAGTTCCAGCAAACCCCGAGCGAACGTTGTCTTGCCAGTTGACGTGCCGCCTGACACCAAGATGTTCAACCTATCTTCGACACAAACAGACATCGCGGCGGAAATATCACCAAGTCCCGCGAACTGCGACACCCGCTCAGCACGCTCCCGGCGCAAGGCATCAAGATCAACGAGTTTGCCGTGCAGCAATACTGCTTTCTCAAGCGAGATTTTTTTCTGACTATAGGATCGAAGCGTAATTGCGGTACCGCCCTCGATAACAGGGGAGGAAACAACCTGCGCCCGGAGCGGCCGATCCTCGAAGATGACCTTGCCCGAGAATATCGGCTTTTTCTCAGAAAATTGGGCCCCAACGGCAGAGGCGATCGACATCCCGAGATTATTTGCTTCCTCGGCAGCAAACATGTGATCTTTGTATTCAACCATGAATTCCCCGCCCTGACGCTCCAGCCAGACGCATCCATTCGGATTCACCGCGACTTCAACAACCTCCGGATCCTGCAAAACACCCGCGATAGGTTCCAGATAGCTTTGCAGAAATGACGTCGGGCCTGGCATCAGAAAAATTCCAGATCACGGTCCACCATCACAGTGATCTGTGCGCCCTGTTCAACGGCAATAATCGGTGGGAGACTCGCATATTCGTTTACGATGTTCGCTGTCGCACTGGTAAAGTTGTCCGCTACATTCTCTGCCGTTTCAGAACTCACTTCATTCGAGCTCGAACTGGCAGCAATCCCCGGGGCAGCGCCGATGAGCGAAATCAATGCAGCACCACCAAACCGTTGCCCAAAACGCGTGTTAACGCGCCCAGTGATCCCCGAACGCCCTTGATCATCTCCTCCGAAGGCTGAAATTTGTACGGATTGCCCATCTGGCGTAACAATGCGGGTCCAGCCAACCAAGATACGCGCTTGGCCTAATGAAACCTCAGAGCTGTATTGACCAATCAGCAGCGAGCCCGGAGGTATCAATTCCCGCGTCCCATCAAATGAGTAGACAGGATAGCTTACCATTGCCGTCACTGCCCCCGGAAGGCTCGAATCGACAGCATTCTCGAGCGTCGCTTGGATCATTGTCCCCTGCAGCACTGTATTGGCCGGATTTGCGATCAACTCAGCTTGGGTCACAGGAGCCGCTACCCCGCCATTTGAGACAAACTCCCTGTTTCTCTGATCTGGAGATTGTGGGCCAGCATCTGGTGATCCCGCCGCCGTAGGTTGACCCCCAGCATCACTGGACGATCCTTCATCAAAGACGACAGAGGCTGATTTGACTCTCGCTTCCATAAGAGCGCGTTGCGCTTCACGCGCTGCACGCAACTCCGATAGTCTTTCTTGCTCTCTCTGGTTTGCTGTCCGCTGCTCTTCGGCTGCAATCGCCGCCGCCGCCTCATCTTCACGCCGCTGACGATCCGCCTCCACCTGAAGACGCAGCCGCTCAAGTTCCACATCCTGTGCATTTGATGCACCCGCCGCCACCAAGGCCGCCAGGTCAGCATTCTGCTTTTGAAGCTCCTCAAGTAGGGTCTTTTGGTTGGCTCTTTGCTTTGCCGCGTCAGCCTCTGATTGAGCCAGTTTATTTTGGAAGCTGGATTCTAGCTGTTCAACGGCTTCAGCGTTCTGAGCCTGCGCACGTTGTAAGGCATCGGCCAATTGTTGCGCCATACTGTTGGATTCTGCCGCTGCCTCATCCGCAATGCCTCTCAATTGAGCTTGCAGCGCCGCCACCTGCCCTGCAAGTTCAGCATTGCGACCTTCCAGCGCTGCCCGTTGTTGATCGAGTTGATCAGTCAGCGGACCGATATCGAACGCTGGTTGTTGAGTATCAGTCGCCTCTCCGGGCTCGACACGCCCAATACGGCTTCCATCCTGCTCATCCTGAAACTCCTGACTTTCAGAAGTCTCCAGTACCGACGACAGCTGAGGTGCAATGATCGGATAGCCTATAAACCCAATTACTGCGGCCAAAATCAGCCCCAAGCCCACTTTTCCTGCACGTCCTATACCAGCTTTGTCTTCTGCTTTGATTTCATAGTCGGGTTCGGTCTCCATCTCAGAACTCCTTGCTGCTCAAAACAGAAACGACCGCTGGATCACCAGTAGATCCACCAGCGACACGCCTGATACAGACAACACGTTCGCCGATCCGTACGGAATATTCTGACTGGAGACCGGACACTTTGATGATCGACCCGCTTGTTGTGGAGTTGACCGTGGTTTCAAATCCCGCTCCATTTATGCCAAACACGCTTGGGCGAACGTCGCGCGGCATCTCAAAATAGGTGTGTCTCCCATCGTTCCAAACGCGAAGCGGGCGAAAGGGTGCCTCTCCCGCAAATTGGTACCCGGTATCTCTCGCCCCTGTTGCAACGACGCGTGGGGCGCTTTTTTCTTCAGGATACTCAATCACCACTCGAAACGTGTGGGTTTTGGTACGTCCTTCGGTTAGCAGGAACGATAAGGTCCGCCTATTTGTATAGATGGTCATATTGCTCGAAGCGCGCGCGACCACCGGCTTTACCGACACCGTGTTTCGGTTTGAAAGCACTTCGATTTCGTAGCTTTCTGAATCCCCAAGCAAAACTTGGCTGATACGCTCCCCTCTTCCCAGTTCAATCGCTGTATTGACCCTTAGGTGCGTATCAACGCGGATTACATCAATGGGGCTGAAGGTCACCTGCCGGACCCGGGCATCAGCTCCAAGGGATCGTGGCGCACGTTCAGCATAGGACGCAGAGGCACCCAGCATCAGGCCGATCATGACGACAGCAGCAAATTGTTCGTTAATATTCATCTTCAATTTTCCCCAAGAGTTTCGGCGTCAACCCGGTACGTCGAGACCACAAATCCCAGAGGGTTCTCCCAGACACGTTGAAGCTGGCGTTCCCGTCGCGGCTCAAACTCGAACCCAATGGTTGCAACAAACGCACGGGTGACAATCTGCTGACGTGTCCTGCGCAATGTCTTCTCAAAACGAACCTGTGCTACGAGCGGCTCCAGAAAGTTGATCGCTTTAACTGTGATGGTGACCTCGGCCCCCTGCCCGTAGATACGCGGCGGATAGTCCTGGTTGTTACTGCTGTCGGTCCACAGATTGCGCAGCGCCCTTTCAGCTGAACCGGTTGACCTGCGCTGAACGCTTTCCAGTCGTTGTTGGATGCCAGCAAGTATAAAGCTTTCGCGGTCCGTGACATAAGCGACAAGCAGAGCCTGTTTAATCGCTTCTTCATCCTGAATGCCTGTCGGCTGGACCTGAACGATGCGCTCCGCCTGTCCAGTTGTCTTGTCGACCAGGACTGTAAACACCTCTGTCGTTCTAAGCGGCATTAGCACCACCAGCGCAAGCCCGAGCAGAAATGCCAATGCAACCGCAATCCATGCAACAGTCCAGGCACGCCGCGCACTGCGGCGTGGTTCTAGAATCAAATCAATGTCAAAACCATGTTCACTCACGACACGCGCTCTTTCTTTTCTTTCGCATTCATTTCCGCTGCATTCTTTGAGCAAGGGAAATCACTGTGTTGGTACTGGCAAACCCTGCCCGCCGCGGGGCTGTTGCATCCCGAGCCAAGGGCTTACCCATCGCACGCTCTGCAGCTCCCCTTGCAAACCGCGTCCCAGAATCTGTTGCCGATGCCGCGCCAACACCAAGTGCTTTACCTTGCGCGTAGGTTGAAAACGCGATTGCCCCAAGCCCGATTCCAGTTTGCGCCAAGGATTGCGCTATCGATGGGACCATCAACATCAGCCCGGCACCAAGCATCATCACCACAATAAAGCTCACCATATCGCCAATCGTCTCAGCATTCGAAAGATCGGCGGGCGTAACAGCACCGGCAGTGGCTATCGTGAAACCAGCCATAGCCGCAGCAAGCATCGGGACCAGAGCGAAGCCAAGTGCAAGCTTTACGTAAGCTTCGAAGAATGGCGCACTTTGCTTAAACATGGTGGAAACAATGGCAAGTGGCGCAATGATGATAAGCACCCCGATCATCAACTTCGCAGCGGCAATCACAATAATGCTAATGGTTGCCATCAGTGCAGAGATGAGAAACATGACGACCCCTGCAATCGCACCTGCTAGGTACGATCCATTCTGGCTAATCGCATTGCCCACATCGAGGCTACGGCCATAGAGTTCGTCGAGCCCTTGGTAAAGATCCCCAACCGTTCCTCCCGTAACTGCACCCAAGACGGTAGCCCCAAATCGAGAAGGGGCTTCCGTTATGGCGTCATAAACTGCAAAGAAATTGCCAAAACTGCTCAGAAAAATCGCGACTAAGACAACACGCAGAATTAGGCTAATCCCGTTGGGCACCGTCATTGGGACTGCCTGAATGGCAAGGTTGGCACCTGTTAGGGCGACAACCAATACCGCAGCAACCTGAAAGACCGGCGCAACCGAACCAGCAACGGCATCAAACGCATCCGCTCCTATGCTGGCCACAGTGGCGTCAACTCCGCTCAGAACATCGTCGATAACAGCCATGTACTATTCCCCAGCACAGGTCTTGGCGACATAGTCCCGATGCCTTGCCGAGGTCAGATTTTCTTGTTCCAGCTTGAACTCGAGCAACTCTTGGAACTGTTCTTCGCTCATTGTCGCTGCCGTCGCGCCAAACATTTGAACCGCAAACTCGTCAAAAGTTGTCTGACCAGTGATGCAACCGCAGTCGCCGCGCGCCATTTGCTCCTGCCTGAGAAAAGTGAAGTAGGCCTGCCGAGCGGCAGCCCAGGCAAAGGGCTTGGACTGCAAGATGCCAACCCGGTCCGGCTCTCGTTCACACCCCTCCCGGTTTGGGTCGACAAAGAACAATAGTTGACGGCTTTGCATCTCCTTCATGATATTCAACAGTCTTGGCGCATCGCTATCATCGACAGCGCTGACTGCACTCTCTTGAAGCTCTAACGGCGTTAAACTCTTCAGTTCATCCGCAGCCAGTGACGACCCAAATTGTATTCCAACGAGCAATGTAAAAATAGCGCGAGACATCATTCTGCCGCTCCCGAAAAATCAAAGAACGCACGTTCCTTTGCTTGCTCAGCGGCCCAGTTGATCCCGTTTTGACCCGACGCCAGACCTTGCGCGGCGTTGAGCCGCCACATCTGCCCAAGCATGAAATTGGTCTCAGCAGCCATCCGCGTGTTGAGGTCGATGGATTCCTTCATCGTCGATTGGTTGGCAATCTGACCCACCAACCCGTCAATTCTCTCGAGGCTTTGCGCGGCCTCCTCATAGGAGAGTTGCGCTGCTGCGATGGCAGTTGCATTTGCCGCAGCCGTCTCAGCGATCAACCCATCCGCCGCATTGTCGGACGATGAAAGCCCCTGCAGCCGCTCTTGCGTAAACCCCGCACTTGCCATCGTTTCACGCATCGCATCGGCTGCACGGCGCTCCCCCATTGTCACATCACCATCAAGCAAATTGTCGAGCAGACCATCAAAGTCGCCGATAGACAGTGCGTTTCTAAAACCGCTTAGATCGGTAATCTTGGCTGCCCGGCTGCGGATGTCCTCAACTGAATTGTAAAGGGACGCGATCTCGTTCAATCCCGTGATGGAACCCAGAATGTTCTCAAGATTGGTAAGTTGCTCGATTTGCAACTCAACCTGCCTTTTGAGCTCTTCAATCTGTGCAATCTGGTTTTCTGCGTCGCGCAATGCGGCCTGAAGTTGCTCCACATTCTTTGCAAGATTGGTCCCGTCTATGACCGGGACACCCTGCGCCTGCGCCGAGATTGGCAACAACATGATGCCCAAGGCCATGATTGCTGCATTGATGCTAGCCTTCATCAGAGAACTCCCAGAATGTTGTGTATTGAAGGTCTTGCGCGGCAGAGTTCATTCCGGCTGCCGCTTCGACTTTGACGTGGGCCGCCCGCATCCGCAGGGTCAGAGCCATCAGCCGCGCACGCTCCGCCATCATGTAGGTATTGTGATCAACAGCCTGTTTGGCCGAATTTGGCTTGGCCTGACGCAGCAACTCGGAAACCCGACGCATTGCCTGATCCACCTGCCCGCTTTGATAGGCCCCATATCCGTTAGAGGCGTCGGCCCAATTCCCCCAGGCAGCGTTTGCACCGTCAATGCCGTTGAGGGAGCCTGTCATGTCCGCCCCTGTGATAATGCTCAGATATTCGTCATAGTAGCCCCGGATCCGGCGCACGTAATTTTGCGTTTCCTCAAACGGCGGTATGCCACCATATTTGTTCACATTGCCGGGCCCCGCGTTATAGGCCGCAAGGGCATGGTCTATCCGGCCATAGGTATTGAGCTGGGTGGCAATGTAGCGCGCACCTCCGTCCAGGTTTTGCCATGGGTCTCTTGGATCTACGCCGAGATCGGCGGCCGTACCCGGCATAAGCTGACAAAAGCCACGCGCACCGACATGGCTTACGGCAGCATTATTGAACCGGCTTTCCTGTTTGATCAAAGACTGAAACAGAATGCGCCAGGTGGTCGGCGTTAGTCCAACCCTTCGCACACCCGCATGGTTCTCGTACCGCGCCGCAGTGGTGATAATCATCTGCTCGACAGATGCATTGTCGCCAAACAACCGCTGCTGGTCCGGATGATCTTCCTCTATTGGAAATGTCGCGGCAGCACCTGGCATACCGCCGCCACCTGTCTCGAAACCGGAGATGTCAGTTGTGCCTGTTGTCTGTTCCAGAAACCGTTCAAAAGCGTCGAGCTGATCTTGTTCCAGCGTGCTCTGCTCATCCCGAGTGGTCAGCTTCGTCCCTTGTTCAGTGAAGTCACGCGCGCGCTCTGAAAGCCGCGAGATGGCGTTTGAAAGGCGGGTGCCATCCACAATCGGCACCCCCTGCCCCCAAACAGGACTGGCCAGCACAATCAGCAGACCGAATTTTGTGAGACCAATCCCTTTCATCTCAAAAATCCACAAACCCACAGTCGTCAGCCGATGCGACAGCTGCAAACCCGCCGTACAACGACACGCTGGTTCCGTCTCTTGTCACAAACGTGTCACTGATATCCGTCCTGCCAAAACAATCCGACCGTTTGCCCGTGCTGACCCCAGAGCAGCCCGCAACAACCGAGGCCAACAGAATTCCTGTGATCCACTTCATGCCATATGTCTCCAAAACTCGGTCTCCTTGCGCCAATTGTGAGGTGCGCGCTCTTCGCCGGTGCGCCCACCACCCAAAACTGTCAGCGCGCTTCCGAGGCCACCCAGATCCATGTCGACAAAGACGCTGTCACTTCCCGAGCGCACCAATGCGATCCGCATCGCACCGGCACCGCGTGATAGAAAATCTGCTTCGCGGTCGTTGAGCCGCAAGATTCTGTAATCCTCCGGGTTCGCACGCGCGTTTGGATACAGCACTTGCGTGGTCACGCTTTCCGCGATGATCTGCCCCACGGAGCTCTTTTCAAGGTGGCCCGGTGTTTGCGTCAGCATGATCACGACGCAGTTCTTCTTGCGCATCGTTACAAGCCAATCATGAAGGCGCTTCTCAAACATCTCGTCGTTCAGCATCTTCCACGCTTCGTCGATGACAATCATGGTCGGCTTGCGATCCTCGATCACCCGCTCAATCCGGCGGAAGAGATAGGCCAGAAGCGCCGAACGTTCTGTGCTAAGATCTAGAATTTCGGACATATCGAGACCGACAACCTCCTCACCGATTTCAATGGGCTGGTCTGCCTGCTTTGAAAAAAGCCAGCTGTAGCGACCCCCCAACGTCCATTCACGCACGCGCGCAAGCAGATCTCCGTCGTCATCAGTGGAGGTGACAAGGCTCTCCAACCCCCCAAATGTGCGCAAGCCTTCTTGCGCAGAGGTGATCTGGCGCACGGCGTTATTGATCGCGACGGTCTGCGTCGTCGTCAGTGGCTTGTTGCGGGCCAGAATGTCCGTCAGCCAATCGGTTAGCCAAGCGGCTCCGCGCTCGTCCGTCTCCGTCTGAAAGGGATTGAAGCCTGTCGCTTCACCCACTTTGATCGAACTATAGGCCCCGCCCATCGCCCGCACCGCCATCTCAAGACCCTGATCTTTGTCAAAGACCAAAACCCTCGCCCCAACGCGGCGCGCCTGCGCCATTAGAAACGCCGTTCCAATGGTCTTGCCTGATCCTGTTCGACCGAGCACCAAGGTGTGACCCGCACTTGGCTCTTCCAGCCGCTTGCCCGCTTCATGAAAATTGAAACGGTACATGCCCGATGAAATTGTGGGAAAGACGGTGATGACCTCTCCCCAAGGGGATTGATCTTTGACACGGCCGGGCCGTGCTTTGTGAAACGCTGCCATCTCGGAAAAATTGTCTGAGGATAATAGAGCCGTGCGCACCCGATGCGACCAATTGCCGGGGGCCTGTGCGAAGAACAGCGCGGATATCACACCTTTAAACGCCCAATAGTTCGCCCGTTCGCGGATCATTGTCGCCCCGGTTTCCTGCGCCGCACGCCAGACTTCGGAAGCCGCGATCTCAAGCTCTTTCGGGCTGTCGGCTGTGACCATCACGGACAGGTGGTGAATGCCGTACACCTGTCGCCCTGAAGCCACGTTGTCTGCCGAAAGCTCCAGGTCCTGCTGTTGCGAGCGGGCGGCATCGTCAGTCGCCTTCATCTGCCGTGCCACCAGCTTCATTTTCTCAACAACCGCGTTGTTGCGCTGCGGCGTGAAACTGTTGGTGATCACAATATCAAAGGGCAGTTCCAACGCGTCAAGCATGGTCGGCCAAGTGTTGGGGCTATAGGCCTGAACCCCGAACAAGGCACCAAACCGCTTTTCCTGACCATTGTCGATTTCAACGAGCTTGCCCTTGAAGGTGAACTCGCTGTTGACCCCGGCAGTAGAGAGAAACTGACCAGGCACAGCATGTCGAGGCTGATAGCTTTGGCCCTGAACAGCGCCCAAGAGCCCCAACCATTCCCCATCTCCCACACGCAACCGCCTGAACCCGACGCCCTGATGCATTCCTTCGAGCAACCGCATGGCTTCATTGAGCTTGTCTTTGCGCTCGATAAGTTCGGCGCGAAACTGCGCGTTCTCTTTCTTGGGCGAGAAGAACTTCGACAGGCCCAGTTTATCAGAGATGCTGGGTCGCAACAGCAAAGAGATCATGATCACGCGCCGTTTGAGATTGCGTGATGTGACATCTGACAGCCAACGTCGATCCACCTCGGTCGTAAACGCATCTTCATCAACAGGATCAAGATCGACCTTTTCCGGGATGGTGATCTTGTTGACGTAAAACCCGAATTGTTCTCCGAACTGCCCAACCTGACGGGCAAAGGCCTCGGCCTGCGTATCCACTTCACCATCATCAGATGTGAAGCTGTCGAGGCCCTCCACCACAGCCGAAGCCATCAGATCCCCTTGCCGCGTCAGAATGATCTCATCTGTAAGTGCTGACATATATGGCAGATGCCGCGCCGCCGGCTCTTCCTTGCTGGCCGCTTTTCCAATCAACTGAGCGGTATTTGATCCCGCCATCGACAGCGTGGGGCCATAGCTGTCCCCGCCCCGAATGGCGCGGTTCGTCGTGGGCGGCGTGGCCGTGTAGACGGTCGCCAAAATCTCGAACAATGCCGGATTGCGGTCCGCAATCACCCACAAGACCGGATAGGCTGCAGGGATCAGAAGCAGGAATTTCCACTCATCCAACCCGACAAAGGGGATGACAGCCGTCATCATCAGCCCAATGAAATATCCAATGGGCAACCCAAAGAACTTGGGAGGTCTTGTCAGTCCAAGAAAGATGGGTGTTTCGCGCATGGGCAATCACTTTGTCAAATTGGTTACGCCCTGCTCGCCTACGTCGAAAGCAGGGCGCGGGGGTTCTTACGGGGCGGCGAAACCGTCAATGATTGTCGCGGCGGAAAACACCAAAACGATGCCAAGGAAAATTGCCAAGAAGAGCGGCCAGTTGAGACGCCCGGTGAACATCATATATCCAGCAGCGACCAGGCCCAGGATGCCGACAAGCCGGCCAATTGGTCCGGTGAGTGCATCGACGACCGTTTGCAGCATGTTTTCCAACGGATCGAGGTTTTGTGCGAGCGCGGGCTGTGCAATCAAGACAAAGAGGGGGATCAGAGCCAATAGAGGCTTAAATCTTTTCATTATAAGTTCTCCTGAGGAATCGTTGCGCGATAAAGCGCAAACACTTTGACGACGTGTTCTTGCGTTTCGCGATAGGGCGGAATGCCGCCATAACGAGTGACGGCTTCAGGACCCGCGTTGTAGGCGGCAAGCGCCAGTTGAGCGGATCGAAATTTCAACATCTGGGCCAGAAGGTAGCGGGCCGACCCATGCAGGTTTTCTTCGGCATCATGCGGGTCAACCCGCAACACACGTGCAGTGCCGGGCATCAGTTGGCCCAGACCGATGGCCCCGGCAGGGGACACAGCTGATTGTCTGAAATTGGACTCAATACCAATGTTGGCCCGAAAGAGCGCGAGCCACTGCAGTCCAGACATGTCGACGACCGCGATCCCTGGATGATCGAGATATTGTGCAGCAACCCTGCGCACCATCGTCTCAACTTCTGCACTTCCCCGTCTTGGGGCGGTTAGGCGTGGCAATGTTATTGGGTTTGACTGGGCAGCGGCCTGTGAGGCGGGCCGATCAAGGTCCAGCACCCCTGACACGAATGGGCTGGATACTCTTGTGGTGTTTGAGAACTCACCTTTTTCAAGGTCTATAACATCGGCGCAGCCGATTGAAGCTGTTGAGAGGGCGGCGATCACACAAAGCGCAATGATCCAAAGAGTGTTAGCCGTTGTCCTCCGCAATTTCCCAAACCTCTTTTTGGCCTGCGGCAAGGGGGATATTCACAACGGTAAAGCCAAGTTCAACAGCAAGAGATACCAGACCGGATACAGTAACGATGTATTTTGGACTTGCGTCCCCTGCGACGACAACCAGTGCCCGCAAAGGCGCACCATCATCACCCGCCGTACACACGAAAAGCCGCCAAAGCCCCCGCCATACACCTTTATCCTTCTGTGCACCCTCGATGCATTCGACTTCCAACGTTCCCCCAGCCAAAACGTCCTCGCGGACCCCGGCCATCTTGCGCACAGACGATCTGTCTCTCATTTTCGACTCCCCAGAGCAGCAGCCAAAGCCACTTGTCTGGGTCATCTAACACCACCGTTCCAACCATCGCTAGCACTTCGCGCATAACAATAGTTTACGTACGCATCGTTAGGATACATATTTAACCTAGTCAATGCCATTTCAGGTTGTATGCTGAAATCAGACCACCAGGAGGCTGATTTCTTGTCTCTCTGTGACCTCAAATCCTTACGACGTTGGGAAATATCACCCCCATGACCATTCGCCACACTATCGAAAATCCATGAGTGCGCCGCCGGGTTCATTCACTCTATCCACGAAATTATCTGCCACAGGTGTGGCAGCTTCTTGCTTGTTTTCGCGATTCGACTTGGCCCTTCGACGCTCGGCATATGGCCTGTTGCTAAGTGTCTGCACCTTCCCAGTCGCCGCGGTCGCCCAGACTGTTTTTTGTCTGCCCCCTGCGGTCCCCCTTTTCCCAAACGATCCGCAGATGCTGAGTGAGTTCAGAGCAGAGCTCTCGGCCGAGTTCACCCAATATTTCACTGACGCTCAAGACTATCTCAACTGCCTGCAACATGCCCATGGCGTAACGCGCCTCGAGATTGAAGACGCAATTCGTGACTACACCACTCTCTTGGACACGCCCCCAGGGCAGTAATTGACCACCCGCTGCCCCACATCGCTCAAATCGGAGACCTGAATGACTGACTTTCTCAAAACCCGCTGCCTGCTCTTGGTGCTCGCCCTGTCCAGCCTTGTCGCAATAGCGCCGCGACCCGCCCAAGCCTACCAAGTTGATTGTGCGATCTTGTTGTGTTTGTCTGGCGGCTGGCCCGCCTCTGCACCCTGTGCGCATGCGCGCGCCGTATTCATACGCAGGATCACGCCTTGGCCTATTGAGCCGCCTCTTCAAATCTGGCGATGCCCGATGCGCACGGTGCTGAACACGCCGCAGAAATTGACACCAAGCGAGGCCTTCTTGCGCTATGCTTTTGAAAATGTTCCGGCGCAATCGATCCCGAACGACACGTTGCCGACGTTGATATCCCTTGGTGCAGGGTCCCAAGACAGGTCGGCACCAAATGATGTTGCAGACCAGACAGCCGCAATGCTGTTGCTGGTCCAGAGTATCTCTGACGACAACGGAACAGCCGATATCGATATTTCAGGTGCTGCATTTGATTTTGTAAGGAGCATCAAAGTATGGCGCGTGGATCATTATCAACACCGTGCGCAAGGCAGCGAGGGCGATTGCCAAGAGACCGACCGCACGTTCTTGGGCACCTACGGCCGACAAGGCGACTTCAATTGGGCAAGATCAAGCGCCCATCATGTGCCAGGGTGGATGGCCCTTTCGACAAGTTGTTACAGCGGCATGGGACTATATCGTGCTGTCGGCATTGAATGGCATGATTACGAGGGCCGACACGGCTATGAGTTGGTCCGGTACTAACCTCGCGCCTATGATCCAGATGATGCTATGTTTGCGCCATAAAACAGGCGGCGGTCGGAAGCTTGCCGTCGACAAACCCGCTTGTGTCCAGGTGCAACACCGGTGACGCACCTGGCGCAATTTCAAACAGGTGGTCAATCACCGCATCTTCGCCCCTGAAGCTGATCGGGGCTGCCACAATGTCCAATGTGTCGGGATCGACGAGAAGAAAGGTTTCGCCAGCCTTGTCAAACAGTGCGCGGTAAAGCGGACGCCCTGTCTTCTCATGCCCGATTAAACCATAGGAAATTGTGAACGGCTCTCCTTGGCTGCGCCACGCATCCACGCCTTCATTGGTGACCAAATTGAGGGGTACACTCGGTACAGGCACATCGTTCATAATACTTCACGGTCTTATGCTTCGGCGTTAAACAAAAGTGTTCATAGACTTTTGCAAAAATGCTGCAAGAACAATCGTAGGGAAGTGCGAGGTGTCACTTTTCAACCACGGGTTTGTAACGGGTTGGGTTCGATGCCACTGGTGTTACGCGCGCGTCAGATCAATTGAGTTATCCGCAATCACAACCGTCAAAGGCTCGGGACAAGCCAAAACCGCTACGACGGTCGGCCAGATTCAGGGGCGGCCTCTCTTCTCAAACCACTTGCGACAAAACCCAACAAACGCCCGGTCCGGGTTTTTTGGTGCGTCAAGACCACCATCGCTCATCCAGGCCTTCCACTCGCCTTCGAGATGGTAGATGTCCCACCCCGGTGCCGCGTCGCGCGCCTCTTCATAAGTCGCAGCTTCCAGTACGATGCGCGCCGCCGCCTCGACCACCTGAACTTCTTTGTACATCGTCCCCCGATTCACAAAGACGAGCAGATCCGTATCTCCTTTGAAAGAGACCGAATAGTCGGGAAGATGATCATGTTCGACCAAATGCCGCAAGGACCGTCTAAACTCTTTCAGCGAGGATTTTGACCCGGATTTCTTATGCAGCAGATCCAAGTTGATGGACCACGTCGGTTGGCGACCACAGTGTTTGCGGGCAATCTCATAGACCCGGCGTTCAATCGGTTTGCGCAGCCTGAAGTAGTCCTTATGCAGCGTCAGCACTTCCTGCGCGCGGATCGCATTGAACACCCACTCGGAAAGTTTAAGCTCACACCACAGCAAGCGCCCATCATTGCCGTGCTTGCGTCTGATAGAGGCCGCATCGATCAGGCCGAATGTATCGTATTGTTCCTCGTCGCCGGTTTGAATGTTTGTGCTGATCCGCGTGCCCGCCAAACGGTCCACCGCCTGCACAAGAGCTTGATAGTCTTTGCCAGACGTTCCCCGGTTGGCAAACACCAGCAGATCACGGGAGTTCAGGCGGACGCGCCGAGACACCTCTTCTCCATCCCGCAGCTTATGCATGATCTGGGAAATACAATAAATCAGGATGTCCTTGTCATAGATCGTCGCCAACCCCTTCACACTGGGTGTGATCTCTACCCAATGACCGTTATGCTCGTAGCGTCGAACAGCTGTTTCAGGCTTCTTGGAGAGTGAATAAAACGGATGCTCCATCTGCGGCATCACATCCTTCAGCACTGCATCCGCCACATCGCAGATGAACAGGTCATCTTGCGGGTGGCGCTCCGGTAGGAGCTGCAAATTTGGATTCGGGGTATTAGACACCATGTGGATAACTATTCGGGGTTTCACACACCTGTCAAGAGATTCGGGGTATTAGACACTTGGAGACCTGCATTCCGGCTAAATGTCGCTTTACACTATAAAATATGCAATCGGCTGGTTCGGGGTTTTACACACCGCGGCTGGGTATTCGGGGTTTCACACACCATTGCCTGATTATTAAGGGCCGAGGCCATCTTTCGGGGTATCACACACGCTCCTCTGGTTCGGGGTTTTACACACCAAGTCGGGCTGGTTCGGGGTTTCACCCACCGATGCTGGAACATTTGCCCGATAACGGTCTAAAATTGAGGCATCAGAAACCGAATCGAACAACCAAACGATGGGCAACCCCCTCAACGTGTCTGCAGATCCACCGAGCCCGATTCGGGGTAACACACACTATGGTTCGGGGTATCAGACACCTCCATTCGGGGTAACACACACCGCTTGTCCAATTTTATTATTACGCACCAATGACTTATCTAGATTTTCAGTGCCTTAACACACTATATAACACATATATAACACAGCAAACCGACGGGCTAATTCGCTCAAATAACCACTTAGAAGTTAGGAACGTTGAAAATGCTTAGAAAAAGGAAGCAGAGGGTCGCGTACCGGATTGGATCAAGTAAATAACTGTCATATTTCTGCCCTGAGGCCCAAAGTTCTCGCGACAGACAAGTTCAAACATGAAAAGTAGTTTCTGTGTCCATCATTCCATTGGGCCAGATTGCCCAAACAAGTGAGCCTCGTGAAGCATTTCTTCGGTTGGCATCTAAGGATTGCCCGATGAGCGTTTCATGGCCCCTGCCCCGCAAGTCGGGGCACCTTGCTCTAGGCCTGCGCCGATAAATCGGCTCCACCCCAGAACACCGCACGATACATCTCCGCTGTTCCAATAGTCGTTTGACCATCTCAGCAAACTGAGCTGCCCAATCTCCTTTGGCTCATGCAGACCTGCATGTACGTCGATCTTCCTCAGGAGGGTTACGATCAAATGGGGCGCTGCGCGGTCCCTGCGGGACCTTGCTGGGGAATGAAGATGGGCCGGGTGCTCCAAGGTCTGGAAGACGGGGGCTGAATCCGGCGGACGGAAGGAAAGTAAAAGCAGGCTTCTTTGGGGGGTGATCCTGACATTTCGGGATCGAACCAACCAATAAAGGAAGCATCATGACAACCCAAATGACATCCCAACAGATTGAAATCGGAAAACTGGAACAGCATCCCGCCAACGTGCGTGCTCAATCCGTCGAGGCTTATGAACCCGAGAATATTGTACATCTTAAGGCCAGCATTGTGACGCTCGGCCTCATCCAGCCTCTGGTTGTGCAGAAGATCGGGTCGAAATACGGTGTTTTGGGCGGCGGTCGTCGTCGCGCCGCTCTACAAGAACTGGCTGCTGATACCTCTGAGAAGGCATTTACAAGCAAAACGAAGGTCGAATGTCGGGTCGTGCCCGCCGATTGCGATCTGACAACTGCCATCTCCCTGGCTGAGAACATCACCCAGGCCCCAATGTCGCCGATTGACCAGTTTGAAGCCTTTGCGCGGATGATGAAGACCGACAATCAGTCGATCGCCAGTATCGCGATGACCTTCGGTACGACAGAGACTGCCGTCAAAGAACGCCTCCGGTACGGGCTTGTTCATTCCAGCATCCGCGAAGCAGTCCGGGCCAAGACACTCACTCTGGATGCCATGAAGGCATTTGCCGATCATCCCTCCCCGGAAGTCCAGTTCGAAGTCTTTGAGGCGTTGACCCAGGACGGGGCGCGGCCGCATGCACATCAGATCAAGTCCACTTTGCGCGCCCGTGGGATTCAAGTGGGTGACGCGTTGGGTGCGTTCATCCGGGACGACTATGAAGCCAAAGGAGGAGGAGTTGCCGCGGACTTGCTCGACGAGCATTCGGTCCTTGAAGATATGGATCTGGCCAAAAAGGTTTTGGTCGAAAAACTTCAGGTGGCCGCCGAAGCCGAGCGTGACCGCCTTGGGTTTGCCTGGGCAGATGCAGCGGGTGAGCATGATTACCAGATGTTCAGTAGCTATGGCCGCGTCTATCCAGCAACAATCGTGCCGGACGCAGCAGGTCAAGCGCGACTTGGGGAGATCGCAACGCTGGTTTCTGCTCTGGAAGATCGCCAGTCTGCCGAAGAGATCAGCCAAGACGAGGCGGACGAGATCTATGATGAAATCGATACGCTAACCGAAGAGGCGGATGAGCTGCAAACCGGGTATCTGCCGGATGACCTCAAGAACGCCGGAGTGTTTGCGACCTGGAACCACAGCAATGTCCATCTGACGGTTGGTCTGATCCGCCCAGAAGATCAAGCCTGCGCAAATGCGACTTCTGGAGGTGACGGAAACATAGCGCCAAAGGATGTGACCAAGAGCGACGCCATTACCTATTCTGCAGCACTTTCCTCTGACCTGCAGATGGAACGGGCGATGGCTCTGGGAGCCGCCTTGGCATCCCATCCTGAAACCGCCACGGATTTTGCCCTGTTCAAGATCATCAACGATGTGCTCTGCGCTGGTGCTCGTACCTACGCCATCGACTTGACGGTAACTGCTCAGCATCGCACTCACGCCAAGCTCGATGAGATTGACCGAACCGCGCAGGAGCAAATGGACGTGATCCGCGAAACGCTGGATCTAAGCTGGGCCGATGAAACCCGCTCACCTGCCGAGCAATTTGCCAAGTTCCGTGCGCTTGATGGCTCCAAGAAGGCCGCACTTGTCGCGTTCGCTGTCGGGCTGACGGTCAAACCCTGTTTTGCGCGCAACCGGACCGCAGACGTCCTGATGTACGACCTTGAAGCAGAAATCATGCCCGATATCCGCGCGCACTGGGCCCCGAATGCAGCGCTCTTCGGTCGTTTCAAAAAGGCACAGCTTTTGCATATGCTGAATGCAGACCTCGGTCTGACCCAAGAAGCACTCAATCTTGCCGGCTCCAGCAAGAACGACGTGGTCACCTTTTGCGATCAGCTCTTTGCAGAGCCTTTTGCAACCCTGACCGACGCACAGCGCACGGCCGTGGCCACATGGTGCCCGCCTGATATGCAAACCGTCACGCCGGTTGCAACAGTTGAGACCAGCGATGTCCCAGATCACGTCGAAGATCACGCCAAAGCCGCCTGATCACTGGCAAGGCCCAAAGGAGCGTTGTTTCTTTGGGTCTTGCCCCAGCACATCAAAAACAAATCCCCAAATACAGATCTTCGGAGATACAAATGGCCCTGCTCGAATTCGCGACCCCTGAGGTCGCCAAGATTATCAAACACGCACAAAGCTGTACCAGATATATGCGCAAATGGGACGGTGAGGTAACGCAACCCGGCCTGATCCTTTCCGTCGCTCAGGGCGTTTTCCTGATGTCCAATGGGCTGGATGCGACCTCGATCAAGGAAGTCGGCGCGCCGGACACCAATGGAATGCAGGTTTATGCGCACGGGAAGAACCCGCAAGTTGATCCCAACTGGGTTGCTGAGGTGACGGCAATTTTTCGTGGCTATACCGGCATCTATCACCTCGACACTATTCAGGCGGCGCAACAGATCATCACGCGCGGGGACCCGACCTTGATGCTCTGCGTGTCCAACCACGTGATCGATGTGTTTGATCCCAGAAAGCAAACGCCCTTGATCGGTCAGATCTACAAGACGCCATCCGGTCTCGGAGGTGTGTTCCACGTCAAAATTCTGGATCTCACAGCGACCCATGCATGGGTTCGAAATCACGGAAACAGTGACGATTTTGACGATGCTCTGCCCTACCGCGTCCCGCTCGATAAGATCTATCCAATTGAGATGAAAGGAGCTGCGTGATGGGGTGGCTTTTTTATACCGACCAGCGCATCCGGGGTCATGCTCAAGAAAAGGCAGAAATTACACGGATTTGCACTTTTGAGAACGATACATTGTGCCAGATGCCCCTTAGACTGAGCAAAGTAGGGTCTGTCTGGTATGTCGCTGTCAGATCTTTACCAAGACCGGGAACGTCGTTCACGCAAACCCAATATGTTGCAGGCCCGGACGGGGCATATACATTCGCGGCTGTGTTTCTGACCGGCTATGATCAGGGGTGCTTTGGTTACAAGGATATGGATGAGACCATGGGCCCCGTGCAGGCACGCGCACCCCTTGGGCTTATCGCGTGTCTGTCAGAAATCTCTGACCCGAAGTCCTATGCGCACGGTTGGCGGCAAAAATGCAAAGACTGGGCCGCGATCCCAAACTACCAAGAGGGTGATGAAATACATCTCGCGGCACCTGTCACCATCACCGATGGATCAACCGTTCAGGACGTCCGACGCACGCATTACAAGCGCCGCGGACGGCGGATGACCTGTTTTGCAGACATCAAGTCGGGGACCTTGGTGCGGCTTTCCAAAGAGAGCCTGGCAGGGTCGGTGTTGATCAAAGGGGCCGTGTCGACTGGCTCAGATGTGTTGGCCGAGTTTTATGCCCGTCAACGAGAGAGGTGATCTCGGCGCATTAGATTACAGAATTTTTTCCAAGCCGCCGGACCTCTCCAAAAGAGGAAAGGCGGCTTTCTCTTTGGTGAATTTCAAACCCCGAAAGGAAAAATTCCATGTCAGACCCCAACGCATCCGCAACATCTGAAGCTCTGAGCGTTCTATCCTTGCGCCAATTGCTTCAAGCCACGGCACTTTTGGTGACGCGGGGAAGTCTACGCAGCGCTGACCTTGCCAAAACAATGCGCGTCCACTTCGGCGGCAGTGACGCTGCCGGGCACTGGGACTGGCGCATGGCCTATGACGTGATGCAAGCAGCGGCAAATTTGGCGCTTAAGGACGCCATGTCCCCAACGCCGCCGCGCGCATTGGCGCAGCTGGCACAGGGCCTGCTCACCGAAACGCGGCGCTCTGAGGATCAGATCCGTTTGCAGCAATTCTCAACCCCCCTGCCCTATGCCGCTCTTGTCGCACATGCGGCCTGTGTCAGAAAAAGTGACCTCGTCCTCGAGCCGTCAGCTGGCACAGGTAGTCTGGCGGCCATGGCCGTCCGTCACGGAGCGGACATTCTGCTCAACGAGATAGATCCATTTCGGGCAGCACTGCTGGAAGCAATCTTTGATTTGACGCCGAGCATTCATGACGGCGAGCATATTGATGACCTGTTGCTCGATCCCCGCAAGCCAAGCGTCGTCTTGATGAACCCGCCGTTTTCTTCTTCCATTGATCGCAGCAATGATCCACATACCGCCGCCAAACACCTTGTCGCCGCATCAAAACGGCTGGCCCCCGGGGGCAGGCTGGTGGCGATCATGCCGGCACGGTTCACAGCACAAAGCGTGCCAGCCTACTGGACGCGGCTCACGGGGATCCTCACGCCAAGGCTCGCTTTGAACATTCCAGGGTCGGTGTACCGAAAGATGGGCACAACGGTCGATACGCAAGTTCTGATTTGCGACAAGGTGGCGTTAGATGATCACGTCTTTGAGCAGCGCTCAGCCGACACCCTCGAAGAAGCCTTTGCCCTGCTCGATAAGACCCTACCTGAGCGCAGCGATGTTCAGCCGGGACCTTCCGCCGGAACCCGATCACCAATTCTGACCATCAACAGCGACGCTTTGCGGCGCATCGGCACTTCGAGCAAGGCGTCGGGTCTGTCGACTGGGGTCATGATCGGGCCAAAACACGCGCTTGCGCCGGTCGCCTATGACGTTTTGGCCGCACCACGAGAAAACCCGCCAGTCTCCGATATCTATGCACGTTATGCACCGCAAAGGATCGACATTGCGCAGGCCCGTTCTCACCCGACGCCACTGGTGGAAAGTCTGGCCATGGCCTCTGTTGCACCGCCCGCACCCGCCGCGCGACAAATCGCAGAGCTCCAATTGCCAAAGCGCATCACGTCCGAGGGAGTGTTGTCGGACGCCCAACTGGAAACAATCATCATGGCCAATGACGCGCATGAGCGTAATCTGCCCGGCAAGTTTACCATCAACGACAACAACACCCAGTTGGTGCGCAAGGACGATGATCCCCAAGCGACGGCCTACCGCTTGGGGTATTTCCTTGGTGACGGAACGGGGTGCGGCAAAGGCCGCCAGGTCGCAGGTCTCATCCTAGCAGGATGGCTGCAGGGCCGCCGCCGTGCGGTTTGGGTTTCCAAATCTGCTACATTGATCGAAGATGCGGTTCGAGATTGGCATGATCTGGGCGGCTCACCCGCGGATATTCAATCCCTGTCCAAGTGGAAACCTGAGCAGGACATTTCTATGGCGGCAGGAATTCTCTTTGTCACTTACGCCACCTTGCGCTCTGCGGGCAAAGGCGGGAACACGCGGCTCGATCAAATCCTTAAATGGCTCGGACCTGATTTTGACGGTGTCATCAGCTTTGATGAAGCACATGCCATGCAAAATGCGGCCGGTTCCGAGGAAGGGCGCGGTACAAAGCCCTCCCAACAAGGCCTTGCGGGATTGCGATTGCAGTTAGCCCTGCCCCGCGCGCGCATATTCTACGTTTCGGCAACGGGTGCTACAAATGTTCACAATCTTGCCTATGCGTCACGTTTGGGTCTCTGGGGACAAGGCGCTGATTATCCGTTTCCAAGCCGCGAGAGCTTTGTCTCAGCCATGGAAGCTGGCGGGGTTGCTGCTATGGAAGTTGTCGCGCGTGATCTCAAAGCTCTGGGGCTATATACCGCCCGTGCCTTGAGTTTTGATGGTGTTGAGTATGATGTTCTTGAACATGCTTTGAGCGCAGCGCAAATCAAAGTGTATGACGCCTATGCGCGTGCCTTCAAAACCATCCATCAGAACTTGGATGCCGCTCTTGAGGCCACAGGTGTGGTTGATGCGAGTGGCAAAACCCAGGCCTCCAGCGCCAAGGCCGCCGCGCGGTCACGTTTCGAGAGCACCAAACAGCGGTTTTTCAACCACCTTTTGATGGGGATGAAAGCACCCTCCATCATTGCGGCCGTCCAACAAGATGTGGAGGACGGTTGGGCGGCTGTTGTTCAGATCGTTTCTACCGGAGAAAGCCTGCTCAAGCGGCGCCTTGACGGTATGGATCCCGAAGATGAGCTGGTCGAAGGCGCGCTTACGCCGCGTGATTACGTATTGGGATATCTCGAGCAAGCCTTCCCTATCCATACACAAAAGCTTGTTGAGATCGATGGAAATGTGATTGCCGAACCCCTCAGAGATGCCAACGGCGATCTCGTTGTGTCGCGCGAGGCGCTTGGGCTGCGCGAGGAGGCGATGGTGGAGCTCATGTCATTGGCACCTATCCCAGCCGCCCTTGATCAAATCCTTTGGGCCTTTGGGGCAGATAGCGTTGCAGAGGTTACCGGCCGTTCTTTGCGACCCCTTAAAGGCACGGATGGGACGCTCTACATCGAGAACCGCAGCGCAAGCGCCAATTCTTCTGAAACCGGTGCGTTCATGGGAGCCGAGAAGAACATTTTGATATTCTCGGATGCGGGCGGCACTGGACGGTCATACCACGCAGCGGAAAACGCTACGAACCAGAAACGGCGCAGGCACTATCTGCTTGAACCGGGCTGGCGCGCCGATGCCGCCATTCAGGGGCTGGGACGGACCCATCGCTCTGCACAGGTGAGTGCGCCTTTCTTTCGTGTTTGCACCTCCGATGTGCACGGCGAGAAGCGCTTCACTGCAACCATTGCCCGCCGCCTGGATAATCTGGGCGCATTGACCAAAGGTCAGCGGGAAACCGGTGGTCAGGGGATGTTTCGCGAAGAAGACAACCTTGAAAGCCCGATCGCTCGGCACGCGCTGCGTGGCCTTTATGCCGATTTGGCCCATGATAGAGCATCGTCGATGCGCTATGAAACCTTTACGGAGTGGACGGCACTCAATCTGATGGATGGTGAGGGGGTTTTGCTTGATGATCTTCCGCCGATTCAACGGTTTCTCAACCGCGTTCTCGCGCTGCCCATCCATATGCAGAACGCATTGTTTGAAGAGTTCATGGAGCGCATTGCAACGCAGACCGCACGTGCGCGCGAAGCCGGAACGCTCGATCTGGGAGTTGAAACGCTGCGCGGTGACCAGATTGTCCAGACGTCAGGTGAGGATCTCTGGACCTGCCCCCAATCCCACGCTGTCACGCGGATTATCGGTCTTGAGGTCACCAATCCGGTTCATGTGCGCAGATCAGGCGAGGCACTCGAGCGGGCCGGGCGTCGCGTACCGATGATCAACCACGCGTCGGGCCGTGTTGCCCTGATCGATGGGGCACCAATGCAAATCTATGACGAGGATGTTGTCACGCTGATGCGCAAGACAGTACGACCAACGGGATCGAAGTTGATTTTGGAAGAGGCGTTTGAGAAATCTGCTTGGGAAGAAGTCGACGTTGGCGAATTTGCACGTCTTTGGGATGATGAGGCCGACGCGCTGCCCCGCGAGGAGACAACCAAACTCTTTTTGCTCACCGGCCTGTTGTTGCCGATCTGGAAAGATATTCCAACCCGCAATGAGCGTATTTACCGGGTGTCTCCGCGTGGAGGTGGCGCGATGATTGGCCGGACGTTGAGTGAGGATGGGGCCGCGGCCCTTCGTGCACGTTTCATGAAAGGGACGCCGCAGACCCCGAATGAGATGCTGACAGTTGCACTTGGGTCGACCACTCCTGTTGATCTGGGTCACGGGCTTTATCTGCGGCGTCGCCGCGTTGCGGGCGAGACACGTCTTGAAATCGAGGGTGCCGATGGACCAACCACCGCCACCCTCAAGTCGATGGGTTGTTTTACTGAAATCATTGCTTTCCAGTTGCGGTTATTTGTACCGCACGGTGAGGGGGCAGATACCTCGGCGATCCTGGCCCGCATAACGGGCCAGAGCAGTGACAATTTAAGAGCAGATGCAGCCTGAGGCATGCTCTGGGCTGAGAACCTGTCCGAATACGTGCCGTGTGGGGGTGGGCCAGCGTGTCATCGCCCACATACGGGGATGCATCTGACGGTGCGCAAGAAAGTTAAAGCAAGCTTTTTTAGTTTTGGGTTCCATGAGGGACCTGAAAGAGAAACCGTGCGGCAGATCGAAGTTCGGCTGGCGCGCACCAATGAAGGATACTTCCCATGTTCGCAGGAACTCTCACCCAAACTACAGTCCGTGACATTGTCTCGTTTAACGGCAAATTGCATGCGCGGGACTTCGATATTGCCATTACGCTCAACCCGGTTGCGAAGACATCCCCCAAATCTCCTGATTTCGAAGTGACAGCGATCAATCGCACCCGTCGCACAATTCGGATTGGATCGGCGTGGGACCAGATCAGTGACAAAACCGGGAACCGCTACATCTCGTTGCAAGTTGATGTCGGAAATGGTCCGTTTCGGGTGAATGCAGTGCAGACCGAAGAGGCACGCAAAGCCAAGAGCAACGACTTTGACATCATTCCATTTGTTGCAAACAGTGTGATGAAGTCTGGTTCGATCAGCGGTGAGTTGACTGCGATGGATGCAGATAACGCATTTGCGGGCTATGTGGCCAATATGATGTTCGATCTGAACTTCATGTTGATCGAGAATGAGTACAAGACGGCTGAAAAGCACCCAGACTATCGCATTGAAATCAGCTCTCCAAACGGGACAGCGATCCGCGTTGGGTCGGCCTGGCTTGCCACGAGCGAAAAGACCGGCAACGATTACATCTCGCTTCTGATCAACACGCCTGATGGGGATTTGCGGGTCAATGCAGTCCAGAATGAAGAACAGCGTGGCGGGGATACATTCTCAATCATTCCTTTTGTTGAAGCGGGTGAGACTGTTGGCTCGACAGCTGGTGGGTTGGCTTTGGTCGCGTAAGTACAGTTAAAATGTAGGGCGGGGCGCTTGAGGCTTCTCGAGCGCCCCTTTTTATGTCAAAAGTGTGCCTTTTGACGACTAAATACGACGAAATTTGGATTATTGCGGATTTTTCAGGAATATGCTTGCTAAATCAGGAATATTTGTTGATATTCAGGATAACGGCAGAAATTGCCGGATTATTCCAAGGAATCTACGATGGAACACTTCTCGGTCATTCAAAGCATTATCAGATCTGGATTGGCCGGTGATCAAGACGGATTAGACAAACAGGTGCAGCGGTTGTTGACGCGGCTTGAGAAAGCCGGACAAACCAAAGAGGCCACAACGGTGCGCAGACTGTTACAGTCTGCGACGGACACGAAAGAGTTAACCCCTAGTCGTGTTGAGGTTTCTCGGGCGATGATCACAGGCGAAGTGCTGACGCCGGATACGAACCCTCCCATCGACCGTGAAACAGGTGCGCAGCTCTGCACAATTGAGTTCCCCGGAGCACAGCGGACGGCCCCAATTTACGAGGTGGATGTCAGGGAAACAATTCAGGGACTGCTGGACGAGTGGACCCATCCGGAAGCACTTCGCTGCGTCGAGGTGGATCCCACACGTTCTTTACTTATCTTTGGCCCCCCAGGATCAGGTAAAACGATGACGGCATACCACATCGCGCAAAATCTGAACCTGCCTCTCGTGATGGCTCGCATTGACGGTTTGATTTCATCGTTTTTGGGTACGACGGCGCGCAATATTGCCAATTTGTTCGAATTTGCCAACCGATACGCGTGTGTGCTGTTGCTAGACGAGTTTGATGCATTGGCGAAGCAGCGTGACGACCCGCAAGAAATTGGCGAGATCAAGCGTGTCGTAAACACGCTTTTGCAAAACCTCGACCTGCGGCGTGATCATGGAGTGACAATCGCGATCACCAATCATGATCGATTGCTCGATCCTGCAGTCTGGCGGCGTTTTGAGACACATGTCCATATCGGGGAACCGAACATGGAAGCCAGTATCCGACTGGTGAAACGGTTTTTACTGCCGATCAAACCCGATGAAGCGACCGTGAGCATTATCGCCTACTGTCTTCAGGGCAGGTCTGGGGCGGATCTTCAACGCATTTGCACATCAATCAAACGTACCTTGGCGTTAAGCGGTAAGGAACATAGCGGGCCGGGTATTTTTCAGGCCCTGAGTGCCGTCCTAGCGCGCCTCCCTTCTCATGACCATGCCCCCGCAAAGCTACTGGCAACCGATCCGGACGCGTTTGTGAGCTTGATTACGAACGACAATCACTTCGCCATTAGTCAGCTGGAGATTGCGGCGGCCACTGGGATAAGCAAATCCAAGATCAGTGAGCTTAAGAAGTCCAATCGTCATGTTGCTGTGATGGAGGCGTCTCATGCCAAATAATCCCGTTCAGATCATCCTCAACGATGCCGATTTTTTGCGCGCCCCGGATCCAGGTCAGGGCGGTGGCAATAAAGACTTCTTTGAAAAAGCAGACGTTGAGTTTGATCGCCATAAAAAGCAACTGCTGCAGTCGATTGACGGCATCATTGCAGCCATTCAGGCCAGCCCCTACGGGCCAGCCGCATATCTGAAAGTCCAGATGCGGGAAGCTGCGTTGGCAAAATCGTACCGCCCAGTGTCCTGGCTCTTCCAGAAAGACCAGTTTCCCTGTGTCGGTGCAGACGCCGTGGGAACGCTCTACTTCAGGGCACCCCTTGTTTATCTTGCCGGTCTTAGGCGGCGGATCGAAGAGGCGGAATACACCGTCACAATCAACGTGTCCAAGAACACCGGCCAGCCCTACCCTGCAACATCGATTGCGCGGTCCGAAGCGGGTGCGATCGACAGCATTGAAATCGCTCCGGTTTCAGGGAAGCGACATTTTTCCACATCGGCAGCCATGCAGATGTTCGAAGACCCTCGCACAGTATCTGGGTATCATGTGGAGCTTTTCGAAACGCCCGCCCGCAATGTCATTGCCGATGATCCGCTTGGGTATGGCGCATTGCTGACAAGCCTTCAGAAGATCCTGCTCAGCTTTGGATCCGGGGCCCGCACACTTTTGGCCTCCAAGGTCGGGCGCACACCCGTCCTTGAATTTCAGCTGACGCGCGGGGATGAACCTGCATTGGTCGACAACCGTCTGGGACTGTCGGGTCGTGACGTCTCCTCTATTGCGCGTGGCGGGCCGGTGGATATGTCACCGGAACGTCATGATAACGCGCTGGCAACGTTGGCCCATCATCCATTGGTACGTGCTATCCGGCCTCCGCTCCAACTCCAGCTTGGCGCTCAGGACGCACATTTGCCGCAAGACACTGCGACAGCATCCGGAAGTCAGGTCACGATCCCGATGCCCGTCGAAGGCGCGCCTTACCCGATTGTGGGTATCGTAGATTCGGGTGTATCCAACGTTCTTGCAGCGTGGCGCAAGGGCCGGTTTGATTTCTTGAGCGAGGATGAGTTCGACGAGAAACACGGCACAAGTGTCGCGGGGATTCTCACTCTTGGTCAGACCCTAAATGATCCAAAAGTCGCCTCTGAAGCGAGCGGATGCGTGATCTACGATGTGCCCCTGTTTCCTAAGGGTCCTTTTATGGACAAATACCTGAACGGCTTTTCTGATTTTCTCGAAGAACTGGAGCAGGCTGTTGCCGAGGCAAGTCAGGACCACGGCGTTAAGATATTCAATCTCTCCATCAACGTCACCTCTGATGTGGATCGGCACAGATATGGCCTTTATGCAGCGCGGCTTGACCAGATTGCTGACACATATGGGGTGATCTTCGTGAACTCCGCGGGGAACCTGCCGGTGGGCCAATCGCGTGCGCCTTGGCAAAAAAAGCCCAGCGATGTTGTCGCCTATTTTGCATCACGCACGCAGGCCGATACGATTTTCCAGCCTGCGGAAAGCGTGCGTTCAATTTCGGTGGGCGCATTGAATCCGCCAAACACATCGCAAGTGCCGGGTGCACCGGCCATCTATTCAACACGCGGACCAGGTCTGCAGGTCGGCGTAAAACCGGATGTTGCAACATATGGAGGTGCTGGTGGTGTTGGTCCTGGAAATGCGACCGGACTGACAACGATAACGCACACGGGCGTGTCACAAGATGTGGCAGGCACAAGCTATGCAGCACCGCTGATTTCAAGAACCCTTGCAGGACTGGACCGCGAAACCCAAGGAGGGCTGGGGACCGAAGCATTACGGGCGATGCTCTTGCACCATACGGACACACCCGAACCCCTGACCAAGCGTGGCATGAAGGACATAAGCCGCCAGTTTGCAGGTTACGGACAGCCGTCAAGTGTTGCGAGTATGCTGGAGACCGATGATCACGAAGTGACCATGGTTTTCCAAAGCAGGCTTACTGTGGGTGCGCGCAAGCCCGCAATATTGCGTTTTCCGTTTTCGTGGCCACAAAGCCTTGTAGGCGCAGGCAGTGTCTGCTCGGGTCTGGTTAAGATGACCCTTGTGTATTCGCCGCCACTGGACCCCGCCTTTGGAGCAGAATTTGTACGTGTTAATCTCGAGGCCACGCTTCGCCAACGACAGATCAAGAAAAACCAGAATGGCCAGTATGGCTACACGAGTCAGATTGATGCGCGTTACCTGCCCAAATCTTCAGGTCTTGGTGTTCCGGAGAAAGCGCTGATCGCACATGGTCTCAAATGGTGGCCTTCAAAGCAATACGGAAGCAACCTCATCGAGCGTGGTGATACCTCTGACTGGCGTCTGGAGGTCAGCAGCCTGGTGCGGGCTGAGGCGGAATTCCCAGTTGAGGGGGTCCCTTTTGCAGTTCTAGTGACGATTAGGGACCCCGATGGCACAAAACCCATTTTTGCGGAAATGCGGCAGTCGCTGCAGGCCAGCAGGGCAAATGCGCAAGACATCAAAGCTGCGGTACGGCTGCGTCCACGTGGGCGGTAGCAAGGGAGGATATTTGCTATGGAGACGGTCAGCGTATCTGGTGCACGCAAAGGTATTACATTGTACAATGAAGATACGTCCCTAAACAGGGACCGCTTTTACCGCGTTTGCCTTTCGCACGGACTTCTGGGTGGTGACGTTGTTGAGCGCCAATGGGGGCGGCTAGGAACTTGGGGCCGATGCCGGCTGGATTGTTATGAGGATCGCACCTCCGCCTTGCGTGCAATTCATGCGCTGATTGATGCCAAGTTGCGTCGTGGCTATCATCTTCGTTGAAATATGAGAGCTTGCGCCGGTGTCAGTCCGTAAGACATCGAATTGAGACCTTGCAGGCAGCTGTATCATCCTGCGGTTTGATCAGATGGAGGAGTGGATCTTTGGACAGCTATAGTTTTGAACGGCTAAAGGCGCACATCCTACCGTTGTCAGTCGCGCAAGAATTCGATGCGGCACGCACGGAATGGGACCTTGTCGCAGTCGAAGTTTCGGAAGAGATGGACAATTGTCCCTGCGGGCAGGATATCAAAGAACATTGCTTCATTGCAAATCGCCTGACCGGGCATCAAACCTATGTGGGAAATGTTTGCATCAACCGGTTTATGGGAATCTCGACTGGTAGCTTGTTTGCGGGCCTAAAGCGGATCGCGGAAGATGACAGCGCCAATGCAAACGATGATTTGATCGAGTATGCCTATAAGAAAGGCTACCTCTATGATGCCAAGGAGCTCGCGTTCCTCAAGCAAACGCGGCGAAAGAGGAAACTTTCCACCAAGCAGCTTGAGTGGAAACGCAAGATCAATCGCCGCATTTTAAAAGGGACGGTGGTCGCACGCAGGACCGAGCGGTAGCGGCTGTGATACTTTCCTTGTTCGAGGGACATTGCACGCAGCGAGCTTAACCCATTGGGTTCATCATCTCGAGCTGGGAGAGAAAACAATGTACAGGCTTTCGCCTGTCGCACATTCGGGCATGCGCCCTCAGAGCGATGTCGCGTCCAGCATCCCGGTTTGACAGGGCCACGAGCACTCCGGTCGGTGGCCGCGCGGGCGGACTGCGCTCTGGTCTGTTTTGCGAAGAGGCAAAACGATCCCGTCACTTCGTCCGCCCGCGGCGTCCCCTTCCTGCGTTTGCCTGCGTCAGACCTGCCAAACCTACCCTAAATCACACACACACATGAGAGCGGTATCATATCCTCCGGATGCGCTCCCGAATCAGCTCGCGTCAAGGATCACATAACTTTTCGGCGACGACAGTGATCGTGGCAGCGATTGTTCAGGGTGGTGAGATTCCTCTGTGGTGGGAGGTCGCGCTTCGAAAACTTATATGCCCAGCCAAGCTGGCGGCTACGCCGTCCCTGACCCGACCAGATTCGGAGCAAAAAACTTGGACATGCCCCCGCGCTCATGCGGTTGGCCCAAACCAAGCTTCAGGAGATACTTCATGGCTTACGACACAGCATCCACATACGAGACAATCGAACTCTTTGGCCTCACTGAAAGAGATGCACAGCTGCCCATTCCGAATGACGACGTTCTCGAAGACGCCATTGTGCGCGAAACCTTCGAGGCCATGCTCGGCCAGCTTCGCGGAACAGGTCTGGAAGCGGAAATTGAACCCCTCGCCCACGGCCTCGCAACCATTCTGCAACGCCGCAAGGTCAACCTGACCCGCGAACTCGACAGAACTGCCGACAAGATCAAGGCTTTGGCAAAATCACATGATGGATCCGAGATATCCGAGACAGCCCTTGAGGATGCACAAGAAAAGTTCATCCAGATCCGCGATGTGACCGCCGCTTTGGGCGTCATGAGCGAAAAAGCTGCCGAATGTTACGAGCAGGAGACAGGGCACGCCTTTATCCCTGCATCGGGATCGCGGGCAAGCGCTCGGGCGAGGGAAACAGGGGCGGTCTTTGAAGCAAAACTGCTCCTTGAACAGCATGACCGCGAAACTGCCGACAGCTGCAAGATCCAAGGGGTACCTTTGATCGTATCGGGTGCAACCGACTGGACAGACGTGGATACGATCTTCCGCTATCTCGACCGGGTTCGTAACCGGATCAAGCAAAACCGCAATCAGGAGATATTCCTCTGCCATAAGGGCGGCAAGGGTGCAGAGTTGATTGCAGCATCCTGGGCGCGGGCGCGTGGTATCCATCAGGCGAAATTTGATCCCCGCTGGAAGGCGCACGGACGTGCCGCACCGTTCAAATGCAACGACGAGATGCTTGACGACAAGTTCGCCGCTGCGGGCGTTGTTTTGTTCGGCGGCAATGGGGTTGCCCTCAATCTCGGTCAGAAAGCCGAAGACAAGGGCATCACGGTTATGCGGATTGCAGACCCGGCAGGCACATCTAAGCCGAAATCCAAGTCCTGATTTGCAGAAATGGTCGCCAGCCTTGAGGGGTTGGCGGCCCTTTTTTGTACTCACGCTTTGGCCTGTAGAGCCAATGATTATCCGGATTTCTTGATGATCAAGTGCTCAGTCAGACAGCGCCGCTTCCATGGTTGCGGCGAGACGATATCCGGCTTGTGTCAAACGGGATATAACCACGGGTCCGAACCGGTCGAGATATGCCTCATCCATCACGACGGTGCGTTGATTATCCTCATCGCCATTATAGCTGCGCAGGGTCTCCGAATACCAACAGGCATCTCCTTTCTTGATACAATAGTGCACCTCGGCTTGACGGATTTGATCAAAGCTCTCTGCTGCCCATTCCCATGGCTCTGTAGCAACCCAACCCATGATCGCGTCAGGATCTGCGTCTTCTATCATCCAGTCCGCAGCACGGTACATTGGCGTGAATTCTGCATATTCATCCGCGTTCGCAGGCTCGCGCACGAAGATCACCCGTCTTTCCACGAGGCATCGATCCCAAACAGCGTGCAAATTGCTTGCGCCGCATCGCCCACGTTTGTTCACAGAGTTGCCGCCCCGATCATCCGAAAACGAGACGTGCATTGGTTGATGAATATCACCAATCCAATGGCCGAGAGCCAATGCCGCAGCAAGTCTTTCGTCATTGGGCAAACTTGTGTCACCCAGCCGTTCCGCGTCCAGCTCAATTGCACTCAAAAGGCAGTCGCGTCCGCCGGGGCATTGTGCATTGTCGACGCGACTCCAATCTCTTGGATAGTTGATATAATGCTCGCTCGGGCGTTGCCGAACCTGGTCTTCACGCAGACATCCATGATTGAAAGATGGATAAAGTGGATCGCCATGCTCGTCCTCAAAGCTCTGGTTTTCTATCAGTGCGTTTAATTTGTCGCGGGCATCATCTGTAAGCTGCCGGTAAGCGATTTCACAAACCAGGACATGGCCGAATTTGCTCCATGCCTGCGCTTGTGATGGAAGCACCCACGTGAGTGCCATTATGATCAGGGCCAAGTCTCTCATTTGCTTCAACATGAATTCTTTCCTTAAAACACGCCCCTTCACCCAATTGCAGTGGGGCCATCGATCAAAAGATACGATGAGGATACCCCGGATCTGGTTATTGGCAAAATTTGGCACGTCAAGTGCTTGGGTATGACGTTAAATTGCATGACAACGATGTTTATGGCACCTCAGCTTGACCAGCTGAACGGGCTCTAGGCTGCGCCCGAAGCCACAACAAATGTGTCTTCGCCCCTGCGGGTGACGATCCCTTGTGCGGGCCCATGTACGGTCGGTCAGCTTGAGCCTCTTGAGCAACCTTTCTTATCAGGGAGCTACATCTCCGCCGCGCAGAGCGCGAATGGCTTCGTTTGGCACACCCCCCTGCCCGGCTTTGGCGCGGCGACAGGGTCATGGCACCGATGGGGAATCTCACAAGCAGATCTGTATTTCACCAAGGCCACGGGCATATCGAAGACTGCATCTTGCGGAGGCAGCTATGATCTTTGGTCCATTGAGAGAACCAGTGACAAGATTGCGGTGTTGTCGCGACAGTTCTGATCTGCCTTGTTTCTTTTGAGATGAATGGGTTGCTGATCTCAGCGGGGTCGTTCCCTGCGCTGCGCTTCGGCAAGCAGAAATACGGCTTCCACCCCTTCGGTGCGGACCCTCCGCATTTCAACTTGCGACCCCGCCTTAACCGATCAGCTTGTTAACCCACATCGAAACAAGGAGATCAGAAATGACTAACTACATCCTCACAGTTCCCGTCACTTTCACAAAAGACGGCAAAGAACAGACCAGCTACCGCCGCGTTGGTGCAGTCTTCGAAAACACCAAGACCAACGGTGGTGAAACCTTCCTCTCTATCAAGCTCGACTACCCCGTCGGCGTTACCGAACTGGTCGCCTTCATTCCCAAGCCAAAAGGCAAAGAGGAAGGTGTCACCGAAGACTAAGAACCTACCGGTTCTGGAGCGGCAGAAATGCCGCTCCCTTTCTTGTACCAAGAAATGCTGCGCAATCACCCAGTGGTGAACGTCCATGTGCCATGGCCGCTCGCATGGAAGTGGACGGATGGATCAGTCGACGCCATGCGCCGTCCCATCCGATTGGTTTTTGTCCTTCCGCACGTTCACCCCGCCTCTCGGCAGGGCTCAGGCGCATGCGTGGTTGGGTTGGGAACTGCCCTCGGAGGGTGCAATCGGTTAGGGCGGCGGGAAGGGAAAGTGAAAGAGGGCTTCTTTTTGGGTTGATTTTTAATCTGTCCAAAGGAGTCCCAGCAGATGTATTTCGAAGATGATGACGACCTGATCGCCGCGCTTGATGGATCACGCACGGCTACTCACCCACCCGAGCTTGACCGGATTGCGGACGGGCGGTGCGATTACGACGCAACCTTTGCCCTGATAAACCGCTACCAGGCAAGCTCCGCCCACGCACAAATTGGCTTCAAAGCAGGCCAGTGGTTTGAAACGACCGAAGAGATTTACTGGTATTTTCTGGAATGCCTGCCGCCGCTTCATCAGACCTCTATCGGGTTTGTGATGATGGAATGCACAATGGGTGACCTCTATGAGGCATTCTTTGAAATAGATGGGCGTTTTTATTGCGCAGTGGTCACTTGGCCTGGTCCAGCGTCCTTTGAGGCGTCCACTGTAGCCTTGGTGCAGGAGGTGCGGTCATGAAAACGAATATCATTGCCCACGTTGCACTTACCTTTGAGTTTTCTGCACCATCTGGCCCAGCCGATCAACGATCCATGGTCGAAGACGATATCGGCCGGTTGACCGATGCAGACAGCACCTCAGGCGTCGCGTGCACCGGCTTTAGCGTCACATCGATTGAAACAGCAACACAGAATAGCGCTGTCAGCCGAACCCATGTCATTTGCGCGACCTGTGGCTCAGAAAATGTCCGTGCAGATGCTTACGCATCTTGGGACGCAGACACAGGTGAGTGGGTCCTTCATTCCATCTATGACGAGAAATTCTGCGAAGTCTGCGAGACAAGCACATCGCTGCTGGAAGTTGACGAAGCCACGGGTTTGGAAGTGCAGGCCTTTGGCATGATCTACTGCGATGACGGCGCGCGTTTGGTTCAGGGCCGCGAGCAGCCAGAGTTTTACGACCTTATCGTCAAAACGATGGCGGTAGCGGGTGGGGAAATCCTCACCCTGCACGAGTTCGACGACATGAACCGCTTGGGGGTCGAGAAATGTCTCGCGGATATGGCAATGCTATATCCATCGGCCCCAGTGAGTTGCTTTTTCGGTGATCTGGTCGGCTCTGGTCGCACCAACCTGCCTTCGTAAAGGCCTTTCAGCTTTCAAGGCCTTGGGGGCTTCGCCCCCCCGCGCCCGCAATGCAAATAGACGGGGCCGTGTCCTCGGCTGACGCCTGCGGGCCGCACCACCCCCATCGATTTGCATTGCGTTTGCACCCCCCACCCTCGCCGGGAGCAGGTTTTGAACCAGGCGCCCTCGCGGGCTTTGTTCAAAACCAACTCCATGTTTTTTAGGAGGCCAAAATGGCTAAGTCGAAATTCGACGTTTACGATCACGTTACTGATCAAATCATTACTCAAATCGCAGCGGGCACGCCGCCGTGGCGCAGGCCCTGGACGGGCGGTGCCATTGGTGCGGCAATGCCGCTGCGGTGGAATGGCGAGGCGTACCGCGGCATCAACGTTGTGATGCTCTGGGCTGTGGCCGCCGAGCAGGGTTATGTGTCAAACCGTTGGTTGACCTACCGACAGGCGCAAGATTTGGGCGGGCAAGTCACCAAGGGCCAAAAATCTTCAACCGTTGTCAAATACGGCACTTTTGACGGCGAAAAAGAGAGCAGCAGCCTCATTGACCCGACGTCTGCTGCGACAGATGCCAAAAAGATCGGCTATTGTCGTGCTTACCGCGTCTTCAACGCAGACCAGATCGAGGGGCTCGACAAGGCATTTTACGTGAAGCCCGAACCGCCACGCAATCTGGGCACAAAGGCCGATGCCGGTCTTGACGCCTTCTTTGCTGCCACTGGCGCAAAAATGGAGACAAGCACGGAGCCTCGCGCCTATTATGATATTGCGCGGGACAGGATTCACATGCCGCCGATCGAGACATTTCATGACGCGGCGCGTTATTACGGCGTTCAGGGGCACGAGCTTGTGCATTGGACGGGGGCAATCAAACGGCTGGACCGATTGGGCCGCTTTGCAGACCGCAAGGCCTATGCTTTTGAGGAATTGGTGGCAGAGATCGGTACCTGTATGCTTGGCGCCCATATTGGCGTGGAACCTGATTTTGGGCAAAGTGCCGCGTATGTCGAAGGCTGGCAGGCAGCTTTGAAAGAAGACAGCCGTGCGATTTTTCGGGCAGCCTCAGAGGCGCAAAAAGCCGTCGATTACATTCTGACGCTCGCAGAAATACCTTTGGGAAAAGCTGCTTAATGCCCCTGCCCCGCCCCAAAACGGGGTGGGGGATACCTTTGATGATCTTGCCGCCACCTCAACGGCGGCTTATCCAGTGCGTGCGGATTAGAGGTAGTGGGGCCTTTCTTAACCCTGCGGGTCAAGGCGTGCCCCACGTTGCGCTGTTCGCGCAGAAGTCGCGAGGCCATGCCCGCTCCGGCGCATTTATCTTGAAATGCGATCCCGAAGCTGGCAAAGGGGCGAGCAACGAAAGATATTTAACGTTATGAAACACATCTATCCTGCCCTCTTGGTTCTTTTCGCTGGAACCCCGGCGATTGCACAAACAGAATGGGAAAGGGCCATTGCGCGTGGCCTTGAGACCTTCACCCTTCGTCAGGGCGAAGGCACGGTTACGTTGACTTGTGATCCTGATCGCGTCTTCGGAAGCAATGTTACCAACGCAAGCCTGCGTGTGGTCTTCCCAAAGGACCTCGCGCCAAGCCGGTTTGTAATTCTGGCATCGGACGGCACGCAGGTTTCCTTTACGATGACCGATGGCGGTGCAAATGAGGTGGGCGTCGACGCGCTGGACTGGGACAAGATGGTTGGAATTCTCAGTGCCGGTGGCGCGTTCGCATTTGTGACGGGTCAGGATGCGCTTCAGTTCGAAAATGTGACCCCCCTGCCCGACCTCAAGTGCTGATCAAAGTGCTGAGACAAGGATATCGAACTCCGCGCCGACAAAGGCCGCCACCAGACGGTTCACGGAAATGACATCAAGCGGGTCGGGGATGAAACCACGCACTCTGGCTTCGATCTCGTCGTCAACCACCAGCTTGACGGGCATTAACGCCACACCATTGTCAATGCGTTGCTCAAAAAGCAGTTTCATGGATTTGGACGTGGCCTTGAGGTTGTTTGCGCCCGCCCTCTTAAGAAAGGCCGCGCGGGCCTTCGGCAACAAGGCGCGCTTGATGTAATCTGTGTCCGTGCCCAACTTGATGGCTGCCTTCTCTAAGGCCTTCGAGGTTGCCAGAGAGACAGGGACACCGACACTTATGCGTTGCTCCACACGGGGCGCTGGCGCATCCGATTCCGGTGTGGTTGCCTGCGCCTTTGCAGGTGCTTGCATGTTTTTGGGTTCCGCGGAGGCTTTTGGTGCGGTTTTTGACTTTTTTGTCTTGGGATCTGACGCAGGCTTATCCACTTTGGCTTTGCCGTTCGTATCGTCTTCGAGGGATGTCGGTTCAGGCGGAGGCACCGCACCACCCGTCCGTTCTTCCCGCATTTTAGCCTGGACGGCTTCGCTTGAGCGCTCGCGCTCGCGCACCGCATCATGTTCAGGGGTTTCAGAGGGGCTTGGGGCAATTTTCATAGGTGGGCGTCTGGCCATTACGCGGCACTCCCTTTGATTTCGTCATAAAGGCTGATGCAGATCACCGTCAGGTCTTCAAAGTTGTTTGCCATTAGCGTGCCGCCCTTCGCTGCGCGGTGAGCGTACTGAGCGACGGGCAAGGGCCCGTGATGCAAGAAATGCTCGAACAATCGGCTATTGGGGAGCATGGTGTCAAAATGCGGGGTTTTGAGCAGATTATCCAACACCACTTTGTCATGCTGTGGCAGTTTGCTGCCCCCTACCCTTGCGGCGGCGTTAATGATCTTTGTGGGGACATTCGCCAAAACCGAACGTACTTGAGGAAAAGAATCCTCGTCCGAAATCGTTTTGGACAGATCTTCCATCCATTTGAACGCACTCAGCACCAATCGCCATTCCGCTTGTGCAGGCTTGGCGGGAATAACGACGATATCTGCCACAAGGGCTAGATCATCGGTGTCCTTGTATGTCCCTGGCCGAGTGTCGATGATCAACAGATCAGTGCCCGCCGCCTCGAGGGCTTCGACCTCGGCATAAAGATCTTCAACGCTTGCTGGTGGTTGCTTGATTGTCAGAGTTACAGGCCAGGGAGCTTTTTTGACCCGGCCCCAATCGGCTTCTTCATAGGCGGTTTGCCAGCCGAGCAACTGCTGGTTCACGTCGCCATCGAACATACAAACCTTCTCTCCTTTGGCGAGCGCTGCGCTCGCCAATGACATGGCGACAGTTGTCTTACCTGAACCGCCCTTGGTTTGAATGAGTGTGATGATTTGCATGCCGAGCCTCGTTTGCCATGTGCCTATGCGGGCTTTTGGCGCAGTGGCCGCCCGTCTTTGGGCCCGAGTGGAGCACGGACCCATTGGGGATGTGGAATAATGGGCGTGTGGGGATCAGTCAATAGGGCGATGTGGTTTTCTGGGCGAGCGGGTTCCGGGACGTGTGGACACGTGGGCAGCTGATGCTGCGGGGAATTGGAGTTCCGGTGGCTCGGGGGTGAGGCGTCGTGGCAATGTGGATACTGAAAGGCTTGGGCAAGCGGAGATATGGAGATACGGCTAGAAGGGGATGTGGCTAGCCGGATATGTGGAGAGGTGGCCGTGAGGCTGGATGGAGATGTGACGTAATGGCGTAATGGAGAATAGGTAACAGGGGGAAGTGGCGTTGTGGATTGGTGGGCAAAGGACTTTTGGGCGATTTGGAGGTGTGGGCGAAAGACCGAGAAAAATAGACCGAAATAGAGCTCAGTTTACTCGAGGCGGCCACGGACTAGTGAATTGGGCACGGAGGCGTTCGTTTGGACGAAAAAGCGCCTCGAGAATGAATTTCGCCCGCCTCGCGGTCTACATACGCGCGCCCTCTGATTAAATTTTGCCTGACGGCAAAAAACGAGGGCGAGACACGGAATCATTATACACTGTTCGTTTTCTCATGCGAACCCTTCTGCGAAGGTGAGAAAAGCGGTATATAATGATACTTGGCTGGAACTGTGGTATGTGTTATTGATTTGGCACACACTGACACAAGGTGCGCTGAGATGCCGACTCGCCCAAAGATGACCGATGAGGAAATAGAGGTAATTCAAGAACTTATCTCTGAGGGGATGGGAGACAGTGCGATTGCGGCACAGGTCGGCCGTCATCGAACATCTGTCGTAAAAGTTCGGGCCGGGACGCGACGCAAAAGCGTCACAACCGGCGGAAAGCAGCTCCAGGTGCGCCTGACAGATGAGGAATATGCCGCGTTCAAAAGCGAAGTTGATCGGCTTGGCATCACTCTTTCAAAGGGTGGACGCAGACTGGTGCGGTATTCTTTGGGTGTTTTGGAGGTAGATGCACGCGAGATTGATGCGCTTGCAAATTTGCGTCGTGAACTGAATGCGATTGGCAGTGATCTTAATCAAATGCTAAATTTGGCAAGATCTGGCGCTCTGGAAGTAGGCGGTGAAGACGAAAGTCTTTTGGAGCGTCTGGATTTGAAGGTCGATGATATGGTCAATCAATTGATTGCGTTTGTAGGGGCAGGGCGGCGCAAAACATTTGTGCGGGCCGTGTTCCCGCCGGAGGGGCCGATAGATGGGTGATATCGAGACAGTCCAAGAGGCGGTCATTGGTCATGTGCTGCCTGACATTGGTAAACGGCACCGAGGTACATTTGGCGATCATCCGGCGCGCAAGCGGTTGGGCGGCCCTTCTGCGCGCTCGGCGCGGGCATTAAGCGGAAATGTTCTGCGCATTCCTCAATCGGTGGTAAAACGCGTTCCAGCAGGGGGTGCACGTAGCACCAAGGAGCTAAAGCGGCAGTTGGAATACGTCACACGCGATGACGGTGTAAAGGCAACCTGGATGAATATGAACGGAACCGAGCGGGACCTGTTCAAAAATACGGTAGCAACCACCATCCCTTTGTGGGCGAGTACATGGTCAGGGGCTCCCAAGCGCGGGCATACCGACCACATTATTTTGAGCTTTCCACATGGCACAGATGTGGAGGTTGCTGAAAGCATCGCACGGGAATGGGGGCAGGCGGTCTTTGCCAATGGTGAGTTTGGGGACCGCTGGCAGTATATTGCAGGGCTACATCAGGATACCGACCATGTGCATGCGCATTTTGTCGTCAACAAACGTGGAGTTGAGTGGGGCCAGTTTCTTTCTATCAGTATGAAATCGGAGTTGAACTACGACATCATGCGAGAGTTACATGCAAAAATCTCAACAGAACAAGGTGTTGCGATGAATGCGTCGTCGCGGTTGTCCCGCGGTATCATTGAGAATGCTCCGCGAGAGACTGACTATAGGGCTGCGCACGCGCAGGGCACCACAGTTGAAGTTGAGCCGCTTTCGACGGTCTCGCGTATGAAACGAGAGGCGATGATCCGTGGGTTCGCCCGACAGTATAAAGGCTTGAGTGGTCTGGCCGGTCTCTCGGGTGATCAGGAGCAGGGTGCTGGCTTTATGGGCCGTTTGAAATCGCTGTTTGAAACGGCGTCGCAAAATTTGGATGAAGGAATGACTTTGATGACCTCAACAGACGTGGACGTGCCGCCTGTCGATCCCGGTACCCGTTTGGCCGAAGCTCAAGGGCGATTGGTTGAAACTGCTCAGCAGGCGTGGTCCGACATTCAGAACATGAAGCCTGGATCTGAGAAGATTCAGCTTGAGGCCGAGTTTGCCGAACAGGCGAGATCATTGCGAGAGGCGGCAATTCTTGAGCCGTTCTTTGATCGTCATACCCGGACTTTGGAGGGTGCTGACGATCCATTTGCCAATCTTGTTGTGCGCGGGCTGCATGCAGCAAGAGATACGCTGCTGGAAGAGGGCCGCGATGGCTCCGGGGTCGATGCGTTGTTCGACGGCATACGCGAAAAGCTGCATCAGACTTTTGCACAAGACGATGAAAGATTGCAGCGTGTTGGTACGTCCGGTGCCGAAATGGTTGAACGTTTTTTGCTTTCCGACAGGACGGAAGCTCAGGTTGCGGCATGGCGTGATCAAGAGAATGGTGCCGTCGGGGCACTCTATCTGGAGGCAGAACGTGATCTCGCAAAGGATGGTGCGCGGATTGTTGAAGATTATGAAGTGCCGCGCGACCTGCAGGAGATTATCGCCCGCGATCAGCTGGCACAGGCAGAGCAAGACAAGCGACTTTCGGATCTTCCGGCAATCGAAGCCATCGTTGATCGGCTCAGCAGTGAAATGTCGGAAGACGATCTGCGTAATGTCAGGGCAGGGGATGCAACGTCGCTCAAAGATCAAATCAAAGACCCAGCTGTGCGGGCTGCAGTTGCATCAGAGTTGAAGAATGAAGCTGATCTTGCTGTGGATCCTGCGTCCCGTTACAGCGAACCGGTTGATCAGTTCCAGATGTTGGCGCGAACCACGCCTGCGCATGCAAAGGAGCGGGCCACATCGCGTGATGCAAGGCCAGATCTTGCAGACGATTACGGGCTTTGAGGTAGCGCAATGATACAAGGTATGGAGACGAGGTGGCGCTACGTCTTCGCCACCCTTGGTGGGGTTGTGGCGGGTGGGTACATCGGGTCGATGGTCGCCACTATATATATAGTGTTGGCCAAACGCGGGGATCTTAACTCGATAGATCCCATGGAGCCATGGTTCCTTCGGTATCCATTGTCATTGCTGCAAACGACGCCTGATTTGCTCAATGGAGCATTGATTATCACCGGTGCAATCACAGCGGCACTCACGATTGTTGGTGTTGCGGGGGTCTATCGGGGCAGCCTTACTAAATATGATGACGCCCATTTCCAAAGCAAAAGCGAGATGCGTAAAAACAAGATGATCGCTGACATTACAGGCAATGGTTTCATTTACGGCAAGCTCGGGAGCCCAAAATCAGACAAACCGTATGTCTCTGCTGATCCGGACCGGTTCCCCCATGCGATCATGATTGCGCCGACCGGGCGGGGCAAGGGCGTGGGGTTTGTGAAGCCGAACATGCTGCATCACGGTGGCTCGGCGGTGGTGCTTGATGTCAAAGGCGACATCTTCAAGGATACCTCCGTGCATCGCTCAAGGGGCTTGGGCAACAAGGTTTGGTATTTCTCGCCGTTTGACTATGTTGACCAACCTTCACCTGATGGGAAGCGATCAACGGGCCGTGTGACACGGACCCATCGATTCAATCCATTGGCCCGAATTGCTCAGATGACGTCTACCGACGAGCAATACACGGCACTTAATACACTTGCGGATTTGTTCCTCGTCGTCGAAGGCGATTCCGCAAAGAGCTTCTATCAGGCAGGCAAACGATTGTTTGTGGCTTGCTGCCTCTTTGCAATCGAACAGGACAAGCCGACACTTGGATACGCTTCGGAAGTTATGGGGGGAGGGGGGTCGCGGGCGGATAACTACCGCAAGCACGCAGAGCTTACCAACATTCCCATCGTTGCACGGACCCTGATTGAGATGGCGGACGAGACCCAAAAGATCCTCGACAGCTATATCTCGGTAATAAACGGCGCGGGCTTCGAGTTGTGGAACGATCCATCTGTGGTGAGGGCCACGTCGGAAAGTGACTTTGATTTTGCAACATTTAGGTCTGACCAGCAGACGTTATATGTTGTGGTGCAGCCGGAGCACTTGACCACACTTGCACCCTTGATCCGGTTGCTTTTTGCTGATGCGATCGCATCTCTGCAACGCCGGGAACCAGATAAAGACGAGCCCCATACGGTTATGTTCTTGATGGATGAGTTTGATCAGCTTGGAAAACAGCCATTGGTTCTGAACAGTATTAAAACAATCCGTTCCTATGGCGGACGCTATTTTATTGTATCGCAAACTGTGCCTGGGCTGGACCTGATCTATGGAGAGGCTGGTCGGCGCTCTTTGCTCGGCGGTGCCGGGATACAGATATTCATGACGCCGCAGGATGACAGAACCGCGGAGGTCATATCTACCTCTTTGGGGAAACATACCATCGTATCTAAGAGCGAAAGCCAGCGACGGATCAAAGATCTGGACGACAGTGCGAATGTCAGCCGGAAATCGGAAGAACGGCCGTTGATCTCATCGAGTGAAATTCTGCGGTTTCCGTTGGATGATGTGTTGATCCTGCCCGAAGGCCAGTATCCAATTAAAGCCAAACACATCCGGTACTATGAGGATCGCCATTTTGGTCCGATTGATAAGGCACGCCAAGCCCATCCATTGCCGTTTCCGAAACTTGACCACGAACGCAAGAAGGTGGTGCCGAAGTTGAGCACAGTTGCGACAAATACTGGGACAACACCCGAGAATACCGGTGACACCGAGAAAGGTGAATTCATCGAAGAGGTTCAGGTTAATTTCGCCAAGATGTCCGCACGCGCCACAAGAGCCAGTGGCCCTAGAAAGCCGCCGACGGCTGCTAAAAGTGCCGGCAACCTATAGATTTTAACCGCCAGGATATGCGTTCACTCAAACACATTAGCTGGCGAGCTCCCATTATATCAAAGCGCTAGGTTTCCTTGGCCATGATGCTGGTATGACTAATATCAGCATCAAAAAACACATCGGTTGTTTCTCCATCGTTCCAGGAATAACGCCATCCAACCACACGGGGTAACAGTTTGGATTCGTCAGATAGAAGGTAGGTTGGCACTGCGGACAGCTTGAGAGGTTTCGTTTGCATGGTTTCCCTATCTTGATCTCTGGTATTGAAAGAGCGTGGTCATTCCGGTGTTGCTTGTTCTTTCACCGACATCTTGGTGGACCGGAGAAGGTGACCAGATGAGATGGCGGAAAGACGCGTTTTTGGAAAGTTAAATGCCTTCGGCTGATCTGTTGATCCTTGGTGACCGATAGCCCTGGTTCGGGGCGCAATAAACACCAGAGTCAGCGCTTTTCTAACAATTGCGCAGGATCGACTTCCAGGGCACCTGCAATTTTATCAACTAAATCCAGCGTTGCGGAAAACTTGGAATTCTCGACGCGGCCCATATACCCCCGACTTATCCCTGCACGCAGCGCCAATTCTTCCTGACTGATGCCTAACGCACGCCGCTGGTCTAGAATATTATGAGCAAGGCGGTCGCGTGATTTCATATGACGCAATGCGCCATAGGGCCACGTATTTCACCACGCGATATATATCACATTCGAAACCAGGAGCGTCAATTTTGAAACTCTAGCTATGCTTGCAAATATAGGTGGAAAAAATGTTGTGACGTAACTATGGACCTGTTCGCCAATGCCGTATCAAGCCGATTGCGATAGTGCAGGAGGTCTTCGAGAAGGAGCATTCCAACCGCTGCTCTGTGGCGAGGCGCGCAAATTGGCCAGCGGGAAACTGGGTGTGATCTGTGTCAACAAAAGAGCGGAAAGCTAAAGGTTAGGAACGATGATCAAAGAACCAAATGAGAAAACAAATCCTAACTACAAGAACTATTTAGATGATTTCCATTGGGTGAGCGATCTCCGACCTTACTGACGCCTCCGGGCAAGCTCTCTATAAAGGGCGGGCTGGGACACCCCTATGCCATCAGCAACACGCACCCATCCCCCTTTCGCTGGTTTACCGAATAGGTCCAACCAGGCGTCCAATCGGTCTGAGACGCGCCGGAGTCTGAGTATTTCAATGCGGGCGCGTTGGGCCTGAACCTCACGGGCGCTGGTTTCGATCAGACCGAGAGCCGCTTTGGGTGATTTTTGGAGTTCCGCCAGAAAGGCAGCCTTGGGCAGGTAGGCAACAATTGCGGGTTGGCGGACGATTGCATCGCAATGGTAAGCGTCCGCAAATAGCGAAGCTTCCGCAAGCGCCATGCCTTCCGAAGCGATATGTAATGTTAATGCCGACCCATCTGTCATGGGGCGTTCCAACGCAATTTGGCCGGAACGCACAAGATACATAGATTCCACAGGATCCTCGCGACGGAACAAAGTTGCACCCGCTTTGAGACTACGTTCCAAACTTCCATCAAAGATTTTTTGCCATTCTAACATGATAGATATCATACAGGGTTCAGGTGAAAAGTCGTAGACCCAAACGAAAATTATTGATGGAGACGGCCATGAAACCTGCACTTACCATAGCTCTTGCAATCCTTTTGGGAGGCGCAACTTACATCTTTGCTCAGACAGTACAGAATGATCATTCGCAAACGATGGATCATGGCACACATATGGACGATGACAGCTTTGCTGTGTCCCTTCTTACAGAACCGGGTCAAGGCGCGTTTGCGGCCTTGTCGGAGATCATCATGGTGCTTGAAGCTGATCCGGAAACGGACTGGTCGCAAGTCAATCTGGGTGCCTTGCGCGACCACCTTGTGGATATGGATCGCCTTGTGACCCATACAACAGTCAAAGAGCTGGAGTTGACCAACGGCGTTCGTGTATTAGCAAGCGGTGATGCTGATACGATCGCAACTCTTCGCCGCATGGTGCCAGCCCACGCCGCCGAACTTGCTAAGGATGGCCGCTGGGATGTCGAAGTCAACGAAAGTCCTGAAGGTCTGGAGCTGACAGTCACCAGTGCTGATAGTGCGGTCATTGCGCGGATCAAAGGTCTTGGGTTCTTTGGGCTGATGGCAAGTCAGGATCACCACAAAGAACATCATATGATGATGGCGCGTGGTGTAAACGCCCACCGAAACTGAAACGCAAACACTGCTTTTCTGGTGCCGCAATCTCACGACAAGCATGTCGCTCACGGATAACCTTAAAAAAAACAACTTTCTGGTAGTCGCGCCCGCACTACATAGCAAGAGGGCTGCTGGTTCAGCGTCAAACGTAACAAAACAGTGGAATGGATGAAGCGAGGTCAATTTGCGTCTTGATGCCTTTGATCCTTCGACCTTTATTTCACATAGTCACGCTCAAGTTACCAGAATGCACTTGACCTCCACCAACTGGAAGGCTGCATAAGTGCTCCCATGAGACTAATACTGCACCTTTTCCTGATTCTTATCCTGACTATTGGCGTGGTAGTTGCGCCTGAATATGGTTCGGCCAAAGAACCCAGCATGGCAATGCAGATGGACGGTCAGAATCAGATTTGTGCGGGATGCCCGTCAACTGATGGTGCGGGCATTATCTGTGACAGTGGATGTACTGTGCCCTGCGGGCTGGGCGGTTCATCTGCAATGATTGCGCCGCAGAAATCTTCAACACAATTTCCTAAGCCATTCGGTCTCATGCGGTCGAGCATTGATCTGTTGCTCCCATTAGGGACAGCACCGGCACTCGATCCTTTCCCCCCGAAACTTCCGATCTAGTACATTCTCGGCCTTGCAATCTGCAGGGAGACTGAGCGGTGCATCGCCCCTGTGTGGCTGAGCGCAGCCCAATTTAGATCAGGAAAGTCTCGATGAGCAAACAAGTTCCAATGACACGAAGAGGCGTGCTTTGCACCGGTGCGGCGTTCGCTTCACTATCGCTTATGTCGCCGATGCGGGCAGCGGTGGCGCAGCAATCCGACGAGCCGCTTCGTTTGCGCGCCGCACCCTCGAAGGCCGGACTGCGCCCTGCACCATACGGCTTGACTGACGTCTGGAGTTATAACGGTGCCGTTCCCGGTTCGGAAATCAGGGTCCGTCAAGGCGACCGGATACGCGTTCTGGCTGAAAACCGTCTGCAGGAGGGGACGACCATTCATTGGCATGGCATTCGTACGCCAAATGCGATGGATGGGGTGGCGTTTCTTACACAAGACCCGATCCCGGTTAATGGTGATTTCCAATATGAGTTCGACGCTCTGGATGCGGGAACATTCTGGTACCACCCGCATCAACGCAGTTTCGAACAGTTGGGTCGCGGCCTTTATGGTCCGCTGATTGTCGAAGAGGCTGAACCGATCCGCGTGGACCGTGATGTGACCTGGATGCTGGATGACTGGCGGATGACAAACGACGGTCAGCTCTCGAATGATTTCGGCAATCAAGGCGATGCTATGCATGGCGGTCGGATCGGAAACACTGTCACGATAAATGGCCAAATACCTGATCGCATGGCGGTTCAGGCTGGTGAACGTATTCGCCTGCGCCTGATCAATGCGGCAAATGCCCGGATATTCGGGTTGGATTTTGGCGATCTTGATCCTGTGGTAATCGCGATGGACGGCCAGCCCGTTGTGCCGCACGCACCAGATGACGGGATTATCGTCATTGGACCCGCTATGCGCGTTGATGTTGTGATCGATTTTACTGGAAAGCCCGGCGATCTTCTGAGCGTGAATGACGTCTATTACAAAGACCTCGAATTCCGGCTGGTTGATTTTGCCTATGGCTCTGATGCTTTGCGGAAAACGGTGCCGGACTGGTCAATGGTCCTTGCGCCTAACCCGTTGGCTGATCCCGACATCAAAAACGCGACACGGCATCAGATTGTCTTCAATGGCGGGATGATGGGGCAGATGATGATGGGCGATGGCATGGGGTCGATGATGGGTCAGATGCGTCAAGGCAATATCTGGTTCATCAATGGAAAGGCCGCGAACGGACCCATTATGGACCCGCTGCTGACACTGCCGCTTGGGACTTCACATATCCTTAAAATGGAGAACCGGACCGCTTGGCCGCACCCGATCCATCTTCACGGCCATACTTTCCGCGTGATTGCTCGAAACGGGCAGCCAACACGGCACCTTGAGTGGCAGGATACCGTCATGATGGCACCACGCGAAAAGGTCGACATCGCCTTTGTGGCCGACAACCCCGGAGACTGGATGTTTCACTGCCACATCATGGAGCATCAGGCCGCAGGTATGATGGGGGTTATCCGCGTCGAATTGGATGCGACAAAATCTTAAAAATACGCAGAATTAACGGAAGAAAAGGAAGAAGATCATGAAAAAACTGTTCGGATCTACCAGTCTGGCTGCTGCAGGAAGTGTTGCCCTATTGGCAATGAGCCTGAATGCGGCACCCTTGGCTGCTGAAACGGTCACGCTCTACAAAAACCCACAGTGCGGTTGTTGCGAAAGCTATGCTGATTACCTGCGTAAAAATGGCTTTGAGGTAGACGTCAAACCAACCCATGATCTTGTGCAGATCAGCAGTGATGCCGGTATTCCGGAAGACTTTCAGGGATGCCATACGTCCTTTATCGGGGATTATGTGATCAGTGGTCATGTGCCCATTGATGTGGTCAACAAGGTCATGTCTGAAAAACCCGACATCGTCGGCGTCACGCTGCCCGGGATGCCGATGGGATCACCCGGTATGGGCGGCGCAAAGCAAGAGCCATTCAAAGTTTACGCCATTGAAGAAGGCGTGGACCCGACGGTTTATGCGGTCGAATAGGCAAACCAATTGTCCGGCGCGAAACCGTGCCGGACAATTTTTAGAAACGCGAAGGATGAAGAGTATGATGATGGATGGTGGAACGATGGGCGGCGGCATGATGATCGGTATGGGTCTCGTGTGGTTGCTATTCATAGTGGTGCTCGTGCTCGCGGCAATCGCATTGGTAAAATATATCCGCTCTGATGACAGTAAATAAAATGCTGCACGATGCGTAGTAGCGGCGCTGCCAGTGGCGACAGCTTGCTGTCGATGGGGTTGATCTGGGCATTTTGTGTCTTGCTGATACTGATCGGGCTTGCCGCGATTGCGCTATTCTGCATCTGGCTCCGAAAAAGGTGGGTGAAAAAATGATAAAGTGGCTTGGTTTATGGGTTCTCACATTGGCGGCGGCTGGCACGGCAGAAGCGCAAGATAGTGAACTTTTAGAGGGTGAAATACTCTATCAGGAAAACTGTGCCAGCTGTCATGGCGCAAATCTGGAGGGCCAGCCCGACTGGCGCTCGCGGTTGCCAAACGGAAGGTTGCCTGCACCACCCCACGATGCTTCGGGACATACCTGGCATCATGCCGACCGCGTGTTGACAGACATCATCACACGGGGAACGGCGGCGATTGTAGGGAACGGGTACGAAAGCGACATGCCAGGATTTGGGGACACACTTTCGAGCGAAGATATCGAAGCGATCCTCGATTACATCAAGAGCACATGGCCCGATCGTGAAAGGGTGGCGCAAGAAGATGTAACGCGTGCCGACATCGAGGCGCAGCAATGAGAGGTGCGGACAAATCAATGCAGCAAAAACGGCCACGGTATCGCGTCTCAGGTCTTGTCGTGGCGCCTGCTGTCACTTTTGTACTGATGGCGTTTTTCGCCTGGGGGTTGTTCAACCGCGACGAGGCGCTGCCCTCGGCGATGCTTGATAAGTCCGTACCCGAATTCTCGCTCCCCCCCGTCCTTGGCAGGGACGACGGATTATCGACACAGGACCTAGCCGGGCATGTTTCAATGGTGAACGTGTTTGCATCCTGGTGTGTTCCATGTCGCGCGGAACATCCGCTGTTCATCGAGCTTGCCGAAATTGGCGAGGTACCGCTTTATGGTATCAACTATAAGGACCCGCCCGAACAGGCACGGGCATGGTTGGATGAACTGGGTGACCCCTATACCCGCATCGGCGCGGACAGAGATGGCCGCGTCGGCATCGAATGGGGTGTCTACGGTGTCCCGGAAACATACGTCATCGCCGCTGATGGAACCATCGCCTATCGCCATGTCGGGCCTATCACACGCAAAGTTTTGAAAGAAACAATCATGCCGATCGTTCGCGAACTGAAATCTTCAGCCCCTGAGAAGGTAGCACAATGACTTCGCTGAAACTGACAGTCGTTCTTTTCCTCGTTTGGGTCGGCGGGGCAATTGCAGCGCCACAAGGCTTTGCGCTTCATGATGAACCGCAACCCGTAATCAACGTGCGCTTCTTGCTTGAGGACGGCACACGCAAAGATATGGAATCGCTGCAAGGCAAGGTGCTTTTGGTAAACGTCTGGGCCACCTGGTGCATTCCGTGTCGCGAAGAAATGCCGACGTTAGACGCATTGCAGGCGACGCTCGGCGGCGACAATTTTGAGGTTGTTGCCCTCTCTATCGACCGCGCCGGTCCGCCGGTTGTGCGGAAGTTCTATGATGAAATCGGTGTGAAACATCTGAAAACGTATGTCGATAAGACCATGTTGTCAGCCACTGCCTTACGCACGGTCGGTTTACCAACGACAATCCTGATCAATAGACAAGGTCAGGAACTAGGGCGGCTTGTCGGACCGGCAGAATGGGATGATCCTGAGATGATAGCGTTCCTGAGGGGGTTTATCGAATGAGTACTATGGGAATTTCATCACGGCACCTTGACCCTACAGCAACTGGAATGATCGAACGCCCAACATCAAAAGGCAGCAACCAGATGGTTCAAATTTCACAGCATGACACTGGCAGCGAGGATGCGTCAGTCATTGGCCGTCGGCCGCAATGGATGACGCGCAGGCGCTTACTGCTTGTTAGTGTAATCATTATGATCGGGAGCGGATTGGCCCTGAATTGGGGATGGCTGACCGCAGCAGGGCTTGCGCCGATCCTTGTATCGCTTGCACCCTGTGGCGTGATGTGCGGACTGGGGCTTTGTATGAAGGGCGGGACTGGCACAAGTTGGTCGAGCCGGCTGAGTGGTATTTTTCGATGAGCCTTGCGTCCACCCGGTCAATTGGCAGGCACGGGGCACAGATTTCACTGCGTGCCCTGCGCCGCTATTATTCAGTGATCATCCCCGCAAACCTGATCTGGGAATTCGCGCACATGCCGCTCTATACGATCTGGAATGAGGGCAGCTGGGGCGAGATTGTTTTCGCGGCGCTTCATTGTACAGGGGGAGACATTCTAATCGCGATGAGTGCGCTCATGCTGGCGTTGATGCTGGCCGGTCAAGGCTGGCCCTTCGCCCGACAGACACGCCAGCAGGTGACTGTTCTCACTGTTGCATTCGGCCTAGCTTACACGCTGTTCAGTGAATGGCTGAATATTGTGATCCGGGCGGCTTGGGCCTATTCGGATCTCATGCCAATTATTCCTATTCTCGATGCGGGACTGTCGCCTGTCTTGCAATGGACCTTTATCCCGATAGCCGCCTTTTGGTGGGCTTCGCGTCCTTTCAATGCAGATGAGTTATAGCGATGGATATTTCTGGTATTGGTATCCTTGCGGCCTTTTTGGCGGGGGCCATATCGTTTCTGTCACCCTGCGTTCTTCCCTTGGTGCCTGGCTATGTCTCTTTCATCGCCGGTCAGCCCGGTCTGCGCACGACCCGTCAGGTTGGGATGCGGGCACGGGCCGGAGCTTTGGGGTTAAGCGCCTGTTTCGTTCTGGGGTTCTCGACGGTCTTTATCGCCCTTGGGGCCGGTGCCAGCGCGCTCGGATCGCTTTTGCTGACATGGCGGGCTGAACTCAATTATCTTGGTGGTGGGATCATCATACTGTTTGGTTTGGTTATGCTGGGCGTGTTCCGCATTCCGGCATTGTCGCGTGATACCAGGTTGAACCTCAACATTCCGGGGGGACGTCCATTCGGGGCTTACGTGCTGGGTCTTGCATTCGCCTTTGGTTGGACACCCTGCATTGGTCCCATACTCGGAGCGATCCTGACGCTGAGTTCGACCTCAGGCGGGATGTCTGACGGTATCTCGTTGCTCGCAATTTACTCGGCAGGGCTTGGTATCCCGTTTTTGCTTGCCGCGCTTTTTACCGATGCTATTGCAGCGCGCATCCGGGGGATCAGCAAAGCGGGACGCTGGCTTTACATGGGAGCGGGGATTGCCATGGTCGTTATGGGAGTTGCGGTCATCACTGGGCAGCTTTCACGGTTTGCGTATTGGCTGCTTGGCACCTTTCCCATTCTTTCGACGATCGGATAGATCTGAGTGAGCAGTGCAGATCCTGAGTTCTAAGGGATTATCTGCTGGGATGCGCGTTCACCTTTTAAGATATACAAACTTTTGACTTGCACCTCTAGTTACTGAAGCTCCTACACCGGAAAGGAAAAGTGTTAAAGGACGCCAAGATGCCACATGATGCCGCTCACGATCACGAAGAAGATACTTGCTGCGGCGCATCCGCGGATACATTGGCGCAGCCAGCGCCGCCGCCAAATTCAGGCCGCAGTTTTCGCGTAAATGGGCTCGACTGCGCGGACGAAGTTGCGATCCTGAGCAAGGTTGTCGGGCCGGAGGTTGGAGGGAGTGAGCATCTGGCTTTCGACGTGATCAATGGGCGTATGACCATCCTCGAAGGCGCCAAGCCGCTTAGCGATGACAAAATTATCAAGATCGTTGGCTCGACCGGAATGAGCGCGAAAATGTGGAACGCCGAAAGCGCCGAAGCGGATCAGGCGGAGCATTTCGCCCGCCAGCGTCTGTTCACAGGTCTGAGCGGCGGTTTGTGGGCGGCGGGATTCCTCTACCATATCGTCGAGACCGGGGCAGGGGGTGCGTTACGGCTGTTTTCTGGTCATGGCGAAACCTCAATGCCTCTGATCGAGATGGGTCTGTTTTTGCTGGCAGTCGTGTTCGGTGCCTGGCTGGTCGCGCCCAAAGCCTGGTCGGCTGCGCGCCGGTTGTCGCCGGACATGAACCTATTGATGATCGTCGCTGTGGCCGGTGCGATCGGACTGGGTGAATTCTTTGAAGCCGCGACGGTCGCCTTCTTCTTTGCGCTATCTCTCACGCTAGAGTCTTGGAGTGTCGGGCGGGCCCGCAATGCGGTTTCGGCCTTGCTTGATCTGGCACCACCGACGGCGCGGGTCATTCGTGCAGATGGGTCTGAGGCCGATGTTCCTGCAGCAGAGGTTGCCATTGGAGATCGCTTTGTTGTGCGGGGCGGGGATCGAATTCCGCTTGATGGCGAAGTGACCGAGGGTCGCGGTGATGTCGATCAGGCCCCGATCACTGGTGAAAGCGCGCTGGTCGCCAAAGAAACCGGCGATGAGGTTTATGCCGGTACGATCAACGGTGACGGAACAATGACGGTTAGGGCGACAAAAGCCGCAGGCGATACCGTTCTGTCGAAGATTATCCGCATGGTAGGAGATGCGCATTCGCGCCGAGCCGAGGTCGAACAATGGGTCACGAAGTTTGCGCGCATCTACACGCCTATCGTCATGGTGCTGGCGGTTCTAATCGCCGTTGTCCCGCCGCTTCTCTTTGCAGGGGCGTGGAACTATTGGTTCTATAACGCGCTTGTGCTGCTTGTGATCGCTTGCCCTTGTGCGCTTGTGATCTCCACGCCTGTTTCCATCGTTGCATCTCTCGCGGCGTCGGCACGCAACGGCGTGCTGATCAAGGGCGGCGCCTATGTCGAAGCCCCCTCACGCCTGACCGCACTGGCGATGGACAAGACCGGAACGATCACCATGGGTGAACCGGAAGTCGCGGGTCTGCATCCCTTGGGTGGCACTGCCGAGCGTGACCTCTTGAGTGCCGCTGTTGCGCTGGAAGCCCGCTCATCCCACCCGCTGGCACGCGCTATCCTTGCGCGCGGTGAACGCGACGGATTGAAGCAATCGGTGGCTACGGACACGAAAACTGTGCCGGGTCGCGGCGTAGAGGGATCATGGGAAGGGCAATCTGTGTGGCTTGGTTCCGACCGCTTTGCCACCGAAAAAGGACTGGGTGATACCATTCCCCGTGACCTATTGGAACGGATTGAGGGAGCTGGAAGTACGCTTGTTGCCGTCGGGTCCGGGGATCGTTTGCTGGGTCTAATCGAATTGCGCGACCGCATTCGGCCGGATGCAAAGGGAGTGGTGGCACGCCTCCATGCCCAAGGGGTGAAAAAGATCATCATGTTAACGGGTGACAACGAGCGCACAGCGCGCGCCGTAGCGGCAGAGGTCGGCATTGACGAAGTTCGCGCAGAGCTGCTGCCCGAGGACAAAGTGACGGCGATTGAGGAGTTGGTTGCCAACTACGATGTCGTGGCGATGATCGGCGACGGTGTGAACGATGCACCGGCTATGGCGCGGGCACATTTCGCGATTGCAATGGGTGCTGTCGGATCGGATGCCGCCATCGAGACCGCCGATATAGCCCTGATGACGGATGACATCGCCAAGGTGCCGTGGCTCGTCGGTCATTCACGTCGAACAATGAATATCATTCATCAGAATATTGGCATCGCACTGGCGACCAAGGCGCTGTTCGTCGGCTTAACAGCTTTCGGGATGGCAACGATGTGGGGTGCTATCGCTGCGGATGTCGGCGTTTCCCTGCTGGTCGTAGCCAACGCGCTGAGGCTGCTTCGGGCCAAGAAGGATCGGTCCGACCCATCAGGGGGCGAGAAAATTGGAGAAACGATGGCACAGGGTGCCTTGGTGCATGGGCATTGATTTCAAAAACCCCTTTGTGCAAATATTAACTGAGCCAATAAGAAAAAGAGGTCGAGCAAAAAATGATACGTACAACACGCCGTTTCGCCGTTCTGGGTGGGTTGGCTCTTACTTTGGCTGGCTGCGCGAACAAGTTTCGTACTTATAACGGTCCAGAGGTCACGCGCTTGCAGATGTTCAAGGGCGATCGAACCCTCTTCCTTTACAACAATTCAAAGGTCCTGAAGACGTATAAATTTGACCTCGGCTTTGCACCCGCGGGTCCCAAGCAGTTTGAAGGTGACGGAAAAACACCGGAAGGCTCTTATACTGTCGACAAGCGCAATCCAAACAGCATGTTCCATCTGTCTGTCGGGATATCCTATCCGAATGAAGCGGATATTGCTTATGCAGCCGCACAGGGCCGCAGTCCCGGTGGCGACATCTTCATACATGGTGGGCCGCGATTGGGTATTGACCCAATCAAACCCGACTGGACAGCAGGATGTATTGCAGTGTCTGATCGCGAGATAGAAGACATCTACGCAATGGTTCGTGACGGGACGCCAATTGACATCTTCGCCTAGGTTTTCGTAAAGATCTGCAGTTTTGTTCAAATGAACCTTAAGAGAATGATTGAGACAACCATTGCGAAAAGGCCAAATACGAGTGCGGAACTCACTGCGTATTGAGCAATGTCTTTCTTGTTACCACCGCGCTTCTTCGCAAGATACGCACCCCATATGGCTCCAGCCAAAGCTGCTATTATCGTCATCATGATACGCTGTCCTTTCTAAAGTTGAGTATTGCCGCCATCGCTAGGCTCATTGCAAAGACCAACCAGAACATCACCTGTCCATAGCTCGAGAATGGTGTTGGTGAGAGCGCCGCAGGCAAAGCGCCGTCCAGTATATTGGTCTCGCCCAAACCGAGATGCGAAATCAGGCGACCATTACCATCTATGATGGCTGAAATGCCGGTATTGGCTGCGCGGATAAAAGGAAGCCCCTCTTCGACGGCACGCATTCTCGAAGATGCTAAATGCTGGTTCGGGCCAATTGATGCGCCGAACCAGGCGTCGTTCGTGGCGTTAAAAATCCATTCAGGCCGATCTGTCGAATTTATAATTTGTCCGGGGAAGATTGCTTCATAACAGATTGATAGACCGACGCCGGGCAGTTGCGGCATGCGAAACGTCTCCGGCCCGGACCCTGGTGTGAAGTCACCCAATCCAGCAGTTAGCCGCCTTAGCGGCAGGAGGTCTCGAAGGGGCACGTATTCGCCGAACGGGACGAGGTGATGTTTTGCGTAGCGGTTTATGATTTGAGCTGTTGAATCGATTGCGAGAACCGCATTTTTGTATTGCTGTTCACCGTCAACGGTTTCGCGCGTTTGCGCCCCCGTTAGCAGGACGGCCTTATCAGTTAAAAGCTTCGCGATCTCTCCCAACATCCACTGATCTTCATGGAGGTATCCAGGAAAGGCACTCTCGGGCCAAAGCAGGATATCAAACTGGCCCGGCTGAGCAGACAAATCCAGATATCGGGCGATATTGCGGTCGCGAAACCCTGGATTCCACTTTTCCCGCTGTGGGATGTTACCCTGAACAATTCTGACATTGACTGCGGTTTTCTGATCTTCACCGGTCAGACGGGCTTCACCATTTATCCATATACCCGCGACCAAAATGACAAACATCGTGGCTGCAAGCCCACTCTGTCGACGATTTCGCGTGAAAATCACGGTGGGCAGGGTAGAGAGCAACACTGTGAGCAACCCTAGACCATAGCTGCCGAATAGTGCCGCCATCTGACGCGGGACATCGTAATCGACCCATGCGTAAGCAATCAGGTTCCAGGGAAAGCCAGTAAGAATGGTGCCGCGCAGCCATTCGGACCCAGACCAGCAGGCAGCAAAGACAAGCGCGCCTGATACCCCTGTCGTCTTGGTCGCGGCGAAAACCGCCATCGCCGCCGCTGGAAAGAGCGCAAGCGCCCCTGCCAGCCCGATCACGGCAGGGGCGGCCATCCAACCGAAACGTTCAGCATCAACAAAAAAGCTTTCCGCAATCCATGACAGTCCGAACAGGAAAAAGCCGAAGCCGAAAGCCCATCCGGTAAGAAACGCTCTTGTTCGACCCTTGTTGGCGGTGAGGTAAAGCAGCCCACCAAAACCGATGGGCAATACAAACGGAGTTGAGAACGGCGGTAGTGCAAAAACAACACTGACTCCGAGAACGACAGCAACGATAAACGGGACTATGTCCGTCCTAAACCTTGGACCAAGACTGGAAATGCTAATTGAGGGTCTCACTCTCTACTCAGGCGCTTTTTTTATGGCGGCATGTTCCCGACCAGCAGTGATCAGCAGAAGACCAACGCCACAAACCACAAACACGTCTGCCAAATTGAATGCAGGCCAGTGTGTCGTCCCAATATAGAAATCCAGAAAATCAGTTACGCCGCCGAAGCGGATGCGATCCAGAATATTTCCAAGAGCACCGCCTATGACCATACCATAGGCAACAGCTTCACTTATTGCAGTCGACCGTACCAGCGAAATGGCCAGAAACAGAACAACAGCGGTCGCAACGATAGCTAGCGCCCACCATGGCGTGCCCTGTAGAAGACCAAAGGTAACGCCGGTGTTACGGTGAAAAACCAAGTTGAAACCGGGCGCGACATTGACGCCAGCGGCTAACGTTTCTGCATTTACAAGCACGAATGCTTTTGACGCTTGGTCGGCAGCAAATGCAATGACGGCTGCACAAATTCCCAGAGAACGGATTGCCATGTTTCAGCCTAACCAAACGTCGAGGAACAGCATGACAACCAGACCGATTGCTAACCCGGTCGTTGCTTGTTTCTGATGTCCACTGCGGTGGGTTTCGGGGATGATCTCGTGACTGATGACGTAGAGCATAGCGCCCGCCGCGAAGGCGAGACCCCAAGGCAAAAGGGGTTGAGCAACCACGATAACTGCAGCACCAAGAAAGCCGGTGACAGGCTCAACCAAGCCAGTGAGAGCTGCGATGCTAAAGGCCCGTTTTGCAGAGTATCGCTCACCGAGCAATGCAACCGCGACCGCCAGTCCTTCTGGCGCGTTCTGCAGTCCGATACCCAATGCAACTGGAAATCCCCCCGCAAACCCGTCCGCGCCGAACGCGACCCCAACGGCCAGACCCTCTGGGGCGTTGTGAATGGTGATTGCTATGATAAATAACCAAACTCGGCGCAGAGATGCGGCCTCAGGACCTTCGCGCCCTGAACTGAAGTGCTCATGCGGGATCACTTCGTTCATAATGGCAACTGCCCCCATCCCAAGCAGGATCGCAACGCAGACGATCAATGCCGGGATCGCCCCATCCCCGTATCGAATTTCAGCAACATCGAGCGCTGGAATGATCAACGAGAAGAACGAAGCCGCCAGCATCACCCCTGCGGCAAAGCCAAGATAGATGTCGCGCCATTTTCGCGAGGGAGTGCTGCCAAAGAGAACCGGAACGGCACCGACGGATGTCATAAGACCAGCTGCAAGGCTTCCATAAAAGCCCAAGGCGATAGGAGATAGGGTCGTGAGCGCCTCCATGTTCAACTTGCCGGGTAGGAAGAGAATATCTCGGTGGTACCGTCCTTTTTCACCAGAAAGACATCGTAGGCGTCGGAAGTTGCTCCAAAGTCCATGCCGGGAGAGCCGATTGGCATACCGGGCACAGCAAGACCGATCGCATCCGGGCGGTCCTCAAGAAGCCGCCTAATGTCGGCAGGTGGCACATGCCCTTCTATCGTGTAGCCCTCGACTGTTGCGGTGTGGCATGAAAACATTGCAACAGGGATACCCCGATCCATTTTTAAACGGATCAGTGCTCCCCCAATATTTTCGCCCTCCGGTAAGAAACCAGCGTCTGAAAGTCTGTCCATCCATGCCACACAGCATCCGCATCCGCGCGTCTTGGCGACTTGAATGGCCGTCTGGGCTGCGGCGGCCGTTGACACGGTCGCCAGCAGCACAGCGCCAAAGATCAGTTCAATTTTGGGGAGCATGGGCTATCCTACTCGATTGTTCATATTTTGTCGCTGAGCGTCGCTGTAAATAGCGCGCGTGTTTTCTCAAGGAGCGCTGACGCACCCGCGGTATCAGAATTTTCGACCGAGGCTATCAGTTCCTTTCCAAGCGGGTCGATCGGACGCCCGTCTACATGCACTTCGTAGTGCAAGTTAGGAGCTGTCGCCGTACCTGTCTTGCCGACCTGACCAATCACTTCTCCGGCAAGAACGCGGTTTCCGGTTTTCAGTCCATTGGGTACGGCGCTCAAATGGGCATACCGGGTCATCGTGTTGGAGCCGTGAGATATTTCTACCACTTGGCCATAGCCGTTCTGCCACCCAATAAAGGAAACCCGGCCCGGTGCGGTCGCGCTGATTGGCGTCCCTTTAACGGCTGCGTAATCGACACCAGTGTGCATTCGAACGTTGCCGTAAATTGGATGTTTGCGTCGGCCAAAAACCGAAGATAGGCGCGCGCCCTTTACAGGTGGTGCTATTCTTCGCAGGACATCCCCATTCAGATAGACAGTCGCCTTGCCGCTATCCTCGTCAGACCAAACGACTTCAAATATATCCTTCGCTAAATCAAGAGCCGCGTAGGTTAGCTTCGGTTGCCCAACTTTCGACCCGTCAGCAAGGACCGATTGTGCCCATTGGATGTTGAGTTTCTCGCCACCTTTAAGATCTCGCCGAAAATCGATTGCATCACTTAAAATTTCGGCCAGATCGACCGCAAAGCGAGCAGGAATGCCGGCTGCATCCAAGGAAGTATAAATGGATCCGCTGACGACAAGCTGACCTGCTTGCTCGACAGACGTAAGGACGGGGGGTCTAGTACGACCAGCGACCTTACCATCGAGTGTGACTTCGATTTGGACACCTTCATCGACTGTTAAAGCGACGAATGACGGGGACCCGTTAGGCTGAAAATTGACGCGCAGCTGATGGCCGGGTCTTAATCTGCGCAAGTCGTATTCTGCAGCAATGGCAAGAGCTACTTCGGCCCGCAGCGGTGCGTCCATATCGGCGCGGGTTAAGATTGAATCAAGCGTATCGCCATCTGTTACCGTCGCTTCCCAAGCTGGGATAGCAAGAGCTTGTGTGACTGCCGTCAGCTCATCAGGCCGAGTGAAATCGGACGAATGAAGCAATGGGGCTAGAGTAGCATTCCTGTTAACCACCTCTGTTGCAAAGGTAACGGATAAATCCAAAGAAGAGGGTTCTGCTGGTGGTTGCGAAAGCTCTGCAGCCCGAACCAACACTTCTGGAGCTGGCGCGTTCGGTGTCATCATGGTTCTGGCGGTCAGCGACGCCATAGCAGCTGCGCTGACAGCTGTTCCCAGCACGAAATATTTCAATCTCAAGTTTCTGCCCTCTCGTCTTGGCTTTGCATTGCGCGCCTTATCTTAGGCACGGCGAATTCGCGCGGTTCGTGATAATCGATCGTGGTGACGAAGCGACCTGTCGCGTCGAACAGGAAAACCCCTGCTGTGTGGTTCATCGTATAGTCGCCGTCTTCGCGCATCACCTTTTCATAGACTGCGCGAAACCCTGCCGCAGCAGAGGCGACTTGGACATCTGAACCTGTCCAACCTTGAATCTGTGGATGAAAGTAGGAGACATATTCAGCCATCACTTCGACGGTATCTCGGTCTGGATCCACGGAAATGAGGATGGTGTTAAGGGCCTCTGCGTCCGGCCCAATCTCGTCGAGCCACGCGGAAATGTCCGAAAGCGTCGTTGGACAGACGTCCGGACAATAGGTGAAGCCAAAGAAGACAAGGCTTGGCTGGCCAATGAGCGTTTTCGGGCCGACAGCTTCCCCGTTCTGATTGGTCAACTCAAAGTCCATTTCAGTCAGCGGTTGGGAACGTTTTCCCGGCACCGACGCCGCACCCGGCCCATCAACCCGCCACCATCCGATGAAAAGAACGGCTAATATCGCCAAGCCGCAGGCAATCAAGATTTTACCAATCTGTTTCATGTTGGCGTCAGCCTTCGGGGCCGCGTGCGCCGGTACGCAGGACAGGCACCACAACTTCCATCTCCAACCCATCCGAAAAGAGTAGGGTCATCGGGAAAGTCTCGCCTTCCACGAGTGGCGACTGCAATTTCATCAACATGATATGATAGCTACCCGGTTCGAGTGCCAGTGTTCCTCCAGCTGGGATTTCGATGTCACCTGCAGGCACCATGCGGCTGATCCCATCGTCGTTCGTCTGGGTTTCATGGATGGAAGCCATCGCCGAGATATCGGCCCGCAATCCTACCAAGTAAACTGGTACATCTCCTTCGTTCCGAAGCGCCAGATACGCGCCACCGGGGCGTGAAGTCCCAATGCTGGCACGCGCCCATGGCTGTTCAACAACGATCTTGATATCGCCTGCGTTTTCTTGCGCTGCAGAAACTGTGGAAAGTCCCATCAGTAGAGCGAAGGACAGGCAGCGCAGGGTATTTGTAATATGTCTCACTGTCAGGGCTATCCAATCTGATGTTAGTTGTTTGCAGTAGCTTGGACTTCTGCCTGTACAAGCGCGATCAGCTGATCTGGACCGAAGTCGGTCAATCGCTTTCCGTTGACGAAAAAGGTCGGCGTGCCCTCGATACCAACGGCCTTAACATCGGCCCGATCCTGATTGAGGATACCGACGATACTTGGGGATTTGATCTGGGTCGCGGCGGCATTTACGTCCAAACCTGCTGTCGCCGCGATTTGGATAATCTGTTCTGCGGCTGGCGCACCATGAGATGCCCAAGCCGGTTGATTTTCCAGCAGCGCTTCAAGCACGGGCATGAATACGTCTTGTAACCGCGCCGCTTCCAACACCTTGATTGCAAGCTCCGAGCCCTCTCCATGGAACGGCGTGTATCGCATGACCACACGAACATCATCGGGATTATCCGCCAGTATCTGTTTCACAATCGGGTGAAACGCGCGGCACGCCTCGCAGGCTGGATCAAAGAATTCCACAATTGTTACTGGCGCGTCTTTGCGCCCCAAAACAGGCGAGTAGGCGCGAACAAGTTGGTCTTGCTGCTCAACAGGAGCGGCTGTTGCAGTCGGGGTCACGTTGGGACGAGAGACAAACCAGGCACCGATGGCGAAAAGCGCCAGTACAGCGGTCAGGGTTACGAGAACAAGGGTTTTGCGTGTCATGAGGTAATCCGTCGAAGTTGGAGGAGCAGGGCAGATATTACCCCGAAGGTCAAAAAGGAGAGAGCGGGAATTGGCAGGCCAAGGATCAACATTGCGTCATCCGTGCAAGATGGTCCGGAGGCGGTGCAGGGCGTAATCGGCTCGGGCAAGACCCCAGCATATAGCAGCCAATGATAGAGCGCGATAGCACCGCCTATAACGGCGAGCGGCACCGCATATCGCCAGATGGACAGATCGGAACGCCATGCCGCAATACCGAGGATGACGGCGAGTGGGAACATGAAGGCGCGCTGCAACCAACAAAGATGACACGGGGTCTGGCCCAATACCTCCCCGATGAACAGAACGGAAAGTGAAGCGGCCAAGGCGAGAAACCAAGCCGCGAACAGGAACGTTACCGACCGACTGTCTGGCGTTGATGGATCGGAAGCCGTTGTCACGATCCAATCCTTTTTTGAAGGTCAGAGGCGATCTGAGAAGGATCCAAATCGTACTCGTATATTCGGACAAATTCGCCTTGCGGATCGAACAAAAGAAAAGATGAAGTATGGCCCATGGTGTATCCATCGGGTGCAGATTCGTCCTCATTGCGCTGATAATAGATTTTGAAAGCTTTGGCAGTTTGTTGGGTCTGTTCCTGCGGGCCGCTTAGCCCGAGGATGCTGGGGCCAAATTGTGGGATATAGTTGGCTAGAACACTGGGCGTGTCCCGTTCCGGGTCAACTGTGATGAAAAGGGGCTGTACCGCTTCACCTTCTGCGCCCAGATCGTCCATTACCTGTGCGATTGTTGCCAGGCCCATGGGGCAGACGTCCGGACAGTTAGTGAACCCAAAGAAGACGAGCATCCATCGCCCACGGAATTCTTCGTCGGTCTGCATCATGCCATTGTGATCGGTCAATTCAAAATCAGCTAAAACAGTCTCCGCTGCAGGCAAGCGAGTGGCTGCAACCGGTAGCTGGCCACGCTCTGATATCCAAAAACCACCAACGATGGCGATCGCCACCGCAACTATGGACCAGAGAATTATCCGCACTTTTGTCATTGCCAGCTTCGCCCTTAAAACAAGTCACCTCTTGGGTGGGATACAAGCTACAGCTGATAGAGGTTCAAGCAAAAAGATGCTTGGTAGGATATTATGTCACGACTTTGTGAAACCTTTGGCTTTTCAAGGGAGTTAGAACTTTGATAAGCTACAGTGACTTTAGATAAAGGAATGCACATGCTGGCAATTGGTACACTCTCGCGGAAGACTGGGACCAAGGTTCAAACAATCCGCTACTACGAACAGATTGGATTGATGAACGAGGCCGGTCGGACGTCAGGTGGGCAGCGGCGATATTATGAAAAAGATCTCGATCGCCTCGCCTTTATTCGACACTCGCGTCAACTTGGTTTTTCGCTCGACTCAATCCGCGAACTTCTGGACCTGTCGGACAATCCGGCTCAATCCTGTGCAGAGGCGGATTCTATCGCGCGGCGACAACTTCGCCAGGTCGAGCAGCGGATCAAACGCCTTCAGGCCCTCAAGAAGGAGTTGAAACGGATGGTTGCCGAGTGTGATGGCGAAAGCGTCGCCGAATGCAAGGTTCTTGAAGTGCTGCGAGATCACTCTGAATGTCTAACTAATCATGATGAAATCGGAGCGTGATAAGAATGGAAGAAAGTTCTTGAACCTCTAGGCACTGTAGCTCCTATCTTTCGAATATCGCAAACAATGCGTCGGATAGAGCTATGAAGAATGAAGACAACAAGACCCAGCTGGGCGTTTCGCCATTACTCGATTTCGATGGAGACGCCATCGCAAATCTGATCCGCGAGCGCGGCTGGTTGTCTTTGGACGAATTCCACCGGATTGGTGCTGCCTACGACTACGTGCGCAACGAAATCGTTTTTGGCTACAATGCTGCAGACGACATGCCAGCCTCAGCGGTACTGCGTGACGGATATGGTCAATGCAACACTAAGGCCACGCTATTGATGGCGCTATTGCGTGCGGTCGACATCCCTTGTCGATTGCACGGCTTCACAATCCACAAATCCTTGCAGCGTGGGATCGTACCAGAACTCATCTATCCGCTTGCGCCTGAGAGCATCCTTCATAGCTGGGTGGAAATCCTGCATCGAGAGCGCTGGATCAACCTAGAAGGCTTTATTTTGGACGACGCGGTCTTGTCTGCTCTTCAGGACAGATTTGTCCGCGATAATGACAGTCTGTGTGGATATGGGGTCGGAACAGACCGCCTTTCTTCACCATCCATCGAATGGAGCGGAACAGATACCTACATCCAAAAAACCGGCATTAACGCCGATCTTGGTCTGTTCGACACGCCAGACGACTTTTATGCGCAGCATCAACAATCCTTTGGAGGGTTGCGTCGGCTGTTCTATCGATATCTGATCCGTCGCTGGATGAATGCCCGCGTGCGACGAATACGCAGAGGGGTTGTTCCAGTGATCCCGATGGCTGAAACTAATTCTGTACAGTTTGTTCGTGAAGGCGGGGTTGGATCGCCGTGACCGCTGGTTGGGTCTATTTGCGGGTAATAGCTGCAGTTCCAGTGTTTCGTGTCATCATCGCTGTGCCGCTAACAGTTGTTTCCGCAATTTTACTCGTGACCGAGGGGTTTCTGGCCACGACCCGCAGCCTTTTTTTGTTAGGTGCCTAAGTTTGTCGTCGCTGCAAGGGGTAATGGGATGACCCTGAATATTGAGAGAAGGGCGCTGTATGCCTCATGATCACGGAATAGACCCGCAGTCGGGAGACCGTCGCGTTGGAGTCGCCATTTGGGCGAACGGTCTGCTGACCGTTGCTCAGATCGTTGGCGGAATTCTGTCGGGAAGCCTCGCGTTGATCGCCGATGCCATACATAACTTCTCGGATATGGCCTCACTCGTGATCGCCTTTGGCGCGCGCAAAATCGCCCGCCGCCCAGCAGATGCAAAGATGACCTTTGGCTACGGCCGGATCGAAATCGTTGCAGCGCTGATCAACTACACGTCGCTGATTATCATTGGGATGTATCTTGTCTACGAGGGTGCAATGCGCTTCGCGGATCCACCGCAGATCGAGGGCTGGACAGTCGTAATTCTTGGTTGCGTCGCTTTAGCGGTCGACACGCTCACCGCGATGCTCACGTATTCCATGCAAAAGGGGAGCGTGAACATCCGTGCGTTGTTCTTGCACAACCTCAGTGATGCTTTGGCATCCGTCGCAGTTATCGTCGGCGGCGTTCTGATCCTGTTCTACGATATCCGTTGGGTTGATCCGGCAATTACCATAGGTATCGCTGCATATATACTTTGGCTCGCCTTTACCGAAATCGGCGGACCTATCCGGACACTTATGCTCGGCAGTCCACCGGATATGGACATCGACGCTGTGATTGCGGCCATTGAGGACATCGACGGCGTCGAAGAACTGCATCACGCGCATTTCTGGCAAATGCAGGAACATCAAGCGGCGCTCGACACTCATGTGGTGATCGAGGACGCACGCTGCGGCGATCTGGAGACTCTGAAGAAGAAAATCAAAGCCCGCCTGGAAGAGGAGTTCGGCATTTCTCATTCGACACTGGAATTCGAGCGATCATGCGACAAGCACGAAGAGGCCACACGGTATGGCCATGAATGAGTTCACAGTGCTTGCAGCAATACTTGGGTGCCTTGCCAACAGTTTATTGATTCTTGGTTTGGCATGGTCAATTTACCGACCAAAACAGCGTGTTTGGCCGCCCGAACAGTCGACAGCGATGCATCGGATCGCGGTTTGGACTCTCACTTGTATCGGCTTCGGCTCAGCAATTTTCATAGGCTTTGTCGAATGGGGCATTTTGGATGTCCCTGCATTCTTGCGGTGGGGATTAGGGCTGGTCCTGCTCATTTTTGGTAATGTCGTGGTGTGGGCTGGCGTACTTCATCTTGGCTTCGCGGCGACGAGCGGAGCAAAAGGATCTCTGCGAACCACCGGCCTTTATAGATATTCCCGAAACCCTCAATATCTGGCAGATATCGCGATCCTTGTTGGGATTGGAATCCTATCTGCTTCGATTATGTCTTGGCCGGTGATCTTCACAGGCATTGTGGCGCTTGCTCTGGCACCCTTTTCGGAAGAGCCTTGGTTGTTGGAAAAATACGGTGACGCCTATGCAGAATATCTGATGGCGACCAGAAGGTTCTTCTAATGAAAAATGCAAGTGTGGCAGGTGGGACATCGGACCCTGTGGGCGGATCTCCAAGAGAGTGTCCGATCTTCTGTGTATGAGTAAATTGGCCCATGCTTCCAAACTGAAGGAGCATGACGACAATGACGATTTCCAAGGGAGTTTTAGACGAGCTGCTTAGTGGCGTTGAGAACGCTGACGATTTGCTGGGCGATCAGGGCCTGATGAGGGAACTGAAGGTCAAGTTGATGGAGCGGATGCTGGGTGCTGAGCTGACCGAACATCTTGGCTATGAGCCAGAGGCACAGCCTGCCGCCGAACAGGGCAATCGCCGGAATGGCACCTCACGCAAGACGCTGAAGTGCAATGATGGGGCCATGCCAATTGATGTGCCCCGTGACCGTGACGGCAGTTTCGAGCCCGAGCTGATCAAGAAAGGTCAGACCCGGATCGACGGGATGGATGACAAGATTATCGGTTTGTATGCGGCGGGCCTGTCGACGCGCGATATTCGTTCTCATCTGGAAGAAGTCTACGGCCTGAAGGTGTCCGCCGATCTTATCAGCCGCGTCACCGACGCCGTCCTGGAGGAAGTGTCGGACTGGCAGAACCGTGCTCTGGAGCCGATGTACCCCATTGTTTTCCTCGATGCTCTACGCGTCAAAATCCGCGACGCGGAAAGCCGTCAGGTCAAGAACAAAGCTGTATACGTGGCCCTGGGCGTCAATGCCGAGGGTGAACGCGAGGTTCTGGGCCTGTGGATCGCAGCAAATGAAGGGGCCAAGTTCTGGCTTTCGGTGATGAACAACCTGCGCAATCGCGGGGTCGAAGACATCCTGATTGCCGTTGTTGACGGCCTCAAGGGCTTCCCTGATGCTATCAACGCGGCCTTCCCTGAGACCGCCGTCCAAACCTGCATCGTGCATCTGGTGCGCCATTCTTTGAACTTCTGTGGATGGAAGGATCGCAAGGTCGTGGCAAAGGATCTCAAGCGGATTTATCAGGCGACTGATGACAAGGAAGCTGAGAAGGCCCTCGCGGATTTTGAGACCGAATGGGGCCAAAAATACCCTTCAATCGCCCCAAGCTGGCGACGGGCGTGGCAGGAGGTAATCCCGTTTTTTGCCTTCCCGCCAGCAGTGCGCAAAATCATCTACACCACAAATGCGATAGAAAGCCTGAACCGCGTAATCCGCAAAACCACCAAAACGCGCGGCAGCTTCCCAACCGATGACGCCGCAACCAAGCTAATCTATCTGGCGATCCGCAGCTTCGAGAAGTCAGGCAGAGCGGTCAGGGAGTGGGTTGCCGCGCGCAACCAGTTCGCTATCCTATACCCAGAACGGTTCAACAAATGAACCGTCAAACGCGCATGGGCTAACCCTCATACACAGAGTTTCGGATACTCCCATCTCCAAGGAACTTTAAACAGGATACGGGAGGTTGCGACCATAGCCTTCGCACGAACATGTGATTGGTTCTGCTTGGAATTACACCCGGTCACTGACATATGTTTTCCCATTACTCTAACTAGGAGGTTACATTGTTATGTTAACCAGACGCCACTTTGTCCTTTCAACCGCTGCCTTGTTTTCGGCACCAATCCCTCAAGCAGCGCTGGCCGCGCCAACATCTGACAGATCGAAATGGGCGGCTTGGGATGCTCAGGTAACGCCTGCAAACTATGATCCTTCTACGTCCAATCCGTGGGGCTTTCACCCGCGTTTTCTTCCTCAGCTCGTGCAGGCAAACGATGGCCTTACGCCGGGTGACATCCATGTCGATGCCGTCGCACGCTATATCTATCATATCCGCAACGACGGAACAGCGATGAGATATGGCGTTGCGATTGCTAAGGGCAATCTATACGAGCCAGGCACATATTTGATCCGGCGAAAAACCCAGTGGCCAACGTGGACGCCTACACCTGCGATGATCGAGCGGGAACCGTCGGTTTACGGTCCTGTCGCCGACGGGGTGGATGCAGGGCCTACCAATCCGCTGGGTTCCCGGGCGCTTTACCTTTTTGTTGGCAATCGCGATACGTATTTGCGAATCCACGGCACACCCAGTCCACAATCAATTGGAGGACGCGCAAGTTCAGGATGTGTGCGTATGGTCATGGCTCACATCAATGGGCTTTATGATCAGGTATCCACTGGATCGACAGCGTTCTTGTATCCGCCTGAAGACAGGGTCTCAGCACAGAGCTGAGCAAACGGCGGTCTACTGTCCACACCAAAAAGGACTAAATTGCGTATCGTCGACTGGATCAGCCAGTTGTGGGTGTCCTTTGCTGCCTTGTGCAAATTGGGTACCCGTTAGCGGATCACAGCGGCAATGATGTCGTCTCAACAAGGCCGACATGGCGATAGAAGCAGCAGTCGTCCATAATCTCTCTCAAAACAACATTTATGTCTTTAAAGGAGGCCGCTTTCTTATCCAAAGAAGCTCGATCACAAACAGTTCATCATCCTGCAGTTGAACCTAAAGCAGCCATAGGTCTTATGACTGGTTTCGACCGAGCGTAGTTGCGGCTAGGAGGCGATCAAGTGCAACTTCCTCTTGTATTTGATGGCTCATCAAGCGGAGATTCCATGCTTGCAATGGGCCTCGCATGGGCGATGTGTGTGTTTGCATTTATTAGCGTCATAGCCTTAATTATTTGGTGCTTTCTTATGATCAAGGATCGGCGCAAGAAATGAACAAGAGCACTGGGTTCTTATCTCTATGATCCGCGTATTCAGAGCGCTGATGTTTGGGTTTCTTGGCCTATTGCTCCTGTTGATACTAACAATAGCGTTGATCTACTGGCTAGCCGTCCGATCTCTTCCTGACTATTCCGCCAGTTTTGATGTCGAGGGGCTGTTGGAGCCCCTTGAAATCGTGCGAACCTCTACGGCTGTGCCTCATGTCTTTGGATCGACAGATCGCGATGTTTTCTTTGGTTTGGGATTTGCCCATGCACAAGACAGACTTTGGCAGATGTTGATTCAGCGCCGCACAGCTCAGGGCAGGTTATCGGAAGTATTTGGCCAGCGAACTCTACGCTACGATGACCTTATGCGCAGGCTCAACCTAGCTGACCTTGCCGCTGAATCCTTATCTTATCAAGAAGAGAGTACGATCACAGCGCTTGAATCATATTCCGCTGGGGTAAACGCTTGGATCAAAGAGATAAATAGACGCGCACTTGGAAGGGGTGCCCCTGAGCTTTTCCTCTATCCCAGTGATGTTTCCCCTTGGAGACCTGCCGACAGCCTGGCGATACTTAAACTGGTAGCTTTTCAGCAATCCGAACAGTTCCAAACAGATATTCTCAGGGCGAGGCTATCTCTAGCCCTTCCACAGCAAAGCGTTTTCGACATTATGCCTGACGCGTCTGGGCCGGGTGTGATCGGATTTTCCGAGTATTCAAGCCTCTTCCCAAATCTCTCTCCAAACAACTCGGATATTGCCATTGGACTGGTCAAAGACCCCATTTCGCCGATCGCAAGGCGAGGCTTTTCAGGGGCATCGAACGCGTGGGCCGCAGCTCCCTCGCGAACCGCTGGCGGTCAATCCTTGATTGCAAACGACCCCCACACACCCTTTTCAGCGCCATCAAGATGGTATCTGGCCAGGTTGGAATTGAGCTCCGGAGCCGTTATGGGAGCAACGATTCCGGGTATTCCTTTAATCCTTTCAGGGCGCAGTAACGCGTTGGGCTGGGGGGTCACAGCTTCGTTCGCGGATGATCAAGATGTACTGATCGAAAAGTTGAACCCGGATAACGCAGAAGAGGTGCTGACACCGACAGGGTACGAACCGTTGTCCGTTAGAAAGTCTATCGTGAACATCAAAGGCGCGTCGCCTGTAACACTTCAATTAAGATGGAGCAAAAATGGGCCTATTCTCCCCCAGGATCAGTTCGATCTTTCGACGATCACACCGGAGGGTCACATCGCATCGCTGAGTTGGACTGGTTTGTCGGCACGCGATACGTCGATGACCTCAGGACTGCGTTTGATGCGCGCAAAATCTATTGAAGCAGGAATCGCTGCGGGTGAGGCTTTTGTCGCACCCTCCTACAACCTCTTACTCGCAGACGCTGGCCGAATTGCGATGAAAACTATCGGAGCCCTCCCCAATCGCGCGGCTAACAGTATCGGGAGGGGAAGATTGCCAGCAGCCGGATGGTTGCCTCAAAACCAGTGGGATGGGTACCGGGGCTATCAGGCCAACCCCGGATCGATGAATCCCGCAAGCGGCATTATTGGAAACACAAACAACAAGGTCACTGATCGCGATTTCCCGGATCAGATGTCTTATTCTTGGGGCGATACGCAACGCATTGCTCGCCTGAAAACCCTTCTCGAGGCGCGAAAAGTGCATACACGGCAAAGTTTTATGGAAATCCAACTTGATACGGTGAGTCCAACTGCACGAGCTTTGCTTCCGCTCATTGCATCCAACCTTTGGTATAGCGAGGAAGCATCGCCTCCCGGGACTTTGTCCAGCAAGCGAAAAGTTGCACTGGACCTACTTGCCAACTGGAACGGCAATATGAACGAGCATCTGCCAGAACCACTTATCTACTCGGCCTGGATGCGAGCGCTTCAAGACCGCCTTATCAAGGATGAATTGGGAGCTTTGTCTATCGAATTCACGCAAATCGAACCACTGTTTATTGAAAGAGTGTTTCGCGATATTGATGGTGCAGCTAGGTGGTGTGATGTGGTTCAGTCGGACCCCCAAGAAACCTGTGACCAAATGGCCAGCAAGGCCCTCGATGACGCGCTGCAGTGGATCGAAGACAACTATGGGCGTGATCTGGCCAATCTGAGATGGGGTGATGCACACCAGGCCGCACAAGACAACTTAACGTTCGGATCTTCGCCTCTTTTTGGCTTTTTGACAAATATCCGGCAGAGTACGTCTGGAGGTGATTTCACGCTTGCACGCGGATTGAGCAAAGGGTTTGGATCTGATCCATTCTTAAATATTCATGGGCCCAGCTACCGGGGGATATATGACTTTTCAGACCCGAACAGTTCAGTTTTTATCCTTTCGACTGGCCAATCCGGTCATCCGTTAAGCAAGTTTTACAGTGATCAAAGTGAGCTATGGCGCCGCGGAGAATACATTCAAATGTCACTGGACGCCGACATTGCACGCGCCGCAGCAGCTGGTGTGACTGAGCTTTCTCCAGTACGTTACTCTGAGATAGGGTTGAAATGATGTTACGAGGATTGCTAACCTTCGGCTAATCCCTTCTGTCCTTGCAGCAAAAAAACTAGGGTGCTTTCTATGCTAAGAATTGGCTCTCTTGCGCGCAGTGCAGGAAGTAAAGTCCAAACCATTAGGTATTACGAACAGGTGGGTTTGCTCAAACCAACAAGGCGAACGAAGGGTGGTCAAAGGCGATACGATGTCGACGACATTGATCGACTTGAATTTATTCTTCATAGCCGCCAGTTCGGGTTTTCCTTGGCAGCAATCCGCGAACTGCTTGAGCTATCCAGCGGCATGCGGGGTTCCTGCGAGTCAGCAACCATTGTCGCTCAGCGGCAATTGGATGCATTGGAGCGGAACTTGTCGCTATTGCTCAATCAAAAAAGGGCGTTGGAACAGATGATAGTGAAGTGCCATTGCGACGACGTGGTATCCTGTAAAGTTCTCGCGGGTCTCCGTGAATACTCCGGTTGCCCAACATCTGACGAGGCCTTCGGCGGGCAAAATAACCCTTGAACCTACAATCGGTGTAGGAATTATCTTCGGTCTATGGAAAGTGTTCAGGATCGATGGCCAAATGGGTCAGGCGATAGGGTCAGGCATTCTGCTTGGCGTTTTCGCATGGTTTTTGTAGCAAGGCTCGTGATGAGTCTTCTGCTTGGGATTGGTGGTATCGCTGCGGGGAGCATCACGCTCCTTGCTGATGCCCTGAACAATCTTTCCATGGTGCTTCCTAGGATTGCCTCTTCTGTTGCAAGGAAAGTTAGTCAGCCACAGGAAGACAAACGGCTTGCGGAAAATTATTTGCGCGTTGAGACGACCGCCACCTTGATTGGCTATATAGCTGTGACCTTAATCGGTGCGTATCTGTTCTACGAAGGAACCGAGCGGTTTTTTCGTACCGTTAAGCCAAACGGCTTCCTCATTGTAATCCTCGGAGGGTTGTCGGCCACAGCAAATTTGGCGATCGCGCTGTTCGCAAACAAGAAAAAGAACCCCAAAAGATGGCCCTCTTCAAGTAGCCTTATGAATCTCGCAGTCCCCGTCGCGGTCTTTGGAACTGGTATTTCTGTGACGCTGTATCAATCAAATATTCTGGACCCCATGATAGGGGTCATTATCGTCATTTGCCTCACCTATATGTCGATCAAGAGCCAAATCCGCACATTTCAGACCTTTACGGACGGCCGCCCGGACACCCTTGTTCCAGGCGATGTAATCAAACGCATCCTTGCTGTCGAAGGCGTGGCAGATACGCATCATGTCCATTTCTGGCAGATGGGCAGACACCAAACGGCGATTGATGCACATGTCGTTGTGAACAGCGGTGATTGGTCCTGCGCGGAAGCAATCAGGGACCGCATTGAAGCAGTTTTGCTTCTTCAATGTGGTGTCACCCATATCACCCTCGAAATGGAAGTGCCCGACCGAGAAGAGGACGAGATGAATATTTATGGGAATTAGCCAACTTGAAACACGATGAAAATCAGGCGGCGGGCCTAGAAATGACACCAGATGGGCCCGGCATGCGAGCGGTCAATGGCTTGGAGCGTTTGATCAATAGCATGTCGGTCATTGCTGCGTGGGCGACCGTCGTTCCGATTGCGCTGTTTAGCATACTTCAGATTCTTGACAGAAAACTAAAAATTGGCGTCTCTTCTATCCTGCCGGATATGTCGACATCGCTCCTGTTCGTTATGATTTTCATGCTGTTTGGCTTCACATATCTGCAAGACGGTCATGTTAGGGTCGATGTTTTTCGTCGGCATTGGTCCAGCCAGACACAGGCGAAAATCGAGTTGGTTGGCTGTGTTTTAATCCTAATACCTCTCAGTGGGGTGCTCAGCTTCTATGGCTGGGATGGTCTGATGCGCACCACTCAATATGCAGATGTTGATGTGTGGATGTCGCGACTTGCGGGCGTGTTCGGACCGATACTTCTTGGTTTGTCTGGCGTTGTTGTTATCGCCCGCAACATCGCCTTTCTGCGGGGAACGCGCGATTTCGCCGCACCCGTGGAACAAAATGGGCCTTTAACGTGATGGTTGAAATTGTCACAGTCGGAATGCTGCTGATCATGGCTGGTGGGGTCTTTTCTGGTTTTCCTGTCGCACTGGTTTTGACCGGAACCGGGATACTTGGGTTTTTTGCAGCTGCCATGATGGGCCTTACCGATTTCCAGCACTTGGGCCTCTATTATTTGCGGGTTCGGGGTACGCTGACCAATGAGGGCGTTCAGTTCACGAGCGTGCCATTGCTGATACTTTTGGGAATGGTGCTCAACGGCAGCGGCATCGCATCAACCATTTTTCACACACTGGGTCATATGTTGCGCGGTCTTCGGGGAAGATACGCAATCGCTACATTGCTGGTTGGCTTGATACTTGCACCAGCTGCGGGGGTCATTGGGGCGTCCGTCATCACAGTTGCGCTGGTTGCCTATCACCCGATGCTGAATGCTGGATATTCTCCTCGCGCTGCGGGGGGTGCAGTTGCCGCATCTGGAGCACTCGGCGTCATATTTCCACCTGCAATCATGTTGTTTTTCGTCGCGACTCTTTTCCGGCTCAGGATCAGCGTGATGTACATGTCCATGGTTATTCCTGTGCTGCTGCTGGTGATCCTGTTCTCGATCTATTTCATAGCTACCATCAGAGCCAAGGATGACGGAGGCCCAATCCCCGAAGGAACGGAAAAACCCCAATACCTGTCGATGATCGCAGCACTTGCCGTTATTGCCTCCATCCCTTGGAGCATTGTCTCAGGTGTAGCGACCCTCTCCGAAGCGGCGGGAATTGGCGTGTTTGGATCATTGTTGCTGGTAGCTGTCCGAGGGCAGCTCAGCCTGGCGATGCTCCACAATGCCATCATGCGAACAGGAACTTTGACTGCGATGGTGTTCTTTATTGTTGTCGGGGCGACAGTGTTTTCATTGAGTTTTCACTTAGTGGGAGGTCCAGACGTTTTGTTCAGTTGGATCACTGGTTTCAATCTCAATCGATGGCAAACGCTTGGCCTCCTTCTAGGTTTGGTTCTGGTACTTGGGTTTGTATTTGATTGGATGGAAATCCTTCTGGTTTTCCTACCGATTTTCTTGCCTATATTTCAACAGCTCGATTTTTCTGATCACGTCGGCTCGGCCTATGCGGCGACCGTGTGGCTGGGTGCATTGATCGCGCTAACATTGCAAACATCATTCCTCACGCCACCTTTCGGGTACGCATTGTTCTTTGCCAAAATGACCGCCCCGCCTAGTGTCGTTCTTGCTGATATTTACCGTGGTGCAATCCCACTTGTCATATTGGAAGTCGTCCTTCTTGTGCTCGTCGTGCTGTTTCCCACATTGGTCATTTGGTTGCCAAAAGTGTCGTTGAACTTATCTCAGCTTTCGCTGTGATGCTTTCGCACAATACACCCAAACACCGAACCCGCGCAGCACTATTCAGCCGGTCAGCCTACTGTCTGTCCAAGCGAACAAAGTCCCACGTCAACGCATTCATTCGTTGTAAATTGAGTTAACCCGTAGCACCTGGCTCTCTGGTACAAATTGGGTTGCCCCTTTTCGATCTTAGAGGCAAGTACGTCGTCTCAACAGGACCAACATAGCGATAAACGAAGCATCCGTCTGTCGGCTCGATCCTGACGGCGTTCAAATCTTGGAACGGCGCTGCTATTTCCAGAACACCTTCGGGCAGTTCTTTGATGAAGCCTTCAGTTGAGGTGCCTGTTTGGCCGCTAAAATCAGCGCACCCTCCGAGCGCCAGTATCGCAAAACCAAGACCACTCATGCTAAATTTCATTCTTACCGTTCCTATCAATGTCGTATTGTTTCTTGAAAATGGGGTTGGGGAGCCGCACTCCCTGCGCTCCTTATTGAACAACCAATTTAGGATCAGAGCAACCTATACAAGCCATCTTTTAAGGGTCGCCTTTTCTACCGTTGCCTCGCAAAACAAAAAGCTGACTTTCCTGCCCAATTTTCATGAGAACAGGAGCATACGTTAAATGTGATTGGCTGGACTGTGCCCTACGCGACGTAGATTTTACTATCATGATGGAACTTCGTTCGTCCTTCACCTCACGTTTTTGTGACATTTATTCGTTTGAAGCTCCAGTGGGTGAAGGTTGTAAACCAACGAAAACAGGCAAGAGCGAAGGATTCATCATGAAGCTAATCAAAGACTCATCTATTTCACGTCGTGGGGCACTGCTCGGTGCGGCCGCAAGTGGGGTGTTCCTAGGAACAGGCGTTGCGACCGCGCAAACCACAGCACCACTTGCTTCACCACCAGTGCGCCGCAATATTTCATCTTTCAGCACCTCAAACTGGAGGGATCACTTCGATAATCTAAATAACGGAGCAATCCTGTGCGACATCGATTCCCGAGCGGTGCAATATTGGTCAGAGGATGAAAGCGTCTATAAGCTCTATCCATCCAGCGTTCCAGAATCTGAAGAACTGACAAAACGGGGATACACCAGCGTTATCAAGAAAGTGGAAGGGCCGAGCTGGCGTCCCACCCCTTCGATGAAAATCCGCAATCCTGATTGGCCGGATTATTTTCCACCGGGTCCAGACAACCCCTTGGGCACGCATGCGCTCTATCTTTCATGGCAATATTATCGCGTCCACGGAACAGGGGACACGCGGAAAATTGGCCGCCAATCGTCGAATGGATGCATCGGTCTTTACAATGAACATATCAAAGAATTGTTCGCTTTGGCTGAAGTAGGAACACAAGTGAAACTGTTTTGATTCCGCATGACTTGTTAAAGTCTGATCTCGTGTATCAGCGCTCATTCTACGTTCACTACCCGAAAGCCATAGCCTCATGAAACGAAGAAAATTCCTCCTTGCAGCCGGGGCTGTCGGTGCTTTGGCCAGTCAACCGGTTTCAGCTCATGTAGTGCTTCCAAAATATGATTTACCGCCGGAGTTTTTGCCTCAATTAGTGAGCATTCCAGGGGGCTCTGCTCCCTATGAAATCCATGTTGTACCAAGCCAGTTTGCCCTGTTCTGGACCCAACCGGATAACACTGCAATTCGGTACACCGTCGGGATCGGTCGCCCGGGTCTTTATGAGGCAGGCGAATTCTATGTTGGGGCAAAGAAGGAATGGCCCAGCTGGACACCGACCCCGGGCATGTTGCGTCGTGAGCCTCAGAAATATGGGCCGTTACGGAATGGAATGCCTGGCGGTCTGAGCAACCCTCTAGGTGCGCGGGCCCTCTACCTCTTTCAACCGGGTCGCGGCGATACCTTTTTGCGTGTGCATGGCACAAATGACCCAAGCACTATCGGCCGTGCAGTCTCAAACGGGTGCGCCAGATTGGTGAACGATCAGATTGTCCAATTTTATGATAAAGTCCCGCTGGACACGCGTGTGATCCTGTATCCCGCAACATAGAATACTGCCTTGGCGAGATCAGCGTGTTTTTGATAGCTTTTCAGCAGAAGATTTTCTGGGGAAGATAACTCAATCACCCCCGGATACCCCTCAATCCTAGGAAGGATTCAAGATGTTATTAGCGCGACGCGGCCTGTCGAAAATTGTTCTTGCAACAGTATTAGCAGCATTTCCTGTTACTACTGTGGCCGCACAAGAACTCAATGAAGCAGATATCAAGCGTCTCGCACTTGAAGCGATCTTGGAAAAACCCGAAATTCTGATCGAAGCGCTTTCAATCCTTCAGGAACGTGAAAATGTAGCGCTCGCCGAAGCACAGACTGACGCCCTGTCTGAGTTGCGCGATGATTTCGAACAGAATGCCCCGATCTTCGGGAACTTGGATGGCAGCGTCACACTTGTCGAGTTCTTTGACTTTAACTGCGGGTATTGTCGCCGCGCTGCACCAGAGGTCAAAGCGGTACTGGAGGCAAGCAAGGATGTCCGCATTATTTATCGTGAATTCCCGATCCTAGGGCCCGGTTCCGAAGTTGCGGCGCGCGCGTCACTTGCCGCGAGAAACCAAGGTAAATATCAGCAGTTTCACAAGGCAATGATGGCATTGAACGGGCAAGCCGTTGAAGCAAGCGTTATGAAAATTGCAGGCGATGTAGGTCTTGATCTCGAAGTTTTGAAAACAGACATGCAATCAGAACTCGTGAACGAACACATTGCTGCCTCTCTGCGTTTGGCAGAAGCCTTGGGTATAACTGGAACGCCGACGTTCGTATTGGGTGACGAAATAATCCCCGGTGTTATCGAGCGCGGCGCCCTTCTTGAAAAGATAGCAGTCCTCGTCCCCGAGTGAATTGGGCGAATATTGCAAAACCAAACCTTATAAGCCTTGACCTTCCACCTGCTGGAACCTCTATCTCTAAAGTTATCCGGAGCAAGAGGTCTCACTATGGAAAGCGAAAAGTCACTCACGTTCGGCATAAAAGAGATGAGTTGTGCGTCCTGTGTCGGCCGTGTGGAAAAAGCATTGAGCGCGGTAACGGGCGTCTCTCAGGCGCATGTAAATCTGGCGTCTGAAACTGCCACAATAACCGCCGATGGCACGTTTGATGCTCAAAACGTGATCACCGCGCTGGACGCGGCGGGCTATCCTGCAGAACTGAAGGCCTATCGTTTCAGCATCGAAAACATGTCTTGCGCGTCGTGCGTGGGGCGGGTCGAGCGTTCGCTATCTGCGATTCCTGGCGTCGTTTCTGTTACGGTTAATCTCGCAAAGGAAGAAGCGGCAGTGCGTGTTTTGGGCGCTGCTGTATCGTCTGCGGACATTGCCGAAACTGCGAGCGCCGCGGGCTATCCAGCGACATTGGTCACCGATCCCGGAGCGACAGACGCGACAAACGATCGCAAAGTGGAAGAAGCGGCCCATCTGCGCCGGATGACACTGGTTGCTGCAGTATTCACCTTGCCGGTCTTTATCCTCGAAATGGGGAGCCACTTGATCCCGGCTCTTCACAGCTGGATCATGAATTCACTAGGGATGGGCGTCAACTGGGGCATACAATTTGTTCTGACCACCGTTGTTCTGGCTTGGCCGGGGCGACAATTCTATCTCAAGGGTTTTCCGGCGCTCTTTAAAGGCGCGCCTGACATGAATTCGCTTGTAGCCCTAGGATCTTCTGCAGCTTGGGGGTTTTCCACAGTCGCGCTTTTTGCCCCGTCGCTTTTGCCGGATGGCACGCGTGTCGTCTATTTTGAGGCGGCCGCAGTGATTGTGACGCTTATCCTGCTGGGTCGTTTTCTCGAGGCACGCGCGAAAGGGCGCACAGGTCAGGCGATCCGCAAACTGGTGGGTCTGCGGGCCAAGACAGCGCAGGTGGAGCGGGACGGGCAATTGGTCGAATTGCCTGTGGACGATATCGTTGTAGGTGACCTTATCCAAGCGCGTCCAGGTGAAAAGATTGCCGTCGATGGTATCGTGGTCAAAGGCGCGTCTTTCGTCGACGAAAGCATGATCACCGGAGAACCAATCCCGGTAGAAAAATTGGCGGACGCCGAGGTTGTAGGCGGCACGGTCAACGGCTCCGGTGCGCTCATGTTTCGTGCGACAAAGGTGGGCGGCGATACCATGCTGGCCCAAATCATTCGCATGGTCGAAGAGGCACAGGGGGCTAAACTTCCCATCCAGGACCTTGTGAATCGAATCACACTTTGGTTTGTGCCTGCTGTGATGGGTGTAGCGGCGCTGACATTTCTGACATGGTTATTGGTCGGGCCCGACCCCGCGCTCAGTTTTGCATTAGTGGCGGCAGTGGCGGTTCTGATCATTGCCTGTCCCTGCGCAATGGGTTTGGCCACGCCGACGTCGATCATGGTCGGCACTGGCCGCGCCGCCGAATTGGGTGTGCTGTTTCGGCGCGGTGACGCGCTTCAAACGTTAAACGATATAACGACCGTTGCTTTAGACAAGACCGGAACATTGACCGAGGGTCATCCGGAGTTAACGGATCTGACAATCACCAAAGGGTTCGAGGAGGCCGATGTGCTGCGCCTTGTCGCCTCTGTCGGAGCATCCGATTGCTGCGGCCATTGTCCGACATGCAAAGCAGAACGGTCTGGCACTCGCATCAATTGACGATTTTAGCTCAATCACCGGATTTGGCGTCAGTGCGGTTATTGAGGGCCGCAAAATTTTTGTCGGTGCCGATCGGCTGATGTCCCGTGAAGGGATCAATTTGGACGCTGTTAAAAGTGTTGGCGAAACCCTTGGGAAGGAGGGTAAAACACCCCTTTTCGCGGCTATTGACGGGCAGCTTGCTGCGGTCGTTGCTGTGTCCGACCCGATCAAGGCCAGCACAGCCGAGGCAATCGGCGCGCTGCATGATCTGGGACTTAAGGTTGCGATGATCACGGGCGACAACGAAGCCACAGCGCAGGCAATTGCAGCAAAACTGGGCATCGACGAGGTGGTAGCGGAAGTGTTGCCAGAGGGCAAAGTGGCCGCCATTCAAAAGCTCCAGGCCGGGGGGCGCAAAGTTGCTTTTGTCGGTGACGGTATCAACGATGCTCCCGCGCTTGCCCGCGCAGATGTTGGCATTGCGATCGGCACGGGTACTGACGTTGCGATAGAGGCGGCAGATGTCGTGTTGATGTCTGGCGATCTGAGAGGCGTAGTAAATGCATTGCATGTCAGCCAACGGACGATGCGAAACATTCGCCAAAACCTGTTTTGGGCCTTTGGATATAACGCATTGCTGATCCCGGTTGCGGCTGGCGTTTTCTATCCGCTAGCTGGCTTGATGCTGTCACCCGCACTTGCGGCGGGAGCAATGGCGTTGTCCAGTGTGTTCGTGCTTTCCAATGCGCTGCGCTTACGTTGGGTCGCGCCAACACTTGCAGAGGCACCCGCGGATGTCCGGCCAAATCGTAGCTTTGTCCCAACGGCAGCAGAATAGGAACATCATCATGAATATCGGAGACGTATCCAAGCTTGCAGGGTTGCCGCCAAAAACCATCCGCTACTATGAGGACATCGGGCTAGTGACCCCGTTGCGTGGTCCGAATGGCTATCGCAGTTTCCGAGACAGTGACATGCACAAGCTTGCATTTCTAGGTCGCTCGCGCGCCTTGGGGTTCACTATCGAAGACTGTCGCACTCTCCTGGCACTATGGGACGATCAGGATCGGGCAAGCGCGGATGTCCGGGCAATTGCAAAAGAACATCTGGCACAAATTGAAAGCAAGATTGCGGACCTGCAGGACATCCGAAAGACTCTCACTCACCTTGTACAGGAATGCGCGGGCGATGACCGCCCTGATTGCCCTATTTTGCAAACCCTGGAAAACATTTCCAAGCAATAGGGAAGCCTTCCAGCGCTGGAAGCTGGTTAAGCCATGTCGTTCTTGTTCTGACAGCGGTGCCAGTGAAGTCAGCGGTTCTACGCCACTCTCACAAAAAAGTTGGAAACCTTCCAGCGCTGGATGGATTGACAGAAGGTTCTCAGTAACACAAATGTGCAGCATGAAAGCTAAAAACATCATGTCCGCATGGCTTAAGGTACTAACGTGCCTTTCATTTGCGGTTGCCTTGGTGTTTTCTGCTCCGTCAGCATCTCACGCTGCATCTGGTATGCACGGTGGCGAACATGCTGAGACTCGAAGTTCTGATCATAAAGTTGACAGTCAGGCTCACGGTGCAATGCCTGCAATGACACAGCATGACATGCCTGTCGCTGCAACCGAAACGGCTGATGAGACACAGGCATCAAGCGAGTGTTGCAATGGTATCTGTATCTCTGTTGCGATCACGGACAGCGATGTATTTTCGGTCGACCAAGCGACAAATGAAGAATATCTGATGCTTCATGCTCAAACAAACTCGATTGCTTCATCGGGTTTTCTACGGCCTCCCCAGTTCTTGATCTGATCTACGGCTCTTAGCGGAGCCTTCGTTTTACGCACGGCTGTGCGTAAGTCCGAAGTTCATCAGTCAGGTACTATTCATGAAAATTCAAATAATCTTGGGGGCTTCGGCCCTTGCACTTGGCGCATGTGCTTACGAGCCTACGCCTTTGCCAATCGTCACAGCCCAACAGGCAGCTACAAACACAGCAGTCGCTTCTCCGATTAGATATCAAGATCCCTTGGCCGGATACACACACCGCAGCCCAACTGGCCCGCGTGACTGGCGATCAGTCAACGAAGAACAGACGGAGGGCAACTGATGCGTGTTTCAAAACTCCCGCTTATCCTTGGTTTTCCGTTGGTTCTTGGTGCCTGCGCTACGGCCATACCAGGTGCCTACACAGAATCTAAGGCAGGCTTTTTCAACGTATCGAGCCAAACGTCTGCTGCAATTGGCAAGCGGACAGCGTTTGCCCAGACACAAGCCGAGAATGTCGCACTGAAGAAACAGGTCCATGGGATGGTGCATCGCAAGACGATCTCTGCGGACACTGCTGTGCAAGTCGCCTTGCTCAACAACAAAGGATTACAGGCATCTTACGCAAATGTAGGCCTGTCAGCCGCCGAGGCCTGGCAACAAGCCACCCCTGAGAACCCAGTTGTATCCATTGGTATTCTAGGCATTGGTGCAGCAGAATTGGGTGTTTACCGCGCGATTGAGGGTATGATCGCAACAAATATCTTGGAGGCCAAAACGCGCAAACAGCGTGTGGCGCTGGCAGACGTCAACTTCCGCGCAGCGCAATTATCAGCAGTCAACGACTCGCTCACTCTCGCCAATCAAACACGACAGGCTTGGATCAACGCAGTCGCCGCATTTGAAGCTGCAAGCTATCTGAAGCGTGCGAAAGCCACCTCTGATGCTGGCTCTGAACTAGCGCGCAAACTTGGTGAGACAGGTGCTCTCAACAATGCGGGGCAAGCGCGGGAGCACGCTTTTAATGCCGAGCTTGCCGGGCAATTGGCACAGGCGCGGCTGAACGCGACCCGCGCCAAAGAAGACCTGACCAAGCTCATGGGACTTTGGGGCACTGAAGTAGACTACTACGTGCCAGATGCGTTGCCCGCTTTGCCACGGTCTGTTGGTCGCGTTTCGAACGTCGAAGGCAAAGCGCTGCGCAACCGCGTGGATTTGCGTGTCGCTAAACTGGGCCTTGAAGCGCAGGCAGCAGCATTTGGCCTTACTGACCAGACCCGACTTGTGACAGATCTCGAAATCATCGCTGGATTTGAGACAGAGCGCGAAGCCGAAGATGGTGAAACGGAAACCGAGACAACGCCACAGGTGGAGTTGGAGTTTGCGATTCCGATCTATGACACGGGTAAGGCACGGATGCGCAAAGCCGAGCTGATGTATCTTCAGGCAGCAAATGTGCTCGCTGAGCGTGCCGTAAACGTCCGCTCTGAAGCGCGCGGGGCGGAAAATTCATATCACGCGTCCTACAAGATCGCCCGGCATTACCGTGACATTCTGGTGCCTCTGCGCGTGACCGTCGAAGAAGAAGGTCTGCTCTCCTACAACGGCATGATCACCAACACTTTTGAACTGCTGACAGACGTACGCGAAAAGCTGAGCGCATCGCTGGAGGCTGCAAATGCGAAACGCGAATTCTTCATGGCACAAGCTGACCTGACTGCCGCGATCTATGGCGGCGGTTCTGGCAGCGCTGGTGCTGGCGGAGAGGGTGCAACACTTGCCGCCGGTGGCGGCGCAGGACACTGAAAGGAAGACGATATGTTAAACAGACGTCAATTACTCGGGGCCGGTGCCGCAGGTGCAACGCTGGTCTCCTCCCAAGCATGGGGCAAGACTCTGAACATGGGGCTGCCTGAAGCCGCGCAAATGGACAGTGCGTCAACAGCGATAACAGCGCGCCCCAATTCAGGGCCGGACTATAATCCGGTTGTTACACTAAATGGATGGACTCTACCGCATCGCATGAACAACGGCGTGAAGGAATTTCACCTTGTTGCGGAACCGGTCGAGCGCGAACTAGCAGACGGTATGATCGCCCATCTTTGGGGTTATAATGGTCAATCGACAGGGCCAACCATCGAGGCGGTGGAAGGTGACCGCGTTCGGATATACGTTACAAACAGGCTGCCTGAGGGGACTACGGTCCATTGGCATGGGCTTATTCTTCCTTCTGGCATGGACGGTGTTTCAGGGCTGAGCCATCCGAGTATCCCACCGGGAAAGACATTTATTTATGAGTTTGACTTAATCAAGTCAGGTACGTTCATGTACCACCCCCATGGTGACGAAATGACCCAGATGGCGATGGGCATGATGGGCATGTTTGTGGTGCATCCCAAAGATCCGACTTTTATGCCGGTGGATCGTGACTTCCTGATCATGTTGAACGCATTCGACATTGATCCAGGCACCTACGTTCCACGCATCATGACGATGACGGACTTCAATCTGTGGACATGGAATAGCCGAATATTTCCAGACATTGATCCGCTTGTCGTGAACAAAGGTGACAAGGTGCGCGTTCGCGTCGGTAACCTGACGATGACGAACCATCCAATCCACATGCATGGCTACGACTTCAAGGTCACCTGTACCGATGGTGGCTGGGTGCCGCCTGAAGCGCAGTGGCCCGAGGTTAGCATCGACATTCCGGTAGGCGCGATGCGCGCTTACGAGTTTGTGGCAGAACATCTGGGGGATTGGGCTATCCACTGTCACAAGTCACATCACACGATGAACGCAATGGGGCATGATGTGCCCACGTTCATCGGCGTGAACAAAAAACCGCTCACCCAAAAAATCCGGCAATTCCAGCCCGAATACATGCCTATGGGCATGTCTGGAATGGGGGACATGGCCAAAATGTCCATGCCACTTCCAGACAACACCATTCCGATGATGACAGGATGGGGGCCGTATGGACCGATTGAAATGGGCGGCATGTTTTCGGTTGTGAAGGTGCGGGATGGCATCGACGCGGACGATTACGAAGATCCCGGGTGGTACGAAAATCCTCCCGGTGAGATGGCTTACGAATGGACAGGCGAACTTCCCGAATTTGCCTCCAACAACAGCCCAAAAACACTACTGACACCTAAACCAACGCAGAAGGGCTAACTGGCCCTCTGTCTTAACTTTACCAAACTTAAAAACAGGACGAAAAAATGAAAAAACTACTTCTGAGTACCGCTATCACTTTTGCATTCGCAACAGGCGCTTTTGCAGATGCCGGTCATGCCAAGAAAGAAACATCCGAAGCACCGGAAATGATGATCGGTATGCCGGGCGATTCAGCAAAGGTTGATCGTACAATCGATGTCATTCTGCTCGAAAACGATGACGGCGAAATGCTGATCCAGAGCGAAGAGATGAATATCAAGCAAGGTGAGACCATTCTGTTCAAGATCAAGAACGAAGGCGAGCTAGAGCATGAGTTTGTCCTTGATACTGTGGAGCGCAATGCCGAGCATAAGATCGAGATGGCAAAAATGGACATGGAGCATGACGATCCCAATCGCATTCGCCTTGATTCTGGCGCATCTGGTGAAGTGGTTTGGACTTTTGCCAATGCCGGTACGTTTGAAGCGGCTTGCCTGATCCCTGGGCACTACGAGTCCGGCATGCACCGCGAAGTTGCTGTCGGCGAGCAGATGGCGCAGGCCGACGTGGAATACACGTCTGGCAAAATCAAGAAAGTCGACGCCAAGGCCGGAAAGGTGACCATCATTCATGGCCCACTGGTCAACCTCGACATGCCTGCGATGACGATGGTGTTTCGTGCTGACGAAGCAATGATTGCCAGTTTGTCTGAAGGTCAGAATATCGAGTTTGTCGCTGATCGAGTCAAAGGGAAACTGACCGTTACTCAACTAAGATAGCGCGGAGTGGAGGGGCATTGATAGGTTCAGTGCCCCTTAACCTCCCGAATTTATCCAAGCGGCGGTCAACAGGGTGAGCGCAGCAAAATGTTAAAATTCCAGTGGATCACGCAAATTATGAAGCTGCTGACTTTGATATGCATTTCTTTTGTTTCTGTCGCTCTCCCTACGTGGGCTGGGAATGCTGAGGCCGCACCGAAGGGTCAGCCACACGAGCGGCCTTACGAAACGCCCGGACATGAACTTATGGGAAAACCAAATGACGGAGTTCCAGTCGATAGAACAATTAAAGTGAATATCAAAGAAACACAGAGCGGATATATGCTCTTCGAACCTGATGCGATCCAGATAGCGAGCGGCTCGGTCGTGCGGTTTATCATAATCAATTCTGGAGCGCTTGATCACGAGTTCATGTTGGGCTCCTTCGACGAAATCGCAAAACACCAACAATGGATGCGGAAATTTCCAGACATGGAACATGATTATGCAAATTCTGTATCAATCAGGAGCGGTGAAGTAGAAGAGCTTGTTTGGCAGTTTTCCGATGCCACCAACATGGAATTCGCTTGCCTGATCCCCGGCCATCGCGAAGCTGGGATGTGGGGTGTGATCATGGTTCACGATCACTTGGCTCCTACGCGAGAGAATTGAAGGTTTAGAGTGACTCTCCTAGACAGATATCATGATCTGCTCCACGATTTCACTGCATTCGTTGGCTATCAGTATGACGAAACAGCCCCCGACTGGATCCACCCTTTCATCCATGTAATCTTTGTGGTGGTACCTGCGATGCTTGTCAGCGTTGTTTTGTATTTGATCATAACCGGTATCCTTCGTCGATTGAGCCAGAAAAACGTCTGTGTTCCACAGCCACAAACAGTTCGTGGACTGGATACAAGTCTTTTCAAGACGGTGTTGCAGTACACTCGAAAGCAACAGGTATTAATGATTTTGCTCAGTCTGGTTGCGATGCCGATCCTTTATGTCACATTGGAGCTGCCTAAACAGATTGTGAATAATGCCTTGAATGCAGAGCGTTTCCCGCTTGAGTTTTTCGGGTATGGCTTTGATCAAGTCACGCTGCTGATGGTCTTGTCCGGCCTTTATCTGATGGCGATCAGCCTGAATGGGCTGAACAAATATGTACTGAACGTTTTTAAGGGTTATGTGGCTGAACGATTTTTGCGTCGTTTCCGGCTGCTGATCTATCGGCAATGGCGCAATGATGTGGAAGCGCAAAAACAAAGTGAAATCATCCCGATCCTTGCACAAGAGGTCGAACCCGTTGGAGGGTTTGCCGCGGATGTGATCACATTGCCAATCTTGCAGGGTGGTACGTTGCTGACCATCCTCCTGTTTATGTTCATGCAAGATCCGGTGTTGGGTGCTGCAGCGCTGACCGTACTGCCCATTCAATTGATCTTGCTCCCTAGACTTCAACGCCGCGTCAACATACTTTCGCGCAAGAGGATCAAAGAAGTCAGACTGCTGGGCAAGCAACTCAGCGATCAGCTAAGCGCCGAGCAATCCAGTCATTCGGGATTTGAGCAAGCCGGCAAGAATTTTCGGGAATTAGAGGTCGTCAGGCGGCAAATCTTTCGTTTGAAATTTTTCATTAAAGCCCTGAACAACTTCCTGACAGCGATCACACCGTTTCTGTTTTATTCTCTTGGTGGCTACTTCGTGATTGAGGGTCGGATCAGCCTTGGAGCGCTTGTTGCTGTGTTGGCCGCACACAAAGACTTCTCGGCGCCTTTGAAAGAACTCTTTCGCTACTATCAAACCTTGGAAGACACCCGGATCCGGTATCACGAGATTACTTTGTTCTTCTCGAAAAACCCACGACCCATAAAAGTGGTAAAGGTTCGAGAACCGTCACTGACAATGGTACACGCATGAAACATAATGACCCGTTTTCTAAGGAGGCACAAAAATGAGGCGGGGAGCAATATTCTTTGCACTGGTCGCGCTGGCTGCAGCGGTATGGTATTTGACGTTATCAGCAAGCCCCAACGTAGAAACCCAAAAACGCGGAACCGCGACTCTGGCGGACGGTGCGATTGTCACTGTCCAGGTGCCCGCTTCGTTCTCAAACCAAGAAGAGATTGGGCAGCGCGCCTATGATGCCGTTTGTGCTACCTGCCACGGTAAGAATGCGCAGGGCAGGGATGGTATTGCCCCGCCTTTGGTTCATAGAATCTACGAACCTGGCCACCACGGTGATATGGCTTTTGTGCTGGCCGCGAAAAACGGTGTTCGCGCTCATCATTGGAAATTTGGCAACATGCCTGCCGTTGAAGGTGTGTCACAGGCAGACGTTCTGAATATCGTGGCCTTTGTGCGCGCTCTGCAAAGAGAAAATGGGATCAATTGAAGTCATGCAACCGCATCTTTTTACTGAACGCGAGATATTCTTGGGCCAACTGGTTTCAGCAGCAAAACCCGCGATCAGGACAGGAAGTGTGCATCATAGCCTGCTGACTTCATGGCTTCGATCAACATCTCTGTGTTGGCGTCACTTCGAACTGACACTTCTCGAGTCGTCAAATCGACCTCGACGACAGCGTCCGCATCCACTGATGCAACGGCTTTCTCGATCGAAGATTTACAATGACCACAAGTCATTTGTGGCACGGAAAATCTGGTCATTTCTTGCTCCTCTCATTCCAAGCTTCTTTAGCAGATTCCCACGCTGGAAGATCAACAGATGATTTTAAGAACCGTAAGGGTGCAAATAGACGCACATCGTTTGCAGGGAACTATATCAAATGCAACGATTCCAACACGTCAATGAGGTATGCAAATGCAGTTTAGAGCGATGTTCAAAAATGGCCCAATCGTCAGCCTACTAATAGGTGCAGTGGTTCTGGCCTTCTCTGCCCAAGGCGCTTTTGCCGCAGAAGGGCTCTTTACGTCCGTCAAGGAGCTGCGCGCGCCGGTTGCTCAAGGGGGGCGCGAGCCGTCTCTCTCTACAATGTATGACGGTCGCGTGTTGATGAGTTGGACCGAACCCAAAGGAAGCGGCTTTGCTGTGAAGGTTGCTATTTCAGATGGCTCTGGGTGGTCGGCACCGCAGACAATTGTTGAGGCAGACGATCTGTTCGTGAATTGGGCGGATTTTCCATCTGCCATTGCTTTGGAAGATGGCTCGCTTGTTGCGCATTGGCTTCGCGCCAATGGTGATGATGACTATTTCTACGATATCAATATCGCCTTTTCACAGGACGAAGGTGTGACGTGGTCAACACCAATCATTCCTCACGACGATCGTTCACAACGCCAGCACGGTTTCGCGACACTGCTGCCAAACGATGGTGGCGGTTTTTCGGTGATCTGGTTGGATGGGCAGAGCTATGACACCTACGCGTCACAAGATGTTGCAGATAACGCCATGCAATTGCGCATGCGCAAATTTTCGGCCGATAGCTCCATGGGAGAGGATCTATTGCTCGACGCGCGTACCTGTACATGTTGTCAGACGTCCGCTGCGGTAACCGGCGATAACGAACTTCTTGTCGTCTACAGGGACCGGTCGCTCGAAGAGATACGGGACATATCAATCGTGCGTGAGACATCGCAGGGATGGTCCACCCCGCAGCCAGTCAGCATAGACGGATGGAACATCGAGGGCTGCCCCGTGAACGGCCCCGCGATTGATACGGTAGATAGCAACTCCGCTGTGGCGTGGTTCACTGCGGCAAATGATATTCCCAAGGTCAAAGTCGCGTTTTCAAGCGATGATGGCATAACCTTTGCGAAAGCGCTGGAAATCGACATTAGTGCACCGTCCGGTAGGGTCGACGTCATACAATTGAAAGATGGCTCTGCGCTGGTGACTTGGGTCAAACAAACAGCGCAGGGTGAAGCAATTCTGATCTGTGCCGTCAAACCGCAAGAAGGTTGCGTACGCCCCGAAGTCGTGGCGATCAGCCCAAGCGGGAGAACAGTCGGTTTCCCCAGAATGACACTTGGCAAGGGGGGCGTGTTCATTGCCTGGACAGAACCCACAAACCCATCCGCGACCCAACCCAGAGGCGGGACGACAATACGCACTGTGTTGGCACGAACGGAGGAGTTGAAATGAAACAATTCATAAAGCGGTTTCTTCCCTTCGTGATGTTGGTTGCAATCTTGCCGGGAACAACATTCGCGGAGGGAAAAAGGTTCGTTTTCGGCATTCATCCGACACCTAAAGAAATCCCAGAAATCGCGTTTGAAGATTTGGAAGGGCAGCAGTTTACGCTTGAGGACTTCGAAGGAAAATACCTTCTCCTGAACGTCTGGGCAACGTGGTGTCCGCCATGTCGCAAGGAACTCCCCGACTTGCAGGGTTTGCAGCAAAAACTCGGGGGACAACAATTCCAGGTCGTTGCCCTTTCTACTGATGCCGGAAAACGCGCCAGCGTGCTCCGCCTTTATCAAGAACTTGGCCTCAATGAGGACAGCATATTCATAGACGAAACCGGATCAGCCATGCGCAAGCTTGGGATTTTTGCAATGCCGACAACTCTACTGATAGATCCTCAGGGACGCGAAATAGGGCGAAAACCTGGGCCGGCTGACTGGGACAGCTCTTCAGCGCTTACATTCTTTTCTCAGCAGATTTCTAGCGACGATTGATTGTATAATGGCCTAACGAAACTCCTAGTTTTTAGAATGCATACAACTGCTTCTAGCCTGTGTCTCATCCCGCTGATCAAAGTGGATGTGACGGCCATATGTTTTAGAGGCCCATCACCCAATACGCACACCCGTAACTGTCACGAAAATATAGGGCGGCAGATCGAGGTTGCGCGGGGCAGGGCCTTTGCGAATCCGTCCAGCAGTATCGTATTGAGAGCCATGACACCCAAACCTGCGGGTTGGAACACGCCGGAAACTCATAACTCTCGTTCATTCAAGAATGTCGATGATTTTGGTGTATCCACGTGACATTGCATGTTGTAGTGGGGTTACTCCGTCGCGATCTGCGATGGATTTATCTGCGCCTGCCTCTACGAGTATCTGAACTGTCTTGACGTGATCCGATCCACCGTCTCCCAAGACCACGGCCTCCATCAAGGCCGTCCATCCAAGATTATTGACATGATCGAGCGGCGCACCGCCTGCGACAAGCCGGGCCACCACATCATGATGCCCAAGGTGGGCCGCGGCGATAAGGGCCGTGCCGTCATAGATGCTGGTGATCAGGTCCGCCTTGTTGCCAAGCGCCAATGCGAGTGACACCAGTTCAGGATCATCAGCGACGGCTGCGATTGTAAGCACATCATAGACTCGGTTTTCGAGTGCGTTCATATCGGCACCGCCCTCTGCCAATGCCACCAACGCGTCGTCATTTGAGGCGAATGCGGCAACATGGGCTGGGGTCCGGACCTTTTGGTCACGGGCGTTTATGTCGGCCCCTTGCGTGATCAGACGTTTGATCTCAGCAACCCGGCCTTCATGTGCCGCTAGATGCAAGCCTGTATATGACGCAATGTCAGAGGCAGACGGCGGAGTTTGCGCAAAGGCCGCGCTGGACAAAGCCAATGAGACAACAAGAAAGCGGAGCATGGTAATCACCTTTCAAGAGCAGCGGCCCGCCCATCCAAGGAGCGGGCCGGTTGGGATTTATTCTGCGCCGATGGCATCAAGGCCAGCGCGTGCGCAGTTGGCGTCGATGTCTCCTGATGGCGCGCCACCAACACCGATACCACCCACCAATGCACCGCCGATCTTGATCGGCAGACCACCTGCCTGGATGACCAGGCGGCTGTCCATGTCTCGCAGGCCGTCATTTTGCGGATTGCCTCCGATGAACCCGGCCAAACCAGCGGTATCGCGACCAAGGCTTGCAGAGGTGAACGCCTTGCCGGTGCTCGAGCCGACCGTATGTGGACCGGCATTATCTGCGCGCAACAAAACCTTGGTGTTGCCGCTGCGCGCCACGATGGCAACGCTGACATTGTGACCTTCGGCTGAGCAGGCTTCGACTGCGGTTTGTGCAGCTTGTGTTGCCAAATCAAGCGGCAGGTAAGGTGCAGTTGGCAATTCCTGAGCAAAAGCGGCGACGGGTGCCAGTAGGACGGTTGCAAAAGCGATTGAGCGGATCATTGGGATGTTTCCTTATGTTTGCGTTATGCATCCTGTCTAAACCAACCACCAGTTTCTCGATATTCGTAGCCCCCGCAATGTTTTCCGTAGTTCTACTGATCGCCGCATGCTTCTAGCCAATACCGCGTCAGCTCTGCCGTGGAAGAAGTGCCTGCCTTTCCCGCAATCGCAGCCCTGTGGCTCTCAACCGTGCGCGGCGACAGGTCAAGTGCATCGGCGATCTGCTTGGTGGTCAGCCCCTTGGAGATCATCGCAAGAACCTCCTGTTCGCGCCCTGTCAAATGGCCGATCAGCGCCACAGCTTCGGCCCGTTCTGCTGATGCCTGTTCGCGCGCTTCAAGCTCCGCATGACCTTTTTGGATGGCGTCAATCAGGTCTTGCTCATCCACAGGTTTGCTTAGGAAATCTATTGCACCGTTGCGAAAGGCACGCCTGCATGCTTCGATATCGCCATGCCCGCTGATTATGACAGTTGGCCAGTTGATCCCTTGTTCGGTCAGTTTTTCCTGCAATTTCAACCCCGAGATTGCCGGCATTCTAATATCAAGAATAAGACAGCCCGGCATAAGATCTGTAGCTTGTTTCAGAAAAGTCTCCGGAGAGGCAAAGCTGCGCACATCTAGACCGACCGTTTCCAGCAAAAGCGACAGCGCTTTTCGAACAGCCTCGTCGTCATCAACCACATAAACAAAGTTGCTCATGACTCCACCTGCTTCTTTGAGAGCGGCAGGGACAATCTAAACGTCGTTTCACTGGCCTCCGACATGAAAGCAATATCGCCGCCCATCTCTTCGGCGAGCCGTTGGCATAGTGCCAACCCAAGCCCGGTTCCGTTGAGCCTGCCGGTCACAAACGGTTCAAAAATCCGAGGCTGCAAATCCGCAGGCACGCCCGGTCCATCATCGACAACTTCCAATACTGCGGTTCCATGTAGGACGTAAGTTCTAACGGTCACTTGCGCCGCGTCCGAGGCGTCAAGCGCATTGCGCACCAGATTGAAGATGACCTGTTCCAGTTCAACCGGATCTGCATCAATAAAGGCTGGCGCATCAGAAAGCGCCAAAGTCACCTTAGCCCCCGCTGCCTCCGCCTCTGAAGCCAAAAGCCGCTCCACACTGCGCACGGCACCATTCAGCGAGCATGCCGTGGAGGGCGTGCGGTTCGGTTTGCTCCAACTCCTCAAACGGTTCAGTATGTCGGATGCGCGCTGTGCTTGCGAGACGGTATCGTCCAAAACACCCCTCAATCGGTCTACATCACCCCGTCGCGCCAAATGACGCCCCGCTTGGGCTTGGCTGAGGATGGCGGTCAGAGGTTGTGCTAGTTCGTGCGCCATCCCGCTGGCCATCTCGCCCAATGCATTGACCCGCGACGCATGGGCCAGACGGGTTTCCTGTACGCTGAGCCTTGCGCGGTTTTCAGCATCATTGGTTCGAGCGCGTTGAGCAAGACCCAGCACTGCAATCACGAATAACCCCGAGGCGACAGCAAGGACGGACAGAGCTTTCCCAAGCGGCAAGAGATCTGCCAAATGGATCTCCAATGATGTCTTTAGGATCAAAGGCTGCGACGCACTGCCAAGCGGTTTTGAAAACAGGGCCCCACCCGCAGTAGCCCCACCCGTCAGTACAGCACCATCTGGCGTCATAAGGCTGTATGCCACGGAAGGCATTTGCCAAAACGGATCATCAGTCGCAATCAGCGCCTGCGAGTCGATGGCCAACGCCAATCCATGCAGTGCTGCATCCGTATTGGGGCTGCGCTTGACCAATAGATAGTGATTTGGTGTCGAGGGCATTTGCGCAATCTGCAAAGCCCCAGTTGATTTTTGGGCCATCTGGCGCACAAGGACCGCATCCTCTTCCGAGAGGCCGGGCAGCGTTTCAATAGCAGCCTCTGACGGGTCAAAGGGGATTACATTGACCGACGTTATACGCGGATAGAACTGCATGATTGTGTCCGCCACATCCAAAAGCAAATCTTGTCGCGTAGTTCCACCTGCAACAAAAATTGCCGAAAGTGACGTCAAATGTGCATCGTGTTGATCCGCGCGCTGAGAGGCCAGGCGGTGCAAGATTGCGCTTTTGGTGTTGAATTCGCCAACGAGCCTTTGCCGCTCGAATCCTGCCAATACCGCAAGTGCCAGAGCAACCAGAACAGCCCCAACGGTCACCAGCCGCCCAAACGACGGCCGTATTTGGTTAGAAAGCAAGCTGGTCCCAGTCATCCTGCTTCATCGCAGCTACGGCCTAAAACGCCAATCCGTATTTCTACGGTCAGGAGTGATCGACTCTCATTCGGAGCTTTAAGGACCGTTGACTCATAGTAATCCATGGATAGCAGACCTTTTCCTATACGCCGAATTAACCTATGGATTATCAGGGAATGTACTTGTGCCTTATTTTTCACACTCCGTTTTCAGGAACTTTCCCATTGCATAAGACCTTGAAATTGGCATTTGGCAGCATTTTAGTCGCGTGTGTGGTCTTGGGATTAAAGACCCTTGCATATCTTGCAACAGGAAGCGTAGCGCTGTTTTCCGACGCCATTGAAAGCATTGTTAACATTGTCACTGGCTGTGTGGCGGTTGTCGTCTTAAAGATCAGCGCCGTTCCTGCAGACAAAAACCACCCATTTGGGCACACCAAGGTGGAATACTTTGCGGCTGTGGGAGAGGGGGTCCTGATTGTAGTGGCCGCGCTTCTTATTCTGCGCCAGGCCTATGCAGGAGCCATTGATCCAACCCCGTTGAACCTGTCAGTAGCGGGTCTCGCCCTGAATGCGGTCGCATCCGTTTTAAACGGATTGTGGTCCTGGGTACTGATCCATAAGGGGCGGGAATGGCGCTCGCCTGCTCTGGTTGCTGACGGTCGCCACTTGTTTGGCGATGTAATCACATCTGTGGGGGTACTGGCCGGTGTCGGACTGGTCTTGGTGACCGGATGGCAGATACTTGATGCGCTTCTAGCAGCCAGTGTTGCCATTTTTATACTTTGGTCAGGTTGGAAACTCATTCGAGACTCGGTTGGTGGCCTCATGGACGAAGCAGTGTCACCGGCAACGTTAGAGCTTATTCAGAATATAATTGCTGCACAGGCGGAAGGTGCCATTGAAGCGCACGATGTGCGCACGCGCTATGCCGGTCGGCGCACATTTATTGAATTTCACTTGATTGTACCCGGCGATATGAAAGTGGCACATGCCCATGAAATCTGTGATCGGATTGAATTTGCGTTGGAACGCGAGATTGCAGGCAGCACTGTTCACATCCATGTCGAACCCGAGCACAAAGCCAAACCCGATGATGCTATCGTGTTTTGAACGTTTCAGCTCAGATTTTCACAAACGCTGCCGTGATGTACATGAATGCAACGCCAGCCGTCAGCCCACTTAGCACAGATGGCCGCAGGAATGTCTCTAGACCCAGATTATTGCTGCGCATCACGTATGCGCCAACTTGAACCACAACCTGGAGGATCGCACCTGCACCGATGGCCAGAGCAAACGCGCCCCACTGCGGCGAGAATGCAAGGCTCCCCAGCCACATGCCGATAACCGCTGGACCGCCTGCGAGCAGGGCGAGGCCCGCAAATGCCCATAATGGCGGGCGTTTTTTGAGGATCGGTGCTGCGATGCCGATGCCTTCAGTGATATTGTGCAGCGTGAAGCCCAGCACCAAAAAGGTGCCAAGACCCGCTGATCCCGCTGCAAATGCCGCACCGATCGCCAACCCTTCGCCGAGATTATGCAATCCGATTCCTAAGGCGATGAACGTGGACAGCGCCAGTCCCGTCGGCGGTCCGCCACGTTGCCCCACGGCCATGAGCAGCAAAAACGTGGCTGCTGCAACCAGGATCACCATGACCGGGCCCTGAAATAGGGCTGCTGAATTCCCTGCGAGTTCCAGTGCCTCCTCAGCCGAGTCGACCAGCAGGAAAGACAGCAAGCCTATGGTCAATGCCATCAGGAAATTCATGCCGCCCTGACCGACACCGCGCAATACCGGATAGAACATCAGACCAAAGACAATCGGCACGATACCCACAAAGATGCCGATCAAAGCCTGGAATCTCAGCTGACCCGCCGTGACCTTCGGTGTCGGAACGGCCACCTCGATTTCATGTGTGAATGTCGCACCGGTTGTTGTGACGAGGGTCACAGCATGGGCTTCGCCCAGCACCCACGGATAGGGGACATCCAGCCACACCGTGGCACCGCGCGATATGTCTCCCGGCGGTGTTTGGGTAAATGACCAATACGCGGCATCAACCTGTACCTGTGCGATACGCATCGGGTCAGAGCCGCCCGCCCGCATCAGCATTCTCAGGCCCTGATCGTTCAGGATGGTCCGCTCGAATGTCACGCCTTCAACGGGCGGGGCACCGTTTCTGAAACTCTGGAAGGGGTCCGCAAAAACGATCCAGCCGATGGCAGCAATCAACAGTGCCAGTGGCATAAGCAGCCAGATGAGGTTCTGCGGACGCCGGGGTTCCGAGAGTGATGGCTGATCTTCCATGTTCACGCCTCCACGACATCGAAATTCGCCATCCAGCCCAGTTCGGTAAACTCGGCCTGATGTGCGTGAAACATATAAAGCCCCGGTTCATGTTCGGCGAAGCTGAACTCTAATATCCCTCGTTCTCCTTGGCATTGAGTGATGAGGTCAACTGTGCGCAGAGTCGGCGTCAACGTCGTACCTTGATTGTAGTAGTCGAAAAAATTGCCATGAAGGTGGAACGAGTTGATCGGATCAAATTCGACGGCATTGATCAAGTAGACACGCACCGGCCGGTTCTTTTCGATCCTGATCGGGGTATTCATATAGGCGAAGGCGACTGTGTTGGCAGCGTAGAACTCATTCTCATCGTCGAAGTTCGTATCGAAGGCGTTCATCACCATGACCAGTTCCTGCCAATTCGCATTTTCGGCAGTACCCAGCAGGCGCGAACGGGCAACGTCTGCTAGATCAGGGTGCTTTTCCGGGTCAGGATCAACGACAAAGGCACCGTACATCCCCTTAGCCATATGGCGTTTCAGTGGCAATGCGTGACAGTGATACAGATGGCAGCCAAACGGTTTGGCGTCGAATTCGTAGATAAATTCCTCACCCGGGCCAATCATGCCCGGCGTTCCGTTTACGCCATCCATCCGCGCGGAATGAATGCCGTGAAAGTGCATTGAATGCGGGTGCGATCCGAAATTCCGGAACACGACGCGGATCCGATCACCTTCCTTTGCACGCAGGGCAGGGCCCGGGACCCGGCCATTGAATGTCCAGGCAGGGAAAAAGACGCCTGGTGCTATTTCAATTTCCTTGTCTTCCGCATCTACATGGAACGTTCTTAGGGTACGCCCGTCGGGCAAGGTTTCGGTCGTACCGACATCCCAATCCGTCAGCATTACCACCGGGTCAAAACCGTTTGCCAAGTTGTCCACATCGCCAACGGTCATCATACTTCCATGTGTAGCCATGGTTGACGCGGATACAGATGGTCCCTTAGCCTCCTGTGCCGCCGCTCTGTTTCCACCAGCGACGGAGCCCCCTGCGGCCGCAAGACCCGCCAAGAGAACGCCGCGCCGACTTACGGTCTCGTCCCGAGGATTTGCGGGGTCCATGTGTGTCTCCAAGGATTGCGGCCAAATGCATTGTTTTTGACGGATTGCGGTTTTTGGCGGGCACGCATCGTTCTTGCGAATCGTTCGCAGTATGTACTACTCTAAACGCAACTGCGAATTAGTTGCAACTGGAATCCTTCCCTGCGGAGAGAGAGTATGACATCGGACGGGAAACAGGATCAGAACACAGCCGCAACACGTGCAAGCGACATTATTGCCAGCAACGGGTTGCGCATCACCAATCAGAGGGTGGCTTTAGTTAAGGTATTGCTTGAGTCAGATGATCACCCAGATGCCGTTGAACTACACCGCCGCTTAAGGGCGTCAGATGCGTCAATATCCCTAGCCACAGTTTATCGAAACCTTGCATCTCTGGAAAGTGTCGGCGTCGCTGAGCGGCATTACTTTGAAGGGCATGGTGCCAGATATGAAAGCACAATTTCAGAGCACCATGACCACATTATTGATTTGGATTCTGACGAAGTTATTGAATTTCAATCGGAAGAAATTGAACAATTACAACAAGAAGTTGCGAAAAAACTTGGCTACGAGGTCGTTCACCATCGACTTGAACTCTATTGTCGGAAGCTGTGAACGCGAACGGTCATTGTATATTTGCTTTTGTTTGCGCTCTTGGTGACGCGACTGCTTGGTTGCAGTAGATTCTTCAGCGGCCAAAGCCCACGTTTTTGTCACGGCCAGACTGTCTTCTCTCGGGTTTTGTCATACTGTCCCTGCCAATGGCTAAAGCGACCGTTCTGGGAAATTCGCCACTGACGCACATGACCAATTGCTCGTCTGAGCTGTGCATAGTGCGAAGCTGTCGTCTGAAAATGGTCATATTTGGACGTTTGCAGCGTCGATAAAAATTAACTGGAACTTGTTACCATTCAAATGCTGCGATCGCAGAAAATTCCGGAGCGCCGGGTCATTTAACATCTTCCGGTTGTTGGTCGTTTCTGTTGATGGGGTAACCTGAAGCGGGACCGCGAAAGGGCTGAAACAACAAGCGATCAATCCACAGATCTCGCCTGGACCGAAACTGCTCGATGCCGATGGTCATGCCAACATGTCCTGCGCTTGGTTGTGCAAGATAGGTTCCCAGCATCCGGTCCCACCACGGCAAGTTGAACCCAAAGTTGCTGTTGGTCTCTGACGGTATAATCGAATGGTGAACCCGGTGCATATCCGGTGTCACGATGACCAGACGGAGTGCTGCATCCAGCCGAGATGGGAGGTGCGCGTTCGAATGATTGAACAAGGACGTTCCGTTTAACAGAACCTCGAATACCAATACAGCAATGGCGGGCGGCCCGAGTGCCAAAACAAGTAACAGCTTGATCGCCATGGAAATCAATATCTCGAATGGATGGAACCGAACACCAGTCGTCACATCAAATTCCAAGTCGGCATGATGCACCCGGTGCAGACGCCAAAGGGCCGGAACCGCATGGAAAAGGACGTGTTGCAGGTAGATTGCCAGATCGAGTGCTAGAATTGCAAGGATTATGGCGATCCATCCGGGGATGGCAAACTGGTTTAGAAATCCCCAATCGTTTTCTGAGGCGATCACCGCGAGGCTGACCGCGACAACCGGAAACGCAAGCCTGACCAGCAGAGCGTCCAGCACAACGAGTCCCAGATTGTTCGACCATCGCACCAGCCGCGGTATCTCTACCCGTCGCCGTGGTGCAGCAAGCTCCCAAGCCGCCATCACAAACAGGATGCCGACAAAGATTGCCATCCTCACCGCGGGTTCTTGATCGATAACATATTCCAAGGCTATAAATCCCTCTGTCTCGATACAGCTACCACAAATGAATGAGCGATGTCATGCCAGCCCTTTCGTGGCGATATCCTTCAAAACAATAACTTGCTCAATCCAAGCAACGGCAAATCGCCGCCCATTCCACAGGTTCGAGAAACGCCGCAGGGTTATCATTTGCTCAGCCCTTCGACCTGCCCAATTCGGCGAAGAAGGGCAATCTGCCAAACTGCGGCCAAAATCGCAGCCACGAATACCGACTCTATTGAAATCACCGACACCAGTGCAGCGCCTAGCAGCGGCAGCAGCGCTGCGGGCGACGCCATAGCATTGAAGTAGGCGGAATAGACTGGGCGTCGATCATCGGGTGAAATCTCCATCAGGTAACCCAGATAGCCGATGGTCACGCCGTTCATCATCGCCCCAACGGCAAAAAACAAAACGGCAAAGGCAAACGGCCCGGCGTTTGCCGCAAGGAATACGAGAACCAGCAGCGGTGGTACGGTGCGGACAATTACAACTGTCTGAAGCAGGCTCAGTTTACCTTTCTTGTCACCGATCCAAGCCCAAAAAGGGTTCGATATCAGTGCCCCAATGGTCTGTGCGCCCAACAGCACACCGACATCCGCTGCCGCAACGCCATTTTGGCTCGCTGCGACAAAATAGAAAGGCAGCGCCATCAGGGTGGCACCCCCCAGCCATTGAAAGCCCACGAACAGGCGAAAGCGGGCATCGCTTTTCAATATCTCGACACCACCTCTGAGGAAATCTCTGATGTTGCCAGCAGGCTTTTGCGCCTGTGGGCTGATGGGCGGCTCTCCGGCAGAGACGAACAACGACGAGGACAGGATCATCAGCATGGACGCGACACCAAAGATCAAAGCGTACGCCATCAGAATGGGAATGACATCAAGCGACCACCGGACGAATACGGCGATGATCAGTGCGATGAGCCCGCCGCCGAAGAACCGCCACGCGAGCATGGAACTGCGCGAGGTCGATGGGATGGAGCGCCCGACGATATCGTTGTAGGGCACGGCCACAACGCCACTAATGAAGGCATAGGCGGTCCAGAGGACGAAAAACCCGACAACCAACGGAACCGGCGGCCAGTCAAGCAGTGGCCAGTCCGAGCCCCACCACAGCAGAACGGCGATGAGCGCCAGACAGGTTGCGCGACCGTATGCACCAAAGACATAGAAGGGCATGCGCCGATCGGCTCGCTGTGCCAGATAGCCAACGACCAATTGCGGCAACAGCCAGCCCAGCCGAAGGATGGTGGTGACGGCACCCACGGCAAAGACGCTGCCCGTCAGATAGAAAACCAGGCTGGCCACCACCGTGGCGGAATCGACCGCTGCAGTCCCCCCTTGGAAAGACGCCCCCGCGGCAGCAATCAGTTGGAAGCGTAATCGTTTGTTTCGAGGATCAGAGCCCCGCATTGAGTGTCTCCGCTTCAAGGTGGGCACGGCGGATGTCGATGCCGCTTTGCCACAGGACGATTAATCCGATGCCTACGACAAGTAGGATCGTCATGATGTAATTGAACAGGATCATCAGCAGCGCCGTTTCTGGCGGAACGCCCAACATCTGCAAGGCAAATCCAGCGCCAAAAATGAAACTGCCCGGTATTCGCACGAAACGACCCAGCACCATGATGAACCCGGAAAACACCATCAGAAAGATATAGTCCCAAGGGGCCAAAACGACGCCAACCGCAAGGCCCGCCCAGACAAAATGGGTCGCCGCAATCAGTTTGGCCGCAATTGCCCCCACAAACACCGCCACGCGCCGCATCGCGTTGCGCGGCCAGATAACACCATCACAAATCGCCGTGCGCAATCCCGGGCCATTTGCGCGCATTCGCGCGGCGACCCAATCAAACAGACGGCAAATCACCGGCCCGTCGCTGGCAAAAAGTGTGCGGAACCTGAACATCGCCCAAAGCAGCCCGCCAAACAACACTATGTTGAGCGCGCCGGCAACACTGAGGCCCAGTTCCAGATTGCCCTCGACTTGCGGCACTTGTCCCACCAGCGCCAGCACACCTGCAAAGAGCGCGAAAACCACGCCGTCGATGAACCGCGAGATAATCGTGGTTGTCAGGACTGTTGCCATCTTCAACTGCTCAAGCCGTGCGATAATCCACGCGCGCACCAACGGGCTAATCCCAAGTGGCACCAGCACATTGGCCCCATATCCGGCCAGCAAAGCGCCAGTTAGCCGGAAGGTGTCCACGGGTTTGACATCGTGCAAAACTTGACGCCATTTCCAGCCGTTAAAAAATTGCTCCAACAGGATGGTCACAGCGAGGATCACGACCCAGATTAGATTGGCAGACCGCAGCCCATCCAGGAATTTGCCGAAGTCCAAGCTTCCGTACAGCATGAAGATCAGGACAAGCGCCACTGCCGCGCCAATCAGAGGCGCACCCCAACGCAGCAGCAATCCATTCATACCTTCTCCTGTTCGAAGTCTGCGCCAAATCAACCTCAGCGGTAGCGACCCATCAGCTTCTCACTCAGATACCAGATTAAGCCACTCCCAGATCCGATTGTAAGACCGAGCCAGCGCCAACCGTCCGGTCCAAGCGGCACCAGCCCGGTAACGTTGCCCAGCACTGGCACGATCATCGCCAACAGAAACGGCCCGGTATAGCGGCAATGTACGCGACCGCAGCGGCGGTTATTCCAAATGCACGCACCGCCCATCCACGCCAGTGCAACAACCCAGACCGCTGTCTTCGGCCCGGTCGGAAGCCAGATCGCCAATACCATCAAGCCGATGGGCAGCCACCAAGCAAGGATGGCGTTGCGATACGTACCCAGAAGATCATTTCTTGTTGCATTTGTCATTTTATCACCCCGCACAACATGACAATTTGGCGACATCCTTCTCGAATGTCTGCGCAGCTAATTTCAGCCCTTCGACAGTTGTGAGGTAAGGAAAGATCATCGCACCCAAATCGTCGTAGGTCAAACCCATCTTGAGAGCCATCGCTGCAGTCTGAATGCTGTCCGCGCCTTCTGGGGCAATGATATGCGCGCCCAAGAGTTTTTTGCTGTCCTTGTCCGCAACCAGCTTGATCAAACCGCGTGTATCACGTGCAGCCAAAGCGCGTGGAACATGCTCCAAACCCAAAACAGATGTGACAACCTCATGACCCGCAGACTGGGCCTGTGCTTCGGTAAGGCCAACGCTGGCAACTTGCGGATCAGAGAAGACCACGGCAGGCATGATGCTGTTGTCATAGCTAAGCGTGTTTCCATTCATCGCATTTTTGGCAGCGAGCTTCGCGCCGTATGCCGCCATATAAACAAACTGGTCGGTTCCGGTCACATCACCCGTGGCATAAACCCCGTCCCGTGTGCTGCGCATCTGCGGGTCAATTACAATTCCACCGCGCGCATTCGTGTCGATCCCGGCGACATCGAGCGCCAATGAGCTTGTGTTCGGAACACGGCCCGTTGCGAGCATTAGCTTTTCAGCTTCGATCCTGACGGCCACGCCATTATGTGTGGCGTGCAGGGTGACGCCATCGCCCGATTTTTCAAATCGGTCATAAGACAGCCCATCAAGAACCTTAATACCCTCTTCGGAAAAGGCTTTCGCCAGGGCTTCGCTGACCTCTGGTTCTGCCTCCGGCAGCAAGCCACGACGCGTGACGATGGTGACTTCTACGCCTGCACGGGCAAATATCTGAGCAATCTCAACGCCGATATAGCCGCCACCCATCACCATCAGAGATTTTGGGAGATGCATCTGTTCAAGTGCAGACGTGCTGTCCAGCCAGTCAACGCCGTCCAGTCCGGGGATATCGGGGATGTGCGGGACCGACCCCGTTGCAATGATGACTTTTGGTGCACGAATAATGCGGTCTCCAACCTTCAAAGAACCATCGTTTGCAAAACTCGCCTGACCTTCAATGTAGGTGACGCCTTCATAGTTCGGCAGAACATCAACGTATTTTGCCGAGCGAAGATCATCCACCAAGGCTTGCTTTTGGGCCACCAACGCCGCCCAATCGGTTACTTTTGCCGTAGCTTCCACGCCATCAAACCGATCAGACCCTTTGGCTGCGTGCAGTGTTTCGACCGCGCGGATCATCGCTTTGGAGGGGACGCACCCGACGTTAACGCAAGTGCCGCCGATGGTTCCGTAGCCTATGAGAACAACCCGCGCACCGTCTTCGGCTGCGGTGATTGCAGCGGAAAATCCAGCAGAGCCAGCACCGATCACAGCGAGGTCAAACGTATCGGCATCCATCGCGTTTAGGTTCAGTAAATCAAGCATGATGTTGGTCTTTCGGATTCAGGTTTTCCGCGCACGGCGGATGACAGCGTAAATCGTGATCAGTATGAACACAGCGAGGGCAGGGAATAAAACGTAGTCCAGATAGCCGACCAGGGCTGACAGGCCGACAATGCCAAAAAGCACAACCAGAATTGGCGTAAAGCAACACAACGCGATTATCACCGTGCCGATAATGCCCATTTTAAGAAGTCTGTCGTTCACGTTGGTCGTCCTTTTCAAATTCTCGTTTGTGTTTGCGCATCCGCATGAAATTGCGCGCTGCTAAGAACACGATGCCGCCAAGCGTGGCCACCAGGGCAGCAGTTAGCAAATTGGCACCCGTCAGAAATCCAGCCGTTCCGAAAAGAACGGTTCCGATCAGGGCTGCCTTTCCCGAGCAGCAAATCAAGACAACCGGTGCGGCGGCGATGAAGGCCAGTAGGCCTCCTGATGAGCTATCTTTCATATGCGGCTCAGGAATTGCCGTCGTCGGACATAAGCTCAGCTTCATAGCCCGCAGATGTAGAGGCGAACGCAATATCTTCTGCACTGGCGATGGCGTCATCAAAGATAACTAGCGCCGTTCGGGTTTCGGCATCAGCGGTCACGGTTACAACCCCGTTGACCCCGCTCATCGCCGATTCAACGATAAAGGGGCAACTTGCACAGGTCATGCCGGGAACAGAGAATGTCACTGTCTGCTCAGCCGCAAAAACAGGGGCGGCCATAAAACCGATCAGGGCCAAAACGGAAGTGTGGAGTTTCATTGTATGTCCTTTCACAGACCAAGAAGAATGGGGGCAACGACCGGCGCGATCCAGTTCCAGAACAACGCGATCACGATGAGAATTGTTGATCTCCAAAGCGCGGATTTGACCAACCGATTGGGAAGTGGCTGCGCACACGTGTCGCCTTCTGCGCAGGCCTTGGGTTTGCGATAAACCATCCAATAGCCGTAGCCGAGAAATCCCAACGTGATCACGATGAAGATTGGCTTGTAGGGTTCTAGCGCCGTCAGATTACCGATCCATGCGCCGGATACGCCAAGGCTAAACAGGATCAACGGAACAATGCAGCACGTTGAGGCGGCAAGAGCGCCAACGATACCACCGGCCGCAATCATGCGCGCCTTTCGGCTGTCAGGATCGCTCTGATTCAGGTCAACGTCTATTGTGTCGTTCATGCAGGCACTCGCAATTCAGGTTTCTTGATGTAAGATGCGGTCTGTAGCCACTACAGAAGCAAGAGGTTTTTTCGATGTCCGACTTCACAAACGCGCGAGGCTATCCGATTGGTGAAATGTCCAAGCGCACTGGCGTGAATATTGAAACGATCCGCTACTACGAGCGGATCAACATCATGCCAAAGCCGGATCGCACGGCAGGCGGCAACCGCCAGTACAATCATGATCAGCTCAAACGGCTGTCTTTCATCAAGACGTCCCGAGAACTTGGGTTCAGCATAGATGAAATCCGAGCATTGCTGGAAATGGTTGACCGAGAAGATTTCACCTGTGGCGAAGTGCATGGACTGACCATTGGGCACTTGGCGTCTGTACGTGAAAAGATCAAAGGGTTGCGAAAGTTGGAAAAGGCTCTTGTTGGAATGGCGGCGGAGTGCAGCCAAGGCAATGTGCCAGACTGCCCAATCCTAGAGACTCTGTTTCAGACGCGCACCCGTTCCAAGCCTGCACTACCGACATGATCGGATAAGTAGATATTGTCAAATATTTAACATAAGTATGATTATGAGCAAAAGAACTGTAGCCGGGTGCGCGCTACATTGAAGTGCGACTCCTATTAGAAAACAATGAGGGCACATTCCATTTTGGATTGCATCACTGGATAATTTTCTGATGCAGATCAGGAGGATGTGATGAGACGACCCTACCGCAAATTGAACCTAGATGAACGCAGAATCTTGGCGACTATGCTTCAGGCGAAAGCCACGAAGACTGAGATTGCCAAAACGCTTGGCCGAAGCCGTTCGACGATCCACCGCGAGATCAAGCGTAACTGGTGGCATGATGAGGAAGTTCCTCAAGCCGATGGTTATTGGCGTGTGACCGCGCAGACGCTTGCGGATCGCCGCAATCTCAAGCGTCGCAAGTTGGAATGCCATGAAGACTTGCGCACTGAAGTGGTTGGCAAACTAAAAGCTGGTTGGTCACCTGAACAAATCGCCGGTCGCCTGAAGATTGAACCACGTGCGCCGCACCGGATTTGCCACGAGACGATCTATCAGTACGTCTATTCAAAGAGCGGCCAGTCTCAAGAGCTTGGGCGGTATCTGCCTGCGCGTCAGAAGAAGCGCAAACCCCGCTATGCCCGCAAGGCACGTGGTGAGGTTTTCCCTTTAGAAAGAAGCATCCACAACCGCCCAGAGGAGATCAACGACCGCAGCCAGTTTGGCAACTGGGAAGGTGATTTGATGATCTTTGAGCGCGCTCAAGGCAACGCCAATGTCGCCACACTGATTGAGCGCAAAACACGCTATGTCGTTCTGTTGCGTAACAACGATCGCAAGTCAAAACCGCTGATGAACCGTTTGATCAACGAGATGTCTCCCCTGCCCGCAGATGCGCGCCGTAGCATCACCTTTGATCGCGGATTTGAATTCACATCCTGGCGCGAGCTGAAGGCCGGGATGGGCACCAAATCATGGTTCTGCGATCCGCAAGCACCATGGCAAAAAGGCTCGGTTGAGAACATGAACAAACGGGTCCGCAGATACCTGCCGCGAGACACAGCTCTGCTGTCGCTCCCAAATCGATATATGAAGTCGATTTGCGAGCGCCTCAACGCCACACCGCGCAAATGTCTGGGCTATCTGACGCCTGCCGAAGCCTTCAGAGATGAACTGATGAAATTGGAGCGGACATGAGATACCCTGCCCTCATAAAACGATGCAATCGAAATGGAACTCACACGAACATAATATAGCGGTACTCGGGTCCTCACATCCCCGGCCCCCAAAACGATGTCTTTTTTCCGTGCGCTGCCCTTAAGCCCGCAACATACGCTTCATGCGTTTCAAATGGAGCGATGTCATCAATCCTTGCGGCAAGGTTTTTGCACTCGCGCAAGTGGCGTGCAGCGTGGGGGTAACGTTTGACCCGACCATTCTTGAGCGCAAAGTCAATCAGGCCGCGCTTGAGCAGTGTTGCGGCGAGCGGATACTTCTCCTCTAGCGCTTCAGAGGCTGGTCCCAAAAGCTCGTAATGGTTTCCGTCGATTTCGGCGGTGCGATTGGTGATCATGGCTGCCGCCTGTGCAAATGCGGGCCATGTAATCAAGAAATGTAGTGCCGTTGTGAAGCTCTCAAAGCTTTGTGCGTGCTCAAGGGCTTGGTCCTCCGCCGCGACGTCCTCAAAATCTGGCAGCCCAGCGAGCCATGCGCGCAGGTTGTCGGCGTTCAAACTACGCGCAAAACAGGTCCACATGAACGCCCGCACCGCATCCGTTTGCCTCATCGCTTGCATCACATTGATCCGGGTCACTTCCCACTCATAAGGGATCCATCCGGCATCCTCCTCGTCGGGCGCGTTAATCGTCGCCCACGCCTCTTCAAGCCGCCCCGACGCCAGAAGACGTTGGGCGATTTCTGCAGCACCTCCGTCCCCAGCATGGGTGCCAAACCTGAGATTAACGCGGGATAGTGCCCATAGTCATCATCAGGCAAAGCCGTGAGCAACTGGTCAGCTAGTGCAATCGGATACGGCTCAACCGCTTCAGCGAGATCAATCAGGTCTTCGCAGGCCGTGTGAAACACCGATTGCACCCGGCCTGTGCTGTCATCACACCGCTCATAAACACCATTGGCCAATGCTACGAACCGCCAGATTAGTTCAAATGCAACTGAAGGGTTTGACGGCCCAACTTGGCCGACTATAGCCTGCCGTTGCATATCAAGATCGGCCGCAAAGGCGTTCCGCCCCTGCCAGTCGACAAACGACCGTGACCGCGCAATTGCCGAGAGTCGCTTTCGGATTTCCCGTGCAACATCGCCCGTCCCTGCTTCGCCCGCCAGTTCGAGCCTGAGCCGTCGCTTCGCACCTGCATTGCCTTTGGTGATCTCAATCAGAAGATCAGCCAGACGCTCAGCGCCAAGTGCTGCAAGGTTATCCGCATTCAGTGTTGTCTTTCGTGCCATGCGGAAAATCTAGAGCACGCAGCAAACAGATTTCTAGCCCCCTGCCCATTAATTCCTCCTTGTCCGGCCACAAAGGCAAACTGTGGTGATGCGGACCTTCGCTGCGGGGCGCACGAACTAGCAAGATGCGGGACAAAACCGACCTTAGAAATTTCGACTGCGCTGACACAGCATCCCTTCGCGAGTGCGGCATCCTTGTCGTTGCATTGCCGCCACAGTCGTGAGTGCGGTCATTCAAAGCCCCTTTGAACCACAGAATTCAAACTGTGCTTTCACGACCAATAGCTGTTGGCCGTGATACACTACTCACGGCAAAGTCAACTTGAAAGGCATTGATGATTGATCGACCCACTGCGCACTATGCGGACAATTCAGGAGGCGCGGCGCATTCCATGATGGGCCTGACTTCTCGATTTAGCCTTTAAAGATCGCTCGATCTCGTACCGGTCTATTGCGAGGTCCACATCCCACATTTTGATTTCTTTTGCCGACGAGTTCTCAGTATCGAGCAACCAAGTTTCGACAGCTTTTCTGTTCTCTAGAAAGACGCGCGCGGTGTCCCCGTAAGTGGCAATGATGTCGCCATGATGCACCGCAGGACCGAGCCTCGGGAATATCAATCGCAATTGTTCGCGTGAAGCACTGCTCAACATCTCCATTGCCATTGGGCCTGGATAAAAACTTTCACTTGGAATGCCTTCAGCAAAGATGATCTGGTGTTTTTCGAACATCAGATGGACATAGGTGACTTGCCGTTTGCCCTTTGCCACACGAATGCCGGGCATGGTTTTGGCCAGATGTATGGCGCGTCCCAGATGATCCTGACCCAAAAGCATGCCATGTTGGCGCGACACAAGCAGGTTGCGGGTCGCGCCCAGCACGCCCTTTTTGATCAATACCGGATGCAGGCGGTCATTCTGCAACAGTTCTGCATGTGTAACATGCCGCTGGCCGATCCAAGCGATCCGCTGCGGGCCGTTGTCCATGGTGCTGACCAGATCGCCGACGCGCAAATCGTCAATCAGGACATCACCAAGAGGCGTACGGATGGCTGTGCCAGAGGTAAAGCAAACCACACCTGTGTTCTCCGCTGTGAAGCTGGATTCGTCAGCGGATGCGCCGCTGAACGTCATCGAACCTGCACCAAAGGACGTGTTATTGCTGTAGTCAGTGGCGTTGCCGCGACTGTCTGTCGTGTTGGACTGGTTCAGAACGCCGTCATCCGCCTGATCGGCATAGAGTTCGGATATGTGGTCGTAGTAGCTGCTGAGGTTGATGAAATCGTTGTTGGTGCTGTCGCCGTCATCCAGCGTGCCGGTATTGCCGGTGTTGAAGTCGGTGATCGTGTCGCTGCCGTCACCAGGTTGATAAGTGAACGTGTCGTCGCCCGCTCCGCCTTCGATACTGTCGTCGCCTGCGCCGCCATCAATCGTGTCGTTACCGCTGCCGCCCTCGATTGTGTCGTCGCCGCCCCGGGCATCAATGGTCAGGCCAGCCCCGTCCGCCCCGCCTTGCACGCTGTCGCTCTGATCCGTCAGGATCAAGTTCTCGATCTCGGTGAAGGCGATCGTGTCGGTGCCGTCGGTAATCGTGCCGGCTTCGTCACCGGTATAGGTGACGGTGACAGCGCCGCTGAGTGCGGAGAGGTCGATTGTGTCGAAATCCACATCTCCCGGATCGGTGGTGCCTTCACCGCCTGTGATGCTGTCATTGCCAAAGCCGTCCTCGATGATGAACGTATCGGCGTCGTCGCCGCCATCCATCGTATCATCGCCCGTGCCACCGCGCAGTGTGTCCTCACCACCTGTTGCGATGATACTGTCGTCGCCCGCGCCACCATCAAGGCTGTCATCCCCGTCAGAGTTCATCAGCGTGTCATTGCCCAGACCACCGATTAGGGTATCCTGGCCTTCGCCTGTGGTCAGGAAATCGTTGCCGTCGCCACCATCGATCAGGTCGTCGCCATCGCCACCTGCCAGCGTGTCGTCACCAGTGCCGCCGGTGATGATATCATTGCCGCCCGCGCCGCTGACCGACATGGCAGACGTCACGCCCGAAGCATCCACGGTATCGTTGAATTCCGTATAGGTCAGGTTTTCGATCTCGGTAAAGCCAACCGTATCCACACCGTCCGACAGCGTGCCATCGTCACCATCCGTCGTGGTGAACACCACATTGACGCCGCTCGTCAGGGCCGAGGCGTCAAGCGTGTCACCCGCCGCTTCGCCGGCTTCCCCCCCGATGATCGTGTCATTGCCAAAGCCGTCCGCCAATGCGACCTGATCATCGCCATCACTCAGGGTTAAACTGTCATCCCCCGTACCGCCAAAGACCGTCGCATTACCGATCGTATCAAAATAGGTTAAATTCCCTGAACCGCCCGTGATCAGGTTGTCCCCACCAGAGGGATCCCAGACAAAGACATCGGCGCTGGACCCGCTTGCATCAAGCGTATCATCGCCAACGCCGAGGCGGATCATCTCGATGTCAGAATAGGTGATCGTGCTTACGCCATCCGTCGCCGTCCCAGCGCCGGTTCCGGTGATGATGATGTCGATGTTGCCAGTGTAATAAAGAAAGCTGAGCTGATCGCCGCTAAAGCCAGTTCCGGCAGCAACGCCACCATCAACGACGTGGTTGCCGAACCCATCGTAAACGCGGATGTAATCCAGCCCAGCCCCTGCAAAGACGGTATCGGCACCACCCTGTATATCTATGCTGTCGGTATTTGCGCCGCCGTAGACAAGGTCATCGCCATCCCCACCAGCAAGATTGCTGCCGTCATCACCGGTATAGAGGGTATCGTTCCCTGCGCCGCCATCGACAATATTGTAACCTGCACCTCCCGAAATGACATTTGCATTGGCGTCACCCGTCAGATCGTCGGTAAAAGCAGTGCCAGTAAGATTTTCAATGTTTGTGTATATGTCACCGATGGCATCATTGCCTGTTCCGCCGGTGGCAAGATTGGCGATGACCCCGCTGCTCGAATTCTCATAAGTTGCCGTATCAATGCCATCGCCGCCGTCCATGCTATCGGCGCCGTCGCCACCCTCCAGTTGGTCATCACCCGTACCGCCCAGAAGCGTATCATCGCCACCCCCACCAAGAAGGGAATCCGCGCCAATACCGCCACTCAGCGAGTCATTACCGCCGCCACCACTGAGCGTATCGTCTCCGCCATTGCCCGACAGGGTATCACTGCCGGTGCCTGCGCTAATGGAATCCCCACCCAAACCACCGATGAAATTGATGGAATCTGTGGTCCAGCTCCAACTGTCGCCCCCGATATAATCAGAGCCGCGAATTTCCTCTATGTTGGAGAAATTAGCATTGGCACCTGTTATTGTAACACCGGACAAATCTAAAACGTCGTACCCGTCGCCCCCGTCCACAGTGTCGTTTCCGGCGTCTTCCAAGCGAAACGTGTCATTGCCATCCCCGCCAAGCAGGCTGTCGTTGCCACTGCCCCCGTCAATGGTATCGTTACCAGCACCACCATGAACGATGTCATTTCCTGCACCAGCATCAATGACGTCGCCCAAGCCGGCGGTGTCTGTGACGCCACCACCGCTGTTATATGCGGGATCAGAGGTGGTCAGCCTGACATTGTCGACGAGCAGCTGGCTGTTAACGCCGCTCTCTACGACAAGCGCGATGTAGACATTCCCTGTCGCCGCAGTTGCACCTGCGGGAATTGTCAGGTTAACGCCGGTATAAAGGGAAGTATTGGCAGGGACGGTGACACCCTGCGCACTCACATATGTCAGAGAGCCGTTGTCTGCCTGTATATAAATGCGCGCCTGCATGAAAATCGGATTGGTGGTTTCATCGCCCACATCCACCTGCAGGTTATAGCTGTGGGCGGAATTATATGCGACGCCTGTATTCTGAGCGAGCCCATGCCCCACTTCGGCAGAATTGATGAAGGCAACAATTCCGTCAGCCGACACTCCAGCAGGATTATAGGTACCGATATTGAGCGAAGCCGGATTGCCAAAGTGTTCCCAGCCGGATGGGATACCAGCTTGCCACCCCGACGAGATAGCATCGCCCTCAAAGTTCCCGTTGGCAACCAGTTGGTCGCCATAAATCACATCGTTGCCGCCGCCCGCATTCAACGTGTCGGAACCAACGCCGCCTTCAAGCGTTTCACCGTTTCCCGTGCCTGTCAGGTCAGCCATTTGAAATCACCTAAAACCCTTTCACAGCGGCACGCAAAGGCGTGTTTCCCGCTAACGGTGAGATCTTGGGCCGTTCTGGCACCTCAATCGTGATATTCTTGTTTCGCCCTATTCGAAGGGCAAAATTGAATCGGGCTGGCAGACTTGAGGTCGCTCGGATAACGACAGCAGCTTTCAAACAGCGGGCCCCTGCCTGCGGAATGCGTGCCCCTTGGGACGTTTTCCGTACCGGAACCAGCTTCGTTCTCCAACGCTACCAACCCGTTGAAATTTTCCTACGGAGGCAGATTTAACTGTCATGTGTTACCAACCGCCTAAGGCCTGCTTAAAAAAACCCAAGCGCATAGAAATCGGGCGGATTCGCAATACTCTTGGGGAACGCTGTGTGGATTTGGCAAATACCTGCGAACTGGCCTCAAATGGTACGCCCCAAGTTCAACCGATATCCCTGAATGCAAAAAAACCAGCGCCCAAAAGCGCTGGTTTCTATTTTATGGTTAGAGCGGCGGAAATTAAGGTGTCCGCCGCGCTGCTGGTCGGCGTTTAGATTATGACCAAGTCGTCTTCATCTTCTTCATCTTCGATCAGAGGTGCGCCATCTGCAATGCGTGCTTCCTCTTCCGGTGAGCGCATCAAAGCAAGGTAGTCCTCGTCGGCTTCCACGTTGAATTGGACGAATTCGAAGTCCTCGTAAGAGATATCGCCGATTTCACCGTCTTCATCACCACCAAAGATGATGAATTCACCCACTGGACCGACTGCCTCTTCACCGCTGGCCGGTGCTGTGCCACCCAAGATGTCTGACAGCAGATAGTTAGCGTCCGGACCGAAGTTGATCGCGTTAGTTGTGTCACCATCAGGATAGAAGTTACCAAAGGCGTCGTCAGACAGACCGTTGATCTCTTCGTTGACCCGGCTGGCATCGACCGCTTCGGTGAACACGATCTTGTCGTTCAACCCGTCGATCTCGTCCGCATCAAAGTTCTCGATGTTCTGGAACAAGCCGAACGAACCGGTGTCGCCATGGAAGACATCGCCATTGCCTTGGTTGTCCACATGTACGCGGATGTCACCCTCACCGTTACCGGTCAGCGTATCATCGCCTGCACCACCGTCCATCTGCTCGAACCCGCCATCGCTGCGGATGATCACATCGTCACCGTCGCCGGCGTTGATGTTGTCATTGCCTGCACCACCGTCGATGGTGTCGTTTCCTTCACCAGCGTTGATGACGTCATTGCCACCGTTGCCAAAGATCTCGTCATTCAGGCCATCGTCGCCGTCAATCTGATCTCCGTCTGCATCGGTGTAGCCGGGGTTCATCACTTCTCCTGTGTCCAGACCATCAACTGGTCCGGCGTCTCCGCCACCATCATCCGGTGTCACGGTCACGGTCACTTCGGCTGTGTCGCTCAGGCCGTCCGGGTCCTCAATGGTGTAGGTAATCGTGTCCTCACCGTTGAAGTCCATGTCCGGCGTGTACTCAAGCGTGCCGTCGGCGTTGATGACAACCGTCCCGTTTGGCGCAGTGGCAGCGGTCACGGTCAGCGGATCGCCGTCCACGTCGCTGTCATTGCCCAGCACATCGATGGTCACGGCTGTGTCCTCGGGTGTGCTGTCGCTGTCGTCCTCGGCCACAGGGGCGTCGTTCACAGGGGCAACGGTTACGGCCACGGTGCCGGTCGCGGGGTTCCCGTCGGGATCCTCGACCGTGTAGGTGATCGTGTCTTCGCCGTTGAAGTCCGGGTTCGGCGTGTAGTCCAGCGTGCCGTCGGGGTTGATCGTAACCGTCCCGTTCGGCGCAGTGGCCTCAGTTACCGTCAGCGGATCGCCGTTCGGATCAGTGTCGTTGCCCAGCACGTCGATGGTGACGGTGTCGTCCTCATCCACATCTGCTGTGTCCGGCGCGGTCACTGGTGCATCGTCCACCGGTGTCACGGTCACGGTCACTTCGGCTGTGTCGCTCAGGCCGTCCGGGTCCTCGATGGTGTAGGTAATCGTGTCCTCACCGTTGAAGTCCATGTCCGGCGTGTACTCAAGCGTGCCGTCGGCGTTGATGACAACCGTCCCGTTTGGCG